>JACKJR010000009.1 GCA_020637855.1 Rhodobiaceae bacterium | reverse complement strand
CTGATGGCGGTCTGGGCAGTGGTTTTCTGCTGGTCGTTCTGGGTCTTCTTCGACACTGCGCCCTCTGGCGACGGTTTCGTGCGCGGCATGAACCGCGTTTTCGGTTTCCTTGGCTGGCAAGCAGTCGCAACGGGTCTTGCCATCGTGATTGCCATGACGGGAAAGCGCTTTGAACGCGGAACGGGCACACGCTGGCTGGCCCGTATTCCCGCAGCCTGCGCCATACTGCTCGCGCTGGCGGTGATCGCCGCGATCATCATCGCGATCGCCTCAGCCCCTTGACCACATGCGTGTTCAAACGGCATGAGGCGGCATGAAAACCATCCCGCTTGAACTGAATGGCCTCACCGATATTCCGCCCGGCAAAATCGCCAACGTGGCGATCCTGCTGCAGATGTTCGCGCCACCAGCAGGTTTCTCGCCGATGCGCGCCCCTTTCGGCTATGGGCTTGAACGCATCAAAGGCGGAGAAATCGAGCGGTACCGCAAACTGTTCCGCACTGTCGGCAACCCATGGCTCTGGTATTCGCGGCTGCAGATGAGCGATGAAGAACTCGCTGACACACTCGATAACCGGGACGTTGAAGCCTTCGCCCTGGCCGGTGCCGGCGGCGACATCGGCATCCTCGAACTGGATTTCCGCGAGCCGGGCGAAGTGGAGCTTGCCTTCTTCGGCCTCGTGCCCGGTGCCATTGGTGGCGGACTTGGCCGCTACCTGATGGCAGAAGCGATCGCCCGAGGCTTCGTGCGCGGCTCGAAACGGATGTGGGTTCACACCTGCAACTTCGATCACCCCAAAGCGATGGATTTCTACATCAAGTCAGGCTTCGAACCCTACAGCCGGGCCATCGAGATTGCCGATGATCCGCGCCTGACCGGCCTGTTGCCGCGCAGTGCTGCCCCGCATGTGCCGCTGATTGAACCGCAAGACAACGCTTGAACCGCTGCGAAACGGCCAATAGCGTCATGCAGCATCCAATCTCTCAGGACCACCATGACTTCCACCCACGATTACGAAGACGACCCGCGTAACGCCTCGATCCTGATCAGCGTCAACGGCGAATTGCTACCGCGCGAGAAGGCCGTGGTTTCCGTCTTTGATTCAGGCTTCATCCTCGGCGACGGCGTATGGGAGGGCCTGCGCGTCATGAATGGCGGCGTTGCCTTTCTGCCCGCACATCTCGACCGGCTCTACGAAGGCGCCAAGGCCATCGACATGGATGTCGGCCTGACGCGCGAAGATCTTACGAAACGCATCTTCGATTGCCTTGCCGCCAATGGCATGAGCGATGGCGTGCATATCCGCCTGATGGTCACACGCGGCATCAAGCGCACGCCATATCAGGACCCGCGCGTCACCATCGGCCCCGCGACCGTCGTCATCATTCCAGAATACAAGGAAACCAGGCCGGAAGTCCGCGCCAGGGGCATCACACTGTTCACCGTGCACGTGCGCCGCACCGGCCCCGCAGAACAGGACCAGAAGCTGAATTCGCATTCCAAGCTCAATTGCATCCTCGCCTGCATTCAGGCGGCCAAGGCCGGCGCCGACGAAGCGCTGATGCTCGACCCGGACGGTTTCGTTGCCACCTGCAACTCGACGCATTTCTTCATTGTCCGCAAGGGCGAGGTCTGGACCTCCACCGGCGACTACTGCTTGGGCGGCATTACGCGATCCAACGTGCTGCAGGTTGCCCGCGAGGCCGGTTACACCGTGCGTGAAAAGCGCTTCTCTCTGACCGACGTCTACAGCGCTGAGGAAGCATTCGTCACCGGCACCTTTGCCGGCCTTGTTCCCATCCGCGAGATCGATGGCCGCACGATTGGCGAAATGCCCGCCGATGGCGAATATTCAGGCCCCGTCACGCGCGATCTGTCGAAACGCTACAAGGCACTTGCGGCAAGCTCGCTGACCAGGCCGGGCGCATAATGCTATGGGCAAGCAAACCCGCATCGCCATGTGGTCTGGCCCGCGCAACATCTCCACCGCGATGATGCGCAGCTTCGGCGCGCGTGCGGACGCAATCGTTGTCGATGAGCCTTTTTACGCCGCCTATCTCGATCGCACGGGGCTCGAACACCCGATGCGCGCCGAGATCATCGCTGACGGGGAAACCGATGCTGACAAGGTCGCGGCATGGCTGTCTGGTCCGTTGCCGGAAGGAAAGAGCGTTTTCTACCAGAAGCACATGACCCACCACATGATCCCCTCCATGCCACGCGGCTGGATTGACAAAGTGGAAAATGCCTTCCTGATCCGCGAACCCGAGCGCGTGCTGGCATCCTATGTGGTGAAACGCGAGAGCGTCGAACTCACCGACATCGGTTTCGTCGCGCAAGCCGAGATTTTCGGCCAGGTCGCCGACAGGCTCGGAAAGGCGCCGCCGGTCATCGCCGCAAGCGACGTCCGCGCCAACCCGCGTTCCACGCTGGCGCAGCTCTGCGAACGGCTAGGCATCGCATTCGATGACGCGATGCTGTCATGGAAGCCGGGCATCCATGAAAGCGACGGCATCTGGGCATCGCACTGGTATCATCAGGTCGAGCAATCGACCGGTTTCGCCCCGCCAGCGGCGACAGAAGAGCCACTGCCCGACTTGCCGACGGACCTGCAACGGATCGCCGACGAGGCTCGCCCCTATTACGAGCGCCTCGCCGCCCACCGCATCACGCCGTGAGGTGAAACGGGTTCCTGATGCCAACCTCGCAAGAACCGCTCCTTCGTCATTGCCGGGCTTGACCCGGCAATCCAGAGGCAAATGGAAGTTCCTGCCGCCCTGGATACCCGGGTCAAGCCCGGGTATGACGAGAATGGATAGCTTAGATTTCACGCACGCGAAGACGCGCAGCGGGAACATTTCCCCGCCACGCATCCCGAAGTGAAGCTTTGGCTGCTAGGAGCCGTCCTGGCGCACACGGATCGCCCTTACGGTTCCTTATCTTTGCCTTGACGTAAATCCGGACGGAAAACCGGTTTCCACTTTTCCTGGATTTGCTTCAGTCGTCAGCCTTGAAAGGCCAACCTCCCGGCTATGGCGTCCATGTCTGCCTGATCGCGCTTTGCCTCTGCAACGCGCTCACGCTCACCGGAACGTTCCTCGAGGATTTCGATCTTCTTCAGATCCTCGATTGCCTCGGCCAATGCGTCTTGCGCATCCCGCAGCTGTCCGTCGAGCTCGCCGGCGGACGCCAGCACGTTCTCGCGCCGCTGCGATGCAGCCCGTGCAAAGGTCGGATAGGCGAAATGCCCGACATCGGAAACGCCCGCACGCGTCTCCTCGTCCTTGATCTGCCGCTCGAGATCCTCCGCCATGCGGTGGAACTCCGCGATCATGGTCTCGATCTGCACCAGATGGCGGCGCTTCTCGTCAACCTGGAAACGCTTGAAGCGTATCAGGCTCTCACGCGATTTCATGGCCTCACTCCTTACTCATCAGCCCTTTGGGACCGGCCGCCATCCACAATGGCCGCAAGCGTCCGGTAGCCCTCTTCTATCGTCGTTGCTTCATCCTTGGCCTGGCTCAGGAACGCCTCAAGCGGTGCGTTCAATGCAATCGCTTCATCGACGAGAGGGTCACTCCCCTTCCTGTAAGCGCCAAGCCGTATCAGCTCCTCCATATCCGCATATGTGGCGAGCAGATTGCGGGCCTGCTTGATGACAGGCCTGAATTCCGCAGCCGACGATTCAGGCATAGTACGCGAAACCGATTTCAGAACGTTAACGGCCGGGTATCTTCCGCGCTCAGCGATCGATCTTTCCATCACGATGTGCCCATCAACGATCGAGCGGACCGCATCCGACACAGGTTCGTTGTGGTCGTCACCATCAACGAGAACCGTGAAAAGCCCCGTTATCATGCCTGAGCCCTTCGGTCCGGGCCCCGCGCGCTCCAGCAATCGCGGCAATTCGGTGAAAACCGTCGGCGTATAGCCCTTCGCCGTTGGCGGCTCGCCGCTGGCAAGGCCGATTTCGCGCTGCGCCATGGCAAAACGCGTCAATGAATCCATCATCAGCAGGACATTCTTGCCCTGATCGCGGAAATATTCGGCCAGTGTCATCGCCATAAGTGCGGCCTGACGTCGCATCAGGGCGGGCTCGTCGGATGTCGCCACCACGACGCAGGCGCGCTTAAGCCCCTCCTCGCCGAGATCGTCCTGCAGAAATTCCTGCACCTCGCGGCCGCGCTCGCCGATCAGCCCGATCACCGCAACATCCGCATCGGTGTTGCGCGCGATCATGGAGAACAGCACCGACTTGCCGACGCCGGAACCGGCGAAAATACCCATGCGCTGCCCTTGGCAGCAAGTCGTGAAGGTATTGAGCGCACGCACGCCAAGATCAATCGGCGCCCCGACCCGCTGACGCGTATGCGCGGCCGGCGGTTTGGCGCGCAAGTCATATGAACCCGCGCCGGGAACGAGTGGCCCTTTGCCGTCAATCGGCATGCCACGCCCGTCGATGACGCGGCCGAGCCAGCCCTTCGAGGGCCGGATGACCGGCTCGCCGGCTTCGATGACCGCGCGGCACCCCATACGCACGCCTTCCAGCGGGTCAAGCGGCAGAGCCAGTGCGCGTTCTCCGCGGAAACCCACGACCTCGCAATGGACGCTGTGAGCATCGCTATCGGCGATTTTCAACCTTGAGCCCACGCGCATCTGCCGGACCGGACCGGCAATTTCCACCAGCAGACCCTGCAGCGCGGCAACCCGTCCGAAAAGCTCGACTTCACCGATTGCTTCTATATCTGCGCCCAGCGCTTGCATGCGCTCCCCATATGGGCCGGCGCGTTCTTCCGTAGCGGAAAGCAGTTTTTCCGTAACCATTCGTTTACGAGCCTCGAAAATACTGGGCCTGAGAATTTAAGGGCCGGTAAACCTCGTTTGCCGATTCAATACCGGTATCCAGATGCCGTAAACGATGAGTCCGATGAATCATTTAGGGCTCGCTCTTAAAGTTTTTTGTTAACCATATCAAAGGCGAATTCTGTCGTTTTTTCAGTGTCCTGCGGTGATTCGCGCAAGAGAAAGTGTAAGCCAAAGCTTGACGCGAATCAGCTTTTGTTAACCATTGGGCGTTAACAATTGGATTCGCAAGCCGCGGCAGGCAGGGGCACTGGAAGAAAATCCGGTGGGGGCCTCGCCCAGGATAGGCAGCGGAAGGGATTTTAGGCATGCGGGTTTTGCTGATCGAAGATGACAGCGCGACAGCGCAAAGCATCGAATTGATGCTGAAGTCAGAGAGCTTCAACGTCTATGTAACCGATCTGGGCGAGGAAGGTATCGACCTCGGCAAGATCTACGACTACGACATCATTCTTCTGGATCTCGGTCTTCCGGATATGAGCGGCTATGAAGTCCTCAAGACGCTCCGGCTTTCCAAGGTCAAGACACCGATTCTCATTCTGTCGGGCAATTCCGGCGTTGAGGACAAGGTTCGCGGTCTCGGCGTAGGCGCCGATGACTATATGACCAAGCCGTTCCACAAGGACGAGCTGGTTGCGCGCATCCACGCGATCGTGCGCCGCTCCAAGGGGCACGCCCAGTCGGTCATCACCACCGGTGACCTGACCGTCAACCTCGACACCAAGACCGTCGAGGTAGCCAGCCAGCGCGTGCATCTGACCGGCAAGGAATATCAGATGCTCGAGCTGCTCTCGCTGCGCAAGGGCACGACGCTTACCAAGGAGATGTTCCTCAATCATCTCTATGGCGGCATCGACGAACCGGAACTGAAGATCATCGACGTCTTTATCTGCAAGCTGCGCAAGAAGCTTTCAACGGCGACCGGTGGCAAGAATTACATCGAAACCGTCTGGGGACGCGGCTATGTGCTTCGCGATCCCGACGACGAGATGGCCGCCTGATCACATCAGGCATTGGGGTCGGGGATAAAGAAAAACCCCGCGGTCCAGATCGGATCGCGGGGTTTTCCTTGTTCTCAAAACTTCGAAAACTGATTTTATATCAGCGAGTTGCCGCCTTTTCCTGCATCCACTCGAGGAGCTATCAGGTGCGAATGCGCGCAGGCGTCATAGGCAATACATTCGAGGCTGCGGGTTTGGCAGGTGCGGCAGATGCACCCGGCATGCCCGGCGCAATCGCCGAGTTTGTCACACCCGCCGCATTGACGGCCTTGAGCTGCGGCTGCGCGGCAACGCCATTGCCCGTTGGAAGATAGACACCGCGTCCGCCTTCCATCGGCGCAAAATCCGTGGTCAGGCCAACCACTGTTTCAGCCGCCCCGAGAACCAGAAAGCCATCTGGCGCAAGCTGACGCGCCATACGCGCGAGCACGTCGCGTTTCGTCGGCGCATCAAAATAGATCAGCACGTTGCGGCAGAAGATGACGTCGAACTGCCCCATGCCGGAGAAACTGTCGAGCAGATTGAAGGTCTTGTATTGAACCATCGCCCGGATCGCCGGACTAAGCTGCCACATCTCGCCCTGCTGCTCGAAATACTTGACCAGCATCTGGACCGGCAGGCCGCGCTGGACTTCGAACTGGCTGTAAAGGCCCGCGCGCGCCTTTTCCAGAACCTCGCCTGAAAGGTCCGTGCCGACAATCTCGGTACGCCAATTTGCAAGCGTTCCCGACATTTCCTTGATGATCATGGCCAGGGAATAGGGTTCCTGCCCCGTCGAAGCGGCAGCGCACCAGATCCGCAACTTGCGGCTCGAAGCACGCGACTGCGTAAGCGAGGGCACGATCTTTTCGCGAAACTGATCAAACGGCGTCTTATCGCGGAAAAAGAAGGATTCATTGGTGGTCATCGCTTCGACCACCACGGCTTCCAGTGCCTTGTCACCACCCGCTTTCAGCATCCGCACCAGGTTCGCAAGATCACCAAGCTGGCGCTTTCGCACGACCGGGTTCAGGCGGCTGTCGATCAGGTATTGCTTATCGGCGGCCAGATCGAGTCCGGAACGGGCCTTCAGAAAGGACTGCAGGAAAGAAAAATCCGCAGGTGTCACGCACGCGCTCCCATGACCAGTTCATTGATTTTCGAAGCAATACGGCCAACCGGCAGCAACGCTGCGCTTGCTCCGGCGTGTGCCACGGCACCCGGCATGCCCCAGACAACGCTGCTTTCCTTGTCCTGTGCCAATACCGTTCCCCCGGCATCGGCAATTCGGACTGCGCCTGCCGCCCCGTCCGAACCCATGCCGGTCAGCACGACCGCAAGCGTCGAGGGGCCGTAGAGCGGCACAACGGATTCAAACAACGGATCAACGGCCGGCTTGCAGAAATGCACCGGCGCATCATCGGTCAACTTTATCACGGGTGCCTGCCGCGAACCGCTCAGCACCATATGCTTGCCACCGGGCGCCACATAGATGCGGCCAGCCACAACCCGCTCGCCATCAACGGCTTCCGCTGCCGAAATGCGTGATGCACGGGTCAAATGCTCTGCCAGGATCGCCGTAAAGGTTGCCGGCATATGTTGCGTGACGAGAACAGGCACACGGCGCCATACGTCGCTGTTGAGCGCGCCGAACAACTGCGAAAGCGCGGGCGGTCCGCCTGTCGACGACCCGATGATCAGGATACCCGGGGTGGTCCGTGAAAATGGGCGATGCACGATGGGTCCGTCACCGGCCGGCGCGGCGGCTGGCGGCGCAGCACGCTCAGCAACGGCTGGTGTCCTCGCCACACCGGGAACGGCCGGCTTCGGAGCAACCGTACGGCCAAGCGCACGCGCGCCAAGAGCACGGATCTTGTCGATCAGTTCACGCCGGAAATCCCCCGACGTCGACACGCCGGAATTGGATTCCGGCTTGGGAACATAGTCTGCAGCTCCGAGTGAAAGCGCCTTCAGGCTGATTTCCGCGTTGCGCCGGGTCAATGTCGAAGCCATCACGATCCGCACGCCGGGGCAGGCTTTCAACAGAAGCGGCAGCGCGGTCAAGCCATCCATCTCGGGCATTTCAACGTCGAGCACAATGACGTGGGGCTTGTCCTTCGCCACGCTTTCCACTGCGACGCGCCCGTTGCGGTAGCTGCCGACCAGCTCGATACCCGCCTCTTCGCCGATCCAGCGGGAAACCATGCCACGCACGACAACAGCATCATCGACGACACAGACCCGGATTGAATCGGCATCGGCTGCTGGCGGTCTGGCGAGAGAGGGTGCAAGTGTGCTCACCGGGTGTTCTACCTTCAATGTGAGATGCCTTTGAAAATGCGTTATTTATGAAGCGCAGGATGTGATCAGGCGATCAGGCCGGCCTGAAGCAGCTTGGCCTCCACGATTTCCCGATCAAACGGCTTCATGATGTATTCATCGGCGCCCGAACGCAGCGCGCGGGCAATCTTGCCGATGTCATTTTCAGTGGTGCAGAAGACCACTTTCGGGGCATCTCCTCCCGGCAGGGCACGCACCTTCTCCAGGAACGACAGGCCGTCCATACGCGGCATGTTCCAGTCGAGAAGGATCGCATCCGGAAAGGATTCCGCACAGGCTTCAAGAGCCGTGTCGCCATCCTCGGCTTCACTGACAACAAACCCGAGATCTTCAAGGATCCGGCGCGCCACTTTTCTGATGACGCTGGAATCGTCGACGACGAGACAAGTCTTCATCGGGTATCCCCGTACGCTGAAATTACACAACTACTCATGGCAGCCTACAAACCTAAGGCTACCAAAACCCTTACGCGGCCATGGTTTCCGTGCTCATGGCCAGAACTTTTTCAACATCGAGCAGCACCATGAGCTGCCCTTCGAGCCGGCATACGCCGTTTGCTATCTCTCCCCAGCGCGAATCAAGATTTGCTGGCGTCGCCTCGACCGAGGACGGCTGCAAACGCATGACTTCACCGACCTGGTCAATGATCAGACCGTAGGATTCACCCTTGAACTCGATACCGACAGCCATCGGCACTGCACCGTCCTCGCGGTCTGGCAATCCCAGCTTGCGTCGCATGTCGATGGCCGTGACGATGCGCCCGCGCAGATTGAGCACTCCGGCAATATCGCTGCGTGCATGCGGAACCGGCGTCATGTTCTGCGGAATGAAAACGTCATGGACTTCATCGATCGGCATGCCGAAAAGCTGCTTGCCGATCATGGCAGTGATGTATTCCCGGTTATCGCCGGTGGCTTCGCCCTGGATCATGGAGTCGCTCATGCCGCCGCTCCCGTATTCTGCTCGCGGATTTCATTGATTGAAGCCAGCAGGCCCTGGCGATCGAACTTTGCGACAAAGTCCAGGAACCCTGCCTGACGCCCGCGTTCGATTGACGCCGGCGCATTGTGCGATGACAGTGCGATCACCGGCACGCTCGAATAGGCCTTGTTGGAGCGGATTCGCTCTGCAAGCTCGAAGCCGTTCATCTCGGGCATTTCGATATCGCTGACGATGAGATCATATTCCTCACCAGCCTCGAGTGCTGCCAGCGCCTCACGGCCATTGCTGAAGCTCTTGACCGCATAGCCTGCCGATTTCAGCACCGGGGTCAGCATGTTGCGGAAGAAGGCCGAGTCATCGACAAGCATGATCGATTTGTTCAGCGCGTCCTGGGACATTTCGCGGCGGGACAGCCAGTCGTCGAAAGCCATCGGCAGGAAATGTCCGACGTCGATCATCTCGGTGGCCTGCCCCTTGATGACAGCCGATCCGAGAATGCCCGGCGAAGCCGAACGAACCTCGATCTTAAGTTCGTCTTCCACGATGTCGACGATCCTGTCGATGACGAGCCCCATCGAGCGGCCCATGTCACTGAACACGAGCATGGGCTGGGTGCCGGTCTCGCGAAGCTGAACCTGCTCATTGACGAACACCAGCGGCATGAGGCTGCCACGATATTGCACCAGCAGCCGGCCATTGGAGCGTTCGATATTCTCGACCGGGATCTCCTCAAGCCGCGTGACAAGCGACAGCGGAACCGCCTTCGGCTCGTCGCTGCCGGCCGTGAACAGCAGCAGGCTGGTGAGCTCGCGCACATTGCCGCGCTCCTCGGTATCGGAGGCATCCTTGGCAACCGCTTCGACCACATCGGCGGAGAACATGTTCGCAACCCCGTTGGGGTCAAGGATCATGATCACCGAGCCATCGCCCAGAATGGTGTTGCCCGAGAACGTCGAAATGTTGCGCAACATCGTCGACATCGGCTTCACGACGATTTCCTCGGTGTGGAAGACGCTGTCCACGACAACACCGAAGATGTTGCCGCCGACCTGCATGACGACGATGAAACCGCTTTCCTCGTCCTCGCCTTCCATCATCGTCTCGACATCAGGCCCTGCGCCCATGCCGAGAATTTCCCGCATCGACATCAGCGGCAGCAGCTTGTTGCGCAACCGCAGCACAGGCGTGTCCTTGATGCGTTCGATACGATGTTCCGAATTGCTCTGCGCGCGCACCAGTTCGACAACAGCAAGCTGCGGGATGGCGAGGCGCTGGCCGGCGCATTCCACGATCAATGCCGAAACGATGGCAAGCGTCAGTGGAATCTTGATCGTGAAGGTGGTGCCTTCACCCTGAACCGACTTCAGGTCGATATTGCCGCCGATCAACTCGATATTGGTGCGCACCACGTCCATGCCAACGCCACGGCCGGACACGGAAGTTACTGTTTGCGCAGTGGAGAAGCCGGCATTGAAAATGAACCGCTGAATCTGCGATTCCGACATCTTCTCGAGCTCCGCCTCGGTGGCAAGCCCCTTCTCGATGACCTTCTGACGGATTTTGGCGGCATTCAGGCCACGCCCGTCATCAGCGATCGAAATGATGATGTGGCCGCCTTCATGATAGGCGGAAAGGCGGATCAGTCCCTTCGGCGACTTGCCCTTTGCGACCCGGTCCTCGGTGTTTTCAAGGCCATGGTCGGCCGAGTTGCGCACCATGTGGGTGAGCGGATCCTTGATCAGTTCGAGAACCTGGCGGTCGAGCTCGGTTTCCGCACCGACCATGTCAAGCTCGATATCCTTGTGCAGTTCCTGCGCAAGATCGCGCACGATGCGCGGCAGCTTCTGCCACGCATTGCCGATCGGCTGCATGCGCGTCTTCATGACGCCTTCCTGCAGCTCGGCCGTGACGTTCGACAGCCGCTGCAGCGGAACCTTGAATTCGGAATCCTCGTGACGGCGAACGATTTCAAGAAGCTGGTTGCGGGTCAGAACAAGTTCGCTGACCATCGTGATTAGGTGTTCCAGCGTCTCGACATTGACGCGCAGCGAAGCCTGCTGGACCGGCGCCTCCTGACCCTTGGCAGGGCCTTTGGGCTTTGCCTCTGCTTTCTTCTCCTCAACCGGTGCCTTGGCTTCAGCCGGCTCGGCCACGCTGAGGTCGGGGCCTTCGGCTTCCATGAAAGCCCGCTCGAGTTCATCAAGGGACACTTCGCCAGGCTTCAACGGGCGTTCAAGAACCTGATAGACGAGTTCGCCTTCCGCCTTGTCCTCGCCAGCTTCCGTTTCCGCAGCAGGCTCGGCTTCAGCTTCTGTATCCGCCGGAGCCGCTTCAGCTTTCACTTCCGCAGGAGCTTCGCCCGAAATCGCCCGCGCACCTTCTTCCGACATCCGGTCAAGTTCGGAAATAAGATCGTCATCGGAACCTTCCGGTTCGGCCCCGGTATTGCCAAGCTCGGCCAGGATTTCCTTGATCCGGTCAATCGATTTCAGGATCAGGGAGACTGCATCCGGGGTGACCGGCGCGCCATCACGGAACTTGCCCATGAGGCTTTCTCCGGCATGAGCCAGCGACTCCAGCCGCGGCAGCCCAAGAAATCCGCACGTGCCCTTGATCGTATGTACAAGGCGGAAAACGTTGTCGAGAATCTGCGCGTTGTTCGGCTCTTGTTCGAACTTCACCAACTCGACGTCTACAACGTCGAGGCTTTCAGATGTCTCGGTAAGGAATTCACTCAGTAGATCATCCATGCCCCAAACCCACTACCCGGAAATGACTGCAGCATATGCTGGTATTGACCGGAGTTTGCAGGCAAAGAGTTAAGGATGGCTTTCAGTGCTCGACGCCGTTTAGGATAGGTAAAACTATCTACCGTAACGAGAATTTAGCTTGGGCGGGCCGCAATCATGCAAGCCTCGTCACCCATTTCGAATGAAACCGACAGACCTGCATCCTGCGCAACGAGGCTTGTATAGTAAGGCTGGATGGAGTGGGCATCGATGCCCGTTTCCGGAACGTTGCCCGCGACAAGATCCGTGACGCCGCTTGGAATTTTGGCGTTGGTTCCGCGCGCTGCGATATCAAGAGTTCCCGCGCCGGTATCAACGCCAACGCTAATCTCGCCGCCTCGCGGAATGATGGTCCCCGCGATCGTCACCAGATTCAGCAGCAATTTCACCTTGTCCTTGGCAAGCGCTCCGGCAGGTGCGTTCCAGACGAGCTTGATGCGGTCACTTTCGATGAAGCCGCGCGCCACCTGCCCGGCCTCGCCAAGATCGATTTCACTTCCCGCCGACGCGCCCGCCCCGTAGGCCATGCGGCAAAACTGCAGTTTGGAACTTGCCTGCTCCGCGCTTTTGGTCACAAGGTCCAGCGCGAAATCATGCATGTCGGCATTGCTTTCGTCCGCCATCACCTCAAGACCGTTGTTGATTGCGCCTACCGGGCTAATAAGGTCATGACAGACCTTACTGGTCAGCAACGCAGCAAGTTCCATCGGTCCAGGCGCTGTGGCTGAGCTCATGATAATCCTTCTCCGAAGTGAGTGGCTTTTCCAAACCGGCACTACGCGCCGAACTCCCGCGAATCGATGACAAGTTGATACAATGCGATTCCCCACACTGCCAAGCAGACAGGACAATTGATGATTGCGACGCCGCTATACAGCCAGCGCCCGGATACGGCCGCGCAACTTGCAATGATTGCCGCAGAGGCCGGGCGGGAAATTCTGGATGTCTATTCGAAATCCGTTCATGTCGAGCACAAGGACGACCGCTCGCCTGTCACGGAAGCGGACCGCAAGGCCGAAGTGATCATCTCGGATCTGCTGGCAAAGCAGTTTCCAGGGGTGCCGGTGGTAGCGGAAGAGGCGGTATCTGCCGGGCGCATCCCCGATCACGCAGGAACATTGTTTCTTGTCGACCCGCTCGACGGCACGCGCGAGTTCATCGCCCGCCGCGGGGAATTCACTGTCAATATCGGACTGATCGAGAACCACACGCCTGTCGCCGGCGTCGTCTACGCACCGGCATGGCGCGATGATCGCGGCTGGATCTGTTTTGCCGATGCCGTAAACGGATCGCACGAAGCCGATATCACCAATCCGGCCGGTTCTGCCCGGCTGCCGGAACGTTCAGACTGGCGCAAGCTCGTCGTGCGCCCGGTTCCGGCAGACGGACTGACGGCCGTCGCCAGCCGCTCGCACCTCAGCCCCGAGACAGTCGCAAGCCTGGAAAAACTCGGCGTCGCAAACAGCACCAATGCCGGTTCCGCACTCAAGTTCTGCCTGCTTGCGCGCGGCGACGCGGATGTCTACCCGCGCCTTTCACCAACCATGGAATGGGATACAGCCGCCGGCGACGCGGTCTTGCGCGGGGCAGGCGGATGCGTTGTCGGAATGGATGGCGCACCCTTCGCCTATGGCCGCAACCCCGGCCACTACACCAATCCCTCGTTTGTTGCATGGGCCCGGGCTCAGGCACCGGACATGTCCGTGCTTGCAGGCTGATCAGTTCGACAGACCGAATATATCCACGCCCGGCTGGTCCTTCGGCACGGATTTGACCACCTCTTTTGGTGGCGGCGGAGGCGGGTCCGGCAACCGGTTGATACGCCGCCAGGCAATTTCGGCCTTTTCGACAAAATCGTCAGGCGCTTCGGCAAAAACAACGGCTTGCTGCAGAGAGTAGAAGAGATACAGCTTGCCCTTGTGCATCACGAAGATTTCCGGGTCGCTTTCGACCAGTTGGCCACGGGCAAGGGAAACGATGCTGAACCCTCCGAACTGCGGCGCATAGGTCTCCGGGTGCAGCTTGAAGGCATCGAGATTCCCGGAATTGGCAAACCGCCATGCCGCTTCGTTCCAGCGCAGTTCCTTGGTGCCTACACCAGGACGCGCCCGGCTTTCGGTGAAATAAGCAACCGGATCAAAACCCGATATGGCAAAACCGGTCGTTGCATCCACGGAAACCGGTGTCGGTCTGGAGGATGCAATGTTTGCCGGTCCGGATTCCGCACCATCGCCGGCGGCGAGCGCGCATGACATTCCACCTGCCAGCAACACTGCCAGCACGACTATGCGCTGTACAATGACAGCGCCGGAATTCCGCCGGATTGCCGACATTTTGTTAACCACATCCTGACCATACTGCTCCGCAATAGCGGCCCTGACAGCCGATCCTGCAGTATCCCGCGTTAAAAAACCGCGAAGTGCTGCACGGGGTTGCCGAAGCGCCGCACGCGTACTGAATTCGGAGTAAACCTCAATGATGAACCGCCGCGCTTTCGTGTCCGGCCTTGCAGCTACCGGTGCCACGGCCGCAACGCCCCTTACTGCGCTTGCCCAGTTTGCCGATCCGAACGCCACATATTCGTCGGACGAAATCGTTGACGCTGGCCATCGCTTCTTCGGCGCAGTCTCCAAAGGCCTGGCCAAAACCGTCGAGTATTGCTTCAGTCAGGCCGGCCGCCCCAACGGCTATGTCCTTGGCGAAGAAGGCGGTGGCGCGATCGTTGCCGGTTTGCGCTACGGCGAGGGAACGCTCTATACCAAGAACGCCGGCATGCACCGCGTCTATTGGCAAGGCCCCTCGATCGGCTGGGACTTCGGCGGCGAAGGCAGCCGCACCATGATGCTCGTCTACAATCTCCCCTCCGTTCCGGAACTCTACAAGTACTACGGCGGGGTCAACGGCTCGGCCTACATGATTGCCGGCCTCGGCGTTTCGTTCTTCGGCAACAACAACGTCATCCTGGCGCCGATCCGGTCAGGGATTGGCGCGCGGCTGGGTGCCAACGTTGGCTATCTGAAGCTGACGGCTCACCCGACCTGGAACCCCTTCTGATTTAAATCCGCTCCTGTCGGAACAAACGGCCGGCCTTGCGCCGGCCGTTTTCGTTTGCCGGCGCAGCACGCGTTAGCCTTGATGAAAGGTTAATCTGGCGCCTTCCTTTCCGTCATGTCAGGATGCCCCACGTTGTGCGCACGTGCCGCTTGATGGCGCGGGCTGCAAGAAATGTGTGGCGTCTCGAGTGACAGGTAAGTTCAGATGATCGAATGGGTCATGTTGTTCGCCTTGGGGTTTTGCACCGCCGGGCTCATCGCAATGTTGTCGATTCCCGCCATCTGGCGGCGCGCGGCCAAGATCACAGGCCGGCGTATTCGTGGCGCTCTGCCCGTGTCGATGAGCGAAATTCAGGCTGACAAGGACCAGATGCGGGCCGAGTTCGCCATGGCTGCGCGCAAGCTTGAGCGCTCGATCGACGAGCTGAAGCAAAAAACGGCACGCCACCAGGCCGACATCGGCAAGCGCGACGAGATGATCCGCAATCAGAAGGTTGAGATCACCAACCGCAAGCGCACGGAAGAAGAATTGCTGGCGCGTATCGACAGCCTGGAATCACGCCTGGGCAAGCAGGAAAAATCCCTCGCCTCGCGCGACAAGACGATCGAGGCCAAGGACACCACTCTTGCCGAACGCGAAGCCATTCTGTCGCGCAAGGAAGCCGAACTCACCGAACTGTCGACGCAATCGGATACCCGGCGTGTCGAGGTCGTGGCCCTGAAGACCCGCGTTGAAGCTCTCAACGCGACGATCTCCGAGCGTGAGGAAGAAATCGGCAAGCGCGACAAGAAGATTCTTGATCGTGACGAGAAGATCAGCCGCCTGGAGCGTACGCTTGCCGAACGCGAAGCCGATCTGTCCGCGCGCGAAGCAGAACTCCGCCGCCTGCGTCAGTCGATCGAAAAGCAGGAAAAGACCATTGCCGAGGTCGATGCCAATATCGCCGGCATGAAGCGCGCCCTGAATGCGGAGCGGGCCATGGTCAAGGAAAAGGAAAAGGAAATCGGCGACATCCAGAAGTCGATGACCGACCGCAACTCGGAAGCCGGCCGGCTCGCTGCCCAGCTTGCCTCCGCGAACAAGAGCCGCGTCCGCGCCGAGGAAAAGCTCAAGCGCGCAATGGCCGATGTCAAGCAGTCCGGCAAAACATCCCGGCCTTCCGCGCCCGGCGGAGCGGTTGCGACAGGGGCCAACGCCCCGTCCGGTTCCGACAAGGAATGGGAAGTCGAGAAACGCGAGAACGCGCTGCTGCGGGAGCGTCTGAACGATCTTGCCGCCGAAGTCGTAACGTTGACGACTGCCCTTGATGGCGAAGACGGGGAAATTGCCACCATGGCCAAGGATGTCGCCGCGACGGCAGAGCCGGCAAATGACGACAACTCGCCGCGTTCGCTGGCCGAGCGTATCCGCGCCCTGCAGAGTCAGGTCGCCAGGCACTGATCCTTATAGATTGCCGGCACCGGTTGCCGCTTCTCGGCTCATGTTGAGCATCTGTCTGTACACGAATGCGAGAACGAAAGTGCCGGCCAGGATCAGGATGATCGTCGGTGCGGGTGCGCTGTCGATCCAGAAGCTCGCATAGACGCCCCCGGTCGTGGCGATGATCGTGACGATCACCGCCACCACCATCATGTGCCTGAACTGGCGCGTAACGAGAAACGCGATCGCACCCGGCGCAATCAGCAGGCCGATCGCCAGGATCAGGCCGATCGCCTTCAGCGTTGAAACGATCGTCAGCGACAGGATGGCCAGAAGCCCGTAGTGCAAGACACGCACCGCAAGCCCGGTTGCCTTTGCCTGCGCCGGATCGAACGCATGCAGCAGCAGATCCTTCCACTTGAAGAGAAGGATCAGCGTGACCGCCAGCGCAACAGAGCCCGCCATCCACAAATCGCCTGCATCAACACCCAGCATATTGCCGAACAGGATGTGCTCCAGATGCACATTCGTCCTGATCTTGGTGTAGAGCACCATGCCGAAGCCGAACATGCCGGAGAACACCACGCCCATCACGGTGTCCTGTTTGACCCGGCTATTGTCTTTCAGGTAGCCGGTCAGCAGCGCGCAGGTCATCGCGGCGGCGAACGCGCCGATGATCAGCGGGATGTTGATGATATAGGCGATGACGATCCCCGGCAGAACCGCATGGCTGATCGCATCTCCCATCAGCGACCATCCCTTGAGAACCAGGAAGCACGACAGCATCGCTGTCGGCGGTGCCAGCAGCAGCGCGATCCAGAACGCATTCTGCATGAAGCCGAACTGAAACGGGGTGAAAAGATCGAACTCCATCACTTCGCACTCGCGATTGCGTCAGCAGCACGTCGGCGTGCGGCAAGCAGCCCGTGCTTGGGCGCGAACACGAAGACGCCGAGAAACAGCAACGTCTGCAGCGTGATGATGATCCCGCCTGTCGCGCCGTCGAGAAAGTACGAGACATAGGCGCCAACGAAACTTGTCGCGGCACCTATGGCAACGCTGATTGCCAGCAGCCGCGGAAAACGGTCCGTCAGCAGATAGGCGGTGGCGCCCGGTGTCACGACCATGGCAATGACCAGGAACGCACCGACCGTTTGCAGAGCCGCGACGCAGGACGCCGACAACAGCACGAAAAAGATGAGGCGCAAACGGTCCGGATTGAGGCCAATGGAACGGGCATGGTCTTCATCGAAGAATGCCACCATCAGGTCCTTCCACTTTGCCAGCAGCACAGCCAGCGAAACAAAGCCGATGATGGCGAGCTGCAAAGTGTCGGACGGGGAAATCGCGAGAATATTTCCAAGGATGATCGATTGCACATCGATCGGCACAGGCGACACCGAAACCATGAACAGCCCGAGGCCGAAAAAGCTCGTGAAGATGATACCGATGATGGCGTCTTCCTTCAGGCCCGTGCGCTGATTGAGAAACAGCATCGCGCCTGCGGCGAGACCACCCGACAGGAAAGCGCCGACCGCAAACGGCAGGCCGAGCATGTAGGCGCCAGCAACGCCGGGAACGATTGCGTGGCTTAGCGCATCGCCAATCAGCGACCATCCCTTGAGCATCAGATATGCGGACAGGAAGGCGCAGACCCCGCCGACAAGCGCGCTGACCCACATCGCATTTGTCATATAGCCGTATGCGAACGGTTGCAGCAGAACGTCCATCACCGCTTCCCGTCCGCTTGCATCTTGTCGGAAAGCGTCTTGGTCTCGTCGTCGTAGATGACGAAGGGACGCTCATCATCGGTGAGGATCGTCACCTTGCGGGCATCGTCATCGTCGTGCAGGTCGGAGCCGCCGAGCACGAAATGGCGCAGCACACCGCCGAAGGCCTTTTCCAGGTTTTCGCGGGTGAAGGTGATCGCGGTGGGCCCGTAGGTCAGCACCGTACCCTTGACCATCACCGTCTGGTCGCAGAACTCCGGTACCGAGCCGAGGTTGTGGGTTGAGACCAGCATGACGCGGCCTTCGTCGCGCAGCTCCTTCAGCAGCCTGATGATGGCGGCTTCCGTCTTCACGTCGACGCCAGTGAACGGTTCGTCCAGCAGGATCACCTTGCCGTCCTGCGCAAGCGCGCGGGCCAGAAAAACCCGTTTTCGCTGCCCGCCGGACAATTCGCCGATCTGGCGTTTGGCATAATCCTGCATGCCGACGCGCGAGAGCGCCTGGCGTACGGCTTCACGGTCCGTCGCGGACGGAATACGCAGGAACCCCATGCGTCCATAGCGCCCCATCATCACCACGTCTTCGACCAGCACCGGAAACGACCAGTCGACTTCTTCCGCTTGCGGCACATAGGCCACAAGCCCCTTCTTCAGCGCCGTACCGACGCTCTCGCCAAGGATGCCGATATCGCCTTCGCCAAGCGGCAGGAAACCCATGATCGCCTTGAACAGGGTGGACTTGCCCGCACCGTTGACGCCGACGAGAGCAGTGATGGTGCCGTAGGGTATGGCAAAACTCGCCTTGCGCAGCGCTGTGACGCCATTGCGGTAGGTCACAGTGACATCGCGCGCCCATAGCCCGGCCTGGGCTGTGTCTTTCATCTCGATGCGGGACAAGGCATCCATGTTCTGCTCTGCTCTTTACTGCACCATTCAGTTGGTTGCCGCGGTCAGCCCCCTGGCCACCGTCTCCGTGGTGACCTTGAGCAGATCGAGATAGGTCGGCACCGGGCCATCGGCTTCCGACAGGCTGTCGACATACAGAACGCCGCCATATTTCGCGCCTGTCTCGCGCGCAACCTGTTCGGCCGGATCGGTGTTGACCGTGCTTTCGCAGAAGACGACGGGAATGGCGTTCTCGCGTACACTATCGATCACCTTGCGCACCTGCTGCGGCGTGCCGGTCTGGTCGGAATTGATCGGCCACAGGTAAACTTCCTTCATGCCGAGATCGCGGGCGAGATAACTGAACGCACCCTCACAGGTCGTCAGCCAGCGCTGTTTTTCCGGCACCCCCGCAATTGCCTTTTTGAGCGGCGCGATCGTGTCGGTGATCTGTTGTTTGTAGGCCTCGGCATTGGCGGCATAGATGGCCGAATTGGCCGGATCCTGCGCGGACAGTGCATCGCGGATGTTGTCGACATAAATCAGCGCATTGTCCGGCGACATCCATGCATGCGGGTTTGGCTTGCCTTCATAGCCTCCTTCGCTGATCGGGATCGGGGTGACGCCATCGCTGAGCGTGGCGGCGGGGACATCGCCTAGATTGGACAGAAACTGCTCGAACCACAGCTCAAGGTTCATGCCGTTCCACAGGATGAGACCGGCGCCATGGGCGCGGACAAGATCGCGCGGCGTCGGCTCGTAGCGGTGAATTTCCGCACCCGGTTTCGTGATCGAGACAACATCCGCCGCATCGCCCGTGACATTGCGCGCCATATCGGCAATGACGGTGAAGGTCGTCACCACATGCAGCTTTTCCCGCGCGGAAGCGATCGGCGGCGAGACAGTCAGAACAGCGAGAAACACCCCCGCCAGAACGAGAATTCGCACACTCAAACCGCAGCTGCTCATGTTGCTTTTCCTGATGGCATATCAGTAAATATAGCAAAGGCTAATTTAATGGCAATAGGCTTGATTTCATAGAACCTTGTCAGATGCGGCGGCTTTAGGGTATCAACTCAATGTACAGATTTAAGCCCTTGCTATGATTCTGAATTGCAGGGACAATCATTTCAAACACCTGAGGAAACGCGAAAGAACCGCATGCCAAGACGGGCCGCAACGCATTCATTGCCGGACGCCGAGACCCACTCGGAAGGCTTCCGCCACGTGCGCGAGGCACGCCGCAGCGCGCTGGTGGAGGATTACGTCGAACTGATTTCAGACCTCATCGGCCGCGATGGCGAAGCCCGCCAGGTCGACATTGCAACCCATCTCGGCGTCTCGCAGCCGACCGTCGCCAAGATGCTCAAACGCCTTGCCGACGAAGGCCTCGTGACACAGCGCCCCTATCGCGGTGTGTTCCTGACTGAAAGCGGCCAGCTCCTGGCCCTCGAAAGCCGTGCCCGCCATCAAACCGTGGAAGCCTTCCTGAGGGCACTTGGCGTCAGCGAGGACACCGCCCGTATCGACGCAGAGGGCATCGAGCATCACGTCAGCGACGAGACGCTCGAGGCGTTCAAGCGCTTCATCGCCCGGCAGAGGTGAAGCCGGACCGTTCGCGGACGGGCATGTTGATCAGCGCGACGCCGATGATGGCGCATGCAAGCCCCGCCGCGACCATCGCGCCGAAGCTTTCCCCAAGAACGATGATGCCCAGCACAACGCCGATCCCGGCACGCAGATAGCTCTGGCTCGCAACGCCCATTGAACCAAGCGTCCGCACAAGCCGGAAATAGATCAGCAGCGCCACGCCGGTGCACAACACGGCCAGCGTGACCGCGGCCGCAGCCGAGGGCGGCGAGATCACCAGCGTCCACGGCCTGTCATGAACGATTGCAACCGGCACAAGGCAAAGCGACGCGCAGATCATGGTTCCCGCCGCCGTGACCGTTGCGGGAAGATGGTTGAGATTGCGGCCGTATATCGCCGCCCCCGCATAGAGCAGCGCCCCGGTCAGAGCGGCTACGGAACCCGCGGCCTGAAGACCAATGCCGGAAAGCACCTGCGGTCCGATGACAAGCACGACGCCTGTCATGCCCACAAGCGCGCCCACCAGTTTGCGCCCGTTCACGGGTTCGTGGCGCGTCACCGCAAACGTGATCAGGAACACGAACAGCGGCGACGTCGAGTTGAGGACGCTGGCAAGGCCGCTGCTGATGTATTGCTGCCCCCAGGCCAGAACCGTCCAGGCTCCAACGCTGTTGAAGAACGACTGGATGAAAAGCCTGCGCCAATCCGCCCCGCCGTGCGGTAACGAAAGTCCATGCCAACGCATCACCACGAGCAGGAAGATCGCGGCAATGGTGACCCGGATGGCGATCAGCGTGAACGGCGGAATATCGCGAAGCGCAACCTTGATGAACAGGTACGACGATCCCCAAAGCAGCGCCAGCAAAGCCAGCAGCGCAAGCTCCACACCGAAGCGAGTATCCGCTTTCATGTCAGCACACGACCCCGGACGATGCGAGCTTCAGGAACGCCCGGTCCTCGCGCTGGATAAGGCGCTCGCGCCGGGCGAATTCGTAATTCTCGCGCCCTGCCGGATCGGCTGCGAGCCGCTCCCGGTAGGCTTCGTATTCCGCAAGGCTGCCGACATTGTAAACGCCATATGCCAGCGTCGCCGAGCCCTCATGCGGCGCGTAATAGCCGACCAGCTCCGCTCCGCATCGCGGAATGGCCTCGCCCCAATTGCGGGCATAGGTGATGAACTGCTCTCTCTTGGCAGGGTCGATGTGATAGCGAATAAAACAGGTGATCATGACGGACTCCTTGCTCGGATGAGTCCGTTTGACACATTGATAAGCATCAATGCTTCGATTACCATCGAAGTATGAAAGAAGGTCCTGATATCGCCCTGCTCGGCAATCTGATCGGCGATCCGGCTCGCGCCAACATGCTGCTGGCCCTGATGTCCGGCAAGGCGCTGACCGCGAGCGAGCTGGCGGCGGAAGCCGGTATCACATCACAGACCGCAAGCTCCCATCTGGGAAAGCTCGAGGGTTCCGGCTTGCTGACCCAGCGCAAGCAGGGCCGACACCGCTATTATGCCCTGTCAGGACCCGACGTCGGCCATCTCCTGGAAACGATGATGGGCCTCGCCGCAAGACAGGGGCACTTGCGAACCCGCACCGGCCCGCGCGATGAAGCCATGCGCAAGGCCCGCGTTTGCTACAACCATCTCGCCGGCGACATGGGCGTCATGATGTTCGATTCCCTGTTGCGGCGCGGCGCACTGGAAGGTGACGGCGAAGACATCCATCTGAGCGCTTCCGGCCGTGATCTCGCAAGCCAGCTCGGCATAGACATCGCCCCCCTGACCCGGCAGCGCCGCCCGCTATGCAGGTCCTGCCTCGACTGGAGCGCCCGTAAGTCACACCTCGCGGGCTCGCTGGGAACAGCACTCCTTGACCGTTTCTACAGCCTTGGATGGGCCAGCCGGCAGAAAGGGTCGCGCGTGGTGATCTTTTCACCTGAGGGCGAACGCCACTTCCTCAAGCTGTTCAAAGATTAGCCACCCGCGCGGCTGATCCGGCCTTCCAGCGGATAGGCCGGGTCGGTATAGCCCGGCGTCGAGGGATGGCCTGCGGGAACAAGGCTGTCGACCAGCGCTTCGTCTTCCGCTGTGAACGTGTAGTCCAGCGCACCGAGATAATCGGTCCACTGCGCAAAGGTCCGCGGCCCGGCGATCGTGCCGGTGATCAGCTTGTTGTTGAGCACCCAGGCAACGGCGAACTGGCCCGGCGTAATGCCGCGCTTTTCGGCATGCGCTTTGATCGTCTGCGCGATCTCCAGCGATTCCGGCCGCCACTCCGTCTGCATCATGCGCGGATCTTTGGCTTCCGCGCGCGTGCCCTTCTCCGGCGGTTTACCAGGCAGGTACTTGCCGGACAGCACGCCGCGCGCCATCGGCGAATAAGGAAACACGCCAAGGCCGAAATGCTTGCAGGCCGGCAGGTGCTCGACCTCCGGCATCCGGTTCATGGCGTTGTAATAGGGCTGGCTGACCACCGGCGGCGTGATACCGAGGTCGCGGCAGATGCGCACGATCTCCGCCACGCGCCACGAGCGATGGTTGGAGACGCCGATGTAACGCACCTTACCTGCCCGCATCAGGTCGGCCATGGCGCCGATGGTTTCCTCCAGCGGCGTGTCATGATCTTCCTTGTGCAGGTAATAGATGTCGACGTAATCGGCCTTCAACCGCTTCAGGCTCGCATGCGCGGCTTCGTACACATACTTGCGCGATAGCCCTTTCCGGTTGACCGACTTGCCCATCGGATTGGCGAGCTTGGTCGCAAGAACCCAGTAATCGCGTTTCTTCTTGATCGCCCTGCCGACGATTTCTTCGGAAACGCCGACATTGTACTGGTCGGCCGTATCGATGAAATTGATGCCGTTGTCGCGGGCATGGTCGATAATCTTGACGGCGTCCTTTTCCTCCGTGCGTCCACCGAACATCATCGTGCCAAGACAGATCGGCGAAACCTTCAGGCCGGAGCGGCCAAGCGTGCGGTAATCCATTTCATTTATCCTCAAGCAGCCGGACGCAAGCCGAGAAGGCTGCGTGCTTCATCCACAGTTGCAGCACTGCGATCGTATTCGCCGCACATCTCCGCGACGCGCTTCACCAGTTCCGCATTGGACGCGGCAAGCCGCGTCTTGTCGAAGCGGATATTGTCCTCAAGCCCGGTTCGGCAATGCCCGCCAAGCTCCAGCGACCACTTGTTGAGGGTGAGCTGGTCCTTGCCGATCCCCGCCCCCGTCCATGTCGCAGCCGGCATCAGCCTGTGAAGCTCGCTTGCCATGAACTCCAGCGCTTCGCGCACAACGGGGAGCGCGTTCTTCACGCCCATGACGAACTGGACATGCAGTGGCGCCTTGATCTTGCCTTCCTCACAAAGCCGGATCGCCTGGTAGAGCATGGAAAGGTCGAACGCCTCGATCTCCGGCTTGATGTCATATTGCATCATCTTCGCCGCCAGATCCTCGATCAGCTCAGGCGGGTTCTCGTAGATACGCAGCGGGAAATTGCACGACCCCGTCGACAGCGACGCCATGTCGGGTCGGTGGAACAGCATGCCGCCGCGCTCAGACCCCTGCCCCGAGCGCCCACCGGTCGAGAACTGCACGATCATGCCGGGGCAATGCTTCTCGATACCTTCCTTCAGGCGCCCGAATTTTTCCGGATCCGATGTGGTCGAACCGTCGTCGTTGCGCACATGCACGTGCGCCAGCGTCGCCCCGGCCTCAAAGGCTTCATGGGTGGATTCAACCTGCTCCGGCACCGTGATCGGAACCGCGGGATTGTTCTCCTTGCGCGGCACTGAGCCGGTGATCGCGACGGTGATGATGCAAGGTTTTGCCATTTGCGGCTTATCTCCTCCCAGTGCTCAGGGTTTGAACCCTTGTCATTCGCATTGGTGAGGGACTTTAGACGCGGCAGCCCGTCTCGCAAAGCGCGGCTTGGGGGCTACTGCATCGCTCAAGATGCTGAGTGTAAGCCCGCATCCGGAGCGCAACTGCGCGACCGGCCAATTTTTTGGCCGCTCCATCGGAGCCGTGACCGCAAGCAACCTGGTGTAAGATAGAAAATCGAAACCAAAGGTTTCGCAAGCCCGACTGGGCGTCGCCGGCTTTCCGGCGCGCCCGCGCAGGCGTTGAGCGCAAGCGAAACTGCCGTGAGCGAAAAGAATTGGCACTCCCAAGGGGAATCGAACCCCTGTTTCCGCCGTGAGAGGGCGGCGTCCTGGACCGCTAGACGATGGGAGCACTAGTGGTTCAATTCCAACATTTGCATCTCACGTACAGCACACTCAAGTGCAAATGTTGGAATCAAAGAACCACTAGCAACATATTTGTTTCTAGTGGAGCTTTTGAATTTGACGTTTGGAAACAGGCTTGCTGCAGATGGAGACCAAACGTCAAATTCGCTCCACTAGCGGCGCGTAATCGCGCGGACCGCCGATATAACGGTTCATGGAAACGCTTGCAAGAGACCCGTGAAGCGTTACTGGGCCGGAGCGGTGAACTGCACCCGGCCAACCGGTTCGCCGCCGGGAATACGGAACATCCGCACCTCCTGCGCGCCGCCCGGCAGCGTCACGGTGACGACAAGCGTATCATCCGACACGCTTGAGGAAATGACCTGCGCGCCAGCGGGCAGTTCGGCAACGGCATCAACCGGCTTGTCGGCCGTATCGCCAAATGTCCCGAGCTTGTAAAGGATGGCCAGCAGCAACGCGACCAGCCCCAACGCCATGGTGCCGAACGAGAACAACACCAGCCGCGCAAGCTTCGCACGCACCCGCTCCACCGCGGGATCGAGGGGAGCTTCTTCGTCATCATTGCGGGTCGTGGCCATGTGCCGGTTCTCTCAAACATTGCGCGGCGCTGGCAAAGCACGCTCTGTGGTTTCGATCAAGCCATGATTGCCGCATGGCTCGCGGTTCTTCGCCAGCAGTGTTAAATCCCGCTGATGGAAACACGTGAACTGACCCTCGCCGCCGAAGCCGAAAAGCCTGTGCGTCTGGACGCCGGTTTGGCTGCTGCCTGCCCGGACATCTCGCGCGCCCGCTTTCAGGCGCTGATCCGCGAGGGCCAGGTCAGCATCTACGGTGCACCGGTCAGCGATCCCTCCCGCAAGGTGGCGCCCGGAACATCTGTAACCGTTATCATTCCCCCGCCGGCGCCCGCCGAGCCGCAGGCCGAAGCCATCGCCCTCAATGTTGTTTACGAGGACAACGACCTGATCGTTATCGACAAACCGGCGGGCCTCGTCGTGCATCCGGGCGCCGGCAACGCGTCAGGAACACTCGTCAACGCCCTGCTGCACCATGCAGGCAGTAGCCTGTCCGGCATTGGCGGTGTCGCGCGGCCCGGCATTGTCCACCGTCTCGACAAGGAAACCAGCGGTCTCCTCGTGATTGCCAAGAACGATGCAGCCCACAAGACGCTGAGCGCGCAATTCGCCGACCATGGCCGCGAAGGCCCGCTGGAGCGCGCCTATACTGCGCTCGTCTGGGGTGTACCGGATCGCGCGCAGGGTACGATCGATGCACCGGTCGCCCGTGATCCCTCGAACGCCAGGAAAATGGCCGTCCGCTCAAGCGGCAGGCATGCCATCACCCATTGGCAAAAACTTTCCGCCTATGAAGCAGGCGGCAAACCTGTCGCGGCGCTGGTCGAATGCCGTCTCGAAACCGGCCGGACGCATCAAATCCGCCTGCATATGGCCCATATCGGACACCCCGTGCTTGGCGATCCGGTTTATGCAGCCGGCTTCAAATCCAAATCCGCCTTACTCGGCCCATTAGCCCGCCAGGCGCTGGAAAATCTCGGCCGTCAGGCCCTGCATGCGCGTCTATTGGCATTTGCACACCCGAAAACCGGGAAAACGATGCGTTTTGAGTCGGAATTGCCGGAAGAAATGGCGAAACTGCAGAAATTGCTTGAACTTGACACCTGACAAATTGAAGCCTGCCGTTCTTTCGGCAGAATTGTATTGAATGATACGAATACCGGTTCGCATAACCGAATACGAACCGGACGTATTGCACCAAACAAGCGACGCACCCATATATCGTGGCTTGTGTACCGGGTTTTGCCAATCAGGCTGCCGGAAACGGGGCCTAAAAAGCAAAGCGCCAAGGACGAGGGTAGACGACATGGCCGCTGCGGCTTTGCCGACAATCAGTTCCGACGGGGGACTTTCGCGTTATCTCGACGAGATCCGCAAATTCCCCATGCTCCAGCCGGATCAGGAATTCATGCTCGCCAAGCGCTGGCGCGAGCATGACGACCGCGACGCTGCCCACCAGCTCGTGACCAGCCATCTGCGTCTGGTCGCAAAGATCGCCATGGGCTATCGCGGCTATGGCCTGCCTGTCAGCGAGATCGTGTCGGAAGGCAATATCGGCCTCATGCAGGCCGTGAAGCGCTTCGAACCGGACAAGGGTTTCCGTCTGGCGACCTATGCCATGTGGTGGATCCGCGCCGCGATCCAGGAATACATCCTGCGCTCGTGGAGCCTGGTGAAAATGGGCACTACCGCCAACCAGAAGAAGCTGTTCTTCAACCTGCGCAAGGTGAAAGGGCAGATTTCCGCGCTGGAGGAAGGCGACCTGCGCCCCGAGCAGGTCAGCGAAATCGCCACCCGTCTTGGTGTTAACGAGGAAGAAGTCATCTCGATGAACCGCCGCCTCGGTGGCGATGCCTCGCTCAACGCGCCACTGCGCGCGGATGCCGATGCCGGCTCGGAATGGCAGGACTGGCTGGTCGACGACAGCGATGATCAGGAAACCATGCTGGCCGAGAACGAGGAACTGGACATCCGCCGCCAGATGCTCGCCGAGGCGATGGAAAAGCTCAACGACCGAGAACGCCGCATCTTCGAGGTTCGCCGCCTGTCGGAAGAGCCGATGACGCTTGAGGAACTTTCCGAGGAATTCGGCGTCAGCCGCGAGCGGGTCCGGCAAATCGAGGTCCGTGCCTTCGAGAAAGTTCAGAAGGCCGTCCGGGAAGCCTCCCGCAAACTGGAACGCCCCGTCGCCGCAATCGCGCACGGTGCAGCCTGAGCGGCATCCTACCCGGGCTTCCAGTCACTGGAATGTGATTGCTGACCATATTCCCCGATCAGCCGTACTCCCTAGGTTCAATTGAGCCGGAGCGTTTGACAGCGCTTTGGCCTTTGAACATGAGCAATATTCACCGGGAGCATTCCGATGACCGATATTCAACCCGTTCTACCGCGCACGCAGGCACCTGACCTCAATGTTCCGACCGTGGGCGGCGGCTCCTGGAAACTTGCCGACAGCAGGCCGCAGAACTTCACGCTTGTCGTCTTCTACCGCGGGCTGCACTGCCCGATCTGCCGCAAGCAACTCTCCGATCTGCAGAACAAGCTGGCGGAATTCGACAAGCGCGGCGTGAAGGTCATCGCAATTTCTTCCGATGATGCCGAACGTGCCGCCAAAACAGCCGAAGACTGGAAGCTCGACAAGCTGTGCCTTGGATACGGTCTCGGCCTCGAAACGGCCCGGCAGTGGGGGCTCTACATTTCCGCTGGCCGCGGCAAGACATCCATCGGCATCGAAGAACCGGCCTTGTTCAGCGAACCGGGCCTGTTCCTGATCAAGCCCGACAACTCCGTCTATTTCGCTTCGGTGCAGACAATGCCGTTCGCCCGCCCGCATTTCGACGACATTCTCGGCGCAATCGATTTCGTTCTGGCCAAGGATTATCCGGCCCGTGGCGAAATCGAGAATCTGAAGACTGTCCGCGCCGCCTGACGTAAACGAAACGCCTCCCGAAAGTTTGACCCCCAAGACTTGCCGGGCGCGCTGCTAGCGCCCGGCTTTTTCTCGAATGCGCTTTGCGCGCACTACTTCAACACCACGGCATAATCGGAAACCGGCACGGTTTCGCCGATCAGCCCCTGCGCCTTCATGAATGCGCCAAAGCGCTCGTAGCGCGCCTCATCGAGCGCCATGGGACGCTTGGCAAAGCGCGGCATGGTGTCGATCCAGGCCTGACGGTTCAGTTCATTGTCGAGGTCGGGATGGGCTGCCTTGAACAGTCCCCACCCTTCATCGGGGTGATTGGTCATCCAGATCGTCGCGCGTTCGATCACCTCCATGAACCGCTTCAGCTTCTCGTCTCCTGCGCGGTTCTTGTGGGCGATGAAGATCAGTTCGTCATAGACCGGAACGCCGTGCTCTTCGGGGTAGAATGCCAGACCTTCGTGTCCCTCGATCTTCAACTGCGTCAGCTCGAAATTGCGGAACGCTCCGATCACCGCATCGACCTGCCCCGCGATCAGTGCCGGTGACAGCGCGAAGTTGACATTGACCAGCTTGACGTCATCAAGCGTAAGACCTTCCTGCGACAGCATCATCTTCAGCAGCGCATCCTCGAATCCGCCGACCGAGAAGCCGATGGTCTTGCCCTTGAGATCAGCGATGGATTTGACTGGCCCGTCAGCCAGTACAACAAGGGTGTTCAACGGTGTTTCCACAGCGGTTCCTATGCGCACCAGTGGAAGCCCTTTACCGATCTGCTGATGCAGGCTCGGCTGATAGGATATGGCGATGTCGCCCTGCCCCGCAGCCACCAGCCGCGGCGGTGCGGACGGATCGGCTGGCGGGACAATCTCGACCTCAAGACCGGCGTCGGCGAAATATCCCTTCTCCTGCGCCACGATGATCGGTGCGTGATCGGGATTGACGAACCAGTCGAGCAGCAATGTCAGTTTGTCGGCAGCATGAGCCGGCGTGCCTACTGCCAGCAACAGGCAGGCAGCAATGATGCGTATTGTCATCGTCATGGGAGAAGCGGTTCCTTTCGGTCCTTGAAGGGAGAAGCGTTTCAGGCCGGCAATTCATCGACCCAGTAGACAAGGTGGCGGGTTGCCCACTCCACCAGCAGCCGCAGAACCAATGCCGCAACGGCCAGCATCAGCAGGCAGGCAAAGACAAGATCGGTCTGCACCCGCGCATTGGCCTGCAGCATGACAAAGCCAAGGCCGGCGGAGGCACCGACCCATTCGCCAACGACCGCACCGATCGGGGCGATCGCGGCAGCCACCCGCAAGCCCGAGGCAAGCGCTGGCAGAGCCGCGGGAAAGCGCAGCACAAGCAGCGTGGACGCGGGGCTTGCGCCATAAAGCCGGGCAAGATCGAGCAGATGCGGCTCTGTACGGCGAAGTCCGTCATAGAATGCGGAAGCGATCGGGAAGTAGATGATCAGCGTCGCCATCGCGATCTTCGAAGCCAGACCGAAACCGAGCCAGATGACGAGCAGAGGAGCGATGGCGAAAACCGGCAAAGCCTGGCTGGCGACAAGCAGGGGCAAAATCACATGGCGGGCCGGCCGGAATAGCGCAATGGATACGGCCGTCGAAACGCCGAGCACGGCCCCGACACCTAATCCCAGCACCATTTCCATGAGCGTAATGCCGGCATGGGCAAGCAGGAAGCGCCATTGCAATACGAGACTGGAAAGCACATCCGCCGGGCCGGGGAAAATATAGGCCGGCGGATTGAAAGCGGCATGCGCAAGCCACCAGACGAGGACAACGCCGCCCGTCCATACGGCGGCCTTGATCATCGCTCCGCTCCAGCCCGATGGCTGTACGCCCATGGTTCCACGCTCCCGCGAGCAGGCCATGCCGTAAGTATTGAGGCTGAGATTCCGGGCGAGGCTGCTGAAATGTCTGCGCCCTGTTCCCATCCCTACGCCGGCATGATCCGGTTCAGGTTCAAAGGGTTCGGCTCCACGCCATCTCAGTCCTGGAAACAGGACACCCCTCGGAACAATTTCAGGCTTCTATCTGACGCATCGCCAGGCATCTGGCAAGGGTATAAGACCCTTGCTCAATTACTGCTGTCCCCACTCGGCAAAAGCTTCGGAGAAAACCTTCTCTCCTTCAGGCCCCTTCGCCATGGTGACTATCGCCCGGTTGCCATCGGCATAGACCATCGGCACGTCAAGGAATGGCTGTGTCGACAAAGCCTCTATGTTGTTGGGCGCATCGAGTTCCCCCGCAAGGAGCGCCATCAGGAAAATTCCCTCGTCGACCCTGACAACCTCGCCGGCAAGCGGCCCGCCGCGTGCTTTCGGCGTCGATTTGGTCAGCAACCCGGGAACATTGTTGATGCCTCCACCGCCAAAGTCCGGCGGCACGGTGAACACGAAATCGATCGTATGCGTCGCGGGGAATGCCGGGTCGGTATTCTTTCGGATCATTACGCTGAGCGTCAGGTTACGTGATGGAATCTGGACCCGCCCTTCGATGACCGGCGCCCCCTCCTCACGCTGAAGTGTCCAGGCAACGCTGCCTGGAATTTCCGTCGGCGGAGACTGCGGCGTTCCCCCCTCTTCTACGAGAAGAGCCTCGATCACGGCATCCGCAGGAGGCGCAACAGGCGGTTCGGACGCCGGACCGGCCGGCTGAGCCGTATCGCCGCCCTGGGCATCGCCTTGAGGCTTTCCATCGTCGTCGGACAGCCGCACATCAACCTTGGGATCATCGGATCCCTTCTGCTGGATCAGCGCCAACAGTGGCTGGGCCGCCTCCATGATTGCATCGCGTTTCCAGTAGCCCACACCACCAAGCACTCCAATGACAAGAAGCGCAACGAGCCAGCCCCACGACCGGCGGCGCGGTTCGAGTTCATAAGCACCCGGTTCCGGCCAATCGTCGAATGCTGGCGGCGGAGGCCGCGTAACATCCTGCTGCGGTTGGGCCATATCACCAAAGCCTGTCCCACCTACCGCAGCGTCAGCCTGATAGCCCGCATCAACGGCTTCATTCATGACCGGCCCAGGCTGTGCGGGCATAGCCGGTGCAGCTGGTGCTGGAGCCGGTGCCTGCGGCATGGCCGCAGGAGCTGGCGCCGCCATCTGAGGCGCAGGAGCCGGTGGAGCAGGCTGTGCAGCCTCGTTCCGATTGCGAAGCGGCGACACATAGCCGGGGGATCCCGGAATGCTCGGCCGGAACCCCGGGGCTGTCGCCTGGGGTGCCGGTTGAGCTTGTGGTGCTGCGGGCCCGTTTTGCGCCGCTGCGGGCTGAGAAGCCGGCGCCTGCGTCTTTGGCCGTAACCCGCTCTCCTCCGCCTCGATGTTGCGGGCCGCTGCGCGCAGGTTCTCGCGCATCTGTGCGACACGTGAGGGATCTGCCGGCGGATCTGCCTTTTGAAGCTGAGCGACAAGCGCCGTCTCCGCACGGGCATAAAGCTGGCGGCGCGCCTCAACGGTATTCTCCGGAAGATTACCGATTGCTTTGCGCAGAACAGAATTGAAGTCAGTCATGTCCGATTACGCTGATCTACTCTTGTTGTAACTCTACGCCATGCTACCGATGACGCTTGTGTTTTAGCCTAGTCCCGGAATGGGTCATGAACAAGGATGGTATCCTCACGTTCCGGGCTTGTCGAAAGCATAGCAACAGGTGCGCCAATAAGCTCTTCGATACGCCGGACATATTTAACGGCCTGGGCGGGAAGATCGGCCCATGAGCGTGCGCCTGCCGTGCTGCCGCTCCAGCCCTCAAGCGTCTCGTAAACCGGCTTAACCCGTGCCTGCGCCCCTTGAGAGGCCGGGAAATAGTCGATCTCTTTTCCGTCGAGCTCATAGCCCACGCACACATTCAGCTCGTCAAACCCGTCCAGCACATCGAGTTTGGTAAGCGCGATCCCGCTGACGCCGCTGGTGATCATCGCCTGACGCACCATCACGGCATCGAACCAGCCGCAGCGCCGTTTGCGTCCGGTCACGGTTCCGAACTCGTGCCCGCGCTCGCCCAGCCGGTCCCCGGTCGCATCATGCAATTCTGTCGGAAACGGCCCTTCGCCGACGCGCGTCGTATAGGCCTTGGTAATTCCAAGGACGAAGTTGACGCTACCCGGCCCCAGACCAGACCCGGCTGCCGCCTGGCCGGCGACCGTGTTCGACGACGTCACGAACGGATAGGTACCATGATCGATGTCGAGCATGGCACCCTGCGCACCTTCGAAGAGAATACGCTTGCCCTCGCGGCGATAGCCGTCGAGCAACTTCCACACCGTATCGACATAGGGCAGCAGCCGCTCGGCAACGCTTTCAAGCTCGGTGAAGAGCGCATCGGCCCCGATCTCGGGCTCGCCGAAACCACGCCGCAGGGCATTATGATGGGTCAGCAACCGGTCGATCTTGCCCGGCAGCGTCTTCATGTTGGCCAGGTCCATGACACGAATCGCACGCCTGCCCACCTTGTCCTCATAGGCCGGGCCGATGCCGCGGCGCGTCGTGCCGATACGCGATCCCGCCGAAGCGGCGTTTTCACGCAGGCCATCGAGATCGCGGTGAACCGACAGGATCAGGCAGGCATTGTCGGCAATGCGCAGATTGTCGCGCGAAATCGCGACGCCCTGCCCCTTGAGCCGCTCGATCTCCTCGGCCAGCGCATGCGGATCGATAACGACACCGTTGCCAATCACCGACAGCTTGCCGGCGCGCGCAACACCGGAGGGTAGCAGCGAGAGCTTGTAGACCGTGCCGTCGACGACAAGCGTATGCCCGGCATTGTGTCCGCCCTGGAAACGCACGACCACGTCGGCGCGCTCCGAGAGCCAATCGACAATCTTGCCCTTGCCCTCGTCGCCCCATTGCGATCCGACAACAACCACGTTCGCCATAAAACCGTTGCTCCCTCGCGCCGCCGCACATTTCCTTGCCGCCCCGAAGACCGGACCGGCCGAAATGATTTCGCCATATATGAAAAGGCGGCGGACATTAACAATATTGTCCGGCAAAAGCGAATACGCATGAGCCCGTTTTTCCGAGCTTTTTCGATCAGGGTTTACACGAGCCCGCACAACCGATAGCGCAAGGAAGCAGCAATAGGCTTCTCCCGATACGGACGCATCCAAATGTCAGCGAATATGCCACCATCGCGAGGGGTTCTTTCGCATCCCTATTTGCTGCTGGTGCTGACGACGCTGTTCTGGGGCGCCAACGCGGTTGCCGGCAAACTCGCGGCAGGTTCCGTTCCGCCTCTCACCCTGACGGCGCTGCGCTGGATGGGGGCGGCATCAATCCTCTATTTCCTGGCCCGGCCGCTGCTGCGTGAATCGATGCCCGTCCTGCGCCGGCGCTGGCGCTATATCGCCCTGTGCGGCGCGCTGGGCTTTGCGTTGTTCAATGCCTTGCTTTACGGCGCGCTTCATTTCACATCGGCCATCAACGTTTCGATCGAGCAGGCCGGCATGCCGATGGTCATCATCCTGCTGACCTACATCATCTACCGCGAGCCGATCACGATGCTCCAGGGGCTGGGTGTCCTTGTGTCGATGATCGGCGTCTTGCTGACCGTCAGCCATGGCGAACCGGCTGCACTGCTCGCCCTCGATATCAATATCGGCGACGCGATCATGGTTCTGGCTGTGTTCATCTACAGCGCCTATTCGGTTGCCCTGCGGCACAAGCCCGACATGCCCTGGCAGGTGTTCATGTTCGGCCTTGCGCTGTCGGCGGCAATCTTCGCGTTTCCCGGCATGGTGTTCGATATTGCATCGGGCCGCTATCCGGCTGCCACCTGGATCACGCCAGGCGTTGTGATCTTCGTCGCCGTTTTCCCGTCGATGATCGCTCAGGTTTTCTATTTTCGTGCCATCGCAATGATCGGCGCAAACCGCGCCGGACTGTTTTTCAATCTCGTTCCGGTGTTCGGTGCGGCACTTGCGGTCTTGATTCTTGGCGAGAAATTCCAACTCTATCAGACCATCGGCCTTGTACTGGTCATCGGCGGCATCGCCATGGCGGAGTTCTCGGCCCGCAGACGACTTGCGCAACTCACGCAGCCTCCCGTCAACTGAACCAGATTCCCCAAAAGCAAAGGTGATCCCCGAAATGGCAGATTGGCCACGCTACGGAAAGATTTCAGGCCCCATCGTTATGATCGGTTTTGGCTCCATCGGCCGCGGCACTCTTCCTCTAATCGAACGCCATTTCGAATACGATCCCGAACGCTTCGTCGTCATCGACCCCAGCGATACCGACAAGAAACTGCTGGACGAACGCGGTATCCGCTTCATCCAGAAAGCGGTCACGAAAAAGAACTACAGGAAGCTTCTCAAGCCCCTGCTCACCGAAGGCGGCGGCCAAGGCTTTTGCGTCAACCTGTCGGTCGATACCTCTTCGCTCGACATCATGAAGCTGTGCCGCGAGATCGGCGCACTTTACATCGACACCGTCGTCGAACCCTGGCTCGGCTTCTATTTCGACGCCAGGACCGACAACGCCAGCCGCACCAACTACGCGCTGCGCGAGACCGTGCGCACCGAGAAGAAAAAGAACCCCGGCGGGACCACGGCGGTCTCCTGCTGCGGTGCCAATCCGGGCATGGTGTCATGGTTCGTGAAACAGGCGCTGGTCAATCTCGCCAAGGATATGAAGGTGAAGTTCGCAGAGCCGGACACGGGCGACCGCGCGGGTTGGGCAAAGCTGATGAAAAAGCTCGGCGTCAAGGGCGTGCACATTGCCGAACGCGACACCCAGCGCACCAAGAAGCCGAAGCCGATGGACGTGTTCTGGAACACATGGTCGGTGGAAGGATTCATCTCGGAAGGTCTGCAACCAGCCGAACTGGGCTGGGGCACGCACGAAAAATGGATGCCGAAGAACGCCCGCAAGCAGAAGAAGGGTCCGAAATGCGCGATCTTTCTCGAGCAGCCCGGCGCAAACACCCGCGTGCGCACATGGTGCCCGACGCCCGGCGCACAATACGGCTTCCTCGTCACCCACAACGAGTCGGTCTCGATTGCCGACTACTTCACCATGCGTGACAAGAAGGGCAAGGTGACTTTCCGCCCGACATGCCATTACGCCTATCACCCATGCAACGATGCGGTTCTCTCCCTGCATGAAATGTTCGGCGCCGCAGGCAAGGCGCAGCCGGTCCAGCATGTGCTCGACGAGAACGAACTGGTCGATGGCATCGACGAGCTTGGCGTTCTGCTCTACGGCCACAAGAAGAATGCCTACTGGTATGGCTCGCAGCTATCCGTGGAAGAAACCCGCAAGATCGCACCCTATCAGAATGCAACCGGTCTGCAGGTCACCTCCGCCGTGCTCGCGGGTATGGTCTGGGCACTGGAGAACCCGCAAGCAGGTATCGTCGAGGCCGACGAAATGGACTACCGCCGCTGCCTCGAGGTGCAGATGCCCTATCTCGGCCCGGTCAAAGGCTACTACACCGACTGGACGCCATTGGATGGCCGTCCGGGCCTGTTCGAAGAAGACATCGACAAGAAGGACCCCTGGCAGTTCAGGAACATTCTCGTGCGGTAATCGCGGTCACGTCCGCCCGTCGAGATGGCGCGCCTTGCGCAGTTGTGGGAACAGCCAGGCCCACACGCCTGCAACCACGACTGCACCCGCGCCACCCAGCACCACGGCCGGTACCGCCCCGATGAAACCGGCCATGGTTCCGGCGCGGAACACGCCCAGCTCGTTCGAAGCACCGATGAAGACCATGTTGATCGCATTGACCCGGCCGCGCAGCCGATCCGGTGTCCATATCTGGATCAGTGTTTCGCGGATATAGACGCTGACCATGTCGGCGGCCCCTGCAAGGGCCAGCATCAGGATCGACAGCCAGGCGAGCGTCGAAACCCCGAAGACGAGATTGGCAAGCCCGAATACCGCTACGCAAGCGAACATGATCAGCCCGGCGTGGTCGCGGACCTTGCCGCCCGATAGCCAGACGGCCATCGTGATCCCACCAATGCCGGGAGCTGCACGCAACAGGCCGAGCCCGGTCGGTCCGAGATCGAGAATATCGCGGGCAAAGACCGGTAGCAGCGCGACAACGCCACCGAGCAACACGACGAACAGGTCGAGCGAAATCGCTCCCAGCACGATCTTCTCACGCCAGACGTAAGCGAAGCCGGCGAGCAGCGTCTCCAGTGTCACCCGCTCGGTTTGCGTGTGCTGTGCCGGTTTGGGGATCAACAGCGAAAGCACGCCCCCGGCAACCATCATCGCGGCAGCCCCGGCATAAGCCGCTTCAGCAGATACACCGTAGAGCAGTCCACCTACGGCGGGACCGACAATCGAGGCGGTCTGCCAGGCCGAGGAATACCAGGCGACCGCATTGGCGAAATCCTTCGGCGGCACGACATTGGCAAGCAAGGCGGCGGCGGCGGGCGAGAAGAACGCTCGCGCAATACCGAACAAGGCCAGCACCACGAAAACCGGCATAACCGAGGTCAGACCCGTCAGGCTGAGATACAGCAGCGCAAGCGCGCAGACCGCCTCTGCAAACGCGGACAGCGACATGATCATTCGCCGCCCGAAACGGTCGGCGGCAGCTCCCGTGACCAGCACGAGCAGCAACGCCGGCATGAATTCGATGAGACCGACGAACCCCAGATCGAATGGATTGCGAGTCAGGTCATAGATCTGCCAGCCAATCGCGACGGAGACGATATTGACCGCAAAGGTGCAAAGAAACCGGCCCAGCCAGAAGCGCAGATAAGCCCGGTGACGGAACGCTGCGAAACGGTCGGCTTCTGCCGGCTCTTCGCCCGTTGGCACATGTGAGGTCATGCGGCGCGTTTTTCCCGTCCGGTGGCGAAATGCCCGGGCGGAGATGCGCAAGGCCTTCGTCTCTCGTTTGGCATTGGCCAGCCGTTATTGCAGCCGGCCCAACGATTACCGGTAACGCAACCGGCAAACCATCACCATCGCTTATTTCGCAGACCGGCCACGCAGTGCAGGCCGGTCCGCAACTTGATCGCCCAATTGCAGGCCGCTGGAATTACCTCATCCCGAGTACGACGTTCTGGCCCTGCGGCCAGTCGATCCGGTAGCCGAACGCGAGCGTGCGCTCTCCCTGAGCATCGAGTGTGAAGCGCCACGCCTGAACCCCGCTCTTGCCGTCAACGTCGCTCTCGTCGGCGGGATCGTTGGTGGAGAGTGGCGACACGTTGATCTTCTCGTCCAGCGTCTGCGGCAGGCTTTCCAGCACGACGACATCGATCGGCACACTATGGTGATTGGCGATCACCGTACGCCAGTCGTTGGTGTCCGTGCGCGCTCTGGAGAAAATACCCTCCTCGCCGCGCTGTTTCGAAACCAGCCGGCGCGTCACCTCGATGCGCTCGTCGATGCCAAAGCCAAGCTCGGTCTTCTGGCCCGGATTGGCGAGCGGCAGGTGTCCCTCGCCGACGAACACGCCATCGCGGAACAGCCGTACCGTGCCGGGCGGCAGGGGTGCCGCGCCCTTATGGGAAAAGCTGACCGTCAGGAATGCGGCCTCGCGCACAGCCGGCACGATCCGCGCTTCCATTTTCGAGTCCACGTCATGATCACCGACAAGTACCAGGCGCGAATCGTCCGTCGCCGGAATATCGGCAAGACCCGGAACACTGTAGACCGCATCGAAGCCAAGATCGGTGACCGCTGCGCGGCTCTCTTCCATCTCTTTTCTCATAACGGCTTCAGGTTCCGGCGCTGGCGCGGCGACTTCCGCGGATGCGCTGCGGTCATCATACAGGGCACCGCCCATCGCCCGTTCGCGCGGAACCGGGCGGGCAAAACCGACATAGCGAACCTGCACATCGGGGGCAGCGGTGCTACCCTGCGGGCGGGCGGTCGCAAGCGTCAACGCCACGCCGTTCCAGTCTTCGCCTGTGTGCTGACGCACCAGCGCGCGCTGCGTCAGCTGCAGCTTAGCTGTCTCAGCAGACGTATCGAGCCGTGCATCATAGACCGGTTGCCAGGAAGCATCTCTGAGCCGGTAGCGCAGCCTGAGCTTGCCTTGCACGTCGCCTTGCGCATTGACGGAAACGGTAATTCGGCTCGCCCATTCCTGCTCGCCGCTGGTGCGTGAGAGTTCACGGTCGATCTCGGCGATGCGCCGGTCGATATCGCGGATGTCCTGCTGCGCCTTGCGGATCGTTTCTTCGATCTCCGCGTGCCGTTCGGCAATGAAGGCGAACAGCTGATCCGGCGGCATCGGCGGCTGGGCAAGCGCCACATCCTTGGGCACCGCCGGCGGACGCACCAGCATCATGATCATCTGCCGCTGAACCTCGGCGGTGCGGATGCGGCCTTCCAGCAGCTCTTTGTTGTCGCCAAGCTCTTCGCGTTCCTTACGAAGCGCGTTGGTCTGCGCCGGGTCACCGGTCACCGGTACACGGGCGACATCGACCGCCTGAATGACAAGATTGCCATCCGCCAGCCCCTCGACGCGAACATCATTGGGCCGGATGCCATCGGGAAGTCTTTCGAAGACGATCCGGTGAGCGCCCGCAGGCATCTCCAGCGCCGCCTGCCGCGTAATCTCGGCCCCTTCGGGGAACACGGTGACCGCACCGATCCGGCTTTGCGGATTGAAATCTTCCGCCAGCGCGGTACTGGCAAGAAGCGAGCTTGCGGTGAAAGCGAGAATTCCGGCAGAGCGCCTGAGAAGCGACGCTTCGAAGGTGCGAGGAACGCGACCGCGCGATCGGCCGGAAGGCCGCCCCCGCAGAGCACATGACCCCGGGCTTGATCCGGGGGAATTGTGCGTGAACGGAAAAAAAGCGCGGTGAATGGAATTGAACGGCATGGGGGCTCCTCCACGTATCGCCCCCACCCGGTTCGTCAGATTGCAGCCGATTACGGCATCACCGCGGCCAAGTGATCAGCCACTCAGAAACTGAGCGGCTTGACCTGATTGACCATCGGCAGCGCACGCACCTTGTCGAGCAGGTCCGCAGGTGCCGGCTGATCCACTTCGAGCAGGCAGATCGCATCCGCGCCCGGCGCCGTGCGTCCGAGGTTGAACGTCGCGATATTGGCGCCAGCATTGCCGAACAGCGTCCCGATGGCACCGATGAAACCCGGCTTGTCGTCGTTCGTGACGTAAATCATGTTCGGCCCGAGTTCAGCCTCCATGTTGATGCCCTTGATCTGGATGATCCGCGGCTTGCCGTCGGAGAACACGGTTCCGGCCACCGACCGCTCCTGGCGTTCGGTGACGACGGTCAGGCGGATATAGTTTTCATACGCCCCCTGCTGGCCCCGCCGGATTTCCTCGATCTTGATGCCGCGTTCCTTGGCCATGATCGGCGCAGACACCATGTTGACGTCCTGAAGTACTGGCCGCATGACGCCTGCAAGCGCCGCTGCGGTCAGTGCCTTGACGTTCATCTCCGCCACATCGCCCTCGAATTCGAGGCGAATGGCCTTGATACCGGTTTCGGTCAATTGGCCGGCAAAGGAACCAAGCGATTCGGCAAGCTTGACGTAAGGTGTCAGGCGCGGCGCTTCCTCCGCCGAGATCGATGGCATGTTGAGCGCGTTGGTCACTGCACCGGTCAGCAGATAGTCGGCCATCTGTTCTGCCACCTGCAGGGCAACCTTTTCCTGCGCTTCATGCGTTGCCGCGCCAAGGTGCGGTGTGCAGATCAGGTTCGGCGCCCCAAACAGGACGTTCTCCTTCGCGGGCTCTTCCGAGAACACATCGAGCGCGGCACCGGCAACATGGCCGCTTTCCAATGCCGCTCGAAGTGCCGTCTCATCCAGCAACCCGCCACGCGCGCAATTGACGATGCGCACACCCTTCTTCGTCTTGTTGATGGCGTCGGCGGAGAGAATATTCCGGGTCTTGTCGGTCAGCGGCGTGTGCAGCGTGATAAAATCGGCGCGCGCCAGAAGCTCGTCTAGCTCGACCTTTTCGACGCCAAGCTCCATGGCCCGTTCAGGCGACAGGAACGGATCGAAACCGATTACCTTCATGCGCAGGCCCTGTGCCCGGTCGATGACGATGGAGCCGATGTTGCCGCAACCGATCACACCAAGCGTCTTGCCGGTGATCTCGACACCGACGAAGCGGTTCTTCTCCCACTTGCCGGCCTGAGTGGAACGGTCGGCTTCCGGAATCTCGCGCGCCAGCGCCAGCATCAGCGAGATGGCATGTTCCGCCGTCGTCACCGAATTGCCGAACGGCGTATTCATCACGATGATGCCCTTGGAGCTCGCCACCGGAACATCGACGTTGTCGACGCCAATACCCGCACGGCCAATCACCTTCAGCCTGTCGACATCGCGCAGAACACTCTCGGTCAGCTTGGTCGCGGAGCGGATGGCGATGCCGTCGTAATCGTTGATGATGCGGACAAGGGCATCCTTGTCCTTGCCGAGGTCCGGCTGGAAATCGACATCGATGCCGCGGTTCTTGAAAATATCGACGGCGGCGTCCGACAGCTTGTCGGAAATGAGGACACGCGGTGCCATGAGTCAGGTCTCCTGATATGCGCGCCTGCAAGCCTGCGATCGGCGCAGACGCATGTTTGTTGCAAGGGAAAACCCGGGCGGTCTTCCGCCCGGTGAGTGATGTCAGGCCGCAGCCTTGAGCGCGGCGAGTTCGGCGGCAAACGCCCAATCCATCCACGGGATCAGAGCCTCGAGGTCGGATACCTCGATGGTCGCGCCGGTCCAGATACGAAGGCCCGGAGGCGCATCGCGGTAACTGCCGATGTCGAGCGCGACGTTCTCCGCCTCAAGCCGCGACACGATCGCCTTGGCGAAGGCGCCCTGCGCCTTGGCGTCGAGCGCGGTTACCGCCGGGTCGACGATGGAGAGGCACACGGAAGTGTTAGATCGGGTGGCCTCGACCTTCGGCAGGAAGGCGATCCACGGTGTCCGTTCAACCCAGTCGGCAACGACGGCAAGGTTGGTATCGGCGCGGGCAACCAGCCCGTCGAGCCCGCCAAGACCATCGGCCCATTCCAGCGCATCGATGTAGTCCTCGACGCAAAGCATCGACGGCGTGTTGATCGTCTCGCCAACGAAGACACCCTCGATCAGCTTGCCGCCCTTGGTGAGGCGGAAAATTTTCGGCAATGGCCGGTCCGGCGTGAAGGTCTCGAGCCGCTCGACGGCGCGCGGAGACAGGATAAGCATGCCGTGCGCCGCTTCCCCGCCCAGCACCTTCTGCCAGGAGTAGGTGACGACATCGAGCTTGGCCCAATCGAGCCTCTGCGCGAAAGCTGCCGAAGTCGCATCGCAGATCGTCAGACCTTCACGGTCGGCTGAAATCCAGTCGCCGTTGGGCACCCGCACGCCCGAGGTCGTGCCGTTCCATGTGAACACCACGTCGCGGGTCTTGGTATCGACGGAAGAGAGATCGGGCAGTTCGCCATAGGGCGCCTCGATCACGCGCACATCGGCAAGCTTGAGCTGCTTGATCACATCGGTGACCCAGCCGGAGCCAAAGCTTTCCCATGCCAGCATGTCGACACCGCGCACGCCCAGCATGGTCCACAGCGCCATTTCGACAGCGCCGGTGTCAGACGCCGGCACGATGCCGATGCGGTATTCATCGGGCACCTGAAGCACCTTGCGCGTCAGGTCTATCGCGTGCTGAAGACGCGCCTTGCCTGGTTTTGATCGGTGGGAACGGCCCAGCAATACGTTGCCGAGAACGTCGGGCGTCCAGCCGGGACGTTTTGCGCAGGGACCGGAAGAGAATCGGGGATTGGCCGGCTTCAAAGCCGGTTTCGTCGTATCTGTCATGTCATCTACCCTCACAGATAGTCGCCCCTCGGTGGGGAGGGGTGGCCCGTTTACGGTGATGACGTAGGCGTCTGATTTCGTCAAGCCGGAAAGACGCGTATGCGCCTAAGTGATGAGTCTTGCCTGAAAAAGAAAAGCCGCCGGCAAATGCCGGCGGCCCAGTCATGACTGATGGAACTCGGGTACGCGCTCTCCAGAGCCTGTGTGCCCGCCCCGTTCGGGGCGGGGATTCTTTTGTCCAGCCTAGTGCTTGTAGATCGGCGGAGCCGGCGGAAGATCCATGACCGGTTCCGGCGCATCGAAATTCCAGCGGATGCCGAGCATGACGTCATGCGACGTCAGGTCCTTGAAGTGCATCGGGTTGTAGACCGTATTGGTGCCGTCATAGGCGATCAGATCACCGGTGACACCGTCACCCATGTCGAGGTAGCGGTAAGCCAGATCGATCGTCAGACGGTCCGTGACCTGATAACCCATGCCCGCATGCAGCGCCCATGCAAGATCCCACTGCGATTTCGTCGCACCATAGGCAGCACCGGCATTCGGCGTGTTGATGTCGGTGAAGTTGTGGATCGTGTTGCGCGAAGCACCAATACCGGCACCCACATACGGCGTGATGCCGTGCCATGTGCCGAGATCGGCATAAGCGTTGGCCAGGAACAGCCACTCGGACTTTGCACCACCGTACTCGTTGGAGCCGTCGATGTTGGAATCGGGCGGATTGGTGTCGTAAATGTCCATGGCATGGAACGTGGCGCGGCCACGATATTCACCCGTCGCATCGACCCGGAACCAGTTATTGATCGTCCAGCCGATACCGGCGCCGAACAGCGGCGAAGCATCAAAGCCGGGCTCGCTAACCCATGTGACATCGGCCGTCGCGAACTGCACGTTGTCGAGGCTGCCGACTTTCTGATTGGTCATACCGATATAACCGCGCAGGTAGAGCCCTCCACCCACGTGAATGGTCGGCGGCTCGGGAAGCGGCGGCGGAGGGAGAAGATCGGCCGCTCCGGCAGTCCCGGTCGCAGCCAGTCCAGCGATCATAGCGATCGCGTACTTTACATTGCTGGCGCTCGTCATTGTCTTAAACCCTTACTGGGACCCCGGGTTCGATACCCCTGGACCGGGATCAACTAAAACCGGGAATGACTATGACGTATGGAAGTTAATCGGGGCTTAACTACGTTATTTAACCACGATAATCATATCATATGCTTGAAACTTATTGAAAAATAACGTGATTGGGATGCGTTATGGTTGATTTAAGAAAGGTAAATACATTCTAAATACGGATGTTTATTAATTCTATATTAATTACACCGCCTCATGTGTTAATGAAAACTGAAGCCAGCAAAGCCCCAACCGTGAGCACATGCCATGACGGAGATCCTGCCCAGCCAACGCGGCGCATTCGACATTCCCCGCGATGTCGCCTACCTCAATTGCGCCTATGTCAGCCCCCTGTCACACAAGGTGATGGCGGCGGGCGCAGGTGGCATAGCCGCAAAAGTCAGACCATGGACGCTTGTACCGGATGATTTCTTCATCCCCGCAGATCGCGTAAGAAACCTGGCCGCAGCTCTGCTTGGAGGCACGCCTGCCGACTACGCTTTCGCGCCGGCGGCTTCATACGGCATCGCAACTGCCGCACTGAACCTTCCACTTCAGGCAGGTCAGGACATCATCCTGCTGGAGGAACAGTTCCCCTCCAATGTCTACTCATGGCAGCGCAGGGCCGAAGCGGCCGGCGCGAATATCCGCACCGTGCTTCGCGCGCAAGCCCTTTCCTCCGGCAATGCGCTCGACTGGGCCTCAGCGATCGAAGCTGCCATCACTCCCTCGACAGCCATCGTGGCGACACCGCACTGCCATTGGGCTGACGGTTCACTGGTGGATCTCAAACGCGTTTCAGCAGCATGCAAGAAAGTTGGCGCCGCGCTTGTGCTGGACTTGAGCCAGTCAGCCGGGGCGTTGCCCATCGACATTGCCGGGACGGGAGCCGACTTCGCCGCGATAGCCAGCTACAAATGGCTGACGGGTCCGTATTCGCTTGGCCTCCTCTATGTCGCCCCGCATCGCCAGAACGGACAACCGCTCGAGGAAAGCTGGATCGGACGCAAGGGCTCGGAGGATTTCGCCGGTCTCGTTGACTACGTCAGCGACTATCAGCCCGGCGCGCAACGTTTTGATATGGGTGAGCGCGCGAACTTCCACCTGATGCCGATGCTTGAGGCCGCTCTTCAGCAATTGCTGGACTGGGGCGTCTCAAACATCGCAGCGACGCTGGGAGAAAAAACCGCTCATATCGCCGCAGAAGCCGAGAGCCTCGGCCTTACCAGCCCTCCCGCGCATGCACGCGCCGGGCATTTTCTCGGCCTGTCGCGGGCAGATGGCCTGCCGGACAATCTGGTGAAACGCTTGGCAGCCGACAATGTCTTCGTCAGCGTGCGCGGCACGTCGATCCGCGTCACGCCGCACCTCTATAACGACGAAGAGGATGTCACGCGATTTTTCGCCGCTCTGAAGAAGTGTCTCTGAGTGAGCAAATCCAGGAGTTGAGCGGAAACAAAAACGATCCAGTGAATCGTTTTTCCGCGAAACGGAAGCCGGTTTTCCGTCCGCATTTGCGTCAAAACAAGAAAGAGCGGTTTCCTGACTCAAGGAAACCGAAAACGCGTCAGCTGGACTTGCCGATCGTTTCGGCAAGCTCGGTGACCGTCGATTCCACCACATCCGGGTCCTCGCCCTCGGCCATGACCCGGATGACCGGCTCGGTCCCCGAAGCCCGTACCAGAAGGCGCCCGATGCCCTCAAGCCGGGCTTGCGCCTCGGCAATCGCCTCGGTCACGGTCTTGCCCTTGAGCGGCGAAGCACCGCTATAGCGCACATTGCGCATGACCTGCGGCAGCGGCTCGAAACGGTGGCAAACCTCGCTGACTGTCTGCCCGGACTGCTTGACCACGGCAAGCACCTGCAGCGCGGCGACAAGCCCGTCCCCCGTCGTGGTGAAATCAGACAATACGATATGGCCGGACTGTTCGCCGCCGACGTTGTAGCCGTGCTCGCGCATGTGCTCGACAACATAGCGGTCACCAACCGGCGTACGCGCCATTTCGAGCCCGATCGAGGCAAGATAACGCTCCAGCCCGAGATTGGACATCACCGTCGCCACGATACCGTTTCGCGACAGGCGGCCTTCCTCGGCCCAGTACTGCGCGACAACCGCCATCAGCTGGTCGCCGTCGACCACCTTGCCGTGTTCATCGACAAGAATGACCCGGTCCGCATCGCCATCGAGCGCAATACCGATGTCGGCCCGCACTTCATGCACCTTTGCGACAAGGGCATCGGTGGATGTCGATCCGCATTCCTTGTTGATGTTGAAGCCGTTCGGCTCGACGCCAATGGAAAAGACATCCGCGCCCAGCTCCCAAAGCGCTTCCGGAGCGACCTTGTAGGCTGCGCCATGAGCGCAGTCGACCACGACGCGCAAACCGTCGAATTCCATGTTCCGCGGCAGGGTGCGCTTGGCATATTCGATGTAGCGCGCATGGGTGGAGTCGATCCGCTTGGCCCGGCCCAGCGCCTGCGGCTTGGCAAGATACTCGGCGAGGTCGGAGGAAATCAGCGTTTCGATCTGCTTTTCCGTCTCGTCGGAAAGCTTGTAGCCGTCGGGGCCGAACAGCTTGATGCCATTGTCCTGAAACGCGTTATGCGAAGCCGAGATCATCACACCGAGGTCGGCCCGCATCGAGCGCGTCAGCATGGCAACCGCAGGTGTCGGCATGGGTCCGAGCAGGAAGACGTCAATGCCCACCGAGGTGAAGCCGGCAACAAGCGCGTTCTCGATCATGTAGCCGGACAGGCGCGTATCCTTGCCGATCACAACCCGGTGGCGGTGCGCGCCGCGGCGAAACGCCGTTCCCGCCGCCATGCCAACCTTCATGGCAATTTCCGGCGTCATTGGAAACTTGTTCGCCTGCCCCCGGATACCATCGGTTCCGAAATAGCTCCGCGCCATCTGGACAACCCCCGAAACGTTTCTTTGCCTGCAGACCGGTCTTTTAACGCCCACAAGCGGGTCCGCGCAGTAAATTCCTGTACCAACGGCGTAACATATTCCGGTTCACGTTTCGTATGAACGCCACGCAATCGCAGGCGTATTTTTGCCGCACGGTTAACATATCCGAAGCCGGCACTACGCACGTTTACGGTGTCGCAGGAACGCCTCACATCAGTAAGCGATTCCGGCAATCGGCATTTTCCGATTGAACAACAAGCGGATTTTTCCTTCACTCCCCCTCACACGGGTGGGGTTCGAGAGTATCGAGGGCGTCAGATCATGCGCAGGGTATCCGGTATCATTGCCGCAACCTTTGCAGCTCTCGTATCGGGTTGCGCGACGACTCCGAAAGCAACGGTCTATGACGTGACGCCCACCGATGTGCTGCGCAACGTCAAATGTGAATTGCGCGACGCCTATCGCGACAATGCCGACCTTGCCGGAGACTGGCTGTCAGCCCTGCAGATTTCCCTGAAAGTCTTCAATACCGGCGATGCCGGTGCCAGCGCCAATTTCGTCATTCCCATCAATCCGGGAGTATTCTCGATCGGCCTGTCGTCGGGCATCAGCGGTTATGGCGCGAAAACCGAACGCATCTACTTCAATGAATCGCTGAGCGGCCTCAGCGATCCGGTTTACGACACGATCTGCGACGATGCCCTCTACTTCCGGGGCAAGCGGATCATGCTGCTCGGCAAGATCGGCTTTGCCGACCTGTTTGCCCGCATCCGTGAATCGATTACCGCCACCCACACCAACGTTACCCAGCTCGACTACAATCTGTCCTTCGAGATCAGCATGACCGGCGATGCGTCTGCCCGTGTAAGCTCGGTCCCCATCGGCAAGGACAGCATCTTCGGCGCCGGCCTGTCCGTCGGCGGAGAAAAATCCAACAGTCACCATCTGCAGGTAACCTTCTACCCGCCGCGGCCAAGCTATTGCCCCGTCGAGCTGGTCAATGGCGCGTGCCCGCAGCTTGTTTATCAGGTGAACGAAAAGACCATCCATGTTGGCCGCCGCGGCCGCGAAGCTGCCAGCGTCGCGGCACCCAAGCCAAAACCGAGCACACGGGTCCAAAGCCCGTCGCGCCAGGAGCTCGATCGCGCGCTCGACCGCAACACGACATCGACAATCGTCGACAACTTGCGCGATCAGGGCATTACGAACTGACAGACCAAGATTCCGAGCAGCTTATTCGGACAAGGTGATCGTCACGGTGAAGAGCTCTTCGCGGCCCGGTACCGCCGTCATGGTCAGCATCGCCTCACGCTCCTCGTTAAGAGGCAAGATCACCATCGGCAGCTCCTGGTCATCGACAAGCCGATCGGCTTCCGCTCCCGGCGCGCAGGCGAGCAAGGACGCCAGCAGGCGCTCCATCTCGGTTTCCGCGCTTTCGCGTCCGTAATTGCCCGGCAGGTCGCAGAAATAGAATTGTTGTGCGTCGATATCGACCGCGATCCCGCATTCACCCATTCCCGGCAGGACGCGCGTCGCTTCCCAGTAACCGCTATCGGGAACACTGCTGCCGCGCATCTCTTCGCTCTGCAGATTTGCAAAGACGTCCGCGACGGAATCGCAGAACGGCTCGGCCTGCGCACTCGCTGCCGCGAATGCCGCCAATATTGTCAGGCCGCACAAGCATTGCAGAAGACGCATCCCGGACACCCAAAGCAGGTTACATATCCGTAGCATCATGCGCGCACTGCACAGTCTTTGCACGCGCAAACACATCGACGCACAAAAAGGAAAAGGCCGGCATAATGCCGGCCTTTGTGGTTCGTTTTCGCGCTAAAGCACCGGACCTCACCCCTGCGGCTGAGGCTCCATGCCGCCCGCATCCGGCTCGCCGCCCTTCTTGGGCTTGGCCTTGCCGGTCTTGGGGATCGAGGAACCGCGCGATGTCGGCTTGTCGAGGTCAGCATCGCGGATCGGCGGCTTGCCATCCAGCAGATCACGGATTTCCGGGCCCGACAGCGTCTCGTATTCGAGAAGTCCCTGCGCCAGGGCCTCGAGATGATCCCGCTTCTCGGTCAGGATGCGCCGTGCTTCCGCATAGCCTTCCTCGACAAAGCGGCGGATTTCCGCATCGATCTTCTGCGCGGTCTCTTCCGAAACGTTCTGCTGACGCGATACCGAGTGACCGAGGAACACTTCCTCCTGGTTCTCGCCATAGGCAACCGTGCCGAGCTGGTCCGAGAAACCCCAGCGGGTCACCATCATGCGGGCAAGCTTGGTTGCCTGCTCGATATCGGACGACGCACCCGACGTGACCTTGTCCCAACCGAAGATTTCCTCTTCCGCCACGCGGCCACCCATCATGATTGCCAGGCGCGAGGTCATCTGCTCGTAGGACATCGACAGCTTGTCGCGTTCAGGCAACTGCATGACCATGCCGAGCGCACGCCCGCGCGGAATGATCGTCGCCTTGTGGACCGGATCGGTCGCCGGCACGTTGAGCGCGACGATGGCGTGACCGGCCTCGTGATAGGCGGTCAGGCGCTTTTCTTCCTCGGTCATGACCATGGCGCGGCGCTCCGCACCCATCATCACCTTGTCCTTGGCATCCTCGAACTCGGCCATGGTGACGAGACGCTTGTTGCGCCGGGCCGCCAGCAGGGCGGCTTCGTTCACGAGGTTGGCGAGATCGGCGCCGGAAAAGCCCGGCGTACCGCGCGCGATCACCTTGAGATCGACATCGGGCGCCAACGGAACCTTGCGGATATGCACGTTGAGGATTTTCTCGCGTCCCATGACATCCGGGTTCGGCACGACGACCTGACGGTCGAAGCGGCCCGGACGCAGCAGCGCGGGGTCGAGCACGTCGGGACGGTTGGTCGCGGCGATGAGGATGATGCCCTCATTGGCCTCGAAACCGTCCATCTCGACCAGCAACTGGTTCAGCGTCTGCTCGCGTTCATCGTTGCCACCGCCAAGACCGGCACCACGATGACGGCCAACCGCATCGATTTCGTCGATGAAGATGATGCACGGGGCGTTCTTCTTCGCCTGGTCGAACATGTCGCGGACACGGCTCGCGCCGACACCGACGAACATCTCGACGAAGTCGGAACCCGAGATCGTGAAGAACGGCACATTGGCCTCGCCGGCAACCGCACGCGCCAGCAGCGTCTTGCCGGTACCGGGAGGACCGACGAGCAGCACGCCGCGCGGAATCTTGCCGCCGAGCCGCTGGAACTTCTGCGGGTCGCGCAGGAATTCGACGATCTCCTCCAGATCGACCTTGGCTTCCTCGACGCCGGCAACGTCCTCGAAGGTGACGCGCCCGTGCGCCTCGGTCAGCAGCTTGGCCTTGGACTTGCCGAAACCCATCGCCTTGCCGCCAGCGCCTTGCATCTGGCGCATGAAGAAAATCCACACCGCGATCAGCAGCAGCATCGGGAACCAGGACACGAGAATGCCGAGCAGCGAGGGCGCCCTGTCTGCGGGCGGCTGCGCGGTGATCTGCACGCCCTTGGTTGCCAGATGGTCGACGAAATTGGCATCGGCTGGAATGTAGCTCTGGAAAACCCGCCCGTCGTTGTACTGACCGCTCACCTCATTGCCCGATATCGTCACCGAACGGACCTGGCCGTTATCGACGTCGTTGAGCAGTTGCGAGTAGCTGATCTCGGTCGCACTGGAGCGCGGGGTCGGGCTCTGGAACAGGTTGAAAAGCGCGATCAGCAACAGGCCGATCACGACCCACAACGCAAGGTTCCGGAAATTCGAGTTCATGAAGCGCCTCTCAAAGGGTCAGCATCAGCCCCGGAACGGGGAGAAATTCGCTGATCGGCAATGCCACACTGTGCGCACAAGATGCCGGAAATTAGGCATCTGCATCAAACATTGCATCCTGCCGGATGTTCCATGAAACCCGGCCAGTCGTGCAAGACGAAATACGCGTCGCGTCCCCTCACCGATCTGTTCTGGTTAACATAGGAACCGAAGCGCCCGAAGTGAAGCAAAGAGGCGCATCTGTCGCAGGGTTTCTGCCATGCCGGTTAACACCGCGCTTCAACCCTGAGCTTGCCAAACCTCAAACCACACCAACGCGCCCGGATCATCTTCGCCCGCGCCTCATCCGAAATAAGGGGGAAAAGCGGGGTTTCTCCGCTTAAAACAAAGGGAATACCAGCCATAACCGAAGCGGGGATCGTATCTGGCAAATCTTCCATCTTGGAACGTGCAAGACCCTGCCGCGTGGCGATATGCAGGCCCTCATACGTATGTTCATACGAAGTGATTACCCGGAAGCACCTCCCGAACAGACAGGATTGCCCCGCTCTTAGCGCAGTTGGCGATGCGGCGTTGCGCCCCCTTTCGCGTGAAATCACGATCATCCCGCGCCGGGAAGGTCCCAGCGCACGCTGAAACCGCACACCCGCAAGGGTCGCGCCGGCAAAACCCGCCGATCTGTCTCCGGTGGCAAAATCGCTGAGCCTCTGCTCAAGACGGTCAAGCTTCTCACGCGCCGGCGGAACCGTGTTGCCCCCCATGTCGCGGGCAACCGACCTTAGCAACCAGCTACGGACACGCCGGTCGGCGTCCATGAATGCAGCCACGTCCAGACATGCAATCCCGTGCGGATAAAGTTGCAGCGTGCCGCCCGCCAGTTTCCATGCGGCTGTATCCAGTTCGTCCTGTGCTTCAGCCGCCGCCTGCGCCCGCGTGAGCAGTTCTGGTCCGGGCATCGGCAACTGTCCTTGCATGATCGCATGGCGCACGCGTGCGCGCTCGAAACGCGGATCATCATTCGACGGATCGAGAACGGGATCGAGCCCGAAAGACCGCACGGTCGCAACAAGCCGCGATTTCGGCAGGCTCAGCAATGGCCGCACCAGGCGCCGGTCCGCCCACCAGCCCGACGCCGGGATACCGGCAATACCGGCATCGGTATCTCGCGCCATGCGCATGATCACCGTTTCAAGCTGATCGTCGCGGTGATGTGCCGTCGCCAGAACGTCGAACCCGTTCAGCGCCATCCAGTCCGTCATGGCGTCATATCGTGCAACGCGTGCCGCAGCATGAACGTTGGATGCCGGCAAGCCCGACAGGGTCACGATGGTGGCGTCAAGACCCAGGGCCTTGAGTGTGCGCCCGGTGCGTTGCGCCTCAACTGCCGATTCAGGACGAAGGCCGTGATCGACCACCAGCGCATGGAGCCTTGGCGGATCGTTCAATTGATCCCGCCAGCGCGCCATCAGCGCGGCAAGCGCCAGCGAATCCGGTCCGCCCGATACGGCGACGGCAATGGCCATTTCACTGACGAGGCCGCAGAAAAGCTCGCCGGCCTCGGCTTCACCGACAGGAGTTGGCTTGTCAGCAGCCAAGTGCCCGGATCTCGGCCTGTGCCTGATCATGCACGGAGGGTTCCGCGCGCGGATACCGGCGCATCAGTTCGTTCAGTGTCGAGCAGGCAGGCTCGCGCTGCTGCAACGCGGCCAGCGACAGCCCCAGCTTCAGCAGGCTCTCGGGCGCCTTGGCCGAATCGGGGTGCGACTGGGAACTGTCGAGGAACGCGCGCGCCGCATTGTGGTAGTCGCCACGCTGAAAGAAGCTTTCCCCGATCCAGAACTTGGCATTGGGAACAAGCTCGTTGTCAGGATAGCGCTCGATGAATTCACCAAAGGCTTGCTCGGCAGCGGCATAATCGCCCCGCAGGACATGACTGTAGGCAACATCATAGGCGTCCCGCGGCGGAGGTCCGTCCGAAGCCGTGGCCACCGCACTGGGGGGTGTCAGGACCGGCGCGGGAGAACCGCTTCCCACTGTGCCGGCCGGCATCGCATTCGAAAGGCCCGTCAGGTCCAGCGGCTGACCATTCTGGTCGGTGCGCAACTGGCCGAGATTAGCTGGCGGCGCGCCAAGCTGCGTTAGGCCGCCCTCGCCCACAGGCTGCGGCACTCCGGTATTGCCGGCTGGCGCGGCAACCGCTCCCGCCCCGGCAACACCGGCTGCGGCCTCGAGCTGGCGTACCCGCAACGACAGCCTGTCAACTTCGCCGGTCAGCATGCGCAATTGTTCTTCAATCGCATTCAGACGATTTGCCGTATCTCCGTCTGCGGCAATCTGCGCCTGCGAAGGAACAAAGCTGGCCATGAAGAAAAGGATGGCTGCCGGCAAGGCAGATGAACGAACGGACATAGCCGAATAGACCCCGAACCCATTGCCGCATCATACGCGGATCGTGATGCGATCTAGCATAGCCGCGAATATGCCCAAAGTGCGGCTTTCGGGCACACCCAAACGCAATACGGGCCGGCACCGCAAGGTGCCGGCCCGCTATATGCGGATAACGCTTCTGATCAGTTCGTGGCGTTGTTGAGCACCGTCACCGCACGGCGGTTCTGGTTCCAGCAGGACGCATTGTCGCAAACCGCGACAGGACGTTCCTTGCCGTAGGAAACCGTGCGCATCCGCGACGGCGAAACGCCAAGGCTTGCAAGATAATCGCGGGTGACGGCGGCACGCCGTGCACCAAGAGCGATGTTATACTCGCGCGTGCCACGCTCGTCCGCATGGCCTTCCACGGTGAAGGTGTACTTCTGATACTGGTTCAGCCACTGCGCCTGACGCTGCAGCGTGGCCTTGGAAGCTTCCGTCAGCACAGACGAATCGACGGTGAAAAACACGCGATCGCCAACATTGACGACAAATTCCTGCGCCGAACCAGGAGGTGCATTGGTGCCGCCGGCACCTGGGCCCTGATTGCGGTTCGCGCACGCGGCAACAGTCAGGGCCAGCGCAAAGCAGATTGCGATGCGCACGATACGGGCCCCGTTAGATAGTCCAAGCATCCCGGTTACTCCATTTCTACCGACCGGATTCATTGCGCATTTACTACCATCTTTGCCGTTAACCGAGCGTTCGCAAACATGCTTAACGAAGCGTGCGAACGAAGATTATTTGCCCCTTGGCAGAGCTGGCTTGCGCTCTCTTGTCCGGTGATCCTTCATTAGTGAAAAAGCGCGGAGCGCTTTGGTTTTTGCGAGCCGGAATGCCCCTGACCGGTGCGCGGAAACTATATGCCTTGAGCTACTTCATCAAGGGTGACCATGCAGGATCAGACGCCCAGGCCGGAGTCTGCAGCCGCCGCTCGTTGTAACCTGTGATATCGACCGACCACAGCTGCGCGCCGCCGCCTGCCCCTGGAATGTCGCGGAAGAACATCAGCACCCGTCCGTTCGGCGCCCATGTAGGCCCCTCGTTGTGATAGCCCTCGGTCAGAATGCGCTCTCCCGACCCGTCCGGACGCATCACGCCAATGGCAAATCGCCCACCCGCTTGCTTGGTGAAGGCAATGTAATCACCACGCGGCGACCAGACCGGCGTCGAATACTTGCCATCCCCGTTGCTGACACGCTGCGCGTTGGACCCGTCAGCGCCCATGACGTAAATCTGCTCGCTGCCGGTGCGGTCGGAACTGAACGTGATCCGCCGCCCGTCCGGCGAATAGGACGGTGATGTATCGATCGCAGGCGTATTGGTAAGCCGCGTCGTGCGACCGGTGCGCAAATCCATCGTGAAGATATTGGAATTGCCGCCCTGGTTCAGGCTCATGATGATGCGTTGCCCATCCGGTGAAAACCGCGGCGCAAAGGTCATGCCCTCGAAGGTTCCGACCAGTTCCGTCTGTCCGGTCTCGATGTTGAACAGATAGACCCGCGGCGTTCCCGAGGCGTAGGACATATAGGTGATTTCCTGGCTCGACGGGGAAAACCGCGGCGTCAGCACCAGATCCCGGCCGGACGACAGGTAACGCAGATTGGCCCCGTCCTGATCCATGATCGCCAGGCGCTTGACGCGCTGGTTCTTCGGGCCGCTCTCCTCGACGAACACGACGCGGGTATCGAAATAACCGCTCTCGCCGGTCAGCCGCTCGTAAATCGCATCGGAAATGATATGCGCGACACGGCGCCAGTTGGCCGGCTGCGTGAAGTACTTCGAGCCGGTCATGTGCTGACCCGCCGTCACATCCCACAACCGGAACTCGACCTGCAGGCGCCCATCAGGCTGGCGCGTCACCCGGCCATTGACCAGCGCCTGCGCGTTGATCACGCGCCAGTTGGGGAAAACCGGCTGGCCCTCGAAGTTGATCGAACGTTCGATGAAGGCAGCCTGATCGATCGGGGCGAACAGACCGGAATTGCGCAGGTTGCTGGTGATGACCTGGGCAATGTCCTGCCCAACCTTGATCTCATCGGGCTGGGCGCCGGAAAAATCGGTAATCGCAACCGGCAGCGGCTGCACCACGCCACGGGTCACATCGACTTCCAGGACGGCGTGGGCTGGAGAGACGCAATTCAGCTGGACAAGAATGGCAATCGCCATCGCGGCAGCACTTGCCGCAATGCGCCGCAGCGAACTCTCGCAAACAGCCTTCAGCGTCTGCACGGTGGTCATCCCCCCGCCCCCGGTCATGCGCTTGCTATCAAAGGCCATCAGTACTCTCTTTTCAATTCAACAAGGTCATGAGCTAGCCGCCCGCCATTTCACGAGGGTCGAAATTGACGATCATGCGCCGCCAGACGTCGAATTTCTCCGGCGGCAATGTATAGGGCTGGCACTGCACAACGGCGCGCGCCGCGGCCTCCGAGGCAATGGTGAAGATCGGTTCGCCACTCGAATTGGCGACAATCGGCGCGCGGGCCAGCGACCCGTCCAGATTAAGCTCAAGATCGAGTTTGACGATCAGCCCGACCGCATCGAGCACGCCGACCGGCGGGCTCCAGCAGCGTGAAATCTGCTGCCTGAGATAATCGATATCACTGACCGACAAACGGTTGGCGAACCCTGTAGGCGCCCCAAGGGACGCCTGCCCGTCCAGGGCTTCCTGTGTCACGCCACCCGATTCAGGCGGGCGCTCCTGCTTGTCCAGAAGTGCCGCGATGGAATCGGGATCGAATTGCTTCTGCTCCTCGCGTGCCTGCGGCGTAAGCGGGGTCGGTCTCGCTTCGTTGCGCGCGACCTGCTGGCGCGGCTTTGGCAGGTGCCTTGGCATTTCGATCCGCTTCGGCATCTGCACGTATTTGGGTTTTTCCGGCTCCGGCTTCGCCTCGGGTTCCGGTTCCGGCGGCGGCGCGGGCTCGGCTTCGGCAGCCTTTTCAGGCTCGGGTTCCGGTTCGGGAGCAGCTGTTGGCTGCGGCGCGGGCGCGGGCTTTTCTTCCGGCTGAGGCTCAGGTTGCGGTTCAGCGTTGTTTTCTTCCGGAGCCTTCGGCGCTTGCGGCGTTTCCTTGATCTCGCCGGACTTCAGCCCCGTCGTCAGGTTGGTGAATTCCTCGACAGAAACAAGATCGACCGGCAGCGCGACCTCGGGTTTGATCTCGAACGGTTTCGTCGAGGCAAACCCGACGACCGCCATGACCAGTACCGCTGCATGGGCACAGCTGGATATGGTGAGGCCAAGACGCATGACGCGACCGTTACCCGTTCTTCTCCTGGTCGGTCACCAGGCCTATGCGCTTGAATCCGGCCGCGTTGAGCCGGCCCATGACCTGCATGACCGCCCCGTAGCCGACCTTGTTGTCACCGCGCACGAAGATGCGCTCCTCGTATCCCTCGCTGGCAATCGCCTGCAGTTTGGCGACCAGTTCGTCGATGGGAATTTCCTGGTCCTGCAGATAGACCTTGCCGTCCATGGCGACCGTGACCGTCAGCGGGTCCTTGTCGCTCTGCAGCGCCTTGGCGCGGGTTTCCGGCAGGTCGATGGGAACGCCGACGGTGAGCAGAGGTGCGGCCACCATGAAGACGATGAGCAGCACCAGCATGACGTCGACGAACGGCGTCACGTTGATCTCGCTCATGGGGACATGCCGGCCGCGTTTGCCGCGCCGGCTACCCCTCATGCTGCCCATTGAAGCGCCCATATTCGCTCCGTCCGATTCCTGCGCCCGCACCCCTTGCGAAGTCGGTCACATACGCTCATCCAATTGCCGCGAAAGTATGGCCGAAAACTCGTCCGCGAAGCCTTCCAGCCGGCTCGTCTGGCGCGAAACTTCCGAGGCGAACCTGTTGTAGGCAACTGTCGCCGGGATCGCCGCCAGCAAGCCGAGCGCGGTAGCGAATAGCGCTTCCGCAATGCCCGGCGCAACGACGGCGAGGCTCGTGTTCTCGCTTGCCGCGATGGCCTGAAAACTTGTCATGATGCCCCACACGGTCCCGAACAGGCCGACGAAGGGCGCCGTCGATCCGACGGATGCGAGGAACATCAGGCGGCGTTCCAGCCGCTCGATCTCGCGCGACACGGTGACATCCATCACCTTCTCGATACGTGCCTGCAGGCCCATGAAACTGCCCGAGTTGCGCTCCTGGCTGCGCTGCCACTCGCGCATGGCGGCAACGAACATCGCCGCCATCGAGGTGGCCGGCCGCGCCGAAAGCGTCCGGTACAGGTCCTCCAGCGAATGCCCTGACCAGAACACCTTTTCGAAGCGGTTCATCTGCTTGCGCGAGCGGGCATAGACAATCGCCCGGTCAAAGATGATCGCCCAGCTCCAGACCGATGCCAGGATCAGGCCGACCATGACGATCTTGACGACGATATGCGCATGAAAGAACAGCGTGACCAGCGACAAGTCGCCCGTCGGCGCCGCCAGGCCGGATGAATCGATGAGACCTTCCATCGGATCCCCTTGAACAGGAAGGGCGGTATGCGCCCTGCCGGCGCGCGGCGCCTCACTGCAGCGGACCTGGCAGACGGAGCTGCCGTAATCCTCCGCATCAAGCCGCAGTACCGGGAAAAATGTCTGTCGGCGCCCCGCACCCCGCTTAAGGCGCCCGTTTCAGGCGAATGCGTCTTGCTTGGCTATTATGGCCGAACAAGGGCGTACTCAGGGATGGTTTACCCGGTCCTGACAGATGATGGAATAGGGTTAGCAGCCGGTTAACGCGGCAAATGGCCGGAGATGGCGTAAATTCTACTCCGGGCCATCCACATCTGCGCCTTCCGGTGCATGGGGAGCGAAGATTTTCCTGAGCCATAGCGGCATGCGCCGCGGCTTTCCCGCCCGCGTCACCAGCGCAACCTTGACATCGGCCGTGATGATAGGCCGCCCTTCCAGCAGGACGCGCTGCTTCACCAGCATCGAGGCGCCACGCATGTCGCCCATCCATGTCTCGACGGTCAGCACGTCGTCGATCCCCGCCGAACCGGCGAACTCGATAATCATCCGGCGCACGGCAAACGCAAGCCCGCCATCGGCATCCATCAGATCGTTATGGTCGATACCGGTCCAGCGCATGAAATCGGACCGGCCCCGCTCCATGAAGCGCAGGTAGCTGGCGTGATAGACGACGCCGGAGAAATCGGTGTCCTCATAGTAGACGCGCACGGCAAGCCGGTGCACGCCGTCGCCCTCGATGCGGCCGGCCAGATCCGGCCAGTCCTTGCTCAGGCCCGTCGGCTCCGGCGCGTTGGGATCGCGCAGCGGATCGGGTTTTGTGTCGCTCTGGCTCAAGTGGATGCCCCCACATCGCTGGATAATCCCAGATCGATTAGCGTGATTTCCGGCGGAACCCCGAAGCGGACCGGCATGATCGAACACCCGAGCCCGCCGGACACGATCAGGTTCCGCTCCGCTTCGACAACGTGGCCATAGGCATAGCGATTTCCGAAGGCCGAGGGAACGACCGGCGAATATCCGAACAGGCGCACCTGCCCGCCATGGGTATGACCCGAGATCGTCAGGGCCACCCTGTCCGGCACCTGAGGGAAAATATCCGGCTCATGTGCCATCAGGATCACCGGCGCATCATCACTCACCCTGGCCAGGGTGCCGGGGAGATCGTCCAGTCCGATAAATTCCCGTTCGCCACGGCTGCGCCTCGGTAGAAACGCGATCTGGTCGGCAAGCCCTGCCAGCCAGAAAGCCTGCCCGTCCTTTTCAAGCCGCACCGCATCGTTCTCGTAGACGGGAATGCCGGCATCTTCCAGCGCCAGCCGCCCGAAGACCGGGCCGCTCCGCTTCTCCTGCGCCGTGCGGTCGCTCCACCAGTCGTGGTTGCCCAAAACGGCGTGTGCACCAAGTGGCGCATCCACACGCGCCAGTGCATGCGACCAGTCTTTCGGCGGAACCGTTCCCGTCCGGTATTTATGTGTCGCGACGTAGTCGCCGAGCAACAGCACCACATCGGCTTCCAGCGTATTCGTGAGATCGGCGATGCGAGAAACCCTGGCAGCACTCATCCACGGCTCGCAGGCATGCGGATCGGCTATGACGGCCAATCTGAGCTTGAACCCTGCGGGCCATCCGGACGGAGTGACTGCATAGCGCTGGACACGCAGCCGCAGGCCGGGCTCAACGCCAAAGGCGTAACCGCCCAGACCGACGCCCGCCAGAACGGTCGCGCCGAACAGCTTGAGAAGGTTGCGTCTCGTGATCATCACCGCGCACCTGAAACAGCAATGCGACGATCATGTGTCATCGGCATCCGGGAAGAGGCCCATCTGGGCGGCATTGCCCGGCGGTATGGCAAGACCGAGATGCCGGAAGGCGTGCGGGGTGAGGATGCGCCCGCGCGGGGTGCGCTGGATGAAGCCCTGCTGGATCAGGTAGGGCTCGATGATGTCCTCCACCGCATCGCGCGGTTCGGCCAGCGCGGCGGAAATCGTCTCGATCCCGACCGGCCCGCCGCCGAACTTCATCGCGATGGTGTTGAGATAGCGCTTGTCCATGCCGTCGAGGCCGCGCTGGTCGACATCGAGTTCCGACAGCGCGCGGTCGGCGATGGCCCGGTCGATCTTGCCGCCACCCTCGACCAGCGCGAAGTCGCACACCCGTCGCAGTAGACGGCCCGCAATACGCGGTGTCCCTCGGGACCGGCGCGCGATCTCGATCGAACCGTCATCGGTGATCGTCATGCCCATCAGCCGCGCCCCGCGCCGCACGATCGTGTCGAGTTCGGCCTCGGTGTAGAAATCGAGCCGCACCGGAATGCCGAAACGGTCGCGCAGCGGCGTCGTCAGCAGGCCGGAGCGCGTCGTCGCGCCGACCAGCGTGAAGGGCGCAAGATCGATGCGCACCGAGCGCGCCGCCGGCCCCTCGCCGATGATCAGGTCGAGCTTGAAGTCCTCCATCGCCGGATAGAGGATTTCCTCCACCGCCGGATTGAGCCGGTGGATTTCGTCGATGAACAGAACATCGCGCGGCTCGAGATTGGTCAGCAAGGCGGCGAGATCGCCGCTCTTGGCGATGACCGGGCCGGACGTTGCGCGGAAGCCGACGCCAAGCTCCTTCGACAGGATCTGCGCCAGCGTCGTCTTGCCAAGCCCCGGCGGCCCGGCGAACAGCGTATGGTCCAGTGCCTCGCCGCGCGAACGCGCCGCCTCGATGAAGACCTTCAGGTTGGCGCGCGCCTGCTGTTGACCAACAAACTCATCGAGCCCCTGCGGACGCAACGCGCCTGAACTCTGGTCCTCGTCGCGCTCCAGCGCCTCGATCAGCCGTTCGCTCTCAGCCATGCCCAGACCTTATCAACGTGACAGCGCCTTCAGCGCCAGCCGGATCAGCGTTTCGGTGCCGGCGTCCTCGCCGGCTTCCCTGTAGGCGGTGGCGACGGCGGCCCCCGCCTGCGCCTGACCATAGCCGAGATTGGTGAGCGCCGACACGGCATCGCGCGTGGCAGACGGCGCACCGGCGGATACCGCGCCCGACACCTGCGCGAAGGCGCCGGCATCGCCCTCGACAAAGCCCGGCGCCTTGTCGCGCAATTCCGAGACGATGCGGCCCGCAACCTTTGGGCCCACGCCCGGCGCGCGCGCCACGAGCGCCTTGTCCTGCATGGCGATGGCGCTGGACAGATCGGAGACGGAGGACGACGACAGGATCGCCAGCGCGACCTTCGCGCCGACCCCCTGCACCGTCATCAGCAGGCGGAACCATTCACGCTCAAGCGCGGTGGCAAAGCCGAACAGCCTGATCTGCTCCTGGCTCGTCATCGTCTCGACGAAGATGGTGGTCGCCTCACCCACTTGAGGCAAGGCAGAGAGCGTGCGGCCCGAACACGACAGGATGTAGCCGACGCCACCCACGTCGATCACAACGTGATGGTCGCCATATTCGTCGACCAGCCCCTTGAGCTTGGAAATCATGTGGCGAAAGCCTCCACCCGCGCCCGCGTGACCCGGTGATGGGCATGGCAGATCGCAATCGCCAGCGCGTCGGCCTCGTCGTCGGACTTAACCTTGGACTGCGGCAGCAGCATCGAGATCATCACCCGGATCTGTTTCTTGTCGGCATGCCCCGCCCCGACCACGGCCTTCTTCACCGCGTTGGGCGCATATTCGCCGATCGACAGCCCGGCTTGAGCCGGTACCAGCATGGCGATGCCCCGCGCATGCCCCAGCTTCAGCGTCGCTTCGGCATCCTTGTTGACGAAGGTCTGTTCGACCGCGACCTCGTCCGGCGCGTGGCTGGCGACAATCTCGGACAACGCCGCATGGATCACCGCGAGCCGGTCGCCCAAAGGCAGATCGGTATCTGGCTTGATGATGCCGCAGGCGAGGAAAGACAGGCGGTTGCCCTCGCTGGCAATCACGCCCCATCCCGTCCGGCGCAGGCCCGGATCGATGCCCAATATGCGAATCGCTCGGCCACTCATAAACTCAGGTGTAGCCGTTTTGTTCTCATTGTCGAGTTAACAACAGTACATTTCACAAACTCAAACTCTGCGGAAAATCAGCGAGCAATTTACGCCCGTTAAGTTGCTCTAAAGGCATTACCCACAAGAGCCAGCTATTATCTTGTGGGCTTTGGATTCGGTTTTGCCCGGCTCTATCGATTTCGCTAATTTACGCAGCGT
>JACKJR010000008.1 GCA_020637855.1 Rhodobiaceae bacterium | reverse complement strand
ATCTGATTGGCCAGACCGGCGACATTGACGCCTTGCACCGATTGGGGCGACCCAAGTGTAATCAGATCATGAAACTCTAGTTTGCGTCTTGGCCACATGGATTTCCCCGAACAAGGGTTTCAACTCAGACCCAATTCCCCGGCACGGATATCGGGTTCGGTCTAGGCTGTACTCGTTTCTTTCCAGTCAAAGCAAGGGCAACCCATTCCTGCGTGATGACTTGCCCTGGCAACCGGTCATTTGCAGGCCGGCCTGAGTACAAATTTCCCAATACAATTTCCGCGCTTTGATTGACTTCATCACAGCATCAAGGGATTAGGGGCGGGAGTATATTTTGGAGCACGGTCGGCATGACAAAACGCGCCTTGATTACCGGGATAACAGGGCAGGATGGGTCCTATCTGGCAGAGTTCCTGCTTGAGAAGGGTTACGAGGTGCATGGCATCAAGCGGCGTTCCTCGTTGTTCAACACCCAGCGGATCGATCATGTGTTTCAGGACCCGCATGTCACGAACCCGCAGTTGCACTTGCACTATGGTGATCTGTCCGATGCTTCGAACCTGACGCGCATTATCGCCGAGGTGCGCCCGGACGAGATTTATAATCTCGGCGCCCAATCCCACGTTGCGGTCAGTTTCGAGACCCCTGAATATACCGCCGACGTCGATGCGCTAGGAGCACTGCGCTTGCTCGAAGCGATCCGCTTCTTGGGCCTAGACACAACCACCCGTTATTACCAGGCATCGAGCTCTGAGCTTTACGGCCTCGTCCAGGAAACTCCGCAGCGCGAAACGACGCCTTTCCATCCGCGATCACCATATGCGGTGGCAAAGATGTACGCCTACTGGATCACGGTGAACTACCGCGAAGCCTACGGAATCTATGCCTGCAATGGTATCCTGTTCAATCACGAGAGTCCTCGCCGCGGCGAGACGTTCGTTACCCGCAAAATCACCCGCGGGCTGGCGCACATCGCGCAAGGGCTCGATTCGTGTCTCTACATGGGCAACATCGATGCTTTGCGTGACTGGGGACACGCCAAGGACTATGTCCGGATGCAATGGCTTATGCTCCAGCAGGATGAGGCTGAGGATTTCGTCATTGCCTCCGGCGAACAGCATTCGGTGCGCGACTTCATCCTTTGGGCTGCTGAGGATCTGGGCATCACACTGGAATTCGACGGCGAGGGCGTTTCCGAGGTCGGCCGTGTTGCCGCCGTCTCGGGGGATGCGGCACGAGGAGTGCAACCCGGTGATGTCATCCTGCGCATCGACCCCAAATATTTTCGCCCGGCCGAGGTCGACACGCTGCTTGGTGATCCATCCAAAGCCAAGGCGAAACTCGGCTGGCAACCCGAGATTTCAGCCCGCCAGATGTGCGCGGAAATGGTAGCCGAGGATCTCGAGGCCGCGAAACGTACCCGTTTGCTCGTTGATAACGGCTATATTTCCCCGACATCGCGCGAGACCTGATCCTCATGCCACGAAAACTCCTACTCACCGGCGGCTCGGGCATGGTCGGCCGCAATATCCAGGACCATCCGGGTGCGCTGGACTGGGAGATTCTCGCGCCTTCCAGCAGCGAACTCGATTTGATGGAGACCGCGGCCGTCGAAAATTACATCGATCATCACAAACCGGACCTGATCGTTCATTCAGCCGGCAAGGTAGGTGGTATCGCAGCCAACATGTCCGAGCCTGTTGCATTCCTTGATCGCAACGTGATGATCGGCCGAAATGTGATCATGGGCGCTCGCACAGCAGGTGTTAAGCAACTGATCAATCTTGCTTCCACGTGCATATACCCGCGCCTTGTTCCCAACCCGCTGGGAGAAGAGCTGATTCTCACGGGAGAACTGGAGCCCACCAACGAGGGCTATGCCATCGCAAAGATCGTTGTGCTACGGCTGTGCGAATATATCCGCCGGGAGGATCCCGGCTTTCAGTACAAGACGCTAATCCCGTGCAATCTCTACGGCGCCTACGACAAATTCGACCCGCAGAATTCACATCTCGTTCCGGCGATCATTCACAAGGTCCATTCAGCCAAGACACATGGTCATCAGTCGGTGGAAATCTGGGGCGATGGCAACGCGCGCCGTGAATTCATGTATTCCGCCGACCTCGCTGATGCCGTTTTCCGTGCGGCTAACGAACTGGAAAAGCTGCCGGACATGATGAATGTGGGCGTAGGCGCCGATCATTCGATCAATGACTATTATCGGATAGTTGCCAATGTCATCGGCTGGGGCGGAACATTCACGCACGACCTGTCCAAACCTGTGGGCATGGCGCGTAAATTATCAGACATCTCACGCCAGACCGCATGGGGATGGCAATCCAAAACCTCGATAGAGGAGGGGATTGCCAAAACCTATCAGCACTATCTGGAGACAATTGAGCCGTGACTGCCCGCTTTCCCCTCGCCACCACGACATGGGACGACACAGAATACGATGCCCTCCAGCGCGTCATCGCATCGGGAATGTTTTCGATGGGCCCTGAAGTGGCAGCGTTTGAGCGGGAATTCGCAAGCTTTTTTCGCTCGAAATATGCCGTCATGGTCAACTCAGGCTCATCTGCCAACCTGCTGATGACCGCAGCATTGTTCTACGCTCAAAACCTCGATCTTCGTCTAAGGACCGGTGACGAGGTACTCGTCCCCGCTGTGAGCTGGTCAACCACCTACTACCCGCTCTCGCAATACGGTCTCAATCTCAAGTTCGTCGATATCGATCGCGAGACGCTTAACTATGACCTCGATGCGCTGGAAGCCGCAGTAAGCGATAGAACCAGGGCCATCATGATCGTCAATCTGTTGGGCAATCCCAACGATTTCGACCGGATCACAAAAATCGTCAACGGCCGCAAGATCGTTTTGCTTGAGGACAATTGCGAAAGCATGGGGGCAAAATTCGGCGATAAGTATACCGGCACCTTCGCTCACGTCGGCAGCTTTTCGAGTTTCTTCTCGCACCATATCTCGACGATGGAAGGCGGTCTCGTCACGACTGACGATGAGGAACTCTACCACATCATGCTTTCCATGCGCTCGCATGGCTGGACGCGTCACTTGCCCATGGAAAACCGCGTAACCGGTATTAAGAGCGACAACCAGTTCGAGGAGAGCTTCAACTTCGTACTGCCGGGATACAATCTCCGGCCACTCGAAATGTCGGGAGCGCTCGGACAGGAACAGTTGAAGAAGCTGCCGGGTCTCGTGCAGGGACGCCGCGACAATGCCCGTCTATTCGCCAGCAAGCTGTCTAACCACCCGCTATTCACCCTTCAGTCTGAGATCGGGGAAAGCAGCTGGTTCGGATTCTCGCTGATCCTGCGCCCCGATATCGGGATCACGCGCGAAACATTCGTCGCCAAACTGGAAGAACTCGGCTTCGAATGCCGCCCGATCGTTGCCGGCAACTTCACCAAAAATCCCGTGATGCAGCACATCCCCCATAAAATTCATGGCAATCTGCCCAACGCGGAATACATCGATGCCAATGGACTTTTCATAGGCAATCATCATTACCCGATCCCGGAAGCCGCACAGATTCTGGCTGAATTACGAATCTGAACGTGCCTCGGCAATACGCCGTCCGGGTTCAGGAATCGAATATGATGGATGGCGGGGAATTCGGTGCAAAATTCGAACCCGGAGCCAAGCGCGCAGTGTTGGCGTGGCGGCTGCGCGCAAGCAAATATGGCGGATAGGGTGTCCGCTTAACAAGTGTACTCCGGTGTCTGCGGTCGTTCACCATTGTACAATTTATCATCGCCTTTTCAGTATGATAATTCTATTCCAGTTTATATGCGTCCGTTGACGTTCGCCAAAAGCCAGCGCATAAAGTGGGACCGGAATGTGGGCCAGAATGGTTCGCAAAAATTTCGCAGGCCGCCACTTGTGTCCCGATCCATCCACAAACTGACTGCTCGTGCTGTCGATAACATGACCGCAATTGGCCGGCACTCCGATGGCGGAGGACTATACCTGTTCGTATCCGATGGTGGACGCAGGCGCTGGATCTTCCGGTACACACGCGATGGCCGCACGCGCGAGATGGGGCTCGGCAGCGCAGGACCGGCTGGAATCTCGCTTGCTTTGGCGCGTGAATTTGCTGCAAAGGGCCGTCTAGAGCTTGCTCATGGCCGGGACCCGATCGCTACACGCGATGAGGCACGGCTTGGCAGTAGGCCAGTGCCTACATTCGAGGAGGCAGCAAGCGCTCACATCGCGTCGCTTAAACCGAGTTGGAGGAACGCCAAGCATGGTGCGCAATGGTCTTCGACATTGAAGACACATGCAGCAATCCTGATGCCGATGCCGATCGACCAAATCGGCACAGAAGATGTACTCCGGGTTCTACGCCCCATCTGGCAGACCATCCCGGAAACCGCGGGCAGGGTCCGCAGCCGCGTCGAGGCCATTTTGGATTCGGCAACGGCTCAGGGATACCGGAAAGGCGAAAACCCTGCCCGCTGGCGCGGACATCTTGCCAACGTGTTGCCCAGGCGCCCCAAGCACAGCAAGAAGCATTTCCCTTCGCTCAGCTACTCCGAATTGCCTGAGTTTATGTCGGCTGTCCGCGAGGTTGAGGCTATGTCCGCAAGGGCACTCGAGGTCACGATCCTGACCGGCCTGCGTACGAAGGAGGTGCTTCGAGCACCTTGGTCAGAAATTGACCTGGAAAATCGGATCTGGTCACTGCCAGGACCACGGATGAAGAGTGGTGCGCCGCACAGACTTCCGCTTCTGGGAAGGACACTAGAGATCTTTGAGAACCTCGCAGCCAGCCGGACTTCGAGTTGGGTATTCCCGGGCAAACCGGGCAAGCCGCTGTCCAACATGGCCATGTTGGAGCTTCGCAAGCGGATGGGACGCAGTGACATCACCGTGCACGGGTTCAGGGCGACCTTCAAGACATGGGCATCGGAGATGACAGGCTTCCCGCCGCACATCGCCGAGATGGCTCTTGCGCATACGATCTCTGACAAGCTGGAGGCTGCTTATCAACGCGGAGACCTGTTCGAGAAGCGCCGCGAACTGATGGGAGCCTGGGATGCTTATTGCATGGGGCATTCTGCCGACGTCGTGAGGCTTGCCGATGTCCGGTCCTGACAAGAAAAATACGCCGTTTAGGATCGAAGTCGTTGATAAGGAAGAGGGTGCCCTTCAACTTCCCGAATGGTGGGACGAAAAAAAACCTCCCGGAGATGCCTGAGATCGCCCAAGGCCGCGTCTGGTGGACCTGGAACATGGCACTTGCCTGGATCATCTGGCGCAGCGAGAAAGCAGTACAGATCGTTAAATCCAGCCGTGCTTATGCATTCATGCTCGGTGAAGCCCTACTTGAAGGCAAATTCGCAAAACTCGTACCTGCTTCGGATTTCAAGCGTGACGTCAAGCAGGAGGGAGAATCATTAGATCCGGTCGCAAATGCAAAGCTGGCGCTGATCAAGCGAATCCAAGAAGGACATATAGAAGCAATAGGCCGGCCAATTATTGGGAGGCAAACACTTAGCGTCATTATCATTCCGGCGCTTGATTTCAGGGGCGTCGACCTAACTTACGGATCAGGATACAGGGAAGAGTTGCGTTATGACTCGGGAATCAACAACGCCGCTAGTGATATTGTTGGTTTTGCTGAACCAGCCTTAAGAGCCGACGAGGTGAAGAAGGCATTTCCCGCTGGCAGAAAGAGCCAGTTCAATGAGCAACAGATTATCGATGCAATCGATTTCCTCTCGGGGTATCTAGGACTGCATACAACGAAGCGTTCCCGCAGATGGTACGCCGATATGCTTAGAGCGAAGGGCTTCAAGTTCTCCGCAAACGCCTTCAAGACCAGAATTTGGCCGGCGGCGGTTTCCCAGGCAGGTAGAGACGATCTGACCAAGCCTGGGCGACGCGGTAATCGGTAGGGCGTAGAATTATTGCCCTACCGATTACTATTTCCTTAGAAATAAGCGAGGCGTTTACGCAACACGAAATAGCGACCTTCTAAGGATATTTTCCCTAACGGTTTGCAGGCGAGAGGGCTCGCTAATCGGCGAGTTTCTATGACCCACCGATTACACACACTTTCCGCACAATTCACGATGCTTCGAACAGTCTGAATTGCACTATCCTTGGCGCCTTTGTGCCAACGGACGCGGTGAGAGGTACAGACTTGAAGCCCATTGCGCTGTCCATTCCAGAAGCTGCCGCCACGATCGGCGTGGGACGTTCGACGTTTTACAAGCTGATTTCTGCAGGTGATGTGCCAGTGATCAAGATATGCAACAGAACGTTGGTCCGCGTTGCAGACCTTGAGGCCTGGATTGCGAAGCAGCCTGCGTGTGATGGCAACGTCGCTGAGGCGAATGCCTGACCAACGATCTCCACGGACATAGCGCTCGCGCCAAACCCTCCATGCGAGGTCCGGTCTCCTGCCGTATCCAGACGCGCATTAAAGGAGATGGCCGGGAGCACGCTGCCGATAGGCAGCACCAAGTCCCTAATGTGAAGCGCCGAGGAACAGGAGATGGAAATCGATAGCACGAAACCATCGAGACTGCCGGGGTGTCAGGATATAGCTGCCGGCAACAGTCTGCGCCATTAAGTGGCAGGTAGAGGCCGACCGCATGACCCCGGCCTTCCTATTAAGGTTCTGCTTATATCCCTGTGACGACCGATCGGTAACGCCGTGGACCCGGATGAGGCCGTATGAATGGAGACAGCTTTGCCGATACAGGCAAAGCTGTGCCTCCCTCTCAGTTCACCATGAACCCTCACCATTATGACACGGGGGTGCAGGGGGCAAAGCCCCCGCAAGAGAAAACAAGACAGGATCGCCACTTGCTGCAACGGTAGAGATAGGGGGAGAGGAAAGCGGCGACGGCACGCGCGAGACGCGAAACAGGCGGTTCGCGAGGGCATGACACCGAAGGATGCGGTCGAGGCTGTAATTATGTCCGACGCACTGGATGCCCCGGACGTGCCGAGCGAGTATACTGACGAACTCGAAGACGAGATCGATATTCCGTTCTTCGGCACCGGAGAGAGTGATGGCGATACCGACGCACAAACTGCGGAAGATGACGCAGGCGCTATGGGACGGGGCGGCGAAGGCCGAGAGCCCGGAAGTGAAAGCACGCCTGACGCGCCACGCGGATCAGCACCAGAAGCTGCTGGACGCCCGTAACTGCTTGCACTCACCCGGAAACGAATGTGTTTGCTACGCCGTGAAATATGTTTGTTGACACACCGTCTGTCAAAAGGACGATTCGGTCCAATCGGCGTGGCGCAAAGAACTCGGGTTAAATCCTTAAATGCGTTGGTCTCATCTGTTCGTTGGTCGCGATGAGGAGCTTTCCAATCTCGTCCAAGCTTTCAAGCGTGCCGCAGATGGTAAACCTCAGATCGTGGGCATCGTAGCCGAGAGCGGTTTCGGCAAAACGCGTCTAGCGCAAGAATTCTATAATTGGCTTTCCACCGAATATGAACCTGAAGGAGAAATGGGATACTGGCCTGACCTTCTGGAGAGGATTGAAAACAATCTAACTGTCAATCCAGACCCCAATCTGTGCGGGAGAAACGCGCAGAGCTTACCCTATCTCTGGTGGGGATTGAGAATTCCAGATCCCGGCGCGCGCAATGAAATTGTGTCCGGTGCGATGTGGGCTGCCGTAAGTAATCTTACCCCGCACCTGAGTCGACATAAGCAAGAACACGACCGCCGACAACTCGCAAAAAAAACGGTCAAAGTTGGCGCGGAGGGCGCAATTTCTGTCGGTGCCGACGTCTTGGGCAATGCGCTCACATTCGGTTTGCTCGGAATAGGAAAGACTGCGTTCGATACGGCAAAGTCGCTTTACGATCTTCGGCGTGAGCAACTGGAAATTGGTGGTCGCGACTTGAGCCCCGAAGCAACGGCCCGTGATCAGTCGGATAAGCTCACTGACACCATAATTGCCGACCTCCGAAGATTGGCAAGAAGCCAATCGACGGTGTTGGAACCCATTCCTCTCGTAATCCTATTGGATGATGCGCAATGGCTCGACAAGGATGAAGGAGCGTTGGCTTTCACCGACGCACTTATAAAGAGCGCACGTGAGGAAGCCTGGCCCCTTCTGCTCATCATGACATGCTGGGAGCGTGAGTGGCGGAGCAGCTACGCGAATCGGACCGCGCCAGCCAAGTGGGTGGACGAGACGCTCGGCGACCAGGTGGTGATGCTTGGGGAGGCGCGCGGTCTTGAAAAACTTGTTTCAGAAGGTTTTGGCGGCCTCACCGACATTCAAATAAAAAAGCTCTTGAATCAGGCTGATGGCAATCCCCGGTTTCTCGACGAAATCCTGATGTACCTGGACCGGAACCCAAAGCTTTTTGAAGGCCGCGATCAGTCCAACCCGCTTTCTGCCAAGGGTGAAAAAGTCGTTTCGGACATGGGGTTCTCAGATCTTGTTCTGGACCGCGTAGAAGATGCTCCAGATTATGTCAGGCGCGTTCTCGCTCTTGCCAGCCTTCAGGGCGTCACCTTCTCACCAAATATTACGCAACGTATGGCCGAAGCAGCAGCATTTGAAGCTTGCGAAAAAGGTATAGCTGAAGGCGAAAACCCATTTGGATTCGTCGAGCTGAAAAGCGAAATGCCGGGCTATGACAAACAAGGGGGTCGAAGTTCGAATGCTCGGGGCGAGTTCCGCCTCAAAGCTTATCGAGACGCCGTTTTTGAAGACCTCGAGAATCACATCGATGCAGAAGAGGCAGAGCTGTATTTTATTGACGTGCGAAAGCGCGTTGCGGAAGACATCGAGAACGCGTCAGACACCGATCTTGGAATCCTTGTGTCATTTGCCGAGAGCGAACCGAGTGCTGCCTTTGATGCTGCGTCAGAGCTCATAGAAAGGTCTGATAGGCGCTTGGACACGCGCTTGGCAGGTGCAATTGCCGAACGGATGTTGCCGCTGATTGGCGACAACCTCGCGGCCATTTCTCCAACATCGCTCTTATCCATCATTCAAGCCGACATAGACAAACATGGTCCGAGGGCAGAGCATTTGGCACTGTGCGAAGGCTGTCTCGCCCACCATGCCTCTTTGCTGACCGAAGCATCGACGGGTGACGAGCGCACGAGACTGGCAAGTTTCTATGAAACGGCAGGTATCATCACTGCGATAATATCGGGGGCACGAAAAGCAAAGCGCTATCATCTGGAAAGCGAGCAGCTCATGCGGGCCCTCGCGAACGAGCTCAACACCGCTAAAGCACGCGAAAATCTTGCCAATGCCGTGTTTCATTTAGCCAACGTGACAAACGATGTCGAAGGCCCTGAGGCCGCTCTGCCTGGCTTCATGGAATGTGAGCAACTGCAGCGTGCACTCGCCAGTGAGCTCAATACCCCTGATTCACGAGAAAAACTTGTCCACGCCGTGCATTATTTGGCCTGCGCGATCCGCGACATTAAAGGCCCTGCGGCTGCTCTGCCTGGCTTCGTGGAATGCGAACAGCTTCAGCGCGCACTCGCAAATGAGCTTAATACCCCTAAAGCCCGCGAATATCTGGCCTATGCCGTGTTTAATCTTGCTGATGTGACGAGGGACACAAAAGGCCCTGAGGCCGCGCGCCTGTTTTCCGTTAAATACGAACAAATCATGCGCGATCTCGCCAGCGAGCTCGACACCCCATATGCACGCGCGAACTTAGCTCATGCCGTGTTTTATCTTGCCAATGTAACCCAGGACATCGAAGGTCCCGAAGCCGCACGCACGCTATACGGTGAATACGAACAACTCCTGCGAGCCCTTGCCAATGAGTTCAACACGCCCAAGGCGCGCGAGAACCTGGCCTATGCAGTGTATCACCTTGCGAGTGTAATCCGGGACATCGAAGGCCCAGAGGCCGCACATGTTCTATACGTTGAATACGAACAGCTCATGCGCGCCCTGGCCAGTGAACTAAACACGCCCGAGGCGCGCGAGAACCTGGCCTATGCCGTGTCTCATCTTGCGAGTGTAATCCGGGACATCGAAGGTCCCGAAGCCTCACTCCCGCACATTATTGAACACGAGCAACTCCTGCGCGCCCTGGCCAACGAACAAAACACGCCCAAGGCGCGCCGGGGCCTGGCCTATGCCGTGTATTATCTTGCCAATGTAACCCGCGACATCAAAGGTCCCGAAGCCTCACTCCCGTACTTTATTGAATACGAGCAACTCCTGCGGGCCCTGGCCAGCGAACAAAATACGCCTGAGGCACGCAAGAACCTGGCCATCGCATTGTTTGATCTCGGCTTTGTCATCGCCAGTATTGAAGGTTTAGAGGTCGCACTGCCGCATTATGTGGAACACGAGCAACTCTTTCGGGCCCTCGCTAGCGAGATCAATACACCCGAAGCGCGCGAAAATCTGGCCAGAGCAGTGTTTTCTCTCGCCGCTGTGACCTGGGAAATTGAAGGTCCTGAGGCCGCTCGCGCTCTAGTTGTTGACTACGAACAACTCATGCGCGATCTCGCCGATGAGCTCAACACCCCAGATGCACGCGCGAATCTGGCCCTAGCAGTACTTACTCTCGCCAATATGATCAGGGGAACTGAAGGTCCTGAGGCCGCATTCCCGCACTTTATGGAACACGAGCGACTCATGCGCGATCTCTCACGCGAGCTCAACACGCTCAGGGCGCGCGAGAACCTGGCCAATGCCACATATCATCTTGCCAGTGTAACCCGGGACATCGAAGGTCCCGAAGCCTCACTCCCGTACTTTGTTGAAAACGAGCAACTTATACGCGCCCTGGCCAGCGAACTAAACACGCCTAAGGCGCGCGAGAACCTGGCCTATGCAGTGTATCACCTTGCGAGTGTAATCCGGGACATCGAAGGCCCAGAGGCCGCACATGTTCTATACGTTGAATACGAACAGCTCATGCGCACCCTCGCCAGTGAACTAAACACACCTAAGGTGCGCGAGAACCTGGCCAATGCCATTTATGATCTTGCCAGTGTGACCCGCGACATCGAAGGTCCCGAAGCCTCACTCCCGCACTTTATTGAACACGAGCAACTTATGCGCGCCCTGGCCAGCGAACTAAACACGCCCAAGGCGCGCGAGAACTTGGCCTATGCCGTGAATTATCTTGCCAGTGTAACCCGGGACATCAGAGGTCCCGAAGCCTCACTCCCGTACTTTATTGAACAAGAACAACTCCTGCGTGCCCTGGCCAGCGAACTAAACACGCCCAAGGCGCGCGAGAATCTGGCCAATGCCGTGTATTGTCTTGCCAATGTAACCCGAGATATCGAAGGTCCTGAAGCCGCACGCCCGCTCTTATTGGAATTCAAGGAACTTTCAGCAGGCACTCAAAACGAACCAGACAACCTAAGACGCAAGTACACGCGTGCCCGTGATTTCCTGATCGAATATGAAAATGCACTTTTATCGGTCTTTGGATGGAGCAGGCCATTTGCGATGGAACTGGCCTTTGAAGAAGCCGTCTGTGCGGAAGCTGAAATACTCCCGAATGTGATTGAGGACATCGCCAAATATCTACAGAAACATAAGCGCGATGATAACGCCATTTATTGGCTGGCACGGGGCAGACTCATGCTTGCTCAAAATTGCGTCACGTATAAAGAATATGACAAAGCAGAGCACTTGATTCAGCAGATTCTAGACGGACTTGAGCCATTCTTGACGGTTCAAAATGACAGCCACATGGGACTATTTGTGAGAGCAAACTTGTTGCATGCAAAAATATTGGAATGGCTGGGCGACAACGGCAGGGCCAGCAGTAGTTTTGCTATTGCTCAGGAGACACTCGACAAAGTCCACCACGACATTTGGAACTGTGTCTATCTCCGCGCGCTGGTGTGCTGGTATCATGCCAAATTCCTGCGGGCAATGGGACGGGAAAGTCACGCAAGAGACGTATATGAGCTGGGAAGAACCGCAGCCCAGACGTTTGCTCAGTTCAAAGCCAGGGATGGCGATGCGATTGTTAAGGCATTTGAATTGGGAGAGCTTTGGTAAGGTAGACTATAGCGTACGGCCTTCTCGATGCGATGACATCCGGAACGCTATTCGTTCTGGGGGGCAACGAAACAACTGCCATCAACGAAGCTGTAAGAACGTTCCCGTTGCTTGGCTCTGCCAAGGCAATTGGCCGTGTGCAGGCTAGGTGTAGTCTGGATGGGATGTATCGTCTATGCCAAGTGTTCTTAGCGACGACCCCGATGCGGTGATGGCTGAGATTAAACGGCTGCATGATGTCTGGTGGGCGTTCGTTCAAGGCTTCGCGGACGAACGGGATGCGGCTGGTCGCTACGCCACACTAGTTGAGACGACAGCCACGTATCTGGAAGCCCACACCGAGCAGGGGTACTTCCTGCTAAATCTCACCAACCCCGACTGCCTCGAAACACCTGACACGCCGCTTGCCCGGAAGGTCGAGAACCGTGCGCGGGAAATCGACGGGCTGCATACCATGTTGCGCATATCTCTCCTGCCGCCCGAGCGGTTTTGGTGTTTTCGTGGGTACGATCCGGCGGCATAGCTCCAGTCGATATAGATGGTGCCGTCTTCCTGCTTGTTGACCTGAGACTTAAGTCTCATCCGCTTTTGCGTAAAACTACCAGAAGTGCCAAATCAGGTTCCACGGCTTCGACAACGCGGTTATAACGGCGTGGGATAAGACGCTGACCTGCTCCCCTGAATTGTCCTCGCTTTGAGGTTAGCCTGATCCCTTGTGAAGAAGACAGGCAATGAAGCAATCCCGATTTTCCGATGAACAGATCATCGGCATTCTGAAGGAACATTAGGCAGGCTGTCAGCAGTACAGCTTTGCCGCAAACACGGCATCAGCGATGCGACGTTCTACAAGTGGCACTCGAAGTTTGGCGGCATGGAAGTGTCTGAAGCCAAGCGGCTAAGAATACTCGAGGACGAGAACGCCAAGCTGAAGAAGCTGTCGGCGTGTTTCGCTCAATCCCTCCTGATCAGTTCTCAAAATTCTTAGACCCTGCAGACGCCTATGTGGCCAGCAGGGCTTTCGATGCCGATGCTTTTGACTTCTTGTACGCTCTTGAAAAAGCGAAATGTAATGTCTCTCACCAGGTAGCGGCCGCTGCTGAGAAAATCATTGCCGATTTGAAAGCCGATCACGAAGAAAAGAAGCGAAGGGACATGGACCTTCACCAACTCAAGGATCTCATCAAGACGGAATATTCCGCTTCAGAGGACGATTCCGCGATGAGAAAGCGGCTCCTTGACGTGATCGATCAGATGGTAATGCTCCAGCTCTACGGCTGGATGAAATTACTAGGGCGCATGAAAGATAGCAGAATGACTGGATTAAAGTGATAGAATGGGGCCAAAAATGGGACCAAAAAACATAAAAGAATATAAGTAATTGTAAAATATATGGATTTACTCATAAATTGGCGGAGAGGGTGGGATTCGAACCCACGAGACGGTTCCCCGCCTGCCGGTTTTCAAGACCGGTGCCTTCAACCACTCGGCCACCTCTCCGATTGCCAGTTGCTTGCGAAACAGGCATGGGACTGTCTGCCTGAAGCCGCTTCAGGCTTCAAGATCAAAGCGCACTGAACGACAGAAAGTGACCACCGGCAAAGAAGGAAAAGAGGCCGGGTTCAGGTGCCGCTGCGCGAGTCGCTCTCGCCGGAGTTATCGCCATCTCCTTCATCACCGCCCAGGCCGTCATTAATGCCGTCGAGGAGGGCATCACCGGCATTGGACGCATCCTTTGCAAGCGCGTTGGCGCCGCCCACGACCTTGCTCGCGGTCGTGCTGGCTATCTCCATCGTTTTCGACCCGATCTGGCCGGCCATCTTGCCAGCTGCGTAAGCCGCATCAGAAATTGGTCCCGCACCGACAACATTATCAAGGTCATCGTCCGTCAGGGCGCTGGGCGACCTGGATTTGTCTGTGGTTTCCTTCGGTGACATTGGCTGCTCCTCTCTATAAGAGGCAGGTTAGCACATTATGGCGCCTTGCGCGTTACTTTGCGGTATGCGCGACCTTGTTCAGCGCCAGGCGTCTTATTTTATTTGCATATTTGCAGGCTACTGAAATTTGCCTGTCGAAAAGACAACCCCCGGAAGCGGTGCCGCCGGGGGTGTTCGTGTTGCAGGATAAACCGCCGCCGATCAGCTGTAGCGATACGGCTTGCCGGCCTTGACCATCGTCTCGTTGTACGACTTGAAGATGCCGACAATCTTGGCCTTCAGTTCACTTTCCGATGCAATCTCTTCCCAGAACTTGTGCGCCTCGTCCTCGACCTTGGCCCATTCGTCCTCGGAAATCGTGGTCGACTTCAGCTTGGTCTCGTTGACGCGCAGATTGGCCTCGCCGTTCCAGTACCAGTGCTGGCGATGGTAGTGTGAGGAGTTGAAGCAGACTTCCATGAGCGTCTTGAGGTGATCGGGCACCTCGTTCCAGCGGTCCATATTGGCGAAGAAGTGGCCGATCCAGGCACCGGAGATGTTGTTGGTCAGGAAGTATTCGGTGACGTTGGCCCAACCGGACGTGTAGTCCTCGGTGATGCCCGACCATGCGATGCCGTCAAGCTCGCCGGTCTGCAGCGCGACCTCGGCGTCTTCCCAGGGCAGCGTGACCGGAACCACGCCGAAGCGCGACAGGAAGCGGCCGGCGGTCGGGAAGGTGAAGACGCGCAGACCGTTCAGGTCATCAAGCTTGTTGATTGGCTTGTGGGTGGCGAAGTTGCACGGGTCCCACGAGCCCGCCGAGATGTGGCGCACGCCGACCTTGGCGTATTCCTCTTTCCAGATTTCGTCGAGGCCCCAGTGGTTGAACAGCGCCGGCACGTCGAGCGAGTAGCGCAAGCCCAGCGGGAAGTAGCCGCCGAACACGGTCACCTCGGTGGGCGAAGCCATGGAGTCGTCGTCCGACTGCACCGCGTCGATGGTGCCGTTCTGCATTGCGCGGAACAGCTCGCCCGTGGGCACAAGCTGGTCGGCGTAGAACAGTTCGATCTCCATCTGCCCGTTGGCGATCTGGTTAAACTGCTCGACGCAGGTCTTGACCACCTCTTCGCCGAGCGCCGGGCCGGCATAGGTCTGCATGCGCCATTTGATCGGTGTGGACTGGGCATGGACTGCAGGTGCAGCAAGCGTTGCCACACCAGCGGCCGCACCTGTCTTCAGGAAATTCCGCCTCGTCGTTGTCATTGCTCTACCTCCGATTTTTCAGCCCGCTGCGGGCCATATTTGCACCGGACATGGCAAGAGCCGTCCGATGTCACCGCGCATAGACATGCTGTGGCAGCCACAGCGCGATTTCCGGGAACGCCGTCACCAGCCCGAGCGCGAGGATCATCACGCCGACGAAGGGAAAGATCGAGCGGTAAATGTCGTGAATGGTGATTTCCTTCGGCGCCATGGCGCGCATCAGGAACAGGTTGTAGCCGAAGGGCGGCGTCATATAGGCGATCTGGCAGGTGATCGTATAGAGCACGCCATACCAGATCAGGTCGAAGCCGAGCGCCTTGACCAGCGGCACGTAGAGCGGCGCGACGATCACCAGCATGGCGGTATCGTCCAGGAAGGTGCCCATCAGCAGATAGCTGAGCTGCATCAGCAGCAGGATTTGCCAGGCGCTCAAGCCGAGCCGGTCGACAAAGAAGCCGTTGATCGCCTTGACGGCGCCAAGACCGTCGAAAGCCGCACCGAAGGCAAGGGCCGCCAGGATGATCCACATGAACATGCACGAGACGGCCAGCGTCTCGCGTGTTGCGGTTTCAAACACTTCCTTGGTGAAGCGCCCCTTGAGAACGGCGGCAAACACCGAGGCAAGTGCCCCCACGACGGAGCTTTCAACGAGGCTTGTATAGCCGGTCACGAAGGGCACCATCATGGCAAGGAAGATGCCGAGAGGCAGCGCGCCAGCCCACAACAGGTGCAGCTTTTCGGCACGCGGTATATCGCGCTCCTCTTCCGGCAGTACCGGCCCCAGTTCCGGGTTCATCCGGCAGCGGATCCAGATATAGGCGATGAACAGGCCAGCCATCATCAGACCGGGAAAAACGCCTGCCAGCCAGAGCTGGCCGACAGGCTGACGGGCGATCATCGCATATAGCACCAGCACCACGGACGGCGGCACGAGAATACCGAGCGATGAACCGGCCTGGATGACGCCGGTCACCATGAGCTTGTCGTAATTGCGCTTGAGCAGCTCGGGCAGGGCGATGGTCGCACCGATCGCCATTCCGGCAACAGACAGGCCGTTCATGGCCGAGATCACCACCATGAGGCCGATTGTGCCGATCGCCAGCCCGCCCGGCACCGATCCGAACCAGACATGGAACATCTTGTAGAGATCGTCTGCCAGCCGGCTTTCGGAAAGCACGTAGCCCATGAAGATGAACATCGGCAGGGTCAGGAGCGGATACCACTTCATCAGCTTCATGGCAGCCGAGAAGCCGATGTCGCTGCCGCCGGTGCCCCAGAGCAGCACGGAGGCCAGAACCGCGACAAAACCGATCGCGCCGAACACGCGCTGGCCCGTCGCCATCATCACCATCATCGTGCTGAACATCAGCACGGCGATCATATCATACGACATCAGATTTTCTCTCCGCGCAGCTTCGCAACGTCGCGGAAGAAGAAGGCGATCGCCTGCAGCAGCATGAGGAAGATGCCGATAACTGTGATGATCTTGATCGGTGCGATGTATGGTCGCCATGCCGTCGGGCTGCGCTCGCCATATTGCAGCGAATAGGAGGTGCTCTCTATGCCGCCGATCAGCAGCACGACTAGATAGAACATGAGCGCGAATATGGAGAAGGCATCGACCCAGGCCTTGGTCCGGTCCGACCAGCTCCCGTAGAGCAGGTCCATGCGGACATTGCTATCGAGCTGTAGCGAGTAGGGACCACCGAGAATGTAATAGGCCACCATGACGAACTGGGCCATTTCCAATGTCCAGATCGAAGGGAAGGGGGTGAACTTCGACAGCGACGACCAGAGCAGGATGCCCATGAGGACGAACAGGAGATACATCGCGAAGCGCCCGACCCTGTAATTCACACGGTCGACGAAGTGGACATATGCGACGATGAAACGGGGCATGGGTCCAGTGGTCCTCACTTCTCCTTCGGATCATTGCCATTCAGCAGTGCGGCAACAAAAAAGGTCGCACGGTTTGGCCATGCTGTGTCTGTCCCTTGTCGTGAGCCACCCCGGTCATGCGGAGTTGGGATTTTCCCTGAACGGCTGAACCCGTCTCCGCCTTTGATTACGCCTACGTTCGCTTCATTCAGCATGTTTCGCAAGAGCATACGCGGCACGAACCCCGATATTTGCGACATGGATGCAAACGTGTTGCGCACAACAATCTACAGTCTCATTGCTGCCCAATTTTCTGAATAGGAATACCATCTGTCCAGGGCCGGGCGTTAACCTGACATTTACCATGCCGACCGGGCGGCCGAAATGTTAGGGATTTATTTACGGGTTAGGCGGGATTCTCGCCTTTGCATTAAACTTTTGGCAATCAACCGGACTGCGCCGCAGTGACGGTTGTGACCACGCCAGAAGGAATACAGGGTTCAAGCGAGCCGGGGCATTGACTCAGGGCAGGTCATATTTTTCGCAACGCAAACGCACGGTTACGGTGCGGGCTGCGGTTGTTGTCGCAATGGCACTCGTACTGAGCGCATGCGGCTCGTTGCGTGAATCCGCTTTCGATCCCAAGCTTGGCGTCAGCGCCAGCAAGCGCGTTGTCGATACGAATAAACCGATCCCGAAGGGCGGTGGTGTCTATAAGGTTGGCAAACCATACAAGGTTGCCGGCAAATGGTACTATCCGCGCGAAGACACGAAATACGATGAGGTCGGGGTCGCATCCTGGTATGGCGACGATTTTCATGGACGCCAGACCGCCAACGGTGAAATCTACGACATGCATGCGCTGTCTGCGGCGCATCCGACCCTGCCGCTGCCGACTTATGCGCGGGTGACCAACCTGTCAAACGGCCGCTCTGTCGTTGTTCGTGTCAATGACCGTGGTCCCTATGCGCATGACAGATTGATCGATCTTTCCGCACAGACGGCTAAAGTTCTTGATATGAGGCACCACGGACTTGCAAAGGTCCGCGTCCAGTACATCGGTCGTGCGCCGCTGGAAGGCGATGATACCTGGCTGACCACGACTTATGCCGAAGCGGGGCAGGTCAAGCCGATACCCGACAATCGCATTGCGGCAAACACGGATGGTCCGGATCCGCGACTTCGTCCGCAAAACGTTTTGTCGCTGACAACAACCGGGTCAATCGGTCAGGCAAATCCTGCGGTTGACATGTCGGCCTACGCACCAGCGTGGGCGATGACCGGCAACCGGGTTGCCGATGCTTTTGCAGCCATAGAAAGCAGCAGGGTGCAACGTGGCGGTACGACAAGCAGGATTGAGAGCCTCATCCTCAACCATCCCGCATCCATCGATCCCAGATAATCCCCAATAATCCGGATTTGCATTTGCCTTGCCGTCAGGGAAGGTTAATGTGCCCTTAATCCTTGGCAGTGTGTCGTTGCTGCGCGGCCAGGAGCTTGAATTGTGAAGAGCGGTTTTCAAACTGCCCCCTGACCAGGGACGGTGTCATGGTGTTCGTATTGTACTGCAAGCGTTTCGGAAGGTTTGCTACCCGGATTGCGTTGATTGCCTACCTGGCATTGGCTGGAACCTGGCTTTCCCCATCAGCATGGGCGCAGGATTTCGAAACCAAGGCGCCTTACGCATTCTTGTTGGACGTCGAAACCGGGTCCGTGCTTCTCGACAAGAAAAGCAACGAACCCATGCCACCTTCCAGCATGGTCAAGCTGATGACCATGGCTGTCGTCTTCGACATGCTGAAGGAAGGTCAGCTGTCCATCACGGATGAATTTCTCATCAGCGAGGACGCCTGGCGCAGGGGAGGAGCTGTTTCCGGCGGGTCGACCATGTTCGCCGAGCTCAATTCCAAGATCGCGTTATCCGATCTCATTCCGGGCGTGGTCGTGCAGTCGGGCAACGATGCAGCAATCGCAATCGCCGAAGGGCTTGCCGGTACTGAACCCGGCTTTGCCAGGCTGATGAATGCCAAGGCCCAGGATATCGGCCTGACAGGCTCCAATTTCACCAATGCGACCGGCTTGCCCGATTCGGAGATGCATGTGACTGCGCGCGACCTGGCCAAAATCGCCCTTTACATCATCGAACAGCATCCGACCTACTACAGCTACTACGGCATGGAAGACTTCACCTGGAATGGTGTGCGCCAGCGCAATCGCAATCCGCTTCTGAGCATGGGTATTGGCGCGGACGGTCTGAAAACGGGGCACACGAAGGAGGCCGGTTACGGCCTCGTCGGTTCAGCCGTTCAGGACGGGAGGCGGTTGCTTCTGGTGGTCAACGGGCTTTCAAGTATGCGGGAACGGCGCGAAGAGGCCCGCAAGCTTCTGCTCTGGGGCTTTCGCGCCTTCGACAAGGCAACCTTGTTCGATGCCGGCGAAACCGCGGGTAACGTCAGTGTCTTCGGTGGAACTGTCGGCCGTGTTGGCGTTGCGGGGAAAGGCCCCATTCACCTGCTCATCCCGAAAGGCGCACAACCGGACCTGCGCGCGCGAATCGTTTATCAGGGCCCCGTTTCTGCACCGATCGAGAAAGGTGCGCGCATAGCAAACCTTCGCGTCTATGACGGCGAAAGCGAACTGTTGAACGCGCCATTGTACGCTCAGGAGGATGTCGATGTCGGTCCACTGCACAAGCGCGCAATGGATGCGGCACTCGCCTTGCTGAAACAGATGTGGCGCCAGTATTTCTGAATCTTCTTAAGGACAATGTGTCTTGGAGCGAGGCCGCTTCATAACCTTCGAGGGTGGAGAAGGGACCGGCAAGAGCACGCAGGCGCGCCGTCTTGCGCAAGCCTTGCGTGAGAGGGGCATCACCGTTGTCGAGACGCGTGAACCCGGTGGCTCACCCGCAGCCGAGCTGATCCGCAAGATCATCCTGTCCGGCGCCGCAGAACCGTTAGGTCCCGTCGCCGAGATGATGCTGTTCTTTTCCGCCCGCGACGATCACCTGACAACGCTCATACGCCCGGCGCTGGAGCGTGGCGACTGGGTTATTTGCGACAGGTTTATCGATTCCACGCGCGCCTACCAGGAACGCGCCGGAAAAGTGAAGTCGGAACTGGTGCGTTCGCTTGAGCGTACCGTCATCGGCGATACATGGCCCGATGTGACTTTCATCCTCGATATCGATCCTGAAACAGGGCTTGAGCGCGCGCGCGGAGAAACCGGGCAGGGAAGTGACCGCTTCGAGGATGCCGACATCTCGTATCACAAGAAAATCCGTACCGCGTTCCGGGCAATTGCGCGCAGCGAGCCGGGCCGGTGCGTGCTGATTAATGCCCGCAAATCGCCGGATGCTGTTGCGAAAAGCATATGGAAGGAAGTATCGCTGCGCTTTGACCTCGATGACGAGGACGATTGAGCAAAGGTTCCGGTTTGGCGCGCAGCGGCACCAAGGCAGAAACTAGTGGTGAGGCAGCGGAGCGGCCATGGCGCCATCCGCGGGAAACCTATGCCTTGTTTGGTCACTCAGGCGCGCTTTCAGCTCTTGAGCGCGATTGGCAGGCCGGGACACTGCATCATGGTCTTTTGATCTGTGGCCCCAGAGGCATAGGCAAGGCAACATTCGCCTATGCTCTGGCCCGCCGTCTCCTGACCGGCAAGGCAGGTTCGCAGGCCGACATCGCCGATGACCGGACAAACCGGCAGGTCGCGGCTGGCGCGCATCCCGACCTCCTGGCGCTCGATGCGGACGAAAGCACTGGCGCGTCACGCAACATCAACGTCGATTCCGTCCGCGAACTGGTATCGTTTTTCGGCTTGACGGCCAGTGGCGCATATGGCGATGCGGGATACCGCGTCGGCATTATCGACCGTGCCGATGACATGAACACCGCTTCGGCCAACGCATTATTGAAATTACTGGAAGAACCGCCGCGAAACGCCGTGCTGATGCTGGTTTGCGAAACTCCGGGACGTCTTCCGGCAACGGTCCGGTCGCGTTGCCGCCGCGTGCCGCTAGACCCATTGGAGCCTTCCGACCTGCGTGCTGCCGTGGAGCATGCAGGCGGCACCATGCCGGTTGCGGAGGATTCGTTGTGCGACAAATGGGTCGGCGGCAGCGTGCTGCGTGCTTTGATGGCATCCGATCCGGTGATTGCAAAAACGATTGGAGAGGCTGGCAGGTTGCTGCACAGCCTGCCAAATCCGGATCAGGGCATGCTTTCCGGTTTCACGGCAGGGTTCGCTGCACGCGAGGCCAGAACCGCTTACGACGTTGTATTCGAACTGATTGACCTTCATCTGGTTGAAATGGCGCGGCAAACGGTAGGGCAGGGAGACACTGAGCGTGGAGCCGTGCTGGCGAATTGCCTGCAGAACGTGACGGGCATGAAGCGGGAATCCGATGTTCTCAATCTCGACAGGACACGCACGCTTCTTGCCGTATTCCGCGAATTGTCGCTTTCCATGAATTGACGCTATCGATGAATAGACACTTGCGCTTGAAACGCAGCCCTGATTGTTAGGTGGCCTTCGCGGCAACCCGCAACCCGACCCGACTCATTGCAAGGAGCCCGCATGACGCGGCCCAAATACTATCTGACGACAGCGATTTCCTATCCCAACGGCGCACCGCATATCGGCCACGCCTATGAGATCATCGCGACCGATGCTCTGGCGCGCTACAAGCGGCTCGATGGTTTTGACGTCCATTTCCTGACCGGCACCGACGAGCACGGCATGAAGATGGCCCAGACCGCCGCCAAGGAAGGATTGAGCGCGCGCGAACTCGCCGATCGCAACGCGCCGCAGTTCCAGCGTATGGCCGCCGCGCTGAATTGCTCCAATGACGATTTCATCCGCACCACCGAACCGCGCCACTACAAGTCCTCGCAGGCGATCTGGCAGCGCATGGCCGATGCCGATGACATCTATCTCGGCAGCTATTCGGGCTGGTACTCGGTGCGCGACGAGGCTTTCTACGCCGAGAGCGAGACCACCGTTGGCGAGGATGGCGTGCGCCGCGGTCCCCATGGAACACCGGTCGAGTGGAACGAGGAGGAGAGCTACTTCTTCCGCCTCTCAGCCTTCGCCGAACGGCTTCTGGCCCATTACGATGCGCACCCGGACTTTGTGCTGCCGCGCGAGCGCATGAACGAGGTCAGGAGTTTCGTCGAAGGCGGATTGCAGGACTTGTCCGTATCCCGCACCACCTTCGACTGGGGCATTCCGGTGCCGGGCGCCGACGGTCATGTCATGTATGTCTGGGTCGATGCACTGACCAACTACATCACCGGCGTCGGCTACCCTGATACCGACAGCGACATGTTCAAGCGCTACTGGCCGGCCGATGTCCACGTCATCGGCAAGGACATCGTGCGCTTCCACGCGGTCTACTGGCCGGCTTTCCTGATGTCGGCCGGCGTTGAACTCCCAAAACGCGTCTTTGCGCACGGGTTCTTGTTCAACAAGGGCGAGAAGATGTCGAAATCGGTCGGCAATGTCGTCGATCCCTTCACATTGTCCGAGCATTACGGTGTCGATCAGACGCGCTATTTCTTTCTGCGCGAGGTGCCGTTCGGACAGGACGGCAATTATTCGCACGAGGCCATTGTCGCGCGCATCAACGCTGACCTTGCCAATGATCTCGGCAACCTGGCGCAGCGCTCACTGTCGATGATCGCCAAGAACTGCGATGGCAGAATGCCAGCACGCGGCGCATTGTCGGACGCCGACAGCGAAATTCTCGCTGCCGCGTCAGCTCTGACGGAAAAGACCCGTGCGGCGATGAACACCCAGCAGATCCACACCGCCGTGGGCGCCATCTGGGCCGTTGTCGCCGACGCGAACCGATACTTCGCGGCCAGTGAGCCATGGGCATTGCGCAAAACCGACCCCGAGCGCATGGCAACGGTGCTGAACGTGACCGCAGACGTGCTTCGGCATGTTGCGATCCATGCGCAGCCCTATGTGCCGGAATCCGCCGCCAGGCTGCTCGACATTCTAGCGGTGGCCGAGGACAAGCGCAGCTTCGCGGATCTTGAAACGGCCATGGAAAGCGGTCAGGACCTGCCCAAGCCAACACCGGTTTTCCCGCGTTATGTCGAGGAAGATGCCGAAAAGGCCTGATAAGCGGCACCTGTGATCTGATGTCCCGACTGATCGATACCCATTGTCATCTGGATTTTCCCGATTTTGATCAGGATCGCGGGGACATGCTGACACGTGCGCGTGCGCGCGGAGTCGGCGGCTTCATCACCATCAATACGCGTGTGCGAAAATTCGACGCTATCCGGCAGATCGCAGCGGAACACCCCGATGTCTTCTGCACCGTGGGAACACATCCGCATAATGCGGCCGAGGAAGCCGATGTGGCGCTCGAGACGATCCTTGAGAAGGCTGACGATCCGCTTGTCGTCGGCATCGGTGAAGCCGGGCTCGATTACCACTACGATTATGCGCCGCGTGACGTTCAGGCAGATGTTTTCCGCAAGCATATCGATGCCGCGCGGCGCACCGGCTTGCCATTGGTGATCCACAGCCGTGAAGCCGAAGACGATACAGCCAGCATTCTGGAAGACGAAATGGGGAAGGGGGCTTTCACCGCCGTGCTGCACTGCTTTTCGTCAAAGCCCGAACTGGCATGGCGCGGCATCGATATCGGTCTCTATGTATCGTTTTCAGGCATCGTGACCTTCAAGAAGTCGGAAGACTTTCGCGAACTCGCCGCAAAGCTGCCCGCAGATCGCATCCTCGTTGAAACCGATGCGCCATATCTCGCGCCCGTTCCCAATCGCGGCAAGCGCAATGAACCTGCATACGTAGCCGATACGGCCCGCGTCGTTGCGGACGCACGCGGCATCGGATTGGCCGATTTGGCGGAGCTGACCACGGCCAATGCCTTGCGGCTGTTCAACCGGTTTCCGGCGGAAGCCGTCGGCAGCGTTGAAGGCACAGCAGGGCTATGAGCCTCAGGCTGACCATTCTCGGCTGCGGATCATCCGGCGGCGTTCCGCGCGTCGGCAACGACTGGGGCGCATGTGATCCGACGGAATCAAAGAACCGCCGCAGACGCTGTTCGGTGCTTGTCGAGCAGCATGGAAATAACGGCACGACGCGCGTTCTTGTCGATACATCGCCCGACCTGCGCGAACAGCTTCTGGATGCAAAAGTCAAAGCGCTTGATGGCGTGATTTTCACGCACGATCATGCCGACCATATGCACGGCATCGATGACCTGCGTCCTCTGGTGATCCGCAATCGCAAGCGCATCCCCGTGCATGCCGATGAACCGACCTGCGAAACGCTGCGGAAACGCTTCGGCTATTGCTTCCTGTCTCCGGAAGGTTCGATCTATCCGCCAATCCTTGAGCTGAATGAATTCGATCACGGCAAGCCGCTGGCAATAGATGGTGCCGGCGGTGCGCTTGAGATAATGCCGATACCAGTGATCCATGGGCCGACACCCGCGCTTGGCTTCCGCTTCGGCGCCATAGCCTATATCCCGGACGTCAGCGACATCCCGCCGGCAAGTGTCGATCTGCTCCAGGGCCTCGATATGCTGCTGCTCGATGCCTTGCGCTATACGCCGCATATCAGCCATTTCAACGTCGAGACGGCTCTGGAATGGATCGAACGTCTGAAGCCGCGCAGTGCAATCCTGACCAATCTGCATTGCGACATCGATTATGCGACACTCAACGTCGAACTGCCGGATGGTGTGACCGCGGCTTATGACATGATGCGGATCGCCGGCGAAGCCTGAAGCAGGTAAAACCCGAGCGTGTCAGGAGATAGCGGTAATTGCCTGTAAAATTTGAGGAATATACTCAAATCTGACTTACAGGCAGTTTATTGTATGGCGCATTCATTAAGTTCCATAATATATATTATGCGACAAACGTATATTGAGTGAGATGCGGCCGATATGGCGCGTTTCCAATTATGCGCGCATGGCATTCGTATGCTCTGTCGGCTATGTCTGCCCTGCTGACTGGAGGCATTGCCAATGACACGACCGATTGACGATCTGCTGGCGGTAATGGCGCGGCTACGCGATCCCGACAATGGATGCCCTTGGGACGTGAAACAGGATTTCGCGTCGATCGCGCCATACACCGTCGAGGAAGCCTACGAGGTCGCAGACGCCATCGAGCGTGGCGACATGGACGATCTCAAGGACGAGCTCGGCGATTTGCTGCTTCAGGTCGTGTTTCACGCGCGCATGGCCGAGGAAGCCAATCTGTTCGCGTTCGGCGATGTGGTCGAGGCCATTCACGACAAGATGGTCCGGCGGCATCCCCATGTCTTTGGCGAGAAAACGGCCAATGGTGTCTCCGAGGTGCGCGAGAGCTGGGAAAAGATAAAGGCTTCCGAACGTGCGGGAAAAGGTTCGAACAGCAAGGGGCTGCTTGACGACATCCCGTACGGTCTCCCTGCTCTGCTGCGAGCTCAAAAGCTCACGAAACGCGCTGCGCGCGTTGGTTTCGACTGGCCGGATGTCGAAGGCGCCTGGGAGAAGCTCGACGAGGAATTGAGCGAACTCGACGATGCCGTGATCAATGGCGGAAACGTCACCGAAGAAGTTGGCGACGCGCTGTTTGCGCTGGTCAATGTCGCACGCAAGCTCGGTGTCGATCCGGAAGAAGCCTTGCGTGCCACCAACGCGAAGTTCTGCAAGCGCTTCGGGCACATTGAATCCAGTCTGCGCGATCAGGGCACGGATCTCGCTTCAAGCAGCCTTGAGGAAATGGATCGGCTCTGGAATGAGGCGAAGGACAACTAGGGCCTCTTGCATCCCTTGGCATCCATCGCCCCGGAATTGGCGCAGCACACAATTCATGCGCTGCCTTACCGCAGCAATTCGACATTCCCCAAGACACAATAGGCCATTCTTTTCTTTGCCGGATCAAGGTCAGGGAGTAGGTTTCTTCCAGATTGCGTTGCACACGCCTTCACGTGTTTCCGCAAACCATCGGGACAAGTTCGGAATTATATATACGGTCAAATACCCTGCCCCGGCCCCGGCTTTTTTCATCTAGAGACCCGGCCAGCCCATGCTCCAGCTCGTAGCCTTCGTCTTATCCGTAATCGGCGCCTTGATGATGCTGCCGGCATTCGCGGATTTCTCTGCCGGCAATCCGGACTGGCTGTCGTTCGCCGCCTCATCAACGGTTATCGTGTTTCTGAGCGGGATATCCTACCTCGCCTACCGGAGCGGGCAAATCGCCCTCTCCCGCCGTGACATTTTCAAGTTCGTTCCCGCCGTGTGGTTGGTCAGTTGCCTGGCCGCTGCGCTGCCGTTCTATCTTTCCGGTTTGGAGTTGTCGTTCACGGATGCGTTTTTCGAGGCCGTGTCCGGTTTGACGACAACCGGCTCAACGATACTCAGCAATCTCGATGGCATGCCGCCGGGCATTCTGCTCTGGCGCTCGCTGACCGAGTGGATCGGCGGGCTTGGTATCGTCGTGCTGAGCATCACGCTCTTGCCGTTCATGAAGAGCGGCGGCCAGCAGCTCTTCTCGCTTGAATCATCGGACACGGCTGAAAAACCGTTTCCGAAAACCCGGCAGTACGCAGAGCGCATCGCGTTGATCTACCTGCTTGTCACAATCTGTTGTGCAATCAGCTACATGGCGCTTGAAATGACCGCGTTCGAGGCCATCAACCACGCCATGGCAACGGTTTCGACAGGAGGCTTTTCAACGACTGACGATTCCATGGGGCGGTTTGCCACCGTACCCATGCTTCTGGTGTCCACGATCTTTATGGGGATCGGCGGTTTGCCGTTCCTTTTCCTGATCCGGCTCTCGATGGGACACCTGATCCGCGACGTTCAGATCACGGTCTACCTGGCAATCATTCTGGCGGCGACGTTCCTAATCTACGTGACAATCAGCGAATCCACGTTTCACAAGGGGTTCGCATTGTTCGTAACCATCATGTTCAATGTTGTCTCGGTGATCACGACGACCGGCTTTGCTTCGGAGGATTATCTTCTCTGGGGGCCGGCAGCGGTTACGATCTTCTTTTTCCTGACCTTCATCGGCGGCTGTGCCGGCTCGACGGCAGGCGGGTTCAAGCAATTCCGTTTCGTCATCGCCTTTCAGGTCGTGATCGACAGCCTGGTGAAGTCCTTCCGCCCCAACCAGGTTCGCATATTGCGCTACGGTGACCGCAAGATCGACGAGCGCCTGGCCACATCGGTTATGGTCTTCTCGTTTCTTTACGCCGGGACATTCATCTTCTTCGCCGTGATCTACAGCGTGTTGGGGCTGGATTTCGAAACCGGCGTCAGTGCCTCTGCAACGGCCCTTGCCAATGTTGGACCAGGAGTCGGTGGCATCATCGGGCCAGCCGGCAATTTTGCCAGTCTTTCGAACGCCATAAAATGGATGCTGTGCTGGGAAATGATCGTGGGCAGGCTCGAACTGATGAGCGTCTATGTCATCCTGATCCCGGCATTTTGGCGCTAGCACCCTGAAGCCTTATGTTACGGCGTAATCGGTGCCGGAGGTATTCCGGTGGCCAAGGCGCCAAACCGCTTTTCGAATCCGGCAAGCCTGCTTGAGGGAACCCGTACCGTAAGCGGGATCCCGCCCTTTTCGGAAACCTCGCCGCGGCTCATGACCTCGCAGTTTTCGTAGATCCAGTTGAGTGCTGCGCCATCGGACGCATCCAGCTCGAGATGCCGCATGCTGCTCTCCGTGGCAAACCAGGTCTCGATCGCATCGAGCAGCGTATCGATCCCCTCCCCGGTCAAGGCCGATACGGCAATCGGTCCCGCATTCGAGCCTTCCGAAGATTGCACGTGCGTGATTCTGGTGAGCATGCCTGCGCGTTCGTCGGCGGGAAGCAGATCGAGCTTGTTCCAGACTTCGATAAGGTTGGCCGGACTTTCGCCCAGCCCCAGTTCGTTCAGAACCAGCAACACGTCGGCGGACTGCGCGGCACTGTCGATATGGCTGATGTCACGGACATGCAGGATGAGATCGGCTTCGATCACTTCCTCAAGGGTTGCCCGGAAAGCGGCAACGAGGTCGGTCGGCAGGTCCGATATGAAACCTACCGTGTCGGACAGCGTGATTTGCCGCCCGTGCGGCAATGTAACCGCCCGCACCGTCGGATCGAGCGTGGCAAACAGCATGTCCTGAGCGACAACGCCCGCCTGTGTCAGCCGGTTGAACAGCGTGGATTTACCGGCATTGGTATAGCCGACAAGCGCAACGGAAGGGTATGGCACCCTCGCCCTGCCCTTGCGATGCAGAGCGCGATGCCGCCGTACGGCATCAAGCTCCTTGCGGATGCGCGTGATCCGCTCCTGGATCAGCCGCCTGTCGGCTTCGATCTGGGTCTCGCCCGGACCGCCCAGAAAACCGAAGCCGCCGCGCTGGCGTTCAAGGTGCGTCCACGAACGCACAAGCCGGCTCTTCTGATAGGTCAGATGCGCAAGCTCGACCTGCAGGCGACCTTCATTGGTTTGCGCACGGCGGCCGAAGATTTCCAGAATGAGGCCGGTTCGGTCGATCACCTTGGCCGACCACTCTTTCTCGAGATTGCGTTGCTGGATGGGCGTCAGAGGCGCATCGACAACGACAAGGCCAACATCGGCGATACGTATGCGCGCGGCAATTTCCTCTACCTTTCCGCTCCCCATCAGTGTGGCGGGTCGTGGAGATTTGATTTTGACGATGCCTGCGTCCGCTATATCGAGATCGATCGCAAGCGCCAGCCCGACGGCTTCACTGAGACGCGCTTCATCGTCGCGCTTGTCAGGCGCGGCATCTCCCGCCCGATCCTGAATGACAGGAACCACAACGAATGCACGCGTGGGTTCGCGCGGGCCTTCCCCCTGCCCTTGCTGCCCGGAAACGCCGTGTTTTCTTGCGTCCCCTGATTGCAAGGATCAATCGCTGTCGGAATCGCTATCCGAAGGATCGAACAGCTGAATTGGCTGATTGGGCATGACGGTCGAAATTGCATGCTTGTAGACAAGCTGCGAGTGCGCATCCCTGCGCAGCAGGACGCAAAACTGGTCGAACCAGGTAACTACACCTTGCAGCTTCACACCATTGACGAGAAAAATCGTCAGAGGTGTTTTTGTCTTGCGTACAGCGTTAAGGAACGTGTCCTGCAAATTCTGCGCTTTTTCCGCCGCCATTTTTGGTGCCTCGATTATTTCTGCGGCCGGCGCATGCGGAGATATTCCGCTTCTCACCGGTCCTTGTTCTGACACAACATATAAAATGGCAGGTTACACGGCATAGGCAACCCGTTGCACAATCATTTGTGCCGAGAGTTGCATATATTGTCGTCAGGTTCTCCAGAACGGAAGATACAGCACGGCGATCGCTGCGAGCACTTCCACACGGCCGACGGCCATGGACAGGCAAAGCACGATTTTTGTGATTTCCGGCAGTGTTTCAAAGCGGACGAGCTGATTGCCCTCTCCGAACAAGCCGATAGCCACATTCGAAACCGCCCCGAATCCACCGAGAATGGCCTGCTCGACAGGGACTTCGGCAAAGCCGAGCGCGGAACTTGCGATCAGGGCGACCACCAGGGCAGCAAAAAACAGGCTCCAGATCGCTTTCATCGTCTGGATGTTGTAGGCCTGCGTACCAAAGCGGGCGGCGCGAATCGCATGCGGATAAACCAGGCGAACAAGCTCGCGCATCGACTGGACGGACATGGCGCCCAGTCTGAACATCTTGATGCCTCCAGCCGTAGAAAAGCTGGCTCCACCGACAAAGATGAGCGTCAGCAGCAGAGCGAAAGGCAATGTCGCGTGCCCGCCCGTACGCGCTTCCAGCCCGCTGGTAGACACGATGGAAGCGGCAATTGAAAAACCATCGCGCAAACTTGCCCCCACGGAAGCAGTACCTGAACCCAACAGCATGTAGGCCACTGCAATCCCGAGCACGAACACGGTCCCGACCACATAAAAGGATTCCCGGTGCGACAGCGCCGCCGGCTCGGCGCGCAGCATTCGCCTCAGCCACAGGAAGCTGGTTGCCGAAAGTACGGAGAACAATGTCACGACCCAGATCGCAATGTCGGACAGATAATCCCCGATCGGAGCAGTGCGTGAGGTAAAACCGCTGGTTGAAAGCGATGCGGAGGCCAGCGAAAACGCATCGAGCAACTGAACACCGCTGACTGCCAGCAGAATGAAACAGAGCGACGTTGCCGCGGCAAACAGCGGCAACACCCGCGATAGCGCAAACCCGAGTCGCTGACGTTCAACATTCGCGGAATAGTCGATGGGGCCGGCTTGGGAATCGGGAAGCCCGCCGACACGTGACGGAGCAAGGATGAAAATGACGATCATGAGTATTGTCGCTCCACCCATCCACTGCATCAGGGCGCGCCACAGAAGCACGCTCTTCGGCAACAGATCGGCTTCGGGCAAGGCGCTCCAGCCGGTTGTCGTCAGAGCGGAAACGGCTTCGAAGTAAGCATCCGTGAAACTCACCTCCGGCATCGCGACAAGCACCGGCACGCATGCCATCGCCGGCAATACCAGGTAGACGGCAATCGCCAGCAAAAACCTTTCGCGTGGCCTCAACCGGCGCTCATGCCCGCGCACGGCCAGATTGATGGCGCCTGCCGCGAAGAGCAGCAGCGCTGCCGAAATCAGAAAAGCCGGAGCAGTTCCTGCCTGCTCCATCGTCGTGGCAAGCATGCCGTTGGCAAGCAGAAGCAGGGCGATCCCCGCTACGAAATAGGAAAAGACATAAAGAACGGCAATCATGACGCATCGGCTCCGCGCGGAACGTCGATCAGAAAAACTCGATCGAGACGCGGAACATCTGCTCGACCTGCCTGACGGCCTTCTGCATCGCGAAAATGATCACCCTGTCGTGTGCGAGAACGGTGGTGTCGCCACGTGGGATGATCAGTTGGCCATTGCGCAGGATCGCACCAATCCGCATGTCATCGCTCAACTCGATGTCGCGCAGCGGACGGCCAACCAGCGGCGATGTTTCCAGCGCTTCCGCCTCGATGACCTCCGCCAGCCCGTTCTGGATCGAGTGCACACCACGAATGCGGCCGCGGCGCACGTGCTGAAGGATTTTCGACACCGTAATCTGTCGCGGATTCACATGGGCTGAAATGCCCAGCGAACGCGCAAGGTCCGGATAGGCCCTGTTGTTGACCAGTGCCATCGTGTTCGGGACCCCCAAACGGCGCGCGAGAACACAGGACAGGACATTGACCTCGTCGTTGTTGGTCACAGCGACAAGCGTGTCCGCATCCGACGCATCTGCTTCGCGCAACAGGTCTTCGTCCAAAGCGTTGCCATGCAACACCACGGAACGATCCAGCTGATCGGCAATGTCGATGGCACGCGCACGGCTTTGCTCTATCAGCTTGATCTTGGCGCTGCGCTGTCTCTTCTCGAGCTCTTTGGCCACGTACAGGCCGATATTGCCGCCACCACTGATAACGACCCGGTTGGCCTCGCGCTCTTCGTGGCCGAAAATGCCCAGCGTCCGGCGCACCTGATCACGCGCCGCGACGAAATAGGCAATATCTCCCACCAGCATCTGATCGGAACTTCGCGGAACGAAAAGCCGCCCTGCCCTGTATATGCCGACCACGACGGCCTTCAGGTCGGGAAACAGGTCGGTGAGCTGGTGAAGTGGCGTATCGACGATCGGACAGCTTTCGTCGCAACTGACACCGGCAACCACCGCCTCGCCGTCAGCAAAGGAAACCGTATCGAAGGCGCCAGGCAGTTCCAGCCGACGCAACACCATTTCACCGACCTCGATTTCCGGTGAGATGATGACGTCGATGGGCATGTTTTCATTCGAAAACAGATCCCGCCAATGTGGCTCGAGATAGCTCTGTGCACGGATGCGGGCAATTTTGGTGGGGACGTTGAACAACGAATGCGCGACCTGGCAGGCCACCATGTTGACCTCGTCATACAGCGTCGCCGCAATGATCATGTCGGCCTGCTCGATGCCCGCCTGCACGAGCACGTCGGGATGAGCCCCATGCCCGACAATACCGCGAACATCGAGTATCTCGGTGATCTGCTGGATAAGCTTTGGTGTGAAATCGACGATTGCGACGTCGTTGTCTTCAGCCGCAAGCCGTTCGGCAATACCGAATCCAACCTGCCCGGCTCCGCATATCACGACTTTCATCTGTCTGCCCCGTACCAGCCCGGCCAGAACACTTGCAGGCCGTTTCGGCGCAACCGGGCAAAGCGGGTTTTATACGCTTGGCAGCAGATGGGAAAGGGCTGCCAATGCAGCCGCATCAGATAGTTGCAGCGCCGGCGATCAGCCGATGCCGAGCGATTTGAGTTTGCGGTGCAATGCAGAGCGTTCCATGCCGATGAATTCGGCCGTGCGGGAAATATTGCCGCCAAAACGATTGATTTGAGCGTTGAGATACTCACGTTCGAAAATTTCACGCGCATCACGCAACGGCATAGACATCAGATGCTCGGCACGCGCCCCGCCGGGCATGGGAGGTAGCGTTTCGCCGACTTCCGAAGGCAACATTTCCGCCGTGATGACTACATCCGGGTCACCACCGGCAAGTATCATCAACCGTTCGACATTATTTCGCAGCTGCCGGACATTGCCAGGCCAGTCGTGCGCCTGAAGCACTGCCATGGCATCCTCGCCGACCATGCGTTTTGCCAGACCGCTTGAGCGCGATATCTGATCCATGAAGTGGTTGATAAGGGCTGGAATGTCTTCACGGCGCTCCGAAAGCGCGGGCACGCGCAGCGGCACGACACCAAGACGGTGAAACAGGTCCTGGCGAAACCGTCCTTCGCTGACCTCCATTTCAAGATCCCGGGCTGTCGATGACACGATACGCACGTCAACCTGAACCCTGTTCGAACCGCCCACCCTTTGAAAGCTCTGGTCGGTCAGAGCCCGGAGTATCCGGCTTTGGGTTTCGCGCGGCATGTCGGCGATTTCGTCGATGAACAAAGTTCCGCCATGCGCTTCCTCCAGCGCTCCGGTACGCTTGACCTCACCATCCTCCTCAATTCCGAAAAGCGCAGGTTCCATGTTTTCCGGCGTAATAGCCGCCGCGTTGATGATCACGAAAGGTCCCGCAGCGCGCGCTGATTGCGCATGCAGAAGACGCGCCGTCAGCTCCTTGCCCGAGCCCGACGGTCCGGTCACGAGAACCCGGCTGTTTGTCGGCCCGACGCGGTCGATTGTTGAACGCAGCTGGTTTACGACACTCGACTGTCCGACAAGCTCATAACTGTCGCTTGTCCGCTGACGCAAATCACGCACCTCGCGTTTCAGGCGCGAAGCCTCAAGCGCACGTTGGGCAACCAGAACGAGCCGGTCGGCCTGAAACGGTTTCTCGATGTAGTCATATGCACCCGACTTGATGGCCGACACTGCCGTCTCGATGTTGCCATGACCGGAGATCATCACCACAGGGATGTCCGGATGCTTCTCTGCAATGATGTCCAGCAATTGCAGTCCATCCAGCTTGCTGCCCTGAATCCAGATATCCAGAAACACCATCGAAGGGCGCCGCTCGCCGATTGCCGCCAGGGCCTTGTCGCTGTCGCCTGCGGTGCGTACAGCAAAGCCCTCATCTTCGAGGATGCCGGCTACCAGCTCTCGAATGTCTTCTTCGTCGTCGACGATCAGGATGTCCTTGGCCATTCCCTGCTCTTGTTTCCTTTATTGGTCCTGCGCCGCCGTTTGCAGCAATTTCGATGCGGTATCATTTCCATCACCGGAAGGAGCACGGGTCTGGTGCTCATGGCGCATGCGCAACCTCACGCGCGCGCCACGTCCGCCCTCAGCAACTGATGGTGCATCTTCGAGCGAAACGAAGCCGCCATGCTCTTCCATGATGCGCGACACGATTGCCAGCCCCAGTCCTGTCCCCTTCTCACGGGTTGTCATATACGGCTCGAGAAGCCTCTCCCTGTTCTCGGCCGGCAATCCGATCCCGTTGTCGGTCACTGTCATGTCGAGCCAGTCGTCGCCAGTTTCAAGCGCTACGGTAATTTTTCCCGGGCCGCCGCGTTCTTCCTTGCTAATTGCCGAAACTGCCTCGGTGGCGTTCTTGACAACATTCGTCAGCGCCTGGGAGATCAGCCGCCGATCGCAGCGGGTGACGACAGAATTGTCCGCGTTTACGACTTCGATTTCGATTTCCGGATAGCCGACACGCATCATGAAGGCCGTCTGGCGAACGATGTCTGCGACATCGTCCATAGCAAATGTCGGTTTCGGCATGCGGGCAAAGCTGGAGAATTCATCGACCATTCGCCCGATATCGCCGACCTGACGCACGATCGTCTGGATGCATTGATCGAAGATGTCGCGATCATCGGTGATTTTCTTGCCGTACTTGCGCCGAAGCCGCTCAGCAGAGAGCTGGATCGGCGTCAAAGGGTTCTTGATTTCATGCGCTATACGCCGCGCCACGTCAGCCCATGCCGCGCTGCGTTGTGCCGTGACGAGATCGGTTATGTCGTCAAGCGTAACGACCAGACTGTGATCGTTGGGATCGGCCTGCTCGGATGTGACCCTGACCGCGATCGTAAGGTCCTTGTCACCGCGCGAGAGAGAAATTTCCCCGCGCACGATACGCCGGGGCTGGGATTCCGCCTGCGCGATGATGTCCGCGATTTCGGGCAGGACATCCTGGATCGGCTGTCCAACATGGCGTCCGGCCCCGAGAAAATTCATGGCGCTGCGGTTCACGACCGTGACCTGCCCGTCGCGGCCAACGCCGACGACGCCGGCAGTCACGCCAGACAGCACGGCTTCCATGAAGCGGCGGCGGCCGTCCAGCATCGTGTTCGCCCTGAGCAGCTCGTTTCGCTGCGAGCGCAGTTCACCGGTCATGGTATTGAAGGTTGAAGACAGCATCGCAAGATCGCCTTCGCTTTTCTGGACCGGAACGCTGACTTCAAGCTGTCCATGGGCAACCCCGTCAGCCGCATCGATTAGCCGCCGGATCGGTGCGACAAGCCGGTCTGCAAACCGGATGCCGACAAGAATCGCCGAAAGCATGAGCACGAGTGCAAAGCCGACATAGACCAGTGCGAATGCGAGCTGGACGCCAAAGCGCCCCTGCTCGAGTCTTTTGAATTCGGCGAAGTTGGCCTGCGAACGCTGGAGGTAGGAAAGAACCTGCTGATCCACCGTGCGGGAAATGAAAATATAGAGGTCGTCGTAGTTCCTGAGCTTCATGACTGCGCCGACCTGATCGGAGCGGCCTGGCGCAATAATGATTGGCGTGCCCTCCGCAGCTTGTTTCAGTGCGTTCTCAGGCGGCAGCAGCTCACGGCTATTTGGCACTTTCGCGGTGAAAACGACACTTCTGTCGCTCTTCACGAGATAGGCGCCGGAGACGGAGCGGATGTTGGCTTGCGCATTCAGGAAATCCTGCATGCGGCGCGCATCGACTTGCAGGATTTCACGGGCACGATCGAAATCGTTTGCCATGGCAACGATGTCGGCGCGTATCACTTGCCCGTGTTCATTGAGGTAGGCCTGGGCAACGGAAATCGACGTTTCGACGATCGATCGCGTCCGGTCGGAAAACCACCTGTCCAGCCCCTGATCGAGCGTCACGCTCGCCACAACCGCGACCAGTATGGCTGGAACGGCGGCCACAACGGAAAACAGCCCGACAACACGGGTATGCAGGCGCGACCCGGCAACACCGCGCACGCGCGCCGATATAAGGCGATAAGCCTCCCGGCCAATGAACAGAACCAGCCCGACGACGAGTATGAAGTTGACCGCAACAGCGATCTTGATCACGTCGGTTGTCGGTTTGACCGGCGTAAGGCCAGTGAAAATCGCGAAGGTGATGGAGCTGGAAATCAGCGCCAGAAGAATGACCACCGCCCCTAACCGCGAGAGAATGCGGTCAGTAAGGCTGCCGCGCTGCAGTGGATCGGGGATTGCGGCCAAATGCTTCGGCGCGGAATTGCGTTCCACACGTGCCTTCGTGGGCCCGCCTTGCGCAGCGGCGGATTCCTTCCCGGCCTGGCTTCGCTTGGCCGTCGGTAACTCATCCTGCCTAGGAGATTTCAAAAGCACCGGAATCCCATCGAACGCGCCGCACACGACAGTCCGTCAACCTTCGACGGAATCGTGCTCTTCAAGCCACACTAATTGTGGCGAATATGGCACAGGTGTGGCCGGCTTTCATCACCTATGTCCGCGCAGAAGCGGAATATCCAGATCACGTATCTTCTTGCGTAAAGTGTTGCGATTAAGACCCAGAAGCTCGGCCGCCCGGATCTGGTTGCCATTCGTCGCCGCAAGGGCAGCACTGATCAACGGGATTTCGATTTCGTGCAGCACACGATGATACAGGCCCGGCGGCGGCAGGGACGCGCCGAACTGGGTGAAATAATCATTCATATGCCGCTCGACGGACGACGACAGGTTCTCGTCGGCATTGTCGGATGTGGCGACTGGCGCCTGTTCGGACGTCGACAATTCCTGCTCGATGATGCCGAGGGTAATTGTTTCTTGCGGATAAAGCGCGGCGAGTCGGCGCACCAGGTTTTCCAGCTCGCGGACATTGCCCGGCCAGTTGTAGGCCTTCATTGCATCCAGAGCGGATTGGTCGATGTGCTTGCGCGGCAAGCCTTCTCGCTCGACCACGGTGAAGAAATGCCGCACGAGGTCCGGAACGTCCTCGCTGCGCTCGCGAAGCGGCGGCAGCCGCAACGGTACGACATTCAACCTGTAGTAGAGATCCTCCCGGAACAGCCCCTGCTGGATCAGCTGTCGCAGATCCTTGTTGGTCGCGGCAACGATCCGCACATCCGTGCGGATGGGAACACGCCCGCCAACGGTTGTGTACTCACCCTGCTGCAGCACGCGCAGAAGGCGCGTTTGCGCATCCATCGGCATGTCGCCGATCTCATCGAGAAACAGCGTGCCGCCCTCTGCCTGCTCGAAGCGGCCTGCGTTGCGGGTCTGCGCTCCGGTGAATGCGCCTTTCTCATGCCCGAACAGCTCTGCTTCAATCAGCTCGCGCGGGATCGCCGCCATGTTGATTGCGACAAACGGGCCTTTCGCACGCTTGCCGTAATCGTGCAGCGCCTTGGCAACCAGCTCCTTGCCGGTTCCGGACTCGCCGGAAATCATCACCGTAAGATCGGTCTGCATCAGACGGGCGAGCACGCGGTAGATTTCCTGCATCGCCGGTGAGCGCCCGACCAGCGGCATGCCCTCGCTGTCCTCGTCGCGCGCCGACGCATTGCGACTGCGCGGCACAGCAAGCGCGCGGCCAACAGTGGAAATCAGCTCGTTCAGGTCGAACGGTTTGGGCAGATACTCGTATGCACCGAGTTCGGATGCCTTGATGGCCGTCATGAACGTATTCTGCGCACTCATGACAATGATCGGCATTTCCGGGCGCGACTTGCGAATGCGCGGAATCATGTCGAAGGCGTTTTCATCGGGCATCACCACATCCGTGATGATGATGTCGCCTTCCCCGCCCGAAGCCCATCGCCACAGCGTCGAGGCCGTGCCCGTCGCGCGCACTGTATAGCCGGCGCGCGAAAGCGCCTGGTTTACAACCGTACGAATGGCTGCATCGTCATCGGCAACTAGGATCGTACCGCTTGCCATCACACTGCCTCTGCAATTTCTTCGCCGTCAGGCTCGGTATCGTCCGTATGCTCGCCACGGAACTTGGGCAGGAGAATACGGAAATTGGTTCGTCCCTTCGTGCTCTCGCAATCGATCACGCCGCCATGGTCACCGATGATCTTGGCAACCAACGCAAGCCCGAGACCGGACCCTGAGGTCTTGGTGGTAACGAACGGATCGAACAGGTGCGGCAACAACTCGGTGCTGATCCCCGGGCCGTTGTCGCGGACACTGAATTCAAGCGGAAGGGAAATGCGCTCGGACGTACCGGGAACGGAAAGCCGCACACCCGGCCGGAACGCTGTCAGCAGCGAAATTTCTCCGTCCTTGGTGTCCGGTCCGATCGCTTCGGCCGCATTCTTGACCAGGTTCAGGAACACCTGGACGAGCTGATCGCGGTTGCCCCATACCGGCGGCAGCGATGGGTCGTAGTTCTCAGTGATCTTGATGTGCTGTGCAAAACCGCTGCTGGCAATGCGCTTCACGTGCTCCAGGACCCGGTGGATGTTTACCGGCTCCCTGTCGATGGGGCGCTCATCGGAAAACACCTCCATGCGGTCGACCAGCTTGACGATCCGGTCGGCCTCATCGCGGATAAGCTGGGTCAGAACCCGGTCATTTTCACCAACAGTGGATTCAAGCAGCTGCGCCGCTCCACGAATGCCCGACAGGGGGTTCTTGATCTCGTGCGCCAGCATGGCCGCCAGTCCGGTTACGCTGCGTGCGGCGCCCCGATGCGTCAGCTGGCGATCGAACTTATCGGCAATCGAACGCTCCTGAAGCAGTAGGATGATCGCTCCGGGCCAATCGGGAAACGGTGCTGCGTAGATGTCGGATATACGTTCGCCGCCGGATCGCGGGGTCGTCAGGTCGACCTTGTATTCATGCACAGGTGACAGGCGGCTGCGGACTTGCTCGATAAGCGAGAGCATCGGGCTGCCGAACGGAACGAAAGCTTCCAGCTGGCTGCGCTGCAGCACGGTGCGGCTGGTTTCAAAAAAGGATTCCGCCGCATCATTGGCAAAATGGATGCGCCCCTCCGGACCAACCACAACGGCTGGCAGCGGCAAGGCACTGACGATCGACTCGGGAAACGATGCAGATGACGGCGTCGAGGTGCCGGAGTGAGTGGCGCGGATGAAATCGCTCATGCAACCGCTCCTAGCGCTGTCCAATTCAAATCTCGTCCAAACGCATCGTCCACGCACGCGCGGAACAGTCTGGCCACGTTTTGCGGGCGTTTCTCGGTCAGGACGGCATGACGCCTTGCGGCATGCATGGGGTCATGTTTTGCGCGCTCCGTTCCCAGCATCGTATCCAGATACCAGCCCAGATGCTTGCGCGCCGCGCGCACGCCGACCGTGGTACCGTAGTGGGTGAGGATTGCGTCATGATGTTCCAGCGCAATTTCCGCAACCCACTCAGCATCGCGTGACACCGGTATTTCGGCAGCCCTGCCGGTCAGCCCGGCATTGATATCGCCAACGACCCAAGGGCGTCCGTAGACCCCGCGCCCTATCATCACCGCATCCGCCCCGGACGCTTGCAGAGCCGCAGCAGCTGAATCGATACCGCGAATATCCCCGTTGACGGTCACAGGCACGTCCACAGCCTCGCGAACAGCCCTGACTGCATGCCAGTCAGCCGTACCGTCATAGAACTGACAGCGCGTGCGCCCATGCACGGTTATGGCCTGTACGCCCGCATCCACGGCGGCGCGGGCAATCTGAGGTGCGTTGAGATTGTCGTGGTCCCAGCCCAGGCGCATCTTCAGCGTGACAGGCACCTCTCCCGCCGCAGCGACAGTGGCCTCGATGAGTTGCAGCGCGTGTACGGGCTCGCGCATCAGCGCTGACCCCGAATATCCATTCGTGACCTTGCGGGCAGGACACCCCATGTTGATGTCGATGATGTCGGCCCCTGACGACACTAGCCGCCGTGTTGCCTCATCCATCCAGCGGGTTTCACGGCCGGCAATCTGAACCACATGAAGCCCTGCCCCGACGGCTTCCGCCTTGAGGGTCATTTCCGGATTACCGGTGCACAGGCTTTTACTCGCAACCATTTCCGATACGACCAGCGGCGCGCCAAGGCGCACGGCTAGCTTGCGAAAAGGCGCATCCGTGATACCTGACATCGGAGCCAGGATGGCGCGTGCCTGCAGACTGTGTGGGCCAATCCGGATCAAAGGCTTCCCTGCGAAACCGTGTTGCTTACGATTTAAGCAAATTCCATATTGCCTCTTTTATAGTCAGTTGCTGTCCATGACAACTGACCCAAGAGTCTGGCTTCATAGTTTCGGGAAAATAGGTTACCGGCATGTGCCGCCGGGAACCGGTTTACGCTTCTGTTCGCGCACTGGCGGGTTTATTGCAGCATCCATGACAGACAAACAAAGCGATATTGCGGCGCATAATACAGCCGTCATTATTGTTGCCGCCGGCAAGGGGCTGCGCGCCGCTTCGTCCGGCAGTGCCGGCAACACGCCCAAGCAATATAGAATCGTTGGAAAAGAAAACATTTTATCACAATGTGTTATGCAGTTTTCTTCATGTGATGAAATATCCTCCATCGTGGTCGTAATAGGCGCCGACGACCACGATCGCTTTCATGAAGCGGGCATCGACACCTCCTGCGTCCTCGTTACAAAAGGCGGCGCGACCAGACAGGCTTCCGTGCTGGCCGGGCTCGACAAGCTGGCAGAAGCACGCGCGAAACCAGATTTTGTGCTGATTCACGATGCCGCCCGCCCATTCGTCGGCGCGGACATGATCCGCCTGACCATCGAGAGCATTGCAAAGCACGGCACCGCCCTGCCCGTCCTTCCGCTCAGCGATACCATCAAACAGGTCTCCGGCCACGGTGTCGTTGAGCAAACGCCTGACCGCAGCAAGCTCTTTGCCGCCCAGACCCCGCAGGGTTTCGTCTTCTCTGAAATTCTCGCCGCCCACCGCAAGGCAGCCAGGGAACCATCCGTTACGTTCACCGACGACGCATCGATTGCCGAATGGGCCGGGATCAGTGTTCATACGATCGACGGTGATCCACGCAACTTTAAAATCACCACGCCGGACGATTTCGTGCGCGCGGAAATGCAACTAGGCATGAGCAAACCCATGGAGACCCGAACCGGACAGGGCTTCGATGTCCACCGCTTCACTTCTGGCGACCACGTCATCCTCGGTGGCGTGAAGATCCCCCACGACAAGGCGCTTTCGGGACACTCGGATGCCGACGTGTTGCTGCACGCGATTACCGATGCGCTGTATGGAGCGATTGCCGATGGTGACATAGGTGCGCATTTTCCACCCAGCGATCCGCAGTGGAAAGGTGCCGATTCGAGCGTTTTCCTTGAAGATGCAGTAACCCGCGTGCGCAATCGTGGCGGAGAAATCACCTTTCTTGACGCAACGATATTATGTGAAACTCCGAAAATCGGCCCGCACCGGGATAAAATCCGCAACCGTATCGCCGAAATGACCGGTGTTGCGGTAGAGCGTATTGCGGTCAAGGCGACAACGACGGAACAACTCGGCTTCACAGGCCGCCGCGAAGGAATAGCCGCCATGGCGCTTGCAACCATCCGTTTGTCCGTGGAGAACTGATCCATGTCCCAAAGGCATGAACCGCTCGCCCGCGCCGTTATCCTCGCTTGCCGCGCCCGCCATTTGATGTTGGCAACAGCAGAATCGTGCACCGGCGGCAAGGTGGCCGCAGCCCTGACCGATATTGTCGGCGCCTCCGACGTTTTCGAACGCGGTTTCGTCACCTACTCGAATACATCGAAATCCGAGATGCTCGGCGTGCCTGAAGGGATCCTCGAACGCTTCGGCGCCGTCAGCAGCGAAACGGCGTTTGCCATGGCCGAAGGCGCGCGCCAGCGCGCCGGCACGGATATCGCGGTGTCAATCACCGGAATTGCCGGCCCAGGCGGCGGCAGCGCGGAAAAACCGGTCGGCCTTGTCTATTTCACCTGCGCCGGTCCGGGCGAGCGGCTCGTCGATGCTGAAAAGCATTTCACCGCCCCCGATCGCGCCGAGATCCGCGATCTGGCGACCGAACACGCGCTGAAGATGTTACTTGAAGCCGCAAAGTCGGCTCCGGCCTGATCCTGATTTAGACCGCGTGACCGTAGATCACGTCAGCACGTTTCTCGAAGCTTTCAGAGAAATGCGAGAACGCCCTGTCGAAGACGAGACCGGCTACCGCCTCGAAGGTCCGGCTCTTGAAGCCATAAATCAGATTGAACTCGACTTCGCAGGAGTTTGCCTCCACGGGGTGAAACGCCCAGGCGTTTTCAAGCCGTTCAAAGGGGCCGTCGATATTGGAAACATCGATCGTCAGCGCCGGCTCATTGAGCAGGATGCGGCTCGTATAGGTTTCCCGGATCAGTTTGTAGGCAACCGTCATGTCGGCGACGACGAGTTCGCGCCCCTCCCCGTCCTTGTTGCGGCTGCGCACCCGAAGCGACGAACACAGCGGCACGAACTGAGGATAGGCTTCCACGTCCGCGACAAGCGCGAACATGTCCGACGCGGAATGGGAAACCCCATGACGGGTGGAGAAGCGTTTCATACCAATTTCCGGAAAACCTCAGCGCGAGGCACCAAGTGCCTTTTCACGCGCAGCCCGCAGTTTCGCGAAATCATCGCCGGCGTGATGCGATGACCGCGTCAACGGGCTTGCCGAAACCAGCGAGAACCCCTTGGCATAGGCGATCGTCTCGTAGGACTTGAACTCTTCCGGCGGGACGAAGCGGTCGACCTTGTGGTGTTTTCTTGTCGGCTGCAGGTACTGGCCGATGGTCAGGAAATCGACATCGGCGACCCGCAGATCATCCATCAGCTGCAGAACCTCGTTCCGCTCTTCGCCAAGGCCGACCATAATGCCGGACTTGGTGAACATGGCCGGATCGAGTTCCTTGACCCGCTGCAACAGCCGGATCGAATGGAAGTAGCGCGCTCCCGGCCGCACCGTGAGATAGAGCGACGGCACTGTTTCAAGGTTGTGGTTGAACACATCCGGTTGTGCCTCGACGACGATTTCAACCGCGCCCGGCTTGCGCAGGAAATCAGGCGTCAGCACCTCGATGGTGGTCTTCGGGCTGGTGTTCCGGATTGCAGCGATCACGTTCGCGAAATGCCGCGCGCCGCCATCATCGAGATCGTCGCGATCAACCGACGTGATCACAACGTGCTCCAGTCCGAGTTTCTTGGTCGCCTCGGCGACGCGTTCCGGCTCGTCGCCGTCGAGCGCATCGGGCAAACCTGTACGCACATTGCAGAACGCGCAGGCGCGCGTACACACCTCACCCATGATCATGAAGGTCGCGTGTTTCTTCGACCAGCATTCACCGATATTCGGGCAACCTGCTTCCTCGCATACCGTGACAAGGCCGTTGTCGCGCACGATCTTGGCCGTCTCGTTGTAGACTGGCGAGCCCGGCGCCTTGACCCTGATCCATTCCGGCTTGCGCAGGATCGGATTGTCCGGCCGGTGTGCTTTTTCCGGATGGCGCGGTTTCACCGGCTTCGGCGAAACGGTATCGAGAACGGTGACCAAAACTGGAGGTTTCCTGTATCAGGCAAGCAGACGTGCAATCAGCACGACGATGATCGCGCCAACCGTCGACACGATGACCTGCTCGACCAGAGCATTGCCGATCCCAAGCCGGATATTGAAATAGCTGGCAAGCCAGCCGCCGACGAAAGAACCGACGACGCCGGTCAGCAGATAACGCACAAGGCCGCCGCCGCCGACAATGAAACTGGCGAGCCAGCCGGCGACAAGACCGATCAGCAGGAAGATGATGAGAGAACGTGCATCCATGGTCCAAATCCTTTGGAATTCACAGGCCGCGATACGCCACTAGATATGGATCGCCCGGCCATAGGCGTCCAGCGCGCTCTCGTGCATCATTTCAGATAGCGTGGGATGCGGGAAGACCGTGTGCATGAGTTCTTCCTCGGTCGTCTCCAGGGTCATGGCGACGACGAAACCCTGGATCAGTTCGGTGACTTCCGCACCGACCATGTGCGCGCCGAGCAATTGCCCCGTCTTCTTGTCGAACACGGTCTTGATCAAACCATTGGGCTCGCCAAGCGCGATCGCCTTGCCGTTGCCGGTGAAGGGGAAGCGACCGACCTTGATGTCGTGCCCGGCTTCCTTCGCCTTGGCTTCCGTCAGGCCGACTGATGCAACCTGCGGATGGCAATAGGTACAGCCGGGGATTTTCAGCTTGTCCATCGGATGGGCATCGAGGCCTGCGATCTTTTCCACGCAGATGACGCCCTCGTGCTCGGCCTTGTGCGCCAGCATGGGCGGACCGGCGACATCGCCGATGGCATAGATGCCGGCAACGCTGGAGCGCCCGTAGCCATCGATGACGACACACCCGCGATCGGTTTTGACGCCAAGGGCTTCGAGCCCCAGGTTCTCGATGTTACCGACGACACCGACGGCTGAAATCAGCTTTTCGGCACTCAGGTCCTGGGTTTTGCCGTCCTTGGTCTCCACGGTCGCGGTCACGCCGCCGGCGCTTTTCGTGACCTTCGAGACCTTGGCATCGGTCATGATCTTGATGCCTTGCTTCTCAAGTGCCTTGCGGGCAATGCCTGCAATCTCGGCATCTTCCACCGGCATGATCTGCGGCAGAAGTTCGATCACCGTCACGTCAACACCCATGGTGTTGTAGAAGCTGGCGAACTCGATGCCAATCGCACCGGACCCCATGACCAGAAGCGATTTCGGCATGGTCTCCGGAACCATCGCCTCGAAATAGGTCCATATCTGCTTGCCGTCCGGCTCGATACCGGGAATGACGCGCGGGCGTGCGCCTGTCGCGACAATGATGTGCTTGGCTTGGTAAGTGCCGGGTTCCTTGACGCCCTTGGGCAGCGGATGTTGCGGCTGCATGGCAGCCTTCGCCGGTTTGGAGACAACCACCTCGCCGGGTTTGGTGATCTTCGCCTCCCCCCACAGCACATCGACCTTGTTCTTCTTGAGCAGGAAGCCGACGCCACCGTTGAGCTGGCCGGACACCCCGCGCGACCGCTTGACCACCGCAGCAGCATCGAAGGACGCGCCCTGAACCGACAGGCCGTAGTCCTTGGCGTGCTGCATGTAGTGGTAGATCTCGGCAGACCGCAGCAACGCCTTGGTCGGGATGCAGCCCCAGTTGAGGCAGATGCCACCCAGATGCTCGCGCTCCACAACCGCTGTCTTGAGACCAAGCTGAGCGGCACGGATCGCGGTGACATAGCCACCCGGTCCGGCCCCGATCACGATGACGTCGTAGCTGTCTGCCATGTGCCCTTAAATCCTGTCATGCTCCTGGCCGGTCTTCATGGCGAGAGGGCGTGCCCCTAACCGTGCAGAATACCGGCCAATTCGTCCTTCAGCGCCAGGCGCTCTTTCTTCATGTCCTCGAGATGAAAATCATCCGTCGGTTCGACTTCGGTCTCCGCGCGGTGAATGGCGCGATTGACCTCGTGGTATTTATCCGCCAGGTGCGCAAAATGGGCATTCGACACCTTCAACTCGTGGATGCGGTCCGCATGCTCGGGGAATTCCTCGTGCAACTCGTGCGGGACGTGGGTCATAGCGTTCCTCCAGACTGGAATAAAAAAGCTCAGCCGTTCAGCCTAGATGCCCTTAAGCCCCGAAGATTGCGCTAACGCAAGTCCCCGTCTTCATTTTCGCCCTTGCGTTTCTTCCTGCGCATTTGAGAAAGCAGCATGGTCGCGATCACCGCCGGCAGACCAAGAAGCCCGATTATTTCGAGAACACGGTCCACACGTTTTCAATGCCTCACACCAGCATCGACATCGGCTTTTCGATATAGCCCTTGATCAGTCCGACAAGCTCCGCGGACAGCGCGCCATCAAGGCAGCGGTGGTCCGATGTCAGTGTGATGCTCATGACGGTTGCAACGGCAAGCGCGCCATCCTTCACCACAGGCCGCGGCTGGCCCGCACCGACAGCAAGGATAGAGGCATGCGGCGGGTTGATCACGGCAGTGAAGTCCTTGACACCGAACATGCCAAGATTGGAAATCGCCGTGGTGCCGCCCTGATATTCCTCGGGCTTCAGTTTGCGCTCGCGGGCACGACCAGCAAGGTCCTTCATCTCGTTGGATATGGTTGAAAGCGATTTCTCTTCCGCCTTGCGCAGGATCGGCGTGATCAGCCCGTTTCCAGGCAGCACGGTTGCAACCCCGATATCGACGTTCTTGTGGCGGATCATCGCGCTTTCGGACCACGACACATTGGCGGCGGGCTTGGCTTTCAGCGCCATTGCCATCGCCTTGATGACCATGTCGTTGACCGACAGTTTGTAGGCCGGCTTGCCGTCGATCTCCGGGGCTGCCGCATTCAGGTCGGCGCGCAGTTTGAGCAGATCGTCGATCATGCAATCGGCGGTGATGTAGAAGGCCGGCACCTGCTGGCGCGCTTCCGTCATGCGCTTGGCGATGGTCTTGCGCATGCCATCGTGCGGAATGAGCTCGTAGGAGCCTTCCGGGAAGAGCTTCAGAATCTGATCATCCGACGGTGGCGCGGAAGCCGCTGCCGCAGGTGCGGGCGACGCAGCCGCCTGCGACGTAGCGCCAGCGGGTTTGGCCGTGCCACCGGAAACCGCGGCCTCGACATCCTTCTTGACGATGCGGCCATGCGGACCGGAGCCCTTGATTGAGGCGATATCGACGCCGTTTTCCTTCGCAATGCGGCGCGCCAGCGGCGAGGCGAACACCCTGCCGCCCGATGAGGCCGCAGGAGCCGGAGCAGCGGCTGCCGCAGGAGCAGGTGCAGCCGGTGCTGGTGCAGGAGGCGCAGACGGGGCTTCGGCTTTCGGAGCTTCCGCCTTGGGCGCGGCACCTCCACCGGAAGTGCCGATCGCGCTTGCATCCTCACCCTCTTCGAGCAGAACGGCGATCAGCTCGTTGACCTTCACGTTCTCGGTGCCTTCGGAGACGAGGATCTTGCCGACCTTGCCCTCGTCGACGGCCTCGACTTCCATCGTCGCCTTGTCGGTTTCGATCTCGGCAATGACATCGCCGGAGGTGACGGTGTCGCCTTCCTTGACGTGCCATTTGGCAAGCGTGCCCTCTTCCATCGTGGGCGACAGCGCGGGCATCAGAATGTTGATCGGCATCTTCGGCTTCGCTTCCTTTGGCCCTGCCTGCTTTCGGCATATCGGGCGTCGTCAATCACATGCGGCGGCAATCGCGCCCGGTCACAGGTACAGCGTGCTCTTCACCGCCTGAATGACCTCGTCGACATTCGGCAGTGCGAGTTTCTCAAGGTTCGCCGCGTAAGGCATCGGCACATCCTTGCCGCAAATGCGAACGGGCGGCGCATCAAGCCAGTCGAAGGCAAGCTCGGTGACGCGCATACCGATTTCCGCACCGACACCTGACTGCGGCCAGCCTTCCTCGACCGAAATGACGCGTCCGGTCTTCTTCACGGATTCAACCACGGTACCGATGTCCATCGGCCGGATTGTCCTCAGATCGATCACCTCGACCTGGATACCGTCCTGCGCCAGCGCGTCGGCTGCCTTGGTGGCGTAGTTCATGCCGATGCCGAACGAGACGATCGTTGCCGCATCGCCCGAACGCACCACCTTGGCGCGGCCGATCGGCACGAGCCAGTCTTCGACCTGCGGCACCGGGAAACTCTGGCCGTAGAGGATCTCGTTTTCCAGGAACACGACCGGATTGGGATCGCGGATCGCGGCCTTCAGCAGGCCCTTCGCATCGGCTGCCGACCACGGCATGACAACCTTCAACCCCGGAATGTTCGAAAACCAGGCCGCGTAATCCTGGCTGTGCTGGGCAGCAACGCGCGCCGCGGCGCCGTTGGGTCCGCGGAACACCATGGAAGAATTCATCTGGCCGCCGGACATATAGAGCGTCTTGGCGGCGGAGTTTATGATCTGGTCCATCGCCTGCATGGCGAAGTTGAAGGTCATGAACTCGACAATGGGTTTGAGCCCCGTCAGCGCCGCGCCGACCGCCATGCCGGTAAACCCGTGCTCGGTGATCGGCGTGTCGATGACGCGCCTGGCGCCGAACTCATCCAGCAGCCCCTGGGTGATTTTATAGGCCCCCTGGTATTCGGCGACCTCCTCGCCAAGGATGAAGACATCCCGATCGCGGCGCATCTCTTCCGCCATGGCGTCACGCAAGGCTTCGCGCACGGTCATGTCGGCCATGGTCGTGCCTTCGGGGATTTCCGTGTCCGCAGGCGCAGGCGCTGCAGCCGGTGCGCTCTGAACAGCAGGCGCTGCAGGTTCTGCCGCAGCAGGCGCTGGTGCCTCTGCGGGCGCAGCAGCCGGAGCCGAAGGCGCGGCGCCAATATCCGAGGCGGATTCCCCATCGCCGAGAATGACGGCGATCGGCGTGTTCACCTTGACGTTCTCGGTGCCCTCGGCAACGAGAATTTTGCCGAGCACCCCCTCATCGACCGCTTCGACCTCCATGGTCGCCTTGTCGGTCTCGATTTCGGCAATCACATCACCGGACGAGATGGTGTCGCCTTCGGATTTGACCCATTTGGCAAGCGTGCCTTCCTCCATGGTCGGCGACAGGGCTGGCATCAGGATTTCAGTGGGCATCGAACCCTCATCTCTTTCAATTTTGCGATTGGCCTCACGCGTGAGCCATGCGCATCCAAAGTCTCAATCCAAGTATTCCAACGAGAGCGGCGACCAGTGCGACCCGAATGGTCTTGAGCCACAGCGGTGCCGGTCCGTGCTTCGCTTCGTGTTCGAGGCTCGCGCGCTGGCGTTCCGCAGCTCCGTCATGCCACCAGGCAAGCTGACGAACACGCATGACGATGCCCGACCCGACCAGCCAGAAGAACACCCCGAAGACGGCAATGACGCCTGCGGCCAAAATGATGGTGAAGAGGTCGGTCCCGGCAGACATCGTCAGGCCACCGTATAGACATCCGTCCACAACTCGGCCGGATCGGGTTCGGGATCGTTCTGAGCGAAGGTCGCGGCATCGGCAACGATCTCGCGGATTTCCTTGTCGACGGCTTTCAGTTCGTCCTCGGAAACACCGAATTCGTCCAGAAGCCGAGCCTTGACCTGCTCGATCGGGTCATGCTCCTGGCGCATCTTCTGCACTTCTTCCTTGGAGCGGTACTTGGCCGGATCCGACATCGAGTGCCCCCGGTAGCGGTAGGTCAGCATCTCGAGGATGTACGGCCCCTTGCCGGTGCGCGCATGCTCGATTGCACGCCCTGCGGCTTCCCTGACCGCGCGGACGTCCATCCCGTCGACCTGCTCGCCGGGAATGTCGAAGGACGCGCCGCGATGCGACAGGTCCGTCGTCGACGAGGCACGGTTGATGGAAGTGCCCATGCCGTACTTGTTGTTCTCGATGACATAGACGACCGGCAGGTGCCAGAGCTTGGCCATGTTGAAGCTCTCGTACACCTGTCCCTGATTGGTTGCGCCGTCGCCGAGATAGGTCAGCGATACCTTGCCGTCCTCGCGATAGTGATTGGCGAAGGCAAGCCCGGTTCCCAGCGACGCCTGGGCGCCGACGATGCCGTGCCCGCCGTAGAAACCCTTTTCCACGGAAAACATATGCATCGAGCCGCCCTTGCCCTTTGAATATCCGCCCTGGCGCCCGGTCAGCTCGGCCATGACGCCGCGCGCCTCCATGCCGGTTGCCAGCATGTGACCGTGGTCGCGGTAGCTGGTGATGACCTGGTCGCCATCGCGCATGGCAAGCTGGACGCCGGTCACAACCGCTTCCTGACCGATATAGAGGTGGCAGAAACCGCCGATCAGGCCCATGCCGTACATCTGGCCGGCCTTCTCCTCGAACCGCCGGATCAGCAGCATGATCCGGTAGGCTTCAAGCTCTTCGTCGCGGGTGAGTTTGGCCGGTTCGCCCGTTTTTGCCTTACCGGCGGGTTTCTTGCCGGCAGTCTTTCGTGAAGCGGTCTTCGGCGCAGCAGCCATGGACACATCCTTCCAGCAAATGGTGCGGCGAAGATCAGTGGATCCTCGCCAATCATCCTATCGGCTTCGTGCAGGAAGGCACCTTCATCCCTTAAACCTTACGGCAAAACCGTATCACGGGATGTAAGGATTTGGTCTTACCTCGTGCGCCCCCCGCGCGTCCCTTGTTTTGAAATGCCATACAACAGAGCGTTGCGCAATACACTAAGTATTTGTGCTGCAACGCAAAAACATGTTTTAACTAGATTTTGGTTAAACACCCTGGAATGCAAAACCTAATACCCGCTCGCGGTGAACGGATGCAGACATCAGGGCGCGCCGGCGCTCTTCTTCCCGACTTCACGCAAGTCAGGATCGATGAAGTAAAGCAGGTCTGCTGCACGTTCTTCAAGATAATCGGGGTCAAGCTTCTGCGGGTCAAGAAGCGCGATATGGCGCTCGATGGAGCTGCGGTGTGCCTGCAGTCCCTTGAGCTCGGTTGTCAGCCGCAATTCTTCACGCTTCAGGCCATCACGCGCGAGAAGGCCATGCGCGCCGTGGTACGCGTGCCAGCCGAAATACGCGGTGACGATCAGTCCCGCTGCGGGCAATATGATCCGCAGTCGGCGTTTTCGGACAGCATGACCGTGAGACAAGGAGCTTCCCTTTGGCAGGCGGACAGGAAATGGCGGATCATGGACGCCCCGCCATTTGCGCCTACCATGCGCTCAAGCGCTGAATCTTTACTTAACCGCGCGCCGCCTCAGGCAGGGCTTGCACGCGTTGCGCCAGTCATGCGGGCAAGTATCCAATCGAGCGAGATGCGCCCCGGCCCCATCATCAGCACCAGGATCAGTAACGCGAACCAGCTGGCATGCAACCAGAAGAAGCCCTCAGGATAGACCAGCTGGATGACGACAGTCATACCGAACAGGCCCAGCGCGCCAATACGGGTAAACAGGCCGAGGAACACGAGAACCGAAAGCCACACCTCCCCGAGCGCTGCCAGCGGTCCCAGCACTTCAGGGAACGGCAGGGAAATCTCGCCCCCGAACTGGCGGATCTTGTATTCATGCTCGAACAGGTAGGCAACGGAAGAAGACAGCTCGAACCCGCCCAGCTTCTGCAGGACCGTATCGCCCTGCCACTTGGTCAGTCCCGATTTCCAGAACGGCAACGCCGCCTGAAAGCGCACATAGAGTGCGATCAGCGCAAAAACCCAAACACCCCATAGCGAAAAACGCTCAGCAAGACGCCGTAACGGAGCGATCGGGGTTACGAGTTTTGAAAACATGGGGGGATGCCTCCAAGATTCCGGCAGCCGGTATTCCGGCGGCCTTCGGGTTCAGGAAATTCTGATGCCGATGATCGCGCCGGTCGTGACCAGTTGCGCTAATGCCGCGGCAAGATCGAAGGCGGCCGAACGCTCAAGCGCTACTGTCATGGCGCTTTCCAGACTGCCACCTCCCTTCAACGCCAGCACGAACGCGGCCATTCCGGCTGGCAGCTTGTGCAGGTTCGTTTCGAGCGATGGCCGCACGGCCAGAACATCCTCGCCATGATCCGGCAGTTGACCGGTTCTCCCGCCCTGGCTGGTTTGCAAGATCGACAAAACCGGCCAGTCCGAAGCGATTACGCCGAGGGAAGGATGCAGATCGATGAACACAAGCGCTGGATCAGCATCCGCGATACGGGCAAGCGCGTCGGGTGATACGGGAGCGGCATCCGCTGCGTGATAGGCAGCACGTTGCGCATCCTCCACAAGCGCCACATCGGCCAGATAAGGCACGGTTTGCGCAGGCTCGAAACCGGCAATGAACTGTGGAAATTCAGCGCCATACTCCATGAGCACGGGAGAAACAGGCGGTGACTGACGGATAAATACACCCGCCATGCCCTTGAAGAATTCCTCCCCCACCAGCGCCTCGACAGCGGGAAACGTCCTCGACAGATATTCCGTCAGGCTGACCATGACGTTGTTGCGGTAAACCGAGAACCGCTTGAGCGGGAGGCGCCCGTCCGAATACCGGGCAATAGTTGAGGGCGGCGGCTGCGATGAATCGAACAGGGCTGCCGTGAAGCTGTCCTGGCCCTCATCAGCTTCTCCGGAAATGTCAGGCCGCGCGGACATTGGCCGCCTTCCCGCCTGCGCGCTCCAAAATTTCGCGCGCGTGCTTCGCTTCGGCCGCAAGGACCGGCCAATCCGGCAGATCGCTGTCCCATTCGACAAGCGTTGGCAGGCGACCGGTCTTGCCGATCAGGCGTTCATACAGGGTCCAGACCGGGTCGATGACCTCGCGGTCGTGACTGTCGATCAAGAGCGGCGCGCCAGTATCGTCCTCGTCCTCGGCATGTCCGCCGAGGTGAATTTCGCCAACCGCGTGAAGCGGGAAAGCGTCGATATAGGCTTCCGGCGAATAGCCGTGATTGGTCGCTGACACGAAAACGTTGTTGACGTCGAGCAGAAGGCCGCATCCCGAGCGCTTCGCGATCTCGGCAAGGAAATCGAGCTCGCTCATGGTCGAGGTCTCGAACCGGATATAGGTCGAGGGGTTTTCGAGCAGGATTGGCCGTTTCAGAGCGTCCTGAACCTGCCCGACATGGGAAACGACAAGGTCCAGCGTCGTTTGCGTATAGGGAAGCGGCAGCAGGTCGTTGAGGTAATGCGTATCGTGCGTCGACCATGCAAGATGCTCGGAGACCAGTCCCGGCTCATAACGCTCGACAACGGCCGCAAGGCGCTTGATGTGCTCCGGGTCGAGGCCCTTTTCCGCACCAATGCTCAATCCTACGCCATGCACCGAAACAGGAAACCGCTCGCGCAGCGCTGTGAGCATGGCATGCGGGGGGCCGCCGGCACCCATGTAGTTCTCGGCGTGAACCTCGAACCAGCCCGCGGAAGGATCTTCCTCGGCTAAGATCGCTCTGGCGTGTTCCGGCTTGAATCCGACCCCGGCTTTTGCCGGGATCGAACCGTCAGGTGTCGGATAACGGGTCATCCCTGTGACCTTCCAACTCTACAGAATGCCGCAACGATCAGGACGGGATGTCGCGAGCGAGCTCTTCAAGCGATCCCTTGCGGTCGCCGGGAAGGTCCATGCTCAGGCAGGTGCCCTTGGGAACGAGTTTCCAGGCATTGCCCTGATAGTCGACCTTGGAAGTGCCGGCACAGCTCGTACCGGCCCCGGCCTTGCAGTCATTCTGGCCGGCTTTGGCGACGCCGAAGCATTTTTCCATGTCATCGGCGGCCTGCACAGGAGCGTTGGCGGCAGCCATGGCGAGTGCAGCGGTTACAGCAGCGGCAAACGCGGTCGTTTTGATGGGGGTCGTCATAAGGGATTTCTCCTCCTGATGTTCACAGCAACGAACCATAACAGGTTCGCCGACGAGACGGCACGCACCTCGTGGGGAGACAGTTGGGATGGAACCGCGATCACTGCAATCAAACTCGCCGTGAACTCGCGCGTTTGTGAGCAGCGGTGATCAGAACATCAATCAGCCACGCTTGAGCGCGGAAAACGCATCCATGCCCGGATACACGGACTGTTCGGCCAGTTCTCCCTCGATACGGATCAGCTGGTTGTATTTCGCCAGCCGGTCGGAACGCGCCAGCGACCCGGTCTTGATCTGCCCGCAATTCGTGGCAACCGCGAGATCGGCAATGGTGGAATCTTCTGTCTCGCCGGAGCGATGCGACATCACGGCCCGGTAGCCCGCCTTGTGCGCGGTCTCCACCGCTTCAAGCGTCTCGCTGAGCGTGCCGATCTGGTTGACCTTGACCAGGATCGCGTTGGCGGCTCCGATGGCGATACCGTCCTTGAGGCGCTTGGTGTTGGTGACGAAAAGATCATCGCCAACAAGCTGCACCTTGCCGCCGATCGCCTGTGTCAGCGCCGTCCAGCCCTCCCAGTCGTCTTCGGCCATGCCGTCCTCGATGGAAATGATCGGGTAGTTCGATACAAGATCTTCATAGAGGCGCACCATCTCGTCGGCGCCAAGCACCCTGCCCTCGCCGGCGAGATTGTATTTTCCGTTCTCGTAGAATTCGGTCGAAGCGGTGTCGAGTGCCAGCATGACATCGTTACCGGGCTTGTAACCGGCCTTCTCGACCGCCTTCATGATGAAATCCATCGCAACCGTCGTCGACGACAGGTTGGGCGCGAAACCGCCCTCGTCGCCGACATTGGTGTTGTGGCCGGCGTTCTGCAGTTCCTTGCGCAGCGTGTGAAAGATTTCCGCCCCCATGCGCACGGCTTCGCTCAAAGAAGGCGCGCCGACCGGCATCACCATGAATTCCTGGAAATCGATCGGGTTGTCGGCATGAGCACCGCCATTGACGATGTTCATCATCGGAACCGGCATCATCCGTGCGCCGACGCCACCCACGTAATGATAAAGCGGCAATGCTGCGGCTTCGGCCGCCGCGCGCGCAACGCCAAGAGACACGCCGAGAATGGCATTTGCGCCAAGCCGCGCCTTGTTGTCGGTGCCATCGAGATCGATCATCGTGCGGTCGATTGCGATCTGGTCTTCGGCATCGTAGCCCACCAGCGCCGAGGCAATCTCCGTGTTAACGGCCTCGACGGCCTTGAGAACCCCCTTGCCAAGATAACGCCCGCCACCATCGCGTAGCTCGACGGCTTCATAAGCGCCCGTCGACGCACCGGAGGGAACGGCAGCACGGCCCATCGACCCATCGGCGAGCACGACATCGACCTCCACGGTGGGATTGCCGCGGCTATCGAGAATTTCACGTGCATGGATGTCGACGATTTCGGTCATGGCCTGCTCCGGGATGGTTGCATATCGGGTTGTTACCGCGCTTGTATTTCATTTTTGCCGCAGGAGGAATGTTTCCTGGGACGGGAATATCTCCTTGTTCCTGACGGAATATCGCCTGCCGGCAAATTCCTTCGTGATCCGGTTTGAACAAAGAGCACCCAAATGGCGCGTCTGATCATCACCAACGGTGACTCCGCACTCCATCAGTTTCGCGCTGCAGGCGTAAAAGATGCGATTCTTCCATGGCGCGACGTGTTGCATGAGGGGCGTGTCACCGAATGTGGAAGCCGGACGGCTTTTCACGCCATGCGGCAGGGCGAGATTGTTCGCCTTTTTCACCAGCACGAAAACGAGGTCGCAGAAGGATTCGCGGAGCGCGAGAGAATTTTCGCAGATCTTGAAAACTACGAACGCATCGAAATCTGGCTGGAACACGATCTCTATGACCAGCTTCAACTGCTCGATATCCTCGACGCCCTGGAGGATACGGAACGCGAAACCGGGGTCTATCTGATTCAGGCAGACGACTACCTCGGTACCCAAAGCCCCGAAGACGTATTGCGGTTTGCTGAAAACACACAAGCCGTCAGCCTGCAAATGCGCCACGAGGCGGCACAGGCGTGGCGGTTCTTTCGCGATGGCAATTGCACAGCACTGGCAAACTTCGCAAAAGCGCTCGCGCCCGGGTTGAGTACACTGCCATGGCTCGGCTCTGCCTTGCTCAGGTTTCTTGCCGAACTTCCCGATACGACCTGCGGCTTGGGCCGCACGCAGCGCTGGTGTCTGGAGGAAGGCGCACTGACCCCACTGCCTGCAGGAAAGGCATTCGGCGCAGTTGCGAAACGTGAGGACGCCATGTTCATGGGCGATCTGAGCTTCTTTCGCATCCTGGACACTCTCGCTTCAGCCCCGACACCGGCCATCGCCGGGCTTTCCGGAACGCTCCATGATGCCTGTCACAGTGACGAGGCTTATCGAGCGTTTGCACAATCGAAAGTGACGCTGACGGACTTCGGAAGAGCATTGCTGGCTGGCGACGCGGATTTCGTTACCGAAAACGGCATTGACCAGTGGTTCGGCGGTTATCACGCCCTGGGCAACGATCCGTGGCGCTGGGACGAAGCAACACAGGATTTGCGCGCCCCGGCGAACGCTTAAGGTGCCGGTCCTAGGTTTTCTTCCGATCGACGAGAACAAAGCGCGCCGCCAGTACTCCGAGGCTGGCGACGATTGCGGCTTCGGCGAGGATCATCGGCAGGTTCCCGGCAAGGAAGGAAGCCGCCCCGAAAATCGGAGGCCCCACGGCCTGCCCCAGGAATAGCGACAGGGCGAACAGCGCCACGGAGGAACCGCGCGCCGTCGCGCTCAGTTCCGTAGCAACAGCCTGCAACGGGTTGTGAAGCATCAGGAACGAGAAGCCGAAGATAAAGAACAGGGCGCAATCGATGCGCCAGTCACGGCCGAACGCAAACAGCGCCAGCGCGCCGCCGGCAAACAAGGCTCCTATGATCGCCATGCGCCTGGGCCCGAGCGTGGCGACCAGTTGCTTCACCACGAGCGTATAGCCTAACGCGCCGACACCGAAGGAGCCGATGACCATCCCGGCCTCGAACGCGTCAACATTTTCGCGGGCCTTGAGGATCGAAGCAACATATGGGTGCGTCGCAAAGACAGCCGTCCCTTCCAGAAAGGCCAGTAGAAAAAGCGGCACGGCTTGCGGATTGGCGAAAACCTCGCGGTAACCGGCAATAGCGCTGCTGATCGAAGGCTTTTTGCGCACCACACCCTCGCGCGGGGTCAGCGTGGTGAAAGTGAAAGCGGCCACACTCGCCGTTACAGCTGCCGCGGACAGCAGCACACCACGCCAGCCGAAAACGGTTGACAATGCCCCTGCCCCACCGGCGCCCGCGATCTGCGCAATGAAGATCAACAGCAATAGGCGACTGATCGCCACCTGCCTGTCGGCCATGGGAATACGGTCGCCAATCATGGCGAAGGCAGCCGGAATGATGCCGCCGGCCGCCATGCCGCAGATGATGCGCGCCGCAACCAGCGACGGAAAGTTCGGCGCAAGCGCACACATCACCAGACCGCAGGCCAGCACGACCAGGCTGGCGCGGATCAGCAGCGCTTTGCCGATAGCGTCACCGACCGGTCCAAGCACCGGCTGGAACAGCGCATATGGCAGTGCATAAGCCGTCGCCAATGTCGCAACCGTGGTGACCGACAGGCCAAACTCGCCCGCGATCGTCGGCACCAGAGGATCGACGAGACGCAATGCGATATTGCTGCCGAGGCCCGCAAGGCTGAGCGCGAATATCAGGTCGAGGCGCACGTTCAGAGCTTTTCCGAGGGGACAGAAGGTTTGAGGGTTTGAAGGTTTGAACGAATATCCAACTTCATACCACGGACCCTTGTTTGCCCCGGAATGAATTATCACCAGCCAGATTGCCTGACCGAATCGGCTGCCCGCCAGCGCTCAAATCACCGGACTTTCTACCCGCGTCAATTTCAGAGCTTGCTTCCATCACAATCGATGAGAATGAAATCCCCCAAGGAGTATCAACCAGGAGTAGAAATTCCGGGAACAACACCGGATCAAAACGAAGCAATGCTTACGGCAAACTACCTACCATGAGCCGAACAACCCGCATCGTTAATAGATCGGAAACCGGATGAATTGTTTCCTTCCTCAAATCCCTCCCTCTTGGTGAATTGCCTTAAAAAACTGCCAAACAAGATGAACCGTCCAACGCCTGACAATTCCGAACTGACTTTCGAAAAATCGGAAATCATCGTCTCGAAGACCGATTTGAAAGGCAGGATTACCTACGCCAACAGAACCTTCTGCCAGATCGCCGGATATTGTGAGGAAGAACTGATTGGCCAGCCCCACAGCATCATCCGGCATCCGGACATGCCGCGAGCCGTCTTCAAACTGCTGTGGGACATGCTCGGAAGCCATGATGAGGTCTTCGCCTATGTGAAAAACCTGTCCAAGACAGGAGGCTATTACTGGGTATTTGCCCACGTCACGCCATCCTTTGACAAGGACTGGAATGTTGTCGGCTACCACTCCAACCGCCGCGTCCCGCGACGTGAAGTGATCAGCAAGGTTATCGAACCGCTCTACGCCGATCTGTTGGCTATCGAAAATTCAGAATCAAACCGCAAGACCGGACTGCAGAAATCCTACGACCATCTGAAGGAAATCATTCGCTCAAAGGCGCGTTCCTATGACGAACTTATCTTCTCTCTCTAAAGCCAAGATATCTGCCGGGCTGGCTGCAATAGGTGCAATCGCCGCTATCGCTTCATCCTGGCTGGGTTTGTATCTTCCGGCGGTAATTGGAGGATGTCTTGCAATAATTGGCGCCATATCGGCGTTGGTCATGCTCTCTCGCGTGCAGAAAGTCATCAATGATGCGGCCGTTTACTGCGGCGAGATTTCGCGCGGCAATTTCGAACGGCGGACAGTTATTATTCCCGATGCCGGCGATCTGGCGGAACTTCACTACGCCATCAATGATATGGTCGACCGGATCGACGCCTACATCCGCGAGACGACCGCGGTGCTGAGTGCGGTTCGAAACCACAAATACTTTCGCCGCATTCTGCCCGAGGGGCTGGATGGTGCGCTTGCCTCCGGCGCTTCCATAATCAACGCGGCAATGGCCACGATCGAAGGGCGTATCGGCGAGGTCAACACGTCTACAACGCGTTTCGAGAACGCCGTTCGCGATGTGACCAATGCAATCTCGGCATCTTCAGCCACGATGATCGAACTGGCTGAATCGGTGGACAAGGGTGCCAAGAATACGAGCGAACGCGCAACCGCCGTGGCAGCGGCAGCCGAAGAGGCAACGACAAACGTCCAGGGAGCTTCCAAGTCTGCCGGCGAACTCGCCTCCTCGTCTCAACAAGCAGCAAGCAAAATCAGCCACTCGGCGGATATCGCGTCGCGCGCCGTGGAACATGCCAAAAAAACCGATGGCATCATTCGTGGTCTCGACAGCGCTGCCGCCCGAATTGGCGACGTTGTCAGTCTTATCAACGATATCGCGAACCAGACCAATCTGCTTGCGCTCAACGCAACCATAGAGGCCGCGCGCGCCGGCGAAATGGGCAAGGGTTTCTCGGTCGTTGCCAACGAAGTGAAGGCTCTCGCATCGCAAACCGCCAATGCAACAGGTGAAATTTCTCACCATGTGGAAGCGGTTCAGTCCGCGACCCAAGAGGCCGTTGCAGCCATCGCCACCATCACGCAAACCATTGAGGAAATATCCGGTCTAACCAGCGACGCCGCCGAGACCATCGACGCTCAAAAAACGCGGACGGACGAAATTGCATACAATGTCGATCAGGCATTTGCAGGCGCCAGCAACGTAACGGAAAACATCCACAAGGTTTCCATGCAGACCCAGGACACAGGCAGACTTGCTGGCGATGTCTTCGGAGCCTCACAAAGCCTGGTATCGCAGGCAGACACTTTGTCTGCTGAAGTCAAAGCCTTCCTGCTGTCCCTGCGCCGCGGACCGCTTGATCGCAGGCTTGGAGAGGACCCCACTTATGGTGGCCCTGAAAGGCGCGATCTGGATGACGATGCAGAAAACGTACCCGTAGCCAGCAAGAACGGATTGCAGGAAAGTACCGATCAGGCGGCCTGACGTCTCGTAAACGGATATTTATGGGCGCCGAGCAGGATCACACGCACTTGGCAACGCCATCGAACGCCATCAGCCTCTGCAGCAATGCGCGCATGTCAGCAAGAGGCACCATGTTCGGTCCATCGCTCGGCGCATTATCCGGGTCTTCGTGCGTCTCGATGAAGAGTCCTGCCACACCGACCGCAATGGCAGCCCGCGCCAGCACGGGAACAAATTCGCGCTGTCCGCCGGATTTTCCGCCAAGCCCGCCCGGCTGCTGAACCGAGTGGGTCGCGTCGAAGATGACCGGAGTACCGTCCGCAGCCATGGTTGGCAGTCCCCGGAAATCCGTCACCAGCGTATTGTAGCCGAAACTCGTTCCCCGGTCGGTGACCATCACATCCGGATTGCCGGTACCGGTGAGTTTGGCAACGACATTCGCCATGTCCCAGGGGGCGAGAAACTGCCCCTTTTTGACGTTCACGGGCCGTCCGGTCTCGGCGGCGGCAACCAGAAGGTCGGTCTGCCGGCACAGGAACGCCGGGATTTGCAGAAGATCGACGATTTCGGATGCTTCCGCGCACTGGTCCGGCAGATGAACATCCGTGGTGATCGGCACGTCGAGCCGCGACTTGACCTCGGCAAACACGGTCAGCGCCGCATCGAGGCCGAGACCGCGCGCCGATTTCAGGCTCGTTCGGTTGGCCTTGTCGAAGGATGTCTTGAAGACAAACCCGATACCGAGCTCTTCGGTCAATTCCTTGAGGCTGGAGGCAATATCGAGCGCATGGTCGCGGCTTTCCAGCACGCAAGGGCCAGCGATCAGCGCAAACGGTTTGTCATTGGCGAAGGATACCCCGCCGACGGATACGGTTTTCGAAGCGTTGCTCAAGGGACAATCCGCGTTGAGTTTCGTTTGTTCGCCGTGGTGGCACGTTCACACGGAGAAGGCAATCGGAACGCCGTGAAGTTGGTCGCTTGGAAAAATGACGCATTGCTCGCCAATGCCGACAAATTTCAGGCCGGCAGCGTCCAGGCAATCCCTTGCCGAATGAAAATCCGCGATCTGAATTTCATACCCGAGAAAACGCAGCGTTTCGTAAGCTGGTGGCTGCATGCAGAAAATTCCTGCCGAAAACACAGGCGTTCCGGCAACGACATCGCCGCGCAACGTTCTGAACCGGGCATGGTCCGACGAAATCTCTGCCTGTGTTCCTGTAAACCCTTCAAGAAAAGTGACATGATCGCGCCAGTCTTCACCGGCCAGAACGACCGTCTTGATCGACCGGGCCGTATTGGCATGGCGCTGGTAATCCGGCTTCCAGAACAGTTCCGGCGGATGCACCTGATGGCAGGTGAAAAAGCCGCAGTCAGGCATGCCGGTATCGGTGACGAATGTCAGTTCGAACCCGACGTTTGCCTGTGTCCCGTCCGGCAACACGGCGACGCGGCCGAAGGAAAACGGCGCGTGCACGTTCAGGCCGGCATCCATGAAGTCGGCGCGGTCGGTGCCGGGATCGTTTGAATCCATCACCAGCATCGAGAATCCCTCGCCGTTGCGGGCGAGAAAACCGTCGTTGAAGCGCGGAAAGCTGAAATCCTCCGGCCCGGGAGCTGGAAAGATGCCGCGGTCATGGACGGCCAGGATTTCGAGGAACGAGCCCTGCAGCTGAACCAGAAAGTTCTTGGTACCAAACGGATGATAGGCGTCGGGCGTGCAGGTGAAGCCAAGCCGTTCGTAACTCTGCCGCGCCACATCGAGATCGCTCACAGGCAGCACGAGATGATCGATACCGCGCTTGGCGTCTGCGGAATTAGACAAGGCGGCTCTGCTCCACGGCAGCCTCGATGAAGGAACTGAACAGCGGATGCGGGTCGAAGGGCCGGCTCTTCAACTCGGGATGATATTGCACACCGATGAACCAGGGATGGCCCGTGTTCTCGACGATTTCAGGCAACAGGCCATCCGGCGACATACCGGAGAACTTCAGGCCCTGCGCTTCCAAGCGCTCCTTATAGGCAGTGTTGACCTCGTAGCGGTGTCGGTGACGCTCGGAAATATCGCAGCCGCCGTAAATGCCGGCGACCTGCGAACCTTCCGCCAGCCGCGCCTTGTAGGCGCCAAGCCGCATGGTGCCGCCGAGGTCACTCTCCGCGCCGCGTTCATAACGCATGTTGCCACGCACCCATTCGGTCATCAGGCCGACCACGGGTTCCGGCGTTGCGCCGAATTCCGTCGAATTGGCCTGTGTAACGCCGGCAAGGTTGCGCGCCGCCTCGATCACCGCCATCTGCATGCCGAAGCAGATGCCGAAATACGGCACATGGCGAACGCGTGCGAAAGTTGCAGCGTTTATCTTGCCTTCCGCGCCGCGCTGGCCGAATCCGCCGGGCACCAGAATGCCGTGCACGCCTTCAAGAAACGGCGTGGGATCTTCCTTCTCGAAGATTTCCGATTCGATCCACTCGATGTTGACCCGCACCTTGTTGGCGATGCCGCCATGCATCAGCGCTTCGTTGAGCGATTTGTAGGCGTCTTTAAGCCCGGTGTATTTGCCGACAATGGCAATCGTCACCTCGCCTTCCGGGTTGCGGATACGATCGACGATCTCCTCCCACTTGCCCAGGTCAGGCTTGGTATCCGACGGCAGCCCGAAAGCGTCCAATACTTCCTTGTCGAGACCGGACTCATGATAGGCGATCGGCACGGCATAGATCGTATCGGCATCGCGCGCCTCGATCACAGCAGAGGGGCGCACGTTGCAGAACAGAGCAAGCTTGCGGCGTTCGTCCTCGGGGATCGGCCTGTCGCAGCGGCACAGCAGGATGTCGGGCTGGATACCGATACCGCGCAGTTCCTTAACCGAGTGCTGGGTCGGTTTGGTCTTCAGCTCCCCGGCGCTCGGAATGAACGGCAGCAGCGTGAGATGGATGAAAATCGCGTCACCGCGCGGAAGTTCCTGGCCGAGCTGACGGATCGCCTCGAAAAACGGCAAGCCCTCGATATCGCCGACAGTGCCGCCGATCTCGGCCAGCACGAAATCCGCGTCGCCATTGTCCGATAGGACGAATTTCTTGATCTCGTCGGTAACGTGCGGAATGACCTGGATCGTCGCGCCGAGATAATCGCCGCGCCGTTCACGCGCGATGATGTCCTGATAGATCCGGCCCGTGGTGATGTTGTCCGACTGTGCGCACGGAACGCCGGTGAAGCGTTCATAGTGGCCAAGATCGAGATCGGTCTCCGCCCCGTCGTCGGTGACGAACACCTCGCCATGCTGATACGGGCTCATCGTGCCCGGATCGACATTGAGATAGGGGTCGAGCTTCTTCAGACGGACCTTGTAGCCGCGCGCCTGAAGAACCGCACCGAGTGCGGCGGACGCAAGCCCCTTGCCGAGTGAGGAAACCACGCCGCCGGTTATGAAAATGTACCGCGCCATGGACCTTGTGAATAACGCGCCGACAAACGATTCGGGGAGTCAAAAATCTCTCCGGCAGCGCTTTTTTCGTGTTTTCGCAGAAACCGTGGATAAACCCCGGCGTGAAATGAAAGAGGCGGCCCGACGGCCGCCTCGCTTCGATTACTGGCTGATCGGCACCTGCGGGCCTGTACCCGAGCCGCCATCACCGCCCGCAGGCGGCGTCAGCTGGTTTTTCAGATCGTCGGTCGTCGCAGCGCCCGCCGGTGCAGACGGAGCTGCCGCCGGAGCGCCTGAACCATCGAGGATCGAGCCCCCACCTGTGTTGTTGTGCAGAATGGTCAGGATAATCGAGGTGGCAAAGAAAGCCGCGGCAAGATACGTCGTCGCGCGCGTCAGCACATTGGCCGTACCGCGGCCGGAGAGAAAGTTGCCGCCCCCTCCGCCCATACCGAGCGCGCCGCCCTCGGATTTCTGCAGCAGGATCACGCCGACAAGCGCTAGAACCACCATCAGGTGGATGACGATAATGACAGTTTCCATGACTAGGACCAGAATCTCGGTTGCGCCCGTCCCGGCTCGGGCAGGCAGGCTTTGCGCGTTGAATTGACCTTTCAGGCCGCCTTCGTCAAGTCCGGCGCAAAATAATTGCGAAGATCAATCAGGTATATGCCGCAGCGATACCGAGGAAATCGGCGGTTTTGAGGCTCGCCCCGCCAACAAGTGCGCCGTTGACGTTCTCAACGGACATAAGCTCCGAAGCATTCGCCGGCTTGACCGATCCGCCATAAAGAATGCGCTTGGCGGCCCCCTCATCCCCAAAACGCCCGCTCAGATGCGATCTGATGGCCGCGTGCATCTCCGCGACATCGTCCGTCGTCGGCGTCAAACCGGTACCGATCGCCCAGACTGGCTCATAAGCAATGATGACCGTTTCAGCCGAACAGCCCTCTGGCAGCGAACCGGCGAGTTGCGACATGACGCGATCCACAGCCTTGCCGGCACGCCGCTCGGCTTCTGATTCCCCCACACAGACAATCGCGACAAGCCCTGCCGCGAGTGCGGCCTCAGTCTTGGCGCGGACAAGTTCATCGGATTCACCATGGTCGGCGCGGCGTTCGGAATGCCCCAGAATGACCGCTTTCGCGCCGGCATCCACCAGCATCTGCGCCGAAATATCGCCGGTATGCGCGCCGGAAGGCTTGGGATGGCAATCCTGACCGCCGATCATCAGCGCCGTTTCGATACATGAATAGACCGCGTTGCGGACCAGCGTCGCAGGCGGGCAGATCATCAGGTCCACCTGGCCGGAAAGCCCGTCCGCCTTTTCCGCAATCGCTGTGATCACATCTAGGTCGGCGCTAAGGCCGTTCATTTTCCAGTTTCCGGCCACGAGCGGCTTGATCATTTTCATGCACCTCTTGAAGCTGATGAGACGTCACCTTTAACCTTGAGTGCAAGGGTTCGGCAATCCGGCTCAAGTCGCGCCCGCAAGCCCTTGTCGTGTGCAGGCGCCATCCCTAATATGCGCCGCCTTTCGACTAGGCTGCATCGACAGTCAGGATTTGGACCGTGGTTTGAGAGAAAATCGTCCAGTTTCAGGAGCAGGACCGATGACAGGGCAAGCCCTTTCGAGGTTTTGCGACGCCAAAATGGGCAACTTCCCCTCAAATCCTGTAAGGACGCGGCGGATTTCGCCTCTGAATGCGTTGCGGCCCGCTCATGGTGGTGTACACCACATCGCGGTTCGCGCCTGTTCGGATACGAAATCCGTCTCGCGCCACGCCCGAAACCTGACTGTTGATACAGCCTGTGGTCACAAAATTGCCGCGACTAAGTAGAACTCAGCCCGAAGTTTCACGCTGAACGCAAGGATCGTATTTCGATGTTGGACGCATTGCGCCGCGGAGCCGGCACCTGGGTGGCCAAGCTGTTTATGGTACTGCTTGTTGCGAGTTTCGCCGTCTGGGGTATCGCTGACATCTTTCGCGGCTATCGCGGCGACACGCTTGTCACGATCGGCAAGACGGAAATCTCCGGCGAACAGTTCCGCTATGAGTTGCAAACCGACATGCAGCAATACGGCCGCCAGCTCGGCCGTCCACTGACGCTGCCCGAAGCGCGTGCCCTGGGTATCGATGGGCAGGTTCTGGGGCGTCTGATCTCACAAGCCTCGCTTGACGAAAAGGCGCGCGCGCTGGGTCTTCACATGTCGAACGAGGCCGTCGCCAATGCCATCACGGATGATCCTCAGTTTCACACTCCGGGCGGCCAATTCGATCGCAGCTATTTCGAGCAGGTCCTGCGAGCCACGGGCCTGAACGAAGCCCGCTATGTTGCGACCAAACGGCGCGAGATGATGCGTCAATCCATTGCAAATGCGCTGACGGATGGTTCCGTTCCTTCGCAAACGCTGCGCGGCGCGGTGAATACCTACGCCAACGAAACCCGTTCGCTGGACTATTTCGTGATCGACGCAAATAGCCTTGACCCGGTTGGCGACCCCGAAGTTGAAACGCTGGCCAAGTACTTCGAGGCCAACAAATCCCGCTTTGCGGCCCCTGAATTCCGCAAACTGTCCGTCATTTCCGTCGATCCGGCCTCGCTTGCCGAATCCATCGAGATCACCGACGACGAAGCGCGCCAGGAATACGAAAGCCGCATCGACCGGTACCAGACCCCGGAACGCCGGTCCGTGAAGCAGATCGTCTTCGCCGACAAGGCCGAGGCCGAGACGGCACTGGCCGACATACGTGCGGGCAAGAGCTTTGACGACATCGCCGCAGCCCGCGGCCTAAAACCCGGCGAGGCCGATCTCGGCACGGTCACAAAGAACGACATCGTCGATTCACGCGTCGCGGATGCTGCATTCGCCCTTGAGAAAGATACGGTGAGCGACGTGATCGAAGGGCAGTTCGGCTTCGTCCTCGCCATCGTGACCGATATCCAGCCCGGCACGGAACGCAGCTTCGAGGAAGCGCGCGACGAAATCATCCAGGCATTGAAACTGGTACAGGCCGAAGCCTCGGTACTGGATCTGCATGACGAGATCGAGGATGCGCGCGCCGCCGGACAAACGCTTACCGAGATTGCCACGGCCAAGAAACTGAAGCTGATCGTCGTCGATGCGGTCGATTCCCAGGGCAAGGGACCTGACGGAAATCCGGTCAAGGACCTGCCCGCCGCCAACGAGCTTGTACGCGAAGCTTTCCAGAGCGATGTCGGCCTTGAGAACGACCCGCTGCAGCTACGAGGAACCCAGTTCATCTGGTACGACGTGACCGACATCATCCCTGCCCGCGAACGCACGCTTGATGAGGTCAAGGACCAGGTTATCACCGCCTGGAAGCAGGAACAGGAAAGCGGGCAGCTTCAGAAGACTGCAACCGAAGCCGTCGAGGCAATCAATGGCGGCGAGCCGGTTACGGCCGTTGCGGCGAAATATGGCCGCTCGGTTACCACCGCCAAGGGATTGAAGCGGACTGACACCAGCGGTCCGGCAGGTTCAGCCGCCATCCAGCGTCTGTTCCTGCTGGCTGAAGGCATGGCGGCGCAAACGGCCACCGAAAATGGTGAGGACCGGATCGTGATCGTGATGGTCGGCTCCGAGGTTCCCTCCACCGATCAGAATTCCGATGCGACCAAGGCAATCGTCGAGCGTCTGTCTCTTGCCCGCAGCAACGACATCCTGGCGCAATACGTTGGCGGCTTGCGCACGGAATTCGGCGTCGAGGTCAATCCCGAACTCCTCAAGCAGGTGCTCGGCGAGACGGCGAACTGACCGGCTGCGTCGCGATGAATATCGAACCCTCCTTCCCCGGCTTCCAGGCCGCCTATGACGACGGCACCCCGCAGGTCGTGTGGACCCGGCTCGTCGCGGATCTGGAAACGCCGGTTTCCGCCATGCTCAAACTGTCGGCAGGACGCGAAAAATGTTTTCTGCTGGAATCGGTTGAAGGCGGCGCGGTGCGAGGGCGCTATTCGATCATCGGGCTGAGCCCTGACCTCGTGTTCCGTGCCAACGGCAATGATGCGCAAATCAACGATCAGGCACTCACCGATCCCGATACCTTCAAGTCTTGCGGCGAACCGACACTGTCAGCCCTGCGTACGCTGATCGCACAAAGCCGCATCGACCTGCCGGAGAGCCTGCCGCCCATGGCAGCCGGCATCTTCGGCTATCTCGGCTATGACACCGTGCGCCTGATGGAAGACTTGCCCGCGACCAACCCCGACCGGCTCGGCACACCGGATGCCATCCTCGTGCGGCCGACCATCGTGGTCATCTTCGATGCCGTTCGTGACGAAATCACCGTTGTCACGCCGGTCCGCAAGAAAGACGGCGTCAGCGCCAACGCCGCATACTCGCGCGCCATTGACAGGCTCAATTCAGTCGTGGACGGGCTCGACACCCCCCTCGACAAATCCGCCGTCACCGAAGAAGACGTCACAGCAAACACAGGCGAGCCTGTTTCCAACACCACGCCCGCCGAATACATGGAGATGGTCGCAAAAGCGAAGGACTACATCGGCGCCGGCGATATCTTCCAGGTGGTTCTGAGCCAGCGTTTCGAAGCCCCCTTCTCGTTGCCGCCCTTCGCGCTCTATCGCGCGCTCAGGCGCGTAAATCCTGCTCCCTTCCTCTATTTCCTCGACTTCGACGACTTCGCGGTTGTCGGGTCCAGCCCGGAAATCCTCGTGCGCGTGCGTGCCGGCAAGGTCACGATCCGCCCGATCGCCGGAACACGGCCGCGTGGCGCAACCCATGCCGAGGATCGCCGGTTGGCGGAGGAACTGCTGGCAGATCCCAAAGAGCTTGCCGAGCATCTGATGCTCCTCGATCTTGGCCGCAACGATGTCGGCCGCGTATCGAAGATCGGCACGGTCAATGTCACTGACCGGTTCTTCCTCGAATACTACAGTCAGGTGATGCACATCGTCTCCAACGTCGAAGGTGCACTCGATGACAGCCGCGACGCGATCGACGCACTTGTCGCGGGCTTTCCCGCAGGCACGGTTTCGGGGGCGCCGAAAGTCCGCGCCATGGAGATCATCGACGAACTGGAAAAGGACAAGCGCGGCATCTATGCCGGCGCGATCGGCTATTTTTCCGCCGATGGCGAGATGGATACCTGCATCATCCTGCGCACCTCGATTGTGCGCGATGGCAAGATGTATGTGCAGGCCGGCGCCGGGATCGTCGCGGATTCCGTGCCTGAATCCGAGCAGGCCGAATGCGTCAACAAGGCCAAGGCCCTTTTCCGCGCGGCCGAAGAAGCGGTACGCTTTGCATCGAGCGCGGGCCGGGGACAGTAGGCGGGATACGAAACAGCGATGATCATCCTCATCGACAACTATGACAGCTTCACCTGGAACCTGGTCCACTACATCGGCGAACTGGGTGCCAAGGTCGAGGTGCATCGCAACGACAAGATCACGGTTTCCGAGGTCATGGGCGCGCAACCCGACGGCATCGTTCTGTCGCCGGGGCCGTGCACGCCGAACGAGGCCGGTATCTGTCTTGAGCTTGTCGAGAAGGCCGGCCCGGAAATTCCGCTGCTCGGTGTCTGCCTCGGCCATCAGACCATTGGCCAGGTCTATGGCGGCAAGGTGGTGCGTGCCGGCGCGCTGTTTCATGGCAAGACCAGCGTCATCTCCAATGACGGTACCGGCGTATTCGCCGGTCTTCCCGACCGCTTTACGGCAACGCGCTATCACTCGCTCACGGTTGATCCGGCGAGCCTGCCGAACAGCTTGAGCCCGAACGCGCACACCGACGATGGCACGATCATGGGACTGCGCCACGCCGAACACCCCGTTCACGGTGTCCAGTTTCACCCCGAAAGCATCGCCTCGGAACACGGTCACCGCCTGATCCGCAACTTCCTCGACATTGTCGAGGCGCATAAACGCGTTCCCGCCTGAGCCTCTCAGGAGCAACATTCTGGCCAAGCGCGCCGCAAACGGTTATCGAGACACTATGACGACCATGAAGGACATGATTGCCAAGGTTGCGACGGGTGACAGCCTGTCGATCGAAGACGCGCGCACGGCGTTCGAGATCATGATGACGGGCGAAGCCACACCGAGCCAGATCGGCGGCTTCCTGATGGCGCTGCGCGTTCGTGGCGAGACCGTTGACGAGATCACCGGGGCTGCTGAAACCATGCGTTCCAAGATGTTGCGCGTCGAAGCCCCCGATGACGCAATGGATGTTGTCGGCACCGGCGGTGACGGCAGCGGGACCTACAACATCTCCACGGCTACAGCCTTCGTCGTCGCGGCAACCGGCGTTCCCGTTGCCAAGCATGGCAATCGCGCGCTGTCTTCGAAGTCTGGCGCCGCCGATGTGCTCGCCGCCTTGGGGGTCAATATCGAACTTGGCCCCGACAAGATCGCCGAAGCGATCCGCGAAGCCGGCCTCGGCTTCATGTTCGCCCCGATGCATCATGCGGCGATGAAACATGTCGGCCCCACGCGCGTTGAACTCGGCACCCGCACGATCTTCAACCTGCTCGGGCCCCTCTCGAACCCGGCAAGCGTGAAGCGGGCGCTGGTCGGCGTCTTCTCGCGCGACTGGGTCGAGCCTGTTGCGCATGTGCTGAAACAGCTCGGCATGGAACGCGCATGGGTGGTACATGGCTCTGACGGCCTCGATGAAATCACCACGACCGGCCCGACCCATGTCGCCTCGCTCGAAGACGGCAAGGTCACGGCCTTCGAGATCGACCCGCAAAGCGTCGACATCTCGATTGCGGACCCGGCCTACCTGAAGGGCGCCGATGCCGAGCACAATGCCGCTGCGCTGCGCGGTGTGCTGAACAGTGACCGCGGTCCCTATCGCGACATTGTTTTGATGAACGCAGGTGCTGCGCTTGTCGTGGCCGGAAAGGCAAAGGATCTCGCCGAAGGTGTCAATCTGGCCGCCGAGGCCATCGATTGCGGGGCTGCCATGGAGCGGCTGACGAAACTGGTCGAAGTCACCAATGGCTGACATCCTGCGCAAGATCGAAGCCTACAAGCGCGAGGAAATCGCCGCCGCCAAGGCCGCGCGTCCGCTCGCAGTGGTCGAAGAAGCCGCCCGCGCGGCATCGCCTGTACGTGACTTCGCCGGCGCACTTGCAAGAACCATCGCTGACGGCAACACGGCCTTAATTGCCGAGATCAAGAAAGCCAGCCCGTCGAGGGGACTGATCAGGGCCGATTTCGATCCCCCTGCCCTTGCCCGTGCCTATGCCGAAGGCGGTGCCGCCTGCCTGTCCGTGCTGACCGACACCCCGTCCTTCCAGGGTGCGCCGGAATTCCTGGGCGCCGCGCGCGAGGCCTGTAGTCTGCCGGTTCTGCGCAAGGACTTCATGTACGAGGCCTATCAGGTCGCCGAAGCGCGCGCGATGAATGCCGACTGCATCCTGATCATCATGGCCGGCGTCGACGACGAAACCGCGAAGATGCTGGAGGCGGAAGCCTTTCGCTGGAACATGTCGGTCCTCGTCGAAGTGCACGACGAACTGGAACTTGAGCGCGCGCTGGAGCTTTCATCGCCGCTGATCGGCATCAACAACCGTAACCTGCGCACGTTCGAAACGACCCTGGAAACCAGCGAGCGGCTGGCGCCCTTCGTTCCCAGGGACCGGCTGCTGATCGGCGAAAGCGGCATCTTCACCTGCGACGACGTCGAACGCCTCGCGGCGATCGGCATCAACGCCCTGCTGGTCGGCGAAAGCCTGATGCGCCAGTCCGACGTCGCACTCGCGACGCGGACCCTGCTCGGCCACGACACCAGCGGCCACGCCCGCGCTGCCGGATAAGTCCCGTGTCTGCGGCCAGGACCCTCACCCATGTCGATGCCTCCGGCAAGGCGCAGATGGTTGATGTCGGCAACAAGGCCGCAACCGAACGCGTGGCTGTCGCTGAGGGCATCATCACCATGAAGCCGGAAACACTGGAGCTTGTCCTCTCCGGCGAAGCGAAAAAGGGCGACGTGCTGGCGGTCGCCCGCGTTGCAGGCATCATGGCGGCAAAGAAGACGCATGAACTGATCCCCCTTTGCCACCCGCTGATGCTGTCCAAGGTTTCCGTCGACATGGAGCCGGATTCCGCAACAAGCAGCATCCGCGTCACCGCCATGGCCAAGCTCACCGGCCAGACCGGCGTCGAGATGGAAGCGCTGACGGCAGCCTCCGTCGCCTGCCTGACGATCTACGACATGGTCAAGGCGGTGGACCGCGGCATGACCATTTCCGGAATCCGGTTGCTCGAGAAGTCCGGCGGCAAATCCGGCGATTACCGCGCGGACAAAGATGCTTCATGAGCTTGCTTGCGGTCGAAGATGCGCTGCAACGCATTCTGGAGGGAATTCGTCCCACGGAGACGGAATCCGTCCCCGTCGCTCAGGCTGACGGACGGGTATTGGCCGAGCCCCTCGCGGCAACCCGGACCCAACCTCCCTGGGCGACCTCGGCCATGGATGGTTACGCGGTCCGTGGCGCCGACGTGGCCGAAGCGGCAACGCTGAATCTCATCGGACAATCGGCCGCAGGCCACCGGTTTGAAGGAGAACTCAAGCCGGGCGAGACCGTTCGCATCTTCACGGGCGCCCCGCTGCCCGCCGGCGCCGACACCATCGTCATTCAGGAGAATGTCGGGGTTGACGGTGATCTGATCACCATGCCGGCGACCGAAACCGGACGGTTCGTGCGCCCGCTGGGACTGGACTTCACCCAGGGCGACGAGCTTCTGCGGGAAGCTGAAATCCTGAGCTCTGTCCGCATCGCGCTGGCCGCTGCCATGGGGTATTCGCAGCTTCCCGTGCGCAGGAAGCCGGTCTTTGCGGTTCTATCGACCGGCGATGAACTCGTGCTTCCCGGTGAAAAGATCGGGCCTGACCAGATCATCGCATCCAATAATTTCGGCGTAGCCGCCCTGCTGCGTGCGCAGGGAGGAGCTTCGGTTGATCTGGGCATTGCGCCTGATGACCCCGACGCCATCGCGGCCAAACTGCGCATCGCCATGGATGGCGGTGCTGACGTATTGGTCACCACGGGTGGCGCATCCGTCGGCGATCATGACTACGTTCAGGACGTCCTGACATCCCTGGGTGTTGAAATCGGCTTCTGGAAAATCGCCATGCGGCCCGGCAAGCCGCTGATGTTCGGCCGCTGCGGGGGCAAGATCTTCATAGGCCTGCCCGGCAATCCGGTATCCGCTCTGGTGTGCGCACGGGTATTTCTGGTTCCCCTGGTGCGTGCCCTGCTCGGTCTCGACGCCGCCGAAACATACGAAGACGCCATACTTGGCGCGGACTTGCCCGCAAACGACCAGCGCCAGGATTATCTGCGTGCAACGCTTGCAAGAGAAAACGGCAAGCTCGTCGCCACGCCTTTCTCACGCCAGGACAGCTCCATGCTCGCAACACTGGGGCAATCGGATGCGCTGATCGTCCGCCCTCCCCATGCGCCTGCCGCCTCGTCCGGAATGCCCTGTAAGGTCCTTCGCATGCAGGCGATCACTTGACGCTAGGTCAGGCAAAAACCTGAACATTTACGGAACATTAATGCTTGCGGAACAAGTTTGGAACATGTAGATCATGTTCCTGATTTGTACATGCCGATTCTCTCCCGTCAGGGTGGGAAAAGCGCCATGAAAACCGGAACCAGCGATTCCGAAACGGAATCAAACATTCGGAGCCCGGATCCATGCTGACACGCAAGCAGCGCGAACTACTTCTGTTCATTCACCAGCGGCTGAAGGAAACAGGCGTTCCGCCTTCGTTCGATGAGATGAAGGAAGCGCTCGACCTGCGCTCGAAGTCCGGGATTCACAGGCTGATCACGGCTCTGGAAGAGCGCGGCTTCATCCGGCGGTTGCCGCACCGTGCACGCGCGCTGGAAATCATCAAGCTTCCCGAAGCCATGTCTCCGGCCATGCCCCCCTCGCGCGGACAAGGGTTCTCGCCCAATGTGGTTGAAGGTGGCCTTGGCAAGCGGCAACCGCGAGCCGACAGTGATGGATCGGATTCGGTTGCCATCCCCGTCATGGGCCGCATTGCGGCAGGTACGCCGATCGAAGCGATACAAACACACTCGCATACCATCTCGGTTCCCGCCGACATGCTGGCGATGGGTGAACACTTCGCCCTTGAAGTGCGTGGCGATTCGATGATCGAGGCGGGTATTCTGGATGGTGACACGGTACTGATCCGCAAGAGCGATACCGCAGATACGGGCGATATTGTCGTCGCTCTCGTCGATGACGAGGAAGCAACCCTGAAACGGTTGCGCCGCAAGGGCGCATCGATTGCCCTTGAAGCCGCCAATCCGAACTATGAAACGCGGATTTTCGGACCCGATCGCGTGCGCATCCAGGGCCGGCTCGCAGGGCTTTTCCGCCGCTATTAAGGCGCGTCAATCAGGCCGGTGCCAGATACGCCAATGCCGATGGTCGTTGGCGCCTGCGAGCGTGAAGACCGCACCTCCATCGTTATCCCGGTCCACGTTGATCGTAATCGCGCCGCGTACGTCGAGGATGTCCGGCGTAATGATCAGTCCTGCCGGGCAAGCCGCCGGATCGACGCTTAAATCGGAAACGATGGCGACATCGGCGCTGGCACATATGGTCTCCAGCGGTTCGTCCTTCATCTGGACGGCAATTGTCACCGGCACACCAGAAGCGGTTTCGGCTGTAACGCGGCAACCGGATTCACGGCAGCGGTCGACGGCCTTGATAACGTCTTTGTCTCCGCGCTGATCGCCGCTTCGCCGGAGCCACGTCTCGATCACGTAGGAACTCTTGCGTTTCGCCGCGAAGACCAGTTGCCTCCCGGCATCGCGCACTGCCACCACCCCTCCATCACGATCTATGAAGATGTCTGGTACGCGCGCGCCTGCCGCCATCGCAAACCCCGCAATGGCGAGCGTCATGGCGACAGGATAGCGCCACTTGCCCCGCCATATGACGCCCCAGTAGAGGCCGGCCGTGATAACCAGCAGGGCACCCGGACCGAATGATGCAAACGTGTGATTGGCCTGCGGCAGCCCTGAGACCCAGTGCGAGATCCGTGTGACCAGACCGATGCCGGCGCCCATGACCTGTAGCGGCCAGGCTTCCATTCCGAACGGCAGCGCCAGTCCGGATACGACCCCCGCTGGCATGACCAGGAAACTGACGACCGGCATCGCCAGCACGTTGCCAAGCAACCCGTAGGGCGCGATCCGGTTGAAGTGAAACGCCGCAAAGGGCGCGGTCGCAAGACCGCCGATCAGCGCCGTCAAGACTACAGCCCCCGCAGCAAAACGGACCCGGCGCCAAATGCCGCCTGCACGCAATGCGTCTTCCTCGCGTCGCAGCCTGCGCCTTCGCAGCGTTTCATAAACGCTGACGAGCGCGGCCGTTGCCGCAAATGACATCTGGAAACCGGCTTCCATGACGGCAGACGGCTTCACTGCGATAAGAACAATTGCCGCAAGCGCGACGTTGCGCAAAGTCAGTGCGGGCCGGTCGAGCAGGACGGCCATAAACATGATGAAAGCCATGATGTAGGCGCGCTGCGCCGAAATGCTGGCCCCGGAAATAAGAAGATAGGTCGTGGCTGCCAGCAGCGCTGCGATGGCCGCGTATTTCCGGATCGGCCGGACAAGAGCCAGTCCCGGTATCGCAGCAAGCAGGGTCCGCATTGCCAGGAAAACGGAACCCGCCACCAGTGCCATGTGCAGCCCGGAAATCGCGAGGATATGCTGCAATCCCGCACTGCGCAGATCATCCGTCGTTTCGTCCGCGATCCCTCCGCGCTTGCCAACGGTCAGCGCGGAAGCAATTTCGCCCTCATCGCCCGGCAGTGCACGCCTGATCCGCCCGGCAATCCGCGAGCGAAGCCGCTCGACGCCAGCCTGCATGCCCGCCAGAAGCGACCCCTCCACGGGAGCGGCAATGACCGAAGGCTCGCCAAGCGCGAATCCAACCGCCCCAAGCCGGTCGAAATAGGCTCGCAGGGCGAAATCGAACGCGCCTGGTGCTGCCGGTTCGGGCGGGGGAAGAAGGATCGCACGCACATTGATCCAGTTGCCGGCGGGTATCGGTTCACCCTGCCCGCGCCGCGTCACCGTGACAAAATCGGGAATGTTGTTGCGATTGTATCCTGCGATGGAACGCAACCGGATCGTGTAGCGCACGGCATTTTCATCGCGCTTCTCGACCTCGTAGACCTTTCCGGTGATGGTGACAGGCCCCGTTCGATAACCGATCGCAGGCCGGTAAACGCGCTGCGCTTCATAGGAGGAAAGCGCTGCACCTGTGATGAGTGCTGCCATTAAGGCTGCAAATGCAAAAGCCACTGGTGCCTCTCGCAAGCGCCATGCAACACAAATGGCAAGTCCCGCCGTCGCGGCAAGCGCGGCCAAAAGCGGCTCGCTTGGCAGCGCGAAATACAAGATGACTCCCGCGGCAAGTCCGATGGGCAACCAGATGAACCAGCGGTCCTGCTCTGCAAGCAACGGATGGAACGGATCGGCACGCAACCGGTCTAGTTCCCGGTTCGCTGCAATTCGCAGCGACAAGAGGTTGAAGCGGCGCGCCCGCTTGACTGGAGGCAGATGATCGCCGGAGCGTAATTCCGGTTGCTTTGGCTTGTCCTCAACCCGCATGAAATCGAGCTTAGGCCGAAACCTGTCCGCCGTCATGTGCGCTCACCACGGTTGAAATCACGCGCATTCCATGATCTTGAGACCGGCCAGATCAAATCCCTGCTTTTCTTCGGAGCCCTGAACACGATGAGCGGCACGCCCGTAGTCACCCGCTTTGCCCCTTCGCCGACCGGCTTTCTGCATATCGGCGGCGCGCGAACCGCACTTTTCAACTGGCTCTATGCCCGCCACACCGGCGGAAAGATGCTGCTGCGTATCGAGGATACGGACCGGGCGCGTTCGACGGACGAAGCTGTGGCCGCCATTCTCGAAGGGTTGAAATGGCTCGGCCTCGACTGGGACGGCGAGCCGGTCTCACAGTTTTCGCGCACCGATATGCACAAGGAAGCGGTCGACGCCCTGCTCGCCTCCGGCAATGCCTACAAATGCTATTGTTCGCGCGAGGAACTCGACGCCATGCGCGAAAAGGCCATGGCCGAGGGCAAGCCGCCCCGCTACGATGGACGTTGCCGCCACAGGGCGCCCGATGATGCGCCCGAAGGCATCGCACCGGTCATCCGCTTCCGCTCGCCCGAGGAAGGCGAAACGCTCATCGATGACAAGGTTCAGGGCGAAGTGACCTTTGCCAACAAGGACCTCGACGACCTGATCATCCTGCGTTCCGATGGTACCCCGACCTACAACCTCTCGGTCGTTGTGGATGATCACGACATGGGCGTGACCCATATCATCCGTGGCGTCGATCACCTGACCAACTCGGCCCGCCAGAGCCAGATCTACTCGGCACTCGGCTGGGACGTGCCTGTCATGGCGCATATCCCGCTCATCCATGGCCCTGATGGCGCGAAACTTTCCAAGCGCCACGGTGCCCTTGGTGTCGAAGCCTACCGCGAAATGGGCTACTTGCCGCAGGCCATGCGCAACTATCTCGCCCGCCTGAGCTGGAGTCACGGTGACGATGAGATTTTTTCCACGCAACAGATGATCGAATGGTTCGATCTGCCCGGTATCGGCAAATCGGCGGCGCGTTTCGATTTCGCCAAACTGGAAAACCTCAATGGCCACTACATGCGGGCCAGTTCCGATGACGAGCTGCTGAGGGAACTGGAAAGAAGTCTGCCGCATCTGCCCCAGGGACCGGATTTCCTTGCCCGGCTGACACCGGGAAAGCGGGATGCCCTGCGTGCTTCGATGACGGGCCTTAAGGAGCGCGCGAAAACGCTCAATGAGTTGGTTGCCGGCGCACAATACCTCGTCGCCGAGCGGCCCCTGGCGCTTGATGAGAAAGCCGCAGGCCTGTTGGGCAGCGATGCCCGCGACATGCTTTCGCGTTTGCATGATGCTCTCGCCGGCATCGGAGAATGGAATGCAGAAACGCTCGAAGAAGCGGTGCGTCTATTCGCGGAAAAGAATGAACTCAAACTCGGCAAGGTTGCGCAGCCCCTGCGCGCCGCACTGACCGGTACAACGACATCGCCGGGCATATTCGATGTGCTGACGGTCCTTGGCCGCGAAGAAAGTCTGGGAAGAATTTCCGATCAATCTACGACCAACTGATCATACCGATTTTCCCTGTGATTTTCCTGCATATCTTGCAGCGCAGCGTCAAATCGGATACCCAAATGATCGGTTTTTCTGACTTCGGGCCGGACCTCCAAACCGTCGATTTCCTATGACGGCAGGCGAGAAGCTAGTGAAATGGGCTTCCCCATTATCGCTGCTTGCCGCAAGTGCATACACACATGCGACGAGGCCGTACCGCAGCGCAACACGGGAGACGGATTATGGGTGACAATTCCGCCAAACTGGATGTTGGCTCGAAGCAGGTGCCACTGCCTATCCATAACGGGACGATCGGTCCCGACGTCGCCGATATCTCCAAGCTCTATGCCGAAACCGGGATGTTCACTTACGACCCCGGCTTTACATCAACCGCGAGTTGTGAATCCAAGATCACCTATATCGACGGTGATGAAGGCGTGCTGCTTTATCGCGGCTACCCGATCGAACAGCTCGCCGAGCACGGCGATTTTCTCGAGACCTGCTACCTGCTGCTCTATGGCGAACTGCCGACCCACAGCCAGAAAGCAGACTTCGACGACCGGGTCACGCATCACACGATGCTGCATGAGCAGATGGCGCGGTTTTACTCCGGCTTCCGCCGCGACGCGCACCCGATGGCTGTCATGGTCGGCGTCGTCGGCGCCCTGTCGGCCTTCTATCACGACTCCACCGACATCGCCGATCCCTACCAGCGCATGGTTGCCAGTGTTCGCATGATCGCGAAAATGCCGACCATCGCCGCCATGGCCTACAAGTATTCGATCGGCCAGCCGTTCATCTATCCGCGCAACGAGCTCGATTTCACATCCAACTTCCTGAACATGTGTTTCGCGGTGCCCTGCGAGACCTACAAGGTGAATCCGGTGCTTTCGCGCGCCATGGACCGCATCTTCATCCTCCATGCCGACCACGAGCAGAACGCCTCTACTTCGACGGTGCGCCTTGCCGGTTCATCCGGCGCCAATCCGTTCGCCTGCATCGCCGCCGGTATCGCCTGCCTGTGGGGTCCCGCCCATGGCGGCGCCAACGAGGCCGCGCTCGAAATGCTTCAGGAAATCGGCAGCGTCGATCGCATTCCCGAATTCGTCGATCGCGCCAAGGACAAGGACGACCCGTTCCGCCTGATGGGTTTCGGGCATCGCGTCTACAAGAACTACGATCCGCGCGCCCGCGTTATGCAGCGCACCTGCCACGAAGTGCTGGCCGAAGTCGGCATCAAGGACGACCCGCTTCTGGATGTGGCACTGGAGCTGGAGCGCATCGCGCTGCACGACGAATATTTCATCGAAAAGCGGCTCTACCCGAATATCGACTTTTATTCCGGCATCACGCTGAAGGCTCTTGGCTTCCCGACCACCATGTTCACGGTGCTGTTCGCGCTTGCCCGGACCGTCGGCTGGATCGCCCAGTGGAAGGAAATGATCGAGGATCCCAAGCAGAAGATCGGACGCCCGCGTCAGCTCTATACGGGAGCAACGCGCCGCGACTACGTGCCGATGTCGTCGCGCAAATAAGCCGGCGGGCACGGTCTTCGGTATCAACGCAAAACCCGCCGGCATCCCCGGCGGGTTTTTTTACGGAAACCTCTTAGCCGGCCGGCAGCAAACCGCGGCGCTTCTGCGCGACGGTTTCCAAAACGGCATCCGCCGCGATCTCTGCCGGGCTGCGATCCCCGGTTTCCATGTGCGCGTCCAGTTCGGCAAGGCTTTCGATCATGGCCCGGCGTTCCGGCGTATCCGTCACCAGAAGTTCAACGCCTGCCCCGAGTACTTCCGGCCGCAATGTCGTACCGAGAAACTCACGCACGGCCTGCCGGCCAAGGATCAGGTTGGGCAGGACGACGGTCCAGACCCGGATGAGAGGCGCGATGCGCAGCGCAATCGCATCGAGATGATAACCGACAATCATCGGTATGCCGGCAAGCGCCAGTTCCAGCGTCACCGTCCCCGACGCGGCAAGCGCGGCATGGGCACGCCGATAGGCCGCATTCCGCTCTTCTTGAGTGCTGACCACTTCTGCTGGCAGCGGCCACGATTCAACGGCTTTTTTCACGTCATCGGCGATACGCGGCAATGTCGGAACGGTGACCTTGAACCGCGCGCCCCGATCATGCGCGAAGCCTATTGCTTCACCGAAGAGCCGGGCGTGCGATTTCAGCTCGCCGCGCCGGCTTCCCGGCAATACCAGTAATTCAGGCGGGTCAGCCTCGTTAAGTGGCACGCGCTCCCCCGATACGGGCCGCAACTCATCGATCCGCATCAGCAGCGGATGACCTGTGTACGTGCACGGCGGCCCGCCAAGGCGCTTATGCACCTCCGGTTCGAAAGGCAACAGCGCAAGCAAGTGATCGACATGCGGAACCATTGCCCTGGCACGGCCGGGACGCCACGCCCACACGGACGGCGAAACCCATTTGATAATCGGGACGGAGGGACCGCGTGCGCGTATCCGCTTGGCGACCCGCAGATTGAAATCGGGAGCGTCCACGAGAACGACTGCGTCCGGCCGATACGATATGGCGGCGGTTGCAGTCTGCGAAATCCGTCTTATCAGGTTCGGCAGCCGCGAAATCACCGCCGTAATCCCCATCAGCGAGATTTCGTCCATCGGAAACAGCGGATCAAGGCCGAGCGCTTTCAACCCGTCGCCGCCAATACCCGCAACTTCGACATGCGCAAAACGCCGTTTCATTTCCGCAACGAGGTCGGCGGCCAACCTGTCGCCGGACTCTTCGCCGGCAACGATGAACAACCTGATCGTGCCGCTTGTCATGAGTTGCCGGCTCCAGAATCAATCCCAACGACAAATAATCCGTTGCGGTTTGCTTCTGCACATACGTCCTCTGGCGTCACCAGCAGTACCTGGCCAGCCGCAACGGCAATTCCCGCAAGGCCCGCTGCCGCGGCAACGCGAACGGTCTCCACCCCCACCACAGGCATATCGATGCGCATTTCCTGATTTGGCTTGGCAGCTTTTACCAGCACGCCACTCGGAGGTTTTGCCCGCAACCTGCCCTGCTCGCGCAAAAGTCCGACACGGGAAACCATCTGGTCGGTGCCTTCGGCTGCCTCGACCGCAATAACCCGCTGATCATGCACCACGAGCGCCTGGCCGATATCATACTTCCCAAGACCGGCTATGGCCTCGATCCCCGTTGCAATATCGCGCAGCTGCGCGCGGCTGGGGCGCTTGTCGGACAAAACACCCGCCCTGGAGACGAAATGAGGTGCGATATCCGACGGCCCCACGATTTCAAAACCCCAGGATGAGGAAAAAACATCGCTGATCACGCGCGATACATTATCGTCGCCCCCGACCTTGGTTTTCAAAATCTGCGGCAAAACGGCAATGGCTCCGGCATCCCAAGCCACTGATCCGTAGTCAGGACGGTAGAAGCGGCCTGAAAAGGCGATTTTCTCGACATTGTCGGCGGCAAGCTGCCGTTTCAGCTTGCCGACTTCGCCAAGTCCGAAAATGTGGTCGGTCTCAAGCGACTGCGCGCACAAGCCATCAATGCCATAGACGACAAGATCGACGCCTGCCTCGCGTCCGGCACGCACAAGATGGCAAGGCAACTCCCCCTCGCCCGCCACGAGCGCAATCCGGCCACCCGGATTGATGCCCTTGCGATTCATTATCCGGTCCGCCGCAGCCGGTCAGACACGGCCGGCATCCCTCGGCGTGCAGAAAGCCCGTCCCGACCCGGACTTGAGGAAATCGACAATAAGCGCGACCAACGGATTGTCTGCATATTGCGCCTCGGCGGCATGTGCCCTGTCCTGCAGGGTTCCCGAGCCTGAAAAGATCGTTTTGTAGGCGTTGCGCACTTCATGGATTGTCTTGCGGTCGTATCCGCGCCGTTTCAATCCAACGATGTTCAGGCCACCCAGTTCCGCGCGATCCCCAACCACAGATCCGAATGGAATCACGTCGTTGACGACGCCCGACACACCACCAATGAATGCCCCGGTACCAACGCGGCAGTTCTGATGGACGGCAGCCAGCCCGCCAATGATAACACCGTCGCCCACATGGCAATGACCACCCAGCGTCGCGGCATTGGCGAAGATGACATTATCGCCGACGACGCAATCATGCCCCACATGGGAATAGGCCATGAAATATCCGTTTGAACCAACGCGGGTCAGCCCGCCGGCATTGGGCATCCCCCGATTCATGGTCACGCTTTCCCGGATGATTGCATTGTCACCAACCTCCAGACGGGTCGCCTCCCCCTTGTAGCCAAGATGCTGAGGCGCACCACCAAGCCCTGCGAATGGATAAACCTGACAACCGCTGCCAAGGCTGGTGTTGCATTCGATGACGACGTGGGAGTGCAACTTGACGTTATCGCCGAGACTGACATCCGGTCCGATAACGCAGAATGGCCCTATCTCAACCCCGTCTCCGATCTTTGCGGTGGGGTCGATGCACGCTGTCTTATGGATACTTGTCATGGGCTTCTGATCTTTCAACCGCTTAGATGGCTTCCGTTATCATCGCCGTCATTTCCGCCTCGGCAACCTTCTCGCCATTGACGAACGTTTCACCGGCAAAACGCCATACGTTGCGCCGATGTTGCAGCAGCCGCAGGTGATAATAAAGCGTATCGCCCGGAACCACGGGTCTACGGAACTTGGCTTCATTGATGCTCATAAAATAAACGCGCTTACGCACATCGGAAGATTGGTTGATCAATACGATCACACCGCAAGCCTGAGCCATGCCCTCAACAATCAAGACGCCCGGCATGATGGGCTGTTCCGGGAAATGGCCCATGAAGTGCGGCTCGTTTACCGTCACGTTCTTAATGGCAATTCCGGAAAAATCGTCGTTGATCTCGATAATCCGATCAACAAGGAGAAACGGATAACGATGCGGCAGCATCTCCAGAATCTTCTGGATGTCGACCGACTCCACCGACTTCAGCGGTTTTCCTGCCTCATTCATTCCTTCTCCTCCGCCGACGCTTTTTTTCTGCTGCTCTCAACATGCTCGCGAACCATACGCTGCATTGCCAGCAATTCGCGCTTCCACTCTCGCGCCGGTCGCGCAGGCACCCCGGCGTAATGACCCGGCTCATCGATGTCGCCTCTCACGGCACTCAACGCCAGCAGCGTCACACCGCTCGACACCCGTGCGTGATTATTGATCGTCACCATGCCTCCGATCAGAACACCGTCGCCTATCGTTACGCTGCCGGCAATGGCCACGAGCCCGGCTATTGCGCAATGGCGGCCGATTACACTGTTGTGGCCAACCTGAACCAGGTTATCGATCTTCGTCCCTTCGCCAATCATCGTGTCGCGCACAGCACCGCGGTCGATACATGTATTGGCGCCGATCTCCACATCATTCTGGACGACGACCTTGCCGACCTGAAATGTCTTGTTAAGACCGGTCGCGCCGGGCGAATAACCAAAACCATCCTGGCCGATGCGCACGCCAGGATGCAGCACGACACGGTCGCCGAGAAATGCGTGCAAGACACTCGCATTAGCACCAATGCTGCAGTCACGGCCGATGCAGACATTGGCACCGATCACTGCGCCCGGCATGATCCGCGTACCAGCGCCTATCTGCGCATTCGCACCGATCGCCGCGCCTGGTTCAACAAACGCACCATCCTCGATCCTGGCTGTTTCATGGACATGTGCATCAGGTGACACACCATCGTTCATGAAGATGCTGCGCGGCGTACCGGCATCCGGATAAAACATCCGGACGATGGTCTCAAATGCCACGGACGGGTCCTTGCAAATCAGAATGGCCGGTCCCTCGGGCACGTGCCCGCTTAACCCCGGCCGCGTAATAACCGCACTGGCCGCAGTGTTTTCCAACGCGCTGCGGTAAGCCAGGTTTGCATAAAAGCTAATGTCGCCTGCAGCCGCGTCGCCGAGGCTTGCAACATCGCCGACCGCGGTCGCCGCATCACCACGCGCGATTTCCGCCCCCACCTTCTCCGCAAGCAGCTGAAGCGCATAAGGGCCCGTGTTTTTGAAGAAAGGCATGGAAAAGCTGGCTCTTGGTTATTGGTTCCCGGCTTTCGCAACCGCAGGAGACGGCTATCGGCACCCAGACCTTATGAGGGCGGCATCATGCCGCCCGCTTTCTAGCCCGGTTTTACAGCAGTGGAAAGCATTGCACTGCTTACCCCTGCGACCTTGGCCCAGAACGAGAAACGGCCCGCCAACATCTGGCGGGCCGCAACCGCAAACTGGCCTATGAACTAGAACCTCGTCCCTGTTCCGAACCTGAATACCTGCGTCTTGTCATAGCTTTCCTTGGTAATCGCAAAGCCAAGATCACCGCGCAGCAGACCGAAGGGCGATTCCCACAGGATACTGAAACCGGCCGACGAGCGAATCGAAGCATCGTCGTTCAAGCTTGCCACCGTTGAATCGGTATCATGCAAAAATCCGGCATCCGCAAAGACAGCTGCAGAGAACCCGAAATCCGGCGGAAGAACCGGGATCGGGAATTGCAATTCCACCGTACCGGCAACAAAGAGCTTGCCGCCCAGCGCATCCGTCGTCGTGCCATCCCTCGGGCCGATACCCGCAGATTCAAAGCCGCGAATGGTTTCGCCACCAATCCGGAAAGCATCAATCGGCAGAACGCCATCGCCATTCCATCCGCCAACATGCCCGCCCTTCAGGCGCAGCATGGTAACCACACGCGGACGCACTTCATGGAAATGAGCAACCGTGGCGGTCGTACGGACGAAGTGGCGGTCGCCGCCCAATCCGGCAAATTCCTGACCGAACTTGGCAATAACGCCGTTGCGCGGCTGCGCAATATTATCAAGGGTCGAATAAACGAACTCGTAGCCGGCGATAGAGTAGAGATACGTCCCAGCCGATCCCGCGATAGCTGCCGAGCTTCCAGCCTGAACATTGCTGATCTCGCGCTGGAAAAGCGAATAACTCAGGTTCAGATGCATATTCTCGTTAAGCGGCAAGCCAAACCGAAGTTTACCGCCAACATCCGACCGGTCGTACGGTGTGTTATCGGAATTCTGCTGTTCACTCGCGAAAACGTCAAATCCCGCGCTCAACCGGCGGCCCATGAAATAGGGCTCGGTGAAGCCAAAGTTGAACGTCTGACTGTGTTCACCAAATCCAACGCTGAAATTCACCTTCTGGCCGCGGCCAAGGAAGTTGCGCTCGCCGATGGAAATATTGGCAAGAGCGCCGGAACTGGTTGAATAGCCCGCACCAATGGAGAACTCGCCGGTCGCCTGTTCAACCACCTCAACATTGATGTTCACACGGTCGGGGGTTGAGCCGGGCTCGGTGGTTATCTGAACCTGCTCGAAGTAGCGCAAGGCAAGCAGACGCCTGCGCGCACGGTCCACGAGAACGCGATTGTAAGGATCACCTTCGGCGAAATCGAACTCACGGCGGATAACGCTGTCGAGCGTGCGTGTATTGCCACGGATATTGATCCGCTCCACATAGGCGCGCTGGCCCTCATCGACAACATAGGTGATCCCGATGGTCAACGATGCCGGATCGCGGTCAGCATGCGGGCGAACATGCGCGAATGCATAGCCGGATTTTGCAAGCTCAATCGTGAGCTCTTCGGTCGTCTTCTCGACCAGTTCGGCGTTGTAGATGCGGCCTTCACGCGTCCTGATCAGTCCCCGCAATAACTCAGGATCGACATCGGTCACGTTCGACTCGATATCAATCATGCCGAAATGGTAGCGCTCGCCTTCCTCAATCGTGATCGTGATGAAAAAGACGTTGCGTTCGCGGTCCAGTTCGGCAACAGCCGAAATGACGCGGAAATCGGCATATCCGCTCTTCAGGTAATGACGGCGCAAAAGCTCCTGGTCGGCTTCCAGACGCTGCGGATCATAAATGTCCGTCGTCCTGATCCAGCTCAGCCACGTTTGCTGCCGTGATGTAACCACTTCGCGCAAATGGTTGTCGGAAAACGCGTAGTTTCCGACGAAATTAATGCGTGAAATAGCTGTTTTTTCCGACTCGTCAATTTCGAAAACCAGATTCACGCGATTATCGGACAGATCAATGATCTTCGGCTCGACACGTGCGCCGAACCGCCCGATACGCCGGTACAGCTGGAGAATGCGCTGGGTATCGCGCTGGACCTTGGCCCGGGTCAGCATGCCACGCGGCTGCGATTCGATTTCAGCCGACAGCACACCATCTTCAAGCCGCTTGTTTCCTTCGAAGACGACTCGGTTGATCAGCGCGGCCTCGACAACCGTCACCACAAGCCGCGTACTGCGCATGCCGATGGTCACGTCCTCGAACAGCCCGGTCTGGAACAGAATCTTGACGGATTCGCTGGCTGCGGAATCGCTGTAGCGCTGCCCCGGCGAAAGCGTCACATACGAACGCACCGTCTCGTCGTCGACGCGATGGTTGCCTTCGACAATGACCGCCGAGATCACCTGCGCCATGGCTGTCGCCGGCGCGAGGCTGACCCCGCTCGTTATCACCGCGGTGAAAAGCAGACAAAGCACGGCGGCACGGGAAACCATGCGGCGGAACCGTTCCAGGCTTCCCACGGCTCCAGGCCTGTCGGCCCTCGCATCACCACACGTCCTTACCGGGTTTTCGATCTCTTCGATCATCTGACCTTCTCTTTAAGACGCGCTGCCTCTTGGGAAGCGCACTCAAACCGCCTTGAGCCGAACCGGGCCACCCGGGAGCCGCACGGCAATTCGCTGCGGATCCGGACATACCCGAGGCAAAAACGAAAGAGCATCTGATAGCGGAGTTTCTCTATCGCCCGTTTTCCGACCGCCAAACGGCAATCAAACCCGCGCGCAAGACCCCCGTCCCGTCAAATCCCCGTCGCTTGGCCCCTTTTCTCCGCCATCCTGACGGAGCTTGCAAACGCATCTCGGCACTGTGCATGCCGATTCACTCATCTCGGAAAGGTTTGTAGCCGGATTTGCGTCCTTCGCAAACCTTCTTCGAGCAACTTCCTGACGATCATCGCCACCCGTTGCAAACACGCAACGGCTATCCATTCACAAGTTATCCCAACAAGTTAAGATTCGTGAGGTCGTTCCACGTCGCAAACAGCATCAGCATCAGCACGACAGCCAGTCCGATACGGTAACTTAAATCCTCGATACGCGGGCTCAAAGGCCGTCCGCGCACCGCTTCGACGGCGTAAAACATCAAATGGCCGCCATCGAGCATTGGAATCGGAAACAGATTGAGCAGGCCGATGCTGACCGACAGTATTGCCGTCAGATTGACCAATGCGGCAAATCCGATTTGCGCAACATCCCCCGATATCTGGGCAATCCTGATCGGTCCGCCGAGCTGCGATGCATCGTCGCGCCCCGAGATAACCCCGCCAATGAAAGACAGGGTGCGATCGACAACGAACCAGGTTTCCTTCATGCCGCGCCATACGGCCTCGGGGGGAGAATAAGTCACAAGCCTGACGTCATCGGGATCAGTCTTGCTGGCCACGCCGAGCAACCCGACATTGTGCTTGTTGCCGAACCTGTCCTCGATCTCACGCAAATCCGGAACAGCCGTGACCGTTATGGTTTTGCTGTCGCGCTCCAGCACGACCTCAAGCTCGCGCCCGGCACTTACCGATACGATCCGCTGCAAGTCGTTGAAGGATTCAATCTGCGTCCCGTTAATGGTCAGGATTGTATCGCCAGGCAGAATGCCCGCGCGCGCCGCGGCGCTTCCCTCCTGCACCGTATCAACCTTTGCTGGAGTGACGTACTGCCCGACGAACGCGAATGTTCCCGCGAAGATGACAATGGCAAGAATGAAATTCGCGATCGGCCCTGCCGCAACAATCGCGGCGCGTTGCCACAACGCTTTGCCGTGGAAGCTGCTCTTGCGCTCATCTTCCGTCATATTCGCGACGGAATCACGATCTGCCGCGCTTGCGGCATTGTCGTCGCCCAGGAACCGCACATATCCACCCAGCGGCACCGCAGCCACACGCCAGCGTGTCCCGTGCTTGTCGTTCCAGCCGAACAGTTCGGGACCGAACCCGATCGAAAATGCATCGACCTTCACGCCACACCAGCGCGCCACGAGGAAATGGCCCAACTCGTGGAAAAACACCACAATTGTAAGAACGAAAAGAAATGGCAGGATGTAGCCCAGCAGGCTACCGCCAAACCCGGATATCATATCAAACACGTTGATTGGTCCTGTTCTGACGCTCGGGATTACACACGATTTTCGGGCAACTGCGACACGGCGGCATACCTAAATCATTAAATGGCATTTTTCAGGCCATCAGGCGGCCGTGACACAGATATCGTACAGTGATGCCCAGATTGTTCCGGATCGTACCAGATTGCGCCCGTCATTGCGCATTTTAGCGATCCTGGCCAGACATCATTCAACAATCATGGTTACTTCCGCACCCGATCAGCATTGCAATGATGTTACGCGCTTCTCACCCGCCCCACCACGTGTGCGCCGGAACCCGATTGCGAAGCCCGCACAGCAGCGATTCGGCGCCCCTCTGCATCCAGCGACAAGGCTTCTTCAAGATTGGCGGGTGCCGGCCTTGAGAAACCATCGGCATCAAGCAGCGTTTCCTCGCAAATGCGTACGATATCAGTGAAGCGAATTCTGCCGGCCAGAAACGCATCGACAGCATATTCATTGGCGGCATTTGCGATTGCAGCGCCCCCGCCGGGAGCCGACAACAGTTCGCGCGCAAGCCGCAAAGCGGGAAACCGTGCCTCATCGGGCCGCTCGAACGTCAAAGACGCGAGCTCGGCAAGATCGAGTGTCGCCGCCCGGGTCATGATGCGTTCCGGCCAGGCGAGAGCCATTGCTATGGGCACACGCATATCCGGTTGCGCCATCTGCGCAACAACCGATCCGTCCTTGAACCGCACAAGTCCATGAATAATCGATTGTGGGTGGATCAAGACTTTCAGTCGCGCGTCATGAATCGAGAAAAGATGTTTTGCTTCAATTAGTTCCAATGCTTTGTTCATAAGCGTTGCGGAGTCGACGGAAATCTTTGATCCCATAGACCACACAGGGTGCGCAACTGCCTGCTGCGGTGTAACGCGCTCAAGGTCGTCTTCAGGCAGCGTGCGGAAGGGACCGCCTGATCCCGTAATCACCAGTTCCTCGACCGCCGTAAAATCAGGCTTCTCCATGAATGCCGGCCCGCCAAGCGCCTGGAGAAGTGCGCTATGTTCGGAGTCGACCGGCAGCAATAGCGTCCCGCTGCGGGCAACTTCGTTCATGAAGAACGCCCCGGCGCACACGAGTGTTTCCTTGTTCGCCAGCGCCACCACGGGCTGGCTGCGAACCGCAGCCAGGGTCGGAGCAAGGCCCGCAACCCCGACAATGGCCGCCATAACGAGATCAACCGGCCGCATCGCGGCTTCGCATAAGGCTTCGGGACCGGCTTCTGCCGTAATTCCGCTCCCCGCCAATGCTGCGACGAGGTCTTCCTTGAGCGAAGCATCGGCAATCACCGCGTGACGCGCCCGATACTTGCGAGCAAGCCCGGCAAGACCGCCGACATCCCGGTGAGCGGTCAAAGTGTCGATGCTGAAGCGGTCCTCATGCCCGCCGACAAGGTCCAGCGTGCTGCCGCCTACCGAGCCCGTGGCTCCAAGTATCGTGATGCGGCGATGGGTCATTGCGCTACGGACCAGTAATACGGCTCAAATACACGTGGCAGCCCGAATGCAATGGCGACGAGCGCAGCGAAACTCGCCGCGGTAATGATGCTGTCGAGACGGTCCATTGCTCCGCCGTGTCCGGGAATGAGTGTTCCGGAATCCTTCACACCATAATGCCGTTTCATGAAGGACTCGAACAGATCACCCATCTGGCCGAAAAATGAAATCATGATCGCGAAGAAAAAAATCACCCCCCAGCCTGCCCCATAGCGTGCATCAGGCCCGACGAGCCATGCAACCAACAGCCCGGCAAGACCCGCGCCAAGCAGGCCGCTGACGAACCCTGCCCAGGTTTTTTTCGGCGAAACGGACGGCCAGAGTTTCGGACCGCCAATGGCACGTCCTCCGCCATAGGCCGCCACATCCGTGCTCCACACCACCACGAACAGGAACACGACCGCAGCAAGGCCGTATTCAAGCCCGCGCAAGTGAACAAGGGCGACAGCGGGCAATCCGGCATAGAATACGCCTGCGGCCGCCCAAATCCTGCGCACCGGAGCAAGCGCGGCGACGCATAACGCTCCTGCAGCGAGAATTCCGAAGGCTATTCCTGTCAGCCCAAAGAAAACGGTCGCCATGGCAACGAGAATGGCGATCCCGCCGGCCACGACCGCAGCGACCGATTGCGTTCCATTGACCATGCGAATCCACTCGCGGAGGATCAAAACGGCACCAACGGCAACAAGCAATGCAAACGGCGCCTGCCCCAGCCCAAGGCACAAAAGCGCAACCGGCACCATGATGGCCGCCGAAATCAGGCGCGCCCGCAGATCATAAGCCCGGCTTTGCCGCGGTTCGGCGCCTGAAGTGCTGGTATCGGGCTCGCGGTGGGGCATCGATTTGCGGCTTCCTCCGGTCAGGCGCGCGCTTCGACGCCGCCAAACCTGCGATCACGCGCGGCATATTCATTCAGCGCGTCATCCAGGGCCTTTTCATCGAAATCCGGCCAGTAGACCGGCAGGAATACGAACTCGGAATAGGCACACTGCCAGAGCAGGAAATTCGAAATTCGCGCCTCGCCGCTCGTGCGCAGCAAAAGGTCTGGATCGGGGACGCCGGCAGTATCGAGAAAGCCTTCCAACCGAGCTTCATCGATATCCTTAGAAGAAATCTCACCGCGCTCCACTGCCTGCGCCGCTCTTCGCGCCGCATCGGCAATCTCGGCACGTCCGCCATAGTTGAACGCAATGATCAGGTTGAAGGCGGTATTGTCCCGCGTCAGGGCCTCGGCTTCATCGAGCATGCGCACGATGTCATCCGGCACCTTGTCCCTGCGCCCGATAATGCGGATACGCACGCCTTCCTGATGCAGTTCGGCCAGATCCTTGCGGATGAACCGCCGCAGCAGGGAAAACAGGTCGGCAATCTCGCTTTGCGGCCTGATCCAGTTTTCGGAACTGAAGCTGAACAATGTCAGATAGGGAATGCCGCGCTTGGCAACCATCCTGACGCAACGGCGAACCGCCTCAACACCGGCCTTATGGCCCAGTGCGCGTGCCATGCCGCGTTCCGCCGCCCATCGCCCATTACCGTCCATGATGATGGCGATATGCCGGGGCAAGCGTCTGCCCGCCACTTCCGGAGCCGGCGTTTTCGCCTCCTCGCGCATATGCCGCCTCCTGAAATCCGAGCCTGGTCAGACCTGGATGATTTCCTTTTCCTTCGTCGCCAGAACCTCGTCGATCTCGGAAATGGCGGCGTCGGTCAGCTTTTGCACCTCATCAGACCGGCTGCGGGCTTCGTCCTCGCCAATCGTCTTGTCCTTTTCAGCCTTTTTGAGGTGATCGAGCCCATCGCGGCGCACGTGGCGCACGGCAACACGGGCTGCTTCAGCATATTTGTGTGCGACCTTGACCAGTTCCTGGCGGCGCTCGGCATTCAGTTCAGGGATCGGAATACGCAGAAGCTGGCCTTCGACAACCGGATTGAGGCCGAGGCTGGATTCGCGGATCGCTTTATCGACTGCGCTGACAAGACCGCGATCCCAAACCTGCACGCTGATCATGCGTGGTTCGGGCACGGCAACCGTGCCGACCTGATTGAGCGGCATCGCCGCGCCATAGGCATCGACCTGAATGGGATCGAGAAGGCTCGCCGAAGCCCGGCCTGTCCGCAAACCGCCAAGCTCGCTCCTGAGTACGCTCACAGCGCCATCCATGCGCCGTTTCAGATCGGCCATATCTGTTGAATGGCTCATGCAATCTCTCCCCCCGCGATATTATTCAGAATCGTTCGACCCGTTTGATCAGGATCGCGACCCCATAGCAGCAAACCTCGGGTCCAATGTTTACTCCGCCTTCCGCGCCAATCACAAGGGCGGCGGCAGCTTCACACACTAACGCGTGTAAAACGTCCCCGGCCTTCCACGGCGCTTTGAATGGCACCTTCCGATGCAAGTGAAAAAACGACCACCGGTAGATGATTGTCGCGGGCAATCGCGATCGCGGCGGCATCCATCACTTTGAGATCGCGCGCCAGAACCTCGTCATAGGTCAGGGTATCGAAACGCGTCGCATCGGGGTTTGTTTTGGGGTCGGCGGAATAGATACCGTCCACCTGCGTCGCCTTGTAAGCGGCATCGCAACCGGTTTCGACAGCGCGCAGAACAGCCGCTGTATCCGTGGTAAAATAGGGATTTCCCGTGCCGGCCACGAAAATGACCACCTTGCCCGCTTCCAGATGCGCAACCGCGCGGCGACGGGCATAAGGCTCGCAGACCGTATCCATGGGAATCGCCGAGACGACGGCAGATTCGCATCCGTGCGCCTTCAGCGCACCAGACAGCGCCAGGCCGTTCATCACCGTGGCCAGCATACCCATTGCATCTGCGCTGCTGCGGTCGAGACCATCGACAGCAGCCGACATGCCACGGAAGATGTTGCCGCCGCCCACAACCAGCGCAACCTGTACGCCGGTTGTAACCGTTGCGGCGATGTCGGCGGCAAAACGCGAAACGGTGGCAGCGTCAATGCCGTAACCGGCATTCCCCATCAGCGCCTCGCCCGAAAGCTTTACGAGGACGCGCCGGGCATCATCCTTGCCGCCACCATCTGCCGACATGGCCAAACCCCGCCGGAACCAGGATCAGGAACCGACCGCCGCCGCGACTTCGGCAGCGAAATCGCTTTCTTCCTTCTCGATGCCCTCACCAAGCACGAAACGCTCGAAAGCGACAACCTTGATCGACGCGCCGACGCTGCCTTCGGCCTCTTTCGCCGCCTTCTCGACCGTCAGGTCGGGATTGATGACGAACGGCTGCGAAAGCAGGACGACTTCCTCGTAGAACTTGCGGATACGACCCTCGACCATTTTCTCGATGATGTTCTCCGGCTTGCCGGATTCGCGCGCCTGCTCGATGAGAACGGCACGCTCGCGCTCGACCACCTGCGGGTCGAGTTCGGCAGGTGTGACCGCCAGCGGCGAGGTTGCGGCAATGTGCATGGCAACCTGCTTGCCGAAAGCCTTCAGAGCATCCTTGTCACCAGCAGATTCAAGCGCAACCAGCACACCGATGCGACCAAGCCCGGGAGCGGTGGCGCTGTGGACATAGGTCGCGACCGCGCCCTGGGACACAGAAAGACCCGCGGAGCGGCGGAACGTCATGTTCTCACCGATCTGGCCAACCATCTCGGTCAAATGATCGGCGACCGATTTGCCCGCACCGGGAAATTCTGCAGCGCCGGTCTTCTCGTGGTCACCGTCATTGGCAAGGGCAACTTCGGCGACCTTGCGCACCATGTCCTGGAAAATCTCGTTGCGGGCCACGAAGTCGGTCTCGGAATTGACTTCGACGACGGCTGCCGACGTATCGCCCTCGGCAACGCCGACCAGACCTTCTGCCGCAACGCGGCCGGCCTTCTTGGCAGCCTTGGCAAGACCCTTGGCGCGCAGCCAGTCGATGGCTGCTTCCATGTCGCCGCTGTTTTCGGTCAGCGCGCTCTTGCAGTCCATCATGCCGGCGCCGGTCTTCTCGCGAAGTTCCTTCACCATCGATGCGCTGATATTGGCCATTTTCTCGTCTCCGGATCTCTTAAAAGTTCATATGTGCGGCCAGCCGATGCGTGAGCACCTGTCAAACTGACGCGACGAACAAACTGGAACATGCACGGGCGCTGAGACTGCTTCCTTGCAGACAGCGCCCGCTACTTGAAAAAATCAGGCGGCGCCTTCGATGAACTTGCGCGCTTCATCGCGCCATGCATCGAGCTTGATACGGCCTTTTGAGCCGGTTTCGTCCTCGATCGCCGCGCCATCCGCATCGCTCATCGCCGCAATCTGCCAGAAGTGGAAGATACCGGCTTCGTTGAGCTTCTGCTCAAGCGTCGGGCCAAGGCCCGTGATGCGGGTCAGTTCGTCGGGTGCGCCACGCGGCGCTTCCAGACGCTCGAAAGCCATTTCCGGCGCTTCGATCACGCCTTCCTCGGTGGAAATCGTCGCGGCCGGGGCTTCCGGCGCGGCAGCGATTGCCTGCTCGGGTTCCGGCTCGGCCGCCGCACCGATGTCGACACCGGCCGAAGACTGACCGCGGGAGATGCCATCGATGGCAGCGCGTGCGATCAGATCGCAATAGAGTGAGATTGCGCGGCCCGCATCGTCATTGCCCGGGATCGGATAGTCGATGCCTTCCGGATTGCAGTTGGAATCGAGCACGGCAACGACCGGGATGTTCAGCCGCTTGGCTTCCTTGATCGCGATCGCTTCCTTGTTGGTGTCGATCACGAACAGAAGGTCGGGAACGCCGCCCATGTCCTTGATGCCGCCAAGGGCACGCTCAAGGTTGTCGCGCTCACGGGTCAGCTTGAGCAATTCCTTCTTGGTCATGCCCTGGCCTTCGCCGCCGAGCAGTTCCTCAAGCTTGCGCAGGCGCTGGATCGAATTGGAAATCGTCTTCCAGTTGGTCAGCGTGCCGCCGAGCCAGCGTGCATTCATGAAATACTGGGCCGAACGGCGCGCCGCATCGGCAATCGCTTCGGATGCCTGGCGCTTGGTTCCAACGAAGAGAACGCGGCCGCCTGACGCGACGGTGTCGCTGACCTGCTTCAGCGCCTGATGCAGCAGCGGAACGCTCTGCGACAGGTCGATGATGTGGATACCGTTGCGATCGCCGTAGATATACGGCGCCATACGCGGGTTCCAGCGGTGGGTCTGATGGCCGAAGTGGGCGCCGGCTTCCAGAAGCTGGCGCATGGAAAAATCTGGCAGAGCCATGGCTCTTATGTCTCCTTGTCCGGTTGAGCCACTGCGGGGATGACCACCACCATGATCAATGTTCGAAAAGAACTTTAATCAGGCGGGGGCACCGGAAGGTCGGAAGCGAACGCAAAAAACCTGCGCCGTTCGAACCGAACCCCGCATGCGGAATGCGCGCCTTATACGGATGCCGCCTGACGAATGCAAGCCACCCGCGTCAATCCGTCGTGTTCAGTGATAAACCGCCTCGTCAACACCGGGAATCGCCTTGATCGCGGCGGCCAGTTGCGGCGTGACGGCATAGCGCGTCTTGAGCCGCATCTCGACCTCGCGGTCATGGCCATCATGCAGGAACAGGCTGACCTCGCCGTCGCCACGCTCATTGAGGCGGCTGCGTATGCTGTCCAGCGCACCTGAATCCGTTACATGGATATGCAACGCATGCGTCAGCTTCGCGGCAACGTCCTCAAGGCTCTTGAGATCCTGAATCCGATAGCGCGGCATGTCACCGGCCCGGTCCACTACCACATTGGCAATGACCGGCGTACCGATCTCGGTCAATTGCGCCCATGCCCCCAGCGCCTCTGAAAACGCCACGCACTCGACCTGCCCGCTTGGATCGGACAACCCGATAACCGCCAGCCTGCCACCGCTTCTGGTGCGGCGAATCTGCTTGGACACGACGATTCCCGCGATACGGGCCGCCGCCGTGCCGGACTGGGCGCCCGCTTCGAACTCGCGCACCGGCGTGACGGCCTGCTTTTTCAATACCGGCTGATAAGCATCGATCGGGTGCCCGGTGAGGAAGGAACCGATTGCTTCGTACTCCCGGCTCAGGCGCTCCGCCGGCAGCCAGTCGAGCATTGCGGCATGCGGCAGGTCCTCCTCGCCAGCCTCCCCGAACAGATCGTTCTGTCCGCCAAGACGCCCTTCTTCGGAGCGCGAAGCAATCGCCATGATCGCCTCGGCGCAGGCAAACACCCGGGCGCGATTGGCATCGATGCAATCGAAAGCGCCCGCGGCGGCAAGGCTTTCCAGGGCACGTTTGTTGACAAAGCGCGGTGAAATCCGACGGGCGAAATCGGCAAGGCTTGCAAACGGCGTATCGCCGCGCATCTCGGCGATGTGCTCGATCGCCTGACGACCGACATTGCGTATCGCGGTCAGAGCGTAATGGATACGGTTTTCCTCATCGACGGTGAAATCGGCATCCGATGTGTTGATCGACGGCGGCAGGACGGTCACCCCGATGCGGTTCGCCTCACGGCGGAAATCGTTGAGTTTGACCGTATTGCCGACATCGACGGTCATCGAGGCGGCCAGGAAGGCAACCGCGTGGTTCGCCTTCAGATAGGCCGTCTGATAGGCGACGAGCGCATAGGCCGCCGCGTGCGATTTGTTGAAGCCATAATCGGCGAATTTCGCCAGCAGATCGAAAATCTGTTCGGCCTTCGCCTTGCCAACGCCGCGTTCCACCGCGCCATCGACGAAACGCGGGCGCTGCTTGGCCATTTCCGACTGGATCTTCTTGCCCATCGCGCGGCGCAAGAGGTCGGCTTCGCCAAGGCTGTAACCGGCAAGCTCCTGCGCGATCTGCATCACCTGTTCCTGATAGACGATGACACCGAAGGTTTCTTCAAGAAACGGCTTGATCAGCGGGTGGATATAGTCCGGCTCCTCGCGCCCGTGCTTGCGGTCGTTATAGGTCGGGATGTTGTCCATCGGGCCGGGGCGGTAGAGCGCCACAAGCGCGATGATGTCTGTGAAGCGGTCCGGCTTCATGCCCATGATGGCGCTGCGCATGCCACCCGATTCCAGCTGGAACACCCCGACCGTCTCGCCGTTCGAGAGCATGTTGTAGGTCAGCTTGTCGTCGAGCGGCAGGGAGGCCAGATCAACCTCGGTTCCCTTTTCGGCCAGCAGGTCCACGGCGCCGTCAAGGATCGTCAGCGTCTTCAGGCCGAGGAAGTCGAACTTCACCAGCCCCGCCGGTTCGACCCACTTCATGTTGAACTGCGTCGCCGGCATTGGCGAGCGCGGGTCCTTGTAAAGCGGCACCAATTGGCTCAGCGGCCTGTCGCCGATGACGATGCCCGCCGCATGGGTCGAGGCATGACGGTAGAGCCCTTCGAGCCTGAGCGCGATATCGAGCAGGCGGGCGATGGTCGGATCCTCGTCGCGCGCCTCGCGCAGCTTGTCCTCGCTCTCGATCGCCTGCTTCAGCGTCACCGGATTGGCGGGGTTGGCCGGAATGAGTTTCGACAGCCGGTCCGCCTGCCCGTATGGCACGCCGAGCACGCGGGCGACATCGCGCACCACGGCACGCGCCTGCAGCGTTCCGAAGGTGATGATCTGGGCGACCTGATCGGCGCCGTAACGCTCGCGCACATAGGCAATGACGTCGTCACGGCCCGTCGGGCAGAAGTCGATGTCGAAATCCGGCATCGACACGCGTTCGGGATTGAGGAAGCGTTCAAACAGCAGATCGAAACGCAGCGGATCGAGGTCGGTGATCGTCAACGCCCAGGCGACCACCGAACCCGCGCCCGAACCGCGCCCCGGCCCGACCGGAATGTCGTGTTCCTTGGCCCAGCGGATGAAGTCCGCAACGATCAGGAAGTAGCCGGGGAACTGCATGTTCTCGATGACGCCGAGTTCGTATTCCAGCCGCTCGAAATAGGCCTCGCGGCTATAACCTTCCGCAAGGCCATGCGCCTCGAGCCGCGCCTCAAGGCCCGAATGCGCAATGCGCTTGAGTTCCGCGGCTTCATCGACTTCCACTTCCGAACCGGAACTCACGGTCGTGTAGCTCGGCAGGATCGGCGCATGCGTCACCGGGCGAAACGCGCAACGCTGCGCGATCTCGACGGTGTTTTCCAGCGCCTCGGGCAGGTCAGCGAAACGCCCGGCCATGTCTTCCATGGATTTGAAATGGAATTCAGGCGTCAGCCTGGGCCGGTCGGTTTCGGCCATCAGCCGGCCTTGCGCGATGCACATCAGCGCGTCATGGGCGACGAAATCGTCCCGCGTGGCGAAATAGGTATCGTTGGTCGCGACAATCGGCAGTTTCAGGTCGTAAGCCAGCTCGACCATCTCCGCCTCGCATGCACCTTCCCTCTCAAGCCCGTGGCGCTGCACCTCGACATAAAGCCGGTCGCCAAAGGCACCCTGCATGCGTTTGAGTATCGCGCGTGCCGTTGCGCCGTGCCCTTCGCAGATCAACGCACCGAGAGGTCCGGTCGCACCACCCGTCAGCGCAATGACGCCGGCGGCATGGTCAAGCAGCACCGCTTCGCTGACATGCGGCGTCTCGCTGGCATCGGTGTCGAGATATGCGCGTGACGACAACTCCATAAGGTTGAGGTAACCGGCTTCATCCGTGGCAAGCAGCGCGACGGGTCGGATCGCGCTGTGCACAGCCGCATCATGACGCCGCCCCTCGCCTTCATCGAATGCGACGCCAAGCGTGACACCAATGATCGGCTGCAGACCGGCGGCTGCCGCGCGTTCGGAAAACTCAAGCGCCCCGCACAGATTGTGCCGGTCGGTCAGCGCCAGCGCCGGCATCCTGTCGCGCACGGCGATATCCACCAGCTTGGGTATCTTGATTGCGCCTTCCAGCAGCGAATAGGCGGAACGGGCACGCAGATGTATGAACGGCGGCGGCATGGCTTGCGGAAACGTTGGACGCTTCGCGGCGGCGGCCTGCCCGCATCCTCTCCCGCGTCGTTTCCGAGCCTAGACGGATTCGCAGTGCTGTCCCAAAGCTCTAATCCCGGCTGGCCGCAACTGTGCATGAACCTGTGGATCGCCTGCCCGTCCACACGTGTTACTCCGTGTCAGCCGGATACAGTCACGACCACAGCGCGGACAGATGCCCGCCCCACAGAAGCGTCGTCACGGCGAAGGAACAGAACGCTGCGAAGGCAGCAAAATCCTCACCCGTCAAACCGCTTAATCCCTGTTTCATGACCGCACCTCCGGATACGCAAGACTGAACATGAAGAAATAATGTTCATGTTTTGTTCTTCGTGTCAAGCCTGCCTGGATCCAGGTCGTGTCTCAGTTTGAAATTACAGTTTTATCAATAGCTTCCACAGCTTGATCGCAAGCCAGCCGGTCAGAACAACCGCTAGCAGCCAGGCGATGACGATCAGCGCGGTGACGACATAGCTGACGGGTTTGTGCACTGCTTCTTCTGCGGTGCGCCTGTGCTCGGTCATCACCTCTTCCGGTATCAGCTTCAGCGCGAGCCAGATGCCGAGCGGTACGATGATCAGGTCATCGAGCTGGCCGAGAACGGGGATGAAATCGGGGATCAGGTCGATCGGCGACACGGCGTATGCGGCGGTCGCAATACCGATCGCGCGGGCATACCATGGCGTGCGTGGGTCACGGGCAGCGAAATAGAGCGCCGTTGCATCCCGGCGCAATACCCCCGCCCATTGGCGCAGGCGCCCGCTCATCGGCCTCTGCCGGTGAGTTCAGACTTCCACCAGCCGGCCATTTTCAAGCGTCACGCGACGGTCCATGCGCGCGGCCAGTTCCAGGTTATGCGTCGCGATCAGCGCCGACAGGCCCGAAGCGCGCACCAATCTCAATAGCATCTCGAAGACCTTCTCAGCTGTCACAGGATCAAGATTGCCGGTTGGCTCGTCCGCCAGCAATAGGCGCGGCGCGTTGGACACAGCACGAGCGATCGCCACGCGCTGCTGCTCACCGCCGGAAAGTTCCGCCGGGCGATGCTCGAGCCGCTCGCCCAATCCCAGATAGGTCAGGACTTCAACGCCACGCTTCTTCGCATCACGGCGGCTGCGCCCGGCGATCAGCTGCGGGATGATGATATTCTCAAGCGCGGAAAATTCCGGCAGCAGGTTGTGGAACTGATAGACGAAACCGAGATCGCGCCGGCGCACTGCGGTACGCTGATCGTCATTGAGGCCTGCGCATTCGCGCCCGTTGATAAGGACAGACCCTCCATTCGGGCGCTCCAGCAGGCCCGCGATATGAAGCAATGTGGATTTGCCCGCTCCCGAAGGCCCGACAAGAGCGATGATCTCGCCAGGCGCAATCGCAAGGTCAAGACCTTTCAGCACGTCAAGCTGTCCGGCACCGGTGTGATAACCGTGCTTCACGCCGCGCAGCGCCAGAGCCATTGTGTTGCTTGCGTCCATGACCTCACTCGTAGCGCAAGGCTTCGACGGGGTCGAGCTTGGCAGCCCGCCACGCGGGGTACAGGGTTGCGATAAACGACAGCGCAAGCGCCATGCTCACCACGGCGGCGACATCCGTCCACGCCATTTCGGCAGGCAACTGCGACAGGTAATAGAATTCCGATGCAAACAGTTCCGTGCCCGTCAGATGGCTGATGAACTGGCGGATGGATTCGATGTTCAGGCAAACGATGACGCCGAGCAGAAATCCCGCAAACGTGCCCAGCGTACCGATCGATGCGCCGGTCATGAAGAAAACACGCATGATCGCACCGCGTGTCGCCCCCATGGTGCGCAAAACGGCAATGTCGCGCCCCTTGTCCTTCACCAGCATGATCAGTCCGGAAACGATGTTGAGTGCGGCAACCAGCACGATCAGTGTCAGGATTAGGAACATGACGTTGCGCTCAACCTGAAGCGCGGAGAAGAACGAGCGGTTCCGCTGCCGCCAGTCGGACAGATAAATCTGCCGCTCCACGGCCGCTGAAATGCCAATGCGGTAATTGTCGATTCTGTCGGGATCATCGACGAAAATCTCGATCCCCGACGCAAGCCCTTCCTGGTTGAAATACAGCTGCGCCTCGCCCATCGGCATGAAGATGAAGGCAAGGTCATATTCCGACATGCCTATCTCGAAAATGGCCGTGACCGGATAGGTCTTCACCCGCGGTGTGGTACCGAACGGCGTCACGGTGCCGCGCGGGCTAACAAGCGTCAGCTTGTCGCCAAGCGACAGGCCCAGCGTCTGGGCAAGCCGCGTCCCGATCACGAGGCCTTCGGTGGAATCGAACCCGTCAAGCGTACCCTGCCGGATGTTGGTCGCAACGGACTTCAGGTTCTTGAGGCTTTTCTCGCTCAAGCCCCGGACAATCACGCCGGTGTTCTGCGTATGCGTGGACGCCAGCGCCTGCCCGTCGACATAGGGCATGGCAAGGATCACGCCATCGACGGACGAAATGCGCTGCGCCAGATCATCATAGTCGTCCAGAACCCGGTCGATCGGCTGCAGCACGAGATGCCCGTTCATCCCGAGAATCTTCGAAAGCAATTCGGAGCGGAAGCCGTTCATGACCGCCATGACGATGATCAGTGTGGCGACCCCCAGAACGATGCCGAGGAAGGAAAAACCGGCAATGACCGAGATAAAGCCTTCCTTGCGGCGCGCGCGCAGATAGCGCATCGCCAGCATCCGCTCGAAAATGCCGAACGGCATGGTGGCGCTGCCGGCAGGCGGCTTGCGCATCACGGCCTGTTCCAGCGTCTGTTCCGCCATTGCGATCGGCTCCCTGCCCGGTTGGCTGCGATGCGTCCCGGGATCGCTATCCCGCCTTAAACGTCGAGTGACTGCTTGCCCTCGGCAACCATCGCGGCGATTGCTTCAGCAGCACCTTGCAGCGGTATGGACTTGCGCTCACCGCTGTTGCGGGTTTTCACCTCGATTGTGTTCTCCGCAAGGCCCTTTGGCCCGACAACCACCTGAAGAGGCAGGCCGATCAGGTCCATGTTGGCGAATTTCGCTCCGGCCCGGCCGTCGGTATCGTCATAGAGCACCTCGACGCCATCTGATTCCAGTTCGGCATAGAGTTTGCTGCATGCCGAATCGGTTGCCTCATCCCCCGTCCGCAGATTGATCAGCCCGACATCGAAGGGGGCGACGGATGCCGGCCAGATGATGCCGTTGTCGTCATGGCTCGCCTCGATAATGGCAGCCGCCAGCCGTGTCGGCCCAATGCCGTAGGAGCCCATGTGAACTGGCTTTTCCTCGCCATCGGGACCGGCCACCTTGGCGCCCATGGGGGCTGAATATTTTGTGCCGAAATAGAAGATATGCCCGACCTCGATGCCGCGCGCGGTGACGCGGCGTTCATCCGGCACCTCGGCGGCGAAGCGGTCCGCCTCATGCATTTCAGACGTTGCCGCGTAATACGACAGCCAGTTGTCGACCATCGGCGAAAGGTCCGAATTGAAATCAACATCCCTGGCCGGCGTCGGCAGCCCGAGCAGGCTGTTGTCGCAGAACACCTCGCTCTCGCCGGTATCGGCAAGAATGATGAACTCGTGGCTCATGTCGCCGCCGATGGGGCCGCTTTCCGCCTTCATCGGAATGGCCGTCAGGCCAAGCCGCTTGAACGTGCGCAGATAGGCAACGAACATCTTGTTGTAGGACGCGCGTGCGCCTTCCTTGTCGAGATCGAAGGAATAGGCGTCCTTCATCAGAAACTCGCGGGACCGCATCACGCCGAAGCGCGGGCGAACCTCGTCACGGAACTTCCATTGAATATGATAGAGATTGAGCGGCAGATCGCGGTAGGAGCGGATACTGGCGCGGAAGATCTCGGTGATCATTTCCTCGTTCGTCGGCCCGAACAGCATGTCGCGCTCGTGCCGGTCCTGAATCCGCAGCATCTCCTTGCCATAGTCGTCATAACGCCCGCTTTCGCGCCACAGCTCGGCGGACTGGATCGTCGGCATCAGGAGCTCGATGGCGCCGGAACGGTTCTGTTCTTCGCGCACGACCTGCTCGATCTTGCGCAGAACCTTAAGTCCAAGCGGCATCCAGGCATAGATTCCGGCGCTTTCCTGCCGGATCATGCCCGCACGCAACATCAGCCGGTGCGAAACGATTTCCGCCTCGGCAGGCGTTTCGCGCAGTGTGGGAAGAAAATATCGGGAAAGACGCATGGTCGTTTCACAGCCCTGAATTGTCTAGAATGTGCTTCATTTTGCGCCACACAAAGCCGAACCGGGAGAAAAACACAAGTCCGTCGCACCAAACATGAAGGTTTACCTTGAAATAGTGAGGTTTGCAGGTATCATGGCGGGTACAAGAAAAGAAGGAGCGGCAGTGTTTTTCGCTCCATGCGCTTTGGAGAGCGGTCCAAGTCTCGGGAGGAGACGTTTTCTGACAATGCCCTTAAGGGCTTGCGCATGCGGCGAACGGGCAACAATGCACTGAAACAGCCCCTCGCCCGCAATAAATTGCGGACCTTTCATGAAGCAAGGCTCCAAGGGCCTTGCTTTTTTGTTTTTACCCTGCGGTGGAAACGCGCCTAGGTAAGCGGCACAGGCCGCGGCAGAAAGGGAATGTCGTCAAGCGTATACCTGCCTGACGTCAGCAACCAGTATATCCCCGCAAAGATTACGGCCGACACCACGGTTGTGATTGCGAAAGTGCGCACAATCCGGAACTTCGCCGGAGCGCTTTCCGGGCTGCCGGGCACCACCTCCCCCGATTCGGCCTGTGTACGCACGCCGAACGGCAGCACGGCGAACAGCGTCAGCCACCACACGATGAAATAGATCGCAAGCGAACTGGTAATCGACATCGGGCTTCAATCCTTTTGCGCAATTCCGGACGGAAAACCGCTTACACTTTTCCTGGAATCGCTCTCTTTCCTAAACGCAATTCCGGACGGAAAACCGCTTACACTTTTCCTGGAATTGCTTGTTAGGCCTGCTCCAGTTCCACAAGCGTGCCGCAAAAGTCCTTAGGGTGCAGAAACAGCACCGGCTTGCCATGTGCCCCGATTTTCGGTTCGCCGGAACCCAATACCCGCGCGCCATCGGCCGTCAGCTTGTCGCGCGCGGCCAGGATATCATCGACCTCATAGCAGATGTGGTGGACACCGCCGTCGCCATTGCGCTCAAGAAACTTCGCGATTGGCGAACCCTCCCCAAGCGGCTCCAGAAGCTCGATTTTGGTGTTCGGCAAGTTGATGAACACGGTGCTGACACCATGGTCCGGCTGCGGCACCTTCTCGGAAACATCGGCACCGAGCGTATCGCGATACATGGCTGCAGCCTTTGCGATGTCCGGCACGGCTATCGCCACATGGTTGAGACGTCCGATCATGTCTTTACTCCCGCTTGCGGATACGCCGCTATAGTTCGATGATAAACACCTGTACACGCGGCTTCTTGCCCCAGTGTATCTCGACCTGACGCCTGACGGCGCGGCGAACGCTCTCGCGCACGTCTTCGACCCGCCTGCGGCGCTTGGGCGGCATGGATAAAACGGTTTCCTCCACCGCATCCAAAACGAGGTCGGCAATATCGGCATCGTCGATGCCCGTCTCGGGAACACCGGCCAGTTCCACTTCGATATCGCCGCCGATGTCGCCGTTTTCCTCCATCCCGAAAGCCACGCAGACCAGGCCGGCAAAGGCGAGCCGCCGCCGCTCCTTGAGAGCCTCGTTGTCAGCATCCAGGATGACTTGTCCGTCTCTGACGACGCGGCCGGAGCGCACCTCGTCGATTTTGGCAGCCGGCCCCGGCACAAGGCGGATCATGTCCCCATTGAACCCCGACACGACTTCCGGAATACCGGCCTCACGCGCAAGATCGGCATTGGCGGCCATATGCATTGCCTCTCCATGCGCCGGCACCATGACTTGCGGCTTCAGCCAGTCGAATAGCTGGACCAGTTCGCCGCGGCGCGGATGGCCGGACACATGCACAAGCCCGCTCCGGTCGTCCAGCACCTCGATACCATCCCGTATCAATCCATTGAGCACGGTGCCAACGGACTTCTCATTTCCGGGAATCTGGCGGGCGGAATAGATGACCTGATCGCCGGGTGAAAGCTCGATGGTCGGATGCTTGCCTGCCGCAATCCGGGTCATCGCCGCGCGTGGCTCGCCCTGGCTTCCGGTGCACAGCAGCACGACCTTGTCGCGCGGCAGATAGCCGTACTGGCTGTCGTCGAGAAATGCCGGCAAACCGTCCAGCATCCCGAGTTCCCGGCCGACGGAAATCACCCTGTGCATCGCACGGCCCACAACCACGACATTGCGGTCCGCCGCAACCGCGGCCTCGGCCACCGAACGGATGCGTGCAAGGTTGGAGGCAAAGCAGGTGACCGCAACGCGTTTCGGCGCTTTCGCTATCAGCTCTTTTAGCGTTTCGGCCACACCGGCCTCGGATGGGGAAACGCCTTCGCGCATGGCGTTGGTGGAATCGCAGACAAGAGCCCGGCAGCCCTCAGCCCCGATCGCCCGCAAGCGGGCCTCGTCGATCGGCCCGCCGATGACGGGATCGGGATCGATTTTCCAGTCGCCGGAATGGATCACCGTGCCAAGCTTTGTGGTGATCGCCAGAGCGTTGGGCTCGGGAATCGAATGAGCGACGGTGATGAACTCGATCGAGAAAGGCCCGGCTTCCACCTTGCCGCCAAGCGGCACGACCTTGACCGGAACCTTCCTTGTACCGCTCTCGCCGGCGATCTTGGCTTCCAGCAAGGCGGCGGTGAAGGCCGTTGCGTAGACAGGGACCTTGAAGCGTGGCCACAAGTCCGGCAGCGCGCCGAAATGGTCCTCGTGCGCGTGCGTCAGCACAATTGCCTCAAGTGATCCGCGCTCCTCCTCGATGAAGGAGGTGTCGGCCATGACGACATCGATGCCGGGCATGGATGCCGCATCGGCAAAGCCGATCCCGCAATCGACCATCAGCCAGCGCCGGTTGTGGCTCGGCCCATAGCCGTAGAGACCGAGATTCATCCCGATCTCGCCAAGCCCGCCCAAGGGAACGAAAACCAGTTCGTCAGTCATGGTTTACCGCCCTGCCCGGCCTGGAAAGAACACGTCTCCTGTCGAAATCTTCATACGCGATCCGTCTGGTTGCTCCAGTATCAGCCGCCCGTCGACATCCAGATCGCGGAAGGTCCCCTCCAGCGTCCGGTCCTCGAGACGCACGGTAATGCTTTGTCCAACCCCGCGCGCATGCGCAAGCCACGCCTGCCGGATGGCAGCCATGCCATCTTCCCGCAAGATACGGGCATGGCGTTCGAACGCGCCCCGCAAGGCATCAAACAGGACTTGCGGAGCAACATCGAAACCGAGACTTGCGAAATCGGTCGCAGGATAGTCCCCGCCTTCTGGATGATGGCGGCAATTCACGCCCCATCCGATCGTGAGCAGCAGCGCCTGTCCCGCACCCCCGCTTTCACTTTCAAGTAGGATACCCGACAGCTTGCCATCAACCGCGATCAGGTCGTTCGGCCATTTCAGCGCGATATGCGATCCCGCGGCAGGGCACACGACGCACACCGCGTCATACAGTGCCAGCGCCGCGACGAACGCGTATTCCCCCAGCCGGCCAGGCGCACAATCCGGTCTGAAAGCATGGCTTGCGTAAAGGTTTCCAGGTTCCGACACCCAGGCGCGCGCCCTGCGTCCGCGTCCCTGCGTCTGACGTCCGGCAACGACCCACACGCCGGTTGCGCCAACGGCTATGTGCCGGCGTGCTTCCGCGTTGGTGGAATCGACGCTCTCCAGCCGGATGACCGCAAAGTTTCCAGCGGCTGTTTCATGAGCAATCGTGTTCGTGTTCAGAACAGCGCCTTTGCCGCAGCCGTTGCCGCAGAGACTAGCGGCCCCGGATAGACGAAGAACAGGATCACGACGACACCGCTGACGGCAAGCACGGTTGCCAGTTCACCCGACATCTTGTCGAAGGCCGGTGCGGGTTCGTCGAAATAGATGATCTTGACGATGCGCAGGTAGTAGTAGGCGCCAACCACGCTGGCCACGACACCGATCACCGCAAGCGGATAGAGCCCCGCCTCGACGGCTGCCAGGAACACGTAGAACTTGGCGAAGAAACCGGCAAGCGGCGGGATGCCGGCAAGCGAAAACAGCAGCATCGCCAGCACGAAGGCCATCAGCGGGCTGTTGCGCGAAAGGCCTGCGAGGTCGTCGATTTCCTCAACGGCGGCATCATTGCGGCGCATCGCGAGAATGCAGGCAAACGTGCCCAGCGTCATGGCAAGATAGAGCGTCAGATAGATGATGACGCCCTTCACGCCGGATTCGCTGCCCGACGCCAGCCCTACCAGCGCATAACCCATGTGGCCGATCGAGGAATAGGCCATCAGCCGTTTGATGTTGCGCTGGCCGATGGCCGCGAAAGCGCCCAGCACCATGGAGGCAATCGAGACGAAAACAATCACCTGCTGCCATTCCGGCGTCATCGTCGGGAAGCCGGAAATCATCGCGCGCACAAAGACCGCCATGCCGGCAATTTTCGGGGCGGATGCAAAGAACGCCGTCACAGGCGTCGGCGCGCCTTCATAAACGTCCGGCGTCCACATGTGGAACGGAACCGCCGAGACCTTGAAGGCAAGCCCCGCAATCAGGAAGACAAGCCCGAAAACGAGACCAACGGAGGCTTCGCCATGCCCGGCAAGCGTCGCGATCTTGGCAAGCTCGATCGTGCCGGAGAAGCCGTAGATCAGCGAGCAGCCATAAAGCAGCATGCCCGACGACAGCGCACCAAGCGCGAAATATTTCAGGCCCGCCTCGGTGGAACGGGTCGAATCCCGCTGGATCGAGGCAACGACATACAAAGCCAGGCTCTGAAGTTCGATACCCATGTAGAGCGCGATCAGGTCTCCGGCCGAGATCATGATCATCATTCCGAGTGTCGCCAGCACGATCAGCACCGGATATTCGAACCGGTCCATCCGCGCTGATCGCATCCAGTCGATCGACATGATCACAGCTGCAGCAGAGCCGATAAGCGTCAGGGTTTTCAGGAACTTTGCAAAACCGTCGAGGATGATCGAGTTGCCGAACAGGCGTAAACCGTCGGACGGCACGACATGAACGAGCGCCAGCGTGGTCACGATCAGCGCAATCGCACCGCCGGTAACGACACCAAGCGCGCCATCGTCTCGGAAAGCACCGATCATCAGCAGCACCATGGCGCCAACAGCCAGAAGGATTTCCGGGCTGAAAGCGACAAGCGTGTCAGAGGTGAAGGTCATCAAGTCCATATCCAGTCCACCTCACCTACTGCGCGCCGAGACCGGCCGTTTGCATCACGGCCTGCGCAGCAGCCAGCGCATCAGAGTAACTCTTCGAAAGATGTTCAACCGACACCGCTGTGACATCGAGAATCGGCGCCGGATAGACACCGAACAGGATCGTCAGCAAAACCAGCGGTGCAAGAATAGCGATTTCGCGGCGATCGATGTCGAGGATCGACTTCAAGCTGTCCTTGTCAAGCACACCGAAAATCACGCGCCGGTAGAGCCACAACGCATAGCCCGCCGACAGAATGACGCCGGACGTCGCGAAAAACGCGATCCAGGTGTTGGTCTCGAATGCCGCCAGCAGTGTCAGGAATTCGCCGACGAAACCGCTGGTACCAGGCAGGCCGACATTGGCCATGGTGAAGACCATGAAAGCTGCGGCATAGAGCGGCATGCGGTTCACCAAACCGCCATAGGCGGCGATCTCGCGGGTATGCATGCGGTCGTAGACAACGCCCACGCAAAGGAACAGCGCTCCCGACACGATGCCGTGCGACAGCATCTGGAACAGACCGCCATGGATGCCCTGCATGGTTCCGGTGAAGATGCCCATGGTCACGAAGCCCATATGGGCAACGGAGGAATAGGCGATCAGCTTCTTGATGTCCTCCTGCATCAGCGCCACCAGCGAAGTGTAGATGATGGCAACGACGCTGAGCGTGAAGACCAGAGGTGCGAACATGTCCGACGCCAGCGGGAACATCGGCAGCGAGAAGCGCAGGAACCCGTAGCCGCCCATCTTCAGCAGGATGCCGGCCAGGATCACCGACCCAGCGGTCGGCGCCTCGACGTGCGCATCGGGCAGCCAGGTGTGCACCGGCCACATCGGCATCTTCACCGCGAAAGAGGCGAAGAACGCGACCCAAAGCCACGGCTGCATGCTGGCCGGGAAGTCGTGCTCCAGCAGCTCCACGATATTGGTGGTGCCGGCTTCGTAATACATCGCCATCATGGCGATCAACATCAGCACCGATCCAAGCAGCGTGTAGAGGAAGAACTTGTAGCTGGCATAGACGCGCCGCTGCCCGCCCCACACACCGATGATCAGGAACATCGGGATCAGGCCGCCTTCGAAGAACAGGTAGAACAGCACCAGATCAAGCGCGCAGAACACGCCAATCATCAGTGTTTCCAGAACGAGGAAGGCAATGATGTATTCCTTGACGCGCTTTTCCACCGCAACCCAGCTCGCCAGGATGCAGAACGGCATCAGGAACGTCGTCAGGATCACGAACAGCATCGAGATGCCGTCGACCCCCATGCGGTAGGCGATGACGCCACCGAGCCAGGGCATTTCCTCGACGAACTGGAACTCCTCGGTGCCGGGATCGAAATAGATCCAGATCAGCAGCGACAGGAAGAAGGTGATCAGCGTTGCCCACAGCGCGACGAAGCGTGCGTTGCGCCGCGCGATTTCATCGTCGCCGCGAATGAGCGCGACGAACAGCGCGCCGACAAGCGGCAGGAACGTGACAACCGAGAGGATCGGCCAGCCGGACATCAGTGCGCGCCCCCTGCGAACATGTACCAGGTAATCAGCGCGGCGACGCCGATCAGCATCGCGAACGCATAGTGATAGAGATAGCCGCTTTGCAGCTTGACGACCTTGTTCGTCACGTCGACGACGCGCGCGGCAACCCCGTCGGGGCCTAGCCCATCGATGACCATGCCGTCGCCACGCTTCCACAGGAAGCGGCCGAAGCGCTTGGCAGGCTTGACGAACAGGAAATCGTAGATTTCGTCGAAATACCACTTGTTGAGCAGGAAGCGGTACAGCACGTCATGTTGGGACGCGAGCTGGCCGGGGATCGACGGGCGCGCGATGTAGAACAGATACGCGGTCAGGAATCCGACGATCATCGCCACCATGGGCGAGTAGATCACCCATGCCGGAACGTGATGCATCTCTTCCATGATGTGGTTGTCTTCGCCCATGAAGACCGCGCCATGCCAGAAATGCTCGTGATCGTGACCGATGAAGTAGTCCTTGAAGACGAAACCGGCCAGAAGCGCGCCTGCGGCAAGGATGAACAGCGGCACGGTCATGACCGGCGGCGATTCATGCACATGGCTCATGGTTTCCTGGCTGGCGCGCGGATTGCCATGGAAGGTCATGAACACCAGCCGCCACGAGTAGAACGAGGTGAAAACAGCCGCCACCACGGTCATCACGAAGGCAAAGCTGGCAGCCGCGTTCTCTCCTGCGAAGGCCGCCTCGATGATCGCGTCCTTGGAGAAATAGCCCGCCGTCAGCGGAAAGCCCGTCAGTGCCAGCGTGCCAACCAGCATCATCGCGTAGGTCTGCGGGATCAGCCGCCACAGCCCGCCCATGCGCCGCATGTCCTGTTCATCGGAAACCGCATGGATCACGGAACCCGCGCCAAGGAACAGCAGCGCCTTGAAGAAGGCATGCGTGAACAGGTGGAAGATGCCCACTCCATAGGCGCCAACACCCAGAGCAACGAACATGTAGCCAAGCTGTGAACAGGTCGAATATGCGATGACGCGCTTGATGTCGTTCTGCACGAGACCCACGGTTGCCGCGAAGAACGCCGTCAGGCCGCCGATGAAGGTGACCA
>JACKJR010000007.1 GCA_020637855.1 Rhodobiaceae bacterium | reverse complement strand
GCCTGCAAGCAATCCGGCAAGACCGATAATCGAAACGGCGATCGGCAGGGCCGTGAAACCGGTGGAGCCGAGCTTGGGCGACAGTGTCAGCGTGACGCCGGCAAGACTGATCGCAAGGCCAAGCCATTGACGTAACACGACACGCTCTCCAAGCAGCGGGCCGGCGAGGACGGCGGTGAAAATCGGAGCGGTTGACTGGATCAGTGCCGCGATACCGGCCGGCATTCCCAGAGTCACCGCGAAGAAGACGCAGCCGAGATAGATGCCGTGCAACAGCATGCCTGCCGCAAGGTTGTGGCCAACGGCGCGCCAGCCGATGCCGAGCGCACGGCGTTTCCACATTACGGCGCCGGCAAACAGCACGGCCGTTAAGGCGAAGCGGGCGAACACAAAAGTCAGAGGCTCGCCGAAGGGCGCCTGGGCGCGGGCGGTGATGAAGCCCGTCGACCAAAGCAGGATGAACAACACGGCAAGTGCGGCAGGCGGCGCAGCGGTAGGGTTTGCCGGCGCGGGCGTGCCGGGTTGCGTTGGCATTTCCTCTTTCTCCCGTCCCGATTTTGTCTTGCTGTGTGGGTTGTGGAAGCAGTGTGCGGGAGGGACAGATTACATGCTCATGCGCAGTTCGGGCACATGGGTTGCTGCATGCGATCGATGCGCAGAGTGATCATCGGCGCATACAAGGCAAAAGGCGCGCCATCGAGGGCGCGCCTTGTGTGTGTTCGCGGCCAAGCCGCGTCAAGCGATGGATGCGCCGTTCTGCTCGCTATCCTCGCGTTTGAGGCGGGTTGAAGCGCGCTCGATAAGTGCATTCAGACGATTCAACGCCGATTCATAGGCGTCGTCGCTGGTTTCCGTGGCACCCGCCGGGGCAGCGGCATCGTAATCCTCTTCCGGTGCAAGATTGACCGGTGCCGGTGCCGGTGGTGGTGCAGGCTTGCGGCTTGCTGCGACGGGGGTATCCGGCGCTTGCGAAAGTGCTGCAGCGACGGCTGCGGCAGCAGTGTCGCCGCCGGAAAAGACATCAGCTTCGTCAAGGGCATCGCCGTCCTGCGGAGCTCCTTCTGCGCCGATATCGCCAGCCAGCGCTTCCGCCAGAACGGCTTCCTCGTCGGCAAGCACCCCATCCTGCATGTCTTCGGCAACAAGTGGCTCGTCCGGCAGGTCAGTTTCCAGGGCATCCGCAGCAACTTCATCCGCAGCAACTTCATCCGCCACGTCCGCATCCGCCACGTCCACCTGGGCTGCCAGCGCGGCTTCCGGAGGCTCTGGCTCGGCGGCGGTTTCGGAATCGCTTATCGCCTCGGCCTCTGCTGCCGGCTCTTCTTGCCCGTTTTCTGGTGAGGTGTCGGCATCTGCGTCGGCTGTTGCCATCAGGAGTACATCCGGCTCACCATCATCGCTGAGCGCCAATACATCGGCAGCCGGTTCGTCGGCAAGCTTGATCTCCTCGCGCGCGGGCTCTTCTGCCGGCGGTGGCTCAGCCGCCGGTTCGGGAGGGGCAGCTTCAATATCTTCGCTTGCTTCCCCGTCGTCATCGCCGCTTGAGGCTCTCGGGCTTTCCGGGGGCGCCATCGGTTCATCAGCCGGATCAAGCCGGCCCAGCATCTCGTCAAGTTCCAGAAGAACCTTGAAATCGGAATTCTGTGTCAGTTTGCGGTAGGCTGCCGCCCGCAGATTGCGCAGCTGGTCAATCAGTTCGCTCATGATCCGCGTCTCCTCGTTTTCGCGGTACGCCAATAACGCAACGCGCGCCATGCGATCGGTTGCCCGCGCGCGGCTTCATATGGAAGCGCACACCCGCGATTCGATCCGTGCATCGTGCCGAAAAGATGGCCCCGTCGGTTTATTTTCAGGAGCCGGGCTCCGGGCCGCATTTCCTGCCGGAGCCTGAATTCGGCAAAATCCGCACGATCGGATTAACCGTTCTTTTACCTTAGCGAAGGCATGCGCCCGCGCCAAGGCAAACGGTTCACCGTCCCGATTTGTGGTTAACGCGAAAGCGGCGGACCGCGCTTAGCTCCGGGTGGCCTCGATCACGTCGTCGAGCGTTTTCAGCCCGGTTACAGGCGCATTCACAAGGACGGCCATGTTGCCGGGTGCGTGCTGGTTTTTCCACATCATCATGTGCGCCTTGGGAATCTGCTCCCAGGGGAACACCTCAGACATGCACGGATCGACGCGCCGGTCCATGACGAAGCTATTGGCCTCGCTTGCCTGTTTCAGATGAGCAAAATGCGAGCCCTGGATACGTTTCTGGCGCATCCAGACGTAGCGGGCATCGAAAGTGATGTTGAAACCTGTCGTGCCCGCGCAGAAAACCACCATGCCGCCGCGCTTCACCACGAGGCAGGAAACCGGGAATGTCGCTTCGCCGGGGTGCTCGAAAACGATGTCGACATCGTTGCCCTTGCCGGTGATGTCCCAGATCGCCTTGCCGAACTTGCGCGATTCCTTCAGCCACTCGGCATACTCCGGCGTGTTGACTTTGGGCATCTGGCCCCAGCAGTTGAAATCCTTGCGGTTGATGACGCCGCGTGCGCCGAGACTCATGACGTAGTCGCGCTTGTCTTCATCCGAGATGACGCCGATGGCGTTGGCGCCGGCAGCGGCACAAAGCTGGACGCCGAAGACGCCAAGGCCGCCGGACGCACCCCAGATGAGCACGTTGTCGCCGGGCTTGAGGTGATGCGGGGCGTGGCCGAACAGCATGCGATAGGCGGTTGCCAGCGTCAGCGTGTAGCAGGCGGCTTCCTCCCAGGGCAGATGCTTTGGCTTGGGCATGATCTGCTGTGCCTGAACGCGGCAGAACTGGGCGAAGGACCCGTCCGGCGTCTCATAGCCCCAGATGCGCTGGCTTGAGGAAAACATCGGATCGCCGCCGTTGCATTCCTCGTCGTCGCCATCGTCCTGATTGCAGTGAACGACGACCTCGTCGCCGACCTTCCACCGCTTCACCTTCGAGCCGACCGCCCAGACGATGCCTGCGGCATCGGAGCCGGCAACATGAAAGGGCTGTTTGTGGACGTCGAAGACCGAGATCGGTTCGCCGAGCGCGGCCCAGATGCCGTTGTAGTTGACGCCTGCGGCCATCACGAAAATGAGCACTTCGTTGCTGTCGAGTTCCCAGGTGGGGACGACCTCGGTCTGCATCGCCTCTGCAGGCGGTCCATGCCGTTCACGCCGGATCGCCCAGGCGTACATGTTCTTGGGAACATGTCCGAGTGGCGGGACTTCCCCCATCTCGTAGAGGTCCTTGAGTTCGATGGCCGGTTCGGACGGCTTCTCGGCTGCTGCGGTGGACATCTGTATGCTCCAGTTACTTGCGTACGTTTTTCGCATCCGCATCATTACGGATATTGCCGCTGATTATCGGCAATTCAATTCGGTGCGCTATGCTACGAAGGCTTAGTCCGCCCCACTTCACTGCATTGCAGCATTTTCTGCAACAGGCTCGTGTTCAAAAAGAAAAAGCCCGGCTTTGCAGCCGGGCTTTCAATTCCGTCTATGTGCAGGTGTGGCTATGCCGCCCTGATCTGGGACAGGAAGTTGCCCAGTTCAGCATTCAGCATCTCGGACTGCCGCGACAATTCGCCTGAAGCGGACAGAACCTGACTGGCTGCCGAGGCCGATTCCGTGGCCGCACTCGTCACCGTGGCGATGCTGGAAGACACTTCCTGCGTACCGGTTGCCGCTCGCTGCACGTTTCCGGAGATTTCATGCGTTGCCAGGGCCTGCTGTTCGACCGCTGTGGCGATCTGGGCGGCGATCTCGTTGAGTTCCTTGATCGTGCCCGTCACGGTTTCAATCGCAGCAGTCGAGGTGTCGGTGGCATTCTGGATCGCCGAGATCTGCTCGGAGATTTCTGTCGTCGCCTTGGCCGTCTGTGAGGCCAGATTCTTGACCTCGGAGGCAACAACCGCGAAGCCCTTGCCGGCTTCACCTGCGCGGGCGGCCTCGATGGTGGCATTCAGCGCCAGCAGATTGGTCTGCTCGGCAATGTCCTGAATCAGGCCAACGATTGCGCCGATCTTTTCGGCCGCCTCCGACAGGGCGTTGACCTTTTCGACGGTCTGGTCCGCCTCGCGGGCAGCCAGGTCCGCCTTGCGGGCGCTTTCCTCGGCCTGACGGCCGATTTCCTGCACCGAGCTCGACATTTCCTCCGCCGCACTGGCGACGGACTGGACGTTGTCGGTCGCCTGTTCGGAGGCATGCGCCACCGTGGCCGACTGGCTGGTGGTTTCCTCTGCCGTGGCCGCCATGGTTTCGGCAGCGGCCTGAAGTTCGGCGGCGGCACTTGAAACCTGCTGGATGATGGAGCCGACGGATGCCTCGAACTTGGCAGCAAGCTCGGCCATCATTTCCTTTTCCTGCTCCTTGCGGCGCAAGCTGGCCGCTTCGGCTTCCTTCTCCAGCCGCAGTTTCTCGACGGCGTTGCTCTGGAAGACGGCAACCGAGTTGGCCATCTCACCGATCTCATCCTTGCGTCCGGTGCCGAAAATCTCGATCTCAAGATCGCCATTGGCAATTTGATGAGCGGATTTTGCGAGCCGGTTGATCGGCTGTGACACGAGAATGTTGTTCAGGAAGCCAAGCAGGGCGGCAAAGCCGACAACGAGCACGGCGGCCGCGATGGCAACCATCTGCATCAGGCCCAGCGTGCTGTCCTGCTGGGCGGAGTAGGTGTCCTGCAGACCGTTCAGGTCGGTGCGAAGCGTGTTGAAATCCTCGCCAAGCTTCATGGCCAGTGCCGTGCCTTCGCCGGCAACCTCGATCACCTTGGCCATATCGACCGTCATCGGGTCGCGCATCAGGTGAATCTGCCTGGATGCGAAGGTCTCGAGCCACGCGCGCCAGCTCTGCTCCATGCCTCCAACCGTTTCGGCAGGAATGTCACCGGTCGTCGCGACGAGGTCCTTGAGCGACTGGAACTGGGAGCCGGTCGTTTCGGTCAGCCCGTCGAACTTGGTGACCCATTCCCGGTCGCCGGTGAGGAGGAAACTCTTGACGGCGCCGACCTGCTCAAGGAACGAGAGTTCCAGCATGGTCGCCGCCTTGTTGATGTGACGCAGTTCGGCGTTCTTGTCGGTGGCGCGGGTGACTTCCAGAGCACTGAAATAGACCACCGTGCTCGATGCGAGAGAGACGGCTGCGAGGATGGCGAAGGCCAGAATGCCCTTCAGGGTTACGGACATGTTTTTCATAACTTAAAAGGCCTCTCCGGCTTCAGGCATGACGCGGCGTTGCGCTTCGGTCAGATTGACCTCGATGGTGGCGGCGCCAATCTTCTTGCTGCCGTCCTCGTTGCGGATCGGGATGTTCACCTGGGCACGCCAGATCTTGAAGTCCTCGTCCCATTCGGCTTCGTCGATGAAGGTTTCCATGCCCCCTTCGGGAAAGGTCTTCTGGAACTTGGCTTCGTCGCCTTGCCAGTAATCGCCGGTGATCGACGACTGGCCGACGTTGAGACCCTTATCGTCCATCACGAAAATTTCGACGAAAAGCCCGACGGATTTGCCCTGCATGCGGCTCAGGTAAACCGACAGCGGATTGGAAAGCGTTGCCGCGATCAGCGGTTTGTCGTCCGCTTCACGTTCGGCGCGCCACTGCTGGTCGAGCGCATCGATCTTGTCCTGTGGAAGGTCGCCATAACGGATGTTCTGCGCCAGGATCGATTGCCTTACGACATCTGTATCGATCCACATGTGGATGTCATCAAGCATTTGCTTGGTGATGACTTTGGATGCATCCGGCGCGGCAGGCTTGGCCGAGCCTGCAATGGGGAACAGGCCGACTGCCAGCGAAAGAGCCAGGGCCGTAAGGGGAGTTTTCATGGGCGTTCTGCGTCTCATGTTTAGTTTGGGGGCTTAAAAATATTCGGGGTCTGGTTAAATTCGGGATAACGAATGCTCAATCCAGGATTGTATAAATATGCCAATTCTATCAATGACGTATGGTGTGGGAGCAAAGCCGCGCCCCACAGAAAGGCGGTATGTCGAATTTACTCTCCAGCAACTGACGTAGGGTAAAACCGAGTGTTACGAACTCTTGCGTGATTGGAAGATTAAGCGATGATGCCGGACCTGGATTTCCTGGCGGAGATTCCGAGACAATATTACGTGTTCCTCTTTGCGCTATGCATGGTGTGCGGCTACGTACTGGACTGGACCCTGGACAGATGGGGGTTCGGGATATTCCTCAATGTCGGGGTCCTGTTCGTGGGTGCCTTTGCTGCGCTTGTGGCGGCCGATCAGGCGGGCTTCTACTTCTGGAAGGACGCGTTGCCGGTTTTCGTGACAGGCATCGGCGGCGGAGCGGCTGTATTTCTTGTCCTGGCGACAGCGAAGAACAAGATATTGCCCTGACGCGGGCTAAGCCGCTATTGCTTCGCCTATGGCAAAGGAATCGAAAAAACGCAGCGCGCAGGCGATCACATTCGAGAACTCGAGCATTGGGTTGAAGGTGTTCGGCCTGTTCTGGCTGCTTGAGCTGATCGTCGCGGTGGCGTTCCTTTTCGGCGGCTTTTATTTCGCTAGCCAGGACCCGATTTTCGGGTTGGTGATTTCCGGCACCGCGGCTTTCCTGCTTTTCACGTCAATCGCGTTTCTGTCCGACGTGCGCTTTCGTTTGTCCGACGCTCAGCCGACGATTGTGGTTTCCTCCGAGGGATTTCTCGACCGCAGGCTTTCGCGCGAGCCGATCCCCTGGGATGAGATTGCCGCCATTCCCTATTACTGGTACCGGCAGCGCTCGCTGGCGGTGATCCTGAAGGACCCGGCCAATCCGCGTTTGAATCCAATCTTCGCGCTCAAGTTTCAGGAATGGCTCGGAAAGCTTCTCAACATGCCCGGTTACCCGGTCATTCTGAGCGGCAATAACGCGGAAGTGCCGTCGCTTGAGGACGCAATCCGCAAATTCGCACCGGGGCTAGTACGCCCGGCGTGAGCCGTTTCCGGCTCTGAACCATCGTTGATGTTGCACTGCAGCGCATAATCCGGCTTGATGGGGCCGGATCATATCAACGCAGGGCAGACGATGAGCGACGATAAGGCACAGCGCGACAAGCCGTGGATTTTCCGCACCTATGCCGGTCATTCGACGGCAGCGGAATCAAACGCGCTTTACCGGGCCAATCTGAAACGCGGCCAGACCGGTTTGTCGGTCGCCTTCGATCTGCCGACGCAGACGGGTTACGATTCCGATTCTCCGCTTGCCCGCGGCGAGGTCGGCAAGGTCGGCGTGCCGGTTTCCCACCTCGGCGACATGCGGGTTTTGTTCGATGGCATTCCGCTTGCCGAGATGAACACCTCGATGACGATCAACGCGACGGCGGCCTGGCTGCTGGCGCTTTACGTCGCGGCCGCCGACGAGCAGGGCGCCGACCGCAAGGCGCTTTCCGGTACGACGCAGAACGACATCATCAAGGAGTATCTGTCGCGCGGCACATACGTGTTCCCGCCGGTGCCCTCGATGAAGCTGACGACGGACACGATCGCCTGGACTTACTCGGAGCTGCCGAAATGGAATCCGATGAACGTGTGCTCCTACCACCTGCAGGAAGCCGGCGCGACGCCGGTTCAGGAACTCGCCTTCGCGCTCGCCAATGCGATTGCGATCCTCGATTCGGTGAAAGCCAGCGGCGGTGTTCCCGAGGAAGATTTCCCGGCTGCTGTCGGACGCATTTCCTTCTTCGTCAATTCCGGTATCCGCTTCATCACCGAGATCGCCAAGATGCGGGCCTTCGTCGATCTTTGGGACGAGATCACGCTAGCTCGGTACGGCGTCGAAGACCCGAAGTTCCGACGTTTCCGGTATGGCGTGCAGGTCAACTCTCTGGGTCTGACCGAGCAGCAGCCGGAAAACAACGTCTACCGCATCCTGATCGAGATGCTGGCCGTCGTTCTGTCGAAGGATGCGCGCGCGCGCGCGGTCCAGCTTCCCGCCTGGAACGAAGCGCTCGGCCTGCCGCGTCCATGGGATCAGCAATGGTCGCTGCGCATGCAGCAGATCGTCGCTTATGAAACCGACCTGCTGGAGTATGGCGATATTTTCGCCGGATCGTCGGAGATGGCAAAGAAAGTCGAGGCCCTGAAGGAGGAGGCACGAGCCGAACTCAAGCGCATCGACGACATGGGCGGTGCGCTGGCGGCGATCGACAACAGCTACATGAAACGCGCCCTTGTTGAATCGAACACGCGCCGGCTTGAGTCAATCGAGCGCGGCGAGCTGCCTGTCGTTGGCGTCAACACCTATGTCGACAGCGAGCCCTCGCCGCTTGCTTCGGGGGAGGGTGCTATCCTGACCGTACCGGAGCATGTCGAGCGCGAGCAGATCGATCGCCTCAATGCCTGGCGCGATCAGCGTGATGGCCGTGCAGTGGAAGCCGCGCTCGGCGAACTGCGTTCGGCCGCGCAGGAAGGTCGCAATATCATGGAGCCGTCCATTGTCTGCGCCAAGGCCGGGGTTACGACGGGCGAGTGGGGCGAACTGCTTCGCGAGGTCTTTGGCCAATACCGTGCGCCGACCGGTGTCGGCCGTTCAGCACGCGCCGACACGGAAGGTCTTGGGGACGTACAGGCAGCGGTCAACGCGACCTCAGTGCGGATAGGACGCCGACTGAAGATCCTCGTTGGAAAACCTGGCCTCGATGGGCACTCGAACGGTGCGGAACAGATTGCCGTGCGGGCACGCGATGCCGGTATGGAAGTCGTCTATGAGGGTATCCGCCTGACGCCTGCGGAAATCGTCAACGCGGCACTTGAGGAAAGCGTGCATGTCGTCGGATTGTCGATCCTGTCGGGAAGCCATGTGCCTCTGGTGCGCGACGTGATGGAACGGATGCGCAAGGCCGGGCTGGACGATGTGCCGGTCGTGGTCGGCGGTATCATTCCCGCCGAGGACGAGAAGGCTTTGAAGGCGATGGGTGTGGCGGCGGTCTACACGCCGAAGGACTTCCAGCTAAACGCTATCATGGCCGACATCGTGCGGATCGTGGAGGCGGGCGCGGAGCGCGCAGCTTGAGCGCTAGTTTTTCTTCCGCACCACCAGCGTGTGGATATGCTGGTTCTTGAGCATCCGGAAATGGCTTTCCTGCTCGTGGTGCAGGATTTCGATTGCGTTGGTCTTCTCGAGCTTGCCGAGCATTTTCGAGAAGCCACCGCGATCCCAGACCTTCCAGTAGACTGAGAAGCTGAACAAGCCGCCGGGTTTCAGCACCCGAAGAATGTGCGGGATGGCGACGGCGCCGACATGGCCGTGGGTGAACAGGCCGGACGAGATGGCTGCATCATAAGTGGCTTCCGGGATCGGCAGCGGCTTGGTGACATCGGCGCGGAAGAGTTCGCCGTAGAACGCTTTGTCGCGTGCCTGTTCCAGCATTTCCGGCGAGAAGTCGATGCCATCGACCTCGGCCTTGCGATGCGTCAGCAGCGCTTCCGCGGTCAGGCCGGTCCCGCAACCCACATCGAGGACGCGCAGGTCGCCCTCGGGCAGATGCGGGGCAAGCGCGCGCGCGACGAAATCGGGCGCTTCGTAACCCAGCATGGCAACAAGCATGCTGTCATAGGTCTTGGCCCAGATGCGGTACAGGCCGCGTATCGCGCCCTTGCCGGTTTCACGGACGAGCGTATCGAGTTTGCTCAGCGGCGCTTCCGGCACGGTATCGTCCGGCTGTGATGGGAATCCGGTCATGACGGCAATCCACTAGCGTGTGTCGCGGGCATTGGCAAACGGGAATCGATCACACCGGATGTCTCTTTTGCCGCAGCGTATACAATTGGTGCCGTATGATGGATTGGTGCCACACCGGGCAAGCCTGCATCTTCACAATTCTCCGCGGCGGCGGCGTTCGGCATCGTCCCATGCCGTCAACGGCTGATAGTCAGGCACGAAGCCAAGCCCTTTCTTCGCGTCCGACGAAACGGCCTTCTGCGATGTGACCACATCGATGAGTGCGGGGGCGTTGTTCAGTGCGCGTTCGATTGCTGCGGGCAGATCGGCAGGGTTATCGACGCGTTCGCCATGAGCGCCGAGTGCGCGGGCCATGCCGGCATAGTCGGAGTGACGCAAGGTGGTACCTACGACGCGGCCGCCATAGTTGAACTCCTGATCGTAGCGCTCGATGTTCCAGGCGGCATTGTTGGAAACGATGAAGACGCATTTGGCTCCATGGCGAACCGCGCTATCGATTTCCATGGCGTTGATGCCGAAGGCGCCATCGCCGGTGATCGCGATGACCTGGCGGCCCGGAAAGGCAAGCGAAGCGGCCACCGCGTAAGGCACGCCGACACCGAGGCATCCGAAGGCGCCGGCATCCATATAGGTCTTCGCTTCCAGCCCGACACGCGCGAAACTCAACAGATCACCGCCATCGGCAATGGCGATATAATCAGGGTCCGCGACCTGCTTGATCGCATCGAAGATAGCGGCGGGGTGGACTGCACCGTCCTCGCCGGTCTGCGGCACGTCGCGCGGGCCGCTGCGCTCCTCATGCTTCCTGCGCAGTCCGGTTGTCCAGTTCTTGTCCACGGACGGCTGGCGGTTGCCGGCATGATCGACGATGGCGTCAAGCGCAAGCGCCGGACTTGCCAGAAGCTCGGGGTCGCCGCGCCGGTTGTCGAGCAGTTCGCCGGCATTGTCGGCGATGCGGATGAAGCGGGCGTGCGGAAACACTGCCGGCGAGCCGTAGCCCATCTGGTAGTCGAGCTTTCGTCCGATGACGACGACAAGGTCGGCTTCGTTCATGGCGACGCCACGCATGGCACCGACGAAGGCTGGATGGTCGGCGGGAACAAGGCCACGGCTTTCCTGCGTGTCGAGATAGACCGCGCCGCAGGCATCAAGCAGGCGTACCAGTTCAGCCGATGCATCGCGCGCACCGCGCCCCGTAACGACGAGCGGACGTTTGGCGCTCCAGATTGCGTCCGTGGCGGCGGCCACCGCATCCGCATCGGGCTGGATGCTGCGGACGGGTTTTGCGCGCATCCAGTCATCCAGAACAAGGTTGTCGGGGACGTGGGTGCGCAGCACGTCGGTCGGGATCTCGATATAGACCGGGCCTGGCTCGCCCATATCGCCAAACGCCTTTGCGACTGCTTCGTCGAGTTCGCGGATGACCTGGTCTGCGACGCGGGCGGTGCGCGACTGACGGCACACGGGCTTCAGGATGTCCACATGCGGGATGTCCTGCAGCGGTCCCATATTGGCCTGCGGGCGCGAGGTGCAGCCGCCGATCAGCAGCACCGGCATGCGCGCCAGCGATGCGTTGGCCATGGCGGTGACGCAGTTGGTGACGCCGGGGCCGGCTGTGACCATGGCAACGCCAAGCTCGCCGGTCAGTTCGGCGTGGGCATGGGCCATGTGAACGGCAGCGCCTTCATCGCGCACGTCGACAATGCGGATACCCAGGCGACCGATATGGTCCCAGATTGGCTGGATATGCCCGCCCTGCAGACCGAAGACGCGGTCGACGCCGCGGCTTTCAAGAAAATGCGCGATCCAGGCGGCGCAGGATCTCTCGTCGCTGTTGAGATCGATTTTTTCGGCATGCATGAGTTGTTTCCTCTTACTGATATTTCGCGCTCCGCTGTCACATGGCAGCGGTCAGGAGAATTTGTTCCGAAGTTCGCGGTGGAGGATCTTGCCGGTCGCGGTGCGCGGCATCTCCTCCTCGGTGATGAAGGCGATCGAGCGTGGGCGCTTGTAGCCGGCGATGCGCTCGCGGCACCATTCGATCATCTCGCTCTCGCTCGCTTCGACACCGTCATGGAGAATGACGATGCCGTGGACGCGCTCGCCCCATTTTTCGTCGGGAAGACCGATCACGGCGACGTCGCGTACCTTGGGGTTCGCGCCCAGCGCGGTCTCGACCTCGGAGGGGTAGACGTTCTCGCCGCCGGTGATGATCATGTTTTTCTTGCGGTCGATCAGGCGGATGAAGCCCTGATCGTCGCGCAACGCCATGTCGCCGACCGTGCAGTAATCGCCGCGGAAGGCTTCCGCCGTCTTGTCGGCTAAGTTCCAGTAGCGGTCGAAGGTGTACGGGTTGCTGGAATAGAGTTCGCCCGGCTCGCCGTCGGGAACGTCGTTGCCGTTCTCGTCGAGCAGGCGGATCGGTGCGGAACCGACGCATTCGCGCCCGACCGTGCCGAGATGGTCGAACTGCTCGTCGGGATGCAGCATCGTCACCCAGCCGGCCTCGCTGGAACCATAGAGTTCGAACAGGCCGGAGTTGGGAAACACCTCCATGATCTCACGCTTGGTGTCGGCGCGCGCAGGCGCCGATGAGATCATCAGCTTGGTGACGCGGTCGAGGTTGTGCTCGCCGCGCCGGGCTGAGGATTCGGCCAGCATCATGATGTAATGGGTCGGCACCAGAGAGGTGAACGTGCTGCCAATGGAGCCCAGCGTCGCGAGGCAATGGCCGGGATCGAAGCTTTTGCGCGAATAGACCGTCGTCGTCGCGCCGCAATAGGCGAACGCGCCGAAGAAGTAGAGCGAGTTGGCATGACACATCGGCATGACGAGCAGGGCATCGTCATTGCGGTTGAGCGACAGCTCGATTTCGGTCACCAGCGACAGCAGTGCGCCGGCGCGGTGGTTGCGGACCACACCTTTTGGCTTGCCGGTGGTGCCGGAGGTGTACATCAGCGTCCACGGATCGAGCGATGAAACCGTAACATCCGGTTCGCTGTCGCGGGCGGATGCGATCGCGTCTTCATAGGCGTGCCATCCGGCCGGGCAGGGCGCGCCAAAATGCAGGAAACGTTGCGCTGGGATTTCGACCTGATCGCGAATTTCCTCGATCACGCCGTGCAGACCGTCCTGGGCGATGATCGCAACCGCACCTGAATCGGAAATCACATATGCGACTTCCATGGCGACGAGGCGGAAGTTGATCGGCACGACGATGACGCCGGCCTTGGCGGCGGCGGCATAGATTTCCGTCCACTCGACGCAATTCCAGGCCAGCACCGCGATCCGGTCGCCCTTGGCAAGACCGAGGCCGGTGAACGCGTTGGCAAGCTGGCAGGCACGCTGGTTCCACTGCGCGAATGTCATCGCGCGCTCAAGGTCGCGTGCACCGGTTTTGCCGGGGTTCAGGCGGGCCTGTACGCTCAGCATCTGCCCGAGGGTCAGCAGGTCTCTCATGATGAGAGGCTCCGGTCATATCCTTCCTGATGCGCGATGAAGGCACCCGCGAGCCGGTCCGCGGCGTTGAGCACGTGCTCGCGGGCGCGTGTGCCGGCAAGCTCCGCATCGCCATGAAGAATCGCTTCGAGAATGTCTTCATGTTGCTGCCAGATTGCCGGACCGGGCAGGGCATAGCGCAGCACTTCGGCCATGACGCGGCGCAGGTAGTGCCAGTGCAGTTCCGCCGTGGTGCCGATCAGCGGGTTCCCGCAAATGTCGTAGATGAACTCGTGAAAGCTGACGTCATGGGTGACCATGTTGGAGAGATCGCCGTCCTCAACGGCTGTGCGGCCGGCTTCGATAAGGGCTGTGCCTTCGCGGCGGATGCGCGCGGCAAGTTTCGGTGAAGCTGCGGCACGTTCCGCAGCACGGCGGGCGGCGAGTTCGTCGAGGCTGGCGCGGATGTCATAGCGTTGCTGCATCGCTTCGAGATCGAGCGGAGCGATGGCCAGCCCGCGCCCGCGCTGCTCGTGCACGATGCCGTTGCTCTTGAGCAGTGCCATCGCCTGCTGCACAGGCTGGCGCGAAACACCGAGGCGCGCAGCAATCTGCTCCTGAACGAGGTGCGTGCCGGGAGCGAGGTCACCCGAACAGATACCATCGAGAATGGCCTGGTAGACCTGGTCGGTGAGATTGGGCTGGTGCGCGATGGGTTTCATTATTTGAACTCCGAATTCTGAATTCAATAAATCCTAAATCAAACCAGAGTCAACGCAATTCGTATCCGGCCGGGATTCAGGAAGAGGTCACCGGCGACAGGATTTGCGGTTGCGCCACGTGCAGGAAGGGGAGGGACGAGGAAGAACGGCATTGAGGGTGCTGGAAATGGAAACGCCCCCGCCTGTCCTTTAGGTGGACAGTGCAAGGGGCGTCGCCTCCCTGTTATTGGCGCGCACTATGGCGCTTGCGCCTTAAACAAGCCTCAAGAAACATCCTTTCGCGGTTTTAACCTCAAGAGGAGGTAAACACCGCGCATGGCTTGGATGCAGCCGCGAGTCTCGCCAAAACGGGTTCTCCGCCTTATGGGTGTGTTGTATCCAATTCCGCGATCCGGGTTCTGTCTTGCTGCAAACCGTCGTTTCCATCGTCTTGCCGGTCTTCGGCCTTGTCGGCGTCGGCTTCGTACTGGGTTGGCTCGAATTTTTTCCGGAAGGCACCGGGCGAGGGCTTGAGAATTACCTGCACCGCTTCGCGCTTCCGCTGTTGATCTTCAATGCAGTTTCCAAGGCAAACCTCCCTGATGAACCGAACTGGGAGTTGTGGATCGCCTATTTCGCCGGCATGTACATGGCTTGGGCGCTGACGCAGATTTCCCTGCGCTCCATGGGGCATGAGCGGGCGATCGCTGTCATAGGCGGGTTCACTGCGGCCTTTTCCAATATGATGCTGATCGGCATTCCCCTGGTGGTGTCGGCCTATGGTGACGAAGGCCTGATCCCTTTGTTCCTGCTGATTTCAATCCATCTGCCGTTTGCAGCGCTCCTTGCAACGGTGATGATCGAGGGCGAGGGGGCTGGCGGTAAAGCGGCTGCCGTCGCGCGGACATTTGCCGGTATGCTGCGCCACCCGATCCTGCTCGGGCTGGCAACCGGGCTCGCCTTCAATCTGCTCGACCTGAAGCTGCCTGCGGTCCCCGACAGGATGATCAGCTGGATCGCTGAATCCGCAGTACCCTGTGCGCTGGTCGCGATGGGGCTGGCCGTGAGGCGCACCGGGCTTGGCGAACTGTCCGGAGCGCTTTTTCTCGTTGCCTTTGCCAAGCTAGTTATCCACCCGGCGATCGTTTACGGGCTTGGCCACTGGGTTTTCGATCTGCCACCGGTCTGGGCGAATGTCGTGGTGCTGATTGCAGCCTGCCCGCCGGGCCTCAATGCCTATCTGATGGCGCTGCCCTATCCCAAGGCCGTGCCTCTGGCTTCAGCCGGCGTCAGCCTGACGACGGGGCTGGCGGTCATCACCGTATCTGTCTGGCTGACATTCCTGCTCGCGCATTGATGCCGTCTCATGCAGGCGACAGGAGCCATGCCTGTTCTGTGCCGGTGCAGCGCTGAGAAAGCGGCCCGGATATGGCGGCGCTTTCCACAAGCTCAGCCCTGTAGGCCTTGCCGTAATGCTTTTCGATCTCGCTGCCGGGAACCGAGAAGGGCGGCCCGTTCGTCGCGGACTGGTCGTAGTCGAACGAGATGAGCAATTGCGGCACCGATCCGCTCAGGCTTGCCAAATGCCTGGCGTAGTCCGGCCGCATGCTGGCGGGCAGGGCAACCAGTGCCGCGCGGTCGTAGACCGCATCGACGGACCCTAACTGATCCGCTGTCAGTTTGAAGAAGTCGCCGACGAAGACGGCGAGATCCTCAAAAGAGAAGAGCATTAGCGGGCCACGGTTTTCAATTGCCGGTGAAACACCCAATTCCTCGAACAGTTCTTCGACCGCGATGCGGCTGAGTTCGACGCCCGCAACGCTGTGCCCCTGTTCGAGCAGCCAGCCGAGATCGCGCGACTTCCCGCACAAGGGCACGAAGATACGGCTGCCGGCGGCAAGCTTCAGCCTGGCAAAATGCTTCACCAGCATGGCGTTGGGCTGGCCTTCGTGAAAGCCGATCTGCCGCGCGCTCCAGCGTTCGTGCCAGAAAGAAGGGTCCATGGGTGATCCCGTTTGGTTGGCTAGCCAATAAAGCCCAATCGGGCCTTGATGTCATTTGCCGCGTGTCCCGCCTCACGCAAGGCAGAAAGACCGAGACTGCCGCGCGACTTGGACAGTTTGACGCCGTCCGTTCCGGTGATCAGCCGGTGATGACGGTAGCGTGGTGGTTCAAGGCCGAGATGGTGCTGCAATAACCTGTGCAGGGCTGTTGCCTGCGCAAGGTCCTGTCCGCGCACGACATCGGTGATCCCCTGAAGCGATTCATCGACCACGCCCGCCAAATGAAAGCTCGCTGGCGAGTCCTTGCGCACGATGACGAAATCACCCCACACGGAGGGGTCGCGGAATTGCGCGGCTGTCCGGGTTGCCGTTTCATCGGGATATTCCTCGAAAGCGAGATCGCTTTCACTCAATCCCTCCAGTGCGCGCGCCATGTCGATGCGCCAGGCGTGCGGTTCTCCGGCAGCGATGCGTTCTTCAACTTCCGCCTTTGGAGCGCCGCGCCAGATGCCGGGATAGTGCGGCGAGCCGTCGGGGTCGCGCGGCCACTCGCGTTCTGATGCTTCAATCTCCGCGACGGCTTCAGTGATCTGCGAACGGGAAGCGAAGCAGGGATAGAGCAAGCCTTTCTCCCGCAACGTGTCTGCCGCATTCCCGTAGGTCGGGAAATGATCCGACTGGCGCAGCGGCGGCTCGTCGAAGGTAATGCCGAGCCAGTCGAGGTCTTCGAGAATCGCCTGCTCGTATTCGGGCCGGCAACGGGTGGTGTCGGTATCCTCGATGCGCAGCAGCAGGCGCCCATCGGTTTCGCGTGCGAGCTTCTGGTTCAGCAGCGCTGAATAAGCGTGACCGATATGCAGCATGCCGGTCGGGCTCGGCGCAAAGCGGAATACGGGTTGACCTGAATTCGGATCGGTGCGGAGTGTCGTCATTGGCGTCACTCTCTATCATGAGCGGCAGCAATTCGGAGTATGTTTGCGGAGCGCATGACACGCATTCTCACGCATCTGCAGAGCGAGGACGATCTGGCTTATGCGCTTGAGCATCTGGCTGAGCGCGATGCCGCCTTTCGCGATGCGCTTGCGCAGTGCGGCGTGCCCGCGCTGCGGCGGCGCGCGCCGGGTTTCGAGGGGCTTGCCGCGATCATCACCGGCCAGCAGCTTTCAACCCATGCGGCGCGATCGATCTGGAACCGGTTCGAAGACGCACTCGGCGGAGTCTCTGCCCAGACTGTTTCACACGCGAAGGACGAAGAGCTTGCGGCGTGTGGCATGTCACGACCGAAAATCCGCACGCTACGCGCGCTCGTCGATGCAGTCGAAAATGGCGGGCTCGATTTCGCCCGGCTGGAAGCCGCCGATGACAAGGCAGTTCATACTGAGCTGACAGCGATCAAGGGCATCGGGCCGTGGACGGCGGACATTTTTCTGCTTTTCTGCCTTGGCCGGGCAGATGCGTGGCCTGCCGGCGATCTGGCGCTGATGGAGGCGATCCGGCAGATGCGTGGCCATGATGAACGCCCGCGCGGAGAGGATTGCATTCTGCTTGCTGATTGCTGGCGGCCCTATCGCGGTGCCGCGGCACATCTGCTGTGGGCCTATTACGCGGCCGCCAAGGGCCGGTCGGGCGTACCGGACGCGTCTGGGAAATGACCGCAACGCGATGCGCCTCTTGCAGCATGTGCGGCTTCTGGGCTAACCGGTTGCGCGTTGCCTTGCCCGTTTTCGAAAGGTTTTCCGCCTCATGGCACTCGATCTCGATGGTCCACGGCTGCCGCCGGCCAACGGCCTGCCGCCACGCAAGCTCGTCATTTTCCTGCACGGCTATGGCGCCGATGGAAACGACCTGATCCAGATTGGCCGGCAATGGGCCGATGTTTTGCCTGATGCCGCATTCATCGCGCCTCATGCGCCGGAACCTTGCGCCATGGGGGGAGGCGGCCGGCAGTGGTTCGAACTGACGTTCCGCGATCCGGATGAATACTGGCGCGGCGTGTCTGCCGCGGGTCCGGGCCTGGACCGCTTTATCGACCGGGAGCGTGACCGCTATCGCCTGTCAGATGCCGATGTGGCGCTCGTTGGATTCAGCCAGGGCACGATGATGGTGCTGCATGTGGGATTTCGCCGGGCGAACCGCCTCGGTGCCATCGTCGGCTATTCCGGTGCGCTGGCCGGCGGCGAGCGCCTGAAGGATGACATCATCCACAAGCTGCCATTGTTGCTGGTGCATGGCGACCGCGACGAGGTCATCCCGATCCATATGCTGTTCATGGCGCTGCAGGGGCTCACGGCGGCCGAAGTGCCTGTGGAATTCCATATCTCGCATGGAATCGGCCACGGCATCGATCAGGACGGCCTGCGTATCGGCGGGCACTTCATCGCCTCGTCATTTGCCGGGTCACGTTCCTAGAAGCGTGAAGTTTCCCGGCTTCACAAGGATGACACACCCAATATACTATATGTCGTTGGCCCTAGGCCGGCGGCTTACAAGAGCGGGCGCCCCCAGCCCGTCGGCCGGCGGTCTTCAAGCGAACACGGGAGTACAGCTTGAACGCCGCAGCTCCGGTCGATGCCTGTCCGGCACTGGTTCTCAACGCCGATTACCGGCCGCTGAGTTACTTTCCGCTGTCCCTGTGGGGCTGGCAGGATGCCGTCAAGGCGGTATTCCTCGACCGGGTCAATATCGTTTCCGAATATGAGCGCTTCGTGCGCAGCCCGACGGCGGAAATCAGGCTGCCGAGCGTGGTTGCGCTGAAGACTTATGTGCGTCCGGCAAGCCATCCCGCATTCACCCGTTTCAACGTGTTTCTGCGCGATCGCTTCACCTGCCAGTATTGTGGCGCGACCGATGACCTGACTTTCGATCATGTCATTCCGCGTGCGCGCGGCGGGCAGACGACATGGGACAACGTTGTGGCCGCCTGTTCGCCCTGTAATCTGAGGAAGGGCGGGTATCTGCCGCGCGATATCGACATGCACCCGATGCAGAAGCCCTACAAGCCAAGCGTCAACGACCTGCACCGCAATGGCCGGCTGTTTCCGCCCAACTACCTGCACGAGAGCTGGCTCGATTTCCTCTACTGGGATACCGAACTGGAGCCGTGACCGGTTTCGGACGGCTCAGGCTGCAGGGATGCGTACCCAGGCGCGCACGGCGAACCAGGCTGCGGCCAGCGATGCGATGACATTCCAGCCGGCCAGCGACAGACCGAGAATGCGGATCGGGGCTTCGTCACAACGCACCACGCTTGCATCGCCGAGTTGGTCGATCAGGTCGCCGACCGTTCCGGTCGCGGGCCCCCCGGTTCCAGTGCATGTTGTGGGTCCAGGCCAGAACTCCCACTCGACGCCGGCATGGTAGCCGCCCAGGCCGGCACTGATCAGCATCGCCAGCACGAACAAACCGATGCCGAGCCGGGCCAGCAAAGATGCGGTCGAAATATTCGTGTAGGAGATGCCGATTCCGGCAAGCGCCAGGGGAATTCCCGCGTAGTAGGGAATGCGTTCGATCAGGCAGAGATGACAGGGCGCAAGCCCGCCGATCAGCTGGAAGCCCCAAGCGCCGAGGATGACGGCAAGAGCCACAGCAATTGCCAGTGCCGCACTTGGCCGCCAGGGGCGGATTCTCCAAAGCTGGTGTGCGGTCATGCCATTTCTCTCCCTTGCGGACCGTGTGATCACACAAGATAACGCGCCACAACAAAGCCGCCGATCAGCAGAATCACGAACAATGTGAATAGAATCCCCAAACGCTTCTCGATGAAAGCCCGGATTGGCGGGCCAAAACGGTAAAGCAGGGCGGCAACGACAAAGAAACGCACCCCCCTGGCCAATGCGCTGGTTAGCATGAAGACGGGTAGCGGCAGGCCCGTCGCGCCGCTGGCAATGGTGATCACCTTGTAGGGAAAGGGGGTCAGCCCGGCGATCAGCACGATCCATGCGCCCCACTGATTGTAGCGGGCTGCAAATTCGTTGAATTTTTCGCTATAGCCGTAGAAGGCGAGGATCGGCTCGGCGACCTGGTCGAACAGTAAGGCACCGATCAGATAGCCGGCAAATCCACCTATTATCGAGGCCACGGTGCAGATCAGCGCCAACGTCATCCAGTTGCGCCGTTCGGCGAGCACCATGGGGATCAGCAGGATGTCGGGCGGGATCGGGAAGAAGGAGCTTTCGGCGAAAGAGACGCCGGCAAGCCCCCAGCGGGCATGCCGGTGGGCGGCGAGGTTCATCGTCCAGTCGTAGAGGCTGCGCAACATGGGCACTGCCTGTAGCGGCGCAGGCGTGTGCTGTCTATCTGCAAATTGTCTTTGGCGGCGTTTGTCGCGTACGGAACGCGTTGACGCTACCGATTGTGTCGGCTAAGTCCCGGATGTCATGCCCCTGTGGCGGAATTGGTAGACGCGCTCGACTCAAAATCGAGTTCCGCAAGGAGTGCTGGTTCGAGTCCGGCCAGGGGCACCACTATTTCACTCACGACGAATTCGCTTTGCTCATCGTCTCCGTGGGGGGCGCGCGCTTTCGTGCGGACGTCCGGTCGACGCCTTGGTGCGCCATGTTCGGAGTCTCCCCGCCAGTGCGTGTCGCTTACCGGTACGATGCGCCGATCTCCTTGATCGTCTCGCGCAGCCATATGTGAGATGCATCTGCGGTCAGTTCCTGATGCCAGCCCATGTGGCAGAGTTCCGGCGTTGCCGGGATCGGCATGTCGAATACTTTCAGCCCGAGCCGCCCGGCATAGTGTTCCGCGAGATAGCGCGGCACGGCCGCCACAAGATCCGTTGACGCTACCGTGTGCAGTATCGACCAGAGGCGGGTCGACTTCAGTACGATCCGCCGCTCACGGCCCGCCGCCTTGGCCTCCTGATGGAACTGGATCGAACGCCGGATTTCGTCGCCCAGTACGACGAAGCCTGCCTCGAAGAAGTCCTGCGCGGTGAAGTGTTCCAGGCTGCCATATTGCGGATGTCCGTCCCGCGCGATGATGCATATCGGCAACGTGCATACATGCGTCGAACGGATGCTTTCGTCGTTGAAATGGCCGGGGAAAATCGCGATGTCGGTTTCGCGGGACAGGACCATGTCCTTGTAGCCGGGTGACTGGACCGGCAGCAGGTGAAACGTGATGCCGGGCATTGCGGATGTGTGTTTCAGCAACGGATGAACCAGCATTGGTTCCAGTGCCTCGGGCACCATCATACGGAATTCGCGCACGCTGGTGGCAGGATCGAATTCGTCGTCAGCGCCCAGCGAACGTTCCAGTAGCCTGAGCGCATCGGCAAGCGCAGGCGCGATGCGCCGGGCAACCGGCGTCGGTTCCATCCCGCCTGGTCCGCGCTCGAAGAGCGGATCGCCAAGGTGCTGGCGTAACCGGTTCAACGCATTCGAGACAGCCGGCTGGGTCAGGCCCAACCGGGCTGCCGCCTGGGTTGTGCTGCCTTCGTCATGAATGGCGTTGAAGACGCGCAAAAGGTTCAGATCGAGGGTTCTGAAATTCATGAAATGAATGCCTAATACATGCCTTAAAATTCGCTAACAGAATTTCTTCTGTATAATCAATGAAAATAATCAATGAAGTGCAAAGTTTTGAACGACTGTATTACGAGTGTGAATTTTAATTATTCACATTGTGAATGAATGAATATCATTTCAGGGAAGGCGTGGCTGGCAGCAAAGGCGGCCCAATGGCTTGCACGATTACCGTTCGGGTCTTGGCAGAGGGTCACGATGATGAAGGCTGGTGCCGCAAGCAGGGCACCCGGTTGCCGGCCCGGGTGCGCCACGATAAAACACCCCTGACGTATGTTTTCGACCATCGGCCTGCGATGAATGGGCTATTTCCGGCCATGGGCGGCCGGTTTTGGTCTTCTGTATCTCGGCTGTAAGCAAGATGAGTCCGGCAGAGTGTGCCGGGCAGGAAATCTGGATCGGATTGAAATGGACGCCTCGGTTCTGACGATGGTTCCCTGTTTCCGGCAATTGGGGCATGGGCAACTTCAGGCCGTTCTTGAGCGCTCGACCATGCGCCGTGAGGGCGACGGTAGCGTGATCTTTCATGAAGGCGATGATGCGGAACGCTTCTACTTGCTGCTGGATGGCGCCATTCGCGTCCTACGGATCATGCCGGATGGAGAGCAAGCCGTAACGCTTCATATTCTGCCCGGCGAGTTGTTCGGGATCGCCTCCGCCATTGGACGCAAGACATACCCGGCAACCGCGGCGGCAGTAGGCGATTGCGTGTATCTGAGCTGGCCGATGCCGCTATGGGCGGAATTTGCTGAAACCTGCCCCGGCTTTGCCGTCGAAACATTCCATGAAGTCGGCAACAGGCTTGTCGAGCTGAATACCACCCTTACCCAGTTTGCGACCAAGCTGGTCGAGCAGCGGGTTGCCTGCGCGCTATTAAGGCTGGTCGAGAAATTCGGCAGCAAGACACACAATGCGACCGCAATATCGATTCCTGTCACGCGCAAGGACATTGCAGAAATGAGTGGATCGACACTTCACACGGTTTCGCGCCTTCTGAGCGGCTGGGAGAAGGATGGCATCGTGAGCAGCCGCAGGAAGCACGTCGAAATCATCGACGTGCCCCGGCTATCAGCACTCGCCAAGAGTGGCTAGGCCGCCCTCTTTATGAGTTCACGGCCTAGCGAGCGCTTCAATCGTTAAGCGAAGCGAGGTATTCGCGGATTCTTGTGACACTGCTCGTTTGTGTCCTGGCGGACGGAACACCGTCCATCGCGAGCTCCTTCACCACTTCGCGATACCGATCCAGATAGCCCGCAGGCAGGTCATGCGCGATGCCCTGATGGCAGTCGATGCAGGTGCGGCCCTCGTCGATCGCCTGCTGATGACTGGCGGCTGCGCGGCCTTCCTGGATGGTGAAGTCCATGAATTCGAAGTTGTGGCAGTTGCGGCATTCCCGGCTGTCGGTGGATTTCATGGCGCGCCAGACGCGGCTGGCCAGAGCCAGCCTGTGTTCGCCGAATTTCTCGGGCGTGTCGACGACGCCGGTAACAAAGTGACCGTAGAGTTCCTTCGTGGCCTGTACTTTGCGAATGACCTTGTGCTGCCATTCCTTCGGGACGTGGCAATCCGGGCACGTGGCGCGCACACCGGAATGATTGTTGTGATGTACCGTTCCCTGGTACTCGGCGTAGACGTTGTCACGCATCTCATGGCAGCCGATACAGAACTGCTCGTTGTTGGTTGCCTCCATCGCCCAGTTGAAGCTGCCCCAGAACATGATTCCGCCGATGAATCCGACGATCAGCAGGGCGCCGAGCGAATAGACAGTCGTGGGTGACCAGAAGAACCGCCATAGACGGCGGATCAGGCCGGGGCGCTTTGCGGAACTCTCGGACATGGCAGAACCTCCCTGTTGCCGCCTCGGCTGAATGTCAGTTGCCGGAGGATTCGAATGTGTTGCTGATCAGCGTCGGAGCGTCAGCCTGCGGGACATGGCACTGATTGCAGAACCAGCGCGTGCCAGCGACCGTGTCGAGCTGATTGCCATCGCGGTCGAGATAATGAGTCATCGATAGCGTCGGGGCGCCGCGGTCGCCGGCATTGGTCCAGTCGTGGCAGGACAGGCACTGGTTGGCGTTGCGGTCGATCTGATATTGATCGATCGAATGCGGGATCAGCGGTGGCTGCTGGCGGTAGTTGCGGACGAACCGCTTCTCTTCCTGTTGGAAGACGTCTTCAACGCCGACGGGTTCGTCCACCTGCACGCCGCGCAGGGAACGGACCGATGCGCCCGATGTCTGTGCAAGGGCGAATCCGGCAGCAAGCGATATCGCTGTGGAGACGAGGACGGCAGTTGGCAGGAGTCTCATGGGGCTCTCCTCGGGTTTGTTATTGAACGCGGACACCGGCACGCGATGGAACGGGACGTGCCGGCGCCGAGCGCTGGTCGAAACGGTGTGTGAACTCGTAGACGGACGGTGCGCAGACATCGATGCAACGGCCACAGTTGGTGCAATCGCCCGACAGGATCAGCGGCGTGCTGCCGTCGCTGCCGCGCAGGGCGGGGGTGATGACATGGGGCTCGGGACAGACGGCGAAACAGTCGAGGCAATCGTCGCATTCCGCCCGGCGCGTGGCGGAAACACGCAGCACGGCTCCTGCCCCAAGAAGACCGTAGAAAGTGCCGACCGGGCAGATATGACCGCACCACCCGCGTCTGGACACAACAAGGTCGAAGACGAATACGGCGAGCACGGTTGTCCACGCGAAGCCGAGGCCGAAAACGAGCCCCCTGTGCAGCATGGTCACCGGATTCACGAATTCCCAGGCGATACTGCCGGTCAGTATCGAAACCGCGAAAACCGCGGCGAACACCCAGTATCGCGTGCCGCGTTTCGGCTGCCAGCCTTTAGGCAGGTTGAGCTTCATGTGCAGCCAGTTGGCCGCATCCGTTACCGGATTGATCGGGCAGACCCAGGAGCAATAGATCCTTCCACCGATCAGTCCGTAGACGGCGGCGACGATCAGCGCACCGGTCACGGCTGTTGTCACCGGCCAGTGACCGGCCGCGAGCGACTGGATCAACACGAACGGGTCCGTCAGCGGCAGGGTGTCAAAGGTCAGGGAGCCGGCAAGGTTGCCCTTGACCCACCACACGCCAAACCAGGGGCCGAGAAGGAAGAGGACGAGGAAGAAGGCCTGCGACAGCCGCCGCGCGATCAGGTAACGGTGGGCGGCAAGCCAGCCCTTTTCCTGGATTGCCTCGTAAGCCAAGGGCAGTTTCGATTTCTCGCTCATTGCCCGGCTCCCGGAACCTTGAAGGCCGGTTCGAAACCGCCTGGTGCCGCAAGGTTGTCGGTTCCCGGACCCGGCAGACGGTCTGGCAGATCGATGACGCCTTCTACGACAGGCGCGCCTTTCTTCTGCATTTCCTCCCAGCCGAGCCGGTAGTGTTCGGCGGCTTCGCCGCGGGCGAGGCGCGTGGGGAGAACCTTGATTGCGGCTTGCGGCAGGACGCAGGATTTCTCGCATTTACCGCAGCCGGTGCAGGCATCGGCGTGAACGGTAGGCATGAAGATCGCGTGGTGGCCGGAGCGTTCATTGTGCTGGAGTTCCAGCGTGATCGCCTTGTCGATGACAGGACAGACGCGGTAGCAGACGTCGCAGCGCAGGCCCAGCGCGTTGAGGCAATGCTCCTCGTCGACCAGCACGGCAATGCCCATCTTCGCGTCGTCGATGTTGGTCAGAGTCGGATCGAGCGCGCCCGTCGGGCAGGCTGCCACGCAGGGAATGTCGTCGCACATTTCGCATGGCACTTCGCGCGCCGTGAAGAATGGCGTGCCGGTTGCCGCGCCATCGGTTCCCAGTTCGGCGAGCGACAGCGTGTCATAGGGGCAGTCGCGCACGCACAGGCCACAGCGGATGCAGGCACCCAGAAAATCTGCCTCCGGTAGCGCTCCGGGCGGGCGCAGGGCTTCGGCCGGCAAGGCCCTTGCGTCCGTTGCCAGCTTTGCCAGCCCGAGTCCGAAAACCGCACATGCACCGGCCGCGCGCGCCGCGTCGGTGAGGACGCGGCGGCGATTGGGGGCCGGCGGTTTGCTTTGTGGAGCGGACACGGGCTTGGCTTTCTGTGCGTCAGGCCCGCTCGACCTTGCAGGCGCACTTCTTGAAGTCGGTCTCCTTGGAGATCGGGCAGGTGGCGTCCAGCGTCAGTTTGTTGGTGAGCTGGCTTTCATCAAACCACGGGAAGAAGACGACGCCGCGCGGCATCTTGTTGCGGCCGCGGGTTTCGACGCGGGACAGAACCTCGCCGCGCCGCGTCGAGATGGTGATCTCCTGGCCGCGGCGCAGGCCGCGATCCTTGGCGTCGTCGGGGTTCATGAACACCACCGAAGACGGGAAGGAGCGGTGCAGTTCCGGTACGCGGCGCGTCATCGAGCCCGAGTGCCAGTGCTCCAGCACACGGCCGGTGACCAGCCACAGATTGTACTCGTCATCCGGGCTTTCTGCTGCAGGCTCGAACGGTGCGAAGATGATGTTGGCCCGCCCGTCGGGCTTGCCGTAGAATTTCACCCCTTCGCCTTCCTTCACATAGGGATCGTATCCTTCGCGGAAGCGATAGAGCGTCTCCTTGCCGTCAACCACAGGCCAGCGCAGGCCGCGCGCCTGATGGTAGGTTTCGAACTCGGCGAGGTCATGGCCGTGACCACGCCCGAAAGAGGCATATTCCTCGAACAGACCTTTTTGCACGTAGTAGCCGAAGTGTTCGCTTTCGTGGTTGCCGAAACCTTCCGCAGTCTCGGAGACCGGGTATTTGTTGATCACGCCATTCTCGAACAGGATTTCGTAGAGCGTCTTGCCGCGCAGGTCAGGTTTCTTGTCGAGCAGTTCGGCGGGCCAGACCTCTTCGGCCTTGAAACGTTTGGCAAATTCCATCACCTGCCAGACGTCCGATTTCGCCTCGCCGGGCGCTGCGACCTGCTCGCGCCAGAACTGGGTGCGGCGTTCCGCATTACCATAGGCACCTTCCTTCTCCACCCACATGGCGGTCGGCAGGATCAGGTCGGCGGCAAGCGCGGTGACTGTGGGATAGGGGTCGGAAACGGTGATGAAGTTTTCCGGGTTGCGGTAGCCGGGCCAGCCCTCTTCGTTCATGTTCGGAGCGGCCTGCATGTTGTTGTTGCACTGGACCCAGTAGGCGTTCAGCTTGCCGTCCTTCAGCATGCGGTTCTGAAGTACCGCGTGATAGCCGGGCTTGGGCGGGATCGTGCCTTCCGGGATGCCCCAGGCGGTCTCGCAAATCTCGCGGTGTTTGTCGTTCATCACGACCATGTCGGCGGGAAGCCGGTGGGCAAACGTGCCGACCTCGCGGGGCGGTGCCGCATGCGGAAGGCTGGCCGGTCAGCGAGAACGGGCTGTTGCCGGGCTCTGCGATTTTCCCCGGTCAGAAGATGGACGTTGTGGACAAGACCGTTCACCCCTGAGAACGGCGGTGCGAAATTAGTCCACGTTAGCGGCGGCATGGTGCTGCTGCGGGCGGCGTAAAAGTCGTCCACCTATTGCCTTTCTGCGTCAGCAGGGAGGGCGTGAGGATTTACAGCGTGGACCTATATCTGAGAGTTCGCCAGGCTTGCGCGGAAGGCATGAGCCAGCGGGAAGCAGCGCGGATGTTCAACATCTCGCGTGACACGGTTGCGAAGATGATGACCTTTTCGGTCCCGCCGGGCTACCGGCGGACGGCCGAGGTGCGGCGACCGAAGCTCGATCCGTTCATTCCGATCATCGAGGGCTGGCTGGAGGCGGACCGGACCATGCCGCGCAAGCAGCGGCATACGGCCAAGCGGGTGTTTGACCGGCTGCGCGAGGAATGCGGCTTCACCGGCGGCTATACGATCATCAAGGACTACATTCGGGAGCGGGAACGCCGTGGGCAGGAAGTGTTCGTGCCGCTGTCGCATCCGCCTGGCCATGCGCAAGCCGACTTCGGCGAGGCTCTGGTCCGGATTGGCGGTGTTGAGCAGAAGGCCCACTTCTTCGTGCTGGACCTGCCGCACAGCGACGCGTGCTATGTGCGGGCCTACCCTGCGGCGGTGGCCGAGGCCTGGGTGGACGGCGGCATCCACGCCTTTGCCTTCTTCGGGGCGGTTCCGCAGTCTGTGCTCTACGACAACGACCGCTGCCTGGTGGCGAAGATCCTGCCGGACGGGACGCGCAAGCGAGCCACCCTGTTCAGCGGTTTCCTGTCGCATTACCTGATCCGGGATCGCTATGGCCGCCCGGGCAAGGGCAACGACAAAGGCAATGTCGAGGGCCTGGTGGGTTATTGCCGCCGCAACTTCATGGTGCCGATGCCTGAGTTCGCCACTTGGGACGCGTTCAACCTGTGGCTGGAAGAGCAATGCCTCAAGCGTCAGCACACCGTCCTGCGCGGCGAGAGCGAGACAATCGGCGAGAGATTGCAGCGCGACCTCGCCGCGATGCGTCCGCTCCCGGGGGCGCCTTTCGATGCCTGCGATCAGGACAACGGCCGGGTCTCGTCGCAATCGCTCGTGCGTTACAAGACCAACGATTACTCGGTGCCGGTTGCTTACGGCCATCAGGATGTCTGGATCCGGGGCTATATCCATGAGGTGGTGATCGGCTGCCGGGGCGAGGTGATCGCCCGTCATCCCCGGTGCTGGGATCGCGACGAACTTGTCTTCGACCCGATCCATTACCTTCCGCTGATCGAGCAGAAGATCAATGCGCTGGATCAGGCGGCACCGCTGCAGGGCTGGGACCTGCCGGAAGAGTTCGCCACCTTGCGCCGGCTGATGGAGGCGCGGATGAACCGGCAGGGCCCGCGCGAATATGTCCAGGTTCTGCGGCTTCTGGAAACCTTCGATCTGGCCGATCTGCATGCGGCCGTGAGGCAGGCGCTGCAGATGGGGGCGATCGGCTTCGATGCGGTGAAGCATCTGCTGTTGTGCCGGGTCGAGCGCCGGCCACCTCGGCTGGATCTGGACTGCTATCCCTACCTGCCCAGGGCGACGGTCGAGAAGACCGAGGCCCGCTCCTACATGCGGTTGCTGTCTGGCGGTGCGGAGGGCGTGGCATGAATGACGCCCCGGAAATCCTGCTCGCCCATCACCTCAAGGCGCTGAAGCTGCCCACCTTCCTGCGCGAGCATCAGAAACTGGCCAGGCAATGTGCGGCGGAAGATGTGGACCATGTCCGATACCTGGCACGGCTTGTCGAACTGGAACTGATCGACCGGGAGCGGCGGATGGTTGAGCGGCGCATCAAGGCCGCCAGGTTCCCGGCCGTCAAAAGCCTGGACAGCTTCGACTTCACGGCAATCCCGAAGCTGAACAAGATGCAGGTGCTGGAGCTTGCCCGGTGCGAATGGATCGAGCGGCGGGAGAACATTATTGCTCTCGGCCCCAGTGGCACGGGCAAGACGCACATCTCCCTCGGCCTTGGTCTGGCCGCCTGCCAGAAGGGCCTGTCCGTCGGCTTCACCACCGCCGCAGCCCTGGTCAGCGAGATGATGGAGGCCCGCGACGAGCGCCGCTTACTGCGCTTCCAGAAGCAGATGGCCGGATACAAGCTGCTCATCATTGACGAGCTTGGCTTCGTACCCCTGTCGAAGACCGGCGCCGAGCTGCTGTTCGAACTGATCTCGCAACGCTATGAGCGCGGATCGATCATGATCACCAGCAATCTGCCCTTTGATGAGTGGACGGAAACCTTCGGCTCCGAGCGCCTGACCGGTGCGCTGCTTGACCGGCTGACCCATCACGTCAATCTCCTCGAAGTGAATGGCGAAAGCTACCGCCTCGCCAACAGTCGCGCCAGAAAGGCCGGCTGACACCCCCCCTCAAAAAAACGAACCACGCGGCTGAGACCCCCGCTCGGGCTACGCCCTCACGGCGGTCTCAGCCGCGCGCAAGGGTGGCCGACTTTTGCGCCGCCCAGTGGCTGGGTTTTACGCCGCCGTTGACAACCGTAATCCGGCTCCACCCGGTTCCACCTGGATGGTTCCCTGAACGAGGCAGTTACTTTGATCGCAGGTTCCGTGGCTCCGGCCGTTTGCCCGCCCGGGACGTCTGGAGGTGTCATGTCCGGAGGCGTTGAACACGCTGAGGGTCTTGCTGCGTGCCAGTGCGGCCACGATCTGATCTGTCACGACCCCAGCGACATAGGCTAAATGCTCGTCTCCAGGCGCGCTACGGAGAGATGTCACCAGAACCGGAATGTAATTAATCGCTTGATGCGAAGTGTCGGGCGCTCTGACAGAGCGCTGGTTTGCCAGCAACCAGATGCCTGCCATGATGGCGAGGGCCGTCGTTACACCCAATAGGTAGAACCCGAGCCAGCCACCGGCAACTGCGGCGTTGCCCGTAACCGGAGCAGCGGCGCGGACGGAAATTGGAAACGGCCTTGAAATGCGGTCTGTACAGAGCCCTTCGAGAACGCGATACGGATAGGGTCTTCCGCCCTTTCTCCCGCATAGTAGACATCGAGGGCCTGCAAGTTGAGCCGGGTCATTTCGACCCGGACAATGCTGTCATTGTTGGGGTCGAAGTCGGCAGATCTTCCGAACACGTCGACGCCGATCGCATATGCCTTCAACCGGTCTCCGTGGCCTTCAAGTTCTTCCCTGATGAGATAGCTCAGCAGTTTGCGCAACTGGATTTTTCACCGAGCGAGCCTTCGGTGAGGATGCGCTTGAGCGAGTTTTCTATTTCGCGACGCTTCCGGCTGTCATGCTTCATGGATTTATGCCGAATTCAGGCACCTCTCATACCACACATTGGCGATATTAAGTTAGTCGGCAAATTAAAATCAGGATAACCTCATGAACATGCTGCATTGCAGGAAACGGTTGTCAAACCAGCCTTACAGTAGCAGATCATACCCGAGTGGGCTAAGGCGATAATCCCGACTTGAGCGGCAAATCCTATCTTTACGGAAGCTTGCATTGACGATTTCGAGAAAATCATAAAGATTTCCAGAGATTTGTCATAATTTTGCACCACTTGAGGCTCCTATAGCAGAAGCGGAATGATGTGCGTGGGGCGCGGCTTGTGCATCATGGGAATACAAGCGGCCGCCGGACTTTCCAGGCCGGTCAAAAGCAGAATTGTTCAATCTCGCAGGAGAACAGCATATGCGAATAACAGGTATCACCGCGATGGCAGCCATGATTGCCGTTTCCAGCGCCAATGCAGATGAGATGAAAGCCCCTGAGCCGAGCATGACGGCAGATCCTTCCGCTTCGATGGGACAACCCGTGACGGAAGCGGACATGGAGAAATACCGTAAGGCCCGTGCCGGCACGTTACAGATCACGACCCCTCCGCCGCAGAAGTTCCGGTCCGCTGCCCCCTCGTTGAGCGTGGAGGGTTTTGGCCGTGTCACACGTTCTGCGAATGGCGAGACGCATAAGTCGGAAGCGGCTCCCGGAACGCAGGAATCCGTCGACAAACTTATGGGTGCCGCAAAATCGATGAACCGGTCCGGCTTGCAGCGCCGGCGTGCCGATGCCGGCGACCTCGAACTCGAGGACGAAACAGCCCGCGCAAACCGCACCGTGATCGGTGCCGACGACCGTGTGCAGGTAACCCAGACCGGGCAGTATCCGTTTTCCACCCTCGGGTTTGTCTATTCCGAATTTGACGACGGCACGGCCGGGGGGTGTTCGGGAACACTGATTGCACCCAATCTGGTCCTGACGGCGGCTCATTGCGTGTACCGAACAGAAACCAGCAAATGGGCCAACTTCGTCGGCTTCATTCCCGGCCTCGATGACCGCAACGCGCCGTTCGGCCAGTTCGAGGCCGAGCAGTGGACGGTCACACAGGGCTATATCGACCAGTCCGGCAAGGAATATGGTTACGACCATCTGTTCTATGATGTCGCGGTCATTGAACTGAAGCAGCCCGCCGGAGAGGCTACAGGTTGGCTTGCTTACGGGTTCGACGACAATCTGTCCGGCTTTCACGCCAACATCATCGGTTATCCCGGCGACAAGCCGCAAGGAACCATGTGGCGTGCTTCCTGCCAGATCGATCCCAATTTCATTGCGCCCAGTCTGTTCGAGATGGAGTGCGATACATACCAGGGTTCCAGCGGTGCGTCGGTCTATGCCTACTACAAGGACCGCGAAGACCGCGTGATCTACGGCGTCAACATTGCCGGTACCGACAAGTACAATTACGCCATTCGCATTACCGGCCCCTATTTCGATTACATCAAGGCGTTCACGAATCCGAAGCAGTAATGCCGCCTTCGGGCGGGGCTGCGATTGCCCGATGCCCCGGTATGGAGCGGACAAAAAAACCCGGCACCGAATTCGGTGCCGGGTTTGTTTTTTGCCGGGTTACGGCGTGGAAGCCTCAATTCGCCTCCATCACGGACTTGATCCAGGGCACGAAGCTTGACACCCGTGCGTAGATGCCCGGGAAGACCGGGTGTCCGCATTCATAGCCCCAGCTGACGACGCCGACCTGGCGGAAGCTGCCGTCGGGCAGCTTGGCGACAAGCGGGCCGCCACTGTCGCCGTAGCAGGAATCCTTTCCGGTGCCCGGAGCCCCGGCGCAAATCTCGGTGTTTGATACCTTGAAGCCGGCACCGAGGGACGAATAGCGCTCCTTGCAGAAGGCGTGATCGATATAGTCAATCGTGGCTTCGCGAAGATCCTCAGGGACCCTCATCTCGCCATCCTTGACCGCCTTGCGCATGGTTGCGCCGGGGTTTTTAGCATAGGCGAGATTGAACAGGTCGAGGATGGTCGGGTCGAGGTTTTCGTCGAATGTGGCGCCCCAGCCGCTGACCGTCAACGGATACTCGGCAAGTGCGGCATTCACCTGGTCATCGGCGAGTTGAACGAGCAGTTCGGAGGGAACGGGTTCGGCAAGCTTCAACAATGCAACATCGCCATATTCCTCGGCTTCCACCGAATAATCCGGATGAACGACGACGGTCTCGACGCCGACACGCTTAAGGTTGGCGAGATTGTTGGCGCCATAGCCGACAACGGGAATATAGCCGCCCTCGACACAGTGGGCGGCTGTCAGCACCCAGCGTTCGTCTATCAGCGAGCCTCCGCAAAAGCCCATCGGATCGCCTTCGCCGTCGAACAGGCGAACCTGCCAGGGCCAGGCCCCGTCTGCGGACTCAATGCCCTGCGTGATGAAACTGTCACTTGCGGCGTTTGCCGGTGCGGAAAACACGGCAACCGCACAAGCGGCAATTGCGGCAGCAAGAAACTTGCGGCCAGTGATAGATTTTTGCGACATACATCAGCTCCAGTTTAGGGGACTGAACCCTGGTTACCCCACCGTAAGGTTTTTATAGAACGCCTATGCGCCAAGAAAAAGACGCTCTTTTGGCAGAAATCGAGCAAGGGATCGCACGCAACGAGGATCCTGCCGCGCTGTTTCGTCGCCTGAATGAAGCGGAGGCGAACGGCGTGTTTTCCGATCCGCTCCCCGCACAGGTCCTTCGGGCCAAGGCGATCCTGCAGAACCGGCTGGGTTTGCCCGAGAATGCGATCCTCCTGTTGGCGGAAGCCAGGCAAAGCAATGATGAGGATGACGAAAGCTGGAAAACCTCACGTGAGCTGGCAACGATCTATGCCTGGCGGGGGGATGTCGACAGAGCCAATACCGAACTGATCCGGGCCATGGTGGAGGCCGATGCGCAGGGACGGCAGGACATGCTGCCGCTGTTTCTTGCCGATGCCGGCCGCGTATGTCTCGAGCGCGGCGATCCGGAAACCGGGGCATTGTGTTTTGCTGCGGCTCTCGGCGATATGGAACCGGGCGAACGCGAGCAGGTGCGCGCCGCCATCGGGCATATCCAGTGTCTCAACTGGATCGAGGACTACGCCGCAGCAAGGCATGTGATCGAACAGCTTGCCCCTCACATTGCGAAACGGAACGTACGGCTGCAGCTTTTGTTTGCCATGGAAAAGGCGCGCCAGTGCGATGGTGCCGGCGATGCCGCGGGCACGGCGGCAGCGCTTGAGGAATGCAGGTCGTTGCTGCCTGAAGATCCGACCGCGTGGGAACATGTGGAATTTGCCCTCGTGAAGTTCGAGGTCATGCAGGCAGATGGCGATGCGGAGACCGACATCGACGCCATGCGCGATGTGATCGAGCGGCTGGAGGAGGATCAACTCTACATCCAGGACGCCATGGTCCGGCTGGTGCTTGTTGATGCCCTGCAGGCGAAGGGCCGGTTCGACGAAGCAATTTCGGAGGCTTCGCAGGCACTGGCGCTGGCAACGAAGCTTGGCAACAAGCGGTGCATCTACAAGGCGCGTACCGCATTGATCGAGCTTTCCGACACGGCCCATCCGCAAGATCCGGCCGAGCCCGAAAACCTGCCGCTTTCGGCGCGCTACATCCGCGCGTCGCAGATCGGCAAGGGCGGTTACGGCAGTGTCTACAAGGCGGTCGATACCGAGACCGGCCGCATGGTCGCGGTGAAGATCATAACCCTGTCTTCGGTGTCCGACCCCGGCCAGCGCGAGAAGCGGCTGACGGATGTGCGCAAGGAACTGCAGGCAAGCCGCGCGGTCTCAAATCCCCACGTCGCCAGCGTGCTGGAAACCTTCGTCAGCGATGGCGAGCTTGTCCTCGTACAGGACCTGATTACCGGCGGTGAGCTTGATGAAGCGCTGGTCAAAGGGCTCGAGAAGCCCAAGCTGCTGATCCTGCTGTCGCAAGCCGCGTTCGGGCTTTCCGCGTTGCATCAGGCCGGCATCGTGCATCGTGACGTGAAACCGCAGAACATTCTCGTGCGCGAGGACGGGACGCCCGTCATCGTCGACTTCGGGCTGGCGGGGCTGGCTGGCGAGAGTGAAGACGAGACCTTGCGCGGCACCCGCGATTACATGGCGCCGGAACTGATCAGGGGTGGTCGCGACCGGGTTTATGATCCGGCGTCCGATGCCTTCGCCTTCGGGATCATGCTGCGCTGGGCTCTGGGTGAGGATGCGCAATCCGGCGGCTGGTTCAAGCGGGCCTTCGGCGGTGGCAGCACCGGTGAACTCATCGCGCAATTGACGGAAGCCGATCCGAAAAAGCGCCTGTCAGATCTTGCCGATGCGGGACGCAAGTTGGTGGCACTGGCGCAATCGGAAGAAAACTGATTGGTTTTTGTCTAACGCAATTCCGGACGGAAAACCGGGGTCCGCTTTTCCTGGAACTGCTCTCTATTCCTGCGATTCAGCCACCATCAGGTCGTAATCGATCTGCTTGCCGCCGGTGGCATAGATGGTGAGTTCGGCCTTTCCGGAGACAGGCGATGTCGCGTGCAACGCCGGCATCCAGCCGTTGCCGTTCTGAGCCACGGATTTTCCGTCGATCTTGAGGTCAACGAACATGTTGGCCTTGTCGCGGTTGTACACCAGCACGGCATATTCGCGGCCCGCTTCGACATCGAAGCTGATCTTGTTGCCGGCTGCCGCCACGGGTTCGCTGCGCTGATCTTCCATCACCACATCGAAACTCTTGCGGGCATCCTTTTCGGCTTCGGCGACGACCTGCCGCTTGAGATAGGCATAGTGGTCGGCGAATTTCGCAACCTGTGCCTGCCAGTACGCATGGCGCTGGCCGATTCCGGTTTCGTCCGATTTCTCGAGCAGTTCCGCGACAAGGTCGGCGCGTTGGGCGTAGTTGATCATCACCGCACTGGGCGACATGCGGCAGGCGCTTTTCTCACCTTCCTTGGCGCCGGTATCGATGACGGTGCCGCCGCTCAGGACCGCGACCACCTTGCCGTCGAGCCCGATCAGCGGTCCGCCGCTGGCACCTCCGGTTGCCGGCACGGAGTGCTGCACCAGCAGGCCCTCGGCGGGGCTTGTGGGGGGAAACAGGAAGTAGTCCGTCACGGAGCTGACGGCGCCCTGCTGTATGCTTGGCGTCGGGGCGATCTGTTCGGTGTTGCTGCCATCGACACAACGCAACGGGTAGCCGGCAAAGGCGAGCCTGTTGCCCGGACCCGCCTTCTCAAGCTCTGCCTTGCCGGCCAGTTCGAGGACCGGCGAAAGCTTCACCTCTGGGTCGACGATCAGCAGGGCAACGTCGAAGGCGGACGGGCGCGAGGCTTCGGTGTAGGTGGTGCGGAAACCTTCCGCGCCGAGACTTTGCCGTTCGACATAGCCCGAGAAGTCCTTGTAACCGGCATGGATGCGGATCGAGCCGACGCCATAGGATTTCGGATCGCTGCCCGGTGAACGCACAAGCAGGTGTTCCTTGTTGCGATCGATCTGGTTGAACAGCTCGGCGACATGGGCGTTGGTCACTAGCTTGTTGGCGGCAACAGGCCATGCTGTGCCGATCGGGGATTCACCGCCATTAGCGTCACGCAGCACGACGAGATAGGCCGCCTGCTCGAGCCGCTGCAGTGTTGCGTCCGAGAAATCGAGGGCAAGCGTCGACAAGTACCAGACCGTTCCGGCGGCAATGACGGCAAGCATGGCGACCGCGCCTGTCAACACCTTGATACGCGATCCCATCGCTTCGATGCCGGGTACGTAGTCGTGCCATGTCCGCACAATTTCCTGGGTCGCGGTACGATCCTCGTCGCCGCCGGGAAGCGTAACGGCATCGAACTCCACCTTGAGTGTCGGACCGCTGCTCTTGCCCAGCGTCAGCGTGTCTCCGCTCTTCAGGACTGAACTCTGTTCCACGGGCACGCCGTTCACGGCGATGAACCGGTCGCCCTGGCGCTCGACACGCCAGGCGCCGCTGGCATCGCGATAGAGCCGGGCGTGCCTGCGGCTGACCAGCTTCTCCGTGGGGGGTGTGACGAACTGCGCCCAGGACTGGTCACGCCCGATGAGGATTTCCTCGGTATTGTCGAACGAGCGGCTCAGTGTGCTGGTGGCGTCGGTTCCGATGAAGTGCAGTTCGATCATGAAGCGGGCGGTTCCCAAGGGTTTGGCGGCAACTGTGAGGTCTTAACGTATCGGACAAATCGGGTCTGTTTTGGACAGAATAAAGGCCAGGGCCAGGACTCCTCAATGACATTAATGGGACCCGGCCCTGGTTCCGGACCTGTCGCGCCTGTCCGCATACGTTGATGCGGGCATCGACGCTGAGGGCAAGTTTGCTATGTTCGCCGTCTGTCAATTTCCGGTTCCTGTGTGCAGACGGGCAGATTTCGTGAGGCGTATGCAGTGAAGGTGAAACAACATCCCGAAGGCGCCATCCGGGTCATCGCCACGATTATCGCGCTGGCGACTTTGGTCTGCGGGTCGACCGGATGGGCGCTCAAGTTCGGATTGTCGCTTGAGACACTGCCGGTCATCCTGGTGAGGACGATCTGGCTCTTTATTCCCCGTCCGGAGGTCATGTCCGACCCGGCCAACAACGCCATTCTGAAGGCCGGTGCCACGCTGGGTGCGCTGTCGGGCGGTGTCGGTGCATTTACCATCTGGATGGCGGCGGCCAACGCCAAGCTTTCGCACATCCTGACACGTTTTGTGCGGCGCGGGCATACCATCGTTGTCGGCGACACACAGCTGACCCGCAGAATGGTGAAGGCGCTCGCAGCCGAAGGTGCGGTGCCCGTTCACGTGACGGACAGGCTGATCGCGCGCCAGGAACGCAAGACGGATGACCTTCGCATGACGCTGGACCTGACGCCGGAAACGCTGGCGCGCAAGGCCGGCATGCTGCGCGCAAGCTCGGTGGTGATCGACATGGGCAGCGATGCCGACACAATGGTCATGGCAAAGCCGATCCTGAAGTGGCTTGAGCGCAACGGTCCGGGGACCGTGAAGCACATGGCGGTGCGTATCGCCGATCCGTTCCTGGCCGACATGTTCCTGGAATTCGCGCAGAAGATCGGGCTTGGCAAACTGGTCCGGGTATCGGCATTCGATGAAAACCGGGTTGCAGCCCGTCACGCCCTGTCTTCGCACCCGCTTTTCCTGCGTGCGGCAGCGCGGGGCCAGTCGCGCGTTCATGCCCTGATTGTCGGGTTCGGCGATTTTGGCGAAAAACTGTTCGACCAGGTGATGCTGACGTCGATTGCGGGCGATCTGGAGATGCCGCGTGTCACCATCGTCGACAGGGATGCACAGCGGCTGCAGCGGCAATTCGCGACGCGCAGGCCCGGCGTGTGCGAGAGCCTCGCGGTGACCTTCATCGAAATGGACCTTGGCGCGGTACCGCTTGAGGGTGCGTATGTGGGAGAACAGGTTGCCGAGCTTGTGGCGGCAGAAGCGGAAGATCCGTTGACCGCAATCTTTCTGACGTTGCCGACCCCGGCGGACAACATTCGCGCAGCGCTTCTGCTTCAGCGCCATTACGAGCGCAACAAGACGCTTGCGGCGCCAATCTTCTACCGGTCCCGCGGGACGGCCGGGATTGATGGAAGCCTGCTGGAAATCAGGGACGTGCCGGACAATGCCGATCATGGCTTCATCCCGTTGCCCTCGCCCGACGAACGCCTTGCGCGTTTCGTGCTCGGCGAAGCCGATCTGGAGAAGCTTGCGCGCAAGCTGCACGAGAATTACCTCACCGGCGCTGGCCAGTCGGCAACCGCGTCACGCAGCTGGAACAATCTTCCCGAAACCATGCGCCGTTCGAATATCCGGGCTGCCGACCACCTCAAGGCCAAGCTCTGGACCCTTGGCATAGGCCTGCCGCTGGGAGAGGGCTTGCCGGTGCTGTCGGACGAAGACCGGGAGACACTGAAGCAGTTGCGCGAAAGCAGGAAGAGCAACAAGGTGCTAGGCAAGCTGGCCCGTATCGAGCATGACCGCTGGATGGTCGACCGGCAGCTCGATGGCTGGGTCTACGGACCCGATCGCGATGATACCCGCCGCATCCATCCCAAGCTTGTTGCGTTCGACGACCTGTCGATGACGCAGGAAGATATCGACAAGGATGTGCAGCAAATCCTGACCGCCGTCGATCACATGCTGGAAAAGGATACTACCGGCTGATTTCAGATCCGGGTCAGCCTGTAGAGACGCTCCTCGCCGAAATTCTTCGGGAGTGTAAGCCGGCCGACATATCCGAAACGAAACGGCGTATTCGGGCGGCTTGCACAGGCTGCGGCGAAGTTTTCCGACGCATAGACAAAGCCCGGCGGCGTGATCGGCTCGATTCGTGCGGCGCGGGAAACCTCGCGGCCGTAGATGCTTTCACGCTGCAGCACCGGGTCTTCTCCGGAAAAGACCAGGCCGTAGTGCAACGAGATGCGCATGCCGGAATTGGCCGGAACCTGCCACACCCCCGCGAGCCGTTGTTGAATCGACCAAGCAGCCTGCGCCGCAGCTTCAGGCTCTTTGAAGACGGCGAAACAGGCATCTCCCCAGGTGTTGCGGTACACAACCCGGCTGCCCTGTTCATCAAGCGCTTCTGCAGCCGATCCCAGTACCTTCTGCCAGAAATCCGGCAAGCTGTTCTCGGCAAGTCCGGTGAAACCGGCAAAATCCGCAAACAGCAGGGAGAGCGCCTTTCGTTCAGGCGGTTTCTTCGTTTCCGGTTTCTTTGCCGGAAAAGTCGGTGCCGTTAGCGCAGGGGGAACGATGCGTATTGTTTCAAAGCCGGCTTCCTGCCAGCGGGCGACGTCGGCCGTGGAACCGGCGACACCGTTCCCTTGCGATGTGTCGCGATCATCAATGGTGATCTGGCGGACGGGCGATGCCAGATACCGCGCGCGGATGATTGCAAGACCGATGGCGATTTCGGTCGAAAAGCCGAAAGCGGAAGGGTGGCGCGCATAGGAATCATCGCCGACGATGCGCAGCGAGGACGCGGCTTCAAGGCAGGCAAAATAGCGAGCGGTCCAGCCCGGCCCGCCAGGTGCGACGGAAGTCGCCGCGAAGGCTTGCGGACTGGAGGCAAGCACGACGTGAAGTTCCGCACCACGCTTCAAGAGCGCTTCGGCGATCAGAATGTCAGCGCCGCAGGCAAGCGCCCCGTAGCCGGCGATGACATCCAGCCTGTCGAGTTCGCCAGCAATGTCCGCGACAAGACGGGCCTCGATGCTCGCATCGCAACGGAACATGCGCCCGCAAAAATGGATCACCGTTCCACTGGCCAAAGGGGCGAGCAGCTTTGCTATTTCGGATTCGCCGAGACCGGCAGCCTCTGCCAGGCGTTTCAGCTGATTTCGTGTGGTGGCACGTGAACCATGGTCCTTCCGGGCCATCGAGCCGGCAGCGGTCAGTGCCTGTACCGCACCGGTGACATCATCCATGTTGAGAAGGATTTCGGCACGTGTGACCTGATCATAGTAGCTGCCCGGATCGGTGATCGTCGTATGGCGGCTGAGTTCTTTCGCCAATGTCCGGGCCTGATCGGCCTTGCCGGCCAGCCGGTAGAGCGTTGCAGCATTAACTCCGGGATACGGATCACCGGTTTTTTCGAACACATCCTTGTAGGCAGCGGCGGCGGCGAGGAGAGCGCCTGTCCGGTTTTCCGCAGGCGCGATGAATGCCACGTCCTTAAGGAGGCGGGCATTCAGCGACAGCGCATCAACGCTGCCAATGGACGCAATGTCGAAACTGTCATACGCGGCGCGAGCTTGTGCAATTGCGCCCATGCGGGCCAATGCCAGAACGGCGAGATAGCGCATCTGCGGGGAATGATCGTCGTCGCTGATTGCGCGCATGGCTTCATCGTATGCTGCGGCAAGGTCGCCTGCGGAAATCAGGTCCGATATGTGCTGTTCGTCAGGGCCGGCTGTCACGGGCTGCAACCGGCAAAATGCGCGGGATCGACGAACCGTTCCGCCGCGGCCTGACCGATCTCATAGGCGAGGGAAACGATGCCGGGATTATCCATCTTCTGCAGTTCCAGCACTTGATTTGCGCTCAGGTCGAATCCCAGTTCCTGTTTAAGCCAGTCCTGTTCGAGGATGACATCGTAGCGCAGGAAGGTGAAGAGCGGCTCGCGCGGCAGGGTGAAACCGGCAAGGTCTCCGATCTCCGAATTGATCACCCATGGCGTGGGCGTGTCTCCGAGCGCCTGCATCAGTGTGAGTACCTGTGTCTGGGCATCCTTGATCATGCCCTTCAGCGCGTTGATGGCGAGGCCGGCGGATGTCATGCGGGCCGCCTTAACGGGATCGAGCCGCTCGCGATAAGAGCCTGTCCCTACCGAAATGATGTGCAATTTGTCCGTGCCCGTGGCCCAGCTGTAGCCATGGGCGGGAATCGTGACCAGTTGCAGGAGAGCCAGTGCAGGATTGTTGTGCGGTGTCACACCACCGTCGACGAACAGTCCCGGCGGTTCACCGGCAAGGATGCGGATCGGTTCGGGGGCGAAATAGTGCGGTGCCGCGGTCGATGCGCGGATAAGATCGGCCAGCAGGTAATTGCGGTTGCCGTGATAATGGCCGTCGTCAGGGTCTTCCCAATACGCGCTGGCGGGATTGTTGGCGACGATCCATGCGCTTCCGGTGTCCATGCGTTTCATCACCAGAGCAAAACCCGTCAGCAGATCCTGTGTGTCCAGGCGCCTGTCACCGCATACCCTGGTAAGCTCCTGCTTGAGGACAGCTGCATCGAATTTCGATTGCAGGCCCGGCAAACGGAACAGCGGACGCCGGAATACACGCGGGGCAAGGCGAAGATAGAAATCGCGCAGATCGGTTGCGGAATATCCGAGCGCAACGGCTCCGGCGATAATTGCGCCGGTCGATGTTCCCCCGGCCAGATCGATCATGCGGGCAAGCGGCTGGTCGGGACTTGCGCCCATCATCTTCTCGATGCGCTCGAGAAAGGCGACCGTGATTGCGCCGCGCACACCGCCACCATCGAGGGAAAGGATTGTCTTCATTCTGCCTGCTTGCGGTGTACGGATCAGCGGATGTTAGACTTAAGGGTATCCCGGTGTACAGGATCGGACAGTGGCGGCACCGGCGACAATTGACAGGCGAAGACGCACAGTGAAGACCGGATCGAATATCCTGCTGGCCGTGCTGATGGTTTGCGCGATGCTTTTTGCCGGGGCATGCACGGCGGGCGAGGGAGGCGAGAACCCGTTCGTGGCCGGGGCCTTCGACAAAGCGAAAATCGACGCTGCCATCGCTTCAGCGGACACCATAAAACCAGTGGAAGGGGTAACCGGCATCATCGTGCCGCATCACCTGTTGGCGGCAGACCTGATCGCGCGCGGCTTCAGGGCCGCGTCGGCAGGATCGTATGACCGCATCGTCATGCTGGCGCCGGATCATTTTCGTGCCGTGAGCGGCGGATTCGGCACCACGCGCGCCGGGTTCGAGACGGTCTATGGCGCCGTCGAGACGGATACCGCTGCGGTCGAAGAGCTGGCTGGCGGGAATGCTCTCATGGAAATGCGTGGCAATCTGAGCCATGAGCATGGTGTCGTCGCGCTTATGCCGTTCGTGAAACACTTCTTTCCCGATACGCCGGTGGTAGCGCTGATTGCCGCGATCGATACGACACCTGATCAATGGCGCGCGATGGCCGCTTCGCTCCGCTCCGTTGTCACGGAGAAGACGCTGGTGGTTCAGTCGACGGACTTCTCCCATTACCTGCCGCTCGATCAGGCGGTGCTGCGCGATCAGGAATCCTTAGGCGTGATTGCCGCCAATGATCCCGAGCAGGTGCCGCCGCTGATCCAGCCCGACCACCTCGACACCAAGGCCGGCCTCTACATCCAGATGCGGCTTCAGCGGGAGATATTCTCAAGCCATCCGGTCGTCATCGCCAACAGCAATTCGGCTGAATATTCCGGCATAGCGGAAAACACGACGAGTTACGTGACGGCGGTTTATCTGCGTGATGCCGAAGCCGGGACGAGCCTCGTGCCCGATGACCAGAGGGTTGTCTATTTCGGTGGTGATGTGCTGCTGGGGCGGTACCTGACACCTGTGCTGCTTGAAGAGGGAGCCCGCGAAGCCGTCACGCAGAAGATACTCGCGGTGACCCACGGCAGGCCGCTGATCATCAATCTGGAGGGTGTCATTCTGGACGAACCGGTTGCGGGTTTGTGGGATGACGCGCATCTGATGCTGCGCGAACTGGCCGTGCCGGTGCTGAAGGATATCGGTGTCGTTGCCGCCAGCCTTGCCAACAACCACAGCCGCGATCTCGGTATTGTCGGGTTCGACGAAACACGGCGCATCCTGCGCGGCGCAGGCATCATACCGCTCGAACATGGGAAGGATGCCGACACCGGCGCGGTGCGGGTAACGGCGGCCAATTACATTGCAGGGCGCGATTCAGAACCCGCACTTTACCGCAATCCCCAGGACTCCGGCGCCGTCTGCAATCTCGATGCGGCTCCACCGCTCGTCGCCTTCATGCACTGGGGCAGGGAGTACACCAGCGAGGCCGGCAGCAAGGAACGCGAGACGGCGCGGGTGCTGGCCGGGTGCGGTGTTCAGGTCATCGTCGGTGCGCATAGCCACCAGGCATCGGTCCGGGTCGACAATGTGCCGGGCCAGGCGGTCAGCATGGTCTATTCGCTCGGCAACCTGCTGTTCGACCAGAGCATGGACAAGTCCACCAGCGCGCTTCTGGAAGTTCGCGTTTTCGGAAGCGGAACCGTCTTCACGCGGCTGATTGGGTTACCGAACCTGTTCAGGTTCGGTAACGCGCATATGCGTGCCGAAACCGTGGAATGAGCCCGGACTTCGCGTTCGCTAGTTCGGCGTCCACGGTTTGAAATAAACCATGTCGACCGGACGCGATGCGACCTGCCGTCCGTCTGCAAGCTCGAAGACGATACGGAAATCATGAGTTGAGCTTTTCGGCGCCTGCAGACGGACGCGCCAGCGACCGGTTACGCCCGGCGGAATGTCGTCGCGCAGCGGGATCATGATCCGGTAATTCTGCTTGTCGAGCGTGAAGTCGAAGGGTTTCAGCTGCCGGTCTTCGGGCGATCCGCCTTCGCCGCATTCGGCTTCGTTCTGGAGCCGGCCGAGTACGATATCAATGCTGAAGGGCGAGGACTTTTTGTGCGCGGTTCCGGTGGCATCCTTCCATTCATAATCGAGGAATCCCGAAACGGGTGTGCGAATATGGGTGACGTGGAACTTGACGTAATCTGTGAACGGGGCAAACCGGCCCGCGGCCTTGAACTCATTGAAGCAATCCGCGAAATCTTCACGCGTGCAGGCTATGGGGCCGGCCTTGGCTTCATCGACGGGATAGCCGGTGGCGCGGATCTCGTCGCTGAGATCGACCTGAGCCGATCTTTCGATCGTGCCGATTGGTTTGCTGTACTCACGGGAGGGGTCGTTGGGCAGGGTGAACCGCAGGGTTGCATTTTCCGCTGATGCCCAGCCGAAGTTTTCTATGTCGAAATTGGCCCTGAAGTCCGCGATAGCACCGCAGTCGCCGAGATAGCCTATACGCATCTGCATTGCCGGTTCGAGATCGGAGCGGCTGCCCTCCACATCCAGGAACGCATTGACGATCCGCAGCGGCTGACCGGAATCATTGCGTAGCTCGACGATGACCGGGACCGGGCGGATACGCTCCCCGGTGGCAAGGAAGCCGGCTCCTAAGGGAATGTCCTTGCCGTCCTTCCAGCCCAGGGGACTTGCTTCGTAGTCGAATTCCTCGTCCTCGGTCATGGCAATGTTGGTCTTACCGCGCCAGACGTCGATGATCCGTTTGTCATCGGGATAGATGGCGATCTGCTCGCGGCGGTTCTCAGCCGCATATGCAACGGGAGGCTCGTTGGGATCCTGCACGTGGGCATAGTAGGCGCGGTCAACCAGCACCCCGACGCGGATGTCGTCATAGGTCTGGTATTGCGCCCACAGGACCGGCGGATAAATCTGTTCAGCCGGCTTCAAATACCGGATGGTTTCGGTTATCGCTTCGCCGCCTCGCCAGCTTGCCGTATATGGCTCTCCCGTTGCCGGATAGAGACTGCCATCGCCGTTGCGAAGCCCGTCTGCAAACCGGCCCTGATAGATGGTTCCCGTCGCATCGATATAGATGCCGTCGCCGTCGGGTTTGCCATGAGCAAAGCCGCCTGAATATTGATCGCCATTGGGCAGGAACAACCGTCCCTGCCCGTGCATCAGTCCACCTTCCCATCTGCCGGCGTAAGAAACGCCGGAGCGGTGCGTATAGGTGCCTTTTCCGTGCGGATGGCCGTTCAGCACTTCGCCGGAATAGGTCGCAACGCGCGCCGTCTCGTCATAGGCGCGGCTTCCGGGCTCCCGCCATGTCAGCGTGCCTGTGCCGGTGACGGGGCCATCGGCCTTGCGGCTTTCCGCGTCACCGTCCCAGGAAAGATCGAGCCCGCGAGCGCCGAGCGGATCCATGAGTGTATAGGTGCGCCGAGCAAGGCGGTTCGTCGCATTGTCCCAGACGATCTGGGTCCACGTCCGCTGAGCCGTGGCTTCGCGCAGCGGCATGGCTATGTCGAAAGATGCCGCAAGCGGTGCAACAGGTTCGATTTCACCGGCGGACGCAGGATGCGGCGACAGAAGCAATGCAGCACCAAGCGCGAATGCACTTGCTGCCAGATGCAGTTTGCTTCTGCGTGAGCGTATCGACATGGTCATCCCCCCAGTTAACCTCCGGCCGAAAAATCCGAGACGGTGATTGCCGCGGCGCGATCCCGCCAGGCCGCTTCATCAAGGTTCAAAATCTGCACGCGCCCTGCCGCGGTAGCAACCGCCAGCGTGTTGCTGCTGTTCCAGACGATCCAGCTTGCTGCGCGTCGCCGGTTGGCCGCCTTTCCTGCGATCGAGCGTTCAGGCACGGCGCGCGTTGTGGCAAAGCGTTCGGCGGCTCCTCCGTCCCAGGTCCAGACATAGAGCTTGCCGTTCGACAACAGCGCGGCGAGCTTACGGCCGTCGGGTGAGAATGCGACCGTCTTGACGTCACGGTCGCCAGCGTCGAATTCGAGCCGCAAAGGGTCGTTTGCGCCAGACAGGTCATGGATGACGATGCGCGGCGCGTTCGATGCGGTGAGCCAGCGCCCGTCGGGCGAGACGGACAGGCTTCCTCCGCCGATGGCATCCGGCCCGGATGCAGCCGGATCGGCAATGACGCGCGGCGATGACCCCGCTTCAAGCGGCCACTCCATAAGCGCGCCGTTGGTTTGACTTGTGAAAAGCCGCGTTCCATCAGGGGAGAAAACAACGCCGAAGGGCTCGCCCTGATCGGCAGGACCGTCGATGTTGCGCAATGTCTCGCTGGCTGGGTCGTAGAGCGCGACCGTGTTGGCTCGCGCGGGCACGGCGGCGACCAGACCACCTGAATTGATGTCGGCCCTGGCGACACGGTTTCCCGGGATGGGCAGTAGAGGCATGGAATCACCGCTGCCATTCGCGTTGCCGCGGGCAAGCCCGATGCGTTCATGGATGGCGGCGATATGACCGTGCGCAGACAGGGCAACCGAACTGACTGCGTCGGGTTCGCCGGCTGACGCAACGTGCAAGGGTGCGGCCAGCGCATCGGCTGCATTCCAGACATGAATGCCGCCGCTATCGTCGGCAGCCACGATGCGGCCTGACTCGGGATCGGCATCAATGGCAAGCAGCGGATGCCATGTTGCCGGTTCAAGATCGTGCCGCAGCCGGGTGTCCTCGCCCAGCGACCAGATGCGCAGGCTGGAATCGGTCGCGATGCTTGCCAGGGCTGTTCCATCAGGAGACCAGTTCATGCCGGCGATCGCGCCGGTGTGGCCGAAGAGTCGCTGGCCCGGCTCTTCCAGAGCGTTTTCGGATTTTTCGGCCAATTCGAAAATGCAGATTTCCTGCTCGTCGCAGACTGCCGCGAGCCGGTCGCCGTCCGGTGACCAGCGCAAGGCAACAACCGCACCCCTTGAAATCTTCTGCGAAGCCAGCAGGCCAGCACCGGATTCGGGCGCGAGCGCATTAACATCCACAAGCGACAAGGCTCCGCCGCGTGTGCCGACGGCAAGGACCGCGTTGTCGTTTGACCAGCCAAGCGACAGCGGGCTTGCCTGCCCTGCCGGGCCGCCAGCGGTTTGTGCACCGGTCGCGGTATTGTGGATGGCGATTGCGCCGTCAGGTCCGGCGACGGCCAGCAGGGACCCGTCACGGGTCAGCGCCAGTGCTTCGGGCTCCAGTGTGTCTATCACCTGATCACGGCAGGCGGGACGGTCGGTTTCAAGCTCGCAACGGCGGATCAGCACCGAGCGATCGGTGCGTGCCATGGCATAGACATTGGCATCCTGGCTTGCAGTGATTCTGTGCGGGCCGGCGTAAAGCGGTTGGTCACCCGTTGGCGCGGGTACGGACGTGATGGAACCGCTCCTGGCTGAAATCAGCAATTCACCGCTGGTAAGAACGGTCACCGTGCCGCCGCCGGCAAGACCGGCCACGAACACGGGATCATGCAGCCATTGCGGGTCCGGTGCGCCGCCGATCAGCAAATCGGTCGTGTCACGGAATTCGCCCTGAGGTGAAAAGCTGCGCAGACTGGCGCCGCGCGCCGCGATGGTGATGGCGTCCCTGTCCCAGCCGAGCGCAGCCGCATTCGCACCCGCGCCGCGTATCACCGCGGTGAGGTTGGGGGAAACCTCCATGAGCGACGTCAGAGCGGCGGAGCGCGATTCAGGCGAGGTCTCCAGTTTGTAGCCTTCGAGCGCCAGTGCGATGGCGTCTTCGACATTGCCTTCGGCAAGGGACAGCCGGGAACGGGCGATCTTTTCGGATGCCTGAGCATGGACACGCTGGACCTCTTCCTGCCTGCGGGCGACTTCCTCGGCCTTGCGGGCGGCATCTGCCTGGGACCACAATACCCCTGCGACGACACTCGCAGCGGCAAAGATGCCGCCGGCAATCACGGCCAGCATGCGCTGGCGGCGCAGCGCGATCAGCTCGGCTCTCGCGCGCCGGTCTTCCGCCTCCCGGGCTGCTTCGAGATATTCGCGATCCGTCGGTTGCAGAAGGTCTTTCAGGTCTTCGCGGTGAGCGGCGGCCTCCGCGTCTTCCAACCTGCCGGCAACATGGGCGAGCCATTGCGGGTTCTTGCCGTTGGCCGCCCAGTCGCGCGCGGCGCGGCGCACACCCTCGATGGCCGTCAGCTCGCGCAAGTCCTCTTCAAGCCATCCCTCCAGCCGCCCCCATTGCCGCAGCAGCGCTTCGTGGGCTGGCTCGATGGTTGTCTCGCGGGTGTCGGGATCGACATCGGTTGCCAGCAAGCGTTCCTCGACCAGAAGCTCCATGAGAGGACGGGCTTCGGCGGGAATTTCAGACAGGCGGGCAACACGCCGGCGTGGGGATCCGGTATCGGGATCGATGCCGGCCAGCCAGGGGATGAGACCGCGGCGCAGCAGGGCAAGGCGGGCTCCACGGTCGGCCGGAATGGCTCCGTTGCCGTCGGCGTTTTTCAGCGCGCGTTCAACTGCGGCATTGATCGAACCACGGATGCCGCCGAGTTCATTGTACTCGGTCAGGGTCAGGTCGCGGTCGTGGCCATAGTCGCTGTAGAGCCGCTCCAGCGTGAACGCCAGCAGCGGCAGGGCATCCTTGGAACCGCCTTTCTCGATGTCGGAGAGAAGTGTCTCGACGAGGGTTTCGTCGAGCGCAAACCTTCGTCCCGATTGGGTCAATCGGCGGGCGGGACCCTCGATCACCTCGCCGTAGGCACCGCCGGGCATGGGAGGCAGCGACAGCAGTTCGCTACGGATGTTTTCGAGCGCTTCCTCGGTCTGCAGCCGTTCGTAGTTGTCGGAGCGGATCGTAATCATGCCGATCACGGGTACGTCTTCCTGTTTCAGCAGATCGCGGAACAGTTCCAGGAAGTGAATCGCCTCCTCACGGCCTTCCGCAGCGAACAGGGCCTCGCCCTGATCGACAGGCAATATGACCGCATGGCGGAAGCCGGTTGTGCCGTCACTCGCGGCTGCGGCGCGGCTTTCCATATCGACGAGTTCGGCAAGAAGGTCCGCGACCGTTTCGGCACCCGCTTCGATCGCCTTGCGTATGCCGGCGCGGTTCCTTGATTTGCCCGAGGCGGCGAATGCGTCGCAAAGTGCGTTCAGCAGGCCGGTCTCACCATATAGCGCGCCGCGTTCTGGACGGACCGGCGGCACCACGGTGAAATGGCGGTCGTCGCGGTCGAGGCGCGGCAACAGCCCTGCACGCATGAACGAGGATTTGCCGCTGCCAGATGCGCCGAGAATAACCATCAGTCGCGGTGCTCCGGCATCGCGCAATCGGCGAACGAGGTCGAGCCCGGTTATGATCTGCCCGTCACGGCCGAAGAAGATGCCGGCGTCCTCGGTGTCGAGGGGGCGCAGGCCCGGATAAGGCGAGCGGTCGGGATCGTCATCCGGCGGCCAATGGAAAAAGCCGGCATCGATACCGGAAAGCTGAAGGCCGTGGCGCAGCCGTGTCAGGCCATCCGTGGCGAATTTCACCTTGACCGGCTTCCGGTCGACCTCGACGCCAATCTCCTCGACCGGGCCCGGCGCCGACAAATCGACGAGCTGGTATTCAGCAGTCATTTCCACTGGCAGGGCAGAAATATCGGTCTTTTCCGCCAGCACGCCCATGATGCGTTTGTTCATCTGCTTGGCGAGCAGGAATTCGGCGAGGCACCATTTTGAATTGACCCAGGCCGGCGAGAGAATGAAGACGACCACCTCGCAGCGGCTGGCAGCGGACTTCAATGCGTTCTGCCACCGCTCGCCGGCAATCAACCCGCGCTGAGGGTCTATGTCGAGGAAGACATCGTCCCAGCCCTGTTCGCCGAGCCACTTGGCGATGGCGAGGGCTTCCGCGTTGTTCGCGCTGGAGTGGCTGATGAAGATACGCGCCATGAAGGGGTGTGCTTATCCGGCCTCAGGCCAACAGGGGTGATCAGTTCGGGGTTAGTTCGCCAACACCGCGGACCAGGCTGTAATCCGCGCCGGCTGCGGAAATGAATCCCCATTTGCCGTTCTGCATGACCGGAGCCAGGCCTTCGTGGAAACCGTAGACGTCTTCGTATTGCGGCTCGACGAAGATGCTGATCTTTCCGTTCCCGTCGATTTGCAAAAACCCGAACTTGCCGTTCTGCTTGATCGTTGCGTAGCCCTCGCGGAAGGAATAGGCCGCGTCGAAAGTGGGCGGGTAGACGGTGCCGCCTTTCTTGTCGATGTACCCCCATTTGCCACCGGCTGCTGCCGGAGCCACGCCTTGCGAGAAATCGCGGGCTCCGTCGAGGCCAAGCCCGATAACCGTCTTGGCGTCCTTGTCGAAAAATCCCCATTTCTGACCGTTGCTGCCAGCGGCAAGGCCCTCGCTGAACGGGCGCCCGCCAGTGATCGCACCGCCATCGAACAGCACGCGTCCTTCGGTACTCATGTAGATGGTTCCGCGTTCGGTCTTGGCGGTGGCGAAACCTTCCGAGAATGCCGAGAAACTCTCGATTGCGTCTTGCGGAAGGTCCCAACTCTCCTGGATCGCGCCACGCGGATCGAGAATGACCCAGCGTTTGCCGATGTTTTCGTTGTCGATCTTGACCATGGCGAGACCGTCGACGCGGTCGGTTGCCTCGATATAAATCTCATCGGATTCCCGATCGCCGTTGCGATTTATGTAGAACCAGCCGTCATCGTTCTTGCGCACGCGGGCGACACCGTCGCTGAAGCCGCGAATTTCGGCGAATTGCGGTTCGATCACGAGTTCACCCCCGGTTGAGATGAACCCCCACAGGCCATTGCGCTTGATGCCGAACCGGCCGTCGCCACCACGGTAGACGCTTTCGTATTGCGGTTTCAAAACCCAGTTGCCGCTCGTGTCGATAAAACCCCACGATCCCTCTTGCATGGCGGGCGCCAGGCCTTCGTGAAAATGGCCAACGGAGTCGTATTGCGGAGAAATGGCGAAATTTTGCGCCATTAAAGGGGAAACAATGACGAAGGATGCGAGAAATGTGACGCAGGCCGTTAGTTTTGCAAATGCCTGCCACATCGACTTGCGAATTCCCCAGCGGGAATGAGCGCAACCCGGTTTAGCCAGCGTCATGAAGAACCTCCCGAATTCACGCAACGGCACTTACCCTTGTTTCACCTAACCATCGGATAATAACAAGGAAAATGTCCAGATAAGAGGCATTCTCAGCCGGATTTTAACCATGTCCTAAGGGCTGTGGGCAAAACTCCCAAGATGGGCGGCCGCCGCCGTTGGCTCGTTGAGTTTTGCGAATGTCTCGCCAGAAAAGCGACAAGAAGTCTGGATCGTTTTTGTCGGCCGCACTTGGCAGCCGGCTGTGCCGGCTTGTCGGTGCTTGCGTTCTTGTCGCCCTAGTTGCCATGGACATGGCGTTTGTTCTCCCAAGCTACATCTACCGCAAAAGCGAGATGCTGGCGTCACTGGAAACCCATGTGCGCGATCTCGTGGCGGGGGCGCTCGACAACCGCGCCAATCATGATCTCTTCGACATGAAGGAAATGGGGGAGAACCTCGTCCGCTCGACGCCTGTCAAGGGCGGCAGGATCACGGATGCCATCGGTGCGGAACTTGCAGCCTTCGGGGATGCGCCCTTCATGACATGGCAAAAGGCGAGGATGATGGCCCATCCCGTCGAATTTTCCATGTCCGACAAGAGGTTTGAGATTTTCCTCAGTGCTGATGCGATGCGGCTCGATCACGGGCTGCTCCTTCGCTATGACGCGTCGGCCGAGCACAGGGCCATTCTTGATGATCTCGTCAAGCAGGGGGCGTTCGGGCTTTTCATTGCCTTCGGCGTGGCGCTGATCACCATGCTGCTTCTTGGCCGGTTGGTCATATCGCCACTGCGCTCCATCACCATGGCGATCGAGCATTCCTTCAATGATTCCGGCGCCGGTGAAGGCAAGATCAGCGTCGAGGGTGTCACGGGCGCGGAGATGACACGGCTATGCGATGCCATCAACGACTTGATGTTCATCGCATCTGCGACCGCGGAGGACGGTTTCGGGGGCGGCGATTCCGGCATCGAGGACATCCCGATGCCGATGATCGCGCTATCCGAACACGGCTATGTCACCGCCGCCAACGCGGATGCGCTGGCGCTGTTTGGCGTTGACAATGATGTCGAAATCGCAGGCGCGATTGACAAGGGCGCGCTGCAGATCGAAGGGCATACCTGTACCGGCAAGCAACTCGCCGAGCAGGGGGCTGTGGAAACGACCTGCGAGGTTCTGGCCGGCAAGAAACGCATACCCTGTCTGTTCTCGTCATCCGAGCAGTCACGCTCAGACGGCTCCAGCCGTGGCTTCACGGTGCTGCTGACCGATGTTTCCGAACTGGTTTCCGACATGCGGGAGGAAACCGAGCGCAGATCAGAGCTTGAGCAGAAGCTGCGCGCGATGAAGCTGCGCATCAACGATTACAAGCAATTGTTCGACGCCTGCATGATCCTGCTCGACAGTTCGGCGTCCGATCCGGAGAACGGGCCTGTCAGCGTCATGTCGGAAATGCTGATCACGTCCTGGCTCAGTGAAATGATGGGGAGGGAGGGGGTTACCCAGAACAATGTGCGGCACAACTCGTTGCCGCCGCTGGTCGGATGCACGTCCTCGCTGCGCAAGGTTTTCCGGTTTGCCTTGTCGTCCGTCTGGGCAAGATCACTGCAGGAAGTCCCGGTCATCTATGTCCAGGGTTCGATTGTCGATCAGAAAAGCGCGCAGTTCATTTTCCGTGAAATCAAGGAAAGCGACGAGCAAAAGCCATTGCATGCAGCAGATAGCGCTGAGGCGCCGGTGTTGATTGCAGCCCTCAGCCGCATCGTCGCGAAAGCCAAAGGTGCCTTGATCCGCGCCCACGGCGGCAAGGATTCTGATCTGAACGAGCTGGTTATCAGGGTCCCGCTTGATACGGAAACGATGTGCACGATCATCGCCGATTCTCCGCCTCAAGACATGCCGGGCGTGTCGCAACTGGCGGATTCGGAAGCGGCTTGATTTCCTCCATAGCGAAATCCTCCCTTTACGCTGCATGCGCGAACACGGTATGACTCGGCTGCTTCAATGGCTGGGGACCAGCATATTGTTCTGACGGCGGTGGCTGTCAGCAAGCTTTTTTGCCAGTCAACGCGCTGTTCATGCCGGTTTTCAATACAAGCCGGCCGAACCAGGAGAGGCCACCCGCCCGTGCCTATGAAAAGCCGCCGTTTGCTTACGGCGATCATGGCCGTGTTTGTGTTCTTCGCCGGTGTTCTGGCGAGCACGGATTCGCGCGCGGGTCCAGCCATTCTCATTGATGTGGATAGCGGCGAGGTGCTGTTTGCGCACAGGGCTTTCGACCGATGGCATCCGGCTTCGATCACCAAACTCATGACGGCCTATGTTGCCTTTTCGGCGCTACGCGCGGGGCAGCTTCAGCCGGATTCACCGGTTTTGATCAGTCAGAACGCGCTGTCCAATCCGCCAAGCAAGATGGGTTTCCCGGTCGGAACGCGGATCACGCTGTCGAGCGCGCTGAAAATGCTGATCGTCAAGTCGGCAAACGATATTGCGGTCGCGATCGGGGAAACCGTGTCCGGAAGCGAGCCGGCGTTCGTCTCGCTGATGAATTCCACGGCCCAACGGCTTGGCATGACGTCGTCACGTTTCGTCAATCCGCATGGTCTGCATGACCGCGGGCAATACACGACCGCGCGTGACATGGCGGTTCTTGCCAGAGCGATCCTGCGCGAATTTCCCGAGTATCAATTCCTGTTTTCGATTCCCGGTATCAGGGTCGGAAAAAGGGTGCTGCGCTCGCACAACCGGCTGATCGGCCGCTATCCGGGCGCGACGGGTATGAAGACCGGCTACATCTGCGCCGGGGGCTACAATCTCGTTGCGTCAGCCAAACGCGGAAACAAGCACCTGATTGCCGTTGTGCTTGGCGCGCCAAACGGATCCTACCGTGCACTGGTTGCGGCACACATGCTGGAGAACGGCTTTGACAGGTCGCGGGGGTTCTTCAGCGGCCGTCCAACCATGATCGAGTCCTTCCGTGGCTCGGGCAGAAAGCCGGTCGATATGCGGCCTTATATCTGCAAGCCGAAATCACAGCGCCAGCCTATCCCGAGGGAGATCGCATCTTTCGGGTTCGACGTGCCGATCGTCGATATCGGCGATGATCCGGATGACCAGGAAGATTCCGGATTCAATTCAGTGTCGGGCAAAGGCGCTGCCGCGATCCAGATCAGTTCGGGCAGCGGAGGCAGCCGCGCCCAGCGCATTGCGGCCTATCTGTCGGGCCCGCGGCAGGGGAGTCCGGTCAGCGCCAACGGGCTGTTGCCGAAAGACGATCTGGCGACCATGTCGATGCCACGCACGATCCCCGCGCCTCCACGGCGCCCGACGATTGCAAGTGCCACCGCACTTCCCGCAGTGGAAACCGGGCTGCAGAGCGGTTCAGCTGTCGAATTGCAGGCCGTTGATCCGACGGTGGCGGGGATGAGCGTTCCGATGCCAAGGCGCAAGCCGGCTCACTAGTGCGAGAGGCTCAAGTTTGGGCCCGGCTTGAGTCCTTTCGCCTGATGGTGAACACGAGACGTTCGCCGTCGCGCTCACTTGAAACCAGTTCGTGCCCCGTCTCGGAACAAAAATGCGGAATGTCGATTGCGGCAGCCGGGTCTGTCGCAATAACAACCAGCAAGCTTCCCGCTGGCGCCGACTGAAGCGCCTTGCGTGCCTTGAGAACCGGCAGCGGGCACAACATCCCTGTGACGTCCAGTTCCTGTGCTATTGTCATGGTAAGCTCCGATCGGATTGCGGTGGTGCCGATAAGGCATCTTGCCATGTCGTGCAAGGAGCGCTTTGTTGATCATACGGCATATTAAAATCTGAAACGCGCGAAAAGAATGCCGTCTGCGGGGAAGCATCCGCAGTCTAAAGGCTGCATCGCCATGGTGCAGGCTGCCAAGGGGAGACGCATGGGTCTGATCGAGCGCCTGAGTAGCGAGATCACCTATTTCCGCGGGGCGATACGCACGCTCAGACGCGTGTCCGCGATTGCGCGTGATTCGACCCATACCGTTCCCGACATGCTTGACGATCTGGCGCAGAAATACGCGGACCGGACAGCCCTGATCGGCGGGGGGCGAAGCTACAAGTACGGAATGATGAACTCACGGGCCAACCAATATGCGCATTGGGCCCAGAGCATCGGCATTCGCCACGGCGACAACATCTCGCTGATGATGGGCAACTGCCCGGAATATCTGGCGATCTGGTTCGGGCTGGTTCGCGCTGGTGCGCGTGTCGCGCTATTGAACACGAACCTGAGCGGACAGTCCCTTGCGCATTGCATGAACATCGTGCCGTGCCGCCATACGATTTTTTCCGGCGAATTTCTCGATGTCTTCAATGGCCTGAGGCCGCATCTGGCAGCCCAGCCGCAGTTGTGGGTGGCAGGGCATGGTAACGGGCAGGGGCATTCGCTCTATGAGGCGGTTTCCCAGATGCCGCCGACACCATTGCCGCCGAAGCGCAAGCCGAGGCTGACGAATGAGGATCCGGCTCTTTACATCTACACCAGCGGCACGACGGGATTGCCGAAAGCGGCGATCATCAGCCACTACCGCGTGCAAGCGGTGATGAACGGCTTTTCCTCGATTTGCGACGCTCAGCCTGATGACCGAATCTATGTTGCTCAGCCGCTTTATCACACGGCTGGCGGGGTTCTCGCGGTTGGCATTACGCTGACTGCCGGCGGGGCGGTCGTGATCCGGGACAAGTTCTCCGCGCGTCACTTCTGGGACGATATCGTGGAGCACGAATGCACCGCCTTCCAGTATATCGGTGAGTTGTGCCGCTATCTGCTGAATGCGCCGACGAGTGAGAATGAAACCCGGCACAGCCTTCGGTTCTGCAACGGAAACGGATTGCGACCGGACATCTGGATGAGTTTCAAGACGCGCTTTCGCATTCCGAAGATCATCGAATGGTACGCTGCGACCGAGGGCAACGTCACCATGTTCAACCTAGATGGCAAGCCGGGTTCGGTCGGACGGATTCCGAAATGGCTCGAACATCGATTCCAGACCAAACTCGTTCGCTATAACGTTGAAACGGAACAGCCCGTTCGCGGTCCTGACGGGCATTGCATCGAGTGCGCTCCCGATGAAACCGGCGAGGCGATCGGGAAGATCGTGATCGACCCTGACAGGCCGGCACAGCGCTTCGATGGATATTCCGACCGGGAAGCCACGGAGAAGAAGATACTCCACAACGTTTTCCAGCAGGGTGACGCCTGGTTCCGGACCGGCGATCTCATGCGTAAGGACAGGTTCGGCTATTTCTATTTCATCGATCGTATCGGGGATACGTTCCGCTGGAAGGAAGAAAACGTGTCGACGTCCGAAGTCGAGGAAGTCATGTCGATCTTTCCCGGCGTGCGCGAGGTGAACGTCTATGGTGTTCAGGTTCCGCTTCACAACGGGCGTGCGGGCATGGCGGCGATCGTCAGCGACGAGGGGTTGGACCTTACGGCGCTGCATGCTCATCTCGAGCAGCAGTTGCCCGCCTACGCCCGCCCGGTTTTTCTGCGTTTGCAGCGAACGCTCGACATCACCGGCACTTTCAAGGTCAAGAAAATCGATCTCCGCAACCAGGGCTTTGATCCGCGGCGGTGCGGTGATCCGATTTATTTCAACAATCCCGAGTCGATGGCCTTTGAGCTGCTTGATCTCAATCTGTTCAAGAAGATCGAGGTGGGAGATTTCAGGCTTTGAGAGGTGGTGAATTGCCGGATCCCAATCAGATTCTGTCTTTCTGGTGGAAGGCAGGTCCGCAAGCCTGGTTCAGCGGCGACGGGGCCTTTGACGAATCATGCCGCACCGAGTGCGGTGCGGCGTTTGAAGCAGCCTGTGCCGGGGAGCTAGAGGCGTGGCGGGACGCGCCGCATTCGATGCTGGCGCTGATCCTGTTGCTCGACCAGATGCCGCGTAACATGTTCCGTGATACCCCGCGCATGTTCGCAACCGATGCGCAGGCGCTTGCGCTTGCCGAGGAATCGCTGGCCCGAGGGTATCACCGCGCATACCCGTATCCCGCGCGGCGGTTCTTCTACATGCCATTCATGCATGCCGAAGACATTGCCGCGCAAACCCGATGTGTGGATTTGTGCCGGGCGGACGGCGATGACGAAGGGTATCACTATGCGCTTGTGCACATGGATCCGATCCGCCGCTTTGGACGCTTCCCACACCGCAGTGCAATCCTGGACCGGGTGTCTACGCCCGAGGAGGATGCCTATCTGAGAACCGGCGGATTCGGCGGCTGAACAGGCCGCAAAGCAAAACGCCCGGCCTGAGCCGGGCGTTTCGATCCGTATTTCGATGCCGTCAGGCGGCTGCGACTTCGTCGAGGAAAGTATCGACGGAATTTTTCAGGCGATCGGTAAGGTCCACCAGTTCCCGGGTCGCGGCTGCGACATTGGTCGCGGATTCGTTGGTTTCAGCAGCGGTTTCGGTCACGCCGGTGATGTTGGCTGCAACGACCTGAGTGCCGCTTGAAGCCTTGTTGACGTTGCCGCTGATCTCGCTGGTCGCTTCGCCCTGCTGGCGTATGGCTTCAGCGATTGCGGCGGTGAACTCGTCAACCTCGGCCATGACCCTGGTGATTTCCCCGATCGATTCAACGGCATCGGTCGTTGAATTCTGGATACCGGAGATCTGCTGGGAAATTTCCTCTGTGGCCTTGGCCGTCTGGTTGGCAAGCGATTTCACTTCCGCCGCGACGACCGCAAATCCCTTACCCATCTCGCCGGCGCGCGCGGCCTCGATGGTTGCGTTGAGTGCCAGCAGATTGGTCTGTTCGGCGATGTCGGAGATGAGGCCGACAACGTCGCCGATCTTCTGGGCGGCTTCGGCGAGAGCGCCAACCTGTTCGTTGGTGGAGGCCGCCCGGTTTGATGCGCGTTTGACGACCTCGTTGGTCTGCGCGACCTTGCTGTCGATCTCGCCAATCGATGCCGACAATTCTTCGGTTGCCGCAGCGACGGTCTCGACGTTTTCCGAAGCTTCCTCCGAAGCAGCCGCGGCGGACGAGGCTTTCTGATTGGTCGCATCGGCAATGGACGTCAGTGAACCGGCCGTGGTCTCCATGCGGTCGGTTGCGGAGGTGACCTGCTCGAGCGCGGAAGCCACTTCCGAACGGAAATTGTTGATGAGCGCTTCGATCTTGCGCTGGCGTGTCTGCTCGGCTTCGTGGTTTCTGCCGGTTGCCTCTTCCAGTTTCTTGCGCTCGATGGCGTTGTCGCGGAAGACCCTGACGGTGCGTGCGATCTCGCCGATTTCGTCGCCCCGCTCCGCGTAGGGAACCTCGACTTCGGTTTCGTTATTGGCGAGCTTCGACATGACACGCGAAAGGGTCGGGATCGGACGAAGCATGTGCCGGAACGCAAGTAGCCCGATTACGGCTGCCATGGCGATCAGGGCGAGGGCAGCGGTCGCGATGCTGGTGCGCATGTTGTGGATTCGGCCGGCGAGGCGATCCTTCTGGACGCCGGCATAGAGAATGCCGATGACGTTGTCCTTGGAATCGAAGATCGGCTTGTAGATCGTGTAGTAGGGAAGGCCGAGGATGACTGCTTCGCCGAGGAAAGTTTCTCCTTTGGTGACCACCGGATAGACGGCCCCGTTCTGTCCCAGCTGAGTACCGACTGCGCGCGAACCGTCCGGTTTCACGATATTCGTCGTGCGGCGCCAGAAGTCCTTTGTCTTTTCGTCCCAGACGAAGACGGTGGCCGTTTCTCCGGTGAGTTTGCCAACCTTGTCGATCATGTCGTGGGACAGGAATCCGGGAATCGAATCGACGGTCAGGCGATCGACATTGCCATCTTCGGTCCATGTAACGTTCAGCCCGATGATCGCGCCATGCATGATGGACGCGGCGATGCGCAGGTTTTTCGCCTGCCGCTCGATGACTTCATCCGCGATGCTTCGCTGCATCATCATCTGCACGACCATGGCAAGCGTGATGATGGTGGCAGCGGTCAGTGCAACCACCAGCGATGACGCTTTCCAGCTCAGCGGAAGGCGCGACAGGAAACCGGACAGCTTTTTCATAATTCCCCCTGAACCCGACAGATCGGTTCTGAATCTAAAGGAGAATCCTCAACGAGATTGGTTAAGGAATATATATGCGTCGTGTAAGGTCGGGTTCTAAAATCAGAAATTCTTCCCGTAACAAGATACAATGCTACGGAAAGAATCGTATTACTTGCATGAATATTACGCAGCGGCAACTTCTTCAAGGAATCCGTCGACCGATTCCTTGAGCCGGACCGTCAGTTCTGCAAGCTGCGTCGTGGCGGCGGCAACCTGGGTCGCCGACTGGCTTGTCTCGTTCGATGCGTTGGTTACGCCCGAAACGTTTTCGGCGACAACCTGGGTTCCGGTAGACGCCTCCTGGACATTGCGGCTGATTTCGCTGGTTGCAGAACCCTGCTGGCGCACGGCTGCTGCGATCGAGGCGGTGAAGCCTTCCACCTCGGTCATGATGCTGGCGATTTCGGAGATCGATGCGACGGCATCTCCGGTCGATCCCTGGATGCCGGAAATCTGCTGGGCGATTTCCTCTGTTGCCTTGGCCGTCTGGTTGGCGAGTGATTTCACTTCCGCCGCGACGACCGCGAAGCCCTTGCCCTGCTCGCCGGCGCGGGCGGCCTCGATGGTTGCGTTCAAGGCGAGAAGGTTGGTCTGTTCGGCGATGTCGGAGATGAGGCCGACAACGTCGCCGATCTTCTGGGCGGCTTCAGCAAGCACTCCAACCTGCTCGTTGGTCGAGGCCGCGCGGCTTGCCGCACGCTTGACCGTATCGGTCGTCTCGCTGACCTGGCGGTCGATCTCATTGATCGATGCGGTGAGCTCCTCCGCCGCAGACGCGACGGTCTGGACGTTGGTGGAGGCTTCCTCGGAAGCCGCAGCGGCGGAAGATGCCTGGTGGTTGGTTTCCTCGGCAATCGAGGTCAGGGCGCCTGCCGTCGATTCCATTTCGGTGGTCGCTGCCGCAACCTGGTCGAGGGCGGAAGCGACTTCGGCGCGGAAATCGGAAATCAGGGTCTCGATCTTTTGCTGGCGGCGTTCCTGTGCGGCGCGATCCTGGCTGGTGGCCGCTTCCAGACGCGACCGCTCGATGGCGTTGTCGCGGAAAACCTGCACGGCGCGGGTCATGGCACCAAGTTCATCGCCCCGCTGAGCGTCCGACAGGTCGATCTCGGTATTGCCTTCGGCTAGGTCGCGCATCTTTGCGGTCAGTCCAGCCATTGGACGGGTGATGGAGCGGGAGAAGAAAAAGCCGACGAAGGAAACAGCCGCAAGGAAACCAAGCGCGATCATGAGCATGGTGTTGCGCATAGCGGCGACAGGCGCTTCGACTTCCGATTCAGCCTGCATGATTGCCAGCGCCCAGGTCGTGCCGCGGTACTCGAATGGTGTGGCCGCCATATCGAACTTCGTATCCCGGTAACCGGACAATGTGCCTATGGTTGCATTGCCTGCCAGTGCGACCTCGATGGCGGGTCCGTCGATGGAGGTCGCCAGGATGTCGTTTGCGTCCGAAAATTTGGAATCGTTACGCATCAGCTTGTCGGCGCCGATGATCATGGCTTCGCCGGTATTACCGAGGCCACTGACGTTGTTCATCAATGTGTTGATGCGGTCGATGGGCATCTGGAAAGCGAGCACGCCGATCTTCCGACCATTTTCATAGATCGGCTTGGCCATGAAGCTCGCCGGTGCGTCGAAGCTGGGCTTGTAGGGCCGGAAGTCCTCGAAGGTGATGAAGCCGGCGTCGGACGCGTCCCGTGCCGCCCGGTAGACCTTGCCGAGGTCGGTTTCGGCCCATTCGCCGGAGACGAAATTGGTCGCGTAGTCGCGTTCCTTGAACACCGTGTAGACGAGGTTGCCGTCCATATCGAACAGGAAGATGTCGTAATATCCGCGCTCTTCCAGCAGGGTGCGGAAACCGTCGTGATAGACGGCGTGGGACTGCGAATAGGCCGAGCCGTCCGATGCGGCATCGAGCTTGTGCTTTTCGCCAAGCGGGTTCGGATTGTCGTCGATGTAGAGCTTTTGCAGGGCGCTCACGGCATCGGGCATGGCGCCATAGCCATCGTGGAACGCTTTCAGGGCTTCATGGGTGCGCGGGTTCGCAGCCAGGACGCGGAGATCCTCCTCGATCGACTTCAAATAGTCGTTCAATGCCGACTTGCGGCTGTCCAGCAGAGCATTGAAACGAACCTCGATCTGCCGGTGTTCTTCTTTGCTCGCCGCCACATAGGCCGATGTTCCGATGCCGGCGGCGATTGCGACTGCGGACACGATGACCAAGGCGGGGATTTTTGCGGAGATGGACAGATTCTTCAGGCGGGACAGGACCATATACTTCCTCGTAACGTTCATGTTGGCGCTGCGGGTCTCTTCGGCAGTTCTTGCGCGCGCAAGTTCCCGTGACGGTCGTTTCAATGTGAGGGAATGTATTCCGGATATGTTAATCTAACGTTTTCTGGATCAGCTAAGTCCCTGCGTATAAATGCATTTTCTATCTGGAATGTTTATTACTTCGGGTGATGCTACTTTTGCGTGTTGCAACCTTTGTCGAAGACGACCGCACATCCCGGTTCCATTGCGTGTTCACGTTCCCTCTTTGCCGCCCGGCAAGCCGGCTGATAGGTTTCTCAGCCATATTGCGGGTTCACTGATCGGAGTGGTGCGGGTGTGAAGGTTTCAGCGGAACAAATCCGCACCGAGCGTGTGAACTGGGCTGAATTGTCCCGGCATGCTTTGGCCTGGGAAGCGCTGGCCGAGTGTGCCGCCACACCGAATGTCTTCAACGATCCGGCATTCGCCGTTCCCGCCGCAGCAGCGCTGGAGGCTGACGAGCAGTTGCAGGCCATCATCGCCTGGTCGGGGGATACCATGGTCGGGCTGATGCCGTTCAGGCGCATCAACCGCTGGGGCGTTCCGTTTCCGGTCGTGGAGGTCTGGTCGCACGCTTATGCGCCGTCCTGTCTGCCGCTGGTCGCGAAAGATTGCGCCGAGGCCGCCACGATTGCCCTCTTCGATGCGGTCACGATGGACAATGGCCTGCCCGGTATCGTCATGCTGCCCAACCTGTCACTCGACACCCCGTTTGCCGCAGCGTTGCTGTCGGTGCGCAAGCCGCTTTATGTGCATGGCGGGCACCAGCGTGCGGTTGCCCGCACCGATCTCGATGGCGATAGCTATCTGCAAGCGACCATCAAAGGGTCACGGCGCAAGCGCATGCGCCAGCAGATTTCCGCCCTCAAACGCGAGTGCGACGTGACCTTCGAGCGGGCGCGTGACACCGATGACGTCGGGAAATCACTGGACGTATTTCTTCAGCTTGAATCCTCAGGATGGAAGGGTGAGGCGGGTAGCGCTTTGCAGAGCGTTGCCGCCACCAGCGAGTTCACCCGCAAAGCCGTGGCGGCCCTTTGCGAACGGGGCATGGTGCAGATCCTGACCATGCGGGCCTCGGGCATACCCATTGCTTCACTGATCGTATTCATGGGGTCGGGAACGGCGTGGCTGTGGAAGATCGCGTATGATGAATCCTATTCGCGCCATTCACCCGGAAAACATGTGCTGATGGAGACCGTCCGCTTGCTGCTCAACGAGCAGCCGGGTTTGTTCATCGATTCCTGCGCTACGCCTGACCATCCCCTGGCTGAACTGATGCTGGGAGAGCGCATGGCGATGGGCGATGTGGTCGTCTCGGCCGGTGGACGTGCGGGGCCAGCCTTCAGGACAGCCAACCTGCTCGAGCGCCTGCGCGGGCGTGCGCGGGCACTCAAGCACCGCCTCAAGGGCTGATCCGGCGAGCCGGATCAGGCTTCTTCACGCAGCAGGCGGCGGATTACCTTGCCGGTCGTCGTCAGCGGCAGTGTTTTGCGAAAGGCGATCTCGCGAGGATATTCGTGCGCGGCGAGGCGCTCGCGCACCCAGGTCTGTATTTCGCCGGCCAGTTTATCGGACGGCTCGTGACCTGCTTTCAGCACGATGAAGGCCTTGACGATCTCGGTGCGTACCGGGTCAGGTTTTCCGACAGCTGCAGCCAGGGCGACCGCTGGGTGGGTCAGAAGGCAATCCTCCACTTCACCCGGCCCGATGCGATAGCCCGAGGACGTAATCACATCGTCGTCGCGGCCAACGAAAAAGACATAACCATCGTCATCGGTCATGCCCTGGTCACCGGTCAGCATCCAGTCGCCGATGAATTTGGCTTGTGTGGCATCTGGATTGTCCCAGTACTCCAGAAACATCACGGGGTCCGGGCGCCGCACGGCGATCTGGCCGGTTTGTCCGGCGGGAAGGACATTGCCGGCGCCATCGATGATCGCGACTTCGTGGCCGGGCACCGCCTTGCCGATCGCACCAGCGCGGCTGATGCCGATGTCCGCGCATGAGGACAGCACGAGGTTGCACTCGGTCTGGCCGTAAAACTCGTTGATCGTGAGACCCAGTTCGGCGCGCGCCCAGTCGTATGTCTCGCGGCCCAGCGATTCACCGCCCGAACCGACCGTGCGCAGATCAAGGCGATAGCGCGAAGATGGGTTTTCGACGGCACGCATCATTTTCAGGGCCGTCGGGGGGATGAAGGCATTGCGGATCCGCATCTGCTCCATGAGCGCAAATGCTGCCTCGGGATCGAATTTCTCCCAGCGTGCCGCCACGATCGGAACGCCGAGCAGCAGGCCCGGCAGCAGGATGTTGAGCAGTCCTCCGGCCCATGCCCAGTCCGCCGGGGTCCACAGGATGTCCCCCTCTTGCGGCAGGAATTCATGCGGCATCTGGACGCCGGGAATGTGGCCGAGCAATACGCGGTGACCGTGCAGCGCGCCCTTCGCCGGGCCGGTCGTGCCGGAGGTGTAGATCATCAGGGCCGGATCGTCCGGACCCGTGTCGGCAGGGGTGAAATCTTCGCTCCCTTTTGCCACCAGGTCGTCGAAGGCGACGGCGCGGCCTGAGGCACCGTCTATGGAAACAATTAGTTCCAGCCTTGATGGAAGGCTTTCGATCTCCTGAAGCCGTTCCAGCCCCTGCGCACAGGTGATGACGCATTTCGCGCCGGAGTTTTCCAGCCTGTAGCCAAGCGCGTCGGGTCCGAACAGCAGGGCCAGCGGCACTGCGATCGCGCCGAGCTTGTAGACGGCAGCATGCGCAATCGGTGTTTGCGGGCATTGCGGCAGCAGGATCGCGATGCGGTCGCCCGCGCTGATACCGGACGCGGCAAGCTCCGATGCCAGCCGCGATGACTGGCCGGCGAGCTGGCCGTATGTGACCTGCTCAACCTCTCCCGTGGCAAGCCGGTTCAGGATCGCGGTACGCTCCGGGTCTCGTGCGGCCCATGCGTCCGTCGTCGCGACACCGATGTTGAAACGTTCGGGTATCTGCCAGCGGAAGCCGGAAATAAGGGAAGCGTAGGTCTCTGCCCGCTGTAACATGGACGTGGACTGGGCCTATTTCGGCTGTGCCATAACGAGCACCCAATAGACCTTGTACCTTGTGTTGGGTGCGTAGGCCGCGGCGATGCCCATTTCTGTTGCGTTCTTCATCAGCATCGTCTTGCGGTGGGGCGGACTGTCGCGCCATCCGGAAAACGCTTCGGCGAAGGTGTGGTAGCCGGCAGTGACGGACTCATCCACGTCAGCTGCCTGGTAACCTGCTGATTGCAGGCGCGCCCTCAGCTTGCCGTCCGGCTGCACGTTGCGGTTGGTGCGAGCATTGCCGGCGAGCGAGGCGGCATAGCCCTTGGCCAGACTCATAAGCGCGGGATTGAGACTGACCGCCCCGACACCCTGGGACTGCCTGTAGTTGTTGATCAGGTTGAGCGCATTGCCCGCATCAAGCTGGCCTCCTGAGCGGGCAAGGTTCTGGTAAAAGGCGGGTTGGGGGCCGCGAGAATCCGCACATCCCGCCAGAGCTAACGCAAGGCCTGCGGCAGCGGCTGCCGCAAACATGATACGAGCGGCCTGTGTCGGAAAATCGATGCGCGGCATAGAGTTCCTCAACCTTGCATGGCCCCGTGTCAGGTTTTCTTGCGCGTACGCGGGGCGCGGGAGGCGACACTGACCTCTCCGCGAACATGAACATCGCTTTGCGGGTAGGGGATTTCGATGCCTTCCTCCCTGAAGCGCTTGAGGATCGCATAGCGCAGATCGCTTGAAACTGACAGCGAATTGTCGACGTCGGCCAGATAGGCATAAAGGCGGAAATCAAGCGAGCTGGCACCGAAGTCGACGAAAAAGGCCTTGGGTTCGGGGGAGGTGAGCACGTCGGGGTGCGCCTTGGCGATCTCGATCAGCACATCATGTACCTGGTCGGCGTCGCTGTCGTAGCCAACGCCGATGGTGATGGTGATGCGCCCGGTTTTGTCCGAGAGCATCATGTTCTTGACGGCGCCTGAGATCAGGTCGGAATTGGGAACGATGACGGTCGCGCGGTCGAAGGTCTGAATTTCGGTGGCACGGACGCTGATGCGCCTGACGTTGCCTTGTTCGCCGGCAACCTGAATCCAGTCACCGACCTTCACGGGACGTTCGGCCAGCAGGATCAGGCCGGAAACGAAATTGTTGACGATGGATTGCAGCCCGAAACCGATACCAAGTGACAGGGCGCCGGCGACGATGGCGAGATTGGCCAGATCGAAGCCCGCGAAAGAAACCGCTATTGCGGCCGCCAGAACAACGCCAACGTATCCAAGGGCCGTGGAAACAGAAGATTTCAGGCCGATGTCGAGTTTCGTCCGTGGCAGGTATTTGTTGTCGAACCAGCCGCGGACTGCGCGTGTGGCGATAAGTCCGACTGCGAATACGGCAAGCGCGGAAAGTATCGTCGAAGGCGAAATGCTGATCTCACCGATCTGAACGCCGAAAAAGGCGCTGCGTATCCAGCTGCTCCACTGCCAGGCGTCGAAACCCCAAGGCACCATCACCAGCACGGCGGCGGCAATGACAAGGAACAGGCGGAACACACCGCTGATGACAACGATGATCTGGTCCATCGCAGAACGCGAAACGCCGAAATTGCTGGCAAGGGCGCTGCTGGGTCCGTGCTGATTATTGACAAGGACGGTTGCGAGCTCGTCGGTGAAGACGAGGAGAATTGTCGTGAGCGCAATGATGGCTGAAGCAAGCGTGATATGCGTGGAGCCATATGCGGCAAGAGCCACGTATCCGAGCAGCGCGGCAATGGCGAGGCCGCTGAATAGCACCCAGTAGAGGACCCTTAGCCATGTCCACGGCTTCGTGGCAACTGTTTCCCCGGAGAGGGAGATGGGAATGAGGTCACCGTCGCTTGCCCTGTCCTGGTCTATGCGGGCGCGTACGAGGATGCGAAGGGCGATGATCCCGAATCCCGCGATGATAAGCGCGAACCAGCCGCTGCGGGCGATGTCGATCTGGAGCGGGGCGGCAATCAGATCGAAGATTGTGTCGAGACACTCGTCGAGCCCGACGAACGCGCTGATGGTGAGCAGTACGCGCGTCAGGTTGAGGGCGGCGGCTTGCGGCATCGCGATCAGCCGCCAGGAAGGGGCACGCGGCGCCAGCACCGCAATGATGATTGCGCGCAGGAAGAGATAGACGGCAACGCCGACATTGATGCTCAATAACGCAATGAACAGCCGGTCTGGCAGAAAGCCCGATCCGCGTATCGCGGCCATTATGATGTAGAGCGATACGATCGGCACCAATGCATCGACGACAGTAAGCCAGGTTGCGCCGGCGAATTTTTCCAGCCTGCTGGGAGCGGAATCGCGCGGTACACGGCGATAGAGCTCAGAGAGTTTTCTGCGGCCGCCGACTACCAGTGCGATGCCGATGGTGATCGAGACAGCGATGATCACAAGCCAGCCGTTGATATTTGCAGCGGTGCGGTCGTTCGACGGTTTCATGTTTGTGATCGTGGCCCGGGTGCCTTCGCTCATGAGCAGGCTGAGGCGCCCGAGAACCTGCGGCGCTTGCACAACCACGTCACGCAGGAGGCTTGGATCATATGGCGGGCGGTTGCGCTCAAAGAGCCGCGCGGCAAAACGATCGCGACGGCGCTCTGAAATACGCGCCTCGAGCTGCTCCGCCTGTACCTGAATGACCTTGGCCTGCGTGAGGACGCCGCGCACATCCGCCAGCGCCGCGTTCAGGGTTTCGCGTTCCTGCTGAATTGCGGGTGCTTCCGCAGGCTCTCCCTCAGCTGGCGGTTCGCCCAATTGGGCGATACGGGCTTCGATGATTTTGACGCGCTCCTGGAGAAGCGAAATGATTGCCGGGGCTTCGTCGCGGATCGGTTCCATTTCGCGCCGCAGGTCTGCAAGTTCCCTGTCGTCATCGGAGTCGCGCCGCAAAGCAGCTTCGATGCGGTCGACGGAGGCTTTCCATGCGTTGACCGTATCGCGCTGCTCATCGATCTGGGCGGCTGCGATTTTCGCCGGTTTGACAGATTGCGATTCTGCTTCGTTATCCTGTGCGTCCGTGCTGACAGGTGCCGTTTCTGCTGTATTCCCGGATTGCGTTTCGGCAGGCTGCGCCGATGCGCCGGGCTGAGCGGGAGTGGGAGCAGGCTGGTTCGCTGTCTGATCCTGTGCGCCGGCCACCCTGTATCCATCGGGGGCAAGTGCCGTCACAGCAATCAATGCCAGAAGCATTGTGATGCATAGACGGATACCGGGAATGCGCAAACGGGAGAAAAATCTTTCTGTCATGCGAGACGGAATGTCCGATAATTGTCAGGATGTTCAAGTCATGTGATCTACGCGATTTGGAACCTGAAAGCGAATTTTGACGCAAGATCACGCCGCCATTTCGCCATGTTGGTGTTGCCTTATGGCGGTGGCCGGATTGGGGCATCCGCGCGTTCTGTGCGGCGGGATGTCGTTTTTCCAAGACTGAGACAGCTGGAGCGGATATATGATCGGCTTCGGAACGTCTTTTTAACGTAACTGCCACTAGCAAGAGTGCCGTGAGCTTTAGGCCAGATACCAGCCGGCGAATTCACCGCCGGGAAAAGAACAGTGTGATGCGCTGGCGCGATCTCGCCGCCGGCACTCTAGGTGTTGTGCTGGCAGCCGGGTTGGTTGCAGGTTGTGCCTCCCTCGATGGCGGGTCGTCGGGCTTCCTTGCAGGGGCAAACGGGGAAAGACAGGAAGCGCGGATCGGGGCGCGTGAAAACCCCAAGGTTCTTGCGGCTTTCGGTGGCGCTTATTCGAGCGGCAACCTGAACGCCTATGTGGAATCGGTAACGGCGAAGCTGGCGAAAGACGCGGCATCCGGCCCGAATGGTTATCACGTCACCTTGCTCAATTCGCCAAGCATCAACGCGTTTTCGTTGCCGGGCGGCTACATTTATGTCACGCGCGGCCTTCTGGCTCTTGCGAATAGCGAGGCGGAACTTGCAGCGGTTATTGCCCATGAAATGGCACATATCGATTCGCGCCACGCGCTGCAGCGCGAGCAGCAGGTAGCTTCGGCGAGCGTTGTCGGCAAGGTGATCTCGGATGTGTCGGGCGGCTCTGACAGCAGCACCGAGGCGCTCAGCTACGCTAAAAAGCAAATCGCGCAGTTCTCGCGCCAGCAGGAACTGGAAGCCGATGCAATCGGTATCAGGATCATGGCAAAGGCCGGATATGATCCGCGCGCGGCGGTCACGTTCCTGACGTCCCTTGAGCGGCAGACGGCGCTGCATTCGCGCATGATGAACCGCAACTACGATCCCAACCGGGTTGAGCTGACGGCGACGCATCCCACGACACCGGAACGGATTTCCGCAGCCAAGCGTGACGCTAACGCCTTACTGCAGGCGGATGGCGGATTGCGTAATGAAAGCACCTATCTTTCTGCGATCGAGGGCATTCTTTACGGCGATGACCCGAGCGAAGGTTACGTGCGCGGGCGCACATTCTTGCATCCGCGGCTTGGGATCACCTTCACCATGCCCAGCGGATATGGCGTCCAGAATGCGCCCAATGCCGTGGTCGGCTTTGCTCCCGATGGCGCGATACTGAGGTTCGATGGCATCGATGTTCCCAGAGGGACGAGTCTCGTGCGTCATTTGCAGCGCAATTCCGTGCGCGGTGGCGAGGTGAGTTCCGTTTCGGAAGGACAGGTCAATGGCCGCGATGCCGCATTTGCCGTCGCAACGGCAGATCAATGGCAGTTCCGCATCGCGCTTGTCCGCGGGCGCGACAGCTCCGTCTACCGCTTCATTCATGCCACGCAGAAGCCTGCTGCAGACGACGAGACCGAATTCGCCGCAGCGGTCAACACGTTCCACTATGTTGACCGGGCGACGGCGGATGCGGTGTCGCCGTTGCGCATCAAGGTTCAGCAGGTTCGGCCCGGCGATACGGCTGTCTCGCTGGCACAACGAATGTCTTATCCCGATGCACAACTGGAACGCTTCCTGACGCTGAATGGAATCCGGGCCGGGGAATCGTTGAAGCCAGGCGACCACGTCAAGGTTGTCAGCGAGCGTTAGAGACGCTGAATCTCAACTAGATCATCGCCGTATCGCCGTCGGGCAGCTCCTGCAAAAGGGCAGCACGCAGCTTTTCCAGCGCACGGTTTTCGATCTGCCGCACGCGTTCCTTGGAAATGCCGAGATTCTTGCCAAGCGCTTCCAGAGTGACGGTTTCCTCCGAAAGCCGGCGCTCGCGCACGATGCGAAGCTCGCGGTCGGAGAGGACCTTCAAGGCACTGTCGATCCAGCGTTTGCGCCGCTCCTCGTCTATGGCCCGGCCAACCGTTTCGTCGGGCAGGGGATCGTCGCTGACGAGAAAATCCTGCCGCTCCGAAGTATTGCCCGAATCGGTTTCGGCGACAGGTGCGTTGAGCGAGGCGTCGTGACCGGACAGCCGTGAATCCATCAAGGCAACGTCTGCCTGGGAAACGCCGACCGCTTCTGCAATCTCGGCATGGATTTCCGCGTCCGGGCGCCGGTCCGGGCCGCCTGAAAGCTTCGCGCGCAGCCGGCGCAGATTGAAGAACAGCGCCTTCTGGGTCGAGCTTGTGCCGCCGCGCACGATGGACCAGTTGCGCAGGATGTAATCCTGGATCGCGGCGCGGATCCACCAGGTTGCATAGGTGGAAAAGCGCACTTCGCGGGCGGGCTCGAAACGGCGCGCGGCCTCAAGCAGGCCGACGTGGCCTTCCTGAATCATGTCGCTCATCGGCAAGCCGAAATGCCGGAAACGGGCGGCAATCGAGATCACCAGACGCATGTGGGCCGCGATCAGTTTGTGCATGGCGCGGTCATCGCCATTTTCCACCCAGCGGACCGCGAGATCGTGTTCTTCCTCGCGCTCCAGATAGGGTGCAGCCATGGCTGCACGAACCATGCTGCGGTCATTTCCAGACGTCTGCGCCATTGCTGTCCTGCCTTATCTGCGGATTGAGGGCTTTCCGCCAACGCATGAACCCGCGATTCAGATCAAAAATCGCTACGCATTTTTGCGCTTATATATAGGGGAAAGTACGGTATCAGTAAGGCGATGCACAAGCAAAAAGCCTGGCTGCATGGCAGCCAGGCTTTTCAATTAACCGTCATCACTCCGAATTGGAGGGATTTTGGCCGGGATGGATCAGTCAGGCAGCTTCTTCCTGATTGTCCCCGTCGGCTTCTTCGGCTTCCGCCTCGGTGCGGGCGCCCCGGCGCGGCCCCTTGGCGAGCATCTTCTCGATTTCCTGGATCGCCTCGGTTTCGGTGCATCCGCGCACGGCAGCGATCTCGCGCGCCATGCGGTCGAGCGCGGATTCATAGAGCTGGCGCTCGGAATAGGACTGCTCGGGCTGCGTGTCGGAACGATACAGGTCGCGAACGACCTCTGCGATCGAGCCCAGGTCGCCGGAATTGATCTTGGCTTCATATTCCTGGGCGCGGCGGCTCCACATGGTGCGCTTGATACGGGCACGGCCGGTGAGGGTTTCCAGCGCCTTGCCGACATAGTCGCTTTCGGAAAGCTTGCGCATGCCGACATTGGCGATCTTGGAGGTGGGAACGCGGAGCGTCATCTTGTCCTTCTCGAAGGTGATGACGAAAAGTTCCAGTTTCGCTCCGGCGATTTCCTGCTCTTCGATGGCGATGATCTTGCCGACACCGTGCGCGGGATAGACAATGTACTCGTTCGTCTTGAAGCCTTCGCGGGTCTGAGTTTTCTTGGGGGGCTTGCTGCTCATGAATTCTCCAACGCTTCCCTGCGGTCAGAAGCGGGCTTCGCCCGTCCTGTCCACTTGCAATCACGGCACCATCTGACAGACATGCGGTGTTGAGAACCGCACCTGAAGAAAACAGGTGGCTGCTTAGCACCCATTCTGGGGCCGTATTCCAATGTTGCGCGCAACACAGCCGTGGCAAGGGGACAAAACGAAACCCTCCGGAACAGCTTGGGCTGCCCGAAGTGCCCCCTATTCATTTTTCAAACGGATTTTCTGATCATGAAAACCAATGCCACGGCCGCAAAGCGCGACCGATCTGGTTAATGTACCATAAAATACGGACAAATGGAATATTGCTGCGCCGCAGCGCGGAAATAGTCGTTAACGGCGCCGGGAGCCGGCCTTTGAAACGGCTATATCAATCGCCTGCGCCGGGCTCTTCGGAAAAGTATTTTTCGTACTTGCCCGTCTCGCCATCGAATTTTTCCGCATCACTCGGATGGTCCCGCTTCTGGGTGATATTGGGCCACTTGGAAGCATACTCGGTGTTGATGGTCAGCCATTTCTCAAGGCCGGGTTCGGTGTCGGGCTTGATGGCTTCGGCGGGGCATTCGGGTTCGCAAACGCCGCAGTCGATGCACTCGTCGGGATGGATGACGAGCATGTTCTCGCCTTCATAGAAACAATCCACCGGGCACACTTCGACACAATCGGTGTATTTGCATTTGATGCAGTTGTCGGTGACCAAGTAGGTCATGTCCAATCCTTCAATCGTATTCGAATGCTGTTTCGTGATGCAGGCGCGCGTCTGCGTAAACCGGGGAAGGACTTAGCGGAGGTACCCGTGCCGGGCAATAGGGGCAATACCGCATCAGCCATGCTGCTGTGTGGTATCGCCAAGTTCGGTGTAAAGTTCAACTGCGGCGGATGCGCCCAGTCTTCTATCCGAAAGAGCATCAACCCTTACCACCCTGATGACGCGATGACCTGTGAAGGTGATGACATCGCCGAGGCGTACCAGTGCGCTGGCACGCTTTGCCTTGATCTTGTTAATGCGCACACGGCCATCGCGGACAAAATTTGACGCCTGTGTCCGGGACGGCGCGAAACGGGCATGCCAAAGCCACAGATCGACACGCTGCGCGGCGGCGGCTGCACCGGGATTGTCCGTACCGTTCAGGATTTGCCCTCTAGATCCTTCTTGAGCGCGGCAAGCTTTGCGAATGGCGAATCCGGGTCCACCGGACGCTCGGGCTGCCTGCGTTCACGCTGCGGTCCGCTCTGTCCGCCGGGTTTGCCGCCGCGATTACCGCCTTTGTCGCCCTTGCCGCGTTTGCCCGCGTGTGGTGGTCGTTCTCTTCGTTCACCGCCCGCATCCGGGCCAGTATCGCGGCGACCGCGCTGCGGGCGTCCGCGTCCCTGATTGCGGCGACCACCGGGACGCCACACCTCGATCAGACCGTCGCCGGGCTCTTCCGGGCTGGCGTCCGCCGTGGCGCTTTCGGCGGATGCAGTTTCGGGCTGTGCTTCCTCAGCGGGTTCTGCCGGAACGGACGCCGGTGCCGCCTTGCTATCCTGCTCGGCTTCGTGCGGTTCCGGTTCTGCAGATGCTGAGGCGCTGTCGGCACTTGCGTCCTGCGCTGGCGTTTCGGTTTCCGGCGGCGGCGGGCGGCGGTCCTTGCGGAAGCCCAGCGTAGCCAGGACCTCGGCCATGTCCTCGTTGCTGCACCCCAGAAGCGATGTCATGTTCGGCGCAACGCGGAAGCATGAGCCGTCGACATGGCCTTCGGGTCTGGGTGCCGCTGACAGCGGACGCCATGCCATCGCTTCGCGGATCGCATCGCCGAGACGTTCGAGAATGTCGATGCGCACGACGCGTTTTCCCACAGGCTTGAAGCCGAGCAGCCCGTAAACGGTGTCGGGAATGGCGGGGTCGCGCAGCACCGAGGTGCGGCCGCTTGCGACCAGTTCGGGCACGAGACGGGTGTCGATTTCTTCCGGGCTGACGCCAGCCGCGCCGCCTGCGTTCAGCGCCCAGAGCTGGGCTGCGAGTTTGCGTGGTGCAGGCTTCAGCAGAAGCGGCACAAAGACGTGGAAGGCGCCGAAGCGGACACCATGCTTGCGCAGCACGGACCGGGCTTCCTGATCGAGTGCCTTGATCTCATCGGCGATCGGTGCGCGGTCGAGGATTCCGAGTGTTTCAACCAGACGAAATGCAATCCCGCGAACCGCGGCGGGAATTTCAGCATCGTCCTGCAGGTCGAACAGTGGCTTGAGCGCATTCGTCACCGTGACGGCGACGTAGCGGTCGAGACGGTCCTGAACGTTATCGCGGGCAGGCCCGGTCAATTGCTCGTCGGCGATCAGCGTAACGCGGGGCTTGAGCGGCGTGTCTCCGGCAATCAGGCGCGCCACCGGGGCGCCATGCCACGCGACAGTCATGTCGGGCAGGATGTCCAGTTGTTCGGCGGGGCTTTCCGACAGGCTTTTTGCGCGGCGTTCGATCTCGCTCGCCAGAGCCTTGTCGGCAGCCGCCTTCAGCGCCTTGGCTTCGTTGGCATCGGCCGACGGGTCGGGCGTGAATCGGAAGCCGTCGATGCGGCCCAGGTGCTGTCCCTCAACGCTGACGCCGCCTTCGGCGTCGATTACGGCATCCGACAAGGTCTTCTCCCTCAACCGGCGGGTCAGGACACTGGTCCGCCGATCCACGAAACGTTGTGTCAGGCGCTCATGCAAGGCATCGGACAGTTTGTCCTCGAGCGCTCTTGTGGCCTCCTGCCACGCAAAGGGGTTTTCTAGCCAATCGGGACGATTTGCAACATAGGTCCACGTGCGAATGTGTGCGATTCGGGCAGAAAGCGTATCTATATCCCCATCGGTGCGGTCGCACACGGCTATTTGTGCGGCAATCCAGTCTTCCGGTATGACCTTTTCGCGCATGATGAAGCGGTAAAGCGTCAGCACCATGTCGGCGTGATGGGCCGGCGCGATCTTGCGATAGTCGGGCAGGCGGGCCGCATCCCACAGCCGGCTGACGCCATCGGGCTTGCGGGCAAACTCGCGGATGTCGGGCTCACGGAAGGCTTGTTCCAGAACGCGGATGTCGTCACCGGCGGGTGCGCGGGTCAGGCCCTTTTCTTCCGGCACATCGGCCAATGATGCCGACAGGTTTTCCATCGAGGAGAGATCAAGCGCCGGATTGCGCCACTGCAGCACCTGCACGGGCGGAAAACTGTGCGCCTCCAGCCGTTCCACCGTTTCGGGGTCGAGCTCGCCGACGCGGCCCGTCACGCCGAAGGTGCCGTCGCGCATGTGCCGCCCCGCCCGGCCGGCGATCTGGCCCATCTCGGCAAGATTGAGGTGGCGGAACTGAAAGCCGTCGAACTTGCGCGCACCGGCAAAGGCGACGTGATCGACATCGAGGTTCAGCCCCATGCCGATGGCATCCGTTGCGACGAGGAAATCGACATCGCCGTTCTGATACAGTTCCACCTGCGCGTTGCGGGTGCGTGGCGACAGCGCGCCGAGCACGACGGCCGCGCCGCCGCGCTGGCGGCGGATCAGTTCGGCGATGGCGTAAACGTCTTCAGCGGAAAAGGCGACGATGGCGCTTCGCTGGGGCAGGCGGGTGAGCTTGCGGGCACCGGTGTAGGTCAGCTGCGACAGGCGCGGGCGCGTCGTCACGTAGAGGCCGGGGATCAGCTGCTCCAGGATCGGCCGCATGGTTTCTGCGCCCAGCAGCAGCGTCTCGTGTGCCCCGCGCCGGTTGAGGATGCGGTCGGTGAAGACGTGGCCGCGTTCCAGGTCGGCTGCAAGCTGCACCTCGTCGATGGCCAGGAACGAGGTCTCGATGTCGAGCGGCATCGCTTCGACGGTCGCGACCCAGTAGCGCGGTTTGAGCGGCCTGATCTTCTCCTCGCCGGTGATCAGCGCGACCGCGTCCGCCCCGGCGCGTTCGGCGATGCGGGTGTAGACCTCGCGCGCCAGCAATCGCAGCGGCAGCGCGATGATGCCGCTTGGATGCGCCAGCAGGCGTTCGATGGCGTAGTGCGTCTTGCCGGTGTTGGTGGGGCCAAGCACGGCGGTGACGCCACGCGAACGCTGGTTTCGCGGCAGGACGGATACGGCTGGGGCGGGTCTGGCAGGCACGGGACAACGGACTGCGGTTCTAGGGGATCGGGAGGCTCGACCCGAGATTTATGGCGTTTCAGGCCGCACGTACAGAGCCGCGTCAGTTAATGGGAATTGCGGCGAAAGAACGAAAGCGGCGTCGCGAAGCCGGTCATGCGTTTCAGAAAGGCACGGATTCAAAGCGTTTTTAAGAATCCGAACGGGATGGGAACAAAACCGGCCCGAATCGCTGACTCGCGGCATTTTCCGGATTCGTTCATGACCACATCTTGTTCCGCGAATTTTCACGCCACGAGATATTGAATCGGCAAAGTGTTCTCATCTGCACGGTCGCGGTGCCGCGTTAACGGTTTCAGGGACGGTGTTCCGGCGTTGCGGCAAGACACGGGCGCGAAGCCGGAACGGGACGTGGACGAATCACTGACCTAGTGCAGGTTGCGGGTTTGTTCCTGTGCTGGAATGGGGCATGTATCCCATTGACGTATGCTGTGTCGATACATATATTTTCCCTATGAGCAAGGGGAAGACAATGAAGCCGATCACCATCCAGCAGTTTTTCAAGATGTTCCCGGACGACGAGGCCTGTCTGAAACATCTTTTCGAGACGCGATATGGCACCGATCCGGCTTGCCCGAAATGCGGTCAGCTTGGCACGCTTAACCGGCTTTCCAAGATGCCTGCCTACACCTGCAATTGCGGCCATCACATACACCCGATGGCCGGAACACCCTTCGAACGCACACGCACGCCGCTCCAGAAGTGGTTCTATGCGATGTACCTGTTCACCACGACGCGCAACGGCGTGTCGGCGAAGGAACTTCAGCGCCAGCTAGACGTGACCTACAAGACCGCATGGCGGATCGGCCATGAAATCCGCAAGTACATGGGTTGGGTCGATGGCGATACGCCGCTTGGCGGAACTGTCGAGGTCGATAAGGCGTGGCTTGGCGGTCATCGTCCCCAAGAGCGCCGGAACGAAAACAAGTCCATCGTGCTTGGCATGGTTGAGCGCGGCGGCGAGATTATCACCCGCGTGGTCAACACCCGCAAAGAGGGTCATGTGGTTCCGCATATCATCGCGAACGTGAAGCGCGGCACTCAGGTTTACAGCGACGAGTCCAGCACCTTTGCCAAGCTAGACCGTGAAGGCTTCCACCACGATCACGTGAACCACGAGAGCCGCGAATACGCACGAGGCCCGGTTCACACTAATACGATTGAAGCATTCTGGCTCTGGCTCAAGAACAGCATTGCTGGGACGCACGTTTGGGTGTCAGGCAAGCACCTGCCGTCTTACCTTGGCGAGTTCGAGTTCCGATTCAATCTTCGGAAGAACCCTCACCTGATGTTCCCGCTGCTGCTTCAGGCTTTCCCACGGCCATAGCCTTCAGAAGCCGCTCAAAGCGGTCCTGATCGCCTTCGCTTGGATGCTCTCTCGCGAACTGGCCAAGCTGACCAGCCTTACGGGCCTCTTCGAGGGAAAGGTGCTTACCGCGTGACATCTCAATCAACCTCGAATTTCATCAACCGACCTCTGATACTCAGGCATCTCTAACACACCAACCTGAAGGCTAATATCTTGTTCGCAGTTTGATTCAAACTCGTGGATGTTGACAGTAATTCCAGCGTCCTTTAGCGCAGATACTAAAGTATGAAATGCCTTTGATTTGTCCTTCTTCCAGCCCACAACCACGCCGTCAAACACATCTCTTGTATAACCGACAAACAAATGATCCACACTCCATCCATGGTCGCCTAATATATTTGTGATCTGACTTTCAAATGTCCTTGATTCACGCGAATTTTGAGGGATCACCAAAACGGCACCGGGTATCGATTTTGCTATCTTTGCTGAAATTTTAGTCTTTTGCAGTTCAGTGAGAGTGCGCTGAGTGGGTAAATCAGGCTCTCGTCTCAGAATATTTGTTCCGCCACTTTGGTTAGTCGTGAATATTCCTTCGTTATGAACACTGATTGCGGAATCGGATGTATTTTTCGGCACCCTATCCTCGCGCATCCAAACAAATATTGCGCCAATTATCGTTAGAATGCCGATGGCAATTAGAGCATAGGAAATTTCGGGCGGAAGTGATGGGAACAGATTCATGGCTGCCCCCGCAATAATTTCCAAACCACCCAAGATGCCAAGTATGAGCTTAAACATGTCAACACCCTGCTTGGAATCAGGATATTAGTCAAGCATACGTTAAGGGTATACATGCCTGGAATGGGACGTGAAATCGACTTTAAAACTTGCTTTCCGGATTCTGTTTCTGCCGTAGGGTCGACAAGACAGGGCCGCCTGATCAAAATCATGGTGTGAGGCCGTATGACGAGCGGTCATGGATCGACCGCCTACTCCGGGATTGGAAAAATAAATTGTCCGCACTGAAAGTCAGGTTGCGCAAGCTACTGGCCAGACGCCTTCTGCCGTTCCTTTTCCTGCTGTCTTTCGTCACGCTAGCCGGGATGCAGCCCGCGGCGTCGCAATCGGCCAATGACATCAACGTGATCCAGATGGTCGATATGGGGGATACGGCGTTCGTGAAGACGGGCCCCCAGGTCTGGGCACATGTCGACAAGGCCAGCCAGCAAATCCAATACCGCTTCGTTCAATTCAATTTCGGCAAACCTGTCGACGGCAGTCCGGAAACTTTTTTCCTGCTCATAGATCCAACCCGGGAGACCGGATTTATGCTGGATTTTGCCAACAACATGGTCAAACTCTCACTGTCCAATTCGAACGAATATCAAGATTTCCGCCGCATCGTCGCGGTGTCTCCGCTGAGCCAGATTCCGGGCATAAACCGCGACTGGTGGCAGAACGAACAGCCCAGTCTGCTGCGGGCGCACAATGCGGGCATCACATCACAGTCAGTGCGGATGATGGACATTGGCAAGTCCGCTTTTGTCAAAACCGGGCCGAGCGAATGGGTCGAGGTCAATAAGGCGACTGGTGCGGCTGAGTTCACGTTCTCGGAGCTCGGCAGTCATTTATCCGATTATGAAGACGTGATTGTTCTTGGTGACACATCCCGGAACATAAGGTTCAAATTCAATCTGATACCGCGGAAAGTTGAAATCGGAAATCTGAATGTGCCGTTTCCTCGGGCAGACGGAGATCCCTACGGTAAAATCGATATATTGTCGGCCAATAGCTGGATTCCGGGCATTCAGCGCGATTGGTGGGGTTACACGATTGCGACCAATACGCCGGCTGCGACCAATCCACCGGCTGCATCAAACCCGCCTGTTTCTTCCAATGCACCGCCTGTGAACACCGCGCCTCCCGGGATGGCGCAATTGACCTGGATTTTCCGGAACCAGACCGGCGACGTGCTCAACATCCGCTTGAAGTCCGACCGGGCGATCTGGCCGGGCAACAATGGGGCTCTCGCCTATAATTCGGATGGGCTGGACCACAAATACATCATTAATTGCGTCCCCAACGAAACCATTTGCTACGGCGTTTGGACACGCAATGGCGGGCGTGAATGGGGCCTTGGCCCCAATCTCGACACGTCGCGGAGCTGCCAGACCTGCTGCCAGACTTGCCGCAACGGGACGACCAACGCCTTGATTTTCAACTAAGCCGAAATCAGCGATCGCCTTACCGCGTCGCGGACGTGTGTTTGACCCCGTCATAGGACGCGGCGAAGCCGGTGGCCGTGATCACGCCAGTGCCGATCGGAGTCGGTACGACCATGCGCACCGGGATAAGCAGGCCGGTGTTGCCCGCTGGTGCCAGCCAGACCTCGAGGTCCTTCTGGTTGACGTAATAATCGACCTCTTCGCGGCCCTTGCGGTGTCCGGCGATCGGCCGGTACAGCGCCTGGCAGACAATGACCGGGCCATTATAGGTGTTGCGGCGGTTGCCGGTAACCTGCGAGGTGCCCTTGAAGCGCAATACCAGATCGAAACGTTCGCGCCCGTTGAAGACGGGGATCTTGCGGTTGCAGTCGGAAGGCTTGAGTGCGCCGTTCTTGGCCGTGGACGTGATGATCATCGCCGTCATCGGGTCGACCACGCCGCGCATATGGGACGATTTGACGGTGACGTGATGCTGATCGGCGACCACAGGCGGATTGATGTCGAGATGTTTCACGCTGCCGCCGGCAAACCGCATGGCGACGATCTGCGTGCTGCGGTCGTCGCTGGCCGAGGAGCCGAATTTGCGCGGGCTGTGGTTGTTGCCGCCGAGGCGGCCATCGACCTCGCCATAGGCCTTGTAGTCGAACAGCCAGCCGGCGATGCCGGTGAGCATGGCGTCGCCCTTGAGCCGGTAGGCGCCGCCGCCGACGCGTCCTGAAAAATTTCCCTTGCCAAGCGGCAGGCCGCCGAGAGCGACCGTATAGGTCACCGCGAAATAGCCATCCTTGGCCGCCTGGGCAGCAGGCAGGGGCGTTAGCGCAAACGCGGCAGCACATGCCGCGGCACCCAGAATCCTGCGTTTCGATATACGGGTCTGCTTGAAAATGTTCCATGCCGGAAAAGCCTTCCGGATGCGGAAGAGGGCTGACTCGTTCGCCATCGGGCGTCCAACCTCCAAACGCGCCTGCGCTTTCAAGCAGGCCGCGGTTACTGACAAGTGCCTTCGCGTTGCCCCGGCTCATATGCGGCCGAATCGGCCGTCCGGGGTGAAGCGGTACGCGGCAATATGGACAATGTAAGGGCCGATGGTTGTGAAGATGTTAACCCTAACGGCTCATTACCCGCTCATTGCCTGTGGCACTCATGCTGCCCGAAAGAGAATTGCGTCTGACGCGATACTTGACGCAAAGCCCTGCTGCGACTATTCGTTCGCGCCGAATTCCAATCAGACCCGATCACGGTCCCGCGGCGCGCCGCTCGTTTCCATATGGTGGCGCCGGGACCGCATTTTAAGGACGAAGACCATGGCACGCCGCTGCGAACTGACCGGCAAGGACGTCATGACGGGCAACACCGTCAGCCACGCGAACAACAAGGCCCGCCGGCGCTTTCTGCCGAACCTTGTCAACGTATCGCTGCTGAGCGAGGCTCTTGGCCGCCGGGTGCGCCTGCGGATTTCGACCTCTGCCCTGCGCACCGTCGAGCACCGTGGCGGTCTCGACAAGTTCCTGATGAAGGCCAAGGACGTGGAGCTTTCCGACCGCGCCCGCGCCATCAAGAAGGAACTGGCAGCCAGCCAGCAGGCCTGATCGGCCCAAGCATCGGGTAAGACATCATGAACGCTGGATTCCCGTCGGCTGACGGAACGTTTTCGCGTGGCCTGATCGCTGCAGTCGCTGCCATGTGCGGTGTCGTCGCGCTGTCCAACGTGGCAGTGCAGTATCCGTTCATGCATTTCGGTCTTCAGGACTACCTGACCTGGGGCGCCTTCACCTATCCTGTGGCATTCCTGATCACGGACCTGACCAACCGGCGCTATGGCCCGGCGAAGACGCGCCGCGTCGTGTTCGCCGGTTTCGTGCTGGCGGTGATCCTGTCGGTCGTGCTGGCAACGCCGCGTATCGCGATTGCCTCGGGGACCGCATTCCTCACCGCCCAGCTTCTCGATGTCGCCGTGTTCGACCGGCTGCGCCGGAGTTCGTGGTGGAAGGCGCCGCTTGTCTCATCGCTGATCGGGTCTGCTGTCGATACGGTGATGTTCTTCATACTGGCCTTTGCCGGCACGGGCATGCCGGAGGCGACCTATCCCATCCTCGGCGGAATCACGGTGCCGGTCTGGATGGGCTGGGGTTTCTTCGACTGGCTGGCCAAGCTTTTCTGCGCCGGCATCATGCTGGTGCCGTTCCGCGCGCTGATGAGCCGCATCTCGCCGCTTCCCGCCGCTTCCTGATACTGGCTGGTCAGGATCAATCGATCAGTTCGAACCGCAGCAGCAGTGTGCGCTGCAGGCGGGTGAAATTGTTGTCCGACATGATGGTGAGGATGGTGCGTCCTGCGCTGTCCTTGTGGATACCGAGCGCTTCCATGTTGTCGATGTCCAGGGCGATGTCGGCTTCCATCAGAAGTTCGGGATAGATTTCGGCGCCGTTGGCGATGTCTGCCAGCCGGATTCTATGCAGCGCCATTTTCGGTCCGGTCAGGATTGAGAAATAGCGCTCCAGCAAGACAAGGTTGCCGCCGGGGTCGAGTGCGGCGTCGGTTGCATCGAAATCGTCATGGGCACGCACGCGGAACATGCCCGGTGTCTTGCCGCCGATGATGAAGCCGGTCAGAAAGCCGTCCACCGGGCGCTCGGCAATGGCAATGGTTGCCGCGCCTAACGGGCTGGTTGCGGGCAGGGCAACGAGCGCCTCAGGCCCTTTGTTTTCGGGCAGGTCGCGCAAGCCGTCCGGTACGGCGATTTCGCGTGGGAGTGCGCTGAAGCCGTCACGTCCCAGATCGTATTCCCAGACGCGGTTGTGCCGTTCGAAACCAACTCGCACGCGTCCGGGGTTCCCGGGGACCGCGGTTATGCTTTCCGCATCGGCCCAGCGCTTCGAGATGATCGGCTTCCCGTCGGCCCCGAGCATGCTCTCCATCTCGACCTTTTCGAGTATCGGCGCGCCATCCGGTAGTGATGCTATCCCGGCAGTCATCCAGTCGCCGATGTCAGTGACTGCCGTGAGGTGCGCTCCATCGGCGCTGATGTCGAGGCTGGAGATGCCGCCGAAGCGGTGGCTTGAGGGTGTGAGCACCGAGCCGCCGAGAAATACAAGCCGCCCAAAACGAGCGCGCTCTGGATCGAGTGGCGCCAGTGCGTGCAAGGGCTCAGCCGTGATGGCAATCGATTCAGCGTGAACCGGCCCGGCAATGGGCAAGATTGCCAGAACTGCCATGGCGGTTCGCCACAGCGCCTGCCTCATGCCGCAGACCTTGGGCCGGACGCGCTTCTGCCGGGAGAGCCATGCGCCGGCGTCTCCTCGAACAGTTCCGCCAGCTTCTCGGTCATGACGCCACCCAGTTCCTCGGCATCGACGATGGTCACGGCGCGGCGGTAATAGCGCGTCACGTCATGGCCGATGCCGATGGCAATCAGTTCGACCGGCGAGCGCGTCTCGATGTCCTCGATGACGCGGCGCAGGTGGCGTTCGAGATAATTGCCGGGGTTCACCGAAAGCGTGGAATCATCGACCGGCGCGCCATCGGAGATCATCATCAGGATGCGCCGGTGTTCGGGTCGCGCCATCAGCCGGGCATGCGCCCAGGTCAGCGCTTCGCCGTCGATGTTTTCCTTCAGCAGGCCTTCGCGCATCATCAGCCCGAGATTACGCCGCGCGCGCCGCCACGGGCTGTCGGCGGACTTGTAGACGATGTGGCGCAGATCGTTGAGGCGCCCCGGATTGGCCGGCTTGCCTGCTGCGAGCCAGGCTTCGCGCGATTGACCACCCTTCCAGGCGCGGGTGGTGAAGCCGAGGATCTCGACCTTCACACCGCAGCGCTCCAGCGTGCGCGCCAGGATATCGGCGCAGGTTGCCGCAACGGTGATCGGACGGCCGCGCATCGAGCCTGAATTGTCGATCAGCAGTGTCACGACCGTGTCGCGGAAATCGGTTTCGCGCTCGCGTTTGAAGGCCAGTGGCTGCATCGGGTCGGTGACGACACGCGTCAGGCGTGCTGTATCGAGCAGGCCTTCCTCCAGGTCGAAATCCCAACCGCGGCTCTGCTGCGCCATGAGACGGCGTTGCAGCCGGTTGGCAAGGCGGGCGACGACGCCCTGCAGGCTGGACAACTGTTTGTCGAGGAAGCTGCGCAGCCGGTCGAGTTCTTCGGTGTCGCAAAGCTCGTCTGCGCTGAGCACTTCGTCGAATTGGGTCGTGTAGACGGAATAATCCTCGAAGACGGCGTTGGAATAGGGGAAGGGCGGGCGGTAGGGTTGCGGTTCGTCCTCGCCATCGCTCTCATCCGCATCACCGAGCAATTCGTCCATGCTGGCGTCAGCGGCGTCGTATTCTACCTCTTCGTCACCGCCCTCGGCCTCGCCGGTTTCCGCGGTGTCGGTTTCGCCGTCCTCGCTCTCTTCGCTCTCGGCTGCCTCGTCACCGGGGTCCTCGGCATCGCCGTCGTCGCCCTCGGTTTCCTCTTCGTCGCGCTCGTCACCCAGTTCGTCGGACATGTCCAGCGCAACGATGATGTCGCGCATGATATCGGCATAGGCGGACTGGTCCTCGATGTTTTCCTCAAGACGCGCGATCTCGCCGGATGCACGCTCCTCGATCCACTCGCGCCACAGCGATACGGTGCGTTCGCCGGTCTTAGGCGTCTTGCGGCCGGTGACGGCCTCGCGGACGATCAGCGCCAGTGCTTCTTCCATCGGCGCATCGGCGCGGTCGCTGGCCTGATCGAGCCGAAGCTTGGAGCAGCGATCCTCCAGCATCGCATCCAGATTGTCGCCCATGCCGGAGAACCGGCGCATGCCGACGGCCTCGACACGGGCCTGCTCGACCTGCTCGTAGATGGCGCGCGCGTTGCGGCCCACGGGCTGGTTCTTCCGATGGACGGCGGGGTCGTGGCAGGCAATGCGCAGTGCAAGCGCGTCGGCGTAGCCGCGGGTGACGGCTGCGTCGTGTTTCGTCATGGCGCGCGGCGGTTCGGGCAGGCGTACGGCGTTGCCGGACTGGCCGGGCCGGTCGCCGCTGAAGGTGACGGATAAATCCTTACCCTGCGCGATCGCGCGCACGGTTGTCGTCACGGCGCGCTTGAAGGGGTCGGTGGGCGCCGGGCGGTTGCGGGATTTGCCGTCCTGAGAGGTCATCGCGTGCTACTTGTCCCGGCCGGGATAGTCCATGGGTGTCAGCGAGAACCTATCGATGCCGTCCAGGCAATGCACGTTGATCGCGATCTTGGAAGTCCCGTCAGGAGCTTTCCCGCGCGCGAAGGATTCAACACCGCAGTTCGAGCAGAACAGGTGCTGGATGTTTTCCGAAGCGAACCGGTATTCGCTCAACGCGTCCTCGCCCTGGTGCAGCGTGAAGGCCGAGGGATCAACGAAAGTCAGCACGAACCCCTTGGCCTGGCAGTGGGAGCAGTTGCAGCGGATCAGAGGTTCAAGCTCGGTCTCGACCGAATAACGCACCTTCCCGCAATGACAGCCACCTTCGTGTTTCATGGCAGACCCCGATCAGTTCAGCGCCAGGTTCACCGTCGATTCGGGCAGTTCCTCACCGAAGGCGCGCTGATAGAACTCAGCCACGATGCCGCGTTCCAGTTCGTCGCACTTGTTGAGGAAGGTGAGCCGGAACGCCATGCCGACATCACCGAAGATCTGCGCGTTCTCCGCCCACATGATCACGGTGCGCGGGCTCATCACGGTCGACAGGTCGCCGTTGACGAAGGCGGAACGGGTCAGGTCTGCGACGCGGACCATCTTGGAGACGGTTTCGCGGCCTTCCTCGCTGGCGAAGTGTTTTGCCTTGGCGACGACAATTCCGACCTCGTCGTCGTGCGGCAGATAGTTCAGCACGGTGACGACGGACCAGCGGTCCATCTGCGCCTGGTTGATCTGCTGGGTGCCGTGATAGAGGCCCGAGGTGTCGCCGAGACCGATCGTATTGGCTGTGGCGAAGAGGCGGAACGAGGGATGCGGGCGGATCACCCGGCTCTGGTCGAGCAGGGTCAGCCGGCCGGAGGATTCCAGCACGCGCTGGATCACGAACATCACGTCCGGGCGACCGGCATCGTACTCGTCGAAGACCAGCGCCACGTTGTGCTGATAGGCCCATGGCAGGATGCCGTCGCGGAATTCGGTGACCTGCAGGCCCTCGCGCACGACGATCGCGTCCTTGCCGACGAGGTCGATGCGAGAGATGTGGCTGTCGAGGTTGACGCGCACGCATGGCCAGTTCAGACGGGCCGCAACCTGTTCAATATGCGTGGATTTTCCCGTTCCGTGGTAACCCTGAACCATGACGCGGCGGTTGTAGGCGAAACCGGCCAGGATCGCGAGCGTGGTCTCGCGGTTGAACAGGTAATCAGGGTCCAGTTCCGGAACGTGCTCGTCGGCCTCGGAATAGGCCGGCACTTCCAAGTCGCTGTCGATGCCGAACACCTGGCGGACCGAAACCTTCATGTCGGGTTCGGCGAGTGTCGGATCCTGTGTAGTGGCAGCGGCAAGGGTCATCAGTCCTGTCCTTTTCGGTTGCCGCATACTTCATCGCACGGGCCAGACAAGGCCTTTGTTCCAGCGATGCCAGGATGCGGCTGAATTCGCGACGACAATAGTGAGTCTGTCTAGCAGAAACCAGCCGACTTCAACGTGTTGTAAGCCTGAATGATTTCGCGCAGGCGGTGCTCACCCGATCTGTCACCGCCATTAACATCGGGATGGTGTCGTTTCACAAGAGCCTTGAACTTGGCGCGTATCTCGGCGCGCTCGGCATTCTCGTCGAGATCGAGCGTTTCGAAGGCGTGCTTGTGTGCGGCAAGGACGGTGCGGCGCGATGCGCCGTGCTCGCTTCCAGCCTCGCCGTCGAAGACTTCGAACGGATCGTCGAAGGCATAGCGGCCGGCACGCGGGCTGCGTCCTTTTTTAGCTTTGGCCCCGTTCTGGCCGAGCTTCCATGTCGGGCGATGGCCAAGGGCAGCGTCGCGCTGATAAGCAGCGACATCGTCGTTCGCCATGCCTGAAAAGTAGTTGTAGGACTTGTTGTACTCACGCACGTGGTCGAGGCAGAAGTTGAAAAACTCCCCCTCGCGCCCGCGGCCTTTCGGCGCGCGATGCGGTCCCGGTTTTTTGCACTCAGGGTGGTCGCAGGCCGGAGCCTGTTCAACGGCCGGTTTGGCGCGGCCTTTCTTTTGCACCCGGATGCTTTCGAAGAGTTTGGAATTGCGAGTCATCGCTACGGATTATGGGAACATGAAGCGGCGCAAACAAGGCTGGCGCGCAAACGATCATTGCGCTACTTGGCAGGGTTGCGCTGATTTGGAGGCTGACGGCATGGCTCGGGTTCAAGACGAGATAAAGAAGCGTTTGCAGGACAGATTCCAGCCATCGGAGCTGAGCGTCGAGGACGAATCGCATCTCCATCAGGGCCACAGCGGCTGGCGTGAAGGTGGCGAAACACACTTCCGGGTAACGATCCGTTCCGGTGCCTTCAACGGCAAGAGCCGCATCGACCAGCACAGGATGGTCAACGCGGCTCTCGACGATCTGATGGGTAATCCGGTTCACGCCCTGGCAATCAAGGCGCAGCCGGAGGCTTAAACTCAGGCCCTTGCGGCGGCGGTGTTGGCTGAGAAGGCCGGTACAATCTTCTCGGAGCGCAGCAGCGCTGCTGCGCCGTCACCGATCAGGAACTGAACGACAGCTGTAACGGCGAGGAAGGCGGGATATTCCCAGCCGCCGTGCTCGGCACTGAACACCCAGCCATTGGGCAGGTGCACCAGCATGGCTCCGATTAGGATGGGAACGAGCGCCAGTGCCACAAGGCGCGGCGCGATGCCGGCGATAAGCGCAACGCCTCCGGCGAGTTCGGCGAAGATCGTGAGATAGGCGAAGGCTGCGGGATAGCCGAGGCTCTGGAAGAAGCCGACCGTGCCGGGGATTGTGAAAACGAAAACCTTGAGCAAGGCATGGGCGATAAACATGACGCCGAGTGCCAGGCGCAGCAGCAGAGCGCCATAGGGCGCGAGTTTCGTGTCGATCATGGGTTCATCCCTTCATATGCGTCAGCCGCGGATTGTCCGGGCATATGGCTGTGTGTGACGCAGAAGAGATATTGTTGCTGTATCCTCAGGAAAGACCGGAAAACAGCGACAGATTGTTTGCGATGCAAGAACAATCAGAATGATATGCCGCGCTTGCGTTTGTGTTTGATCGGTTCGGCGCGGCGGACATGCAGCGAGGTGATGCGGTTTTTCTCGCGACCCGTAACCTCGAAGCGAAAGCCGTGAAACGTGAAAGCCTGCCCGGGTTCGGGTATGAGGCGCGCTTCATGGATCACGAGGCCGGCGATTGTCGTTGCCTCCTCGTCCGGCAGGCTCCAGTCCATGGCCCGGTTGAGGTCGCGAATCGGGACCGTTCCGTCAACCTTCACCGACCCGTCTGGCTGCGGTTTGACGCCGGCGACGACGATGTCGTGCTCGTCGGAAATATCGCCGACGATTTCCTCGATGATATCCTCCAGAGTGATCAATCCCATCACTTCACCGTATTCGTCGACCACCATGGCGAAGTGCGACTTGCGTTTCAGGAATGCGGCGAGCTGGTCGTGAAGCGTTGTCGTGTCGGGCACGAACCAGGGCGGTGCGGCCAACGATACGACATCGATGGAATCGCTTTTTCCTCCGGCCGCCATGATGGCGCGCAGCAGGTCTTTGACATGCAGGATGCCGACGATGTTGTCGGCCGTATCGCGCCAAAGAGGCATGCGGGAATAAGCGCCGGCAAGCGCTTGTTCGACCAATTTTGCAGGCGGTTCGTCTGCGTTCAACGCCTCGATGTTGGTGCGGTGGATCATCACGTCGGAGACTTCAAGGTCGTTGAGGTCGAGAACGCCGCCCAGCATGTTGCGGTGCTCGCGCACCACGGCGCCTTCCTGCGCATGAAGGTCGATCGCACCGCGGATTTCCTCATGTGCGCTGGCCTCGTCGATGCGGCTGTCGACGTTGGCGCCGACAATGCGCAGGATTACTCGCACGATCATTTCGACGGCAACGGTGATGGGACCGAAAACCTGCACGACCCGGCGCAGCGTCGGGGCCACGGCAAGCGCCATGCGGTCGGAATTGTTGATCGCATAGGTTTTCGGCAGCACCTCGGCGAAGATCAGCACGAGCGCGGTCATGACCAGGGTTGCAAGCGCGACGCCGGCATCGCCGAACAACTCCAGGAACAGGCTGGTGGCCAGGGCCGAGGCAAGGATGTTGACGAGGTTGTTGCCGAGCAGCAGCGCGCCGATCAGGCGTTCGCGTGCGTTGATCAGCCGGTTGACGATCGTGCCGCGGGCATCCCCCTTGCTCTCCAGCGCATGCATGCGTGCGCGAGACGCGGCCGTGAGCGCGGTTTCGGAGCCGGAAAAGAACGCCGACATGGCAAGCAGCGCCACGATGGCAAGGGCGGTGAGGATCAGGGTTGCGGTCATGATGTTCCCCGGCGAATCGGGACAGTGGTACCCGGTTCGGCGATTTTAGTTCCTCTTGCGTTTCAGGAAGGCCGCAAGCGTCGGCATGTCGACATTGCGGGCGACATAGGCATCGCCGATGGCGTGGGCAAGGATCAGTGTCATCTTGCCGCGCTCCATCTTCTTGTCCTGTGTCATCAGGTCCAGCAAGCCTTCCGCACCGGGCAGTTCGCCTGGAACCTGCGACAGCGAGACCGGCAATCCCACATCTGCGAAATGCGCGATGGCGCGCTCTGAATCTGCGGCGGGGCAATCTCCGTGCATGACGGAGAACTCGAAGGCCAGCGCCATGCCGATCGATATTGCTTCGCCATGCAGCAGACGCTCGCCATAGCCTGTTGCGGCCTCAAGCGCATGGCCGAACGTATGGCCGAGATTGAGCAGGGCACGGACACCGCTTTCAAGCTCGTCCTCGGCAACAATGCGGGCCTTGGCAAGGCAGGAGGTTTCGATCGCCGTGGCGCGGGCCAGGGCATCGCCCGCGAAGATGGCGGCGGCGTTGTTTTCGAGCCAGCCGAAGAACCCGGCATCGCCAAGCAGCCCGTATTTGGCAACTTCGGCATAGCCGGCACGGAACTGGCGTTCGGGCAACGTGTCGAGCAGGGCGGTATCGGCCAGAACGAGGGATGGCTGATGGAAGGCGCCAACAAGGTTCTTGCCTTGGCGGGTGTCGATGCCGGTCTTGCCGCCGATTGAAGAATCGACCTGGGCCAGCAGTGACGTCGGAATCTGAACGAACCGGACCCCGCGCCGCAGAATAGCGGCGGCAAAGCCTGCAAGGTCTCCGGCCACGCCGCCGCCAAGCGCGATGACGATGTCGCCGCGCTCGATATGTTCATCGATCAGAGCCAGCGTTACGCGCTCCAGCTCGGCGAAGCATTTGGTGGATTCACCGGGAGGGACAGTGATGGTGACATGGCCGATGCCGGCTGCATCGAGGCTTGCAACAAGGCGGCTGCCATGCAGGGCAAAGACGGTCTCATCCGCAATGACCGCGGCGCGCGCGCATGGCGCGATCGCGGCAATGCGGCTGCCTGCGGTGCTGATGAGGTCGTGGCCGATGAAAATGTCGTAGCTGCGGGCGCCCAGCTCGACGTGAACCGTTCGCAGGTCCGCGGTTTCAGCCGTTGGTTTGTCCACGGTTCAGTCTCCCTGCCGTTGGGTGGCGTTTTCATCGCCCGTCAGATGTGCCGACAGTGCCTCGATGATTTCACCGACCACGACTTCATGGGGAACGTTGCGCGATTCCACCGTTATGTCGGCTTGTGCGTATACGGGATGGCGCTCGTTCATGAGCTTCTGCATGACGGCATCGGGATCGTCGGCCTGCAGCAACGGCCGGTTGGAGCGGCGGCGGACGCGCTTCATCAGGACCGGCAGCTCCGCCCGCAGCCAGACCGAAACGCCATTGGCCGCGATGTTGTCGCGTGTCTCGGCGTTCATTACCGCGCCGCCTCCGGTTGCAAGCACCTGCGGACCCTCGCCGAGCAGCCGTGCGATGACGCGGCGCTCGCCATCGCGAAAATAAGGCTCTCCGTGTTCGGCGAAAATCTCGGAAATGCTGCATCCCGCCGCCTGCTCGATCTCCTTGTCGGCATCGACGAAGGTGAGGTCGAGGGACTGCGCCAGCCTGCGGCCGACGCTGCTCTTGCCGGAACCCATCATGCCGACGAGCACGATTGAGCGCTTGCCGAGAGCTTCTCGGAGTGCTTTCGCCGTTGCGTGTCGCGGCAGAATTTCCGTTCCGGTGTCAGTCACGTTTTCCCAAAACCCTATTCGGGGCTGCCGGTCATCGGCTGTTGCCCCAGAGCCGCCTTCGTAATTCGCGCATCAGGCGATGACAAGCAAGCTGGATCAAACGGCAACGTCTTGCACGCAGGCCGCGTGCATGTTTGAAAGGGTAGGTTCACGACCAAAGTGGCGGGCAATTTGATACGCTTGTCCGCATCAGCAACCGGAACGCATTATGCCCACCCTCATCCGTCTCGTTGTCTGGATCGCTGTTCTCGCCGGCATTGCCTACGGCAGCATGCTGGCGCTGGTGATGCTTGTTCACAACGAGCCGACCGAGATTTCCGAGCGGGTTCGTCTCGACGATCTGCGGATCGAGTGAGGCTGTCATGGGCGCGGATTGGCTGCGCCGTATGGATGCATTCCTTGAAATGCTGAGCGCCGAGCGCAATGCGGCTGCCAACACGCTTGCGGCATACCGGCGCGACCTGGAAGATTTCGCGGCATTTGCGTCTGCACGGGACCGGAGCCCTGAAACGGCGGGGCAGGAAGACATCGCCGCGTTCATGGCAAACCTTGCCGCGCGTTCCATCGCGGCAAGTTCGTCTGCACGCAAATTGTCGGCCTTGCGCCAGTTTTTCCGGTTCCTGGTCGAGGAAGGGGTGCGTGACAGCGATCCGACAAGCGGTCTGGACTCACCGAAGCAGCGCGCGCCCCTGCCAAAGACGCTGAGCGAGACCGATGTCGACAGGATCCTTGGCGCGGCCGCACAGGAGGTGAAGGCGAGCGATCCCGATACACCGGCATGCCGGCGCGCATTGCGGATGCATTGTCTGGTCGAGCTGCTCTATGCGACGGGCTTGCGCGTTTCGGAGTTGATCTCGTTGCCGGCGAGCGCTGCAAACGGCGAGCGGGACATGCTCAATATCCGCGGAAAGGGCGGGCGCGAACGCATGGTGCCGCTTTCAGGCGCGGCGAAGGCGGTGCTGTCCGCGCATTACGCTGCGCGTGACAGGAACAGACCATCGCGCTGGCTGTTTCCTGCCGCAAGTGCCGCCGGCCATCTGACGCGGCAGGCTTTTGCGCGCGATCTGAAGGATTTGTGCATGGCTGCCGGTGTCGATCCTTCCGCCGTATCGCCACATGTCCTGCGCCATGCCTTCGCCAGCCATCTTCTGGCGCATGGCGCCGATCTCAGGGCGTTGCAGAAACTGCTCGGACATGCGGATATTTCAACCACACAGATTTACACGCATGTGCTGGAGGAGCGTTTGAAGCAGACAGTTGCGGCGCATCACCCGCTTGCGAAGGATAGAAGCAGGGGGCGTTAAGCTTGTCTTTTCCACGGCTTGAGGTTCACGATACCCATAAGGGGTGTGAACGCTTGACACGAATGCGGGTGCAGGCCAGTTTCCGCGCGCCTGTCGCGCGGCGCGCCGCCGCAATGTCGATCCTGTCCTGAGCCGCTGCTTTCAAGCGAGAGAGTTTTAAGAGTTGGGAATCAAGGCTTATCTCGATTTCGAGAAACCGATTGCGGATCTTGAAGGCAAGATCGCCGAACTGCGTTCGCTCGGCAGCGACGAGGGCGGTGTGCGTATTTCCGACGATATCGCGCGCATGGAGGCAAAGTCCGAGCAGGCGCTCAGGGACATCTATTCCAAACTGACGCCGTGGCAGAAGACTCAAGTGGCGCGTCATCCCTACAGGCCGCATTTCAAGGACTACATCGCCCAGCTCATCACCGATTTCATGCCGTTGGCCGGCGATCGGAATTTCGCCGAGGATCACGCGATCGTCGGCGGTGTCGGGCGGTTCCGTGGTGCACCCGTCATGATCATGGGCCATGAGAAGGGTCATGACACGGCAAGCCGCCTGAAGCACAATTTCGGCATGGCGCGGCCTGAAGGCTATCGCAAGGCGGTTCGGCTCATGCAGATGGCCGACCGGTTCAGGCTGCCTGTGATCGCGCTGGTCGATACAGCCGGCGCATATCCGGGGATCGGCGCAGAAGAGCGCGGCCAGGCGGAGGCGATCGCGCGGTCGACGGAAATGTGCCTGGCGCTCGGTACGGTGAATGTAGCGATCATCGTCGGCGAGGGCGGGTCTGGCGGCGCGGTTGCGCTGGCGACAGCCAACCGGGTGCTGATGCTGGAGCACTCCATTTACACGGTTGCTTCGCCGGAAGCTTCAGCCTCGATCCTGTGGCGGGATTCGGCGCGGGCGGCAGATGCCGCAACGGCAATGAAGGTCACGGCGCAGGATCTCAAGACCTTCGGCGTGATCGATGACATCATTACCGAACCTCTTGGGGGTGCGCATCGCGACCCGGCCGCGACCATCATGTCCACCGGAAACGCGATTGCTGACGTGCTGCAGGAGTTCGAAGGCAAAAGCCGTGAGGAAGTCCGCAAGGCGCGGCAGGAAAAATTCCTGACGATCGGATCTGCCCTGTGAGCCTCCGGCAAGACTTGATCCGCACGAATTTCGCGTAAATCTAACGTTTTTGCTGCAAGGTGTGATTACCGGTCTCTAGCGGGACCGGCGGCATCGATGTATGTTGCGGCGCAATGGCTGCTGCCACGGACATGCCGTATTCGTGGACTAGCTGGCTGGTGATGCGGCAAACGGGGATGAATTGCGCAATGGCCGTGCTGGCAGCGGGGTTGCGGGTTCACAAGTTGGCAGAAAACGGCATCGGAATGCCGTTCAGGGTGCGTGGGTCGTGAAGCCGAAACCGTTTCTTAAGGGCGTTTGGCAAGACTGTGCTTACTGTATTGGCACAGGCGGGCGCGCATGCGCGCAGCCATGGTGCCGCGTTTGTAGAGGTTCAGTGTAATGCGTAACCGCCTCATAGGCGTTGCCACGGCGTGTGGGCTTGCTGTCACGCTGGCTGCGTGCGACGCGCCGGTTTCCAAGGATCAGACCCCGCTCGGCTTCGCGATCAAGCGCGAAATGGACCTGAAGGGCATGACGCCCGCAGACCCGATCATGGTCCGCATCTTCAAGGAAGAATCGAAGCTTGAAGTGTGGAAGCGCACGAGCTCTGGCCAATACAAGGAGCTCAAGACCTACGACATCTGCCGTTGGTCGGGCGAGCTCGGTCCCAAGCAGCGCGAGGGCGACAAGCAGGCGCCGGAAGGTTTTTATACCATTACGCCGGGGCAGATGAATCCGAACTCCTCGTATCATCTGTCGTTCAACCTTGGATACCCGAACGCATACGACCGGACCTACGGACGCACAGGCGCGCATCTGATGGTGCATGGGGACTGCCTGTCTGCCGGCTGCTATGCGATGCAGGACGGGCAGATCGAGGAGATTTATGCACTGGCCCGTGAAGCCTTCAGGGGCGGTCAGAAGTCGTTCCAGGTTCAGGCCATGCCGTTCCGCATGACGCCTGAGAACATTGCCCGCCACCGTGGCAACACTAACGCCTCCTTCTGGAACAACCTGAAGGAAGGCAATGATCATTTCGAGGTGACCGGCGTTCCGCCGCAGGTTGCAGTGTGCGGCAAGCATTATGTGTTCAACACCCAGAACGGCGATCTTGATCCGGCATCTCCCTGCCCGCAGCTCGATGTGCCGGAAAACATTCGCGCAGCCGTCGCGCAGAAGCAGCAGAGCGACGCACAGGCGGTACAGGTAGCGATTGCACGGCTTGATACCGGGGGTGGCGCACAGCCCGTGCAGGGCGGCGTTCAGGTGGCCAGCTCGCCTGCAGCTCCGCAGACCACGACGCAAGCCGAAACCAGCACATCGCTGATGTCGCGTATTCCGACGTTCCGGATTCCTGGCTTCGGCCGCAGGCAGGGCCAGCAGGCTTCCCCGGTTGCCACGACAACGGCCTCGGCTGCGGTGACCGGGTATACAGGTTCCATCAATACGGCTCCGGCCGAGGATCCGTTCGCGGTGTTTGATCTGTTCGTGACAGTCGACGCGCGCACGCTGCCCAAAACGGCTGCCGAAGCGCGGCGGTCCTACGAAGACCCTGCCAGGATAGATTAGGCTTTCCGGATTACGCTCGGGCAGCAAGCCCTATTCACAGTGGCCACACCAATAGGATGACCGGTATGGCGATGGCGATCACGATGATCTCCAGCGGAAGGCCCATACGCCAGTAGTCACCGAAACGATAGCCGCCCGGACCGAGGATCAGCGTATTGTTCTTGTGTCCGATCGGCGTCAGGAACGCGCACGAGGCGGCAACCGCAACGGCCATCAGGAACGGGTCCGGATTCACATCGAGGCGGTTTGCGATGTCCACCGCGATCGGTGCAGCGATCACAGCGGTTGCGGTGTTGTTGAGAACGTCCGACAGCGTCATGGTCACGACCATCAGGATCGTCAGCACGATGGCTGCCGGCAAGCCGGCGGAGACATCGACGATGCTGCGGGCGATCAGGCCTGTTCCGCCGGAGGCTTCCAGCGCCGAGCCAAGCGGAATCATCGATCCGAGCAACACGACGACGGGCCATTCCACCTCATTGTAGACCTGTCTGAGCGGCACGATGTCAAGCAGCACGAAGATCAGCACGACGGCTGCAAGAGCGATCGGCAGGTAGACGAGCCCCACGCTTGCAAGCGCGACGGCGCCTGCGAAAACACCCACGGCAAAACCCGCTCGGCCATGCTGGGTGACCTGCAGACCGCGCTCTGCCAGGGGAAGGGCTCCAAGCCACGCGACCATTTCGTCAAGGCGCTCGCTTGGGCCCAACAGAAGCAGAATGTCACCGGCCTTGAGATCGAGATGGCGGACCCGCTTGCGGAAGCGCGTTCCCTGGCGCGACACGGCGAGCAGGGTAACGCCATGGCGGGTGATCAGGCGCATCGCATCCGCTGAGCGGCCTTCGGCGCGTGAATCGCGCGGGATGACGACTTCCACGACGGAAAGATCGCTTTCCGCTTCACTTCTGACGCGTTCGCCGCCGACAAAATCAAGTTTCTTGGCTCCCATGAACGTATCGATGGCGTCGTGGGATGCATCAACGACGAGCAGGTCGCCGGCGCGAATTTCTTCTGCGCGCGCGTTGCCGGGTAAACGCCTGCCATTGCGTACAAGGCCGATCAGGGCGACGTCCGCGCTGTCGGCATCGTCGTCCATGTCGGCGATCGCTGCGCCAACGAGAGGAGATTTTTCGTTGACGACCAGTTCTGCGATGAACCCGTGCACGTGGCTCAGCTCGCGAGCGGTGTCCGTTTCGCCGCGCGCCTGCGGGATCAGCCGCCAGCCGATCAGGGTGATGAAGGCAACGCCGGCAATCGTGCATGCGATGCCGACAGGGGCGAAATCGAACATGGCATAGCTTTCGCCCAGCGCGCGCTCGCGGTAGGCGGCAATGATGATGTTGGGCGGTGTGCCGATCAAGGTTGCCAGACCGCCAAGGATGGTCGCAAAGGACAGCGGCATCAGCGTCAGGGCAGGGCTGCGTTCGCTCTTGCGGGCAGCGGCAAGATCGACCGGCATCAGCAAAGCCAGTGCGGCAACATTGTTCATGAAGGCAGAGAGCGTGGCGCCAAGGCCGGACATGACGGCGATATGGGCGCCGATGCGCCGGGAACTGTCGATGAGGGTTCGGGTGATCAGGTCAACCGCGCCTGAATTGATCAGTCCGCGTGAGATCACGAGTACCAGCGCAACAATGATGGTTGCCTCGTGGCCAAAACCGGAGAAGGCCTTCTCATGTGGAACGAGGCCAGTCATCACGGCAACAACAAGGGCCGAAAAAGCGATGACGTCGTAGCGCAGCTTGCCGGAGAGCAGCAGCGCGAAGACGGCGAAGAAAAGCGAGAAAAGGCCGATCTGTTCGAAGTTCACGCCGTTTGCTCCTTCAGTGAAACGTCATCTGAAGCATCCGGCAACGAACGGCAGACGGCAATCGGGCGAGCGCGCAAATATGCGGAGGCCGGGCGGGCAATCAAACCGTAGCCACCGGGCTTGTGCGGATTTTGCTACGCGAACCGTCCGTGGCAGTGCTTGTATTTTTTGCCCGACCCGCACGGGCAAGGCTCGTTGCGCCCGACACGGCCCCAGCTTGCGGGGTTGTTGGGATCGCGTGTGTGCGGAAGCTGGCGTCCGGCGGAATCAAGTATTTCATCCTCACCGGTAAACGGATTGGCGTGGTGGCCTTCCATCTCCTCGACGGGTTCCAGCTCGGGTGGCTCCTGCACGAGTTCAACACGCATCAGTTGGGCGGTCACGGCTTCGCGCAGGCGATCGAGCAGGTGTTCGAACAGGGAGAAGGCTTCGGTCTTGTATTCGTTCAGCGGGTCGCGCTGGCCATAGCCGCGGAAGCCGATGACCTGGCGAAGCTGGTCAAGCTGGATGATGTGTTCGCGCCACAGGTGATCAAGGGTCTGCAGCAGCACCGCCTTTTCGATGCGGCGCATGATGTCGGGGCTGAACTCGGTCGCCTTGCGGGCAAACACGCTGTCGGCTGCTTCGCGCAACCGGTCGGCGATTTCATCCTGCGCGATGCCTTCCTCTGCGGCCCATTTCTCGACAGGCAGGTCAAGTGCGAAGACCTCGGCGGCGCGTTTCTTCAGGCCCTCCACGTCCCACTGTTCGGCGTAGGCCTTTTCGGGAATGTGCGCGTCAACGAGGTCGTCGACAATGTGGTGGCGCATGTCGGCGACGGTTTCGGCGACGCCTTCGCCATGCATCAGTTCAATGCGCTGCTCGAAGATCGCCTTGCGCTGATCGTTCATCACGTCGTCGAACTTGAGCAGGTTCTTGCGGATGTCGAAGTTGCGTGCCTCGACCTTCTGCTGAGCTTTTTCCAGCGCCTTGTTGATCCACGGGTGGACGATGGCCTCGCCTTCCTTGAGCCCAAGCTTGGTCAGCATGCCGTCCATGCGGTCGGTGCCGAAGATGCGCATCAGGTCGTCCTGGAGCGACAGATAGAAACGCGAGCGGCCTGGATCGCCCTGACGCCCCGAGCGGCCGCGCAACTGATTGTCGATGCGCCGGCTTTCGTGACGCTCGGTGCCGACGACGAACAGGCCGCCGGCATCAAGCGCAATCCTTTTGAGCCGCTCGATTTCGCCGCGGATTTCGTCTTCGCGCTTGCGGCGCTCGGCACCTTCTTCCATCTCGCCCAGCTCGTTGGCGATACGCATGTCGGCATTGCCGCCAAGCTGGATGTCGGTACCGCGGCCGGCCATGTTGGTGGCAATCGTCACGGCGCCGGGAATGCCGGCCTGGGCGATGATCTGGGCTTCCTGCTCGTGATAGCGGGCGTTGAGAACGGCAAAAATCTTCTCGTTGGCCTTGCCCTGATCGCCGTCATAGAGCACGGAAAAGGCATCGGCGTCGTCGAAGTTCTTCTGCCGGTATCCGCTCTTCTTGAGCATCTCGGCTAGCTGTTCGGATTTTTCGATCGAGGTCGTACCGACAAGGATCGGCTGCCCGCGCGTCTTGCAATCGTCGATCAGCGCCAGGATCGCGTCGTATTTTTCCTTCTCGGTGCGGTAGACCTCGTCGTCTTCGTCAGCGCGGGCGACCGGCATGTTGGTCGGAATCTCAACGACGTCGAGCCCGTAGATGTCCATGAACTCGGCGGCCTCGGTCAGCGCCGTTCCGGTCATGCCGGCCAGCTTGGAGTAGAGGCGGAAGTAGTTCTGGAAGGTGATCGAGGCGAGCGTGACGTTTTCCGGCTGGATCGCTACCCGCTCCTTGGCCTCAAGGGCCTGATGCAGGCCTTCCGAGTAACGGCGGCCTTCCATCATGCGGCCGGTGAATTCGTCGATGATCATCACCTGGTTGTTGCGCACGATGTAGTCGCGGTCGCGCAAAAACAGCTTGTGCGCGCGCAGCGCCTGATTGACGTGATGAACGTAGGTGACGTTTTCGACGTCGTAGAGCGACCCCTCGATCAGACCGGCTTCGGCAAGCATGTTCTCCATCGCCTCGGTGCCGCTCTCCGTGAGCACCACCGAACGCTGCTTCTCGTCGAGATCGAAATGCTCTCCGGTCAGCTTCGGAATGTAGGCGTCGATCGTATTGTAAAGCTCGGAACGGTCCTCGACGGGACCTGAAATGATCAATGGCGTGCGCGCCTCGTCGATCAGGATGGAGTCCACTTCATCGACAATCGCGAAATTGTGACCGCGCTGGACCATCTGATCCAACTCGTACTTCATGTTGTCGCGCAGGTAGTCGAAGCCGAGTTCGTTGTTGGTGCCGTAGGTGACGTCGCAGGCATAGGCGGCCTGGCGGGCTTCGTCGTCGATGCCGTGAACGATGCAGCCGACGCTGAGACCGAGGAAGCGGTAGACCTGCCCCATCCACTGCGCATCGCGGCTGGCGAGGTAGTCGTTGACGGTGACGACATGCACGCCCTTGCCGGAAAGCGCGTTGAGATAGGCCGACAGGGTGGCGACCAGCGTCTTGCCTTCACCGGTCTTCATCTCCGAAATCCGGCCTTCGTGCTGGACCATGCCGCCGATCAGCTGAACATCGAAATGGCGCTGTCCAAGGGTGCGGACGGCAGCTTCGCGCACGGTTGCGAAGGCAGGGACGAGCAAATCGTCCAGTTTCGCGCCGTCCTCGATCTGTTTGCGGAACTCCTGCGTGCGTGCGCGCAGGGCATCGTCGCTGAGCGCCTGTACCTCGGGTTCGAGTGCGTTGATCGCGTCAATCCGGCTCTGGTACGAGCGAATGGTTCGTTCATTGGCGGTGCCGAAGATCTTTCCGGCGATATTGCCCAGGCCCAGCATTCGTGGATCCTTTAATTCAGGTTGCGTGATCGCAGCGTGCGCATTCCGGCGGCAGTATCGTCCGCGCCCGGTTCATATGATTCCGGTTCAAATCGGCCCGGTTTACATAGGCGGTTGCGGAACCTGTCTCCTGTCTTGCCGGGCGCATAGCCGTCGGGAACGGCGGTCGCGCTCCATCATGCGGAAAAGTCCTGCGCAGACTTAAGATTGCCATATCACCTTGTCAACGAGTTGCGGATACGCCAGCAATGGCATCATTAACGCGGATACGCCGGCCGGTCTGGCGTCTCATGCCCCGGGTATCGTTGTGTTCCCATGTGGACATCGCCGGGTGATTTGGAAAGGACATGATGATGAATTCCTCAAACCCGGCCCGTCGCATGCGGCATCTTGCAGCAGCGTTTCTGCTGTGCGGCGCCCTTGTGCCGGCGGCCTCCGGTTTCGCGAAGGCACAGGAGACCACCGCTGCGGCAATGGATCCGTCCGAAGTTATCGTGACCGTGAACGGTATCGAAATCACGAATGCCGATGTCCATATGGCGATCGGCGAACTGGCGGAAGTCCTGCGGCAGGTGCCGCCGCAGCAGCATGGCGAGTATATCGTTTCGTTTCTGACCGATATCACGCTGGTATCGCAGGAGGCGGAGAAGGAAGGCTTCACCGATAACGAAGATTTCAAGCGGCAACTGGCATTTCTGCGCAACAAGGCGCTTGTGCAGGCAAAGCTGACCGCTGTTGGCGAGGCCGCAGCGACCGATGAAGCCATAGAGGCCCGCTACAAGGAAGCGATCAAGGATTTCGATTCCAAGGAAGAGGTGCGCGCGCGCCATATCCTGGTGAAGACCGAGGAAGAGGCAAAATCGATCAAGGCGGAGATCGACGGCGGCAAATCCTTTGAAGATCTCGCCAAGGAGCATTCGACCGACGGCTCGAGCCAGAATGGCGGAGATCTTGGCTATTTCACCAAGGACATGATGGTCGCGCCGTTCGGCGAGACGGCCTTTTCAATGGAGGTCGGCCAGGTTTCCGATCCGGTCAAGACCCAGTTTGGCTGGCATCTTATCAAGCTTGAGGACAAGCGGATGAGTTCACCGCCGCAGCTGGAAGAGGTGCGGGCGGAAGTTGTGCGCAATCTCATTCAGACCGCCAGGCGCGACTACATCACGGGCCTGCGGGAAGCCGCCAATATCATTCGCAAGGGCGACGAGCCTGCGGAAGGCCAAAAACCCGCCGAATAAGACCTGGAAAACATCCGGCCGGGCAGATGTCCGGCCGGTTTTCACGAAGACATGCTCTTGGGGGGCAAGAACAAGAATGAGCGCAACGGTTTCGCCTCTGGCGCCGAAATCCTTTGCAGATCCCGAACCGATCGAGGGCGTGCGCGTCGCGGTTACGCAGGCTGGTATCAAATACAAGGGACGCACCGACCTCCTGGTCGCACTGTTCGACAAAGGCACAACTGTTGCCGGTGTCTTTACGACCTCGAAATGCCCCTCGGCCCCGGTTGACTGGTGCCGTAAAGCCTTGAAAAGCGGTACGGCCCGGGCTCTTGTGGTCAATTCCGGCAATGCCAATGCCTTCACCGGGAGGAAGGGGCGGGAAACCGTTTCGGAGACCGCGGCGGCGGCTGCCAAGGCTGCAGGGTGCAAAAAGAAGGAGGTTTTCCTCGCCTCCACCGGCGTGATCGGCGAACCGCTGCCGCCGGCGAAATTCACAGCCGTGCTCGACAAGGTCGTGGCGGATGCGGGCTCAGCCCGCCCGCTTGATGCCGCGCGCGCGATCATGACCACCGATACCTTTCCGAAGGTATTGAGCCGGACCGTGAAACTCGGCGGGGTGGATGTCACCATCACGGGCATCGCCAAGGGGGCGGGCATGATCGCGCCCGACATGGCGACGATGCTGTCCTTCGTTTTCACCGATGCGCCGATTACCGCAGATGTGTTGCAGGCGATGCTGTCGAAAGCGGTGAAGAAGTCGTTCAATGCAATCACGGTCGATAGCGATACCTCGACGAGCGATACACTGATGGTGTTCGCCACGGGTGCTGCCGCAAAGCGCGGTGCGCCAAAGATCAAGGAAACGTCCGACCGCCGGCTTTCGGCATTCAAAAAGGCCCTTTCAGGCCTGCTGACCGATCTTTCCCATCAGGTGGTGCGGGACGGTGAAGGCGCGCGTAAGTTCGTGCAGGTCGATGTAACAGGCGCAACGTCCGCCCGATCGGCCAAACGCATCGCGCTGTCGATTGCGAATTCCCCGCTCGTGAAGACGGCGATTGCCGGGGAAGACGCGAACTGGGGCCGCGTCGTCATGGCCGTCGGCAAGGCCGGAGAGCCTGCCGACCGGGACAGGCTGGCGATCCGGTTCGGTAATCTGCTTGTCGCCGAGAAGGGCGAGCGCGTTGCCGGTTACAGCGAGGAGGAGGCATCCGCCTATATGAAGCGCGAGGATATCGAGATCGGCGTCGATCTGGGTCTCGGGCGCGGCAAGGCGCGGGTCTGGACCTGCGACCTCACCAAGGAATACGTCGCCATCAATGGCGACTACCGGAGCTGACGCACTTGACGGCCAATATCCTTCTGGTCGCCGCTTGCGCGCTGGTCGATACCGACGGACGCGTATTGCTCGCGCAGCGTCCCGAAGGCAAGCCGATGGCGGGTTTATGGGAATTCCCCGGTGGCAAAATTGAGCCGGGGGAGACGCCGGAAGCCACGCTGATCCGCGAACTCAAGGAAGAGTTGGGAATAGATGTAACAGCGTCTTGCCTGGCACCCCTGACTTTCGCAAGTCACGCTTACGAAAAATTTCACCTCCTCATGCCACTGTTTGTCTGTCGCCGCTGGAACGGTCAGATCGCGGCACGCGAAGGCCAGGCCCTGAAATGGGTTCGCGCCGTTCGCTTGTCCGACTACCCGATGCCACCAGCGGACGTGCCGCTGATACCGGTGCTGCGCGACCTGTTGTGACCGCCATCATGAGTGGCGGTGCGAGGGGAGGTTAAAATGAGCCGTTACTGGCAAGAGTGCCGAAAATTGTGGGCACAAAAGCGTGCCCGGGCTTTTGCTTTCTGCAGCTCCGCCACCACGGCGATCGAATATACCTTGATCGCTGCGGGCATCAGTGTGGCGATTGCAGCCACTGTCGCGGGCATGGGCAGCTCGATGACGCAGAAATTCCAGGAAGTCGATAACGGCTTTACGGCCCTGCGCGGTGAGTGAGGGCTGGCATATTCTCAGCCTTTCCAGCCTATGTGCTGTTTGAACTGGACCAGCAACAGGCTCCAGATTTTGAACGTGTCTTCGAAATTCGATCGTGAAACCCCGTCCTTGTCGAGATTGACGTCGAAACGGATGATAGGATCTCCGTCCTTCGTCATGGCGGCTTTTGCGTAGCGCTTGCGTGAATTCCAATCGGTTGCAACGCTGTCGGGGAGCCCTTTGTTGAAGTCGAATCCGGCTTGCAGCTGAATGGAATCACAGCCCAGGTTTTTCTCATCGCAGCCGTAGAAATAGATGCTGAAGTTGACACCTTCGGCACTGCTGGCGATTTTCGGCTTGCCCTTGGAGTCGGTCGTCATTTCCGCACGATACCCCATGTCGCGGATGGCCGCGGCAATGCTTTCGGGATTGTCCGCGGTAAGATTTTCGGCATGGGCTAAATTTCCTGCAAAAATCATGAAAACTGTGGCGGCAACCAAGCGGGTGATCATTCCATCCTCCGTGAATAATGGCAGTCTGTAAGGCAAGCTTAGAATGGCTCTGCCCTGGATGACAAACCGCGCGTGTCAGACGCCATGAGGTTTTTCACCTGCCGGAATTTCCGTCGTGCCGAGAGCATCCGCCAGGCGGGCCGTGGCGCTGCCGGGTCTGAGCGGCTTCTGCTGGCTCTCATGTGGCGCCCAGCCGCTTAAGTGAATGATCTCGACGGTTGCCCGGATCCGCCCATCGGAATCGGCAAACCGTTCCGCGTAGATTTCCGCAGCACGCATCAGGATGTCGCGGCGCATGGGTTTGCGGTCGCGCCCGTTCAGCGCATTGGTGCCGCCCATGGCGCGCAGGTCGCGCAGCAGGGCGAACATGGAATCGTAGCGCACGGCGGCGGGTTCGAGATCAACGACGGGCAACGCGAATCCCGCGCGCTGAAGCAATGCGCCGAGGTCGCGAATGTCGGCAAAGGGGCTGACGCGCGGCGGGGCGCCACCGGTGAGTTCTGAATCCGCCGCCAGAAGCGATTGGCGCAACTCGGTAAGCGTATTGCCGCCGGGGATTGCGGCGATGAACAGCCCGTCCGGCTTCAATGCGCGGCGGACCTGAACGAGTGTGCCGGGGAGATCATTGACCCAGTGAAGGCTCAGAGCCGAAATCACAAGATCGAGCGATTGCGGCGCGAAGGGGACAAGTTCCTCGTCGCAGACGATTGCAGGTGTGATGTCCTCGGATAGCAGCCGGATATCCGGGGCTGCCGTTATGACGGTTCCGATGCGGTCCAGTCCACGCAACTCGTCTGTCATAACGCTTGAGCGCGCGCCCAGATCGAGGGCCAGCGGAAAATCGCGTAGCGTTGCGGTCAGCCGCTCGGCTATGTCGCTTGCCGCCCTGCGCAACAGGAAATCGGCGCCGGCGAAGCTGTCGCGCGCGCGCAGCCTGCGGCTTCGCAGAAGATCACGATCGAAAAGTTGCGTTGGCTCGTCGTTCATTTCACTCTCAAGTAGCGTCACTTCGTGTGAACCGACAAGACATTTGCCGATGACAATTGCAGACCACGGACATAAGGGACGGCTTCAGCGTGTCGGCGGCATGATTGCCGACATGCTGCTGCCGCCACTGTGTCTTGGCTGCGGTGAAGCTGTGGTCAGCCACGGCGGGGTCTGCGCGTCGTGCTGGAGCGGGCTGACCTTCATCGAACGGCCGGTCTGCCCGGTTTTCGGGACACCGCTTCCGCCCGGCTCGCCGGATGGCACGCTGAGTGCGGCGGCAATCGCGGCGCCTCCACCGTTCAAGCGGCTCAGGGCACCATGCCGCTACGACCGTACGGCGCGCAGGCTGGTGACCGCGTTCAAATATGGCGACCGGTTGGAATCGGCATCCCTGCTGACGCGGCTGATGGTGCGTGCGGGGTCCGAATGCATCGCGGAAAGCGATATCTGCGTGCCGGTGCCTCTGCACTGGTCACGAATGCTGGTGCGCCGCTACAACCAGGCTGCGGAGATGTCGCGGGCAATCACGGCGGAGACCGGGCTCCAATACGTTCCGCATGCGCTGCGCCGCATCCGTGCTACGCGCCATCAGGTCGGACTGAAACAGGCCGAACGCGCGCTCAACGTGACGGGTGCATTCTCGGTGCCCGCTCATGCCCGCCATCAGATCCTCGGTAAGCGGGTCCTGCTGATCGACGATGTCTATACGACGGGGGCGACCGTTACGGCTGCGGCGAGGGCCTTGCGGCGCTTCGGTGCAGGCGAAGTGAATGTGCTTGTCTTTGCCCGCGTATTGGACGAAGTCTGATTCTGCCCCAATTATTGCGGCTGTTGTCTTTGTACTCAGGGTTTGCGCATGAAAGATGTGACCATCTATACCCAGGCACTGTGCGGCTATTGCACGGCGGCCAAGCGCCTGCTGGAACGCAAGGGTGCGCAATTCACCGAAATCGATGTTACATTCGATCCGGAGAAACGCGCTGTCATGCGCGAACGTGCCGGCGGGCGTAATTCGGCACCGCAGATTTTCATCGGCGAGACTCATGTCGGCGGCTGCGACGATCTCTATGAGCTCGATGAGCGCGGCGGTCTTGATCCGTTGCTGGCGGATTAGCCGGTGCAGAGGGTGGATGGTTCATGAGCAAGTTTCAGGCAGCCTGCGTGCAGCTTTGCGGCGGACGCGATGTCACGGCCAATCTCGATGCGGCGGACGTGCTGATCCGCGAGGCGGCCAGGAGCGGCGCGGATTATATCCAGACGCCCGAGCAGACCGCGATCATGGAACTGAACCCGAAGGTTCTGTTCTCGACCATCGTGGCGGAAGAGGACGATGCCGGGGTTAAACGCTTCGCGGCGCTGGCGAAGGAACTCGGCATATGGCTGCATATCGGCTCGCTCGCGATCCGCACCGGCGAGCATGAGGCGGCCAATCGCGCCTTCGTGTTTTCGCCTGAAGGGGCGATCGCGGCACGCTACGACAAGATCCACATGTTCGATGTCGATCTGCCGAGCGGGGAGACTTACCGGGAATCGAAAACCTACAAGCCGGGGAGCAAGGCCGTCACGGCCGACCTGCCATGGCTGCGGCTGGGCTTGAGCATCTGCTACGACCTGCGCTTTGCCTATCTCTACCGTACGCTTGCCCATGCGGGGGCGACGATGCTTTCAATTCCCGCAGCCTTCACCAAGGTGACGGGTGAAGCCCACTGGCATGTGCTGCAGCGTGCACGGGCCATCGAAACCGGCTGTTTTGTCGTTTCTGCGGCCCAGGGCGGTCACCACGAGAACGGCCGCGACACATTCGGCCATTCACTGATCATTGACCCCTGGGGGCGGATACTGGCGGAAGCCGGCACCGAGCCCGGTGTGATCATGGCCGAGATTGATACGGCATTGGTGGACGAGGCGCGCTCGCGCATCCCCGCCCTGACCCATGACCGGGCAGTCACGCTTGAGACATCCGCTGGCGAACCTGCACGGAGGGCATCTTGATCCGCTACGCGCTTTGCTGCGGCAACGGGCACGACTTCGAAGCGTGGTTTTCGGGCTCCGCGGATTTCGACACGCAGGCCGCGCGCGGGCTCGTGACCTGTGCGGTGTGCGGTTCAGCCGATGTCCACAAGGCGCTGATGGCGCCTTCGGTTAAGCGCACGGACAATGACCGGAGCGGCAAGGGGCGGAGCGCAGGGCCGGATCACACGGATGTGCCGCAAGCACCTGTCCAGCAGCCCGTTGCGGCTGCGGCAGGACCGGGCATGCCGGAAGAGGTGCGTTCCGCGTTGCGTCAGCTGCGCAAGGCGGTGGTTGAGAATTCCGACTATGTCGGGCCGGGCTTTGCCGAGGAAGCGCGCAAGATCCATTACGGCGAGGTGCCAGCCCGCGGTATCTATGGCGAGGCGTCCACCGAGGATACCAAGGCGCTTGAGGAAGAGGGGATAGAGGTCTACCCGCTTCCCCACCTGCCCGAGGACCAGAACTAATCAGGCTGCGTTTACAGCGACGAGACGTCCCACTCTCAACGAGCCGACCCGTAGATTGTGTTCCATGGCGCGTGAAGCGGCTACGCGCTTCTTCAAGACCTCGGGTGCCAGGCCGCTCGCTGTTTTATTCGCGTCTGCTGCGGGCCCCCATCGCTCGATAACGTTTAAATGAAAATGCTGTCCGAGTTCGGATTCATCAACGAACTCACCGGGGGAGAGGCCGAGCCCACGCAGACGCGCCATTGCGGATTCCAGGGGTTCGAGCGCAGACATGGATGGATCCGTTGCCCAGGCAAGCGGCCAGCGCAGTTCGCCTTCACCAGAGAAAATCTCGTGCAGCGCAAGCCTGCCACCGGGCGCGAGCGCTCTGGACAGTTCGCCGAAGAGTTGATCCTTCTCGGCGATCTGCATCGCGACATGCTGCATGACAACCACGTCGAAGTTTGCGCTTTCCACCGGGAGGGAAAGCGCGCTCGCGTTCATGACAGTTACCTTTGATGACAATCCCACAAGCTCGTTCAGGCGTTCGGCGGTTCTTGCGAGTGTTTCCGACAGCTCGACGGACGTGACGATTGCGCCGTATCGATCAGCGAAACGCCGGGACGATCCTCCGACACCTGCTCCGACATCGAGCACACGCTCGCCGGGGCTTATCCCGGCCTGCTGGGCGAGCGCATCCGTGGCGGCAAGGCCGCCCATGTGGATCATGTCGATCGCATGCAAGTCCTCGGCCCGGGCTGCCGCCGGATCAATTCCAGCCGCTCGCAGTACCTCGACCGCACCCTCGTAGGTAATGGCGAGTCCGGACCAATGAGCGGCGACCTTGCGGCCCTGCTCTGTAATCGCCTCTGCCATCTGCTCTTCTCCGGCAAACCCTAACCGAACCCTGCCACAAGATCCGGTAATGGCCAACGGATGAAAGAATCGATGACTCAATCTTCGCGGATGGCTGCGGCCCTTGAGCCAACGGCGCTCACCTCCTACCGTTGGAGCAAGCGCACTTGATTCCGACGGGACCGATCATCATGCAGACCGTAACCTTCGAGGCTGCCACACCAGGCACGCTGTTCCTGACCGAGGGCGGGACAGAGACCGAAATCATGTATCGTTACGGGCACAAGCTTCGCGAGTTCGCGATGTTCGAACTACTCAACGACCCAGGCGCGGTATTGGACCTGCAAGGCATGTACCGGCGCTATCTCGACGTCGCGGCGGCAAACGGGTTTGGCGCGGCGATGGCGGGTTTCGATTACCGTGCCAGCCCGGACTGGGGCGGGAAGCTCGGCTACTCCCGGGACGGGTTGGCCGAGATGCAGCACAAGTGCATCGAGTTCCTGCGACAGGTTGCAAGCCCCTATGCCGACGACTTGCCGGAGACCGTCATCTGCGGTTGTGTGGGTCCGCGCGGTGATGCCTATTCGCTGAACGCGGAGATCACCGCTGAATCCGCGCAGGACTATCACTCCGTGCAATTGCAGACACTGAAGGATTGTGGCGTCGACCTCGTTTGGGCGGCGACGTTCAACAACGTCCCGGAAGCCGTCGGGGTGAGCCGTGCGGCAGCGGATATTGGTCTGCCGGTTAATGTGTCGTTCACTCTGACGAGCGACCACAAGCTACGATCGGGACCGACGCTCAAGGAGGCCGTGGAGGCGACGGATGCCAAAGCGGGCGCGGCGCGGCCCGATTCCTACGGCATCAACTGCTCCCACCCGGACGAGTTCGAACCGGCACTAGAGCCGGGGGAGTGGACTTCGCGGCTGCGCTCGGTCCGCCCGAACGCGGCACGCATGGACAAAGTGTCCCTGTGCAAGCTCGGTCATATCGAGGAAGGCGACCCGGTCGAACTGGGCCAACAGCTGGGTGACCTCGCCAATCGCTATCCCGGTATCGACATATGGGGCGGCTGCTGTGGAACCTGGGACAAGCACCTCGATTGTATTGCGAGCAATGTGCGCGAGGCGCACGCAGCCTAACACCCGTTGCGTCGCTAGGCGCGTCGCACCGCGACGGCCTTTGCCAGGTCGTTCGCCAGCATTTCACCCAACCCGTTATCATATGCTCTTGCTGCGACCTTGCCCCAGACCGGGGCGGGCCACGCGGCATCATGCTCGAACCGCGCAATGACGTGCACGTGCAACTGTCGAACGACGTTGCCCAGTGCCGCGACGTTCAGCTTGTGACATCCGGTGAGCGATTTCAGCGCGCTCGATACTGAATCGACTTCGAGTGCAAGCGTGGCGCGGTCGGCTGGCGTAAGGTCGATCAGGTCAGCCATACCCTGTCGCTGCGGGACGAGGATTGCCCAGGGGTAGTTGGCATCGTTCATCAGCCGTACCGTGCAAAGCCGCATGTCGGTGACGTGCAGCGTGTCGGCTTCCAGTTGCGGGTCCAGAACGAACATGTTTCAAGCCGGCTTGGCGGCAAGGATCATGTAATTGACGTCCATGTCTCGTGCGGGGCGCCATTGGTCCATCAGCACGTTGTAGAAGACGCCGGTCTGATCGATGCGGTGCATGCCATTGCCGGCGAGGGCTTCATCGAGTTCTGCCGGCGTGACGAACTTGTCCCAGCTATGCGTGCCCTTCGGCAGCCAGCCGAGAACGTATTCGGCGCCGACGATTGCCAGCGCGAAAGCCTTTGGCGTGCGGTTGATGGTGGCGACGAACATCAACCCGCCGGGCTTCACCATCGCGCAGCAGGCTTCCATGAAGAGGTTCACGTCTGCGACGTGCTCAACGACTTCAAGGTTGAGCACGATGTCGAATTGCTCGCCAGCCTCGGCAAGGGCTTCGGCGGTGGTCTCGCGGTAGTCCACGGGCACGCCGGATTCTTCTGCGTGGATCTTGGCAACCTCGATATTTGTGCGCGAGGCGTCGGCGGCGACAACCTCGGCTCCCAATCGTGCCATCGGTTCGGCTATCAGTCCGCCGCCGCAGCCTATGTCGAGGATGCGCAAGCCTTCAAAAGGTTTGCTCGATTGCGGGCTGTGGCCGAAATGGCTGCAGACATGATCGCGGATATAGGCAAGGCGGACCGGGTTGAACTTGTGTAGTACCCGGAACTTGCCGGCCGGGTTCCACCATTCGCGCGACAGGGCCGAGAATCGTGCGACTTCGGCATCATCAATGGTGGTTCGCTGTGGGGCGGCCTTTGTCATGAATGCTGTTGTGGTCCTGTTGCGTTGGCGATTGCAAGCGATTAAGTAGGCGCCGCATTGCAGGGCGTCCATCCCCAGTAGGATATGGAAGCCCGGCCTTTGTCCATTCATGAAGCCTGTCCGGGGACCCGCAGCATGGGCCGCCTTGTTCTGAAATTCGGCGGGACGTCCGTCGCCGACCTTGACCGCATCCGCAACGTCGCGCGGCATGTGAAGCGCGAGGTCGATGCCGGTCATGAAGTGGCCGTGGTCGTTTCCGCCATGGCGGGCGAGACCAACAAGCTGGTCGGCTATTGCAGGGACATGTCGCCGCTGCACGATGCGCGCGAATATGACGCCCTGGTTGCGTCCGGTGAGCAGGTGACCTCCGGATTGCTTGCGATTGCCCTGCAGTCGATGGGTGTGAATGCCCGTTCCTGGCTCGGATGGCAGATTCCGATCCGGACCGATGGGGCGCATGGGGCCGCGCGCATCGAAACGATCGAGTGTCCGCTGCTCATCGAACGCATCAGCAGCGGCCAGGTCGCGGTTATCGCAGGCTTCCAGGGTATCGGGCCCGACAACCGCATCACCACGCTGGGCCGTGGTGGTTCCGATACGAGTGCCGTGGCGGTCGCGGCTGCGGTCGGCGCGGACCGCTGTGACATCTATACCGATGTCGATGGCGTCTACACGACCGATCCGCGCATCGTGCCCAAGGCGCAGCGGCTGGAGAAGATCGCTTACGAGGAAATGCTCGAAATGGCGTCGCTCGGCGCCAAGGTGCTTCAGGTGCGCTCGGTCGAGATGGCCATGGTGCATGGCGTGCGGACATTCGTAAGATCGTCCTTCGACGATCCGGAATCCCCGTCTATCGTGGGAGCCAACGAACCTGTCGGAACGCTGATTTGTGACGAGGATGAGATCGTGGAAAAGAACACGGTGACCGGTATCGCCTATTCCAAGGACGAGGCGCAGATCACGCTAAGGCGCGTTCAGGACAAGCCGGGTGTTGCAGCCGCCGTCTTCGGGCCGCTCGCGGATGCCAATATCAATGTCGACATGATCGTCCAGAACGTGGGCGAGGGCGGCAATGAGACCGACATCACGTTCACCGTTCCCGAAGCGGACTACAAGAAGGCGCTGGCGACCATCGAGAAGCAGCGCGGCGAGATCGAGTATGCGGCTCTGGAAGGCGCTACGGACGTCGTCAAGGTCTCGGTGATCGGGATCGGCATGCGGTCTCACGCCGGTGTTGCGGCGGATGCGTTCCGTGCGCTTGCGCAGCGCAACATCAACATTCGTGCCATCACCACCTCGGAAATCAAGATTTCCGTGCTGATCGATGCAGCCTTCACCGAACTTGCGGTGCGCACGCTGCATTCGCTATACGGGCTGGACACGCAATAGATACGGCTTGCGCGTTGCAGCGGCGCTTGGTTCAAACTGGGACCCAAGCGGCTGCGGGTAAAGCCGTGCGCATTTGACATGAGGCCCGGAGCGGATGCGGAGCTCGATAGGCGGACCACGCGTAATGCTGCGCCGCCTGCGCGAGGTGATGGCCGAGCAGGTCAGCGCACAAGAGCGGCTGGATCGCATCGTCGTGCTTGTTGCCGCCAACATGGTCGCGGAAGTGTGCTCCGTCTATGTCATGCGGGGCGACGGCACGCTGGAACTCTTCGCAACCGAAGGCCTTAAAGCCGAAGCCGTGCACAAGACCTCGATGCGGCTCGGACAGGGCCTCGTCGGCGTCATCGCGCGCGAGGCGCAGCCGCTTAACCTGCCTGACGCACAAAGTCATCCGGCCTTTGCGTATTTCCCGGAAACGGGCGAAGAAATCTATCACTCCTTCCTTGGCGTTCCCGTCCTGCGCGGCGGCCAGACGCTTGGCGTCATCGTCGTGCAGAATATGGCGCGGCGGACGTATTCGGAAGAAGAGGTCGAGGCGCTTCAGACCATTTCGATCGTTCTCGCCGAAATGATTTCCGCAGGCGAGCTTCAGACCCTGGCGAAGCCCGGGACCGAGCTCGCGCTGCAACGGCCGCAGCGTCTGTCCGGACGTTCATTCGCCGACGGGATCGCGCTTGGGCACGCGGTCCTGCACGAGCCGCGCGTCGAGGTCAAAAAACTGATCGCCGAGGATGCCGAGGCCGAGCTTGAGCGGCTCGACAAGGCGCTTGAATCGCTGAAGAGCTCGGTTGACGACCTGATGCAGCACCCCGGCCTTGGCGAGGGTGGCGGCGATCATGTCGATGTTCTGGAAAGCTACCGGATGTTTGCCCGCGACCGGGGCTGGGCGCGGCGCATCCGCGAGGCGATCAATACCGGCCTGACGGCGGAAGCAGCCGTCGAGCGCGTGCAAAATGAGACGCGGGCCCAGCTCGTCCGCCAGACCGATCCGTATATCCGCGAGCGGCTGCACGATCTTGACGACCTTGCCAACAGGCTGCTGCGCGAGCTCGTGGGCTGGAGCGGGCATCCCGGCAGCGGCGAATTGCCCAGGGATGCGATCGTCGTTGCCCGCAACATGGGGCCGGCGGAGCTGCTCGATTACAACCGCGAACGGCTTCGCGCGCTGGTGCTCGAGGAAGGGTCTGCGACGGCGCATGTGACGATCGTGGCGCGGGCGCTCGGTATCCCGTGCGTCGGACAGCTCGACAGCGTTCTCGATCTTCTCAAGAATGGCGATCCGATTATCGTCGATGGCACCAGCGGAGACGTGCACCTTCGCCCGGCGTCTGATGTTGAAAACGCCTATGTCGACAAGGTGCGCATGCGCGCGAAGCGGCAGGAACGCTTCCAGCAGCTGCGTGACACGCCAGCGGTGACAAAGGACGGCGTCACAATGACGCTGATGATGAATGCCGGACTGACGGTCGATCTTCCGCATCTGGCGGAAACCGGTGCGTCGGGCATCGGGCTGTTCCGCACCGAGCTGCAATTCATGCTGGCTTCGAACTACCCGCGTATCGGCGAGCAGGAAGCCTTCTACAGCACCATACTCGATGCCGCCGGCGGCAAGCCGGTCGTGTTCCGCTCGCTTGATGTCGGCGGAGACAAGATCCTTCCCTACATGCGCCAGGCCGAAGAGCCGAATCCGGCGCTCGGGTGGCGGGCGATCCGCATATCTCTGGACAGGCCCGCTCTGCTCAAGGCGCAGATGCGCGCGCTTCTTCGGGCGGCTTCGGGGCGTGAACTGTCGATCATGTTCCCGATGATTTCGGAGTTAAACGAATTCGATCAGGCACGTGCGATCGTGAATGCCGAAGCTGAGCGACTGAAATCCTTCGGGCACGTTCTGCCAAGCGCTATCAGGCTCGGTGTCATGGTCGAGGTGCCCGCATTGATCTGGCAGATCGATGAACTCGCCGGCAAAGCAGACTTCCTGTCGATCGGCAGCAACGACCTGTTCCAGTTCCTTTATGCCGTGGACCGCGAGAATGCGCGGCTGTCGAACCGCTTCGATCCGTTATGCGTGCCGGTCATGCGGGTGTTGAGGGATGTCTGCAATGCTGCAGAACGGAATAACATCCCGCTCAGTCTGTGCGGCGAGCTGGCATCGCACCCGCTGACGGCGATGGCATTGGCGGCAGTGGGATTGCGCACCATTTCCATGTCCGCTGCGGCGGTCGGCCCGGTCAAGGCGATGGTGCAGTCCCTTGACGCCGGCAAGGCCAAGGCGTTTCTCGATTGCATGCTGGCCGATGCATCGTGTGATCTGCGCAAGGAGCTGCGCCGGTTTGCTGAAGAAAACGGCGTCGAGATCGACGAGTGAGTCCTGATCTCAGGACCGGCTTTCGGGAGAGTTGATGCGCGAAGACCATCTCAAGGCGATTGTTGCCAAGTTCGAGGGAATCGAAACGGCGCTTGCCAATACAGCTGAATCGGAAGAAATCGTGCGTCTGTCGCGCGAGCGCGCGCAGCTTGAGCCGCTTGTCAGCGTGATCCGGGCCCGTGGTACCGCGCTCTCCGAACGCGAAGGGCTCGAAGCCATTCTCGACGATGCTTCGACCGATGACGAGATGGGCGAACTTGCCGCAGCCGAGGCCGAGGAACTCGACGCGCGGCTTGAAGATCTCGATCAGCAGCTGAAGGTTTTGCTGCTGCCGCGTGACGATGCCGACGACAACAGCGCGATTGTGGAAATCCGCGCAGGCACGGGCGGCGAGGAAGCAGCTCTTTTCGCAGGCGATCTGGCCCGCATGTACCAGCGCTATGCGGAAGACCACGGCTGGAGCGTCAGCGTTCTGTCGGCAAGCGAGACCGGCCTTGGCGGCTACAAGGAACTGATTCTCGATGTCTCGGGGCAGGGTGTTTATGCGCGGCTGAAGTTCGAATCCGGCGTGCACCGGGTGCAGCGTGTGCCGGAGACCGAGGGCGGCGGTCGCATACACACATCCGCGGCAACGGTCGCGGTTCTGCCGCAGGCCCAGGATGTCGATGTCGAGATCAGGCAGGAAGACATCCGCATCGACACGATGCGTGCGTCGGGCGCTGGCGGGCAGCACGTCAACACGACCGACAGCGCGGTGCGCATCACCCACCTGCCGACCGGTATCGTCGTGACCTCGTCTGAGAAGTCGCAGCACCAGAACCGGGCGCAGGCGATGAAGGTGCTGCGTGCGCGGCTGTTCGAGATGGAGCGCGAGCGGCAGGATTCAGAACGTTCCGCCGCCCGCAAGAGCCAGGTCGGCACGGGCGACCGTTCGGAACGCATTCGCACCTACAATTTCCCGCAAGGGCGCGTGACCGATCACCGCATCAACCTGACGCTCTACAAGCTCGACCAGATCCTGTCCGGCGAGGCGCTGGATGAGGTCATCGACGCGCTGGTGTCGGAAGATCAGGCACAGCGGCTTGCAGCAGCCGAGGCTTCCGAGGTCATGCCGAGCGCATGAGCCCGGCAAATTCCGCCAGTCCGAACACGCAATCCGCGGTTCGCGCCGTCGCCCGGCGACTGGCGGCTGCCGGAGTGGATACTTCCGGTCTCGATGCGCGCCTGATCGTGATGCATGCGACGGGCATGACGCATGTGGAATTGCTGCGCGAACCTGAACGCATCCTTTCTCCCGGCGAAGCGGAAACGGTCTCCCGGTGCGCCGGGCGACGTGCTGCGCGCGAGCCGCTGGCGCGTATCCTCGGGCACTGGAATTTTTTCGGGCTGGAATTTTCTTTATCCGCGGAAACGCTGGTTCCAAGGCCCGAAACGGAGATGGTTGTCGAGGCGGGCATTGAGCTTCTTGCAGGTGTACATGCGCCACTGATCGCGGATGCGGGAACCGGCAGCGGCTGCATTCTGCTGGCTCTCCTTCACGCTCTGCCGCAAGCGTCGGGGACGGGAACAGATCAGAGTGCCGTGGCTGTCGACACGGCAAGAAAGAACGCGCGCGCGCTTGGTCTCGATGGACGCGCACGGTTTGCCACGACGAACTGGTTGGACGGGATTAACGGAGTTTTTGATCTTGTCGTTTCCAATCCACCCTATGTGATGAGCGGCGATATCGCTGGGCTGGAACCGGAAGTCCGCCTGCATGATCCACCCGCTGCGCTGGATGGCGGCCGCGACGGGTTCGATGCCTACCGGATACTGATCCCGCAGGCGGCAGAACGGCTGAAGCCGGGCGGATGGCTTGTGATGGAAACCGGTAGCGGGCAACACAATATGGTCACGAGCCTGTTGCAGGATGTAGGTCTTGTGAATATCGGCACAGGCCGTGACATGGCCGGTCACGAGCGGATTATCCAGGCTCAGAAGCCCTGAAGGCTATGCACAGGGGGCAAGATCACGGACTGAAGAAACCGCTTGGAATAGGCAGTCGAAGCGGATATTGTCCAATGCACGAAGCGGGTTCGCGCCTGATTTGGCTGCGGCCGCTGTTTTCCGGGACGCTTGGTAACAGGCATCCGGACACTCACAGAAACCTCTTGGTATGACCGGCTGCGAATGCAGTGGGTTGCCGGGTTTGAGCGGGCGACGCGCCAGAATCTGTCGGGGAAACTGGCTGACCTCCAGCTCATCATCTTCAGCGCCGGGCGCGTAGTCCTGAACGTTGCCCGCGCAAACGATAGCGCCATGCCGGCGCAGAATGCCTGCGGGGGAGCGGGCTGGGGTAAGGAACCGCGAAACGATCGGGACACAGACGCCGGGCCTTCCGGCGCTGGTGAAACCTAATGTTCAACGGAGCGCGAAGTGCTGAAAGGCCCGCAGCTTCCGCGGCAGGAAGAGATTTGTGTGGCAGAAAGAGTGACACCACGATGAGAGGACAGAATAAGAGAATGCGTGGCCGGGGTGGCGGCGGTGGCGGCAACAACCGCAAGCAGCCTAATCCGCTCACCCGCAGTTACGAGAGTAACGGACCGGACGTGAAGGTTCGTGGGACGGCTGCGCATGTCGCCGAGAAGTACCAGCAGCTGGCGCGTGATGCGCAGGCCTCCGGAGACCGGGTGGCTGCGGAGAACTATCTTCAGCATGCGGAGCACTATCTCCGGATCATTGCTGCAGCGCAGGCGCAACAGCAGGCGGCGCAGCAGGAAGCCGGTGGCGGCGACCAGCCGGTCCGGCGCGACAATGATCAGCGCGAGCGTGGCAACAGCCGGCGTGACGAGAGCCGTGATGGCGAGGATCGCGCCGCAGGTGAAGCGTCCGGGACTGCGGTGGCAAACGGCGCGAACGAAGGCGAGGGCGGAGAAGATATGGGCCTGCCCGCGTTTCTCCGCAATGCGACCCGCACCTCTTCGCAGGAGGAGGACGGCATGGCTTCTTCCGGTGCCGATGAGGAGCAGCCAGCGAAGCCGGCGAACAGCCGACGTCGCCGCAGGCCTTCTTCAAGTGAGCGTGAAGCCAGTGATGATGGCGCTGCGGGTGACCATTCGGACCCTTCACCCGAACCGGTTGCCGAAACGGCTGACAACGCCTGACACTTCGCGATCAAGCCCTATGAGAAAGCCCGCACGGGAGCAGCCCGTGCGGGCTTTTTCGTTTGCATCGCCGGCACCCCTTTTGTTGCCCCGATGCAACACCTATATCCGGTATGAGCCTACTGGAGTGGACTCAAAATCACGTTTTCGCTGTGCGGCGCAGACCGGCAGCAGGGCGGCACGCGTGGCGCTTCAACAAGAAGGCCTGGGTGATCCGCGCCAGATGGAGACATGACATGGATTTCGAGAGATATACCGAACGCGCACGCGGTTTCGTCCAGTCCGCACAGAGCATGGCGCTGCGCGAAAACCACCAGCAATTCCTGCCTGAACACCTGCTCAAAGTGCTGCTTGATGATCCTGAGGGACTCGCGGCGCGGCTGATCGAACGCGCCGGGGGCCGGGCCAAGGATGCGCTTCAGGCGGTCGAGATGAAGCTTGCCAAGCTTCCCAAGGTGCAGGGCGGCGGCGGACAGCTTTATCTGTCGCCCCAGATCGCGCGTATTTTCGACACGGCCGATCAGGCGGCCAAGAAAGCCGGCGACAGCTTCGTCACGGTCGAGCGGCTTTTGCTGGCGCTGGCGATCGAGAAGCAGGCGGAAACATCGCGGCTGCTCAGTGATGCCGGCGTTACTGCACAGGGCCTGAACACGGCCATCAATGAAGTGCGCAAGGGGCGCACGGCAGATAGCGCGTCAGCGGAGAGCGGATATGAAGCGCTGAAGAAATATGCGCGCGATCTGACCGAGGACGCGCGTCAGGGCAGGCTTGATCCGGTTATTGGCCGTGATGAGGAAATCCGCCGCACGATCCAGGTCCTGGCGCGGCGGACGAAGAACAATCCCGTGCTGATCGGCGAACCCGGTGTCGGCAAGACCGCCGTCGTCGAGGGTCTGGCACAGCGCATTATAAATGGCGACGTGCCGGAATCCCTGCGTGACAAGCAGCTCATGTCACTGGATATGGGCGCGCTGATTGCGGGCGCGAAATATCGCGGCGAATTCGAGGAGCGGCTGAAGGCCGTTCTTCAGGAGATCACCTCCGCCGAGGGCGGGATCATCCTGTTCATCGATGAGATGCACACTCTCGTCGGCGCCGGCAAGGCGGATGGGGCAATGGATGCCTCCAATCTGCTCAAGCCTGCGCTTGCGCGTGGCGAGCTGCATTGCGTCGGCGCAACCACGCTTGATGAGTACCGCAAGCATGTGGAAAAGGATGCAGCCCTTGCCCGGCGTTTCCAGCCGGTCTTCGTGTCCGAGCCGACGGTCGAAGATACCGTTTCGATCCTGCGTGGCCTGAAGGAGAAGTACGAGCTCCACCATGGCGTACGTGTCGCCGACAGCGCGCTGGTGGCTGCCGCAACGCTGTCGAATCGCTACATCACCGACCGCTTTCTTCCCGACAAGGCGATCGACCTCGTGGACGAAGCATCCTCACGCTTGCGGATGCAGGTTGATTCCAAGCCGGAAGAACTCGACGAGATCGACCGGCGGCTGATCCAGCTGAAGATCGAGCGCGAGGCGTTGAAAAAGGAAGACGACAACGCTTCGCGCGACCGGTTGTCGAAGCTCGACAAGGAAATCGCGGGATTGGAAGAAGAATCCGCGTCCATGACGGCGCGCTGGCAGGCCGACAAGGAAAAGCTGCAGGCATCGCAGACCCTGAAGGCGGACCTGGATGCAGCGCGCATCGAACTTGAGAAGCTGCAGCGTGCCGGCGATCTGGCCCGTGCCGGTGAACTTGCCTATGGCCGCATCCCGGAACTCGAGCGCAAGCTGAAGGAGATCGAGGCTGCCGAGGATGCCGACAGCGCCCGCCTTATGGCGGCGGAGACGGTGACCCCGGATCACATCGCGCAGGTCGTGTCGCGGTGGACGGGTATCCCCGTCGACAAGATGCTGGAAGGGGAGCGCGACAAGCTCCTGCGTATGGAAGAGATGATCGCGTCCCGTGTTGTCGGGCAGGAAGAAGCCGTGCATGCGGTTTCGACCGCTGTGCGGCGCGCCCGCGCCGGACTTCAGGACCCGAACCGGCCGATGGGCTCGTTCATGTTCCTTGGCCCCACGGGCGTCGGCAAGACGGAGCTGACCAAGGCGCTTGCCTCGTTCCTTTTCGACGACGAAACCGCGATGGTGCGCATCGACATGTCGGAGTTCATGGAGAAGCACTCCGTTGCCCGGCTGATCGGCGCGCCTCCCGGCTATGTCGGTTACGAGGAGGGCGGCGTGCTGACCGAGGCTGTCCGGCGCAGGCCGTACCAGGTGATCCTGTTCGACGAGATCGAAAAGGCCCATGGCGATGTCTTCAACGTGTTGCTGCAGGTTCTCGATGACGGGCGTCTGACGGATGGTCAGGGCCGCACGGTCGATTTCCGCAACACGCTGATCATCATGACCTCCAACCTTGGCGCTGAGTTCCTCGTCAATCAGTCGGAAGGATCAGACTCCGATGCCGTGTCCGAACATGTCATGGCAGTGGTGCGGGCGCATTTCCGGCCTGAATTCCTCAACCGGCTCGACGAGATCATCCTGTTCCATCGCCTGAAGAAGGAGCAGATGGGCGCGATCGTCGATATCCAGATGGAACGGCTTCAAAAGCTGCTGGCCGACCGCAAGATCACGCTGACGCTGGATGACGATGCCCGGGCCTGGCTGGCCGACAAGGGCTATGAACCCGCCTACGGGGCAAGGCCGCTGAAGCGGGTCATCCAGAAGCATGTGCAGGACCCGCTGGCCGATCTCATTCTCAAGGGTGAGGTTCTGGACGGTGCCCATGTCGTGGCGACCGTCAAGGATGGCGAACTGGTGCTTGGTTCTGAAATGAAGGCGGAACAGGCTGCCTGATAGCCCGGATGACCTACGAGGAATACGACACTTATTGCGCCTCGCTTCCTGCCACGACCAAGGTCGTGCAATGGGGCGGGGCGCATGTCTGGAAGGTCGGCGGCAAGGTCTTCGCCATTGCCGGATGGAGTGAGGGTGAAGCGCCGTTCGTCACGTTCAAGTGCTCTCCGTCATCCTTCGACATTCTCAAGGAACAGCCCGGGTTGCGGCCCGCCCCCTATCTTGCCTCACGCGGTATGAGCTGGATCCAGCGCACTGGCGATGAAGCCATGAGCGATGCCGACCTGCGCCGCTACATTGCGGAAAGCCACCGTCTCGTTGCCGCAGGTCTGACCAAAAAGAAACAGAAAGAACTCGGCCTGCTCAAGTGACGCTCTTCGCAACGCTCCTGCTTTGGCGCATGATCACGGCGCCATATTCAGGAGAGGCGAGGATGAGCGATTCCGTACCCGGCAAGCCGACCTTCAGGGCCATGTGGCCGACCACCTTCATGCAGGTCCTGCTGCCGGGCGCCGATGGCGCGAATACGGCCTTGCGTGACCTGATCGAAAAGCTCGATGCAGGTTCCGATGATCTGACGACGGATTATCTCGCCGGGAATTTTCTCTCCAATCCCGATCCGGTGGCAGGCTGGCTGAAGCAATGCTTCGACCGCGCCATTCTCGATTACGCCAGGCATGCCGGCATCGATTACGAACTCGATTATTCGATCCAGGCGTGGCCGAACGTGAACCGCTTCGGCGACTACCATAACCTGCACAATCACCCGCATTCATGGCTGAGCGGCACTTACTACGTGCAGGTGCCCGAGCGCCCGCGCGAGATGCGCACCCGCTCCGACCTCAATCCCGGCGCAATCAGTTTCTTCGATCCGCGCCCGCAGGCGAATATGCACGCCATCAAGGGGGATGGCGAGGTTGATCCGGAATTCCGGCTGCTGCCGAAGGCGGGCATGCTGCTTTTGTGGCCGGCGTTTGTGCACCACCTTGTGCATCCGAACCTTTCGGATGAGCAGCGCATCTCGGTCTCGTTCAATGTCGTGCTGCGCTGGCGGGATGCCTATCTGCCGTGACCGATAAGCTCAGTTGAAGGACGCGAGCCGGGTTGAGACAGGCGGCTTGTGCATCAGCGTGTCGATGCGGGCGCGTTCGCGCTCGTAGGCTGCAAGAATCGGCCCGTCCAGCGTACGTCCGCGGGGCAGACGGATGCGCATCGGGTCGACATAATGGCCATTGACCATCAGTTCGTAGTGAAGGTGCGGGCCGGTCGACAGGCCGGTGGTGCCGATATAGCCGATCACCTGCCCCTGGCTGACATGAACGCCGGCAGCAATTCCGGGTGCGAAGCCATTCTGGTGCGCATAGTGCGACTCATAGCCATTGGCGTGGCGGATCTTGGTCCAGCGGCCATAGCCTGATTTCCAGCCGGCTTCCACGACGGTACCGTCGCCGGCGGCCATGATGGGCGTTCCGCGTGGTGCCGCCCAGTCGACACCATTATGCGGGCGCTTATAGCCGAGGATGGGGTGTTTGCGCATGCCGAAGCCGGAGCGGAACACACCGGTTCGTACAGGCTTGCGCATCAGGAATTTTTTCGCGCTGCGCCCCTCGTTGTCGTAATAGTCGACAACACCGTCGTCGGGTGCGCGGAAGCGGTAGAATTTGTGTATCTCGCCGTGAATAGTCAGCGAGGCGAACAGGACCTCAGGGCCTTCTTCGGCAAATTCCTCTGCGTCCGGATCGGCAAAGAACACCTCGAGTGAATCGCCGGGCGCTGCCGGGCGCTGGAAGTCCACATCGAAAAAGAAGATGCGCACCATTGCCTTGACGAGGTCTTCGGGGATCCCGTTTTTCAGGCCGGTCGCATAGATGCTCTGGTAGAGATTGGCGCGAGGTCCGGACGCGCTGCCATCCGTACCGCGCAGGCCCGTTTCCATGACTGAAGAGGTCATCGGCACGTAACGGCCGGAATAAGCGAGGGCAACGGTGGTTTGCTTGCCGTCACTGCGATTGACGCTGACGTGAACGGGCCGCTGGCGGCCTGAATTATCCGGATCGGCAGCCTTCACGATTTCGACGGGAACGCCTTCGGCGATCACGCGGGTGTCAAGGCCAAGCGCGCGAATGATGTCGGCGGCCTCTTCCCGTGTCGCGCCCTCACGCACGAGCAGTGAAAGCATGGTGTCGCCGCGTTGAGTGATGGCGGTTTCACGTACGGTATCCTTGAAGCCGACCGGCGCCGCCGGCTTTTCGAGGACCGTTGTCTGAAGATCAGCCGGCTCCTCGGGCTCGCCGCCTTCCCCAGCCAGGCCCTCGCCGGCGCTCATGACCCCGTCGCGGTAGGGGAATGCGCCATCTCCCAGATCGCCATCGACGGCGAGGACATCGGAGGAAGCGCCTTCAAGCTCGGCGGCGGCACGCGCGAATATATCGAGATCACCATCGAATCCCATTGGTGCTTCGACGGCTATTGCCGAGGCCAGGTCGTAATTGACGAGATCGATGGTTCCGTCATTCGCTGCAACCGTGCCCTGTCCGGGGTTGCGTGGCGTATTCGCCTTTCCGGCTTCGGCGTAAAGCTCGATGGGGTCGAAGCGGGGAATGCGTTCGGCGTAGTCGCCGGTGCTGACCAGCAGGCCGGCACTGATGCGCAGATAAGGCTTGATGCCGATGAATTCCTTGTCGCCAACGCGCCGCGTCGCGGTTTCGTGGATGACGTGGCGTGTTGACAGCTCGCCTCCGAGCGAGAAGATGCGGTCGGACTTGCCAAGGACGCCACGGTCACCTTCGGTCATGAAACCGCGCGTGGCGCTCAGCGCGAAATTGGTCTGGCGATCGAGCGCGGTGTAAAGCGCGCCGGCCAGCAGCATGCCGCCGGCAATGCCGGTGAGCGTTGTCGTCACCAGCCAGCGGAACGAGATGCGGTGGGGCGATTCATTGCGGTTCTTCTCGCGCGCGTCGGAAGACAGGGCGGGTTCATTGCCCACCTCGATCTGCGATCTGCGCGCTGTCTTCGGATTGTCCGCCGCCATATCCCCTGATGCCGCACCGCGTTCGATGCAGCTTCCCGTTGGTATGCCCTGAAGACCGCCTGAATTTTCGGCGATCCTGTTTTATTGTGCAGACCCGAGACGGACCGGAATCGCGTCTCGCTGTGTTTTGCACCTACACATCCCGCCCAAACGGGATAGCGCAATATGCACGGCCCGAAAACCCTCATGGAGGGTTGGCTGCAAAAGCAGACGGATTTGAAGTCCACAGAACCCACACATGACGTTTTTGTGGCGTCAATGGGGCGTTGCGGCGTGGAATGGTTGCCCGGTTTCGAAAAGGCTTTCGCAGGTGCGCAAAAAATCTGCAATACGGTGTTGACAAGCTTCGGCTGTCCCACCTATATACGCCGCCACGCGCCCAGCGGGGCCGGCCAGCCGGCTTCACTTCGGGCGCTTTACTTTCGGAAAGGTCCGGTGGTAAACTCACTTCCCTTCCAAGACGGGAAGATGGACTTTTTCGGTCGTTCGGTTGTCCGGACGGCGCCGGTTCTTTGCCGCTTTGACTTGATGTCGTGGCGGTGCGGTTTCGGCGGGCTCTTTGAAAATTGAATAGGAAGAAAGAGAAACGTGGACGGCGGAGTCCTTGCGGACCCGGCATCCGGTTTACCGGAACGGGTCTTAACGAGACTTCGGCGGAACACGTTTCTAAGACTACAAAGGTTTTTTGGTTCATCAGAACCAAATTTCCTCGTCAATGAATCGTGTGACCAGCCGATCATTCTCTCTTCAACTTGAGAGTTTGATCCTGGCTCAGAACGAACGCTGGCGGCAGGCTTAACACATGCAAGTCGAACGATAAGCCAGAGCTTGCTCTGGTGGACAGTGGCAGACGGGTGAGTAACGCGTGGGAACGTGCCTTTCGGTTCGGAACAACTCAGGGAAACTTGGGCTAATACCGGATACGCCCTTCGGGGGAAAGATTTATCGCCGAAAGATCGGCCCGCGTCTGATTAGCTTGTTGGTGAGGTAACGGCTCACCAAGGCGACGATCAGTAGCTGGTCTGAGAGGATGATCAGCCACACTGGGACTGAGACACGGCCCAGACTCCTACGGGAGGCAGCAGTGAGGAATATTGGACAATGGGGGAAACCCTGATCCAGCCATGCCGCGTGAGTGATGAAGGCCCTAGGGTTGTAAAGCTCTTTCACCGGTGAAGATAATGACGGTAACCGGAGAAGAAGCCCCGGCTAACTTCGTGCCAGCAGCCGCGGTAATACGAAGGGGGCTAGCGTTGTTCGGAATTACTGGGCGTAAAGCGCACGTAGGCGGATTGTTAAGTCAGGGGTGAAATCCCGAGGCTCAACCTCGGAACTGCCTTTGATACTGGCAATCTTG
>JACKJR010000006.1 GCA_020637855.1 Rhodobiaceae bacterium | reverse complement strand
GGAAGGCAATCGCATAGGCAAGTTGCGCCACGGCAAGTGTCAGCATGGCGAGGTAGACACCGGACAGGCGGACGATGAACCAGCCGGCTGCGAAGGCGCACAACCCCGCGCCGATGGGGGCCGCCAGCAATGCCAGTTCCATCGGCGCGCCGGCATGGCGCAGAACGAGGGCGGAGGCATAGGCGCCAATACCGAACCACGCCGCGTGGCCGAAGCTGATGACGCCGCCATGGCCGAGCAGCAGGTTGAGCGACAGCGCGAACAGCGCGAAGACCATCACCTCAATGCCGAGCTTCAGTGCGAATTCATCCGCTACGAGCGGGAACAGCGAAAGCGCCACAAGCACGCCGAGTGTAGCCAGCGTCATCGTCCGGTCCCAGCGGCGCAGCGGCACCATCAGCGCCGCCTCGCCGCGCAATTCCGGCTCCGGCGTTCCAAGCAGCCCCCACGGACGCACAATGAGCACCACCGCCATGACAAGGAAGACCAGCACCAGCGTGATCTTGGGAAAGATCAGAATGCCGAAAGCCTGAAGCAGGCCGATGAGGACAGCCGCGAGGAAGGCGCCGGTCACCGAACCCATGCCGCCGATCACCGTGACGACAAATGCCTCGGCGATGATGTTGACGTCCATGTGCGAGTTGGCAGGCGCCTTGGGGATTTCCAGCGCGCCGCCCAACCCCGCCAGCGCGCAGCCGAGGAACACGGTGCCGGTAAACAGCAGCGACTGGTTGACGCCGAGCGCCGACAGCATCGTCCTGTCATGGGTCGCGGCACGTACCAGCACGCCGAAGCGGGTCTTGTTGAACAAGAGCCAGATCGCGCCGAGCACGACAGGACCGGCAGCGACCAGCAAAAGTTCGTAAGACGGGAAGCGTTCGCCGGCGATCATCACCGCGCCGCGCAAGCCCGGCGCGCGGGGACCGAGAATGTCCTGTGGCCCGAACAGGTAGATCACCGCGTCCTGAACGATCAGCACCACGGCGAAAGTGGCAAGCAGCTGGAACAGTTCCGGCGCCTTGTAGATGCGCCTGAGCAGCAGCACTTCCATCGCCGCGCCGATGACACCCGCACCAAGGGCTGCCGCGACGATGCCCGCCCAGAAGGACATGCCGCCATACCAGGCGTCCATGAAGCTTTGCGTCAGCGTCACGGCGAGATAGGCGCCGAGCATGTAAAACGAGCCGTGAGCGAAATTGACGATGCGGGTGACGCCGAAAATGATCGTCAGCCCGCAGGCCGCAATGAACAGCGCAGAGGCCGAGGCAAGCCCGTTCAGGGTCTGGATCAGGATAAAGGACAGGTCCAATCGAGATGCTCGCCAAGACATGAAAACGCCCGCCCGGATGTCCGGGCGGGCGCAACAATGGGTGGGTCATACAGGCTTGGTCAACAGTCCTGCAAACAGATCAGTCCTGACGCGCGGCCTTGACGGCATCTTCGGTGTGCATGAAACCGGCACCGTCATAGAACTTCCAGTCGACCATCTTGCCTTTGCCGTCCTCGACCGCGAGCTTGCCGACCCATGCGCCCATGGTGGACTGGTTGTCGGCGGCACGCATGGAGACGGAGCCGGCGACAGTGTCCATCTCAAGGCCTTCGAGTGCCGCGATCATCGCCTCGGTATCGGTTGAACCTGCTTTCGCCAGCATGTCGCGGATCATGTACATGAGCTGGTAGCCGAGCAGCGAACCGAGGCGCGGGCTGTCGTCATACTTGGCCATGTAGGCCTCGACGAAAGCCTTGTGCGGAGCATCCTCGATCTGGTCCCACGGATAGCCGGTGACGATCCAGCCCGCCGGAACCTCGTCCTTCAGCGGCAGCATCCACTCCGGCTCGCCGGTCAGCAAGCTTGCAACCGCGCGGCCCTCGAACAGGCCGCGGGTCGAGCCCTCGCGCACAAACTTGGCGAGGTCGCCGCCGAACAGCACGTTGAAGATCGCGTCCGGCTTGGCCTGCTCCAATGCGGCTACTGTGGCGCCGGCATCGATCTTGCCGAGCGCGGGATACTGCTCGGCCACGACCTCGAAGCCGGGGATGGCCTTTTCGGCCAGCGCCTTGAAGTTCTCCGCCGACGACTGGCCGTACTCGTAGTTCGGCGCAACGATCGCCCAGCGCTTGGCGCCTGTTTCCTTCACCGCATCAACCAGCATGCCGACCTGCATCCAGGTGTTGGCGCGCAACCGGAACGTGTAGCGGTTGCCCTTGGCCATGGTGAGTGCATCGGTCAGCGGCTCGGCTGCGATGAACAGCACCTTCTTCTGGTTGGCGAAGTCGCCAACGGCGAGACCGACATTCGACAGGAACGTGCCGAAGATGAAAGCAACGTTCTCGCGCGTGACGAGTTCCTCGGCCACACGCACGGCATCGCCGGTGGTTGCACCATCGTCGCGCGAGATCACCTCCAGCTTCTTGCCGCCGATGCCGCCTGCGGCATTGATCTCTTCAAGGGCAAGTTCGAAGCCCTGCTTGTAAGGCACCGTGAAGGCGGCGAAGCGGCTGTAGGAATTCAACTCGCCGATCTTGATGGTGTCCTGTGCAACGGCGGGCTTGCCGGCCATGATGCCGGCAACAAGCGCCGCGCCTGCTGCAAGGGCGCCGAAGCTGCGGCGGGTCAAGCCGGACGCGGTGAAACGGTTGGTGGTGGTTTTGGTCGTCATAGCGGGACATCTCCCTGATGCGCCTTCATTCAGGCACTGAAATTCTGCAACACGCCGGAAAACTGGAGCGTTTCCGGGTTTGGAAAAGGGGCGGCACCTTATCAGCCCCTTATGCGACCGCAATCTGCTTATTTTTCAGGTTCGGCCGCTTGTTCGAACGCGTTCACAGAGGAACACGCGGACGCACGTGCAGGCGCCTCGGCACGCGGCGGCGCGCGGTACCATGAAGAGACCGATGGATATTCAGGGAAAGATTCATGAGCGAACTTTCTCCTTATCTCAACTGCAGTCACACCCGTTTCGGGTTTCCACACACACGAATGGGTGCGCGTCGGGCCGGGCATATTGCAGGGAAACAGACGCAATCAGAACCGGGCGTCCAGTTGAAGGAGATGATACCCACCGGGCTGAATAGCCATTTCTGAACGGGTCCGGCCCGAACAGGTTTGGCACCGTGGATACCGGCGAAAGCGCTTGTTCGGGATGCGGGCTCCGGGGAGGAACCGCTGCAGCGGACGTTTCCGCTGCACAAAGCGCTGCATTTTTTCGCTCTCTATGCCAGAAGGTGGAGATTCCATCCGACGATTTCAAGGCCTTCTGCGCATGGCGACTCACCTGAAACGAATTTTCGACGCGGAAGCCTACGAGACTTCGCCGGTTCAAAGCTGGTGGGAGGACTCCGCCCCGCCGCTGTCATTCGAAGCACCGGCGCTGGATGGCGAGGCAAAAGCCGATGTCGTCATTATCGGTGCCGGCTACACCGGCCTGTCGGCAGCGCTTGAACTGGTGCACAGGCACGGCATGGATGTCGTCGTGCTCGATGCCGCGCGTCCGGGCTGGGGAGCTTCGGGCCGAAATGGCGGATTCTGCTGTTTCGGCGGTTCGAAGTTCGGCGCGGATGAGTTGATTGCCACGTTCGGGGCGGACGGCGCGCGTGACGTTGTGCGGGCACAGGTCGAGGCCATCGATACTGTCGATAAACGCATCGACGATCTCAAGCTGGATGTCGAGCGGCACGGAAGGGGCGAGGTCCTGTTCGTGCACCGGGCGAAGTTCGTCGGCGGCATCAAGGACGAAGCGAAAATTTATCGTGAGGCGCTTGGCGTCGACGCGCAGTACTGGGAGAACGAGCGCTGCCGCGAGGCCGGCCTTCCCGGCGACCTGTGGCACGGCGGGCTCTACCTGCCGCATGGCTTCGGCCTGCACCCGATGAAATACCTGCGCGGCCTGGCCGAAACCTCCCGCAAGGCCGGTGTCCGGATCCACGGCGGCAGTGAAGTGCGCGAGGTACACGAGACCGCCGATGGGGTGATCGTGTCCACTTCACAAGGAAGAGTGAAGGGTCGGGCGGCGCTTTTTGCCACCAACGGCTATCTGGCCGAAAACCTGCCGGAGTGGTTCGCGGGGCGCTACATGCCCGTACTGTCGAACATCATCGTCACAAGGCCACTGAGTCAGCAAGAGCGCGCCGCGCATGGCTGGACCGGCGACATGATCTGCGCCGATACCCGCGCGCTGCTGCATTACTTCCGCGTGCTTCCCGACGGGCGCATGATGTTCGGCGGGCGCGGCGGCACAGCGACCGACCCGGCCAGCCTTGAGGCCATGCACAGGCGGTTGCGTCACGCCTTCGATCGCATGTTCCCTGCCTGGACCCAGGTCGAGACAACGCATTTCTGGAGCGGCTTCGTCTGCCTGTCGTCAAACCGCACAGCATTCATCGGGCGCATTCCGCAGAGCGAGCGCAGCTTCGCCTCGCTCGCCTATTGGGGCGGCGGGGTTTCGATGGGAAGCTGGATGGGTGAACGCGCGGGCGAGATGATCGCAGCAAGCCTAACGCGTAGCAGCGCGACGAAGGATTTCCGGTTCCGCAGTACCATCCCGCAGGCTTTTCAGAGGCCAACGCCGCGTTTCCCGTTCGCAGGCTTCAGGCGCATGGGGCTGCGGCTTGCCTATGCCATGTTCACACTGCGTGATGAGTATCTCTGATCCGGCATAAAGCCGGTTAAATGACTGCATAACAATGTGGAATGTATCCATCAGAAAGAGCGATTTGCCCTTTCCGACAAACCGCTGTTAGTCTGCCCGTCGCGGTCATCAAAGAAACCGCGAAGAGGCAGAGAGGGTCAGCGCCGCAATGGGCGCTATCAGGTCTTCCGGCATATGCCGGAACTTGCCTGGTGCAGTCGATTCGGCTGCAGGCGGTTTCTGTCATTTCCGGTTTCCCGCTGTCGGAGAGCACGATTTCCGGCAGCATGGCCGATGCATGTTCCCGGCACGCCAGCTTGGCGTGCTCCGCATAAGTTGCCGGGTGCCGGGCGTGCAGTGAGAGGACAGACAATTCGACCGACCTTTCCGGAAGAGAAAACAGGAGGAGTTATCTCTCATGCGTTTTGACCGCACATTGTCCTGGTTTGCAGGCGCAGCTCTGGCGGCGGGCGTCGCATTCAGCGCCCATGCCGCAGACCAGAAATTCATCTCGATCGGCACCGGTGGCGTGACCGGCGTGTACTATCCGACCGGCGGCGCCATCTGCCGGCTCGTCAACAAGGGCCGCAAGGAACACGGCATCCGCTGTTCGGCGGAATCGACCGGCGGCTCGGTCTATAACATCAACACCGTTCGCGCCGGCGAGCTTGAGTTTGGTGTCGCCCAGTCCGACTGGCAGTATCACGCCTATCACGGCACCTCGAAATTTGCCGACCAGGGTGCCTTCGAGGGCCTGCGGGCCGTCTTCTCGGTACACCCGGAGCCGTTCACGCTGCTGACGCGCGAAGATACCGGCATCACCAAGTTCGAAGACCTGAAAGGCAAGAAGGTCAACGTCGGAAACCCGGGTTCCGGACAGCGCGCGACGATGGAAGTCGTCATGGAATCCTACGGCATGAGCATGTCGGATTTCGCGCTTGCCGCCGAACTCAAGGGCGCGGAAATGGCGCAGGCGCTATGTGACGGCAAGATCGACGCGATGATCTATACCGTCGGCCACCCGGCGGCGGCCATCACCGAAGCCACCAACACCTGTGACGTGAAGCTCATCTCGGTCGACGGCGACCCGGTCAAGAAGCTCGTCGCCGACAATGCCTACTATCGCATGGCGACCGTCCCGGGCGGCATGTACAAAGGCAATGACGCGGACATCACGACCTTCGGCGTCGGCGCTACCTTCATCACGTCCGCCGACGTTCCCGACGACGTCGTCTATGTTGTGGTCAAGGCCGTGTTCGACAACTTCGACGACTTCAAGAAACTGCACCCTGCCTTCGCCAATCTGAAGGAAGCGGAGATGATCAAGGACGGCCTGTCCGCTCCGCTGCATCCCGGTGCCATCAAGTACTACAAGGAACGCGGCTGGATGTAATGTCCACGCGGCGGGCGGTCCGGTAACGGGCCGCCCGTTCTTCATTTTTGCCCGCGGGGCAGTAATGAAGAACGGGGGCGACCAAGGCCAGGCGACGATACCGATCCTTCCGGTTCGTCATCGCCATCTGAGGCCGAAGTCATCGCAGGGGGAGCCGCGACATGAGCGAAACCAGCACGAAGGCCGAAACCAAGCACAAGGAAATCGACGTCGACGAGTTTACGTCCGTCGATTCCGGTGCGCGCCACGTTCCAGGCTCGATCGGCATGTTCATTGCCGTGCTGGCTTTCGCCTGGTCCGCCTTCCAGCTCTACATAGCGTCCGGTGTTCCTTTCTGGGTGACGCAGACCTTCGGCTTCAATGCCGTCTTCAACAATTCCGAAGCCCGCTTCGTCCACCTCGCCTTCGCCATGGCGCTGGCAACCTTCGCCTACCCGCTGCTGAAAGGAAGCCCGCGCGACCGCATCCCCGTCTATGACTGGATCATTGCGATCCTTGCCGCATCGAGCTGCCTCTATCTGCTCGTCTTCAAGAATGCCATCGCCGACCGTGCCGGCCTGCCGACGACAGGTGATCTGGTCTTTTCCACCATCGGCATGATCTCGATCGCGCTTTCCGTCTACCGTTCGCTCGGCTTGCCGATGCTGATCGTCGCCGGCGTGTTCGTGATGTATGTCTTCTTCGGCCACGCCGAATGGCTGCCATCCGCCATCCAGTGGAAAGGCGCGTCCTACGGCAAGGCGATGTGGCACTTCTGGATGCAGACGGAAGGTGTGTTCGGCGTCGCGCTTGGCGTTTCCGCCACCATGATCTTCCTGTTCGTGCTGTTCGGAGCGCTGCTGGAGAAAGCCGGGGCGGGCAATTATTTCATCAAGCTCGCCTTTGCGCTGCTCGGTCACCTGCGCGGCGGCCCAGCCAAGGCCGCCGTCGTCGCGTCCGCGCTTTCAGGACTCTATTCCGGTTCCTCGATCGCCAACGTGGTGACGACCGGCACTTTCACTATTCCCCTGATGAAGCGGACGGGGTTCGCGCCGGAAAAGGCCGGCGCCGTCGAGGTCGCCTCGTCGACCAACGGCCAGCTGACGCCACCTGTGATGGGGGCCGCCGCGTTCCTGATCTCGGAATTCACCGGCATCAGCTATACCGACATCATACGCCACGCGATGCTGCCTGCAGGCATCTCCTACATCGCGCTGGTCTATATCGTACACCTTGAAGCGCTGAAGCTCGGTCTGAAGGGCATGGAAAAACCGCCGGCGCGGGTGGCTGCAATGCAGTCCCTAATCGGTTTCCTGACCGGCTTCATCGGTGTCGCGATCCTTGGCATTGCCGTCTATTACGGCCTTGGCTGGATCAAAACAGCGATCCCCGGCATGACGATGTGGTCGGCAGCCGCCATGTTCGCCATCGCCTATCTGGCCCTGGCCGCGCTGGCGGCCCGCCACCCCGACCTCGAGATGGACGATCCCAACGCGCCGCTGCAGGTGCTGCCCTATCCGCGCGACGTTGCGGTGACTGGCTATTACTTCCTGCTGCCGATCGTGATCCTGCTGTGGTGCATCCTGATCGAACGTCTGTCGCCGGCCCTGTCGGCGTATTGGGCGACCTGCGCGATGATCGTCATCGTGCTGACCCAACACATGGTCAAGAATGCCTTCCGCGGCATCGGAAACTTCTCCGGCGCGCTGAAACAGGGGGTCGCGGACTTCATCGACGGCATGATCGCGGGCGCGCGCAACATGGTGCCGATCGGCGTCGCCACCGGTGTTGCCGGCATCATTATCGGCACCGTGTCGCTGACCGGCGCGCATCAGGTCATCGGCGAGTTCATCGAACTGGTGTCGGGCGGCAACCTGATGGTGATGCTGTTCCTGGTCGCGATCATGAGCCTGTTCCTCGGCATGGGCCTGCCGACGACGGCGAACTACATCGTCGTGTCGTCGCTGATGGCACCGGTCATCGTCACGGTCGGTGCGCAGTCGGGCCTCGTGGTGCCGCTCGTCGCGGTGCACATGTTCGTGTTCTATTTCGGCATCCTCGCCGACGACACACCTCCTGTCGGTCTTGCGGCGTTCGCAGCCGCCGCCATTTCGGGCGGCGATCCGATCCGTACCGGTCTGCAGGGCTTTGCCTACGACATTCGCACAGCCCTGCTGCCGTTCCTGTTCATCTTCAACACCGAACTGCTGCTGATCGACGTGACGATCTGGAAGGCCGTCTTCATCTTCGGCGTCGCGGTCATCGCGATGATGTTATTCGCAGCGGCAACGCAGGGGTATTTCTTCGCCCGCAGCCGCTGGTATGAATCCATCGCACTCCTGCTGGTGGCATTCACGCTGTTCCGGCCGGGGTTCTGGCTCGATTATGTGCAGAACCCGTTTGACGAGCGTCCGGGAACACAGGTCATCTCACTAGCAGAGGCACAGCCGGACGGCGGTCAATTGCGCCTTGTCGTCAGCGGTCCCGACTTCGATCATCCCGATCAGATGAGCCAGATCACCGTGATGGCGGATCTCGGCCCTGCCGGAGACGGAGCATCGCGGCTTGAACATGCCGGCCTGCTGGTGCTGGAGGAAGACGGCAAGGCGAAACTCGACGAGCCGCTCGCCGGAACGCCGTTCTTCACAACGTTCCAGATGTTCGACTTCTACGGTGACGAGCCGGTCGAAATCACCGAGGTGGAACTCGATGCAGAACGCATGCCCAAGGAAGTGTTTTACATCCCGGCGCTGCTGTTGCTCGGCCTCGTCATCCTGCTGCAGCGCCGCCGCCAGACCCAGCCGGCTTTCTGAGGGAGACAGCGATGTACAAGAAAATCCTCCTTCCCATCGATCTGGCGCAGGAAAGCTCCTGGGCATCCGCGGCGCCAATCGCCACCATGCTGGCCAAAGCCGGTGGTGCGGAACTGCATGTGATGACGGTTATTCCCGATCTCGGCATGTCGATCGTCGGCAGCTACATGCAGGAAGGCGCGGAAGCAAAGGCGGTCGAGGATGCCAAGGAAAAGCTGAAGGGTTTTCTTGAAACCCATGCGCCTGAAGGCGTGGCCGTGAAGGGCCATGTGGCCAAGGGGACGATCTATCAGGAAATCCTGAAAGCCGCCGATACGCTCGGCTGCGATCTGATCGTGCTGGCATCACACCGGCCCGAGTTGCAGGACTATCTTCTCGGGCCCAATGCGGCGCGTGTCGTGCGCCACGCCAAGCAGTCCGTCCACGTGGTAAGAAGCTGAGCCTTGCTCATCGCCGGGGCAACCCGGCCTCACGCCATCGCCAACGCGTATTCGATGGCGCGGACGACATCGCGCTCGCCAACCCCATCCATGCAGCAGCGCCCGCCAGGCGTCAGTGTGCACGTGCTCCTGAAGCACGGCGCATCGGGATGCGATGAGACGATGGTCCGGAGCGTCTTTCCCAGAGGCCCTGAGCGCACCGGGTCGGCCGGGCCGATCAGGATCACACCCGGCTTTCCAAGCGCACCGGCAAGATGGGTCAGACCTGAATCGACGCCTGCAACCGCTCGGGCGGCGGCTATTACGCCGGCGAGTTCCACCATGGACAGGGGCGGCAATACGCGCGCGGTCTCGATGTCGTTGGAAATGGACACGGCGGCATCCAGCTCCGCAGCGCCACCAGCAGGAATGACCAAAGGTATCCCGCGAGTCTCGAGAAGCCGCGCAACAGCACGCCAACGCTCCGGAGCCCAGGTCTTCGTCGACCATGTGCTGCCGTGCAGGATGACCACCGGCGGTCTGTTGACCCGCAGCTTTGCAAGGATCGTCCGGCCTTGAATGGTCAGTGTGCGAGCATCCAGCCCGTTATCCAGCGGCAGGTTTTCGATGCCGTATCCAAGAGCTTCAGCGAACAGCTTTCGCGTGCGAACAGCAACATGCTGCGTGACGGGCAGATCAAACCTGTACCGGTATGCGAAGCTTGCCCAGGGTTCGCTGACATGTTCGCGGCCGTAGCCCGCAACCGGCGCCCCCGCCAGCCTGGAAATCGCGGCGCTTTTCAGCGTTCCCTCCGTATCGATCACCAGGTCGTATTTGCCCTTGAGCACCTCGCGCAGCACCCTGGCATAGGTGACCTTGTCGCTCAGGCGCTTTTTCTTCATTGCCTCAAGATGAGCGGGAATTGCCTTTCTTACTGCCGGGTGCAGCCCGGCGAGCCCGAGATGGGCTTCACTGGCGAGCCAGTCGATCTCGACATCGGGACGCGCACGCTTCAGATCGCTCAGGGCGGGATAGGTATGCACCACATCGCCGAGCGAGGAAAACCTGACAAGAAGAACGCGAAACGACATCGGAAATTCGAGCCAATTTCCGGCAAACGCACCAATGCGCCACCCCAGGGCCTTAGCGGTGATAAGCGCGGCCAGTCGGCGCGGCAACCCCGGTTTTAGCGGAATGGTTGAGACGGCCGGTTTCTTATGGGAAGTTTTGCAGCCGAATTCCGCTGCGGCAAAGTACAAATGGCCGATACGTCCCGGGCCTGTCACTTCTTCGGAGAAACGCCATGAACCTGATGAGCCTGCTGGCACGCCGTGTCGAGGAAAAGGGCCCGGTACGCGTCGGCCTGATCGGCGCGGGCAAGTTCGGCTCGATGTTTCTGGGGCAAGTCCCCACCACGCCAGGACTTGAGGTTTCGGCCATCGCCGACCTCTCCGTCGAGCGTGCGAAGGACCAGTGCCGCAATGTCGGCTGGGACGATGCACGCCTCGCAGCCACTGATTTTCTTGAAGACGGCAAGGCGCTTGCCGCGCGCGACGATGTCGATGTCGTCGTCGAAGCAACCGGCCACCCTGCTGCAGGTATCGCCCATGCATTGTGTGCATTCGACAACGGCAAGCATGCGGTGATGGTCAATGTGGAGGCCGACGTGCTTGCCGGTGCTGCCCTGAACCGGCGCGCGCAGTCCGCCGGCGTCGTATGCTCCATGGCCTATGGCGACCAGCCGGCGCTCACCTCCGAGATGGTCGATTGGGCGCGCGCCACGGGTTTCCGCGTCGTCTGTGCCGGCAAGGGCACGAAGTACCTGCCCGCCTATCACCACGTGACGCCGGACGATGTGTGGACGCATTACGGGCTGACGCCGGAGCAGGCGAAGGCCGCGGGCATGAACCCGCAGATGTTCAACTCCTTCCTCGACGGCACGAAATCGGCCATCGAAATGGCGGCGATCGCCAATGCCTGCGCGCTGAACGTGCCTTCAAAGGGCTTGCAGTTTCCGCCCTGCGGCGTCGACGACCTGCCGCAGGTGCTGCGCCCGCATAACGAGGGCGGCATTCTGGAAGTGTCGGAAAGTGTCGAGGTCGTTTCCTCGCTGGAGCGCGACGGGCGCCCCGTTTTCCGCGATCTGCGCTGGGGCGTCTATGTTGTCATCGAGGCGCTGAGCGACTACGCGGCGGCCTGTTTCGCGCAATACGGCATGAAAACCGATGCGAGCGGGCGCTATGCCGCAATGTACAAACCCTATCACCTGATCGGCATGGAACTGAACGTGTCGATCCTCAATGCAGCCCTGCGCGGCGAGCCGACAGGCGCGACCCGGGACTTCCGCGGCGATGCGGTGGCGCATGCCAAGCGCGACCTGAAACCCGGCGAGATGCTGGACGGCGAAGGCGGTTATACCGTCTGGGGCAAGCTCGTTCCCGCAAGTGCCAGCGTTCAATCGAACATGCTGCCGATAGGGCTGGCGCATGGCGTTAAGCTGACCCGCGCCGTGGCCAAGGATCAGCCCGTGACCGAAGCCGACATTGAGCCTTTGGCAGACAATGAGGCGCTAAAGCTGCGCCGCGAACACACGAGCTACGCGACAAGCTGAAAACGCTCCGCGAGCGGGTTGCCCCGACGTGCAATTCGCGCCACGGTAGCGCCCGAAAAAGACTTTGCGCCATGCCTTATTGGCAGAAGACGCAGCCGAGGAGGAGAAAATAGCAATGGAAGTACGCGCCGCAGTGGCCGTTGAGGCCGGCAAGCCACTCGAGGTCATGACCGTCAATCTGGAGGGGCCGCGTGAAGGCGAGGTTCTCGTCGAGATCAAAGCGACCGGCATCTGCCACACGGATGAATTCACGCTGTCTGGCGCAGATCCCGAAGGCCTGTTCCCGGCGATCCTCGGCCACGAGGGCGCGGGCGTCGTCGTCGATTGCGGACCCGGCGTCACAAGTCTCAAGAAAGGTGATCACGTCATTCCGCTCTACACGCCGGAATGCCGCGAGTGCGACTATTGCACGTCCGGAAAGACCAACCTGTGCCAGAAGATCCGCGTCACGCAAGGGCAAGGCCTGATGCCGGACGGCACGTCGCGGTTTTCCATCGGCAAGGACAAGCTGTTCCACTACATGGGCACCTCGACCTTCTCCAACTACACAGTGGTGCCGGAGATCGCGCTGGCGAAAGTCCGCGAGGACGCGCCCTTCGACAAGATCTGCTACATCGGCTGCGGCGTCACCACGGGCATCGGTGCGGTGATCAACACCGCCAAGGTGCAGCCCGGCGACAATGTCGTCGTGTTCGGGCTTGGCGGCATCGGCCTCAACGTCATCCAGGGCGCGCGGATTGCCGGCGCCGACATGATCGTCGGCGTTGATCTCAACCCGGCGCGCAAGGACATCGCCGAGAAGTTCGGCATGACCCATTTCGTCAATCCCAGCGAGATCGAAGGCGATCTCGTGCCCTATCTCGTCGAGCTGACCAAGGGCGGCGCGGATTATTCCTTCGAGTGCATCGGCAACGTGAAGGTGATGCGCGACGCGCTGGAGTGCTGCCACAAGGGCTGGGGCACCTCGATCATCATCGGCGTCGCGCCGGCAGGCGCGGAGATATCCACCCGTCCGTTCCAGCTCGTCACCGGACGCAACTGGCGCGGCACCGCCTTCGGCGGCGCCAAGGGTCGCACCGACGTACCGAAGATCGTCGACTGGTACATGGACGGCAAGATCAACATCGACGACCTGATCACTCACACCATGCCGCTGGAAGACATCAACAAGGGTTTCGACCTGATGCATGCCGGCAAATCGATCCGCTCGGTGGTGATCTACTGATGCGCGCGCCGGCGGTCATCCGTGCTGCCCTTACCGCCCTGCTGCTGACGCTTGCAGCAGGGCAGGCCCTTGCCGATCCGACCGGCACGTTCCGCGTCGTCGGCACCAACCCGGACTCAGGAAGCACCTACAAGGGCAAGGTGACCGTGACCCGCACCGGGGATACCTACAAGGTGGTGTGGGACATCGCCGGCACGCGCTATATCGGCACCGGGCTCGGCGCCATCATCCGCGACAGGAAGTTTCTTGTCGGCCCTGCGGAACCCGACGATATCGCCATCTCCGTCGGATACGTCTCCGGCAAGACCTTCGGCATGGCGATGTACTTCCTGCAGGACGACGGAACCTGGGAAGGCGTGTGGACCTATGGCGGAAGCCGGGACGTCGCCAAGGAAACCTGGTATCCGAACTAGTCCGCGCTTTGCGGTTCCCGAGTCGCATACAAGCCATGGCATGTCCTGATTGCGGCAGGCCTGTCGCATTCAGCAAACACCGCGTCGCGTGACGCGGGTTGGGCGCGGCGGATTGACGCGTACCCTGTCCTCCTGACCGGCAGCTTTCAGCAATGGGCGCACGCTCCGCCCCGCCGGCGCAAGCGCGTGTGCAATGTCACGCGCGGGAAAAGGAGGCAGCTTCATGTATTCCAAGATCATGGTCCCCGTGGACCTTGCGCATGTCGAGCGTCTTGAAAAGGCGCTGAAGACAGCAGCGGACCTTGCCAGACAATACGGCGCACAGGTCTGCTATGTCGGCGTCACATCGGCGGCACCCGGCTCGGTCGCCCATAATCCGGCAGAATTCAAACAGCATCTGGATGAACTGGCGGCTTCGCAATCGAAGGCGCACGGAATGGGTATCTCGACGCATGAAGTCGTGAGCCATGATCCCGCCGTCGATCTCGACGGCAAGCTGCTGGATGCCGTCAATGAAACCGGGGCCGACCTCGTTGTCATGGCGTCGCATGTTCCGGGCGTTCTGGAACACATCTTCAGCTCGAACGCTGGATACGTGGCGAGCCACGCCAAGGTGTCCGTCTTCGTCGTCCGCTAGGGACTGCGAACAAGAACAAATTCCAGCAGGAGATTACCGATGAGCTCGACAGAAGACTCCCACGGCATTCCAAGTCCGGAAGGCGCCGTAAACCCTATCGACACCGATTACGAAATCGGTCAGGACAACATCGTCACACAGGTCGGCCCCTTCGGGCTCGACATTCACAACCCGGTCTTCATGATTTCCGGTCTGACCATCGTCGCCTTCGTGTTCTACGCGCTGGCGCTTCCCGAACAGGCGGAATCCTTCTTCGGCTGGCTTCGGCCGGCGCTGACATCCACGTTCGACTGGTTCTTCCTCAGCGCGGCGAACATCTTCGTGCTGTTCTGCCTATTCCTGATTGTCAGCCCCTGGGGCAAAGTGCGTCTTGGTGGCGCTGACGCAAAACCGGACTACAGCTATTCCGGCTGGTTCGCGATGCTGTTTGCCGCCGGCATGGGCATCGGACTGATGTTCTTCGGCGTGCTGGAGCCGGTTTACCACATGGCGATCAGCGCGCCCCTGGGCGTGCCTTCACCATTTGCGGAAGACGGAACGATCATTGCGGAAAACGTTGATGCGGCCCGGCAGATGGGCCTTGCGGCAACGATCTACCACTGGGGCCTGCACCCCTGGGCGATCTACGCAATCGTCGCCCTGGCGCTTGCCCTGTTCTCCTACAACAAGGGCCTGCCGCTGACGATCCGTTCCGCGTTCTACCCGATCTTCGGCGAGCGGGTCTGGGGCTGGACCGGTCATATCATCGACGTGCTGGCGGTTTTCGCCACGCTGTTCGGCCTTGCCACATCGCTCGGCTTCGGCGCACAGCAGGCCAATGCCGGCCTCGAACATGTCTTCGGCATCCCCAACAGCACCACCGTCCAGGTCGTTCTGATCACCATCATTACCGGTATCGCTCTGGTCTCGGTGGTGCGCGGCCTCGATGGCGGCGTGAAGGTGCTGTCGGAAATCAACATGGTGATCGCGGCGGTCCTACTGTTCTTCGTCCTGTTTGCGGCAGGCGCTGGCAACATCCTCAGCGAATTCGTCCAGGGCATGATCGGTTATGCCAAGAGTATCGTCCCGCTGTCGAACCCGTTCGGGCGCGAGGACACCGGCTACATGCAGGGCTGGACCGCGTTCTACTGGGCGTGGTGGATCTCCTGGTCGCCGTTCGTGGGCATGTTCATCGCCCGCGTCAGCCGCGGCCGTACCGTGCGCGAGTTCGTCGTCTGCGTGCTGATCATCCCCTCGATCGTCTGCGTGCTGTGGATGGCAACCTTCGGCGGCGCAGCTATCGAGCAGGTGCTCGCCGACCCGATGACCTCGCCGGTCAAGGCAGAGGTAATCGACAGCTACAACCCGCCGATCTCGCTGTTCGCGATGCTCGAGGGCCTGCCGCTGTCGGCGATCACCTCGACGATCGCCATTGTGCTGGTGATCGTGTTCTTCGTGACCTCGTCGGACTCAGGTTCCTTGGTCATCGACACCATCACCGCCGGCGGCAAGGTCGAGGCTCCGGTTCCCCAGCGTGTGTTCTGGGCCACCTTCGAGGGCGCGGTTGCCATCGTGCTGTTGCTTGGCGGCGGGCTTACCTCGCTGCAGGCGATGGTGATCTCCACCGGTCTACCCTTCACACTCGTGTTGTTGCTGATGTGTTGGGCGACACTGAAGGGCCTTATGAGCGAACCACGCGCATAAGGGCACTTGAGGCTTTGAGACATCGGGAACGGCGGCCTTCGGGCCGCCGTTTTCATTTCCGCCCCTGTTGGATAGCTTCAGGTCATGACCACGATCTATATCGATGCAGACGCCTGTCCGGTGAAGGAGGAGACGGTTGCCGTTGCCGAGCGCCACGGCTGCCAGGTTACGATCGTCTCCAACGGCGGACTGCGGCCCATGCGTCATCGGCTCGTCGAGATGGTCTATGTCGCGGAAGGCCCCGACGAAGCCGACAACTGGATCGCCGAGCGCATTGGCGCTGGCGACGTCTGCATCACCGCCGACATCCCGCTGGCCGACCGTTGCATCAAGGCGGGAGGAACCGTGCTCAAGCCCAATGGCGAAACGCTCGACCAAGGCAATATCGGGGCGGTGCTTGCGACCCGGAACCTGATGGCGGATCTGCGCGAGCAGGGTACGGTGACAAGCCATCACGCGGCATTTTCCGCGCGCAACCGGTCCGATTTCAGGCAGGCGCTCGATCGCCTGTTGCGCCGGCTGCGCTGATCGCTAGGGTGCCCCGCGAATAGGGATCAGACATCGGGAGAATTGGGCATGACGGCTGCAATCGAGACGGTTTCGCAATGGACCTCGCACGGCGGAACGCAAGGCGTTTACAAGCATGTATCGGCTTCGTGTCAGTGTGACATGACCTTCTCGGCCTTCGTGCCGCCGCAAGCCAAGAGTGGCCCCTGCCCGGTTCTCTATTATCTCTCCGGCCTGACCTGCACCCATGCCAATGTCACCGAGAAAGGCGAGTTCCGCGCGGCAGCCGCCAAACACGGCATAATCATCGTGTGTCCCGACACCAGCCCGCGCGGCGCCGAAGTGCCGGACGAAGACGTCTATTTCTTCGGCACCGGGGCGGGGTTCTATGTCGATGCGACCGAGAGCCCGTACGAACGCCACTACAACATGGCAAGCTACGTCAGCGACGAGCTGCCGGGGATCATCAATTCCGCATTCCCCGCAAATCCCGACAAGCAATCGATCTTCGGGCATTCCATGGGCGGGCATGGCGCACTCGTCACAGCCATGCGAAATCCAGGCAAGTATCGCTCCGTCTCAGCCTTCGCGCCGATCTGCAATCCTTCGGAAACGGAGTGGGGCGCCAATGCGTTTTCGAAATATCTTGGCGCTGGCCAGTCCGCCTGGCGGGCATGGGACAGCCTGGCGCTGATCGAGGACGGGGGCAGGCTCGACGAAATCCTCGTCGATCAGGGTGAAGCGGATGAATTCCTTGAATCGGGTCTGCGTCCGTGGCTGCTGGAAGAAGCCTGCAAGACAGCGGGCATCGCGCTAACGCTTCGCATGCAGCCCGGTTACGATCACTCCTATTATTTCATCTCAACCTTCATGGCTGATCACATCGCATGGCATGCCGAGCGACTGAAATAATCATCCTGCCTGGATTGCTGCGCCCGAGACGATCATCGCGTCAATCTCCACCTCGCCGAATCCGGCTTCGGAGAGTACCTCGCGGGTATGCTGGCCGAGCAACGGGGCAGCACGGTTGACGCCTCCCGGCGTTGCGGAAAACTTCACCGGCAAACCGATGGTCCGCATCCTTCCGGCCTTGGGGTGATCCAGCTCCGGAACCATGTCACGGGCGATCGTCTGCGGGTCGGCGTGCATCTGCGAGATCGACAGGACGGGGCCTGCCGGCATGCCGCCGGCTTCCATGATGTCGAGCCATTCGGCCGTGGTCTTGCGGCAGAATATGGCGTTGAGTTCAGCCTCGAGTTCGAGCCGGTGACCCATGCGGTCGGCATTCGTCACAAAACGCTTGTCGGCGGCAAGGTGTTCCGCGCCGATCAGCCTGACGGTGCGCTCCCAGTTCGCCTGGTTGGCGGCGCCTATATTGATCCAGCCGTCCGACGTCCTGAAAGCCTGATAGGGCGCGTTGAGCGGATGCGCGGAGCCCATCGGTCCTGGATCGACGCCAGTGGCGAAGGATATCGCCGACTGCCAGTAAGTCTGGGTGATGCCGGCCTCGAACAGGGAGGTATCGACCTTCTGTCCCTCGCCGGTCTTCAGCTTGTGCGCGTAGGCCGCAGCCGTTCCCATGGCCGCGAGGATGCCTGCCGTAATGTCGGTGACCGGCGGGCCGACCTTGACCGGCGGTTTGCCCGGCGCGACGCCTGTGACAGCCATCAGGCCCGACATGCCCTGCGCGATCAGGTCGAAACCGCCGCGCTCGGCATAAGGCCCGGTGCGGCCGAAGCCTGAAAGCTCGGTCAGGATGATGCCGGGATTGATTTTCCTGAGCGTCTCGTAGCCGAGGCCGAGCTTTTCCATCGTCCCCTTGCGGTAGTTCTCGATCACAACATCGGCATCGGCAATCAGCCGTTTCAGCGCCTCGACCGCCGCAGGTTTTTTGAGATCGAGCGTCAGGCCGCGCTTGTTGCGGTTCATCATCATGTAGGCCGCGCTCTCGCCGTTGATGTCGGGGGGCAGCGTGCGGCGTGTGTCGTCGCCGGTTGGCTTTTCGACCTTGATCACATCGGCGCCCATATCGGCGAGCATCAGCCCGCAGACGGGGCCTGCCATGATGTGGGACAGTTCGATGACGCGGCATCCGTTAAGCGGACCTGACATTCCCGGTTTCCTCCTCAGCCAGCCTGACTATCCTATCGATTGACGCGGTCGGCAAGAAACCGCAGCGCATTACGGATGGTACGCAATCGCATCCCCGATTGCTTTTGCGGCAATGTGGATGCACGTTTCATGCAACGGTTCCCCTGCCGCCGGCGTTGCTCTACCATCGGCGGGTAACCGATATTCCGCACATGGAGGGCCGCAAGGTCATGAACCGGCTGATCGCAGTGTTTCTCCTCGGTTCCGCCACGATGTTGTCAGGGCCTGCCCTGGCAAAGTGCGGAGATAGCCCCAAGCCGGGCGTCGACTGGAGCGGTTGCGAGAAGAAGCTGATCGTCATTTCGGGATCGGACATGACCGGCGCCAAGCTGACCGGCGCCAATCTGACAAGCACCGATCTCAGCGGCTCCAGGCTTCAGGATGCCGTGCTCGACGAGGCCAATCTGACCTATACCTCGCTTAAAGGGGCGGTCATGACCGGCGTTTCCATGCACAAGACGTTCGGTGTGCGCACCAACATGTCCGGTGTCGATGCCTCGGGCGGGGACCTCGCCTATATCGAATTCTACCGAGGCAATTTTTCCGGAGCCAATTTTTCGGGCGCCGACCTGTCGCGTGCGGGTCTGCCGCGCGCGGATTTCACCGGAGCCAATCTGAGCAGCGCTAATCTTGCAAAGATCGACGTGATCCGTGGCGCGTTCGACAATGCCGATCTCACCAACGCGAACCTTACCAACGCCATCGTCGCGCGCGCGTCCTTCAAAGGCGCCAGGCTTGCCGGTTCGGACTGGAGCGGGGCGTATCTCTACCGCACCGATCTGGAAGGGCTCGATATGAGCGGCGTCAAAGGGCTTACGACGGCACAAGTCGCGCTGGCCTGCGGCAATGACGCCACGAAACTGCCCGATGGTGTCAGCGCGCCGGAAAAGTGGTTCTGCGAGGATTAGCTCGCGCACCGAACCGGCGGTCGGCTGCGGCGGAAGCCGATTTGCCGGAAAATTGGCGCGCCAGGCATAATTGGGGCCGCATTCGAGAAGCCGGCAAGGGGCCGGTCTAACACGCGTAAGCCCAAGAAAGCCGTAACTTCACTTTGGAACAATGGCCGCAGGCCAAACGCCGGAACCAAGACCCGCACGCAATAAAGACGGTTCTGTACGGCGCCTGGTGCAGGCGAACGAAACCTCGAAGACACCTGAGCAGATTGCCCGCTCTTCATTCGCCTTAGGTGAATGGGGCGGCGGCCGGACCGGCCGCCAGCCTTTCACGGTGGACATCGGTCAGATGGTCTCAGACGCCACCATTGACCTGTGAAACGGGAAGATGATGCATCGCGGGCCAATTCTGCTCCGCCTTGGCGAGCGTGCCGGCCTTGTCTTCCTTGTATTTTTCGAAGGCAACCGCGTTCAGGAACACGTAGAGCTTGCCGTCAACGATGTCGGCGAAACGCGGTGCGGCATCCAGCTTTTTGCCGATGGCAACGCCGAAGGCGCAGAAGCCGCCATATTGCGGCATGTAGCGTTCAGGATCGGCCTTGAACTGCTTCATGGTCTCTTCGGACGCGAAGTAGTAGGCCACGCCATCGCGCTCGACGGTGTATTTCGCATGGCCGGTCGCGACCTCAAGGCCGGTGGCCAGAGCGACGACGTCATCGCCCCGCAATGCGACACCGGCGCCGCTCAGCGTGGTGCCTGTCGAGACGTTGTATTCGTCCGCAGCGAATGCCGGCACGCTGGCACAGACGAGACTTGCGAATATGGCCGCGGTGATGGTTTTACTGATGGTGGTCATGGTTTTCTCCTTTGGTGATGCGTCCATCCGGACGCGGGGTTGAGCCTGCTCGGGGGGCAGGCAAGCGACCGCTGATGTCAGCGGTATCGATCACGCGGCGCGGTGCCACCTCGCGGTGTCCGGGATGTCGGCGCGGTGGATTTCGCCAGCGCGGCTTCCAGTTCAGCGATCCGGGCATCGCGCTGCGCAATCGCATCGGCTGCGACCCGGGCATCCACCATCATGGGGATGTGCGACGGGCAGTTGATGTCGAGGGCCGCAACTTCGAACAGAATTGCGCGTTCGGCGCGCGCCCGCGTTTGAGGCTGCAGGTGCTCGATCAGGTCGCAATCGTCTTCGACAACTCTGGCCTTGCCCCAGAACTTCACACGCACGCGCGTGGCGTAGTCGATCAGGAACAGGAACGCCGCCGGATTCTCGGACAGATTTCCAAGCGTGATGAATTGCCGGTTCCCGGCAAGATCCGCGAAGCCGATCATCCGCTCGTCAAGCACATGCAGGAAGCCTGCTGGCCCGCCGCGATGCTGGATGTATGGCTGTCCCGCGCGGTTTGCCGTGCCGAGAAATGCGCTGTTTCTTTGCTCAACGAAAGCCACGATCTCCGGTGTCAGCCGGGAGGTCCACGGCCGCCTCTGCGTCATGCGCTGAATGGCTTCGCGGGAACCTTTGGCGGACTGCACCTGCTTGACGGCGTCCGTGAAGGCAATATCGCTGGGAGAGGAGGCGTTCATGGCTCAAAGCCCCAGTTCGTGAAGCGAGGGGTGCTCGTCGGGGCGCCGGCCCAAGGGCCAGTGGAACAGGCGGCCGCTTTCGTTGATCTGGAGGTCGTTGATGCTGGCGTGGCGCTGCGCCATCAGGCCATTCTCGTCGAACGCCCAGTTCTCGTTGCCGTAGGCGCGGAACCAGCGCCCCCGCACATCGCGCCACTCATAGGCGAAACGGACAGCGATCCGTTCGTCCCCGAACGCCCATAGTTCCTTGATCAGGCGATAATTCTGTTCGCGCTGCCATTTGCGTGTGAGGAAGGCGACGATCTCGTCGCGGCCAGTCAGGAATTCGTTTCGGTTTCGCCATCTGCTATCCGGCGTATATGCCAGCGCGACCTTTTCTGGCGCGCGACTGTTCCAGGCGTCTTCGGCAAGCCGCACCTTCTGCACAGCGGTTTCATAGGTGAAGGGTGGAAGTGGCGGGCGCATGTCGTGCCTCCTTGTCTCGGCATTGAATGAGACATAAAGGCTTCCAAAAAATGCAGGCAGACAGTAATGATGGCAATCATCCTTCCAGAAAATGAGAACCTTTGAGCGATCGCCTCCAATCCATGTCCATCCTTTCCGCCGTTGTGGATGCGGGCTCGCTTTCCGCCGGCGCGCGGGCGTTGCGGATGCCGCTTGCCACGGTGAGCAGAAGGGTGTCCGACCTGGAGGCGGAACTGGGGGCAGAGCTGGTGCTGCGCTCGGCCCGCGGGCTCACCCTGACCGACACCGGAACTGTCTATCTGGAGGCTGCCAGACGGATACTGGAGGATGTGGCGGAAGCAGAGCGCATCGCCAGTGGCGAGTTCAGTGCGCCCAGGGGGACACTGACGATAACCGCCCCGATCGTGTTCGGCCGGCTGCATGTGCTTCCGGTCGTGATCGATTTCCTAAAGGCGTATCCGGATGTGGACGTACGGTTGGAGCAGACCGACCGGCCTGTTCACCTGCACGAGGAGCATTTCGATCTGGCGGTACGGATCGGCGCGCTTTCCGACAGCAGTCTTATCGCGCGCAGGTTGGGGAGTGTGCGTCAGGTCGTTTGCGCAAGTCCGGGATACCTTGCCGAAAATGGCGTTCCCACAGGTCCTGAGGATCTGGCGAACCACACCTGCATCACGTTCGGCAATCTGATGTCGCCGAAAAGCTGGCGCTTCGGAAAGGGGCGGGCCGAGATCGACGTGCCGATCCGGTCGAGGCTCGCGGTCAATACAGCGGAAGCTGCCGTTGCCGCAGCCGAGGCCGGTCTCGGGATAACCCGTGTCATCTCCTACCAGATCGCAGCCGCAATCAACGATGGCCGTCTGGTCACCGTGCTGCCATCGTTCGAACCCGAGCCTTGGCCGGTGAGCTTCATATACCCACCGCGCGGTCAGCTGCCGCAAAAGCTGCGCAGCTTTCTGGATTTTGCGGCGCCAAGGATTTCCAGTGTGCTTGGCCGATGATCGCGGGCATGAATTGCTGCCCCAGCGCGAAAACGATCCAAATGCTTGCATCCTGCTGACAAAACTCTGCCCGCAGATTCTACGATTCAGCCAAGTCATTGAGATAATTGGCGCGCCCGAAAGGATTCGAACCTCTGACCCCCAGATTCGTAGTCTGGTGCTCTATCCAGCTGAGCTACGGGCGCGCGGAGCCGGTTGTCTAGCGGTAGCCGGGCCGCATTTCAAGAGGCGATTGCATAAAGCCTCCATAACGCAATGCGATGATTTCTCACCCGGCCTGACGCTCGGCCGCCGCCTTGCCACTATCCTTGCCGCCCGTCTTGCGCGCCGCCGTGATATCGGGAATGCGGTCGGGGATCGTAAATTCGAATGCCGCGCCCATGGCGCTTTCAACAAGATGCAACTGACCGCCATGGGCGCGCACGAGCTCCGCGGCGATCGCAAGCCCGAGCCCGGTTCCGCCGGGACGGGCCGAACCCGCGAATGCCTGGAACAATCGCGCGCGCGCCGCAGGCGGCACGCCCGGCCCCGTATCGGATACCGCGACCGTGACAGTGGTTCCATCGCGGCGCGCATCAATGCGGACGTAATCGGTATCGGGGTGGATCGCTCCACGGCTCGCCAGGGCCTGGCAGGCATTGCGGGCGAGGTTCATCAGCACCCGGAAAAGCTGATCGCGGTCGGCATCGACCTCAAGGCCGGGGTCAACCGCATTGACGAAGGCAATACCGTCGCTGCCATCCAGAAGCAGTGTCTCGCCGGCCTCGGCAGCCAGTTCGCGCAGGACGAAACGCTGGCGCTCCGGCGGCGCTTCCTGCGCCCGGCCGTAGCGCAGAGTGTTGGTGCAGAACTCGATGGCGCGATCCAGCGTCGCGACAAGCCGCGGCGCAAAGCGCTGCACCGCTGGGTCCTTGATGGCACCGACCCTGTCGCCGATGAGCTGAGCCGCCGACAACAGGTTGCGCAAATCATGGTTGATCTTGCTGACGGCAAGACCCAGGGCGGCCAGATGGTTCTTCTGCTGCAACGTTCCCGCGATCTGGCGCTGCATCGCCTCCAGCTCGCGTTCGGCGATGCCAACCTCGTCGCGGCGCTGCGAAGGCTGAATGATATGGCGCGCGTCTTCCGGATTGCCGCTGAAGACAACCATCGTGTCCGTAAGCCGGCGCATGGGGCGCACCAGCAGGGCGTTGAGGCTGAGATAAACGAGGGCGGCGGTGAACACCGAGATCAGGATCGAAAGCTTAAGGATATTGATCGCGTAGCCGATCATCGCCGTACGCAAGGGCCCCTCGCCTATGACGGCCTCCACCATCGCCCCGGAGTTGCCCGTGTCGCCCATCAGGCGAAGGACACGGCCTGTCGGAGCGGTCAGTGTTTCAAAGGCCTCCATGATTGAATCAAGCGCGCCCGGAGACCTCAGATCGATATCCTTGTCGACCTTGGCCGGCATGTCGGAAATCGCCAGGAACTGGCGGCGGTCACCATGCTTGAGCGCCAGCGTGAGCGCACCGATCGAATCGAGGATCTCACGCTGCAGGTCCGGCGGCACCATGGCATCGGGGGCCGCCTCGAACACATTGGCGGCAAGGCGGGCCTGATTGAGTTTGTCGTTAAGCCAGGTGACCCGGAAATTTGCAATGGACGGGACAAAGATCAGCACTTCCGACAGCATGACGAAGAGGATCGTCAGTGCCAGCAGCTTGGCGGACAGGCCCATGCCGCGCGGTGGCCGGCGGCTTTCCGCAACTTCATGATCGGGTATGTTCACGCCGTTGTCGTCCACGCCACCCTATCCGTTTTCTATCCCAGCCAGCGCACGAAACGGATCATGCGCTGAAGCCAGGGGTTGGTCAGGCTCGGCTTATAATAGTTGATTGCGGCGCGTTTGCCGATTTCCGTCAAGGTCGGGTACGGGGACACAAATGACGTCATGGCGCCGATCTTCATGGCGTTGAGGATCGCAAAGCCCCACATCTGGATCAGCTCACCGGCATGGGCACCAACAATCGTCGCACCGAGAATGCGGCCCTTCGCATCGGTCACGACCTTGATGAACCCGCTGGTCTCACGCTCGGCCTGGGCGCGGTCGTTCTCAGCATACGGCCAGCGCAACACATGGATGCGCTTTTTCTTCTCGCGTGCCATGGCCTCGGTCATGCCGACATGGGCGAGTTCCGGATCGGTATAGGTTGCCCACGGGATATGCGCGGTCTCGACCTTCACCGGCAGGCGGAACAACGCATTCCGGATCACGAGGCCAGCGTGATAGTTCGCCACATGCGTGAATTGCAGCCCGCCGACGACGTCGCCGATGGCGTAGACGCGCCTGTTGGTCGTTTTCAGGCCCTTGCCCACCTTGATGCCGCGCCTGTCATGGGTGATGCCCGCTTCATCGAGGCCGAGACCCTCGACATTGGCCTTGCGGCCGGCAGCAACCAGAAGATGGGAGCCGACGATCTTTTCCTCACCGGCTTCCGTTTCGATCGTCAGCTCGATGCCGGCCTTGATGCGGCGCACGCCTGAAACCCTGGCGCCACCGCGCACGCTGATTTCTTCTTCGGCAAGCTTGTCGAGCACGACCTGCGCAAGCTCGGGATCGTCCTTGCCCAACGGCTGAAACGCTTCCAGCACGGTCACCTGTGACCCCAGACGCCTTGAAGCCTGTGCCAGTTCCATGCCGATTGGTCCCCCGCCGATCACAAGCAGATGTTCGGGGCGCTCCTTGAGATCGAAGAAACTCTCGTTGGTCAGATAACGCACCTTGTCCAGACCCGGAATCGGCGGAACCATCGGCGAAGAGCCCGTGGCGATGACGAAGCGGCGGGCTCGGATGGTGACATTGCCGGCCTCCACCGTGTTGCGGTTGATGAACCGTGCCGCTGCCTTGATGACGCGAACACCCAGGCCGGTGAAGCGTTCCGCGGAATCGTTTGGCGCAATCGCCGCGATGACACCGTGGACATGATCGTGCACGGCCTTGTAGTCGACGCGCGGACGGGCGTTTGTGCAACCGAATGTGCTTGCAGTGCGCATCGCGTGCGCCCGCTTGCCCGCTGCGATCAACGCCTTAGAGGGGACGCAGCCATAGTTCAGGCAATCGCCACCCATCTTGCCTTTTTCGACAAGAACCACCGGCACGCCAAATGCCGCGGCGGCGGCGGCGACAGACAACCCGCCAGAGCCGCCGCCAATCACGCAGATGTCGGTGTTGATCGTTTCACTCATTTTCGTATTCCCGGTGATCCTGCAGCCCGTTCGCCGAATCTCAGCCAGCGGTCTTGTTGGTATTATCAGGCTTACCCTTGCGGGCAAGGAAACGCTTTGCAACCGGCGGTATGAGCGCGAGCAAGGCCAAAAGCACAAAAGCCGCGATGATTTCAGGCGTCACCAGAGAGGACAGGCTGAGATCCAGCTTGCACGGCTCAACACCCCCGCATGCAGCGCGCTGTGCCTCGATGACACTGTCGAGACCGGCACCGACTACCGAATACGTGAACGTTCCCGGAATGATGCCGACCAGCGTCGCGATCAGATAGGTCGAGGATTTCACGCCAAGTATTGCTGGCGCGAGATTGACCAGCCAGAAGGGAAACACCGGCGCAAGGCGGAGAAACAGCAGATAGTTGAAGGCATCCTCGCGGAACCCGGACGCAAGCTTGTCGAGCCATGGGCCGGCGCGGGCCGTGAGGGCGCTTCCGAATGCCGAGCGCGCAACCAGAAACACGCCATATGCGCCGATCGTGGCGGCAATCACGGAAACCATGCCGCCCCAGAGCCAGCCGAATAGCAGACCACCTGCCACCGTCAGAATGGTGGCTCCCGGGAGGGACAGCACCACCGCCACGATATAGACAGCGGCAAAGACAAGCACCGAAAGAGCGATATGACTTGCGACGTAGTCGCCGAGCAGAGCCCTGTTTTCGGCAAGCGCTGCAAGTGACAGGTACTTGTGCAGCCCCGTGGTGAACACAAGCGCCATCAGGGCGAGGATGATCGCAATCGGCGCCAGCCGTCTGGCAAGACTGCGCTTGGACGGTGTCGCGGTTTCGGTGTCCGGGGTTCCGGCGGCTTGCATCGTCATAGGATCCTGCCCTGACTGTCATTCAAGTATCATGTTCCTGCACGCGCGGGTACGGCAGGATCGTCTCTACCTAACAACTCTTTCGCAAACTGCATGGGTTCTCGCGCTGAATTCACCGACAAGTGAGAATTACCGTCTGTTGCGTGATCTGCGTATAAAGAAGCGCCTTTGGCGCGTTGACTTGTCCCTCCACCCTCCCGTATAAGCCGCGCAACGCAGGCGCCATCGCCCGCGCGTTACGCGTTTGCCACAAGAACCCGTCAGGGTGCGGTCATGCGCAACGGCGGACAGGAAGTGGCAAACGGCCGGTGTTTCAGCGCGAAACATCCGGGCAGCCTGCCAAAGATCAGAATGCGTGCGGAATGCGGCGGCCGATGCGGCCTGCAAACAGCCGGCGCACCGAAATGGATGGAGATGTGCCGTGAAACGGACCTTTCAACCAAGCCGCCTCGTGCGCAAGCGCCGCCATGGCTTCCGCGCCCGCATGGCCACCAAGAACGGCCGCAAGGTTCTTGCCCGCCGCCGGGCCCGCGGCCGCAAGCGGCTGTCGGCCTGAGCGCCCCGCAGCCGGTTGACGATTACACCGGCCCGACGGAGCCAGCGTCACCCATGAGCGCCGGAAGCTTCATGCCCGCGGAGGTTCAAATCCTGCGACGCCGGGCGGATTTTCTGCGCGCGCAGGCTGGCCGCAAGGCGGTTCGTCAGGCATTCGTCCTGCGGGCGAGGCATCGGGACGAACCCGGCGTGAACGTGACCCGCGCCGGCCTGACCGTCAGCCGCAAGACAGGCGGGGCGGTTCAGCGCAACAGGATCAAGCGCAGGTTGCGCCATATTCTGCGCGCCCTGGAGCCCGGAACCTTGCAGCCGGGATACGATTATGTGGTGATTGCCCGCCCCGCGGCGCTAACCCTATCCTTCGATTTGCTGGCGAAAGACCTTGAAAGCGCCATCGTGAGCGTGCACCGAACCGGAAACGCTCCCCGCCCTGCACAGGCAGCAGGGCCCGCACATAAAATGGGCTCCCGATGATCGACAACCGGAACTACCTGATCGCCATTGCGCTGTCCTTCATAGTGCTGATCAGCTGGCACTACGCCTACAACGTGCCGCAAATGGAACGCCAGCAGCAGGAACAGGCACTGCGCGAGCAGCAGGCTGCCGTGGAAGCCGGCAAGGCCGCAGGGGCGGGGCAAGGCGGTGTCGGCGTCCCCAAGCCGGGCGAGGCCACGCCCGCCATGGGCGCTCAGGGTTCGGCAACCGCATTGCCGGCGATGGACCGGCAGACAGCGCTGGCACAAACATCACGCATTACGGTCGAAACACCGGAAATGCATGGCTCGATCTCGCTCAAGGGCGGGCGCATCGATGACGTGGTTCTGAGCGATTATCGCGAAACGGTCGATCCCAAGAGCGATCAGATCGTGTTGCTGTCGCCATCCGGCAGTCCCCACCCATACTACGCCGAATTCGGTTTCGTGGGCGCGGCAGGCCAGAACGTTGCGACGCCGGACGCCAACACGCTGTGGCAGGTGGAATCCGGTGAAAAGCTGACACCAGGCAATCCGGTCACCATTGTCTACAAGGCTGGAGGCCTGACGTTCCGCCGCAAGCTCGAAGTCGATCCCCAGTTCATGTTCACGGTCACGGATACCGTCACAAACGAATCTGAAACGGCGGTGTCGCTGTTTCCCTACGGACTGATTTCGCGCCACGGCAAGCCGGATACGAAAAGTTTCTATATCCTGCACGAGGGCCTCATCGGGGTTCTCGGCGAGGATGGCCTGAAGGAAATCGACTACGATGATCTGACCGATGACGGTCCGCAGACCTTCGAGACCACTGGCGGCTGGCTCGGCATCACAGACAAATACTGGGCGGCTGCCCTGATTCCCGATCAGGGTTCGAACTTCAAGGCGCGCTTTGCTTCCGGATCAGTGACTTCCGGCGGGCAGAACGTCACGACCTACCAGTCGGATTACCTGCGTGAAGCCCTGAGCATCCCGGCTGGCGGCGAAGCCAGCGTATCCAACCGGCTTTTTGCGGGCGCCAAGCAGGTTTCGATCATCGATGGCTATGAAAATAATCTCGGGATCGACCGTTTCGAACTGCTGATCGACTGGGGCTGGTTCTATTTCATCACCAAGCCGCTGTTCTATGCGATCGACTACTTCTTCAAGTTCTTCGGCAATTTCGGCATCGCAATCCTGCTGGTCACGGTGCTGCTCAAGCTCGCGTTCTTCCCGCTCGCCAACAAGTCCTACAAGTCGATGGCGGGCATGAAGAAGGTGCAGCCGGAGATGCAGAAAATCCGCGAACGCTATGCCGAAGACAAGATGAAGCAGCAGCAGGCGCTGATGGAGCTGTACAAGAAGGAAAAGATCAACCCGCTGTCGGGCTGCCTTCCCATTGTCGTCCAGATCCCCGTGTTCTTCGCGCTCTACAAGGTGCTGTTCGTCACCATCGAAATGCGCCACGCGCCGTTCTTCGGCTGGATCAAGGACTTGTCGGCTCCGGACCCGACGACGATCTTCAACCTGTTCGGCGCTATCCCGTGGGACCCTCCGCAGATTCTCATGCTTGGCATCTGGCCTCTGGCGATGGGCATCTCGATGTTCATCCAGATGCGCCTCAACCCGCCGCCGCCGGACCCGACACAGGCGATGATCTTCGCCTGGATGCCGCTGATCTTCATGTTCATGCTGGCATCGTTTCCGGCAGGTCTCGTCATCTACTGGACCTGGAACAACACGCTGTCGATCCTGCAGCAGTACACGATCATGAAGCGGCAGGGGGTGGATGTGGACATCTGGGAAAATACCCGCGCCCTGTTCCGAAGAAACAAGTCCGAAGAAGCCAAGAAGTAGCATCGTCATGGACGAGCCGGGGCACACGGCAGCCGACGCGGCGGAGGATGCGCGCAAGCTGTTTGCCGGGCGCATCGACTTCATGCTCGGCGTCACGGCAATGGCAAGCCTGCCCTCGACCGATGTGCCCGAAATCGCCTTTGCCGGGCGTTCCAACGTGGGCAAGTCCAGCCTGATCAACGCCGTTACAGGGCGGCGCCAGCTTGCCCGCACGTCCGGCACGCCGGGGCGCACGCGCGAGATCAATTTCTTCGATGCCGGCGGGCGCATCCGTATTGTCGACCTGCCCGGCCACGGCTATGCCAGCGCGCCGAAGGCCGTGGTCAAGACATGGACCGGGCTGATCCACGACTACCTGCGCGGCCGCGTCAACCTTGCCCGTGTGTTCCTGCTGATTGATGCCCGCCATGGCATCAAGGCTGCAGACGAGCCGGTCATGGAGACGCTCGATGTCTCTGCCGTATCCTGGCAGGCGGTGCTGACCAAGACCGACAAGCTGAAACCTGCGGAACTGGAAAAGCGGATTGCGGATACCGAAGCTGCGGTGGCGAAGCACCCGGCAGCGTTTCCCGGCATCATTGCCACCTCAAGCAATACCGGGGCCGGGATCGACGCATTGCGGCAGACCATCCACGGGCTTGCATTGCCCGCGTCCGGCTAGACGCCTGCCTCAGTCAGCCCCGCGCAGTTTCTGCCAGAGTTCGTGACGCATGTTCTGGATGGCGGAGGGACAGACCGGAGCGGTCCGCAAGCGGTCCGCATAGCCTTCCGGCATGTTGATCGCCGGGTCCTCGCGCAGGGCCGGTTCAAGGAATTCGGCCGACCCGCGGACCGCATTCATGTAGCCGGTAAAGTTCGACGCCTCGGCGGCATTGCGGGGACTGAGCATCCAGTTCACGAATGTGCGCGCCGCCTCGATATTGGGCGCCCCGCGGGGGATGGCGAAATTATCCTGCCACCAGTGAAGCCCCTCCTGCGGATAGACGTAGACGACATCCTGGCGCGACTGACGCACCCGATGGGCCGACGTGTTCCATTGCATATGTGCGGCAACGGCTCCCGTCAGCATCCGTGTAACGGTGCCATTGGAATCATATTCCGCGACGCTTGCCGCCTGTTTCTCCAGCAATTCGAGAATGCGCCCATGCTGGGCTTCGTCGCCACTGCACGGATCGAGCCCGAGATAGTATGCGGCAGCGCTGAACACCTCGACTTCGTCGTCGAGCATTGCAATGCGGCCTTGCAGTGCGGTGGGCGGCTCGAACAGCACCGACCAGCTTTCCGGGACCGGTGCATCGCCAACGGCCTTGCTGTCATAGGCGAAGCCGACCGTGCCCCACATGTATGGTGCGGTGAATTTGCGGGCGGGATCGAATGACGGCGCATCGTGCGGCGGTAAGACGTTTGCGAAATTCGGCAGGGCCGACGCATCAAGGGTTTCGACAAGCCCTTCCTGGATCATCTGCGCGGCGGCATAGTCGCTCGGCACTACGAGGTCGTAGCCATGATCGGGCTTGCGGATGCGTTCGATCATCTGCTCGTTGGAATCGTAAATCCCGAGCTGGACGTGAATTCCGGTTTCCGCCTCGAACCGCCGCAACAGGTTTGGCGGGAAGTAGTTCGGCCAGTTGTAAAGCGAGAGCGTCTTCTGCTCCTGGGCCGTTGCAGGCGTAGCGGTTGCGGCAACAGCAGCAAGCGTAATGGCCAGGCAGCGCCGGAAAATTGCGGTCAGCAGTTTGAAAGGCTGTGTTCGCGGCATTCGGGGAATAGCGGCCTGGCACGGACGTGAATCGTGATCTGAACGCCGAACATGGAGACGAAAGGCCCCGCTAGCAAGCCTAAGCTTTCATGTTCCCGGTGTTTCCGGGCGAATGTCGAGGCGCGGCCGGCGTGGCAGAGGACGCCCCGTCATCAAAGTTGCCGTGTCCATGACGGCCGCACTCAGCACCACACCGCCAGCAGTGGCGATGTGGCGTGGCTGCAGATCGGGACCGAAGGAAAGGGCGAAACGGCGCAGATCCGCGGCATTCGCGAAATGGCCGCCGTGAGACCAGAATGCAGGGCCGGCATGCTGCAAGGCTGGCGCCAGCAAGAATTTGTCCAGCCCTTCAGGGGGGACGAGGCCGATACGCATCCGCTTGGCGCCAACGCTGCATGCGTGGGAAATCGCACAATGCACGAGCGCTTCGAGCGCCTTTTCTCCCAGCTCTGCCTCGGCTTCGTCCGACAGGCGCAACACATCCAGAACCGCTTCCTTGGTGCCTTCGGTCCAGATCACAGCGAACCCCTCGATCCGGTATTCCCGGACAAGCAACACGAGATCGCCACGCGCTGCACCATCGGGTGAAAGCCTGCCCTGCATGAACCCTGTCTCGGCGAAGGGGTGACGCGCGCGCCATGCCGTTTCGATTTCAGCAAGCCTTGCCGATGGCACGTCGCCATCCATTTCCGCTGCAGGCAATACCGACCAGCCGGAGGGCATGCCGGGGGAGAAGGATGCCGGCGCGGTTGAAACAACGGCACGGTCGCCGATATGCGCCAGCACAAGGCCGATCTCCTCCAGAGCCGGTCCATCGTTTTCCGCAACGTTGAAAACCGCGGGAATCCCGCCTTCCAGTTCTGCAAGTTCGCGAAACCGCCACAGCAGGCCAGGGGCTGCTTCGATGGCGCCTTGCGGCATGCCGATGGCGATCCAGGAACGCCGCTGGACCGCATACATCAGGAATGCGGTATCGGCATCATCGACAAGGAACCGCTTGTCGCCTGAAAATGCGAGCCGGGCTGTCGGGTCCGATGACTTGCGCACGATGGCACGCACCGCCAGCGGGATAACCGGTGCGGTATCGGGTTCCTCGTGCAGCCGCAGTGCCGTGATGGCGATGAATACGAGCGCGCAGAGCACCACGGAGAGCGAGGTGCGCATGAAGCGAGCCGCATCCTCCTGCGGGCCGAAACGCATCAGCGCTTCGGGATCAAGGCCCTGCTGGCCGTAAGCCAGAACTCCGATCCACAGCGAAAATCCAACCACTGTGACGATCACCGCGATCCAGGCTGCTGAATAGGTCTGGGCACGAACCCGCCCACGCCTGGCAAACCCGCGCCGCGTGCCCAGCAGCACGAACAGCGCGAAGACAAGAATCGAGGCTTCCTCGAAATCCAGTCCGCGCAAGACAACCGACACGGCCCCGACACCCAGCGCAATAACCGCGTAACGCCAGGCATGGGTCAGGCGCCGGAACAGGCCGCGCGACAAGATCACCAGCGACACACCGGCGAGCCCCGCGGTCATATGCGCACCGTCGCGGATGAAACCGGGCAGCAGTCCGGATATCCAGTCATGGCGGGCGTGATCCGGCGTTGCAGCGCCGGAAAGCAGAACCAGTGCGCCACATGCCAGCACCAGAACGCCAAGCAGCTGCGGTGCCGCCGCGCCACCGACGGCAAGCGCCCTGTCACCCAGCCGCCGCGCGACGCCGGCGGGATGCAATGCCTCGTTGAGGGCGAACAACCCTGCTGCGACGCCAAGCGGCAGCAGGTAGTAGACGCAGCGGAACAGGATCAGGCGTCCGAGTATGACATCGGGCGGAGCCTCGGGAAGCGCGATCAGGATCATCGCCTCGAACACACCGATGCCACCGGGCGTATGAGCCAGAATGCCAAGCGTCAGGGCCGCGACGAAGACACCGGCAAATGCGGTGTAGTCCACGCCAAGTTCGGGCGGCATCAGCACATAGAGTGCAGCCGACGCGAACACGATATCGGTGACCGCGATGGCAATCTGGCTCAGCGTCAGCGCGGCACCGGGAAGCCGCAGCCGGAATCCGCGCACCATGAGCGCGCGCTGTCGCAGCGACACCCAGATGCAATAGACCGCAAGCGCCGCCAGCATGATGATGCCGATCATCTGGTTGATGGTGATCGGCAGGCGATCGATCGCACCAAGCGTCACGGGCTCGACGACCATCACGATTCCCAACGCACAAAGCGCGCCGAGGAAAAACGTCAGGGTCGAGATGCCGGTCAGCGCGGCGATGTCGACGGCGGTCAGGCCTTCCAGCGAATAGATGCGGTAGCGGATAGATCCGCCGGTCAGAAGCGCAAGACCGATGTTGTTGGAGAAGGCGTAGCTGGTGAAGGAGGCAAGCGCGGTGTGGCCATAGGGCACTTTCAGATTGAGGTGCCTGAGAGCAACCGCGTCATAGCCGGTGAGCGTCAGATAGCTGAGAGCGGTGAGGCCGATGCTGGAAAACAGGGCCTGACGGGTCACCGAGGAGAAGGCCGCCATGACCTCGCCGATGCGCACGTCCGCCAACAGGCGGTTGAGCGCGAACAACGCTGCGGCGAAGACGATCATGCTGGCCCCGGCGGCCAGCCAGCGCCAGAGCCGTTCGCGGGACGCCGCCAACACCGAGGCCTGGATTTCCGTCATCAGCGGCGCCTTCCCGGCAAATCCAGCTCAGGGCCTGTCTTTTCCGTCGCGCAGCGGGGAAACCGCATTGGCATGGGCATCGAAGCCTTCGTAGCGGGCAAGCGTGCGCGCATGCGGGGCAAGTGCGCGGTAACCGCTTTCCGACAGGTGCGCAATCGTCTGACGCTTCATGTAGTCGAAGACCGACAGTGGCGATGCCGTGCGCGCTCCGCCGGAAGTCGGCAGGACATGGTTGGGCCCCAGGACGAAATTGGCAATCGAAATCGCGGCATGTTCGCCCAGCAATATTTCGCCGGCATGACGCAATTGCGACAGATACGGCCAAGGGTCGGCAGAGTGCACCATCAGGTGTTCGGGCGCATAATCATCAACGAAACGGCATGCCGCATCGCGATCCGGCGCAACGAGGATGCCGCCATGATCGCCGGACAGAACAGCGGAAGCAAAGCCGATGCGCTGCTCGCCCATGTGTTCGAAGAGCGACATGATTTCCGCCCGCACCTTGTCGGCGAAAGCCTCGTCGTCGGTGACCAGATAGACGGAGGAATCGTCACCGTGCTCGGCCTCGTTGAGCACGTCGAGCGCAACCTTGCGCACATCGGCGGTGCGATCTGCGATCACGATCGATTCACTTGGGCCTGCGGGCGAGCCGGGGTCGATCTTCCCCGCCAGAAGCCGCTTGGCGGCCATGAACCACGGGCTTCCCGGTCCGACGATCTTGTCGCACCGCGGAATGGTACCTGTTCCGTAAGCGGCAGCGGCAACCGCCTGCGCGCCGCCAGCCTTGTAGACGGTCGAGATGCCCGACAGGGCGCAGGCATAAAGCGTCGCATCATCAATGCCGCCATCTTGCACTGGCGGGGTCAGCACGGCGATCTCCTCGACGCCTGCGACTTTGGCCGGAATCGTCGTCATCAGGGCAACGGAGGGAAACGCGCCCTTGCCGCGTGGCACATAGCAGGCAACCGCGCGGATCGGCGTCCAGCGTTCGCCCGCAAGCACACCCGGCGACATTTCCTTCAGCCACATGTCCTCGGGCATCTGCGCTTCGTGGAAGCGGCGGATGGCGTCTGCGGCAAAGCGCAAGGTTTCCTTGATGTCGTCATCGAGACGGGCTTCGGCGCGCGCGAAATCTTCCTTTGTGGCGCAGATCGCATCCGCCGATATATCGGCACCGTCAAAGCGCTTCGCGCAGTCCACAAGCGCGGCATCCCCACGCTCGGCGACATCGGCGACAACGGGACGCACGGCGTCAATGTAAGGTTCGAGATCGTCTTCCGTGCGCTTGAGGAGCTGCTGGTATTCAGCAGCATCAAGCGTCTCGAGACGCAGCATACGCGGTGTTGAAGGCATTGGTGTTTCCGGGTCGGATCTCAGTTTGCGGGCAACATTAGTCGCGACGGACGATATAGAACACCCCCTCTTATCGACGCTTTGAGGCGGTGCAAACGGCAACAATCGCCGCATGCATGTCAACCATGCCTTCCGCCAGGGCTTTGGCCACGCTGTGTAATGTGCTTAAACCTCAAGAAAACCATATCGAGCATCTCCGGTCCGGACTCCGGGCCGCAAGCGGACACAGGGTTTGAACTTCATGCGTATCATCGTACTTGGCGGCGACGGATTCTGCGGCTGGCCGACAGCTTTGCACCTGTCGAAGCTCGGCCACGAGGTCACCATCGTCGACAATCTGTCGCGGCGGAAAATCGACATCGAGCTTGAAGTCGATTCGCTGACGCCGATCAGGCCGCTGAGCGAGCGCATAAGCGCGTGGAAGGACATCTCCGGCCGCGACATCCGCGTCGAGACGCTAACCGTAGGCGAAGACTACGACCGCCTGCTGGGCCTGATCCGGGAGACCGTGCCCGACGCGATCGTGCATTTCGCCGAACAGCGCGCCGCGCCCTACTCGATGAAGTCGAGCTGGCACAAGCGCTACACCGTCCGCAACAACCTGATGGCGACCAATGACGTGTGCTCGGCAATCGTTGAATCCGGCATCGATGCGCATCTGGTGCATCTGGGCACGATGGGCGTCTATGGCTACGGCAGCGCCGGCATGAGAATCCCCGAAGGCTATCTGCCGATCAAGCTGGAAACCGACAACGGCGAACTCGTCGACCAGGAAATTCTCTATCCGGCCAATCCCGGCTCGATCTATCACATGACCAAGACGCAGGATCAGCTGTTCTTCCACTTCTACAACAAGAACGACCAGATCAAGGTCACCGACCTGCACCAGGGTATCGTCTGGGGTACGCAGACCGCCGAAACACGCCTCGACGAGCGGCTCATCAACCGCTTCGACTACGATGGCGACTACGGCACGGTTCTGAACCGCTTCCTGATGCAGGCCGCAGTCGGCTTCCCGCTGACGGTGCATGGCACCGGCGGACAGACCCGCGCCTTCATCAACATTCAGGACACGGTGCGCTGCATTCAGCTCGCCATCGAGAACCCGCCGCAGACGGGAGGGCGGGTCAACATCCTCAACCAGATGACCGAAACCCACAGGGTGCGCAACCTTGCCGAGATGATCGCGGAACTGACCGGCGCCGAAATCGACTATGTCGCCAACCCGCGCCAGGAAGCCGACGAGAACGACCTGCATGTCGCCAACGACCGGTTCCTTGCCATGGGGCTCGAGCCGATCACACTGCAAAACGGTCTGCTCAACGAAGTCACCGAGATCGCGCGGCACTATGCCGAGCGCTGCGACCTCAGCAAAATCCCCTGCCGGTCGGCATGGAACAAGGCCCGCGCTGCTGCGATCTGATCGTTTACGAGAACGCAGCGGAAATCTCTGTCCGTTTATTGACACCGGCGCCCATTACCCTGACATGTTGGATATAGGGGGGCGACGCGCACCGAAGGTAGGTGCCGCGTTGCGGCATGGTGTGCGGACAATACGACGGCAATGAACCGGTTTCACGCGATACTTGCGCGGCGGGCAGTTGAACTGGGCCCGGACAATGCGGGTGCGCGCCAGGAGCTTTATGCCGCAACCCGCGCGCATCTGGATCAGCTGATCGCGCAATCCAATCCGCCGATGTCCGCCTATCAGCGGCTCATGCAGATGCAGGAGCTCGAGACCGCAATCAGCGACATCGAGGCCAATATCGACAGGCTTTTCGCCATGCGTTCCCGCCAGGCGCCGAAAGCCCCGCCATATCAGCCCCCGCAACGACCGCCGGAAGGCACCCTGACGCAACTGCCGCCAAGGCAGGGCCGCAATGTCGACGAACTGCTGCACGAATACGAGGAAAGCCGGCTGTCCTTCGGTATTATCATGGCCATCATCGGCGGGCTGGCGGTACTGATGGTAATCGGCGTGATCATCGCGCTCGATCCCTCCACGCTCGATATTCTCAAGCGCAATCCGGGTCAGTAAGCCTAAGCGCTCATTTGCCGAATCAAGCTAGACTCAACGCTGCATGCTTGATCTCGACACAACATTCCTCGTTCTCGGCGATTATTCGCTGACCTATGCGCAGGCGCTAACCGGCGTCATTGGCGCGTTCGCCGTGCTGACGCTTGCCGCCCTGATCGCGCTCATCATCGCATGGCGCGCGCGGGCACAAGCGCGCGAAGATGCCGCCCGCCAACAGGCCGCCGAACAAGCGCAGGCGCAGGAACTGGAAACAAGGCTTGGCGAACTGACCCGCCAGCAGGCGGAGATGACCGGGCGCATGGCGACCATGGCGGAAGTGTTCGGCAGCCGGCAGTCCGACCTTGCCAAGGGCCTGCGCGAACAGATCGAGGGCTTCGGCCACCGCCTTGGTCAGAACATGACGACGCAGGCGCAAGCCACCCACGACAACCTGACCAAACTCAACGAGCGCCTCGCGGTGATCGATGCCGCGCAGCAGAACATCACCGAATTGTCGCGCGGCGTGGTCAGCTTGCAGGAGATTCTCTCCAACAAGCAGCGGCGCGGCGCCTTCGGGCAGGTGCGAATGGAGGCCATCATCTCGGACGGCCTACCGTCTGACGCCTATACGTTCCAGGCGACGCTATCGAACGACAAGCGGCCCGATTGCCTGATCCGCATGCCGAATGGCGCGCCGGGGCTGGTGGTTGACGCCAAGTTTCCGCTGGAAGCCTTCAATGCATTTCGCGAAGCCGAAAACGATACCGACCGCAAGGCGGCCACGCAGCGGCTGAAAACCGATGTCGGCAAGCACATCTGTGATATCTGCGAACGTTATCTCATTCCCGGCGAGACGCAGGACATCGCTTTAATGTTCGTGCCGTCGGAATCGATCTACGCTGAACTGCACGAGCATTTCGAGGACGTGGCGCAAAAAGCCTACAAGTCGCGCATCGTCATCGTCGGTCCGAGCCTCTTGATGCTGGCGATCCAGGTGGTGCAGGCGATCCTGCGCGACCAGCGCATGCGCGAGCAGGCGCATGTCATCCAGACCGAAGTATCGCGGCTGCTGGAAGACGTCGGGCGGCTGCGCGACCGGGTGAACAATCTTCAGACCCATTTCGGGCAGGCCAACAAGGACATCGAGCAGATCATCACGTCTGCCGACAAGATCGGCAAACGCGGCACGCGGATCGAGAGCCTGGAATTCGCGGAAGAAGCCGAAGCGCTTCCAAGGGCGATGCAGAAGACTCTGGCTGCCGGAGAATAGGGAATAGACGCATGAGAAAGCCATCCACTGTGAAAGCGGCTATCGCAGCGGCGGTCGTCGTGATGGCTGCCCTGACGGCACGGCTTGTCACGGCCGCAGAGGACAGCCGAGAATTTGTGGAACTTCCGGCGATGATGCAGGAGCATATGCTCGCCAACATGCGCGATCATCTCGTCACTCTCGACGAAATCCTGGCGGCATTGGCAAAAGACGATGCGGGCACTGCGGCACAGGCCGCCGAAAACCGGCTTGGCATGTCATCCCTGTCACTGCATGGCGCAGAGCACATGGCCCCCTTCATGCCGGAAGAAATGGCTAAGATCGGCACGCAGATGCATCGGGCAGCCAGCCAATTTGCGATCATCGTTCGCGATGCAGAACTCGACCCTCCCGGCGAGTCGAAGCGTAAGGCTTACGATGCGCTTCAGGCCATTACGCAAAACTGCGTCGCCTGCCATGATGCGTATCGCATTCGGTAGCTGCCCGGGTCAGCTTTGTGTTTTCAGAATGGCCGGCGCGAACGGATCGCGGCGGACAGCGTACCCTCATCGAGATAATCGAGTTCGCCTCCAACCGGCACGCCGTGGGCAAGCCGAGAGATGGATACCCCGGTGCCTTCCAGCAGATCGGTGACGTAATGGGCAGTGGTCTGACCATCCACGGTGGCGTTCATCGCCAGCACCACCTCGGTGACGCCGCCCGCCTTCACCCGTGCGACCAGCCCCGCAACGTTGAGGTCGTCAGGACCGACGCCATCAAGCGGTGACAGGGTGCCGCCAAGAACGTGATAACGGCCCGCGACCGCCGTTGCGCGCTCAAGCGCCCACAGATCGGCCACCGTCTCGACCACGCAGATCAGGCCGGTCTCGCGGCGCGGATCGCGGCAGATGGCGCACGGGTCGGCGGTGTCGATATTGCCGCACTGCGAGCAGGTGACGATGCGTTCGGCCGCCACTTTCATGGCTTCGGCCAGGGGTTCGAGCAGCGCATCGCGCTTCTGGATCAGGTGCAGCGCGGCGCGGCGCGCCGAACGCGGACCCAGGCCAGGCAGACGCGCCAGAAGCTGGATCAGCCTCTCGATTTCGGGACTGGCAGCCGAACCACTCATCCGGTCTTTCCGATGATCAGAACAGCTTCATGCCGGGAGGCAGCGGCAGGCCGCCGGTGACTTCCTGCATGCGCTCCTGCATGACCTCCTCGAGCCTTGAACGCGCAGCAGCGTGAGCCGTGACGACCAGGTCCTCGACGATTTCACGCTCTTCCGGTTTCAGCAGGCTCTCGTCGATGTTCACATGCTTGAGGCTGCCCTTGCCGTCCAGCGTCACGGATACAAGGCCGCCGCCTGCGCTGCCCTCGATTTCCGTTTCGGCAAGCTGCTGCTGCATCTCGGCCATCTTGGCCTGAAGCTGCTGCGCCTGTTTCATCATGCCCATAAAGTCTTTCATGCAAACGAATCCTCGTCTTCAAGATCATCATCGTCGCCGTCATCAGCCGCCGGCAACGCTTCTTCAGCGGGTGCCGGCGCGGCAAGCTCGGCTACGGTCTTCACGCTGACCACCTCGGCATCCGGGAACAGGTCCCTGACCGCCAGAACCATGGGACTGCGCAGCACTTCGTCCATCTCGGCTTGTGCTGCCTGATCGCGCTGGGCGCGGATCGGCAAATCGCCGATTTCGCGTGAAAGAATCGCAATCCAGCGCTCGCCGGTCCATTCAGTCAGCTTCGCGCCAATCTCCTGCACAAGCCCTGCCGGCGCACCATTCTCAAGTCCGAATTCCAGACGCGGCGGGTCGAAACGCACGAGGCGCACGAAGCTCTCGATATCGTGCTTGAGCTTCAGTTCGCGCTTCTCGGCGGCAAGCGCGGGAACTTCCTCGAAATGTTTGAGCTTGCGAACTGCTACCGCAGGTGCCGCCGCGATTGCGGGTTGCTGTCTCGGTGCGGGTGCGCTGTTGGTCGCAAGCGCAAGACCGTGACGCTCGCGGGCAATCGCCACTGGCGGTGATGTGTTTTCCGCCCGCGGCCCCGAACCACCCGATCCGCCAGGTGTCCCAGAACCAGATGCGCCACCGCCTTCGCGCAGGATGCGCGCGGCTTCTTCCGGATCGGGCAACGAGGCGGCATGGGCAAGACGGATCAGCACCATGTCGGCGGCATCGCGCGGGCGGGCGGATGTATCGACCTCCGGGATGCCCTTGGTGAGGACCTGCCAGGCACGGTTCAGGGTCGCCATCGCCAGCCCTTGCGCAAAGGCCGCGCCACGGATGCGCTCGTCCTCCGACAGGCTAGCATCGGCTGCCGCATCGGGCAGCGCCTTCAGCCGCGTCACCGTATGCGTGAAGGCGGCGAGGTCGGTCAGCACCGATGACGGATCGGCACCTTCGGCATAGAGCGCGTCGAAAAGGGTCAGAGCGGCTGCGATGTCGCCCTTCATCAGAGCTTCGAACAGATCGGCGACGCGGGCACGGTCGGCAAGCCCTAGCATGTCGCGCAGCGTCTGGGCCATGACCTTGCCGCCACCATGGGCGATGGCCTGATCGAGAATGGAAAGCGAATCGCGCACCGATCCTTCCGCAGCACGGGCGACCATGGCCAACGCATCGGGCTCGACTTCGATACCCTCTGATTCCGCGACACGGCCCAAATGGGCGACCAGCGATTCAGCTTCGACGCGGCGCAGGTCAAAGCGCTGGCAGCGCGACAACACCGTGATCGGAACCTTCCTGATTTCGGTCGTGGCGAAGACGAACTTCACATGTTCGGGCGGCTCTTCCAGCGTTTTCAGCAGCGCATTGAAGGCCGACTTCGACAGCATGTGCACTTCGTCGATGATGTAGACCTTGTAGCGCGCTTCCAGCGGCCGGTACTGCACCGATTCGATAATGTCGCGGATGTTGTCGATGGAGGTGTGCGAGGCGGCATCCATCTCCATCACATCGACGTGGCGTGATTCGAGGATCGCCTTGCAGTGACGGCCAAGCTCCGGCATGTCGAGGGTCGGGACGCCTGCGCCACCTTCCGCCGGCTCATAGTTGAGCGCGCGGGCGAGGATACGCGCCGTCGTGGTCTTGCCGACGCCACGTACGCCGGTCAGCATATAAGCCTGCGCGATGCGGCCCGACGCAAAGGCATTGCGCAGCGTACGCACCATCGGCTCCTGGCCGATCAGATCTTCAAAACCGGAGGGGCGGTATTTGCGCGCTAATACCCGGTAGGCGGCGCCACGACCGTCCTTCTCAGCCGTATCGGGCGGTGTGCGGGTATCCATGCGTCGCGATTGCCGCTTATTGAGAGGTTCCTTTGATGCTTTCGCACCCGTGCGGAAGTTCGGTGGGAGACTGAACGGACAACCCGAGCAAAACTCGTTGGGGCTGCTTCCTTCCGGACCTGACCCGGTTGGCGAGGAACTCGTCCGCCGCCAGCCTCCCGAGGCGACTATATCAGACGCGCATAGCTCGAAAGCAAGAGGCGTGGTTGCGTGGCTGTGCATGAACGGCGCATAAATTCGCGCCGGGACCGCCGCAGACACAGCCGAGGAGATACGCGCAGGATGGATGAACGCAGCAGACGCAACGCCTATGCGCGGTTCTCGGCCGACCGTGCCGACAAGCAGCGCCCACACATGACCGGCAACGAAGAGAACGCACGATTCGTCCTTGTCAGCGGCGAGCGGGCGCTGATCGAGCTGACGGGGTGCGAGCACTTCAAGGCGCTGCATGATCGCAATGAGACGATCGCGCTTGGCGGCGATCCGGGAAACGCGGTCTTTCTGGGCAACGATGCCGTCGGCCCGATTTATGGCGTCTCCGCACCAATCCCCGAGGGCGAAGGGTTCCCCCGCATCAAGGCTATCGACATGCGCTCGATTGCCACGCAAGGGTTGCTGACGGACGATCAACTGGCCCTTGTGGGCACAGGAAAATCCCTGACAAGCTGGCATGCGCGGCACAGGTTCTGCGCAAATTGCGGCGCACCGACTGAACCCTCGCAGGGCGGCTGGCGGCGCGACTGCGATAGCTGCAAAACGCAGCATTTTCCCCGTGTTGATCCGGTCGTCATCATGCTCGCGGTGGATGGCGACCGGGCCCTGCTGGCGCGCGGGGCGAATTTCATTCCGGGCATGTACTCCGCGCTTGCCGGCTTCATCGAACCCGGCGAGACAATCGAGGATGCCGTGCGGCGCGAACTGTTCGAGGAAGCCGGCATACGGACAGCGCAAGTACGCTATCACTCAAGCCAGCCCTGGCCGTTCCCTTCCTCGCTGATGATCGGCTGCATGGCACATGCCGAAACGACGGAGCTGAACATCGATACAGACGAGATCGCCGATGCGGCGTGGTTCACCCGCGAAGAGATCAAGACGATGCTGGCGTTCGAGGACCCCGCGGGCCGAATGATACCGCCGCCGAGCGCCATCGCGCATCAGCTGATCGCAAGCTTCATGGAAAACGAAGCGATCCTGCCGGACTAAAATGCCTAGGCAGCCATCCGCATTGCAGCATTTTTAGCCGCAACCCCGGACGGAAAACCGCAGGGCACTTTTCCTGGGATTGATCTCTATCCTGACGCAATCCCGGACGGAAAACCGGTACCCATTTTTCCTGGGATTGATCTCTATCCTGACGCAATCCCGGACGGAAAACCGCAGGGCACTTTTCCTGGGATTGCTTTAAGACGGTTCCGTCGCCATCCGCGCCGCAACCTTGGCCGCGACCTGCTCGCGGAAAGGGCTTGCCCGGTATACGCCAAGGATGCGGAACTCGCGCGAGAAGAACGCCAGTTCCTCCAGCGCCAGCGCGACGTTCCTGTCGTCGGGATGGCCCTCGATATCGGCGTAGAACTGGGTTGCGAAGAACTCACCGTCGAGCTGGTAGGATTCAAGCTTCGTCATGTTGACGCCATTGGTGGCGAAACCGCCCATCGCCTTGTAGAGCGCGGCGGGCACATTGCGCACACGGAAGACAAAGGTGGTCACGACGGGACCAAGGCCGCGCGCCACCCAGGCCTTTTCGTTGGACAGCACCACGAAACGGGTCGTGTTGTGCTCCTCGTCCTCCCAGTTCTCGCCGAGGATTTCGAGACCATAGACTTCGGCTGCCAGACGCGGCGCCAGCGCCGCATAGGCCGGGTCGTTCATTTTCGCAACCTGGTGGGCGGAACCAGCCGTATCGGCGCCGATCTCGGCTTCGAAGCCGTGGCTGCGCAACCGCTTGCGGCACTGGCCGAGCGCCTGCGGGTGGCTGCGCACTTTCTTGATCGTCTCCAGCGTCGCTCCCTTGGGGGCAACGAGGCAGTAATGTACGGGCAGGAAATACTCGCCGATGATGTGCAGGCCCGATTCCGGCAGCAGGTGATGGATGTCGGCGACGCGGCCGGCGACGGAATTCTCGATCGGGATCATGCCGAGAGACGCCGTGCCGGTATTCACGGCCTGAAACGCATCCTCGAATGTCGGGCAGGCCATGGCTTCATGGTCGGGATAGACATCGTGACAGGCGATATGGGAGTTGGCTCCCGGCTCTCCCTGAAAGGCTATGCGGCGCGGACGGCTCATCATTGATCTGAATTCCTGAACTGACTAAGCCCTGCCTTTAGCAAAGCCGGACGCATTACACCATTCATCCCTTTCGACACCTCATCCCTTCAGCAGCGCGCGGGCGCGCTCGAGATCTTCCGGTGTATCGACGCCGAACGGAGCGCGTGCCACTTCGGCGACGGCAATCGACATGCCGTGTTCGAGTGCCCGCAACTGTTCCAGTCTTTCGCGCAGCTCCAGCGGGGTCGGCGGCAAGGCAACGAAACGCGACAGGGCATCGCGGCTCCAGGCATAAATGCCGATGTGGTGCCACAGAGGACCCTCGCCCCATGGCGTGGTTGCGCGGGTGAAATAGAGCGCACGCATTGCTTCCCCGCCGAGATCGGAAACCACTGCCTTCACCACATTGGGACTGTCGCGCTCGTGGTCTTCGACGATACGCGCCGCCAGCGTGGCAATGTCGGCGCCTGAAGTCTCAAGCGCGCGGGAAACGGCGCGAATGTCTGCGGGATCGATCACCGGCAGGTCTCCCTGCAGGTTGACGATCGCATCGTGCTTACCGTGCGGATCAAGAATGCTGACAGCCTCGTACACGCGGTCGGATCCGGAGGGGTGATCGGCGCGGGTCATCACCGCCATGAACCCGGCTGCCTCGGCGGCTTCGGCAATTTCCGCTGAATCCGTGGCGACGGCGACAGGCCCCAGTTCAGCTTCCGCGGCACGCCGGGCAACGTGGACGATCATCGGCGCCCCGGCGATGTCGGCCATCGGCTTGCCGGGCAGACGGGTCGAGGCCATGCGGGCGGGAATAATAACGATCGGGTTCACGTGCGAACTGCGCCTTATGCGGTTTACGGGCTGCGCGTTATACGAATTGTGCCGTTTAGAGAAAAGACTGTGACCAAAAACCCTTTATGATGGCCTTGACCGCGACGCGTTTGACGCACATACAGCGGCGGGGAAGCGTGCAGGCGCGGCCATGATGGATTTGCGCCTTCCGAATGACGGTGACTTAATGGTTTGCCGGTCAGACGGCGCCACGCAATTTGAGACGACTGCGGGAACTCGACCATGGACAGCTATGAACTGAACAAGATTGCCGGCGCGGTGCTCGGCACTTTGCTGCTGGTACTGGGCGTGAACACGCTCGCGACCGAGCTGTTCAAGGTGCATCTGCCGGAAACACCTGGCTTTGATGTTCAGGTCGCCGATGGCGGCGATGACCATGGCGGCGGCGACACGGCTGCCACCGAAGAAGAAACCCCGCTTGCCACGCTGCTCGCCGAAGGCGATGTCGCGAAGGGCGAGAAAGTCGCCAAGAAGTGCGCGGCCTGCCACACCTTCGAACAGGGCGGCGCCAACAAGGTCGGCCCCAATCTCTGGAACATCGTCGACCGCCCCAAGGGCTCGCACGAAGGTTTCAGCTATTCCGACGCCATGAAGTCGGTGGCAGACCAATCCTGGACATTCGAGAACCTCAACCATTTCCTCGAAAATCCGAAGGGATATCTGCCCGGCACGCTGATGGGCTTTGCCGGCGTCAAGAAGCCGGGTGACCGTGGCGATCTGCTGATGTATTTGCGCAGCCTGTCTGACAGCCCGGCCGACCTGCCGACGGCTGCGACCGAAGAACCCGCGATGCCGGCAGAGCCGGCGGCACCCGCCGCCGAGCCGAGCGAACCAGCCGCCCCTGCTGAACCCGCCGCACCGGCGGACGCAGCTCCGGCTGAACCTGCAATGCCTGCCGAACCGGCTGCGCCCGCGATGCCTGCAGAACCCTCTGCGCCGGCTGAACCCGCAATGCCTGCGGAACCTGCAGCACCGGCGGATGCTGCTCCGGCTGAACCGGCCATGCCGACAGAGCCTGCTGCACCGGCCGAAAGCATGCCCGCTCCGGAAGGCGGCACCACGCAGAATTAAATTTTGGTCATTCCATCGCGCGGACAGGACATCGCCATGGCGATGTCCTATGTTCGCTGCATGTGATCGTTTTCATGTGCAGAGGACTGGAATGACATTATTTTCAGGTGCGATCTCCCGCAGCTTGCGCATTGCGGCCATTGCCGCAGGTCTTCTCGGGATCGTATCGGCTGCGGCACATGCCCAGGACAGCGAGTGGCGGCACGGGCTGTCCCTGTTCGGCAAGCTGAAATACCCGGCGGACTTTTCCCACTACGATTATGCCAATCCCGATGCGCCGAAAGGCGGCGCGTTACGGCGCGGAACCATCGGCACGTTCGACACGCTCAACCCCTTCAATATCAAGGGCAACCCGGCGGCGATTTCGACCATCATCTATGACACGCTGCTGACGGATGCCGCTGATGAACCTTCCAGCGAGTACGGACTTCTCGCGGAAGCGGTGAAATACCCGGATGATTTTTCATCCGCCACATTCCGCCTGCGGCCGCAAGCGCGCTGGCATGACGGCACGCCCGTAACCGTTGATGATGTGGTCTGGTCGCTGACGGCACTGAAGGAAGCACATCCCTTCTACAATGCCTACTACCGCAATGTGACCGGTGCAGTCGTGTCCGCGCCGCATGAAGTGACCTTCACGTTCGACCAAACGGGAAACCGGGAATTGCCGCTGATCGTCGGCCAGATGCCGATCCTGCCCAAGGCCTATTGGGAGGGGCGGGACAAGGACGGCAATCCGCGCGACTTCAAGGGATCGACACTGGAGCCTCCGCTGGGATCGGGACCTTACAAGTTCGGTGAGATCAAACCCGGGCGTTCCATCGCATACGAGCGCGTTCGCGACTATTGGGGCAAGGATCTGCCGGTTAAAGCCGGTCAGGACAATTTCGACCGGCTGACGGTTGAATATTTCCGCGACCTCAATGTCCTCGTGGAAGCTTTCAAAGCCGACAGTTTCGACTTCCATGTCGAAAACAGCGCCAAGCGCTGGGCAACCGAATATGAGTTTCCAGCCGTCAAACGTGGCGATGTCGTCACCGAAACATTCCAGACGAAGCAGGCCGAGCCGATGCAGGGCTTCGTCTTCAATACCCGGCTGAAGAAGTTTTCCGATCCGCGCGTTCGGCAAGCGTTCAACTATGCCTTCGATTTCGAGTGGATGAACGAGAACGTGTTCTTCAACCAGTACAAGCGCACCGAGAGCTATTTCCAGAATTCCGACCTGCAGGCCAGGGGCCTGCCCGGACCCAAAGAGCTGGAATTGCTGGAGCCGCTGCGCGGCAAGGTGCCGCCGGAGGTGTTCACCACCGAGTACCATAACCCCACCGGTGGCGGGCCGAAGGCCATGCGCGGCAACCTGCGCGAAGCCAAGAAGCTGCTCGAGGAAGCTGGCTGGACGATCCAGGACCGCGTGTTGAAGAACGCCGACGGCGAGACCATGACGCTCGAATTCCTGACTGTCAGCCCCGACAGCGAACGCATCCTTGGACCCTACATCCAGTCGCTCGAGCGCCTCGGCATCAAGTCCACGATCCGCGTGGTCGATTCCTCGCAATATCAGGCCCGGACCGACGGTTTCGATTTCGAGGTGGTGACAGGCAATTTCGGCCAGTCGCTGTCGCCCGGCAACGAGCAGCGCGACTACTGGTCTTCCGCTTCCGCCGACCGGCGCGGCAGCCGTAACCTGATCGGCATCAAGGACGAGGCGGTCGACGCGCTTGTCGAGGCAATTGTTTTCGCCAAGGACCGCGAGACACTGGTTGCGGCATGCCGCGCGCTCGACCGGGTGCTGCTGTGGAACCACTTTGTCGTACCGCAGTTCTATTCGCCCGACATCCGCACAGCGCGCTGGGATCGTTTTTCGCGGCCCGAAACCCTGCCGGACTATCGTTTCACCACCGACAACTGGTGGTGGGATGAGAAAAAGGCCGGCCGCATCAAGAGCGCAAACTGAGCTTATGGCGTCAGGGAAATCACTCCTTCACCTGAATCGCCGGGAGTTGCTTGCCGGCGGTGCCGCCACAGCCTGCATCACCGCGGCAGGCATCTTGCCGGCTCGGGCGCAGTTCGGTCCGCCGCGCCATGGCATGTCGATCTTCGGCGAACTGAAGTACGCCCCCGGCTTTACGCAGCTCGGTTACGTCAACATCGATGCGCCGAAAGGCGGGAAACTGTCCCGTACGCCTTCGACATGGGCCTACAATCAGAACCCGACAACCTTCAACACGCTGAACACGCTGGTGCAGAAGGGCGATGCGCCGGTCGCACTGGAGATCATCTACGATTCGCTGATGCGGCGTGCGACCGATGAACCCGACGCAATCTACGGGCTTGCCGCTGAGAGTGTCGCGATTGCTGATGACAAGCGGCGATATCAATTCACGATGCGGCCGCAGGCGCGGTTCCACGACGGTTCACCGCTGACCGCGCATGATGCGGCCTTCACGCTTGAAACCCTGAAGGAGAAGGGCCATGCGCTGATCCGCCAGACGATCCGTCGGATGGAAAGCGCAGTAGCCGAGGACGACAAGACACTCACCGTCACGCTGGAAGAGAATACGCCGGTCAGCCTCGCCATGGCGATTGCAACCTTACCGATCCTGTCGAAAGCTTTTCACGAGACCCGCGATTTCGAGGAAGCCGGCCTCGACCTGCCACTTGGTTCAGGCCCGTACCGGGTCGGTCAGCTCGAGGCAGGCCGCTACATCGAGTATGACCGCTTCGAGGATTACTGGGGCCGCGATCTGCCAATCAACCGCGGCCGGTACAATTTCGACCACATCCGCTTCGAGTTCTTCCGCGACCGCGATGTTGCCTTCGAAGGTTTCAAGGGCCGCGCCTACAGTCTGCGCGAGGAGTTCACCTCCCGCGTCTGGGCAACAGCTTATGACTTTCCCGCCGTCAAGGAGGGCAAGGTGAGGCTGGAGACCCTGCCCGACGATACGCCATCGGGCGCGCAAGGGTGGTTCATCAACACGCGATTGAAAAAATTCGCCGACCCGCGTGTGCGCGAAGCGATGATCAACGTGTTCGACTTCGAATGGACCAACAAGACGCTGTTCTACGGCCTCTACCAGCGCAGCTGGAGCTACTTCCAGAATTCCGACATGATGGCTGAAGGCGCGCCATCGCCGGAGGAACTCGACCTGCTGGAGCCGCATCGCGGCCAGGTTCCCGGCGAGGTGTTCGGTGAACCCTATGTACCGCCTGTCACCGACGGGTCAGGGCGCGACCGCAGGCTGCAGCGCGCCGCAGCCAGGCTGCTGGACGAAGCCGGCTACGAGATTCGTGACGGTGTTCGCCACACGCCGGACGGTGAGGTTTTCCGTATCGAGTTCCTCAACGACGAGCCGACCTTCGACCGGGTCGTGCAGCCCTATATCCAGCGGCTCAAGGCAATCGGCATCGATGCGCGGTCGCGCACGGTCGATGCCTCGCAATACCGCAGCCGTATCGTCGACTATGATTTCGACCTGGTCGTCGAACGCTTTTCCATGCCGGCCACGCCGGGCGAGGAGGTGCGCGTCTACTGGACGTCAGACAATGCCGATGTCCCCGGAAGCCGTAATCTGTCGGGGATCAAGGACCCGGTCGTCGACGAATTGACCCGCCGCCTCATTGACGCCAAATCACGCGGCGAACAGATAACCGCAGCGCGCGCGCTCGATCGGGTGCTGCGTGCCGGACGCTACTGGGTGCCGCACTGGTACAAGCCGGTCCACACGCTTGCCTACTGGGACGTCTACTCGCACCCGGAGCAAAAGCCGCGATACGACCTCGGCCTGGACGACACATGGTGGTATGACGCCGCCAAGGCAAAACAGAACGGCCTGGCAGGTTAACGAAGGGACCGCACGCACACGATGGGCGCTTACATCGCACGCAGGGTATTATTGATGATCCCGACCCTGCTCGGGATCATGCTGGTTTCCTTCGCCATCATCCAGTTCGCACCAGGCGGACCGATAGAACGCATCATCGCACAGTTGCAGGGAACCGACGTTTCGGCCATCGGGCGTGTCGGCGGTTCTTCCGGTGGTGACTTCGGAGCACAGGCTCCGGGAAGCGCCGGCGCGGATGCCGTCAACTCGCAATACCGGGGTGCGCAGGGGCTTGATCCGGAGTTCATCAAGGAACTGGAAAAACAGTTCGGCTTCGACAAGCCTGTGCACGAGCGCTTCCTGCTCATGCTCGGCAATTATCTGCGCTTCGATTTCGGCGAGAGCTATTTCCGCGACATTTCCGTTATCGACCTGATCAAGGAGAAGATGCCGGTCTCGATATCGCTCGGGCTGTGGCTGACATTCCTGTCCTATGCGATCTCGATCCCGCTCGGCATTTCGAAGGCCGTGCGCGACGGCAGCAGTTTCGACACCTGGACCTCGGCGATCGTCATCATCGGATACGCGATCCCCGGCTTCCTGTTCGCGGTGCTGCTGATCGTGCTTTTCGCCGGTGGCAGTTTTCTCGACTGGTTCCCTTTACGCGGGCTGACCTCCGACAACTGGGCCGAACTTTCATGGCCGGCGCGCCTCGTCGATTATTTCTGGCACCTGGCGCTGCCGATCACAGCCATGGCACTTGGCGCATTCGCGACGACAACATTGCTGACCAAGAACTCATTCCTCGACGAGATCCGCAAGCAGTACGTTATTACCGCGCGGATGAAGGGACTGACCGAGCGCCGCGTGCTCTATGGCCACGTATTCCGCAATGCGATGCTGATCGTCATCGCCGGCTTTCCCGGTGCTTTCATTTCATCGTTCTTCACCGGCGCGCTGCTGATCGAAACCATCTTCTCGCTCGACGGGTTGGGGCTCCTGTCGTTTGAATCGATCGTCAACCGCGACTATCCGGTGGTCTTCGCCACGCTCTACATCTTCTCGCTGATGGGCCTGATCGTGAACCTGATCTCGGATCTCACCTATACCTGGATCGACCCGCGCATCGACTTCGAAAGCCGTGAGGTCTAAAGGCGCATGGACACAACACCCGAACGGCTTAAGGCTGACGCGAAAAATGCTTCTGGCGCGCCACCGCTACGTGCCGGCCTTTTCGCCCTGTCGCCGCTCAACCAGAGACGCTGGAACAACTTCAAGAAAAACCGGCGCGGCTACTGGTCGTTCTGGCTTTTTCTCGTGCTCTTCGTACTGAGCCTTGGCGCGGAGTTCATCGCCAACGACAAGCCGATCCTGATCCGCCATGACGGCGCGTATTACATGCCGGTGTTCAACTTCTATCCGGAAACGGCATTCGGCGGCGATTTCGAGACCGAAGCGGAATACCGCGACCCCTTCGTGCAGGACCTGATCCTCGACAACGGCGGCACCATGATCTGGCCGCTGATCCGTTACTCGTACCGCACGGTCAACAACGAGATACCGACACCCGCTCCCTCGCCGCCTTTCTGGCTCTTGTCGAAGGAAGACCGCTGCGCGCAATACGATGACGGCGTCAACGACCGCAATTGCACCTTCGGCAACTGGCATCTGATGGGCACTGACGACCAGGCGCGCGATGTCGTGGCGCGGCTGATTTACGGCTTCCGGCTTTCGGTGCTGTTCGGGCTGGTGCTGACGGCAATCTCCTCGGTGGTCGGCATCGCGGCGGGCGCGGTGCAAGGATATTTCGGCGGCTGGGTCGATCTCATCTTCCAGCGCTTCCTGGAAATCTGGACGTCGATCCCGGCGCTCTATCTGCTGATCATCATCGCCGCCGTCATCGAACCTACCTTCTGGATCCTGCTGGGCATCCTGCTGCTGTTTTCCTGGGTGGCGCTGGTCGGCGTGGTGCGGGCTGAGTTCCTGCGCGCGCGCAACTTCGAATATGTGCAGGCTGCACGCGCGCTCGGCGTGCGCAACGCCACCATCATGTGGCGGCACCTGCTGCCCAACGCCATGGTCGCGACGCTGACCTTCATGCCGTTCATCCTCAATGGCTCGATCACGACGCTGACCTCGCTCGACTTCCTCGGCTTCGGCCTGCCGCCCGGCTCGCCGTCGCTGGGCGAACTGCTGGCGCAGGGCAAGTCCAACCTGCAGGCACCGTGGCTTGGCCTCACCGGCTTCTTCGTCATCGCCGTCATGCTGAGCCTGCTGATCTTCATCGGCGAGGCGGTGCGCGACGCGCTCGATCCGCGCAAGACGTTCGAGTAGCGGCACGATGGCGCACGCGCACACCCATGGCGGCGAGGGACACGAGCGCAGGCTGCTGCTGGCAAGCCTGCTTATCGGCGGCTTCATGTTTGCCGAGGTTGTCGGCGGCATCGTCTCCGGTTCGCTGGCGCTGCTGGCCGACGCCGGACACATGGTGACCGATTTCCTGTCACTCGGCCTGGCGTTCCTCGCAACCCGGATGGCGAAGCGCCCCGCCGACGGCAAGCGCTCCTACGGTTTCGGGCGGCTGCAGGTTTTGGCCGCTTTCGTCAACGGCCTGGCGCTGGTGCCGATCGCGATCTGGATCGTGGTTGAAGCCTGGCACCGCATCAGCGATCCCGTGCCTGTTGCCGGCGGCATGCTGCTGGCGATCGCCATCCTCGGGCTCGGCGTCAACATCGCAGCCTTCGCCCTGCTGCACGGGCATGGCGAGGACAATGTCAACATCCGCGCCGCAGCGGCCCATGTGATGGGCGACCTGCTCGGTTCGCTTGCCGCGATCACGGCGGGCGCGGTGATCATCTTGACCGGCTGGACGCCGATTGATCCGCTTCTGTCCGTGCTGGTCGCGGCGATCATCCTGCGCAGCGGCTATGTGGTGATGCGCGATGCGGGCCGGGTGCTGATCGAAGCCGCACCACCGCAGATCGATACCAGTGAGATCGGGCCCGCGCTCGTCGAGGCCATCGCGGACGTGAAAGGCGTGCATCATGTCCATGTCTGGATGCTGACCGACAGCAAGCCGATGGCGACGCTGCATGCGGAACTTGTCCCCGACACGGCTGTTTCGCGCGCCGTCGTTGCCATCAAGTCCCTGCTGCACGAGCGCTTCGGCATCGAGCACGCCACGGTGGAAGTCGAATTCGGCGCTTGCGCCGACAAGCACGTGGAGGCCCACGCATGAAGCGCGAACCGATCCTTTCCGTGGACAACCTCAGCGTCGACTTCTCGCAGGCCGGCAATGTCACCCATGCGGTGAAGAATGTGTCGTTCGATATCCGGCCCGCCGAGACGGTCGCGCTGGTCGGCGAGTCCGGTTCCGGCAAATCGGTGACGGCACTTTCCGTGCTGCAACTGCTGCCCTATCCAGCCGCCAAACACCCATCGGGAAAGATCACCTTCAAGGGCAAGGACCTGATGGGGCTCTCCAACCGCGAGATGCGCAGCGTTCGCGGCAACGACATCACCATGGTGTTCCAGGAGCCGATGACCTCGCTCAATCCGCTGCACACCGTGGAAAAGCAGATCGGCGAAATCCTCGAGCTGCACAAGGGGCTGACCGGACTGGATGCCCGCGCACGAACCATCGAACTGCTCGACCAGGTCGGCATCCGCGATCCCGAGCAACGCCTGCAGAGCTATCCGCATCAGCTCTCCGGCGGCCAGCGCCAGCGCGTCATGATCGCAATGGCGCTCGCCAACGAACCCGACCTGCTGATTGCCGACGAACCCACGACAGCCCTCGATGTCACGGTTCAGGCGCAAATCCTGAAGCTGCTGCGCGAGCTGCAGAAGAAACACCGTATGGCAATCCTGCTGATCACCCACGACCTCGGCATCGTGCGCAAGGTGTCCGACCGGGTCTGCGTCATGAATGGCGGCGAGATCGTCGAGCAGGGCACCACGAAACAAATCTTCGACAAACCGAAGCACACCTACACGAAACACCTGATGTCGGCAGAGCCGAAGGGTGATCCGCAGCCACTCGACACGAATGCGCCTGTCGTGATGGAAGGTGACGACGTGAAGGTCTGGTTCCCGATCAAGCGTGGTTTCTTCCGTTCCACCGTCGGCCACATCAAGGCCGTGGATGGCATCGATGTCACGGTTCGCGCCGGGCAGACGCTCGGGGTCGTCGGTGAATCGGGTTCCGGCAAGACGACGCTGGGCCTTGCGCTGACGCGGATGATTTCAAGCGAGGGAAACATTCGGTTCGAAGGCGGCGCGATCGACGACAAGTCGTTCAAGCAGATGCGGCCATTGCGAAAGGATATCCAGATCGTCTTCCAGGATCCGTTCGGGTCGCTCAGCCCGCGCATGTCGATCGCCGATATCGTTTCGGAGGGGCTGAACGTTCACGGCGCCGGCCTCACGCGCGAGGAACGGCGCAGGCGAGTGGCTAGCGCGCTGAAGGAAGTCGGCTTGGACCCTGCGACCATGGACCGTTATCCGCACGAGTTTTCCGGCGGTCAGCGCCAGCGCATCGCGATTGCCCGCGCGCTCGTTCTGGAGCCACGCTTCATCATGCTGGATGAACCCACAAGCGCGCTTGACATGAGCGTTCAGGCGCAGATCGTCGACCTGCTGCGCGACCTGCAGAAGAAGCGCAATCTCGCCTATCTGTTCATCTCGCACGACCTGAAGGTGGTCCGGGCGCTCGCCAACGAGATCATCGTCATGCGCATGGGCGAAGTGGTGGAATCCGGCCCCGCCGACAAGGTCTTTGATCACCCCGAAACCGATTACACCAAGGCGCTGATGGCGGCCGCCTTCGATATCGAGGCAGCACCGGAAGGCGTCGTGGCGCAATGAGCCGGCGCAATCAAATCGCCGATGCCGATCTCGACGTGACGACGCAGCGGACCGTGGCCTTCGATGGCTTCCGTCCGCTGGCGCGCCATATGGTCAGGCTTCACCGGCTCGACGGAAGCGCGGTCGAACAGGAACGCTACCTGTTCGAAATCGGCCATGTCGTGGCGATCATTCCCTACGATCCGGTGCGTAACAAGCTGGTACTGCTGCGCCAGTTCCGGCTTGGCGCGCATCTGACCGGCGGTGGCGGCGAGATGGTGGAAATTCCCGCAGGCCTCGTTGATGAAGGCGAGGACCTTGCGGAAACGGCGCGGCGCGAACTGACCGAGGAAACTCATCTGACGGCACGATCATTGAAGCATGCCATGGATTTCGTGCCGTCTGCCGGGTTCATCGCCGAGCGCGGGCATCTCTATTTCGCCGAGGTGGACGCTTCGCAACTGCCCGAAGAAACCGGCGTCGTATCCGAAACCGAAGTGATCAGGCCTTTCCTCGCCGATCCGGACGAGGCACTGGCCGCACTGGATGGCGGTCAAATCAGGAACGGCTATACGGCGATCGCCCTGCTCTGGTTCGCGCGCAACCGCAACGAGCTGACAGGCAAGCAGCCATGACGCTGCTGCTGGCCATGACCGGCTGGGATTACGGGCCGTGGATCACACGGTTTCGCGCAGCTGCCCCCGATCTGGGTATCGTGACGCCGGATGATCGATTCGATTCCGGTTCGATCCGTTATGTGGCGGCGTGGAACGCCCCGGAGGGGCAGTTCGCGATGCTTCCGAATCTGGAGGTTATCTTCTCGCTCGGTGCTGGCGTTGATCACCTTTTGAAACGCGACGACTTGCCTGACATACCGGTGGTGCGTGTCGTCAACGACGATCTGACCATGCGCATGACCGAATGGGTGGTGCTGCAAGTGCTGATGCATCACCGCCAGCAGCACGCCTATGACGCTTTCCAGCGTGAAAGAAAATGGGACCCGCTGTGGCAACCGGCAGCCTCTGCAGTCCGTGTCGGCATCATGGGGCTTGGCGTGCTGGGGCGGGATGCGGCGGAGAAGCTCTCCTTGCTCGGCTTCGATGTCGCGGGCTGGAGCCGCAGCCCGAAACAGATCGCCGGTATCGCCTGCTACAGCGGCGAGGATGGGCTCAAGGCCTTTCTTGCACGCACCGACATTCTCCTGGTGCTGCTGCCATCCACGCCGGACACCGCCGGTATCATCAATGCTGACCTGCTCAAGGGCCTCGCGCAGGACGGCGTCATGCCGGGACGCTTTCCGGCACTGATCAATGCCGGGCGCGGTGCGCTGCAGGTCGAAGGCGATATCCTTGCCGCGCTCGACAAGGGCATACTCAAGGGTGCAAGCCTCGATGTCTTCGAGACCGAGCCGCTGCCAGCGGACAGCCCACTGTGGTCGCATCCGCTTGTTGCCATCACACCGCACATCGCCGCCGACAGCGATCCGCAGGCTATTGCCGACGGCGTCGCCGCCGAAATCGCCCGGCACGAGCGCGGCGAAGCGCTGCTGCACACAGTCGATCGCGGCAAGGGCTACTAAGGTCCAGACCCTAGCGTCTTTTCACGCTGGTCACTTCCAGGCCTGCTTTGGCAATGCGCTCGATTGCCGGAGCGAGTGGCTCTTCCACCGTCTCCATGTGATGGGCATTGGCATGCAGCAGCACGCCGGGCTGCGACACGATACCGACATGGCCTTTCCAGAACACGAGATCGCCACGCTGCCACGATTCCGGATCGGTTTCGTTGACGGGCGTGCCGAGCTCGCGTTCCTGCATGTCGGAATCGCGCGGCGCAGCAATCCCGCAGGCGGCGAGCCCCATCTGCACCAGTCCTGAACAGTCGATGCCGCGCGCGCTGCGCCCGGCCCACAGATAGGGCGTACCAAGAAACCTGCGCGCCGCATCGACGAAATCGCCAACAGCCCCGCCAACCGGCTGCAGGTGACGGGCAACCACGAATTGCCCGTTTGCAAGCCGGACAAACCGTTCCGCGCTTGCCGCAGCCCCGCCCGCGCGGCTTTCTTCTCCGCCGGCTGAAACATCGGCCACCGCGAGCAACGCGTTCATTGGCGCAAAGCCGATCGGCGCGATCTTGATGTCGGGTGCCGGATAGAGATGCACCCAGAGCGAAGCCACGCGATGTGTGGGCTCAGGTGCGGAATACTCAAGCCCTTCGCTGGCGCACCAGCCGACATAACCGTCGGCCTGCGACTGCACCCAGGCCCAGCCCTCCGGTGTCTCCTCGAAGACCAGAACCGGCTCGCCCATCAGCAACTGCGTGTCAGCGGGCGCATCCTGCTTGGGCGCGCGCAGCAAGTTGACGACCGCGTCGCGCACCCGCGCCGGTTTGCCGTCAACGAAGCGCGCCGCCTCGACACGTCCGCGCAGGCGCGCATCCGCCAGATCGTTGCGCCAGGCATGAAGACGGGGGTCGGGATTGTCTGCACTCATGGCAGAGTTATGGCCGAAGGCTGCGTGCCCTTGCAATGACCTGATCGCTCAACCGGTCGAGATAGAGCGAGCCGTTGACCGTACGCTGGATGATGACGTTGCGCTTGTCCGCCTCGTCGCGGCGGCGGGTGACGAGACCAGCCTTGCCCATGGTGTCGAGGGCACGGGTGATGACCGGCTTGGTCACGGCGAGTTTCTTGGCAAGACCGCGCACGGTATGCGGCGGCGGATCAAGGTAGATCGTCAGCAATATGGTCATCTGGCGCGCAGTGAGATCGGTCTCGCCGTCGCGGACCAGATCAAGATGCACGTCATGCCAGAGCTTCAGCGCTTCTGTCGGCCTGAGTTCAATCACCGTCAACGTCCTGCTTTCCGCAACGCTCCCCCCATGGTCGTTACGGAAGCGGTCTATCCTAACCGAGATGACGAAAACGGCAACGTGACTCGTAAAATTCAGCTTTTCGGCGCGTATCGGCGGCTCAGCACGTGATACAGCGCGCGGATCGCGTGCGCCTCGCCGCCCTCGGGACGGCCCGGTTCGGAACCCGGCCGCCATGCGAAAATATCGCCGTGCAGCCAGATTTTCGTCTTCTCGACGAATCTCTCCATGAACAGGGCCGCCGTGATGGCGCCGCCAAAGCCGCCGCTGGAAATGTTGCAGAGATCGGAAATCCTGCTGTCGAGCAGCTTCGCGTAAGGCGCATACAAGGGCAGCCGCCAGACCGGATCGTTTTCGGCAATACCCGCCGCCATAAGTTCAGCGTTCAGCGTGTCGTCGTGACAGAAGACCGCCGGCAGGTCCGGGCCCAGCGCAACGCGCGCAGCCCCCGTCAGCGTCGCCAGATCGACCATCAGGTCGGGGCCTTCCTCGTCTCCCAGTGCCAGCGCATCGGCGAGCACCAGACGGCCCTCGGCGTCGGTGTTGCCGACCTCGACGGTCAGTCCCTTTCGGCTTTGCAGGATGTCACCGGGACGGAAGGCATTGCCGGAAACAGCGTTCTCGGCAGAGGGGATCAGCACCCGCAGGCGCAGATCCAGGCCCGCATCCATGATCATGTGGGCAAGGCCAAGAACGTTGGCAGCACCGCCCATGTCCTTCTTCATCAGGCGCATGTTGCTCGAGGGCTTCAGGTCGAGCCCACCGGTGTCGAACACGATACCCTTGCCGACCAGCGTCACCTTCGGCGCCGTCGCCTTGCCCCAGGTGATGTCGATCAGACGCGGCTCGCGCGGGCTGGCACGCCCGACCGCGTGGATCATCGGGAAGTTCTGCTTCAGCAGCGCCTCGCCGGTGATGACCTTGATCTTCGCCTTGTGGGTCGCGGCCAGCGCGCGAGCGGCATCCTCCAGCTCCTGCGGCCCCATGTCGTTGGCCGGCGTATTGACGAGATCGCGGGCGATCGCGGCACCTGCCGCGATGCGCCTGATCTCGGCGATGTCGACGCCGTCGGGGCAGACGAGGCTGGGGCGGTCCTTGTCCTGCTTGCGGTAGCGTGCGAAGCGGTAGCTGCCGAGACAAAAGGCCAGCACCGCAATGCGCGGATTAGCGAACCCGCTCTCAAACGCATAGGTGCCGGCGGGGAGCGCCGTAGCCAATTTACCCGGCAGGAAGGGCGAGGGTTCGCTACCAAGTCCGAACAGGACACGCTCTAGCCCGCCTTTTTCGGAAGGGGCGAGCAGCACTTGTCCGGCACCCCCGGTAAAGCCTGCGGCTTGTGCCCATCGGTACAGCGCCTTGTCGGATTTCTTCAGTGTTTTCAGCGCGGCCGTGTCGATACCGGATACCGGAACCGCGCCCTTCGCCTTCCCAACGAGGCACTCGGTGACAGTCGGATTGAAGGAGAAGGCAGAAGTCGCGGGCATGATGTCTTGGCACCTCTTGAAAGGGAAACGCGGGCGGCGGCAGCACCGCCCTTAACCGGAAATTAGGGTTAACAGCTTATTTCTCGAGTGTCGCGTCTGCCGTCAATGCGTATCCGGCGGGCCTCGTAAAAAGTACGGGACGAGTTGTCATGTTGCATCGCGTTTTCACTTCCCGCCGTGCCCGCATGGGTGCACTGGCCGCCACGACTGCTTTGGCGCTCGCGCTTGCGGGCTGCAGCCAGAAGCGGATGACGACCGGATCGCTTGCGGACGCCGAAGCGGGCCAGGCGAGCGCGCAACAAACACAGAATCTTGCCATCGCCGACAAATGGGCCAAGGCCTACAAGCGCGATGAAGCCAACCCGCAAGTCGCACTCGGCTATGGGCAGGCGCTGGCCGCAACGGGGCGCGGACGCGAAGCCATAGACGTCTATGCACGCGCGCTGGAACACAATCCCAATGACACGGAGCTGCTCTCTGCCTACGGACGCGCGCTTGCCCGTGAGAAGCCGGGGCCACAATCGATCGCGGTTCTGGAACGCGCTGACGAAGCTGGAACCCGCGACTGGTCGGCCTATTCCGCGCTTGGCGCGTCCTATGATTCCGTCGGGCGTCACAAGGATGCCCAGAACGCGTACAAGAAAGCGCTGGCGCTGAAGCCGGATGAATCCGCGGTCCTGTCCAACATGGGTTTGAGCCAGGCGCTTGCCGGCGACATCAAAGCCGCCGAAACCACCCTCCAACGGGCAAACCGTGCTCCGGACGCCGCGCCGCAGGTACGCCAGAACCTGGCTCTCGTCTACGGCATGCAGGGCAAGTTCAAGGAAGCGGAAGCCGAGCTTGCCAAGGATCTCGGCGCGCAAGAGGCGCAGGCGAATGTCCGCTACATGCGCCAGATGCTGTCACAGAGCAACAGCTGGGACGCGATCAAATCAGCCGGCAAATCGCGCGGCTAGCTTTGCTAGCTGATCTTATTTGTCTAACGGCTATTCCTCGCTTCGCTCGGGCCTTGCGATGGCGCGCCGGAAAGCCGGCGACGCCCGGTCGGGCTTGTTCTTGCTGCTTTCGCTCACGCACAGTTCACTTGGTTCACGTGCTCCGCGGGGGCGCCGGAAAGCCGGCGACGCCCGGTCGGGCTTGTTCTTGCTGCTTTCGCTCACGCACAGTTCACTTGGTTCACGTGCTCCGCGGGGGCGCCGGGAAGCCGGCGACGCCCGGTCGGGCTTGCAAGCACTTCGTATTCGATTACGTCCCCATCCAAGAGCGGTATGAGTGACAGCAATGGCACGCTCAGCGTGCCATGGAGCGTAACTGCGCGACCGGCCAACTTTTTGGCCGCCCCATCGGAGCCGCGAGCGCAGCGAACCGGCGTGAGATAAATAAGGCTGCGCTCCCGCGGAGCAAGCACATGTAATGTGCTGTGCGTGAGCGAAAAGATGCAGCCCGCGAGCGATAAGTTTACTGCAGCGCCATGACGCGGATGGCTGCCGGCCCGAGAATGACGATGAACAGCACGGGCAGGAAGAAAACGATCATCGGCACCGTCAGCTTGGGCGGCAGGGCCGCAGCCTTCTTCTCCGCTTCGGCCATGCGGATGTCGCGGTTTTCCTGAGCCATGACGCGCAACGCGTGGGCAAGCGGCGTACCGTAACGCTCAGCCTGGATCAGCGCAGTGCACACAGCCTTCACGCCGGGCAGGCCGATGCGTTTGGAGAGGTTCTCATAGGCCACGCGGCGGTCCTGCAGGTAAGACAGTTCAGCGGTTGCCAACGCGAATTCCTCGGCGACCGCGGCGGAGCGTTCGCCGACTTCCTCGGACACCTTGCGCATGGCCTGCTCGATCGACATGCCGGCCTCGACGCAGATCAGCATCAGGTCCAGCGCGTCGGGAAAAACGCGCTGAATGTCGAGCTGACGCTTGGTGATCTGGTTCGAGAGAAAAATCTTCGGCGCGAAGAACCCCAGCAGCGATATGCCGAACCCGATCGCGAAGCGCAGAACCGCGGGACGATCGTCATAGCCGCCGAGCACGAAGAAATAGAACATCACCACCACGAAAATGACCGGTGGCAGGACGATGCGCAGAAACAGGAACATGTAGAGCGGCGCATCGCCGCGCATGCCGGCCATGCGGAGCCGGTCCTTGAGCTCGCCGTCCTCAAGGTGCTTGCGCAGGTTGAACCTGTCGACAACCCGCTGGATCGTCGCCTTCGGCGCGCTGCGCAAATGCGCCTGCTGTTCCTTGGCGTGCAAGCGCGCGCGTTCACGCTGGCGCAGTTTCTCGCGCTCGATGGCAACCGATTTCATCCGCGACTTGAGCTTGTCGGGCTGCAACAGCGGACCGGCGAGCGTCATCACTGTTGCGCCGACGGCAAGGGCTGCAAGCAGGCTCGCCAGAAACGCCGGGTCAATCAGGAGAGAGGCAAGGCTCATTTTCAGGTCACCATCATCAGAAGTCGAAGTTGATCATCTTGCGCATGACCATGACGCCGCAGAACATCCAGAATGCGCTTCCCAGCAGCATCAGGTGGCCAACCTCTTCGGTCCACAACAAAGAGATGTATTTCGGGCTCGTCATCGAAATCAGGCCCATGACGATCAGCGGCAAGGCGCCGATGATCGCAGCCGAGGCCTTGGCTTCCTGGCTCATCGCCACGATCTTGCCCTTCATCTTCTTGCGGTCGCGCAGCACCTTGGAAAGATTGGAAAGCGTGTCGCTGAGGTTGCCGCCGGTCTTCTGCTGGATCGATATGACGATCACGAAGAAGGAAACCTCCGGCAGCGGCATGTGCTCGTACATGCGCCCGACCGCCTCACCCATCGGAACACCGAGCGTCTGTGTCTCGACGATCGCCTTGAACTCCGAACGCACCGGCTCGGCGGATTCCTGAGACACCATGCGAATGCAGTCTCCCAGTGGCAGACCGGCTTTCACGCCGCGCACGATGACATCGACGGCATTGGCGAACTCGTTCAGGAATGCCCGCTCCCTGCGCGTGCGGAGCGTTTTCAGTATCCAGCGCGGAAACCCGAGCGTGAAAATGAACGCGCTCGCCAGCGTCACGAGAATGGGCGCCCCCGCGATGAAGCTTCCCGCAGTGGCGATCGCACCACATATGACGGAGATGATCCAGAACGTCTTCACCGACCATTTCAGGCCGGCGCTGCTGAGATTCGTCTTCAGGTCCCGCTTCTTCTGCTTGCGGCTGCGCTTCTCGATATCCTTGATGGTTTCCTCGACCTGGCGCTTGCGCTTGACGCCGTCGCGCTCGCGCGAGGCCGCAGCGACCGATCCGGGCGTGCGCGTACTGATCCGCTGCACACGCTTGGCCGCATTGGCCGAGCCGTCGAGACGCGGCAGCAGAAAAACCCACGCGACGCCGCCGATGCAGGCCATGGCGAAGAAAATGACGGCGATCTGGACGAGTGTGTCGGACGGCACGGATCAAACCCCCGCGCTGTCTTCTTGCACGGCTGCGGCATCCAGCGCGGCGGCCAGGTTGCGCTCCTCGTTATAGTAACGCGCACGTTCCCAGAAGCGGGGACGGCCGATGCCCGTGGAGCGATGGCGCCCGAGGATCTTGCCGTTCGCGTCTTCTCCCTCGATGTCATAGAGGAAGATATCCTGGGTGGTGATGACTTCTCCCTCGGTGCCCAGCACCTCGGTGATATGGGTGATGCGGCGCGAGCCGTCGCGCAGGCGCTGCGCCTGAACGATGACATCGACGGAAGAGACGATCATCTCGCGGATCGTGGCCGGCGGCAGGGCGTAACCGCCCATGGTGATCATGCCCTGAACACGCGACAGGGCCTCGCGCGGAGAGTTGGCGTGCAGCGTTCCCATCGAGCCGTCGTGGCCGGTGTTCATCGCCTGAAGCAAATCGAAGGCTTCAGGGCCGCGCACCTCGCCGACGATGATGCGTTCAGGGCGCATACGCAGACAGTTCTTGACCAGATCGCGCATGGTGATCTCGCCACTGCCTTCCAAATTCGGCGGGCGCGTTTCCAGGCGAACCACATGCGGCTGCTGCAGCTGGAGTTCTGCGGAATCCTCGCAAGTGATGATGCGTTCATCGGTGTCGATATACTGCGTCAGACAATTGAGCAGCGTCGTCTTGCCCGAGCCAGTGCCGCCGGAAATGATGACGTTACAACGGCAGCGGCCGATGATCTGAAGGATTCTTGCGCCTTCCGGCGAGATCGATCCGAACCTGACAAGCTGGTCGAGCGTCAGCTTGTCCTTCTTGAATTTGCGGATCGTGAGCGTGGGGCCGTCGATCGCCAGCGGCGGTGCAATCACGTTGACGCGGCTGCCGTCCAGGAGGCGCGCGTCGCAGATTGGGCTTGATTCATCGACGCGGCGGCCGACCTGGCTGACGATGCGCTGGCAGATGTTCAGCAACTGCGAATTGTCGCGGAAGCGGATGTTGGTCTGTTCGATCTTGCCGTCGACTTCGATGTAAACCGTGTCGGCGCCATTGACCATGATGTCGGCGATGTCGTCGCGCGCCAGCAGCGGCTCCAGCGGTCCGTAGCCGAGAACATCGTTACAAATGTCGTCGAGCAGATCTTCCTGCTCGGCAATCGACAGCGCCACGTTCTTCAGAGAAATGATCTCGCTGACGATGTCGCGAATTTCGTCGCGCGCGGTATCGGCATCCATACGCGCAAGCTGGGACAGGTCGATGGCATCGATGAGCGCAGAAAATATCTGCGTCTTCATGTCGTAGTAGTCTTCCGAACGCGGCCGCGCCGCGGAAGCCTGGGGTTTGGCGGGCTTTTCGGCCCTTTCCATCCGCATCGGCTTCTGCTGAACGGGCAGGTCGTCGTCCGGCAGGTCACGTCCAGCGCTTTCCATGGCGGGCATGCTCGCCGGATCGGCGTCGCGCATCGTGCCGAAGTCAGCCAGCGTGGACGATGCAACACCCTGCGGCGGAGGCGGAAGGTCTTCTGACCGCGTGGAATTTACGTCATCCACAGCCGGCGCGGGCGGGGCTGCATGCGGTGCAGGCGGAAGCCCTTCGGGTTCAGGCGCGCGTTCACGCGCGGGTCCGAAGCCCTGCTTCGGACGCCCGATACCTCCCGGTGGATTGTTTCCGCGTTTTCCGAACATGTCCCGGCTTCGCCTGCCTACTTCTTGTCTTTCATCATCTTCAGCCGAGACATCAGCTGGGCAATCAGGGTGTTGGCACCGCGAGGCGCCTCCGATTGTCCGGCAATGGCGCGGGCAAGGTCGCGAAACGCTTCCGCTGCCTTGGCACTGGTTTGCGCTTCGGAGATCATTTGACCGTTGTTGGCCGCGGTGCCGAAAAGCTGCGGCTCGAACGCGATCTCGGCTGCCAGTTCCAGATTCAACGCATCGGCGAATTCGCGCGGAGCGATCTCGGGCCGCTTTGGCACCCCGACCTGGTTCAATACCAGGAAGGGCTGACGATCATTGCGCCGGTGCGTGGTCAGCAGATCAACAAGGTTCTTGGCATTACGCAGGTTTCCGAGATCGGGGGCCGCCACAATGATGATGTCGTCGGCCGCCATCAGGGTCTGCCGCATCCATGCGTTCCACTGATGCGGCATGTCGAGAATGATATGCGGCACAAGGCTGCGCACCAGATCGATTACCGGTTCGACCGCTTCGAATTCCAGATCGTAGTCACGGTCCAGGGTCGCAGGCGCGGCAAACAGGCTCAGCCTGTCAGTGCACTTCCACAAGAGCTTGTCGATCAGGGACTCATCGAGCCTGTCGCCTGCGAAAATCGCGTCTGCAATCCCCTGGCTGGGATCCTGATTGAAATCGAGACCGGCCGTACCGAACGGCAGGTCCAGATCGGCGATCGCGACATTCTTCAGCATGTCCTGCGACATGGCCCAGCCGAAATTATGCGCCACGGTGGACGCACCGACACCGCCTTTTGCGCCAATCACCGCAATGGACCTACCGGTATGCTGTTCGCCTTCCTGGGCATAGAGGCGGCACATGGCGGCGATCGCATCGACGGGGCCGACAGGGGCGACCAGATATTCGCTGACACCGCGCGCAAGCAATTGACGGTAGAGCATCACATCGTTGGCGTGACCAATGATGATGACCTGCGTTTCCGCATCGCAGACATCGGCGAGACGCTCCAGATCATCCAGCAGGCGCTGACCGCCGGCCATGGATTCCAGCACCACGATATCGGGCGTGGGGGATTCCCTGTAGAGATCGATGGCGGCGGCAACACCGCCCATCTGCACACTCATCTGGGTCCGGCTGGCACGCCGGTCGGCGCGCGCCTCTTCCAGAGCCTCCATGACATCCCGCGTTTCACAGAATGCCTGGATCGAAATGCGCGGCAACAAGGTCGCCGACTGCTGCGAGCCAGCATCCAGCCGCGGTTCGCCATGTTCCTCGTAATCGTGAGCAAGCGTCATCAGTTGCCGACCTCGCTGACACTGGCGCCATCATCCGAATAGGACGTTCCGGTATCCTCGCCCTTGCGGTACTTGTCCTGGACGGTTGCGCGGCGCATGGCGTCGCGCGGTCCCTCGCCACGCGGCCCGAGAAGATCGCGCGGATCCTCGACCATGGCGGCCAGGTTGCGCTGCGATGCGCACCCCAGATTGTGATATTCGACGTTGCGCGGATTGCGGCTGACGTTCTTGGGCCATTCACCGCACGGGCCAGCTTCAGCCGAGTAACGGTAGAAGACGATCTTCATGGGCACAGGACCGCGGCCGCCATCCGTACGGTATGTGTGTACCGCCAATACGGAGGGGTCCACGCCTTCCCGGCCGAGCACCTGCCTGATCTGCGCTGCGCTTGCATGCACGGCAGATTCGATCCCCGAGCCGCTCGGCGCCTGCAGGTAAATCGCGCCCTGTCCCGTATTGCGGTACTGGCGGGCGAGTGCTGCCACTTCGGTTTCGTCTTCGCGGCTCAGACCGCCCGCATAGGGATCGGCATAGACGATGATCCCGACAGGTTGATAACCAACCGTGATCGGATGGCGTTCCTCGTAGCCCAACGGCAGGGCGCTGGTGCGTTCCGCCGAGCTCATCTTGCAGCCGGACAATGTTGTCGCGACCGCCACAAGCGCCATACCCAGCGCGGCGCGGCGCATCAGCGGTGCGGGCGGAACCATCTTCGCGGTACGATACATTCTACTCTCCACCGGCTCGCGGCTTACTTGACGATGAACCCGAACTGACCGTGATAGGGTCCTTCGGGCTGTGCGCCGGAAACGCCATAAATCTTGTTGAGGCGGCCCAGCAGGTAATTCTCGAAATCGGAAGGCGGGTGCAGATTTTCATCCGGGCTTGACAGCTCGCGGTTCGCCACGGCCTTGACGAGATAGGGGGTCACGATCGCGACCATCTCGGTTTCGTTGTTGACGAAGTCGGTCGAACGGAACAGCGCCCCCAGTACCGGCAGATCCTTGACCACCGGCAAACCGTTGATGACCTGGTTGCGGTCCTGCTTGATCAGGCCTGCAATGACAAGCGATCCACCGGACGGCATCTCCACCGTCGTTTCCGCACGGCGCACCGTGATCGAGGGAATCGTGATCGAGCCAAGGGTGATCTGATCCTCATCGGAGAGTTCCGACACTTCCGAGGACACGCGCAGGGATATGCGCTCACCGGACATGACGACCGGGCTGATGCCGAGCCCGACACCGAATTCCTTGTACTCGATGATGATGTTGCCATCGCTGTCACGGCCAACGGGAACCGGGAACTCACCGCCAGCCAGGAACTTCGCGGATTCACCGGAAATCGCCGACAAAGTCGGCTCGGCCAATATGCGCAGCATGCCTTGCTTCTCCAGCGCACGAATAATCACGCTGACCGAGTCACCATTGCTGCCGCTCCAGGTTCCATAGAGATAATTCGACGGTGTCGAATTGGTGGCTCCGAACGCGTTCGTGGTGCTGAACCCGCCGGCAATGGCACTGGCCGAGAAGATATTGGTCGCAACGCTATTGATAGCGGAGGGGAAATCGATGCCGAACTGCTTCAGCGATGCCCGCTTGACCTCGACGATCCGCACCTTGACCGCGACCTGCTCGGAGCCTTCGGCGCTGATCATCGACATCACTTTCTCTTTGTCGCCGACAAACCGTGCCGCAATGTCGAACGCCTTCTGGGCATCGAGCGGCGTGCGCACGCTGCCTGTCAGAACGATGTTGTCGTTCATTGCCTCGGCGCGGACACTGGAACCGGGAATCAGCTGCGCGATCGTCTTGCCCAGCGGAGCCAGGTCACGCGACACGACCACTTCCAGCGCAGCGATCTGTTCGCCGTTTTCGTCGAAGAAGAAGACGTTGGTCTCGCCTGCTTCCATGCCGATCAGATAGGCACGGCGTGTCGAGCGCATGACCGCATCGGCAATCTTCGGGCTTGAAACAAGCACATCGCGCGCGTCACGCGGCAGATCGACGACAAGCGACTTGTTGAGGCCGAGTTTGACGGAGCGTGCGCCGTATTCACCAAGCTCGACGGTCTGATCGGCAGCCTTCACCGCATTCGGCAGGGAAGAGCCCACCAAAGTAGCCGATACCAGGCACGCGGCGGCAAGCATCCGTTTCAGGAAGACTGCAGCCCGCTGGGACCGATTGCTTGTCTGCGCTTTCGACATGGTCATTCTCACACTCGCTGTCACTGCGCGCTGGTAACCTGGCTGGCGACGCCAAAGCGCACCATCCTGACGGTGTTGCCCTTGCGGGCCGGGTTCAGGCTCTTGGCGGAGTCACTGGGTTCCTTGCCATCGAGGATCGAACGCAAGGTCAGCGACAGTTCGCCCATGCGCTGCGCAAGCGCGAGCGTCTCCGCCTGTTCGGGGTCGAGTTCCAGCGTCGCGACGGAACCCACGACGACCGTCTCGCCGTTTTTCTCCTCGACCGTCTGGTCGATCGCCAGAACCCGCGCATTCGTGAGAACTGTGTCGGATACGATCGTCTCCTTGCCGTCCTGATAGGGATCGGATTCGCGGCGCGTCAAAATGACGTCCACACGATCGTTGGGAAGAATGAAGCCGCCCGCTCCGGTTTCGGGTGAAACCGCGGTCGAGATCGCGCGCTTGCCGGGCGGCAGCACGGCCGAGAGGTATCCACCGGAGCCGACATTGACGACCTTCGACATGCGGATCGGCTCACCCTTGACGAGCTCGGAGCGCACAACAGCGCCCTTCATCGCATCCATGGCGTCGGGTTTTTCATCCTTGCGGACGAGATTGGGAATGCTGGATTGCGGCCAGTCCTGCCATTCAAGATCCTTGGGCGAGATCACGCTGCCCGGCTTCATGTCCTTGGCGGCAACCAGAACCTGCATGACGTCGATGGTCTTGGAGACCTCGACAACCTCGGTTTCGGGAGCCTTGGAGATGTTGCGGACAAGCATGAACGCAACAACGCCCGCGACAAGCGCGATAGCGAGAATGATCAACCGTGCAGAACGCATGACTATGCTCCGGACTACTGGCACTGGGACTACTCGTGCCGGAGCTTAGATCGCCGAGAGTCAAATTATGGTTAACGAGGTCTAATCAATCGGCGGCGATGGCAATCGCAGCAGAACGAGTTTTACAACCCGATTGCCGCGCCCCATGAGGACTCGGGAAAAACAAGCAGACCCGCGAAAGCCATGGCGATGCCATAGGGAACGCCGGTATCGGGATGATGCAGCCTGTAGGCCCATTCCTGTTTGACCAGAAACGCCGGCAGCGGGACAGCGCGCATGCTGACCAGTGCCAGGGTCAGGAATCCGCCGAGAATTCCGGACAGGAGCGCGTATTCAAGCAAGGGGCCCCAACCCAGCCAAAGCGCAACGGCTGCAAAGAATTTTGCGTCGCCGCCGCCGATCCAGCCGGGAATGAAAAGCATGAACGATACTGCAAGCATGGCTGCGCCGGCTGCCAGGTGCATGCCGACCTCGGCAAGCGGCAATCCAACCGCAAGTGCTGCGGGGAAAAACAGCAGGGCAAACGCTATCACGAAGCGGTTCGGCAGTTTCATCGTCAGCAAATCGAGAAATGCCGCCATCGCCATGGCGAACGGAAAAGCGTAGACGAACAGCAGTTTCACCATGTCGACCCTAGTTACTGTTTCTCGTGAGCCTTGCCACCGTGGAAGGCTTATGGGCGGCACAGTAGCAGCCGACCCTAAACATTCGGTTTTCCCGCGCTGACAGGCCCCAAAAAGAAAAAGGCCGCTGCGGAAACCGCAGCGGCCCTGGCACGTTCGTGCCGGAAAGCCCTTAGAGCTTGTCCTTGACGGTCGTGAAGGTGCCCGTCAGAGCCGAACCGACCTGGCCGACAACCACGACGATGGCAACCGAGATACCGGCGGCAATCAGGCCATACTCGATGGCGGTTGCACCGGACTCATCCTTGGCGAAATTCTTGAAGACGGCTTTCATTGTACTCTACTCCTAGTTCCAACCGTTGTTTGTCAGGCGGTATGTGTTCCGCCTTGTACGATGAGGAAGCTACTCGCGGGGTCTTTCCGAGCGCTTAACTGGAACGGCTAAAAAAGTGTTTTCTGGCAACAACGGCAATCGCAGTTAACGTGGGGTCAAGAAAACGGCGACAATTCCCTCGCACGAACGGCCGACGGCCTTCCTGGGCGACGGGCCATGCATGAGCCGGCACGGCTTACAAAACGCCTCTTTATAGATTCATACAGGCGCGCCGGCGGCCCCGGTGGCACCCGGACAGCCGAGGGCTCAGGGCCGTCATCCATGCATTTTCGAATGATTAACCAATCCCGGGCTTATATGAGGGAAGTTGCCTGCGGCCATCCGCGCCGCAACACGGCAGGAGTGCTCTTGATGTTCATGTCCGCAAGAATGACCCGTTCGTTTGCCGCCGCGGCTTTGTCGGTAATCGCCGGCATGTCGGGCATGTTCATCTCTTCTGCGGCCATGGCCGAGAAACTGCTCGTCGGCGTCGACCGCGCGCGGCTCGTGCGTATCGATGTTCCCGTCGATACCGTCATCATCGGCAACCCGACCATCGCGGATGCTTCCGTCTACGACCAGACGACACTCATCATCACCGGCAAGTCGTTCGGAGAGACGAACCTGATCGTGCTGGACGCGCTCGGCAAAATTGTCCACGAGGTCGACCTTGCGGTCTCCACCCCCTCCGACACGCTGACCATCCACAAGGGCGCGAACCGCTTGTCCTACACATGCGCTCCAGTCTGCGAACGGACCCTGCGTGCTGGCGATGCCACGGAAGCCTTCACCAATCTGCAGGCCCAGGTTGCCGGCACGATTGACATGGGCCGTGCACAGGCGAAGCAGTAACCGTCAGCTACGGCGACAGGTTAGTCATTCGTTAGCCTCGAATTGCAATTTCACAGCGTTGGCAGAAGGGTTCAGCAACTCTTCGCATGTATAAATCATGCAATCCGCCAATCCGGCGGATGCGACCGCGTGCTACGGCAAGTCCGTTTCAGGTCGCCGTATGGGCGGAATCTTGGTTTTCAAGTGATGCGTAACAATTGCAGGACCGCAGGCGGTGTATCCGCCATAAAGCAGGCATGCGGGAACCGTTTTGTCAGCGACCAGAGCGGCGCGACAGCGGTCGAATTCGGAATCATAGCAGCGCCCTTCTTCGCGCTGATGTTCGCCATTATCCAGATCGGCCTGATCTTTTTCACCGGGCAGGTTCTCGATAACGCGACCGCGGAAGCCGCGCGCCTGATCCGCACAGGGCAGGCCCAGTCAGCCGGCTATTCGGCTTCCGATTTCAAGGACGCGATCTGTCAGTCCACCGGAACATTGTTCGACTGCCAGAGTGGCCTCATGGTCGATGTCAGAACCTACAATGACTTCGGTTCTGCCAACATGAGCAAACCGATCGAAAACGGCGAACTGAACGACGACAACTTCACATTCGACATGGGCGGACGTGAGGACATTGTGGTCGTTCGTGTCTTCTACGAGTGGCCCGTATGGGTGCCACTGATGGCGGTTTCCGGACACGATAGCGTGAACCTTGGCGACCTCGCCAACGGCAACTTCATGCTGACCAGCGCGCTGACTTTCCGCAACGAGCCGTTCTGAGGCAACGAACATGACAAGGATACTCTCCGCCGGGACTTCGCGTTCTGCATCAGCGCCGCAAACCGCGTGTGCCAGAATGCTGCGGAAACTGCCGCTTGTCGGGCGCTTCATCGACGAGCAGCGTGGTGTCGCAGCCGTCGAATTCGCGTTGATCGCGCCGCTGATGGTGACCGCCTATCTCGGTTCTGTCGATCTGACCCAGGCCGTCATGGCCGACCGCAAGGTCTCCGTCATGGCGAGTTCTATCGGTGACCTTGTAGCGCAGACCGAAGAAATCACGACGTCAGAGATCAACAACATTTTCGATATCGCGAATGCGCTGATGTCACCCTATGACACATCCAGCATCAAGCTGCGTGTTTCCAGCCTTGAGATCACCAATGAAAAGCAAGGTGAAAAGCGCAAGGCCAAGGTGCTGTGGAGTGATGGTAAAAGCAAACCCGCTTATGCAAAAGACACCATCCTGCTTGTGCCCGAGAGCATCGCGGCCAACGCATCGACCGTGATTTTCACCGAGGCAAACTACACGTTCACGCCGCTCTTCGGTCAGATCATTACGAGCGCGATCGACTTCGAGGACAGTTACTACCACGTCCCGCGTTCCAGCGATTCGGTGGAGCGCAAGTAACAACCCTCAGGTCGGGACCCTGGATAAAACTTCACGCGGCCGCCTTCACCGGGCGGCCGCTGTCGTTTAAGAGCCAGTGGACCCTGATCTGCGGAGCCGCCGCGCACCATGCCTTCCGTTATCCTTGCCGCTGCAGCACTTGTCACATTCGCGGTTTCGCTGGCCACGGGACCCGCGCCGCTTTCTCCTGTCGATGTGATCGCAGCGTTACTCGGCCACGGCGATGATGCGGCAAAGCTGATTGTTCAGGATCTGCGGTTGCCACGCGCGGTATTGACGGTTCTATGCGGCGCCGGGCTTGGCATGGCGGGTGCCGCGCTTCAGGGCCTGCTGCGCAATCCGCTGGCGTCCCCCGACCTACTGGGAACCGGAAACGCCGCCGCATTCGGGGCTGTCGTCGTTCTCGCGCTGGGCATGGCCGGCACAGGATCACTCCTCCTGCCATCGTCGTCCATCTTCGCGGCGCTCGTATCGATTGCCCTGCTGCTGTGGATGTCGGGACGCGATGCCCGCCCCCTGACCGTGATACTCGCAGGACTGGCGCTGTCGACCTTTGCCGGTGCGCTCGTTGCGCTGACGCTCAACCTCGCGCCGAACGACTTTCTTGCCCTCGAGATCGCCTTCTGGCTGCTCGGTTCCTTCGCCGACCGGGGCCCCATACATGTCGCGATTGCCCTGCCGTTCCTGGCTGGCGGCATGATGCTGATGCTGTCGCAGCGCAAGCTGGTCGCGGCCCTGACACTTGGAGAAGAAACCGCCCGTTCGCTCGGTACCGACACCCCGACGCGGCGCATCGCGCTTTTGTGCGGGGTCGCCGCAGCAGTCGGTGGCCAGGTTGCGGTTTCCGGCGTCATCGGCTTTGTCGGCCTCGTGGTCCCGCATCTTGTCCGGCCCTTCGTCGGCGGCCGCCCCGACGCCCTGCTCCTGCCATCCGCGTTTGCAGGCGCTGCGACGCTCACCCTCGCGGATATCGGCGTGCGCATCCTGCCGACGATCGATGAACTGAAGATCGGCGTTCTCACCGCGTTGGTCGGCGCACCCTTCTTCTTCCTGCTCGTTGCCCGCGAGCGGCGCAGACGGGACATCGGCTAATCATGAACTCCCTGATCTCCGGCAGCCCGGTTATGGAAACGCGCAACGCATCTGCCGGGGCTATCGTGCGCGATATCAGTCTGGTGCTGGAAAGCGGACTTGTCGGACTTGTCGGCCCGAATGGTTCCGGGAAAACGACGCTGCTGCGCGCCCTGGCCGGTGTCGCGCCTCATGGCGGGCAAATCCTGTTCAACTCGGAACCCGTCAATGTGCTGCACCCGCTGCAAAGGGCGCGGCTGATCGCCTATCTGCCGCAGATCGTGTCCGTCTCCTGGCCTGTTTCCTCGACCGACCTTGTCATGCTTGGCCGGTTGCCTCATGGCGATGGCGAACGGGCGACGGGCCGCGAAGCGGTCCGTCAAGCCATGACAGCGACCGGGATCATGCACCTGGCAAACCGGCAGGTCGATACGCTGTCGGGAGGCGAACGCGCCCGTGTCCTGCTGGCGCGCGCGCTTGCAGTCGAGGCACCGGTGCTCATTGCCGATGAACCAATCGCGGCGCTCGATCCGCGCTATCAGATCGAAACGATGCAGCTCCTGCGCGACATCTCCGATAGCGGAAAACTGGTTGTTGCAGCCATCCACGACCTTGCCCTTGCAGCGCGCTACTGCGACAGGCTGCTGGTCATGAACTCCGGGACCATCGCCGCTGACGGAACTCCGGATGATGCTCTGAACGATGAATGCATCGAGACGGTGTTCGGCCTCAGGCAATCCGGCAGCGACCGGTTCGGCCCGGTCTGGGAACACATGGATTCCGCATGATCAGGGCTGCTTGAGCGGCAATTTGCGGGCAAGCCAGCCGGGGCCGGCACGCGACCCCTCCATACCCTCGGAAACGTCGTACACGCGGGAGAACCCGTAATTCGCCAGTGCGCGGGCAACCAGCGCGCTGCGCACCCCTCCGGCACAGATCAGCGCCACGGGTCTTGTCTTGTCTCCTGCAACCGCCGCATCGAGCTTTTGCAGAAACGTCCGGTCCAGCATCGAGATGGGAATGGCGGACGTGCCTATCCCGGTGGCGCGCCATTCTTCTTCGGTACGCACATCAACCAGAACCAGCTTGCCTGCTTCTGCGCGCGTGTGGGCTTGAATCGCGTCCAATTGCCCCGGCTCGGCAGCAAAGGCCGGAGCGGACAGCGCCAGCCACAGAGCCACCAGGAGTGTTGCCCGCTGGCTGTAAGCTGCAAGGTTCATTTGTATTGCATTAAGCACGCCGGACACTTCCTTCTCACCACAGCACGGCTGGAAACGAAGATAGATCAGACACATGCTGTTGGCGACAGTCTCGCAAACGTTTGATGCATGCCTGTATCGCCTTGACGCTGCCAGCCGGCCTACCTACGTTCCCAATCCCGAATGCGAGTCCGTTATCGATTCCCCCTTTGAGCGTGTTCAGGAGTTGAGCGGAAACAAAAACGATCCAGAGAATCGTTTTTCCGCAAAACGGGGGCGGTTTCCCGCCCGGAACATGCAGCAAAACAAATTCTTGGCGCGCGACGCAGGAGACAAGGACATGGCCACCAACAAAGTCACCGATGCAGATTTCGAAACCGAAGTCCTGAATTCGGATCAACCCGTGATCGTCGATTTCTGGGCCGAATGGTGCGGGCCGTGCAAGCAGATAGCGCCGATGCTGGAAGAGATTTCCGACGAGATGGGCGACAAGGTGAAGATCGTGAAGATGGATGTCGACAGCAACATGCAGATACCGTCGAAATACGGCATCCGCAACATTCCGACACTCCTGATGTTCAAGAACGGCGAGGTCGCCTCGACCCAGATCGGCGTGTCTTCGAAGAGCAAGCTGGTGGATTGGGTCCAGGCCACCATCTGAACCGGATCTGCCGAATAGATTTCAAAAAGGCGGCGCCAGCATGGTGCCGCCTTTTTCATTTCCGTATCAGGCGAGAACCGCGTCCTGCACGGCGAGAACGTGGCCTGCGAAATAGAGCGAGCCGCAGATCAGGATGCGCGGCGGCTCCTCGGTATCGATCGCCGCGAGTGCCGTCAGCAGGTCGGGCATCGGGCGGGCGGCAAGGCCTGCGGCTCGGGCTTCTCCGGCCAAGCCTTCAGCGCTGAAACTTGCCGGCTCGCCGGAAATTTCCACCGTCAGCACCTCGCGGGCGAGATCGGCGAAGGGTGCGAAGAAATCGCGTGCGGCCTTCGAGGTCAGCATGCCTGAGACCAGCACCAGCGGACGCGAAGCCTTGTCCTCCATTTCCGCAAGCCGTTCGGCAAGTGCGACACCTGCAGAAGGGTTGTGGCCGCCATCGAGCCAGACTTCGGCGCCATAGGGGGCTGCATCCACGACGGGACCCGACGGCAGCGGCTGCATCCGCGCCGGCCAGGATACGTTCTGCAATCCCGCCTCGATGTGCTCGCGCATGACTGGCAGCCCGGCTGCCCGCAGGGTCGCGATGGCTGCGCCTGCATTCTCGAACTGGTGGCGGCCGGGAAGCCGCGGCATCGGCAGATCGATCAGGCCGTCATCATCCTGAAACACCATGCGGCCGTTTTCGCCACGGGCCTGCCAGTCGCGGCCGGAGATATGAAGCGGCGCATTGCGCTCAACGCCGGTTTCGACGATCACGTCCATGGCCTCGTCCGGCTGGGCCGAAACGATGCAAGGCACGCCCGGCTTGATGATGCCGGCCTTCTCGCGGGCAATTCCCGCAAGCTTGTCACCGAGATAATTCGCGTGGTCCAGCGAGACCGGCGTGATCGTCGTGGCAAGCGGCGTATCGACCACGTTGGTTGCATCGAGGCGCCCACCCAGACCAACCTCAAGCAGCAGCACGTCGGCCGGGTGGCTCGCGAACAGATGCAACGCGGCTGCGGTGGTGATCTCGAAGATCGTGATCGGCGCACCGGCGTTGACCGTCTCGACATACTCCAGCGCTTTCGCCAGTTCATCTTCGCCGACCAGCTTACCGCCACCGGGCGCGGCAAGGCGGATGCGTTCGTGAAAGCGGACGAGATGCGGCGAAGTATAGACATGCACGCCAAGGCCTGCGGCCTCGAGCATGGCGCGCATGAAGGCAATGGTCGATCCCTTGCCATTGGTGCCGGCGACATGAATGACCGGCGGCAGCTTCAGGTGCGGATGATCGAGGGCTGCAAGGATCGACCACATGCGTTCCAGCGAAAGATCGATGATCTTCGGGTGCAGACCGGCAAGCCGGTCGAGAATGGCGTCTGATCTGGCCATGGATGAATCAGCCGGCGTCGGGAACGGCGGCTTCGACGGCAGCGGGCGCCGCAGGGGCCGTTTCACCTGCCGGAACGGGGAGTGTCTCGGCAGGTTCGGCCGCGGGCTGGTGTTTGAGCATGCGGCATAGCCGCGCCAGGACACTGCGCATCTCGGAACGCGGCACCACCATATCGACCATGCCGTGTTCCTGCAGGTATTCCGCCCGCTGGAAGCCCTCGGGCAATTTTTCCCGGATGGTCTGCTCGATGACGCGCGGGCCGGCAAAGCCGATCAGCGCACCAGGCTCGGCGATGTGGATGTCGCCAAGCATGGCGTATGACGCGGTGACACCGCCCGTGGTCGGGTTGGTCAGCACGACGATGTAAGGGTTGCCGGTATCGCGGAAATTCTGCACCGCGACCGTGGTGCGCGGCATCTGCATCAGCGACAGGATGCCTTCCTGCATGCGCGCGCCGCCGGAAGCCGCAAACATGATGAAGGGCGTGTTGCGCTGAGCCGCCGTGTTTAGGCCGGTTACCACGGCTTCGCCGGCAGCCATGCCGAGCGAACCGCCCATGAAATCGAACGACTGGACCGCTGCGGTGATATCGAGGGCATCGAGCTTGCCGGTCGCGACCGTCACCGCGTCGTCCGTCTCGTGACGCAGGCGGGCATCCTTCAGCCTGTCGGCATAGCGGCGCTCATCGCGGAAGCGCAGCGGATCGTGCGCCACGTCCGGGAGATCGACCAATTCGTACGCGCCATTGTCGAACAGCCAGGCAAGGCGCGCCTCGCGCGGCATGCGCATGTGGTAGCCGGAAACAGGAACGACATAATGGTTGGCTTCCAGATCGCGGTGGAAAACCATCTCGCCGGTCTCGGGACATTTGACCCAGAGGTTTTCCGGCGTGTCGCGCTTGGCGCCAAGCATCTGGCGGATTTTCGGCCTGAGCGTGCTCGTCAGCCAGTTCATGGGACTTTCCCCCGTTAAGCCTTATGCCGCGGCGTTTGCCTGCCCGATGCCGGCGGCAAGCCCTGCCACCAGCTTGTGAACGCCGGCAACCGTTTCAGGTCCCACCTTGCCGCTTGCGTCGAGCGAGGTACGGACAGCCTCGACGAGTGCCGAACCGACCACCACGCCATCGGCAGCGCGGGCGATTGCCGCGGCCTGGTCCGGTGTCCTGACGCCAAAGCCGACGCAAACCGGCAGCGGCGTTGCCGTTTTCACATGTGCCACCATCTTTGCGACTTTTTCGGGGTCCGGCGCCTGGGTACCGGTGATGCCGGTGACGGAGACATAATAGACGAAACCGGAGGTGTTCTCGACCACGCGCGGCAGGCGTTTTGCGTCCGTTGTCGGCGTGGCAAGGCGAATGAAGCTGATGCCGTGCTTCATGGCGGGCAGGCACAGTTCGTCGTCAGCCTCGGGCGGAAGGTCGACAACGATCAAACCGTCGACACCGGCCTTTACCGCATCTTCGAGGAAGCGCTCGTTGCCGTAGGAATAGATCGGGTTGTAGTAGCCCATCAGCACGATCGGGGTAGCATCGTCGGACTTGCGAAACTCGGTGACCATCTGCAGCGTTTTCTTGAGCGTCTGGCCGGCCTTCAGCGCCCGCTGGCCGGCCATCTGGATGGCGACGCCGTCGGCCATGGGATCGGAAAACGGCATGCCAAGCTCGATGATGTCGGCACCGGCAGCGGGCAGGCCCTTCACGATTTCAAGCGACGTCTCATAATCCGGGTCGCCGGCGGTGACGAAGGTCACCAGCGCAGCACGGCCAGCAGCCTTCAGGGATGCAAAGCGGGCATCGATACGGGTCGTGGTCATTCAGGCGTTCCTGCAAGAAATGTCGCGCCGGGCGTCTCTGTCGCACAGCAGATCAACCGGCTGTCGGCGGTTGCCGCGTTGCGGTGGCGCACGGCGGCTTGGTAACCGGGATTCCTCACCATGTCCATGAAGGCTTGCGGCGAAGGGTAACGGGCGACGAAGGCATGGTCCCAGGCCTCGTCCTCAGACCCGATGATCGTCAGCATAGGCCTGCCGATCCAGTCCTGGCTGCCGCCTGCGGCGATGACGATGGCTTCAGTCCCCGCTGCGTAACGGCCATAGGCCACTTCGCCGGACACCGGCGCATCGCCGTACTCAGGATCATCGGGCGCATACTGCGCAACCTTGTTGAAGCGCAGCAGGTTGATCATCAGAACGGGCTGATCCTGCGGTATGCTTTTCAACGCGCGGAATTGCTCGCGCGTCGGATTGAGATGGTTCGAGGCACTCATCCGTCCGCCGATTCCCGGATGGAGATGGTCACGTTGAAGGCATAGAAGCCGTTCTTCTCGATGCGCGACATCGCTTCCTTGGGATCGAAGGCAATGCGCGGCTTGCCATCGTCAGGCACGAGCACCAGGAACTGAAGGTTCTTGCTGTTGCGCACGCGGTTTGCCGTCGCGCCCGTATCGCCTTGCGCGATCGCCACATAGTGAAGCGCGTTCTGCTTCGACTGGTAGATCTCGAAACCGGTCATAGTTCCACTCCCAGATGCTCGCCCACCGTGAACACGTCCTTGTCGCCACGCCCGCACATGTTCATGACGATGATCTGGTCGCGGTCCATCTCGGGCGCGAGCTTCGCCACCTGGGCAAGTGCGTGAGAAGGCTCAAGCGCCGGGATGATGCCTTCGGTGCGGGTGCAGAGCTGGAAGGCTGCGAGCGCTTCCTTGTCGGTCGCGGGCACGTAGTTCACACGGCCTGTATCCTTCAGCCAGGAGTGTTCCGGCCCGATGCCGGGATAATCGAGGCCCGCGGAGATCGAGTGGCCTTCGAGGATCTGCCCGTCATCGTCCTGCAGGAGATAGGTGCGGTTGCCGTGCAGAACCCCGGGGCGACCGCCGGTCAGCGAGGCGCAATGCTCATCGGTGTCGAGACCATGGCCGCCGGCTTCGACACCCCAGATCGCGACGTCCTTGTCGTCGAGGAAGGGGTGGAACAGGCCGATGGCATTCGATCCGCCGCCGACACAGGCAACGACCGCATCCGGCAGCCGGCCTTCGGCTTCCATGATCTGCTCGCGCACTTCGTTGCCTATCACCGACTGGAAGTCGCGGACCATTTCCGGATAGGGGTGCGGGCCCGCCGCAGTGCCTATCAGATAGTAGGTGTTCTCGACATTCGACACCCAGTCGCGCAGCGCCTCGTTCATGGCATCCTTGAGGGTACCGGCACCTGCGGTGACGGGGATGACCTCGGCGCCAAGCAGCTTCATGCGGAAGACGTTCGGCTTCTGGCGCTCGACATCGGTCTTGCCCATGTAAACGACGCAGGGCAGGCCGAAGCGGGCGCAGACGGTCGCGGTCGCCACACCATGCTGACCGGCGCCGGTCTCGGCGATGATGCGGGTCTTGCCCATGCGCATCGCCAGCAGGATCTGGCCGAGGCAATTGTTGATCTTGTGGCTGCCGGTATGGTTGAGCTCGTCGCGCTTGAAATAGATCTTCGCGCCCTTGCCGCTTGCCGCAATCCCGCGGCAATGCTCGGTCAGCCGCTCGGCATAGTAGAGCGGGCTCGGGCGGCCGGTGTAGTGCTTGCCTAGGTTTTCCAGCTGCGCTGCGTATTCCGGATCCGCCTTCGCAGCCTCCCAGGCATCCTCCAGATCGAGGATCAGCGGCATCAGCGTTTCGGCGACGAAGCGGCCGCCGAAAATACCGAAATGGCCACGTTCGTCGGGACCGGTGCGGAACGAATTGGGATTGGGCGGTACGCTCACGCGGGAACTCCTTTGACTTCTTTCTCGGCAGCAGATTTGACGGTGGCAAGAAACGCGGCGATCAGGTTTACGTCCTTGACGCCGGGCGCGCTTTCCACACCGGAGGATACATCGACGGCGCGGACCCCGCTCAAGGAAATTGCCGCAGCCACATTCGAGGGATCAAGACCGCCGGAAAGCATGACCGGAACCTTCAGGTCAAGCCCGGCCATCAAACGCCAGTCGAAGGATACACCGTTGCCGCCGGGCAGCCCCAGACCTTCGCCGGGACGCGGCTTGGCATCGAACAGCAGCATGTCGGCTGCATTCTCATAGGCAGATGCAGCATCGATGTCGTCACGACCACCGATCTTCACCGCCTTCATAACGGGGATGCCATAGGTTTCGCGCGCTGACACGACAGCGGCAGGCGTTTCGCTGCCGTGGAACTGCATCAGGTCCGGCTTCAGAACGGATGCTATTTCACCAAGCAGGGCATCATCGGCATCGACGCTCAAGGCAACGATTTTCGCTTTTCCGCGCGCGCGTTCGGCTAGGTTCGCGGCGTCGGCCACCGACAGGCTGCGCGGGCTTGGCGGGAAGAACACGAAGCCGACATAGGCCGCGGCCCCGGCAAGCGCCGCGTCCAGCGCTTCGGAAGTCTTCAGACCGCAAATCTTCACGTCGACGTGCATAACAAGTTCAGTCCTGCCGGAGAGCCGCAACAGGTCGCACGGCTCACGCTTCAAGTCCAGCGCTTAAGGCCCTGTCACAACTGGGCAAAAATATGAACCGCTCCAGCCAGGTCCTCAATGGCGCTGCCGACCGATTTGAACAGGGTCACCTGATCGTGGAACCGGCGGCCCGACTTCTCGCCGCGTGTCAGTTCGAACAGGTCGGCGGCGATGTCTTCCACATCCAGAATGCCGTTTTCGACCGGCTGCATGATGTCACCGGCTTCCGCCAGTGCGCTTTCGCGGATATCGACGAAGACGCGCGCCTTGCGAATGGCGTCATCGTCGGTCTCGCGCATGTCGGGGCGGTAGCCGCCAACGAGGTCGATATGGGTGCCCGGCTCGATCCACGCACCCTTCACCACCGGTGCTTGCGACATGGTCGCGCAAGAAACGATGTGCGCACCGCGCGCCGCACCCTCCAGATCCTCGGTGGGGCTGATGCGGATTCCGTCACGCTTCATCGCCGAGGCCAGCCGTTTGGCAGTTTCCGGCGTGCGGTTCCAGATCAGCACCTCGGAGATCGGCCGCATGGCCGCATGGGCGTCTATGAGATAGGGCGCCAGAGCACCCGCGCCGACCATCAGCAGACGCGAAGCGTCGGCCCTGGCAAGATAGGATGCCGCAAGAGCGGACGCGGCCGCGGTACGCCGCAGGGTGAGAACCCGTCCGTCGATAATGGCCAGCGGCATGCCGGTTTCACCCGACAGGAGCACATAGACGCCAACGACCGAGGGAATCGAGGATCTGGCATTGTCAGGCGTCACGGTGACGATCTTGACGCCCTGATAGCCGCGCCCGGAATGCCCCTGAGCGGTAAAATCGGTCCAGGCCGGCATGATCAGCAGGTCGGAATCCGGCCTATCGGGGCGCGCGACATGGTGATGATGCCGCAATGGCGCGATTATCTGGCTTCGAAAGGCATTGCGCATTGCCTCGATCATGCCGCGATGGGTGATCGCGGTCTCGATTTCGGCGGATGATATGATGCGCATCGATATCTCCCGGCGCGGACTGCACGGGTTCTAGGGTCTGAACTCAATCAGGTTTAAGGCGTGGCGCGTGTTCGCGATCACGCGGCAAACATAAGCTTTATCCGCGCAGATCGGGAGCGGGAAGAGCGCTGTGCGGCCGCTGGGTCTCGCGGCGCAGATCGTCTGCTTCGCGGCGCGCCTTCGCGGCTTCGAACTGGTTGCTTCGCGCCCGTTTGCGCCATGTGCCCTGATTGAGCCAGGTCGCAACACCACCGGCGACGACTCCGGCCAGCAGGCATACGAAGACCAGCAGAAACAGCGGCATTTCCAACGCAAATGCCGGCTGGTCGCTCCCGAATGGATCGAACGAAACGACGATCACGTGACGGTTGGCAACCGTAAACGCCACCAGGAGCACCGCAAGCGGCAGAAACACGAATAATGACAGGAGCTTGCGGAGCATCGCGTGCTGTCCTCAGTCTTCGTCATCCTGTCCGCCATTGAGGCGCTCGCGCATTTCCTTGCCCATCTTGAAGAAGGGGACCGATTTCTCGGAAACCGAAACGCGGGCGCCGGTGCGCGGGTTGCGGCCAACGCGGGCCGGCCTTTTCTTCACCGAAAACGTCCCGAAGCCACGCAGTTCGACACGGTTGTCGTTTGCCAGTGTATCGACGATTTCATCAAGCACCGTGTTGACGATCATCTCGATGTCGCGCTGGAACAGGTGCGGATTGGCGGCGGCAAGCCGCTGGATCAGTTCTGATTTTATCATCGCGTCAAACGATTACCCCCTCGTCTCGCCCGCAACCAAGCCGTTCAAGGCCGTTATCAAGGCATAGAATTCCTTAGTCTTCAATGGCTTGAGGCTTCCAAACACTCACCAATCCATCAGCGGAAGCAAGCTCCGCGATGCGCGTTACCAGCTTCTGCAGGCCATCGATCTGCCCCAACAGCGCAGAAAGGCGCCCGCTCAGGCCGAACTCGTCGAAGGTGCTGTTGGCCGTCCACTCGACAATCTCCGCATCCTCGCTGATGCCATGCTCGGAAACCAGCCACGCCTTGGCGGTTTCTTCCCCGCCAATGGCGTCGATGATCTTCAGGTCCAGAGCGCGGCGGCCGGAATAGATACGGCCATTGCCCAGCGCGCGCGCCTCCGCCGCCGTCATGTCGCGGCGCTCGGCAAGGCGCTCGAGGAACCACTTGTGGGAATCCTCGATCAGATCGGCAAGCACCCGGGTTTCTTCGGGCGTGTCCTCGTTGAATGGTGATGGCTCTGCCTTCAGGGGATCGGATTTGACGACGCGCATGTCGACACCGACCTTGTCGGCAAGCTCCTTGAAATTGGCCCACTGGAACAGGACGCCGACAGAACCGGTGATCGATGTTTCGCGGGCAATGACGCGGTCAGCCGCAATTGCTGCCAGATAGGCTGCCGAAGCGCCAACCGTACCGATGGTGGCGACAACAGGCTTTTTCCCGGACAGTTTGCGGATCGCCTCGTAGAGCGCTTCACCACCGGCCGTGGTGCCGCCCGGTGAATTGATGGCCAGAATAACCGCCTTGACGCGCTCGGTCTCGCCCAGCTTGCGCAGGAATTCCCGCTGGCTCCAGTCATCGCTGATCACACCGGTGATCGGCACGCGGGCGATCTGTTCGCCGAAGCTGTCCTTGGCGCCAATGCCCGCAACCGCGAGAATGGCGATGACGGCAATAACAAAAGCAAAAATGCGCCAGAACGACAGCTTCCTGCGCAAACGCCTGCGCTCAACCATCGTATCCGCATCGAGTGCCATGAAACCGCTCCACTGGGGCATGCCGACAAGCGGTCGCGACTATAGAGCGTGTCAGGCCCAGATGGAAACCGTTCAATTGGCTGGCTGGTATGCCGGTTCGATGTTCCGGCCATTATATCCACCGCCAAATGAAACGGGCGCCGGCAGAAATGCCGGCGCCCGGATGATGTTCGCAAAGACAGGACTTAAGATTATTCCTTGTCGCCGTCCTTGTCCTGCGCCTTGTTGAGCGCGGCACCGAGGATGTCGCCGAGCGAGGCGCCCGAATCGGTCGAGCCGTACTGGGCGATCGCTTCCTTCTCCTCGGCCATTTCCAGCGCCTTGATCGACACCGAGACCTTGCGGTTCTTGCGGTCGAACTGGGTGACGCGGGCATCGACGCGCTCGCCAGCGGCGAAGCGCTCGGGGCGCTGATCACCACGATCGCGGGCAAGGTCGGCACGGCGGATGAAGGCGGTCAGGTCGGCATCGACGATCTTCACCTCGATGCCGTTGTCCTTCACCTCGGTCACTTCGCAGGTGACGACGGAACCCTTGCGGACCTCGCCGCCGGCTTCCTCGAACGGGTCGCCGCCGAGCTGCTTGATGCCAAGCGAGATACGCTCCTTCTCGACATCGACGTCGAGCACCTTGACCTGCACGGACTGGCCGCGCTCGTAGTCCTCGATGGCCTGCTCGCCGGGACGGTTCCAGTCCAGATCGGAGAGGTGAACCATGCCGTCGACATCGCCGGGCAGGCCGACAAAGAGGCCGAACTCGGTGCGGTTCTTGACTTCGCCTTCGAGCACGGAACCGGCAGGATGATCAGCCGCGAAGGCCGACCACGGGTTGTCAAGGCACTGCTTGAGGCCAAGCGAGATGCGGCGCTTGTTGGGATCGACCTCGAGCACCATAACCTCGACCTCCTGAGAGGTGGAGACGATCTTGCCCGGATGGACGTTCTTCTTCGTCCAGCTCATCTCGGAGACGTGGATAAGGCCCTCGACACCGGGCTCCAGCTCGACGAACGCGCCGTAGTCGGTGATGTTGGTCACGCGGCCGGTGAACCTGGCATCGACCGGATACTTGGCCTCGACGCCCTGCCAGGGATCATCCTCGAGCTGCTTCATGCCGAGGCTGATGCGCTGGGTGTCCTGGTTGACCTTGATGATACGGACCTTGACCGTCTGGCCAACGGACAACACCTCGGTGGGATGATTGACGCGGCGCCACGCGATATCGGTGACGTGCAGCAGGCCGTCGATGCCGCCAAGATCCACGAACGCACCGTAATCGGTGATATTCTTGACGACGCCCTCGAGCACCTGACCCTCTTCCAGGCTCTGGACGAGGTCGGCGCGCTGTTCGGCGCGGGACTCTTCAAGCACGGTACGGCGCGAAACGACGATGTTGCCGCGGCGCTTGTCCATCTTGAGGATCTGGAATGGCTGCGGCGTGCCCATCAGCGGGCCGATGTCGCGAACCGGACGGATGTCCACCTGGCTGCGCGGCAGGAAGGCAACGGCGCCGTCGAGATCGACGGTGTAGCCACCCTTGACCTGGTTGAAGATGGCACCCTCGACCTTTTCGCCGGCCTCGAAGGCCTGTTCCAGGCGCACCCACGAATGTTCGCGGCGGGCCTTTTCACGCGACAGGACGGCTTCACCGAGCGCGTTCTCGACACGCTCGAGATAAACTTCGACCTCGTCGCCCGGCTTCAGGGCGCCGTCGACGCCCTTGGCGCCGAACTCGCGCAGCGGGACGCGGCCTTCCGTCTTCAGGCCGACATCGATGACGGCGAGGTCCTTCTCGATCGAAACGACACGGCCGTGGACGACCGAGCCTTCGGCGAGGGAATTGGTATTGAGGCTCTCTTCGAGCATTGCCGCGAAATCGTCGCGGGAGGGGGTGTTGGTTTGAGCTGTAGCCACGATGGATTGGATCTCCTGACATCCGCTGCAGACACCACGCCAGCATCCGGTTTGGCCTTTCATGCGCCTTGGCACTCAGGTTCAGGCCAGCCGGACACCCGTATTCACGCTTCCCTTTTGGCCTCGGAACGAGCCGCCGCATGCGGTCCATCCGGCCTTGAAGCGCGAAGCGCGGGCCTCGCAATCGTCTCGCACCGCCAGCACGTACGAACAGCGCTTCAAGGGCACCGCTGCAAACGGCACCCTTTCAAGCAAACGGAGCTTTTCAACAAAAAGCCGCCGTCCGTCCGGCTGATCGCGGCATAAAGAGCGTAAAAGCCCTCAATCTGGCCCGTTAAGCGACGCCTGTCGCCTGAACCGGCTCAATCGCCAGCACCGGACCGCACCGCATCGATAATTGATACGGCAGCGCGAAACGCGGCTTCTATATCCATTTCGGTGGTATCGAGCAAGTGAGCATCGTCAGCACGGCGCATCGGCGAGGTGCCACGCGAAGAATCGCGTTCATCGCGATCGCGGATATTCTCGAAAACGGACTGAAGGTCGATATCGGTGCCGGACTGCTGCAATTCGAGCCAGCGGCGGCGTGCGCGCGCCTCTGCGGTTGCTGTAACGAACAGCTTCACATCGGCATCGGGGCATACCACCGTGCCGATGTCGCGGCCATCGAGCACGGCACCCGGCGGCCGGGCGGCAAAGGCACGCTGGAACAGCAGCAGCGCCTTGCGCACGTCCGGCTGGGACGACACCACGGATGCCAGCTGGGAAACTTCGGACGTGCGCAGATCGGCATCGGCGAAACGGGACAGATCGAGCGTGCCGGCCACCCTTGCGCAAGTCACCGTATCGGCGGGATCGAGGCCATCGGCGAGAAGCGTGGCCGCAACGGCACGGTAAAGCACACCGGTATCGAGGCGCGGCAGGCCGTAATGCTCGGCCAACGCGCGCGTCAGCGTGCCCTTGCCGGCGGCAGCCGGGCCATCCACGGCGATAATCACGCGACCGCCTCTTCGATCAGCGCGCCCAAACCCTTCATCAAGCCCGCAAAAGCCGGAAAGGAGGTTGCTATCATGGTGCCGTCATCCACGGTGACCGGCTCCTTCGATGCCAGCCCCATGACGAGGAACGCCATGGCGATGCGATGATCGAGATGGGTCTCGACCGTGCCGCCGCCTGCAACCTCGCCGGTGCCATGAACGATCAGGTCATCGCCCTCGATCGTGTGGCGGACGCCGTTTGCAGCAAGGCCGGCGGCCACGGCGGCGAGGCGGTCGCTTTCCTTGACCCGCAATTCCGACAGGCCGCGCATGACCGTGTCGCCTTGCGCAAAGGAGGCCGCCACGGCGAGAACGGGGTATTCGTCGATCATGGACGGCGCGCGTTCGGGTGGCACTTCGATGCCCTTCAGCGCGCTTGCCTTGACCACCAGATCGCAAACCGGCTCGCCGCCCAGTTCGCGCAGGTTCTCGCGGGCAATGTTTGCGCCCATCTCCTCCAGCGACGTCAGCAGCCCGGCGCGCGTCAGATTGACCATGACGCTTTCCAGACGGACTTCCGATCCCGGCACCAGCAACCCGGCAACCAGCGGAAATGCCGCAGAACTGGGGTCGGCGGGCACAACGACATCGCGTCCTTTCAGTTCGGGGCGTCCCTTGAGGACAATCCGTTTCCCGCCAGCATCCTGCGTAACGCTGATGTCCGCTCCAAAATGCGTCAGCATGCGCTCGGTGTGGTCGCGGGTTTCCTCGGGTTCAATCACGACCGTCTCTCCGGCGCAATCGAGGCCGGCAAGCAGAACCGCGGATTTCACCTGAGCGGAGGCAACGGGCAGGCGGTATTCAATGGGGATCGTGTCGGCGGGGCCTGCAAGCGTCAGCGGCAGGCGCTCGCCTTCCACGCAGTCAATGACGCGGGCGCCCATCAGCTTCAGCGGGGTCAGTATGCGCCCCATGGGGCGCTTGCGCAGCGATGCATCGCCGTCATAGGTGACGGTCAGGCCGTGGCCTGCCGCCAATCCCATCATCAGCCGCACACCGGTGCCGGCATTGCCGAAATCAAGCGTGTCTTCGGGTTCAAGCAAGCCGCCGACGCCATTGCCGCGGGCGAGCCAGGAGCCATCGCCAAGGCGGCGGATATCTGCGCCCAATGCGCGCATAGCATCCGCGGTGCGCAGCACGTCCTCGCCTTCCAGCAGGCCCTCGACGCGGGTCTCGCCGGTCGCAAGCCCGCCAAGCAGCAGCGAGCGATGGGAGATCGACTTGTCGCCGGGCACCCGGACATTTCCTGTCAGTGCGGGCGAAACGCGCGCGCGCATGGGTTTTGGCTGGCTGTGAGTGGACAAATTCCGGGTTCCCCAGTGCGGGCTGTAAGCGACCGGCTCTAGCACAACGTTCGCGCATGCGTACAGGCCGTAGCGGCGATCACAGCATGTGCATCGATGCAACATCTGCGGCAAAGCTGAAATTTCGTTTTGACAAGCGCGCCGTGCCCGGTCTATCCGAGCCGCACTCAGGTCATGGACTCATAAAGGAGATGGGTTTGGCGGCTGGAATGGCAAAATGAGACCAGGAAGCGGGTGAAGAGCGGGCCATCTGCCCGGCTGAGCGCGCTGACACAGTCACATGCGGTCATTCCACCGTCCGTGGGATATGGCGAATTTGCCCTCAGACGACGTTGCGAAGCCTTGAAAACCTGGTGGTTTCCTTCAGCTCCGCACCTTGTCAGCAACCAAATTCGCTTATACCAAACGCCACCTCTTTTATGAGTTCATGACCTAGCTTTAGGAATTTAGCGACACGCCGGCGGGAAACAGGGAAATCCCCGAGTTGCCGGTGCGGCGAGGAGATATCGGACGTGGCCAAACCGGATCTTGGAATGAAACGCAGCTGCCTTGAATGCGAGGCACGCTTTTACGACCTCAATAAAAACCCGATCATCTGCCCGAAATGCGGAACGCCTTTCGACGTCGAAACGTCGATCAGCCGCGTCAAGCCACAACCGGCACCGGCTCCCAAGGCCAAGCCCGAAACCGAGGCGGACGAGGACGAGACCGACGACGAGGAAGAGGACGAGATCGACGAGGCGGAAGTCACGCTTGAGGACCTCGATGACGAGGAAGAGGATACCGGCCGTGTCGCAGCCGCGCCCACGGATGATGATGAAGACGAGGATGAGGATGTGATCCCGGATCTCGGCGATGATGATCTGGATGATGATGAAGACGGCGATGATGACGACACCTTCCTTGATGATGAAGACGAGGACGACGATGTCTCCGGTCTGATCGAAGGCGACAGGAACAGCGACGAATCGTAACCGGGACGGCAATCGCGGCGCGGCATGCAAATGCTGTTGCCTTGGCGTCCCGAATGGCCTAAACCGCACGCGCCGCGACACTGCGGCAGGACGGCGCAACCGCCTTGCGGGCTGCCCGGCATCTGAACCGGACGAAAATACCGGACGAACGGATGGACGGGGCCATAGCTCAGTTGGGAGAGCGCTTGAATGGCATTCAAGAGGTCGGGGGTTCGACTCCCCCTGGCTCCACCACCCGCACCGCCGTCCTGTATACCGAACACCCCGCGAAATATCCGATAACCGCCTGGCGCCGGCAACTTGATGGCGCGGGCCATCGACCCCATATCCTTGTGTGCCGGCGCTTTTCTGGCGCTGGCGGGCCGGCAGGCCGCTTGTGAATAAGGGCTCTGCGCGGTCCGTTGCTTGATTGCCCGCCTACAATGGCGGGCTAGAAGGACGAACGGCCTCAACGCACGTGTCACGGATTTCCGGCCTCAACAGCCCATTCCTGCTTGGCTTTGATGACATCGAGCGCCTGCTCGAGCGCATTAACCGCAATCCATCAACAGGCTATCCGCCTTACAATATCGAGCGGGTTGCCGCACACGCGGAGCAACCCGAATGCTTGAGGATTGTGCTTGCCGTAGCTGGATTTGCCGCAGAAGACCTTGATGTCACCGTCGAGGAATCACAGCTGACGATCCGTGGGCGTCAGAGCGAGCCCGGACGCCGTGACTATCTGCACCAGGGCATTGCCGCCCGCCAGTTCCAGCGCAGTTTCGTGCTGGCTGACGGAATGGAAGTGACCGGCGCTGAACTCGAAAACGGCCTGCTGGCGGTCACGTTGACCCAGCCGCAACCGAAACGCGAGGCACGGCGCATCAAGATCAATTCGCAGGAATGATCCTGGGGCTGGCGCATGTGTTGGGACCATCACAAGGAGTATCGTAGATGACCAGCGACAAGACACCCACCGCCACCGGACTGCCGGAGCAGCTCGACGCGGATTTCCTTGCCGGTCTTGGTGCGGGAACGATTGCCTATATCCGTCCGGTGAAGGCCGGCGATATTGCCAATACCGTGCCGCAGGCGCGTGAATTGCCCCCGGCAACGATGCTTTACGCGTTGTATGGCGCCGCCGGAGAGCCAATTCTGCTGACGACAACACGCGAGCTGGCCGTTGCCGGAGCACAGGAACAGGAGCTGACGCCCGTCAGCCTGCACTGAGATCAGGCGGCGTTCGACGACGCCGCAGGCGCATTCAGCACGCCGTATATCGCGGCGGCGTCGCGCGATGCGCGTATCTTGCTCGTGTTGTTGGTGTCGCGCAGCACGCGGGCGATGCGCGCCAGCGCCTTGAGGTGGTCGGCACCCTCTCCCTCGGGCGCAAGCAGCATGAAAATCAGATCGACAGGCTCATCATCGACGGCGTCAAACTGGATAGGGCGTTCAAGGCGCGCAAATATGCCAACGATTTGCCGGATGCCGGGAACGCGAGAGTGGGGAATCGCGATCCCGTGTCCGATCCCCGTCGAGCCGAGGCGCTCACGCTGCAAAAGCTGTTCGAAAATGGTCCGCGCAGGCAGTCCGGTGATCTCGGCGGCTTTCTCCGACATCTCCTGAATCATCTGCTTCTTGCTGCTCGCCTTCAGCGACGCAATGACTGCATCCTGAGCGATCAGATCGTTCAAGCTCATTAATCCTGTGTCCCGATCACTTGTTCAAGGCGCGACCGGCATTACCCCGGTCCGCCAGGTGGATGGGTAAGCGCCGGGGCGAAACCCTCAGGCGCATGCTCAGTTTTGCTCCAGCGACGGCGGATCGATCCAGCCGATATTCCCGTCGGAACGGCGGTAGACAATGTTCATCCGGCCATTCGCGGCGTTGCGGAAAACGATCACGGGAGCTGCGGACAAATCGAGCGCCATAGCCGCCATGCCCACGGTTTGGGTGCGGATGCTGGTTGCCTGTTCCGCCACAACCAGAGGGGAAGCATCCGCCGATGAAACCGTTTCCTCGTTGTCTTCGTCGACGTCTGCCAGCACGAAGCTCGGCGCGATCAACGGTTCCTCGGCATTCTTGCTGTTGTGGTGGTCCTTAAGCCGGCGCTTGTAACGCCGAAGCCGCTTCTCCAGCCTTTCGGCCGCGGCCTCGAGGCTGCGATAGGCATCCTCGCCTTCACCTTCAGCCTGCAAATCCATCCCGGAATCAAGGTGGATGGCAAACTCGGTGTGGAAGGACTGGCGTTCCTTCTCAATGGATACATGGCCGGAATAGCCGTGCGAAAAATACTTGCCGAGCATCTCCGAGAGGCGCTCGTTGGCACGTTCGCGCAGGCTGTCGCCTACATCGATGTTTTTACCGATCACGCGCAGCGTCATCTTTGACAATCACCCAAGTCTGATTGGTGTGCAGCTCTTCTAGCGGAACAGTAACCCGCGGCATGCCCGCACGGCCAGCCCCCGGCACGCCTGCCACAGACCTCTACGGCCTTCCCGCGATGGCGTGCCCAATGAGGCGCGGACCCTAAGGTTGGCCGCATGACAAGTCAATGACCTCGTTTCATCTGCCGCGACGTGCTTGCATTGCTGATCTCAAGTCATCGCCCGGCTTTCCCGCCGGCGTTGAACCGATGATGGAATTCCCAATGATTCCCTATACTTGGCTACCGTGCGCCGGGCAATGTCCACTCCGTCCTCCTGCAGCGCCTTGACGATCTGGTCGTCGGAAAGGACGGCTTTGCCTTCTGCTGCGATCATCTCGCGAATGCGATGGCGCACCGATTCACCCGAATGGGCATCTCCGCCGTCTGTCGCCGAAATCGCCGTCGGGAAAAAGAATTTCAACTCATACAAGCCTCTTGGCGTGGCCATGTATTTGTTCGCTGTCACACGGCTGATCGTCGATTCATGCATCGAGATCGAATCGGCGACCTGCTTCAAGTTCAGCGGCTTCAGGTGCGTGATGCCGTGGATCAGAAACGCATCCTGCTGGCGCACGATTTCGGTCGCCACCTTCAGCACCGTGCGGGCGCGCTGATCAAGGCTCTTGACCAGCCAGTTGGCCTCCTGAAGGCAGTTGTTGAGCCACATGCGGTCCTGCGATGCGTCAACGGAGCCGATGACGGAGGAATAATAGCCGCGATTGACGAGCACCTTCGGAAGCGTGTCGGTGTTCAAATCAATCGCCCAGCCGCCATCTGAATGCATGCGGACGAAAACATCCGGGACGACGGGCTGGACAGGTCCGCTGTCAAATCCGCTTCCCGGTTTGGGGTCGAGCGCGCGGATTTCACCGACCATGTCGTTGATGTCTTCCTGATCAACCCCGCATATGCGCCGCAGGGCTGGAAAATCGCGCTTCGCCAACAGCGGCAGGTTTTCCACCAGCGCCTGCATGGCCGGATCGAAGCGGTCCTTTTCGCGCAACTGCAGCGCAAGGCATTCGGCAAGGTTCCGCGCAGCCACTCCGGTTGGCTCAAATCCCTGGATCGTATTCAGCGCGGCCTGCGCCATGTCCGCTCCGATCCCGAGCTGCCCGGCAAAGGCTTCCAGATCGACGGCGAGATAGCCGTTTTCGTCAATATGGCCGATAAGCTGCTCGCATACCGCGTGCAGCAGAGGTTTCACCGGGGTTTCCGCAAGCTGGTTCATCAGGTGGTCGTGAAGCGTCACCTGCGAAGCAACGAAATCTTCCAGATTGTAGTCGTCCGCCGCAGCGAGCGATGCCCCGCCGCCGCCTTGTGAGGCGGAAGCCGACCAGGTTGAGGTTTCATCCAGGGCTTCGCCAAGATCGGCATCCACAGAGGGTGTCAATGTTGCAATGTCGGCCGAACTTGCCGAGACGAGATCGCCTGGATCACCGGATGCCGACATGGGCAGATTTTCGGGAGCTTCGCCTGATTCATCACCGCCGTCGGTATCGCTATTCGTTTCAACGGCACCTTCGCGCGGATCGCCGTCATCATTGTCGCGCTCAAGCAGCGGGTTGCGCTCGAGCTCGCCCTCGACATAGGCCATCAGATCCATGTTCGAGAGCTGCAGCAGCTTGATGGCCTGCATCAGCTGCGGCGTCATCACCAGCGACTGGCTCTGGCGCAGCTCCAGCCGCGGTCCAAGTGCAAACCCGCCATTGCCGCCGCGCGCGCTCATAGCGTGAAATCTTCCCCGAGATAGTGCTGCCGCACGGCCTCGTTGGCGACCACCGCCTGCGGCGTGCCCTCCATCAGCACTTTCCCGTCATGAATGATGTAGGCGCGATCGATAAGCCCGAGCGTCTCGCGCACATTATGATCCGTAATCAAAACGCCGATGCCGCGCCGCGTCAGATGGCGCACGAGGGTCCGTATGTCGTTGACGGCGATCGGATCGATGCCGGCGAAGGGCTCGTCGAGCAGCATGAACACCGGCCGGGAAGCCAGAGCACGGGCGATCTCGACGCGCCGGCGCTCACCGCCCGAAAGGGCGATGGCCGGCGACTTGCGCAGCCGCGAGATGGAGAATTCCTGCAACAGCGAATCAAGTTGCAGGGCGCGGCGCTGCTTGTTCGGCTCAACGAGTTCCAGCACCGCCATGATATTTTCTTCAACAGTCATGCCGCGGAAAATCGATGGTTCCTGCGGCAGGTAGCCGACGCCAAGCCTGGCCCGGCGGTACATCGGCAGATGGGTCACGTCGAAGCCATCGAGCTCGATCGCGCCTGCGTCAGCGGCAATAAGCCCGGTGATCATGTAGAAGGTCGTCGTCTTGCCGGCACCGTTGGGACCCAGCAGGCCTACCACCTCGCCGCGCCTCAATCCCAAGGTCACGCCATTGACCACCTTGCGCCCGCCGAAGGATTTCTCCAGCCCGTGCGCGGCCAGCCATTCCGCGCGCATTTCCGTCTGCGGCGTCGTGGATGCCTCCGCAGACCGCAGTGCGGATGCCGGCCGGCGTTTCGATAGCGCCGGACGACCCGCCGAAGCGGGAAGCCGCGCACGCAACGAATACATCCACCTTTTCAGGAACGCCGTATCCAGCCAGGGCCTGCCCGCCTCCGCTCCGGAGGCCGCCCTCTGGCCAGAGCTGGCCGGTGAAGGCGCCCGCACGCCATCGTCTACGTGATACGGCAACCTGCTGCGCCGGGCGCCACGTTTCGGCAGGGCCGCGCGCAAGCGGACGATCGTATCCGTCAGCGCAGCCTCGATGTTGAAGCCTTGCAGCCGGCCCGCAACCGTGCGCGCTGCACGGGCGACCTTTTCGCGCGAAGCGTTCAACTGTTCCCGCACACCTGCTCCTCGATGTCCCCAGTCCCCATGCCGGCAAATACGCGCCGGCCGAAGGACCGCGTGGCGCCGCGAATCCTTGTGCCTAATCTTTCGCCACTGACGAAAAAAGTCGAGGCTTTTACCTGATCAAAGCTAATTTTGGCCGGAATTTTGCATGCGTCCGGGCTGGAACACGCCCTGCACCCGCCCCGAACCGGATTGCGTGGAGACCAATTTCGATGTCCCAGTCGCAAGATCAACCACGAGATTGCTTCCCCGAATCACGTTTTCTCCTTGGGTCAAAACGACATTTCCGGTCAGCCGGATCACGCGTGTCCCCACTTCGTAAACCGCCCGTTCGCCGGTTGCCGTCTGATCCTTTGACCGGACAATGACCTTGCCGGAAGCTTCAAGGCGCTTGATGTTGCCTTGCCTTTGATCCGTGCCGCCAGTGTAGGTGACCACCAGCTTCTGAGTCTGCATCCGCACCGGCCCCTGCTCGAGAATCACATTGCCCGAGAAGATGGCCTGCTTGCGATCGTCGAAGACCTCGAAGCGATCCGCATCGATTTTCACCGGCTGACCGCCATCGATGCCAAGGCTGTCCAGATTCGTCTGCATGGAGGTCTGCGCACGGGCCGGCAGACCAAGACCGAGAGCCAGCAGAAGAACGGCCAGCCCAGATGCGCGTGAGATACTGATCATTGCATCATCCGTATGCTGCGCCTACTGGACCTGAGGCGCGGGGGCGTCGTTGCCGGGAAGCGGCCCGGACGGCACGCCGAGGATCACCCGCAGTTTCACGCCGCCCTCGAAGGCCATGGCGCGCCCGCTTTCAGTGATCGTCATGCGTTCGGCGGCGAGACTGCCATTGAACATGTCGACCTTGACCGGCTTGTCCGTTCTCACGCTGCCGGCACGCATGTTGACCGCTGCATCGTCGAGAACCGCACGGTATCCGCCATCGGCGCGCACGATAATGCGGTCGGAGAGAAGCAGGGACTGGCTTTCTGTATCCAGCTGGCCCGATCCCGCGTTGATCGAGGCCCACCGCCCATCCTCCTGGGTCAGCTTGCCGTCAAGCCCGGTGAGATTGACAATATTCTTCACGGTTATGTCCTGTTCGGCCTTCTTTGCCTGGATCAGGTATGTGCCCTGACCGGCGCGGTAGCCGCTCAGCTTCGGGCTGTCCATCACCACCGACGAACCATTGACGCCAATGCTTTCGACGTCGAACTGACCCCCGGGCACAGAGAAGGAAAATCCGCTGAACGACAACGCCGCAACCGTCACAACGCAGACAACCGGCAGGAGAACGCGCAGGATACGTACCAGCTTGGTGTGCCGGCGCGCGGCGCCGAACGCCTGCTGCCGGCGGCGCTCGAACGCCGCCTGGCTCTGCCGATCCAGATGCATGGTGCCAGAAGCGTCCATACCCCATCAGTTCCCGTCGCTTTGCCGCGTTACCGCATCACTATAGCGCGGCACCGTACTCACCAAGCACAGAATTCCGCCAACAAGGTGGCATCAACGCCCCGATCAGGAATGGGCGAAGATATCCTCGTCCGCCCAGCCTGCGAGATCCAGTTCGGCCCGCACGGGGAGGAAAGCGAAGCAGGCACGGGCAAGCGGCATCCGGTTTTCACGTTCCAGCCGCTCGCTCAGCACCGCCTGGAGGCGATGCAGATAGAGCACATCGGAGGCTGCATATTCCTTCTGCGCGTCGGAAAGTTCAGCAGCGCCCCAATCGGAACTCTGCTGCTGCTTGGACAGATCAACGCCGATCAGTTCGCGGCAGATGTCCTTCAGCCCGTGGCGGTCGGTATAAGTGCGCGTCAGGCGAGAGGCGATCTTGGTGCAATAGACCGGCATGGCGGCGATACCGAGCCACTTGCGCAGCATCGCCAGATCGAAGCGCGCGAAATGGAATATCTTCTCGGTCTGCTGATCGCCGAGCAGAGCCTTCAGGCGCGGCGCGTTATAGGTGGCGCGGTCGAGCTGCACGAGATGGGCATCGCCGTCGCCGGCGGAAATCTGCACAAGGCACAGGGGATCGCGGTTGAGATGCAGACCGAGCGTTTCAGTGTCGACGGCGATTGAAGCACCGAAAGCAAGGCCTTCCGGCAAATCACCCTTGTGAACGTGAATGGCCATGTGGGGATCGAACCTCGCGCATCAGAGTCCGCAAACCAACGTCAGACCTCATTAATACGATTTGAAAGGCCGCGGCAAATCGGTTCGGACGATGTCGGGACCTTTTTGTTTTCCGGGCGATGCCGCTAACCGAAAACCGGCGGTGCCCGTTCCGGTCACCGGGTTTCGGGCGGCATCGGCCAACCATGCACAACCGTCGCATTTACGGCATGTTTGTTTCGCTCACGCACAGGTCACTACGTTCACGTACTTCGCGGGAGCGGCCAAAAGGTTGGCCCGTCGCACAATCGCGCTCCGGATCAGGACTGTTCGTCCTGATCCATGCACGGCACGAACCGCGATCTGGCTGTATGTAACGAATATTCGAGGCACCAAACGAAACCAAAGGTTTCGCAAGCCCGGCCGGGCGCCGCGCATTCTTGCGCCCCCCTCATCGGGGCCGCGACCCGGACATCGTCCGGGGAACCGGCGTGAGATATAAGGAATGGTGCCCAGGAGAAGACTCGAACTTCCACTTCCGTACGGAAACTAGCACCTGAAGCTAGCGCGTCTACCAATTCCGCCACCTGGGCATCAGGCCGGGCGAACAATCATCCGGCGGTGTCGGGTGGGAAGCGATACTTTCGTGCGTCGCGATTGTCAATCGAAGCGCGCACGTATCGGCTGCCGAAACCCTGTACACTGCCGCGATGGTTCGCTATCACCGCAGCAAGCGCCGCGATAACAGCAACAATCACGGCAATTCATCGGCAGCGCGATGCTGAGGGAAAAAGGGGTGCTGAGCAAAATGTCCACGCAGGTCTCATCCGGCAAACTCGTCACGATTTTCGGCGGTTCCGGCTTTATCGGCCGCAATGTGGTGCGCGCGCTCGCAAAGCGCGGCTACAGGATAAGGGTCGCCGTGCGCCGCCCCGATCTTGCCGGACACCTTCAGCCACTGGGCGCTGTTGGACAGATTCAAGCCATACAGGCGAACATACGGGTTCCCTACTCGATCGAGGCAGCGGCTGCGGGATCAGACGTCGTCATCAATCTCGTCGGCATCCTGCACGAAAGCGGCCGGCAAAGCTTCGACGTCGTGCAAGGGCAGGCCCCCGGTATCATCGCCAAGGCTGCCAAAGCCGCTGGCGCCACGACATTCGTGCAGATGTCGGCAATCGGCGCCGATACCGATTCAGCGTCAGACTATGCGCGTTCCAAGGCCGCCGGCGAGGCTGCCGTCAAGGCTGCGTTCCCCGAGGCCATCATCATCCGGCCTTCGGTCGTGTTCGGACCCGAGGACGAATTCTTCAACCGCTTTGCTTCGCTTGCGCGATTCTCCCCCGTGCTGCCGCTGATCGGCGGCGGGCAGACAAAATTCCAGCCTGTCTATGTGGGCGATGTCGCGGAGGCCGTGGCGCGCGCCGTCGATGGCGACGCGAAACCCGGCGCGACCTACGAGCTCGGCGGGCCGGACGTTGCGAGCTTCGAGACATTGATGCAGAAAATGCTCGAAGTGATCGAACGCCGGCGCTTTCTCGCTCCGGTTCCCTGGACAGTGGCACGCATCATGGGTACGGCTCTCGGCCTGCTGCCCAATCCGCTGCTGACCGTCGATCAGGTGAAACTGCTTGAAAGCGACAATGTCGTCAGCGCGGAAGCCGAGCGCGGCAACCGGACATTGTCCGGCCTCGGCATCACGCCGCATGGCATGGCCGCGATCCTGCCGAGCTATCTGAAACGGTTCCGCCGTACCGGCGAATACGACATCCGCCCGGCCTGAGTCAGCCGAAGATCAGCAGGCCGGCGATACCGAGGCTGCCGACAACGATTCGCCACCATGCGAATGGCGCAAAGCCATGACGTGTGACGAAGTTGAGCAGGCCACGCACAACAAACACCCCTGAGATAAAGGCGGTAACGAAGCCGACCGCGATCAGCGAGGCATCGTCCATCGACAACCTGTCGATGTTCTTCATCAGATCGTAGGCGAAGGCGCCGGCCATGGTCGGCATGGCAAGGAAGAACGAGAATTCCGCCGCGGACCGCTTGTCGCAGCCCAGCAGCAAGGCGCCGCCAATGGTCGCGCCCGACCGCGACATGCCGGGAATCAGCGCCAGGCACTGGCACAGTCCTATCTTGATGCACAGCGAAAGCGGATAGGCGGTTGCTTCGGTATGGCGCACTTCGAGCTGCTGCCGGTCGATCCACAGCAGCAGGATACCGCCGACAATCAGCGTAGCGCAGATCAGCATCGGCGTTTCGAACAGCACGTTCTTGATGAAGCCATGAAGCAGCACGCCGGCAAAGGCAGCCGGCAGGAAGGCCAGCAGGACACCAAGCACGAAACGGCGCGCCGAGGGGCTCGACGGCAGCGCCATGGCGATGTTCCACAACCGCGCGAAATAGACCGACAGGATTGCCAGAACGGCGCCAAGCTGGATCAGCACCTCGAAGGTTTTTCCCGTGCTTTCAAAGCCCAGAAAATGGCCGGAAAGCAACAGATGCGCGGTGGACGATACGGGGATGAATTCGGTCAATCCCTCGATCAGGCCGAGAAACGCGGCCTCCAGCAGGTTGAGCAAATCCATCGAACACCCCTTTTTGCGCAATCGATTCGGGTTGTTCACCCGTTGACGCGGCTCTATACCGGATGCGCCGCGCCGCGCAAATCAGCTTCGCGCCGGCCATTGAATAAACCTTCACGAGGCCCGACCCTCCAGGGTCAGGGCCCATCAGTATGATTGAAATGGCGCGACAAACGGCAAAGAGATGCAAGGAGAGGCGCGAAGAGCAGGCTGGTGGCCCGGTCGAGCGCTTCGACACGGCAGGTCGAAGCCGTTTGCGCGTCCTTTCAGGATATGGCCGCTTTGCCCGGCGGCCCTCCGGGCGTTCGACCGGCAAAACATTCACCGGATGTTTCGTCGGGCAAAGCCCGATAAACCGGTCTCACTGTTGCGAAGCCTTGAAAACCAGACGCTTTCCCGCGGCTTCGCGCCTCATATCCGGACAAATCGGCTCATGCCATTTCAACCAGATTAATGGGTTCTGACCCTGAGCCATGTTCACGCTGCATCATCATCCCTTCTGCCCGTTCTCGCGCACCATCCGTATCGCCATGGGCGAATACGGCATCGGCGCGGAATTCATCGAGGAGCGCACCTGGGAACGCCGGCGGGAATTCCTCGAGCTCAATCCGGCCAATACACTTCCGGTACTGCTGGTCGGGCAGGCCGGAAAAGTCGTCGGTGTACGCCCGATCCTTGAGTTTCTCGACGAGACAAAAGGTGCAAGTCTCGGGCCGCGCAGGCTGGTGCCGGCCGATCCTTACGACCGCGCCGAGGTACGCCGGCTGCTGGACTGGTTTGACAGCAACATGAACGGCGAGGTCACCACCTATCTGGTGGCGGAAAAAATCTACAAACGCTTCATGAAACCCGAGCACGGCGGCGGTGCGCCGGATACGCGGCTGATCCTTGCAGGCACCAAGAACCTGCGCACCCATCTTGCCTATATCAGCCATCTGGCGGTGCGCCGGAACTGGCTTGCCGGCGAGACCCTGTCCTATGCCGACCTCGCGGCGGCTGCGCATCTGTCGTGTCTCGACTATCTCGGCGACGTGCCGTGGGAGGATTTCGAGCACGTGAAGAACTGGTACGCGCGGGTCAAATCGCGTCCGTCTTTCCGGCCATTGCTCGTTGACCAGGTGCCCGGGGTCAGGCCCGCGCCAAGCTATGTCGATCTCGATTTCTAACAACCGCACGGGCACAAGATGCCGGATGGCGGCACTGGCCGAGACCTTGCGTGGCAAGGCGCGCGAATACGGATTCGATGCAATTCGAATCACTCACCCTGGCGCCATTCCGCAAGCCTCCGGCCGGCTGGAGGATTTTCTTCAAGCAGGCCACCACGGCAGCATGGGTTGGCTGGCGGCAAACAGCGAGCGTCGCGGGAAGCCGCAGGCGCTGTGGCCGCAGGCACGTTCGGTCGTGATGTTCGCAATGACTTATGGACCGGGGCATGATCCGCTTGGCACGTTAGAGCAAAAGACCCGCGGCAATATTTCCGTCTATGCCCGCGGCGACGATTACCACGACCTGATCAAGGGCCGCCTGAAGCAGATCGGGCAATGGTTCGCGCATGAGTCCGAGGCCGACGTGAAGGTCTTCGTCGATACCGCTCCGGTGATGGAAAAGCCCCTGGGTGAGGCCGCCGGCATCGGCTGGCAAGGCAAGCACACCAATCTCGTGTCGCGGGAGCTTGGCTCGTGGTTCTTCCTCGGCGCCATGTTCACAGATGCCGAACTGCCGGCCGATGAGCCGGAAACCGATCATTGCGGCTCGTGCCGCGCCTGTATCGACATCTGCCCGACGAATGCTTTTCCGGCGCCCTACCGGCTCGATGCGCGGCGCTGCATCTCCTACCTCACCATCGAGCACAAGGGCCGCATCGCCGAGGAATTCCGCGTAAAAATGGGCAATCGCATCTACGGTTGCGACGACTGCCTCGCCGCATGCCCGTGGAACAAATATGCGATAGCCGCGCACGAATCCCGGCTGATCGCACGCGATGAACTGAAGCTTCCGGCGCTGGCCGATCTCGCCGCGCTCGATGATACCGCGTTTCTCGCCCTGTTCCGCAAGTCACCGGTAAAGCGGACCGGCCGCGACCGTTTCATCCGCAACGTGCTGATCGCCATCGGCAATTCCGGCGACAGTGATCTGGCGGCGAGCGCGAAGACATTGCTTGGGGACGAGTCGCCTTTGGTCAGGGCCATGGCGGTCTGGGCACTGAAGCAACTCGGCGAAGCCATTACGCTTGCCGGGGAAGCGAAGAAACGGCTGCCAAGCGAGACCGACGCAGACGTGCGCGCGGAATGGCGGGCCGCATTGCAGGGTCAGAAAGAGCAGGCATGACGAAGCTTTTCTGTTTCGGGCTGGGGTATTCCGCGCTGGCGCTTGCCAAGCTCGTCCGCTTCAACGGCGGCAATGTTTCGGGCACCGTGCGTTCGCAAGACAAGGCCGAAAAACTGCGCGCCGATGGTATCGGGGCCGTGGTCTTTGATGGGACTATGCCGGGACCGGACGTACCCGCGCTTCTGAAGCAAAGCGACTGCCTGCTGATTTCCATTTCGCCGGACAGAAACGGCGACCCTGTACTGGCTCAACATGCAGATGACATCGCGGCAGCGCGCCCGAAGGGGGTGGTCTATCTCTCCACCATCGGCGTCTATGGAAATCATGACGGTGCCTGGGTCGATGAGGAAACGCCTATCAACCCGCAAAGCGACCGCGCCATCGCCCGTGCAAAAGCCGAAAGCGAATGGATCGCGGTTGGCGCGATGCATGACATCCCCGTCATGATCTTCCGGCTGCCCGGCATATATGGCCCGGGGCGCGGGCCGCTGGAAAAGCTCCAAAACGGTACCTCGAAACGCATCGTCAAGCCGGGACAGGTGTTCAACCGTATCCATGTCGCCGACATCGTACGCGCCGTTCATGCCGGGCTCACCCGTCCGCGCAGCGGCATTTTCAACATCTGCGACAACGAGCCCGCTCCGCCGCAGGACGTCATCGCATTTGCCGCACACCTGATGGGAATCGAGCCGCCACCGGAGGTTGATTTCGCGGAAACCGAAATGACGCCGATGGCGCGGAGCTTCTATTCGGACAACAAGCGCGTCTCGGGCCAGAAGGCGCAGCGCATGCTGCCTTACCGGCTAAAATACCCAACGTATCGGGAAGGTATCAGAGCACTTGTCGAAGCCGACAAGGCTACTGAGTAGCCATCCGCTCAATCGTTTTGAGCAACAGTTCGATATCCTGCTCGCGCGACAGGCGGTGATCGCCGTCGGGCACCACGGTCAGGCTGACATCTGCGTCCAAAAGCGCAACGAGATCGAGCGCGACATCGAGCGGTACATCTTCATCGAGCCGCCCCTGCAGGATCGCCACGGGATAAGGGAAGGTCAGCAACGGACCGTCGAACAGCAGATGTTTGCGTCCGTCCTCGATCAACCGTTTGGTGATCCGGTAGCCGCCATCGTCATAGGGGGAGGGGCGAAACCAGCCGCCGGTCTCCATGACTTTCTTGCGAATCTCATCGGAAAATTCCTCCCACATGAGACGTTCGGTCATATCGATGGCGGGTGCGATCAGGATCATGCCGGCAATCAGCGGGCATGCTAAGTCTTCGGCGCAGAGCGCCTTCGCCATCAGGGTCGCCAGAAACCCGCCCATGGAAGAGCCGATGACGATGCGTGGCCCATCGGCGGTCTTGCGGAAGACGGTCAAACTTTCCTCAAGCCAGCGGCTCAGCGAACCGTCCTCGATGGTTCCGGACGAAGCGCCGTGGGCTGAATAATCGAACCTCGTGCAGGCAAGCCCGCGTCCGGCGCACCATTGATCGACCTCACTCGCCTTGGTGCCGCCCATGTCGGACATGAAACCGGACATCCAGAAGACACCTGGCGCATTGCCAGCGCGGTCGGCAACGGCAATGTCGCGGGCAAAGCCGTCCGATTCGATATGCATCCTGCTCTGAATAGCTTCGCTGCTCATCTCCAGTCACCCATTCCGGTCAATCGCCCGCGAACCCCGATCATCTGGAAAACAGCAGCCGCAGCCCCAGCCCACCCAGAACAACGGACGCGGCGCGGTCCAGGAAAACCTTGGCCTTCATGTAACCCGCGCTGACACGGCTCGTACTCATGGCGAATGCCAGCGCGGTATAGAAAATCAGTTCCACGACGAGGTGATTGAGAACCACCACGGCGTCCTCGCCATAGGACATGTCGGCGGGGAAGACGACGATCAGCACGGCAGCGGCAAACAGCATGGATTTCGGATTGAGCGCGTTGATCAGGAATCCGCGTCGGAAAGCGCTACGGGCGCGATATTCCGCCGGTTCGATGCGATCGCGCGCGCCTTTCCACATGTTCCAGGCAATATACAAAAGATAGAATGCGCCACAGATTTTGGCTGCCGCATAGGCCCAGGGGAACACGGCAAACACCGCGTCGAGCCCCAGCAGCGCCATCGCCGTCCAGATCGATGCCATCAGCCCCAGCCCGCATCCAACCGCGATCCCTGCGCGGCGACCGGAGCGCAATGTCGTCTGTACAGCGACGAGAAAGGCCGGGCCCGGGCTCAGGATTGCGGCAATCAGGGCGATATTGAACGCAATGAGATGATGGATGGACATATGGCGCACACCCTTTGTGTTGACGCCGTCATGCACGGATTGATCGGCATACGACTATTTTCATTGCCAGTTAAGAACGCGCCCAATTGACTTCGCAAGGCCCGTAAACGACTTTATAGGGGTTGCAGGAAGCGTTCGATGGCGGGTTTGCCGCCTCGGACGGTTTTTGTGTTGGCGGCAACGGAAATGCGGGACATCATGTCCGATACGATGCCGCCATTGTTGAAACGATAGAAGGAGCACGAGCCATAGCACGTCGTCCCCACAAGGCAGCGCCGACCGTCAAGGAAGGTCCGCGCGTCAACGGCGAGATCGATTCGCCGAAAATCCAGCTCATCGACGCCGAAGGCGAGAACCGCGGCGAAATGAGCCCTGCCGACGCCATTGTCCTGGCCGAGGAAGCCGGTCTCGATCTTGTCGAGATCGCACCGAACTCGACGCCCCCGGTCTGCAAGATTCTCGATTTCGGCAAGTTCAAGTATCAGGCGCAGAAGCGCGCCAACGAGGCGCGCAAGAAGCAGAAGACCATCGAGGTCAAGGAAATCAAGATGCGCCCGAACATCGACATTCACGACTACGACGTGAAGATGAAAAGCATGCGCCGCTTCTTTGACGAGGGCGACAAGGTCAAGGTGACGCTCAGGTTCCGCGGCCGCGAAATGGCGCACCAGGAACTCGGCATGCAGCTTCTTCATCGGGTCAAGGAAGACGTCACCGAGATCGCCAAGGTCGAATACGAGCCCAAGCTTGAAGGCCGGCAAATGATCATGGTGCTGGCGCCGCGCTGATCATCGATTACGGATAGACGGGCAACGGCTTGCGCTGACAACCTGTTTTCCTTATAAGGCGCCGTTCTCACATGGCCCGGCGGGGCATGCCGTGGATGTCCATGTGATCTGCTCATGCACACGACCAGGGCGGATTTTGCTGCGAAAGCAGCTGCTTCCGCCCGCTTGAAGGAGAGCAAAATGCCCAAGATGAAGACCAAGAGCGGCGCCAAGAAGCGCTTCAAGCTGACCGCGACCGGAAAGGTCCGGGGCCAGCAGGCCGGCAAGCGGCACATGATGATCAAGCGTACGAACAAGTTCATTCGTAACGCACGCGGCACGGTGATTCTCAACGAGTCCGACGCCAAGATCGTCCGCAAATTCCTGCCCTACGCCTGAACCTGACCTGATACCCAGACACATCCGGAGACCGCTAAGATGTCACGCGTGAAACGGGGCGTAACTGGACACGCCCGCCACAAGAAAGTCCTGAAGGCTGCCAAGGGCTATTACGGCCGCCGCAAGAACACCATCCGCACCGCCAAGCAGGCGGTGGAGAAGGCACAGCAGTACGCTTATCGCGACCGCAAGGTCCGCAAGCGTTCGTTCCGCTCGCTGTGGATCCAGCGCATCAACGCTGCGACCCGCGAGCACGGCCTCACCTATGCACGATTTATCGACGGCCTCGGAAAGGCCGGTATCGAGGTCGACCGCAAGGTGCTCGCCGATCTTGCCATCCACCAGCCCGATGCTTTCAAGGCGCTGGTCGGCAAGGCAGAAGCTGCCCTCGCCTGATTGACCAAGCCTTTTCGGGGCCTGACGCGAACGGCCGTGCCGCAGATCGAAAAGGCGGCACGGTTTCAACCGCAACCGGGTCCTGAAGCATGACAATTGCGCTTCCGGATCCGTTGCACCCAAGGTGAAGCCGGCTTCACCCTCTATTCTGCCGCATGATCTTGTCCGAAAAGTCTGCAACTTTTCGGGATCATGCGAGAAGCAACGGAGACGACATGATGGCCTCCATCGCGGCCAACATCGAACAGCTCGAAAAAGTGCTCACTGGCGAGATTGCTTCCGCCGGCGATGAAGCAGCGCTCGAAGCGGTGCGCGTGTCCGCGCTCGGCAAGAAGGGCGCGGTCAGCGAATTGCTGCGCGGCCTTGGCGGCATGAGCCCGGAAGACCGGCAGATCAATGGGCCGCTGATCAATGGCTTGAAGATCCGCGTCACCGACGAAATCAACGCGCGGCGCGAAATTCTCAAAGCCCAGGCGCTGGAAGAACGTCTCGCGACCGAGACCGTCGACGTGACGCTACCCGTACGCGAGCCCGCCGTTGCACAGGGCCGCGTGCATCCCGTCGCGCAGGTGGTCGACGAGCTGATCGCGATCTTCGCCGACATGGGCTTCTCGATCGCCGAAGGCCCGCATATCGAGAACGACAACTACAATTTCACCGCGCTGAACATCCCGGAGGATCACCCGGCGCGGCAGGAAATGGACACGTTCTATTTCGATCCGCGCGAGGACGGTTCGCGCCGGCTGTTGCGGACCCACACCAGCCCGGTGCAGATCCGCACCATGCTTTCGACCAAGCCGCCGATCCGCATCATCGCGCCGGGTCGCGTCTTCCGCTGCGACTACGACCAGACCCACACGCCGATGTTCCATCAGGTCGAAGGCCTCGTCATCGACAAACAGGCCAATCTCGGCAACCTGAAATGGGTGCTGGAAGAGTTCCTCAAGGCCTTCTTCGAGGTGCCCAACGTCAAGATGCGGTTCCGCGCCAGCCACTTCCCCTTCACCGAACCCTCGATGGAGGTCGATGTCGGCTGCACCCGCGTCGGCAACGAACTGAAAATCGGTGAAGGCGACGGCTGGCTGGAGATTCTGGGCTGCGGCATGGTGCATCCCAACGTGCTGCGCAATGTCGGGCTCGACCCTGCCGAATATCAGGGCTTTGCCTGGGGCATGGGCATCGACCGCATCGCGATGCTGAAATACGGCATCCCCGATCTTCGCACCTTCTTCGCCTCCGACCTGCGCTGGCTGAAGCATTACGGTTTCGCCGCGCTCGACCTGCCCAGTCTTGCAGGGGGCCTGAGCCGCTAAGCCGGTGAGGAAAAAATCATGAAGTTCACGCTCAACTGGCTGAAAGATCATTTGGAAACCGACGAAAGCCTCGACGCGATCGCCGACAAGCTGTCGTTGATCGGGCTGGAAGTCGAATCCATCGAGAACCCGGCAGAGACCTTCGCGCCGTTCAGAACCGCGCGTGTCGTCAAGGCCGAGCAGCACCCCAATGCCGACCGGTTGCGGGTGTGCACCGTCGATGACGGCACAACGCAGCACCAGGTCGTGTGCGGCGCGCCGAACGCGCGTACCGGCATGGTCGGCGTCTTCGCGCCCACCGGCACGCACATTCCCGGCACCGGCATGGATTTGAAACCCGGCGTCATCCGCGGCGTTGAATCCAACGGCATGCTGGTGTCGGAACGCGAGATGGGTCTGTCCGACGATCACGACGGCATCATCGACCTGCCCGAGGATACAAAGATCGGCATTCCCTTCGCTGAAGTGCTGGGCCTGGACGATCCGGTCATCGAGGTCGGCATCACGCCGAACCGTGGCGATTGCCTCGGCGTGCACGGCATCGCGCGTGATCTGGCGGCAGCCGGCATGGGAAAGCTGAAACCCCTCGATGTTCCAGACCTCGACGGTGCGTTCGACAGCCCGATAAAAATCGAGCTCACCTTCGATACCGCTGACGCGCATGCCTGCCCGGTCTTCGCCGGTGTTTATGTGAAGGGCGTGAAGAACGGAGCGAGCCCCAAATGGGTGCAACAGCGGCTGAAGGCCATTGGCCTGCGCCCCATCAACGCGCTGGTCGATATCACCAACTACGTCTCCTACGATCGCGGCCGCCCGCTGCACGTCTATGATGCCGACAAGCTGACCGGCACGATCCGCGCGCGCATGGGCAACAAGGGCGAGAGTTTTCTCGCCCTCGACGGCAAGACCTACGAGGCCGACGAAACCATGTGCGTCATCGCCGACGATGCGAACGTGCTTGGACTTGGCGGCATCATGGGTGGCGAGGACTCAGGGTCCACCGAAGAGACCGTCAACGTGCTGATCGAATCGGCGCTGTTCGACCCGCAGGTCACCGCGCGCACCGGCCGCGCCGTCGATCTCCTGTCGGATGCACGTTACCGCTTCGAGCGTTCCGTCGATCCTGAAAGCGTCATCCCCGGTGCGAAACTCGCAGCACAGATGGTGGTCGATTTCTGCGGCGGCACACCAAGCAATCTGGCGCTCGCCGGCAGCGTACCGGAGAGCGAGAAGGTCATCGATTTCGATCTTGGCCAGGTGAAGCGCCTGACCGGGCTCGACCTGCACCCGGTCGAGATCAAGGCGATCCTGCGCGATCTCGGCTTCCTGATGTCAGGGCCGGAGGACAACATCAAGGTCGCTGTGCCGAGCTGGCGGCCTGACGTGCACGAGAGCGCGGACCTCGTTGAAGAAGTGACCCGCATCGTCGGTGTCGACCGTGTGCCGACCGTTGCCATGGACAAGCCCGACGGCGTACCGCAGGCGGTGCTGACGCTGGCGCAGACGCGCGCCCACAACGCCCGCCGCACGCTTGCCGCGCGCGGCCTCGTGGAAGCCGTGACGTGGTCCTTCATCGGCGAAGAAGACGCCAAACGCTTCGGCGGCGGAAGTGCTGCCGTGAAGCTGTCGAACCCGATTTCATCGGACCTGACCGACATGCGCCCGAGCCTTCTGCCGGGCCTGATCGCGGCGGCACAAGGCAACGTCAACCGTGGCATGAACGATGTGGCGCTGTTCGAGATCGGCGCGACCTATCATGGCGACGAGCCGGACGACCAGATCGAGATGGCGGCTGTGGTGCGCCGCGGCGTGGCGAAGATCGAGCGCACCGGCCGGCACTGGACAGGCGGAGCAGACACACTGGACGCGTTCGATGCCAAGGCCGACGCCATCGCCGTGCTGGACGCGCTCGGCGCGCCGACCGGCAACCTGCAGGTCACTCGCAACGCACCGGCATGGTATCACCCGGGACGCTCGGGAACGCTGCAACTGGGACCCAAAATGATCCTGGCGCATTTCGGTGAACTGCACCCCGGCGTGATCGACGCGATGGATGCCGACGGTCCGGTGGTGGCCTGCGAGATTTTCCTCGACGCCTTGCCGGCACCGAAAGTCAAGGCAACGCGCGCCAAGCCGGCGGTCGATCTTCCCGACCTGATGCCGGTGAAACGCGACTTCGCCTTCCTCGTCGACAGAGATGTCGAGGCGCAAGCAATCGTCAGGGCCGCGCGCGGCGCCGAAAAGGTTCTCGTCAGCGATGTCCGCGTCTTCGATCTTTACGAAGGCGAGGCGCTCAAGGGGCAGAAATCCGTCGCCATCGAAGTGACGCTGCAGCCGCGCGAGAAAACGCTTACCGAGAAGGATATCGAGGCGGTCGGCGACAGCATTGTCGCGCAAGTTGCGAAAGCGACCGGCGGCACGTTGCGCGGTTAGCCACTGACTTTACGCAATTCAGCTACGGAGGGTTCGCTTTTGAACCCTCCACGCCCTAATCTGTTTCCGAAGCATCTTGCTGCGATCTCGGAACGATGGGCTATACCCTGCTTGAACAAACGGGACGGTATCTGGCGCGGCTTCTGACCAAACCGTCGCCGGGATACGAGCCGTTCGCGCCGATCCCGACCGACCGGCTGCTCGGCGTGCTGGAGCCTGGCGACATCATCCTGGTGGAGGGGCATCAATATCTCTCCTCCGCGATCAAATATCTGACCATGTCGACATGGTCGCATGCGGCCATGTATGTCGGCGAGATCGATGGTGCCGAAGAAGCGGACGGTGAGCCGCATCGCCTGATCGAGGTGCTGATCGGTCCGGGCTGCATCACCGCGCCACTGTCGAAATACGATTGCCACAACATCCGTATCTGCAGACCCGTCGGGCTGACGCCCGAGGATCGCGATATGGTCGTGACCTACATGCGCGAGCGCATCGGGCTGAAATACGATCTGAAAAACGTCTTCGATCTGCTGCGATACCTGTTTCCCACGCCCCCCATACCGGTGCGGTTTCGCAGGCGGATGATCGCGCTTGGGTCAGGCGATCCGACGCGAGCGATCTGCTCGACACTGATCGCGCAGGCGTTCCAGCATGTGCGCTATCCGATCCTGCCGAAGATCGAAACCGTTGAGCAACCGAAAAAAGGCGACCGCAGCAACTACACGCGGCAGGAAATCCTGCACATCCGGCATCACTCGCTGTTTGCGCCGCGCGATTTCGACCTGTCGCCGTATTTCGCCGTGATCAAGCCGACGATCCATTTCGGATTCGACTACAAGGGCCTCGTCTGGCACGAGGGTGACAGCGCAGAGGAAAGCAATCTGGAGAGTTAGTCCCGCAGGTTGTCCGGGTGCGGCATCGAGATCGTGTTGTAGCCGGCATCGACGAAGTGGATTTCGCCGGTCACGCCGTTCGACAGATCCGACAGCAGGTAGAGTGCTGCGCCGCCGACATCTTCAATCGTGATCGACCGGTGCAGAGGCGCATGATCGCGCTGGTAGTTGTACATGAAGCGCGCATCGCTGATGCCTGCGCCAGCAAGGGTGCGCACCGGGCCTGCGGAGATCGCGTTGACGCGGATGCCATCGGGCCCGAAATCGGACGCAAGATAGCGCACGCTGGCCTCCAGCCCCGCCTTGGCGACGCCCATGACATTGTAGTTCGGCATGACAAAGCTCGAACCCGAGAAGGTCAGCGTCAGCATCGAGCCGCCTTCCTTCATCAGCCCGGCCGCGCGCTTGGCGAGTTCGGTGAAGGAAAAGCACGAGATCACCATGGTGTTGATGAAGTTCTCGCGCGTCGTGTCGGCATATTTGCCGCGCAATTCGTTCTTGTCGGAATAGGCGATGGCGTGAACCAGGAAATCCAGTTCGCCCCAGCGCTTTTCGATCTCGGCGAACATCTTGTCGACGGAAACAAGATCGACCACATCGCATGGAATCGTGAAATCCGAACCAACGCTTTCAGCCAGCGGAATGACACGTTTCCCGATCGCGTCGCCCTGATAGGTGAACGCGAGCTCAGCACCATGGTCCGCGAGCGCCTTGGCAATCCCCCAGGCGATCGAGTGGCCGTTGGCAACACCCATGACAAGGCCCCTGCGGCCTTTCAACAATGCTTCCGGCATCAGTCGTCGTTCCTCCCGGCGGGTCAACCGTTATAGCGGCTGAACACGAGTGTCGCGTTGGTGCCGCCGAACCCGAAACTGTTGGATAAAGCTGTATCGATCTTGGCGTTGTCGATACGGCTGCGCACGATCGGCATGTCCGCAAAGTCGGGATCGATTTCCGTGATATGGGCACTCTCGCCGATGAAGCCTGCCTGCATCATCAGGAGCGAGTAGATCGCCTCCTGTGCGCCGGTGGCGCCAAGGGAGTGGCCCGTCAGAGACTTCGTCGAGGCAATATGCGGGCAGTCCTGGCCGAACACCTCGCGGATCGCCTTGATCTCCTGGGTATCCCCCACCGGTGTGGAGGTGCCGTGGGTGTTGATATAATCAACTTTGCCGGGCACGCTCGCCATGGCCTGCTTCATGCAACGCACGGCGCCCTCGCCTGACGGCGCCACCATGTCGTAGCCATCGGACGTGGCGCCATAACCTACGACTTCGGCGTAGATTTTCGCGCCGCGCGCCTTGGCGTGCTCGAGTTCCTCAAGCACCAGAACGCCCGCGCCACCGGCAATGACGAAGCCGTCGCGGGTGGCATCATAAGCGCGTGAGGCGGTTTCAGGCGTATCATTGTGCTTAGAGGACATCGCGCCCATGGCATCGAACAGGTTCGACATGGTCCAGTCGAGGTCCTCGTGGCCACCCGCGAAGACCAAGTCCTGCTTGCCCCACTGGATCAGCTCGTAGGCGTTGCCGACGCAATGCGCCGATGTGGAGCAGGCCGAGGAAATCGAATAATTGACGCCGTGAATCTTGAACCAGGTCGCCAGTGTGGCCGATGCGGTCGACGACATGGCCTTGGGGACTGCGAAGGGGCCGATGCGCTTGGGCGAACCTTTCTCGCGGGTGATATCGGCGGCTTCAACGACCGTGCGCGTCGAAGGCCCGCCGGAACCCATTATGATGCCCGTGCGCTCATGCTGGATTTCAGCTTCCTCAAGACCGGCGTCCGCGATCGCCTGATCCATCGCAACATGGTTCCAGGCGCCACCCTTGGACAGGAAGCGCATGGCACGGCGGTCAACCAGTTCAGTCGGATCGAGTGTCGGCGCACCCCAGACCTGACAACGGAACCCGTGATCGGCAAATTCCTGCGAAAAGGAAATGCCCGACCTGGCCTCACGCAGGGAGGCGGTGACCTCTTCCTTGTCGTTGCCGATCGAGGACACGATCCCGATACCTGTGACGACGACTCGTCTCATGTGCATCTCCTTGGGCAAATATTGTCCGGCCCGGGGCGGACGTCAGGTTGCGCTTTGCTGCGAAAGACCGACGCGCAGGTCGGCTGCCCTGTAGATAGTCTCACCATCCGCCTTGAGCCAGCCGTCGGCGATGCCGAGCACAAGCCGCCCTTTCATGATGCGCTTGAAGTCAACGCCGTACTCCACGAGCTTCACGGATGGCGTAACCATCCCCTTGAACTTCACCTCACCCGTCGAAAGCGCCATGCCCTTGCCAGGCAGCCCGAGCCAGCCGAGGAAGAATCCGGTCAGTTGCCAAAGCGCGTCAAGCCCGAGACAGCCCGGCATGATCGGATTGCCAATGAAATGGCAGGGAAAGAACCAGAGGTCCGGTTTGATGTCGAACTCGGCCCGGATCATGCCCTTACCGTGCTCACCGCCGTCTTCTGCAACCTCGGTAATGCGATCGAACATCAGCATCGGAGGCGCGGGCAATTGTGCGTTGCCGGGGCCAAACAGCTCCCCGCGCGCGCACTTCAAGAGATTCTCATAGTCGAAACTGGTCTGACGCTCGCTCATCCGCCCCGCTTTCGCGTTGTTTTCGGGCACCGGCTAAAACCCTCCCGGCGCCACTTCATTGCTGGCTTGGTATCACATGGTTTCCGATGCCGGAAGGCGGCAGGAACAAAAAGCCGGGCTGGTTTTGCCCGGATTCCCTGAGGGGCATAAACCCTTCCAGAAACAGTGGATTGCCATTGTCAAAAGCAGGAAATATCCTAATTCAAGGAAATGACGCGCCTCTTGGCGGTTGCACGTTCCATATCAGAACCACCTGCCGGGCTTCATCACGCGTTGGAGCCGGGCGCAGAGGGCAAAATGAGCAGCAGACCCGACACCGTATTATCTGGAATTGAGCGTGCGCGAACGATCAGTGCGTGTGAGTCGGCGGATTGTTCGGAAACAGGCTGCGCTTGCGAAGCGAATGTCGCGGAAACATTGCGGCGATCGGGCCTGAGGCCGACCCGGCAGCGGATGAGCCTTGCCGCGCTGATGTTCGATGGCTGCGACCGGCATCTGACGGCGGAATGGCTGCACGAACAGGCCCGCTCGGCCGGCGTGAAAGTTTCGCTGGCAACCGTCTACAACACGCTGCACCAGTTTGTCGGGGCAGGTTTGCTGCGCGAGGTCGCCGTTGAAGGCTCCAAAAGCCATTTCGACACCAACACCAGCGACCATCACCACTTTTTCCTGGAAAGCGACGGGCAGCTTATCGATATCGACAGCTCATCGATCACGGTCAACGGACTGCCCCGGATTCCGGAAGGCCATGAGGTAACCCATATCGATGTGGTGGTGAGGCTGCGGCCGGTCGGCAAACGCCGATGCGCCTGAACGAACCTGATTACCGGTGATTATTCGGTGACATGTTCGCCGGGGTATACGCCCCACAGCATATCCTGCCTGAGGTAGCCGCCGACACCGGCAACGAGCACTTCACACCAGTCCCTGCTGCATTCCTCGACCCTAACCAGAGCGCCATGCTCAAGCCTGGCGACGGGTCGCGAATTTGCGTCAGCACTCGCGTAAAGGAGCTCCGCGGGCGTTTCCTTGTCCTTCTGCCAGGGCGCGACAAGCGCTGTACGCTGCCCCGACAGCAGCGAATGATAGACCCAGCCTTCAGCGCCTTCGCTATCGCGGATACGGCGCCAGTTCTCGAACTCGGCAATGATCTCGACGGGAAGACCGGCCGTATTGAAGACCCACGCCACGCCATGGTCCTGGCTGGGGCCGATGCGGACGTTGACCTTGCTGCTCTTCAGGCTGACGTAGCGCGGAAGCGGCAGGCCACTGGGGCCACGTGGTGCTGCGGGCAGCGGAGCGGAATCCGCAAGTGCTCCGGTCAATTCAGGGCTGCCGTCGCTCTGTGCGTAGTACCAGCTTGCAGCAACTCCGGAACCGATCATGACGGCAACTGCAGTCAGCCCCCATGCCAACATGAGTGGAGAAAACCGGCTTGGCGCTGCATATCGTGAATGTGTTGCTTGCACGTCTCAGACCTGTATGTGCCGGCGCAAGCCTGACGCAGGGCCCTTGCTGGAAAAATGACGTGGCGGATAAGGGGCAATCATACTAATGAGTCCCGACCCTAGCCTTTGTCTTTCCCGGACCATCTGATATTCAGGCGCGAAACCGGTCTCGCATCCGTTCGATGCCAGATTGACGGTCAGGGGTAAACGCCGGTTTAAGGCGCGGGAATACCGTACGGCGTAACAACAACAATTCGGGCGAAAGCGGGTGCCATGGGGAAGGTCAAACCAGTCGTTATCGTGACGCGCAAGCTGCCGGATGTCGTGGAAACGCGGATGCGCGAACTGTTCGACGCACGCCTCAATACCGACGACAAGCCGATGTCGCCGGCCGAGCTTGCCGTTGCCGTCCAGCAGGCTGACGTACTCGTTCCCACGGTCACCGACCGGATCGATGCTTCGATCCTCAGCCAGGCCGGCGAACGGCTTAAACTGATCGCCAACTACGGCAATGGCGTCGACAATATCGACGTCGGCACCGCCACCCAGCGCGGCATCGCCGTGACCAACACGCCCGGCGTGCTGACCGAAGATACCGCCGACATGACCATGGCGCTGATCCTTGCAGTCCCCAGGCGGCTGCTGCATGGCATTCGCGCTGTCGAGAACAACGAATGGAAAGGCTGGTCGCCGACCTGGATGCTCGGGCACCGGATCAACGGCAAGCGCCTCGGCATCATCGGCATGGGCCGGATCGGGCAGGCTGTCGCACGGCGCGCCAAGGCGTTCGGCATGCAGATCCACTACCACAACCGCCGCCGCGTGCCGCAGGGTGTCGAGGAGGATCTGGAAGCAACCTATTGGGAAAGCCTCGACCAGATGCTGGCGCGCATGGATGTCATTTCCATCCATTGCCCGCATACACCGGCGACCTATCACCTGCTGTCTGCACGGCGCCTGAAACTGCTGCGGCCGGAGACCTATATCGTCAACACCGCGCGCGGCGAGGTGATCGACGAGAACGCGCTTTCCCGCATGATCGAGGCAGAGGAAATCGCAGGCGCCGGCCTCGATGTGTTCGAGCACGAACCCGCGGTGAACCCCAAGCTGGTGAAATCGGACCGCGTCGTGCTGCTGCCGCATATGGGCTCGGCAACGATCGAGGGCCGTATCGACATGGGCGAGAAGGTCATCATCAACATCAAGACCTTCGCAGACGGCCACCGTCCGCCGGACCGTGTCCTGCCGTCGATGCTGTAGGCGCGATGGCGAAGCGGCATTCCATCCGTGCGCGCGATATCGAAGCGCGCACCAAGACGGTCTACCCGGCGGAATTCGCTCATGTGACCAATGGCCGCGCCAAACGTGCGCTGGGCAATGCCTTCGGCCTCGACCAGTTCGGCGTCAACCTGACCGACCTTGCTCCCGGCGCCGCCAGCGCGCTGAAACACTGGCACACGCAAGAAGACGAACTCGTCTATGTGCTGAGCGGCGAAGTCGTCCTGCTGATCGGCGATGACGAAGAGATACTCACCGCCGGCGACTGCATCGGCTTCAAGGCCGGCGCCGCAACCGGCCACGCCATCATCAACCGGTCCGGCGAGACCGCAACGATCCTCGAAGTCGGCTCGCGGCGCATGGACATCGACGAGGGGCATTACCCGGACGTCGATTTGCATGTGATCCCGGATGGAAAAGGCGGGCGCAGGTTCGTGCGCAAGGATGGTAGTGAGGTCTAAATCTCTCTTTGTTGATTCAAAGACTGGATTCCGGCTTTCGCCGGAATCCAGTAATTCATCTGCAATCTCGTCCCCAGCCTCACCCCTTATCGACCCGATTGACGGGAACAGACGGCACTACTCCGCTGCCTTCTTTCCGCTCAGCGGGTTGGCCGGGTTCCAGGCGTAGCGGATGGTGTCGAATGTGGCTGCCAGCGCGTCGTAGAGCAGCAGGCGGCCGACCAGGGGCTCGCCGGCACCGGTCACCAGCTTGATCGCCTCCATTGCCATCAGGGTTCCGATGACGCCGGTCAGCGCACCCAGAACACCGGCCTCTGCGCAGGTCGGCACCGTGCCCGCAGGCGGGGCTTCCGGGAACAGGCAGCGATAGGTCGGATTGGGCTTGCCATCCGCGCCCGTCTCGAACGGCAGCAGCACCGTCAGCGAACCGTCGAAGCGCCCCACCGCGCCCGTCACCAGCGGTTTGCGCAGGTGGAAGCAGGCATCGGACACGCAATAGCGCGTGGCGAAATTATCGCTGCCGTCGAGGACGAGATCGTAACCCGCAATCAGGCCCGCAGCGTTCTCCGGCGTGATGCGCGTTTCGTGGCGTTCGACCGCAACATGCGGATTGACCATCGCAATCCGTGTTGCCGCGCTTTGCGTCTTCAATGTGCCGACAGCACCGGTATCGTGGATGACCTGGCGCTGCAGGTTGGACAGCGAAACCGTATCGTCATCGACGATGCCGAGGGTGCCCGCACCGGCAGCGGCCAGATAAAGCAGCGCCGGCGCGCCAAGCCCGCCGGCACCGATTACGAGAATGCGGGCCTGACGCAGGCTCACCTGACCGGGACCGCCGATCTCCGGCAGCACGATGTGGCGCGCGTAACGCTCAAGCTCGTCGTCGCTGAAACTCATGGGACGCGAGCTTAGCCCTTTGCTCAGAGCCCGTCGAACAATGCCGTGGAGAGATAGCGTTCGGCAAAGGACGGGATGATGATGACGATGTTCTTGCCCGCCATCTCGGGGCGGGCGCCGACTTCGAGCGCTGCGGCGACGGCGGCACCGGATGAAATGCCGACGGGAATGCCCTCAACCCGCGCCAATTCGCGGGCCTGGTCGAACGCGGTCTGGTTTCCAACCGTAACAACCTCGTCGATGATGCTGCGATCGAGAATATCGGGCACGAAGCCGGCACCGATGCCCTGAATCTTGTGCGGAGCGGGTTGGCCGCCGGACAGCACAGGGCTGTCTTCCGGCTCGACAGCGATCATGCGGATATCCTTGTTGCGGCTCTTCAGAACTTCGCCGACACCGGTGATCGTGCCGCCGGTGCCGACGCCGGAAATCACCGCGTCGACCTGGCCATTGGTGTCGTTCCAGATCTCCTCCGCCGTGGTGGCGCGGTGAATGGCCGGGTTGGCCGGATTCTGGAACTGCTGCGGCATAATTGCATCCGGCAGCGTGTTGACCAGTTCTTCGGCGCGCGCGATTGCGCCTTTCATGCCCTTCTCCGCAGGAGTCAATTCAAGCTCGGCACCCAGAAGCGCCAGCATCTTGCGGCGCTCCATCGACATGGATTCCGGCATGACGAGGATCAGGCGGTAGCCGCGTTCGGCAGCCGCAAAGGCCAGAGCGATCCCGGTATTGCCGGAGGTCGGCTCGACCAGAACGGTGTCCTTGCCGATCTTTCCCGAAGTTTCCAGCGCGTTGATCATGGAAACGCCGATGCGGTCCTTGACGCTTGCGATCGGATTGAAGAACTCGAGCTTGGCGAGAAGGTTCGCCTTGACGCCGCGCTTGTCCGCAAGCCGCGAGAGACGCACCAGCGGGGTGTCGCCGATCGTGGCCGTGATCGAGTCGTAAATCCTGCCGCGGCCGGGCGTGTGATGTGTGACGTCCTGCTTGTTCATTGGAACCTCCCTGACCGTTCCCGAAGCCAATGGCCTTTCGGCCTTGCCGTGATGTTTCGGCTATTTCGTGTCCGGGTTATATCCCGTCAATGTTTCCCGGTCACGATTTGCCAAATATTTTAATTCACATAAATATTCTGCTAAATACTGAAATCCTGCGCCGGCTCCAGATCAGGCAGGAATCCTCTTTCCTCTGCCTCCGTCATGATGTCGCTGAGAGCGACCTCATCCAGGGCGTCGGCCGCTGCCGCCGTTGCGCTCGCCACAACGGGATTGATGATCTGGGAACACAAACGGCTTCCCTCTAGCGGCTCAGTGTCATTTGCCGAACCGGCGGCGCGCACAATGGCGCCAAGCGAAATGCGGCGTCTTTCACGCGCCAGCACATAGCCGCCGCGCGGGCCGCGTATGCTCTTGAGAATGCCTTCACGTACGAGCGCCTGTAAAACAGGCTCGAGATGGCGACGGGATATTCCCAGACGCTCGGTGAAATCGCGGCTCGGCACAGGGTTGCTGCGGCCGTGGTGGGCAATGTCCACGACAGCCTCGATAGCCAGTACGGATTTGCGCGATAACGAGAACATCCGCTCTTTCCGAATACCCGCGGCGAGGTGGCAGATAACCGCGTATCCAGGAACCTTATAGCAAAGAAAACGGTTTGCGCGTCCAGATCAGCCGGTTCCGGTTGAGCCGAAGCCTCCGCCTCCACGATCTGTACCGTCAAGCACATCGGTTTCAAGAACGCTGGCCGTCACAACCGGAGCGATGACAAGCTGGGCGATCCGATCGCCGCGGCTGATCGTCTGCGGCTCCTGCCCGAGATTGACCAGAATGACGCCGATCTCGCCACGGTAGTCACAATCGACCGTTCCGGGGGCGTTAAGGCATGTCAGGCCCCGCTTCAGCGCATTCCCCGATCGCGGACGCACCTGGCCCTCATACCCTTGCGGTATCGCGGCGGCAAAGCCTGTCGGGATCAATACCCGCTCGCCGGGGGCCAGTGTCATTGGCGCATCCTGCGAGACGGCGGCACACAGGTCCATACCGGCAGCACCGGCACTCTGATAGGCGGGAAGCGGCAGGTCCCCGCCGTTTGCGAGACGCTTGAACCGGACCGATACAGGTGTGTTCACGCGCCGATCCTGTTTTTCGCATCCGTACCGGACAACACGCCCGCCATGCGTTCGACAAGCCGTTCGGCGACCTCGGTCTTCGACAGGGTCGGCCATGAATCGACGCCATCCGCGGTGATCAGGTGTACCGTGTTGCGATCCCCGCCCATGACGCCGGACGCCGGCGAAACATCGTTGGCGACGATCCAGTCCGCCTTCTTGCGCTTGCGCTTGGCGGTGGCGTGTTCGACGACCTTTTCGGTTTCCGCCGCGAAACCGACAACCAGTCCGGGGCGGTTTTTGCCCGCGGCCACGGTTGCCAGGATGTCGGGGTTCTCGGCGAGCGCCAGATCGGGCGGGCGCTTGCCCTTTTCCTTCTTGATCTTCTGTGCGCCTTCGCTGTCAGGCCGCCAGTCGGCCACGGCCGCGGTAAAAATTCCCGCATCGGCAGGTAAAGCCTCCTCGACGGCAGCCAGCATCTCGCGCGCCGATTCCACATGAATGGTGACGACGCCGGCAGGGTCGGGCAGCGCCACAGGGCCGGTGACAAGCACGACATCCGCGCCTGCCGCGGCGGCGGCGGCGGCAATCGCATGGCCCTGCTTTCCTGAAGAACGATTGGCGATATAGCGCACCGGATCGATCGGCTCGTGGGTCGGGCCGGCGGTCACGATCACACGCTTGCCTGAGAGGCTCCGGCCCCCTGAGCGTGAAACAAAATGCCTGCGAATTGCGGACAGGATCGCCGCAGGCTCGGCAAGACGTCCGGGACCGAATTCGCCGCAGGCCATCTCGCCCTCGTCAGGGCCAACGAACGTCACGCCATCGGCTTTGAGCGTCTCGAGATTTCGTTGTGTCGCGGCGTGCTGCCACATGCGCACGTTCATCGCCGGCGCGCACAGCACCGGCTTGTCGGTTGCAAGCAGCGCGGTGGTCGCCAGATCATCGGCAATGCCGGCGGCCATTTTCGCCATCAGATTGGCCGTTGCCGGCGCGACAACGAGAAGGTCGGCGTCACGGGACAGCTCGATGTGGCCCATCTCGGCCTCGTCGGTGAGGCTGAAGAGCTCGCTATAGACCTTGTCGCCGGTCAGGCTCGACAGCGACAGCGGCGTGACGAATTCCGCGCCCGCCTTTGTCAGGATGGCGCGCACGGACGCGCCCGCGCCGCGGATCAGGCGGACCAGCTCCAGTGCCTTGTAGGCGGCAATGCCGCCGCCGACGATCAGCAGAATACGTTTTCCCTGCACGTTTTCGCCTTTCCTGCCCGGCTCTTGCCCCGAGAACCTACCATGTAGCGCGGATATTCAAAAAATCTGCGCAAGCGCGATGACGACCAGCGCCAATGCACCGACCCACAACGCCACCGTGCGGCGGACGCTGTCCGGGCCATTCGCATTGTCCAGACTACCGCGTTCGGCGGCTTCGGCGAAGTCCTGCGCAATGCGCTCGGCGCGTTCCAGCAGGCCGGGCGCCTGGGCCGCGACCCGCCCCAGCGCGCCAACGCTTTCAGCCGCTTCGGCAAGACGGCCAGCGGGACCCAGATTGCGCGCGATCCATTCGCCGACAACCGGTTCGGCGGCTGCCCACATATCGAAAGCGGGATCGAGGCTGCGCGACACGCCCTCGACAACCACCATGGTTTTCTGAAGCAAAAGCAGTTCGGGCCGCGTCTTCATGTCGAAGAGTTCGGTCACTTCCAGCAGCTGCGACAGCAGCCGCGCCATGGAAATGTCCTGCGCCGACTGGTCGCGGATCGGCGTACCGATGGCGCGCAGGGCTTGCGCAAAATCCTCGACCTTGTGGGTGCGCGGCACGTAGCCGGCGGTGAAATGCACCTCCGCCGTGCGGCGGTAGTCCTGCTTGATGAAGCCCCAGAGAATTTCGGCAAGGAAATGGCGTTCTTTCGCGCCGAGCCGGCCCATGATGCCGAAATCGACGGCGACGAGGGTTCCATCCGGTTCAACGAACAGGTTTCCCGGGTGCATGTCGGCATGAAAGAAGCCGTCACGCATGGCATGGCGCAGGAACGACTGGATCGCGGTAACGCTGAGTTTTTTCAGGTCATGACCCGATGCCTTGAGCGCTTCGAGATCGGACATCGGCAGCCCGTCGATCCATTCCGTCGTCAAAACGCGCTTGGCCGACGCACTCCAGACCACGTCCGGCACGCGGAAGCCGGGATCCTCGGAGATATTGGCCGCCATCTCTGCGATTGCCGCGGCCTCCATGCGCAGATCCATTTCGATCTTCGCGGAACGGGCGAGTTCATCGGCCACAGCCGTCAACCGCAGACGCCTCGCTTCCGGGTCAAGCGCCTCGCCGATGCGGGCTGCCGTTGCGAAGGTGGCGAGATCGCGTGCGAAGCGGCGTTCGATGCCGGGCCTGAGCACTTTCACGGCAACGGCGCGGCCATCCTTCAGGCGGGCTTTGTGAACCTGGGCGATGGAGGCTGCGGCCACGGGCGGACCGAACTCGGCAAAAACCTCGCCGATGGGGCGGCCCAGCGCCTCCTCCACTGACCTGCGGGCCTCGCTTTCAGGAAAGGGGGACATGCGGTCCTGGAGGCTTGCCAGATCTTCTGCGACGCGGACGCCGACGATGTCGCGGCGGGTCGCCATGAACTGGCCAAGCTTGATGTAGCTGGGACCGAGCCTTTGCAGTGCGCCGGACAGTTTGCGCCCGCCCTCGCGCTTTTCGATCAGCCTGGCGAGACCGAACGCAAGCCGGGGGCCGAGCGGCAGTCCTGTGGTGTCGACGGGCGCGAACGCTCCTTCGCGGGCCAGCACGAAACCGGCATGCGCCAATGACAACAGATCTCGGCCGAACACTCTCCAGCGCTCCGTCAGATTTTCCAGCCCGAATGCAGCGCCGCGACGCCGCCGGTCAGGTTGCGGTACTGCACGCGGGCGAAGCCTGCGCGGGAAATCATGCCGGAAAAGGTTTCCTGATCGGGAAAGCGGCGGATGCTCTCGACCAGATACTGATACGGCTCGGCATCGCCGATCACCATGCGGCCCATCGCCGGGATGACATTGAAGGAATAGAAGTCGTAAATCCGATCGAGCCCGGGCACGTCCACTGCGGAAAACTCAAGGCAGAGGAAACGCCCGCCGGGCCGCAGGACGCGGTAGGCCTCGTCGATCGCTTTCTGCACATCGGTTACGTTGCGAATCCCGAACGCGATCGTGTAGGCGTCGCGGCTCCCGTCCGGCAGTGGCAGGGCCATGGCGTCACCGGCGGTGAAGCGGACGCGTTCGCCACCTCCGCGCTCATCCCAGCGCCGGGCGCCAACGCCAAGCATTTCAGCATTGATGTCGATGACATCGATGTCGGCGCGCGGACTGGCATCGGCGATGCGGAAGGCGATGTCGCCGGTACCGCCGGCCACATCGACCACTTTCCACGGGGCACCACCCGTCGAACGCGGCGGGTTCAACCAGCCGATCAAGATATCTTTCCAGACCCGGTGCAGGCCGCCCGACATCAGGTCGTTCATCAGGTCGTAACGGCTGGCGACCTTGTCGAACACTTCGCCGACGAGCCGCGCCTTGTCGGCTGTTTCGACGTCGCGAAAACCGAAGTGCGTGCGCTCTGTCCCGGCGTTGTCTGCAGATGTTGTCATATCTCTTCTTCCCGTGAAGGCGCGGACGATAGCGCAAGGCGCTGCCCGGCGCTATGTATCGCGACAATCAGTCCACCGAATGGGTTAAGGGCCCAGAGCCAGAGCGAGGCCGCAGCTTGCCTGAACTACCGGAAGTCGAAACCGTACGCCGCGGACTTGAGCCGGTCATGGCCGGAGCCCGTGTCGAGAGCGTAGCCCTCGGCCGGCCGGATTTGCGGTTTCCTTTCCCGGAACGCTTTGCCGAGCGGATCGCCGGGCAAAGGATTGAAACCCTGTCGCGGCGGGCAAAGTACCTGCTGGCGGAGCTTTCCTCCGGTGAAACCTTGCTGATGCATCTTGGAATGTCGGGGTCGTTCCGAGCCGCATCAGGCATTGCCGGCGCGGACGCGTTCCATCATCCACGCAGCAAGCTTGCTGCCCACGACCATGTGATTTTCGATCTGGTGACATCGGATAACGAGCCTGCGCGGGTGATTTACAACGATCCGCGCCGTTTCGGCTTCATGACGCTGGTGGAGGCGGGTGGCCGTGACACCCATCCGTTGCTGAAAGATCTCGGCATGGAGCCGACCGGCAACCGGCTTGACGGTCCCTGGCTTGCCGCTGCTTTTGCGGGCAAGCGCACGCCCCTCAAGGCAGCGCTGCTCGACCAGCGCATCATTGCCGGACTCGGCAATATCTATGTGTGCGAGGCTCTCAACCGGGCAAGCCTTTCGCCAACGCGCGAGGCGGGAACGCTTTCACGGCGGGGACCGGTGGCCGCACGGCGCGCGGAAAAACTGGCAACCGCCATCCGCGAGGTCATCGCGGAAGCAATCCAGGCCGGCGGCTCGTCGTTGCGCGATCACATGCGCACCGATGGAACGCTTGGCTATTTCCAGCACACCTTCCGGGTCTATGACCGCGAGGGCGAGCCATGTCCGACGCCGGGCTGCGGCGCCCCGGTCACCCGGATCGTCCAATCCGGCAGATCGACATTTTACTGCCGCCACTGCCAGCGATGAAAACGAGGGTTTTGGATGCAGGTGTCGCCTGAACACTTTTTTTCGTCAGCGGCGGCCTTATGGTGTCGGCAAAATTCAATCCCGCTTCATGGAGAGGAAACGGCATGGCCTATCAAAACATCATTGTCGAGCGGCGTGGTGGCGTCGGTCTGATCACGCTCAATCGCCCCAATGCGCTCAACGCACTCAACAGCGAGCTGGTCGAGGAACTCGGCGATGCGATCGACAAATACGAGGCCGACGAGCGCATCGGCGCGATGGTGATAACGGGGAGCGAGAAAGCCTTCGCGGCGGGAGCCGACATCAAGGAAATGAAGGACAAGGGCTTTGCCGACGTTTTTGCAGGCAACTTCATCTCCCGCTGGGAAAAGGTTACGCGGGCGCGCAAGCCGGTCATCGCGGCAGTTGCCGGCTATGCGCTCGGTGGCGGATGCGAACTTGCCATGATGTGTGACTTCATCATTGCCGCCGACACCGCCAAGTTCGGACAGCCTGAAATCAACCTCGGCGTCATCCCCGGTGCGGGTGGAACCCAGCGCCTGACGCGCTTCGTGGGAAAGTCGAAGGCGATGGAAATGTGCCTGACGGGTCGCATGATGGGTGCCGAGGAGGCCGAACGTTCCGGCCTTGTCAGCCGCATCGTTGCCGCCGACAAGCTGGTCGAGGACGCCGTTTCGACGGCGGAGAAAATCGCCGGAATGTCACTCATAGCGGCCATGGCGGCCAAGGAAGCGGTGAACAGCGCCTTCGAGACGACACTGGCCGAAGGCGTGCGGTTCGAGCGGCGCCTGTTCCACGCGCTTTTCTCAACGGAAGACCAGAAAGAGGGCATGGCGGCCTTTGCGGAAAAACGCAGCCCGCAATTCCGCAACAAATAACGCACCAGCACTGGCCTGTTAGAAACGCAAAGCCGGTTGACGGCACACAAGCGCTGGCGCTATACGCTCATCCCAGTCCGGCGGCTTGCAACAAAGCCGCCGCTTGCTTTTATAAATTCGGCAACTACCGGCTGCCAGCAGATGCGCTGTTTTGTGGACGCGCCCATCAGCGCAGAGCCGGGAAAGCCTTTCCGGACTGCTCCGGGATGAATTGAGGAATGGAACATGGCCAACACGAAATCGGCCAAGAAGATGGTGCGCAAGATCGCGCGCCGCACGGCAATCAACAAGTCACGCCGCACTGGCATGCGTTCGCTGGTGCGCAAGGTCGAGGAAGCAATCTCCTCGGGCGACAAGGCGGCGGCTTCAACGGCACTGAAGTCGGCAGAGCCGGTCATTGCGCGTGCGGGCCAGGTTGGCATCATCCATCGCAATACGGCGGCCCGGAAGATTTCCCGGCTGTCGAAGCGCGTCGCTGCCCTTTAAGGCCTTTTCGAACCACCGGACATTGACCCTGCCCAGGCTTTCATGCCTGACGGGGCGGGTGAGTGTATTTTTGCGCTCTGCAGTGGTGCGAAGCCATGCAGGCCGGTTATACGCGGGCGCTTGACGCAAGGGCGTATTTTTCGACAAATTACCTTTTCTGAACGGCCTGACGGGGCGAAGACGGATGAGATTTGTCCGATTTTCCCCATGTCAGACGCGTGACAAAAATTTCCCTTATATTTCAATGCTTTGATCTAAGGTGAACCCCTGCCCTACTTATTTTGACGGGACGGAAAGGGGTTCGTTTCGGGGGCGTTCGTTATTTTTTTTGCCCCCCGGAATCGCCACCACCGAAGCCGTGCCAAAACGGATTCTGGGTGAGACTCCAACTGCTTAATCGAAGCGGCCACAGAGCGCAGATTTCTGCGGGTTCCGGCCGGTTAACGGAATCTTTACGCAGCCCTGTTGCGACCCGGAAACCGCTTGGTTATGGTCTTTTCACGGTCGGCGCGCCCGACTGTTGTTCCAAAGACAAGTTTGGCATGAAGCGGTTTGTTTTAACCGTTGGGGGAGGCTTTGACTAATGACTAGAATATTGATTCCCCCCGGATGGTTACTGACTGCTGTTTTTGCTTGTGATGTATACCCTCTGTATTTTTAGCCCCTTGGGGCAATGCAGGGTTTTGCTTGCTGTAGTGTAAATCATTTCGCTTTTGCGGCGTTTTTACTGCAAACCACTTGTGGTCTGCAAACGGGATAATTGCATCTGGTGATGCGGGGAACCAGCGACATGTCTGTTGGCGAGATTGCGGTATCGGCCATGGCTGCAAGTGAAGCGTTCGAGGCGCTTGCAGCTGATCCGAGGGCACAGATGATAGACGTGCGCACAAAAGCGGAATGGACCTTCGTCGGCGTGGCGGATCTATCGTCCATCGGGCGGCAGACGGTGCTGGCGGAGTGGCAGCAGTTCCCGGCCATGGCTGTCGATCCGCAATTTGCCGAACGGCTGACGGATGCGCTTGCGCAAGCCGGTGTGGACCGCGAAACGGCGCTGTTCTTTATCTGCCGCTCCGGCGCACGCAGCCTCGCGGCGGCAAGAGCCATGGCGCAGGCCGGCTTCAGCAACTGCATCAACGTATCGGACGGATTTGAAGGCGACGTCGACGAGAAACGTCATCGCGGCGGCGTCAATGGATGGAAGGCGGCGGGCCTGCCGTGGGTGCAATCGTGAGCGTGGCGCAGCAATTGGGGGCTTTTGCGCGTCCGTCACACCTGCCCGCGGGACCCATTTTGACGAAAGGAGGCCATGACGTGATCAAGACTGCGGCTGCCGGAGGGGGCTCCGGTGCTGACTACAACGCCGCGTGGGAGCGCATATTGCAGCGGCTCATCGCGGAATTCGGGCAGAACGTATTCCAGAGCTGGTTTGCGCGGCTGAAATTCGATGGTGTCGAGAAAGGCATGGCGGTGCTGTCGGTGCCGACACCATTCCTGCGAAGCTGGATACGCGACAATTACCAGACCCGCATCAGCGCGATGTGGCGCGAGGAACGCAAGGATATCGAAAGCATCGATCTGCGCCTGCGCCGTCCCGGAGCGCGCGCGGGCGAGACGGAGAGCCGTGCGAACAGCGATGAGCAACGTGCGCAGAGCGCCCAGGCCGCCGCTGTCACCGTTGCCGCGCTCAAGGAGAGCGGCAACGCCGGTGACAGCATTCCGCTTGATCCGCGGCTGACCTTCGACAATTTCGTCTCCGCGCCGACCAACACCCTGGCCCGCGCGGCGGCTGGTGAAATTGCCGGATCAGGCAGCAGCGGCGCGCCTCGCTATAACCCGCTTTTCCTGCACGGCGGCGTTGGCCGCGGCAAGACGCATTTGCTGCACGCCATTGCCTGGGAGGTTCAGAAACGCCAGCCACAATGCAGGGTGCGGTTGCTGTCAACCGACCTCTTCATGCTGAAATTCGTCTCGGCGGCCCGTGAAAACGACACCGTTTCGTTCAAGAACATGCTGCGGACCAGCGACCTGCTGCTGATCGACGACCTGCAATTCCTGCAGGGAAAGAGCACGCACAAGGAATTCGGCTACACGATCAATGCCCTCGTTGAGAGCGGCAAGCAGATCGTCGTCGTCGCCGACCGGCCGCCGGCACGGCTTGAGGGCTTCGATGAACGCATCAAATCGCGGCTCGCAGGCGGGTTGACGCTGGAGATCGGCGCACCGGATGCCGTTCTGCGGCGGGCGATCCTGGAGCGGCGCCTTGAATCCGCGTCACGCGAAAACGCCGCACTGAAACTCGATGACGATGTTGTATCGTTCATCGCCCGCAACCTGTCGAGCAACGGGCGCGACATCGAGGGTGCACTGAACCGTCTGTGCCATCACGCGATGCACTCGAACGAGAAGATCACCGTGGAGAAGGCCGAAACGCTGATGCGCGACCTGATGGTGGCGCGCGAAAGCCGGCCGGTGAAGATCGAGTGGATCCAGAAGATCGTCAGCCAAGTCTACAAGGTCAGCCGCCAGGACCTCGTTTCGGAACGGCGCACCCAGGCTGTCGTAAGGCCGCGCCAGATCGCGATGTATCTGTGCAAGACGATGACGCCGCGGTCCCTTCCCGATATCGGCAAGCGATTCGGCAATCGCGACCACACAACCGTGCTTCATGCGATCCGCAAAATTGAATCGCTGATCTCGAAGGACGAACTGCTGCGCAGGGAAATCGAATCGCTGCGCAGGCGCATCGAGGATGAAGCCGACCGCGACGAGTAGATTTGCCCCGCTTTCGGCACATGAATGCTGCAATTCGTGGACAAGCCCTGATGGTCAAGCCATCGGGGCTTGCATGGGCGTATTCAAACAGGCAAATTCGGCATCCCCTCCCGGGTCGACGTGATTTTCACATCGAAGAACCGATGAATGTCCGAAGTTCGGCCCGTGGAACGCACTTGCATAGCAGCACAGGGGCCACGGCGGGCGGTCTTGCACCTGCCGGGCAATTCCCAGATTTGCGGAGACGGACATGCGCGTCACTCTCGAGCGATCGGCCCTCGTCAAGGGCCTGACCCACGTGCACCGCGTCGTCGAGCGGCGCAACACGATACCGATCCTGTCGAACGTGCTGCTGAGGGCCGCGGACGGAACACTCGGGCTGCGCGCCACCGACCTTGATCTGGAAGTGACCGAAACGGTACCCGCCGAGGTGGCCCAGCCCGGCGCGACAACCGTGCCCGCCCACACGCTTTACGACATCGTCCGCAAGCTCCCGGAAGGCGCGCAGGTGTCGCTGAGCAGTTCCGACGATGGCACGAGCGTGCAGCTGGAAGCCGGGCGCGCGAAGTTCACCCTGCAGGCGCTTCCCGAAGCCGATTTCCCCGATCTGACCGCCGGAGACATGGACAACAGCTTCACGATCGAAGCCGGCGCCTTCAAGCGGCTGATCGCCAAGACGCAGTTTGCAATCTCCACCGAAGAGACCCGCTACTATCTCAACGGCATCTTCCTGCACTGCACCGATGGCGACGACGGGGACAAGGTTCTGCGCGCCGTTGCGACCGACGGACACCGGCTTGCCCGTGTCGACATTACCGCGCCCGATGGCGCAGATGGCATGCCTGGCATCATCGTTCCGCGCAAGGCGGTCGCCGAAATCGACAGGCTCATAGAGACATCCGACTCACCCTTGTCGATCGAGTTGTCCGACAGCAAGATCCGCTTCACCATCGGAGCTGTGGTTCTGACCTCCAAGCTCATCGACGGCACGTTTCCGGACTACACGAGGGTCATCCCCAGCGGCCATGACAAGATCCTGCAGGTTGATACCCGTTCCTTCGAGCGCGCCGTCGATCTGGTCTCGACGGTTTCGAGCGAGCGCGGTCGCGCGGTCAAACTGTCGGTCGGCGACGGGCATGTGGTGCTCACCGTCAACAACCCCGATTCGGGCACGGCGATGGAAGAAATCACTGCTTCATACGATGCCGAGCCTATCGACATCGGCTTTAATGCCCGTTATCTGCTTGATATCGCAGGACAACTTGAGTCCTCTGAAGCGCGCTTCGAATTGTCTGATCCGGGTTCCCCGACGCTTGTGCGCGACGGGGACGATGCCTCGGCGCTCTATGTGCTGATGCCGATGCGGGTCTGACCGGCCCGCAAGGGTCAGGATAGGCCCTAAGCGATGAGTGCCACACCGATCTCCGTTTCGCGGCTGACGCTGACCGACTTCCGCAACTACGCGCGACACACGCTTGAGACGGACGCACGCCCGGTCGTGCTGACCGGCGCGAACGGAGCCGGGAAAACCAACCTGCTCGAAGCGGTATCACTGCTCGTGCCGGGGCGAGGCCTCCGGCGCGCCTCCTTCGAGACGCTGGCGCGTGCCGGAGGTAGCGGTGGCTGGGCTGTGGCGGCCGAGGTTGACGGCCTGCTTGGAAATGTCCGTATTGGCACCGGCATCGAAGCTGGCCAGACAGGCTCTGCGCGCAGTGTGCGCATCGAGCGTGAACCTTCACCCGTGACCGCACTTGGCGATCATGTCGCCGCACTTTGGCTGACGCCGGCGATGGATGGCCTTTTCACAGGGCCTTCCTCGGACCGCAGACGGTTCCTGGACCGGCTGACGGTTGCGCTCGAACCCGGACATGCGGCCCAAACCGCGCGGTTTGAGAAACTCATGCGCCAGCGCAACAAGCTTCTCGACGCAGAGAGGCCCGACGCACGCTGGCTCGATGCCGTAGAGACGGAAATGGCGGGCGCAGGAGTCGCCGTTGCCGCGGCGCGGCGCGAAACAGTGGTCCGTCTTTCGGCGACGCAGGCGGACCGCGGCAGCGACGATCTCTTCCCCGCCTTCGCAATCGTCATCGAGGGCGAGTTGGAAGCCGCGCTGGAGGAGACAAGCGCCACGGCAGTGGAAGACAGCTACCGCGAGCAGCTTGCTGCCATGCGGCGGCAGGACGCCGCCGCGGGACGTACCCTGGCGGGTCCGCATCGCAGCGACCTCGCCGTCACCCATCTCGGCAAGGGGATCGCGGCGGCGCTCGCCTCCACCGGTGAGCAGAAGGCGCTGCTGATCGGCCTGACGCTGGCGCATGCGGATATCGTATCGCGCGCCGAAGGCCGCGAGCGGCCGCCAATCCTGCTGCTCGACGAGATCGCCGCCCATCTCGACGACCTGCGCCGCGCGGCGCTCTATGAGCGGCTTCTGGACCTCGAATGCCAGGCCTGGATGACGGGCACGGACAGGGCGCTTTTCACCGCCATTTCGGACGCTGCACAGCTCTTCGAGATCGCCGGGGGCATGGTTCAGCCGTGGGATTAGGCAACTGCGGCGAAAACGCCCGTAAAACCTGCCCGCAAAGCGCCTGAATGCTTGCCTACAAGACCCCCAAAGATGCTATTATCTGATTGATTCTTCTTACAGGTTTGGCGTCGGAAGGGTTGGATCGCGAATGCGATTCATTTTGTCCCTGAACACTCGTTCCGCCGCTCCGCACGGGGCCTCGTGCCAATCGCCAGAAAACGGGTCAGCATGTCGACACCGCAAACTGCAGAAACCGGTTCCTCGGAATACGGCGCGTCCTCGATCAAGGTCCTCAAGGGGCTTGATGCGGTGCGCAAGCGCCCGGGCATGTATATCGGCGACACCGACGACGGGTCGGGCCTGCATCACATGGTCTACGAGGTCGTCGACAACGCCATCGACGAGGCGCTTGCTGGCCACGCAACGGCTGTGACGGTGGTGCTCAACGCCGATGGCTCCGTCACCGTGACCGACGACGGGCGCGGCATTCCGACCGAAATCCACCCGGAAGAGAAGGTGTCTGCAGCCGAGGTCATCATGACCCAACTGCATGCGGGCGGTAAGTTCGACCAGAACTCCTACAAGGTGTCCGGCGGACTTCACGGCGTCGGCGTCTCGGTCGTCAACGCGCTGTCGAGCCAGCTCGATCTCGTCATCTGGCGCGACGGCAAGGAACACCGCATGCGGTTTCACGACGGCGTTGCCGCAGCGCCGCTGGCCGAGACCGGCGATGCCGAGGGGCGCAAGGGTACGCAGGTAACGTTCAAGCCGAGCCCGGCGACCTTCACCAAGACCGAATTCGACTGGAGCACGCTGGAACACCGGCTGCGCGAACTGGCCTTCCTCAATTCCGGCGTCACGATCGAGCTGATCGACAGGCGCGGCGTGGAAGAGCGCCGCGAGGCCATGATCTACGAGGGCGGGCTTGAGGCTTACGTGCGCTATCTCGACCGCAACCGGCATCCGCTGCTCGACAATCCGGTGACCATGACCAGCGAACGCGACGGCGTGACGGTCGAAGTGGCGCTGTGGTGGAACGACGGCTACCACGAGAACGTGCTGTGCTTCACCAACAACATTCCGCAGCGCGACGGCGGCACGCATCTGGCGGGTTTCCGCGGCGCGCTGACGCGGCAGGTGACGGGTTATGCGGAATCCTCCGGCATCACCAAGAAGGAAAAGGTCTCGCTGAGCGGCGATGATTGCCGCGAGGGTCTGACCTGCGTGCTGTCGGTCAAGGTTCCGGACCCGAAGTTCTCCAGCCAGACCAAGGACAAGCTCGTGTCCTCCGAAGTCCGGCCCGTCGTCGAGGGCATCGTCAACGAGGGCCTGAACCGCTGGTTCGAGGAACACCCGACCGAGGCCAGGCAGATCGTCGGCAAGGTCGCCGAAGCCGCAGCAGCCCGCGAGGCCGCCCGCAAGGCGCGTGAACTGACGCGGCGCAAGGGCGCGCTCGACGTCGCCAACCTGCCAGGCAAGCTCGCCGACTGCCAGGAGCGCGATCCGGCCAAATCCGAACTGTTCATCGTCGAGGGCGATTCGGCCGGCGGCTCGGCCAAGCAGGGCCGCAACCGCGCCAATCAGGCCGTGCTGCCGCTGCGCGGCAAGATCCTCAACGTTGAGCGTGCGCGCTTCGACAAGATGCTGTCGTCGAATGAAATCGGCACGCTGATCACCGCGCTTGGCACCGGCATCGGGCGCGACGATTTCAACATCGAGAAGCTGCGCTACCACAAGATCATCATCATGACGGATGCCGATGTCGACGGCAGCCACATCCGCACGCTGCTGCTGACGTTCTTCTACCGGCAGATGCCGGAACTGATCGAGCGCGGCCACCTCTATATCGCCCAGCCGCCGCTCTACAAGGTGCGGCGCGGCCAGTCGGAACAGTACATCAAGAACGAAGCCGGACTTGTCGATTACCTGATCGACACGGGGCTTGAGGATGCAAGCCTGACGCTGCACACCGGCGAGACGCGCACCGGCGCGGATTTGAGAACCGTGGTCGAGATTTCCCGCGACGTTTCCAACATTCTCGACGGATTGCACAGCCGCTATGACCGCACGGTCGTCGAGCAGGCGGCCATTGCGGGCATTCTCAATCCCGAGGCTGCCAGTTCTGTTCAGGAGCGCGAAGCAGCAGCTGCCTATATCGCCCAGAGGCTGGACCGTCTTTCCGACACCTATGAGCGCGGCTGGACGGGACGGCCGACCGAAGACGGCGGCTTCGTTTTCGAACGCACCCTGCGCGGCGTGACGGAAGCAGCCATTATCGATGCCGCCCTGCTCGGCTCGTCGGATGCGCGCAAGCTCGACCGCCATGCCGCTCTGCTGCAGGAGGTGTTCGTCAAGGCGGCGATCTTCCGGCGCAAGGACGCCGAGAGCGAAATCCGCGGGCCCTCGCAATTGTTCAAGGCCGTCATGTCGGCGGGACAAAAGGGGCTGTCGCTGCAACGCTACAAGGGTCTGGGCGAAATGAACCCGGACCAGCTTTGGGAAACGACGCTCGATCCGGATATCCGCTCGCTGCTGCGCGTGCGCGAGGCCGAGGAAGCCGACGAGATCTTCACCCAACTGATGGGTGACGTGGTCGAGCCGCGCCGCGATTTCATCCAGACCAACGCGCTTTACGCCACGGTCGATGCCTGAGCCTGTTCGGATTCTCCTGTTCGATGTCTTCGGTACCGTCGTCGACTGGCGCGGGTCGATTGCGCGGCAGGCCGCCAATGCCTTTGGCGGAACCGCCGATGACTGGTTTGCCTTCGCCGATGCCTGGCGGGCGCGCTACCAGCCTTCAATGCAGGAGATACGCAGCGGCCGGCGCGGCTTCGTTCAGCTCGACACGCTGCACCGGGAGAACCTCGATGCGATCCTTGCCGATTTCGGTCTGGCACATCTCGACGAAGCCCAACGCAGGCAGGCAAATCTGTTCTGGCACAAGCTTGACGGCTGGGACGATTCGGCGGCTGGACTGGAAGCACTCAAGTCGCACGGCCTCGTCTGCGCCCATTCGAACGGCAACATCCGTCTGATTGCAGACATGGCACGGCATGCCGGCCTGCGCTGGGACGCGATCATCGGCGCGGAAGTCGCCGGCGCGTACAAGCCGATGCCGGAGGCCTACCGCAACGCCTGCTCCATCATGGGCGTGGAGCCGCATCAGGCGATGATGGTGGCGGCCCATAACGACGATCTGGCGGCGGCCCGCGCATGCGGACTGAAGACGGCCCTGGTCGTGCGGCCCACCGAGCACGGCCCCACTCAGACGAAGGACCTGACCGCGGAGCAGGACTGGGACTACACGGCCGCAACTTTTCTGGAGCTCGCCAAGCTCATGGCTGTGTCGAGATGACACATCTGAGGTTCAATTTTCTTATCAACGGAGCATTAGCCTTAACCCGCCCTTAAATCGCCTCCATTACCGTCACAACTCGCGGGCGCCTGGCGCCGGGTGTGGCGTCGGGAGCGACCGGCCGCCGGATACCGGAAGCCGCCGGGCCGATGACCGGGCCGGGTAAGGTATCGCGTACCGGCCGGACGCCCGGTACTGAAGCTGGTTGCTTCAGGCCATCAGGCTACCGGCTCACAATACTGAGCCGGTTTCGTCATTCCCGGAAACGGGACCGCCAAGAGCTTTTGAAGCGATGAATTCAGATTTCCGTCTCTATCCCGAAGACCGCGTCAGCGTCTCGCCGGAACCGCGCCGCGAGCGCAAGCAGGCTGCGCCGCTGCCGCGCAAATCATCCGGGCACGGACCTGTCCCCCCCGGCAGGGGTGGCGGACGCGGCGGACGCCCGGCCAAGCGGAAGAAGAAGCGCGGCGCATTCTGGTTCATCGGCAAGCTGGTCAAATTCGGCTTCGTGCTGGCCTTTCTGAGCGGGCTGGCGGTTGCCGGCATCCTCGGTTATTACGCAAGCAAGCTGCCGCCACCGAGCGAAATGGCGATCCCCGAGCGGCCCGCCAACGTCAAGATCGTCGCCATGGATGGCACGGTGATTGCCAATCGCGGTCCCACGGGGGGCGAAGCGGTGCGCCTGTTCGAGTTGCCCGCCTACCTGCCTCAGGCCGTTATGGCGATCGAGGACCGGCGGTTCTACAGCCATTACGGTATCGACCTGCTCGGCCTTGCCCGCGCGATGATCGTCAACCTGCGTGCCGGCGGTGTCGTGCAGGGCGGTTCGACGCTGACGCAGCAGCTCGCCAAGAACCTGTTCCTGGAACATGAGCGCACCATGGAGCGGAAGATCCAGGAGCTGCTCATCTCCGTCTGGCTGGAGTGGACCTACTCGAAGGACGAAATCCTCGAGATGTATCTCAACCGGGTCTATCTCGGGGAAGGCGCGACCGGCGTGGAAGCAGCGGCGCGCGCCTATTACAACAAATCCGCGCGCGAGGTGACGCTGGCCGAATCCGCCACCATTGCCGGCCTGCTTAAAGCGCCCTCGCGGTATGCACCGACGAAGAACCCCGACCTTGCCGAGGAACGCATGCGCACGGTGCTCTTTGCCATGCGCGATTCCGGTTACATCACCGATGACGACGCCAAACGCGCGATGATGCAAACGGCGGAAGTGAAAGGCACGGCACGGCGTGCGCCCGGCAACTATGTCGCCGACTGGGTGATGGAGGAAACCACGCGCTTGATTGGCGAGGTCAAAACCGACGTCATCGTCGAGACGACGGTCAATCCGCGCCTTCAGAAACTGGCTGAAATCGCTTTGTCGAAGACCCTCAACAAGGAGGGCAAGGAAAAGGATGCAAGCCAGGGTGCCATTATCACCATCGATACGTCCGGTGCGGTGCGTGCCCTGGTCGGCGGGCGTGACTATGGCCAGAGCCAGTACAACCGCGCCATCAAGGCCAAACGGCAGCCGGGTTCCGCCTTCAAACCGTTCGTTTATGCCGCAGCGATGGAATACGGCATGTCGCCGGACACGCTGCGCAACGATGCGCCGGTTCAATACGGGAACTGGTCGCCGAACAACTACGATGGCAAATTTCGCGGGCCGATGCCGCTGGCCGAGGCGCTGGCGAAATCGATCAACACGATCTCGGTACGCCTGACCGATGAGGTCGGCCCCGACATGGTGATCGAGACCGCGCACCGGATGGGCATCGATTCCGAGCTGCAGCGCAACCTGTCGCTGGCGCTCGGCACGTCCGAAGTCAGCCTGTACGAACTGACTCGCGCCTATGTGCCGTTCGCCAATGGCGGCTACGAGGTGCTGCCGCATGTCATCACCCGCATCCGCAACGTCAAGGGCGATATCCTGTTCCAGCGCGATGTGCCGCCGCTCGGCCAGGTCCTGTCCGACCTGACCGTCGGGGAGATGAACTACATGATGCAAATGACTGTGTCGGACGGCACGGCGCGGCGCGCGATCCTGCCCAACGAAAGACCTGCCGCCGGTAAAACCGGCACGACGCAGGATTTCCGCGATGCCTGGTTCGTCGGCTATACCGCAGACCTCGTGACCGGCGTTTGGATCGGTAATGATGATCGCTCGCCAACCAAGCATGTTACCGGTGGAAATCTTCCAGCTTCGATCTGGCACGACTTCATGGCCAGCGCTCATGATGGCTTTCCGGTCGCCATGCTACCGGGTAATTATCAGCCGCAATCGGGCACGACGCTCGCAGTGGATCAGAACCTGCCGTGGCTTCAGAACGGCATGCCGATCAGCGGCGGACGAAACGACCCCGCGGCGATCGTTGTCGATGGACCGCCGCGCAACGTCGGCCGCCGCAACAATGGCGGGGGAATCGGCGGCTTTTTCCGGGGCCTTTTCGGCGGTTAAGGCAATTCCAGCAGTTGATCGGATAAAAACCGATCCAGTGAACCGTTTTTCCGCGAAACGGACACCGGTTTTGCGCCCGGAATTGCGTAAATTAAAAAGTTCAAGCCGACACCGACGAACGCTGGCGCAGCTTGCGGGTCAACAGATGCACGGCCAGAGCGCCCGAGCCCAAAACCGCCATGGCAATTGCAAGCGAGCGGGCGCTTGCGCCGAGATTGGCGGCAACGACGATACCGACCACTGCGGCAAAGCTCATCTGAACGAAACCGAGCAATGACGATGCGGTTCCGGCGCGATCGGGAAACGGCGTCAGGGCGCCGGCCATGGACTGTGGCAGGACCAGCCCCACGCCATGAAAATAGATCGCCGCAGGCAATAGCACGCGCCAGATGCCCGAGCCGACCGCCGCCGTTTCGGTCAGCAGAAGGCAAAGCACGCCACCGGCTGCGAGCATCACGGTACCGGCGCCGATCGTTGCATCGATCCCGGCCCTTCCCGTCATGCGCCGGCCGAGGAGCGTTCCCGACATGTAGCCGAGAACGGGGCAGGCGAAGGCAAGGCCGAACTGCAGCGCAGAGAGACCGTAGATGTTCTGCAGGATGAAGGACGATGTGGAGAGGAAGCTGAACAACCCGCCATAGCCGCAACAGGCGAATGCCAGATAGACCCGGTAGACCGGGTGCGACAGAAGGGCTGCAAAATCGCGGGCGATGCTGCGGGCCGTCGCCGGGCGCACATATTCCGCTTTCAGCGTTTCCGGCAAGCTGGCGCGGATCCAGAACGCGCCGGCAAGTCCCATCAGCGCTATGACCGCGAAATTGGAACGCCAGCCAAGCAGGTCATGCAATACGGCGCCCAGACCCGGCGCCAGCAGCGGCACGATCCCCATGATGGCGCCCATCAGCGCCAATTCCTGCGCGGCACGGTTCGCGGCATAGAGATCGCGCACGATCGTGCGCGCGATAACAACGCCGCCCGCAGCACCCAATGCTTGCAGAAAGCGGGCTGCGATCAAGGTTTCGATCCTGCCGGAAAAGGCGCAGACCGCGCTTGCCAGCGCAAACAGGACGAGGCTTACCACGAGAACGGGCCTGCGCCCGAGGCGGTCGGAAACCGGGCCGTAAACGATCTGGCTCAGTGCGAAGCCGACGAGAAACGCGCTGAGGGTCAGCTGGGTCTTCGCAACCGTAGAATCGAACGCCGCCGCGATGTGGGGGAGCGAGGGCAGGTACATGTCGGTCGAAAGCGGGCCGAGCGAGGTCAGCAGACCAAGCGTTGCCGTCATCGCTACGGTGTCAGGTTTGAGGCGCATTGCGCCTTGTTGCCCGAACGCTATCGGTGCGCAAGCGGCATCTGCGCATGGCAGGCCTTCTATCCGGATGCGCGTCCATAGCGATGCAGGCCACGGCCATGCCGCTTGAGCCAGGCTTCGGCGCGGTCGGTATCCGGGTAGAGCCGCTTCGTCAGCGCCCAGAAGCGCGAAGAATGGTTCATATGCTCAAGATGCGCGACTTCGTGAGCGGCGACATAGTCGAGCACGAAAGGCGGCGCGAGCACGAGCCGCCAGGAAAACGACAGCCCGCCGCTTGCCGAACACGATCCCCAGCGCGAGGTCGTATCGCGCACGGTGATGCGTCCCGGTTTCATGCCGATCTTCGCGGCATGGGCATGAGCGCAGCGGGCAAGGTCGGAGCGAGCCTCCTCCTTGAGCCAGTCGGTGAGGCGGCGGCCAAGGTGTTCCGGCAAGCCGGGCACCTCCAGAACAGGGCCATCCTCATGCTCCACGCACCTGACTGCGCCACGAACGCGTCCGGTCGCGGCAATCCGGTGCGCCTCTCCGCGTAGCGGAAACTCCGCGCCATCCTCGAACGGCACGAAGTCCGCGCGCCGGCGCAGCCTGCCGGCAAGCCATTTCTCCTGACGGGAAAGGAAGTCGATCGCACGGTCGTAATCCCCGCCCGCAGGCACCGTGAGCACAACCTCGCCGGTGCCATTGGCGATCCTGAGACCGTAGCGACTGGCGCGCGCGGAACGGCGCACGCGCACCGGCACGCGATCACCGGCGATGTCGAGGTGGACGCATCCTTCCTCGATGATTGCGGGCCCGGGGTTTGCGGATTTTCTCAGGAATCGAATCATCGACGCAGTCTGCCACCGCGATCAGACAACGCGGACAAGAAAATGCCGCCGGCTCTGGAGGAAGCCGGCGGCAGTGGGGGTCTTGGATGAAACGGGTCTGACGTCAGGCCGGCTGTGCGGCACCGTCGTCGGGCGAGCCGCGGCCAGCGGGTTTACCCGCGCGGCGGCTTGCCATGAAACTATCGAACTCTTCCTTGTCCTTGGCCGAACGCAGTTCGCGCAGGAAAGCCTGGAATTCTTCGGCTTCGCCGTCGAGCCTGCGGCGCTCTTCCTCGAGACGCTCAAGCTCGGAACGGCGGTACTCGTCAAAAGCCGTGTTGCCGCTCTTGCGCGAATGCCAGTGCACCTCGGCGTCCTGAACGCGGTCGACCATCTTGTTGCCCCAGATGATCCACGCCAGCATGGCAAGACCGATCGGCCAGAAGAACATGAAGCCGAGGACCATCAGGATCACGTTGAGCGGTGTCCAGGCCGGGCGGATGGGGAAGTTCTTCACCGGAGCATCTCCTGCGAATTCAGTGTTGCAGAAGACGTGGGGATTAAGGCCCGCAATCGCAAGGGGCACACTGACGCGATTCAGCTAAGATGCTGATTCCGCTTGCTATCCGCGCTCCGGTTTTACGCTGTCAGGCTGAATTCGCGGCTGCCTTCACGCGGCTAGCTACCCCGGCACCCGCGCCATTGAGCGAATTTTTGGCGCTTTTCGTATTTCCGCGTTCGTTCGACTGAATGAAATCGGAAATCCGCGGCGCGATTTCGGCGCGAAAGCGCGAGCCGTTGAAAACGCCGTAGTGGCCAACCTTCGGCTGCATGTAATGCACGCGCTTTTCTTCAGGAAGGTTGGAACACAGCTTGTGGGCCGCCTTGGTCTGCCCGACGCCCGATATGTCGTCGCGCTCGCCTTCCACCGTCATCAACGCGCAATTGGTGATCTTGCTGCAATCAACCAGCATGCCGCGATGGGTCATGGTGCCCTTCGGCAACGCGTGTTCGATGAACACGGTCTCGACGGTCTGCAAATAGAACTCCGCCGTCAGATCCATGACGGCCATGTACTCGTCATAGAATTCGCGGTGCTTGTCGGCGGAATCGCCATCTCCCTCGACAAGATGCTGGAACATCTCGTGATGGGCACTGATGTGGCGATCGAGATTCATGCTCATGAAGCCGGAGAGCTGCAGGAAGCCGGGGTAGACGTCGCGCATGCAGCCGGGATGCGGGAACGGCACCTTCATGACGACGTTGCGCTCGAACCAGTCGATGTCGCGGGTTTCCGCCAGCCGGTTGACGGCCGTGGGGTTTTCGCGCGTATCGATCGGCCCGCCCATCAGCGTCATCGACAGCGGCGCATAGGGATCGCCACGCGATTCCATCACCGCAACGGCAGCGAGTACCGGAACGGAAGGCTGGCAGACGGCCATGACGTGGGTGTCGCCGCCGAGCCGGTGCAACATCGAAATGACGTAGTCGATATAATCATCGAGATCGAAACGGCCATCGGCAAGCGGCACCATGCGCGCATCGATCCAGTCGGTGATGTAGACATCGTGGTTGGGCAGCATGTCCTCGACCGTGCCGCGCAGCAGCGTGGCGTAGTGGCCGGACATAGGCGCCACCAGGAGCAGTTTCGGGCCGGGATGGCGATCGCCGCTGTGCCCCTTGGAGAAATGGATCAGGCGGCAGAACGGGCGCTGCCAGACGATTTCCTCGCGAACAGGGGTGCGGCTGCCGCCGACAGACACGGACTCGATGCCGAATTCCGGCTTGCCGTAGCGGCGTGTGACCCGTTCGAAAACCTCCGCCATCGCCGCCATGGAGCGGCCGAATTGGGTGTGCGCGAGAGGATTGACCGGATTCTTGTAGTAGAGGCGCGTGGCATCTGCCATTGCCCGAGCCGGGCTCAGGGCAGCATGGGTCATCTCGTACCACTGGTAGAACATATGGGAACTCCCGCTATGCCCGGAGCGTTCCCGCCAGCCCGGACCCGGTAAAAAACCGCGCATCCCGTGGCCCGCATCTGCCGGCCAGGAAGGGCGGCACTCCAGATGATGGTAAGGGGAACATTAACGAACGCTTAATGTCTACGCAATTCGACCATCCACTGACACGCTTCGAGGAAACAATGTGAATCATTGGCTACTCACCCATTTGCAAAAGCGCGCCCGTGCGCCGCGCGCCATCAAAGAGGCTGCGGAACGCAATGGCTGCCAGGGCGAAATAGGCTACATTGATCGCCAGAGCCCGGACCATCAGGTCCGACCGGAAGGTCTGCTCCAGCAGCAGGGCGCGCATACCCTCGAACACATAGGTCGGGGCAAAGCACAGGGAAACCGACTGCAGCCAGCCGGGAAGCGTCTCCAGAGGATAATAAACGCAGCACAGCGGCAGCAGCAGGAAACTGAGCGACCAGGCGAGGTTTTCCGCGCCGAGCCCATGACGCAGGACAAGGCCGGACACGAACAGGCCGATCGACCAGCTGGTGAGATAGAGATTGGCGAAGAAGGCCACCAGCGCGAGCCCCATCGACCAAAGATTGAAGCCGAAGAACCACAGCGCGAGAAACGTCACGGGGATGAAGCCGATCGCAACGCGGATAATGCTCATCACCATCAGTGAGGCGACGAATTCGGATGGACGCAATGGCGTCATCATCAGATGGCCGAGATTGCGGGCCCACATTTCCTCAAGAAACGTGATCGAGAATCCGAGCTGGCCACGGAACAGCACGTCCCACAGCAACACGCCACCGATGAAAACGCCCGCAGCGGTTGCCACGGGCCCCGATTCCCCGGCAAGCCAGACCTGAAGGAACCCCCACATCAGCATCTGTACGGTCGGCCAGTAGACGAGTTCGATCGTGCGGGGCCAGGAATGGCGCAGCAGATACCAGTGACGCTGGACCATGGCGGAAACGCGGGAAAGCCGCGCACCCAGGCCGTTATCCATCCCGGCAGCGCTCATGACACCGGCTCCGGATCGTTCGCCGTTGCCTCAGGCGAGCGGGCAATATCGAGGAAAACCTCCTCAAGGTTTTGCCGACCATAGCGGGCGACGAGCCCCGCTGGCGTATCGTCGTCGACGATCTTTCCCGCCTTCATCATCAGAACACGACTCGCCATGCGTTCAACCTCGCCCATGTTGTGGGAGGCAAGCAGGACGGTTGCGCCGCGTTCTGCACAATAACGTTCGATGTGACTGCGCACCCAGTCGGCCGTATCGGGGTCCAGTGACGCCGTCGGTTCGTCGAGAAGCAGCAGGTCCGGCTCGTTGATCAGCGACTTGGCCAGGCTGACGCGGGTTTTCTGTCCCGCGGACAGCTTGCCGACCGGGCGGTCGAGAAACGCGCGGAGCTCAAGATCACGCGCAAGCGCATCGATCCGCGCGGGCAGGCCGGCAACACCATAAAGCTTGCCGAAAACGGTGAGATTCTGCCTAACAGTCAGACGCAGCGGCATCTCGACATAGGGGCTTTCGAAGTTCATCCGCGCAAGCACATGAAAGCGCGATGTCAGCATATCGTGGCCGAGCACCTCGATAGATCCGTCCGTCGGCAGCAAAAGCCCCATGATCATGGCGATGGTGGTGGTTTTGCCGGCACCGTTTCCGCCCAACAGCGCGGTGACCGAGCCTGAGGAAATGTCGAGATCGATGCCATCGACGGCGGTCACGTTGCCGTAACGCTTGACCAGACCACGTATCCTCACTGCGGGTGACGGGTTTTGCATGCCGCTGATCTATTCCGGACCGGCCGAAATAGCCAGAGATGCCGATGCATGGCTGGTTCGAATGTGGCGGCATCCATGCCGGGCGTGATACGAAACCCGCATGACCGAGACCCTGAATGACCCGGCAGCGACGAGCGTTCCGCAGGATTTTGACGCCTTGAAGCGCCCGGCAAGCCCATCTGCCGTTCGCTCGCGGGGCTTGCGCCTGCAAACCCTTATGCGCCTGCGGTGGCTTGCCATCATCGGGCAGTCGCTGGCGCTGATTACGGTCTCCGGGCTGCTGGACTTCTCCCTGCCCGTCGCTCAATCCTTTGCACTCGTTGCTGCTGCCGTATTGCTGAACCTCTATCTGATGCAGCGCTATCCCAACGACACGCAGCTTCCCGAACACATGGCAATGTTCCTGCTCGGATTCGATATCGTGCAGCTGGCCGGCCTGCTGGCACTGAACGGGGGGCTTGAGAATCCTTTCGCCGTGCTGATGGCGGTTCCGGTGGTGGTCGGAGCCAGCCTGCTGCCACCGCGCCCGACGATTGCACTGGGCATACTGGCCTGCGCCCTGGCAAGCCTGCTCGCCTTCTGGCACCTGCCGCTGCCGTGGATCGGCAATCAGCCGATCGACCTGCCGCATCTTTACGTTGCCGGCATATGGCTGGCGATCCTGTGCACGGTTGCCTTCACGGCAATCTATGTCTGGCGGGTGGCTGAGGAGGCGCAAACGCTCAGCGACGCACTCACGGCAACCGAACTCGTGCTGGCGCGCGAGACCCACATTTCCGATATCGATGGACTGGCGGCGGCAGCGGCCCATGAACTGGGGACGCCGCTGTCGACAATAGCCCTGGTGGTCAAGGAAATGCAGCGCGATGCGCCCGAAGGCAGCGATGCCGAAGATTTGAGGCTTCTTGCCGATCAGGTCGCGCGCTGCCGCACCATCCTGCGCAAGATCGGATCGCTTGGCGATGACGGGGCAGCGCCCTTCGCGCGCCAGTCGCTTGGCGAACTGATCGCGGAAGCTGCAAGTCCGCACAGGGATTTCGGTGTCGAAATCCAGATCGAGAAATACGGCAACGGCACGCCTGAACCCGCCTGGAGGCGCAGTCCCGGCATTCTTTACGGCTTAGGCAACATTATCGAAAACGCCGTCGATTTTGCCCGTAACCGCGTTGATATAACCGCAAGATGGGACAGCGAAACGGTTTCCATCACCATTCGCGACGACGGGCGCGGCATTCCCATCGACATTCTGCCGCGCCTTGGCCAGCCATACTTGAGCATACGGTCGGGGCGCGACGACCCGGCCCACGCGCTGGATCGCAAGGGCCTTGGCCTCGGCATCTTCATTGCGAAAACGCTGCTTGAGCGCTCGGGCGCCACGATCAGCATCCGCAACGCTCAGGAAGCAGATGGCGGCGCGGTGATAACCATTTCATGGCCGCGCGCCACACTTGACGCAGCAGCCGTTAATTGAACCGGAAACTGCAGGTGGACGTATCGCGTGCAGTTTTCGTATAGGGTTGCAGGAATATCTACATGCATACCGAAACGGATGGCGGATACCGCGTCATGACTTCAGATGACATGATCCCGGACACGATCACCGATCGCAGTCTGCTGATCGCAGATGACGACAAGCCTTTCCTGGAGCGCCTGGGGCGCGCCATGGAAAAGCGCGGATTCGAGGTTCAGCAGGCCGATACGGTTGCCGGTGCCATTGCCGCGGTAAACGGGCGTCCGCCCGCATTCGCCGTGGTGGACATGCGGCTTGGCGACGGCAACGGTCTCGACATCGTCGCGCACCTCAATACGAAGCGCCCGGACTCACGATCCATCGTGCTGACCGGTTACGGAAACATCGCAACCGCCGTTACGGCGGTAAAACTTGGCGCGGTCGATTACCTGGCCAAACCCGCCGATGCCGATGAGGTATGCGACGCGCTGCTGGCGCCTTCGGGAGAAAAGGCCGAACCGCCGGAAAACCCGATGTCGGCGGACCGGGTCCGCTGGGAGCATATCCAGCGGGTCTACGAATTATGCGACCGCAATGTTTCGGAAACCGCGCGGCGGCTCAATATGCACCGGCGGACGCTTCAGCGGATTCTCGCCAAACGCGCACCGCGCTAGATCATTTTCACGCAATTCCGGACGGAATACCGCACACAGGTTTCGTGGAACTGCTCTAGATACCGGATCCCCCGTCGGGGTCGGCCAGGGCATGCAGCGCGTTGGCAGCGGCGCGGGCGAACAGCAATGTCACCGCCTTGCGGCGCGCAGCCGCCAGCGGCACCGCGGCGCAATCGCGCAAACATTCCGCGCCATAGGCATCTGCCACGATAAATCCTGCCTCATCCGGAAATATCTCCGCTGGCACATCATCCAGTGTTGCGAAGAAAAAGCGGTCGCAAAAATCCGCATAGCCGGGCCATTTCGAATCAGCGCGGAAATCGGCAACGCTCGACTTGATCTCGATGATCCAGATTTCGCCATTCGGAGAAAGCGCCATCACATCGGCGCGGCGGCCTGACTTCAAGGTGACTTCGCAGATGCTGGAAAATCCTTGCGCACGCAGCCACCGGCGCACGCCACGCTGAATCTGCAACGCGCGTTGAGACTGCCGCCCGTCGCTTGGGCCGTCAGCCGATGCAAAAACGGAACGTGCGCCAGCCACGCGTCTGATATCCGCAAATCAAAGCGTTTTCAGGTAGGCGATAAAATCGCCGATCTGTTCGGCCTCGAACTCGAACTCGGGCATCTTCATGTTGTCGTGGCTTGTCACGATGCCTTCTGCCAATGCCTCCTCGAGGTTTTCCACCGGCCACTTGTCCTTGAAGGTGCGGAACGGCGGAGAATCGGGGTTTGGGCTGTCGCCCTCAGAACCGATGGCGTGGCAACCGGAGCAGTTGGCCTCGGCCAGAGCTTTCCCGTTTTCAATCGCCGACTGCGTTTGCGCAGGAGTGCGCTCATTGCCGAAGAAGCCGATTGCCAGGAAGACCGCAACGGCAATGCCCAGCGCGAGCACCGCCAGTCCTGCAAAAACAACCTTGCCCGGAACAGGCTTCGAAACATGCCCTGTCATGCCGGTCTCCCTTTGAACAGCACGGCTATGATTCCCGGCGGAACAGTAGCCGATTTGCGGTGCTTGCGCAGTGCGACCTTTGCGACAGGCTTTGCCGGACCGATTGCGCCATATCAATATATTCTGCTTGCCGAATGAGTATACTGCGCAAATGCAGAGGCTGCGAAGGACGCAATGACCAT
>JACKJR010000005.1 GCA_020637855.1 Rhodobiaceae bacterium | reverse complement strand
CGCGATACTTGGCAATAGCTGCAAGCCAAGTTGCAGCGTAGTGTCGGAACCAAGATCAGATAGTTCATATTTTGAGGCGCAAAGCGCCTCGCCGATCGGCGATACACGAACCCAAGATAGTCAAGATCCATGTGATGCTCGAAAGCGTGACCGTTTTGCAGAAGAAATGATTTATCAGTTTTTGATAAGTTTTCTAAGGCCAATCTTTCAATAAATGAATCATTTGATGAGAAAAACCCACCCGCACTATCAACTAATAATGAATCATTACTATTTATCTTTCTCTTTTTGATGGGATGTATATGCATTACATTAGCCAGTTGTAAAACATTCTATTTTATCAAAAGAGCAATATATTATCGTTATATTTCCATTTTGTTGAAATTTCATCAAAATTTCTTCTAACGCCTTTTTTTGCTCAGATGTCATGCTTTCATATTTGTGACTTAGGAAAATCGGAAATGATTCACCCTGACCTAATCCACTCCCCTTATCTATATTTTGTATAGAAAAATAATCTTGCGTGTTCCAAATAAATGATGATTCTTGAAATTTAAATATAGCCTCAATTGCGCTCCATACATTTGGTGATCGGTTTACTTTGGGGTCCGCTAAGTCGATCTTCGTTTCGCCATTGCTAATCACGATGCTCTCTATAATGGCTGGACCCAAGCCGGTGTTGATAATTTTTATGACATCAAATGCATAAAACCGACCACCTGCAATATCGATATGAGGCCTTATTCGGATTTGCTCCATTCTCACTGCATGATCTAAGGAAGACTTAGCCATATAAACCGCATAGGCACTCAGAAAAACGCTTATGAGGGCTGCTGCTGCGGAACAGATTGCCGCGACTGCGCTCAGTTGCTGGACCTTAAATTTAGGATCTTTGCTCATCGCCTGAATTTTCAGCTTCAACGCTAGCGCTAAGCATATGTCGCGGGACTTATATGGACAATTGGTGGCCGCACACTGTTGATCACCTAGTCTTAAATTCGTGCCTGTTCCCGCATTCAGAAACATCGGTTTACACAAGCCAGCCTACACTCAACCTGCTGGGGTTGATGGGGACAACTCCCCCACCCTTTGGTCTAGAGGCGTTATCATTCCTCTCATGGATGATCCCATGCACGACCTCTCGCGACATGACGCGGCGGATGACGACGACAAATACATTCTGACAATCGATGCTGTCGCCGATCGATATGTTGAGGCTGGCCACCCGCGCACGATCCGCACGCTGCAGCGGTATTGCGCAAACGGCCATCTTCATTGTCTGAAACAACCCACAGCACTCGGCGACATGTACCGCGTGACGCCGGCGTCTGTCGCACGGCACTTGGCGGAACTGGATCAGCTTTCCCAGGCGACAGGCGTCGCGATTGGACGCGACCTAGCGCGATCAAGCGCGACAAATGACGCCCCTAATCCGCAAGATAATTCGATGGCGACAGATACGACGGCATCTCACGACCAGCCGCGTCATGTCGCGACCGAACCTGATGCGATGTCGCGGTATGTCGAACGGCTGGAGGACGAGAATACCTTCCTGCGCGAGCAGATCGGCACCAAGGACGATCAGATCAAAGATCTGACCGAACGCAGCCGGGAGACCAACCATCTGATTGGTGGCCTACAACGAATGTTGGCGCCGCTGTTGAAATCACCAGATCCTTTTCCGCCCACTCAAACCATCGGGGAAGATGAGCCGCTTGATCATACGGCTTGAGCGATCTCCACACGCGCTGGCCACGCTTCTCATGGGCTTGCGGGTTATACTGATCCCATATGGCGAACAGTCCGCAGCGGACACGATTGGGGGCAGTCGGCGTTGATGCTGCCCAAGCTCCGACACCTGAAAAGCTCTATCTGGAAAACACGCTGCTGCGTGTCGCAGGCGCCCTGTTTCGGCACAATAAACGAGACCCCAATTCCGATGCGACGCCGATCGTCGTCACAGGAACATCGGATGAAAAGACCATCACCATCCGACCCGATCCGGTGATCGGGCAACCGGGGCAGCTCGCACACAAATTGTTCTTCGCTCTGATCAAGAAGCATTCCGATCACGGGCTGCCGATCCGCAGCGACGTCTCATTCAGCAAACGCGAAATCATGCGACTCGTTGGCCGCAAGAGTTGGGGCGGCAAGAACAGCGAGGAACTTGCACGCGCCCTGTACGAGATCCATCACACGTTCATCCAGGCGCAGTTCAAAGGCGCGAACGGAAACTGGACCGAGCACTCGTTCAATATCTTTCCCGAGATACTGATCGAGCGCCGCGCCCTTGCCAGCGACCCGATCGAGGCCTGCACCGTCACCCTTGCCGAACCGATCATCCGGTCATTGAAGGATGATCATTTCACCTGCCTCAACCACGATCTGATGGCGAAGCTCAGCACGATCGGGCAAGCCCTCTATGTCCGGCTGTTCTTCCATTTCGCCAACCTCCATGAAGGCCCGGGCGGCCGATCGCTGACGTTCCAGAAGCGCTATGACGCGATCTGTCGCGATTGGCTTGGTGGGTTACGCGCCCATATGCATGGATCAAGAATCTCTCAGCAACTGAGCCCGCATATTGAGCAACTGACGAAGGCCGGATTCCTCGCTGGCCATCATCTTGCCAAGGCCAGGGGAGGAGACGGGTTCGTTATGTCGTTCTGGCCAGGTCCGCTCTTCTACCAGGACTATGATCGCTTCTATCGCCGGCGACGCCCCATATCCGAACAGCCTGAAGCTGTGGCAGCCAGCTCTGTCGGCGATGCCCTGAAGGTTGCGTATCTCTTCACAGAGAAACTTACCGGCAGACCTGCCCGGTCGATTGCCTATGTGACGACCAAGGACCGCGGGACCGCGGCGATGCTATTGAGCGAACTATCGATCGACGAAATTCCAGCCTTCATTGACTACGCCTTGCGCGAAGCCGAGCGGACGAATTTCGATATCCGAACCCTCGGCGGCACACGGCAGTATCTCGCACCGTTCATAGCAGCCAAAACGCGCCGTGAGGTCGTACGGGAGCACGTCGCTCATGTATCTGCAGAACGCCCCGAGGATGGCGATTGGGGGCAACGCCTGATCCTCGCACAGCGCTTGTTTGAAACCCTACCCATAGACCAGCAAGCCGGCATTCGGGCTGAAGCCAATGCAAAGGCAGCCAAATATGCTGGCAGCCTTAGAGACCGAATGAGAGACCATCATATCGCCAGGATCACGGCTGAGCGATATGCCGACCAATTGAAGCCGGATGACAACGCATCGCCGTCAGATCTCGCCGCGTAGCACTTTATGTCCCGATTTTTAGTGGGGGGTTTGAGGGAAATATCCGGGGGGTTTGGACGTAGCAAGCGGGGGGTTTGGCGTAAATTCTCCACCCCTTCAATCACCCAATCAGCGCTTGAAATCGGCACATTCTGCTATGTGATGCAGCGATCAAATATAGTTCTATATATTCAATACATGCGCGATTTTGCGGTCAAATCGCTTCCTGGTTGTGGCGTGTGTGTTGTTCTTGGAACGAAAAGTCGATTTTCTCGACCAAATCCCGGATATCACCCCACGTTACGCCCCGCCTTTAGGGTAAGGCGGGGTCGACGTTCGCTATATGGTTCTATGACTCGCTATGTCGGGTCGCGCGCGTCGGGCTACCCGCCCGACTCCGTGCCTTTTCGGCACCGTTTGGGAACGGTACCGACTTCGGCCGCCTAGAAACCCGCGTGGGCGCGACGTTTCTTTAAGGCGGCCTCGCCATTCGCCTCTTTGGGAAGAGCGCTCATCTGAAAGACCCGGAGTCGGCCGGGTATCCCTTGAGGATTAGCGAATTCTCTTGATGTGTGATCGGCGAATGGCGGCTAGCAGCGCCGACGCGCGCGACCCGGTGACACGTCAAATCGTTTGATCAGCGTTCTGCTTCGAGTGCGGAATTGACATGTCTCCGATCCGTGGTCGGATCGTCGAACGGTTGCGCAATGGATCGTGGGCGTTGTCAAGATTGCTCGATTCCTGGGGCGTAGTAGCATGTACACATCCCAGTACCGCTTATGGATTCAAGCTCAACCACATTCACCATCCGGATGGATCCAACCGCAAAGGAGCGGTTGGAACAGCTTGCCAAGGATACCGGTCGCAGCCGGTCGTATCTCGCAGCAGAAGCCATCAACGACTATCTCGATATCAATGCGTGGCAGGTCGCAGGCTTAAAGCAAGCGATCGCTTCGCTCGATGACGGCGAGGCACTCAGCCAGGACAGTGTGCGCGATTGGGTTCAGTCCTGGGATGATGCCGGCGAACTGACCTTACCCGAGGAGCGGCCAATGACGGCATGAATGTCGTCTGGTCGCCTGAGGCGGTCCAAGACCTCGTTCATGTGCGCACCTTCATCGCCGAGGACGATCGTCAGGCGGCGAAACGGGTGGCGCTGCATATCATCGACAGCATCGAAAGATTGCTTCCCGACATGCCGCATATGGGCCGGCCGGGGCGCGTGCCCGGTACACGGGAACTGGTGATCGCGAAGACGCCATTCGTCGTGCCCTATCGCCAGGTGCGCGGCGCGATCCAGATCCTACGCGTCTATCACGCGACGCGCCAATGGCCGGAACGGCTTTAAGATCCGTCTCCCCTCATCGGGCGCATCCGGATGATCCGGGTGTGACCAGTGGAGGGAGACAGAACATGTCCATTGACACACCGGACGTGGCAACCGCCGCGTCGAAACCAGACGAAAAACAGCCTGAATATCCGTTGTGCAGCACGTGCGGATCGCATCGCGTCTATCACGACGCCTGGGCATCATGGGATCCTGCCACCCAGGATTGGGTGCTCGCGGCGACATTCGATTATGTCCATTGCGACAATTGCGGCGGTGAAGCCTCGCTCGAATGGAAACAAGGTACGCCGGACCGGATCGCCCAAATCCGCGATCTCAATGACGCCTTGCGCCGCAACAGCAGCAGAACCGGCAACCTCGTTATCACAGCCGGCGTCACCGCTGAGGGTGAAGCCCTCATCGCCACCGCGCTGAAAGCCGTTGCCGAATTCGATGTCTTCACAAAGAGCAATGATCCGCACCAGGAGCATGACTTCGGCGCCGTGACGGTCGAAGGGCTCAAGCTGTTTTTCAAGATCGACTATTTCGACAAGGCGATGGAAGCCCTCTCCCACGACCCGGCGGACCCGTCTGTCACCACGCGCGTGCTGACGATCATGCTAGCGGAGGAATATTGATCATGACCCCACCCGATCATCGGGTGGGGTTCTTGTTGCTGAGTGACACCAGATTTAATGGAGCAGCCGTCAGCATCGGACCAGCCCTACCATTCTCCCCTGCCCTTGTTCGCGCCCGTCAAGGCAACCCCTGCGGGGCGGCATCTGCCGGCCTTGACCGACGCGCAGATCAGGGGTTGGAGATTGTGTCGGCTCCGAGGAGAATGTCGCTTTCCGTCTCACCAAGGAGAACGAAAAAGGACTTGAACGCCCTGCTATGATGAGCAATGAAGCTCCCTTTGCAAGCTTTTGAACCATTGATTGAGTATATTATTTCGGACTAAAGCTGCCGTTCATACTTCTGAATTCTGAGAGCCACCGCGTCGCAGCATTGCCATAGAGACTGTCGATGAAAAACTGTGCCTGATGTAGTTACATTTGTGTATTGAGTGAACTCATTTCTGAAGGATCAGTTCGTGTCACGTCCGAAAAACAATCCACCAGTCAGCCAAGGCCAAAGATTTCCGTTCCAGATTTCAATAGTGGCATGGGGCGATCTTCTTGGATACGGCGGTAAGATTGCTGAGGCTCAATTCAACCCTCTGGATGCGCGCGCAAAAAATAGCATCAAACGGATGCGGAATTTTCACCGCACCGTTGCCGAGCACAGCAACAGGAATTTTCGAAGCCTAGTAATTAATGATGGAGTTGCCACCTTCCGCGATTTGTCTTTGCGAAGCAGTTCCGTTTCGCATGACTTCTTGATGCGGAGTTGGAAGCTGTTTCAATCTATCAATCAAGAAGAAACCCAAAACGGCCATCCAGGGATTAGGATGGTGGTAGCTTGCGGTTTTCGGATGAGAGGCAGAAAGACCATATTCGAGCCAGACCACGGTAAGGTGAATTCAATTCTTAAGCGGTATCGCGAGGGCAGGCTTTCCGCGGACCAAGCCATAAGAGAAGCATCAACTGTGCGGCCATCTTTTGATTCTGTTCCGCAGCTGCAAGCAAATTTTGCCTTCACAAAAGCCTATGTGGCCGAAAGCTCAGGAGCGGCTGGAGGATTCACTGGGGCTAATTTCTTCCTAGATACTTCGCTGCTGAAGAATCCCGATAGCAGTTGGCCCGTTGGAGACGAAATGGTTGACTGGCATCATCCCACCCTAGGTCTCGACAGTGTTTTCAAAAAAATTGATCGTCTGCCGCCAGACGGGTTCACCGACGAAGCATCTTCGAAATTGAAAACAGGCTTGGAAGTGGCGCAATCACTCGCTGGCGATCCAGACGTACTTAACGCTCTAAGAAGATCGCGGAAAGATTAGCCCCGGCCCAAAGCAGATGCTCACGATCATTGATGCAATCGCGCTGCAATTTTAGGCTTGCGTACATACAACAATAGATACCGCGAGCTACGGCATCTGACCTATCCGTGACCGCTGAGCGTCGGAATTGACGGCAAATACAGCGCATCCGTCTCAGATTTTTCCAGCAGCAAACCTATCTACTTCCTCAGCGTAGGCTAGATGCCCTCTTATCCTCGCTAAGTCCTTTTGTTTGACACCCCCATTGTTAATCAAGTGCCGAAAGGCTCGAATTTTGTTTCGGTACCCTTTGGTGAGGCGAACTCGTTCACCGGAAACCAACAGTCCGTGAACCTTCAGCCTTCCTGGCAGCTTATCTACGCGGCTTTTTCTTTCAGAAATGTTCCAGCCATCATCGCGAACCATCTGAGAAATATCTGGATGAACATCCGGAGGTGGATCGCCCTTACCGGAAAGAACGATGTCGTCAGCGTACCTTGAGTAAACGAATCCGCGATCACTCGCGTAGACTGCAAGGGCTTCGTCTAGAGTAGAAAGGGCGATGTTTGATAGCACGGGACTTGAAGGCGCACCTTGAGCCAGCCCTCCCCTAAAACATGTTAAATCAGTAAGGGCTTCTAGGCTGAAAGGGTCGCGGTACCCCAATAATCGCAGTGCGTCTACCACGCGATGGTGGGGCACGCTTGGGAAGAAATTCTCTATATCGACTGAAGCGACCCAGTGGCATCCTACGTGCCTGGACGCAGCCTGAATGTGAGACCTACCTGGTACGAAGCCGCACACCTCAGGACGGGCGGTCCAAACGCTCGCAAAATGTACACTAAGCCATTTTTGGATGATCTTCAGGGCAACCTTAGGCGCTGTGATCGTGCGAACTTCTTGACCTTTTGGAATTTCAAAAGTTCGGTAGTGTTTTCGGGGTCGATTGAGCAGTGACCATACAAATCCAGGATTGTACCCAAACATCGCTGATAATGCGTCACGAGACGTTACTGGCGGTATCCCTAGCTTATAGTACTCATGGATTAATTCTGCCTCGCCTTCCCCTACCTCATCGCCAATTAATCTAATGAGTTCGTTTGCGTCTTCGGCTAAAAAGCAAATGTTTGCAGTACAAGGGTGTGGGGGCCTCATCTAGCAAAGTAACCTTTCATGAGTACCGCCGAATTTGTCGGGGATTCGAAGGATCACCGACAAAATCGGCGGAAATCCTTCTGTAGTTGGTCTTGACATAGGAGGCGTGATACACGCCCTCATCGAGACCCCCACATCTCGAAGCTAACTCTGTCGCCGCGCCATATCAAGCGCCCGAGCTATGTCAGGGCTGCGTCGGTTCTTCCCCGACCCGAGTGCTTTCAAGCCTTTAACCGTCATAACGTAGCCCCCATCTGCTCTTCGGTGAATCAACTGCCCCTTGCGCCAACGATCGAGATTCTTGGCTAGCCAATCTTGCGTGGGCACATCAAAACCTCTCTCCCTCAATTCGATTTCGAGTTGATCTTGTGACAGGGGAGCCTTTTTTCGGATGAGGTTGAGGCAAGCAGTGTTTGAAGGTGTATTATTTTGCCGGGTATTCGTAAAGTGATCTAGCGACAGGTTAAATATTCTTAAAAAATCACGAGCTCTATTTTCTATCTCTCTAATCTGTGTCTCTGCAATATCTGCTTTCGGCTCTATCCATAACGACACTTTATTCCCTTTAACTGAAGTAAAAATGTTCCTAATTTGTTTAGAATATCTTCTTATTAGCATTGATTTTATATTATTTTTGAAGTCGTTCCCCTTCTCAGAGACAAGAATTATTGAAATATCTCCGAGTATACTCTCCACTAGGGCTTCTGCTCTTGAGATCTCATAGTTTGTCGGAGATTGCTTGCCGCCCTCGTCAAAAGAGACGGAAACAAATACCAAATGCCCCCTTCCTTCTTTGTCTTCCACGGGCTTTCCAACAAGAGTGAGGCCCTGATTTTTGAGGGCATCCGCAATCTCTTCTGACTCATCCATGGACCTCACTCCAAGCCTGGTACACGCTGCCACAGTGTGCGCGTGAGGTGCTTTCCCAATCGTACGCATCGGTGGCGCTGACTGACCGAAGCGTGAACCTGCCAGCGTTAGTGAAGCATATGACTTCCTCAGGCTGATAATCGGCAATGACTCTCACTGCATAAGCTGTCCGAATTATTGAAGTAAGTTCGTGAATCGAGCGGACGGCCTTGTCGATCTTCTCCACTAAGTCGTCGTCATCATTCTTAGAAGCGCGTCGCCTGGCGCGCTTGAGAGACTTCCTAATATTCCCTGTGAGAATATCCGGATAAGATGCGTGGCCCAATCCAGCCCATGCAGGGTCCATCTTGGAAAGCATTTCTCTAATCGTCAGAAATGCACTGTAGTAATACCGGTTAAAAGCAGAGCGAGCGAATGCATCCTTGTCTGCATTACTTGCAGCAACCGCCTGTACATCCAGGTGGTGCCCCACAACCTGCATCTGTGTTCCCGCACTCATTCAGCCATCATGGTATACACATCGCGCCACCGCCAGATAGAAATTTGAGCACTTCGTTGAAGCTTCGATTTCAGTATCGATTTAGGCTTAGGGTAAGTAGTAGACTGCCTTGTGCCTAAGCAAAAAGCGTCTGCTACCCGCCCTCTGGGGTCAATGAAGGGGCAAAGAAGATACCGAAATACAATGTGCTGCTGGAATGCGATCGCGGTACAATAATATCGGCCACCATCGAATAAGCGATCGTGGCCGGAAAGAGCCGGTCAGTGAGCGGGGGGCTCGGCAAGCCTTACGGCAAGAAGGCGCCTATTAGCCCCGGCAAACGGGGATTTTTGGAACCTCGATTTAGCCCGCGCCAGTCCTTACCTGCGGCGCGCACGGCACGCCGGCTCCATTCCGCCCATGAACCCATTTTACGTTTCAGACCACCTGCAGCTTGGCGCCAGCAGTTACGGCGGCCACGTGCCGCTCGCGCGTGAGGCAAGGCGGAGGCATCTCTATGTCGTCGGCCAAACCGGTACCGGAAAGAGCACGCTGCTGCTCAACCTGATCATCCAAGACATCATTGCCGGCGAAGGTGTCGCCGTCCTCGATCCGCATGGCGATCTTACCGACGCCATTCTCCATTACATCCCACGATGGCGCGCTAATGATCTCGTCTACCTCAATCCGGTCGACCTGAGTCGGCCGATCGGATTTAATCCCCTATCGCGAATTCCAGACGATCTGAAACATATGACCGCAGACGGGATCGTCGCATCCTTCCGCCATGTCTGGCCGGACAGTTGGGGGCCACGTCTCGACTATATTCTCACTCACGCGATCCGTGCCCTACTCGACATCCCAGGTGGAACTCTATTGATGCTTCCCCGCCTGTTGATCGATACGCGCTATCGCACACAAGCAATCGATCGGCATGTGCGCGATCCGATCGTCCGTGCTTTCTGGCTCAACGAATATGCCGGTTATTCAGATCATTTCCGAACCGAAGCCATAGCCCCGATCCAGAACAAGATCGGCAAGGCGCTGATGGCGCCCGCGTTGCGCAACATGTTGGCGCAACCGAGTGCAACTATCACACCGCGCCGCCTGATCGACGAACGCGCAATCCTGATCTGCAATCTCTCAAAGGGAACCCTCGGCGAAAGCACTGCCCATCTCATCGGTGCGCTGTTGGTCACCGCAATCGCGCAAGCCGCATTGTCACGGGTTGATATCGACGCCGCTGATCGTATGCCCTTCCATCTCTATGTCGACGAGTTCCAATCATTCGCAACAGTCGGCTTTTCGCTGATCCTATCGGAAGCGCGCAAATACGCGCTGACATTGACACTCGGGCACCAGTATCTCGATCAGCTACCCGACAACCTGCGCTCAGCGATATTCGGTAACGCCGGATCGATCCTTGCTTGCCGGACAGGTGCAACCGACGCCCCACTGCTTGCCCGCGAGATTGGCTTGCAGAGCGGTGAAGCCATCCTCGATCTTCCCAACTTCGCGGCCTGGGCCCGCCTGCTTCATGACGGCATTCCGACTTCACCGATCCGCATCAATCTATTCGATGCGCCCCAACCCTATCGCAACAATGCCGATCGGCTCATCGCTCTGAGCCGCGACCGCTTCGGACGAGATCGAACCGGTATTGAAGAAAAGATCGCCCGGTTCCTGCAATCATAACCAAAGCACAACTCGCTCACTGATTGCTTTGCCGTGAATTTATTCTAGTAAAAGTTTTATTTTCACTCCAAGATACACGCCTCGATACCGAACATGGGGAGGGGGTGTTCGATGTATCTCTATTTGCGCCGTTCACAGCGGCAATCCGGCATGATGAGCACTAAGGTCATTTTCGCACTCGATGCGCGGATCGATCTGGCGCCTGAAGAAAAACAACTGATGCAGCTCTACAAGCTTGGCTCGCTCACTGTCTACAGCAGCGAGAACGCCAAGAAGCACGCAGGCGCCGTGGCGGGCAATCTCGCGACTGGGAACCTGTGGGGCACGGCCAAGGCTGCCGTAAGCGCCGGCATGATGGCGCTGTCCTTGCGATGCACCCTCGATAGCCTCACCAGAGGTCAGCACATTGAGTGCAATGACATGAGCGAGCTACTCGCCGCTGAATCGGCGATCGTTGAAGCCTGCAATACCGCCAAGGCCTATTTGCAAGCCGCCCAGACCTTCAACGGGCAGGAAGAGGTCTATGAAATATGAGCCGCCCAGACCCTCTGCCTATACCCCATTCCTGAGGCGGTTCACCGACGAGCGTGCCCGAGACCTCGACGACACGATCGCGTTTTATCGCCGCGTTAGGGCACGCCATAACGCATCGTGTTGGTCAAACGAAACCATCATCGACAAGCTTTCCTACCAGATCGTCATGCGTGTTGCCGACCTGGTTGAGATATCGGCTTTCGAGCCTGTCACACGCGCCCTGACAACCTGTCAATACGACATTATCGCGCTCGAAGAGACGATCTTCACGATGCCGGAGATTGATTGGAGCTCGGCCGTCCTGACCCTCCAGGAGCAGGTCGATTTGAGACGCTTCTTGCGCGCCAAGGAATACTTCCTCGCCAACGAGGAGAATGTCGCCGACGAATTTGCCTTCGCGCTCATCAACCTCTTCGCCGGCATCATCAACGAACTCCCCAAAGGCGACCCGTCCGAACAAGACACCGAGGCCACATTCACCGTTCCGCTTTACTCGACTGTTCGCGATATCAATGACCTCGTCGATCGCGCCCTTGGGACCATCTACAAATCCAAGCTTGCCGAACTCGGCCTCTTCACCACCCTTCACGACATCATCTATCGCAATGCCTGCGAGGCTTCCGGCATCCCGCTCAACACAGAACCGAAGAAGCCGTTCATCCAGCCGGCAGATTCCAAACTACCACCAGCCGAGCTCGTTGAGACCTATCTCAAGGACACGCCCCTTTACGACCTGCTGATGACACCGGTTCCCTTCTCTCTGCCGCGCTCAGCACGGTTCGAACACACCCACATCGTTGCCGGCACCGGCCACGGCAAAACCCAGACCCTGCAGCACCTGATCATGCATGACCTGATTCAACCGCCCAATCAGGTTCCTTCCCTGGTGATCATGGACAGTCAGGGCGACATGCTGACCAAGCTCAGCCGGCTTGAGCTCTTCAATCCCGAAGGCGGTGCCCTTGCCGACCGGCTGATCATCATCGACCCAACCGATGTCGAACATCCCCCGGCGCTTGGGTTGTTTGATATCGATCTGCCCCGCCTGCGCGGATATAGCCCACGCTACCGCGAGCAGATCATGAACGGTGTGATCGAGCTCTATGACTTCATTTTTGGCGGATTGCTCGGAGCCGAGCTAACGCAGAAGCAAAGCGTCATCTTCCGATACCTCGCCCGGCTCATGCTCGTGATCCCGGATGCAACGATCCTGACGCTGAAAGATGTGATGCAGGATGCAACGCCGTTCGTGCCCTACTTTGACCGGCTCGACGGCATGGCGCGCGATTTCTTCATCCATGAATTCAACGACCGGCAATTCGCCGAAACCAAAAAGCAGATTCTGCGCCGCCTGTGGGGTGTTCTCGAAAACCCGACCTTCGAACGGCTGTTCTCAAATCCCCGCAACCGCATCGATATGTTCGATGCACTCAATTCTGGAAAGTTCGTCCTGGTCAACACGGCGAAGGATTTCCTGAAAGCGGAACGCTCATCGATCCTCGGGCGGTTCTTCATCGCCCTCACCTTCCAGGCCGCACTTGAACGCGCAGCAATCCCCGAGCAATCCCGCCGCCCTGCATTCCTCTATATCGACGAAGCGGCGGACTATTTCGATGACACAATCGACAGCCTGTTGAGCCAGGCGCGCAAGTTCAAACTCGGGGTTATCTTCGCGCATCAATACCTGGACCAACTGCCCCGTCCCCTGCTCGCCAGTATCATGACCAACACATCGGTCAAATTTGCAGGCGGCGTGTCGTCGTCGGATGCCAATGCGCTCGCCCGCAACATGGGCACCAATGCCGAGGCGATCGGTTCAACGCGCAAGCGGGCACGCGAGACCGAATTCGCAGCCTTCGTCCGAAATCATACCGAACGTGCCGTGACAGTCACCGTTCCATTCGGAACTCTGGAACGCGCGCCCACAATGCCGAGTGAAGCCTTCGCCCGTCTCATCGAGACCAATCGCCGCCAAGTCGCGGTGCCACGCGACCAACCGCAGCATGCCGCGACAGACCACGACACGCCGCGATCTGATGAGGTCAAGCCGGACGCAAAAACCTTGACGGAGCCCGATCTGCCTCCGTCCGAACCTGTGTCTGACGATGACTGGCGATCCTGATGACATGGTAGAATGACGCTATGGACGCGACAGCTCCAAAGACCAAGAACCGGCGCCCACGGTTCCGCAGATCGTCAGAACCGTTGCCATTCCGTCTGACCGAAGATGATACGACCATCGTCCGTATGCTCGCTCGTCATCGGTTCCTGCGATCGACGCATATCGCCGTCCTGATCGGGCGATCGATCGACCGAACCAACGACCGGCTGCGCAAGCTGTTCCATGCCGGATATGTCGATCGGCCACGTGCCCAACTCGACTATTATCCGAGCGCCGGCTCGGCACCGATGGTCTATGCGCTTGCCGATCGCGGCGCCCGCCTGCTGATCGAACGTGACGGCACCGGTTTTGCCAATGTCGAGTGGAGCCGCAAGAACCGGCAGGCCGGACGCCCATTCATCGAGCATCAACTGGAAATCATCGATTTCTATGTCAGTCTGCAGGTAGCCATGAACGGCCGCGAGGATGTCCGTTTGATCCATCCCGATGAACTAATCGCCGAATTTCCGGATCAAAGGATCCCGGACGGCAATCCCTTCAAGCTCAATGTCCAGGTTTCTTCCAAAGGGTCATTGCACGATGTTGGAATTGTGCCAGATCTCGTGTTCGGATTGCGTTTCCCGGACGGATCGAAGCGATGCTTCATGGTTGAAATCGACCGTGGGACGATGCCCGTCACGCGCAGCGATATTCGCCAGACCAGCTTTGAACGGAAGATGCGCGCTTACCTATCTGCACAAGCGTCAAAAGCGCATGAACGACAGTTCGGCTGGAAGGCCTTCCGTGTCCTAACGGTCACGACGGACGATCATCGCCTCTCGTCCATGCGCCAAGCTTTGCGCAATATCCATGTGCCGCGTAGTTCCGGCGCATCGCTTTTCTTATTTGCCTCCCGAGAAGACCTCTCAAGCGCCGATCCGATCTCGTTTCTTTGGCGCGATGGCACGGATTGCGCCGTTGCCTTGACATAGCGCTGTTTGCATCGCGCAGCTTTCCGATCACTTGACGGTCGCTAAATCACGCGTACCGTGAACCCAGACTCACTCCTCCAAGCAACGCACCCCTCGCTGGTAGACGCCCCGACATCCTCTGGACGCCTGCCCGTGCAGGTAACGCAATGCTCTTTCAGGAGGACATCCGATGTCGGACAAGGACCAACCTCGCCAACCGACCCATCGCGCTTACTCGGTGATCCGCCGAGACGGCCAGGACGACTACTGGCTGAATGTTGGCCTCGCTTTCCCGCACAAGGACGGTGGCGGATTCAACATCATGCTCCAGGCCTTCCCGTTGGACGGGAAAATAGTATGTAGAGAAATCGGCGAAGATACGGAATACGTTGATCAGACTAATGCGAAGCAAAATGGGATTAAATCCCGACCCTCTCGTCGCCGCTGATAACCGAAAGTGTGCCTCTAAGTATTATTACCAAAAATATAGCGCCGCCCAACTCATAGGCGGCGCTACATTTTACTTCCGATTCTTGGTTAGTGCCCGCAACCAATGCTGTCACTCTGGCCGTTACCACAACTCCCATCTCCGTCACAGCTATCGCCACCGGCGCAAAACATATCCGTGACCGAAAACTGTAGCGGGTAATTCTCATCGAAACTCGACGAGTCCGGGAGATCAACGTTCAGCGGCTTATCATAGATGTGTTCAAGCATAGTATATACTTCCCTCCTATATTGGCCCGAATCTACATTTCGGGAGCTTCACTTTTGCTTCGTCTCCACCGATAAAGAAACGAGGCAATTGCGAATCTACTCCTTTGCAATAAGGACGTATCGATCCACTTAGAACCAATTGGAACCAGCTCTAGGTTCAGCTCTAGGTTCAGCTCTAGGTTCAGGTTCAGGTTCAGGTTCAGGTTCAGGATGGAGGGACCTAAATGAAAACTGACAAATGCGACTTTGACACTGATTTGCTTCGTGCCGATATGGATGCTGGGCAATATACGTGGGAATCGCTGTTGTCTGCGGGCAAAGGAAGTTTTGGACGCAGCACGGTGCAGAGAGCACTTTCTGGAAAAAACCGTTTAGAAAAATCCAGCGCACAGGCTATCGCGATAGCGCTTGGACAAGCGCCCGACCGATACATTTTACTAGAACAAAAGGCTCCCCGGTCTGATCGTTCCTTGCAGCTAGAGGGCATATGGCATGCGTTTTTTGTTCACGATCCGAGAGACACTGGCCCGACAGTTGTACGCGAGACTTTGATTGTTAAGCAATCGGGCTCTAAAATATCAGGAATATATGATCGAGCCGCAGATGGAATTGGTGAAGATTTTGAAATGGAAGGCACCGTTGTTGATAAAATAATTTCTGGAAAATATTGGGTTCCAAATCGAGATAGTACCGTCGGCCTTGGTTTATTTCATCTTGGTGAGAAGGAATTAGGGGATTGGTTCGAGGGAATATGTACATGGGTTGATTCAGAAAGAATCAATGAAATTGCTTTCTCAAAAAATATATGGGTAAAAACAGAATCTAGCTCGTACAATGAATACATAAGGATAGTAAATAAAATAATGGATGATGAAAAGCGTCTACTTCTAGAAAGAAGAAAAACAGAAACCTATTAGTCATTAAACGCATTTAATAAATCAGCCCACTGCTGCATGAGCACTACACGTTGGTTCCAATATGTCGCACGATTGTAAGTGCGACGGATGGCGTTCCTATCTTGGTGCGCCAAGACGGCTTCGATGACGTCAGGATCGTAACCCCGTGAATTTAGAATCGAACTCGCCGTCACTCTAAACCCATGGGCGGTGACTTCATCCTGGCCATATCCCATGCGGCGCATAGCTGAATTAAAGGCGTTTTCCGAAAGCGGTCGATGCCTTGACCGTATCGAAGGGAACACCAATTCCCCTCCCTCGGACAGCGGCCAAATATCCCTGAGCACGGCGAGCGCCTGTTTGGACAAGGGCACATCATGAGGCTGGCGCATCTTCATGCGTTCAGCCGGGATGCGCCACATAGCCTGATCAAGATCGAATTCCGAACGAACCGCTCCGCGCACTTCCCCAGGACGCACACAGGTCAGGATCAGGAATTTCAAGGCCGCCCTGATCGTCGGCCAACCGTCGTAGTTATCGATCGCCTGTATGAGTTTGCCGAACTCCTGCTCGTCGATGATTGCTGCGCGGCCGGTAACCTTGGGCGCCATAAGAGCACCACGCAGCAGTACAGTGGGATCGGTGTCGGCACGCAACGTTACGATGGCATGGCGGAACACCGTTCCAATCACGCCACGCAGCCGGCGAGCCGTTTCACGCCGGCCACTTTTTTCGATCTTCTGCAAAAGGTGGAGAATTTCCGCTGCATGGATATCCCGGATAGGTCGATCACAAATTGACGAAGCCAGATCTTTTAAAAGCCATCGCGTCTTTGTCAGTGTCGCTTCCGCTGCTCCGGTCGCTTTCATCCGTTCCAGATATTCGTCGGCAATCAATCCAAAGGTCTGTCTTGCAGCGTGTTCTGCTTCAATCCGATCAAGCTTGCGCTGGACAGCCGGGTCAATGCCGTTGGATAGCAACTTCCTTGCGGCATTCTTCTTCTCGCGCGCTTCGGCCAGTGTGACGATCGGATATCTCCCGAAAGACAGCACATTTTCCTTGCCCCGAAAGCGGTAGCGCATCTGCCAGGACTTCGATCCATGCGGCTGCACGAGAAGATGCAAGCCATCGCCATCGGCCATCCGATATGGCTTTTCTTTCGGTTTGGCTTTGCGAATCGCGAAATCAGAGAGCGCCATTGCGGGTAAAGCCTCTGTGGGTAACTTCGCTTTATCGCAGTTTTACCCATTTTCGCGCGAGAAACAAGGGATCGCCATGTTCTGCTATGAGCAGCGCGCCCCATCTAATCCATTGTTTTTATTGGATTTTTGATAGGCTATATTCAACTATGAGAAGAGGTGATGGTGCCCAGGGGCGGAATCGAACCACCGACACTGCGATTTTCAGTCGCATGCTCTACCAACTGAGCTACCTGGGCATCCGGCCTAGCCGTGCATGTCGCCGGCTGTTGGCACTTGAAAAGCGCCGGAAGGCCCGCGGGTTATAGATAAGCGCACCTTGCATGTCCATAGGCGCGCGGCACAGATTTTGGTCAGTTTTCCCCATCTTCGTCACGGCCGCTATTCATGCCGGTCCGCATGTCCGCTTCGCCGGGCTCTTCTTCCGCCGCAGGAATGGCGTACGAACCGCTCAGCCAGCGGTTCAGGTCGACATCGGCGCAGCGGCGCGAACAGAAAGGGCGGTATTCCGCATCACGAGGCTTGCCGCAGATCGGGCATTTTGCCAAAGCCGAAGGCTGCTTGCTTCCCGATGTCTCTTTGCGGGGCGTATTGTCATTGGCCGGCATGAGCCGCCTTTCATCATGGGGAATCCGAAATTGCGGCTATGCAAGCAGCGCAACTTTTGTTTTCCGCAATTGCGACCAGGAACCCGTTTCCCGTTTCGCGGCAAAACGAACCACTGGATCGTTTTGTTTTCCGCTCAACTCCTGGGCTTGCTAACTGTACTTCAGCGTGATGCCGCCATCGACAACAAGCTCGATTCCCGTCACGTAGCGCGATTCGTCGCTGGCTAGGAAAAGCGCGGCGTGAGCGACATCCCAGGCATCGCCCATGTGCCCCATGGGCACCTGCGCGTCGCGCGCCGCCCACATCGCCTCGACGTCGCCACCGGCATAGGCATCGGCGAGACCGGCGGACTTCTCCACCATCGGCGTCTTCATCAGGCCGGGCAGGACCGCGTTCACCCGGACCTTGCGTGAGGCATATTCGACCGCAGTGGTGCGGGTCAGGTGATTGAGCGCGCCCTTGGAGGCGTAATAGGTGGCATAGGGCACGCCGGTGTAGCGGATGCCTGCAATGGAGGAGATGTTGACGATCGATCCGCCGCCGTTTTCCACCATGACCGGGATGACGTGCTTCATGGTGAGGTAGGCGCCCTTCAGGTTGACGTCCATAACCCTGTCCCAGTCGGCCTCGGGCAGTTCGACGACACCGCCGACCTGCGCCAATCCCACATTGTTGTCGAGAATGTCGATCGTCGCGAAGGCTTGCATGCAGGCCTTGACCATGGCTTCGACGCTTTTCGCATCCGCGACATCGCATTGTACCGCAACCGCCTTGCCGCCCTCGCCACGGATGAGCTCAGCGGTCTCCTCGGCGGCATCAAGGTTGATGTCGGCGCAGCATACGCCTGCTCCCTCGCGGGCGAACAGCACCGCCGCGGCCTTGCCGTTGCCCCAGCCCGGACCGATCGATCCGGCACCCGCCACCAGCGCCACCTTGCCATCAAGCCTGCCGATCATGTGTCGTCTCCATCGTGATGCCCGCGCCGTACGCGTTCCGCATCGCGGGCGCGCAGTTCGGTCTTGAGTATCTTGCCGTAATTGTTCTTCGGCAGTTCATCGACATGCATATAATGCTTGGGCCGCTTGAAGCGGGCGATCTTCGACAGGCACAGCGCATCGAGATCTTCCTCGCCGGCCTCGCCAACGATATAGGCGACAACGACCTCGCCCCAGTCGCCATGCGGGCGGCCGATGACGGAGACCTCGCGCACACCGGGGTGCGTTAGCAGCACCTCCTCGACCTCGCGCGGATAGATGTTGGAACCACCGGAAATGATCATGTCCTTGGAGCGGTCGCGCAGGGTCAGGAACCCGTCACCATCGAAAGAGCCGACATCGCCGGTGTGCAGCCAGCCGCCGCGCAGGGTTTCCGCCGTTGCTTCCGGGTTGTTCCAGTAACCGAGCATCATCGTTTCGCCGCGCACGACGATCTCGCCGATCTCTCCGGCGGGCAGCGGCTTGTCGTCCTCGTCGAAGACTTGCACCGAAACGACCGGATTGACGTGACCGGCGGAACCAATGCGCTCCTCCCAGCGAGGATGGCTGCGGTCGGCGATGATGTGTTTCGGCAAGACAGTGGTCGTCATCGGTGTTTCGCCCTGACCGTAAATCTGGGCGAAGACCGGGCCGAAGCGGTCGAGCGCCTGCTTGACGTCGCTGACATACATTGGCGCGCCACCCCAGATGATGGTGCGCAGGGATTCGGGCTCGATGACCGCATCGGAGGCGACCATACGCTTGATCATGGTCGGGGCGGCAAACATCGACGTGCGCCGCCAGTGGCGGGTCAGCTGCGCGATCTCATCGGGTTCGAAGCCCCCGGATTCCGGCACGATATTGACGCCGAAGCGCGCGACATGGGCCATGAGATAGAGGCCGGAGCCGTGGCTCATGGGTGCGGCATGCAGGATGCGGTCGCCGGGACCTGTCGTATCGACATCGCTCAGGTAGGCAAGCGTCATCGCCAGCAGGTTTCGGTGCGACAGCATCGCGCCCTTGGGCCGCCCCGTGGTGCCGGATGTATAGAACAGCCAGGCCATTTCGTCGGGTCCCGCCAAATGCGCCCCGACGGGATCGGCAGCGAACAGGACATCGTAGTCCGGAGTGCCCACAACGATGAGGCGCTCCAGACCTTCGGGGGATTCCGCGGCAATCGCGCCGGCGAGCTTTGCATCAGCGAAACAGACACGCGTGCCGGAATTGGCGATCATGAAAGCGAGTTCCGCGCCATGCAGCTTGGCGTTGGCAGGCACGGCGGCACAGCCGGCCCACCAGACGCCATAGAGCATCTCGAGATATTGCGGACAGTTTGCAGCCGCGATCATGACGCGATCGCCAGGCTTCAGACCGGCAGCGATCAACCCGCCGGCGAACCGTGCGGCACGGTTTGCAAGCGTGCCAAAATCCTGAAAGACCGCCGTGCCATGAGCCACTGCAGGCCAGTCCGGACAGGTTCCTGCCGCTCGGATCAGCCAACGCGTCATGTCCATGGCGTGTATTCCCCCGTTAGACGGCCACTGAAGACCACGCCAGCCGGACGGGATAGCCCGCACCCTCCAGCAATGCCGAAGCCTCATTCAATGGCAGACCGACAACTGATGTATACGAACCGGCCAGCTTGAGGACAAAGCTGCCGGCGATACCCTGGATGGCATAACCGCCGGCTTTGCCGCGCCACTCGCCGGAGCCGAGATAGGTATCGATCTCCTCGCGCGACAGGCGCTTGAAACGCACGCGCGTCTCGGTAATGCGTTCACGCACCCGGCTGCTGGAATAGCCGGCGCAGATGGCGGTGTAGACGCGGTGCGAGCGCCCCGAGAGAAGGCGCAGACAGGCGCTCGCCTCTTCCAGCGTTTCCGCCTTGGGCAGAATGCGGCGGCCGACGGCAACGACGGTATCCGCCGACAGCACGAGACTGCCCTCAAGTTCGGGCTCGCGGCCAATGGCGCGCAACGCGACCTCGCACTTGGTGCGCGCCAGGCGGCGTGCCAGCGTGCGCGGCAGCTCGCCTTTTTCCGGCGCCTCGTCCACGGTGGTGGGGCGCAGGAAATCGGGGTCGATGCCGATCTGCTGAAGGAGCGCCAATCTGCGGGGCGAAGCGCTTGCGAGTATCAGTTTGGGCCGTCCGCTCATGACTTGCCGACCGTATTTTCCTGTTTCAGACCAGTCCCGTTCTTCGCTGAATCACGAGAATGCTCTTCATTCTTGTTGTTACGCAATTCCGGACGGAAAACCGCTTACACTTTTCCTGGAATTGCTCTGGTGAGTGCAGCACCCGGACAGCGCTTGCGCAGATACATGCATCACTTGAAACGGTAGGTGATACGGCCCTTGGTGAGATCGTAGGGGGTCATTTCGACGAGCACCTTGTCGCCGGCAAGAACGCGGATGCGATTCTTGCGCATGCGGCCGGCGGTATGGGCGATGATCTCGTGTTCGTTCTCCAGCTTCACGCGGAACGTCGCGTTGGGCAGGAGTTCGGTCACGACGCCCGGAAACTCGAGCAGTTCTTCTTTCGACATGCGTATCCGATCTGGTCGTTAACGGAAAGTGGCCGGCCTTCGGGAGCCGGACGCACTGATCTGGTTCAATTGATATGAGCCAATTTGGCGGGGAACCTAACCGATCCCCGGCACAAAGTGAACAACTGAAGCGCGCCGGTCAGGAATGCGTCTCAGGCGACGGAAAAGCTGGCCGTCATGCCGGACGCCTGATGCTCCAGCATGTGGCAATGCAGCATCCACTTGCCGGCATTGTCGGCGACGAAGGCAATACCAACGCGCTGCTCCGGTCCGACCAGCACTGTATCTCGAAAACCGGGGTCAGGCGCCAGTTCGCCATCGCGGGTCAACACCTTGAAATGATGCCCATGCAGATGCATCGCATGCGGCCAGGCCGTTTCGTTGATGAACTCAATCGCAATCGTCTCGCCATGCCTTGCCTCGAACAGACGATCGTGCATGCGCCCGACCTTGCCGTTGAAGGCCCAGACATAGCCCTTCTGGGCGAGATCGCGCAGGCTCATCTGCTCGCCATCAAGCATCGCGGTTGCCAGCCCGCCCATGGCGCCGCCTTCCATTTTCAAGTCGATCCTGCGCGCGTTCGCCATATCCGGCTCCGGCGCAAAGCGCGGCAGCGAGAGGCTATCAAGCGGGGGGCGGCTGCGGGCCGGCATGGCATCGCGAGCAAGCGTGAACCTGGCTGCCGTGACGGGTTCATCGGTCGACACGTCGTCCAGTGAAATTTCATCCACGCCGGCCGCGACATCAAAGATGAGGTCGGCGCGTTGACCAGGTCCCAGCAAAACCGGATCGACGGGTATTTCCGGCGTCTCAAGCCCGTGGCCATCAACGCCAAATACGCGTGCGCCGAGCTTTGCAGCATCGAGCTGGAATATCCGGGAATTAGCCACATTGACGAGACGGATACGGATGCGTTCGCCCGCACCGACCTTAAAATGCGGCTCCGAAGCGCCGTTGACGGTCAGCCAGTTGCCAAGCCGTCCGCTGTGGGCCGCGTCATGCAGGGCGCCGAAGCTTTGGTCATGGATCTGGCCATTCTCGGTGATGCGCCAGTCGTCGATAACCAGCAGAATGTCCTGATCGACATCGAGCACCGTCTCCTCATCGACGATCAGGATGCCGTGCAGGCCGCGCCCGACCTGTTCGGAGGAGCGGATATGCGGGTGGTACCAATAGGTACCCGGATGGGTCAGCGCGAAATCATAGTCGAAGCTGCCGCCGGGCATGACCGGGTCCTGCGTCAGGCCGGGAACGCCATCCATGGCGTTGTCGATTCGGATGCCGTGCCAGTGGATCGAGGATTCCTGTTCCAGTGCGTTCTCGAAGCGGACACGCATACGCTCGCCCACGCGGGCGCGCAGCAAGGGACCCGGTACCGAGCCGTCATAGGCCCAAACGGCGGTGTTGTTTTCCCCCGAGCCGGGACCCCCAGCAATCAGGTTGGCGGTTGCCGGAGCAGCTTTCAAAGAGCGGAAATCCGGTGCTGCTGCCAGCACCGGCAACCGCGGCAGGCTGAACGCCGCAACGCCAGCGCCAATACCGGCAATAACCGCACGCCGTGAAACGCTTCGCGTCATTGCTTTCTCATCTCACTGTTTCTTCAACCGGAAATCGGTGTGACAGGATTTGCATGTTTCGCCTACCTTGCCAAAGGCGGCCTGCAGGTCTGCCGCGCTAGCGCCGTCATCGGCCACCGCAGCCAGCTGTTCGGCACGCTCCGACAGATCGTTGGCGAGCATGGTGAAGTCTTCCCACTCCTCCCAAATCTTCGGCAGCGCTTCACTCGGGTCATGCAGAGAGCCTTCCGGAAACAAATCTGGAATATCCCCCGCGTGCGCGGCGATCGTCTGCGCGGATGCCGTAAGCGAACCGGTATCGAGTTCACTCTTGCCGCTGACCATGCCCGCGATCGATTTCATGTGCTGGGCAGTGTCCTTCATCAACTCCATGCGCTTCTTGACGACCCCACTCGCGCCTTGATGGGCAAGCGCGGCGGTTGCAAGAGCAATGAGGCAGGCGGCAACAGACAGTTTCATTCTCATCAGTCGGGAGGCTCCGTATCGTTTCGGTTCAGATAAGATAGCGATGGGTCATGCATCTTCCAGTGGCTGGAAGGTCAAGTCTTCGTGTCAGATCGGATCACGTGCTGGCCGGCGGCTGCCAGCCGAAGCGCTGCTTGATGCGCGTCGTCAGTTGATCGCGGACGCGCCGGTAGGCGATGAGCCTCTGGTCCCGCATTCCCATTTCCATGGTCGGGTCCTGGGTCGGCCAGTATTCGACATCGATGTCCATCGTGTGGGCGAGTTCGAGTGCGTGGTGATGTGCTTCAGGCGACAGCGAGATGATCAGATCGAAGCTCGTGTCGTGGATTTCATCGAAGGTCCTCGGCACATGACCGGAAATGTCGGCACCGATTTCCTCCATCACCGCTACGGCGAAACCATCCAGCTCACCTTCGTGAACACCTGCAGACTGGGTATAGACCTTGAAGGGGAACAACTGTTTCATGATGCCTTCGGCCATCGGCGAACGCACCGAGTTCATCGAACAGGCAAACAGCACCGACGAGGGCAGCTTGTCCCTCTCCTGCACCACTGAATCAGCCCTTCCAGTGCAGGACGCAGATCAGCGTGAACAGACGCCGGGCGGTGTCATGATCGACGCCAATCTTGCCGTCCAGTCTTTCGCGCAAGATTTGCGAGCCTTCATCATGCAAACCGCGACGGCCCATGTCGATTGCTTCGATACGGCTTGGGCTCGCCTGCCGGATTGCCTCGTAGTAGCTCTCGCAAACCATGAAGTAGTCGCGGATCACCTTGCGCAGCGGCGTCAGCGAGAGAACATGGGTGGTAACCGGCGTTCCGTCCGGCGAGGTGATATCCATCACCAGGCGCTGTTCCTGTATCGACAGGCCGAGAGCGTATTCGCCGCCAGGCAGCCCTTCCGGCTCGAAACGGTTCTCCTCAATCAGATCGTAGATGGCGATCGCGCGCTCATGGTCAATATCGGGCGTGGATCGACGGATGGAGCTTTCGTCGAGATTGATTGCGACGAGGTGTCCGCCCCCTTCTCCTGCCTTCTTGCCGTTAGATGCCATGAAGCACTCCGCCCAATTCCCGGCAGATCATGACCGGGGCTGCGTACCCGTTCTATGACATCGCGGCGCGCGGTTGGCAAAGCCCTGCATTGGTATCAGCGTAAAGCGTTCGGGCGGACGGTCCGTTTCCTGCCCGTGATTACCCTGCGCTATGCGCCGGGCGGTTCTGTGTTGCCCACACAGGGCCCATGTCCTTCATGCGGCATTCGATGCATTCGACATCGAGACGGATGGCGGCATCACCGGAGAAAACCAGCTCCACGATACCGGCAGGCCCTTCGCCGGCCGGAACGTAGCGGATCGCCAGCAGGTTGAGCACGGTATCGGGGTGTTTGGGGTCGAAGCCACGCGAGCGGACCCCGCGCACACGGTCGAAATGAAGAGCCGTGCGGCGGCGCTTGTGCTCCCTGCCCTTGCCCTGCGCATCGTCGGCATCCCAGTCGTAGCGGTTGAGCATCGCGACAAAGGCTGCGTGACGCTTCTGGAACGCCAGATCGGAAGCACTGATGACGGCATCCTGCGTATGGGCGGAGATCACTTCGAGATCGTCGGCATCAAGGGCTGCGAGCGCCAGCCCGCCGGAGCTGTTCTGGTCCATGCGAATCCGTCAGTTGAAAGTTCGTGTTTGTCACGCAGATGTCGTGATGATGAACCCAAACGTCAAGCGCTGATGCGTTCGATTTGCGCGCCGCAGCGGCCGAGTTTCTCCTCGATGCGCTCAAATCCGCGGTCGAGGTGGTAGACGCGCGAGACCGTCGTCTCGCCTTCGGCGGCCAGGGCTGCAATGATCAGGGAAACCGATGCGCGAAGATCGGTCGCCATCACCGGCGCCCCTTTAAGCGTCTTCACGCCAGTGATCGTCGCCGTCTCGCCATTGAGGCGGATGTCGGCACCAAGACGCGCCAGTTCCTGAACATGCATGAAGCGGTTTTCGAAGATCGTTTCGGTGATGGTCGAAACACCGTCGGCCTTGGTCATCAGCGCCATCAGCTGCGCCTGCAGGTCGGTCGGGAAGGCGGGATAAGGCGCGGTGGATACATGCACCGGCCTGATTCCAGCGCCATTGCGGGCGATGCGCACGCCCTCGTTGGTCTGGGTTACCGTAACGCCGGCTTCGACCAGTACGTCGAAAGCCGCCTGCAGCAGATCCATGCGGGTGTTTTCCAGCAGTACATCACCGCCCGTCATCGCCACCGCCATGGCGTAGGTGCCGGTCTCGATGCGGTCGGGCAAGACCGCGTGAGTTGCGCCGTGCAACGCACCAGAGCCATGCACCACGAGCGTGCCGGTATCGATGCCCTCGATTTCGGCCCCCATGGCGACGAGGCAGCGGGCGACATCGCCAATCTCGGGCTCGCGCGCGGCATTTTCGATCACCGTGGTGCCCTTTGCCCCGGCCGCAGCCATCAGAACATTGTGCGTCGCGCCGACGGAAACCATGGGAAATGTGATGTTGCCGCCCTTCAGGCCGCCTGGTGCGCGCGCAATAACGTAGCCCGCATCAAGCTCGATCTCGGCGCCGAGCGCCTCGAGCCCCATCAAATGAAGATCGACGGGACGGGTGCCAATGGCGCAGCCGCCGGGCAGCGAAACCTTCGCCTTGCCGCAGCGCGCCAGCAACGGGCCGAGGACCCAGAAACTCGCCCGCATCTGCGACACGAGTTCATAAGGTGCGGTCGTGTCGACGATCTCGGCCGCGCTGATGTGCATGGTGCGGGAATACCCCTCGCCCTGACCCGCGCGCTTGCCGGCTATGGTGATGTCAATGCCGTGGTTGTTGAGAATTTGGGCCAGTTTCTGGACATCGGTCAGCCGCGGCACATTCTCCAGCGTCAGCGTTTCCGGCGTCAGGATCGAGGCGATCATCAGGGGAAGCGCGGCATTCTTGGCGCCGGAAATCGGGATCGCCCCATTCAGCCGGTTGCCGCCGGTAACGCGGATGCTGTCCATGCCGATTCACCCTTACTGAAAATCCCCGTGCGCTCCAATGCGAGCGTGACGGCGAGGTGTAATGCCCGCTCAAGGAGAAAACAAGGCAAAGACCTGCCCATGACTAACGCGCTCGCGGAGGGTTATCGCTCACCCGTGTCCGCCTGATCGCCTTCTTCCCTGCGCCCGCGCGCCTGCTGCTTGCGGCGTTTGAGATTGGCTTTCAGGGCCGCCGCCAGCCGCTGCGAGCGTGCGTCGTCATTCTGGATTCCGGTCTTTGCCGGCTGTGTTGCATCCTCGGGCTTTACGTCCTTTTCGGACATACCCCATCCCTCCCCTGCGTCCTGGATTTTTGTACCACCGCATTGGCCAAAAACCGCCATACGAAACTATCGCATCTTTGCTTGCGCGAAGGCCATCGCTATGGCAGTTTCCGCCCGCCGTCGGCAAGCGGGTGCTTCGCGCCCGCGCGATCCGGTTTTCCGTGACAAACCGTCGGCCATTACGCGCATGCGCAAGATGCTGCTGTAGCTCAGGGGTAGAGCACTCCCTTGGTAAGGGAGAGGTCGAGAGTTCAATTCTCTCCAGCAGCACCATTATCTGTTTCACGGCGGTTTCGCTTCGCTCAACGCCTCCGATGGGGCGCGCAAAAGTGCGCGACGCCCGGTCGGGCTTACGAACCCTTGCGGGTTTGTTTTCTTACACCTCACGCTGGTTCGGTTCGCTCACCGTTCCACTCGTGCGGCCAAAAAGAAAAAGGTCCCGGACGCAAATCCGGAACCTCTCAAATCCTCGCCTGAGCGATGTGCGATCAGTTGGCGCCCATCGGGCCAAACAGGTCACCAAGCTTGGCCTTCACGCCAATCGTCACAAGGTGAACGTCATTCTTGTGATACCAGTCATCGGTATCCAAGTTCGTGCTGTATTCCGTGCCGAAGTCCATGTAGCGGTATTCGGCGTTGACGGACCAAATTTCATTGAGCGCGATATCGATACCGCCACCGACGACATATCCCGTGCGGATGCCAGACAAAGTGGTCAAATCATTGGTATCAAGCACGGTGCCGCCACCATCAAAATCGGCAGCCCGCAAATCGATATCCGCGAACGCCACACCACCCTTGGCGTAGATCAGGAAGCGATCGAACACCAATCCCACCCTGCCGGTGATGTCGGCATAGAATCCGAGTTGTTGCTGAGCGAGGTCGAAGTCGGTGTCGAACCTGTGGGTTTCGTCGATGCCGATATAGCCGATATCGGCCTCGATGCCGACCAGCAGGCGATGGCCATCCGCCATGCCGTGATCGAAGAGATAGTTGTAGCCGATGGTTCCGCCGACAACTAAGCCAGAATCGTCGAAATCATACGGCAGTCCGATTGTAGAGCCATCAAAGGGGCCGGCATCACCGTCAATGTTCCAGCCGGCTTCGCCCCAGCCTGCATGCCCGCCGATGTACAAGCCCGACCAATCGTATGGACCGCTCGACATCGGACCGAACAGGCTGCTCTGAGCCTGAGCACCGTTGGACGCGCAGATGCCAAGCAGCATGACAACCGCCATTGCCAAGGCCCGATAGATTTTCAAAGTTTTTGATTTCATCACAGAACTCTTGATCCTGTATTTCGTGCCTAAAGCCGTTATATATAATCAAGAGTAAACCTGTGCGTATTATGCCCGTATCAGTCCAGCGCCGGGCCGGCGAATGAAGTTGAATATATGACTTTAGGGCATGTTGGTTTTCTTATGTGATCTTTTTGCCACGAAATCCGGCAACAGCAGGCCTACTCCCTGCCAATCAGCCTATCGCAGTCCTTTGCGGCGTAGTCGGCCTCGCCCAGTACCGAAGTGTCCGTGCCGGCCATGAATTCAGCCATGCGGGCGCTGTATATCGACCCCAGGATGAAATCGAGGCTAACCTTGGTGCGTGGCTGGTGGTGTTCGTAGAAGTCGACGTAAATGCCCTGATTGCCTGAGTTCAGCAACGGGCCGGGGAACCTGATCTCCTCGGCTATCTCGCGCCAGATACCATAGAGATACGTCTCCTTCTCGCGGTACTCCTCGTACTTCACCTCGCCGAGCTTCTTCTGGACGACCTGCGCGATGAAGGAACATTCAAGCGCCGCATTGGCGCGGTCGATCTTCTCGATCAAAGGGTCGCTGGTGGCCTGAACGGCGATGGGCAGAAAAAACACTGCGCCGACTGCGCCGAGCCAGTGCTTCATCCTGCCCGCCATTCGCATGCTCCCATGGATTCATGCATCAATCTGGCGACAATGTATCGCGCCACGCAAGATGTAAGCAGAAAATCAAGGGCAAACACCGCCAATGCTGATGTATTTGCCATAGACCCAGCCAGAGGGAACCGCGGGACCCCATAACGGGTTGGTGCACACGCCGGACATGCAAGTGACCTCATACCAGTTGCCGCGCCGGCCGTAGACCGAGATTTCGTCACCGGAATAAAGCTCGCCGACTTGCCGGTACTTGCCACCCGGCCCGGAACGAACGGCAAGGAAACCGTTCCCATTGGCGTGGTTATACTGGCTGAGCGGCCGCACACCGACGATGTAGCCGGTGCAATCTCCGGCGGCAGCCGGCTGCGGGCCTGCCAGGGCCACTATCAGGACGGAAGCGGCAGCGAATATGGAAAAGCGTCTTGACCACATGGTTTCCTCCGATTTCTCGTCACTCGGAAATATCAGCCGCACAGCATATTGCCTGAGCTTGGCCCACAAGAATGACGACAATTCATCCTTGACGAAAGTCATGGCCGGATCGGGGCAAACCGCCGCATATGGGCTTTGCCCGATTGATCCATGGCGGGCAATGCGTGATTGTGGCATCAACTGACAATGCGGGCCTGTCCGGGGTCCGTGACTGGTTTTGGTACGGGCGTTGCGTAACAGAAACTGACTGGGGATAGTTGAACATGGCGGTCGACTACGCGCGCACCTTTTCCGACGCGATCGACGCTCTGCATGAAGAGCAGCGCTACCGCGTGTTTCTCGACATTGAGCGCGTTGCCGGAAAATTTCCGCGTGCCCGCGCGCATGTGGGCGGCAATGTGCGTGATATCGTCATCTGGTGCTCCAACGATTATCTCGGCATGGGCCAGCATGAAGACGTGATGGCGGCCGCGCAGCAGGCCATTGCACAACATGGCGTCGGCGCCGGCGGCACCCGCAACATCTCCGGTACGCACAGCAGCATCGTCGCACTTGAGAGCGAACTCGCCGACCTGCATCACAAGCAGGCCGCGCTTGTGTTTACCTCCGGTTACATCTCCAACGAGGCGACGATCTCAACCGTGGGCAAACTGATCCCCGGCTGCCTGATCCTGTCGGACGAGTTGAACCACGCCTCGATGATCGAAGGCGTGCGCCGGTCGGGTTGCGAGAAGGCGATCTTCCGGCACAACGATCTCGCTCACCTCGAAGAGCTTCTGAAGAATGCCGGGCCGGACCGGGCAAAGCTGATCGTGTTTGAGTCCGTCTATTCGATGGATGGTGACGTTTCACCGATCAACGCGATCTGCGATCTCGCCGAGAAATACGGCGCGATGACCTATCTCGACGAAGTGCATGCGGTCGGCATGTACGGGCCGCGCGGCGCAGGTATTGCCGAGCGCGATGGCGCGATGAGCCGCGTAGACATCATCGAGGGGACGCTGGCGAAGGCTTTCGGATGCCTTGGCGGTTATATCGCGGCGGATGCGAACATCGTCGATGCCGTGCGCTCATATGCTTCCGGGTTCATTTTCACCACGACGCTGCCTCCCGCGGTCGCGGCGGCCGCCAAAGCCTCGGTGCGCCACTTGAAAGCCTCTCCGACAGAGCGCAGCGCGCAGCAGCGGCAGGCGACACGGACCAAGCGCGTGCTCAGCGCTCGCGGCATCCCGGTTATGCCAAGCGAAACCCACATCGTGCCGGTTCTGGTCGGCAATCCGGAAAAGGCAAAGGCTGCGAGCGACATGCTGCTGGACCGGTTTGGCCTCTATATCCAGCCGATCAATTTTCCGACCGTGCCGCGAGGCACCGAGCGGCTCAGAATCACCCCGACCCCGTTCCACACCGATCAATTGATCGAGGAATTGGCCGACGCTCTCGATGCCGCGTGGACCGAACTCAATTTGCCGCGTGCCTACAAGGCCGCAGCCGCCGAGTAATCTTTCACTATAGCGCTGATTGCCCGCAACAGATCACCGCGGCCTTCTTACTCGTCGTGATGTTCGCGCTGGTCTTCCGGCAGATCGTCGTCGCGCAGGACGCGGTTGGCAGCACCTTCGAGATCCTCGAACTGGCCGGATTTCAGCGCCCACATGAAGGCGCCAAGCCCGAACAGCCCGAGCAACAATGCCGCCGGGATCAGGTAGACCAGAACGCTCATGCCTTGCCGCCGGCGAACCTTGCGCGCAATGCGTTCGTGGTCACGAGGATCGAGGAGCCCGACATGGCGAGCGCGGCAATCAGCGGGGTGACGAAGCCGGCAATGGCGATCGGCACCGCCACCATGTTGTAGATCACAGCAAGCCACAGGTTCTGCCCCATGATGGCACGGGCACGCCTGGAGACCGCAAGCGCGGTGATCACGGGGGCAAGCCTGTCGCCCAGAAACACTGCGTCCGCCGCAGCCTGACTCAAGTGCACGGCAGTTACCGGCGATATGGAGACATCTGCTGCCGCGAGCGCCGGGGCGTCGTTGAGACCGTCGCCCACCATGAGGACGCTGTGTCCGTCCGCTTTCAATGCCTCGATGCGGGCGATCTTGTCAGCGGGCGCCAGCCCGCCCTGCCCGGATGCGATGCCGAGATCGGCAGCAACGCCATCGACGATGTCCTGGCGGTCACCAGAAAGAATCTCGACCCGGTAGCCCTTCGCCTGAAGCACGTGAACCGTCTCCCCGGCATCCGGGCGCAGAGCCTGCCCGATCCGGATCGGCAATACCTCGCCATTCTCACGTGCCAACCAGATCAGCGAGGCAAAGCCCGCCGCCTTCTGCGCCGCGTCGCGCTGGCTATCACTCACACCGCAGAGGGCTGCGCTGCCGAGCTTCAGCTCAGCGCCATCGAGCGTGGCAACGACGCCCTTGCCTGCCTCTTCATGCGCGCCATCGACCGGCGACGATTCCGGATACGCACTCGCAAGGGCCTTCGCCAGCGGATGCGAACTCGATACCGCCAGCCTGGCTGCAAGCTTCAATGTCGCCTCGTCCACCACCTGATCGCCGGCGATAACCGCATCCGGCATGGTCAGGGTACCTGTCTTGTCAAAGACGATCGTGTCGACGCGCGCCAGGCGTTCCAGCGCATCGCCGCCGTTGAGCAGGATACCGGCCTTGAACAGCCTTCCGGTTGCGACAACCTGAACTGCAGGCACGGCAAGCCCCAATGCACAGGGACAAGTGATGATCAACACGGCGATTGCCGTGACCAGGGATTTCTCCCAACCCGCGTCGAACGCGAGCCAGCCGAGAAAAGTCAGCGCCGACAGCGTGTGCACGACCGGTGCGTAGACCCGCGCGGCCCTGTCCGCGAGCGCGACATAACGGTTCTTGACCGCAAAAGCCTTTTCGATCAGCCGGTTCACATCATCGAGCAGGGTGCCCTGGCCCGCAGCCGTCACACGGACCTGCAGAACGCCACCCTGATTCAGGGTGCCGGCATAAACAACCGTGCCGGGTTCGGCACGGGCAAAGACGGTCTCGCCGGTCACAAGGCTCTGGTCGACTTCCGATGTTCCAGATTCAACGATGCCGTCGACCGCAAGGCGCTCCCCCGGCTTCACCAATACGAGATCGCCGGTCTCTATGGCAGAAACCGGCAGCGTTTTGGCTTCACCGTCCGCGAGCAGCTTGGTCGCGGTTTCGGCCCGCAGGGCTGCGAGGTTGGCAGCGAAGTCACGCGTGCGCCGGCGCATCGTGTGGTCGAGATAGCGGCCGATCAGCAGGAAGAACAGCAGCATCACGGCGGAATCGAAATAGGCATGATGAGCGTGGCTGAAGGTCTGGAACAAAGACATGCCGACCGCGAGCAGTACGCCGAGCGAGATCGGCACATCCATGTTGAGGCTTTTCGCCCTCAATGCAGCGAGCGCGGAGCGGAAAAAGGTCTGGCCGGAATAGGCAACCGCAGGCAGTGCGATCACTGCCGACAGCATGTGGAACAGATCGCGCGTTTCGGGCGTGATGTCGGTGACGTTGCCCGACCATACCGACACCGAAAGCAGCATGATGTTAGCCGCAGCAAAGCCCGCCACCGCAAGGGCGCGCAGCAAACCGCGGCCTTCCGCATCCGCTGCGGCTTCCAGCCTGTCGGGGTCGAACGGATAGGCCTTGAAACCGAGGCCGGATACCGCATTGATGATCGAAGATGGCGTCTGGCTTGGCCCCGTCCATTCCACCGCCATGCGCTTGCTGGTCAGGTTGACGCGCGCCTTTGAGACACCGTCAAGCGAGGAGATGCCGCGTTCCAGCTTGGCCATGCAGCCGGCGCAGCGCAGACCCTCTACCGCCAGGTCAATGTGCGCGGTTTCGCCGTCGACCATGGTGACGAAACCGGTCAGTTCATCGGAACCCGAGAAGCTCGCTGGCGCAGGCTGGGCGGTCATGGGCCTCAATCCCTGAGATTGATCCGGTTCTGCGACAGGAACATACGCTGTTGCGCGCCTGTCTGCGGATCAATGCCCTCACCGCTCAGCACAACAGTCCATTGCCCGGAACCGATTTCATCGACCCGGCCGGAATAAACGCCGGTTTCACCTTCGGACAGGCTCACCGGAATATCACTGCCATCCTCGACGGGACGCTTGAACACCGCACTGAACGACATGCCTGTAAGCGGCGCACCATTTTTGTCGCGCGCATGAACCCTGATATCGGCGCCTTGCCCACCGCGCGCAATGTCCGCCGACACCTGCCAACCGCGTTCTGCCTGGGCGGAGGCATCGACCTTGTCATGATCGAATGTCTGGCCGGCCTTATAGGCGCTGGTCGCCTCGATCCCCGAGAAACTCGACAGGGCAAGCCACATGAAAATCACGTTGGCTACGATGATCACCGCGAAAAAGCCGACCAGCCAGCCGAGTACCGTGCGGCCGGTGATACGCTTCTCCGCCGATGGATTGGGTGTGGAGTTCATGGTCACAGACTGCATGATCGATCCGGTTCTTTCCAGAGCGGTTATTTCGCCGGCGCCTTGAAGTTATCGGACACCGTATCCTCCTCACCGCTCTTGACGTCGACAATGCGGAAGGTGATCGGCGTTGTTTCGCCAAGCTGCGAACCGGCCGGTGTATAGACCAGAAGCCGCACTTCCTGAGTCGTATCGGGCCTCACCGCGACAATCGGATGGCCCTTGAGATCCGGCGGGACACCGACAGCCTCGACCCATGCACCATCGATACCCTCAACGGAGATCGCATAGTGGCGCGGCTGCAGCTCCTTGTTGATCAGGCGCGCGGTATAGCCATTGCGGATCGACCCGTCCTGCAGGGTCACGAACAGCGGATTGCGATCGTGAATGACAGAAATACCCGCGGTGGTGCGGTTGAAAAGCGTCACGGCCATCAGCGCGGCCACGAACAGAATGATGCCGGTATAGATCAGCGTACGGGAGCGGATAGGCCGGTAGATTTCCTGCTTACCTGCCTCGCGCCGATCCATGTTCATGTCGTTGTCGTAGGCGATCAGTCCGCGTGGACGCCCGACCTTGTCCATGATGCGATTACAGGCATCGATGCACAGACCGCACTGGATGCACTCGAGCTGCGCGCCGTCACGGATGTCTATGCCCGTCGGGCATACCGCGACACACTGCAGGCAATCGATGCAATCGCCCGCCTTATCTCCAGTGGCCTCAACCTTCTTTGCTTCCTTGACCGACATGCGCGGCTCGCCGCGGTCGTGCCGGTAGGTAACGTTGAGCGCCCATTCATCGGTCAACGCCGCCTGGATGCGCGGCCAGGGACACATATAGACGCAAACCTGCTCGCGCATGTGGCCGGCAAAGACATAGGTCGTTGCGGTGAGAATGCCGATCCACAGATACGCCGAGAACGGCGCCTCGCCGCGCAGCAGCTGCCCGACGAGGGTTGGCGCATCGGAGAAGTAGAGCACCCAAGCACCACCGGTCCACCACGCAATCAGAAGCCACAAGCCATGCTTGGCAACACGCTCGGCAATCTTGTTGAACGTCCAGCCCTGCTTGTCGAGAATCATCCGGTCGCGCCGGTCACCTTCAATCAGGCGCTCGACAGCGTAAAACAGGTCGGTCCAGACCGTTTGCGGGCACATGTAGCCGCACCACACACGACCGGCGAGCGCGTTCATCAGGAACAGCGCCATCGCGGCCATGATCAACAAGCCCGTGAGGTAATAGACCTCTTGCGGCCATATCTCGATGAAGAAGAAATAGAATCTGCGGTTCGGGAAATCGACGAGCACCGCCTGATCGGGCGCGTTCGGCCCACGGTCCCAGCGAACGAATGGCAGCAGGTAATACACACCAAGCGCCAATGCCATAAAGGTCCACTTGATGGAACGGAACGTGCCACGGACCGATTGTGGGTAGACCTTTTTACGGGCGGCATAGAGAGGTTGTGCGCTAGCGCCTTGAGCGTCCTGCGTATCCGTCGGGGGCATCGGTTTCATCGCTCGATATCCATAGTGGGCATCTGCATGCCCAGTTTGTCATTCACCGGCGAGAATATATTCCCGCCGGTGAATATTTGCATTGTGGCAGATAGTCGCTTACTGACCGCCGCCAAGGCTGTGGACGTACACGGCCAGCGACTTGATGGTCGCCTCGTCGAGACGGCCGGCCCAGGCTGGCATGATACCGCCACGACCGTTCTGGACCGTTTGCATGACTGTCTCAAGCGAGCCGCCATACAGCCAGATGTTGTCGGTCAGGTTGGGGGCACCGAGTTCCTGCATGCCCTTGGCATCTTCGCCATGGCAGGCTGCGCAGTTGTCCTCGAAGACCACCTTACCGTTGGCGACATCGGCCCCTTCCGCCGGGCTACCGCCCGTCAGGGAGACGACGTAGCTCGCCACATCACGTACCTGATCGCGGTCAAGCAGTTCGTCGCGGCCGAACGCCAGCATGTCGCCGGTGCGGGCCTCGTCGTGACCGGAACGGATGCCGTAGTGGATCGTCTGGCTGATATCATCCAGAGTACCACCCCAGAGCCATTCGTCGTCGTTCAGGTTCGGATATCCGGTAAAGCCGGTTGCACCCGTACCGTGGCAAGGGGCGCAGTTGTCGCCGAAAGCGGCACGCCCGTTCGCCATGGCGAACTGCAGCAGATCCGGGCTCGACTTGATCGTTTCCAGATCAGCATCGACCAGAGCTGCCCCTTTCTCGGCACGGGCCGCCTGGAGGACTGCAACCTCCTCGGTGACGACCGCGCGCTGGGAATGGCCGCGTGTGCCACGGGTGTAGTCGCTGACCAGCGGCCAGGCCGGCATCAGCACCCAATACACGATCGACCAGGCGACGCAGATATAGAACGTCCACAGCCACCAGCGCGGCAGCGGAGTGTTCAGTTCCTTCAGACCGTCCCACTCGTGGCCGGTCGTCTCGACGCCGGAAATTGCGTCAACTTCCTTCTTGGCCATTGGTTCAGTCCTTTCTCAGCGGAATCTGCGACGCTTCGTCGAAGCGGTCCTTGTTGGACGGCCACAGGGCATAGGCCACGACGGCAATAAACAGCACGACGAAATAGACCAGGCCCCATGTCTGCGCGAAGGCGGCAAGCGAATTGTAGGTATCCATGCTTGCCTCCCCTAGCGCAGGTTGATGTCGGCTTTGCCGTCATACAGATTGAAATCGACAAGCGTGCCGAGCATCTGCAGATAGGCGACAAGAGCGTCCATCTCGGTGACCGCCTCGGGGTTGCCGTCGAAATCGCGGGCAACCGCCTTGGGGTAGCGTGCCTCGAAGCCATCGATATCATCGGCGGCATCGGGGTTCGCCTGGGCGAGGAAATCTGCCCGGGCAGCTTCGATCATCTCGTCGCTGTAGGGCACACCAAGAAGGGCATTAACCTTCAGGTGATCGACAATATCCTCACCAGTGAGCTTGGCCTTGGCCAGGAACGGATAGCCGGGCATGACCGAAGCCGGAGACACCGAGCGCGGATCGACCAGGTGCTGAACGTGCCAGTCGTCGGAATATTTTCCACCGACGCGGGCAAGATCGGGACCTGTACGCTTGGAGCCCCACTGGAAGGGATGGTCATACATGCTCTCCGCAGCCAGGCTGTAAGGCCCGTAACGCTCCACCTCATCGCGCAGGGTGCGGATCATCTGGCTGTGGCACAGATAGCAGCCCTCGCGAACGTAGATGTTGCGCCCGGCAAGCTCGAGCGGGGTGTAGGGACGCATCCCGTCCACCTTTTCGATGGTGCTCTTCAGGTAGAAGTTGGGCACCAGCTCGACCAGGCCACCGATGGCAACCATGACAAGGATGCCGACTGTGAGAACGATCGAGTTCTTCTCGAAGATCGCGTGACGATTCATGACATGCGTCTCCCTTATTCAGCCGGTGCCAGAGCAGGCTTGGCGGAAGCTGTTTCAACTTCGCCGTGCTGCACGGTCATCCAGAGGTTGTAGGCCATGATCAGGGCACCGACGACGAACAAGGCGCCGCCAAGAGCACGGATCACATAGAAGGGATGCATCGCCTCGACGGTCTCGATGAAGGAGTACTCGAGGAAGCCCAGCGCGTTGTAGGCACGCCACATCAGGCCCTGCATGATACCCGACACCCACATCGCCGAGATGTAGAGGACGATACCGATCGTCGCGACCCAGAAGTGCCAGTTCACCAGCTTCAGCGAATAGACACCTTTACGGTTCCAGATCCACGGAACGAGGCAGTACAGAGCACCGAAGGAAACGAACGCAACCCAGCCGAGCGCACCGGAGTGCACGTGGCCGATGGTCCAGTCGGTATAGTGCGACAGCGAGTTCACCGCGCGGACCGACATAAGCGGGCCCTCGAAGGTGGACATGCCGTAGAAGGCAACCGACACAACCATCATGCGCAGCACCGGATCGGTCCTGAGCTTGTCCCAGGCGCCCGAAAGCGTCATCAGGCCGTTGATCATGCCACCCCATGAAGGCATCCACAGCATGACAGAGAAGGTCATGCCGAGAGTCTGCGACCACTGCGGCAGGGCCGTGTAGTGCAGGTGGTGGGGACCAGCCCAGATGTACAGGAAGATCAGCGACCAGAAGTGGACGATCGACAGGCGATAGGAATAAACCGGCCGGTCAGCCCGCTTCGGGATGAAGTAGTACATGATGGCCAGGAAGCCGGCGGTCAGGAAGAAACCAACCGCGTTGTGGCCGTACCACCACTGGGTCATGGCGTCCTGAACGCCGGACCAGACGATGTAGGACTTGGTGCCGAAGATCGAAACCGGAACCGTCGCGTTGTTCACCAGGTGCAGCATCGCAATGGTTACGATGAAGGCCAGGAAGAACCAGTTCGCAACGTAAATGTGCGGTTCCTTGCGCTTCCACAGTGTCGCCAGGAAGACCAGCAGGTAAACCACCCAGACGATGGTCAGCCACAGATCGGCGTACCATTCGGGTTCTGCGTATTCCTTGCCCTGGGTCACGCCGAGCAGATAGCCCGTGCCAGCGATCAGGATGAAGGCATTATAACCGGCAACCACGAACCAGGGTGCCGTGTTGCCTGCGATTCGCGTCTGGCAGGTGCGCTGGACAATGTAAAACGATGTTGCCAAAAGCACGTTGCCACCGAAGGCGAAAATCACCGCGCTGGTGTGCAACGGGCGCAAGCGGCCAAAGTTGGTCCAGGGCAGATTGAAGTTCAGCGCCGGATAGGCCAGTTGCAGCGCAATCACGAGGCCTACAGTAAAGCCTGCGATGCCCCAGAACATTGCCATGAAGCTGGCGAACTTGATTGGGCCGAGTTGATAATTGGGCAGGCCATCGATGGTCTGCGGCGGATTTTCTTTGCGTTTCGTGTATCCCTTGAAGATTGCGAAGATGCCGATCAGCGACAGGGCCAGCCCGACCCATGCGTGAAAGGCCATGACCGCATCCGTCGTCTTGGCGGCGGCCATCAGGCAGTAAAGCGCAATCAGCCCGGTGAAGACGGCAAAGCCGCCTTCCTCAAGCGTCAGGGATCTCTTGGCGGTGGAAGCCATTTGAAGGAATACCCCCGATTTTTGACGCACAGGCTGCATCACTACAGACGCAGCACGGGCGCAGTTTCACACCCTCATCCAAAGCGGATGCGGGTGCCCTTTGTGTTGATCTCTATCAAGTCGGCACGCAAAACAAGCATCGCTCCTCCTACATGGAGGATTGCATACGGATATTCACTTAGGGCGAAGATCGTTTCGCCCCGGTTCCGACGACTCGCAGAACTAGCGGCAAGAATAACCCAAGGCCGAGGAAACGGGCAACGTGATGAACTGCCACATAGGCAGGATCGAGATCGAGCGCGAAAGCGAGCAGAGCCATAGCCTCGGCTCCACCGGGGGCGAAAGCCAGCAGGGCCTGGCCAAACGGGATCGCAAGACCCACGGCGACAAGTGCTGCGAATATTACGGCCACAATGCTTGCAATAGCCAGATTCAGCAGGCCGACAGCAAGCACTGAGCGGATAAATGGCCAGCCGATGCCGGTGAACCGGGCGCCGATATTGGCTCCGAGAACGAGCATAGCGGGGTTTAGTATCTCGGGCGGAGCACGCACTGCCGTCCACCCGGCGCCATGGGCGATGGCACTGACGAACATTGGCCCGAACAGCATCCCGCCGGGGATTCTGAACCGCGGGAACAGGATGGCGGCAATCGCACACACCAGTGCCAGCAGGCCCATGTCTACCCAGTTCATATCCGCCACCGGCGGCAGGGATGCCGGCCCCGCGCCACCCGTTGCAATGATAACTGACGGCAGCACGAGTACGAGCACAACCAGGCGGAGCGCCTGAACGACGGCGACGCGACGCGCATCGACACCGGTCTCTACGGCTACCGATATGACGTAGGACAGTGCGCCGGGCATGGCTGCAAGCATTGCCGTTCGGCGATCCCAGCCCGGCATGCGCGAAATCACCGGCACGGATGCGGCAACCATCACCGGCACTGCCACAGCAAGCGCCAGGAGACTGAGCGGCCATGTGCGGGCCAGCGCAAGTGCCTCCGGCGTAACCCCGCTGCCCATGGATATACCGAGCACAACGAAGACCGGCAGCCGCCAGCTTTCCGGTATTCGCACCGGCGCGCCGGCAGCCGCCATCACCGCGCATACCGTCATCGCACCCGTCAGCCAGGCAACAGGCAGACCGGCGAGCGCGGCGAGCAAACCGCCGATGAAAGCCACCACGAGTGTGGCCGTAAGAGCCGCGACAGGGCGGACTGCCAGCCGCGAATAAAAATGCTGCACCTGAAACAGTCCGGAGCGCGGTTTGATCATCGTCAACGCCGCACGCCACCGTGCATGCAAGATATTGACGATGAGACAGGAACTTGTTGAATCTTACGCCAGTGCGCAGGTGCCGCGCTACACGTCATATCCGACGGCTGCGCAATTCTCTCCCGCGGTAAACGCAGAGGTCGTGGCCGGGTGGGCGGCGGCGCTAAGCGATGATGCGCGTCTGAGCCTTTATTTCCATGTGCCCTTCTGCCGTTCGATTTGCTGGTATTGCGGCTGCCATACGAAAGCGACCCGCAAGGACGGCCCGCTGATTTCTTACGGACAGACGCTCGAACGGGAACTGGAATCATCGGCGCTGGCGTTTGCGCATGGCGGCAAAGGTCCGCGGCAAGTGGTTTCAATCCATTGGGGCGGGGGCACGCCCAGCATGCTGCCTGCGGATGTCTTCCAGGACATCGTTGATTCGATGCGCGCCTGCTATTCGGTGTCCGACGATGCCGAGCATGCAATGGAACTCGACCCGCGGCTGATCGATGAAGCGCTAGTTGCCAAGATTACCGGCGCCGGCATCAACCGTGTCAGCCTTGGCGTCCAGGATTTCACGCCGCGCGTGCAGTCGGCCATCGGCCGCGTCCAACCATTCGAGCAGGTCGCCTCCGCCGTTGACCTGTTGAACAGGGCCGGCCTCGATGAGATGAATTTCGATCTGATTTATGGACTGCCGCTGCAGAGCCAGGCCGATCTGATCCGAAGCATCGATCTGGCGACCAGCCTCGCGCCGGGACGTATTGCGCTGTTCGGTTATGCGCATGTTCCGTGGTTCAAGACCCATCAGCGCATGATCGATGAAATGGTATTGCCGGGCGCCATGGAACGGCTGGAGATGGCCGAGGCGGCTGGCGAGCGGCTTGTCGCGCTCGGCTATCGTCGCATCGGCATCGATCATTTCGCCCGCGAAGACGACAAGCTGGCGATCGCTGCAGAAAACGGCACCCTGCGGCGCAATTTCCAGGGTTATACAACCGACCCGGCAGATGCGGTCATCGGTTTGGGTGCCTCCTCCATTTCCAGCTTCCCGACGGGGTTTGCCCAGAATGCGCCGGCAACGGCGGAATGGGCCCGGGCGGTGAATGCCGGACATTTCGCCACGGTGCGCGGTGTCGCCACTACACAGGCAGATCGTTTCCGCTCCGCATTGATCGAGGCATTGATGTGCAACCTGAGCGTCGACGTCTCGGCAATTGCAGCATCCCACGGGATGAAGGCGACAAGTCTGGGAGACTGGCGCAAACGCATCGATGCACTGGCGGATGACGGCCTTGCCCGGCGCGATGGAGATACCGTCATGGTGCCTGAGGAAGCGCGTGCCTTCACACGTGTCGTGGCCGCTGTCTTCGACGCCTATCTCGAGCCGGAAGCGCGGAAGCACTCGGTCGCTGTGTAAGCCATCCTGGCGTCAGCTTCGCGGCGTCCCATTGAATATAAATCCAAAAAAGAAGCCGCGTCACCGACGCGGCTGTCTAGTCCTACTAGAGGAGAAAGAGAGGAATTTTTACGCGACCTACATGAAAACCCTTGATGGCAGGCACGTCTCAGAAATCACCTGACAGATTTTCCAGCGCCTGCGGATCGGGAATGTGGAACCAATCCGCTTTCTCGAAGATGATCAGACCACGGCGGCGCAATTCGGAGAGCGACCGGCTTACGGTCTCAATGGTCAGACCAAGATAGTCCGCCATTTCCTGCCGGGTCATGGCGAGACGCACATGGCCATTGGCGCGCCGGCCCGTTTCCATCGCGGCAAGGCGCAGCAGAAAGCTGACGACCTTTTCCATGGCAGACTTGCGGCCCAGGACAACAGAATGCTCATGGAGATCGGCCACCTTCTTCTGCAGTTGCCGGCACATCCTGCACATGGATGCGGGCACCTGTGAGCAATCCAACCGATGCGTCACCCGCATGCGCGTGGCAACGAGCGTCTCGGCAGAGCAATCATATTCCGCATCGCATGTCAGACCGAACATGTCGCCCGGACCGAGCAGTTCGACAAGCTGACGGCGCCCGTCCGGCAAAACCCGGAAAAGCATCACCGCACCGTCGATGATTTCGTAGCGCTGATGCGCGGCATCGCCTTCGGCGAAGACCAGTTCATGCTCACGCACCGACACCGGCGTTGAATCGGCTATTTCGCCAGAGGAACGTGCTGCCTGAAATGCCGGGCGTCCAGCAGAGGAACTGCGGTGTTCACGGCTTTCCATATTTGCGAGAATGGCCGTTGGCATAGTGTCCCCCCTGACCCGATGCGATTCATACGCAGTTGGCTGATATATTCAGTCAGCCGCATGCCCGGGAAACTATCCCTTCGCAACTGCAATAGGGATTGGTTCGGATACGTATGAGGGGTATTACGTAGACGCGTTTCCCTTGTCCCGAAAAATAGATTCAATGCAATCCGTTTTCGGGGAAAATGCTGGCCAAACTGTCCGCATCAAGCGGTTTGCGCAAAATTTGCGCCTCCTCGAAGCACGACAATTCGCGCTCAAGCACGTGCTGGGGTTTGCCCGATACGACAATGATGCGTGGCCGACCTGCGCGTTGGTACAAGCAGTGAATGAGTTCCGCGCCACTCATACCCGGCAAGCCTATGTCGACGAAAACCGTATCGTCGGGTCCTAATGTTTCGGCATTCAGGAGCGCTTCGGCGGATTCATATGCAACGGGCTGCAAATCCACCTGCCGCAGGAAAAGCACAAGCGATTCCCGCACTGCCTTGTCATCTTCGACAACAAACACCGCCACGACACATACCTCTACCTTCACCATCCGCGGACGGGGCACGGGAGAATGATACATGTCCTTAGGTAAAAACAATTCCGGCAAAAGCCTTATCGCAGAATCACCTAAGCCGGCCGAATGCGTCAAAATCAGTTGGCCGACAGGACAATACGGACAAGATCCGCAGCGTTGCGCGCGCCAAGTTTCTCCATGATCCTGGCGCGGTGAACCTCAATGGTCCTGGGCGATATGCCGAGATTGCGCCCCGCCTCCTTGTTGGATGCGCCACTTGTGATCTGCATCAGCACATCACGCTCACGGGGGGTCAGGCTTTCGAAAACCACGCCGTCAAAACTGTACGGACTATCGGCTTTGGGATTGACCGATTTTTGCAGCGCGTCGGAAACCCTTGTCACCACCGTATCCGCATCGAAGGGCTTTTCGATAAAATCGAAGGCTCCGAGCTTGATGGCCGACACGGCGGTCGGGATATCACCGCGTCCGGAGATGATGAAAATTGGCGACGGATAGTTCGTCGCATCGACCTCTTTCAGAATCTCCATTCCCGAGCGGCCAGGCATGTGGATGTCGAGGATGACGCAAGAGGGAGGTGTGTTGCGCGCTGCCGCCAGAAAGTCGTCGCCGTTTTCAAAGCCGACAACATCAAAATCCTCCATACGAAACACCACGCCAAGCGCATCGCGCACGGCTGGGTCATCGTCGACGATATAAATCGTCTGCGTGCCTGCAGTGATGATTTCAGCGTCCATTGGTGTGCTCCTTGCCAATGCTGGCATCAAAGACCGGTAACACCAGCCTGAACCTTGCACCTTGGCCATTGCCTCCAGGTTGCACCGTTAAATCCCCCCCGTGGCTCTGGGCTATTGTACGGGAAATGGCGAGCCCAAGTCCGGTTCCCGTCGGTTTGTTCGTCGCAAAGGCCTTGAATAGATTAGGCAGAATGTTCGGAGAAACACCCGGACCGGAATCGGCTATTTCGACGGCAACACGGTTGCCTTCCTGCCAGGTCTCGATGTCAATGGTCTGTTCCTTGAGACCGTTCAAGGCGTCCAGTGCATTGCGCAGCAGATTGACGATGATCTGCTGTATCTGGATCGGGTCGGCATAAACATCGGCAACCCCTTCAGTGTGGTTGCGGTTGATCGCCACGCCCCGGGCGCGGGATCCGATCATCGTGAAATCGGTTGCCTCGTCCACCAGTTCGGCCAACGATACCCGTATCCGCTCTATGTCGCGTTTTTCGATGAACTGGCGGACGCGGCGGATGATCTTTCCGGCCCGATCCGCTTCCTCCACGGCCCGATCTATGACTTCAAGCATGTCGGCGGGAATGACCGTTTCGCCGTCCTTGCGCGCCCTTCTCGTCACGGCCTGAAGATAAAGCATAAGCGCCGTCAGGGGCTGATTGAGCTCATGGGCAAGCGCGGAACCCATTTCGTCCATGGCGTTGACGCGAGCCATGCGGACAAGCTGCGCCTGCACGGCGTCGAGCCGCTCCTCGGCCTCCACCTTGGGACGCAGATCGCGCAAGATGCCGATGAACTGCCGGCCATCCGGCGTCGCAGATTCGCCAACGGACAACTCCAGAGGGAAAATGCTGCCGTCCTTGTGACGACCGTGTACGGCGCGGCCAATTCCGATGATCTTGCGATGCCCTGTGGTGAGATAGGAATGAATATATTCGTCGTGATGATCGGAATAATTAGACGGCATGAGGATGTTGACGTTTTCCCCCAGCACCTCGCTGGCAGGATAACCGAACAGTTTCTCGCATGCCTTGTTGAACACGAGCATCCTGCCGCTGTCGCTGATCACGATAATGCCATCGACAGCCGTATCAAGCACACTCGCCAAACGTGCTTGGGAAGTTGTTTCCGCCGATAGACTTGCAAAATCCATGACCGTTTGTCCGAAACCGAACAATTGATTCCCGGACGCCACGGTACGCTATTTTACGTATATTGCGAATCGGCGAATGCAATAATGTTAATAACGTGTGCGATCAGCGCTTTGCCAACCATAGATTGAGCCGGCTCATTGCGTCGCTGAGACCTGCCGGCCTGCGGACAAAACACATCCGCATATAACCCGCCCCTTCCGGTCCGAATGCGCGGCCTGGAGCAATCCCGATACCGGCTTCATCGACGAGACGAAGCCCCAGCTTGTCGGTATCAGGCTCTCCATCGATGCCGAAAAACGCATAAAATGCGCCGTCAGGCTCGGCAAAACGGCAACGCCCGCTTTTCCTAAGGCCTTCCGACACAATCGCGCGGCCACGGCAGGCGTCCGAAATGACGCTTTCGGCAAATTCGTCGCCTTCCTGCATGGCCGCAAGCGCCGCCTGCTGCATGAAAGCGGCAACACCGGATGTGGAGTACTGGATCAGGTTCTCCAGTTTGATGCCGATCGATTCCGGTGCCTCGATCCAGCCGATACGCCAGCCGGTCATGGCCCAGTTCTTGGAAAAGGTGTTGACGAACAACACCCTGTCTTCGGGGGTGATCACATCATGAAAGGATGGTGCCAAAGGGCGCCCATGGGCCCCTTTGCGCACATCGCCATAAACGAAGCGGCAGTAAACCTCGTCGGCAATGATCCATATCCCGCGCCCGCGGCAGAAGTCCAACAGAGCGCCGATATCCTCCTTGGGCATTACCCAGCCGGTCGGATTGGACGGCGAATTCACGCAAATCGCCTTTGTGCGCGCACTCACGGCTGCGAATACCCGCTCAAGGTCAAGATGCCATCCTGTTTCGGAGAACTGCATGGCGACCGAAACCGGTGTCACACCGGCTATTTCTGCGGCTGCGGGCAGATTGGGCCAGGCCGGCGCATGATAGACGATCTCATCACCCGGATCGGCAGTAAGCAGTATTGCCGTCTGGATCGCCTGCATGCCGGAACCGGTAACAAAAAAACGCTCGAACGAGTTCGGCGTCCCGTAGAGCCATCCGGTGTACTCCGCCAGCGCGTTTCGCAGGGGCGGAATGCCGCGCTGGTAGGTATAAAATGTCTGCCCCTCGGCAAGTGCTGCGGTTGCCGCATCGCAGATGAAGGCCGGCGTTGGAATATCGCCTTCGCCGGCCCACAGCGGGATAATTCCCTGACGGCCCATTCCGTAGTTCAGCACTTCGACGATACCGCTTTCGGGAGAAGCGGACGCGCGGTCGCTCAGCGCCTCTATCCCCGCCGGATACGGGGCTATGGATGACGACATGAGGATACCTGTCTTTCAAGCGGGGCAACCAGCGGCCCCGGGCCTTACTTCTTCTTCAGGAGGTCGCGAATCTCTTCCAGCAGCACCTCGTTGCGCGGCGGCGCAGGGGCCTCTTCCGGTGCGGCTTCTGCCTCACGCTTCAATGAATTCATCGCCTTGATGACGAGGAACAGGACCCAGGCAACGATGAGGAAGTTGATCACCAGCGTGATGAAATTGCCGTAGGCGAGCGTCGCACCGGCCTCGCGGGCCGCATCGAGTGTGGCCTTCGGTTCACCGGCCAACTGGACGAACATGTTGGAGAAATCCACGCCGCCCGTGATCAGACCTATAATCGGCATGATGATGTCGTTCACAAGAGACGTGACGATACCCCCGAATGCGCCGCCGATGATAACGCCGACTGCAAGGTCGACCATGTTGCCCTTGATGGCAAATTCCTTGAATTCCTGGATCATGCTCATGTGAACTATCGCCTCCTGATGTTCCGACCTGGTTCAACAACCCTGTGACTTGCGCATATACGTATATGTGCCTGCAGAACCGCGAATGATCCAGCCACTTTCTGCATCGCAGACTGGCCGCGGCGGCATAGCGCCGATCACGTCAGGTTTTGGCGAAAAGCAGCCCGCGCACCATCTCGTCGAGGTTTGAAAGATTCCCGAGTGCCCGCTTGAGACGCTCCTGCTGCGGCGCTGACAGGCTTGCCACTTCAACGGCATTGCTGGGCGGCAATCCACGCTCGATGTCGTCGATCTGCTGGTCAAGCATCGCATCGAGCAGGATTGCGTGGGCATCGACAGCGCGCTCGAGGTCGTTGCCCGCACCGATTTCGAGGGCCCTGACGCCGTTCAGTCGGTCAGGGGTGGCACGGTGCAGGATACCGTGACGGATCGAAAGAACGCGGGCATTGGCGACCAGGGGAAACAATCCGCCCTTCTTGAGATCGACACGCCCGTTCTCGGTCTTGAAGCCGCCGAAAAGGCCGAGAGGGGGCTGAAAGCCCGCCGCCTGCTGGGCCAGCAGCTTGAGAAAGGGTATCTCGGAATGGCCGTGCTCATGGGCGTAGCGCCAGATTTCGTCCGCGAGTCCGGCATCGCCGTGGACGGCGCGCATGTCGTAGAAGATATCGACATTGAGCAGGTCTTCCGGTTTTGAATGCCGTATCCACGTATCCACACGCGACTTCCAGCCACTGACGCTGTCGCGCCATTGTTCGTTGCTGGCCATGATGCCGCCCTTGCAATAGGGGATGCCGGCTTCGTGCAACGTATCCGCGATGCGTTTGCCGAGCTCGGCGAACCATGCATCCCCTCGTTCCTTGTCCGCGTCGGAAAGGTCTGCGTGGACGATGGCGTTATCCTGATCGGCAGCCAACAGGCTTTCGCCCCGGCCGCCTGATCCCAGCACCAGCACCGCGTATGCGGCGGGTGCCTCGCCATAACCTTCCTGCTCCATGGATGTTTCGGCCAGTTCCGCGGCGCGGCGCGTCATGGCGCAGAGTTCACGGCTGACGACACCGGCCACTTCGCGCCCCTCGATATCCTCGTTGCGAAGACCGCGCGCTATGACCGGAAGCCTGGCGAAAGCGACCCCAAGAGCCTTGGCACTGGGTGCGCGGTCGATCTCGTCGCCAAGCGAAATCGCATCGGTCGTACGCAACCGGAGCAGATCGCGGGCGCTGATGGCACCGACGACACGGCCATCCGGCTCGATCACCGCCAGGTGGCGAATGCGCAACCGGGACATGCGCCCCATGGCACGATAGAGATACGCATCCGCGAAGACGCTTTCGAGCGGCATGTTCATGTAGTCGGCGATCGGGTGGTCCAGCGCAGCGCCACCGTCCTCTGCAACGGCCCGCAACACATCCCGCTCTGTGATAATGCCGGTGTTGTTGCGATTCAGATCGTCTTCAACGCCGACGAATACCGAGCTGATCTTGCGGTTCACGAACGTCGCAAGGGCATCCTTGAGCGTTGTTTTCGGCCCCAGGACCGTTGGCGGGCTACTCATCAGATCACGAATGCGATGCCGGTAGGGATAAGCGTCGACACGCGCCAGCGCCTTCTCGCTCAGCACCACCTCTTCGCTGCGCACCGGGAGATGCCATCCCGCCTTGTACTGTTCCTCCAGAGCGGCGGACAAGCGTCCGCAGGCGGCTTCGGCTTCGGCAAGCGTGCGCACATTGCGCTCCAGCAGCCGGGGAACCAGCGCACAGAATATGCGGGCCGTTGAGCGCGCATCGCCTATGGCGCTGTGGCGGCCTGAAAGCTCGACACCCAGCCAGCTTGCCAAAGCTTCGAGGTCGTAGGTCGGCAGATTGGGTTGAACCACCTGCGCGAGCATGCGGGTGCAAAGGGCTCTTGGCCGCTGCCATTTCAGGCCGGCACGTTCGGATTCCGCCTGCATGACGGCGAGATCGAACCCAACCGAATGACCTATCAGGATACGTTCGCCAGCGAAGCTGTCGAAACGCTTGCAGGCTTCAACATAAGCCGGCGCACCATCCAGATCGGCGTCGGAAATGCCATGCACTTTCGTGGAGTCCGGAGGCACCGGAATGCCGGGCGCAACGAACGTTTCCAGCTCGCCATCCGGCTCCAGTTCACCCTCATGCAGCCGGACCCCGCCGATCTGGATGATGCGCGCGGTCTTGACATCGAGCCCGGTGGTTTCGGTGTCGAAGACCACCGCATCGATTGCAGACAGGGGTATGGCGCTAATTCGCCTGGTCATCCCGGATGCCTCCTCCCGTGTTGTTCCTGCATTGTGCAGGCACCCGCATCGAAGCATTTGAGCACAAACCTACGCGTCTGGTCGAAGCCAATTTTGACGTCGAACAAGCAGCGGATGACTTTCACCGCATTGGACTTGCGCGCGGCTTTGTGATCACGTTTGCGGCCTAATGCCAGTCAGACGGAGTTGACATGCAGGGCTGGGTCGTCGTCGTCATCGCGATCGTTTATCTCGGCTTCCTTTTTGCCGTGGCGAGCTATGGCGACCGCATGGCGCAGAATGGCGCCTGGGAGCGCGGCCGCCCGCTGATCTATGCGCTGACGCTCGGCGTCTATTGCACATCCTGGACATTCTTCGGCAGCGTTGGCCTTGCAAGCCGGCAAGGCTGGGACTTCCTGACGATCTACATCGGTCCGGCACTCATGGTCGGAGCAGGCTACCTGCTGCTGCGCCGCGTCATCCGGCTTGCAAAAACACACAACATCACCTCGGTGGCCGACTTCATCGCGTCGCGCTACGGCAAGAGCCAGGGCGTCGCCGCCATAGTGACCCTGATCGCAATGATCGGCGCGATCCCCTACATCTCGTTGCAGCTCAAGGCGGTCTCGGAATCCCTGACGACGATGGTCGCCTACCTGAGCATCGACGGGACGAGCACCCCGGTACCTGTCTTCGGCGACATCGCGTTGTTCGTGACGCTTATGCTGGCGATGTTCGCGATCCTGTTTGGAACACGCCACATCGATGCAACGGAGCACCAGCACGGGCTGATGCTGGCGATCGCGGCCGAATCCCTCATCAAGCTGCTGACCTTTCTCGCCGTCGGCCTGTTCGTGATCTATTCGATGTATGATGGCCCCGGCGAGCTGATGCGCGCCATGTCGGAAAACCCGGAGGTGTCGGAAAGGTTCACGAGCGCCCCGGCTGGCGGGCCGTGGCTGACCATGATCTTCCTCAGCTTTGTCTGTTCTCTCCTGCTGCCGCGCCAGTTCCATGTCGCAGTGGTTGAGAACAACACGGAAAAAGAAGCCCGCGCGGCCGCGTGGCTGTTTCCGCTCTATCTCGTCATGATCAATCTGTTCGTCGTCCCGATCGCGGCCGCGGGCGTGCTGCTGTTCGGGAAATCCGACTTCAATCCAGACATGTTCGTCCTGCTGCTTCCGATGACCGCAAATGCCAATCTGATGACGATCGCGGCCTTTGTCGGGGGCCTGTCGGCAGCAACCGCGATGGTGATCGTCGCCAGCGTGGCGCTCGCCATCATGGTCTGCAACGATCTTGTGGCGCCGGTACTGCTGCGGCGCGCGGACATGCAATCGCCCGACGCAGCACTCGGCCCGAAGCTGCTGTTCATTCGCCGGGGCGCCATTTTCGTATTGCTGATCCTCGCCTATGCTTATTACCGGGTGATCGCCGGCAACGCGGCACTGGCCTCCATCGGCCTGGTGTCTTTCGCGGCAATCGCGCAACTTGCCCCGGCTTTCTTCATCGGCCTGGTGTGGCGGCGCGCAACCGCCTACGGAGCGATGGCGGGAATGGCGGCAGGCATTACCGTGTGGGCATTCACCCTGCTGGTTCCGAACCTTGTTACAGCCGGCCTGCTGCCACGCACCATCCTCGAAGATGGTTTGTTCGGGTTCGCCTTCCTGCGCCCTTTGCAGCTGTTCGGCATCGAATTCACGCCGCTGACCCACGGGGTGTTCTGGAGCCTGGTCTTCAATGTGCTCGCTTATGTCGTGGTGTCCATCCTGCGGCAGTCGGAAGCCATCGAGCGGCTGCAAGCGAGCCAGTTCGTGCCGGAAGACCTGCGTCCTATCCCGCAGGGCATCCGCCTGTCGCGCACGAGCCTTCGCGTCAGCGATATCGGCGAGACGATCGCACGTTATCTCGGCGACGAGCGCGCCCGGCGCCATCTGGAATCCTTTGCCGACGAACGCGGGCAGACACTGGAGCCGGGTTCGGAGGCGGATGTCCATCTCGTGCGCTACGCGGAGCGGGTGCTCGCCAGCGCGATCGGTGCCGCATCGGCACGCGTGGCGCTGTCCCTGCTGCTGGAAAAGCGCAATGCCGGCAGCCAGTCGGCCCGCAAGCTTCTCGATGATGCTTCCGCCGCGCTGCAATACAATCGCGACCTGCTGCAGTCCGCACTCGATCACGTGCACCAGGGTATCGGCGTCTTCGACCGGGATCTGCGTTTGATTTGCTGGAACCGGCAATTCCGTACGTCACTCGATCTGCCGCCCATTTTCGGCCAGGTCGGCACGACGCTCGCCGATATCTACCGCTACTCGTTACCGCAAGCCGACCGCGGCGGCGGTGTCGGAGAGGCGTTGATCGATGAGCGTCTGCGCGGCACCGTGCGCGGCGAAGTCTTCCAGACGAAGCAGACGCCAACCGGCCAGGTGATCGAGTTTCGCCCCGATTCCATGCCCGATGGCGGGCTGGTGCTGACAGTATCCGACGTAACCGACCGGGTGCGCACAGCGCGGGAATTGGCGGCGGCAAACGAGACGCTTGAAAAACGCGTGCGTGAACGCACCGAGGCGCTGACGCGCCTCAACGCGGAACTGGAGCAGGCGCGCGCGACGGCTGAAAACGCCAATGCCGACAAAACGCGATTCCTGGCCGCTGCCGGCCACGACATTCTGCAGCCTCTCAACGCGGCGCGGCTCTACGTATCCAGTCTTGTGGAACGCAGGATGCGCCCCGAGGAGCGGCGGATTGCCGAAAACATCGATGGATCACTGGAAGCTGTGGAGGAAATCCTTTCGACCCTGCTGGACATATCGCGTCTCGATGCCGGCGCGATGAAACCGGAATACTCAGTTTTCAGCATCGAAGACCTTCTCAAGCCGCTTCGGATCGAATTCGCGGCGATGGCCGAGGAAAAGGGGCTCGATCTGCGGATTTTGCCTTGTTCCGTCAGCGTGCGCAGCGACCGCCGGTTCGTCCGCCGGCTGCTGCAAAACCTGATCTCCAACGCAATCAAATACACCCGCAAGGGCCGGGTTCTGGTTGGCTGCCGGCGCAAGAACGGGCGGCTCGTGGTTGCTGTCTACGATACGGGCGAGGGCATTCCCGACAGCCAGCGCGAAGCCGTGTTCCATGAGTTCAAGCGGCTCGATGGCGCGGAAAAAATGGCTCGCGGCCTGGGACTCGGGCTCTCGATCGTGGAACGCATGGCGCGGCTGCTGGGCACCAATGTCGATATCCGGTCCACCCCGGGGCACGGGTCGATGTTTGCCATAGAACTGCCGGTCGTGGCGGGAGCACCAAGCGTTGTTTCGGCGCCGGATGTCCGGCAGAACCGCAGCCGGCTGATGCCGCTCAACGTTCTTTGCGTCGACAACGAGCCGAAGATTCTCGATGGCATGGCAGCGCTTCTTGGCGGATGGGGATGCGGTGTGCGAACGGCCCAGTCCCAGCAGAAGGCACTTGTCGCCATCCGTCCGCCGGCACCTTCGCCCGACGTCCTGATCGTGGACTATCATCTCGACAGCGGCACCGGCCTGGATGTTGCCAAGACCCTGCGCTGGAAGCTGGGCGCGGACATTCCGGTCATCCTGCTGACGGCAGACCGCTCCCCCGAAGTGCGCGATGCCGCGGAAGCACAGGATGCAGTGGTGCTGCACAAACCGGTCAAGCCTGCGGCTTTGCGGGCTGTGCTTTCGCGCTATTCACGGCGCGAAGCCGCGGAGTGAGCCCACGCTGACAGCTTCAGTCAGCCTCGGTCAGAGGGAAGGCGTCGCGCTGAAGCGCATCTATGCGGTTGACCATGATGACGGCCTGGGTCCGGCTATCAGCACCCAGCTTCTGAAGAATGGCGGAGACGTGCGCTTTCACCGTCGCCTCCGAAACGCTCAACTCATAAGCGATCTGCTTGTTGAGCAGCCCCTCGCCGAGCATCATCAGGACCCGCACCTGCTGCGGCGTCAGTGTGGCAAGCCGGTGAGCGATGTCGGCAAGTTCATTCTCGTCTTCCGTGGCAAGGTCGATGTCCGGCGGAAACCACTCGCCACCGTCTATGACGCTTGCAACGGCCCCGCGCATCTCCGCGACCTGCAGGGACTTGGGGATAAAGCCCGATGCGCCGAAATCCGCACAGCGGCGGACCACGGCCGGATCATCGCTGGCGGAAACCACGACGACGGGAACATCGGGAAAACGGGCTCTCAGATTCATCAGGCCCGAAAGGCCGCGCACACCCGGCATGGTGAGATCGAGCAGGACGAGGTCGGTACCCGGGTTTTCGGAAAGCTCCGACATCACGTCATCGATCGAGCCGGCCTCCTTCACTTCCCCGATAGAAACGTCGGCGTCCCCGCCTGCCCCATTCAAAAGCGCTTGCCGCAAGGCATCCCGAAAAAGCGGATGGTCATCCGCAATAACAAGCCTTGCCCCGCCCGAGGCTTCGTTACCTATCGCGTTCACGCGCGTTCCTCCCCCTGTATTGTCAGCGGTTATCCCCGCTGTTCAGCCATGATGCCGCAATCGCCTGCGGATCGACCCGCTTGAAGAAATCGCTCCGCACTTCCTGCCAGGCGAAACGGATCGAATTTTCCACGATGTCGACATCATACTTCTTGAGCGAATCAGTAATCGGCGCCCATTTCACCAACGCCTTCGGACTCTGGGTGAAATGGTGTTCGTCGGCCCCGGTCACACGCCAGACCGCGCCGCCCATACGGTCATCGAGGGCCGCCATCCATTCATCACGATGTTCGGGCACCACGTTGCCGTCGTCGTTCTCGTCGAGCCCGGCAACATAACACTGGCGGGCGATGACGGCGCGGTCATCATCGCTCAGGCTCGTCCGATCCGTGCCGTTGGCAACGGCAAACATGGTCATGTCGGCGAGACCTGCGGCGAAGACATGCATCTTGGCAATGTTCATGGACGCGATGAAATCGTCATTCTCGAAGTTGCGCGGATAGCTCGTGCCCATGCGAGCCTTGACGTATTCGTAGAGCTTCTTCTGGGTGACGTAGGCGGCGCGGGTGCGGGCGAAATAACAAAGGCTCGCGGCATCCGCCAAGGCGCCCGAATCCCGCCCGGAAACAAGACGCCCGGCAAACTCACGCATGAATTCCGTACTGTTTTTCAGAAAGGCAAACATTCCACCGGAGCCAATAATTAACAGACCGCTACCATGGTCTTATTCATAAGCCATGTGATCGGGCTTACAAGTATTCTTCCGACACTGTGCCGGGAGTCCGGGCAGTGTTTTATCGTGCCGTGCTAGTCGGTACGTAATTAAAGTGGGGGAGGAAACCCGAATGTCTGCCAATGCCGACGCAGCTGCGCGGCATTGGGAGAAGACCCGCAATCTGACCATTCTGGTGCTGATTGTGTGGTTCATTCTCTCAATGGTCGTGCCTTGGATTACAAATTCTCTTAACTCGATGAACTTCCTGGGCTTCCCGCTGGGCTACTACATGTGTGTCCAGGGGTCGCTGATCGGCTTCGTCGTTCTCATCTGGTTCCAGAACTGGCGCCAGGATGCGATCGATGAAGAGTTCGGCGTCGCGGACGAATAGGGGGGCGTCATGATCAAGGGAAAATTTACCGATAATCTGGCCAAGGTGTACGCGCTGTACACGCTTGGCTTCCTCGCATTCTTCGTTCTGATGGCGGTGTTCGAGAAGATGGGTGCCGGCGCGAAAGCCATTGGCATCGGCTTCCTGTGCTTCACCATCGCGATCTATGCCATCATCGGCTACCTGTCGCGCACGGCTGAGGCATCAGCCTACTACGTGGCGGGACGCGAAGTTCCGGCGCTCTACAACGGCATGGCCACGGCGGCGGACTGGATGTCCGGCGCATCGTTCGTGGCACTCGCCGGCGGCGTCTACTTCGGCGGTTACCCGTATCTCGGGTTCATCATCGGCTGGACGGGCGGCTACGTGCTCGTCAACTCGCTGATGGCGCCGTACCTGCGCAAGTTTGGCTGCTATACGGTTCCCGACTTCATCGGCACCCGTTACGGCGGCAACCTTGCCCGTTTCTGCGCGATCGTCGTTCTCGTGGTGGCTTCGTTCACCTACGTGACGGCACAGATCAACGCGACGGGAACGATTGCCGCACAAACGCTCGGCGTTCCGTTCGAACTCGGCGTGTGGATGGGCCTTCTCGGCATCTTCGTGTGTTCGATGCTCGGTGGTATGCGCGGCGTGACCTGGACCCAGGTGGCCCAGTACATCGTGCTGATCATCGCCTATCTGACGCCGATCATCTGGATGTCCAACAAGCAGGGCTTCGGCATCATTCCGCACTTCTCCTATGGTGGCGCGGTGCACCGCATTGCCGAGCTGGAAGCGCAGTACGGACTGAGCAAGGCTGCAGGGGACGTTGGCGTCAAGGGCGTCAGGGTGCTCACCACGCCGCAGAACTCGCCTGCCGGCAACGAATGGGGAATGGTTACACTCGCCATCTGCATGATGTGCGGCACGGCTTCGCTGCCCCACATCCTGATGCGTTACTTCACCACCCCGTCCGTCCGTGCGGCTCGCCGTTCGGTCGGTTGGTCGCTGCTGTTCATCTTCTTCCTGTACTTCTCGGCACCGGCTCTTGCCACGCTGACGAAGCTGCAGCTGCTTGATCCGAACCTTGCGACCTCGGTCATCGGCAAGTCCTTCGAGGAAGTCTCGAACCTCGAATGGGTCAAGCACTGGTCGTCCGTGGGCATGCTCGCGGTTGCCGACCAGAGCGGCGATGGAATCGTTCAGTTGAACGAGTTCTTCATGCGGCCCGACATCGTCGTGCTCGCCACTCCGGAAATCGCAGGGCTTCCCTACGTGATCTCCGGCCTCGTGGCTGCCGGCGGCCTGGCGGCTGCCATGTCGACCGCCGATGGTCTGCTGCTGGCGATCGCCAACGCGCTGTCGCATGATCTCTACTACAAGATCATCGACCCGAAGGCGGACACCAGGAAGCGCCTGATCGTTGCACGTGTCCTGCTGCTGTTCATCGGCGCGGCAGGCGCGGCCGTCGCATCACTGAGACTGACGGGAATTCTCGGCTCCGTGGCATGGGCATTCGACTTTGCCTGCTCCGGCCTGTTCTTCCCGCTGGTTCTCGGCGTGTGGTGGAAGCGTGCCAACAAGGCCGGCGCCATCGCCGGCATGGTCGGCGGTTTCTGCGTCGGTTCGTGGTACCTCTACATGGTCTATGCCGGCGGCATGGCACCGTGGTGGGGCATCGACCACATCCGCTTCGGTATCATCGGCATGCCGGTCAGCCTGATCTGCATGATCGTCGTCAGCCTTCTGACCCCGGCGCCTTCCGCCGAGATTCAGAAGATGGTCGACGATACCCGTATCCCGAGCGGCGAGACCATTCTGGGTTCGTCGCACTAAGCGACATCCCGAAGTAAGATACAGAGGGCGGGGCACGTGCCCCGCCCTCTTCTTTTGAGCGCATGAGCGATTATAAGATGCGCGGAAAACCTGCCACGCCGGACAACGGAGATCACCGATGGAAACGCCTCCGCTCGATATCTATCCGCTGTGGGTCGTCGTTCTCGACTATGTCCTTGGCGTCATCATGTGGACGTTGATCGGGCGCTCGGCGATGAACATCTTCCTGCGCGAGGATTCCGATTTCTTCTTCATGAAGTTTTTCGTACGCGCGACAAACCCGATCCTGCGCATCTTCAGGCCGATCACGCCGGGCTTCCTGCTCGATCCCATGGTGCCGCTCTTCGTGGCCTGGTTCTTCTTCATCATCCGTTTCTACGTGTTGCCGTGGATCCTCGGCTATCACGTCATGGGTATGCTCTCCTTCCCGCTGGAAAGCGATATCGCCCGCATCATCTACAATCTCGCGCATTGAGACTGCGCACGAAGGCGCGTCGACAGGCAATTAACCGTTCGGGAAAAGGCTTTCTTAAACCCCGTCCCCCATGATCTTGGAAAGGCGTGCGCAAATGTCTGCCGCATGCGCGATGATCGTGGAGAGACGAGATGCCCGATTTGAACGATCCGAACATGATGGAAGCCGGCTGCGTCTTTGGCGTGGCATGCTTTGCGCTGACCTGGATCATGCTCGGCTATGGCGACGACATCGCCGCCGGCGCCAAATTCGGCGGCCTGATGAGCCTGGGTTTTGCGATTGCCTTCTGCCTGCGCGCGGTGCGCCGCGGCGCGCTTACCGGCCTGCCGTTCTGGCCGAATGCGCCACATCGCGACGGTGCCGAACTCGCATTCACACGCGCTGTCAGCAAGCCCATCGATGCCGATGTCTGGTTTGCCCAGGCGATGGCCGGCTTGTCGGCCTGCCTGCTGGCGCTTTCGATCATGCTTCCGTTCGTGATGTCTATCTGAACCTCTGCGCCCGCAGCAAACTTGTAGCATCGCAAGAAAACGTGACTTGCCCTTGCCGGCATCTGTGGTGAAATCTGCCACAGCAAACGACGGCATGACGGCATGGAGAAACTTAACTCACTTGCCTTGATATCTGTCGCCCGGGGCTGTGGCTTCGCCGGGCTGGCGATCGTCTGCATTGTCCTTGGCCTGAGCTACGATCCGATTCTCGCCGCCAAGACCGGCGCCATGCTGACCACGGGCCTCGCTGTCATCCTCATCTTCCGCGCCCAACAGGCACCGTTCCGCGACTATCGCAAGACGGAACTGTGGATCATGCTGAAGAAGAACGAGCGGCCCGTTGCCGAACAAGCCCAGAAGCTTGCCGGCCAGACTCTGCAAGACACCTATTTCACCTTTGCCAATCATGTTGCAGCTGTTGCGGCGGTGTTCTGGGTGGTTGCAATTGCGCTGTGGCTGACGCTGCCGGAAGGTTTCGTCCTGATGTGACCCGTCAGTCGCCGGCGTAATGCATCACCACTTCGCGGCGGTGCGGCCGGTCGCGGTGTTCGATGACATAGATGCCCTGCCAGGTGCCGAGCAGCATGCGCCCATCGCGCACGGGGACCTGGAGCGAAACATCCGTCAGCATGGAACGGATATGAGCCGGCATGTCATCCGGACCCTCGGTGTGATGGCGGTATGGCGCATCGCGCGAAGCAAGACCGTCAAGCGCGTCCATCAGATCGACCTGCACCGTAGGGTCGGCGTTCTCCTGAATTGTCAGCGACGCCGACGTGTGGCGGATGAAAAGGGTCAGCAAGCCGGTTTGCACCTTTTCAACAGCAAGCCAGCGGGCAACGCCGGAGGTTATGTCGGTCATGCCCTGACCTTCAGTGTCGATCTGCACAATATGCTGACAATTGCGCATGCGGCTTGCCTTCTTAAAGATTCATAATTTACGCAATTCCGGACGGAAAACCGCTTACACTTTTCCTGGAATTGCTTCAGTACCGATCTAACCGAACTCTATCTGCCCGCGTAAACAACGGAAACTCCCTCATGAGCCAATCCGGCCTCACTCTCGATCCCGCCGTCTTCGACCCCGCCTCCATCAGCGCCGAAACGAAGGCGATCAACGCCGGCATCCTGAAGGCGCTTTCCGGCCTTCCCGACATGTGGACGTTTCCGCCGCAGGTGATCCGCGACCGCCGCGCGCAGGGGCTTGGTCCCTTCCCCGTCGTGGAGCCTGCCGAGAATGCCCGTGTTACTGAAATCGAGGGACGTGGTGGCCCCATTCCCCTGCGGATCATCGCGCCGCTGGCGCGCGACTCGCGTGGCGTCTACCTGCACATCCATGGCGGCGGATGGGTGGTGGGTGCTGCGCGCGAGAACGATCCGCGCCTGCAGCGCATCGCGGAGAACACCGGCCTGACCGTCGTCAGCGTCGACTACCGGCTGTCGCCGGAACATCCCTATCCCGCAGGGCCGGACGATTGCGAGGACACAGCCCTATGGTTGCTGAGCGGCGGGCTGAAAGACCTGGGTGGCGGCGCCTTGGCCATTGGCGGGGAATCCGCCGGCGCGCATCTTTCGGTGCTGACGCTGATCAGGCTGCGTGATGTTCATCGGGTGATGCCTTTCGCGGGAGCCAATCTGGTTGCCGGCTGCTACGACCTCAGGCAGACGCCCAGCGTGCGCCGCTGGGGTACGGAGAAGCTTGTTCTCAACACCCGCGACATCGAGAAGTTCTGCGAATGCTTCGTGCAGGGGGAATATTCCGTCGAGGATCCGGCCATCTCGCCGATGCTGGCCGATCTCTCCGGCCTGTGCCCGGCTCTCTTCTCGGTTGGAACGCGCGACCTGCTGCTGGATGATACGCTGATGATGGCACCGCTATGGGCGGCGGCAGGCAATGACACTGAGCTTGGTGTCTTTCCCGGCGGGGCGCATGTCTTCCAGGCCTTTCCGGGGAAACTGGCGCAGGACGGGCTTCGGCGGATCGATGATTTCCTCAACGCAGCGATTGCGGCTGCCTGAAAACGCTATTGCTTCGATTCCTCCGAGAACTGTTTCTCGAGGTCTTTCACCATGGCCATGAAGCGTTCGGCCATCGCACGAAAGGTCTCCATCACCTTGTCGAGGTCTTCCCTGCTCGGCAGCTTTATACCGTCATCCTTCTTCGCATCCGGCGTATCGGCTTTGCCCGGCAATTGCGGCATGCCGCCCTTTGCGACCTGAGCGCGCAGCATGGCGTTTTCCTCCGCCAGCCGGGTAATCTCGTCGAGCAGGGCATCGCGGTCATCGGGGACCAGTTCGCAGGTGAAGCCGACATTGCCTTCCCGGCACAGCGACGCCTGTCCGGTTTTCTGGTCGACCCGGAACCAGCCATCCTCGGCCTTGCGCAACAGATAGCGCCCGTTTTCGTCGGAAGGCGCGGTTTCCGCCCGCACCGCGACCGCAACCGCGGCACAAATCCCAATCGCAATGAGAACGCGGAAAATGACGCCAACAGGCATGGTTTTACTCCATACAGGACAACTGCAGGGACGGCCTTGCAGCCGGCCCGCAACAGACGGTTTTGTGGCGGATGAATCCGGCCTTCACATGGCAGGTTCAGGCAGCCTTCGCAGTGTCAACCGCACCACCCGGCGGAAAACGTCCATAGAAGGTCTCGCCGTTCCCGGCCATCTCCTTCAGCAGCTTGTTGATGCGGAAGCGCCTGCCGTGTTTCTTCGCCAGCCCCTTGCACATCTCGACGAAGGCCTTCGTACCGATCATGTCGATGTAGGAGAGCGTGCCGCCTGACCATGGCGCGAAGCCGAAGCCAAGGATCGAGCCGACATCGGCCTCGCGGACATCGACCACCACCTTCTCCTCGATGCAGCGCGCGGCCTCCAGCGCCATGGTGGCGAGGAACCGGTTCTTGATTTCATCGATGCTCACATCGTCGGCGGACTTCTGCTCCGGCGCGAGCCCGGTCAGCTCCGGCCAGAGATATTTCTTGCCGACATCGGGGTACTCGTAGAAGCCCTTGCCGGCCTTGCGGCCAAGGCGCCCGCGTTTGACGACCATCTCCTCCAGCAGCTTTTCCTGGCGTGGATCGACGGCCTTCTCGCCAAGGTCCTTCTTGGCCGCCTGAAGGATCTTCCAGGCAAGGTCCACGGCGACCTCGTCGGTCAGCGTCAGCGGGCCGACCGGCATGCCGGCCATGCGCGCGCCGTTCTCGATCATCGCCGGCGGGATGCCCTCCATCACCATCAGGTGGGCTTCGAGCAGGTAGTTGCCGACACAGCGGTTGGCGTAGAAGCCGCGCACGTCGTTGACGACGATGGGCGTCTTGCGGATGGCGCGGATGTAATCGAGCGCCAGTGCCAGCGCCTTGTCGCCGGTACGCTTGCCCATGATCACTTCCACCAGCATCATCTTGTGGACCGGCGAGAAGAAGTGAATGCCGATGAAGCTCTTGGGCCGGGCGCTCGCCTTGGCAAGGCTGGTGATCGGCAGGGTCGAAGTGTTGGAGGCAAAGATCGCCGAACGGCTCAGGTGGGCTTCGGCCTTCTGGATCACGTCGATCTTGACATTGCGGTCCTCGAACACCGCTTCGATGACGAGTTCGCAGCCGGACAGTTCGGCATAATCGGTGGTCGCGTTGATGCGGGAAAGGACCGCGTCCTTGTCGGCTTCCTTGATGCGGCCCTTGCGCAAGCTGTCTGTGAGCAGCTTTTCCGATTGCGCCTTGCCACGGTCTGCCGCTTCCTGGGTCTGGTCGATCAGCACAACGTCGATGCCGGCATTGGCGGTGACGTAGGCAATGCCGGCCCCCATGAAGCCTGCTCCGAGCACGCCGACCTTTTTCAGCTTCCTCGGCTTGATGTCCTTGGGCCTGCGCGCGCCCTTGTTCAGCTCCTGCATGGAGACGAACAGCGAGCGGATCATGGCTGCTGCCTGCGGGCTTTTAAGCACGTTGGCGAAGTAACGCGACTCGATGGTCAGCGCGGTGTCGAAGGGCACCAGCGACCCTTCATAGACGCATGAGAGGATGCCGCGTGCGCCGGGATAGTTGTCCCAGGTTTCCTTGCGATAAAGCGCGTTGGCCGGCATGAAGGTCATCATACCGGCGGGCGAAAAGACGCGAGCCGGGTTCTTGAAGCCGTCGCCATCCCATGGCGCGACCGGTTTACCGCCGTCCCTGATCCATTGTTTTGCCGTCTCAATAAGCTTTTTAGCCGGCACCACCCTGTCAACCAGACCCATGGCCTGCGCTTGCACGACGCGCAATTCGCGGCCCTGCAGCAGGAATTGCAGCGCGTCGGCAGGCTGCGCCATGCGGGCGACACGCTGGGTGCCGCCTGCGCCGGGCAAAAGGCCGACTTTCACTTCCGGCAGGCCAAGCTTGGTCTTCTCGTTGTCAGACGCGACGCGGTGGTGGCAGGCAAGGCAGATTTCCAGACCGCCGCCCAGCGCGGTACCGTTGATCGCCGCGACCACCGGCTTGCCGCAGGTTTCCAGAGCGCGGAATATCTGTGACAGGCGCCGGGAGTTGTCGAACAGCGCCTTGTTGGCTTCGAGTTCGTTCTGGCGCACGCCTGCGTGATATTGCTTCAGCAACGCATCGAGCATGGTGAGGTCGGCGCCGGCGCAGAAGGACTCCTTGCCCGACGTGATGACCGCACCCTTGATCGTGTCATCCGTCGTCAGCTTGTCGACGATCTGCTCCAGCTCATCCATCACGGACATGTCGATGACGTTCATCGACTTGCCTTCCATGTCCCAGGTAATTGTGACGATGCCGTCGGCGTCCGTGTCGAGGGTGAAATTCTTGATGGTCATGATGATTGCCCTCTCCGCTTACACCCGCTCGATAATGGTTGCCGTGCCCATGCCGGCACCGATGCACAGCGTGACAAGCGCGGTGTTGAGGTCGCGGCGTTCAAGCTCGTCCAGCACGGTGCCGAAGATCATCGCACCGGTCGCCCCTAGAGGGTGTCCCATGGCAATCGCCCCGCCATTGACGTTGAGCTTGTCGGACGGGATATCGAAATACTGCTGGTAGCGCAGCACGACGGAGGCGAATGCCTCGTTGATCTCGATAAGGTCGATATCCGACAGTTTCATCTTCGAGCGCTTCAAAAGTTTCTCGGTGACGTCGATGGGACCGGTCAGCATCAGCGCGGGATCGGAACCGATATTGGCATAGGCCCTGATCCTGGCGCGCGGTTTCAGCCCGAGCTTCTTGCCGGCGCGCGCATTGCCGATCAGAACGGCGGCAGCGCCATCGACAATGCCCGAGGAATTGCCGGCGTGATGCACATGCTTGATGCGCTCGACTTCCGGATGGGCCTGAATGCCCACCGCGTCGAAGCCGCCGAATTCGCCCATCTGCTCGAAGGAGGCATTGAGCTGCCCGAGCGACTGCATCGTCGCGTCCGGGCGCATATGCTCGTCCTTATCGAGGATGGTCAGACCGTTCATGTCGGTGACCGGGATCACCGAGTTCTTGAAGTAGCCCTTGTCCCAGGAATGCGCGGCGCGCTTCTGGCTCTCGATAGCGTATGCGTCGCAATCATCGCGGCTGAAACCGTATTTCGTCGCGATCAGATCAGCCGAGACGCCCTGCGGCATGAAGTAGGACGGCAGCGCAACCTGCGGATCGACCGGCCATGCGCCGCCAGAGGCGCCAATGCCGACACGGCTCATGGATTCAACACCGCCGGCAATCACCAGATCATGCTGGCCGGAGGTGATTTCGCCGGCGCCGAAATTAATCGCGTCGAGTCCTGAGGCACAGAAGCGATTGATCTGCACGCCGGGCACCGCCTTGTCGTAGCCCGAGCGGAAGACGGCGGCGCGGGCGATGTCAGCGCCTGCCTCACCGACCGGATCGACGCAGCCGAGCACCACGTCATCGACGACCTTCGTATCCTCGATGCCGTTGCGCCCACGAATGGATCGCAGTGTGGTCGCGGCGAGTTCGACCGCCGTCACCTCGTGCAGCGAACCATCCTTCTTACCGCGCCCGCGCGGGGTGCGGACATGGTCGAAAATCAGTGCATCCGGCATCTCATCCTCCTGACGGCGGTTTCTCCGCCGAATTTCAAATCCCGGTTTTTATCCCGCTAGAGACTGCGGGCAATCAGAACCTTCATGATCTCGTTGGTTCCGGCGTAGATGCGCTGAACGCGGGCATCGCGGAACATGCGCGAGATCGGGTATTCGTCCATGTAGCCGTAACCGCCATGCAGCTGCAGGCAGTCGTCGACGATCTTGCATTGCAGATCGGTGACCCAGTACTTGGCCATCGAAGCGGTGACGGTGTCGAGCGTTCCGGCGACAAGACGTTCTATGCAGTGATCGACGAAAACACGGGCCACGGTCGCCTCGGTTTTGGCCTCGGCCAGCGTGAACTGGGTGTTCTGGAACTCAAGGATGCTTTTGCCGAAGGCCTTGCGTTCCTTCGTGTAGCCAATCGTGACGTCGAGCGCGCGTTCGATCATCGCAATGCCCTGCACCGCCACCAGCAACCGCTCCTGCGGCAGTTCGGTCATCAGCTGGGCGAAGCCCTGGCCTTCCTCGGTGCCGAGCAGGCTGTCGGCGGGCACACGCACTTCGTCGAAGAACAGCTCGGAGGTGTCGTTGCCCTTCAGGCCAACCTTGTCGAGATTGCGGCCACGGCGGAAGCCTTCCACCTCGTCGGTCTCGACCACGAAGAGCGAGGTGCCCTTGGCGCCTGCGGATGGATCGGTCTTGGCGACAACGATGATCAGGTTGGCGTGCTGGCCATTGGTGATGAAGGTCTTCTGGCCGTCGATGACGTAGCCGTTGCCGTCGCGCTTGGCCGAGGTGCGCACGCCCTGCAGGTCGGAGCCCGCGCCGGGCTCGGTCATGGCGATCGCGCCGATCAGTTCGCCGGTGGCGAGTTTCGGCAGCCAGCGGCGTTTCTGTTCCTCGGTGCCGAAATGCAGGATGTAGGGGGCGACGATCGCCGAATGCAGCGCGATGCCGAAGCTGTCGAGACCGGCCAAACCCAACGCGTGGGTGATCACCGCCTCATGGGCGAAGGTGCCGCCGGCACCGCCATATTCCTCCGGCATGGCGGCGCAGAGCAAACCCGCCTCGCCGGTCTTCTCCCAGTCGGCGCGCTCGACCATACCGGTCTTTTCCCAGTCGTCAGCCTTTCCGGCGAATTCGGTTTCAAAGAATTTCAGCGCGGCATCGGCAAGGATCGCGTGATCCTCGTTCATCCAGTGCGGGCGGGGCAGATCGATGGCCGGCATGTGTTATTTCCCCTCCTGCTCAGAACGCTTCCGCGGGCAGCGCCATCATGGTGTCGGCGCCCGTCTCGATGCGGCGCACATGCGCGCCGGTCTCGGGCAGGATGCGCTGCATGAAATAGCGCCCCGTCACCAGCTTGGCTTCGAGCCAGGCCTTGTCGCCATCGCCCGCCGCGATCTTGGCTTGCGCCGTCTTTGCGATCATGGCCCACATGTAGGCCAGCGCGACGAGGCCGAACAGGTGCAGGTAGTCGGTCGATCCGGCACCGGCATTATCGGGCTTGGCCATGGCGTTGGCCATGAACCACATGGTGGCGCGTTCGAGGTCCTTTGCCGCCTTACCAAGGGGTTCGACGTAAGGCTTCATCGCTTCGTCTTCGCTGTGCTCGGTGGCAAAGTCGGTAACTTCCTTGAAGAAGGCCATCATGGCGCGGCCGCCATCGCGCGGCAGCTTGCGACCGACAAGGTCGAGCGCCTGAATGCCGTTTGCTCCTTCGTAGATCTGGGCGATCCGCGCGTCGCGGACGAACTGCTCCATGCCGTGCTCGGCGATGTAGCCGTGGCCGCCATAGACCTGCTGGGCGGCGACCGCGTTCATGAAACCGGTGTCGGTCAGCACGCCTTTGATCACCGGCGTCAGCAGGCCCATGTGATCCTCTGCGGCCTGCTTTTCGGCTTCATCCTGCGACCCGCGGGTGACATCGGCCTTCAGCGCAGACCAGATGACGAGGGCGCGCGCTGCCTCGTTGAAGGCCTTCTGGTTCATCAGCATGCGGCGCACATCCGGGTGAACGATGATCGGGTCGGCTGGCTTGTCGGGCGCCTTGTCGCCGGTCAGCGCGCGGCCCTGCAAGCGGTCGCGGGCATATTCAACCGCGTTCTGGTAGGCAACCTCGGACTGCGCCAGCCCCTGAATGCCGACGCCGAGGCGCGCTTCGTTCATCATCGTGAACATGGCGCGCAGGCCCTTGTGCGCCTCGCCGATCAGCCAGCCGGTGGCCTCGTCGTAATTCATGACGCAGGTCGCGTTGCCGTGGATGCCCATCTTTTCCTCGATGGAGCCGCACGAAACATGATTGCGTTCGCCCGGATCGCCGTCGCCACGGGGAAGGAACTTCGGCACGACGAAGAGCGAGATGCCTTTCACGCCTTCCTCCGCGCCCTCGATGCGGGCGAGCACGAGATGAACGATGTTTTCGGTGAGATCGTGCTCTCCGGCGGAAATGAAAATCTTGGTGCCGGTGATCTTGTAGCTGCCGTCGCCCTGCGGCACGGCCTTGGTGCGGATCATGCCGAGGTCCGTGCCGCAATGCGGCTCGGTCAGGTTCATGGTGCCGGACCACTCACCGGACGCGAGCCTGGGCAGGTATAGGCTCTTCTGGTCGTCACTGCCGTGCTTGTCGAGCGCGGCATAGGCGCCGTTCGACAGACCCGGATACATGCCAAAGGCCATGTTGGCGGAGGAAACGAACTCGTTGAGGATGACGCCGAGCGTATAGGGCAGGCCCTGGCCGCCGTAGTCGGGGCTGGCGATCAACCCGATCCAGCCGGCTTGCGCCATCAGGTCGTATGCCGCCTTGAAGCCTTCCGGCGTCGTCACGGAACCATCGTCAGCGCGCTTGCAGCCCTGCCGGTCGCCAACCTGGTTGAGCGGCTGGAGCACTTCCTCGGCAAACTTGCTTCCTTCTTCCAGGATCGCCTTGACCACGTCAGGCGTTGCATCGGAGAAGCCGGGCAGGTTGCCGTAACGCTCGTAGTTGAACACGTCGTTCAGCAGGAACAACGCGTCATCGACGGGGGCCTTGTAGGTCGGCATTGGCTTTGTCCTCCACAAAGCGGCCGGCTTGTTTTCTTGTCGCTATCAGCCGGCGATTCGTTTTCCAGTGCAGACAGGAGAATCAACCTGCCTGTGCAGTGCGCTGTTTCAGGATTCCCTCAACGACATCACAGGTGCGTGTCAGATCGCTGATCGCCTCCTCGACGTCGCGCTTCTGGCGTTCCAGGGCAACGATCTGCTCGCGGAATCTTTCCAGCGACACCCGCAACTGGGTCTCCTGGCCGTCCTTCAGATCGTAGAGATCCAGCATCTCGCGGATTTCATCGAGGCTGAAGCCGACCCGCTTGCCCATCAGAACCAGCTTCAGGCGGGCACGATCGCGGCGGCTGTAGAGCCGGGCGTTGCCCTCCCGCCTCGGCGTGAGCAAACCCTTGTCCTCGTAAAAGCGCAAGGTGCGCAAGGTGACACCGAATTCGCGGGCAAGATCGCTGATCGTGAACAGCTTCCGGGCGCGCTCAATGTCGCTCGTATCGTCGTCGGATGGAAAGTGCGTGAAATGCTCTTTCATGATCACTCTCGGGTTGAATTGTCGTGCTGTAACCCGAATAGCTTCCGCTTACGTTAACGTCAATTTCGTTGTTGCCGCCAATCTCGCAACAATCTTCCCCGTCCGCAATGCCATGGGCAGGAATGCTGCGCGAGCATTGATTCGGTTATCCTGATCGCAGCTTAACCCTCCATTTACCATGAACGTTAATCATCTGTTGTGTCGCAAGGAAGGTGAGACACGTGCGACCGGGCGCAGACAACGTCCGCCAACAGCAATCCGCAAGTCCTTAGTGAGAGAAGAGCACGCGTATGGCCTACAGTTCAGCACGGCAGCGGAACGTCCGGCGCGCAGCACGCCAAGCCGCCCGGGAAGCAGGCCTTTCCCTTGAAGAATGGGTAGATACCCTGTTCGAGGACGATGGCGCCACAGGCAATGATTTCGGTTTCAGCGACCCTGGCCGCGGCAGCCGCCCGGCAGCTGACGACCACACCGCGATGCGGCTGCTTTCACATCGCCTCGATTCGATCGAATCACTTCTCGCCGACATGGCCGAGCGCGGCGGTAAGGCCGCAAGCGCTGATGGAGATGCGCTCGTGCGCGAACTCCAGAACGCCATGTCGAGCGGCAGCAAGAACGGCAAGGGGCTTGCGGGCGGCCTTGCCCGCGTCGTTGGCGAAGACCTCCCGATCAGCCGCAATGCGGCATCCGACGCACTGAAGGAAATCGGCAAGCGCCTCGACCGCATCTCGGCCAACATGGCTGCCGCACAGAAGGCGCCGCTCCAGGGCGATGCATCCGTGTCCCGGCTGGAAAAACGCCTCGACGAAATTTCACGCCAGCTCAAGGCGCGCAACGAGCAGGCCGCCCCGGTAAAGGCGGATGCCGCGATTGCCGCGCAGACGAAGCGGCTTGAAGAGAAGCTCGACGCCATGTCGAAGCAGTTCAGGGCCGTACCACGCCCAACGACACACGCCCGGCTTGCTTCCACGCCAAGCTCGCGCATGGTTTCAGCGACCGATCCGGAACTGAACCGGCGTATCGGCGGCATCGACAGCGCCGTTTCCCAGATTCTGAAGCGCCAGAAGGACCTCGACGCGGAATCCCGCACCATGCAGGCCGACACGAGCCGAAAAGCGGAAATCACGGCTCTTCGCGAGGATATCGCACAACTTGCCAAGCGGGTTGATGGCACATCGGCACATCTCGGCAACACGCTCGAAAACAGGCTTGCCAATCTGTCCGGGCAGCTCGACACGGCGACCCGCGGCGAACTCTCCGCCATCCGCAAGGAGATCAACCAGCTCGGCTCGCGCATCGAAAGCGGCACGAAGACAAATATTTCCGCCCTGCGCGAGGCCCTGAACCGAATGGCGGCGATGAATCAGCCGGTCGATCTCGAGCGGATCGAAAACAAGCTGATCGAGATCGCTTCGGCCGTTGCCGACACGAGCCACACCGGCGATGGGATCGCCAACGCTCTTGCAGGCCGCCTCGACGCCATGGCCCAGCGTATAGAGGCCATTGCCGCCAGCGGCGGCAATGGCCTGACCGCGGACAGCGCCGGCGCGATCGAACGCCAGCTGGCAGACCTGGGAAGTGAGATCCGCGCGCGCGCCGATGCCGGACCGCAGGCATTGAAGAACATTGCGATGCAGTTCGACCGGATGAACTCCCGGCTCGAAGAAATCGCGGCACAGAAGGAAACCGGCGGGACGGATACAGGCGTTCTCGCCGGCATCCAGGACCGGCTCGACGAGATCATGGCGCGTTCCGGTGGAGAACCGGTCGCCAATTTTGATTCGAGCGCCTTCGAAGCTCTCGAATCCCGCATCTCCGGACTTGCCGACCGGCTTGAATCCATGTCGCTTCAGGGTGGCGAAACCGCACCGGGTGCCGTTGGCGAATTGGCGACGCAAGTCGCGCGGCTTGCGGAAATGGTCGAGGAATCCGATCGCCGCCGCCCGAACCCGCCGAACATCGACCAGGCGATGGGCGAACTCGTCCGCCGTGTCGAACAGGTGCGCACAAGTGCCATCGACGCCGCAAAACATGCTGCTCAAGAGGTTGCGGCGACGCTCGGCCGCGGCGGCGCCAACACTGCCGACACGATGAGCATCAACAATCTGAAGCACGAGTTGAATTCGCTTCGCGCAGCCAGCGAATCCTCAAGCACCCGTACCGAGCAGACACTCGAGGTCATGCGCGACGTGTTGACGACCATCGTCGAGCGGCTAGGAGACCTTGAGAGCATCGAAACCGTTCCGGCAAAAGCCGAGAAACACACCGATCCGATCTATACGCTGTCGCAGACGGCTGCCGACGCACTCGATGACGATGTGCATGTGGATTCCGCCGGCAGTTTTGATGATGCCGACGAGCCTGTCGGCATGGGCGAACCCGATCTGCCGATGCCGCAGATTTCGACAGACATGCCGTCCGTGGCAATGGGAACGGCCCCGCTGCCGATAGAGGAAGATCCCGCCTACATGGACCTGCCTCAAGCGGGTGATGGCGAAGACGACAGCCCCATACCCGTAATGGATATGGAAGAGGCCGCCGGCGACGATGGCGAAGACGCGCATCTGCCGCTCGCACCCGGCGCCGCATCAGCGGCCCCACTGCCTCAACCGCCAAGGCGCCCGAAACCGGACCCGCTGCCCGCATCCGAACGCGCCAGCGAAGCCGACAGACAGGATTTCATCGCCGCGGCCCGCCGTGCGGCCCAGAAAGCCGCAGCCGAGAGCGATGCGCGTTCAATCGCTCCCGGGACCAAGGAAAAGAGCAAAACCCGCAAGTCGATCGTGATGATCTCGGCAGCGCTGATCATCGTTGTCGGCTCGCTTAAGCTCTACAACATGATGACCGCCTCGGATGGACCGTCCGGAGAGCCTATCGCGCAACAGTCCACGCCCACCGACGCGACATTGCCGGCTGGCGACACGCCTCCGACGATGGCCGCGCCCGCCGAAATCGCACCGCCAGCACCGCCGGCAGACGAAGCACCGGCGCCTGCTGAGGAACCTGCACCAGCCGAGCCTGCGGCCGAAAATTCCGGCACCACGCCGGCCGATACGGGAATGACGCCCGCACCAGTCGAGCCGGTCGAGGCCACACCTGCCGAAGGCGAAAGCAACAGCACTCCGCCGGCAGGTGATGCGCCGAAGCTTCCCGGTCTCAGCGAAGCACCGGCAAAAGAACCGCGCGTCATCTCGATGACAACCAATTCAATCGGCAAGGGCCCGCGTCTCGATGCAAGCGAGGCTGCCAAGGAAGCCGAAGCGCTGCAGGCCGCGTTGACGCAATTGCCTGCGGCCATCGGCCCGGAAAGCCTCCGGAGAGCCGCCATCGACGGTGACCCGGCCGCACAGTTCGAGATCGGCTCGCGCTATACGCAGGGCCGCGGCGTCGCCCAGGACCTGAAGGCGGCGGCCGACTGGTACCAGCGCGCCGCCGCGCAAGGGCTGGCACCGGCGCAATACCGCCTCGGCAGCCTGTACGAGAAAGGTCATGGCGTAACCCGCGACATCTCCATGGCCGAGATGTGGTACATGCGCGCCGCCGACCAGGGCAACCGCAAGGCGATGCACAATCTTGCCGTGCTGAACGCACAAGGCGCCAAAGGCGAGGCTAACTTCGAGGAAGCCGCCCGCTGGTTCCGTCAGGCTGCAGAACACGGTCTTCGCGACAGTCAGTTCAATCTGGCGATCCTCTACGCGCGCGGTCTCGGCATCGAGGCCGACCAGAAGGAAGCCTACAAGTGGTTCGCCATCGCTGCAGCACAGGGCGACAGGGAAGCCGAGCAAAAGCGCGACGAGATCGCATCCAGCCTGAGCGCAGACGATGTGGCCGTGGCCAAGCGGATGGCGCGCAATTGGGAAGCAACACCGCTTGTCGACAGCGCCAATGTCGTCAAGGCCGGCACGTCATGGGATGAAGCGGGTCTGGATGATGCACTCGACGCGAAAGTGGTTGTGCGTGCAACGCAGACGATGCTGAACCAGCTTGGTTTTGACGCCGGCCCTGCCGATGGCCTGATGGGACCGCGCACGCGTGACGCCATCAAGGCGTTCCAGACTGCGAACGGCCTGATTCCGACCGGTATCGCGACACCCGACCTGCTGACTTCGCTTAAGAGCGCCACAGGCTGATATTTGCCGAAAACGGTGTCTTCACAGCCACACCGGCGTGTTCATAGCATCACGCCGGTGCGCTATTTCGCGGCAGCCCTTGAACCGCAGCGCAAACAGGCGTTTATCGGTATGCCAAGTGTGCAGGCTGAAGCTGGCTGATTATTCGGGCCGAATTGGTTTGCGCGACAGGGCCGCACGCGAACACAGACGAGTTCGATGGAAGTCTATCTGCCGATCGCCGAGATCACCGTCAACGCATTGGCGATCTTCGGGATGGGTGCGGCTGTCGGCATCCTTGCGGGCATGTTCGGCATTGGCGGCGGGTTCCTGATCACGCCGCTACTGATCTTCTCGGGCATTTCACCCGCAGTCGCCGTTGCAACGGGTGCCAATCAGGTCATTGCCTCATCGGTTTCAGGCATGCTGGCCCACTGGCGGCGCAATGCAGTCGACCGCGATCTCGGCCTGGTTCTCCTTGCAGGCGGCATCATCGGTGCTGCCATCGGTGTCTATGCCTTCCGCATCCTTCGCCAGCTGGGTTACCTCGATACGGTGATTGCCCTGTTCTATGTGGCGTTTCTCGGCGTCATCGGCTCGCTGATGATGTTCGAGAGCGTACGGGCGATCATCAAGCGCCGGCACGGGCGCCCGCTCTCCCTGCGCCGGCCGGGCGCGCACTCATGGGCCGAACGCCTGCCCGTCAAGATGCGGTTCAAGCGCTCCAAGCTCTACATCAGCATATTCCCGGTGATGGGGCTTGGCGGTGCCGTCGGCCTGTTATCCGCGATCATGGGCGTCGGCGGCGGCTTCATCATGGTGCCGGCGATGATCTATCTGCTGCGGGTGCCGACCAATGTCGTTATCGGAACCTCGCTGTTCCAGATCGTTTTTGTCGCCGCCTTCACCACCATGATGCAGGCGATCATGAACGGAACGGTCGACGTCGTTCTGGCCGCGCTGCTCATGATCGCAAGCGTGCTTGGCGCGCAAATCGGCGTGCAGGCAGCGCAAAAGCTCAAGGCCGATGAGTTACGTGCCTTGCTGGCGCTGCTCGTTCTGGCGGTCTGCGCGCGCCTGATCATGCGGCTCGTGACGACGCCTGACGAAGCCTTCTCGATCACCGCGCTTGCCGGAAAGATGATCGCATGACGATGCCCGGCGCGAGATTTCTGGCATTTCTTTTCATTGCCGCTGCCGGCCTGGCTGCAGGAATAAAGCCATCTCAGGCCGAAAAACTCGTAGCCGCCCTGTCGCAGGAAACCGTATTCATCCGTTCCAACTTCACAGGCACGGCGCTGACGCTGTTCGGAGCAATCGAACGCGATGCCGCAACTGTGGGAAGATCTGGAACATACGATCTCGTTTCGGTCGTGCGCGGTCCCAACGAATGGCCGGTCGTCAGGCGCAAGCAGAAGTTCTCAGGTATCTGGCTCAACCGGGACGCGATCCGGTTTCGCGGCATCCCGACCTATTATTCGGTTCAGTCCAACCGCTCCCTTTCGCTGGTTGCCGATGAAAGCGTTCTGCAGCGCTACGAGATCGGCCTGACCAATCTCGGGTTTCAGCCTGCCCAGCCAATCATGGAAGCCGAGCGGCTGGTTTTCTCTACCGCCCTGATCCGGCTCAGGCTTGCAAACGGGTTGTTCAGCGAGGCTCCGTCAGGTGTCAGCTTTCTAAACGAGCACATTTTCTCGACCCGCATCCGCCTGCCATCCAACATCCGGACCGGGCCTTACCGGATCGAGCTCTACCTGTTTCGCGACGGCGCGCTTCTTGCGCGCGAGGCCCTGAATTTCGGTGTCCGCAAGACAGGCTTCGAGGCCTTTGTGTACGAAGCCTCGCAAGACCAGCCGCTTGTTTATGGCGGTGCGGCGGTGGCAATCGCCATTGCGCTTGGGTGGCTTGCCGGCCTGCTGTTCCGGCAATCGTGATTTCCTATCCCGTGTACCCGATCCGACGTCCGGAAACGCGATGGATCGTGCGTGCGCCGAGCATGTAGGCATTGAGCCTTGCCGGGTCGAACAAGCCGCGAAACGCATCGTCGCGCAAATTGAGACCGCCGGTGTAGGCACCGAAAGCGGGCAGGATCATCCTCTCCCCGTCACAGGCCGCGCAACGCCGGCGCAACGAGCGCCCGCGCACCGTGACGCTTGCTGCCGGGTGCAGATGCCCGGACACTTCGCCGCGCGCGCGACCGGGCTGCGGCTCATGGCGGAGCAGCAGCGGGCCCAAGCCGAGTTCGGCCGTGAAGTCGCCGCCAATGTCCGCAGGCGGCAGAGGATCGTGATTACCGGCAATCCAGACCCACTCGGTTCCCGCCATCAGGCCGCGCAACTGCTGGCGCAAACCTTCCGGCAGCGTGGTGCTGACCTTCTCGTCATGGAAGCTGTCGCCCAGAGCGATGACGCGGGCGGGGCGCAGCCGCAAGATCGCTTCGCCGAGCCGCGCCAGCGTCGCCGCCGTGTCATAGGGCGGGATCAGCGCACCGCGCGAGGCGAGCGATGCGCCCTTCTCAAGATGCAGGTCGGCGACGATCAGCAGGCGCTCGTCCGGCCACCAGACAACGCCGGAAGGATCGACCTGCAAGGCCTCGCCGCGCAGGTCGAGCATGCCGGTCGCGGCTGGATCTTGCTCCTGACTTTTCCGGGCGGCGGCAAGCGTCACGATATTCAAGTCTCCATGGCTTCGCGGATCAGGTCGTCGGCAGCCTCGGCGAGCAGTTCCTCGTTGGCTTCGCCTGCGATGAACTCGCGCCCGATGTCGAGCAGCACCGGCACCGCCAGCGGCGAAACGCGGTCAAGTGCCTTATGGACGATTCGGCCCCTGGTGCGCGACAGCATGGCACCGAGACGGCCGATGTCCAATTGCCCGGTGCGGGCATCGTTGCGGGTCGCCTGCATCAGGATGTGGTTCGGCTCATGAGTCCGCAGCACGTCGTAGATGAGATCGGAGGAAACCGTCATCTGCCGGCCGGTCTTCTCCTTGCCGGGATGTCGGCGCTCGATCAATCCGGCTATCGTGGCGCAGGTGCGGAACGTGCGCTTGAACAGCGAGGATTCATCCAGCCAGGCTTCCAGGTCGTCGCCCAGCATATCCTCGTCGAACAGGTCCGCCAGCGACAACCTTCCCGTATCAATCAGCAGCGAGAGATCGCCAAGCCCCCAGACGGCGAGCGCGTATTCGCTGGCGACGAACCCCATGGGCCGCGCGCCCATACGCTCCAGCCGCCGGGTGAGCAGCATGCCCAACGTCTGGTGGCACAGCCTGCCGTCGAAGGGGTAGCAGACAAGGTAATGCCGGCCAGCGCGCGGAAAGGTTTCCACCAGCAGCTGATCGCGGCCCGGATTGACCGAGCGCAGCGATTGAAGCCGCAGCCATTCGGCCACCTGCGCCCCCATCAGCTTCCACTGCTTCGGCTCTGCGACCATGTCGCGCACACGTTCTGCAAGGTAGGTCGAGAGCGGGAACTTGCCGCCCATGTAGGAGGGAATCTTGGGGTCGCGCGACACGGTCTTGGAAACATAGACCTCGGTTTCGCGGATGCCGACGAGGCTCAGCACGTGACCAGCGAAGATGAAAGTATCGCCGGGCTCCATCTGGCTGACGAACCATTCCTCGATCTCGCCAAGCCACATGCCGCCGCGCGGCGTCCTGGACCCCGCCTTGACGAGGCGGACCTTCAGCATCGCCTCCTCGACGATGGTGCCGACATTGAGCCGGTAGGTCTGGGCAACGCGAGGATTGGCGACGCGCCACTTGCCGTCGTTGCGTTTCCTGATGCGGGCGTGGCGCTCGTAGGCGCGCAGCGCGTAGCCGCCGGTGGCGACGAATTCGAGCGCGCGATCGAATGTCTCCCGGTTCAGATGGGCATAAGGAGCTGCGGACGCCACCTCGCAGAACAGATCGTCTGCGTCGAAGGGCGCGCCGACGGCGCAACCAAGGATATGCTGGCACAGAACGTCGAGGCTGCCTGGCATCAGCGGCGGGGTGTCCTGCGCGCCTTCGGCAAGTGCTGCGACCGCCGCGCGGCACTCCATCACCTCGAAGCGGTTCGACGGTACCAGCACGGCGCGCGACGGCTCGTTGATCCGATGGTTGGCGCGGCCGATACGCTGTGCCAGCCGGCTCGCGCCTTTCGGCGCACCGACATGGATGACCTGATCGACGTCGCCCCAGTCAATACCGAGGTCGAGCGTCGATGTGCAGACCACCGCGCGCAGGGACCCCACAGCCATGGCGGCCTCGACCTTACGGCGCTGACCGACATCGAGCGAACCGTGATGCAGGGCGATCGGCAAAGCGTCATCATTTACCGCCCAGAGTTCCTGAAACGTCATTTCAGCCTGGCTGCGGGTGTTGACGAAGACGAGGGTCAGGTTGTTCTCGCTGATCAGCCGGTAGATGTCTGGAATCGCGTATCGCGTAGTGTGACCCGACCACGGCACGCGCTCATCGCTGGCGAGGATCGATACATCCGGCTTCGCGCCGGGGTCGGCCATAACGAGATCGGCCAGCACCTCGCCTTCCCGTGGCTGCGGCACGAGATAGCGGCGCAGCGCGTCAGGATCGGCGACGGTAGCCGACAGGCCGACCGTGCGCAGATTGCTGCTGAGCGCGCGCAAACGCGCCAGTCCGAGCGCCAGCAGGTCGCCGCGCTTCGACGTCACCAGCGCATGCAATTCATCAAGCACGACCGTCTTCAGCGAGGCGAAAAGTTCCTCAGCCTCCTTGCTGGCGATCAGCAGGGCGATCTGCTCCGGCGTCGTCAGCAGGATGTCGGGAGGATCGGATTTCTGCCGCTGGCGCCTGGCGCTTGCCGTATCGCCGGTGCGCGTTTCGACGCGGATGTCCAGACCCATCTCTGCGATCGGCGTTTCAAGGTTGCGGGCAATGTCGACGGCAAGCGCTTTCAAGGGCGAGACATAGAGCGTGTGCAGCCGCGAGGGGCGCTTTCTTGCCTCGCGCATTGCCTCCAGCGCGGCCCTGGTGTCGCCGGCTGCCATCAGTTCGCGCAGCGGGCTTTCAGGACGCTCGGTTGCAGGTTTGTAACCCCGCGTGTGAATTTCGATCAGGCTCGGCAGGAAGCCGGCCAGCGTCTTGCCCGCGCCGGTCGGCGCAATGAGCAAGACCGATGCACCCTTCTCCCGCGCAGCCAGCAGGTCGAGCTGGTGACGTCGTGGAGCCCATCCACGCGCGGAAAACCAGTCCGCGAAGACCGGCGGCAGATCGGGCGAAACGGGGGCGGCTTCGGTGTTCACCCGTTGAGAGCTAGAGCAAGTTCACATCCGAAGCAAAGCCCCCGGCTCTCGCCTTCGCGCTGACCTGCTCCTATCTTCGATGTGCCATGCCGATCCGCCCCGCCGACCTCTTACGTCCCACACCCGCCGGACTTTACTGTCCGCCCGGGGATTTCTTCGTCGATCCGGTGCGCGGGGTCGAACGCGCGGTGATCACGCACGGGCATTCCGACCATGCCCGCCCCGGCCACCGACGAGCGCTGGCGACGCCGGAAACGCTCGCCATCATGGCGTCCCGCATGGGTGCCGGGCACGCGCAAGAACGCCAAGCGATCGCGTATGGCGAATGCATCTCGATCAATGGCGTTGACGTGACGCTAGTGCCTGCCGGGCATGTCCTCGGCTCGGCGCAAGTCGTCATCGAATGGAAGGGCCTGCGCATCGTCGTTTCCGGCGACTACAAGCGCAGCGCCGATCCGACCTGCACCGGATTCGAGACGGTGAAGGCGGATGTCTTCGTCACCGAGGCGACCTTCGCGCTTCCTGTGTTCAGACACCCACCGGCGGCAGACGAGATCGCCAAACTGATGACCTCGCTGCAGCGGTTTCCCGAACGCACCCATCTCGTCGGCGCCTATTCGCTCGGCAAGGCGCAGCGGGTCATCAAGCTGATCCGCGACACCGGTTACGACGAACCGGTCTTCATCCACGGCGCGCTGAAAGCGCTGTGCGATCTCTACGAGGCGAATGGTGTGAGCTTAGGCGAACTCCGCCCCGCAACCGTCAACGGCAAGGCGCGCGAGGCGAAGAACGATTTCGCCGGAAAGATCGTCGTCGGTCCGCCATCGGCGTTCTCGGAAAACTGGGCGCGGCGCTTCGCCGATCCTCTCGAGGGCTTCGCGTCAGGCTGGATGCGGATTCGTCAAAGGGCAAAGCAGCGCGGCATCGAACTGCCGCTGGTGATTTCCGACCATGCCGACTGGAACGAACTGACCGCCACGATCCGCGAGGTCGATCCGCGGGAGGTCTGGATTACCCACGGACGCGACGATGCGCTTGCACGCTGGGCGGAACTGAACGGCTACGCGGCCAAGCCACTGGCGCTGGTCGGCTATGAGGACGAGGGCGACTGATGACCTCAACCCTGATGCGCGAAAATCATCGCCGTGTTGTTGGCCGGCATGGCGACAATCTCGCGGACGGCAAGGCCACGATGAGCAGCCTCGGCGGCGACGTCCGCCGTGTCACGCAACCCCCAGCGCGCATCGCGGCTTTTGAGGCTTTCATCGAAGGCACGGTTGCTGTCCGACACCCAATCGCCATCGCGCTTGAAACACCCGTAGACGAAGGCAATCCCGGCAGGAGCAAGCAGCGTCTTAGCGCCTGCGAGAAACGACTGCGTCACTTCCCAAGGCGAGATGTGCAGCAGGTTGGACGCGAAAATGAGCCCGAGCGGCGCTTCGATGATCTGCGTCCATCGGGGGGCAAGCAAATCAAGGTGGATCGGCTCGGCGATGTTGTCCGTTTTCGCATGATTGCGCCAGGCAGCGATGCTGGCGAGCGCCTGCCCATCACCGTCGGACGGCTGCCAGTGAATATCGGGATAAGCTTTTGCGAAAGCGGCAACATGCTGCCCGGTGCCACTGGCGATCTCCAGCGCCAGCAATTGTCTGCCGGAGAGGCCAGCATCGTTCAACGCACGCGACAGGGTTTCGATGATCGGCTGCTGGTTGCGTTCCGCCGCCGGTGCGTTCAGACGCGCGCCATCGCCTGCGGCCTCGCGCAGGATGAAGGGCTTCGGGCTGTTGTCGCTAGCTGTCATGGCCCAACTCAATGGCAGGCGAACCTGCGGACTGCAAGTTAATGCGCGCTTTCGCCAACCTCATCGAACGCCTGATCCTGACACCGCAGAAGAACGGCAAGCTGCGGCTGATGCAGGCTTACTTTCGCGAAACACCGGACCCGGACCGCGGCTATGCACTCGCCGCGCTGACCGGCTCGCTCGACTTTCGATACGCCAAACCTGGGCTGGTGCGTGCGCTGGTGGAAGAGCGTGTCGATCCATTGCTGTTCCGCCTCTCCTACGATTATGTCGGCGACCTGTCGGAAACCGTGTCGCTGATCTGGCCCGTGCCTGAACACGCAAGCGCCAATGATCCCGCTCCCGCGCTGAGTGACGTGGTAGCATTGCTGGATGGCGCAACCCGAGCCACGCTCCCCGCCATCGTTGCCGGCATGCTCGACCGGCTCGACGAAACCGGACGCTGGGCCTTTCTCAAACTCATAACCGGGGGCTTGCGCATCGGTGTGTCGGCGCGGCTCGCCAAGATCGCGCTGGCAGGCTTGAGCGATGTTCCGCTGAGTGACATCGAGGAAATCTGGCATGGCCAGAAGCCGCCCTACGAGGCGCTGTTCGCCTGGGCACTCGGAACAGGACCGCGACCGGCAAACGACGATCCGGCGCCGTTCCGTCCGGTGATGCTGGCGCAGCCGCTCGGCGATACCGATCTTGAAGCCCTCGACGCAAACGACTTCGCAGCCGAATGGAAATGGGACGGCATCCGGGTTCAGGCTGTCGGCGCGAGCGACAAGCAGGGCCGCCCGATACGCCGGCTTTATTCGCGCACCGGAGATGACATTTCCGGCGCCTTCCCGGATATCCTCGAGGCGCTCGATTTTGATGGCGCCATCGATGGCGAGTTGCTCGTGATGCGTGACCGCGCGGTGCAGCCATTCAATTCGCTGCAACAGCGGCTCAACCGCAAGAGCGTGACGCGCAAGATGCTGGTTGAGTTTCCTGCCCACATCCGAGCCTACGATCTGCTGGTGGCCGGTGGTGAGGACCTGCGCCCCCTGCCCTTCGCGGAGCGCCGCAAGCGACTCGAACTTTTCATCGATACAATCGAAAGCGACAGGGTCGACCTGTCGCCGAATGTCCCGTTCGACACCTGGGACGAGCTTGCTACAGCGCGCGCCGATCCGATCTGCGCCGGTGCCGCTCACGACGCCGACGCGGTGGAAGGTGTGATGCTGAAGCGTAACGACAGCATCTACGAAGCAGGCCGGCCCAAAGGACCGTGGTTCAAGTGGAAGCGCGATCCGTTCAATGTCGATGCGGTGCTGATGTATGCCCAGCGCGGGCACGGCAAGCGCTCTTCGCTCTATTCCGACTACACGTTCGGTGTCTGGCGTAAGGGCGAAGGGGGACCGGAGCTGGTTCCCGTCGGCAAAGCCTATTCCGGTTTCACCGACGAGGAATTGAATCGCCTCGACAAGTTTGTGCGCGACAACACCGTCGACCGCTTCGGGCCGGTGCGGGCGGTACGGGCAGATGCCGAAACAGGGCTCGTCCTGGAAATCGCCTTCGAAGGTTTGAACTCGTCCACCCGCCACAAGTCCGGCATCGCCATGCGATTTCCCCGCATCGCGCGCATCCGCTGGGACAAGCCATCGCGCGAGGCCGATACGCTGAGCAACCTCACCCGCCTCTTGCCTCGACGCAAAGCAGGTGGAACCAAAGCCGATTAGCATTGAAGCTTCGAAACGCTTCCCGCAAAATGTTTGAATGGATGCCGCGCACCAACCAACCAGCCTGAAACGCACGCTTGGCCTGCCGCTGCTCGTCTTCTATGGCGTCGGAGTGACGGTGGGCGCGGGCATCTTCGCGCTGATCGGCGAGATCACGCGGCTTGCCGGTGATTCGGCTCCCATTTCCTTCCTGCTGGCCGGACTGATCGCCGCGCTGACGGGCCTCTCCTATGCGGCCTTCGCCAGCGTCTATCCGCGCGCCGCCGGCGAAGCGGTTTTCGTAACGCTCGGCATCGGTCCTTTTGCCGGACGCATCGTCGGGCTTGCCATGGTGGCGACGGGATTGCTGTCCAGCGCCGTCATCGCGCTGGCTTTCGCCGGTTACGTGGGAACATTGCTCCCCCTGCCCCAACCGGTATTGGCGCTGGGAGTGATCGCAATTCTGAGTGCCGTCGCTTGTTACGGTGTGCGCGAAAGCGTCATCTTCGCAGCCGTTATTACCGTTATCGAACTCTCGGCGCTGATCATCGTGGTCATCGCGGGCAGCCCGCTGCTGGCCGATCCCGCAACCTATGTGAAGGGGTTCACGCCACCAGCCGACGCCGTATCGTGGGCGGCGATCCTGTCAGGCAGTATCATTGCCTTCTTCGCCTTCATCGGTTTCGAGGACATCGAGAACATGGCCGAGGAGACCGTTGATGCGCCGCGCGTCCTGCCGCGTGCGATCCTGTGGACTCTGGGCATCACCGTGATCGTCTACGTGCTGGTCTCGCTGGTTGCGGTCGCTATACCCGACCGCGCCGGACTGGCGCACAGCGAGGCGCCGCTCGCCTTCGTCTATCACGCCGTTACCGGATGGAGCCCGGCGCCGATCTCAGGGATAGCCGGCATAGCCATGACAAACGGCATCCTGGTGCAGATCATCATGGCCGCCCGTGTCCTCTACGGCATGTCGCGGGAAGGGCTGATCCATCCCGTCTTCGGCGTGGCGCACGAAAGGCTGCAGACGCCGGTGCGTGCGACACTCGTTGTCGCGGCAACCATCGCCATCCTGACCATTTCCTTCGAGCTTGTCCGCCTGGCGCAGGTTACCAGCCTGGTGACTTTAAGCGTTTTCATGCTGGTCAACATTTCGCTGGTGATCGTGGCGGGCAAGCCCGATGCGGCGCGCGTTCTGGTGCGCGCGCGGCCCGTGGCTGTTGTCGGCGCGCTGACCAGCGCCGTCCTGATTGCCAGTGAACTGCTGCAACTTGCCGGCTGAAACGCGCCACACATCTTGCCGGACCCCGTGGTGATGGTTATGTGAACGCCATGAACAATGCTCTCGACCGCTTCTTCGGCGGCCCGCCGTTATGGGTTCTGGTGCGTCTGGCGATCCTGTCGCTGATCGTCGGCCTTGTGCTGTCGGTGCTCCACATCAGCCCGTATGACATCATCGAGGGTTTCCGCAGCCTGATCGCGCGCCTCTACGATCTGGGCTTCGGCGTCATTATCGATGCTTTCAACTACTTCCTGCTCGGTGCGGTGATCGTGTTCCCGGTGTGGATCATCATGCGGATCATGAAGACCTCCAGCCGCGACCGGCACGACAGTTAGGCTTCTTTTCCGCCTAATCCCTTTGCAATCTGCCTAGATTTAAGGCAGATCAAATTTGCGCGCGCATCCACCTGATAAGGCTGCGGCGCGCGGGTCGCAGTACAGACCCAGGGGGAAACAGGGGGATTTCAATGATCGACAGCGGCGACACCGCGTGGATTCTCACATCCACGGCGCTGGTGCTTTTCATGACACTTCCGGGGCTGGCGCTGTTTTATGCGGGCCTCGTTCAATCGCGCAATATCCTGTCGGTGCTGATGCAGTGTACCGGTATCGCCTGCGGTGCCTCGCTGGTGTGGTTCATCTGCGGATACAGCCTCGCGTTCAGCGAGGGCTCGGCGATCCTCGGCGGGTTGTCCAAAGTGTTCCTGTTTTCCATCGCGCGCGATGGGCTGAGCGGTGCAATTCCCGAAACCGCCTTCGCCATGTTTCAGATGACATTCGCCATCATCACGCCGGCGCTGATCGTCGGCGCATTCGTCGAGCGCATCAGGTTTTCCGCCGTCATGCTGTTCTCGATGCTGTGGCTGCTCGTCGTCTACGTGCCGGTCACGCACTGGGTATGGGGCGGTGGCTGGCTCGCCAAGATGGGCGTGATGGATTTCGCCGGCGGCATCGTCGTCCATGCCACGGCGGGCATTTCCGCCATCGTCATCGCTGCCATGCTGAAACCCCGCAAGGGTTTCCCCGACGATGTTCATCCGCCGCACGCGCCGTGGATGGTGATGGTCGGTGCCGCGATGCTGTGGGTCGGCTGGTTCGGCTTCAACGGCGGCAGCGCGCTTGCCGCGAACGGTGATGCGGCGATGGCGATCCTCGCAACCCACCTGTCGGCGGCTACCGCCTCTCTGGTGTGGATGGCGATCGAGTGGAAGCGCTTCGGCAAGCCAAGCATGGTTGGCCTCGTCACAGGCACGATTGCGGGGCTTGCCACCGTGACGCCGGCATCGGGTTTCGTCGGCCCGCTCGGCGGCGTTCTTCTCGGTCTTGCCGGCGGTCTCATCTGTTACGTCGCCGTCGACTTCGTCAAATTCCGGTTGCGCATCGACGACTCACTCGACGTCATGGCCGTGCATGGCGTCGGCGGCATCACCGGAACACTGCTGACCGGCTTTCTCGCAACGGCCGCATTCGGCGGCGCGGGACTTGAAACCGGCGTCGTCACCCAGTTCGGCGTGCAGTTTATCGGCGTGGCGAGCGTGGTTGCGTTCTCGGCCATCGCGAGCTTCATCATCATCAAGATCACGCAGGCCCTCACAGGACTGCGTACCGATGCCGAAGCCGAATTGCAGGGCCTCGACCTTGCCGAGCACGGCGAGACCGGCTACCGGCTCTAGAGCAATTTCAGGAAAAATGTGGAGCGGTTTTCCGTCCGAAATTACGTCCAATTCAAGATATGGCGCCATGAAGGCAGTTCTGTATTGCCTGAATGACTCCGGACTTCCAGGAAGGTTTGAAATCCATGAAATACATCGTCGCCATTATCCAGCCGCACAGGCTCGACGCCGTTCGCGAGGCGCTGACAGGCTTCGGCGTCTCCGGCATGACCGTCAGCGAAGTGAAGGGCTATGGGCGCCAGGGCGGACACACCGAGATCTACCGGGGAGCGGAATACAAGATCAACTTCGTCCCCAAACTGAAGATCGAGATAGCGGTGCCGAGCGCAACTTCGGAACAGGCCGTCGAGGCGATCAGCCGGGCTGCAAATTCGGGCAAGATCGGGGATGGAAAGATCTTCGTGTTCGACCTTCTCGACGTCATGCGCATCCGCACCAGAGAAACCGGCGAAGACGCGCTGTAAACACTACCGCCGCTAGGTGGTGTCCTCGTCAGACGGCGGAAATTCCATCAGCACATGAGGCAGACCGGCTGCATCCTCAAACCAGGATGCGCGCTCCTCGTAGCGCCAGTGCAGTGTTGGAGGAAAGCTGTCCGGATCGTCCAGCGTGCCGATATGAATCGAGATCAGGCCGTGGCCTTCCCATGTCAGGCTCGTGCCGCAGCGACGGCAAAAGCCGCGCCGGATGCCTGATGAGGATTCGTAGGTGCTGATCTGCCCATTGGTGAAGCGGACGTTTTCCGGCTTGAACACCAGCATGCCCGCAACCGCCGCCCCGCCGTGATGACGGCAGCTTCGGCAATGGCAATAACCGATGTGAAGCGGCGCACCGATACCCTGGTAGCGGACCTCCCCGCACATACACCCGCCAACGGCTTCGGGTTTCTGATCCAAACGGGTCCTCCCTGGGCAAACGTCAAGTTTTGCCCGTAAGGTCGCCGGCGGCAAGGCCCGCATCGTGGCCATGCGGCGAATTGGCTTGCGTTTGCACGCAAGGGCGGTCTAAGCGGCGTGTCGAAACGTCATCCGGCAGTGTCCGTCATGAGTACCGCACACGACCCAGTTCCCGTAGCGCCGGAGTCGGTATCCGCCAACCCGCGCGCGTTCGACGTAACCCACCGCGGCGTTTTTGCCATCGCGGTGCCGATGACGCTTGCCTATCTCTCGACACCGATTCTCGGCATCGTCGACACCACCGTAATCGGGCGGCTTGGTGATGCCGCCCTGCTCGGCGGGATTGCGGTCGGCGCGATCATCTTCGATCTCATCTTCACCACCTTCAACTGCCTGCGCTCATCGACCACGGGGCTGACCGCGCAAGCGCTGGGCGCGGGCAACGACACAGAGATGCGCGCAACGTTGTACCGTTCCGTGATTATCGCGCTCATCTGCGGTGTCGCGGTTGTCGCATTGCAGGTGCCGATCCTTGCCGCCTCGCTGTGGTTCATGGGGGCAAGCGACGCAGTATCCGATGCGACATCGCAGTATTTCTCGATCCGTGTGCTCGGCACACCGTTCGGCCTCGTCAATTACGCAATCCTGGGCTGGTTCCTCGGTCTTGGCCGCGCGGGAACGGGGCTGGCGCTGCAAGGCGTGCTGAACCTGCTCAACATCATCCTCAACGTATTTTTCGTGATGGGGCTTGGCTGGGGCATCGCCGGCGTTGCCTGGGGCACGGTGATCGGCGAGGCAACGATCGCGCTGATCGGCACCGTCCTCGTTTGGCGTGAACTTGGCGGTGAATGGCGCATCCATCGCGTCGTGCTGCTCAACGCGGAACGGCTGCTGGCGACCGTGCTGGTCAACCGCGACATCATGATACGGTCGTTCTCGCTGCTGTTCGCGTTCTGGCTGTTTACGGCAGCGGGTGCGCGCAACGGCGACGTCATCCTCGGCGCCAATGCGGTTCTGATGAACTTCTTCCTGCTTGGCGGCTATTTCCTCGACGGCTTCGCCACCGCTGCCGAACAGTTCGCCGGGCGCGCGGTCGGCGCGCGCCACCGCCCTGCCTTCGAGCGCGCGGTGAACCTCACCGTGCTATGGGGCTTCATCCTTGCCGGTATCCTGACCACACTGCTGTTCGTCTTCGGCGGTGCATTCATCGACCTGATGACCACGAATGAGACGGTGCGCGAAACCGCGCGCACCTATCTGATCTGGGCGACGCTGACGCCGGTCGTCGGCGTGCTCGCATTCCAGTTCGACGGCGTGTTCATCGGCGCCACGTGGTCCGACGACATGCGCAACATGATGCTGCTGTCATTGGCGATCTATGTCGCGTTGTGGAAGGTGGCGGAACCCGCCTTCGGCAATCACGGGCTGTGGCTGGCGCTGAACGGTTTTCTTGCCGCGCGCGGCGTGTTGTTGCTGTGGCGCTACCGGCGGCGCATCGCCAGAGCCTTCCCGGACGCATTAGCCGAGCGGCCGGCTGGCCCAGTCGGCAACGCCTGAACCGACAGCATCGCCAACGCGCGCATGGCCATCGGCGCGCAAGATCGCGAGCAGATCGCGCTTGATGTCGCCGATCATGTCGAAACCGCCGAACACGAGCCCGGTATAAAGCTGCACCAGAGTCGCACCGGCGCGAATCTTCTCATACGCCGTCTTGCCCGAGTTCACCCCACCCACGCCGATCATCGGCATCGCCCTGGGGATGCGCAACCGCATCTTGGCCAGCACGATTGTCGAGCGGGAAAATAGCGGTGCTCCGGACAGTCCGCCCGCCTCATCGGCATTCACATGCGCCGACAGGCCGACGCGCGACAGCGTCGTGTTGGAGACGATCAGCGCATCGGGCAACCGTTTCGCCAGAACGCCGGCGATATCGTCCATCGCCTGTTCGTCGATGTCCGGCGCAATCTTCAGCGCGACCGGCACCCTGCGCCCGCTGTTCTCCGCCTTTTCATCGCGCGCTTCCAGTACGCGGGCGAGCAGATTGTCGAGCGCTGCCGCCTGCTGCAGATCGCGCAGGCCCGGCGTGTTGGGCGAGGAGATATTGACGGTGAAGTAGGAGGCGAGATCGGCGAAGGCGTGGATACCCGCCACATAGTCAGCCGCGAAGTCGGCGCTGTCCTTGTTGGCGCCCACATTGACGCCAACGATCCCACCCCTGCCCTTGCGCGCCAGCAGGCGCTCGCGCATCGCCGCATGGCCGGCATTGTTGAAGCCGAGCCGGTTGATCACGGCGCGATCATCGCTGATGCGGAAAACGCGCGGTTTGGGATTACCTGCCTGCGGGAGCGGCGTCACCGTGCCGGCCTCGGCGAACCCGAGCCCCATGGCGAGCAGCGCGTCGGGCACGACGCCGTTCTTGTCGAAGCCCGCCGCCATACCGAGCGGATTGGGGAACTTCAGATCCCACAGATCAACGGCAAGTGCTGCATCGTCGGGCACCGACTGGCGCGGATGAAACCCCATCCGCAGCGCCTCGATGGCCAAGTCGTGGGCGCGTTCGGGATCGACCGCCTGCAGGAAGGGCTGGGCGAGACGGGCGAGGCTACGAAACATCGCTGCCTCCGTGCATGGCGAGCATCCGCGAGGCCAGCGCGAACGCCATGTCTGCGGCCAACGCACCCTGCGTCCCGTCGGGGATCGCCATGGCGGCTACCACTGCACTCATCGGCAGCTCGGCGTAAAGATGCGGGAAGGCCTTGCCGCCGCGCGAGACTTCCCACTTCAGGTCATCGCCAAGCGGAGCGGTATCGACACAGGCGAGCACCAGTGAATCGCGCCCGGCGAAATGCTTGTCCAGCGTTCCCGCAACCTGCTGGGCGTCAGAAAAATGGATGAAGCCGTCGCGCACATCGTCCGGCGAACCGGCATAGCGGCCCGAAGCCTCCGCTTCGGCCCATTCCCCGATTCCCGCGATCTTGAAGACATAACGCTGCATGGACTGGAGCTATTCCATGGGTAGCACGACGGCGCAAGGCAGCGAGAATGGACTCACCCTCAAATAGGTGATAATTCCTATTTTGCCGCTTCCGGAGGCCGGGAGCCGGCAACATGCGGACAACATCATGCTGTCACACGAACAGGTCTGGGCCGCGATCGACGGGCTTGCCGCCCGTAACGGTTACAGTGCGTCCGGGCTTGCCAAGGCAGCCGGCCTCGACCCGACCACCTTCAACAAGTCGAAGCGCTTCAGTGCCGATGGGCGACCGCGCTGGCCCAACACCGAGAGCATCGCGCGCATCCTTCAGGCAACCGGCGCGACCATGGGCGATTTCATGTCGCTGATCGCGAACGCCGGTCGCTTCGCGCAGCAAAAACCCATTCCCCTGATCGGCCTTGCGGAAGCAGGCTCACAGGGCTTCTTCGACGATGGCGGCTTTCCCGTCGGGGCGGGGTGGGAAGAGGTGCGCCTGCCGGCTGTGGGCGACGAACACGCCTACGCGCTGAAAGTCTCCGGCGATTCCATGCTGCCGCTCTACCGCAACGGCGACGTCATCATCGTTTCGCCGGCTGAGCGCATCCGCCCCGGCGACCGTGTCGTCGTCAAGACCCGGTCCGGCGAGGTCATGGCCAAGCTGCTGACGCGCAAGACGGCCAAGGTGGTGGAGCTGGATTCGCTCAACCCCGACTACGAACGCCGTACGCTCGGCACAGGCGACATCGACTGGATCGCACGCATCATCTGGGCGAGCCAGTAAGCAGGGGTTATTATCCCGCGCATGTCTTCCCGCGCCCTCTTCCTAGTTGCCACCGTGATCGCCACCGTATGGCTCGGCGCAGGCGTGTGGCTGTGGCAGGCGCTGATCAATCCATGGGCGGGTATGCCCGAGCAGGTTGCTGTGCAGGCGCCTGCACCAGAGCAAAAAGCCACTCCCATGCCAGAACCGCAGCAGTCACTGCAAACGCCGGTCTTCGAAAAGATCAAACCCTCGCGCAACGTGACCCCGCCGGACACGCTGCCATGGCCGACGCCGCAGGGGCTTGTCGAACGGCTGCCCGCCGACCCGCTTCCTCTGCCGCCGCCCGAGCCGCCGAAGGCAAAGCAGATCACCCGCGTCGTCGTCGAGGATGCGCGCACGCTGATCTCGGGCGACGAGACGATCCGCATCGCCGGTATCGAGACGCGCAACGCGGACGAACGCTGCAGGGATGCCGACGGCTACGACTGGCCGTGCGGTCAGGCGGCGATCACCGAACTGCGCATGCTGGTGCGCGGGCGCAGTGTCGATTGCGCGCCGCTTCCCGAAGGCGCGCCAGCAGAGACCCCGCGCCGCTGCGACCTCGCCGGCACCGACCTTGCCGAATGGCTGCTGCGGCAGGGATGGGGCACGCCCGCCCCCGGCGCGCCTGAAGCATACCGCGAGGCGCATGAGGAAGCGCGCAAGGAAAAGCGCGGCGAGTATGGAAAGGCATGGGGGCGAACGGATTAGGCTGCCCTTGCAACTCAAGAACTGAATTCCGGCTTTCGCCGGAATGACGCAGAGTGGGTTTCGGCGTCCCAATACATCCTCGCCGTCATTCCGGCGAAAGCCGGAATCCAGAATCCAGTTCTGTTCCACACCTCCCTTGCGCCTCAGCCCTCAAACGCTACCCTTCTCACTTCAGACTTTGATTTTTGCGCAATTCCGGACGGAACCAGCGGTCCGCGCAAGCGAAAACAGCGGACACTTTTCCTGCAATTGCTTAGGGAGCATCCCCCATGAGCGACAAGGTTTTTCTCATCACCGGCGCATCCACCGGCATCGGTGCGGCAACGGCGCGGGCCGCCGTGAAAGCCGGATACAGGACAGCGCTCGCCGCGCGATCGGTCGGCAAGCTCGCCGCGCTCGTGGACGAGCTCGGCGGCAAGGAGAACGCGTTGGCGATCGCCTGCGACGTGACATCGGTCGATGACCAGAAGCGGATGGTTTCCGAGACGCTCGCCCAGTTCGGGCGCATCGACGTCGCCTTTGCCAATGCCGGTATCGGCGCGACCGAGCCGGGCACCGAATTCGGCGATCCCGGCAACTGGCGCGACATGATCATGACCAATGTCTTCGGTTGCGCGGTCACGGCGAAGGTCTGCCTGCCGCACCTGAAGAAGACCAAGGGCCACATGCTGCTGACCGGTTCGCGCGCCGGGCGCATGACGCTGAAAGGCTCGATCTACGGGGCGACGAAATGGGCGGTGACCGGCTTCGGCCAGAACCTGCGCGAGGAGGTTTCAGGCACCGGCGTCCGCGTCACCCTGATCGAGCCGGGCATGGTCGATACGCCGTTCTTCGATGAACCCAAGCCCAAGGCGCTGAAGGCCGAGGATGTCGCCAACGCGGTGATGTACGCCGTCTCACAACCGCCGCATGTGGACGTGGCCGAGGTGCTGGTCATTCCGACGCCGGAGGTGACGGGGTAGACTTCCACCACTCGTCACCCCGGACAGCGCGATAGCGCGTGATCCGGGGGCCAGGCAACAGTGACGGCAGGTTGCCGAGCAGAGTGTTGCCCGCCTTTCCTGGATTCCGGCTTCCGCCGGAATGACAGTGTGTTGTAAGCAGTCGGGACAAACGCCAGCCAACACACGCTTTGCAACCTGCGTATGGACCCCGGATCACGCGCTTGTGCCTTAGGCACTGCGTTGTCCGGGCATGACGCAGGGAGTGGGTTCAACCGCTCGAAAATTTCTCTCCGTCATTCCGGCGAAAGCCGGAATCCAGTCTGTAAACTTCTCACACCCCACCAACGAAAATCACCGCAGCCCCAATCACCCCCAGCCCCAGCCGCACAAGCGGATTGGCGCGGGTGATGATGGCATAGGAAATCGCGGTGAGGCCCACGCCGGTCTTGACGAAGGCAGCGAGTGCAAGGGCCGGCGTATCAGCGAAGCCGATCAGCGAGGGGTTGGCGATCATCGCCAGCGGGATGATGTAGAGCCCGACGCCGAGCGCCATCGCGGTTCCCGCGACCTTCAGCCAGTTCTCCTGAACCATGCCGGAGGCGATGAACACCGCGCCGCAGACCGGCGGCGTGATCGTCGACAGCAGCGCGTACCAGAAGACGAACATGTGGACGTTGAGCGGAGCCAGGCCGAGGCGCTGAAGCGCGGGGCCGGCGACGGAAACGCAGATGACATAGGCCGCCGTGGTCGGCACCTCCATTCCGAGGATCAGACAGGCGATCGCGGTGAGGATCAGCGCGGGCCACAACGCGTCGCCCGAAGCCGACAGGATCAGCGAGGTCACCTTGACGCCGAGGCCGGTGAGGCCGAGCACGCCGATAACGATGGAGGCGCACAGGATGATCGAGGCGATCATGGCGATCTGCCGCCCCGCCGTCAGCGTCAGCGTCTGTAGCCTTTCCCATGTGCGCGCCCACGACCACGTCAGCCGCGCGTCCCACAACAGCAGCACGAAGGCGACGAGGATCGCCGAGCAGGCTGCATATTGCGGCGTGTAGCCGCCGATAAACATGCGCTCCAGCAGCACGGCGAAGGCAATGGCGAAGAAGCCTGCCGTTACAGCTACGTCGCGCGCCGGCGGCTGGTCTTCCTTTCTCACGGGCTTGAGGTGATGACGGCGGGCGAAGGCGTTGATACCGACCCACACGGCAAGGAAGTAGAGGATCGCCGGCAGGAAGGCTGCCGCCATGATGCGCGTGTAGGGGGTGCCGGTCAGCTCGACCATGACGAAGGCGCCAGCCCCCATCAGCGGCGGCATGATCTGGCCGCCGGAGGACGCAACGGCCTCGACCGCTCCGGCAAGAGCGGGGGGATAACCGAGCCTGCGCATGGCCGGCAGCGTCACAGCACCTGTCGAGGCGACATTGGCCGACGCCGAACCCGAGATCGACCCGAACAGAGCGGATGAGACGACGGAAACCTTTGCCGCGCCCGCCTTCAGCCTTCCGGCAACGGCGGTCGCCACGTTCATGAAGCCCTGCCCTGCTTCACCCGCATTGAGCACCGCACCCATGATGACGAAGATCGCGACGATATCGACCGATACGCCGGTCAGCGAACCCCACAATCCGCCACCGGCGATGGTCAGCGTGCCGAGGAAGCTGCCGAGCGGCAACGGCGGGTGGCCGAACTCGCCGGGGAGATACTGCCCGTACAGCCCGTAGAACAGCGCGATCGCGGCCACCGTCGGCAGCGGCCAGCTGATCGCGCGGCGCGCCATTTCCAGCACGGTGAGCAGGAGAACGGCTGCCATGGCGGTTTGCGCGGGGCCATTGAGGAAGCCGTACTGGTCGCCGAGCGCATCCTCGTTCCAGGCAATCCAGACGCAGATCGACGCGGCGATGAACGTCAGCACGATGCCAACGGCGCGCGACACGGGCCCCTTCGCCAGCAGGATCAGCACCCAGGGGGCTGCCAGCGCCATGTGCAGCGGACGGGAAACGAGATGGGGCACTAACCCTGAAAAAATCAGACCGAGATGGAAGACGATGGAGACGGCGCCGAGCGCACACCACACGAACCGCAAGCGGTCACTCATTTCATCGCACGATTTGTCCGAAAACCGGGTTCCACTTTTCGGATCGTGCTTTCTGGCTGGCTCGCACGATTTGCCCGAAAACCGGGTTCCACTTTTCGGATCGTGCTCGTGCGGTTCTTCATTCATCGCAACGTCTCAGGCCTTGCACTCTAATGGATGCGGGCGCGATCCAATTGGACCGCGCCGGCCCTGAGTTCATCGATGTCCTGAACTGCCGCTTACTTTGCCACGTCCGGGACCATGACGCCGGCTTCCGTGTAGTACTTCAGTGCGCCGGGGTGCAGCTTGCCGGTGAGGTTTTCAAGCATGTCGGGGGAGACCGCGTTCCACCAGGCGGCGCTGCCACCCATTGCCGCCTTCTGCTCCCAGAAGGTCTTGGTCAGGGCGTACGCGGTATCGTCGTCCATCGCGGTCGTCGTGTAGGCGACGACCGGCAGCGAAGTGGTCACCGTATCGGTATCGACGCCGGCATAGGTGCCGGCGGGGATGACGATCCTGGTGCGCTTGGTCTGGGCGATTTCATCGTCGCTCAGCGGGACCAGCGCAATGCCGGTGCCGGCGGCGGCCTCGATGACGTTGGGCGCGGGATACGAGCCGGCGGTGACGAAGCCGTCGATCTGGCCGTTCTTCAGCGCCGCGGCCGAATTGCCGAGTTCGGCATCGGCGATGGTCACCTTGCCTTCAAGCCCGAACAGCTTGAGATATTTCTCGCCTTCCGTCGCGCCGAACGAGCCCTTGCCGAGCAGGATCGTCTTGCCTTCGAGGCCTGCCAGCGACGTGACGCCCGCGTCGGCGCGCATGACGAAATGCATGGTCAGCGAGGGGATGGGGAACAGCGCACGGATCTCGTCGAATTTCGGATTGCCCTTGCCCTCGAACATCGCCTTGCCGCCCTGCGCCAGCTTGACCAGAACAGGCGGGGTGGTGAAGACGTAGTTGCCCTCGCGCACGGCTGCTTCCATCACGTTCTGCACCGAGCCCTGGCTTTCCTCGACCGTGACGATGATGTCGCCGCCGGAGCCGGCCTTCATGCCTTCGGCGATCTGCACGCCCATCTGGTAGTAGGACGAGGTCGACTTGGCCGACTTGTAGGTGACGCGGGTCTCGGCGGATGCGCCGCTGGTGGCACCCAGCACACCGGCTGCAACGAAAGCGGCGGCAAAGGCGCCACGGACGAACGCGGCACGCGAAATTTCGAATTTCATCATGTATCCTCCCATATGGCGGCCGGATTGTTCTGACCGCGCTTGTCGTTGGCGAAATCCAGGGGAGGCAAGCTAGCGGACAGCGAGGAAAACGGGAACCGGTATTCCGCAAACGCCTTATGCAAAATTCGCTGCCGTGCTAACCCTTGGTCATGGCCCTGATCGCGCGCATATTGCTGTTCATCATCATCGTCGCTCTGGCCGCCGCGGCGGGGACGGCGGCCGCATTCTTCGGCAGCTTTCTGCTGGCGACACTCCTGGGCGCGAATAACATGAACGGCGGGCTCGCCATGGGAGCAGCAGGACTTGCGCCTTGGGGCGGAGCCATCGCCGCCGTCCTCGGCGGCTGGTACGGGTGGGGCCTTGTCCGGCGCATCGGCAAGAGCGCGGCGATGGCGGGAGGCTACGGCGTTACGCTGTTTGCGGCTCTCTGCGTCGGTGGTTGGTTTCTGGCCGAAGACCTGACCGACGGCGATCCTTACGAAATGGGCGAGGCGCCAACCATTCTCGTCGAGTGGCGCTTGCCGGAGCAGGTCTGCTACGAATGCGTCGACCGCATTTTCCGCTTCACCATGCGCTCCACCTACAAGGACTGGACGCTATCGAACCACTGGGACGAACCGCGCGCCCGCGACGAGGACGGACATACGATCCTGCGGTTCAAGGGGTACCCGCAATGGCGGCAGCCGGGACGCATCTTCCAGCTGTGGCGCGCACCCAACCATGACGACCGCATCACGGTCGAACTCGAGCTTGGATACGACCCGCAGCCGTCGAACGATTACGGGCCATGGCGCGAGGTGGAAAGCGCGCCGGGCAACGCGTTCCGGACGCGGGTCATCAAGCCTGAATAGGTATAATCCGCACCAACCGTCACCCCGGTGAAAGCCGGGGTCCAGAAGACGTTGGTGGTAGGCACATGGATTGCGGCATTTCTGGATTCCAGCTTTCGCCGGAATGACGAAGAGTACGTATTGAAGTCTAACCCCGCGCCAGCCCTTCCTCGATCAGCTTGCGGCTTTGCTCGATGCCGTAGAGTTCGACGAAATTGCCGAAGCGAGGGCCTTGATCCTGACCGAGCAGGATCTGGTAGAGCGCCTGGAACCAGTCGCGCAGCGGCTCGAAGCCGGCCTCATTGCCGATACGGTAGACCTCGTCCTGAATCGTCCTGCCGTCGGCATCGGCGGGAAGTGCGCCAAGGGCCGCGTCGAGGTCTTGAAGTGCCTTGCGCTCGCGTGCGTCAGCCGAGCGGAATGATTTATGCGGCCGCACGAAGTCGTGGAAATAGCGCACCGCGTAATCGACCAGCCGATCGAGTTCGGGATGGTTATCAGGGGTCATCGACTTGTCGTAGTTGCGGATGAAGCCCCACAGAACCGACTTGTCTTCCGAGTTCGACGCGGAGACCAGGTTCAGAAGCATCGAGAAGGAAACCAGCATGTCCACCTTCGGCGGGTTGCCGGAATGGATGTGCCAGACCGGGTTTTCGAGCTGCTTGTCCGGCTCCTGCGTCTCGTAGTTCGCAAGGTGGGTGTAGTAATCGTCGACATTCCTCGGGATGACGTCGAAATAGAGCCGCTTGGCGCGGCGCGGCTGCGAGAACATGAACAGCGACAGGCTTTCCGGCGAGGCGTAGGTCAACCACTCGTCGATGGTCAGGCCGTTGCCCTTCGACTTTGAAATCTTCTCGCCCTTGTCGTCGAGGAAAAGCTCATAGACGAAGTGCTCCGGTGCGCGCCCGCCGAGAATATTGCAGATGCGGTCGTAGATGACGGCGTTGGTCTGGTGGTCCTTGCCGAACATCTCGAAATCGACGTCGAGCGCTGCCCAGCGCATGCCGAAGTCCGGCTTCCACTGCAGTTTCACGGCGCCGCCGGTGACGGGCAGCGTTTCCTCGGCACCGTCCTCGTCCTCGAAGGTGATGGTGCCGGCCTTGGCATCGACATGCTTCATCGGCACGTAGAGAACACGGCCGGTCTTCGGCGAGATCGGCAGGAACGGCGAATAGGTCGCCTGCCGTTCAGCGCCGAGCGTCGGCAGCATCACCTTCATGATGTCGTCGTACTTTTCGGCAGTGCGCAGCAGCACCTCGTCGAACTTGCCGCTTCTGTAATAGTCGGTGGCCGAGGCAAACTCGTATTCGAAACCGAAGGTATCGAGGAACCGGCGCAGCATGGCGTTGTTATGGTGACCAAAGCTCTCCCAATCGCCGCCGAAGGGGTTCGGCACCTTGGTCAGCGGCAAGTGCAGATATTCCCGCAAGGCTACCGGGTCCGGCACGTTGTCGGGCACCTTGCGCATGCCGTCCATGTCGTCTGAGAAGCACAACAGGCGCGTCGGCACCTTGTCTCCGGTCAGCACGTGAAAGGCATGGCGCACCATGGTCGTGCGCGCCACTTCGCCAAAAGTTCCGATATGCGGCAGGCCGGAGGGGCCGTAGCCGGTCTCGAACAGAACGTGGTCCTTGCCGGTCTTCTCCAGCCGCTTGACGATCTTGCGGGCTTCTTCGAAGGGCCAGGCACGCGCCTCTGTGGCAAGCGTCAGCCAGTCCGGTGTGTTCGGGTTCGTCGTCATGATCGTCCTGAAAATGCTAAAGCAGGCTCACAATGCATTACGCACAGCCTGCACCGGCGCGGAACCTATGGAGCAAGTTGCGAAGCGTCAATCTTCCTGACGCATGCGGGGTTGCCCGTGCGGTGCATAGGTCGTAATGGAAGCTGCGCGAGGCACAGCAAAGGATATCATAGCGATGAGCGGCAAACTCTCAGCCCAGGAAGCCCTGATCTACGTCATGGTCACGATTTCGGCCGCCGAGGGCACGATCAGCGACGACGAGATCGCCGAAATCGGCATGCTGGTGCGCACGTTGCCGGTCTTCGGGTCGTTCGATACCGCAAAACTCGTGGATACGGCGGAAGCCTGCGGCGAAATCCTCGCCAACGACGCGAACGGTCTGGAAACGGTTCTCGACATGGTCGCCGAATCCCTGCCGCACAAGCTTTACGACACGGCGTATGCGCTGGCTGTTGAGGTGGCTGCCGCCGATCTTGAAGTGGCGCAGGAGGAACTGCGCTTCCTGCAGCTGCTGCGCGACAAGCTCGTCATCGACAAGCTCGTCGTTGCCGCGATCGAACGCGGCGCCCGGGCACGGCTGCGGACGCTTTAGGTCCCGTATCCTTCCAGCATGAATGCTACAGCGGTTTCGGCGGCAGCGTCCAGGTTGCTTGTCCATGTGGCTGCGGCGCGTCCGCGGGGCTTCAGGTCATGGTCGCCGTCGTCGAACCATTCGACGCGGATGTGGGGTTCCAGCGGATAGCCCATCACCTCTTCGTGGCGGCCGAAGGGATCGCGGTCGCCCTGACACACCAGCACCGGCACCTTCGCCTGGTTGAGCGGATCGAGCCTGAGCGCATCCGGATTGCCGGGCGGATGGAAGGGGTAGCCGAGACAGACAACGCCATCGATGTCGTCACGCTCCCCCGCCAGCATCGCCGAGACACGCCCGCCAAGCGATTTGCCGCCGATGAAGACGCGGGCGTTAGCCGTCTCCCGCATGGCAAGATCGAGCACGCCCGAATAAACCCCCACCAATTTGTCGGCGCGTGGCGGGGGTTTGCGTTGCCCGGCGCGGCGGGCCAGCATGTAGGGAAACTCAAAGCGCAGAATGCGTATGCCGCGCGCCCCGAACCTGTTCGCCATTGCGTCCATGAACGGTGAATCCATCGGCGCCCCGGCGCCATGTGCCAGCAACAGGACCGCAGCCGCATCGCCTGGGCCGTCGGTCAGGAAATCCGCCGTCATCCTGTTTCGTCCCCGCCTGCGGCAATCCGGCGCGAACACATGCTTTTGAGCGAATGTGCGCCGGTGTGGCCTTGCCTCGATGAACGGTTACGACAATATCGCCGCACGCGCCCAATGAAAGGTCGGAATCGTGCCCATGTTCGAAGAAATGAGCGAGACGACGCTGCGCCTTGTCGCATTCGTCGGAATTTTCCTCATCATGGCGGCTTTCGAGGTGGCGATGCCGCGCCGTGATCTCGTGCTCGGCCGGCGCGGGCGGTGGGTGACCAATCTCGCCATCGTCGTGCTCGACAGCGTGATGGTTCGCGTGCTGTTTCCGGTCGTTGCCGTTGGCGCGGCCTTTTGGGCGGCATCCGCCGGCTACGGCCTTTTCAACTGGCTGGGCCTGTCCGGCTGGGCTGCCGGTCTCGCCGGTTTTCTCATCCTCGATTTCGCGATCTGGGCCCAGCATCTCGCCGCGCACAAGATACCCATCCTGTGGCGCGTACACCGCGTGCACCATTCCGACCGCGATATCGACGTTTCAACCGCGCTTCGGTTTCATCCAATCGAGATCGTGCTGTCGATGCTGTTCAAGATCGCGGTTGTCGTCGCTTTCGGGGTGCCGGCATTCGCCGTTTTCGTCTTCGAGGTGGTGCTGAACGGCATGGCGATGTTCAACCACGCGAACGTACGACTGCCGCTTTGGCTCGACAGGGTGTTGCGGCTCGTGGTCGTCACGCCGGACATGCACCGGGTGCATCATTCCATCATTCACCGCGAGACGGATTCCAACTACGGCTTCAACCTGTCCATCTGGGACCGGATGTTTTCGACCTACATCCCGCAGCCGCGCGATGGCCACGACGGCATGACGATCGGGTTGTCCGAATATCAGAGCGAGGATCCGGCACGGATCGTGTGGGCACTGGCTTTCCCGTTCAAGCCGATGCGCAAGCGCGGCGGCGATCAGTAGTAACCGCGCGGGAAATAACGCAGGAAAATCTCGAAGTAGCGGCCGTTGAAATAGATGCGCCGCAGCGCGTAGTCGATCGCCTCACGCAACGCCTTGCGTCCGGGGTCGACGGCGACTGCGATACCCTCACCAAAGAAGTGCGGGTCCGTGTATGCCTCGCCAATGAAAATACAGCATCCTTTTGCCGCCTCACTGTTGAGCCAGACGCCCGCAGTCAGGGCGTCGGTAAAAAGGAGGTCGATGGCACCGCTGGTCAGCGCTTCGCGCGCTTTGACGGTCGTTTCGTAGGTGATGGTGTCGACTGCGGGGAAATAGGTGGCAATAAAACCGGCATGCGGTGTCCCCGCGACAACGCCGACTTTACGTTCGGCTAGCTCTGCCGACGTGATCGCCTGGATCAGCGTCGACTTGGTGGCGATGAACCGGCCAGGCCTTCCGAGAAACGGATTTGTGAAATCGTACTTTTGCCGGCTCTCGGCGGTAATCGGTATGGGCGCGATGATCGCATCGCCCCGGTCGTCTTCGATCGCCTTGACGAGCAAATCCCACTTCAACTCCTGAATGGTGCAGGGAACATCGAGCTCCTCGCAAACGGCACGGGCAAGATCGACATTGAACCCGGCCGGCAGGCCATCGGGTGCTGTGAAGCTGAAGGGCGGCGATTCCTGTTCGGTCAGAAAACGGATTGCACGCACCTTGGTGCGGTCGGGTTTAGGAAAACGCCGGTTCGGGTCCCAGAAGCCGGGCACATTGACCCCGTCGGGCACCTGCGCATGCACCGAGAACCCGGACATCACCGGCGACAGCGCAACGCACACCGCCATTGCGGCCAGAGTGAGCCGGTGAAAAAACCTCCGGTTGCCAGTGCGCGGCATGTTTGCAACCTTTCTGTCGTATCCGCATGATCGTGCTCAGGCGGTGCTTATAGGGGCAAAAAGGATGCTGTGTAAGACCCCCGGGGCAGAACCCTGGCGAGCAGGCATCCGGGGCGGGGACCATGAACGTACGCGGTGGGGCGGCAAGCCGGGAAACGCGTGAGCGTGAGGCTGCACAAAGATTGGGGCTCGCCTACCAGCCGCTTGAAGACCGGCGGCTGCATCCGGGGCTTTCGCCGGAACACCATCTGGCTGCGGCCCGCAATGGCGCGCTTGCGACGGTCGCATCTGCTGCCGGTTCCGTTCTTGCCGTTTCCCCGGCGACGGCAGGCGAGGCACGCCTTGCAGATCAACTTCGGATAGCCCCCGCAAGCCGCGACCGGATCATCGCCACAAGCGCAGATGAATTGACCGGGCTCTACCTGCGCGACAGCCACGCGGATATTCCGGGCGCGGCCATCCGTTTTCTCCGCGACGGCCATCCCGGCATGAGTGCAAGCCCTACAATCGGCGTCCTTCAGGCATTGGGATTGCTCGCTACTCTTGCAGGCATCGCGGCGGCGGCATTCTTTCACCCCTACGACACTGCCGGCTGGGCGGCACTTGTGCTCAGCCTCGTGTTTCTGTCCACGACGGGATTGCGGCTGGCGGCACTTGCCGCCCCTGCTCCCGGCTCGCAGCCATGGATCGAACTGTCCGACGAACACTTGCCGGTCTATTCCATCCTCGTCCCGCTCTACCGGGAGGCCAATATCGTTCATGAGCTGTTCGAAGCACTCGAGGACCTCGACTATCCAGCGGCCAGGCTTGACATCAAGATCCTGCTGGAAGCCGACGACATCGCGACCCGCGCTGCGGTTGATGCTCTGAACCTGCCGGATCATTATTCGATCCTCGCGCTGCCCGATATCGGCCCGCGGACCAAACCCAAGGCGCTGAACATCGGGCTTGCCCTCGCACGCGGCAATCTCATCTGCGTTTTCGACGCGGAGGACCGGCCGGACGCCGACCAGCTGCGCCAGGCAGCGGGTGCATTCGCAATCGCACCTGCCGACTATGCCTGTCTGCAGGCGCGTCTTGCCTACCGCAACTGGAACCAGTCCTGGCTCACGCGCCAATTCGCCATCGAATATGCAGCACAGTTCGACGTGATGGTGCCTGTTATCTGCTGGCTTGGCCTGCCCCTGCCGCTCGGGGGCACGTCCAACCACTTCCGGACCGCATTGCTGCGCGATGCCGGCGGGTGGGACGCGTACAACGTGACGGAGGATGCCGATCTGGGCGTGCGGCTTGCCCGGCTCGGCTATCGCGTCGGCGTTATCGATTCCACGACCTTCGAGGAAGCACCGGCCCGCTTGCAGGCATGGGTCAAGCAGCGAACGCGGTGGATGAAAGGCTGGATGCAGACGCTGCTGGTGCACACGCGCAACCCCTTCAGCCTTATCGCCGAACTCGGCACCTTCGGCATGTTCGGCTTTGTGGCGACGGTCATTGCCAATCTCGCTTCGGCAGTCATCCACCCGGCAGCGATCGGACTCATCGTCTGGCAGGCCAGCAGCGGGGCCTTCTTTTCAGGCGACAACATTCTGGCCGCCGCCGTGGCGGCATTGGCTTCGGCCAATCTCGTCTTTGGCTACGTGATCGCGCTTGCCAGTGCCGCGTTCGGCCTTTTCCGCCGTCCCATGCCGGGCTTGAGCCTGCACCTGATCCTGACGCCATTTTACTGGCTGCTGTCGGCACTTGCCTTCATTCTTGCGCTGATCGATCTCATCCGCAGACCATACTTCTGGGCCAAGACCGAACACGGCATCGCAAAACGGGATGCGCCGGTGCAATTGCGCCGGAAACGCCCGGCACGCAGGCGTCACAAATAGGCGCGCAATTGTTCAGCGATTTGCGCCGGCTCGCGATCGAGCGCGACCGGGCCGACGAACTTTCCGTCCTTGCCCATCAGATAAACCACCGTGGAATGATCCATCGTGTAGTCGCCATCGTCGAACGGCACCTTCTTGTAGTAGGCGCGGAACTCGCGCGCCACCGTCGCGACTTCCTGCACGCTACCGGTGAGGCCGGTGATCTGCGGGTGAAAATTGGACACGTATTCGTGCAGCGCTTCAGGCGTGTCGCGTTCAGGATCAACCGTGATGAACAGGACGTCGAGCTTGCTTGCGTCGTCGCCCAGTTCATCGAGTACTGACGTCGCCTCGGCGAGCGTCGTCGGACAGATTTCAGGACAATGAGTGAAGCCGAAGAAAACCAGATGCGCGCGGCCCGCATAGTCGGCTTCGCTGACGCGTCGCCCATCGTCATCGGTCAGCGTGAACGGTCCGCCGATGGAAATACCGGCGTCGGTAATAACCGAGCCTGAATCGCGCCCGACCGTCAGCAGGTAGATACTGTAGAGAGCAAAAGCACCGGTTGCCGCGATCAACACAGAGGCAAGAATGGTAATCGCACGCTGTGCGCGCATAAGGGCCCTCCGGAAGCAGTGTGTTTTGATCGGACGGCGGCTACATGCAGAGCCAGCCGATGCCGGTCGCCATCAGATGGAACAAGGACGGCCCCATGGCAATCCAACCGAGGATGCCTGCGACGATCAGAAGCACGATACCGGCAATTGCGATGTTGATGGCAAGGCGGTTTCCGCCATCCTCATCCATACTCTGGGGGCTTTTGTCCGCGCTTGCGGATGTCATCGCTGCTCTCCAGGTCATGCGTTCTCCTGACCGGCATATCAGCGGTCTGGAGCGGGCGATGGGAATCGAACCCACGACATTCAGCTTGGGAAGCTGACGTTCTACCTCTGAACTACGCCCGCGCTGCGTCCTTATCTGCGCGCTGGCTGCGGCTTCGTCAAGCAGCAAGGCGGCGTAGACTCGAACCATCTGCGAACTGCGCCCGCAAGCAGCTTCGTAACTTGATTGACATCTCAAAGCGGCTGACATGTATTGGACCTCATGGCTGACGAGAAGATCAAAGGCCCGGCATCCTACTTTCCTTCCATCGAGAAGAAGTACGGTCGGCCCATCTCTGAGTGGAAGGTTGTCGTTCGCGCAGCCTGTCCCGCCAAGCACATGGAACTCGTTGCCATGCTGAAGCAGCAGCACGGCATGGGCCATGGTCACGCCAATGCGATCGTTGCCCATACACTGGCCGAGGACAAAAGCTGAAGCCCGCCAGCAAGCGCAACACATTCATCATCGCAGCGGCGGGTTTTTGCACCTCACCGTCCCATAAAGCGAACGTGATCGGATATCAGGACCAAACCCCTTCCAATCAAACTATTTTACTGTGATAGCGTGCGCATTGGTCAGAAACACTGACAGGTTTTCCTATACATGAACGATCTAGACTCCGAACGCCGTCTCCATGCGGAGCTTCTCAAACCGGAGAAATTCCGCGACCCCGACGTCACGGCGAGCGGCGCGATGCGCGCGCGTGTCGGACTTGACCGGCTCGACACGCTGTGGATCAACACCGGAAGCCTGTGCAACATCACCTGCCGCAACTGCTACATCGAATCCAGCCCGACCAACGACCGCCTCGTCTACATAACGGCCGACGAAGTTCGCTCGTTTCTCGACGAGATCGACGTGCTGAAGCTCGGCACCCGCGAAATCGGCTTTACCGGCGGCGAGCCGTTCATGAATCCCGACATCATCGCGATGCTCGATGACGCCCTGTCGCGCGGCTTCGAGGTGCTGGTGCTGACAAACGCCATGCAACCCATGATGCGGCCAAGGCTGCGCGAAGGCCTGCTGGCGCTCAAATCCAAGGCCGGCAAGCTGACGCTTCGCATCAGCCTCGATCATTACACGCAAGCGCTGCACGATGACGAACGCGGCAAGGGCGCGTTCAGGCGCACGATCGAAGGCACCAACTGGCTCAGTGAAAACGGTTTCAAACTCGCGGTTGCCGGGCGCACCTGCTGGGGCGAAACCGCGCAGCGGGCCCGCGAAGGCTACCGCGCACTGTTTGCCGAACATGGCTGGCAGATCGACGCCGACGATCCGGCAGCGCTGGTGCTGTTTCCCGAAATGGACGAGGCGCTCGACATCGCCGAAATCACCACCGATTGCTGGGGTATCCTGAACAAGTCGCCGTCCTCGGTGATGTGCGCCTCAAGCCGCATGGTCGTGAAGCGCAAGGGCGAGGACAGGCCCGCCGTTCTGCCCTGCACGCTGCTGCCTTACGACAAGGGCTTCGAAATGGGCGCGACTTTGAGCGAATCTCTGAAAGCCGATGGCGGCGCCTTCGATAACGGCAAGGTGAAACTCAACCACCCTCATTGCGCCCGCTTCTGCGTGCTGGGCGGCGCAAGCTGCTCGGGTTGAAGCTCTATTTTTGACGCACTTCCGGACGGAAAACCGCTCACCGTTCCGTGGAAAAACGATTCACTGGATCGTTTTAAGTCCGCTCCACTCCTGGAATTGCTAAGCCTTATAAGCCCGGAAGTGCTTCGACAGTTTCAGGCCCTGCCCCTGATAGTTGGATTTCAGGTCCGCGCCATAGAGCTTCGGCGGCGTTCCGGCGAGATGCTCGTAAACCAGCCTGCCGACGATCTGCCCGTCCTCGATGATGAAAGGCACGTCGTGACTGCGCACCTCCAGGACCGCGCGCGAGCCTGCTCCGCCTGACCCGGCATGTCCGAAACCTGGATCGAAGAAGCCGGCATAGTGGACGCGGAATTCGCCCACAAGAGGATCAAACGGCACCATCTCGGCGGCTACGTCCGGGGGCACATGGACCGCTTCCTTGGATGCAAGGATGTAGAATTCATCGGGGTCGAGGATCAGCTGCGAATCCTTGACCGCGCGGATCGGTTCCCAAAAGCCCTCGACATCGAGGCCGCCGACTTTGTCGACATCGACGACGCCAGTGTGGCGCTTGGCGCGGAAGCCGACCAGACCGTCCTGCCCCGTCAGATCGACCGAGACGGAGATGCCACCCTCGATCCGCGGTTCGGCGGAGGCAACAAGCGTCTCGCGCGCGTGCAGCCGGGCGAGATCCTCGTCGCTCAAGCGGGCTTCGCCACGCCGGAAGCGGATCTGCGACAGCCGCGATCCGGTGCGCACGAGGATCGGGAAGGTGCGCGGGCTGATCTCCAGATAGAGCGGGCCTGAGTAACCTTGCGCCACCTTGTCGAAAACACGGGAACGGTCGGTGATGACGCGGGTGAAGACATCGAGGCGGCCGGTGGAACTTTTCGGGTTCGTGTCGGCGGCAAGGTCGTCGGGCAGCTTCAGGGTTTCCAGCAGCGGCACCAGATAGACGCAGCCGGTCTCCAGGACCGCGCCTTTGGTCAAGTCGATCTCATGCAGGGCAAGGTTCGACAGACGATCGGCAACCGTGTGCGAGGGGCCGGGCAGGAAACTGGCGCGCAAGCGGTGCGCCACCTTGCCCAACCGCAGATCAAGACTTGCCGGCTGCACCTGGGTTTCAGCAGGAGGTTCGGCCAGCAATACCGTCCCCGACGCAATCAGCGCGTCGATTTCGTCGGCTGGCAAAATACCTTTCGGCACTGTCTGGGAAGAGCTCATGGACCGGTCCGCCAAAGATGTGTCTCGGGCTGATATCGCACACGGCGCTTGACGGAAAGGCGGCGGTCTGAAAAAACCTCACCCGTGGTCATTTGAGCCGGCCGGCTTGCAGCCACGTTAAACAACTCGCTAAAAGGCCGGGCGGATAAGACCCGGTTCATCGTTGAAGACGCTCTTAGGGCAATTACCGAAATGCCCGCAAGTCTTCCGGAGCCGGTTTTTTTGTGTCCGCCCGCCAAAGGTTCTCTTGCAAGAGGCCTTACGAGCGGAAAGGGAAGACAAATGACAGACCTACCAGAGCACCTTGCAGACGCAAGTGACGATACCTTGCTTGTCCACGCAGGCCAGACCCGCAGCATCCATGGCGAAACGGCGGAAGCCATCTATCTGACTTCCGGCTTCGTCTATGATTCCGCAGAGGCCGCCGAAGCCCGCTTCAAGGGAGAGGAAGGCGGATACATCTATTCGCGCTATGGCAACCCGACGGTTTCCATGTTCGAGGAGCGGATGGCAGCGCTTGACGGCGCCGAAGGGGCTCGCGCCACCGCCAGCGGCATGGCCGCGGTCAATGCGGCATTGGTGTCCCTGGTCAAGGCCGGTGACCATGTCGTCTCGTCACGCGCCTTGTTCGGTTCGTGCCGCTACATCATCGAAGACCTGCTGCCGCGGTTCGGTGTCGAAACGACGATCGTCGATGGCGGTGACATTGACCAATGGCGCGCGGCGGTACGCAAGAACACCAAGCTGCTCTTCCTCGAAACACCATCGAACCCGACGCTGCGGTTGATCGATCTGGAAGCTGTCGCAGGCATCGCCCACGACGCGGGCGCGCTTCTGGTGGTCGATAATGTGTTCGCGACGCCACTGCTGCAGAAGCCGTTCAAGCACGGCGCCGACGTCGTCGTCTATTCGGCAACCAAGCACATTGACGGTCAGGGGCGCTGTCTCGGCGGCGTCATAGTAAGTTCGCGCGAAATCCTCGATGGGCCGCTGAAAGACTTCTACCGCCATACGGGACCCTCGCTGAGCCCGTTCAACGCCTGGGTTCTGCTGAAAGGTCTGGAGACGCTGCCGCTACGAGTCGAGCGCCAATGCAGCAACGCGGCCGCGGCGGCAGATGTCTTCGCCGATAGCGCGCATGTCGCAAGCGTGCTCTATCCCGGCCGGGCCGACCACCCCGACGCAGCTCTTGTCGCCAAACAGATGCTGGCCGGCGGCACTATGGTCGCTATCGACTTCAAGGGCGGCAAGAGGGCAGCGTTTTCGTTCCTGAACGCACTGAGGCTGATCCGCATCTCCAACAATCTCGGGGATTCCAAATCTCTGGCCACACATCCCTCCACCACGACGCACCAGCGCCTGACGCCGGAACAGCGTGCGGAACTGGGGATCGGCGACGGTATGGTGCGGATTTCCTTCGGGATCGAAGGACAGAAAGACCTCATCGCCGACATCGACCGGGCCCTAGGCAGGATCGCCTGAAGACACACCTCGCCTCTTGCAGGCGCCCCGTTCATGGGCTAGCGCTTTGGCGCGACGCAAACCGGGGCGCATGCGGTGCGATGATCTTCAAGGCGGTCACCAATGGAATCGAGGTCAGTGCCGAACCGGCGTTCTCGCCAGAGCGGTCGGCTCCCGATGAGAACCGCTATTTCTGGACCTACACGATCACGCTGACGAACCGCGGGCAGGCGCAGGCGCAACTGATCAGCCGGCACTGGGAGATCATCGACGAGACCGGCACGCGTCAGAGCGTCGACGGACCCGGCGTCGTCGGCGAACAGCCGGTGCTCGCCCCGGGCGCGCATTTCCGGTACACCAGCGGCGTGCCGCTTGCTACACCATCGGGCATGATGAGCGGACACTATCGCATGCAAGCGGGGGACGGATCGTTGTTCAATATCGACATTCCGGCATTCTCGCTCGACAGCCCGCATGCGATCCGCATCGTGAACTGACAACGGCAGGCGGCAAGCGTGAAAGATTTCAGGCCGATCCTTCTCGTCAACGGCATCCTGCTTGCCACGCTGGGCGCGCTGATGCTGATCCCCGCATTCGCCGATCTGTTCTACTACAATCCCGACTGGGTCGTGTTTGCGGCATCCGGCCTGATCACCGTGTTCGTCGGCGTACTGATGTGGGCAGGCTCGCGCGGGCAGCATATCCGGCTGACAACCCGGCACGGCTTTCTGATGACCACCGTCGCGTGGATTCTGCTGCCCGCTTTCGGCGCCGTGCCGTTCATCTGGTCACAGCCGGGCTTCTCGCTGACCGATGCCTATTTCGAAGCGGTGTCGGGGATCACCACGACGGGTGCAACGGTATTCACCGGCCTCGACACGATGCCACCGGGCATTCTGACCTGGCGCGCGGTGCTGCAGTGGCTCGGGGGCCTCGGCATCATCGTCATGAGCATTGCGGTGCTGCCGATGTTGCAGGTTGGCGGCATGCAGCTGTTCAAGGCGGAAGCTTTCGATACGGCTGACAAAATCCTGCCGCGGGCGAGCCAGATCGCGGCCTGGCTGGTTGGGATGTATCTTGTTCTGACCCTTGCCTGCGCGCTTTCGTACCACCTGGCCGGCATGCGGCTTTTCTATGCGCTGCTGCATTCGATGAGCACCGTGGCAACCGGCGGGTTCTCCCCGCACGATGCCTCGATCGGCCATTACAATTCGGCGGAAATCGAAATCATCTGTATCATTTTCATGATCCTGGGCTCGCTCCCGTTCCTGCTTTATGTCGATTCCATCCGCCGTGGCCCACAGCGACTCCTGCGCGATGCGCAGGTGCGCACCTTCATCGCCATGGTGCTGGTGTTCACGATCGTGATCTGGCTGGAGCGCGTGGAGGAAGGAGCCGAGCCGATCTTCACCTTCCGCGAAACCATGTTCAATTTCGTCTCGGTGATGACGGGGACAGGTTTCGCCACGACCGACTTCAACCAGTGGGGCGGATTGTCGATGGTCGTCATCTTCACGGCGATGTGCCTGGGTGGCTGCGCCGGCTCCACATCGTGCGGCATCAAGACCTTCCGCTTCATGGTGCTGTGGCAGGACATCAAGCAGCACCTTGTTGCCATCGTTTCGCCGTCGCGCATCCATGTGAAGAGGTATAATGGCCGCCCGCTCGGCGACGACGTGTCGGCCGCCGTGCAGAGCTTCTTCTTTCTTTATATCGCGTCGATCCTGGTGCTTGCCGCCCTGCTCGGCATGGTCGGGCTGGAACCGCTAACGGCGATTTCGGGCGCGGCGACGGCAATCTCCAATGTCGGCCCCGGTCTTGGCGAGGAGATCGGCCCGGCGGGCAATTTTGCCGGGCTTCCCGGCATCGCAAAGTGGCTACTGGTCGCCGGCATGATCCTGGGGCGGCTGGAACTGTTCTCCGTGCTGGTACTGTTCCTGCCACGGTTCTGGCGGGGTTAGCATGGACACCCGAACCTCGGCCAAAGACCTGATCGCGCGCCTCGTCGGTTTCGACACGACGAGCGAGAAATCCAACCTCGAACTGATGAGCTTCGTGCAGGACTACCTGTCCGGCCATGGCATAGAGAGCCATCTCACACCCAACGAAACCGGCGACAAGACAAACCTGTTCGCAACGATCGGTCCGGCGGGCAGGCCCGGGGTCGCGCTGTCGGGGCATACCGACTGCGTTCCCGTCGTCGGCCAGCCATGGGAAACCGATCCTTTCATCGTGACGGAGAAGGACGGCAAGCTCTACGGTCGCGGCACCTGCGACATGAAGGGCTTCGTCGCCATGTGCCTGGCGATGGTGCCTGCCTTTCTCGAGAGGCCGCTCATAACCCCGATCCACCTCGCCTTCTCCTATGACGAGGAAGTCGGCTGCACCGGCGTCAAGCCAATGGTGGGCCGGCTCGGCAAGGATTTGCCAATGCCGCTTGCCGTTCTCGTTGGCGAACCGACGATGATGCAGGTGGTGGACGCACATAAGGGCATCAGCGATTTCGAAACCGTGATCACCGGGTTTGAATCGCATTCCTCAATGGATCTTGCCGGGGGAAATGCGATCTTTGCCGGCAGCCGGTTTGTCGGCGAATTGATGCGGTTGCGTGAAGACTACATCGCCAAGGGCGATGCGTCCGGACGGTTCACGCCGCCCTATTCCTCGATCCATGTCGGGGTTATCTCCGGGGGCACGGCCGGCAACATCGTGCCGCGCCGTTGCGAGATCGAGTGGGAGATGCGCGCCCTGCCCGAACACAATTCAGGCGATGTGGAGCGGGCGGTGATGGCCTTTGCCGATCGCGAGCTGCTGCCTGTGTTGCGCAGCGTTTCGCCAGACACCTCGATCGTCACGACACGGCTCGTTGACGCGCCGGGGCTTGCGCCTGATGCAGGGTCGGCTGCCGAAGTGCTCGCCAAGCGGCTGACCGGCAGCAACGCGGTTGAGACCGTGTCCTATGCAACCGAAGCAGGCCACTTCCAGCTTGCCGGCGCGCCGACGGTCGTCTGCGGCCCCGGCGATATCGCGCAGGCGCACAGGCCGAACGAGTATATCTCGCTTGCCCAGGTCGATGCGTGCCTGGATTTCCTAAGCAAGCTGACGCAAGCGTGCCGTACGGGCTTGTGAGTTACTTATTGCCGATTTCGGCAGACTGGAACTCGTAGGCCTGCGAGCAGAATTCGCAGGTCACCTCGATGAGCCCGTCCTCGCGGACCATGCCGGCGACATCGTCAGCGGGAAAATTCGACAACATGTCGCGCACCCGGTCGCGGGTGCAGCGGCAGCGCTCCACCAGCTGCAGCGGCTCGAACACGCGTACGCCGCGTTCGTGATAGAGGCGGTAGAGCAACTGGTCGGAACCGACCGAGGGATCGGTCAGTTCATGGTCTTCCACGGTCTCGGTCAGAACGCGGGCTTCGCGCCAGGCATCGTCTTCCTCGGCCTGAACGTGCTCGGCGCCTTCGGGAATATCGCCGGGATCGATGTCGCGCGGCGCGGCACCGCCATCCGGCAGGTGCTGGATCATGATCCCGCCGGCACGCCATGCCCCATCAGAACCTGCCGCGAACACTTCGGCAGCGGCGAGCCGCACGAAGGTCGGAATCTGTTCCGACTGGCGGAAATACTGGTGAGCGGCATCTTCGAGCGAACCGCCATCGAGCGCGACAACACCCTGATACCGGTTCATCTCAGGGCCCTGATCGATGGTCATGACCAGAGCGCCCTTGCCCAGCAGCGCACCGGGCCTGGTGTCCTGCGGCAATGCGGCAATGGTTTCAGCATCGAAACGCGCACAGGCGCGGATCTGGTCGGGTGTATCGAAATCGACCACAAGCATCGACACCGGGCCATCGGTCTGGGTCTGCAGGATGAAGCGGCCATCGAACTTGAGCGAGGTGCCAAGCAGCGCCGTAAGCGCGACGGCTTCCGCAAGGCAGCGCGACACACTGACCGGGTAGCCGTGCCTGCGGATGATCCGGTCAACCTCTAGGCCGAGCCGCACGAGCCGCCCGCGCACATCGAGTGCTGGAACAGTGAACGGCTGGACCAGATTGTCTTCCGAGGCCCCGGGCTGTGCTGCTGGTGCCGGCTTGTTCGCCATCACGCAGACACCTGCCCGAAGCACCAGGCAAGGATGCCTTTTTGCGCATGCATGCGGTTTTCGGCCTCGTCGAAAACGACCGACTGCGGGCCGTCCATAACCGAGTCCGTGACCTCCTCGCCACGATGGGCAGGCAGGCAATGCATGAAGATCGCATCGGGAGCGGCTTCCGCCATCAGTTTGTCATTGACCTGATAGGGCTTGAGCATGTTGTGCCGGCGCTGACCTTCGGTGTCTCCCATGGAAACCCATGTATCGGTCACCACGCAGTCGGCGCCCTTCACCGCTTCGAACGGATCGTCTGTCACGCTGACCTCAGCGCCATTGCCGGCGGCCCAATCCACCAGTTCCTGCGACGGGCGCAGTTCTTCGGGTGCTGCGATACGCAGTGCGAAGTCGAAGCGTTGCGCGGCATGAACCCATGAGGCGGTGACGTTGTTGCTGTCACCGGTCCATGCAACCGTGCGGCCACGAATGGGACCCTTGTGCTCCTCGAAGGTCATCACATCCGCCATGATCTGGCAGGGATGGGACTTGCGGGTCAGGCCATTGATAACGGGCACGGTTGCGCTCTCGGCCAATTCCGTCAGCGCGTCATGGTCGAGGATGCGGATCATGATCGCATCGACATAGCGCGACAGCACCTTCGCCGTATCGCTGATCGTCTCGCCGCGGCCAAGCTGCATTTCATCTGCCGTGAGATAGAGCGTCTCGCCGCCAAGCTGACGCATGCCGACATCAAAGGACACACGGGTGCGCGTCGAGGGACGCTCGAAGATCATCGCCAGCACCTTATCCACGAGTGGCTTCTCATCGCGGCCATTCGCCTTGATCCGGTGGCCGGCGTCCAGGATCAGCCGCAGCTCGTCGGCGGGCAGTTCATGCAGGTCGAGAAAGTGTCGGGGTGAGGTCATGCCGCATCTCCCGGAGCTGCTGCGGCTTCAACGGCGGCAAAGGCGCCATCAAGCCGTTCAAGCGCGTCGGCAACGTCGGTTTCATCGATGATCAGCGGGGGGAGCAGGCGCACAACGTTGTCGCCTGCCGCAACAGCCAGCATGCGACGTTCACGCAGTTCGGCAAGCACATCCTTGTTGGGAACCTTGCACTTGATGCCAAGCATCAGCCCCTCTCCGCGGATTTCCTCGATCGCTTCGGGATGGGCGTCCTGCAAAGCCGCCAGCCCCTGACGCAGACGCAGGGACACATCGCGGACGTGCTGCAGAAAACCTTCACCCAGAACGACGTCCAGGACCGCGTTGCCTACGGCGCACGCCAGCGGGTTGCCGCCGAATGTCGAACCATGGGTTCCCGCCACCATACCGCTGGCGGCCTCTTCGCTCGCAAGGCAGGCACCGATCGGGAAGCCTCCGCCAATACCCTTGGCGATCGCCATGATATCCGGCGTGACGCCGCTTGGCTCGTGGGCAAACAGATGGCCGGTACGGCCAACACCGCACTGGATTTCGTCGAGAACGAGAAGAATCCCGTTCTCGTCGCACAGATCACGCAAGGCGCGCAGGGCCATCACGGAAAGTGTGCGCAACCCGCCCTCACCCTGCACGGGCTCGACGAGAATACCCGCCGTCTCCGGTCCGATGGCAGCCTTCACCGCGTCTATGTCGCCAAACGCGACCTGATCGAAGCCTTCCACGGCGGGGCCGAAGCCTTCGAGATATTTTTCCTGTCCGCCAGCGGCAATCGCGGCGAGCGTACGCCCGTGGAAAGCACCCTCGAACGTGATCAGCCGATACCGTTCCGGATGGCCCTTCGACCAGTGATAGCGGCGCGCCATCTTGATCGCGCATTCGATCGCTTCCGTGCCGGAATTGGTGATGAACATCGTGTCGGCGAAGGTCGCCGCAGCAAGACGTTCTGCCAGACGTTCCTGTTGGGAAATGCGGAAGGCATTGGACGTGTGCCAGAGTTTCTGTGCCTGTTCGCACAATGCCGCGACGAGATGCGGGTGGGCGTGGCCCAGCGAATTGACCGCGATGCCGGCGGAGAAATCGAGGAACTCGGTGCCGTCCTCCGTGTAGACGCGCGCGCCCTCGCCCCGCTCGAATGCAAGGTCGGCCCGCGCATAGGTCGGCAACAGGGGCGTAATCACCGCGAATGTCCTCCACAGCCCGCCAAACACGCACAATGCGCGTAGCTGGCAGATATTTTTCCCGGGCAGGCGCTATGCGGATTGCTGCCCAAAACGAAAGACGCCGCCCCGGCGGGCGGCGCAGCGAAGAGGAGCTATTTTATTGTTATCGCTCAGCAAGTCAATTCGCAGGCAGAGCCCGGACCGCCCCGGCAGCCACATTCTCCGTAGTGCAGTTGTCCACTGCCCTGACGTTGCGAGAACGCAAGTTTGGGGAAAAGACGAAATCGTTTGCACGAGGACTCTTGCGGGCGAGTCCAGCGATGAGGTAAGTTTTTATTAAGCACACCATATCTAGTGCGGCGGACAGTTCCAGCCTCAAGTATTCGTCAGGACGCATCCAGGTCACGGATCGCGTGCGGAGACGGATTCCATCCATGGCCCGGATTTCCGCCGCCTGAATGCGGCAAGGAGACTGATCCATGGGATGGACCGACGAACGAGTCGAACTGCTGAAGAAACTCTGGGCAGAGGGCTTGAGCGCCAGCCAGATCGCGGCTGAGCTCGGCGGCGTAACCCGCAATGCGGTGATCGGCAAAGTGCATCGCCTCGGCCTTGCCGGCCGTGCCAAGAGCACCCGCTCTTCGACGCCGCGTCCGCGTGCCAAGCCACGCGCGCCGAAGCCGACACCTCGTTTGCCTCAGTTTTCCGGCAATGCCGCCCTGCGGATGGAGGAAGACGCCGAGCCTGTGGTGGTTGCGCCGCCACGGCCCGTGCTTGCTGAAATCGTTATTCCGGTCGAGGATCGGGCCACGATCCTCGAGCTCAACGAGCACCGGTGCAAATGGCCGGTCGGCGACCCGACGCACTCCGACTTTTATTTCTGCGGACGCCATTCCGGGCCTGGCGGTCCCTATTGCAACGATCACGCAAAAATCGCTTACCAGCCCAGCAATGACCGGCGCCGGGAGCGGGACCGGGACTGACGCACCACCTTCAGGCAGACGCGAAGCGTTCGTCAAAGGCATAGCCTGTACCGCGCACCGTGCGGATGGGATCTTTGGTGCGGGCACGATTGATCGCCTTGCGCAGCCGCCCGACATGGACATCGACCGTGCGCTCGTCGACATAAACGTCGCGCCCCCAGACACCGTCGAGAAGCTGCTCGCGGGTGAAGACGCGTCCGGGCGAGCGCATGAGAAATTCCAGCAGGCGGAATTCAGTTGGCCCGAGATGGATCTCACGGCCTGAACGCTCGACGCGGTGGGTTTCCCGGTTGAGGGTAATATCACCGGCGGAGAGCACATCCGACATCAGCTCGGGGCGGGAGCGGCGCAGCATCGCCTTGATCCGCACCATGAGTTCGGGGATCGAAAACGGCTTGACCACATAGTCATCGGCACCGGTAGCAAGACCGCGAATGCGCTCGCTTTCCTCGCCTCGCGCCGTCAGCATGATGATCGGCAGGCGCTGGGTTTCGGTGCGCGCGCGCAAGCGGCGGCAAAGCTCGATCCCCGACAGGCCGGGCAGCATCCAGTCGAGCAGGAGAAGGTCCGGGACCCATTCCTTCAGGCGCGTCTCAGCTTCATCGCCGCGGGCTACGGATTCAACCCTGAAGCCTTCGGCTTCCAGGTTATAGCGAAGCATCAGCGTGAGGGCTTCCTCGTCTTCGACGATCAGGATCGTGGCCGTCATCTGTGCGGTTCCATCGATGTGGTGCGGGGCGCTCAATCATCCGCCTCCGCAGATACCGTCGCGAGGCTCGACTCATCACTCTTGGGCCGTTCGCCAGCAAGTGTTTCACCGGTCGCGACGTAATGAATGGTTTCGGCGATGTTGGTGGCGTGATCGCCGATGCGTTCGATGTTCTTGGCCGCAAACAGGAGGTGGGTGCACAGCGTAATGTTGCGCGGGTCCTCCATCATGTAGGTGAGCAGTTCGCGGAAGATCGAGGTGTAGACGGCATCCAGATCGCTGTCGCGATGCCAGACTTTCATCGCCATTTCGGCATCACGGCGGGTATAGGCATCGAGCACGTCGGTGAGCTGATGCAGTGCAATTTCGGATATATGATCGAGACCGCGTATGATGCGGGCGGGCTGCGACTGGTCTTGCAGCGCGACGGCGCGTTTGGCGATGTTCTTGGCGAGATCGCCGATCCGCTCCAGATCGGCGGCGATCTTCACCGCAGCAACGATCTCCCTGAGATCATTTGCCATCGGCTGACGCCTGGCGATCAGATGAATCGCCAGTTCCTCGGTTTCGCGTTCGAGGTCATCGATACGAACGTCGTTGTCGATGATCTTGAGGGCTGATTCGGTATCCTGCTTCTTGATTGCGGCAGTCGCTTCGGTCAGCGCCATCTCGCACAGGCCGCCCATCTGCGTGATACGGACTGCCAGTTCACGCAACTCGTTGTCGTAACGCGTGACGATGTGGTCGGTCATGAAGTCTCTCCCTGGCGTCAGGCGCTTAGCCGAAGCGGCCGGTGATGTAATCCTGGGTCCGCTGGTCCTGTGGATTGGTGAACATGCGATCGGTATCACCCACCTCGACGAGAATGCCTAAGTGAAAGAATGCGGTTCGCTGCGAAACGCGGGCTGCCTGCTGCATCGAGTGAGTGACGATAACGATCGAGTAGTTCTCGCGCAGTTCGTCGATCAGTTCCTCGACCTTGGCGGTCGCGATCGGATCAAGTGCCGAGCACGGCTCGTCCATAAGAATGACTTCCGGATTCACGGCGATGGCCCGGGCGATGCAAAGGCGCTGCTGCTGGCCGCCGGAAAGACCGGTGCCGGGCTCATGCAAGCGATCGGAAACCTCGTTGTAAAGACCTGCCTTCTTGAGGCTGGAGACGACAATGTCCTCAAGGTCGGATTTGCTGCCCGCGAGCCCGTGAATGCGCGGGCCGTAGGCGACGTTGTCGAAGATCGACTTGGCGAAGGGGTTCGGCTTCTGAAATACCATGCCGACGCGGGCGCGCAATTCGACAACATCGATGCTGGGGGCGTAGATGTCCTCTCCCTCAAGTTCGATCTTGCCGGTCACGCGGCAAATGTCGATGGTGTCGTTCATCCGGTTAAGGCAGCGCAGATAGGTCGACTTGCCGCAACCGGACGGGCCGATCAGGGCTGTCACCTCACGCTCGCCGATATCAAGGTCCACATCGAACAGGGCCTGCTTGGCGCCGTAGAAGACGCAAACGTCACGCGTATGCATCTTGATGTGCTCCGGCGCAGGGCCGCTCATCACCGTTTGCCAGCGTTCCCGTGTTTTCTCGGCTTCGGCTACGCTCATCGCGTGAATCCTCTCAAACTCTCTTGTTACATCTTACCAACGGCGCTCGAACTGCCGGCGCAGGACGATGGCGATCAGGTTCATCAGGAACAGGAACACCAAAAGCACGATGATCGCGCCGGAAGCGCGCTCGACGAAAGCCGGGTCGGCGCGCTGCGTCCAGTTGTAGACCTGAACGGGAAGCGCTGCGGCGGGATCGAAGAATCCTTCCGGGGGCGCAGCGGGAAAATCGCGGACGAAAGCCACCATGCCGATCAGCAGCAGCGGCGCGGTTTCGCCGAGCGCCTGAGCCAGACCGATGATGGTGCCGGTCAGGATACCTGGCATCGCCAGCGGTAGGACATGATGGAAAATCGCCTGCATCTTCGAAGCGCCGATACCAAGGGCCGCCTCGCGGATCGAGGGCGGGACCGCCTTCAGCGCGGCACGCGTTGCGATGATGATCGTCGGCAGGGTCATCAGCGTCAGCACCAGTGCACCGACCACGGGCGCTGACTGCGGCAGACCGGCAAAGTTGATGAAGATCGCAAGGCCAAGCAGGCCGAACACGATCGATGGAACCGCCGCCAGATTGTTGATGTTCACCTCGATCAGATCGGTGAAGCGGTTCTGCGGAGCGAATTCCTCCAGGTAGATGGAGGCTGCGATGCCGAGCGGCAGCGACATGACCAGAACCAGGATCATCATGTAGGCCGAACCAAGGATCGCGATGCCGAGGCCGGCGGCCTCGGGCCGCAATTCGGAAGCGTCCGGGCCGAACAGGAAGCCGGTGTTGAAGCCGACAGTCAGCATGCCTGCCCCGCGCATCCGGTCTGCTAACGTGAGTTGTTCGGGGCTCACATTGCTGTCGAGCGCGGCGCTCTCCATCGTGACCCGGCCCTTGTAGTAACCGTCGATACGACCGGTAGCATAGGTCTTGAAGCTGATCGTCTGGCCGACAAGACCGGGATCTGCGAGCACACGGTTGCGCAACTGTGCGGGCGCTTCCTTGGACAACAGGCCCGCGATCTCCTTGGAGGAAATACCTTCGGTCGAAACACCCCGGGCCTCCAGATCAGCTGCCAGCGCCTTTTTCAGCAGGTTGCCGTAACCGATCGTGGTGACTTTCGCCATTTCGGCGGGATCGCGATTGCCGGCCTTATCGAGCACAGCAGCATCAAGCGTCACATCGAACGCGACAAAAGTCTGGCGAAAGGCACTCAACCCGTTCGACAGGATCGAAATCAGCAGGAACACCAATGCCAGCACAGCGATGCTGACGGCACCGATGCCCAAAGCCCGGAACCGGTTTTCAGCGGCATAGCGGCGCTTGATGCCGATATCGCGGCGCTTGGGCCTGGTTGCATCGTTGTCCGTGCCAACCGGGGCGGAGGCGGAAATCTCGGTCATTATTCGTACTGCTCCCGGTATTTGCGCACGACATAGAGTGCAACGACGTTCAGTCCCAGCGTCACCACGAAGAGCGACAGGCCAAGAGCGAAGGCGACGAGCGTTTCGGGTGAGGCGAATTCGGTGTCGCCGGTCAGCTGACTGACGATCTTCACGGTGATTGTCGTCATCGCCTCGAACGGATTGACGCTGAGCTTGGCGGCAGCGCCCGCACCCATGACCACGATCATCGTTTCGCCGATGGCGCGGCTGGCGGCCAGCAGGATGGCGCCGACAATGCCCGGCAATGCTGCGGGCAGGATCACCTTCTTCACGGTTTCCGACCTTGTGGCGCCCAAACCCAGAGAACCATCGCGCATGGCCTGCGGCACCGCGTTGATGACGTCGTCGGACAAAGAGGAAATGAACGGGATCACCATGATCCCCATCACGAGGCCAGCCGTCATCACCGAAGAGGAGGAGGAGCCCAGCCCCAGTGGCTGGGCGAAATAATCGCGCAGCATCGGGCCAACCGTGATGAGCGCGAACAGGCCGTAGACGATGGTCGGGATGCCGGCGAGAAGTTCAATGGTCGGCTTGGCCACCGACCGCACGGTACTTGATGCGTATTCGGCAAGATAGATCGCGGACAGAAGCCCGATCGGTACCGCCACCGCCAGGGCAGTGAACGAGACGTAGAGCGTGCCCCACAGAAGCGGGATGATGCCCAGATCGGAACCGCCGCGGAACTGCGGGTTCCAGGTGAAATTGAAGAAGAAATTCTGTGCCGGATAGAGGCGGAAGAAATGCACCGTTTCAAACACAAGCGACAGGACAATGCCCAGCGTCGTCAGGATAGCGACGGTGGACGACAGGATCATCAGAGCCTTGATCGCCCCCTCGGAGACATTACGCGCGCGGTAGCGCGGCGTGATTCTCGAATAGGCGAAAGCGGCGCCCGCCAATGCGAGTGCAAGCCCGGCAATCGCCATCGCGATCCGGCCGATGCCGTTCAGCGCGCGGAATTCCTTGGCCGCGAGAAAGACGTTCTGGCTGACGTTTGACCCCACGGCGATGCCGACATCTGCAAGACGGCTGCGGACATCGGTAAGATCGGCGCGCATGTTATCGATCTGAGCTTCGGTCAGGGCACCCTGCGCAACGGCCACGTCAAGACCATCGGAAATCCGGCGCACATCGGCCATCACGAGACCAAGGGTGCTGCCCGAAGGGATATCCGAGGGTTCGATCATCGAAGACACCCGGCTTTCGATGACGAGGGGCTGCGCGAGCAGCCATACGCACACCAGCAGGAGGGCCGGTGCCGCAGCAAAAATGAAAACCGATTGCCCATGGTATCCGGGCAAAGAATGCAGGTTGCGAATATCGCCATTGGCCGTGACCAGCGAGTGGCGTCGCCCCAGGATGAACCCCGCTATAGCGATAACCAGGACGGCCAGGACAAGAAGGCCCGTATTCATTGGAAAACCTGCGCTAAGTGAACTTTAAATCGACTAAATGAAACGGGCGGCACCCGAAGGCACCGCCCCGAAGGCTTATTCAGCTCAGTTGAGCGGGGGCATCGGCTTGCCGCCGTTCGCCACCATTTCCTGGGTCTTGGCGAGCTCGGGATCGGACACCAGACCATAGGCGGCCAGCGGGCCGTCAGGGCCTGCCATGTCGTCGGAGACGAAGAAGTCGATGTACTCCTGCAGGCCGGGGATCACGCCGAGGTGCGCCAGCTTGACGTAGAAGAACAGCGGGCGCGAAACCGGGTATTCGCCCTTGGCGATGGTTTCGGTCGAAGGCGTGATACCGCTCATCGTGGCAACGCGCAGCTTGTCGGTGTTGTTCTCGTAGAATGAGAGGCCGAAAACGCCGATGCCGTTCTTGTTGGCGTCGAGGCGGGCAAGCGTCTCGGTGTAGTCACCGTCGATGTCGACCGAAGCGCCGTCGGTGCGAAGCGCGATGCAGGCCTTGCCGGCAGCCTTCTTGTCGCCACCGTTCATTTCCTTGAACATCTCGAAAGCACCAGTGGCTTCACAGCCGGCTTCCAGAACCTTCACGTCGAAGACTTCGCGGGTGCCGTGCTTGGTGCCGGGGATGAAGGCCAGGATGGCTTGAGCCGGCAGGGCGTCGTTGACGTCCTTCCAGGCCTTGGCGGTGTTGTCGACCAGCTTGCCGTCCTTCACGACCTTGGCGGCGAGCGCATTGTACCAGTCGGACGGAGTGAACGCGAACTCTGCGCCGTTGATATCGGACGCGAAAACGATGCCGTCATAGCCGATGCGGACTTCCATGACGCCATCGACGCCATTGGCCTTGCAGTTGTCGATGTCGGACTGCTTGATGCGGCTCGAAGAGTTGGCGATGTCGATGGTGTTCTCGCCGACACCCTCGCACAGCGCCTTGCGGCCGGCACCCGAACCGCCGCCCTGGACGACCGGGGTCGGGAAATCGAAATTCTCGCCGAAGGCTTCGGCAACGATCGTGGCATAGGGAAGAACTGTGGACGATCCCTTGATCTGGATCTCGTCACGCGCCATGGCCGGCGCGGAAACGACTGCGCCAGCAATGGCGAACGCTGCAATAGCGGTAATGGAAGTGGTCTTCACGACGACTCTCCTGTGCTTGAATCCTGCCGCTTTCACGTATAGCGGTCTGCGGCTCTCCTCCGGAGCTGGCCGGAGATACTGATTGCCCCCCGCTGTTTGGACAGCGATGGCGAACGCGGCGGACCATAGGAGCCATTGATCAAGGTTATATGACAGTTAGATTGCGCTTATATGACAGTATAAACAATTGATATTGAATGGTTTTCTGAAAATAACCTGTGGAAAGAATCAATTTCGCCGCACAGCATCGAAGCGAACGCGGAATGTCGCGCCATCACCAACCCTGCTGTCGATTGCAAGTGTGGCGCGGTGCCGGTTGAGAATGTGCTTGACGATGGCAAGCCCGAGCCCGGTTCCTCCACGCTCCCGGCTTGTCGTCACGTCGGCGCGGTAAAACCTCTCCGTCAGCCGCGGCAGGTGTTCAGGCTCGATGCCCGGACCGAAGTCGCGCACGCGCGCCTCGATCCTTCCGGGTTGATCGGAACCGGTATCTTCACGCGAGAGCGTTACCTCGACCTTCTTGCCCGAGGCGCCATACTTGATGGCGTTCTCGATCAGGTTCTGGAACACCTGCATAAGCTCATCCGGTTCTCCTGAAACCATGAACGCATCGGCATCCTCAGGGGCTCCATAGGAAATCTCGACGCCGTTCTCGCTGGCGATCGGCTGCAGGGCATCGACGACGTGACCGATGGTCTGTCCAAGGTCAACCACTCCCGACGGGCGGAGATGGGCCTTCTGCTCGATCCGGCTCAGTGACATCAGGTCATCGATCAGGCGAGCCATGCGGCCTGCCTGGGTTGCCATGATGGACAGAAATTTTTCGCGCGCTGCCTCATCGTTTCGTGCCGGGCCCTGAAGTGTTTCGATGAAGCCCATAACGGAAGCGAGCGGCGTGCGCAGTTCATGGCTGGCATTGGCGATGAAATCGCTGCGCATGCGCTCCAGCCGCTGCTGGCCGGTCAGGTCGCGCAGCAGGATCAGGACATCGGCTGCCCCGAGGTCCGCACCGGTCGTGACAAGCGCGACATGGGCTTCGAGCAACCGGTCGTCCAGCGACTTGGCGGAATAGGTGACCCGTGCAGAAGTTCCGGACTGGCGCACGCTGCCTACGGCCTCGGCGACTTGCGGATTGCGGATGACGAAGCTGAACGGTACTCCCGGCTCATGCGCCCCCACAAGCTCGGTCGCCGCCGGGTTCATGGCCTTCAGGCGCATTTCCGGACTGATCAGCAGCACCGCGTCCGGCAAGGCTGCCATTATAGCCGCTTCATACGACGGCCGATGGTGCTGAACGGCAGGCGGTGTGTCCTGCTGCGGGCGTGATGGCGCTTGATCTGCCGCTCCGGCAAGGCCCGGCCACAGGGACGACACACGCGACAACCATGTCCGCTTGCGTTCTGCGGCGGGTTCGCGTTGCGTTGCTGTCGGTTCGTTGTCAGGCATCGAATGTTTCCGATCCGGTTTACCGGCACTTTGCTCGCGGCAGTTATCTACTATCAGGTTGGGCCGATTGCCATGGCGGTCTGTACAGCAGCGATGCTAGATTCGCTCCGGCAATGCATGGAGGCCGCATGGGCAAGAACGACAACAAACCGAATTCCGGAGCGACGCGGCAGGCTTTCAACATGGAAGTGCCTGAACTGCCGGGCTGGATCGAGAAAGCTGCGCTCGCGTCAGGTGGCTACCCTTATGACAACGAGATGAAGCGCAAGAAATACGAGCGCCATCTGCACAAGCTGCAAATCGAGCTGATGAAGCTGCAACGCCATGTCATCGACACCGGCGAGCGTATCGCGATCGTCTTCGAGGGACGCGATTCCGCCGGCAAGGGCGGCACCATCAAGCGGATTACCGAACACCTCAACCCGCGGCAGGCACGAGTCGTCGCCCTGACCAAACCGACCGAGGTCGAACACGGGCAGTGGTACATGCAACGCTATGTGGAGCACATGCCGACACGTGGCGAAATCGTCATCTTCGATCGCTCCTGGTACAACCGTGCGGGCGTCGAGCCGGTCATGGGTTTCTGCACGCCTGAGGAAACGCGGCAATTCCTGGAAGCCGTCCCGGCTTTCGAGCGAATGCTGACCGACGACGGCATCCGGCTGATCAAGTTCTGGCTCGATATCGGCGAGGAAATGCAGCTCAAACGGCTGCACGCGCGCCAGCACGATCCATTGAAGCAATGGAAACTGTCGCCCATCGACATCAAGGGGCTTGGTCTTTGGGACGATTACACCCGCGCACGCAACACGATGCTGAGACGAAGCGACAGCATGAACGCACCATGGACCATCGTGCGGGCCAACGACAAGAAACGCCTTAGGCTCAACATCATCCGCAGCATCCTGGGCGAGGTCGTCTACAAGGGCCGCGACATGGAAACAATCGGCCGGCCCGATTCGAGACTGGTTCATACCGTCGACCAGTTCTTTGCCGGCGGATAAGGCTGTTCAACCATGGCGATCGGCGGCATACCTCCGGGCAGCTCTGGATCAGGCGGCACACCGCCGACGCTCGCCGATGCACTAGCCGGGTTGAAGACAGGTGACATCATCACCGCTCGTGTGCAGCAAGCCATTGCAAATGGCGCGCGGCTGGCGATAGGGCGCGCCGTGATCGACGTGCTGACACAGGTTGCACTGAAGCCCGGGACGACGGTCGCGTTGCAGGTTCAACGCTCGAACAGCGGCGTCACTCTGCAAGTCGTGCAGCCGGATGGCGGACAGGCATCACAACAGACAACGGCGCAGGCCCCGCGACCCCTTCCAACTGTGGCACAGCAACCGCAAACATCCCTGTCCCCGCAGGGCACGGCGCAGCCATCGCAACCCCAACCACCCGCTGCCTCGCAGCCCGCCGCGCAATCCACATCCCCTGCCACTGCCGCACAACAAACCGTCACAGTGCAGGCCGCCCAGACGGGCTCCCCTGCCCAGGCAGCAACAGCCAATCCGCCACAAACGCCGACAAGCAGCGGCAGCCCAACTGCAGCCCAGCCCGGCGTTCAGACGCAAGCGCCGCCCGCGGCAACCAGCCAGCCGCAGCAGCCGGCGCAGCCGGGGAATCAGGCGCAGACAGGAACGCCGGCACCGTCAAACCCGGCTCCGGCTGCGTCCGCAGGCGCCGGAAGGATCGCCGCAACACCCGTGCAGGTCACGGTCGTTGCCAGCCCAGCGGGCGGACAGCCCTCGCCGCAGACCAGCGTGACCACGCCGCTGACGCAGCCCGCCGCCGCAGGCAACACTCCGCCTCAAGCACCGGCACCACCAACATCTCAGGCGCCGCAGCCTGCAGGTCAGGGGGCACCCGCGACGGCTTCTTCTGCGACCACATCATCAAATGCCGCACAGCCGCAATCTGCAGCCCCTCTTCAGCAAACGTCACATGCGCAACAGGTCCAGCAGGTTCAGGCCGTTGCCACCGCACGGGTGCAGGCTGCATCTGCGCAAACCGGACTGGCCCCTCTGTTCTCCAACCTCGAAGCCGCGCTGAACCAGCCAAACCGACCGCGGCTCGAACCTTCCGTAGAAGCAGCTGCACGGCAATTGCTGGGGCTGAAGACGTCTTCGGAAACGCTTTCCGAGCCGGGCCGCCTGCAAGGCGCACTCAGGGCCAGCGGCCCCTATCTGGAGGCAACGCTCGCGCGCGGCCTGCCACCGCCCGAAGGCGATCTCAAGGGTGCGCTGCTTGCATTGCGCAATGTGCTGAAGAACGTCCTCGGAGAGACTGCCGCCAAAGTCCCGGCCACGGGTGGCCAACCACACCCGCCTCCGGAACAGGGCTCCAATCCGCAGGCGCAACGCCCCGTTCCCCCGACCCTGCCTGCGGGGGCAGACGCAAGCGAGATATTGCGTCAGCTGGCCAGCGATGCGGACGGCGCGCTTGCCCGTGTCCGGTTGCTGCAGATCGCGAGCCTGCCCGATGCGGACGGCGCGCCGCGTCAGGACGGTGCACCCGAGACACAGCCGCGCGTCTGGCAGATGGAACTGCCTATCGGTAACGGGCGCGAGACCAGCGTAATGGCAATCCGCATCGAACGCGACCGGCGCGCGAGGAAGGGAGAACGCGACGGCCCGGTCTGGCGCGTGCGGCTGGCGCTCGAGCTTGAAGACGCAGGCGCCGTTTCGGCAGCGATCGCTTATGCGCCGCCTCAGGTCTCCGTGGCGCTATGGGCCGAGCAGCCGGAAACATCGCAAATACTGAAGGACAATGCCGGATTACTCGACGATGCCCTGCGGGCCGCGGAGCTGGATGTGGATGGCATCGACGTGCAAACCGGACATGCGCCGGATGTGAAACGGACGCGCAAGCCGCAATCGGCAGGCGGCCTGCTCGATCTGGAAGGCTGATGATGGGCAGCAAGGACGAAACCAGCAGACCCGGACGTGACAGCGTCGCTGTCGCGCTTGGTTACGACCATGGCACCGGCGAGGCTCCACGCGTGCTGGCCAAAGGGCGCGGTGAGGTTGCCGAGCGCATCATCGAAAGCGCCCAAACCCATGGCGTTCATGTGGAGGAAAACCCGGTCCTTGCCGAAGCGCTGTCGCATGTCGAGCTGGACGATACCATTCCGAAGGACCTCTACCGCGCTGTGGCGGAAGTCATCTCCTTCGTCCTCTACCAGACCCGGAAGTCACGCTGATTGTCTCCGAGTGAATTTCACCCCTTCGGCAGCATGATTTTCACACCGTTCCGGACGCAAAGCCGCCTATCGTTTCGCAGCTACGCGATTCACTGGATCGCTTTTGTTTCCGCCCAACTCCTGAAATTGCCGGCAGTGAAAACGAAAGCGGGGACCGAAGCCCCCGCCAATTTTTCCGTTTCCATCCAATCCGTCACTGTATCCGGATCGTCCCAAGATTGGGGATCTGGATCTGGACCTTGACACAGCGGCCGTTGATCAGGGTTTCCCCGCGCTTGCAACGGATCGGTTGCGTCTGCCTTCCCGGATTGATCTCCGACTGGCCAGGGTTGTGTGTCTGGTTGGGCACGCACTGTCCCTTCTCCAGATGCTGACCACGCGGGCAGGTGATCCGGATCGGACGGCATTTGCCGTTGCGCAACTCCTGCCCCGGAGGACAAGTGATCACGATCGGACGGCACTTGCCGTTCACCAGTTCCTGACCGCGCGGGCACAGTTGGATGCGCACGCACTTGCCATTCACCAGAACCTCACCCGGCTTGCAGAAGATCAGGATCGGTTCGCACTTGCCGTCGACCAGCCGCTGGCCGCGCGGACACACGATCGGCACGCACTTGCCATTGCGGTACTCGGTTCCGCGCGGGCAGTCGACGCGGATCGTGCGGCAGCGTCCGTTGCGGAACTCGGTCCCGCGCGGACACTCAATCACGATGTCGCGGCAGCGGCCATTGCGGTATTCCTGGCCGCGCGGGCACTCGATGACGATCGCCCGGCACCGGCCGTTGCGGAACTCGGTTCCACGCGGGCAGATCGACACGCACTGGCCACCTGAGAGCTTCTCGCCGGCTCCGCATTTCGGCGCAGGCGGTGCCGTGACCTTCGTCGTGACGCAATAGGCGTTGTCATCGGCGAAGTCGTCCAGGAACGGTTGCGACAGACTGTCGTCACCGGTGAGGCCGAGACGTTCCAGGGTTTCCGGCGTGATCGTACCGGTCACGGCAAGGCCGTTGTTTTCCTGGAAGCGGCGCAGCGCATCGCTGGTCCTTCGTCCGAAGGCGCCATCGACCGGACCGGGGTCATACCCCAGATCGTCGAGGGCCTGCTGCACGGAGGCAACATCAGTGCCACGGCGGACCGTTCCACCAGCCTCGCCTCCGAGGTAGCCGCAGTTCTCCAGCCCGTTACGGCGCAACGTGCTGTTATCCGGCACCGAGAAGGTGATCGCCAGCGAAACCGACTGACCCGGAGCCAGCGTCGTATTAGGCCGGCTGCAGATCGTGCCGTTGCTGCCCTGCACGCAGGACCAGTCGGACGGCGAATGGCCCTGGTAGACAATGCCGGGACCTGAGGGCACGTCGGAGATGACCACCGTGCCGTTGTATGGCGAATGGCTCTCGTTCTTCACGGTCAGCGTGAAGGTGCAGTCGTCCGTTTTCGCCTGACAGCTCCCAGGCGCCGTCTTGGTGATCGACAGGTCGACCGTCGGCTCTGGTTCGGGTTGCGGCGGAGGAGGAGGCGGCGGAACCTTGTCGTCCGGATCGTCCTGCTGGGCGATCATCGGAGACTTGGCGCAATCCTCATCGTTCGCCGGATTGTTGTCCCGGCTGTCCGGTTGCTGACGGATTACGGCACAGTTCTCGACATTGACGGGGCCGAGTTTCTTAAGCGTCGAAATCACGCGGACCGGCAGTTCAACAAAGCCGCCAACCGGCAGATTTGCGTCCGGATAGGTGCACTCAAGGTTCGTCTCGTCACCGACGCAACCCCACGGAGCCGGCGCAATCGGGGGGCCGAAGACATAGGGTTTGCCTTCAGCGGAATCCTTGACGGTGATGTCACCCTCATGCGGATCGGGACCAAGAGCCGTGACACGGATCTTGAAGTCACAGGCCTCGCCGCCGTTGCACGGACCCTGGCCGTTGTAAAGCTTCTCAAGCTTCAGGTCCCATCTGGGCTGGTCGCCGCCATCGGGACGGTCCTCGCAATCGGGCGGGATCACCACGATGAGTTCGGTCGAACAGCACAGGGCGAAACCATCGGGCAGGTCCTGCACCACGCCGACATCGCCGCTGCCGTTAATGGACAGCGTGATCGCACTGCCGGGCGTTGCCCCGACGATGGCGAGCTCGGTGTAGTAGGTGCCGGCCACAACAGGCACTGCGACCTCGGTTTCCAGCGAGCCCATGACATCGATGGAGACGCCGGGGGTCAGAACACTGATGACCACGAAGTCAGGCGATTCCGTCTCGCCGGAGACGATCACGGTGTACTCGCCATCCTTCTCGCCGCAGTAAACCTTGGCGTTGCCGGACAAACATGCCTCGCCGCGGTCCGGACGCCCCGGATCGGCGGGGTCAGGCACGCACGACGCCGGATCGACCGTCACTTCGGTCGGCGTACCGGTCTTGGTAATGGTGCCTAGACCACCACCGGGAGGAACGGATTCAAGGCCCAGCGCATAATCGACGACACCGCCACCATTGGCGATGAGCACGTCCATCTTCGCGACATGCGAGAAGGTATGCGGCAGTGGCATGCCAGGCTGTATCTCGGCAACGCCACGTAGCTTGATGGTGCCGGCGGCACCGTCCCCGTTCAAATCGAAGGGGAGCAGTTGTGTGATGCCGTTGGTGAGGCGGTCGCTGTCGCGCAGACGGCTCTCGATGGCTGCGTTGCCGCCAACGCCGTCTCCCTGAATCGTGGCACTGATCCATTTCAGCCCAACAGGGAGATCGCTTGTGATCCGGACCCCCAGTTGGCCGCCGCCAACACCCTGAACGGTATTGATGATGTCCGGCGGGATCGCGACGATAATCTCATAGATCACCGTGTTGGTGCGGCAGTCATAGGTCGCGGCTTGAGTGAACGTGCCGGCGATCTCGTCGGCAGCGCGGGCGGGCTGGACGCTGAGCGCGGCCAGCAGGAAGGCGAATGCGAACGCAAGGGCAGCATAAACGCGTGCCATCGTGTTGCGGGCGGAGAATGTGAAAGCGTTATGCATTGTCATCACTCCCCGAGCCACAGAGCGTCGAGCTCTTCGTCGTCAAGTATTCCGCCGTCCGGTCCCTCACAGAGGAATTCCGGATAGACGTCGACGACAGTCGCCTTGCAGCACGGGAAGGTGCCGCCTGTGGCCGCATCTGCGCCACGGTACAGGCAGACATCCATCTCGAACCAGTTGCCAAGCGGACCATCGACCTCAACGGAGAAGTGGCCATCGCCAAGCGGCTGGCGCCGCGGCACAACCGAGAAGCCGGGCGTCGGCGTCGTCGTCTGCACCGTGTCGAGCGGCAGGCTGGAGCGGTTGCGGACGTGAAGCTTGTAATAGCGCCCGTCCGGGCCAACCTCGCAGCTCCAGCGCCGTTCGATCGTCAGGCAGGCACGGTCGCGCGGAACCGGATCGCCGCCATAATCCACCGGCGGCCGGAACGGGCCTTCACAGACCCTGAAGGCTTCCACATCGCCCATATGGCCGAATGTATCGGGATCGCCCGTCTCGCCGTCAAAGTCAGCGAAATAGGCACCGAAAGGCGGCACGTTGAGCGGCCGTACCAAGGGCAAAGCATTGCCCTGCAGACCGTTGATCTCCAGCGCGCCACCAGGACGCAGCACGTCCTGCATCGTCGGCTCTTCCGGATTGCGGAGCTGTTCGCCCGTCGACCAGAGGTAGCCGCCGCATGCGCCGGTGTTGAGGTAATTGTCCTTGGTGTAGTCGTAATTGATAGTCACGCCACCATTGGCGTTGCGCAACTCACCGCGGAAGCCGATGGCGTATTCGTCCGGCTCCTCGACCCAACGCGACGGCGTTGCCGGATCGTCCGGATTCTCGAGCACGAAGCGCAGCACACGGGCTTCGCCTTCGGATGCGAAGATCTTGTAGTCGTAACCGCCTGTCTCGGTGCCGCGCTGCGCGAGGATCATGCGCCCCTGCGGATCGAAAACGATGTCGGAAATCTCGAACGGCTTCGGCGCCGGGGGCACATCAAGCTCCCAGCGCGGATCGCCGGCGAAGCTGCCGTCGGCGTTGATGCCGACCGACCAGATCTGCGGACCGGCGGCGACAGCGTAATAGAGCCTGTCTCCATGAACAGCCAGACCCCACACGCGGCGGCGGGGATCGGGCATTGCCCAGGTGGAGGAATCGTTCACGTTGAACGCGCCGTCCTGGATGTCCAGCCGGTTTGCCGGATCAAAGGCTTGCGCGCTCATACCGGCAGCCGAGCGGCCCGCGACGCCATGGTCGAAGGTGCCGAGATCGTTACCGTTGCGGTCGAGCCGATGGATCATGCCAGTGTCGCGATCGGACACGTAAAACATGCCGCGGCGGGAATAGAAGACGATATTGCCAAGGCCGGCGCCGGTATTGGCAAAGCCGTCGAGCGCGATGTTGGCGAACAGGCTGACTTCACCTGTACGTCCGTCGATCTTCCAGACCGAACCGGGGCCGCCTGCGGGATCGGCAGAACCCCACTGGCCTTCCATGAACGAAGCGCCGGGCGCACCATTCATCAAGCGTTCGGGGCGTCCGTCGCCGTCAGCATCCGGCAGCACGATGTGCAGGCCAAAAGCCGAGGTCGCCGTGACATAGATGTTGGGGTACTTGAGATCGTCGAGCGCCGTGCCGAAAACCAGGCCGGTCTGGGAGACGGGGACCGAAAAATGCGTCGGCGCGTCGATCTGCTGGCCTGAGGGCGGATCTTCAGGAAAGGAAACATCGAGGATGCGGACCGCCGGCCGTTCCGGGTCGATCAGCGTCTCGTCGATAATTTCGGGTCCGGGCGGGACCTCTTCGCCGGGAATATATGTTCCCGGGAATCCGGTCACCACGAGCTGGCCGGGATACATGATCCCTTCCCACTCGGTGTCCTGTGCCCTAGCTGATTGTTGAGAATTGATCAGTGCCGCTGTGGCAAACGCCGCAACAAGACTTAATGAGCGAAAAAAACGCCCTGCTTGCCGCGCCGAGGTGATCCGCTTCGCGGAAATCCCTCTCATGGCCTTCCTCACCTTTGGCCGGTTTCCCGGTCGTGGTGCCCCCGCTGGTCGGGAGCTTACGCCACGACATCGGGGCAGCACAACCGAGGCGCCATAGGTAAAAGTACGTATAAATGGCTTTTACTTACCGAGACCTTTCCTCAATTGCCACATTTTCGGGTTCCACCGCCCAGTGTGAATGCCCGCCATTGTCTGCAATAGTGAAAAGAAAACCCGGAGAGGATAACGGTGCGCACACAGGTCGGCATCATCGGCGCCGGTCCGGCCGGCTTGTTACTCGGACGGCTGCTTACTCGGCAGGGCATCGACACGGTCATTCTCGAGAAACGTTCTGCGGATCATGTGTTGGGCCGCATTCGCGCAGGTGTCCTCGACAGCGCGACGCTGGAAGCCTTGCGGGAAGCCGATTGCGATCAGCGCATGAAGTCGGACGGCCTGTTCCACGACGGCTTCGACATTATAGCCAACAACAACCGCTTCCATATCGATCTGAAGGGCCTGACCGGGCAGCAGGTCATTGTTTACGGTCAGACCGAAGTGACCCGCGATTTGATGGACGCGCGCAACGAAGATGGCGCACCGACGCTCTATGAGGCAGCAGCCGTCAATATAGAGGGCATCGAATCCGGACCGGTACGCATCACCCATGAGCATGAAGGTTCGCGCAAGGAGCTGGTTTGCGACTATGTCGCCGGCTGCGACGGGTTTCACGGCGTCGCCGCCAAAACGATTCCCGCAACCATCCGCAGAACCTTCGAGCGCGTCTATCCGTTCGGCTGGCTCGGGCTGTTCGCGGACGTGCCGCCGTGCTCGCATGAACTTATCTATGCCAACCACGCGAACGGCTTTGCGCTTGCCAGCATGCGTTCGCAAACGCGCAGCCGCTACTACATCCAGTGCCCGATCGACACCGATCCCGCCGACTGGCCGGACGAGCGCGTCTGGGACGAGCTTGCCATCCGGCTCGGCCCGCAAGCCGCCGCCAGCATGAAACGGGGTCCCTCGCTTGAAAAAAGCGTCGCACCGCTGCGGAGTTTCGTCGCCGAGCCAATGCGCCACGGGCGGCTTTTCCTTGCCGGAGATGCCGCGCATATCGTCCCGCCGACGGGTGCGAAGGGACTCAATCTCGCTTCCGCCGACGCGCTGGTTCTGGCGCGCGCCCTGACCGCGCTGATCAGGGAAGGCAGCGGCACGCTGGCCGACACCTACTCGGCAGACAGACTTGAGCACATATGGAAAGTCGAGCGCTTCTCGTGGTGGATGACCACCATGCTGCACAGGTTTTCCGGGCAGGATGATTTCAACGCGCGCATTCAACTGGCAGAACTCGACTACCTGCGCGGGTCGCGTGCAGAACAGACGTCTCTTGCGGAAAACTATGTCGGCCTGCCCTTCTGACCGATCATGTGCGCCTTGCCGAGCTTGCAGATGACAGACCGCCCGGCATCTTTCCTGCAAGCGCTTCGGTTCAGTCCTGTCCGATACCGGCTTCCGCAAGTGCCCGGTCGATCAGGGCATCGGCCTGACCAATGGCATTGGCGGGATTTCGCAGACAATCCCAATCGACATCCGTTTCATCCGCCAGTTCCCGCAAGGCGTCGACCATATGCGTATCACCGCAGGTCCGGCTGCAGGCCTGCTTGACGAGACCGGTGGCCACGGTGCGGTCAAAACCCGCATCCATCAGCGCAAACGTCGCAGCTTCTGCCAGCACTAACCCGTTCGATGCGTCGAGATTGGCGCGCATCCGGGTCTGATCGATGCGCAGCGTGCGCACGGCATCAAGTGCGCGCGCACTCGCGCTGCCCGCCGCACAGACCATTTGCGGCAGCGCCAGCCATTCCAGCATCCACGCGCTGCCGTCGCGTTCATTGGCCGCGACCTGGGTTTCATGCATAGGCCCGGTCAGCGCAGCCGTCAAACGGGCAAGCGCAACAAGGATTTCGGCTGCGACAGGATTGGCCTTGTTGGGCATGGTGGACGAGCCTCCAGCCCCCTCGAAAGTGATCTCGCCGACCTCCGACTGGGCAAGGATGGCCATGTCGGCACCCATCTTGCCGAGCGCCCCGCACATCCGGGCCATCCAGCCCGCCGCAACTGTCAATCTGTCGCGCTGAGCGTGCCAGGGCGTCGATGCGACTTCGAGCTTGAGAACATTCCCCATGGCGCCGGCTGTTTCAAACGCCTGCGGCCCGAGTGCGGCCATGGTGCCCGCCGCCCCGCCCAGCGAGAGCACCAGAGCGGTCTTGCGGACCTCTGCCAGTTCATCACGCGCCCGCGCGACCTGCGCTAGCCAGTTCGCCGCTTTCAACCCGAATACCGTCGGCACCGCCTGCATGCCGCGGGTCCGCGAGAGACACAGCGTGGGGCGATGCGCATCGGCAAGGTTCGCCAGCGTTGCACAGAGATCATCGAGGCGTGGCCCGATCACATCGAGCGCACTTCTCAAACACAGAACGAAGGCGGTATCGGCAATGTCCTGGCTGGTGGCACCGTAATGAACATGGGTCGCGTGCGGCTCGCCCACCGCCTCGCGAAGCCCCGCGACAAGTGCTGGAACCGGAACCCCGTCGCGTGCGGTTGCGCCGGCGAAACCCTCGGGTTCGGGCGCCCATGCCGAACAGGTGCGCTCAATGATATCGGCCGCCTCTTCCGGAATGACCCCCAGTGCGCCCTGTGCCCGTGCAAGCGCTGCCTCGACGCGCAGCATCGCGCGTATCCGGGCGCCATCGTTGAACAGTTGCGACACCTGCGGGTCATTGAGACTGCCGGAGAACAGGGCCGAGTCGAGAGGTGTCACACTCATGCACCGCCACCTGCGCGCTCGAGGAACGGCTTCAACAAGGCGATGACGGCATCGGCGTTGTCGATCATCGGCAGGTGCCCCGACCCATCGACCTGGGCGTATTCGGCGCCGGGGATCAGCCCTGCCAGGGCCTTGCCAAGCTCCGGCGGCGTCGCGAGGTCGTTCTCGCCAGTGATGCACAGGACGGGAACCGAAATGTCCGGCACTGTGCCGGTGTAATCGGCTTCGCGCAGCGCTGCGGATGTTCCGGCATAGCCTTCAGCCGGCCCGCGCGTCAGCATGGCTCTCCAGCCTGCGAGTTCGGCCGGATGGCTTTCGCGGTAGTGCTGCGGGAACCAGCGCTCCATCACCGCGTCGGCCATCGGCTCGATGCCCTTGTTCAGCGCGGTGTCGATGCGCGCGTCCCATATCTCGTTGGTGCCGATCCTGTGGCCGGTGTCGCACAGTACTGCTGCGGGAATGCGTTCGGGCGCACGATGCAGCAACCCCATGGAGATCATGCCGCCGACCGAAACGCCTACGGGTATGAAGCTTTGCACGCCCAGATGATCGAGCAGGGCAAGCACATCGCCGACGTGATCATCCATCGCATAGGGGAACGGCGTCAGTTCCGACAGCCCGTGGCCGCGCTTGTCATGCAGGACGATTGTCCACTTATCGGCGAAGGCACCGGCAACCGCGTTCCAGATGCGGAAATCGGTACCAAGTGAATTGATGAAGACCAAAGCCGGCCTGTCTGCTGATCCTCCTGCCGGTTCGCGCAATGCGTAATGGATGTTCACGCCGTTGACGCGGGCGAACGTGAGCGGCGGACTGGATGTCATCAGCGGTATCTCTCAGGTGTTGGATTTCAAGATGTCGACAAAGTGCGGCGCACGGCATCACGCCAACCGCCAATCTTGCGGCTCCTTTCAGTCTTGTCCATTGCCGGCTCGAAACGGCGCTCGCGTTTCCAGCTTGCCGCAAAGCCATCCATGTCCGGCCATACGCCTGCCTTGAAGCCTGCAAGCCAGGCCGCGCCAAGCGCTGTGGTTTCAAGAATCGTGGGCCGGTCGACCGGCGCGTCGAGCATGTCGGCGAGGCATTGCATGGTCCAGTCGCTGGCGACCATACCGCCATCGACACGCAGCACGGTATCACCGCTGCCTTCCCAATCAGCGCGCATAGCTTCGAGCAGATCGACGGTCTGGTAACAAACCGATTCAAGCGCCGCGCGGGCAAGCTCGTTGGGACCGGTGCCACGGGTGAGCCCGAATATCGCGCCGCGCGCATCCGCATCCCAGTGCGGCGCTCCGAGGCCAGTGAAGGCCGGCACAAGATAAACGTCCTGATGCGGATCGGCAGCTTCGGCCATCTTGCCGGTGTCAGACGCGTGTTTGACGATGCCGAGGCCATCGCGCAGCCATTGCACGGCGGCACCGGCGACGAAGATCGAGCCTTCCAGTGCGTAGGTCGTATTGCCGCCGATGCGGTAGGCAATGGTCGTCAGCAAGCGGTTCTGCGATGGCACGGCGTCGCTGCCGGTATTCAGCAGCGCGAAACAGCCGGTGCCATAAGTCGACTTCATCATGCCCGGCGCAAAGCAGGCCTGGCCGACGGTCGCCGCCTGCTGGTCGCCGGCGATGCCGCAGACGGGCACGGCGGCCCCGAAGATGTCCTTCTCGCACAGGCCAAAGTCATGCGCGCTGTCGCAAATCTCCGGCAACACGGTTGCGGGCACGCGCAACAGGTTCAGCAGGCCCGCGTCCCATTCGCCGGTGTGGATATTCATCAGCATGGTGCGCGAAGCGTTGGTCGCATCGGTTGCATGCACCCGGCCGCCGGTCAGCTTCCACAAGATCCATGTATCGACCGTGCCGAAAGCCAGCTCGCCAGCCTCGGCGCGGGCGCGCGCGCCATCAACATTGTCGAGTATCCAGGCGAGCTTGGTGCCGGAGAAATAGGGATCGAGCAGCAGACCGGTCTTCGCCGTCACGTCTGGTTCGGCACCCTCGGCTTTCAGCCGGGCGCAAACCTCCGCCGTGCGGCGGTCCTGCCAGACGATGGCGCGGTGGACGGGATATCCCGTCTTGCGGTCCCACAGAACGGTTGTCTCGCGCTGGTTGGTGATGCCGACCGCCGCAATGTCCGATGCCGAAATACCGGCAGCGGAAATCGCCGAGCGGATCGTGTTTACCGTGGACGACCAGATCTCGTCGGCGTCATGTTCGACCCAGCCGGATTTGGGGAAGTGCTGGGTGAATTCCTCCTGCCCGACACCACGGATCGAATAGGTGTCGTCAAATACGATCGCGCGTGAGGACGTCGTGCCCTGATCGATGGCAAGAATATAACCGCTCACCTGTTCCTCCCGTCATAGAGTTCTTGTTCTTACGCAATTCCGGACGCAAAAACGGTATCCGCTTTTGCTGGAACTGCTCCGCGTCTGGCGCGGGCCTGTTGCTTTTTCTATACCGGCGCAAACCGCCCGGAAAGTCTTGCCCATGCCCGCCGATACTCTGCTCGCCCCGCTCGCGGGTCTGTTTGTTTCCGCCTTTACCTCTGCAACGCTGCTGCCAGGAACATCCGAAGGTGTCCTTGCCGGTCTGCTTGGCCTCCAGCTTGTCCCGGTCGCGCTGGCCGTTGGCGTTGCAACGGCCGGAAACACGCTCGGCTCGCTGGTCAACTGGGCGATCGGCCGTTTTCTCGACCGCTACCGGAACCATCCACGCTTTCCCGTAAGCGAAACCGCAATGGCGCAGGCGCAGCGCTGGTACGACCGTTTCGGGCTCTGGTCGCTGCTGGCATCCTGGGTTCCGGTCATCGGCGATCCGCTGACCGTCGTTGCCGGCATGATGCGTGTGCCGTTTCTGCCTTTTCTTGTAATCGTGGCGTTCGCGAAATGCCTCCGCTACGCGGCGATCGCCGCAAGCGCGCTGGCCATCCTCTAGTCCCCATATGCAACCGGGGCGCAATGCGCCCCGGTCTGTTTCGTTCGGCTATCAAGCCGTTCAGGCCAGCCGTGGCTTACTGCCAGCGCTTGATGAGTTCCTCGTAGGAAATCGTCTCGCCCTGCGGCTTCTCGTTATCGAGCTTGGCCTTGGCGCCACCCTTGCCGAGCCATTCGGAAGGATCCTTCGGCTCGTTGAGACGCGGGCCGCAGCCGCCATAGACGTTGGCGGCCTTGTCGGCTGCTTCCATGCGCGACATCACCAGGTCCATCTCGCCCGCGAGGCGGTCCATGGCTTCCTGCGGCGTGAAGGCGCCGGAGTTCACGTCACCGATCTGCTGCCACCACAACTGCGCCAGCTTCGGATAGTCCGGAACGTTGACGCCGGTCGGAGTCCACAGAACGCGATCGGGCGAACGGTAGAACTCGATCAGGCCGCCAAGTTTCGGTGCACGTTCGGTGAAGGACTCATGGCGCACCGTGCTGTCACGGATGAAGGTGAGGCCAACGTGGCTCTTCTTCACGTCGACGGTCTTGGAGACGACGAACTGAGCATAGAGCCAGGCAGCCTTGGCGCGTTCGGTGGGCGTCGACTTCATGATCGTCCAGGAACCGGCGTCCTGATAACCGAGCTTCTGGCCTTCTTCCCAATACGGACCGTGCGGGGAAGGTGCCATCCGCCACTGCGGGTTGCCGGCATCATCGACGGTGTTGTTGCCGTCCGACTTCGGCGCGACCATCGAAGCGGTGAAGGCCGTGTACCAGAAGATCTGCTGGGCGACATTGCCCTGGCTCAAAGCCGGCAGCGACTGGTAGAAGTCGTAGTCGGCCGCACCGGGAGGTGCGTATTTCCTGAGCCATTCATCCCACTTGCGGATGGCGTAGACCGCAGCCGGACCATTGGTGCCGCCGCCACGGGTGACGGATGCGCCAGCCGGGTTGCAGGAGCCTTCCTCCATGCGGATGCCCCATTCGTCGATCGGGCGGCCATTCGGCAGACCCTTGGAGCCTTCGCCAGCCATAGAGAGCCAGGCGTCGGTCATGCGCCAGCCAAGGTCAGGAGCACGCTTGCCGTAGTCCATGTGGCCATAGACGCGCACGCCGTCGATTTCCTTCACGTCCTCGGAGAAGAACTCGGCGATGTCCTCATAGGCCGACCAGTTGACCGGCACTCCAAGTTCGTAGCCGTACTTTTCCTTGAACCGCTTCTTCAGGTCTTCGCGGTCGAACCAGTCCTTGCGGAACCAGTAGAGGTTGGCGAACTGCTGGTCGGGAAGCTGATAGAGCTTGCCGTCCGGGCCCGTGGTGAACGACTTGCCCATGAAGTCGTCAACGTCGAGACCGGGATTGGTGACGTCCTTGCCTTCACCGGCCATCCAGTCCGAAAGATTGACCGCCAGTTGCAGACGCGAGTGCGTGCCGATCAGATCGGAGTCGTTGATGTAGGCGTCGTAGAGATTACGGCCGGTCTGCATCTGGGTCTGAACCGCCTGCACGACCTCGCCTTCGCCGAGAAGCTGGTGGTTGACCTTGATGCCGGTGATTTCCTCGAACGCCTTGGTCAGCGTCTTGGACTCATACTCGTGCGTCGGGATGGTTTCCGACAGAACGTTGATCTCCATCCCGGCGAACGGTTCTGCTGCCTTGATGAACCATTCCAGCTCCGCCTTCTGCTCGTCCTTGGAGAGCGTCGAAGGCTGGAACTCGTCATTGATCCACTTTTCGGCGGCCGCCATGTCTGCCGATGCCTGGCCGGGAAGCCAGGTAAGCGCCAGAACGGCGACTGTCGTTAATAGATGCCGTTTCATTGGTTGCTTCCTCCCACTGCGGTTTTGCACACGAAACTATCGTGTTCGGTTTCCCCGGTTCCGAAGCCCGCAAAATGCTCCGGATCGGGCCAGCCGCGGGCCGGAAATTCGGCCTGCGGCAATTCTTGAAAGTCGCCCCTCACACCCAGCGGAAGACCGCTATGGCGAAGACAAACGAGATCAGCGTCGCCCACCACAAGGGGCCGGTCATGAGAGCCAGCCAACCCAGATGGATGTAGGCACTGCTGAGAAGCGAAACGAACAACCTGTCGCCGCGGGTCGTGTCGAGACCGAGGACACCGTGGCGCGGAGCGCCGCCGGGACGCGCCCATTCCCAAACCGCCATGCCAGCGATCATCAGGGCGATCGCGGCAAAGAAGGACGCCGTCTGCCACGTCCATGCCATCCATGTGAGATCCATGATTGTCTCTCCTCACACGCGGCCCAGGGCGAAGCCCTTGGCGATGTAGTTGCGCACGAACCAGATGACGATCGCGCCGGGGATGATGGTCAGCACACCGGCTGCGGCGAGCAGTCCGAGTTCATAGCCGGAGGTCGAGGCCGTGCGCGTCATTGTCGCGACGATGGGCTTTGCTGCAACGGACGTCAGTGTCTTGGCCAGCAGCATCTCCACCCATGAGAACATGAAGCAGAAGAAGGCGGTGACGCCGATGCCCGATGCGATCAGCGGCATGAAGATCTTCACGAAGAACTTCGGGAAAGAGTAGCCATCCAGATAGGCGGTCTCATCGATCTCGCGCGGCACGCCGGACATGAAGCCTTCGAGGATCCATACCGCCAGCGGGATGTTGAAAAGACAATGCGCGAGCGCGACGGCGAGATGCGTGTCGAACAGACCGATCGCTGAATAGAGCTGCAGGAATGGCAGCGCGAACACCGCTGGCGGCGCCATGCGATTGGTCAGCAGCCAGAAGAACAGGTGCTTGTCGCCGAGGAAGCGGTAGCGCGAGAAGGCGTAGGCAGCCGGCAGCGCAACTGAAACCGACAGCACCGTGTTGATCGCCACATAGGTGATCGAGTTGATGTAACCGTTGTACCAGGTCGGATCGGTGAAGATCTTTGCGTAATTGTCGAAAGTGAACTCCGCCGGCCACATCGAGAAGCCGCCGAGGATCTCGTTGGTGGTCTTGAAGCTCATGTTCAGCAGCCAGTAGATCGGCAGCATCAGGAACACGATGTAGAGAAGCGGAATCAGGAAGCCGGTGCGTTTCATTCGTCCTCTCCCCGCATCATCGCCGAATAGAACACCCAGCAGACCAGCAGCGTCATCAGGAAGTAGATGATGCTCATGGCGGCTGCGATGCCGAGGTTGAATTCGCCCAGTGCCGCCTTGACGAGATCAATCGACAGGATCGTCGTGGTGTTGCCGGGGCCGCCACCGGTCAGCACGAAGGGCTCGGTGTAGATCATGAAGCTGTCCATGAAGCGCAGCAGCACGGCGATGGTCAGCACGCGCTTCATTTTGGGGAGCTGGATGTAGCGGAACACTGCCCAGCGCGAAGCGGAGTCGATGCGTGCCGCCTGATAATAGGCGTCGGGGATCGACCGCAGACCGGCATAGGCGAGCAGCACTACCAGCGACGTCCAGTGCCAGACATCCATGATGATGACGGTGAACCAGGCCGATGCTGGCTGGCGTGTGAAATTGAAGTCGATGCCGAGCGCGTTGATGGAATAGCCCATCAGGCCGATGTCGGGCAGCGCGAAGATGTTCCACATGGCGCCGACCACGTTCCACGGCACCAACAGCGGCAGCGCCATCAGCACCAGGCAGACCGGCACCCAGAACCCCTGCCGCGGCATGGCGAGCGCAATGATGACGCCGAGCGGAATCTCGATGGCGAGAATCGTTCCGGTGAAAAAGAACTGGCGCAGGAGACTGTCATGGAACCGGTCGGAGTGGAGGACCTCACGAAACCACTTCACCCCTTCGAAGAAGAACAGGTTGTTCCCGAAGGTCTCCTGCACCGAGTAGTTCACCACCGTCATAAGCGGGATGACGGCATTGAACGCGACCAGCAGCAGGACCGGCAGCACCATGAACCACGCCTTGTTGTTCCAGGTCTTGTTCATGGCGTTACCCCTTTGCCTCGACGAGCCAGGAATCGGCGTAGAGATTGACGTTTGCCGGATCGAAGACAGCGCGCGGTTCGGCGGGAATCTCCGATCCTTCCGGCAAGGTTGCCGCGATTTCCTTGCCCGCGAGATCGGCATGGACGATGCGGAAACGGCCGATATCCTCGACGCGATTGATCGACACCGGAATGCCGGTCCTGCCACCTGTCAGCGTGATGAACTCCGGCCGTATACCGACTTCCAGCGACTTTGCATCCTTTGGCGCGCCGACCGGCAGCCTCACCTTGTTGCCACCAATCGAAGCCGTTTTCCCGGAGACCTTGCATGGCAGGACGTTCATGCCTGGGGAACCGATGAAATAGCCAACAAAAGTGTGCTTTGGTTTGCGGAAGAGCTCGTCCGGCGTACCGGTCTGCACAACTTCGCCCTCGTACATCACCACAACCTTGTCGGCGAAGGTCAGCGCCTCCGTCTGGTCGTGCGTGACGTAGATCATGGTAAAGGCGAAGCGCTGGTGCAGCTCCTTCAGCTTGGAGCGCAGCTGCCACTTCATGTGCGGGTCGATCACCGTCAGCGGTTCGTCGAACAGGATCGCGTTAACGTCGGAACGTACCAGCCCGCGTCCAAGCGAAATCTTCTGCTTCTCGTCGGCGGTCAGCCTGCGCGCGCGCCGGTCGGCCTTTTCCTCAAGATCGATGATGCGGAGCGTCTCATCGACGCGACGGGAAATCTCGTCGCGGGCTACACCCCGGTTTTTCAGCGGGAAAGCCAGATTCTCTCGCACGGTCATCGTGTCGTAGATGACCGGGAACTGGAACACCTGGGCGATGTTGCGCGCTTCCGTCGACAGTGTCGTGACATCCTTGCCGTCGAAGCGGATGGACCCGCCGGAGGGATGCAGCAGCCCAGAAATAATGTTGAGCAACGTGGTCTTGCCACAGCCGGAGGGACCCAGCAGCGCATAGGCGCCGCCATCCTCCCAGGTCATGGAAAGTTCTTTCAAGGCGTAGTCAGCCTCAGTCTTCGGGTCCGCCATGTAGGCGTGGCGGATACGGTCGAATTCAATGCGCGCCATCGATCCGCCTCCTCACGCTGCAATCCGCTGCGCAGGCCGGGCAAGGTGCCCATCGGCCGCAAACAGCATGAAACGGCGCGGGTCGACAAAAACGTCAACCAAAGCGCCGACGGAAAGGGTGTGGACGCCGTGGACCAGAGAAACCCAGCGCGCGCCATCAACATCCACATGTATGAAGCTTTCCGAACCGGTCAGTTCGGTAACGGCTACCTGGCCGGTGAATTTCAGCGCACCTCGCCCGGGACTCTTGAGCACGAGATGGTGGGGATGAAACGCAACGGTATAATCACCATCAGGCAGCGAGGGCGCCCCGGCCGGCAGCTTCGATTTGCGCTGCGAGGCACCGATCAGAAGGTCCTTGCCGGCCTTGCGCGCGGCAATCGTGTTGAGCGGTGGATCGGAGAACGTCCGCGCCGTCGTCAAATCTGCGGGGTCACGGTAGACATCGATGGTCGGCCCGAACTGGGTCACGCGGCCCTGATGCAGGGTCGCGGTGTTGCCGCCGAGCAGAAGGGCCTCGGAGGGTTCCGTCGTCGCGTAGACGAAGATCGCGCCCGACTCCGCAAAGATGCGCGGCAACTCGGCGCGCAACTCCTCACGCAGCTTGTAGTCGAGATTGGCGAGCGGTTCGTCGAGCAACACGAGGTCGGCGCCCTTGACCAGCGCGCGTGCCAGTGCGGTGCGCTGCTGCTGGCCGCCGGACAATTGCAGCGGCGTGCGATCCAGGTAGGGGCCGAGCTGGAGCAGGTCCGCCGCCTGTCTGACACGGGTCTCGATTTCGGATTTGGCAACACCCGCCACGCGCAGCGGCGAGGCAATGTTCTCGTAAACGCTCAGTGTCGGGTAGTTGATGAACTGCTGGTAGACCATGGCGACATTGCGCTTCTGGACAGGCCAGCCCGTCACGTCCTGCCCGTCGACATGAACGCTGCCCCCGGTCGGCTGCTCGAGGCCGGCCATGAGACGCATCAGCGTCGTCTTGCCCGACAGGGTCGGGCCCAGCAGTACATTAAGCGTGCCTGATTCCAGCGTCAGCGAAACATCGTCGATGTGGGTTTCGCCGCCAACAATCTTGGATACTTGGCGCAGCTCAAGCATGGCGCCGCCTCTCCCGGCCATACGCCCATGCGCACCGGCCGAATACCCGCCATCGAACCTCGCGAATGTTTTCATGTCGCTGGGTCATTTCATCCATCTCATGCCGCTGCCGGACCGAAGCCCGGACTTGCGGATTTTTCCTTGCCGGCATCTGCAAGCAGCTGCGCGGTTGCGGCATCCATGAAGCGCTCGATCTCCCTGACTGATTCACCCTGCAGACGCAGGCCGAGTTTGGTCCGCCGCCACAGAACATCTTCCGCCGTGCGGGCCCATTCATTCTCGATCAGCCAGCGCAATTCGCGTTCATAGAGGTTCGCGCCAAAATGCCTGCCCATGTCGGCCAGGCCTGCAGCCTCGCCGAGAATGTCGCGGACGCAGGTACCGTACAGACGAACCAGCCGTGCCGCGAGCGCCGCTGGCAACCATGGATAGCCAGCTGCAAGCTCGCGCTTCAGCTTGGCCGGGCCATCGGTATCCATGTCGCCTCCCGGCAGCGCGGCATCCGCAGTCCATGCGGCTTTGCGGGCACCGAGTTCCGTTTCAATGCGTTCGAGCATTGCTTCCGCCAGACGCCGGTAGGTCGTGATCTTGCCACCGAAAACGTTGAACAGCGGCGCTCCGGCGGAGGTGTCCGTTGTCAGGACATAGTCGCGGGTCGCCTCCTGCGCCTTGCTGGCGCCGTCATCATAAAGCGGACGCACGGCGGAATAGGTCCACACGACACTGTCCGGCGATACGTTCGCGCGGAAATATTCCGAAGCCGAGGCACAAATGTAGGTTATCTCATCCGGCGTAGTCCGGGCTTCACCGGGATCGCCCTCATAGTCGAGATCGGTGGTGCCAAGCAGCGTGAAATCGTCCTCGTAGGGAATGGCGAAGATGATCCGTCCGTCGCTGTTCTGGAAAATGTAGCAGCGGTCGTGATCATAGAGCTTCGGGACAACGACGTGGCTGCCTTTCACGAGACGGACATTGTGGGCGTCATTGTGCCCGGCGGCGCCGCGCAACACCTCATCGACCCAGGGACCCGCCGCATTGACAAGTGCACGCGCGTGAACCGTTCGCTGCCTGCCGGACAGCTCATCGGAAACTGTTATCGTCCATCCCCGATCGCTGCCGAGCGCACCAGTCACTTTGCTTCGCGTTAAAATGTCCGCGCCGCGATCGGCGGCGTCGCGCGCGTTGAGCACAACGAAACGCGCATCATCGACCCAGCAATCGGAGTATTCAAAACCCTTTGTGAACTCCGGCTTCAGAGGACCGCCGAGCGGGTCGCTCGATAAATCCAGAGTCCGGGTTGGCGGCAGAAGCTTGCGCCCGCCCAGGTGATCGTAGAGGAACAGCCCGACCCGCAGAATCCATGCCGGGCGAAGGCCCGAGTGATGCGGCAGGATAAACCGCATCGCATGAATGATGTGCGGGGCGTTCCGCCATAGCAGCTCCCTTTCGATCAAGGCCTCGCGCACCAGGCGGAATTCGTAGAACTCCAGATAACGCAAACCGCCGTGGACGAGCTTCGTCGAGCCTGAGGATGTCCCGCTGGCGAGATCGTTCATTTCCGCAAGGCAGACCGAATACCCGCGGCCCGCCGCATCACGGGCGATGCCGCAGCCGTTAATGCCGCCTCCAATGACGAAAATGTCGTAGCTTTCCGCCACGTTTTCCACGCCTCCCTTGCGCCAGGCCTTATCCGCCATTGCCTTGTCATCGATGCCTTGTCATCGATTTGGCTGCGGCCCGGTCGCGACGAAATTGCTGCGGTTGCGAAATTGTTTCGCATTGCAACAATTAACGATGAAAACGAAGCTAATTATGAAATAAACGAAAGTCAATCGAAACCAATTGTGCAACTACCCCTATTTCTCCTGAGGTGCTGCCTCGATCAGTTCGACTTCGCATTCGGCACAAATGGCCCGCAACGCCTCATCGGTGCAGAAATCGGTGACGAAGCTGTGGACCTGGGAGATGTGCCCGATCCGTACGGGCGCGCGGCGTTCCAGCTTGCTGGAATCCGCGACCAGTATTACATGGCGGGCATTGGCGATAATCGCCTGCGCAACCTTCACTTCGCGAAAATCATAGTCCAGCAATGCGCCGTCACCATCGATGGCCGATACACCAATGACGGCGTAATCCACCTTGAACTGGCGGATGAAATCCACCGCCGCCTCGCCGACGATGCCGCCATCGGCGCGGCGTACGACCCCGCCGGCAACCACCACCTCGATGCCGGGGTAAATCCGCATGGAATTGGCGACATTGATGTTGTTGGTAATGACCATGAGGCCGGAGTGCCGGACCAGCGCGTCGGCAACGGCTTCAGTCGTCGTGCCGATGTTGATGAACAGGGACGCAGTGTCGGGAATGAGTGCTGCGGCACGTTCGCCGATCGCGATTTTTTCAGCCCGGGCCAGCGTACGGCGGGCCTCATAGCCCATGTTTTCGCGCGACGGTGCGATCATCGCACCGCCGTGCACCCGGAACAGCAGGCGTTGCTCACACAGCTCGTTGAGATCCTTGCGGATCGTCTGCGGGGAGACATCGAAATGCCCGGCCAGATTGTCGACACTGACACGTCCGTGCTGACGGGCCATTTCAAGAATGTTCTGATGGCGATCGATAAGCACTGGACCACCTGTTTCGATTTACGGGAAAACGAAATTAAATGAAACTATCAACCCTGTCATGACGCAGCGCACCGGAAACCGGATATGATCGACACGCCCGAAACATTCACCCTCCCTTTTGCGGCGGGAAGCTTCGCAAACCGCCAGGTCGTCATTACTGGCGCGCGCAGGGGCATAGGCGCCGCAGTCGCGCGAGCATTTCTCAGCCTCGGCGCCAATGTTCTTGCCCATGCCGGCGTCGCACCGGTGTCCGCGGAAGATCCCCTGATATCCGGGCTTGGCGAGGAACAGCGCTCGCGGCTGCAGGTTTTCAGCGCAAATCTCGAAAGCGAGACGCAAACCGCGCAACTTGCAGCCGAAATAGCCGCAGCAACACCGCGCATCGACGTTTTCATTCACAACGCCGGAACGATGCATGGAAGGGTCATGACAGACGCCATGACGCCGCAGCATTACCGGCGCGTCAGCGACCTCAATGCAGCCTCGACCGTGATCCTGATGCACGGATTGCTGCCGGTTCTGGCGCGCAAGAGCGAAAATGCACCAGGTGCATCGGTGATTTTCACCTCGTCGATCTCGGCACGCACCGGAGGCAGCCCCGGATCTTCCGTCTATTCAGCCGCAAAAGCCTTCGTCAGCACGTATGCGCGCAGCCTGGCACGCGAGCTGGCGCCGGACGGTATCCGCGTCAATGTCGTATCCCCGGGCACGATCATGACCGATTTCCACCGCCGCTACTCGAACGAGGAAAAACTCAGGGCAACAGCCAATTCCATTCCCCTGCAGCGGCTGGGCACGCCTGACGACTGTACCGGATCGTATCTCTTCCTCGCTTGCGCAAGTCTGTCGGGCTACATCACGGGGCAAACGATCGAAATCAATGGTGGGCAGCTGCTCGCTTAATTTATTAGCCGTCGTTTTACATTTTATGCTGCATTGCAGCATTTAATGTTGCGCAGCATTTTTCCGCCTTCCGCGCGATCTTCAGCCCTATTTCCCACCCTAGATAGCCCCATGAATGCCCTCGTTTCAAAACTTGAATTTGGATATCCAATTGTTTTATTATAATATTTTTGATGGATTTTTGATTTTGTTATTATGCTGCGCTGCAGCATAATGATTTATGTTGCGTTGCAATATTTCTACCATAACTGATGAAACCTGACGCCATACGCCTCGCATCTCAAGTCTATGAAAATGCATTTATTTAGTTTGCTAAATAATTTTCACTTCAAAAATTGATGATTGCCGTCAGCATCATCAAAGCCAGAAACACCAGCATGAAAAGCAGCTGTTTGCGCAGCTTGCCAACCAGATCTCGGGTTTCGGTGTCCTGCGCGATGCTTTTCCCTCCAAGAGCCGTGCGGAACATGTTCGTGTAACGCGGAAGGCCATGCCAGAAGACGGTTCCGTCACTGCGCTTTTCAATGGCATAACTGGTGCGAATTGCCGCCAGAAGCATCGCCAGCGCGCCAAGCGCTGCAATTGAGGTCATGACAATGGCCATGGTGCCCTCGGGCATCATTGGCCTATCTCATCCCTGACGCGTTGGGCAATGCTGGATTGGGCCTGCTGCAAAACCGGCCCGATCTGCTGCAGATATTGCGCCATGAACGGCTGCATTTTCGCGGCTATCGATTGCCCCTCTTGCGAGCCGTAAAACGCAGTCAATGCCTTGATTTCCTCCAGAGTGAAGGTCTCGGCCGTCGCGTTGACCATGATGTCCAAAACCTGCGAGCGGACACGCTGAAGCTCCTGGGAAACGATCTCGCTCGCCTTAACCCGTTGTTCTTCCGTCGATTTTCCCTGCGATACAAGATTCGTGATCATCGCATTGGCCATTTGCGGGGAGAACATGCCGTCCATCATCTTCTGGACCGTCGGCGTTTCAACATAGGTGCGGGCCGCCTCAACCCGATCAGCATCGGCGGCGAAGGCAGACGCGGAAACTGACAGCCATGCGGCCGCCAGTGCGATTTTTATCTTGCGCATGTTGTTTGCCTCCGTCTGCGCGGCTGTAACGCAATTCGCATAGCCTATCCACTGCGGTCAGACCAAACCAGATAGAGCAGATGGACATGACGGCACTCGGCGCGGCATGAATAGACTCACCGATCTCCATCGCGAACTCCATACGATGCGCCCTGTAACCGCACTTGCCATATCACTGCTTCTGGTCGTCATCATGGCAGCGACGCTGTTTGCCATGGGCCGGCTGCCGATCTGCGCCTGCGGCGAAATCAAGCTCTGGCATGGCGTGGTGTTCAGTTCGGAAAACTCCCAGCACCTGACCGATTGGTACACGCCGTCGCATGTCATCCACGGCATTTTGTTCTACGCTCTGGGTTGGCTGATTTTCCGGCGCGCGACGACCGGATTCCGATTCGTCGCCGCCACGCTCGCAGAAACGGCGTGGGAAATCCTCGAAAACACCGACTGGATCATCAACCGCTACCGCGATGCGACGATCGCGCTCGACTATTTTGGCGACAGCATCATCAATTCAACGTCCGATGTCCTTGCGATGGCGACCGGATTCCTGATCGCGTCCAGACTCCCCGTATGGGCAAGCATATTACTCGTCGTCACACTCGAAGCGGTGACAATGTATTTCATCCGTGACGGGCTGGCGCTGAACATCGTGATGCTGCTGTGGCCGCTCGACAGCATAATGGCATGGCAAAGCGGGATGTAATTTAATTAGGCGTATTAATGTTTATTAGATCAATCTTTTCTGGCAGTAATTATATCGTATTATCAATATCTTATAATTCATAAGTCAGCTTAATTTCTCCAACTCCGTCCACTCCACCGGTAATCGTTTGACCGGCGACAACAGGGCCGACACCAGCCGGCGTACCGGTCATGATCAGGTCCCCCGGCTCCAGGCGCATCGAGCGCGAGGCAAACGCGATGATCTCGGGCATGGGCCAGATCAGCTCGTTCAGATTTCCATCCTGCTTCACTTCACCATTGACCGCCAGCCAGATACGCCCTTCTGACGGGTGGCCTATATCGGCAACGGTACGGATCGCGCCCATGGGTGCCGAATTGTCGAAGCCCTTACCCCAATCCCATGGACGGCCGAGTTTCTTGGCCTCACCCTGGAGGTCGCGGCGGGTCATGTCGATACCGACACAGTAGCCATATACATGCTCCAGCGCCTCGGAAGCCGGAATATCGGCACCAGCTTTGCCGATCGCGGCAACAAGCTCGATCTCGTACTGCAGATCCTGCGTCAGTGGCGGGTATGGAACCGTACTGCCGCTTGGAACGATGGAATCCGCCGGCTTCATGAAGAAAAATGGCGGCTCTCGATCCGGATCGTGTCCCATCTCGCGTGCGTGGGCGGCATAGTTGCGACCGACGCAATAAATCCTGCGCACAGGGAAGCGGCCCGATTCGCCCTCAACGGGCAGACTGGCACGCTCGGGCGGCGTGATCACATATCCGCTGTCGGATTGCATTGCCATCTTGTTCTGCTCTCGTGAAGTTCGCTGTCTTCTACAGACTCATTATCCGAAGGTTTGCACTTCGTCACCGGAATTCATAACAATCTATTAATCAGTATACTGATGTTCAGTAAGCTGATAGATTATGCGTTTATGAATCCGGCAAACCGATTCCTTTCCGATGTGCCATGCAACTGACCGAACTCTATGACAAGCCGGGACACCTGATCCGCCGGGCGCAACAGATTGCCGTCGCAATATTTTGCGAAGAATGCCGGGATCTGGATATTACCCCGGCTCAGTATGATATTCTGCTGGCCATCCGCTCGCTGCCCGGCATCGACGCCACCCACCTTTCCCAACTCGTTGCACTCGATCGATCATCGCTTGCCACTGCGCTTGAGCGGCTGGAAAGGAAAGGCCTCATCCTTCGCCATTCCGACAAAAAAGACCGGCGGATGAAGCTGATTTACCTCGCGCCCACGGGAAACCGGCTCCTGCGCGACGCCGAGCAGGCTTTCATAGCGGCACAAAAACGAATTCTCGCCCCCCTGACGCGCAGCGAACAGTGGCAGTTTCTGCGATTGCTGGAACAACTGGTCACGCTCAACAACGTACATTCGCGTGTTCCGCTCAAACCGCCGGACCGCGGCACTGCCTGATCTGACACAGGTCAAGTGCATTGCTTCGCCTGGCACGATAGTCTGCCTTCGAACGTCGACTGCCTTGGAGGCCCCATGCGGCATATCGGAAAGATTCTGCTGGCTCTCGCCGTGATCGGCAGTGTTGCCGGATACATCCTGCTTTCCGCCAAGCCCGTACGCGTCAGCGTAACCGAGGTCAGCAGGGGGAAAGCCGCCGAGATCGTCTATGCCAGCGGCGTCGTTGAACCGGTGCAATGGGCGAAAATCTCCTCTGTCGTGCGCGAACGCATCGTCAGCGTATGCGCCTGTGAGGGCGACCCGGTCGAGGCCGAAGAGGAATTGGCCAAGCTCGACACATCCGAGCCTCTGGCCGCACTGCGCGAACTGGAAGCAAAGGCTGCCTTTGCCAGCCAGGAATTCGAGCGTATCGCCGCACTTTATTCCTCAGGCACCACAACCCGCCAGGTTTACGAGAAGGCCTCGGCTGATCTGCAAGCAGCGGAAGCCGCCGTTGCGTCACAGCAGGCCCGGCTCGCCAATTACACGATCAGCTCGCCGATTGCCGGCACTGTCCTGCGCCGCGACGCGGAAGTCGGCGAAATCGCCGAACCGGGCACGATCCTGTTCTGGATCGGGCAGCCGAAGCCGCTGCAGATCGTCGCCGAGATCAACGAGGAGGACATCCCGCGCGTCGAGGTCGGGCAGCGCGTGCTGCTGCGTGCCGATGCCTTCGCGAACAAGGCCCTGGAAGCAGAGGTCCACCGCATTACACCGAAGGGCGATCCGGTGCTGAAGACCTACCGGGTGTATCTCAGCCTGGCCGACGACACGCCGTTGCTGATCGGCATGAGTGCCGACGTCAACATCGTGGTGCGCAGCGTCGAGGACGCGTTGATCGTACCTGCAACGGCAATCGTCGACGGGGTGGTTTTCCGGCTGACAGACGATCAAAGGGTTGAGCGCATAGAGGTGAAAACCGGCATTTCCAGCGCGACCTCGGTGCAGATCACGGAAGGGCTTTCCCAGGGCGACCGGGTCGTTTCGCCGGTGCCGGACGGCCTGACCGACGGCGCGCGTGTCCGGCTGACGAAAACGGCCGGCTGAATGCTCTCGCTCATCACCGACATAGCGCTGACACATATCGCAGGGCGTGGCCGGCAGACCCTCGTGTCAATTCTCGGCGTTGCGCTCGGTGTCGGGTTTTCCATTGCCATGGCGGCCCTGATGCAGGGGTCGCAGGACGAGTTCGTCACTTCGCTGATCGACGCCCTGCCGCATGTCGATATCACCGATGAATACCGCGATCCGCCGCGCCAGCCGGCTGACCTTGTGTTCGATCTTGCGGCCTATTCCAACCTGAGGCCGCGCGAGGATACGCGTGGCATCCTCAACGCGACCGAAGCGATGACGGCGCTGCGCGCCTTCGTCGACGGCAATGCGGTGGCAAGCCTCAAGGTGCAGGCGGTTGCGCGTGCCGGCGGTGCGGAAACGGGCATTACGCTGACCGGGACGGACCCGGCGCGAGAGGCCCTGATCTCTTCCTTCGACGAGGATATGCGCAAGGGAAAGCTTGAGGATCTGCGCGCCTCGCCGTTCGGCATCGTCATCGGCGACAAGCTGGCGGATAAGCTGACCATCGATATCGGCGACACTGTCGTCGTGAGTTCGACAGGCGACATTACCCGGCGGTTCAAGGTCACCGGCCTGTTCCATACCGGCGTGGTCGCGCAGGATAACGCCTACGGACTCGTGAACCTCAAGGCCGCGCAGATCATTGCCGGACGGCCGAACGCCGTGAACGAAATCCGGGTCCGCCTTAACGATGCCCAGAGCGCGCGAGACGTGGCCGCCCAGATCGAAAGGCTGATCGGTTACAAGTCCGTTTCCTGGCAGGAGGCGAACGAAAGCCTTCTGGAGGCCTTCTTCATCCGCAACATCATCATGTTCACGGTCGTCGGCGCGATCCTGCTGGTGGCCGGCTTCGGCATCTTCAACATCGTGTCGATCATAACGCACGAGAAGTCGCGCGACATCGCGATCCTCAAGTCGCTCGGGTTTGCAGAGCGCGACATACGGCTGATCTTCCTGTCGGAGGGCCTTGCGATGGGACTTGCCGGCTCGCTGCTCGGCTGGGCGCTCGGGTTCGGGCTGACGAAAGTGCTGTCTTCCGTGAAATTCGAGATCGAACAGGCAACCGAGATCACACACCTGCCGGTCACCTTCGATCTTATGCACTATGGCGTCGCGGCGAGCTTTGCCATTATCGCCGCGGCGACGGCTGGATATTTACCCGCGCGCAAGGCTTCGCGGCTCAACCCCGTCGACATCATCCGGGGCGCCACATGAGCAAACTTGAGGCCGCGCCCGTCATTTCCGCGCACGGCATGACGCGAATCCTGCCCGGCACGGTTCCGGTGACGCTGGTCAAGGACATCGACCTTGAAATCGGCCACGGCGAGTTCGTTGCGATCACCGGCCCTTCGGGGTCAGGCAAGTCGTCTCTGCTCTACCTGCTGGGACTGCTCGATGTGCCAACCGAAGGCGCCGTGCACATCAATGGCGCACCAACTGAAGATCTGGACGCGGATGAACGCGCGCACCTGAGGCTCGAAACGCTCGGCTTCGTGTTCCAGTTCCACTTTCTGCTGCCGGAGTTCACGACACTCGACAACATCACGATCCCGATGCGCCGCCTGGGCAAGCGCTCGCGAAAAGAAATGGATGAGCGCGCGCAGGAGTTGCTCGACGCGCTCGGCATGGGCGATCAGGCGCACAAGCGGCCTGACCAGCTATCCGGTGGCCAGCGCCAGCGTGTTGCCGTCGCCAGGGCTCTTGCTAATGACCCCGCGGTCATTCTTGCCGATGAACCAACCGGCTCCCTCGATTCGAAATCGACCGAACAGGTCTTTTCGATCCTCAAGGACATCGTAGACAAGGAGGGGCGCACCGTCGTCGCGGTTACCCATGACATCGATCTGGCGGAGCGGATGTACCGGCGCGTGCACCTGATTGACGGGCGGATCGATTCCGACGTCACCATAAAGTCAGGGAAGCGGTAATGCGCCTTCAGTGCAGGCGGAAAACCTGGTTGCTGAGTTCCTGAACGAGACAATCTGCAGGAACATGGGTGAGATCGCTTTCGATTTCCGGACCGATCAGTTCGGCCATGCTGAGTGGCATCGCATTACGCAAATGCCGCAGCATTCCGGGTGGTGCCGCGATAACGAGCTGATCAAACGCATCTTCCGCCGCGTGGCTGGATATCTCGGTCAGGACACGGACAGCGAAATGGCGTTCGCGTTCCACACGATCGGATGCCCCGGCCGGTCTGTCTTCAGTGGGCTTGGCACATGGCATGAAATCATTGCGGAACACGAGGTTCGCCATCGTGCGCGCCTCGCGGGATTCACCGACAATCTCCACGACATGCGCCCGCAATGTATCAGCCAGCAATATCCAGCGGCGTATTGGGCGGACCATAGCCACATCCTTCCCGGCAGCAATTTTCCGCAGGTTTCGGTGTCAGACATGATTCTTCAAATACCGTCATTTGGTATTGACCGGCATCAAACTGCCATTGCGATTTCGCATTAGGATAAATACGTGTGCGATCTGACGGGTGATGCCCTGAAGAAGTGTTCCCGTGTTGACCCACATGCGAGGAATCATTCGATGACCTACCGCACAATCGTCGCTTATTTGCCCGATGCCGACTCAGCCCCGCGGACACTCAAAGCCGCAACCATCATGGCGCGCCAGTCCGGCGCCCATCTCATCGGGCTTTACGTCAAGACGGGCATCAGACTCTATTTTGCCGGCTCATCGTACTACGACGTCGGCATGCTCGAAACGCTGATGGAAGAGCACAATGCCCGTCACAACGAGCAAAGCACCAAAGTCCGCGAGATGTTCGATACGATCTCAAGGGCGGAAAACTTCCCGTGCGAGTTCCATGTAGCAGAGACCGTGAAGACCGACGCCTCGGAAGCCGTGCTGGAATATGCGCGCCCCGCCGACCTGATCGTCTGCCCCAATGGCGCCGGCGACAAGAAGACTGACCCGGAGGACGCCGATGTCGCCGTGCGGATGATGCTCGAGGCGGGACGGCCGGTTCTTGTGGTGCCGGCGGGATGGAATGGCGACACGCTGGGCCGCGATATCACGCTTGCCTACAACGCCAGCCGCGAAGCAACCCGCGCCGCCTTCGACGCTCTCCCCCTACTGAAACAGGCGGAACAGGTTCACGCCATCTGGATCGACCCGGTCGTGGGGGCAGGAGAAGATACCTCTCGCGCCGCTGACGAAATCGCCGTTGCCCTTGCCCGCCACGGCGTGAAAATTGCCGCTGAAACCGATGCTTCCGGAAACAACACGATTGCCCGGGCGATCATCGCCAGGGCGCGAGACAATGGTTCCGACATGATCGTCATGGGCGCCTATGGTCACATGCGTCTGCGCGAGATGATTTTTGGCGGCACCTCACGCGACATGCTTGATCTGCTGCCGCTTCCGGTGCTGATGTCGCACTGAGTGGCGGTGCTGTCAGCACCTGTTTTCACGGCTAGCGGCAATACGCGCCCGGGCCATCCGAACGGCGATCGAATCCGTCGTGCCTTCTCCTGCATCCGCTGCCTTGAAAATATCCGACAGGACAGTGCCAAGTTCGCCAACCCGCGCGCGCATCGCTTCTTGTGCCGGGAACGCTTCCGCCAGTGCGATCGAGATCACACCGCCGGCATTGATAACGAAATCCGGCGCGTAGAGGATACCGCGTTCAGCCAGCCGTGCTGCATCTTCCGGCATATCGAGCTGATTGTTGGCCGCGCCAGCAACCACGCGGGCCGTAAGTTGGGGTATCGTTTTTGCATTCAACGCGCCGCCAAGAGCGCAGGGCGCAAAAACGTCCGCCTTGGCGGCATGGATCTGGTCAACAGCAACCACGGACGCATCGAGCTCTTGTGCCAGAGCTGTCACCGCTGCCTCGCGGATGTCGGCGAGGATCAGTCTGGCACCATCCTCGCGCGCAAGCCGCGCGACATCTGCTCCGACATTGCCCGTACCCTGAACCGCGATCGTCAGGCCATCGAGGCTATCGGTCCCCAGAGCGTGTTTCACGGCGGCCTTGAGCCCGGAGAACACACCCCATGCGGTGTAAGGGGAGGGGTCCCCCAGGCCCTTGGCCGATGTGCCGCGCACGTGCTCGCTCGCCTCGGCAATCGCATCGACCGCGGCCTGTCCGGTACCGACATCCTCGGCGGTGATGTAGTCACCGCCCAGCCGGTTCACGGTGCGGCCGAAGGCATGCCACATGGCAGGCGTTGCCTCCTTGCCGTCCGACAGGATGACCGCCTTGCCGCCGCCAAGATCGAGACCGGCCACGGCATTCTTCAGCGTCATGCCGCGTGACAGGCGCAGAACATCCTTCAGAGCCGCTGTCTCGCCATCGTAAGCCCAGCGCCGGCAGCCGCCGAGCGCCGGACCAAGCGTGGTGTCGTGAACGGCAATGATCGCCTTCAGGCCGGACGCCTCGTCGCTAACGAAACTTACCGTTTCGTGACCGGCAAAATCCGGGTGGGAAAACATGCCGCGATGGACGGGCTGAACTTTCATCGGAATAGCTCCTTGATTGGCGGAGCCGGCAGACAAGCACCCCGCCGGCACCTGAATTTGACTAACCCGTATTATGCGGCAATCCGTCGCATATTATCGTGCGAAGGTGAGCCGATTGCCGTCTGAAGAGATCGTCTTGGCGCCATTGCACGCAATTTTATGACCTGGCTTGTGCCAGACGCACCCGATTTTCATGCCAGGCAGGCAGCAAGGAAATTGCCTTCCGAAACGCTGCCGCGTCTGGACAGAGCCATGGCTTTCCGTCAATTTGGCGCATAAATTACCAAATTTTGGAATTAAGGTAATAAATGCATAATTTTGCATCTTCTTTCATCTATGCGGCTCAGCTACTCCTCTCCGGAGACCCGGAGTTGTGGGCGATCGTGCTGCTGTCGCTGAAAGTCAGCCTCAGCGCGGTGGGGATCGCGGCGCTGATCGGCATGCCGCTGGGGGCCGCCCTTGCAGTCGCACGTTTCCCCGGGCGCGGGGCCGCCGTCATCCTGGTTAATTCGCTGATGGGCCTGCCACCGGTGGTGGTCGGCCTGCTGGTCTACCTGCTGTTATCGAATGCCGGTCCGCTCGGTGTACTGCAACTGCTCTATACGCCGGGGGCGATGATCTTCGCGCAGGTTGTCCTGGTCACGCCAATTATCGCGGCACTGACGCGGCAGGTGATCGAGGATCTCGACAGTGAATATTCCGAACAACTGCGCTCGTTCGGCGTATCGCGACTTAAATCCGTTCCGACCCTGCTGTGGGATGCGCGCTATTCGCTGCTGACCGCGCTGCTTGCGGGCTTCGGACGCGCCGTTGCCGAGGTCGGCGCGGTGATCATCGTCGGCGGCAATATCAACCACGTCACCCGCGTGATGACCACGACGATCGCGCTGGAGACTTCCAAGGGCAACCTGTCGCTCGCGCTTGCGCTGGGTTTCATCCTGATCGGTATCGCGATCGCCGTGAACGCAGCGCTCGGCATGCTCAAGTCGACCGCAGCCCGTTCGGCCTATGCGTGAGGCGGGCATGAACCAGATGATCGCAGAAGCGGATTTCGTGAACGCTACGGCGGATAAGCACGCGCAGGGCAATCCGATGTTGCCGCTTGCGGCATCAGGCCTTCGCTTTGCGATCAACGGGCGCGCGCTCGTCGATGTCGAGGCGCTGGACATCCAGCCCGGCATGCCAACCGTCATCATGGGCCCGAACGGTGCGGGAAAAAGTCTCCTTTTGCGCCTTCTGCACGGCCTGATCGTACCGAGCTCGGGGAGCATAACGTGGGCTGGAAAACCGGCGGGCAAGAATATCCAGCATAACCAGGCCATGGTGTTCCAGCGTCCCGTTCTGCTGCGCCGCTCTGTCGCCGCCAATATCGACTACGCCCTGAAGGTTCACGGCATTACCCGCAGCGAGCGTCAACCGCGTGTCGAAACCTGGCTGGAGAAGGCCGATCTCAAGCCCCTTGCGCGCCAGCCGGCACGCACCCTGTCCGGCGGCGAACAGCAACGCCTTTCCCTGGCGCGCGCGCTCGCCGTCGAACCCCAAATCCTCTTTCTCGATGAGCCGACCGCGAGCCTCGACCCGGTCTCGACCCAGGCCATCGAAACCCTGATCCGCGACGCGTCCGATCGCGGCACGAAGATCATCATGGTGACGCATGATCCCGGCCAGGCGAAACGCCTCGCCGGCGAGGTCATCTTCATACACCGCGGTGAAATCTCCGAGAAAACACCGGCGAAAACCTTCTTTAAGTCCCCGTCTTCCGAACAGGCCAGAGCGTTCCTGTCCGGCGGACTTCTCATCTGATTTTTCACAAGCTTCCCAGCAAACGGAGGAAACCATGCTGAGACATAGACTTATGGGCCTGATGCTTGCCCTCGTGGCATTCACAGGGCTAACCGCCAGCGGCGCGAACGCCGAAGATCGCTTCATCATCGTGCAGTCGACGACCTCGACGCAGAATTCCGGTCTGCTCGACTATCTACTGCCGATCTTCAAGGAGAAGACCGGCATCGAAGTCCGCGTCGTTGCGGTCGGTACCGGCCAGGCGATCAAGAACGCACAGAACGGCGACGGCGACGTCCTGCTCGTCCATGCCAAGCCGGCGGAAGAGAAGTTCGTTGCCGAAGGCTGGGGCGTGGAGCGCTTCGACGTCATGTACAACGATTTCGTCATCGTCGGTCCGGCAAACGATCCGGCAGGCGTTGCAGGCTCCAACGATGTGGTTGCGGCTCTGACGAAGATTGCCGAGACCAAATCGCCTTTCGCCTCGCGTGGCGATGATTCCGGTACCCACAAGGCTGAAAAGCGCCTTTGGAAGGCCGCCGGCATCGACATCGCTTCAGCCTCTGGCGACTGGTACCGCGAAACCGGTTCGGGCATGGGCGCAACGCTCAATGCCGGCGTCGGCATGGGCGCCTACATCATGACCGACCGCGCCACCTGGATCTCCTTCGGCAACAAGGGCGACTACAAGGTCGCCGTCGAAGGCGACGACAAGATGTTCAACCAGTACGGCGTCATTCTGGTGAACCCGGAGAAATTTCCGAACGTGAAGGCAGAAGACGGCAAAACCTTCATCGGCTGGTTGATCGGCGATGAGGGCCAGAAGGCGATCGCCGACTTCAAGATCGACGGCCAGCAGCTTTTCTTCCCGAATGCATCGGCTGGCAACAGCTAGGGTCAGGACTCGACGCGGCTGGACGCATGACACAGATTGCCCGTGACAGAGGTTCACGGGAAAGCAGGCGCCATGCGTCGGAAACTTGTACTCATAATCGTGCTCTTCGGCCTTTGCGGTATCGCTCCGCTGAAGGCCGGAGAGGTCACCGATTCAGCGGGGCGCACGATCAGTGTTCCGGAAGAGGTCAACAAGGTATTTGCCTCGGGTCCGCCTGCATCGGTCCTCGTCTATGTGCTCAAGCCCGATGCGCTGACCGGCTGGCCACGCGCGCTGCGCGACAACGAGAAGCCCTATATTGCGCCCGCGCAACGCGAACTGCCTGAGCTGGGGCGGCTGACCGGGCGCGGCGACACCGCCAATCTCGAAGTGGTGTTGAAGGTCGCTCCCGACCTCATCATCGATTTCGGCTCGATCCGCGAGACCTATATTTCGCTGGCTGACATCGTGCAGATGCGCACGTCGATCCCCTACATTCTCGTAGACGGGCGGTTCGAAGCGACGCCCACCGCCTTGCGCCTTGTGGGCAATGCGCTTGGGGTATCGGAGCGCGGCGAACGGCTTGCGCAATATACAGAGAAACTTTTTGCCGATCTCGACGCTACGCTTCATGCAATCCCCGAAGACCAGCGCCCGCGGGTCTATCTGGCGCGCGGGCCGGACGGACTGGAGACCGGCCTGAAAGGCTCGATCAATACCGAGATCATCGAGCGCGCCGGTGGCCGCAATGTCGCCGATCCCGGTGACGCCGACATCCGGCGCGGCATCGTGCAAGCTTCGATGGAACAGGTGCTCGCCGCCAACCCCGATACCATCATCACCTGGGACCGCACGTTCTTCGAGACGGTGTGGAACGACCCTCTGTGGGCGAAAGTCGATGCGGTGCAGAAGGGACGCGTCTATCTCTCGCCGCTGCTGCCGTTCGGCTGGATCGATCGCCCGCCATCGCTGAACCGGCTTATCGGATTGCGCTGGCTTGCCGGCATCTTCTTCCCCGAACACTTCCGCCAGGACCTGCGCGCGCAAGTGCGTGAATTCTACTCCATGTTCTATCATGTCGATCTCGACGAAGCGGCGCTCGACACATTGCTGGCCGGCGCGCGCGGCAGCCGGCCACAATGAGCGTGCGAGACGTCTCCTGCGCCTCGCATCTGCCCGCGTGGGGCATCGTCGGCACGCTTACGGTCGCAACGGTTCTTCTCGCCGTGTCCGCATCCCTCGTCGGTGCGTATCCTGTAAGCCTAGCCGAAGCCGCCCGGATCGTATTCAGATGGCTGAGCGGTACATCCAACGGCAGCACGGCGGAAACCGTATTGCTGGAAGTCCGCCTACCACGCATCGCCGCTGCCCTTCTTGCCGGCGCGGCGCTCGCCGGCAGCGGTGCCGTCTATCAGGGGCTGTTCCGCAATCCGCTGGTCTCACCCGACATCCTTGGCGTTTCAACCGGTGCCGGGCTAGGTGCCGTGTTGGGTATCTTTCTTTCGTTGCCGATCATCCTGATTCAGGGTTTCGCGTTTATCGGCGGCCTCGCCACGGTTGCCATGGTTTATGCAATCGCGGCTGCCGTGCGCGGACGCGAACCCATCCTCGTGCTGGTGCTGGCCGGTGTCGTTATCAGTGCGCTGGCCGGCTCGATGATCTCGTTGCTGAAGGTGCTTGCCGATCCTTACGACCAGCTTCCCGCGATCACCTTCTGGCTGCTCGGGAGCCTCTCAAGCATCAGGCCGGCGGACGTCTGGTCGGTCCTGCCGGCCATCCTTCTCGGCCTTGTGCCGCTGGTGCTGCTGCGCTGGCGCATCAACGTTCTGTCGCTCGGCGACGACGAGGCCAAGACCCTCGGCATAGAGGCTGGCAAACTGCGGATCATCGTAATCGCAGCGGCCACGCTGATGACGGCAAGCGTCGTTGCCATCTCCGGCGTGATCGGCTGGGTGGGGCTGGTTATGCCGCATATTGCCCGCATGCTGGTCGGCCCTAATTTCGACCGGTTGCTGCCGGCCTCCATGCTGCTGGGAGCCGCCTATCTTCTCGGTGTCGATACGCTGGTGCGCACCATGTCGCAGGTGGAGACTCCGCTTGGCATTCTCACCGCTTTTGTCGGAGCACCATTCTTTCTGTGGCTGCTGGCGCGCGGCCGGCACGGATGGGAGTGAGCGATGCGGCTGGAGACGCAGGACCTCGCCATCGGCTATCCGGAACGCCGCGTCGCGGAGGGCATCAATCTCACCGCCAATGCCGGAGAAGTCCTGTGTCTGCTCGGCCCGAACGGGTCCGGCAAGACGACGCTGTTCCGCACGCTCCTGGGCCTGCTAAAGCCGCTCGGCGGCGGCATTACGTGTGATGGTGCTGCGCTTGCCGCGCTTTCGCGCCAGGACATCGCCCGGCGCATCGCCTATGTCCCGCAGGCACACAATGCGTCGTTCCCCTTCACCGTGAAGGACATCGTGCTGATGGGCCGCACGGCGCATCGCGGCGCCTTCTCCGCCCCGTCGGCACGCGATCATGAATCCGCGATGGAGGCGCTCGCCTCACTGGGGATGGCCACTCTCGCAGGGCGCGAATACACCCGCATTTCCGGCGGGCAGCGGCAGATGGTGCTGATCGCGCGCGCTCTGGCGCAAGCAGCGCCGCTGATCGTCATGGACGAGCCGACTGCAAGCCTCGATTTCGGCAATCAGGTAAAAGTGCTGTCACGCGTTCGCGCACTCGCCGAAAAAGGGCTCGGCGTTGTGCTGTCCACGCACGATCCAGATCACGCGTTTGCCGTGGGGGATCGTGTCGTGTTTCTGGATCAGGGCGGCATCGTTGCCGAAGGCGCGCCGCAAGAGGTTCTAACGCCGGAACGACTCATGGAAGCCTACGGCATCAATGTCGAAATCGTTCGATTGCCGGGCGGACAAATCGTCTGCGCGCCGAGTTACAAAGCCGAATAATCAATCCGTGCCGAGAACGACTTCGCTGGACTTTATGATCACGTTGACGGGGCTGCCTTCGGCAAGGCCGAGATCTGCGACAGCGTCGACCGTCACGGTCGAGGTGATGACATTGCCGCCACCAATGTCGACCTTGACCTGGGCCGCTACGGCCCCTTTGGTGATGCTCTGGACCGTACCGTGAAGAATATTTCGCGCGCTGAGTTTCATCTTCGGCTACCCCGTATTGAATAAAGTCAGAACCCGTCGGGATTATAGTGCACTGTTCCCGCATGGGTGAGGTCATACCCGCCCATTTCGTTGGCATGTGCCGCGAAGGCCGGTGACGCAAGAAAACGCAAGAGCTTCTGGAACGCCCGGGTGAAATAGCCCTGCCGCCATACTACAAGATCGTAGCGCTCCTGGGCGACGGGCACGAAGCCCAGACGGAACTGACGCGCCATGGCCTCAAGGCCGAAAGCCGCGTCTGCCTTGCCATCGAGCACGGCGAGCGCAACATCGGCTTCCGTACGCAGAGGTGCTTCAGGACCGCTCATCATGGACATGTCCAAACCAGCGCCCCCGGCCAGTTCCTCGAACCATTGCTGGCTGGCCGCCGATTGCTGACGTCTGGCGAAGCGGCGGCCCTTGGTGCTGGCAATATCGACGATTCCCGACGGATTTCCCGTCGCGACGATCAATCCGCGGCTGCGGCGGGCGAACTCGACCACCACGATGGGCTTGCCCGCGAGCGTGCGGCCCACGGTCCCGGTGTTCCACTGCTCGCCGGGTTCGTGGATATGTGCGCCGCAGCCAATACAATCCCGCCTGCCGAGCCGTTCCAGCCCATCGAGACTGCCATCCATGAAGGCGGCAAGGCCTGAACCGGATTCCCGCAAGGCCCATTCCAGCAACGGATCGTGGCTGCCGGCCATGATCGCGGGAAGCGGTGTGGGCGGGAGCGGGCCTGACCGGCTACTTTCGATCCAGGCTTCGACATCGGAACGCGGAAACAACAGTTTGCCGATGACACGTACACACGGCACCTGCCCGTTATTGGCAAGATCATAGACCTTGCGTTCGCCGATCCTCAGAAGCTCGGCGAGTTCCTTCGTCGTCAGATAGATGGGTGGAGCATCGGCCATACCGGCACTTTCAACATCCCTGGAAATTCGACGGCCAACATTAACATGGCAAAATATCTACAATGCCGGGTTGTTTTAAAACAAACATGATCGGAAACGGCTTGCAGAAAGCCCAGTGTGCCACACCTGTCAGCGGGACTGCTCGGGCTCCATTTCAGCATCAGCCAGCGTGGAATCCTCCTCAAGAACGCCAGCGCCCTCCGCTTCTTCCTCCGGCTGGCGCGTAAAGCCCTTGAGGCCGGAGGTTTCATCCTTGTCGCGCTTGATGGCGACCGGACTGGTCAAATAGGCAGTGACCAGTTCCGCAAGCGAGCGCAAGGCATGCAGATGGATGCGCTCATAACCGTGCGAAGCATCAACGCCGAAGGTGATCAGCGCGGTGCGCACGTCATGGCCCGCCGTGATCGCGGATGCCGAATCCGAACGGTAATACCGGAACACATCCTTCTGCATCCGGATGTCGTTCTCACGACAAAGCTCCGCCAGCTTTCGGGTCAGATGAAAATCGAATGGCCCCGTTTCGTCGGCCATGGCCAGCGTTACGCCGAACTCATCGGAATTCTGTCCCGGTGCGGTCGTGCCATTGTCGATGGCAACCATGGCCGCGATCTCCGGTGTCAGCAGCGCCGATGCGCCAACGCCGACCTCTTCTGCGATCGAGAACAGGAAATAGATGTCGACGGGCGTCTTGGCGTTTTCCTGCTGCAGCGCCTTGATGGCCGTCAGGGCGACGGCAACGCCTGCCTTGTTGTCGAGATGCCGTGAAACGATGAACCCGTTTTCAAGCATCTCCGGCTGGGGATCGATGGCCACGATGTCGCCGACATCGATCCCGAGCTGCGCGAGATCCGCGCCGGAGCGCGCGCGCGCGTCCACACGAACCTCGATGTATCGCCAACCGACCGGAAGTTCGTCCACTTCCTGATTGAACGTATGGCCGGATGCCTTCAGCGGCAGGATCGTACCCCGATAGGCACCCTTGCCGGAAAAGATCGTGACCCGTGCGCCTTCGGCAAAGCGGGCTGACCATGTGCCGATCGGTATCAGTTCCAGGCGGCCATTGTCCTTCAGGGATTTGACCTGTGCGCCCAGCGTATCCAGATGCGTAACGATGGCGCGTGCCGGCCGGCGGCTTCTGCCTTTGCGAAAGGCACGGATTGCGCCACGCCGGGTCAGTTCGATCTCAAGGCCGAGCTTTTGCAACTCGGCAGCAACATGGCGCGCAATTCTGTCGGTGTATCCGGTGGGGCTGGGAATCGCCAACATGGCGCGCAGCTGATCAAGAAGATAGTCCGTATCGACGGGCAGGCGGGTCATGTTTCCTCGTATTCTTTACGCCTGGTTGGCGGCGTATTTCATTCTGTCGTCCTGGGCGACCCTGGCTGAACGCGGGAACAGCAAATCAACGAACCGTTCCGCTGTCGGCTGCGGTTCGTGATTGGCAAGCCCGGGTCGCTCGTTGGCTTCGATGAAAGCATAATCCGGCTGGCGCGGACTTTTCACCATGAAATCGATACCGACCACCGGAATGTTGATCGCCTTGGCCGCGGTCACCGCCGCATCGACGAGACGGGAGTGAACCTCGCCGGTCACGTCATGGATGGTGCCGCCGGTGTGCAGATTGGCGGTCCGGCGCACAGGGACCTCCACAGCTTCCGGAAGGATATCATCAAGCGTGTAGCCGTTAGCCGCCAAACAACGTAGCGTTTCCTCGTCGATCGGTATCTTCGATTCACCCCCGGTGGCTGCGGCCCGGCGGCGACTTTGACGCTCGATCAAATCGTTTATGGAAAGCTGTCCGTCACCCACAATGCGTGCAGGGCGGCGCACCGCGGCCGCCACAAGCCTGAAGTCGATGACAATCAGGCGCAGGTCTTCGCCCTGGACATTCTGTTCGATCAGCACCCTGTCCGACTGCGTTTTCGCATATTCAACCGCAGCCTGTACTTCATCGACGGTGGTCAGGCCAACCGCAACGCCCCGGCCCTGTTCGCCCCGTGCCGGCTTGACGACGACAGAGCCATGCTTTTCGAGGAATGCCGCAATCGCGGCCCTGTTGTCACGCTCGGCTTCAAGCTGTTCGGGCACGACGAGACCGGCGCGCTCGACGACGCGGCGCGTCACCGCCTTGTCATCGCAAATCGAAACCGCGACACCGCTGGTGAACTCCGACAGGCTTTCGCGGCAATGAACGGAGCGGCCGCCCCATGTCAGACGGAAGAACCCGCCCTCCGCATCCGTGACATCGACATTGATGCCGCGCCGCACGGCCTCATCAACGATCAGACGCGCGTATGGATTGAGGTCCGCAAACGCATCGGCCGAACCGGTGAACAGCCTTTCGTTGATGGTGTTCTTGCGTTTGACCGCATAGACGGGAACACGTTCGAAATGGAGCTTCTCGTAAAGACGTATGGCATCGGCATTGTCGTGCAGGACCGACAAATCCATGTAGGCGCAACCGCGCGCCTGGAAGTGTTCGGCCAGCCGGCGTGCCAGCGCCTCACCGATGCCGGGCTGACGGGCCTGCGGGTCAACGGCAAGGCACCATAGCGAAGAGCCCAGCTCCGGATCCGCGAATGCGCGGGCATGATCGACGCCCATTACCGTGCCGATGATGTTGCCGGTTGCTTCTTCCTCTGCGACGAACAGCGTGATCGCGCGGCTGTCTCGTTTCGACCAGAAGAAGGAAGGTTGCACCTGGACCATGCCGCGCGAGGCATAGATGCGGTTGACATCCTCGGCGTCCGTTTCGGAAGTCAGCCGGCGGACAAAGAACCCCTTCGGCTGCCTTCTGCCTGGCCGGTAGGTCGCAAGATCGAGCCGGAACGTATGCGAAGGGTCGAGAAAGATTTCCTGCGGAGCGGCCGCAAGGACGATATGCGGATCGGTGACGTAAAAAGCGATGTCACGGCGGTCCGGCCCTTCGGCGCGCATGGCGGCTGCGAGTGTCTCCGGCGATTCGAAGGTATTGGCAAACAACAATCGCCCCCAGCCGCAATTGATCGACGCATTCTTCACGGGATAGTCCGGCTGGTCCGAGTGCTCCGGCGTGCGCAGTTTGCGCAGCCGGTGGTCGTAGGATGTGCGTCCGCGGCGTGGTTCATTCATCGCCGTCTCCTCAGATACCGTGTGTCTGAAGCCATGTCTCCAGCACGCTGACCTGCCACAGCTCGGAACCACGCAGAGGTGTGATGTGATCCTTAGGCGCATCGAACAGCGTGTTCAGATAGTCGTCGCGGAACAATCCGCGTTCGCGCGCTGCCTGCGATGTCAGCGTGTCGCGTACCATGTCGAGATACGGGCCCTCGATGTACTTGAGGGCCGGAACCGGGAAATAGCCCTTCTTGCGATCGATAACCTCGCTTGGAATGACCTTGCGCGCGGCTTCCTTGAGAACGCCCTTGCCGCCCTGCGCCAGCTTGTGCTCTGCCGGGATGCGGGCGGCCAGTTCGACGAGCTCATGGTCGAGGAAGGGCACACGCGCCTCCAGCCCCCAGGCCATGGTCATGTTATCGACCCGCTTCACCGGATCATCGACCAGCATGATGTTGGTATCCAGCCTCAGCGCCTTGTCCACCGGCGCCTCGGCGCCCGGCTGGCCCATATGTTCGGCCACGAAGCCGAGCGCTTCGTCTCGATCGGTCAGCCAGTCCGCGCCAAGATGGGCGGCAAGGCGCTCGCGGTCGCGGTCGAAGAACACTTTCGCATAGTCGGCGACCACATCGTTTGAGGATTGCAGCGGCGGATACCAGTGATAGCCGGCGAAGACCTCGTCGGCGCCCTGCCCCGATTGGACAACGGTGATGTGGCGCGAAACCTCCTTCGACAGCAGGTAGAAGCCGACATTGTCATAGGACACCATCGGCTCCGACATCGCCGCGAAAGTTCCCGGCAGGGCTTCCATGAGGTTCTGCGAGGGCACGAAGATCTTGGTGTGATCCGTCCCGAAATGATTGGCGATCAGATCGGAATAGACGAACTCGTCGCCCTGCTCGCCATTGGCTTCCTCGAACCCGATCGAGAAGGTCTTCAGGCCGTGCTGGCCTTCCTCGGCGAGCAGACCGACGATGACGCTTGAATCGACACCGCCGGACAGCAGCACGCCGACAGGCACGTCGGCGACCATGCGGCGGCGCACGGCGGTACGCAATGAATCGAGCACGCGGTCGCGCCACTCATCCGCCGATGCCGCAAGGTCTTCGGCACTGCGTCCGAACAACGGCTCCCAGTAGCGGTGATCCTCGATTGCGCCGTCAGCCTCGATGACACGCAGCGTTGCCGGCGGCAGCTTGCGCACGCCAGCAAGAATGGTGCGCGGCGGCGGCACGACGGCATGAAAACTCATGTAGTGGGCAAGCGCGACACGGTCGATGGAAGTATCGATGTCGCCTGCAGCCAGCAACGCTGGAAGCGAGGACGCAAACCGCAGCCGCCCGCCCTTTTCGCTGTAGTAGAGCGGCTTGATGCCGAAGCGGTCGCGCGCCAGCACGATGCGGCCACTGTCACGTTCGTGGATTGCGAAGGCGAACATGCCATGGAAACGCGTCACGCAGTCCCGGCCCCAGGCATGCCATGCCTTGAGGATGACTTCCGTGTCGCCGGTGGAAAAGAAGCGGTAGCCCTTGCCTTCAAGCTCTGTGCGCAGCTCAGGGTAATTGTAGATGCAGCCGTTGAAGGCGATCGTCAGACCGAGTTCGGGGTCGCGCATCGGCTGCGCCGCCTTCTCGCTCAGATCGATGATCTTGAGACGGCGGTGACCAAAACCCATACGCCCTTCGGCGCTGACGCCCATGCCGTCTGGACCGCGCGGTGCCATCGCTTCGGTCATACGGGATAGCGCTGTCACATCGACGGCCGCACCGTCGAACGTAACTTCGCCGCAAATGCCACACACTGGTTCGATTCTCCGGGATTTCAAATGATGTTGCAGTGCATATAAAAGGATTTTTTCAAGCAATTCAAATCTCATGAAAAACCGCAATATTATCGAGCACACACCGTTCGGGTCGCTGAATATTGAAACTCAAATGCGATTCATGGGGTTGATACGCTGTTGCTTGCGAATATTTCCGACTCTGATCATTGCGTTCTGCAAGACTAGAACACGCGAATACATGCCGCATCGCCCCCGCGCTGTGAAATTCCATGCGCGTTGCAAGTGTCCGTTGATTCCGCCAATCTTGAACGGACCATGGACTGGTTGCCCAACATCGAATGGCTTCGGCAATTAACCCGCACGCTGGTGCTGCGCGCGGACGAAATGCTTCAGCCCTGGGTGCTGGCGCAAGCCGTCATTATCACCGTCTGCTTCGGCATCGCTCATCTGGCGGCCGCACGGCTTGAGCCGCGCATCGACATCTGGCTGCGCGGCCTTGACGACAAACGCCTGTCACGCATGCGCCTGTTGTTGGCTTTTGCGCGCAGGCTACGGCCAATCCTGTTCGTATTACTTGCCGGCCTGACCGTTCTGGTCATGCGCACGCTGACCTGGCCGAGCCGGAGCTATTACCTGGGTATCGCCGCCAGCCTGGCGGCAGCGTGGGTCTTCGTTTCGATTGCCTCGCGCCTGATCCACAACCGCGTGTTGCGGCTGATCGTGACATGGTCGGCCTGGATATTCGCAGCCGTCGCCGTTCTCGGCTTGACAGAAAGAGTCGTGCAGGTTCTCGACGGGCTTGCGATCGACCTCGGAGGTGTACACCTCTCCCTGTTGCTGATCGTCAAGGCCGCTTTCATGCTTGCCGTGCTGCTGACGCTGGCGAGCTGGATATCGAAAGCGCTCTCGCGAAGGCTCAGTGGCGTCGACGACATCTCACCGTCGATGCGCGTCCTCACAGACAAGATGATGCGGGTCGTGCTGTATGGCGCGGCAATCATATTTTCCCTGCAGTCGATCGGCTTCGACCTGACGAGCATCACCGTGCTCTCCGGTGCAATCGGGCTGGGGCTCGGGTTCGGATTGCAGAAGGTCGTTTCCAACCTCGTGTCAGGCGTCATCCTGCTCGTCGACAAATCAATCAAGCCGGGCGATGTGATCTCGCTGGGGGACACTTTCGGATGGATCGCGTCGCTGGGCGCACGCTATGTCTCGGTGGTCACGCGCGACGGCAAGGAATATCTGATCCCCAACGAGGATCTGATCACGGGCCAGGTGGTCAACTGGTCGCACACCAATGACCTTGTGCGCCTCGATATCCCGTTCGGCGTCAGCTACGACAGCGATCCGCATGAGGTGCGCCGTGTCGCGCGCGAGGCCGCCGCCGCGGTCGAGCGCGTGTCCGAGAATCCCGCGCCCGTCTGCCATATCGTTGGCTTCGGGGACTCATCCATCGATCTGCTGCTGAGGTTCTGGATTTCCGATCCGAGCAACGGCATCACGAATGTACGCGGCAATATCTATCTGGCGCTTTGGGATGCCTTCAAGGAACACGGGATCGAGATCCCCTATCCGCGCCGTGATGTCCGGATTCTCAAGAACGGCGGCGATCCGGCTCAGCTTTCGTAACGCGTGTTGCCGCGGCGCCTAGTGTCGATCGGCAAGTCGATCAGCATCGGCTGGTGAGCGCGCTGCGAACACGCCTGGCGCGGACACAGGTGGCAGTTGATTCCGATCGGGCTGAACAACTGCTCGTTCTGCAAGTTGAACGACTGGGCGTAACCGATCTTGTGCGCATGCTTGAGCTCGCAACCCAGTGCCAAGGCCAGCCGGCGATCCTGCGTGGTGCTGCTGAAGGCCGGGCGCTCGGTGGTGCGGCTGAGGGTGAAGTAGCGATCGCCGTCGGGCAGCTCGATGAACTGCGGGATGATGATGCCTGGCGTACGGAACGAGGTATGGATGTTCCAGACCGGACAGGCGCCGCCATGGTCGGCCAGTGTAAACGATGTCGAGTTGAAGCGCTTGGTGACGTTGCCGGCCTTGTCGACCCTGAGGAAAAAGAAAGGCACGCCCTGACAACCGCGCCGCTGCAGCGTCGTCAGGCGGTGGCAGGCCTGTTCGAAGGACACGCCGAACATGGATGCGATCATGTCGACGTCATAGCTTGTTTCCTCCGCCGCCCTGTAAAACGCCTTGTAGGGCATCAGGTAGGCAGCGGCGAAATAGTTCGCCAGTTCGACCTGACAACGGGTCTTGCCGCGCTCGGACTCGATATCGGAGTTATCGGTCAGCCGGACCAGGATATCGTTGAATTCGACCAGGCACAGGACGTGCGCAAGCTGAAACGCCCGGTTCTGATGGTCGAGGGCCTCCGACAGAAATACCGTACCCACCGCTTCGTCGTGATAGCGCAGGGTGTCGTGCATTTCCGATGTCGGCCGGATTTCGACCTTCGTCCCGTGACGCTTCATCAGCCGTGTTTTCAGCATGTAGTAGACGTCGTCGGGATCGCAGGGCTCGGCTTCGCGCAAACCTTCGGCGGCTTTTTCGAGATCGTGGAAGTAGTTGAAGTGATCCCGGAAAAAGTCGTGGATGATGGCTTCCGGCGAGGAGCGCAGGAGATCGTTGGGCATGCGCTCGCTGCCCACCTGCATCATCTTCTCGATCGCCGCGCGGTGGCTGCGGTAAAGGCTCATGAACTGGTCGACGAGCTTGGGAGCATGATCGATGGCTGCGCGGAGCTCCTGGATGTCGGGCGAATTGCCGCCGAAGACCGGGTCGCGCGTGACCGTTCTCAAACTGGCGAGACGGTTTGAGGAATCGTCCTTCATCAGGTCGCGCCAGTCGACGCCATAGGCCGAAGACAGGCTCATCAGCATCTTGACCGAGAGGCTGCGCTGGTTGTTCTCGAGCAGGTTCACATAGGCGGTACTGACGCCCAGAACCTGCGCCATTTCGGCCTGTGTCTGGTTGCGTTCACGGCGCAACTGCCGCAGTTGCGGCCCTATCAGCGTTTTCGGCATTGCAGCATTTCCGGAAATTTACATTTTTACAAAATGTGAAATTTGTGAATTACACACACATCACATTTACACGAAAATTACTGACCCGACAACAAGCCGGTGTTATCGATTCGCCATCGCGCAAATCGCATATGCAAAATTGCAGACAATGAACGCGCGATGGTTCCTGTGGGAGGGAAAACGGAAAAGTACAATGGCATACAAAGTTCTCAT
>JACKJR010000004.1 GCA_020637855.1 Rhodobiaceae bacterium | reverse complement strand
CTGATCACAAACCGCTATCAGGCGCTGCGCTCGCAGTTCCGTATCCTGCGCGCCGTCGGCATGCTTTCGCAGGCGGTGTATGGCGGCGGACGCTAGAGCATCGTTGCGAAAAAGTGGGTGCCGGTACTTCGCGGAAAAACGATGCGATCACCAAAGATGAAGAGCCCGCGCTCCGATCCCGCCAGAACGCATCTTGCCCTAAGCGCATCCGGGCAAACAATCTGCATAACGAAGTTGGTTTGCTGAGCCTTGCTCCGCCGGATCAGGCGACCTGCACGATGAGTTCGGCGATCTGGTTGGTCATGCCGGCGTCATCGAAATAGGTGTAGGTCGTGGTGCTACCGACGGTGTTCGACGACATGTATTCGCCGGCACCGGCAACACCCAGAACCGTGTCACCAGAGTTGCTCAGGATTGTCAGGATGTTGTCACTGTCGGTCATCGCCTGAACCTGGTTTCCGGCCAGCGACAGCGATGCGTTGACGTTGAGATCACGCACATCGATGGTCTCGATGTTGGTCAGCGCGTTGACCATCGCCGATTCCGAAACGCCGCCATCGGACGTAACGTGGACAATGTCCTCACCCGTGCCGCCATCGATCGCGTCAGCGCCATATTCGATGAACTGGTTTTCGTTGATGTAGAACGTGTCGTCGCCAGCTCCGCCGGAGGCCGTGCCGCCATCGCCGGACGCAGTGCCCATGGTGATGGAATCGTTGCCGTCTCCGCCATAGATCGTGTCGTCGCCACCGCCGCTGTAGATGGTGTCGTTGCCGGCATTGCCGGTCAGCACGTTGTTGCCGGATGTGCCGGTCAGGGTGTCGTTTCCGGAACCGCCGGTCAGGTTTTCGAAGGTATCGAACGTGTCGCCGGTGGCATCGCCGCCGGAGGCCGTACCTGTCGCCAGGTTGACCGTGACGCCCGTGGTGTCCGTCTCATAGGACAACGTGTCACCGGTTCCGTCTTCACCATGCAGCTGGTCGGCACCGGATCCGCCGATGATGGTGTCGTTGCCGCCGCCGCCCCAGATGGTGTCATTGCCCGAACCACCGTCCAGGTAGTTGTCATAGTTGTAGCTGGTGCCGCTGGCGTCATCGATGGTGTCGTTGCCGGCGCCGCCATATACTTCGTCGGTGCCGGTACCGAAATAGATCGTGTCGTCGCCAGAGCCGCCGCTGATGATGTCGTTGCCGTCACCGGAATTGAGGTTCCAGTCGCCGCCGCGGCCGCCGAAGATCACGTCATTGCCACCATTGGTGCTGACTGAGTCTGCGGACGAGGTGCCAATATAGGTCTCCGCGCCAGACCCGCCGTCGCCGGTGATGTAGCTGGAAATGTTGATGGTGTGGCCGGAGCCGGCAAAGTAGAGGTATTCGACATTCGTCAGTGTATCGGTGCCCTCGTTGCCGTCAGCCGTGTTGTCGTCGATGACGGTGATCGTGCCGCCGGACTGGTCGACAGAGTAGTCGCCGATCCGGCCGGCATAGACAACCGTGTCGGTACCGAAGGCGCCATCGATCGTATCGTTGCCGCCACCGCCCTGAAGGGTGTCGTTGCCGCTGCCACCATAAATCGTGTCGGCCGCGGCAGAACCAATGATCGTATCGGCGTTGTTCGAACCGCTAATCTGGTCGATTCCGATCAGCGTCACGTTCGTGAAGTCGTAATCAACCGCCACGCCGCCCGAGCCGAGCGACTCGCCGGACAGGCCGGACCCGTCGATGACCTCGATTCCTGTGGTTTCATAGGAGAAATCGGCATTGATCTCGAAGGTTACATCGCTGCCCTGCAGGATGATCGTGTCGGTGCCCGAGGTGCCGGTATCGTTGAAGATGTTCGGGACGCCGCCGGAGACACCCTCGAAATAATAGGTGTCGGACCCCTCGCCGCCATCGAGCGTATCTGCGCCGGAACCGTCCCAGATGATGTCGTCGCCGTCGCCGCCATAGATCGTATCTGCGCCGTCCTCACCGTACAGAGTGTCATTGCCGGAGCCGCCATAGAGCCAGTCATCCCCGGTTCCACCGTAGATGGTGTCGCTGCCGACGCCGCCGTAGAGCGTGTCCGCGCCGGTATCGCTGGGGACGTGGTAGAGCTCGATTTCATCAAGTAGCGTTCCAGACCCGTCGACGGTACCGTTTTCGATGAATTGAAGCCTGTCGGAACCATTGCCGGAGCCGGAGACAACATTGAAAACATAGCGGGTCATGGTCTGCTGTGTGGGATCGATATCGCCGATCTTGACCCCACCCCAATAGACATCGAGCGTCTCATTGCTGCCGTTGGCATATTCCGCGGCATAGAATGTGAGCTGGTAGGTTTCGCCGGCAGTCAGGCCGGAAACGTTCTGATAGAAGCTCAGGTTCTGGCTATTGTTGTCCGTGTCGAGGAAATAGTTACCATCGGCGGACACAACGCCATTGAACGTTCCGCTGTGGAGTTCATTCGAGCCGGACGCGGTCGTCCATCCGGTAAAGCCGCTCTCGAAACTGCCGTTGGTGATGTAGTTGGTCGTGCCGAATTGTGTCGGCACATCGACGCTGGCGTTGCCGGCCAGCGTCATGTCGCGATTGCCGCTGGTGACATCATCGACCGTACTGCCGGAGGACGAACTGGCAAGCCAGTTCGCGACAAGTCCGGACTCGCTGCTGGATACCGTCGTATCGATGCCGGCATAGGTGGAAACCTCGGTCGAGGTGCGGACATCGTTGAACAAACGGATGTCATCCATCGTGCCAACGAAAATCTGCTCGGAGTTGAATCCGCCGCCGACTGAATCCTGTTCCTGACCGAAGACCAGCGTGCCGCCACCCTCAATGGTGCCGCCTTGCCGGAATGTGCCGGAATATTGCTGGGTGCCGTCGACATAGACCTTCAAATCGCCAGTCGAGCTTTGCCAGGTCACCGAAAGTCTGTGCTCGGTTCCATCGAACAGCATGGTTCCGACGTTCGGGACGAGAACACTCGACCCGTCGATGAAGATTTCAAGCTGGCCGTCGTAGTCGGAATTGTCGGGACGGCCGATGATCATGAATTCGTTGGAATCCGAAGACACGGCATAGGACACGATCGGCGAGCCGATCTGGTAGAGAACGTTCGACTTCATGACCACTTCGAAGCTGATCGCCGTGGACGGGAAGCCGGTGAAGTTGGATCTGTAGGCGTAATCCCCCGTATCGCTGTCCTGATTGAAGACGAGGGCCGTTGATCCAGCACCATCGCCATAGATCATGTCATTGCCCTGACCGCCGACGATCAGGTCATCGCCGCCGCCGCCGGTGAGCGCGGTGTCGCTGCTGCGGCCACCGAAAATGACATCGTTACCCGCATCAAGGCTGGTGCTATCCGCCGAACTCGTGCCGACATAGGTTTCCGCGGCCGCGGTGCCGTTGTTTGCTCCGGTGATATAGGAGGACAGGCTCACCGTGTCGCCGGAGCCCTGGAAGGTGATGTACTCGACATTGGTGAAGGTGTCGGTGCCATCGTCTCCATCTGCGATATTGTCGTCGGTGATGGTGAAAATACCGCTGGAGACATCCATCGTGTAGTCGCCGATCGAACCGGCGTAAACGACCGTATCGGTGCCCGCGCCACCATCGATGGAATCGTTTCCGTCACCACCGGTCAGGGTGTCGTCGCCAGCGCCGCCGGAGATGACGTTGGCATTGGCATCGCCCGTCAGCGTGTCGTTGCCGGAACCGCCGAAGATGTTCTCGAAGCCGGAGATCGTGTCGCCGGCAGCATCGCCGCCCGATACGGTATTCGTGGCAAGGTTGACGGTAACACCCGTGGTGTCCGTGGCATAACTCAGCGTATCCGTGCCGCTGCCGCCGGTCAGCGTATCGGCTCCGGCGCCGCCATCAAGGATGTCATCGTCAGCGCCGCCGTCGAGGATGTCACTGCCATCGCCGCCTTCGAGGATGTCATTACCGGCACCGCCGGAGAGGTTGTCGTTATCCCCTCCGCCTATCAGATGGTCGCCCGCCATTGCCGACACCGCGCCATAAGTGCTGATGTCGACCGGTGTGTTGCCCGTATCCGGACCCGAAATTGTCAGGTCCAGGTCCTGGCTGCCGCCGGCTTCGAAGAAGATGATGACGATTTCGTGGGCACCTGAGGAGAGCTCAATGGATCCGTTCGCCGTGCTGGTTCCATGCTGACCATCATGGTCGATCACCTCGATGCCGTCCACAAACAGTCTGGAACCGTCATCGGACGACAATCCGAAATCATACGTCCCGGCAGACGTCACCTGCAGCGTTGTCGAGAAACGGAGCGCGAAATCGTCGCCGCTCCCGCCGTAGAGTGTGGGTATTCCATCTTCGTCCAGACTGTCGATGAATCCGGTGCCGTCCGGCACGTATGAATTCTGCCCGCCTGCAAGGAATCCGGCATCGGCGAGGTTGTTCGGGCCCACGCCGCTTAAATCGAAATAGTCGTACCTGAAGCGCGTGCCGGACGAGCCGGATTCGTCGCCGCCGGTAAGAGTATCGTTGCCGGCACCGCCGACAAGAAGATCGCTGCCGCCGCCGCCAGTGATGACGTTGGCATTGGCATCACCAGTGAGCGAGTCATTACCCGAGCCACCGGTAACGTTCTCGAAGCCCGAGATCGTGTCGCCCGCGGCATCGCCGCCCGAGGCGGAATTGGTAGCAAGGTTGACTGTAACGCCCGTGGTGTCGCTGGCATAACTCAGCGTATCCGTGCCGCTGCCTCCGACAAGCGTATCGGCGCCAGCACCGCCTTCAAGCGTATCGTTGCCACTCTCGCCATAGAGGAAGTCATCTCCACCAGCACCGCTGATTGTATCGTTGCCGTTCCAGCCGTAGATCGTGTCTGCGTTGGCAGACCCTATATAGGTGTCATTGCCGGAGCCGCCCCAGATTTCCTCGATGCCCGTGACCGTCGTCCCGGTTACGCCCGTTCCCGTCACAATGCCGGTACCAAGATCGACCGTGACATCTGTTGACAAGTACACATCCAGAATGTCGTGGTCAGCACCGCCATCGATCGTGTCCGCGCCACCTTCCAGCGCGATTCTGTCATTGCCGGCGCTGCCGTCGAGAACATCGTCGCCTGCTCCGCCTTCGATCACATCGGCACCACCACCGCCATCGATGACGTTGGCGCCGGACGTGCCCGTCAGCGTGTCGGCGCCCGAGCCGCCGGTGACGTTCTCGAAGCCGGAGATCGTATCGCCCGTGGCATCGCCGCCAGAGGCGCTGTTCGTCGTCAGGTTGATCGTCACGCCGGTCGTGTCGGCGCTGTAGTCCAACGTATCCGTGCCGGTTCCACCGGTCAGCGTATCCGCACCGGCGAGGCCCGCGATGACATCGTCACCACCGCCGCCATCGATGACGTTGGCGCCGGACGTGCCCGTCAGCGTGTCGGCGCCAGAACCGCCGGTGACGTTCTCGAAGCCCGAGATCGTATCGCCAGTGGCATCGCCGCCAGAGGCGCTGTTCGTCGTCAGGTTGATCGTCACGCCGGTCGTGTCGGCGCTGTAGTCCAACGTATCCGTGCCGGTACCGCCGGTCAGGGTGTCAGCCCCTGCGCCACCTTCAATCGTGTCATCACCACCGCCGCCATCGATGACGTTGACGCCGGACGTACCCGTCAGCGTGTCGGCGCCAGAACCGCCGGTGACGTTCTCGAAGCCCGAGATCGTATCGCCAGTGGCATCGCCGCCAGAGGCGCTGTTCGTCGTCAGGTTGACGGTGACACCCGTTGTATCAGCCGAGTAATCGAGGGTATCGGTGCCCGTGCCACCGGTCAGCGTATCCGCACCGGCGCCGCCCTCGATTGTATCGTCGCCCGCATCGCCACGAATTTCATCGTCGCCCGCGCCACCATCGATCACGTCGTTGCCGCCTGCACCGATGATCAGATCGGCGCTATCGCCACCATTCATCGTGTTGGCATTCGCACTGCCGATCATGACATCGGAAGCTGCCGTGCCGTTGGTCGTTCCGGTGAATGCCTCAATATAAGGGTCGATATCGATGGTGCGGTCATCGAACTGCAGATACTCGATGCCGTTGACCGTATCCGTGCCGCCGAGGGCCGTCGTCACCAGGATATTGCCGTTGCCGTCAACCTCGACCGTGGCGTCAGCGAAATTGCCAGGAAAGATCGCCGTATCGCTTCCCGTTCCGCCGCTGATCAAATCATCCCCGGCACCACCCGTGATGGTGTCGTCGCCATCGTCACCACGAATCTCATCCGCGCCCGCGCCGCCATCGATGATATCGGCGCCATCCGCACCGATGATCAGATCGGCGCCATCGGAACCGTTGATCGTATTGCCGGACCCATCGCCGATGATCGCCTCGTCACCTGTCGTGCCGTTCGTCGTGCCGGCAAGCGCTGCGATATAATTCGAGACATCGATGGTGCGGTCGTCGAACTGCAGGTACTCGACATTGGTCAGCGTGTCGGTGCCACCCGTGGCCGTGGTGACCTGGATGTTGCCGCTTGCATCGACGGTGATGTCTGCATCGGCAAAATTGCCGGGGAAGATGACCGTATCGCTGCCATTGCCGCCATCGATGTTGTCGTCGCCGCCACCACCATCGATCGTGTCGTTACCGCCGAGTGCATTGATCTCGTCGTTGCCGGCTGTGCCGCTAAGGTTGTCATCGCCTTCCGTCCCGAACAGGGCATTGGCACGGTCCGCGATATTGAAGGTTCCATCGGAGAACTGGATCTTCTCGACATTGCTGACCGTATCGACGCCATCCAGTGGCGTGCCGCGTATGTCGGTGACCGTATAGACGCCGCCGCCCAGATCAGTGACGATATAGTTGGAGACTGAGCCGTCATAGACGACGGTGTCATTGATGCCGTTGCCACCGTCGATGGTGTCATCGCCGCCGCCGCCCTTCAGGAAATCATCGCCATCGCCGCCAGACAGAACGTTGGCCGCCGACGTGCCTGTCAGCGTGTCGGCGCCAGAACCACCGGTCACATTCTCGAAACCGGAAACCGTGTCGCCCGCAGCATCGCCGCCAGATACGGTGTTGGTGGCGAGGTTGACCGTCACACCGGTCGTGTCACCGGTATAGGACAGTGTGTCGTTGCCGGTACCACCGGTCAGGGTGTCAGCCCCTGCGCCACCTTCAATGGTGTCGTCACCACCGCCGCCATCGATTGCGTTGGCGCCAGAATCACCGGTCAACGTGTCCGCGCCAGAACCGCCGGTCAGATTCTCGAAGCCGGAGATCGTGTCACCCGCGGCATCACCGCCGGAGCCCGTGCCCGCAGCCAGATCGACGGTTACACCAGTGGTGTCGCCGCTATAGGACAGCGTATCGGTGCCGGCCCCGCCGGTCAGCGTATCGCCGCCCGCACCGCCTTCGATCACGTCATTGCCGGCTGAACCCGTGATCGTGTCTGCAACGGTGCTGCCCTGAATCCTGTCGACGCTGGTCAGGATGACATCGGAAAAATCCCAATTCAGTGCGACGCCGCTTGCAGCCGTTCCCAGCGTTTCGGTGTCGCCGTCGCCAATGATCTCCTCGATTCCGGACGTGGCACCGCTAAACGTGCTGGTCAGCTGGTACTCGCCGCCGCTTCCGACCAGGTTGATAACATCATAATCGCCGCCGCCAGTGCCGGTGTCGGTGAAGGTGTCCGTGCCTTCGCCAAGGGTCCAGTTGTAGGTATCGGACCCCTCGCCGCCATCGAGAATGTCGTCGCCGGCCGCGCCGTCCAGCGTATCGTCACCATCAAAGCCATAAAGTTCGTTGACGCCTGAATCGCCGGTCAGATCGTCACCGAAGGAGGAACCGAAGACATTCTCGATTCCCGTCAGGCTGTCGCCTGCGGCATCGCCACCCGAATGCGTATTGGTGCCGAGGTTAATCGTTACGGCAGCGGAACCAGTGTAATCCGCCGTGTCGCTGCCGGTGCCGCCATCGATCGCATCGGCGCCAGCACCGCCGCGAATGACGTTGTCACCCGCATCACCGGTCAGGCTGTCGGCGTTCGATGAACCGATCAGGTTCTCCACGCCGGAAATGTCGTCGCCTGCAGCATCGCCGCCAGTGTTGACGTTCGTTGCAAGGTTGACCGTGACGGCTGAAAGCGACGTGGAGTAGTCGGCGGTATCCGTACCCGCGCCACCGCTGATGACGTCCGCGCCCGCGCCGCCGGCAAGAATGTCATCATCATTGCCGCCATCGAGCGTATCATCACCATCATCGCCGGTCAGCGTATCCGCGCCATCACCGCCGATCAGTACATTCGCGCCGGTATCACCGCTCAGCGTGTCATCATAGGCCGAACCGGTAACGTTCTCGATGCCGGACAGACTGTCACCTGCCGCATGGCCCCCGGTGTTGACGTTGGTTGTCAGGTTGACCGTGACCGCGGCATCGGACGCAGAATAGTCGGCCGTATCCGTATCGGAACCACCTATCAGCGTATCGGCACCGGCCAGGCCTGCAAGCGTGTCGGCGCCAGCCCCGCCATCCAGGATATTGGCATTGGCATCGCCGGTCAGCACGTCGGCATTGTCAGAGCCGGTCAGGTTCTCGATGCCCGTCAGCGTGTCACCGGCCGCATCGCCGCCGGTTCCGGTCCCTGATGTCAGGCTGACCGTGACACCGGAAGACGAGCCGGCATAGCTGGCCGTATCAGACCCGGTTCCGCCATCGAGGGCGTCCGCACCGGCACCGCCCAGCAGCGTATCGTCGCCGGCGTTGCCGGTAAGCGTGTTCGCGCCCGCATCGCCCGTAAGACTGTCAGCCTGTGCCGAGCCGGTGAGGTTTTCGATCCCCGTCAGCGTGTCGCCTTGCGCATCACCGCCGGAGCCCGTGCCCGCAGCCAGGCTGACCGTGACACCAGCGGCGGATGCCGAATAGTCCGCCGTATCGGTGTCGGCGCCGCCATCGAGCGCATCGGCACCGGCACCGCCAACAAGCGTGTCATCGCCTGCGTCACCTGTCAGCGTGTCCGCACCCGAGGCACCGGACAGGATGTCGTCGCCGACGCCGCCGGTCAGAACGTTGTCATTGGCATCGCCGGTCAGTGTGTCGTTATTGGCGGAACCGGTCAGGTTCTCGATGCCGGTCAGCGTGTCGCCCTGGGCATCGCCACCCGTGCCCGTTCCCGTGCCAAGGTCGACCGTAACAGCAGATGCAGAGGCGGAGTAATCAGCCGTGTCCGAACCCGTCCCGCCAGTGAGCGCATCGGCGCCCGCACCGCCAACGAGCGTGTCGTCACCGGCGCCGCCATCGATCGCGTTCACCCCGGCATCGCCGGTCAGGCTGTCTCCCAGGTTCGAGCCGACAATGTTCTCGACATTTGCGAATGTATCGCCCTGGGCATCGCCACCCGAGCCGGTTCCGGCAGCCAGATCGACCGTCACCGCCTGTGCGGAGGCGGTGTAATAAACCGTGTCGGTATCAGCGCCGCCGTCGATCGCATCGGCACCAGCGCCACCGTAGAGCTGATCATTACCGGCTCCGCCATCGAGCGTGTCGTCGCCATCCTCGCCCTGCAGCGTATCGGCACCGGCGCCGCCGGTCAGCGTGTTGGCGAAGGCATTGCCGCGCAACGTGTCATCGCCGGAGGAGCCGATCACGCCATCTATGTCGATGATCGTGTCGCCGGTGGCATCGCCACCGGACGCTGTTCCAAGCGTGAGATCGACATTCACCGCCGACGCCGAGGTCGAATAATCAACGACGTCGTTGGCACCACCGCCACCGTCGAGCGTGTCGCCACCCGCGCCACCACGCAGCGTGTCGTTACCAAGACCGCCGGTCAGCGTGTTGGCATTGGCATCGCCAATAAGCAGGTCGTCATAACTGGAACCCGTCAAATTCTCGAAGCCGGAAAGCGTATCGCCCTGCGCGTCGTTGCCGGTGCCGGTGCCGGTGCCGAGATCGACCGTCACGCCACCGGATGAACCGGCATAGCTCGCGGTATCGGTTCCCGTGCCGCCGATCAGCGTATCGGCACCGCCGCCGCCATTGATCGTGTCGTTGCCGGCACCGCCATCCAGCGTGTTGTCCGCTGAATCGCCGGTGAGCGTATCGTTGAGGCCGGAACCGATCACGGCTTCCACGCCGGTCATGGTATCGCCCTGGGCATCGCCACCCGAGCCGGTTCCCGCGGCCAGATCAACCGTGACCGCGCTTGCCGAAGCGGAGTAATCGAGCGTGTCGGTGCCGGTGCCTCCGGTGAAGTCATCCGCGCCGGCGCCACCAATCATGGTGTCATCGCCATCGCCACCCAGGATGATGTCGTTACCGCCACCGGCGGAGATCAAATCGTTACCGTCGCCGCCTTCGATCCGGTTGATATTGCCATCGCCTGTCAGCGTGTCGCCGTTGGCGGACCCGATGATGTTTTCGATACTCGACAGGGTGTCGCCCTGCGCATCGCCACCCGACGCCGTTCCCGTGCCGAGATTGACCGTGACCGCCGACGCAGAACCGGTGTAGTCGGCGGTATCGGAGCCTGCGCCGCCAACCAGCGCATCCGCACCGCCGCCGCCACGTAGCGTGTCGTCACCCGAACCGCCATCCAGCGTGTTGTCGCCGGCATCGCCGATCAGCGTGTCGCCAAGATTGGAGCCGGTAACATTTTCGATATTGGCGTAGGTATCGCCCTGGGCGTCGCCGCCGGTACCGGTTCCGGATGCAAGATCGACGGTAACGGCCTGCGTGGAAGCCGCGAAGCTGATCGTGTCGGTATCGGCACCACCATCAATGGCATCGGCACCCGCGCCGCCGGTCAGCGTATCGGCGCCAGCGCCACCATCGATCGTGTCATCGCCATCGCCGGCAGAAATGATGTCGTCGCCAGCTCCGCCATCGAAGGTGTTCGCGTTAACGTCGCCGGTCAGGTTGTCCGCCTGGGCCGAGCCGATCACACCCTCGATGCCGCTCAATGTGTCGCCGGCGGCATCGCCGCCCGACGCGGTGCCTGCAGCGAGATTGATGGTCACGCCGGCGGAGGATGCGCTGTAGTCGGCAACGTCATTGCCGGCCCCGCCGATCAGGCTATCGCCGCCCGCACCACCAACGAGCGTATCATCGCCCGCGCCGCCATCGATCGTGTTCGCGTTCGCATCACCGGTCAGCGTATCCGCCTGACCGGAACCGGTCAGGTTCTCGATCCCCGACAGCGTGTCGCCTTGCGCGTCCCCGCCAGCGCCGGTGCCTGAAGCCAGACTGACCGTGACGCCCGCCGAAGAGGTGCTGTAATTGGCCGTGTCGGTGCCGGCGCCGCCGATCAGCGTGTCCGCACCCGCTCCGCCGGTCAGATTGTCATTACCGGCACCGCCATCGAGAACGTTGTCGGATGCATCGCCAATCAGTGTGTCATTGCCGCCCGAACCGGTAACGTTCTCGATTTCAGCAAGCGTGTCGCCCTGCGCGTCGCCGCCGGATCCCTGGCCCAGCGAGAGATCGACCGTGACAGCCGTTGCGGAGGCGGAATAATCGGCTTCGTCGGTGCCCAGACCGCCAGTCAGCTCGTCAGCGCCACCACGCCCGACCAGTAGGTCGTCGCCGTCACCACCGCGCAGAATATTTGCGCCCGCGTCGCCATAGAGAAAATCGTTGTTCGCCGAACCGATGACACCTTCGATCGAGTTCAGGGTATCGCCATTGGCATCGCCGCCAGTCGCGGTTCCTGCATTCAGATCAACCGTGACCGCGGCGGCAGAACCGGTGTAATCGGCAAGGTCGGTGCCAGCGCCGCCTTCGAGCGCATCCGCGCCACCGCCACCGCGCAACGTATCGTTGCCCGCATCGCCCGTCAGTATATTGGCGTTGCCATCACCGATCAGCGTGTCATCAAGCGTCGAGCCGGTCAGGTTCTCGATGCCCGTCAGGGTATCGCCCTGGGCATCGCCGCCGGTGCCGGTGCCGGTCGAAAGGTCAACGGTCACGGCGGAAAGCGAACCACTGTAGGAGGCGGTATCCGTACCGGTACCGCCGGTCAGGGAATCCGCGCCCGATCCGCCGATCAACGTATCGTCGTCGGCGCCACCATCAAGCGTGTCGTCGCCGGCTGCGCCCGACAAGGTGTCGGCGCCCGCCCCGCCAGTCAGCGTGTTGGCGAACGCATTGCCGCTGATGGTGTCGTCGTAGCCGGAGCCGATGATGTTTTCGACGGCAACAAACGTATCGCCCTGGGCCTCGCCGCCAGTGGCCGATCCGAGTGCCAGATCAACATTCACGCCGGCAGCAGACGACGCATAATCGACGGTATCAGTACCGGTGCCGCCATCGAAATCGTCGGCACCAAGACCGCCATCCAGAAGGTCGTTGCCGGCTCCTCCATCAATGGTGTCGTCGCCGTCACCACCGTAGATCGTATCGTCACCACCGCCGCCGCTGAGAATATTGGCAGAAGCGTCGCCGGTCAGCGTATCGTTGAAGGCAGAACCCGTAACGCCCTCTATGCCTGTGAGAACGTCGCCATTGGCATGTCCGCCGGTCGCCAGGCTGGTCGAGAGATTGACCGTTACAGCGCTGTCAGAGCCGGTATAGTCGGCGATGTCTGTTCCCGTGCCGCCAGTCAGAATGTCGGCGCCATCTCCACCTTCGAGCGTGTCGTCGTCGGCGCCACCCAGAAGCGTGTCGCTGCCGCTGCCACCTCGCAGGATGTCATTTCCGGCAGCGCCTTCCAACGTGTTGTTGGATGCATCGCCCACGAGCGTGTCGGCCTGCGCCGAACCGACAACGCGCTCAATCCCGGTGTATGTGTCACCGTGCGCATCACCACCCGCGCCGGTACCCGAGGCCAGATCGACGTTGACACCGCTCGCAGAAGCCGTGAAGTCGATCGTATCAAAACCCGCACCACCAATGATCGTGTCAGCACCGGCGCCGCCGACGATCAGGTCATTGCCTTCCTGGCCGTCGAGGATGTTGTTGCCCGCATCGCCGGTCAGCGTATCGGCCTGCTGGCCGCCAATCACACCTTCGATGCCGGAGAACGTGTCGCCGGTCGCGTCGCCACCACTTGCGCTGTTGGTCGCAAGATTGATCGTCAGACTTACAGTCGAGCCGGAATAATCGACCGTATCCGTATCGGCGCCGCCAATCAGGACATCGGCACCAGCACCGCCGCGCAAGGTATCATTACCATCGCCACCGTCGAGGGTATCGTCGCCATCGCCGCCATCAATGGTATCGTTGCCGGCATTGCCGAGAATGGTATCGGCGGCCGTGCTGCCGGTCAGGGTATCGTTGAACTGTGAGCCGGACAGAATCTCGATGCCCGACAGCGTATCGCCTTCGGCGTGCCCCCCGGTGCCGGTACCCGCCGAAAGGTCGACGGTGACGGCGGCATTGGAGTTTACGTATTCAGCGGTATCGGTACCGATGCCGCCGATCAGGGTATCCGCACCAAGCCCGCCGGCGAGCACGTCATCGCCATCGCCGCCGTCCAGAACGTTCGCAGCCGTGTCGCCGGTCAGCGTGTCATTTCCTGCCGAGCCGGTCAGGTTCTCAACGCTCGAGAACGTATCACCGGCTGCATCGCCACCGGTCGCCGTGTCATTCAGCAGATCGATCTGCACAGCCGTAGCAGAGGCGGAATAATCAGCCGTGTCGGTACCCGCACCGCCAACCAGCGCGTCGGCGCCGGCAAGGCCGATGAGCGTGTCGTCGCCTGCGCCACCGTCGAGCGTGTTGTCGCCGGCATCACCGGTCAGACTGTCGGCAAAGGCCGAACCCGTGACGGCTTCGATACTGGTGAACGTATCGCCGGCAGCATCGCCGCCACTGGCACTGCTGGTTGCCAGATTGATGGTGACCGCGCTGCCGGAAGACGAATAGTCAATCGTATCGGTGCCGGTTCCGCCATCGAGACTGTCCGCGCCCGCGCCGCCTGCCAGCGTATCGTCATCGGCGCCGCCTTCCAGCGTGTCGTCGCCATCAGCGCCGGAGAGGATGTCGTTGCCAGCCTGACCCTGCAGCAGGTTTGCGTTCGCATCGCCGGTCAGACTGTCGGCAAAGGCCGAGCCGGACAAATCCTCTATACCGGACAGCGTATCGCCTTCGGCGTGACCGCCTATGCCCGTGCCGCTCGTGAGGCTGACCGTGACGCCACTGGTGGAATTGGCATAGGTCGCAACATCGGTGCCTGTGCCGCCGATCAGCGTATCGGCGCCCGCCGCACCTTCCAGCGTGTCATCGCCGGCACCGCCATCGAGTACATTTTGCCCGGAATCGCCGACAAGCGTATCCGCCTGTCCCGAGCCGGTGAGATTCTCGATGCCCGACAGGGTGTCGCCGGCGGCATCGCCTCCGGCAGCCGTACCCGCGCCCAGATCGACCGAGACACCAAGCGCGGAAGCGGAATAATCCGCCGTATCAGATCCGGTGCCGCCGGTCAGCGTGTCGGCACCGGCACCGCCGATCAGCGTATCGTCGTTATCGCCGCCAAGCAGGGTATCATCGCCGCCTCCACCGCTCAGAATGTCGTTGCCGGCATTGCCTTCCAGCACGTTGTCCTGCGCATCACCGGTCAGGCTGTCGTCGAAGGCCGAACCGCCGATACGCTCGATCGACGAAAAAGTGTCGCCATTGGCATCGCCGCCGGTGGCCGTGCTGGTGGCCAGATTGATGGTCACCGCGCTTGCGGACTGGGTGTAGTCGGCGCTGTCCTGTCCCGCACCGCCGATCAGCTGGTCAGCACCCGCGCCACCTTCGAGACGATCGTCGCCAGCGCCACCATCGAGGATATTGTCGGCGCCATCGCCGATGAGCGTATCGTCCAGCGCCGAACCGGTGACGTTCTCGATGCCGGCCAGCGTGTCGCCGGCCGCATCGCCGCCGGAACCGGTGCCGGCCCCCAGATCGACCGTCACGGCCTGAGCGGAAGAGGCGTAATTGGCGGTGTCCGTTCCGGTGCCACCGTCCAGCACATCGGCGCCCGCACCGCCTGTCAGGCTGTCGTTGCCGGCACCACCATAGAAGGCATTGTCCGAAGCATCGCCGACAAGCACGTCGTCGAAATCGGTCGCGATGATGTTCTCGATACTGGCGAGATTGTCACCCGTCGCATCGCCGCCCGTGGCAAGCCCCAGCGACAGGTCGATATTGATTGCGGCAGAAGAAGAATAGTCGGCGGTATCGCTGCCCGAGCCACCGGCAAGGATGTCGGCGCCAGCGCCGCCGATGAAGGTGTCGTCACCGCCGTTTCCGAGGAAAACGTCATCGCCGGTGGAGCCGATGAACGTGTCATCGTATGCCGAGCCGACGATGCGCTCGATCTGCGAAAGCGTGTCACCCTGCGCATCGCCGCCCGTACCGGTTCCAGCACCGAAATCGATGGTCACACCTGCGCTGGAATAACTGTAATCGGCAGTGTCGATGCCGCTGCCGCCGATCAGGGTATCGGCGCCACCGCGCCCGTCGAGCGTGTCGTCTCCGTCTGAGCCTTCCAGAACGTTATCCGCAGATGTGCCGATCAGGACGTCGCCATCAAGCGAACCGACGACCCGCTCGATGTTGGTGAACGTGTCGCCCTGCGCATCGCCACCGACACCGACGCCCGTCGCCATGTCGATGATGACAGCGGTGGAAGACGAGGAATAATCGATAGAATCGAACCCGGCTCCGCCGTCGAGGATATCGGCACCGCCGGCACCTGAGAGAGTGTCGTCGCCATCACCCCCGAGCAGTGTATCGTTGGCAGCGCCACCGGTCAGCGTGTCCGCGCCATCACCACCTTCCAGGGTTGTCGCCGTCGAAGCGCCCGTCAGATCATCGTCGAAAGCGGAGCCCACGACCCGCTCTATGCCGGAGAACGTATCGCCGGCGGCTTCGCCTCCTGACGCAGCATTCGTCTGCAGATTCGCGGTGACGCCTGAAGCCGCAGCGGAATAATCGACCGTGTCGGTCCCCGCTCCGCCGATGAACTGATCGGCGCCGAGACCGCCGACGAGGCTGTCATCGCCATCGCCGCCATCGAGGATATCGTCACCGGCAGCGCCGAAGAGGGCATCGTCGCCGTCGCCACCTTCCAGCGTATTGTCGAAGGCATCACCGATCAGCGTATCGTCGAATACGGAACCAACAATACGTTCGATGTTTGTGTAGGTGTCATCGACGGCCTCGCCGGCACTGCCGGTTCCCAATCCGAGATCTACCGTGACGGCAGACGCCGCATTCTCGAAGCTCGCGGTATCGAAACCGGCTCCGCCGTCGATTGCATCCCCGCCCAAACCGCCGATCAGCAGGTTATCGCCAGCATCTCCGGTCAGCGTATCGTCGTGGGTCGATCCCTCAAGTCCCTCGATATTCGTGAGCGTATCGCCTGTGGCATAACCACCGGAATATGAGGCTGTCGCCAGGTTCGCCGTAACACCGCTTTGTGAATAATAGTAGCTTACAAGGTCCGTTCCCGAACCGCCGTTAATGGTGTCGCTGCCCGCACCGCCATAGATGATGTCGTCACCGGCTCCGGCGCTGATGATGTTCCCCGCGGGAACTTTCGGCAGGATATAGGTGATGTCGCCGGTCACGGGGTCGACATAGGTGACATCGCTTGCGCTCGCTGCATCGCCGATGGCGAACCGCGCCGTGCCATTGATCAGCGTGTAGGAACCGCCGATGTCGACGAGGAATTCGGCAGAGAACGTGAACGTCTGATAGAAACCGTTTGCATCCGCGGCGACGGAATCATCAGGAATGGCATAAAGATAGAGAAGATCGAGCTGGTTGAGATTGTTCGGATCGGACGTGTCCATCGTGACATGGAAGTCATTGCCGACGGCTGTTCCGCTCAGAAGCGAGAAGCCCGCTGGAAGATCGTAGATTCGCGCACTGGTGGCGATCCAATCCGGCTCAGGCAGTTCGACATCGATGTCGAATACGCGCAGCGTGGTTCCAAGCGGCATCAGCGCGGGGTCGTCGGCATAGATCACGTCGTCGAACGCGGTTCCGTTCAGCGTTTCGGACGCCGATTGCACAGCATAGTCCGGGTCCGTGGTTGCCGCGATGATCGAGGCCGCGCCACGAATTTCAAGACCGCCGCCGCCAAGGCCCGTCGATGAGCGCGTATCATCTCCAAGCAGCGTGAAGGTCAGCCCTGCCGCAGGCGTTCCGTTGAACTGTCCGGTTGATCCGGTACCCAGATCGGGAGCCTCTTGCGGAGGCGGCGGCGGCGAGGAAGAAGATGCGGTTGCCTGCTCCTCGTTTTCAAAGGACTGGATCTGATTTTCGTCATCCTGCTGTTCTTCCGTGCGTTCCGGCGGAGGCGGGACGAATGGCGTCTGGCTGCGCTGCTGAAGAAGCGCTTCGAGTTCCTGTTCGTTCTGATTTTGCTGCGTGACGTCGAGTTCCGTATTGGACAGTTGCAAAAGCGGAAGGTCTTCGGCGAGCTTGACGTCGCCTATGAGCGACAGGAAATCCTGCGCTTCGAGAACCTTGTCGGCGAACTCGAAGGATACCGGCTCGGCCATAACAAGCTGCAACGCCAGGCCGGGCAGAATGACCTTGCTATCATCGGAAAAGACAAGAACGACATCGACATCGAGAATGATGATCTTGCAGTCAGCAAGATTGAAGGCGAAGCGCAACGCCGTCTTGCCGTCAAGATCATAGACCGCGAACTTGCCGGGATCGGGCCGTTCAACCAGCAATGCCTCGGCAGCGGCAAGGGCATTCGAGTTAATGCCTGCCAGCGCCATGCGAACCGGCGTGCGCGCCTGCGACATATCCGCGGCGGCATTGCTGCCCGCAGATTGCGCGGAGTCTTTTGCTCCGGCGCCCTGAGGCTTGCCTTCTCCGGTTTTAGCCATTCACCCGACCTGCAACTCGGCACACAACGACTTGAATCGGCTACGAAACAGAACCGCTCCGCCGTGGCGAAACAGGCCTGAATCGCGCCGCACGACGCAAATATCCGGGAGGCAGGATAGGACGGATTCACTTACGCACGGTTAACCAAACCATTTGATTCGGTTGCGTTACCATCCGTGAACCCCTTCGATAAAAACGGGTTTTGCCCAGTCATAAGGCAAGCCGCCGCCAATTCCGGGCAACGGCAGGTGGCGCAGCAATGGACCTGCTGCAATGTCGGCACATGGCCACAAAGGGGCGCTAACACAGCCGCTCCCATAGCCCGATTTGCAGAACCCTGGCATGCGCTTCATTATGCGGATGTCCTGACCTTACGGAAGCACCATGCCGATACTGAACTTATTTGGCCGATACGGTATTGCCGCCATTGTCGGGCTGGCCCTCGGCGCCACGGCGCTGACCGGATTTCCGCATTCATCACTTGCCGACGATGGCGAAGCGGAAATCCTGTTCTGGGAAAGCGTGAAGGACAGCGGCGACCCGGCGGAGTTCGAGGCCTATCTGGAGTCCTTCCCAGATGGCCGGTTTGCGCCGCTGGCGCGCGTGAGGGCAGAGAAACTCCGCGCGGCAGAGGATGCAGAAGCGCCCGCGACCGCGCAAAACCCAACTCCCCCGCCTGACGGCGCACCCGCCGAAGACCGGCCTCAATCGGTAGCCGAACCCGAACAGCCCCCAGCCGTACCCGAGGAAATCAAAGCGGCCAAGATCGACACGAGCGATTGGGAAATGCCGGAACTCACCGAGCCCGACCGCCCGGTGGTCGGGATCGAGATCCAGAACCTTACAAATCAAGACGAAAAGCGTTTGGGCGTTGGGTCGGATTTTGGCGTTCTTGTCATTGGATTGAGCGAAGTTGGCACCGCACGCGACAGCGATATTGAAAAAGACGATATCGTCCGCGCCGTGAATGGCGAGGCGACCCCGACTGGCCAAATCCTGATCGACAAGATCAAGGCCGTCGGGTCAGACGCGAGCCTGACCCTGCGGGTGTGGCGGAACGGGGTCGAGCGCGATGTCGCCCTGACCACCAGGGATTATGCGAAGTCGCATTTCGCAGCGGCCAAGGAAGGTTCTCCGGAGAGCATCGCTGCAATCGCGTATATGTACGAACGCGGTTTTCTGACCGGCAAGGACGATGCCAAAGCGAGGTTATGGCGCATGCGGGCCGCGGAAGCCGGACATGCGGAATCCATGGGCAGGACCGGCCTTTATTACCTTAACGGCACCGCTGGAGCGGACAAGGATCTCGACGAAGCCAAAAAATGGTTCGAGAAGGGCGCCGAACTCGAAAATGCACTGTCGCTGTTCAATCTCGGTCGCCTGTATCATTACGCAGAAGGCCACGAACATGACCTGACGCGCGCAGCAGCATATTACCAGCGCGCCGCCGATCTCGATCATCCAGGATCCATGACCAACCTCGCCGTGCTGTACGGAAAAGGCGAAGGCGTGGAAAAGGACGAGAAGCGGCAGGCCAAGCTGCTGCAGCGCGCCGTTGAGCTTGGCCAGACAGAGGCTTTTGTGAATTTGGGTCTTGCCTATCAGAGCGGGCAGGGAGTTGAACGCGATCTGAACCGGGCGCTTGAGCTGTTCGAGCAGGCCGCCAACAAGGGTATGAAAGAAGGCTGGCGGTATCTTGGAAATGTCTATTGGAACGGCCAGAATCTGGTGACCGACCGTGAGAAAGCCGCCGCCTACTATCGGCGGGCCGTCGCCATGGGAGACACGGTCGCGCTGGAGACCCTGAAGGAGAACGGTCTTGCGCCCTACGATGTTGCGCTGATCCAGCGCCTTCTTGCGGAGTTCGGTCTCGATCCCGGCCCCGTGGATGGCAAGATGGGCGGCAAGACCCGCGCGGCGATCCGGCAATTCGAGGAAGGGCTTAAGCTTAAACCGACCGGCCAGCCCAGCCTTGAACTTCAACGCAAGCTCCAGGAAGAACGCACCGCGCAGCTCACGTCACCAAAACCCGCTACGCAACAGGATGACGGTTCTGCTCCACCTGCGCCCCAGACGACACGCAATCCGGAGTTGGACAAGCTGGAGCAGCTGGACTGAACCTATTCACAGGTATAGGGACGGCGGCCCAGGATCGGTTTGCCGACATACCGGCAACCGGGATTGTAGCGGCCGATACCCCTGTCCCCGCCGCGCTGTGCCTGCTGGTAAGCATCTATGCCCTGAAGAATCGCGCCCAGCGCCTGTGCTGCGGCGGCGGCATTGGCAGCATCACGGTCGCGCTGCCCTTGGGAATAGGTTCTGCGCGGATTCGTATTGCCACTGGGCCTGCTGCGCGCGACCGGGGCAGACTTGCTATAGCACTTGAAACCGCCATTACGCTGTATCTTGCCTGCATAGGATCCGGAACCGCCACCGTTGTTCCGGCACCAGGCATTGGCGGTGGCCTTGTCGGGCAGGCAGTAGTAATTGCCCTGCTTGTCCCGTGGTCCCGCATAATATCCGCGCCCGCTCTGGTTCCGGCAATTGGCGTTCAATTCGTTCTGTTCGGCCCTGGCGATGTTTGCGTTGCTCATGCAGACATGATTGCCATTCTTGTCCTTGCTGAACTGGTAACCCGACCGGCAATCACAGGACACCCCTCGCGATTCACCTGAGGCCGGTTTGGCGACGGCGTTCGGGCCGTAGTCCTTCTTGCAGGCCGCATCGCTCATGCGTGTCAGGCAATCGGCCGGCACGCTGGCAAGGCGGCCATAAACCGCATCAAGATAGGGATTGCCCGCGCCGGCTATCGACCCGATCAGTTCGCCGACTTCGCCCATGTCGCATGTGTCGATCGCACGCGTTGCGGCGGCATCAAAATCACGCATGCGCCTGACCTTGTGCAAGTTGCTTTCGAGCCGGGCCTTGATCTTCTCGCACGTCAGTCCATCGGCGGCCCTTGCCATTGCCAAAGCCTGCAGGAATTTGGATTCAGCAGCCCCGATCCGGCCCTCGGAAAACAGGCTTTTGGCCTCCGTGTAGACGGATGCGATCGGGCGGGCGCGGGCGATCCGGCTATTCAGTGCCACGAGTTTGGGATTGCGCGCTCCTTGCAGGAATGCCGCCTGTTCGGCCAGTGCATCCGGGCTGCATTCGGTCAGGCTTCTACCGACATCGGCAAGAGCCTTCTGCATACGCTCAATGCGCGGAATGTTGCGGGCAAGGCGCGAGCGCAGATCAGGGCACATGCCGAGCATCGCCGGTGTATGAAGCTGGGCATTGACCGCGTCCATGCTGGCGCGCGCCTCGGAAATGCGGCCCGCCACGTATTGTTCGGCAGCGGAGTCCATGCGCGCGCCAAGCTGTGCGCATCGGTTCTGCCGCGGCGCATTGCCGCCGCCGGGTCCATCCTCGGCCGCAACGCGGTCTCCGGCATCCTGGTTTCCGGCCTTGCCATAGGGGCGGCACTCATCCGTATCGACATATCCCGGCGCTTCAGCGGCTGTTTCCTGCCCTATGAAACCGGGATCAAGGTTGCCATTGCCATGCTTGCTGCGCTGGGCTTCAGGGTCGCAACGCAACTGCTCTTCGGCTTCCCGGGCCGCCATTTGCGCATCCTGACCTGCCTCTAGTTCGGCTTCGGCCAGAACCCGCTCCACGGCGCGGCCCTGTGTGAATGGCAGAACGCCATCTCCGATCAGAGCATCCGCTGAGGGCAGGCCCGATAATTCCGTGAAGCGCTCGACTCCAACCGCCCGCTCGATAACCTTGATCGCGCCGGCGATCATCGCGTCGAGCGCGGCCTTCTTTCCCTTCGACCATTTCTGCAGCCGCCCGATCGGATAACCGAGGCCACTGCGGGCTAAAAAACCCGGCTCGTATTTCTCTTTCCCTGTGTCTTGCGCAGGAGGCCGCAGCTCGGTTTGCGCCCAGGCGCTGAAGCCTTCCCCGGCTTTCGTCCGCGATATCGATCCATCCGCGACAGCGGTTTCGAACGCCTCGATCAGATCAACGGCTTGCCCTCTGCTGATGCCCAGTTCGGCAAGCGTCGTGCTCTCCGTGGTGAGGCTGGCGCCGGCATCGCGGGCAGTCCGGTAGATGTCCGCCAATCCCCTGAGAGGCCCTTTGCTCCCCGATTCTTCATCATCCAGCGGTTCGAAACGGGCACCGGAAGCAGGCGCGCAGGAATATCCTGAAAGCCCGAGGCTTTCGATCTCGTCCCGCGCCGCGCTGCTGCCAAATGCCGAAGCAGCCTCGTGGTAGCGGCGATGCAGGCAGTCAAGCACAAGATTGTCTTTCGCCTGCTTCAATTCACGCATGCCATCCGCGAACCCTTCCACGCCATCCAGATAGGTTTCCACCGGATCGATACCGAGCGCCTGCAAGCGCTCTGCGCCGGGAAGCGTACCGCGCGCCATGTCTTTCCACAGCGTCTTTCCCTGTTCCACGAGCGCTTCGTATCTTTCGGCTGCATCGGATGTCAGCTTTTCGGCCAGAACCGCAAGCGCGGCTTTCGGATCGACATCCAGAACGGCTTTCGCGGCCGCCTTCCATTCGTCGGGGTTGTTCTGGACAGATGACAGAAGCTCGCGGACAGGTGAATCCTCATCGGGATACCGGCTCTCGATGAGGGCCGCCAATTCCTCGGCTGTCGCATCGGCAGCGGAGCCGGCAACGGATTCGGCGAACTCGCGATGCTTGTCCTTCGCTATCAGGTCGGCATGCTCGAAGATGGTCTTGCCGTCATCGATCAGATCCTTGCCGAATTCCAGCGTGTCCTCGTCGAGCATCATCTCGGGCACACGCTCGGAAAGCGTGTCGGTGACAAGCTCCTGCTCGGTCCTGTCCAGGCCCTGCATCAGCGCATTGAGGTCAAAGCCCTGTGCGGATGCGGAATAAGCCGCACAAATCAGCGGACCGGCAACAAAGACCGGCAGTAAGCGTCCAATTCGGCCGCATTCCGAAACCTTGCGCATTCGCGCTCCAGTCCAGGTTCACTCCTGACCAGCAGTATGGGCAATCAAACCCGCCGATGACAAGCGAGCGGCCGGGCAATGCGTGGGACCGGGCTTCACGCCTGCGCAGGCCATGCCGGCTTTCCGGTCCATGAGTTTGGTCTTAAAGGTGCAGATCCGTACTCGCTTGACGGGTTCGTTTCATGTGAATGATCTGGGCTTCATAATAACGACACCCTGTCGCGGGTAATCGGCTTCGGCGTATGATTACTGCCCTTGTTTGCGAAACGGAGGATGTATGGAGCCACTCTTTCATCTGGCATGGATCTGGATTGCCGTCTTTGCTGCCAACATATTGGCCCGCAAAACCCGGCTGACACCGGTTGTGTGGTTCCTGGCCATGGGCTCCCTGCTGGCAAATACCGGCGTTCTGGCCGAACCATCCGGGAACTTCATCCCCGGACTGGCGATGCTCGGGATCATCCTCATCATGTTTGCGCTGGGTTTCGAGGAAAAGACCGACAACTTCCTCTACAGCGTGAAAAAGAGCTGGGGCATCGCCTTCTTCGGTGCCGTGGGGCCGTTTCTCGCGGCATATGCCGTTGCGGACTATTTCTGGAACGACACCAGCGTTTCACTGATGTGCGGGCTGACCATGACCGCAACCGCGGTGTCCCTGACCATGGTTTCACTCCAGAACGAAGGACTTCAGAATTCCCCGGCAGCAACGCGGATCATGACATCCGCCGTGCTCGACGACATCGCTTCGCTTGCGCTGGTTGCGATCCTGGTTCCCATCGCCGTCGGGGGCGGCTCGATCAATATCGTGAACCTGGTGTCGATTGCCGCGAAGGCCGTTGCCTTTTTCATCATCGTCACGGCCCTTGGCGCCTGGCTGTTTCCCCATGATGTGCGCGGCTGGCTCAAGCGGGTGCCATTTGTCAGGACCTACGGCATGCAACACCTGCTTGCCTTCGGACGCCATTCCACGCTGACCGTCCTGCTGCTTGCTCTTCTGGTCGGCTTGTTGGCGCATGAGCTGGGGTTCCACCCGGCAGTCGGCGCTTACATGGCCGGACTTATCCTCAAGGAGGAATATTTTCAGATCCAGAACGAGAAGGGCTCCTTTGCCGATACCAAGCGCATCATCGACAACGTCGCCTTTTCATGGATCGGCCCGATCTTCTTTGTCGAACTTGGCAGCCACCTGATTTTCGACTGGAGCATCCTGGTTTCGATCATTCCCCACATTATCATCCTGACGGTGGCCATCTTCACCATCCAGGTCGCGACGGCGGCTCTTGCCGCGCGCTACACCGGAGGGATGGATTGGCCAAGCAGCATGCTGATCGGTTTCGGGATGCTGGGGCGGGCCGAACTGGCTTTCGTCGTGATGGACATTGCCTACGTTCAGAGCAGCATCCTCAACACCGAGGCGTTTTACACGCTTATGGCGACCGCCTTTTTCCTGAACATACTCGTGCCCATCACCATCACATTGTGGCGGCCCCGGTATGTGGCTGCGATGGAAGCGGCCAAATCGCCGGCACCCGGTGAGAACTGATCACCCTGGACACATGCCCGCCATTGCGGGATGAGCAGGCGGCATAAAGCATTGCTAGAACGCAGTATTGGCGCGCCTTGGAGGAGAACCTTCGACTGTAGCGCGCCAAAGAGCGCGCCTGCGCGATCGGCCGAAAGGCCGCCCTCGCGGAACAAGCGAACGAAATAAGCTTTGCGTGAGCGAAACAATGGCGCACCCGACAGGATTCGAACCTGTGACCTCTGCCTTCGGAGGGCAGCGCTCTATCCAGCTGAGCTACGGGTGCCAAGGCCAATGATGCGCGGCATGGCGGACATGCCGAAGCGGGGCGGACACTAGCCGAACAATTTAGCCTGAGCAATCACCGAGGGCGCAGTTTGCCAACACGCCCGCACAGCATGTCATAGCCGGTCACGGCCACACGATGGTTAGCCGAACGTTACCGGAATGCCCCGGAATTCCGCCATTTGCCGCAAGGTCTTGGAAAGAGCTGATCTGTAAAATGCGATCGGTTCGGTCAACAGATCCGGACAGCGAAAATTAAACCGCCGATGGGGGCATGCGGCACAGGCTGGAGCGCATTCGATGCGCGGGAAGGACCCCATGACGGCTCCGTCGTCTCTTGTGAATTCCGCTGACAACCGCGTTCCCTGGGTCGATACCGCCAAAGGTATCTGCATCCTGCTTGTCGTAATGATGCACTCAACGCTTGGCGTCGAGGCAGTATCGGGACAGCAGGGCTGGCTCGGCGACGTCGTAGCTTTTGCACGCCCCTTCCGGATGCCGGACTTCTTTCTCGTTTCAGCGCTGTTCCTGTCAGCGCGGATCGATGCGGACTGGCGGCTCTATCTCGACCGCAAGGTGCTGCACTTTGTTTACTTTTACCTGCTCTGGGTCGCGATCCAGATGGGTTTCAAGTTCTTCTCGCTCTATGACGGCGACCTGGCCGCCCTTGTGACCGCCTACGCCGAAGCGCTGATCCAGCCTTTCGGCATCCTGTGGTTCATCTATCTGCTGGCGATCTTCTTCGTAATCACCAAGCTGCTGCGCGGCGTCTCGCCAATCCTTGTCTGGCTCGCTGCAGCAGCGCTGGAAATGACGCACATCCAGACAGGCTGGATGGTAATCGACGAATTCGCCGCCCGTTTCGTCTATTTCTATACCGGGCACATCATCGCCCGGCATGTCTTCGCCTTTGCCGGCGGGGCGGCGGAGAAGCCCCTGCTCGGCGCGCTCGGTCTGGCCGTCTGGGCATTCGCCAATGGCTTCGCCGTGAAGACAGGCATTTCGACCTTGCCAGGCATCGGGCTTGCGCTCGGCTTCGCCGGCGCGATTGCCATCACGGTCTTTGCCTCGATGATCGCGAAAACGCTTCCCGGCCGCGCCTTCGCCTATGCGGGTGCGCGATCGATTGCGATCTATCTCGCCTTCTTCCTGCCGATGGCTGCCATGCGGTCGCTGCTGCTGAAGTTCAATGTCGTCTCCGATGTCGGTACCATCTCGGCCATCGTGACGCTGACGGCGTGGCTGTCGCCGCTTGTCGCATTGGCGCTGGTGAAGAATACGCCGCTGAAATTCCTGTTCGCACGGCCCGCATGGGCGCGGATTGTGCCGCCGGGAAGCCCGCGTAAGTCTGCAACGCCGGCTGCCGCACTGACGCCTGCGGAATAACCGGCAAGCTCACGACAAAGCGGGTCGCCAACACGGATTTGGCGGGGCATAGTCCCCGCCATGAACAAAGCCGATTCTGCCCCTGCACTAAAAGCTGGAGATGAGCTCGTTCTCGTCGACGGCTCCTCCTACATCTTCCGCGCCTATCACGCGCTGCCGCCCCTGACGCGCAAGTCGGACGGCTTGCCGGTCGGCGCGGTGGCCGGCTTCTGCAACATGATGTGGCGGCTGATGCGCGACAGCGTCGATGACATCGAGCCGACGCATCTCGCGGTGATCTTCGATTATTCGGGCAAGAGCTTCCGCAACGATTTCTACCCCGACTACAAGGCGCACCGGCCTGACCCGCCGGAGGACTTGAGGCCCCAGTTCGGACTGATCCGCCAGGCGGTCGAGGCTTTCAATGTGCCTTGCGTCGAGCAGGAAGGCTACGAGGCCGACGACCTGATCGCGACCTATGCGCGGCAGGCGGAAGCAGCCGGCGCGAAGGTCACCATCATCGCCTCCGACAAGGACCTGATGCAGATCGTCTCCGACAACGTGATCATGTACGACACGATGAAGGACAAGCGCATCGCCGCAGGTGAGGTGGTCGAGAAATTCGGCGTGCCGCCAGCAAAGGTGGTCGACGTGCAGGCGCTGGCGGGAGATTCCACCGACAACATCCCCGGCGTTCCCGGCATCGGCATCAAGACCGCCGCGCAGCTGATCGAGGAATATGGTGATCTGGAAGCACTGCTGGAGCGCGCCGGTGAGATCAAACAGAACAAGCGCCGCGAAAACCTGATCGAGTTTGCCGAGCAGGCGCGCGTCTCGCGGCGGCTTGCGGAGCTGAAAACCGATGTTCCGGTCGAAGTGCCGGTGACTGATTTCGGCATGCGCGATCCCGATGCCGCAAAGCTGATCGCCTTTCTCAAGGTGATGGAATTTACCACCATTACGCGCCGTGTCGCGGAAGCCATGGAAGCCGACGCAAGCGCCATCGATGCGGGCAGCGTCGAGATCAAGCACTGGCACGCAGCCGAGGGCAACGGAGCCGACGACGATCCCGCTCCGGCATCGGGCAGCGGCACCGATTCCGATTCTTCAGGCGAGACAAGCCTTGCCAACGGGCATACTCCACAAGCGTTTGCCGCGAGCCAAGCACAGGCGATGCGCGACCCGCCCATCGACACCGATAAATACGAGACCGTCACCCACAAGGACGCACTTGAGCGCTGGGTCGCGGACGCTTTCGAGCAGGGTTACGTCGCCGTCGACACCGAAACCGATTCGCTCGACGCGATGCAGGCCAATCTGGTCGGCGTTTCGCTGGCGCTCCAGCCCGGCAAGGCCTGCTATATCCCGCTTGCACACCGGGCCAGCGACGGGCTTGATTTCGGAGGCGAAACGCTTAACCAGATCGATCTGAAAGACGCAATTTCGACCCTGAAACCGCTGTTTGAGGCCAAGTCCGTCCTGAAAATCGGCCAGAACCTGAAATACGATGCGCTGGTTCTCAGCCGCTACGGCATCGCGCTACAGTCAATCGACGACACCATGCTGATCTCCTACGTGCTCGATGCGGGCCGTGGCGGACAGGGTATGGACGCGCTGTCGGAGAGGTGGCTGGGGCACAAGCCGATCGCCTTTTCGGACGTAACGGGCACCGGCCGCAACAAGCTGACCTTCGATCAGGTGCCGCTCGACAAGGCGACGGCCTATGCGGCGGAAGACGCCGACGTGACGCTGCGGCTGTGGCATATGCTGAAACCGCGCCTCGTGGCCGAGCGCATGACCACGGTCTACGAAACGCTGGAACGCTCCCTGATGCCGGTGCTGGTGCGCATGGAGGCGCGCGGCGTTGCCGTCGACCGGGCGATGCTGGCGCGGCTGTCTGCGGAGTTCGCGCAGAAGATGGCGGGAATAGAAGACGACATCTACGTGCTGGCGGGGGAAAAATTCACCATCGGCTCGCCGAAGCAACTGTCGGAGATCCTGTTCGGCAAGCTCGGCCTGCCCGGCGCCAAGAAAACCAAGACCGGCGCATGGACGACAGGGGCAAGCGTGCTGGAGGACCTTGCCGCCGAAGGTCACGAACTGCCGCGGCGCATCCTCGACTGGCGCAGCCTGCAGAAGCTGAAAAGCACCTACACCGATGCGCTGCCGGGCTACATCAACCCACAGACGCACCGCGTCCACACATCCTATTCGATGGCGGCGACGACAACGGGCCGCCTGTCGTCATCGGACCCGAACCTGCAGAACATTCCCGTGCGCACCGAAGAAGGCCGGCGCATCCGCCAGGCCTTCGTGCCGGAGAAGGGGTTCAAGCTGGTTTCCGCCGACTACAGCCAGATCGAACTCAGGGTGCTCGCCCATATCGCCGATATTCCGCAACTGAAGCAGGCTTTCGCCGATGGCTTGGATATTCACGCCATGACGGCGTCGGAAATGTTCAACACCCCCATCGAAGGCATGGACCCGATGGTGCGCCGCCGCGCCAAGGCGATCAATTTCGGCATCATCTACGGCATTTCCGCTTTCGGTCTCGCCAACCAGCTTTCGATCCCGCGCGAAGAGGCGGCAAGTTACATCAAGGCCTATTTCGAGCGCTTCCCCGGCATCCGCGACTATATGGATTCCACCAAGGCCTTCGCGCGCGAACACGAATATGTCGAGACGATCTTTAAGCGCAAATGCCACTACCCCAACATCACCAAGGGGCACCCGTCAGAGCGCGCCTTCTTCGAACGCGCGGCCATCAACGCGCCGATCCAGGGGTCTGCCGCCGACATCATCCGTCGCGCCATGGTGCGCATGGAAGGCGCGCTTACCGAGGCGAAACTGTCAGCCCGCATGCTGCTGCAGGTGCACGACGAACTGATCTTCGAAGTGCCCGAGGACGAGGTGGAGGCGACGCTTCCCGTCGTGCGCGAGGTGATGGAAAACGCAACCCTGCCGGCGATACAGCTATCCGTCCCGCTGCAGGTCGATGCCCGCGCTGCGGACAACTGGGACGAGGCGCATTAGTCCTGAATTTGTACGCACTTCCGTGCCTCAAGAACTGGATTCCGGCTTCCGCCGGAATGACGGTGAATGTGTTGTGATGTCGGCGCCACGTCCTCGACGTCATTCCGGCGGAAGCCGGAATCCAGTACTCCATTTGCTAGAGAACACACCCATGCGCACTCAAATGGCGCCGGTGAATATCGGCAGGCCGTAGATGGCGCAATGACGAAAGCTTTCTTTCCGCAGCGTGCAAGGTGTCTTGCCAGCGTCAAAAATATTTGCACATAGTTCGCCAATCGACGATTGGCCGGACGACGTGCCCGACGCGCGCGACAAGAACGTGCACTGCCGACGACCCTTTTCCAATACTCGATGAGACCCGCGCTCTTGGCCCAAGGCCCGGGGCGCATAGACGTATCAAAATCTTGAGAAGGACTACCAAGTCATGGCTACCGGAACCGTCAAGTGGTTCAACACGCAGAAGGGCTACGGCTTCATCCAGCCCGAAAGCGGCGGCAAGGACGTTTTCGTCCATATCAGCGCAGTGCAGCGTTCGGGCCTCAACGGCCTCGACGAAGGTCAGGTCGTGACCTTCGAAATCCGCGAAGACCCCAAGACCGGCAAGTCGGCGGCAACCGACCTGGCGATCGCGGGCTGACGAGCTTCGGCTTGTTCCGACCTCCATCGGAAAAGAAAAGGGCGGCTGTTAAGCCGCCCTTTTTAGCTTGCCTTAGGTTCCGGGCGGAAAAGTCTGCAACTTTTCCTGAACCTGCGCTTATCTAGCCGCATATCCCGGACGGAAAACCGGTTCCCACTTTTCCTGGGATATGCTCAGGTCACGACGCCACCGTTCTCACGGCAGCTGCCGGATCAGTCGTCCTTCGCGATCTCTTCGCCGGTCTCCTGATCGACGACCTTCATCGACAGGCGGACCTTGCCGCGCTGGTCGATCTCAAGAAGCTTGACGTAGACTTCCTGACCTTCCTTGACCACTTCGCCGACCGTCTCCGGGCGCTTCTCGCTGGTGAGCTGAGAGATGTGCACCAGACCGTCCTTGGCGCCGAAGAAATTCACGAAGGCGCCGAAGTCCATGATCTTGACGACCTTGCCCTTGTAGATGGCGCCGACTTCCGGCTCGGCGACGATGGAATGGATCCAGTCGCGCGCGGCCTTGATGGTCGCACCGTCGGCGGACGCGATGTTGATCGTGCCGTCGTCTTCGATGTTGACCTTGGCGCCGGTCTTCTCGACGATCTCGCGGATCACCTTGCCGCCGGAACCGATCACTTCGCGGATCTTGTCGACCGGGATCTTCATGGTCTCGATGCGCGGGGCGTATTCGCCAAGCTCGGAGCGGGATTCGCTCAGCGCCTTGCCCATCTCACCAAGGATGTGCATGCGCCCGCCCTTGGCCTGCTCCAGCGCCTTCTTCATGATCTCTTCGGTGATACCGGCGATCTTGATGTCCATCTGCAGCGAGGTGATGCCTTCCTCGGTGCCGGCCACCTTGAAGTCCATGTCGCCGAGGTGATCCTCGTCGCCGAGGATGTCGGACAGGACAGCGAACTTGTCGTCCTCAAGGATCAGGCCCATGGCGATGCCCGACACCGGGCGCTTCAGCGGCACGCCGGCATCCATCAGCGACAGCGAGGTGCCGCAGACCGTCGCCATCGAGGATGAGCCGTTGGACTCGGTGATCTCGGAGACAACGCGGATCGTGTAGGGAAACTCGTCCTTGGCCGGCAGCATCGGGTGGATGGCGCGCCATGCGAGCTTGCCGTGACCGATCTCGCGGCGACCCGCGCCGCCCATGCGACCCGTCTCACCGACCGAATAGGGCGGGAAGTTGTAGTGCAGCAGGAAGCTTTCCTTGTAGGTACCGGAAAGCGCATCAATGAACTGCTCGTCGTCGGAGGTGCCAAGCGTCGCAACAACGATCGCCTGGGTCTCGCCACGGGTGAACAGCGCCGAACCGTGGGTGCGCGGCAGGATACCGGCCTCTGAAACGATCGGGCGGACCTGATCGACCTTGCGGCCGTCGATGCGGACGCCGTCATCGAGAATACCCCACCTGACAATCTTGGCTTCGAGCTTCTTCAGAACGTCGCCGACCTGAACCTTGGTCGGGCCGTCTTCCGGCACATTGCCTTCCGGGAAGAAGTGCTCGGTGACTTTTGCCTTTGCTGCGTCGATGGCGTTCTTGCGCTCGGTCTTTTCCTTGATCTTGTAGGCAGCGCGCAGGTCGCCTTCCGCGATCTCGGCGGCCTTGGCGGCGATGTCGGAGAGATCGGCGACAACGTGTTCGCGCGGTTCCTTGGCGGCCTTCTCTGCCAGCTTGATGATCGCGTCGATGACCGGCTGGAAGCCCTTGTGGCCGAACATGACGGCGCCGAGCATGTCTTCTTCAGACAGCTCCTTGGCTTCGGATTCAACCATCAGCACTGCGTCAGCCGTACCGGCGACGACGAGGTCAAGCTCGGTCTCCGGCATCTGGTCGAGCGTCGGGTTAAGCACGAACTCGCCGTTGATGCGGCCAACACGGGCGCCGCCGATCGGGCCCATGAAGGGCACGCCGGAAAGCGTCAGCGCGGCGGATGCGGCAACCATGCCGACGACGTCGGGGTCGTTTTCCATGTCATGGGAGAGGACCGTGATGATGACCTGCGTGTCGCACTTGTAGCCTTCAGCGAACAGCGGGCGGATCGGGCGGTCGATGAGACGCGAGGTCAGCGTCTCCTTCTCGGTGGGACGGCCTTCGCGCTTGAAGTAGCCGCCGGGAATGCGGCCAGCTGCGAAGAACTTTTCCTGGTAGTTGACGGTGAGGGGGAAGAAGTCGAAGCCGGCCTTGGGCTGTTTTTCGGAAACGACGGTGGCCAGCACCGTGGTCTCACCATAGGTCGCCATGACGGCGCCGTCCGCCTGGCGGGCAACCTTGCCGGTTTCTAGAACCAGCGGGCGGCCGCCCCAATCGATTTCCTGTCGTTGAATGTCGAACATCTTGCTCTTTCAAGCTCCATTGAGTGTGCGCCGAATCCCGCACCGGACGATCCGGCACGGCGATTAACAAATCGGCGCTGCACAGTGAGCCATGGGCAAGACGGCCGGACGCTTCGTTATTTTCGGGATCGAAGCGCCCGGCGATCCCCCCATGGCGCTCTGCGCGTCGGGGAATCTGGCGCAGGCGACGGAAACCGCCGCCGCGCCGGCGAATTCTCAGATCGGCTTTCGCCGCGCCTTAGCGACGCAGTCCAAGTCGGCCGATCAGGTCCTTGTAACGCTCCTCGTCCTTCTTGCGGACATAATCGAGAAGCTGGCGGCGCTGCGAGACCATCTTGAGAAGGCCGCGGCGCGAGTGGTTGTCCTTCTTGTGGGACTTGAAGTGTTCGGTCAGGTTGGAAATGCGTTCCGAGAGGATCGCAACCTGCACTTCAGCCGAACCGGTATCGCCAGACGTCTTGGCGTACTCCTTGATCAGCTCAGCCTTGCGTTCAGCAGTAATCGACATCGACTTTCCTTTCCAAAAACACGTGAACGGGCCCTGTTCCACCGTCTGGCGGGCATGCAGATCTCTGTCATGACCGGGTCTGTGGCGTTTCAGGGCCGCTGGCTGCGGCGCATGCCGGGATGTCGTCCAGCACGGTCGCACGGCACATCCCACATGCCGGGGATGCGAACGCGGCGCCCTTATGACCGATTTTTCCCCGTTTGGCCAGTGGCAATATCGGGGCAACGACCGGGGTCAGTACTGGAACACCCGCCGGGGGTGAATCAGACCACCATTGCCTTCGCCAATCGCGATTGCCCGCCCTTCGCACATGACACAGACATTGCCATGGATGACCGGCGCATCGCGCCCGCGCAGCAAGACCGGTTGCCCGCGGGCAATCGTTGCAGCGTCATCAAGGCTGACATTGACGCAAGGCATGTCCGTCAATGCGCTGTCCAGCGGCTTCACAAGGCGCGCGAGCTCATCGGGTCCATCATCAGCTGCCGCCTCGATCTCCTCAAGCGTCACCATATCGGTTTCCAGAAACGGGCCGACACGCAAGCGGCGCAGCATTCCGACGTGAGCATGGCACCCAAGCGCCTCACCGATATCGCGGGCAAGCGCCCGGATATAGGTGCCCTTGCCGCAATCGCATTCGAAGAGGGTGCGTTCCTCCAGAGCGTCACCGCCGACACGCCGCAAGCTGAAGACATCGACTTCGCGCTCGGGTATCTCGACATCTTCTCCACCGCGCGCAAGCGCGTAGGCGCGCTCGCCGCCGATCTTGATCGCGGAATACTGCGGCGGCACCTGCCTGATCGTTCCTGTGAATGCGGGCAGGACCGCATCGATCTGCGGCAATGCCGGGCGTTTGTCCGAGGCTGCGACTATCTCGCCTTCCAAATCGTCGGTGCTGGTGCGTGCACCCCAGACAGCCTCGAAACGGTAGGTCTTGCGGGTATCGACGATGAAGGGAACCGTTTTTGTCGCCTCGCCAAAAGCGACGGGCAGCATGCCGGTCGCCAGCGGATCTAGCGTGCCGGCATGACCGGCCTTGGGACAATCAAACAACCGCTTCAGGCGCGAAAGCGCGGCATTCGACGAAAGCCCCAGCGGCTTGTCGAGCGCGATCCAACCGTGAACGGTGGCCTTGCGGCGTTTTCTGGCCATGGTCGCAGTTTCCCGATCGTGACGAGGAAGATCGGCGCGTCAGGTTAGCACCTTGTTGCAGAGAGCCGGTAGCTGATGCAGATATCGCGTCATGACAAGCAAAAAGCCCTTTCCCCCTGAAGACGCCGCCATCCATCTGAGCGCGGACGAAGCGCTCGTCCTGTTCGATGTTTTGTCGCGATGGTGTGAGGACGGCGAGGCCTCCACGCCCGGCAGCGACTGTTTCGAAAGCACGGCGGAATGCGCCGTGCTCCATGGTTTGCTCGCCGACCTGGAACGCCAGCTTGTGACGCCCATGCGCAGCGATTATCGCGAATATCTGCATGCGGCGCGGCTGCGCCTCGCGCCCACATGGGATTACCCCACGCTCAGAGGATGACGGCCGCCAAACGGGGAACCCGACGCAGGCGCTGCTTTACTCGTCACTGTCTTCCGGCGAATCTGCCGTATCGCGCCTCACTTCGGGCGAATCCAGCAGTGCGTCCATGCGGGCCGCGGCATCGAAGCTGTCATCGCGCACGAAGGTGATGTCGGGTGTGTTCTTCAGATTGATCCGGCGCGCCATCAGGCCGCGCACATATTTGCGGTGCCGGTTCAGTGCAGTGATCACCTCCGCCTCGTCGCGCCCGCCAAGCGGCATGACATAGGCCGAAGCGTGCTTGAGGTCCGGGCTGACACGCACCTCCGGCACCGTGACGACATGGCTTTCCAGCACGGGATCATTGATCTCGCCGCGCTGCAGGACTTCGGCCAGCGCGTGGCGCAACAATTCGCCAACGCGCAACTGGCGCTGGCCCTGTTTCGAAAAACGCGGCACTGCAGCGTTCATCTCTTATGCTCCGGGACAGGATGTCCGCCGGGCAGCGCTGCCCGGCGAAGCATTTACAGGCTGCGCTCGATCGACTCGACGCGGTAGCATTCGATCACGTCACCGGAACGGATGTCCTGATAGTTTTCGAAGCCCATGCCGCATTCCTGGCCGACCTCGACGCGCTGCACTTCGTCCTTGAAGCGCTTGAGCGTCGACAGCTTGCCCTCGTGGATGACAACGTTGTCGCGCAGCAAGCGAACCCCGGCGCCACGCTCGACGTGACCGTCGGTGACACGGCAGCCCGCCACCTTGCCAACCTTGGAGATGTTGAACACCTCGAGGATTTCGGCGTTGCCGAGCATGGTCTCGCGCAATTCCGGCGCGAGCAGACCGGACATGGCAGCTTTGATGTCGTCCACCAGGTCGTAGATGATGTTGTAGTAGCGGATTTCGACGCCCTCGCGCTCGGCAAGGTCGCGCGCCTGCTTGTTGGCGCGGACGTTGAAGCCGATGACGACAGCGTTCGAGGCCGCAGCCAGCGTGATGTCGGATTCAGTGATCGCACCGACGCCCGACAGCAGGATACGGGCGCTGACCTCGTCGGTGCCCAGTTTGTCCAGAGCGCCGGCAATGGCCTCGACCGAACCCTGCACATCACCCTTGACCACAAGCGGTACTTCCTGGCGCTCGTCGGCCTTGAGTTGGGTCATCATGTCGGCGAGCGAAGCACGCATGCCGCCGCGCACCTGCATCTTGTCGCGCTTCTGGCGCTGGCGGTAATCGGAGACCTCGCGGGCGCGGGCCTCGTTCTCGACGACGACGAAGGTGTCGCCCGCAGACGGCGTCGCATTGAGGCCGAGCACCTCGACCGGCATGGACGGACCGGCTTCGTCGACATTGGCGCCATGTTCGTTGACCAGCGCGCGGACCTTGCCCCACTCGCTGCCGGCAACGAGCACGTCGCCGACACGCAAGGTGCCGCGCTGCACGAGAACGGTCGCAACCGGGCCGCGGCCCTTGTCGAGCTGTGCTTCGACGACAACGCCTTCGCCGGGGCGATCCGGATTGGCCTTGAGATCGAGCACTTCGGACTGCAGCAGGATCGCATCAACCAGCTTGTCGAGATTGGTGCCCTTGAGCGCCGACACCTCGACTTCCAGCGTGTCGCCGCCAAGGCTTTCCACGACAACCTCATGCTGCAGTAGTTCGTTGCGCACACGCGTCGGGTCGGCGCCCGGCTTGTCCATCTTGTTGATGGCCACGATCAGCGGCACGTTGCCGGCGCGGGCGTGATTGATCGCCTCGATCGTCTGCGGCATGACGCCATCGTCACCGGCAACCACCAGCACGACGATGTCGGTTACCCGCGCGCCGCGGGCGCGCATGGCGGTGAACGCCTCGTGGCCCGGCGTATCGATGAAGGTCACGGTCTGGCCGCCCTCGGTCGTCACCTGATAGGCGCCGATGTGCTGGGTGATGCCACCGGCCTCACCGGCTACGACATCGGCCTTGCGCAATGCGTCCAGCAGCGAGGTCTTGCCGTGGTCGACGTGACCCATGACCGTCACGACCGGTGCACGCGGCTTCTTGGTCTCATCGGCATCGTCATCGGTGACGAGACCTTCCTCGACATCGGCTTCGGATACGCGCTTGACCGAGTGGCCAAGCTCTTCCGCGATCAGTTGAGCGGTATCGGCGTCGATCACGTCGTTGATCTTCAGCATCTGGCCCTGCTGCATCAGCAGCCGGATCACGTCCACCGCACGCTCGGCCATGCGGTTGGCGAGCTCCTGAATGGTGATCGTTTCAGGCACGGTCACTTCGCGGGAAATCTTCTGGCCCGGCTCGTTCTGACCTTGATGCTTGTTCTTCTCGCGGCGGCGTTTGATGGCGGCGAGCGAGCGGTTGCGCTCGTTCTCGTTCAGCGCATTGCCAATGGTCAGGCGACCCCTGCGGCGTTCTGCTTCGCCACGGCGCACCGGTGGGCGGACATCGGCGGGACGGCGGCGCTTCTTGGCATCGTCCTCGCTTTCCTCGGGACGGCGCACGGGCGTCAGCGGCTTCGCGGCGGGTTCCACCGCCTTGGCAGGCTCTTCGGATTGCGGCGACGCGGCGGCGGCTTTCGCTTCGGCCTCGGCCTGCTCCTTGGCACGCGCGGCCTCTTCCTCGGCGCGGCGTGCGTCTTCTTCAGCGCGGCGGGCTTCGGTTTCAGCGCGTTCCTTCTTCAGCCGCTCTTCTTCCTCAGCGCGGCGCTTTGCCTCTTCCTCGGCGCGCAGACGATCTTCTTCCTCGCGAACCTTGGCATCGGCGAGCGCCTGGGCACGCGCATCCTTTTCCTCTTCAGTGAGCGTGCGCAGAACCACGCCAGCATTCGAGCGCGACGGCGCCGGCTCAGCCGGCTTTTCGGGCGCTTTCGGCGCTTCGGCCACAGGGGCGGGTGCCACCGGTGCCTTGGCAGTGATTTCCGGTTCCTGTCCGCCGGGACCAACGGTACGGCGGCGCTTCTTCTCGACCACGACCGCCTTGGTACGGCCATGGGAGAAGCTCTGGCGAACGGTTCCGGATTCCACCGTGCGCTTGAGACTGAGTGTCTTGCGCGGGTTCACCGAAATCGTCTTGTCGCCGCTGTTGTCTTCGCTGCTCATCAATCAACTGTCCTTTGCGGCGGCTCCCGCCGCCCTTAAACATACCGCAGCCGCGCCACGGTCCTATTCCTGTTTCTCCGACTCCACGCCACCGGCGCCGGAGCCCAGATAACCCGCAAGCCGCGCGATCGCCGCACTTGCCCTTGCACCTTGCCGGCCCTTCGTTGCGGCAGCATGTATCACATTCCCGCCACCGAGCGCCAAGTCCAGTTCGTCTCCGGCGAACATCCGCCATGCCGGCGGTGGTTCTGCCGTTTCGCCCGCGCCGGCTCTCGTCGCCGCAGCCAGTTTGCCGACACCGTCCGCAGCGGCCTCCGCCGCATGCAGAAGGCAGGCCGCCTCACCAGCCCTTGCCAGCGCCTCGACCTTGGCAAAGCCGCTGACGGCTTCACCGGCCTTGCGCGCCAGGCCAAGCGTGCCCAGCGCCGATGCCCTCAAAGCCGCCGCAACCTCGCGGCCAAGCTCTTCCGGCACCGTGACCTGCCGGCGGAAACCACGGGCGAAGGCCTTTTTCCGCACCGCTTCGTCCAGCATGTCCGCCCGCGCCGTCAGCCAGACGCCACGGCCCGGCAGACGGCGCTTGAGATCCGCAACGACCCGACCCTCGGGGTCGAGCACGAAGCGGATCAGTTCGTGTTCCGAACGGACCTGCCTGGTTACGATGCAGGTCCGCCGCGGATCGCGGCGGGGTCCGGATTGCGGACCACCGTCGCGGATGTCTTCGTCACCGACCGCCTCAGGCTCCGGCTGCGTCGGCGCTTTCGGCATCGACTTCGCCTTCCTCGCCTTCAACCGGCTCGGGCTCGAGCTCGATCCAGCCAAGCGACAGGCGCGCTGACATGATCATCTGCTCGGCTTCCTCGCGGCTGAGATCGAAGTTCTTCAACGTGCCGTCGAAGCGAACGACCTCACCGTCTTTGCGCTCGGTCCAGCCAACGAGATCGTCGGTGGCGCACCCGGCCAGATCCTCGACCGTCTTGATGCCGTCTTCGCCGAAGGCAACCATCATGGCCGTGTCGATACCTGGAATTTCGCGCAAGCCATCCTCGACACCGAGTTCGCGGCGGCGCGCATCGCGCTCACCCTCGATGCGTTCCAGATATTCGTTGGCGCGAGTCTGGATCTCGACGGCGGTATCCTCGTCGAAGCCCTCGATGGACGTGATCTCGTCAATATCCACGTAGGCCAGTTCCTCGACGCTGGTGAAGCCTTCCGAAACCAGAAGCTGGGCAACCACCTCGTCGACATCGATCGCTTCCACGAAAAGCTCGGTGCGCTCGACAAATTCGGCCTGACGGCGCTGGGATTCCTCTTCCTCCGTGAGGATGTCGATGTCCCAGCCGGTCAGCTGCGAAGCCAGACGCACGTTCTGGCCCCGGCGGCCGATTGCCAGGCTCAACTGCTCATCCGGAACGACGACCTCGATGCGTTCGGCGTCCTCGTCGAGCACCACCTTGGCAACTTCGGCAGGCGCAAGCGCGTTGACGATGAAGCTCGCCGCATCCGGCGACCATGGAATGATATCGATCTTCTCGCCCTGAAGCTCCTGCACCACGGCCTGAACACGGCTGCCGCGCATGCCGACGCAGGCGCCGACGGGATCGATGGAGCTGTCGTTCGACAGCACCGCGATCTTGGCACGGCTGCCTGCATCGCGGGCGACCGATTTGATCTCGATGATGCTGTCATAGATTTCGGGAACTTCCTGGCCGAACAGCTTGGCCATGAACTGCGGATGGGTCCGCGACAGGAAAATCTGCGGCCCGCGCGGTTCGCGGCGCACGTCGTAGATATAGGCGCGGATGCGATCGCCGGGCCGGTAAGCTTCGCGCGGGATCATCTCGTCGCGGCGAATGATGCCCTCACCACGGCCGAGATCGACGATGACGTTGCCGTATTCGACACGCTTGACGATGCCGTTGATGACTTCGCCGACGCGATCCTTGTATTCCTCGAACTGACGGTCGCGCTCGGCTTCGCGGACCTTCTGGACGATGACCTGCTTGGCGCTCTGGGCAGCGATGCGGCCGAAGTCGAGAGGGGGCAGGGGATCGGCGATGAAATCACCCACGCGGGCCGCCGGATTGCGCAGCTGCGCGTCTTCCAGCAGAATCTCGATCGCCGGGTTGTCGATCTCCTCGACCACGGTGAGGAGACGATTCAGCCGGATTTCACCGGTCTTGCCATCGATCTCGGCGCGAACCTCGGTCTCGTTGCCATAGCGGGAGCGGGCGGCCTTCTGGATCGCGTCCTGCATGGCATCGATAACGATCTCGCGATCGATCGACTTCTCACGCGCGACCGCATCTGCGATCTGCAGAAGTTCAAGCCTGTTGGCGCTTACAGCAGCGTTCATCGAGCCGCTCCGCTTGTCATCGCCAGGATCATTTCAAAGTCTCCTCTCATCACGCCGCAGCCTTTGGTCTTGCGGCAAAAATTCAGAACCACTCAGCGCCTGCGCGGCTTTTTCGGTTTGCCTCGCGGGCCGGCATCGGCGCCGGTGCGCCCGAGTGCGACATCAATCAGCCTGTCGGTGAGAACCAGACGGGCATCGTCCATGTCATCGAAAGCCAGCGCGACCTTGGAAACGCCGTCCTCGCCCTCGATCTCCATCTCCACGCAATCGCCCGCAACGGGACCGAGCAGGCCGCGAAAACGTCTGCGGCCATCCAGGCCGACATTCATCTCAACCTTCGCCTCATGGCCCTGCCAGCGGGCAAAGTCGCTGCGGCGAACCAGCGGCCGGTCGATGCCCGGAGAGGAAATCTCCAGATTGTAGGCCTTGTCGATCGGATCCTCGACATCAAGCGCAGGCGACACCGCCTCGCTGACCGTCTCGCAATCGGAAACCGTCATGTCGCCATCGGGCCGTTCGGCCATGATCTGCAGCGTCAGGCCGTCACGTCCGGACAGGTGCACACGCACGAGCCGGTAGCCGAGATCGTTGACCACAGGCTCGACGATCGCAGCGACACGCGCATCGATCCCCGTCTCGCGCACAATGCGCGGCTCGGCAAGAGACCCTATCCCGCTGTCAATTCCTGTGGCCGTCTGTTCGTTCATCAGCATCGTTTGCCGGCGGATGTCCGCCTTTGGTTGCTGCCCGGCTTGCGCGTGCCTTCAAGTGCAAATGCGTTTGGCGCGGGCCCCGGGCGGGACCCACCTCATCAGTGATCTGATTGAGATTGGAATTGGCGGCAATATAGTCTTTTTACTCCAGCAAGCAAGCGAACATTCATTCGGCGGATACGGGACAAATGAACATGGGTAACAGCATCAGCGTTGCATTCGATGCCGTGGCAACCGTGTATGACGTGGCACGGCCGCGTCTGGTGCCATGTTTTGACCGCTTCTATGGAACCGCGGTGGCGCTGGCGGCGGATAAGCTGCAACACGCAGGTGAACCGAAAATCACCGATCTCGGCGCGGGAACAGGCCTGCTTGCCGCGCTCGTTTCACAATCATTGCCAAACGCGCGCTTCACGCTGATCGACATCTCTCCCGCGATGGTCGAGGAAGCGCGCAAGCGGTTCGTCCCTCTCGAGGCGCAAGTGGAATTCGAGATCGCCGACTATGCTGCCTCCACGTTGCCTCAGCGTCAGGATGCCTTCGTCTCCGCCCTGTCGATCCATCACCTGGAAGACAGCGACAAGAAAGCCCTGTTCGCCCGCATTTTCGAAGCGCTCGCGCCCGGCGGACTGTTCATCAACGCAGAGCAGGTCGCGCCGGAACCGCCTGCGGCAATGGCAGACGCGCTCGAAGGCTGGGAAGCAGAGGTCAAGCGGGCGGGCGGCAGTGAAGCGGAACTTGCCGGCGCACGCGAACGCATGAAGCATGACATATGCGCCAGCGAAAGCGCCCAGCTTGCATGGCTGCGGCAGGCCGGATTTACAGACGTCAGAACCGCGTTCCGCGATGGCATGTTCTGCGTTTATAGCGGGCGCAAGCCAGCCTGAGCGTTCAGACTCTCTCGAACGTCAGGTAGGCGGGCATACGGCCTTCGCGCAGGGCCTTGGCCTCGTAGCGGGTGCGCGTCCAGCCGGCCCAGGACCTGCGCCAGTCGTCGGCCGTTTCAGCAAGCCAGCGGAAATCGTGGCGTTTCAGCAGGTACATCAGCGTCCAGGTCAGATAGTCCGGCCAGTCGGACGCAAACCGCAGATGGCTGCCCGGCTTGAGCACGCGGGCGAGCTGGGTCAGTGATTCATCGGAGATGAAGCGGCGCTTCCAGTGGCGGCGCTTGGGCCAGGGGTCGAGATAGAGCAGGTCGGCACGATCCAGGCTCGCGTCTGGCAGCCACGCCAGAAGGTCATTGGCGTCACCCATGTGAAGACGCACATTGGACAGGCTCCGGTCATCGATCTCGACCAGCATCTTGGCGATGCCGTTGAGATAGGCTTCCGCACCTATGAAGCCCCAGTCCGGATTGGAATCGGCGCCGGCAGCCAAATGCTCGCCGCCGCCGAAGCCGATTTCGAGGACGATTTTTTCCGGGTTGCGCGCGAAGACGCTGCTAAGCGCGTCCGGCGCAGGTTCTCCCAGACCAAGCGCGACCTGCGGCAGAAGCGTCTCGACGAGGCGTTGCTGCCGGTCCTTCAGCGCATGGCCCTTGCGGCGGCCATGCAGCCGCTTGTGGCCAGCAGGCCGCTCCATCACACAGAAACCTTGCTTGCTGTTCGAACCTTACTTCGCGTTGGCGCGCAGTTCGTCGACGAGATCGAGGGCTTCCCAGGAAAACCCGCCATCCGGTTCCGGCAGGCGGCCGAAGTGACCATAGGCAGCGGTCCGGGCATAGATCGGCTGGTTCAGGTCGAGCTTCTTGCGGATAACGCTCGGCGTCAGCGACAATGTCTTGCGGATCGCCTTTTCCAGAACCTCGTCGGAGACCGTTCCGGTCCCTTCCGTATCGACATAGATCGACAGCGGCTCGGCAACACCAATGGCGTAGGACAGCTGGATAGTGCAGCGTTCGGCCAGATCCGCCGCCACGACATTCTTGGCGACATAACGCGCCGCATAGGCTGCGGAGCGATCCACCTTGGTCGGGTCCTTGCCGGAAAAGGCGCCGCCGCCATGGGGCGCCGCGCCACCGTACGTGTCGACGATGATCTTGCGCCCGGTCAGGCCTGCGTCGCCATCGGGACCGCCGATGACGAACGCACCGGTCGGATTGACATGCCAGTGCGTGTCCTCGTTGACCCAGCCGGACGGCAGGGCGGAGAGAACGTAGGGCTCTACAATCTTGCGGATGTCGTCAGAGGTCAGCCCGCCGTCCATGTGCTGCGTGGAAACAACGATCTGAGTTGCGCGAACCGGTTTGCCGTTTTCGTAGGCGACCGAAACCTGGCTCTTGGCATCCGGTCCGAGGACCGGCTCCCTGCCCGAGTGGCGCGCTTCGGCCATTTCGCTCAGGATGCGGTGCGAATAGTAGATCGGAGCTGGCATGAGTTCCGGCGTCTCGCGGCAGGCATAGCCGAACATGATGCCCTGATCGCCGGCGCCGGTATCCTTGTTGTCCTTTTCATCAACACCGCGTGCAATGTGTGCCGACTGTCCATGGAGAAGGACGTCGATCTTGCAGTGCTCATGATGGAAACCGTCCTGAGCATAGCCGATCGCCTTGATGGCCTTGCGCGCAACGGCGATGATCTTTTCCTCGTCGACCTTCACCGTCCCGTCGCTTTGCTTGTGGCAAAGGCCGTCCGGGCCGCGAACTTCACCGGCAATTACGACGCGATTGGTCGTCGCCAGCGTCTCGCAGGCAACGCGGACATCGGAGGCAGGCATGCCGGATGCTTCCGCTTCCCTGAAAAACAGATCCACGACCTCATCGGAGATCCGGTCACAAACCTTATCGGGGTGCCCTTCGGAAACCGACTCGCTGGTAAAAGTGAAATTCGACCGCTTCACGTGGTGCCCCCGTCTACTCACAGCGCGGCCTGTACGCACGCGCTCACCTGATGTCTGTCCCGATATTTGGCTGGGAAATTCCGGCGCGTTTTGACAGCCGGGCACCGCCCAGTCAAGAACGACACTCATATGGCGGGAAGGGACAAGGCCTGAAGCGTGAAGGCCCGGGCTAATCGGCGGAGCCTGCCGCGGCTTTGACGAGGTCAATGATGCGCTTGCGCATCGTCGCATCCTTGATGCGGAAGAATGCACGGTTGAGCGCCATGCCATCCGCACTGGTTATGAGGGTCGTATCAAAAGATGCCTGTTGACCTTCGGCCAAGCCGCCAGCCGGCTGGGCGTTCGCCGAAAGGCCCTCATAGAAAAACGAAACCGGTACATCGAGAACCTTTGAAATCTCGAACAAGCGGCTGGCGCCGATCCGGTTCGTGCCCTTTTCGTATTTCTGGACCTGCTGAAAAGTCAGGCCGAGACGTTCTCCCAGCTTTTCCTGGCTCATGCCGACCAGCATCCGGCGCATGCGCACCCGGCTGCCTACATGGATGTCGACTGGATGTGGTTTCTTATCGGACATAATTGTTGTCGTGTCCTTGATCAGAGCCGAAGCCGGCACGGAATGTTCTCCCCGCCTCAGGCTCAGGTTTGGCTGGCATCCTAATGAAGGCGCGTTACCAAACAGGATTCATCTTATACCCGAAGCTCGCCTAAATCCTTAACTTTTCGACAAATTTTTCAATCAACCGCGCCGTGCATGTTTAGGGATACCTGCTACCGTTTAGCGCTGTCGCCAAAACAAGCCCACCAAAAACAGGCCCAAAATCATCATCAATGAGGGTAATATTCCAGCCAATACGTAAAAAGTTGGCGCAAACGCACCCGGTAACGTCACATCAATCACATTTCGCGCGTTCAACGGCAGAAATGCGACAATTCGACCTCGTGAATCAATCACCGCAGAAATACCGTTGTTTGCCGCACGGATCATTGGAAGACCCTCCTCGACCGCCCGCAAACGCGCTTGAAGCAGGTGCTGCCGCGGGCCTGGCGTATCACCGTACCAGGCATCGTTGGTGACATTGAGCAGCCACGCCGCACGCGGAAGATCGCGATCCACGACGCCAGGAAAGATGGCCTCGTAACAGATCAGAGGCAGAAACGACGGTATCCCCGGCACCGAAACCGGCGCGCGGCTTTCTCCCGCATCGAACCCTCCGGGCATATTGGTAAGCTGCCGGAATCCGATCGCTTCCATGAAACCCTGAAACGGCAGATATTCGCCGAACGGCACGAGATGCGTCTTGTCGTAGTGCGCGATCATGGTGCCGCTGGTATCGATCACGCCGATCGAGTTGTAGCCAAGATAACCGCGCGGATTGTCCGGAACCGTTTCGTAGCGCTGCAAGCCGGTGATCAATACGGTGCCGTCGGGAATGAGCGCTGCCAGGGCCGCAACGGCTGCGGGCTCTTCTTGTAAATAGAACGGAAATGCTGATTCCGGCCATATTACAGCGTCGAAATCCCCCACACCGCTTGCTTCGGGCGACGTTGCGATGTCGCTCAAGGTCAGAAGCGCCGAAAGCGTCTCCGAGGCCTTTTGCTGGTTGAATTTCTGTTCCTGCGGGATGCTTGGCTGGACGACGCGTATCCGCGCGCCCATATCCGGCGGCTCCGCCAGCGAGAGCCGGTAAGCTCCGTATCCGAATGACATCACTAGGAGTGCCGCAGCCAGACCCGGCACAATAACCCGGCCCCGGGTGTGGCCGGCATCGGAAAGTCCGAGGGCTGCAGGGCTGGCGAAAATATATATGGCAAGCACGCTCATGCCATGCAGGCCGATCAATGCGCCCAGCTGCATGGTGGCGTTGTTGGCCGCCAGCGCATAGCCGAACGCATTCCACGGAAAACCGGTCAGCACATAACCGCGCAAGAGTTCTTCCAGCCCGAACGCGAAGGCGAAGACAAAAATCCGGAAAGGCCCGGGACGCCAGAACACGCGGGCCAGCGCTGCGCCGCCCGCAAAAAACAGGGCGAGCCCTGCGGGCATGAGCGTGACCGCGAAAGGCATCAGCCAACCGAATGTCTCGGCATCGACAAGGAATGCGCCGCCGATCCACCACAGACCGGCGAGAAAATAGCCAAAGCCGAAACCCCAGCCCGCCGCCGCCGCCGACAGGATTTCCTGTCTTCGCCTGTGCGTGCCACTGGCGACGGCACCGTCAACAAGCCAGATGAAAACCGGGAAGGTGAAGAACAGGACCGGGAAAAAACCGAATGGCGGCATCGCCAGCGCCGATGCCGCGCCTGCCAGCATGGCGAGCAGAATGCGCCGCCAGCCCCATTGCAGCATTATTCCCTGCGCAAGGGCCTGAAACATTGCGCAACTCTCCTCCCAATACCCGGTAAGGTTTACATCATTCGGCGGCAGCCGCGCCTGGCACCCGCCCGCGCCGTTTGTCTGCCGGCATGCTCTTGCGGATACGCACCCGTTTTATCCGCCGCGGATCGGCATCAATCACTTCAATTTCATATCCGCCAGCAATTGACACGAGTTCGCCGCGAACCGGAACCCGTCCCAGCTGAGAAAACACCAGTCCGCCGAGCGTGTCGACATCTTCCAGAACGTCTTCCGATACCTCGAAGCCGTCGCCCAGCGCTTCCTGCATTTCATCCAGCGGCATGCGCGCATCGGCAACGAACACCCCTTCTGAAACAGGTACAATCATCGGCCCGCTGGCATCGTCGTGCTCATCCTCGATGTCGCCAACGATTTCCTCGACGAGATCTTCGATGGTGGCAAGGCCATCGGTGCCGCCATATTCATCGATAACGATCGCCATATGCAGGCGCGTTGCCTGCATCTTGGCAAGCAGGTCACCCGCCGGCATCGACGGGGGAACGAAAAGAACCTCCCTGGTCACTTTCGCCTGCGCCAGTGTCTTGCCCAGATCGACCTTGGACAGGTCGATTGGCTTGTTTGCTTCCGCATCGCTTTTTTTCCGGCGCCCGGACGTGGCGGATTTCGTCATCAGGGCGAGAATGTCCTTGATGTGGATAAAACCGATCGGCTCATCGAGCGTTTCGCGCACCACGGGCAAGCGCGAATGACCGGCCTTCTGGAAGACCGCCAGCACCTCGCCAAGCGTGCTGTTCACATCGGCCGAAACGATATCGGCACGCGGCACCATGACGTCGTCGGCGCGCAGCTCACGCAGCTCAAGCACATTGCGCAGCATGATGCGCTCTTCGGCTGACAGCTGATCGTGACCGGCATCCGCGACTTCGGCCTCGAGCGCATCGGAGATGGAGGCGCGCACGTTATCGCTCCCGCTCATGCCGAACAGGCCCTTCAGCCAGTCAACAAGGAAGCGGCGACGGCGCGGCGAATAAACGACCGGGAGGTTTGCGGACGATTGCTGCGATGGTCCGGGACCGCCGGTATCCGCTCCCGGCAACCCCTGTGTCTTGTCTGTGTTCGTCATCTTTTCCGATGCAGCACGGCGCGACAATCCAGATCAGTGCGCCCGTGGTTGATCTCCATATGGATCCGCGATGCCCAGTTTTTCAAGAACACGCCTTTCGAGCGATTCCATGACATCGGCCTGTTCGTCTGTTTCGTGATCATAACCGAGAAGGTGCAAGATTCCATGAACAAGAAGATGCAGGGCATGACTGCGCTCATCCTTGTCCTGTTCAGCCGCTTCCCGGCGGAGGGTTTCGCGTGACATCGCGACGTCACCAAGGAAGTCATCCTCGCCGGAGGGGAATGACAACACGTTGGTGGGTTTGTCCTTGCCCCGGAAATCGCGGTTGAGCTGCTGCAGGAGAATGTCATCGCCAAGCGCCAGGGCGACATCACCATGCGCGCCGGTTTCCGCGGCAACGACCCCCGCTGCGGCTTCCATATCCTGTTGCGTGAGCACATCGGACCAGTTTTCACCAGTCGCAACTGCTTCAATCATAATGCGTTTAACCGACATTAGGTCATGAACTAAGTTTTGCGACGCCCCGCATCCCTGGCGTCATAAGCATCAACAATGCGCTGCACCAGAGGGTGGCGTACGACATCCTGAGCGCCGAAGCGCGTTTCACCGACACCCTCGACACCATCGAGCAGGCCAAGCGCCTCGGGAAGACCGGATTTTTGCCCGTCCGGCAGGTCGATCTGGCTCGGGTCGCCGGTCACGATCATCTTGGAACCTTCGCCCAGGCGGGTCAGGAACATCTTCATCTGCATGGCCGTGCAGTTCTGGGCTTCGTCGAGAATCACGGCCGCGTGGGCCAGCGTGCGGCCACGCATGAACGCCAGCGGCGCAATCTCGATGATCCCGCTGGTGATACCGCGCTCGACCTTTTCGGGCGCCATCACATCATAGAGCGCGTCATAAAGCGGACGCAGGTAAGGATCGACTTTTTCCTTCATGTCGCCGGGAAGGAAGCCAAGCCTCTCACCCGCCTCAACCGCAGGCCGTGACAGGATAACCCTGTCAACGGCGCCGCGCTCCAGAAGCGTGGCGGCATAGGCGACGGCGATATAGGTCTTGCCGGTGCCGGCAGGGCCGACACCAAACACCAGATCGCAGACCTCGAGCTGGCGGATATAAGCATCCTGATTGGCGGAGCGCGCAGTGATCGTGCGCCGCCGCGTGGTGATCTGGGCGAGCCCCGCGAGACCCGGCAGCGGTTTCTGGTCAAGCCCCATACGGCTTGCCACGCGGATTGCACCGTCGACATCGGCCAACCCGACATGCTCACCCTTGCGCAGACGCGCATAGAGCGATTCCAGAACATCGGCAGCGTTGGCGCAGGCTTCAGCGCTGCCGCTCAGGTTGACATGATTGCCGCGCGCACTTGTCTCGACACCGAGTTTCTGCTCGATCAGGGCAAGATGTTCATCGAATTGCCCGAACAGGGCGCTTGCAAGGCGGTTATCTTCGAAGGTCAGGGTCCTGTCGGCCATGCGCGCGTTGCTTTTCGCCTCCTCAGGCAAATGATTCGGCACGGTATGAACTGCCGCCATCATGTCCCGGCAAGCGCGAAACGTCACTGACCAAATCGGCAAACAGGCTGTTTGACCCGGCCTTTGTTATCCTGACGCTCTCAAGGGACCCTATCAGTGCCTCCGGCGCGTCAACGATAACCGGCTGCAGCCACGGCGAGCGGCCGACGACCTGGCCCGGCTGGCGGCCAACCTTCTCGAACAGCACGTCGAACGTCCGCCCTTCCAGTCCAGCGGCAAAATCCGCCTGCTGCGTGCGCAGAAGCGCCTGAAGTTCGGCCAGCCGCCCGGCCTGCACCGCTTCTGGCACCCGCCTGTCCATGGTCGCTGCAGGCGTGCCCGGCCGGGCACTGTATTTGAACGAAAAGGCCTGCGCGAAACCAACCTGACGCACGAGGTCCATGGTTTCGGCGAAATCCGCATCGGTCTCACCGGGAAATCCGACGATGAAATCGGACGACAGGGCGATGTCGGGCCGCGCATCGCGCAACCGCGCCACAAGGTCGAAATAGAGTCCGCGGTCATGGCGGCGGTTCATCATCGCCAGCATGCGGTCCGACCCCGACTGCACCGGCAGGTGCAGATACGGCATCAGCGCGGAGATATCGCGATGGGCCGCGATCAGGTCGTCATCCATGTCACGGGGATGACTTGTGGTGTAGCGCAGCCGCGCGATGCCATCGACCTCGGCCAGTTCGTACAGCAGCCGTGCAAGGCCCCATTCGCCGCCATCCGGCCCTTCGCCATGGTAGGCATTGACGTTCTGGCCCAGAAGCGTCAACTCGCGCACGCCCGCATCGGCAAGGCGGCGGGCTTCGGCGACGATTTCAGCCGCCGGTCGGGAGAATTCGGCACCCCGCGTATAAGGCACGACACAGAAGGTGCAGAATTTGTCGCAGCCTTCCTGAATGGTGAGGAATGCACTCACGCCTCTGGCGCGAACATTTCTTTCGCTTGGCGCCTCAAGCGCGGCGAACTTGTCCTCGACGGGGAAATCCGTTTCCACGACCGTTTCGCCGGCCTGTGCGCGGGCCAGAAAATCCGGCAGGCGGTGATAGCTTTGCGGTCCGAAAACGAGATCGACAGCCGGCGCGCGGGTGACGATCTCCTCGCCTTCGGCTTGCGCCACGCATCCGGCTACACCGATCAGCATGTCGGCGCCGACGGCTCGGCGGCGTTCACGCGCCTGCTTCAGCCTGCCGATCTCCGAATAGACCTTTTCAGCCGCCTTTTCGCGGATGTGGCATGTGTTGAGCAGAACCAGATCGGCCTTGTCGGGATCATCGACCGGCATATAGCCCAGTCTCCCCAGCGTGTCGGACATACGCTGGGAATCGTAGACGTTCATCTGACATCCGAACGTCTTGACGAAATAGGTCCTGTTGGCAGAAGTCATCTGTGTTCAGCGAAATTGTCGGGGAGCGATGCAGGGCGACTCAATAACGGGTTTCGCATCTCTTGAGAAGGCATAGAAGCCGGATCATTGCGTAGTCCCGGCTGTTTCGGCCTCCGTGTCCTGTAAGCTGGTGACGACGATGCCCTGTGCCGGATGTCCATAGAGCGCTGTTGCAAAGAGCTCGCCCACGGCGGACTGGGCGGCGGCAGTGATCTGCTTGCGCCCGCCGCCGTCGGCTGCGGCAATCGGATCCCCAAAGGACACCGTTACATCGACCGGACCGGTGCGCAGCAAGCGCGACAAGTGTGGCCCAAGCGCCTGGTCGCCATACCATGCGATCAGCGGGCGATGCTGACGACCGAGCGGCAGCCCGTTGATACGGGTATAGGCAATCGCCATCGGCTGGACATGGATCGCGGCGCTGTCACCGCCGTCTGCCACGAGGCTTTCCGCCGCCCCCACCAATGCGGAGCGAAATGCGCGGATCCGGTTGCCATCACTCGTCGTGCCTTCGGGAAACAGCACGATGGCATCACCTTTTTCCAGCCTGTCGGCGATATGGCGCGCGACCGCGCCGGTCTGGCTGCGGCGCTCGCGCGTAACGAAAACGGTGCGCTGAAGCCGTGCGAGCCAGCCCACCACCGGCCATTCGCCAACCTCGCTCTTGGCAATGAAGGAAACCGGCGCAACCGCGGATATGACCGGGATATCGAGCCAGGAAATGTGGTTGGAGGCGAGCAGCAGCGGGCGCATATGCGACGGGCTGCCTTTGACCGTTATGCGCACGCCCATCATCCGGCAGACGAGCCTGTGATAGGCAACGGGAAGCCACCGTACCAGCGGTAACTTCAAAGCCATGAAAGCAGCCTGCAGCAGCATGAGCGGCGGCGTGGCAAGGCCAATCACCGCAACAATCACAACGATCCGCAATCGTTCCATCAGCCTGCCTCGCCGTCACCGCCAATGAGGCGGGACATCACCAGAGCATCTATGTATCCACCCGGGCGGGCATAATATCCTTTTCTCACTGCGGTTTCGGCAAATCCGCAACGCGCATAGAGCGCCATTCCAGGCGTGTTGTCCGCGGCAACTTCGAGATAACAGCATTCGGCACCGAGCATGCCGGCATGACCCAGCGCGTGCTCCAACAAGCGCCGGCCAAGCCCGGCGCCGCGGATGGCCGGATCAACGGCGATCATCAGGATTTCAGCCTCACAGCCGGCAATGCTTGCCGTCACAAAACCATCGAGACCGCGGCCGCCAACATGGGACAAGCAATACACGGCGGGCTGGGACAGCTGCTTCTCCCAGCTTTCGACCGACCAGCCGGGCGGATCGGCCCTGCGGTGCAGTTCGGCAATCGCCATCGCCGAATCGGGCCCTACAGGCACAAAGCCCGTATCAGACGCGGGCGATACGGGCATGGGCTTGCGGTTTTGCATCGGGTTTTCTCAGGTAAAGCGGACGCGGCGGCGACAATGCCGGATCGAGGCGGCTTCCCGCGCGTGCGACTGCCACCGGATCAAGCGGAAAAACCTCAAGGCCGCGATCCTTGCCAAGCAGGGCCGCCGCCGTGCCGACGATATGGCAGTCTGGCGGGATCATACCGGCTGCATCCTGCAGGGAAACGACCACGGGTTTTGCGGCCTGCCCGGCGGCGGGGAAATCCTGGAGGTAGATTTCATCCCGGCGCGCATCAAGGGCGACGGCAAAAGGGGGCGCCTGATCCCCAAGGCTCTCACGTATCGCCTCGAACACGCTTACCCCGACCGCTGGAACATCGAGCGCAAGAGCCAAAGCCCGCGCAGCTGACACGCCGACCCGCAGGCCGGTGAAAGAACCCGGCCCAACCGTCACCGCAATGCGCTCCACGCTTTTTGCCGCCACGCCGGCTTCAACGAAAAGCCGGTCAAGCATCGGTACCAGCGCTTCGGCGTGACCCCGCTGCATGAGTTCGACAATACAGCCCCGCACGGATTCGCTCTCGCCGAAATCGGCAAGGGCAATGGAACAGGCCGGACCGGTGGTATCAATGGCAAGAACACGCATGGCCGGCTTCGTAGCCTGCCGGGTGCCAGCGCGCAATCGCCAGAAAATTTAAGAGTTCAGACGGGGCGGACTTCTTCCACGTCGGGAAGGAAGTGGCGCAGCAGGTTCTGGATACCGTTCTTCAACGTTGCCGTGGAGCTCGGACAGCCGGCACAAGCGCCGCGCATGTGGAGATAGACAATACCATCCTTGAAGCCGCGGAAAGTGATGTCGCCGCCATCATGGGCAACGGCCGGGCGCACGCGCGTTTCAAGCAATTCCTTGATGGTATCGACCGTGCCCGCATCGGCCTCGTCGAAGAATTCATCCTCGCCTTCCGGCTCCTGCTGTTCGCCCGCGATCAGAGGCACGCCGGACATGAAGTGCTCCATGATCGCACCGAGTACCGCCGGCTTGATATGCTGCCAGTCGGCGTCGCCCTTGGTCACGGCGATGAAATCCGCGCCGTAAAAGACCCCCGCCACCCCGTCGATGGAAAACAGCGCCTGTGCCAGCGGCGAGCAGTCCGCTTCGTCGGGCGATCGCAGATCAAGCGTATCGCCGGGAAGAACGGCACGGCCGGGAAGGAACTTCAGCGTTGCCGGATTAGGTGTCGATTCGGTCTGGATGAACATGTTGCAGTCCTGCCGGATGTGCGCGGTTTGCGCGCATGGTGCACTCAAATACGGGCTCTTGCCGGCCCATTTGTTTAGAAGTTTTCCAAATTTGGGGCGAAGCCCTCCCGTGGTCAAGACGCAACCACGTGGAATCGGTGTCTATACCCCAGAATCAGGCCAATGCCACGATGTCCTCATCGCTGAGTGTTCCCGGAACGATGGTGATCGGAACCGGGAAATCCGCCGATGATCGCCCTGCGATCTCCGAAACGAGGGGTCCGGGGCCGTCCTGGCCCGACCCGGCAGCCAGAACCAGTATGGCGATGTCCTTGTCTTCCTCGATAAGGGCGCGCACCTGCTCTGCGCGCGCACCTTCGCGAATTACCGCCTCGGGTTCGATGCCGACGGTTTCACGCAACCGTTCGGAATATTCTCCCAGCACACTGCGAGCCTCGTGTTCGGCTTCCGACCGCATGATCGTCTCAACGCCGATCCAGTGCCCGAACTCGGAGGGATTGATCACGTAAAGCATGATCAGCTTGCCGCCGGTGCGCTGGGCGCGGCGGCTGGCATAATAAACGGCCCGCTCGCATTCCGTCGTCTCATCGATGACGACCATGAATTTTCGCGTGTGGCCTTCTTCGCGGCTTTGTCGGCGCAATGTCATGGGTCGCGATGCTGCCAAAGCGCAAGCCCGGCGACAAGCAGTTAGATCAACCTATCTGAGATCAGCGGATGAAGCCGATAATGTCCTTGACCGCGTCCATGGTCTTTGCAGCGATTACCTCGGCGCGCGCGCCGCCGTCGGCAAGGACAGAGTCGATATGGGCGGAATCGGCCTGAAGCCTGCGCATTTCGCCGGTTATTGGTGCGAGTTTGTCGATGCAAAGGTCGGCAAGCGCCTGTTTGAAGGTGGAAAACTGGCCTCCACCGAATTCGGCAAGCACCGCTTCAGGCGACGTTCCGGCAAGGGCTGCATAGATACCGACGAGGTTTTCCGCCTCGCGACGGCCTTCCAGACCCTTGATCTCGGAGGGCAGCGGTTCGGGGTCGGTGCGCGCCTTGCGGATCTTGGTGGCGATCTGGTCTGCGTCATCGCTGAGTTTGATTCGCGACAGATCGGAAGGGTCGGACTTCGACATCTTCTTCGAACCGTCACGAAGCGACATGACACGGGTCGCGGGGCCGGTGATCAGCGGCTCGGGCAGCGGGAAGAAGCCGTCCTCGTGCCCGTTCGCGGCAATCGAGCCGGCAAAATCGTTGTTGAACTTCTGGGCAATGTCGCGGGACAGCTCCAGGTGCTGTTTCTGGTCGTCGCCGACCGGCACATGAGTGCCGCGATAGACGAGAATATCGGCGGCCATAAGGTTGGGATAAGCGAACAGCCCGACGGAGGCGTTTTCGCGGTCCTTGCCGGCCTTTTCCTTGAACTGCGTCATGCGGTTGAGCCAGCCCATGCGGGCAACGCAATTGAACACCCATGCAAGCTCGGCGTGCTGCGGCACCCGGCTCTGGTTGAAAACGATGTGCTTCTTCGCATCGATCCCGGCGGCCAGATATGCAGCCGTCACCTCACGGATGTTGTTCTTCAACTCGACGGGGTCCTGCCACACCGTGATCGCGTGCATATCGACGACGCAGTACATGCAATCATACGCATCCTGCAGGTCGACGAATTTCTGGATCGCGCCGAGATAATTGCCTAAATGCAGATTGCCGGTCGGCTGGACGCCGGAAAATACGCGCTGTTCGAACGCGGCCATGTCGGAAGTTCCCTGAAAGCAGATAAGCGGCGAACCGCGCTTTGAAAAAGCGCTGCGGGTTATGGCCGATGAACGCGCCAGGCGCAAGCGCACCGGTGCGAGCGTATCAGCCGCGCCGCACGAAGCCCGTCAGTTCGGCACGCGAAATCACCCCAAGCATGACAGCCGCGGCAGCATAGGCGGCCAGGCCGACAACGGTCAGCACGGCAAGGTGCAGGATGTTACCGGCCAGAGATGCTGTCTCGCCGGCCCAAACCGCGAAGATCACGCTCGAGACGATCAGCGCCATGACCATCGCCCCGCTTGCCGCCGCTGCTCCGGTGGTCCTGCGGCGCAGACGCTCATCGGGCAGGAAGTGCTTGCGCCGGTATAGGGTCAGGCCGAGCAATGTTGCGTTGACCCAGCCGCCAACGGTGGTCGCAAGCGCGATGCCGATGTGCTGCAGGAAAGGAAACAGAGCCAGGCTGAGCACCACGTTGATGATCGCGTTGATGGCGGCAAACCACATTGGCGTGCGGGTGTCCTCTCGAGCAAAGAACCCGGGCGAAAACACCTTGATCATGACGAAGGCGGGCAATCCCAGCGCGAAAGCGGCCAGCGCCGGCGCGGTTCGTGCCGTGGCAGCAGCATCGAAGGCTCCGCGCTCAAACAGGCCGGCGATGATCGGGCCCGATACGGTGAACAGGGCAGCGGCAGCCGGCAATGTCAGCACCATGGCGAATTCCAGGGCGCGGTTCTGCTGACCCGAGGCCGCCTCCTCGTTACCGGCCCTGAGCCTGCGCGACAGATCGGGCAGCAATACCACGCCAATGGCAATACCGACGATCCCCAGCGGCAACTGGTAGACCCGGTCGGCGTAGTAGAGATAAGAGACCGCGCCTGCCGCCATCGATGCGATCATCGTGCCGATGACGATGTTGATCTGGGTGATACCGCCGGCAATTACTGCCGGAATCGACAGCCTGACCAGGCGCCGGACACCTTCGGTGTAGCGCGGCCGCTGGGGTATCAGCACCCAGCCGGAGCGATAAAGCTCGTAGACCACGGCCGCGAGCTGCACCACGCCGCCAAGGAAAACACCGCCCGAAAGCCAGTAGCCCGCGGCAGGCGTATTGGCATATCCAAGCGCGACAACCAGCGTCAGCGTGGCGATCAGCACCACATTGAGCAGGACCGGCGCGAAAGCAGCCACGGCGAAACGGCCAAGCGCGTTGAGTACGCCCGACACCAGCGCCAGCATGGATACGAAGGTCAGGTACGGAAAACAGACGCGCGTGAGCATCACCGCGAGATCGAACTTGTCCGGATCCTTATAGAACCCCGGCGCAAGAACGAACATCAGCAAAGGCATGGCGACTTCGGCGACCGCCGTGAGAACAAGCAGCGCCAGCAGCAGGCCTGACAATGCTTCGATTGCGAATTGCCTGGCCGCATCTTCGCTTTCGCCCTCCAGCTTGCGGGCGAACAACGGAATGAAGGCGGAGTTGAATGCACCTTCCGCAAACAGCCTGCGAAAGAGATTTGGAAATCGGAAGGCAACGAAGAAAGCATCGGCCACGGGGCCGGTGCCCAGTGCCGCAGCCATCAACATGTCACGGACAAAACCGAGAACGCGGCTTGCCGCGGTGGCCGAACCGACGGTCGCAAAGTTGCGCAGCAGGCTCATCGTGGGTCAGGCCGCCTTCTGGGCCGGTTCGAAAACCGCCAGCAGATGGCGACGGATGGCGCTCTGGCGATTGGTATTGATGACTTTCTGACCTGTCAGGTCGGTGACGTAGAAGACATCCACGGCCCGCTCGCCGAACGTTGCGACCCGTGCTGATGTGATGTCGAGATTCAGGCGCGCCAAAGCGCCGGTCAGCGACTGCAGGAGACCAGGCCGGTCCAGGCCGGAAACTTCGATGACGGTAAAGCGGTCCGACAGGTCATTCGAAATCGTCACATGCGGGGCGAGGTCGAATGCCTTGATGCGGCCGCGCGGCTTGTCGCGGATGGCGACAAGCTCATCAAGCGGCTGTTCGCCGGTCAGCGCATTTTCGAAATGCTTCACGACGCGGTTTGCCCGCCGGTGCTCGTCTTCGTTGCTTCCACCCTCGTGCCGCAGACGAACCGTGTCGAAGGCATAGCCGTCGGTGGTGGTGAAAATCTGCGCATCGACGATATCGGCCGAAGCCGCAGCACAAGCCCCGGCCAGCATGGTCAGCAGGCGCGGATGGTCCGCCGTCAGGACGGTCAGCTCGGTAACGCCATGGTCGGCATCGGTATCGATACGCACAGCAAGCTGCTCACTGCCCGGGGCCAGGTTGTCGAAGAATTTGGCGTCCGCGACCTGACGCTCCAGCGATGTGCGCAGCCAGTAGGCGGGGTAATGTCGAGCTGCATACGCCTCGAATTGTCTGTCCGGCCAATCAGAAAGCGCTTCGCGAAGTTTCTCCTTGACGCGGGCAACGCGCTGATTGCGGGCAACGCGCGGATGGCCACCGGTCAGGATCGTTTCGGTTTCCATGTAGAGCTGCCGCAACAGCGCCGCCTTCCAGTCATTCCACGTACCCGGCCCGACCGCATCGATATCGGCTTCGGTCAGGATCAGCAGCAGCTTCAGCCGTTCGGGCGTTTGCACGAGGCTTGCGAAGTCCTCGATGGTGCGCGTGTCGGAAAGATCGCGCGATTGCGCCGTCATGCTCATGATCAGGTGCTGCTCGATGAGCCAGGCGACAGTCGCCGTTTCCGAGGCGGAAAGCCCGAGCCTGGGGCACAGGCGGCGGGCGATGCGCGCGCCTCCAACGGAGTGGTCCTCCGGTCTGCCCTTGGCGATGTCGTGGAGCAGCATCGTCACATAGAGCAGCTTGCGGTTTTCAATCGTCGACATGACTTCGCAGGCGAGCGGGTGGGTTGATTCCAAGCGGCGATGTTCGATGTCGGACAGGATGCCGATCGAGCGGATCAGATGCTCGTCAACGGTATAGTGGTGATAGAGGTTGAACTGCATCAGCGCGACGATGCGCCCGAAATCGGGAATGAAGCGCCCCAGGACACCGCTTTCGTTCATGCGCCGCAGCACGAGTTCCGGATCGCTTCGCGATGTCAGAACCTCGATGAACAACCTGTTGGCTTCCTCGTCATCGCGCAATTTGGAGTCGATCAGCTTGAGCGAGCGGCGCGCCAGGCGAATTGCGTCGGGATGAAAATCCAGATTGTAGCGGTCGGATGCCGAAAACAGGCGCAACAGGTTCACAGGATCGCGGCGGAACACATCATCATCGGCGACGTTGAGCCGGTCAGCATCGATGGTGAAATCCGGCATGTCCGGCAGCTCGCCCGCCTTGCGGCGGCGGAAGCGGCCGACGAAGCGTGACATCACCGCCGCTTCCTTGACGTGCTCAAGCTCAAGAGCTGCGCAGAGCACCCGGGTCAGGTCACCGACATCCTTGGCGACAAGGAAGTAGTGCTTCATGAAGCGCTCCACATCCTTGATGCCGGGATGATCGTTGTAGCCAAGCCGCTGCGCCATGGGGCGCTGCAGATCGAAACTCAAACGCTCTTCGGCGCGCCCTGTGAGAAAATGCAGGTGGCAGCGCACCGCCCAGAGGAATTCCTCGCACTTGTTGAAAAGGCGGACCTCGCCCCGGGTGAACACGCCGCGCTCGACCAGTTCGTCCAGCGTATCGACGCCATAGTGATAGATCGCCAGCCAGAACAGGGTGTGCAGGTCGCGCTGACCGCCCTTGCCATCCTTGACATTGGGTTCGACGAGATAGCGCGATTCACCTGACTTACTGTGACGATCGGCGCGCTCGGCCAGCTTGGCCTCGATGAAATCGCGCGACTTGCCGCGCTGAAATTCCTTGGCGTAGCGGGCCTTCAGTTCCTCGAACAGCTCCGCATCACCGATCAGAAACCGGCTGTCCAGCATGGCCGTCCGGATCGTCATGTCCTGTTTGGCAAGGCGGGCACAATCATCAACCGTGCGCGTTGCATGGCCAACCTTCAGGCCGAGGTCCCAAAGCATGTAGAGCAAAAACTCGACGACGCTCTCGCCCCATGCAGTCTGCTTGTAGGGAAGCAGGAAGAGGAGATCGACATCGGAGCCCGGCGCCATCGCGCCGCGGCCATAGCCACCGGTTGCAACGACTGCGATGCGTTCGGCGGAAGACGGGTTTACAGCCCGATAAATGCGGGTCGAGGCCAGTTCGTAAAGCGCGAGCAGGGTGGTGTCCTGCAGTTCCGACAAACGGCGCGCGCAGGCCTTGCCCCTGCCATCGTCGATCAACTTCGCCTCGATCGCGGAACGCCCGTCGGCGATATAGGACTTCAGGTGATCGAGTACCGCCTTGCGCCGCGACATTTCATCGCCGTCACCGTCCCACAGAGCCGACAGTGTCTCGCACAGCTTTGCAGAACGCGTCTCAACCGTGCCGGAAATGAAGTCGGGCGCGTTCATGCACGCTTGTCCTTGGGAGTGGTGGCCACATCGTGGCCGCTCAGTTCCTTCAGCCGGTACAGGAAGTCAAGCGCTTCGCGCGGCGTCATCTGGTCCGGGTTCAGGTCCGCAACGGCTTCACTGACCGGACTGGCGGTGTTTGACGCTGCGGCAGGAACAGCCTGTACCTTGGCTGAAAACAGCGGCAGATCGGAAACAAGCTCATGGGGCGCGGCACCACGTTCGGCGGCTTCAAGTTCAGACAAAACCGTTTTCGCGCGTTCGATAACGGCATCCGGAAGGCCTGCAAGACGGGCAACCTGTACCCCATAGGAACGGTCGGCAGCACCCGTAACCACTTCATGCAGGAACACCACATCGCCATGCCATTCGCGCACTTTCAGTGTCGCCGGCTTCAAGCGGTTCAGGGTCTGCGTCAGGGCCGCGAGCTCATGGAAATGAGTTGCGAACAGTGCCCGGCAGCCATTGACCTCATGCAGGTGTTCCAGCACGGCCCAGGCAATCGAAAGCCCGTCGAATGTCGCCGTACCGCGGCCGATCTCGTCCAGGATAACGAGTGCACGCGGACCGGCCTGATTGAGGATTGCAGCTGTCTCGACCATTTCGACCATGAAGGTGGATCGGCCGCGGGCAATGTCGTCGGCGGCACCGACACGGCTGAACAACCGGTCCACGATGCCGATCCGCGCGCTGTCCGCGGGCACGAAACATCCTGCCTGCGCGAGGATGGCAATCAGCGCATTCTGTCGCAGGAAGGTGGACTTGCCGGCCATGTTCGGACCCGTGACCAGCCAGATGGCTCCGGCATCACCGCCGTCCTCCGGCGCACCAAGATCGCAACCATTGGCAACGAAGGTGCCCTGACCGCTTGCAGCCAGCGACTGTTCGACGACCGGGTGCCGGCCGCCGCGGATGTCGAAGGCGGTATCCTCGCTCAGGCCCGGGCGGACATAGTCCCGTTCGGCGGCAAGCACGGCAAAGCCGGCATAAACATCGAGCTCGGCCAGGGCGGCAGCCAGCACGGCAAGCGTGTCGCCCGCCTCGAGCACGGCAGAACGAAGCGCTTCGAAAACACTGGCCTCGATCAGTTCGACCTCTCCGGCGGCAGCGTCGATACGCGACTGCAGCTCCGCAAGCTCGGTGGTGGTAAACCGCCTTGCGGTGGGCAGGCTCTGGCGGTGAATGAAGGTTTCGCCGCCCTGTTCGATCAGGCGCTCGCCATGCTGCGCGGGAACCTCGATGTAATAACCAAGAAAGCCGTTGTGGCGGATTTTCAGGGCGCGGATGCCAGTCTCTTCGCGGTAGCGGCCTTCGAGGGCTGCAATGAAGCGGCGGCCCTCGTCGCGCAGGCTTCGCGCCTCATCGAGGTCGGTGCGGTATCCGGGGCGGACGAAATTCCCGTCGCGGCGCTGTACCGGCGGCTCCTCGACCAGTGCGGCTGCGAGAAGTTCGGGTAGGCTTTGAGGAACATCCGCGCAGGCTTTTGCCGTATCGGACAATCGATCCGGCAGATCGTTTCCGTCCGTTTCAGCCAGTGTTTTCGCCAGTTGCGCGGATGCCGCCAGCGCATCGCGGATCGCACCGATGTCACGCGGGCCGCCACGGTCGAGCGCCAGCCGGGCTCTCGCACGGGCAATGTCGGGGCAGGCTCGCAAGGCAGCCGCCACGCGGGCGCGCAATCCCGCATCCCCGGTCAGAGCCATTACAGCGTCATGGCGTGCCGCAATCGCCTTCACATCCGTCAGCGGCGCCGTCAGCCAGCCGGCAAGGCAGCGTGCCCCGGCAGCAGTGACCGTGCGGTCGATTGCAGCGAGCAGGCTACCGGTACGCGAACCCGACAGGGTGCGGGTCATTTCGAGATTTGCCCGGGTGGCGGCATCGATCGCCATCGTCTCACCGGCTGCGGCATGGCGCGGGGGCATCAGCGGCGGACGATCGCCAACCTGCGTGCGCTCGACATAGGCGACAAGCGCGCCCAGCGCGGACAGCTCGGCGCGGCTGAAGTTCCCGAATCCATCCAGCGTCGCGATCCGGTAATAGGTGCACAGCCGATTGGGCGCAGAGGTTGAATCAAATCCGGCATTGGCGACCGCCGTGACGCGCCGGCCGTAAGCCAGCCACAGCGGTGACAGCGCATCGTCGCGTTCCAGCACTTCGGGAATCAGGATTTCGCCGGGATCGAGCCGGGCCAGCTCGGCACCCAATGAAGCCGCGTCCACCGGCTGGACTGCACATTCGCCTGTGGAGATGTCGGCCCAGGCCAAAGCGAATGCGCCATTCTCGTCACCGCCTTCGGAGCGCACGCGCGAGACCGCCACCAGATAGTTGTTGGCACGCGCGTCGAGGAGTGCTTCCTCGGTCAGGGTTCCCGGCGTGACCAGACGCACGACATCGCGCCTGACGACGGATTTCGAACCGCGTTTCTTGGCCTCTGCCGGATCTTCCATCTGCTCACAGACAGCGACACGGAAACCCGCCGCGATCAGCTTCTGCAGGTAATCATCGGCGGAGACCACCGGCACGCCGCACATCGGGATATCGTCGCCATTGTGCTTGCCGCGCTTGGTCAGCGTGATGCCCAGAGCCTGCGAGGCGGCAACCGCATCGTCGAAAAACAACTCGTAGAAATCGCCCATGCGATAGAACAGCAGGCTGTCGGCGTTCGCCGCCTTGATCTCGAGATACTGGCGCATCATCGGGGTCGCCGATGCGTCCACCGACGGGCTTGCCTGCGGGGTCACCGCCGCCTGCTCCTGTTGCTTTGCTGCCATCCGGCGAAACTAGCAAACCGCAGGCAATCGTCCAGCCGAAACACTTATCCGGGGAAAATTACAGCGCCGGGTGCGCAGAATTACCCTTGAGCAGGTTTTTGCCCGCCGATAAGCTCGCTGGTCCGAACCGGCAAAAGACTGTCGCCAAAAAGTCAATAATGCCGGACGGGAGGAGAGGAGGCACGCGAACTCGTTCGTCTGCGATGCCCCGACAATATCGCCGTCGCGTAAGGGGAGTCGCTTAAGACCATGTCCGAGACCAAGAAGCCGTCCAGCAAAACCACTGCAAAAAAGCCAGCCCATCCCACATTTACCGACCAGGAAGCCCTGCTGTTTCATTCACAGGGGCGGCCCGGAAAGATCGAATTCGTCGCCACCAAGCCGATGGCGACCCAACGGGATTTGTCTCTGGCATATTCTCCGGGTGTCGCGGTGCCGGTTCTGGCAATCGCGGAAGATCCGGACAAGGCGTTCGAACTGACCGCGCGCGGCAACATCGTTGCTGTCATCTCCAATGGTACGGCGATCCTTGGCCTTGGCAATCGCGGCCCGCTTGCCGCCAAGCCCGTGATGGAAGGCAAGTCGGCGCTCTTCAAGCGTTTCGCCGATATCGACGGCATCAATGTCGAGGTGAACACGGAAGACCCGGATGCATTCGTCGATTGCGTCAAGCTGCTGGGTCTTGCCTTCGGCGGCATCAATCTTGAAGACATCAAGGCGCCCGAATGTTTCATCATTGAGGAGCGCCTGCGCGAACTGCTCGACATCCCCGTTTTTCATGATGACCAGCATGGCACCGCGATCATCGCCGCCGCGGGCCTGATCAATGCCATAGACCTGACCGGTCGCGACATTTCGAAGATGAAGCTCGTCATCAACGGGGCCGGCGCTGCCGGCATCGCTTGCGCCGAACTGCTCAAGGCGCTCGGCATGAAGTCCGCCAACGTCATTCTCTGCGATACCAAGGGCGTCATCTACGAAGGCCGCAGCGAGGGCATGAACCAGTGGAAGTCGGCGCACGCAGTGAAAACCGACGCCCGTACGCTGGCGGACGCGATGAAGGGAGCGGATGCCGTGTTCGGGCTGTCCGTGAAGGGAGCCTTCAGCGAAGCAATGATCCGTTCGATGGCGCCGAACCCGATCATTTTCGCCATGGCCAACCCTGATCCGGAGATTACGGCGGAAGAGGTTGCGGAAATCCGCGACGACGCGATCATGGCAACGGGCCGTTCCGACTATCCCAACCAGGTCAACAATGTCCTCGGCTTTCCGTTCATCTTCCGCGGCGCACTGGACGTGCGCGCAACCGCGATCAACATGGAAATGAAAATCGCGGCCGCACATGCCCTGGCGCAGCTCGCCCGCGAGGACGTGCCCGACCAGGTGGCGGCCGCCTATGCCGGCAAGCGGCCGAAATACGGGCCGGAATACATCATTCCGGTGCCGTTCGATCCAAGGCTGATCAGCTGTGTGCCACCCGCGGTTGCCAAGGCCGCCATGGAAACGGGTGTTGCCCGCCGCAAAATTGATGATTTCGATGAGTACGCTTCGCGGCTTTCCGCGCGCACAGACCCGATCGCAGGTTCGCTGCAAGGCATCTTTACCAAGGTCAAACATGCGCCCAAGCGCGTCGTTTTTGCCGAAGGCGAGGAAGAGCAGGTCATTCGCGCGGCTTACGCCTTTGCCAATGCGGGGCTGGGCGAACCGATCCTGATCGGGCGTGACGACGAAATTCTCGAAACGCTCAAGACGCTGGGCCTCGAACGTCGTGATGATGTGCATATCGCCAATGCGCGCCTGTCAAAGCGCTCCACGGAATATGCGGAATACCTCTACGGACGGCTGCAACGCAGTGGTTTCCTGCAGCGCGACTGCCAGCGCATGGTCAATACCGACCGCAACTATTTCGCTGCCTGCATGCTGGCGCGCGGCGATGCCGATGCCATGGTGACCGGGGTGACGCGCAATTATGCCGCCGTTCTTGACGATATCCGCCGGGTCATCGATGCCAAACCCGGACACCGGATCATCGGCGCGTCGGTCGCGCTGTGCCGCGACCGGACCGTCATCATCGCCGACACGGCCGTGCACGACATGCCGAATGCCGAAGAGCTGGCTGACATCGCCGTCGAGGCAGCACGTGTCGCGCGACGTTTCGGGCATGACCCGCGCGTCGCGCTGCTGGCCTATTCGACCTTCGGTTATCCGCGCGGAGAGCGGTCCGACCGCGTGCGCGAAGCCGTCAGCATTCTTGACGGGCGCCGCACGGACTTCGAGTACGACGGCGAGATGGCCGCCGATGTCGCGCTCAATCCCGACCTGATGGCGTCCTACCCGTTCTGCCGCCTTTCGGGGCCGGCCAACGTCCTGGTGATGCCGGCGTTCCACTCCGCGTCGATCACCACCAAGCTGCTTCAGGAACTGGGTGGAGCCAGAGTGCTGGGCCCGCTGTTGTCAGGCTTCGACCGGTCGGTTCAGATCGCCCCGCTCGGAGCCCGCGACAGCGACCTCGTCAATCTGGCGGCGATCGCGGCTTTCAACGTCAGCGGGTAAGGCTACTCCGGCAAAAGCAGGCACCTGTTTTGCGTCCGCAAATGCGTGAGAACACATTGCTCAAGCCGTTCCGGCGCACGATCAGGCGGCCTGCTGAATCCCGACTGGTGAATCGGGTGCACCGAATTTGTCGAAGTAGCGCGGGTTGATTGCTGCCGTTGGCAGAACCATGCAAACGTCGACCGTACCGAACTGCGCATCGATAACCGCGCCGTCCCCAACACTTGCGCCAAGGCGCAGGTAACCTTTGATCAGGGGGGGAAGCGCGCGCAAGGCCTCGCGCTCATCGATTTTTTCATGCGGCAGCATATTCATCGCCACTCGCAGATGCGGCAGCGCGGCTACGCGCCATTCTTCTGTTGCGGGAGCGAAATGATGCAGGAAGGACAAGGCCAGTGCGTGTTCGTGCGGGTCTGTGCCCTGAAAGCTGGCGCAGCCGATCATCGCATCGAGCCTGTGGTGGCGGATATAGGCCCACACACCGGCCCAGAGCAGTTCCAGCGTTCGGCGATTGCGGTGGCTCGGCAGAACGCAGGAACGTCCGAGCTCCAGAAAACGCACATGCGGCAGGCGGCCCAGCATCGGCGCGATGTCGTATTCTCCGGCAGTGTAGAATCCGCCTGCGGCGCGCGCGCGTTCATGCCTCAGCAAGCGATAGGTCCCGACAACGGCGGGACGTTTCAGGCCGATCGCGTTTCTCGGTGCTGATACATCGTGATCGATCACAAGTACGTGGTCGCAGGCGCGGTCGAACCGGTCGAAATCGCGCCGGGCGCGCTGCGATCTGGCATCCGGTATGGCGCCGAGTTCCTCATAGAAAACCCGATAGCGCAGCGACTGTGCCAAGCGGACTTCGGCGGAGGTGCGTGCCAGGCGGGCTTCCAGAGATCCGATCCGCGCCAATGATGACGAAAGTTCCGGCGCGTCGAATTTCGTGCGCAGCCGGCGCGGTGTGAGCACATCGACCAGCGCGCTGGGCGCAGGCGCCCAGTTGCGGCTGTTGCGCGATTTTCCGGGTAGATCGAAATCCATGAGAGTCATGCTCAGGCTCCGCCATTGTGATGCCATCGCCGGGTCATCCTACGCGCAGATGCGCCGAATCGCCAATGCGCGGCCTGCCGCGACAGGAATCACATTTCCCCGACAGTCTTGTGACAGGCGCTCAGGCAGCGGATGAATGTGCACGGGGGATGGTGTCCAGCACCATAGCCAGACGGCGCGGATCAACCGGCTTGGCCACATGCGCATCGAAGCCCGCTTCGAGCGCGGCGGCCCTGTCCCGGGCGAGGGCATTCGCCGTCACCGCGACCATGACGGGTTTGCGTGCCCTGCCTTTCATGATCTGCGCAATTTCGAGACCCGTGGCCCCCGGGAGCTGGATGTCCAGCAGTGCCGCATCGAAATTCTTCGTGTCCGCCGTCAGTTTTTCGAGCGCGCTCCTGCCATCACTGACGTGGAGAACCTCATGGCCCATGCGCTGCAGCGTGGCGACCATCAGCATGGCGCTAACGGGATCGTCTTCGGCCAGCAGGACCTTCAGTGCATGTTTCGCGCGCGGCAGGCGATCTTCATCCGAGGCCGACACCGGCATTGCCGGAACGTCCATTGTTTTTAGCGCCGCAATCCGCGCCACCAGGGATTCCGAACGCACCGGCCGCGTCAGATAACCACTGAAACCGCAGGCGCGAATGGAGGAAGGATCGGGCCGGTCGGTCAGCGACAGCAATGCGATCGCCTTTCCCGGCGAAGCGTCCGGGGCGCCACCGTCCAGCCCCGCCAGGAGTATGTCGGCTTCATGCGGAGCTGCGACCACCTTTGCGCCCAGCGAACGGCAGGTTTTCACCAGACAGTCACGCTCACCGGCTTGCGGCAGTTCAATCGCGATCTTCATGCCCGCAAGTGGATTTTCGCGCTTTGCAGCCGGTTTTGCGACCTTGCAAGGCAGGCACACGACGAAAACGGAACCGGCGCCGGGCGCGCTTTCAAGGCGGATGCTGCCCCCCATGGCGGCAACGATCCGCTGGACGATCGCCAAGCCGAGCCCACTGCCGCCTGCAACGGCAGTACCGGATTGCTCGAATTCCGCGAAGATGCGCTGTTGATCCCCTGGCGCGATACCCGCGCCGGTGTCGCGAACTTCCATGATCAACTCGCCGGTCCGGCTGCGGCCTTCATGCTTCCAGCCGCAAATAATGGTCACGCTTCCCTTCTCGGTGAACTTTACGGCGTTAGCGACAAGATTGGTCAGGATCTGACGCAGTCTGCCGCCATCCTGCCTCACCGCTTGCGGCACTTCGGCGGCAACAAAGGCAGCCAGGCCCAGACCCTTTGCATGGGCACGAATAGCCAGCAGCTCGGAGACTTCCCGAACGATGTCCCGCGGGCTTGAATCCTCTTGCGTCAAATCGATGTGACCGGCCTCGATACGGGAGAAATCCAGTACCTCGTCGACGAGCGCGGCAAGCGTCTGGCCGGACTGGCGTATCGCATGGATGTGGTTGCGCTGCGCGGGTGTCAGCTCGTCGTCAAGCAGCAGGTTGGCCAGTCCCAAGATGCCATTGAGCGGCGTGCGGACTTCGTGGCTCATCGCGGCAAGGAAGCGGGCCTTCGTCCGGCTCGCCTGTTCGGCCTCATCGCGTGCGGCACCGAGCGCTATGGCGGCCTCGACGAATCGGGTGACATCGCGCCCGACACTGCGGGTGAATGCGGAACCTTGTGGATGCGGCTGAATGCGGCTGTCGAGCCAGGCCACGACCCGCGCAGACCCTCCGGATTTGCTTTCAATATGCGTGACATAATGCGACGCGTCGTGCCGGTCCGTTTCGTCCACCGGCCGGATTTCGGCAAAGGGCATGCCGACCGCATCCTCGCCATAGGCGGACAGGAAGGCATCATTGGCGAAAACGATCCGGCCTGCACAATCGTGATCGACGATCAGGTCGGCCTGCGCGTCGAGTTCACGGCGCAGGGCAACAACCTCATCATGCGCCCGGAAGAGCGCGTCGGACAGGGCCTCCTCGCGTTCGGGCGCAAGGTCCGTTGTAACCTCGTCCCGCCCACGGGTTGCGGCAAGGCTCAGCGCCGTGCCGCCAAGCGCCGTTGCGATCAGGGCAGCGAGCGAGGATGCCGGAAGCGCTGCGGGCATGGCATTGATCGCGGCAAAGATCGCAGCCGGAAACGCGCCGGCCGCCAGCGCGCCGATCGTGGCCGGCACTGGAGGTTTCCCGGGCGAATCAGTTGTCGCCGGCAATGAATTCTTCCCGCTCATGGCGCGATCATCGCCGCGATGCGTCAATCATCTGTTAACGCTGATTAACGCCGGAGCCTGTTCCCGGTCAGGCGGCAACCGCCAGCCGGTCGCTCATGGCGCGGTAGGACAGCGCCTCGGCGACGTGAGCGCGCCCGACATGGGCTGAAGCATCCAGATCGGCAAGGGTGCGCGAGACACGCAGGACGCGGTGGTAACCGCGCGCCGAAAGTCCCATACGGTCGGCGGCATCGGCCAGCAGCGTGCGTGCATCGGATTGAAGCGACATGGTCTCCTCCAGCACCCGCGAGGCAACCGCGCTGTTGGTCAGGGCGCCGGAAAGCCCGAGCGCAGCATAACGCCGCTGCTGGAGAACACGGGCTGTCTCGACGCGCATACGGATGTCGGCGCTGGTTTCGCGCGCCGGCGGCAGCATCAGGTCGGATGCGGTGACCGCGGGCACATCGAGGTGGATGTCGATGCGATCCAGCAAGGGCCCGGAAATACGCGCCTGATAATCGGACGCGCAACGCGGTCCGCGCCGGCAGGTGTGGCCGGGCTCGCCAGCCATGCCGCAACGGCACGGATTCATGGCGGCGACAAGCTGGAAGCGGGAGGGATAGCGCACGCGGTGATTGGCGCGGGCAATGATCGTCTCGCCGTTCTCCAGCGGCTGGCGCAGGGAATCGAGCACCTGTGGCGTGAACTCGGGCAATTCGTCGAGAAACAGCACGCCGTGATGGGCAAGAGACACTTCGCCGGGACGGGCGCGCAGGCCACCGCCCACGAGGGCTGCCATCGAGGCTGAATGATGCGGCGCGCGGAACGGGCGCACCGAGGACAGGCCTTCCGAAGAGAGTGTCCCCGCCACCGAACGGATCATCGATACTTCGAGCATTTCCGCCGGCGCGAGATCGGGGAGGATGGAGGGGAGCCGTGAGGCCAGCATCGACTTGCCGGCGCCGGGCGGACCAACCATCAAAAGATTGTGGCCGCCAGCGGCCGCGACTTCGAGCGCGCGCTTGGCCGATTCCTGACCGCGCACATCGGACATATCGGCGAGCGGATTGGCGGGCTTACCGATCACAGGCGCCGGGCGCGGCAGAACCTGATTGCCATTGAGATGGTTGACCAGCGCGGTGAGGCTCCCGGGTGCTACGATCTCCATATCGTGCGCCGCCCAGGCCGCTTCGCCGCCGCATCCCTGAGGACAGACGAGACCACAGGATTGCGCGTTGGCGGCGATGGCTGCGGGCAAAACGCCGGCAACCGGAGAGATGCGCGCATCGAGCGCCAATTCGCCAAGCACCACCTGTCCGTCGAGCGCGGTTGCGGGAATGGCGCCTATGGCGGCCATGACACCAGCCGCGATGGGCAGATCGAAATGGCTGCCCTCCTTGGGCAGATCGGCGGGAGCGAGATTGACCGTGATGCGTTTGGGGGGAAGCGCGAGGCCGACAGCGGTTAACGCGGCGCGAACCCGCTCGCGGCTCTCAGCCACCGCCTTGTCGGGCAGGCCGACGATGGTGAAGGCCGGCAAGCCGGCTGAAACCTGCACCTGCACATCGACGGGGCGGGCGTCGATGCCTTCGAATGCAACCGTTCTGACACGTGCGACCATGCACCCCTCCAACGTCTACACGTCAGAGTAGCGCATCTTCTCCATGAGAACAATAGGCGAACAAAAAGCCACTTGATTTATGGTCGCATCATTGTCCGCGAAAAACCGGTTCCCACTTTTCGCAACGATACTTGCTGCTAGCGCCGGGCTTCGATCGCGTCCCAGATCATGGCGGCTGCATCGGGGCCACCAAGATTCTTGATTGCGCGTATGCCCGTCGGCGAGGTGACGTTGATCTCGGTGAGATATCCGCCGATGACATCGATGCCGGTGAAGATCAGGCCCTTTTCCTTCAGGGTCGGTCCGAGGCGCGCGATGATCTCGCGCTCACGCTCGGTCAGATCCGTTGCCGATGCCGCGCCGCCACGTACCATGTTGGAGCGCAGGTCGCCCTCGGCGGGTACGCGGTTCACGGCACCTGCGAATTCACCATCGACGATCAGGATGCGCTTGTCGCCCTGGCGCACTTCATCGCGATATTGCTGAATCATCCAGGGCTCGCGGAAAACGGTATCGAACATATCGATCAGCGAACCATAGTTCTCGTCGCCCGGCTTGATCCGGAACACCGCCTTGCCACCGTTGCCATAGAGCGGCTTGATGACGATGTCGGAAAATTCCTTGCGGAAGGCGGCGATCTCGTCGTGGTTGCGGGTAATCAGCGTCGGCGGCATCAGGTCGGAAAATTCGGTGACGAAAATCTTTTCCGGCGCATTGCGCACACTGTCCGGATCGTTGACCACAATCGTCTTCGGCTGCACGCGCTCCAGGATATGGGTCGCGGTGATGTAGTCCATATCGAAGGGCGGGTCCTGACGCATCAGCACGACGTCGGCCTCGTCGAGGCGCATACGCGCACGTTCGCCGAGCGTGAAGTGATTGCCCTTCTCGTCGCGCACCTCGACCGGCTCGGCAGTGACAAAAACGTCCGAACCACGCTGGGCGAGGTCGCGCACGTGGTAGTGCAGGAGCTTGTGGCCACGCGCCTGCGCTTCAAGCATCAGGGCGAAAGTCGAATCGCCGGCAATGTTGATGCTGGCGATGTGATCCATCTGAACGGCGACAGTCAGCGACATGAATTCTGTTCCTACGGCCGGAAGGCATCCGGCAGGTGGCGGGGCAGACGGCGCGGGGCAACCAGCACCGCGTCGAACCGCATGCTGTATCTAGCAAAGGCAGGGTTGAGGGCAAGCCATGCCTGCGATGCGGCAACGAGGCGGCGCTGCTGAAGCGGGGCAATCGCATAGGCCGCAGTGTTGAAATCAGGGCGCGCCTTCACTTCGACGAAGGCAAGCGTCCGACCACGCCTGACGACGAGATCAAGTTCACCGACAGGCGAACGCCAGCGCCGCGCCAGCGGGAGATAACCTTTCGCCAGCAACAGCAGCATCGCCTTGGTTTCGGCGCTTCGGCCACGCGATTCGGCGGCAACGCGGCGATTGTCGGGAAAACCCGCTTGCCGCGTCATGGATCGTTATCCAAACCTGCCTGCAACGCCAGCGCCCGGGCGTAAATGTCCTTGCGTTTCAAACCGGTCTCAAGCGCCAGCAATTGCGCCGCACGGCTGACCCCGTGCTCGGCGACCAGTCCGGCGAGACGTTCGGAGAATGCCGCATCTGCGGTGTCCGCCTTTTCCGCCCCCGGGTCCGGCGGGCCGACCAGCACGACGATTTCTCCTTTCGGGGCCGGGGTATCGGCAAGGCTTGCGGCAAGCGAGGACAATGAACCCCGCTCGACGGTTTCGAAACGCTTGGTCAGTTCGCGCGCGAAAGCCGCGGGACGATTGCCCAGAACGCCCGCCAGATCGGCAAGCGTTGCTGCAAGCCTGCCCGGCGCTTCATAGAAAACGAGCGTGCCGGGAACATCCACGAGTTCACCAATCCGGTTGCGGCGCGCACCCTGTTTGTGGGGCAGGAAGCCTGCGAAGAAAAACGAATCCGTCGGCAATCCCGCCGTGACAAGGCCGGCCAGCAAGGCTGATGCGCCGGGGACGGGAAAGACCTGAAATCCGGCCTCGACGGCCTCCTCGACGAGCTTGTAGCCGGGGTCGGAAATCAGCGGCGTGCCGGCGTCGGAAACAAGCGCCACAGCTTCACCTTCCGCGAGCCTGCCAAGCAGTTCGGGCCGGCGCGCGGCGGCATTGTGCTCGTGATAGGACACGCAGCGGGTCTTGATGGCGTAGTGATCGAGCAGCTTAGCGGTGTGGCGGGTGTCCTCGCAGGCGATGAGATCGGCAGCCGCAAGGGTTTCCAGCGCCCGTATTGTTACGTCGCGCAGGTTGCCGATCGGGGTTGCGACGATATGCAGCCCGGGTTGCAGCGCTGATGCGTTGAAACCATTCGCGCCGATGGAAAAACTGCCGGACGGAACCGCCGTGTTTTCAGTGCTGTTTTCTCGTGTTGCCAAGAAACGGTCCCGATTTCAGGTTCAACTTCTGTTTCAGGTGGTTAACCATAGCAGCCTTTGGTTGCCGCAACATCGCCCGTGGCTGTTTTCACAAGAGGCCATAACGCTTACGATGTTGACCGTTTGTTTACCGTATCGCACATCGCTGGCGGGGTTTACCGCAACCGGTGTGCAGCTGCGCAGCGAATGCGCAGGGAGAGTGTGGGAATGGTATCTGGAGTCCGGCACGCGATAACCCGCCTTATGCGGCGGCGGTTTCTCGGCGCCTGCGCAATCGTGGCCGGAACCGTATTGCTGTCCGCCTGCAGCGGCGGCAATCTGCCGTCCTTTCCGCGCGGCCAGCAGCCCGCGCAACCGCCGCAGCAGGGTACGGCGGTAAACGCATTCGGTGCGGGCCCGGTGCGCGTTGCCTTGCTGTTGCCACTGTCAGCGAACGGAAATGCCGGATCGACAGGCCAGGTACTGCGCAACGTTTCGGAGCTTGCCGTCGCCGAGATTCCCAATGCCGCAATCACGGTGATCCCGTTCGACACCAAGGGCACGCCAGAGGGCGCGCGCGAAGCCGCAGGTCAAGCCGTCCAGTTTGGCTCGTCGCTGATCATCGGGCCGCTTTTTTCCAATGAGGTTTCCGCCGTTGGCCAGGTCGCCGGATCGTCGAATATTCCGGTCATAGCCTTCTCGTCCGACCCGAATGCCGCTGGTGGCCCGGTCCACCTATTGAGCTTTCTTGCAGAGAGCGACGTCAATCGCGTGGTCTTCCATGCGGCTCAGAACGGCCGCAAGGCCTTCGGTGCCCTGGTTCCGGAAAATGCCTACGGGCTGCTTGTGGAAGGCGCGTTGCGCAGGGCCGCGGCGCGCAATGGCGGCCAATTGATCTCGGTCGAGCGCTATCAGCCGGACATCAACTCGATCAAGGGCGCCGCAGGCAGGATCGCAGCGCTCGCATCCGGCTCCAAGCCGCGGATCAACGCGCTGATGATCCCCGATGGCGCAGCGGCAGTCCCGCATATCGTCGAGGCACTGCAATCAAGCAATGTCGATTTCGGCAAGGTGAAACTGCTCGGCACCGGCCAGTGGGACGATCCTGCCGTTCTGCGCATTCCGCAACTGGCAGGCGCATGGTTCGCAGCACCCGATCCCGCCGGTTTCAACGGATTGGCAAACCGCTATCAGGGACGCTTTGGCGCCCAGCCGCCGCGCATTGCCTCTCTCGCCTATGACGCGACAAGCCTCGCGGCAGCACTGGCGGGCATCGATCCCAATAACCCCTATCCTGCGGGCCGCCTTGAAAACCGCGACGGTTTCCAGGGTACCGACGGGATCTTCCGGTTCGATAGCCAGGGACGCAGCGAACGCGGTCTGGCGGTGCTTGAAGTGCAGCCTCCGGGGCGGCGCGTCGCAAGTCCGGCGCCGAAGACCTTCCGGGGTTCTGGTTTTTAGGCGACACGCGGCTTTTTTTACGCGCGATGCCGGACGAAAAACCGCTTCACACTTTTTCTGGCATCGCTTGATCGCCAGCCCTGCGCCGAAGACCTTCCGGGGATCGTGGTTCTAACGCAATTCCAGGGAAAGCGGCCTTCCGGCTTTCGCTAACGCGGACCTTCGGTTCCGTCCGGAATTGCGAAAAACATAAGAAACAAGCCGCGCGCAGATATCAGGCCGCCAGATCCGCCACCACCGCATTGAGGACGGGAAAACCTTCCATCGTGACACGCAGGCCGCGATTGCCGACACGTGCGATAAGACCGTGTTCCTCCAGATCGGCAATACGGTTTGTATCAAGCGCACGACCGGCAAGTTCGGTGTAGCGCAGCGTGTCGATGCCTTTCGCAAGGCGCAAGCCCATGACAAGAAACTCGTCGGCTATCTCAACCGAATCGAGCCGCTCGTCCGTCACCATGCCATGGCCATGTTCCAGCACCTTGCGCCGCCAGGCTTCCGGCATTCGTTCGCAGGACGTCGCATAACGGCCTTCGGCCAAAGTCAGACGGCCATGGGCACCGGCACCGACGCCGACGAAGTCTCCACTGTGCCAGTAGACGAGGTTGTGGCGGCACTCCGCACCCGGGCGGGCGTGATTGGAAATCTCGTATGCAGGCAACCCGGCTTTCGCCGTCAATTCCTGCGTCACATCGTAGAGGTCGCGGCCCGTATCGGGATCAGGCACGGCAAACTTGCCGGCGGCATGCAGTTTCGCGAACGGCGTGTCCGGCTCGATGGTGAGCTGGTAAAGCGACAGGTGTTCACCGGCGAGCGTCAATGCCTCGGCAAGTTCTTCACGCCAGGCTTCCGGCGTCTGGCCGGGGCGAGCGTAGATCATGTCGAAGGACACGCGCGGAAACGTCGCGTTGGCGATTTCCAGCGCACGGATCGCCTCGGCGCGGTTGTGCAGGCGGCCGAGGAATTTCAGATGGTCGTCGAGCAGCGACTGCACGCCAAGGGAAACGCGGTTTACGCCTGCCTCGCGGAAACCGCGGAACCGACCCGCCTCCACACTCGATGGATTGGCCTCCAGCGTGATCTCGGCATCCGGGTCAAGCGGCCACAACCGTCCGACGGCGTTGATTACGCGCGCGACGGCCTCTGGCGGCATCAGCGACGGCGTGCCGCCACCGAAAAATATGCTGCGGACGCGGCGCTGCGGCGTTGCCGCCATCCGTCCGGCATTGAATTCCAGTTCGCGCACCAGTGCGTCCGCAAAACCCATGGTATCGACACCACCGTGGCGGACATGGCTGTTGAAATCGCAATAGGGGCATTTGGCCGCACAGAACGGCCAGTGGACATAAACGGCGAAACCGGCGTCGTCTGCTTCGGTTCCCGGATAGACGGGCTTTGGCGGTTCATTGATCGCGATTTCAGACATCGCCGATACCTGTCTCGACCATCAGCTTGAAGGCACGCGCGCGGTGCGACAGCGCTTCGTCCTGTCCACGCTGCCAGCCGTGCTTTTCGGCTGTATCCATCTCGCCGAATGTACGCTCATGACCTTCCGGCAGGAAGACGGGATCATAGCCAAAACCCTTCGTTCCGCGCGGCGGCCAGACCATGACGCCTTCGATTTCGCCGCGGAAGAGTTCCGTGTGGCCGTCGGGCCATGCCAGGCACATAACCGCGACGAAGCACGCGCTTCTGTCTGCCTCGCCGGTCGCGCCGGCTGCCTGCATCGCTTCCTCGACGTTGCGCATGGCAAGCGCAAAATCCTTCTCAGGCCCGGCCCAGCGCGCGGAATGGATGCCCGGCTTGCCGTCTAGCGCATCGACACAGAGGCCGGAATCGTCGCTCAACGCAGGAAATCCGCTTGCCATTGCGGCGGCAAGCGCCTTGATCCTGGCATTTTCCTCAAATGTCGCACCGGTTTCTTCCGGCTCGGGCAGATCAAGTTCCGCAGCCGAAATGATCCCGCAGCCAAGCGGCTCCAGCAAGTCACGGATCTCGCGCACCTTGCCGGCATTGTGACTGGCAACGACGAGCTTCTCCGGGAAAGGCCGCATTCAGGCCAAGGCCTTCTTCTGCATTTCAACAAGCTCGCCGATACCCTTGGAGGCGAGCGAGAGAAGATCAAGGAACTCACCTTGACTGAAAGGCGTCTTTTCCGCCGTCGCCTGAACTTCGACCAGACCGCTGGAGCCGGTCATGACGAAATTCGCGTCCGTCTCGGCGGAGGAATCCTCGGCATAATCGAGATCGAGTACCGGCGTTCCCTTGTAGATGCCGCAGGAGATCGCCGCGACATGATCGGTCAGCGGATTGAGGTCGATCATATTGCGTTCGCGCATCCATCCGATGCATTCGGCAAGCGCCACCCAACCACCGGTGATCGAGGCCGTCCGCGTCCCGCCGTCAGCCTGCAATACGTCACAGTCAACAGTGATCTGGCGCTCGCCAAGCAGTTTCAGGTCGCAGACCGCACGCAGCGAACGGCCGATCAGGCGCTGGATTTCCAGCGTCCGTCCGCCCTGCTTGCCGCGCGCGGCTTCGCGTTGCGACCGGTCATGGGTGGAGCGCGGCAGCATGCCGTATTCAGCCGTAACCCAGCCGCGGCCCTGGCCCCGAAGCCATGGCGGCAGGCGTTCTTCAAGAGATGCGGTGCACAGCACATGGGTATCGCCGAAACGGATCAGGCAGGAGCCTTCGGCATGCTTTGCGACGCCGCGCTCGATGGTGACGGTGCGCATGCTATCGGGAGAACGTTCGGACGGGCGCATGGATATGCATCCCCTGTTGGAAGTGTGGTGGTGCGAATTCCTTATTCGCTCTGTAACCGGTTCGCAGCGCAAGCGCAAAGGCCGCGCCGTTTCTGCCGCGTTATAAGCCATGCGGAGGCTTGACGTTGGCGCGATGGCGACGAACATAATCACATCATGGACCGCGTGACCCATCTCCGCCCGGTGATGCCGGGGCAACAGGAGCCCGAACCGAAGCTGGAAGAAGTGAAATCCGAGCTTGCCAAGCTCGGAGAGCGGTCGCGCGAGATTTTCCGGCAGATTGTCGAAAGCTATCTGGAAACCGGAACACCGGTAGGCTCGCGCAACCTGAGCCGGGCGCTGTCCATCAACCTGTCGCCGGCTTCGGTGCGCAACGTGATGGCGGATCTGGAGGCGCTCGGGCTGATCTTTGCGCCGCACACGTCCGCGGGCCGTCTGCCGACGGAACTGGGCCTGCGGTTTTTCGTCGACGCGCTGATGCAATTCGGCGAGCTGACCGAAGCCGAACGGCTCAGCATCGAGGCGCAGGTGGCCGCCGGCCGGCAGCGTTCCGTCGAAAACGTGCTGACCGAGGCAGGCGACCTGCTATCGGGCCTGTCGCGTAGCGCGGCGGTCGTCCTTGCCACCAAGAACGACGTCAAGGTGCGGCATGTGGAGTTCGTCCGGCTCGATCCGCGCAAGTGCCTTGTCGTGCTGGTGGGCGATTCAGGCGCGGTGGAAAACCGGCTTATCGACCTGCCGGAAGGCGTTCCCGCCGACAGCCTTGTCGAGGCCGCGAACTACCTCAATGCCCATTTACGCGGAAAAACGCTGGCGGAAGCGCGCCGGGACATGGAGCGGGCGCGCGAGGAAGCGAGAAACCAGGTTGCGATCCTCACCGAGCGGGTCATCGAGGCGGGGCTTGCCAGCCTCGGCACCAAACAGGACGGCAGCCCACAGACGCTCATCGTTCGCGGCCAGGCCAACCTGCTCGAAGATCTCAGCGCGCTCGAGGATCTCGAGCGCGTTCAGCTGCTGCTTGCCGATCTTGAACGCAAGAACGACATCGTGGAGCTGCTGGGTCTTGCCGAAAGCGGTGAGGGCGTGCGCATCTTCATCGGCTCGGAAAACAAGCTGTTCTCGCTGTCGGGCTCCTCGGTGGTACTCGCGCCCTATCGCGACCGCGACCAGAGCATCGTCGGCGTGCTCGGCGTCATCGGCCCGACGCGTCTCAATTATGCGCGCATCGTGCCGATGGTCGATTATACCGCGAAGCTGGTCGGACGAATTCTCGGCGACGGCTGACGATACGCCGCAGGCGGGTTGATTTTCGCAGCCAAAGCCCTGATATCCGCGTCACGGAATGCTCCGGCGATATAAATTCCCGGAGCGATGAGGCGTGCCGCGCGTTTTGACGCGTGCCGCCAATGACAACGGGACCAGAGAGTTATGAGCAAGAACGACGCAAAATTGCCCGGCGCCGAAGAGACTGAAGCCATGCAGGACGACATCGCGGACGCGCAGGCTTCCGGCCCGGACATGGAGGCCGCAGCGGCTGCGGCAGCCGCGCTTGCGGAAGAAAACGCCGACCTGAAAGACAGGTTGCTGCGTACCGTCGCGGAAATGGAAAACCTGCGCAAACGCACCGAACGCGAGGTGCGCGACGCCGGCCAGTATGCGATCGCTTCGTTTGCCCGTGACATTCTCGCGGTTGCCGACAATATGCAGCGTGCGCTCGACACGGCAAAGCCGGACGATGGCGATGGCGCGAAAATCGCCCTCGACCAGATGCGCGAGGGCGTCAGCCTGACCAAGGGTGAACTGGTTCGCCAGCTCGAACGCCATGGTGTGAAGCCAATTGCCGCCGAAGGGCAAAAGTTCGACCCCAACCTGCATCAGGCGATTTTCGAGATTCCCGATGAGAGCGTTCCCGCAGGAACGGTGCTTCAGGTTACCCAGGATGGTTACACGATCGGCGAGCGTGTTCTGCGACCCTCAATGGTCGGCGTGTCCAGGGGCGGCCCGAAAGCGGCGCCGGCGCAGCCAAAGGTCGAAGCTGCAGCGGAAACCGCCAAGGGCAGCAACGACAACAGCGCGGAAACCGCCGGCTCGAACGACAAGGAACATATCGACAAGACGGTCTGAGCCGCCGGATAATTATCCGTATGCGCCGAAACGGTGCGACAGGCCGATGCCGATCCTGCGCATCTGCGCATAGACATCGGAAATCGGCGTGATGATGTGGTCGTGGATATGCGGATAGCCGCTGTCGCGGTCCTTGCCGAAATCCGCCTTCTCGTGCATCGGCACCGAGGAACCCGTATCCTCGCGGCGCGGAAACGTTTCGGCGATCAGGTCGACGGCTTCGGGTACCCGCATCTGGATCAGCAGATCGAGCACGACCTCGCGCGAGAAGTCGTTGCGGGCCGCAAACCTCGGCAGATCGGCGGCGCGCAGCATGACGTGCATCATCAGCGCGATGCGTACCGCATGCAGCAGATAAAGCGCACGGCGCGATTCATCCGCCAACGGATTGACGCCCGAACCAAGCTCGTTGAGCAACGCTTCCAGATGCAAGAGGTCGGTGCGCAAGCGATTGTGGAAGCGGGCGAAGGCAAATGCGGTTCCGTTGCCGCGGAGCCGTTCTGCCAACGTGAGACAACCGCGCCGCTGCGGGCCCGGGCCGCCGGCATCGGCGCGGGCGATCCAGAAGCCCGCATCGAGGATCGTCGCCTGCGCGGCAAAGGCGGTGAGGCTCGACTGCCTGCGGGCGAAGGCGATCATCCGTACCAGCGCCATCACCCGTGGCGAGCGGCGGCAAAGCTCGGCAAAACGATCAAATTCCGCCCCCGCCGCCGTTCCGAAGCCGGTGACGACATTGGGTAAAAATCCCAATTGCTGAAGCGTGGCGTTATGCGGAATGGCCCTGAGCCGCGACAGGTCGGAGCGCCCGCCGCCGCTTTCGCTGGCGCGGCGCGATTTGCGCGAACCGGTGGCAAACAGCAGGTTGCCGGCGAACGCGAATACCGCGGCACCATAGTCGGGATCATTGTACAGCGCGGTCTGGTAGGTGCGCAGGGCGCGGTAGAAATCCCAGGTGAAGGCGATGTCGGTATAAAACGGATCGTTCTCGTTGACCGTCCAGCTGTTCTCGGCAACCAGCACCCCGGAAACCGAACGCAAGGCCATGTCGTCGGTTTCAAACAGCAGGAAGCCGTCCGTGCCCTGGAAGCTCGATTCATGCTTCAGCGGGATCGACAGGCGCCTGAACCAGCTGCGCGCCCATGGCGTCATGATGTGATGCTGGCGATGGGTCAGTGATCCGGGGTGGCTGCCACGGCCAAGCGATTCGCCGTGAGTGTCGAAAATCAGCGCTTCGACATCCTTCAGCCCGGCAGCATCGATCAGCCGCGCCATCTGGATCTGCAGGCGTTCGATGGCCAGCGCCGCCGGGATCTGGCCGATAAACCTGCCGGCATCCGAAAAGCCGGTCTGGATCGCAATGCGCCCGCGCTGTTCGAGATGGGTGCGGAACGCTTCGTTCTCGATCAACTGCTCGATCAGCCGGTTGCCGCGCTCAAGCGCATCGGGCGTTTCGAACAGGGGCGAAATATCGATGCGGTCATCGATGCCGAACAGCCGCGCGAAATAGAGCACGGCCACGGCCGTCAGGGGCTGCTCGCATTCCGCGATCAGGTAGCGGATCACGGTGTCGCGATCGATGAGCGTCAGAAACCGCGCAACCAGCATCATCTGCCGCAATGCCGTTGTCTGCTCGTTTTCCAGCGAGGCGAAATTGATGGCCGCAGGCTTCGTCGCGGCGATCTCGGCGGTGAGGTTCGACAGCGGCAGGCGTCCATCGAGCGCCCCCTGCCCGGTCCAGCCAAGATGCGCGCGCAGCGCGTTGTGGACCTGAACCGCATTGATGCGCACATGGACATGGCCGGTGCCGAGGCTGCGCGTTGCGACCGCCGCATGCAGGACGATCAGTTCGATGCGAACGTCCTGAGACGTTTCCGCAATGATCAACTCGTGCAGGATGCCACGAATGTCCTTGGTGTCGAGGATGCGGTCCGGATCGGGATCGGTGAGCCTGTTCGCGGCGGCGGCAAAGGCTTTCTCATCGGACATATCGGCGCAGAAGGCTTGCGCTTCCGCCCTGGCGCTGGCTGCCGCGCGCTCCAGCTTGCCTTTCAGCTCACCCAGGCTTTCAGCGACATTCGGACCGGCGGGCCCTTTTTCGATGATCGCGGCGACCGACGCCGCGTAGGCTTCAAGCTGGTCTGCTTTCTCGCGCAGCCTGAAACCGATCGAATCGGACCAGCCGATGTCGGAACGGCCGTCCAGGTCGTAGCCGACCCATGAAGCCAGCGTTGAAAGCTCGGGCCGGAACGCGGCCCACTGCAGCGGGTAGAGATCACGCGCAATCTCGACGAGCTGGCGGTGCAGGATATCGAGCGCGCCGGCCATACGCTTCAGCGCGCCTTGCGCGCTCTTGTGTTCACGCAGCAGAGTCTGCTCGGCTTCCGGCTGATGCGGCTCGCCATCAAGTGCCGAAATGGCCGCATCATATTCCGGCGATCCGGCCTCGTGCGTTGCAAGTTCTGCGATGATCGCACGCAGCTTGTCCGACATCGAGAAGGTCGGATGCGCGGTCAGGACGAAGCCGAAAGAGGACCGCTGCCAGCGCATGCAGAAGGCTTCAAAGGGGATCGGCTTGCCGCCATCTCCCATCGCGGACGCGCGCACCATGCGGTCGAAGCGCGCAAGCGCCTCGTCCGACGAACCCGATTCCATATAGGCCGACAACCGCCCGGCACGGGCGACGAGCGCCTGGTCGGACAGCGTCTTCGCAAGGCCTTCCAGATCCGAGGTGGAAACCGTTCCCGCCTCCAGATCGCGGGAAATGTCATAGGCGAGCTGCTTGACCGCATTGGCCTGCGGGTCATGTGCGGGTTGGGCGATGTGCGCCTCGAGCAAATCGAGATACCGTTCCTGAAGGGAACTTGGCGCGTTCATGATTTCAACTCCCGGGGCAACGGGTGGAGTTCAGGCGGATTTTTACAAGTTTCACGCAAATCCGCCGTTCTGGCCAGACTTTCATCGTAACAACGATTGCGCGAGGGGGTTATGCCCGTACTGAAGCAGGTGTTTGAACAAAATCCACGCGATCGGCGACCATTCGCGCGGATTTACATCATCTCATCATCTGCCGGACCGACCCGGCGCAGGGTCAGGTTGATGCGCCCGGGCGCCGATAGCAGTCTGGACGTGCCCGGCAATATCCGGTCCACCCCGTGGTGGATCAGGCGGGCCGGACCGCCCAGCACCAGCACGTCACCGGATTGAAGTTTGAACGAACGCGTCGGGTCCTTGCGGGCCGGGCCGCCGTAACGGAAGACACATGTGTCGCCGAGAGAAACGGAAACGACCGGGGCATCGAAATCCTTCTCGTCGCGGTCCACGTGCAGGCCCATCCGCGCTTCAGGCGCATAATGATTGACCAGACAGGCTTGAGGCGGGTGCCCGTAGCCCGAGACATCACGCCACAGCCGCAGCAGGCCAGCAGGCATATCCGGCCATGGCTTGCCGGTTTTCGGGTGATGCGGCTGATAACGGTACCCGTCGCGGTCCGAAACCCAGCCGAGCGGACCGCAATTGGTCATGCGCACCGAAAACGGCTTGCCGGTTTTAGGCATGACCGGGGTGAACAGCGGCGCGGCGCGCACCACTTCGCGGATTTCAGCAGCGAAGGACATCTGCGCCTGCGTATCGAGATAACCGGGATACCATTTCAAGCCCGCAACGGGCTCAATCATGTTTTCACTCATGATTCTATTTCGCTCACGCCGAGCTCGCGTTGCTCACCGGCTCCGCGGGGCGGCCAAAAAGTTGGCCGGTCGCGCAGTCGCGCTCCGGATTCTTCCTTTCATACCGCCTTGCAGCATAAGGCGGTGCTTCTTATATAGCGCTCAAGTCTCCTTGACCCGTTGGACTGAGTCGCCGACAAAGCGATCAAGCTTGCGGGTCCTGGAGCCGTTTTCCTGCAACCCCAAGGGGGCCGCAAACCCGCGCATTCTGCGCAAGGCGCCTCACAGGGCCGAACGCGACCCGCCGAACCACTGGGAGTGTTATCATGGGCAAGGTCATTGGCATCGACCTCGGCACAACCAATTCCTGCGTCGCCGTCATGGACGGCAAGGACGCAAAAGTCATCGAGAACTCCGAAGGTGCGCGCACGACGCCTTCGATGGTGGCATTTTCCGACGATGGCGAGCGCCTCGTCGGCCAGCCGGCCAAGCGCCAGGCCGTCACCAACCCCTCCAACACGCTGTTCGCCATCAAGCGTCTGATCGGGCGCACCTACGACGACCCGATGACGCAGAAGGACAAGGGTCTGGTGCCTTACGATATTGTCAAGGCGGACAATGGCGACGCCTGGGTCAAGGCGCACGACAAGGACTATTCGCCGTCGCAGGTTTCCGCCTTCATCCTGCAGAAGATGAAGGAAACGGCTGAATCCTTCCTCGGCCAGCCGGTGACGCAGGCTGTCATCACGGTTCCCGCCTATTTCAACGACGCCCAGCGTCAGGCCACCAAGGACGCCGGCAAGATCGCCGGCCTTGAAGTCCTGCGCATCATCAACGAGCCGACGGCGGCAGCGCTTGCCTATGGCCTCGACAAGAAGAACACCGGCACCATCGCGGTCTACGACCTCGGCGGCGGCACGTTCGATATCTCGATCCTTGAGATCGGCGACGGCGTGTTCGAGGTGAAGTCGACCAACGGCGACACCTTCCTCGGCGGCGAGGACTTCGACATGCGTCTGGTCCAGTACATCGCCGATGAGTTCAAGAAGGAACAAGGCATCGATCTGAAGAACGACAAGCTCGCGCTGCAGCGGCTCAAGGAAGCGGCTGAAAAGGCGAAGATCGAGCTGTCCTCATCGACCCAGACCGAAATCAACCTGCCCTTCATCACCGCCGATGCATCCGGTCCCAAGCACCTGACCATGAAGCTCACTCGCGCCAAGTTCGAGGCGCTGGTTGACGATCTGGTTCAGCGCACCGTCGAGCCGTGCAAGGCGGCATTGAAGGATGCGGGCCTGAAATCCGGCGAGATCGACGAAGTGGTTCTCGTCGGCGGCATGACCCGCATGCCGAAGATCCAGGAAGTCGTGAAGCAGTTCTTCGGCAAGGAGCCGCACAAGGGTGTGAACCCGGACGAAGTGGTCGCCATCGGCGCCGCCATTCAGGCCGGCGTGCTGCAAGGCGACGTCAAGGACGTGCTGCTGCTCGACGTGACGCCGCTGTCGCTCGGCATCGAGACGCTGGGTGGCGTGTTCACCCGTCTGATCGACCGCAACACGACGATCCCGACCAAGAAGAGTCAGGTCTTCTCCACCGCCGAGGACAACCAGTCGGCGGTGACGATCCGGGTCTTCCAGGGCGAGCGCGAGATGGCTGCCGACAACAAGATCCTCGGCCAGTTCGATCTTGTCGGCCTGCCCCCCGCACCGCGCGGAATGCCGCAGATCGAAGTCACTTTCGACATCGACGCCAACGGCATCGTCAACGTGTCGGCCAAGGACAAGGGCACCGGCAAGGAGCAGCAGATTCGTATCCAGGCTTCCGGCGGTCTGTCCGACGCGGATATCGAGCAGATGGTCAAGGACGCCGAATCGCACGCTGAGGAAGACAAGAAGCGGCGCGAGAGCGTCGAGGCCAAGAACCAGGCCGAATCGATGGTCCATGCGACCGAGAAGCAGCTCGCCGAGCATGGCGACAAGCTTTCCGACGCCGACAAGAACACCATCGAGCTTGCTGTTGCCGACACCAAGGAAGCCATCGAAAGCGGCGATCCCGAGGCCATCAACGAGAAGGCCGCAGCCTTGACGCAAGCAGCAATGAAGCTCGGCGAGGCGATCTATGCGGCTTCGCAGGAGGACACCGACCACGAAGTGTCCGGCGAAAGCGGCGACGATGTCGTCGATGCCGACTTCGAGGAGGTCAAGGACGACGACGAGAAGAAGTCGGCCTGACCGGACCGAAGCAGAATCGCATGCGGGCGGCTTAATAAAGCCGCCCGTTTCGTATCCGGCCCCATCGGGGGCGTTGACAGTCCCGGCACGTTGCGGAATTAACACAGCCTGGCCCTTCAAGGCGTGGACAGGGTGGATTCCGCGTACAGGCGTCACTATCTCAAGCGGGATGCACAAGCGGTGCTTGCCGCGATGTCATTTCGCAGGTTCTTCACGGCAGCCAGTAAAGCCAGGCGATGTCTCAGCGCGACCTTTATGAAATTCTCGGCGTTGAACGCGATGCGGATGGTGCGGCACTGAAGTCGGCCTACCGCAAGCTCGCGATGCAGCTGCATCCCGACCGCAACCCTGACGACGCGGAGGCCGAGGCACGCTTCAAGGAAGTCAACGTCGCCTACGAGACCCTGAAGGACCCGCAGAAACGCGCTGCCTACGATCGCTTCGGTCATGCCGCATTCCAAAACGGCGGCCCCGGGGCCGGCGGGTTCAATGGCGATTTCGGCGCGTCCATGGCCGACATATTCGACGATCTCTTCGGCGACCTCATGGGTGGTGGCGGGCGGCGCGGCGCGCGGCAGAACAACCGCCGGGGCGCCGACCTGCGCTACAATATGGAAATCAGCCTCGAGGACGCCTTTGCCGGCAAGAGCGCGGAAATCCGCGTGCCTTCAAGTGCGGCCTGCGAAGCCTGCAGCGGCACAGGCGCCAAGCCGGGCACCGGATCGACGACCTGCAGCGGCTGCGGCGGCGCGGGCCGGGTGCGCGCGTCCCAGGGTTTCTTCTCCATCGAGCGGACCTGCCCGCGCTGCGGGGGAAGCGGCGAGACCATCGACACGCCGTGCGATGATTGCGGCGGAGCCGGACGCGTCACACGCGAACGCACCTTGTCGATCAACATTCCTCCCGGCGTCGAAGACGGCACCCGCATCCGGCTTTCCGGCGAAGGCGATGCCGGCCTGCGCGGTGGACCGGCGGGCGACCTTTATATTTTCCTCTCGGTGAAGCCGCACGACATTTTCCAGCGCGATGGCGCGGACCTGTTCTGCAGGGTCCCGATCAGTTTCACGACCGCGGCGCTTGGCGGATCATTCGAAGTGCCGACGCTGGATGGCGGCAGTACGCCTGTGAAGATTGCAGCTGGAACCCAGACCGGGGCGCAGATCCGGCTTGCCGGCAAGGGTATGCCCGTGCTGCGATCGCGCCAGAGCGGCGATCTCTACGTGCAGGCAATCGTCGAGACGCCGGTCAACCTGAACAAACGGCAGCGTGAACTGCTGCAGGATTTCGAAAAGGCGACGTCGGACGAGAACACTCCGGATGCGCACGGGTTTTTTTCGAGGGTGAAGGATTTTTTTCAGGGCCGGGGCGATGAATGATGGCAACCGGTCATGAAAGCGTCGCGATCGCGGTGAAAAACCTATACGGCGTGCGACATGGCGGTTGCCTTGTCAGAAACCGAAAAACGCCGTAGCACATCGAGGCGGATTGACGCTTGCGTAAGCAAGGCGGGGGACAGAGGCGAATGCAGCATCACACGACCGCAAACAGACGCAAGCGCGATCAGTTCGTCGAGGATCTTCGTTTTCTCAAATCCTGGGCATCCGCTCCATTGCGCACCGGTGCCGTCAGCCCGTCCAGCCGTGAACTCGCCAACCGCATGGCGCAAGAGGTCGATCCCGACCATCCCGGCATCCTCATTGAGCTTGGACCGGGCACCGGGGTTATCACCCGAGCGCTGATCGAGCGCGGCTTCGACGCTTCACGGCTCGTGCTTGTCGAGTTCAACCCGAAGTTCTGCCGCATACTCAAGGAGGCGTTTCCCGGCGTCACGGTGCTGCGCGGCGATGCCTACCAGCTTCGCAATCACTTGCGCCATCTCGGCAATCCGCAACTTGCCGGTGTCGTCACCGGCCTGCCTCTGTTCACCCGGCCGCTGCCGCAGCGGGTGCGGCTGATCAACGACTGCCTCGAAGCGCTCGATCCGGGCAAGCCGATCGTTCAGTTCTCCTACGCGCTGGTACCGCCGGTACCCATGGGCCATGGCGACTATACAATCGACGTCTCGAAGTGGGTGTGGCGCAACCTCCCGCCCGCGCGGGTGTGGACCTACCGCCGCCCCAGCGCTTGAGTGACTGAATGAGCAGCGCGAATATCACATCCCTGTCCGCCCGCGATCGGCTTATCGTCGCGCTCGATGTGCCCGATACCGCAACGGCGGAGCGCCTCGCCGGTTCGCTTACCGGTCACGTCGGCGTCTTCAAGATTGGCCTGGAACTCGCCATGAGCGGGGGTATCGATCTTGCCCGCGATCTTGCCGCCGACGGGCATAATGTTTTTCTCGACCTGAAGCTGCTCGACATCTCCAACACCGTGACGAAGGCTGTCGAGAATGCCGCTAACCAGGGCTTTGCCTTCCTGACCGTACACGCCTACCCGGCAGCGATGCGCGCCGCCGTCGCAGGTCTCGGCGACAGCAAGCTGTGCCTGCTCGGCGTCACGGTGCTGACCTCGCTCAACACCGCCGATCTTGCCGAGGCCGGATATGTCGATGCGCCGGAAGCGCTCGTCATCAACCGGGCGAAATCGGCCGCCGCGACCGGCATGGGCGGCATCGTGTGCTCACCCAAGGAGGTGGCGGCGGTGCGTGCGCAGACCGGCACCTCGCTGACCATCGTCACGCCGGGCGTGCGGCCCACGGGAAGCGATACGGGCGACCAGAAGCGCGTGGCCACACCAGCATCGGCAATCAAATCCGGTGCGGACTATCTCGTCGTCGGGCGCCCGATCACCCAAAGCCGCGATCCGGCGACAGCGGCAGCCGAAATCGTCACCGAGATCGCCACGGCGCTGTAGCCCGGCGCCTGCACAACGCTATAATCTGCCCCGCACTCAAACGGGGGGATCAGGCGCATGGCGGAACCGAAGGGCTACTGGGTTGCACGGGTCGATGTCTCGGACCTTGACGCCTACAAAACCTATGTCGCGGCCAATGCCGCGGCATTTTCGAAATATGGCGCGCGGTTCCTGACGCGCGGCGGCACATATGAAAGCGTCGAGGGCACGGCGCGGTCGCGCAATGTCGTGATCGAATTTCCCACCTACAAGGCAGCTCTCGACTGCTACCGCTCGCCAGAATACGAAACGGCCATGAAACTCCGGCTCGGGGCCTCCGAAGGCGATCTGGTCATCGTCGAAGGCTATGACGGGCCGCAGCCGGGCGACACCTGACCGGGTTCTGACCGACGCCCATGCCTTTCGTCGGGTTTATACGCCCCCTGCGGCCTGCTATAGGCAGCGCAGATATTCTTGCATTGTAAGGACAGGACAGCATGCGTTTCGTCGTTGTCGGCGCCGCCGGGCGCATGGGGCAGGCGCTGATCCGCGCCATTGCCGAAACCGAGACTTGCGAACTCGTCGCGGCAATCGAGCGCGAGGGTTCGGATGCATTGGGCAAAGACGCCGGCGAGCTCGCAGGCCTTGGCGCCAATGGCATTGCGATTACCGACGATCCGATCTCCTGTTTTGCCCGCTGCGAGGCGGTGCTCGATTTTACAGCGCCCGTGGCAACGCTCGCCTTTGCCGAACTGGCGGCGCAGGCGCGTATCGTTCATGTCATCGGCACGACGGGCTTATCGGAAGGCGACATCAAAAAGCTCGATGCAGCCGCGCGCCACGCGCGCATCGTGCGCGCAGGCAACATGAGCCTTGGCGTCAACCTGCTTGTTGCGATGACACGCAAGGTGGCAGCTGCGCTCGATGCCGACTTCGACATCGAAATCGTCGAGATGCATCACCGCGACAAGGTCGACGCGCCGTCGGGCACCGCGCTGATGCTGGGCGAGGCGGCGGCGCAAGGCCGCGGCATTTCACTCAAGGACCACGGTGTCTATGCACGCCACGGCCACACCGGAGCGCGCAGACGCGGCGACATCGGCTTTGCCACGATCCGCGGCGGCAGCGTCATCGGAGACCATGAGGCGATCTTTGCCGGCGCCGGCGAGCGCGTCGTGCTCGCCCATCACGCTGCGGATCGATCGATTTTTTCGCGTGGTGCGGTCAAGGCCGCACTCTGGGCTTTCGACAAGAAGCCAGGACACTATTCGATGGCCGATGTGCTCGGCCTTTCCGATTAGAGCAAGTGAGGTTTGAACTCCATCAAACCTCACTTGCTCTAATCCTTTATTTTGCCGCGTGTTCCGGGCGGAAAACCGCTACACACTTTTCCTGAACACGCTCTAGATCTTATGGAAAGAGACGCGACATGGAACGCCTCCTTGTGCTCGTGCGTCACGGGCAAAGCGAATGGAACCTGAAAAACCTGTTCACCGGCTGGAAGGACCCCGGCCTGACCGAGCGGGGTGTGAAGGAAGCCCACGCCGCAGGCAAGGCGCTGAAAGAGCTCGGTCTGTCCTTCGATATCGCATTCACCAGCGCTTTGTCGCGGGCGCAGCGCACCTTGTCCATCATGCTCGACGAGCTTGGCCAGGGCGATCTGGAAACGATCCGCGACCAGGCGCTGAACGAGCGCGACTACGGCGATCTGACCGGCCTCAACAAGGATGACGCGAGAGAGAAGTGGGGCGAGGAACAGGTGCATGTCTGGCGCCGCTCCTTCGACGTGCCGCCACCCGGCGGCGAAAGCCTGAAAAACACCGCCGAGCGCGTGCTTCCCTATTTCGAGGCGGAAATCCTGCCGCGCGTGCTGAAAGGCGAGCGTGTTCTGGTTTCCGCGCACGGCAATTCGCTGAGGGCCCTGATCATGCAGCTTGAAGGGCTGTCGGGCGAGGAGATCGTCAAACGCGAACTCGCCACAGGATCACCGATCATCTACCGGCTCGACGGAGCCGGCGGCATCGTCAGCAAACAGGATCTTGCAAGCTGAACGGTGCAAAATGCGTTCTGATGGAAACGGAACGCTTGCTCTTTTCTTATGTGGTTGCATCGTTTTTCGCGAAAAACCGGTATCCACTTTTTCGCAACGATGCTCCGGGTCAGACCAGTCCGCTTTCCCAGCCGAGGATGGCGCGCTTGCGCGTCAGGCCCCAGTGATAGCCGGTCAGCGCACCGGACTTGCCGAGCACGCGGTGACAGGGCACGACGAAGGAGATCGGATTGCGCCCGACTGCCGCCCCGACGGCGCGCGCCGCGTTCGGCTTGCCGAGATGGCGGGCAATGTCGCCATAGGTCGTTGCCTTGCCGAAGGGGATCTTCAGTAGCGTCTCCCAGACGCGAACCTCGAAATCCGATCCGATCATGACGACACGCAATGGTGTGTCCGGAGACCAGCTATCAGCATCAAAGATGCGCGCGGCATAGGGCGTGGTGCGGGCCTGATCCTCGACGAAATCGGCAGCCGGCCAGCGCCGCGTCATGTCGGCAAGCGCCTCCGCCTTCCCCTCCTCGCCATCGCAAAAGGCAAGGCCGCACAGGCCCCGCGGCGTCGCCATGACGAGCGCCAACCCGAATGGTCCGGGATGAAAGCCGTATGCGATTTCCACGCCGGCACCGCGATTGCGGTACTCGCCCGGCGTCATCGCCTCGTGGGTGACGAAGAGATCATGCAGTCGCCCCGGGCCCGACAGGCCAACGTCGTAAGCGGTGTCGAGCACTGTCTCGTGCTCCGCCAGAAGGCTGCGCGCATGATCCAGCGTAATCGCCTGCACGAATTGTTTCGGCGTCAGCCCCGCCCAGCGGTGGAACAGCTTCTGCGCCTGTGTCGGGTTGAGACCCATCTCATCCGCGATCGTGTCGAGGTCGGGGTGGTCACGCCAGTTCTCGGTCAAGAAACGGACCGCCCGACGCACGCGGGTGTAATCGTCGAGTGTGTTGGAACGGATTTCTGTCATCGCGCTATCGTTGGCCGTCATGGCGGAACATGCCGAACGGCTGGTGGTTGTGCCATCGAGCATCATCGGTCTGGCTCCATGTTGAATTCACATGAAGCCTGTCTAAACCGGCAAAAACGGCAAACCCACCCGATTCCTGCATTAGCGGATTAATGCACGGGTATCGTGTTGCGGGCATCATGGAGTGCCTTGGCCAGAGCCTTGCCGAAGGCTTCGCGTTCGGACGGTGACAGCCAGTCGCCGACGCGCTCGCTGGTCCCGTGGGACACGACGGACAAGCCCAGCATGCCGAACTCCTCGTCGCGTTCGGCTTCAAGACGCGCCCAGTAGGGGTTCATCTCGATACGGCGGCGGTGACCTTTCGTATCGGTGCGCTCAATACGCAACCTGTCATGGCTGACCGAGACGATCTCGCGCACGCGCGCCGCACGATAGTTGGCGCGGAAGGCGTACCAGATCAGCGCCACGTCGAGCCCGAAGAAACCAACCACCGGCCATGCTCCGATCATCCAGAATGCCAACCCCGACACAAAGCTGACGCTGGCGATCAACGACATGACGGCGAGGAAGCCGCGCGCGCTCAGCGAGCGGTGCGGCGTGATCACCGCCTCGAACAGCGGTTTTTCACCCGCATCAGAAGCAGGAACGTCAGGATTCGGGTTGGCGTCATTCATGACCCTAAGTATAGAAATCCAATGCCCATTAGCCAGACCCCGAAGCCAAAAGCCGCAACGAAGAAAAAGCCCGCGCGACGGCCCAAGCCGACGAAACTCGATGCAGCAACCATCGAGGCGATGTTCGCTGCGCTGAAAGCGGGCAATCCGGAACCAACCACCGAGCTCGAATATCGCGATCCATACACGCTGGTTGTTGCCGTCGCCCTGTCGGCGCAAGCGACCGATGTCGGGGTCAACAAGGCAACGAAGATACTCTTCGCCGATGCCGACACGCCGGAGAAGATGGTGGGGCTTGGCGAAGAAGGAATTCGAGAGCGCATCAAGAGCCTCGGACTTTACCGCAACAAGGCGAAGAACGTTCTGGCGCTGTCGCAGATGATCCTCGATGAGTTCGGCGGCGAGGTGCCACGCACCCGCGAGGAGCTTGAACGCCTGCCCGGCGTCGGGCGCAAGACCGCGAATGTGGTGCTCAACACAGCATTCGGAGAACCGACGATTGCAGTCGATACCCACATCTTCCGCGTCGCCAACCGCACCGGACTTGCGCCGGGCAAGGACGTTCGCGCGGTGGAAGACAATCTGGAACGCGTGGTGCCGGAAGCCTATAAGCGCGACGCTCACCACTGGCTGATCCTGCACGGGCGTTACATCTGCAAGGCGCGAAAGCCCGCCTGCAACCGCTGCATCATCGCCGATTACTGCATCTTTCCCGATAAGACCGCTTAATCCGCAGGGCGCGACCCAGACAGCCGCTTGTGGGTGTGGACCATGAAGGTGGTGGCGAATAGAGGTGTCATCAGGTTGAGAACCGGCACCGCAACGAAGAGCGCGATCACCATACCGGCCATGAAAACCGTGCCGCCATACTGTTTGCGGAACGCCTTCACATCGTCACGGCGGCGGAAGCGGCTTGCGGCCAGTTCGAAATATTCCCGCCCCAGCAGATAGCCGTTGGCAATGAAGAAGGCGGCGGCATTGACGCCCGGCAACCAGATCACCAGCAATACCAGCAGGTTGACGCCGATGACGATCAGCATGAAGCGCAGGCCCTGCACGATGGCCTCGCCCGCGGGCATCGGCTTGCCCGGAGCGTCGGCGGGATAGTCCTGTTTTTCGACGACATCGGCTACGTCATCAAGGTAGAGGCTCGCCACCAGCGCAGTCACCGGCGGGAACAGGAACGCGCAGGCAACGAGATAGATAAGCGCGGCGACAATGCCTGCCGCGGTGACGATCCAGGCGGCGAAATCGGCGGAAAAATATTCCAGCAGCTTGAAGCAAACGCCGAAGACGGCCACAAACAGCAGGAGAGTCAGCCCGATCGTCTTCCACAGGACGCCGCGAAACGGCTTTTCAAACATCTGGTTGAAAGACGTGACGGCGTCCTGAAGCATGTTCGTCCTGTCGGTTTCGGAATGAGTTGCAGGAAAAGGCGGGAATTGGCCGGTGCATTGACCAGACGCAAACATGTTATCGCCTCAGGGCGTTATCAAGCCCGGAAACCTCAGGAACTGAAAACCGTTTGACCATTATCGGGAGACTTGAAAGCGCATGACCGACACCCGCTATGATGTCATCGGCCTTGGCAACGCGATCGTCGATGTGATCGCGCGCGCCGATGAGGCCTTTCTTGCCAAGCATGATCTCGCCAAGGGTTCGATGCACCTGATCGGACCTGCACAGGCAGACCTGCTGTACAGCCAGATGGGTCCGGGCATGGAATCTTCCGGCGGATCGGCAGCCAACACGATTGCAGGCATCGCTTCGCTGGGCGGGTCGGCGGCTTTCGTCGGCAAGGTTGCCGATGACGGTCTTGGTGACGTTTTCTCTCACGATATCCGTGCGCTCGGCGTCGGTTTCGAAACCGCGCCGCTCGATTCAGGTGCCGCTACCGGACGCTGCCTCGTTCTTGTCACGCCCGATGGCGAGCGCACCATGAATACCTTTCTGGGCGCGGCGCAGGAACTGGGTCCCGCCGATATCGATGAGGGTACGATTGCCGCATCGCGGGTGCTGTATCTTGAGGGTTATCTGTGGGACCCTGATAATGCCAAGCGGGCTTTCGTGAAGGCGGCCGACGTTGCGAAGGCCGCGGGACGCGAGGTTGTTCTTACGCTGTCAGATGCCTTCTGCGTCGAACGCTACCGCGACGAGTTTCTCGAGCTTATCCGCTCCGGCACGGTCGATCTCGTCTTTGCCAACGAGCACGAAGTGCGTGCGCTTTATCAGACGGGTGATCTTGCCACCGCAATGGATTCGCTCGGCGGAGAAGCCCGGGCTGCCGTCATCACGCGCAGCGCGGAAGGCGCATCGATCTTCAATACGGGCTCACGGATCGATGTGCCGGCACAGCCGGTTCCCCGCATTGTCGATCTGACTGGCGCGGGTGATCTCTATGCGGCAGGCTTCCTGTTTGCGCGGGTACGCGGCATGACGCCCGAGGAATGCGGACACCTTGCTGCAATCTGCGCGTCCGAAGTGATTTCGCATGTCGGCGCGCGACCACAGGTCAGCCTTCGCGATCTTGCGCGCGAGAACGGCTTTCCCGTCTAGGCGGCTGCAGTTAAATTTCCTGAACCGGCAGCAAGCTAAATCTGCTTGCCACTCATACCCTATCCGTCATTGCCGGGCTTGACCCGGCACTCCAGGGCAAATGCGCCATTAGGTAGCAAACGCATCATCAAGTACGTACCAAAATCACCGGATTCTCATAGCCTTACGGCATGAAACGCGCCCGCCCATAAACCTGTGAACATACCATATCCGGCATGGATGCGAGGGACAGGAAGTTTGTTTCTGATCTCACAAAGCGCGTTGGCAAGGCGTGCAGGCAGTATCCCGAGAAACGCTCAGAAAGGTCCCGGACACACATGGGAATGTGGTTTGGGGTGTCTGAAATGACGCCTACTTGGTTTCGGGCAACAGACTGATCTTTGCTTTCTTCAAACGCTTCTGAACCTTTTTAATATCCTCTGCGGGTGGCAAGGCTTCCGGCATCGTCCCGCCAATCTCCGAAATTGTCTGCCGAACCTTTGCGCCAACTTCGTAGTGCGCGCGGTTTGCCGCATCTTTGCCCTTGATTCCCTCGCGCCGCAGTTTTTCTTCGGTCTGTGTTGCGCGGAACAGGTTAGCCGCGAGCTCCGTGCTTCCCATATGATCCAGAATATTCTGCTTTGCCCGCAGCCCTTTACGACGCTGAATACCCGGCCTGTCGAGCCCACCGTACAAGCCCTTGTACCCATAAGTTTGAAAGATCGCGAAATCGATGGGCTGAACTACGCCAGACGATTTTGCTGCGCTCGCAAGGTGCTTGTTGTGCTCTTTGATTTCTTCACGAAGTAGGACCCTTTTTTGATCCTCTGAGAGGGGCGAATATGCGGCCTCTTCCGCGTCGTGAATTTCTTGCCGTCGCGTCTGAATGGCGAAGTAGGTTTGGGCGAACGCAATTGGACGCTTTCTAGCATCGCCATTTTGAGCCACCAAATACGATGCGTAGCGGCTCAATTTTACGTCATCGATTTCTCGTGCTGCGCCAGAGCCAATTTGGACCATATCGGTGACGTCAACGAAATGGTCTTCTGGGTCATGTCCGCTGCCCTTGCATGAGACCTTCGCTTTTTCGATGATTTTCGAGAAGTTGCGATAGTCCTGATAGCCAAGCAAAACGGCCAACTCACGGGCGCTCCAAAATTCGTTGCCCGCATCATCAGTTTCGCATGCGGCCTCAAATGCGCTAATCAGGCCATCGATAGAGTTGTCGTTTGGCAACTCAGCATGCAAAGCATTTTCAAATGCAATTTTTGCGACGGCGGAATACTTGTTTTCTGCATCAGTCATGCGGCGAACCTCACTGGGGGAAGAGAATCGCGCGCACTATACCACATGCGTTATTACGCTGTGCTCCACTGCCAATATCCCTTCTGTTGACGGCTGACAGGCGCGGCTATTGCGAGGTATCCGATACGCCCGGACGGATGGCACGCGTGGTCGATCTGACCGGCGCCGGCCATCTCTATGCGGCGGGCTTCCTGTTCGCGCGCGACCACAGATCAGTCTGCGTGATCTTGCGCGCGAGAACGGATTCCCGATTTAAAGGGACTGCGCTGGCCACTGTCGACGCGACGGTAGATGAAAGCCCGCAATTTAGCTCATCCATCATTCCCCGGACTTGATCCAGGCATCCAGTAGCGGTGTGTGTTGCCATTTGCTCCTGGATTGCCGGGTCAAGCCCGGCAATGACGATTGGGTAGGCTTAGAGTTTGCGCAGGTTCACCGTCTCGATGCGGTGATCGGCGCCCTTCTTCAGGATCAGGTCGGCACGGTGGCGCGTCGGCCGGACGTTTTCGACCAGATTGGGCAGATTGATCCTGTTCCAGATGCTAAGCGCGGTTTCGCGCGCGGCATCATCGTCAAGCTGCGCATAGCGGTGAAAGTAAGATCCGGGATCGCGGAATGCCGTGCTGCGCAAGCGCAGAAAGCGGCTGATATACCACTTCTCGACCGTCTTCACGTCGGCATCGAGATAGATCGAAAAATCGAAGAAGTCGGACACGAACGGGATCGCTTCGCCATCGCGCGGCATGGTTCCCACCTGCAACACGTTGAGGCCTTCCAGAATCAGGATGTCAGGCCGGTCGACGACGACGTGCTGACCCTCGACGATGTCATAGGTGAAGTGTGAGTAAACCGGCGCGGGAACAGAGCGGTCACCCGCCTTGATCCGGGTCAGGAATTCCAGCAGCGCGGGAAGATCGTAACTCTCCGGAAACCCTTTGCGTTCCATCAGCCCGTCTGCTTCCAGCACCGCGTTGGGAAACAGGAAGCCATCTGTCGTGACCAGATCAACCTTGGGCGTGTTCGGCCAGCGCGCCAGCAGAGCCTTGAGCACACGCGCGGTGGTCGATTTGCCCGCAGCAACCGACCCACCTATGCCGATGATGTAGGGCACCTTGAACTTGCCGGCGTGGAGGAATTCCTGTGTCGCGCGGAACAGCGACTGGGTTGCCTCGACATAGAGGCTCAAAAGCCGCGACATCGGCAGGTAAATCTGTTCCACCTCGTCCATGGACAGGTGTTCGTTGAGGCCGCGCATGTGCTCGATTTCGGCTTGCGCCAGTGTCATCGGTGTATCGGCACGCAGTTCCGCCCACTTCTCGCGGGTGAAGGTCTGATAAGGCGACAGCTCGGCTGGTGACATCTGGTCCATGGTGATCAGCCCCGGAATGATCAGCTCTTGGTGCGGGAAGCCTTTTCGGCATGCCCGCTCTGGCCCGTGCGGCGGGCAAGTTCGGCATAAACGTCATCAAGCGAAACGCCCGTAGTCTGCAACATGACGGCCAGATGATACAGCACATCGGCTGTTTCCGCTGTAAGGGCAGCCGTATCTCCGCTAACCGCTGCAATCACAGCTTCAACGGCTTCTTCGCCGAACTTCTTTGCGGCACGCTCCGGTCCGCCGGCAAGCAGGCTGGCGGTATAGGATTTTTCCGGCGCGTCGCCGGCGCGCGCTGCGACGATTTCCATCAGCGCGTCGAGATCGACACGTTCTTTCATGATATGTGCGCTCATGACGCACCTCCGACACCGTCGAGCCGCATCGCCAGACCGGCGGCGGCCATGTGGCGTTTTGCCTGGCCGATCGTGTACGTGCCGAAATGGAAGATCGATGCGGCCAGAACCGCGCTCGCATGGCCCTCGCGGACACCGTCAATCAGATGATCGAGGTTGCCGACGCCGCCCGACGCGATAACCGGCACCGCGACCGCATCGGAAATCGCCCGGGTCAACGCATTGTCGAAGCCCGATTTCGTACCGTCACGATCCATCGAGGTCAGCAACAGTTCCCCCGCACCCAGCGACACGACCTCATGGGCATATTCCAGCGCGTCTATGCCCGTCGGTTTACGCCCGCCATGGGTGAATATCTCCCAGCGTGGCTGCTCGCCTTCGTCCGATACCTGCTTGGCGTCGATGGCAACGACGATGCACTGCTCGCCGAATTTTTCCGCGGCGCGAGCAACGAACTGCCGGTCGTTGACTGCGGCGGTATTGATCGACACCTTGTCGGCACCGGCCGTCAACAAGGTGCGGATGTCATCGACCGTGCGCACGCCACCGCCAACGGTCAGCGGCATGAAGCAGGCTTCCGCCGTGCGGGTGACCACATCGAGCAGGATGCCGCGATCCTCATGGCTTGCGGTGATATCGAGAAAGCAGAGTTCGTCGGCACCTGCGGCATCATAGGCGATTGCCGCCTCCACCGGATCACCGGCGTCGATCAGATCGACGAACTGGATGCCCTTGACGACGCGGCCGTCCTTCACATCGAGACAAGGTATGACGCGGGTCTTCAGCATCCGGACGGCCGCCTTTCATGAGTTTTGTCCGTCCTCGCCGCAAAGCGGCTGCGGGAGGACGGGCCATCCTTCACATCCAGACAGGGTATGACACGGGTCTTCAGCATCTGGCGTGTCACTCCCTCAAGCAGCTTTCGCCAGCCGCGCCAGCGCGGCAGCCGGATCGATGCGTCCGTCATAGAGCGCGCGGCCGGAAATTGCGCCTTCAAGCTTTGCCGCGTCGGGCTGCGCGAGGCGTTCGATATCTTCCATGGAGGCAAGACCGCCGGATGCGATGACCGGAATCGATACGGCTTCAGCCAGTGCAATGGTTGCTTCCCAGTTGATGCCGGTCAGTATGCCGTCACGGTCGATGTCGGTGTAAACGATCGCGGCAACGCCTGCATCCTCGAACTGCCGGGCTAGATCGACCGCGTCGAGCGTGCTGGTTTGCGCCCAGCCCTCCACCGCAACCTTGCCACCGCGCGCATCGATGCCGACGACAATCCTCCCGGGGTGTGTCTTTGCGGCTGCACGCACCAGATCGGGATCGCGCACCGCAATCGTGCCGAGGATCACCCGAGACAAGCCCGCGCCAAGCCAGCGGTCCACATCTTCCAGTGTGCGGATGCCGCCGCCGAGCTGAACCTTCATGCGCCCGGCAACGGCGGACAGGATCGCATCCACGGCTGATGCATTCACCGCTTTTCCGGCGAAGGCACCATTGAGATCGACGACATGCAGCCATGGAAACCCGTCGGCGGCGAAGCTCGCGGCTTGAGCAGCCGGGTCTGCATTATAGACGGTTGCCTGGTCCATCTCGCCCTTGACGAGACGAACGCACTGGCCGTCCTTCAGGTCGATGGCCGGGAACAGGATCATGGCGCCCACTTCATGAAATTGGCGATCAGCTTGAGGCCGAGCGTCTGGCTCTTCTCGGGGTGGAACTGGGTTCCAGCCATGTTGTCGCGTCCGACCATCGCCGTCACCGCGCCGCCGTAGTCCGTCGTTGCGACACACTGAGCGGCATTGGTGGTGTGCAGGTGATAGGAGTGCACGAAATAGGCATGCAACCCGTCGGGTCCCGTGGGAATGCCTTCAAGCAGGGGGTGCGGGTTCACCACGTCGAGTGTGTTCCAGCCCATGTGCGGCACTTTCAGCATGGGGTCTGCCGGCTCGATGCGCATGACATCACCGCCGATCCAGCCGAAGCCCGGGGTCTCGCCATATTCCAGGCCGCGTTCGGCCATCAACTGCATCCCGACGCAAATGCCAAGGAACGGCCGGCCCGCACCAATCACGGTTTCGATCAGTACCTCTTCCATGCCGTCAATCGCCAGCAGACCGGACTTGCAGTCGGCAAAGGCGCCAACGCCGGGCAGCACAATGCGGTCGGCCTTGCGCACGACCTCAGGGTCGCTGGTCAGAGTCACCGTGGTCCCGGTTCCGCCTTCGCGGGCAGCGCGTGCAAAGGCTTTTTCGGCGGAGTGCAGATTGCCGGAACCGTAGTCGATGATGGCGACATTCGAGATCATCGCCCGCCCTCCGGAAACATGCCAACGATACCTGGCGCCCCGGACATCTTCACGGCCATTGCGGGACGCGGTGCGGGGACAACGGCTTGCGAGCCGGAATTATCAATCCAGTTTTCGAAAAACCGGCGTTCGCACTCGGCCAGATTGGCACCAGCGGCAACGCCGAGAAAATCATACCCTTTGCGCGCCAGGCTCCAGCGCCGCCAGCCATTGGCCTCGAAGGCAACAAGAATGGAAAACAGGAGGCCTATGGCGCCGAGCGCATCGGCGAACTGCGGATAGTATTCGCCAGCAACACCCAGGATGACCGTGATCGCCAGCACCGCAAGGGCCGCGATCCAGCACCGGTTCGCAAACAGCCAGATAAACGAAAGCACCAGCGCACCCCAGGCAAAGCCGTCCTTGATGAAAACGACCTTGTCGCCATCGCGGACGCTAACCGGCGCGGTTCCGGCTGGTGCATATGCCGAATAGACCACCATTTGCTTTGTTACTCTGCCATTACGAGCTGACGTCTGGCGAATGCCGAAGTGTTGCGTTAAAGCGCCAATCGGCCCAGCGCTCAAGTGCCTAGGTGCTGAAGTGTCTAGACACTCAGGGTGCCTTTTGTCGATGGCACGCGATCCGCGGCACGCGGATCTGTTTCAAAGGCACCGCGAAGGGCGCGGGCAAGACCCTTGAAACAGGATTCGGCGATGTGGTGCGAATTGTCGCCGTAGACGTTCTCTACATGCAGCGTGATTTTCGCGTGTTGAGACAGCGCCTGGAAGAATTCACGGAACAATTCGGTATCCATCGCGCCGATCTTTTCCGACGGAAAGGCCACGCGCCAGACGAGAAAGGGGCGGCCGGAGACATCGACGGCAACACGCGACAGCGCCTCGTCCATGGGCAGATCACTGGACGCATAGCGGCAGATGCCGCGGCGCTCGCCAAGCGCTTCGGAAATTGCCTGGCCGAGCGTGATACCGACATCTTCCACGGTGTGGTGCATGTCGATATGCAGATCGCCCTTGGCCTTGATGGTGAGGTCGATCAGGCCATGGCGCGCGACCTGGTCCAGCATGTGATCGAAGAAACCGATGCCGGTCTCGATCTTCGCCTTGCCGGTACCGTCGAGATCGACGGCGACGGTTACATCCGTCTCGTTGGTCTTGCGCGAGAGCTTCGCGCGCCGGGCCTTGCTCATGGAGCACCTGTTTTCATCAAAACTGACAAGTGGCGGCTTTTACCAGCGCGCGTGGAAACACGCCAGTATTGCTAACAAGTCAGGTTAATGGGTCTTGTTTCGCTCACGCCGGGTTCGCGCTGCTCCGCGGAGGTGCCAAAAGCCGGCGACGTCCGGCCAGGCCCGCAAACCTTGCGGGTTCGTTGATTTCACTCATGCCTTCCAAAAGACACGCATAAATCCTACATGGGACTGTCTTTCGGGTTATTGGAGCAACAAGCCTTATGGCACACAGCGAACGCGACGCCGTCTGGCATGGCACCACCATCATCACCGTGCGCAAGGGCGGCAAGGTCGTCGTCGCAGGCGACGGACAGGTCAGCCTCGGCGATACCGTGATCAAACACTCGGCGAAAAAAGTGCGCCGGATCGGCTCGGGCGGCAGCGTGCTGGCCGGTTTTGCAGGCGCAACCGCGGATGCATTTGCGCTGTTCGACCGGCTGGAAAAGAAGCTTGAGCAATATCCCGGCCAGCTGACCCGCGCAGCCGTCGAACTTGCAAAGGACTGGCGCACCGACCGTGCGCTGCGCAACCTGCAAGCCATGATGATCGTTGCCGACGATAAAGTCAGCCTGGTTGTCAGCGGCAATGGCGATGTGCTGGAGCCAGAAGACGGCATCATCGCGATCGGCTCAGGCGGCAACTACGCCCTGGCCGCAGCCCGCGCCCTCGCCGGCACCGATTCGGGCGCGGAACAGATTGCCCGCAAAGCCATGGCGATTGCCGCCGAAATCTGCGTCTACACCAATGACAAGGTCACGCTGGAGATGCTGGATGCCGAGTGAGGCCGTTCTCGATCATGCGGTGCGCGAGGGCATCATCTCCGATGACCAGCGCGCCCGGATTCTGGCCATCGCCCGGCAGGACGCGGGCGGGCACGCTCAATATGCAAGCCCCGACGAGCCTTTCCGGCTGTTCCGGGGTTTCCGCGATTTCTTCCTCGCCATCGGCCTGCTGATCTTCGCCTTCGGGATCGGTGGCAGTGCAATCGAATTCCTGGGTCTCGACTGGACGGTTCTGATGGGCGGCGACAGTCCGTTTGCGGGTGCAGTCACATTCGCGGTTGTTGCGGCCATCGGCTGGCTGTTCGGCGAACTGGTAACGCGGCGGCTGCGCATGCCGCTGTCATCCATCGTCGTGGTGATGGCATTTTGCGGTGCGGTTGCCATAGCGGCCGCCTTTCTTGCCGGCGGGCTGTTCAAGGGCATGGAGCACGACAAGCTTGTTTTTGCCATCGGCTGTTTAAGCGCGCTGGCAGGTGTGGCGGCTGCCATTGCCTATTATCTCCGCTTCCGGCTGCCCTTCGTTTTGCTGCCGCTGGCCGGTTCGGCGGTGACAGCTGTCTACATGGCCGTGGCCTTTGCCGCGCCGACATACGCGATTTCGCATCTTCCCCTGCTGCTCGGCCTGCTGGGTGTCAGCGTCTTCATTGCCGCCATGCGCTATGACCTGTCCGATCCCAACCGCCTGACGCGTTATTCGGAATGCGCTTTCTGGCTGCACCTGCTTGCCGCACCGCTCGTGGTGCATTCGGTGGTCTCACCCTTCCGAGAGGCGCTTTATTCGGGCCGGGCCGAAGCAGCCATTTACGTGCTGGAGATTATTGCGGTGCTTGCCGTCATTGCACTCATCATCGACCGGCGCGCATTGCTGGTTTCAGGTCTCGTCTATCTCGGTTCGGCGATCGCTGTTTCGCTGCAGACATTGTCTGGTCCCGGTCTCAGCTTCGTGCCCTACACTTTCTTCACGCTCGGCGCGGTTCTCGTTGGCCTCGGTATTGGCTGGACGCCGGTCCGCCGTCTGATCCTCAAGCTCATTCCGAATGGCGAATTGCTGCGCCGCCTGCCGCCCGCCTATTACGAAAGCTAATCGATGCCTGACTTCTCTCCCCGCGAAATCGTTTCCGAGCTCGACCGTTTCATCGTTGGTCAGAAGGACGCCAAGCGCGCTGTTGCAATCGCACTCAGAAACCGCTGGCGCAGACAGCAGGTCGAAGGGCCGCTGGCTGAGGAAATCCAGCCGAAGAACATCCTGATGATCGGCCCGACCGGTGTCGGCAAGACGGAAATCTCGCGCCGCCTTGCCAAGCTCGCCAACGCTCCGTTCCTGAAGGTCGAGGCGACCAAATTCACCGAGGTCGGCTATGTCGGCCGCGATGTGGAACAGATCGTGCGCGATCTGATCGAGGTTGCCATCGGTCTGATCAAGGCCCAGAAGCGCAAGGAAGTCGAGGCGCGCGCGCATCTGGCCGCTGAAGACCGTGTGGTTGATGCGCTCGTTGGTGCAGGCGCGAGCCAGGCGACGAAGGATTCCTTTCGCAAGAAACTGCGCGAGGGACAGCTCGACGACAAGGAAATCGAAATCGAGGTGCGCGGCGGCGGCGGCGGAGCGCCGATGTTCGAGATTCCCGGCATGCCCGGCGCGCAGATGGGCATGATCAATCTCGGCGACATGTTCGGCAAGGCTCTCGGCGGCGGCGGCAAGAAGCGAAAGGTCCTCGTGCGCGACAGCCACGAACTGCTGCTGGCGGAAGAGGCCGACAAGCTGATCGATGAGGAGCAGACCATTCAGGAGGCGATTGCGCTGACCGAGAACAACGCCATCGTCTTTCTCGACGAGATCGACAAGATCTGCGCCGGCGGCCAGCGCGTCGGCGGGGCCGACGTATCGCGCGAAGGGGTGCAGCGCGACCTGCTGCCGCTGATCGAAGGCACGACGGTTGCCACCAAGCACGGACCGGTGAAGACCGACCACATCCTGTTCATCGCTTCAGGCGCGTTCCATGTCGCAAAGCCATCGGACCTGTTGCCGGAGTTGCAGGGACGGCTGCCGATCCGCGTCGAACTCAGGGCGCTGACGGAAGAGGATTTCCGCCGCATCCTGACCGACACCGAAGCGAGCCTGATCAAACAATATGTGGCGTTGATGGGGACCGAAGATGTGACGCTTGAATTCACCGACGACGGGATCGCCGAAATCGCGGCGATTGCGGTTTCCGTCAATTCCTCCGTTGAGAACATCGGCGCACGCAGGCTGCAAACGGTCATGGAACGGGTGCTTGACGACATCAGTTTCGAGGGACCCGACAAGGCCGGCGAAGCGCTGACTATCGATGCTGCTTATGTTCGCAAGCATGTCGGCGATCTTGCCGATAATGCCGATCTCAGCCGCTACATTCTCTAACCATTATCGGGCTTTTCGTGATTTGCGTTCGATGCGCTTGTCGAGCACCGCATCGAGTTCATCCAGCGCGGCCTCGTCCAGGCGGTGAATGTCGCGGGCGATGCGATTTGCAAATTGCGTTGCCTTGGGTGACAGGCCGGCCGTGTCGAGCGTCACGCGCGGATCGGATATCGCGGCCAGTTTCTGCAACTCTTCCGCATCATCCCAGATAACGTTGAAATAGCCGATTATGCGCTGGGTGAAAGCGAATGTCGGGCGGCCACGGCGGCCATGTTCGAGCGCCGACAGGTATGCTGCCGACACGTCCAGTTCTTCGGCCATTTGCGAGAGGGTCACGCCGCGTATATCGCGCAACTGACGGAGTTTCGCGCCAAACGGAGTCATGGCCGGCCCTTTCCGCCACGATCAAAGCGCCGCAGCTGGACAAAGAAGGCGCCCTCGCCGCCATGACCATGCGATGCGGACTGGAACCCCGCGACGAGTGGACGGAACGCTGGTGTTGAAAACCAACCTGGCACCGCGCGCCGCAGCACTCCGCGCTCGCGTTCATTCCACCAGTCCTGCTGCGGACCGGCTTTTCCCTTGCCGGTGATAACCAATACCACCCTGGCGTCGCGGGTTTGCGCATTGCGCAGAAATGCCAGTAAACGATGATGCGCCTCGGTTTGTGTCATGCCATGCAGGTCTATGCGCGCATCGGGCCCTTTGCCCCGCTTCAGTTTGCGAATGCCGTACTGGTCAAGGCCCGGTGCGTTGGCGGCTGGCTGTTTTGCATGCACCGGCAGCGGCGGAACAGGAGCCGTGCGTGACGGGACCGGGGTCTGTTTTTCCGATGCCCTTGCCTTTGGTTTTACGCCCGCTGCTTCCTGTTGCGGCTTCGCTGTCTTGACCGGTCCGGGGCGTTTTTCGAGAGGCCGGACGCTGCTTGCCACCTTGTCCCAATCATGCCGGTCGGTATCGGTCAGCTTGCGACGTGACATGACTGGTCCGGTCCGTTTCAGTTCTGTGCCGGTGCCGGGCGCGGTTTCAAGACAAAAAAATCGGCCGCATTATTGATACGGCCCGCGACCTCGCCTGCAGAATCACCGCTGCCCCAGAACAGATCCCCGCGCGCCGGCCCGCGAATGGCGGACCCCGTATCCTGTGCGATCATAAGCTGGTGAAACGGCTCTGCCGCCATTGCGCTGCCTGTTGGAAGTTCGGCTGAAACGAATACCGGCATACCATAACCGATGTGGCGTGGATCAACCGCTAGGCTACGCTTTGGCGTAAGCGGCACACCTTCGGCGCCAATGGGGCCCAGATCATCGGCGAGGCCCTCGATGCGCCTGAAGAAAACATAGGACGGGTTCACGTTGAGAATATCCGCTGCGAGATTCGGGTTGGCCTTCAGCCAGGCTTTCATCGCTTCCGATGTCATGCCGGCGGCAGGAACGAGGCCGCGTTCGATCATGGCTTTTCCGGCGGAGCGGTACGGGTACCCGTTCTTGCCGGCGAAACCGAGACGCAGTGAACCGCCGTCAGCCATATGCAGGCGCACCGAGCCCTGGATATGAACGAAATAGGCATCAACCGGATCGGCAAGCCAGGCAACCGGCTCCAGACCCGCCCAGCTTTCGGGATCGCTCAGTTCCGCACGGTCCGGATAGGGAATGATCCCCTCCCGCGTTTGCCGGCCCGCGGCAAGACCGGCCGGAAACCCGCCGGGCCGGTTTTCATCCGTGATCGGCACGAGATCGCCGGGCCGGGCGAAAAGAGGAACCGTGTGTTTTTCATCCCTCTTCAGCGCGCCATCGAGAACCGGTTCGTAATAGGCCGTCACATGTCCTTCGCTGCCGACTTTCGTGGTTATTCTGAACGGCTTAAACCAGCTTTCAAAAAAAACGCGCGCGGCAGCGCGGTCATATTTTCCGCTGCCCCCTGATTGCGCGAGCGCCGAGCATACCGGTTCAAGCGATACATCGCGGCGTGGCAGCGGTGCATCGCGGGTTTCCTCGGCAAACGATAATGCCGTCTCGCTAACAGATGGATGCGGGCCGGAACAGGAGCGCTCGAAGGCCTGCAGCGCGGCAAGATGATTGTCACCGTTCCAGCCGGGAATATCGGCAAAAGCCACTTTTTCGGCAGTAGCGTTATCCGCGGCGACGATTTCGGTCATCAGCGGCACCGTGGCAAAAAACACGAGCAGGGCAGCAATGCGGAACCAGAGCGATTGCAACGCGGAATCGGCATCATCCGGCCGCGCCACGGTCTCAGTCGCCGTCGCCATCCGGCGATTCGGTTGAAGCCACTTTCCAGTTCGGATCCTTGCTGGAAACATCGCGCGAAAACGACCAGATGTCGGTAACCGTGGAAACCTCGTTCGGATCGCCCGCCAGCACCTTGCCATCGGCATCGATCGTTGCGGTAACCATCTGCGAGACGAATTTAACGGTCAGCGTGGCTGTCTTGCCGGATAGATTCGCATCCGTAATGTCGACCTTGTCGATCCCGACGAAGTTCGATTCGACTTTCTCGCCACTGCTTTCGCGTTCGGCAATCGCGCTGACGAAGCCTTCATAAACCTCGCGCGACAGCAACGGCCGCAAGGTCCTCCGGTCGCCCGAGGCATAAGCGGTGACGATCATCTCGTAAGCCGCGCGGGCACCCTGTACGAAGCTTTCTGCCGTGAATGCGGGATCGATCTTGCGAATATCCGCAAGCGCGCGCTCCAGCGGCGTCCTGGGTTCCGGTTCGGGCTGTACATCCTCGTTGGCTGCGGGGGCGCTATCCGCATTGCCAGGCAAATGAATGACATTGTTGTCATCGGCGCGTTTGCGGGCCTGTGCCATTTGCTCGCCTGTCGGACGCTCGTGTCCGGTGCGACGGCCCAGAACGGAACGCAGCCGCAGGAAAATCGCAACCGCGACGACCAGAAAGACGATCGTGTAGAAATCAAAAAAGCCGTTCATTGGACGCTAGCACTCACGATCATTCATCAGAACATTCAAGCCCGCGCGCATTTCCGGCACGCCAGCCACCTTTCACAAGATGCCCGCAAACAAATATCGCGGCCAGAGGGTGCGGACACCAATCGTTCCTACTATGTATGAACTGAAAACTCCCGGTCCAGTAGCCACTTGCACGCAATCGGGGCAATTCTTCAGGAACACGGGCATGATCAGGATTTTTCCCCTTCTGGGAGCATTTTTTCTCGCCATACCATTGATTGAAATCGCGCTGTTCGTCGTGATCGGCGGGCGAATCGGTTTGCTGGCGACGATTGGAATCGTAATCCTGACAGGCATCATCGGCGCTGCGGTTATTTCATGGCAGGGTTTGACCGTCATGGAAACCGCCCAGCGCGACCTGGCCGAGAACAAACTGCCCCTGCGGAGCGTTGTTGAAGGCGTGCTCCTGCTTGTCGCGGCCATGATGCTCATCACGCCCGGCTTTGCCACCGACACGATGGGTTTTGCCCTGGCGATACCACCGGTACGTCATGCCCTGGCAAAATTCCTGCGCGACAACATGCTTTCCAAAGTCGTCGTGACATCATCGGCCCCGGATGGCCGCTGGCACGGCGGGCCCCATGCCGGAGAAGGCAGCGGGCCGATCATCGAAGGGGAAATTATTGACAGCGACCGGCAAGGTCCGCCGGGTCGCCGATAGGCTCAGGGCTTGTTACAACCCCGCTGGCATGATAGCGAGCCTGCTTTAAATCCCGGGTACGGCTTCTGCCGCCCTTTACGTGAATTCAAAACGGACAAATCCATGGCTGAAGAGAAGAAAGCGGCTGCAGCTTCCGGTGCAACGGCTGCCGCACCGAGCATCAATATCCTTACCCAGTTTATCAAGGATCTGTCCTACGAGAGTCCGAACCCGGCTGTGGCACTCGCCAAGATGCAGGGCAAGGCACCGCCAATGAACGTTGCGGTCAATGTCGGCGGCAAGGCACTGAGCGACACGGACTTCGAAGTCGATCTGGCGATCGAGGCAAAGGCCGGTGACGGCGAAGCGGTCGTTTTCAATCTAGAACTCGTCTATTCGGCGATCATGAAGGTTGAAAACGTCACCCAGGAACAGCTTCACCCCATCGTTTACATCGAAGGGCCGCGAATGCTGTTTCCCTTCGCGCGTCAAATTGTTTCCAGCGTCACAGGTGCCGGCGGAGTTCCGCCCGTGCTGTTGCAGCCGATTGATTTCGTGGGGTTGTACCGCCAGCGCATGACCCAGATCGCCAGCGAAGCCGCCAGCAAGGAAAGCAAGACCAATTGACCCCGTTGCGACGTGGAGGCGGCAGCTCAGTCGTAAGCCGACCAGATCGCGTTTTCACCCAAGCCCGTCACGAAATCACGGTGGCGGGTTTTTTCTTCATCCGAGAGTCTGGGCGCAAGCGCTTCGCGTCTTGGGCGGGCGCTCGATGTCTTTAATTCCACACCGCCTGAAACGGCACTTAGCGTCAACATCGTCTGCCGGCCGCCGATGAGTTCGAGATAAACCTCGGCGAGAATTTCCGAATCGAGCAACGCGCCATGATAGGAGCGGCGCGAGTTGTCGATTCCATAGCGTTTGCACAAGTCATCCAGCCGGTTGCCTGCGCCGGGGTGCTTCTGGCGCGCGACCAGCAGCGTATCGACGACGCGATCGAATGAAATTTGCGGCCTGCCGGTTTTTTCGAGTTCGAAATTCAGGAACGGAACGTCAAATCCGGCATTGTGGATGACCAGCGGATCGCCAGCGATGAACGCCACGAAGTCATCGGCGATTTCTGCAAATTTCGGCTTACCGCGCAGAAATTCCGTCGTAATGCCGTGAATGTTGACCGCTTCCTGCGGAACTTCGCGCTCGGGATCGATATAGACGTGGAACGTCTCGCCGCTCGGCATGTGGTTGATCAGCTCGACGCAGCCGATTTCGATGATGCGGTCATTATCCTCGCGAAAGCGCAGACCCGTCGTTTCCGTATCGAGGACAATTTCACGCATGATTTGCTCCACCAGTCCGGCTCTCCGCTGCCAAGCTAGCGCGCGGAGACGCGATTCGCATAGACATGGCCCGGCATGGAATCCACCGTGCGCAACAGATCGCGGACAGCTTTTTGCGCAGCAGGGAAGCCCTGCCCCGTCGGGATAACCGTATGGGCATGGCGGCGCTTTTCTGCATCAGGCATTTGCTTTGCGAGGATCGCTTCGAATTTTTCAGCCGTCATACCAGGACGTTCCAGGACCCGCTTGCGCTGAACTTCCGCAGGCGCGGAGACAACCACGACAATATCGCAGCGTTCCTCCGCGCCGGTTTCCAGCAGAAGCGGAATATCCAGAACCACGATCCGCTTGCCCGCTCTGTGAGCGTCCCGAAGGAACCCGTTCTCGGCCGCGCGCACAAGCGGATGCACAATCTCTTCAAGTCGGCGCATGGCGTCCGCGTTTCCCACGACATGGCGGGAAAGTTTCTCGCGATCGATTTTTCCATCCACACGCGTGCCGGGAAATACCGTTTCGATTTTTGCCGCGGCCGGACCGGAGTAAAGCTCATGGACTGCCGCGTCTGCATCAAAAACCGGAATGCCTTCGGCGCGAAACATCTCGGCCGTGGCAGTCTTGCCCATTCCGATCGAACCCGTGAGGCCGATAATCAGCATGACTTACCGCCGGTATCCGTGCCCGCGCTCACGATGCGATGACCCCGCGCCGCCGCAATTCGGCTAGAAGCGGAAGCAGGGGCAGTCCCAGGATCGTGAAATAATCGCCTTCGATTTTCTCAAACAATTGCGCTCCCAGGCCTTCAAGCTGATAGACGCCGACGCTGGACAGGACAGCCGCGCCAGCCTGGGCCAGGTAACGCCCTATGAATTCCGGCGAAAGCTCACGCATATTCATTGCCGCGGTCTCGACATGGCTCCAAGCTGTTTCGCCATCGAGCGCAAGAACCACGGCGCTGTGAAGGAGATGGGTCTTGCCCGACATTAGCAGCAGGTTGCGGCGTGCCTCTTCCATTGTTGCCGATTTCTGAAAAAGCCTGCCTTCCAGTTCCAATGTCTGGTCGCAACCGATCACGAGTTTCCCGGCACGGTCGCCGGATACACTTTCAGCCTTCGCCTGCGCCAGAACGAGGGCAATATCATCCGCAGCCAAAGGCTCGGGTGGCGCGATTAAACTTGAAATGATGGCCGCCTCATCGAGATCTGCCGGCTGTTGGTCGATTTCGACACCCGCCCGGGCAAGCATGGCTGCACGAATCGCACTTGCCGAAGCAAGGATCGGGCGGTTCGAGATTATATCTGCTCCGTTCGGGGTCACGATTCAGACAGGTAAGCTCTCGGTTGCATAACCACGCTCGTTGAGGAGGTTCACCACGGCAGCGGCGGTTTCCTCGATGGAGCGGCGGGTTACATCGATCATGGGCCAGCCGTTCTTGGCGCAGAGCTTGCGGGTAAAGGCAACCTCATCTGCAACCGCAGTGCGGTCGACATAGCTGGTTTCGTCATCAGCCTTGAGCGTAAGCAGCCGGTGCTGACGGATTTGCACGATCCGTTCAGGGCTTGCGATGAGCCCGATAACGAGGGGCTTTTTCAAATCCGGCAGACCCGGCGGTGGCGGGATTCCAGGCACGATGGGAATATTCGCGGCCCGGATGCCCCGGTTTGCCAGATAGATGCAGGTCGGTGTTTTCGACGTCCTCGAAATTCCGAGCAGCACAACGTCGGCATCTTCCAGTTGATCGGCAAGCTGGCCATCGTCGTGAACGAGGGCAAAGTTCAAGGCGTCGATGCGCCGGAAATATTCCTGGTCGAGAACGTGCTGGCCGGCGACGCGAGGCGATTTTTCTGCGCCGAGATAGGATTGAAACATCACCAAAATCGGATCAAGCACCGAAAGACAGGGAGTTCCAGCTTCGCGGCAGGCGCTTTCGATGCGCTGGGAAATTTCAGCGTTGATGATGGTGAAAAGCACAATCCCCGGCGCAGCCTCGATTTCGCGCAGAACCCGGTCGAGCTGCTTGTGGGAACGAACGAGCGGATAGACATGCTCGATGGCGCGGACGCGCGGATATTGCGCAGCGGCGGCGCGGGCAACCGTGATCAGGGTCTCGCCGGTCGAGTCTGAAACGAGGTGGAGATGAAAATAGCTGCGGCCGCTGTCTGGCATGATGGAGATGTTTACGTGAATGGGGGCCGGGGTGTCGATATGAACCTGGAGTGGACCGGTGTGCATAACCCGGACCGGAAACGGAAACGTGCCGGATTCATACCCGAAAACTCGAATCGGTTCCGGTTCTTTTTCTCACGAAAAGATGCAGGGGATGCGGCATAACGGACAGCGATAGATAGCGGGACAAGTTTTCTGCGGTTTTAAAACTAAGATAAATGATGTTAAATCAATGAGTTAAACTGTGTATAATGTTTGCAGCTTGTGGATATTTCGAACTTGAAATCAACACCACTTGTGGATGGATCGGGCAAGAACCGGTTTTCCCCGCTAAAGGGCCACAAGAGAAAAAAGAAGAATCGGATTCGATATATTTTCTGATAGTCACACTTGCGAAAATTCCGATCGCGGTAACGACTTGATTGATGCACGCGGAGACACATGACCAAGAATACGACAAAGCCCTTGCTCGAGGTTTTGAAGGGTAACGCCAACAGTTCGCTGCCGGTCTGGATGATGCGGCAGGCAGGACGCTATCTACCCGAGTACAGGGCAACACGGGCGCAAGCCGGCAGTTTCCTGGACCTTTGCTATTCACCAGAGCTTGCGACCGAAGTCACCTTACAGCCGATACGCCGGTTCGGTTTCGATGCGGCGATCCTGTTTTCAGATATTCTTGTGGTTCCAGATGCCATGGGGCAGGCGGTCCGTTTCGAGGAGGGTATCGGTCCGAGGCTGGACCCGATCGAAGACGGCCAGGCGATCAGACAGCTTGACGAAAGCAACGTGGTCGGACGCTTGGCGCCCGTTATCGAGGCTGTGGCGCGTATTCGTGATGCCTTACCGGGAGAAACCACGCTGCTTGGTTTTTGTGGCGCGCCATGGACGGTTGCCAGCTACATGATCGCAGGCAGGGGAACAGCCGAGCAGGCTCCGGCGCGAGTGTTTTCCTATCGCGAGCCTGCAGGGATGGAGATGCTCGTCGACAAGCTCGTTAGAGCTTCGATTGATTATCTGGTCGCGCAACTGAAGGCAGGTGCGGATGCCGTTCAGATATTCGATACCTGGGGCGGCATGCTGACGGATTCGCAGTTTGAGCGGTTCGTCGTCGAGCCGACCAGGCGGATTGTCGATGGCGTGCGTGCGCAAGTGACCGATGCGGTCATCATCGGGTTTCCGCGTGGAGGGGGTTCGCGGATGCCTGATTATTTCCACCGGACGGGCGTGAACGCAGTTGGTATCGACTGGATGGCGGACAGGGATTTTGTTCGCGAGCAGGTTCAAACGATAGGTCCGGTGCAGGGAAATCTTGATCCGCTTTGCCTTGTTGTCGGTGGGGATGCGCTGGACAGGGAAATCGACCTGGTGCTGGATGCCTTTTCAGGAGGGCCGTTCGTTTTCAATCTGGGCCATGGAATCGTTCCTGAAACACCCATTGAGCATGTTGAGCAGATGGTCGCCCGGGTGCGTGCTTTCAGGTGACGGGATGTGAGCATGTATGAATGGGTGAAAGCGCTACATGTCATCTCGGTGATCTCGTGGATGGCGGGACTGCTCTATCTACCGCGGCTGTTCGTCTATCATTGCGATGCATCGCCGGGTTCCGTTCAATCGGAAACATTCAAGGTGATGGAACGGCGGCTGATGAAAGCGATCATGACGCCGGCGATGATCGCGTCATGGGTGTTTGGCCTGTGGCTGGTTTTCGGCTTTATCGGTTTGGATGCAGGGGGATGGTTGCATTTGAAGCTTGCTGCCGTGGTCGGGCTGTCTGCATTTCACGGATTTTGCGCCAAATGGCTGAAGGCGTTTGCCGGGGACAAAAATGACCGGCCTGCACGGTTTTTCCGGTTCATGAACGAAGTGCCGACCCTGATCATGATTATCGTTGTGGTATTGGTGATCGTGAAACCGTTCTGAATTTGCCTTGATCCTGCCACTGGGCGAGCGTATACGGTTCTCAAATCCTTCCAGGAATCGCCCGCCGGAAACGACTTTTCCGGGTGCCAAAGACGAAGACGCTGGTCCGAGAAGCTACATTGGCCTGAAAGCGTCGGGGTTTTTGTTTCCGGGCAAACTCTTCCCCGTGCTTGTAGTTCGTTTGGTTAGACCTTCGAACCTGAGTATTTCCTGCCACATTCCATTCAGTGCCGATTCGGAGCCGTTCATGCCTGAGATGAAACTTCAGGACCTTAAGAGCAAGACGCCGGCGGAACTTGCCGCGTTTGCCGAAGAACTTGAGATTGAAAACGCCAGCACTTTACGCAAACAGGAGTTGATGTTTGCGATATTGAAAGAACTGGCAGCTCAAGAAACGGACATTATCGGCTCCGGAGTTGTCGAAGTACTTCAGGATGGATTCGGCTTCTTGCGCTCGCCTGATGCGAATTACTTGCCAGGACCAGATGATATCTACGTCAGCCCGAGCCAGATACGGCGTTTTTCTTTGCGCACAGGCGATACTGTTGAAGGACAAATCCGCAGCCCGAAAGAAGGCGAGCGGTATTTCGCGCTTCTGAAGGTCAATACGATCAACTTCGAAGATCCTGAAAAGGCGCGGCACAAGATTCACTTTGACAATCTGACGCCGCTATATCCGGACGAGCGTTTCAAAATGGAGCTCGATGAGCCGCCGACGAAGGACATGTCGGCGCGCGTGATCGATCTGGTCGCACCGCTTGGCAAGGGCCAGCGCGGATTGATCACAGCGCCGCCGCGCACCGGCAAGACGGTCTTCCTGCAGAACATTGCAAAGTCGATCACGGCCAATCACCCGGAATGCTACCTGATTGTCTTGCTGATCGACGAACGGCCGGAAGAAGTCACCGACATGCAGCGCACGGTGAACGGAGAGGTTATTTCCTCAACCTTCGATGAGCCGGCAGCGCGCCACGTTCAGGTTGCGGAGATGGTCATCGAGAAGGCCAAGCGCCTCGTCGAGCATGGCCGCGATGTGGTGATCCTGCTCGATTCGATTACGCGTCTGGGGCGCGCCTACAACACGGTTGTACCTTCATCGGGTAAGGTTCTTACCGGTGGTGTCGATGCCAACGCGCTGCAGCGTCCGAAGCGGTTCTTTGGTGCTGCGCGTAACATCGAGGAAGGCGGTTCGCTGACGATCATCGCGACAGCGCTGATCGATACCGGCAGCCGTATGGACGAGGTCATCTTCGAGGAGTTCAAGGGTACCGGTAACTCGGAAATCATCCTGGACCGCAAGGTTTCCGACAAGCGCGTCTTCCCGTCCATGGACATCACACGTTCGGGTACACGCAAGGAAGAGCTTCTGGTGCCTGCCGATCAGCTAAAGAAGATTTACGTCCTGCGGCGCATTCTGACGCCGATGGGCACGGTCGATGCGATCGAGTTCCTGCTCGACAAGTTGCGCCAGACGAAGACCAATGCGGACTTCTTCGATTCCATGAACACCTGACCGGCCGATTCAGTTTTCGGCGCGATCGCGCACGGCATCGGCCAAGGCGCCGGGATCCGAGATCGGCAGCGAGCAGGTTTGTCCGACGCAAACAACTGCGTGGGGTGGCTTGTCGGTGTCTTTGTCGATGATCATCGGCTGATGCTCGGGTGTAGCCAGCGCGGCTTCCCGGAAAGCCTTTTGCGCATCGGCGTCGGATGAAAAGATTGTCACGCTGACAGGTGCTGATGCCATGTCGAGGGCTGCCAGAAGCCCGAGATAGGCGGCTGGCGCTTGAGCAAGGTGTGGGGCGAAAGCTGAGATCGTGTCTTCGCAGCGCGCCCGCCAGGCAGTATCTGCGGTCAACGAGGCAAGAGACGCGAAGGTCTGTGCGATGGTCGCGTTGTGGTTGGGGATCGCATCATCCTGCGCCATGCAGGTACGCACGATGAGATCGCCAGCCTGGTCGCTTGCCAGATGGAAGCGCTTTCCCGATTCGTCCGCGTAATGATTTTGAAGATGGGCGAGCAGGGCGAGCGATTTATCCCGGTAGCCGGGCTTGCCGGTATGGGTGAACAAGGTGATCGCAGCCTGAGCGAGGTTGGCATGGTCACTGGCCATTGCCGGGCGCACGGTTGCATCGCCGCGCCGCGAATGCGGCATGTCGGAAATCGAATCCCGGGTCAGCAGCGCAAACAGGCTTTCCGCTTCGGTGATCCATTCTGGCCGGTCCAACATTGTTCCGGCGACGGCCTTTGCGGTGATGGCCAGCGCGTTCCAGTCGGTCAGCACCTTGTCGTCTCTGGCGGGCCGCGGGCGCAAGTCCTGTGCTTTGCGCAAGAGAGGGATCGATTCGGATGCGAAGCTCTTGTCGACTTCTGCCATGTGTGGCGTGAGCAGCAGGTTGGGAATGGAGCGGCCTTCGAAATTGCCGGCGGGCGTTATGTCATAGAGGGCGCAGAAACGCGCTGCCTTCGAACCCAAGACCTCTGTGATCTCATCCGGGGTCCAGACGTAGAAAGCCCCTTCACGGCCTTCCGAGTCGGCATCTAGGCTGGACGCATAGCCTTGACCTTCGATCCACATTTCGCGATCGAGCCATTCGACCGACTGGACGATTCGGTCGCGGAACAGATCGTCACTCGTTTGCGACCAGGCGCGGGCGAGATGCGGTATCAGCTGTGCGGTGTCGTAGAGCATTTTTTCGAAATGCGGCACGAGCCATTTCTCATCGACACTGTAACGGCAGAAACCGCCCCGGATGTGATCGTAGATCCCGCCAAGGCACATCCGGCGCAGGGTGAGTATGACATGGTCGCGCGCTGCCTCGTTGCCGGCGCGCGCATGCCGCCAGAAGAAATCAAGAACCGATGGATTGGGGAATTTGGGGGCCTGGCCAAGCCCCCCATTGACGGGATCGGCGCCCTCGAGAAGGCGGCTTATGATGTCGCGGATAAGATCTTGCGGCGGAAGCGGTGAGTTGTCGTGCATGTCCGCCGACAGGGCTTTGACGAGGGCCTCGGCATTTTCTTCGATACGGGGGTCGCCGCTGTTATAGATGGCGGCCATCTGCTCGATAACCTGGGGAAAGCCGGGACGGCCATATCTGGGCTCGGGCGGAAAATAGGTTCCGCCAGAAAACGGGCGCGCGTCGCTGGTCAGGAACATCGTCAGCGGCCATCCACCCTGCTGGCCGAGCATGTGCAATGCCGTCATATAGAGCTGGTCGATATCGGGGCGTTCTTCACGATCAACCTTGATGTTGATGAAATGGCGGTTCATCACATCGGCGATTTGCTCGTTCTCGAAGCTCTCATGCGCCATGACGTGGCACCAGTGGCAAGCAGCGTAGCCTATGGACAGCAAGATAGGCTTACCGGTATTGCGTGCCTCTGCCAGCGCTTCCGGCCCCCACGGCCACCAATCAACTGGATTGCCGGCATGCTGTAGCAGGTATGGGCTGGCAGAATTTTTCAGGCGGTTCATGGAATGGGCTTCCCAGAATTGTCTTTTTCTCAACTTGAAAGCTAGCAGGACGGCCGGAATGGTCCATGGCCAAGCACCTATGAAAAGCATGATTGATACGATTTTTGCTTTGTCCAGCGGCCATGGGCGCAGTGGCGTGGCGGTCATTCGGGTCAGTGGGCCGGCAGTTCGATTCGTCCTGGAAACAATGTGCGGAAACATTCCGATACGGCGAATGGCACGGTTGTGTACGATCCGCGATTCAGGCGGTGAGGCCATCGACAGGGGGCTGGCGCTGTTCTTTGAAGGCCCGAGAAGCTTTACCGGCGAAGACATGGCCGAATTGCACGTCCATGGCGGAAAGGCTGTCGTGCAGGCGCTGCTCGGTTCACTTGCGGGGCTTGTGGGACTGAGGCCGGCAGAGGCCGGGGAGTTTGCAAGGCGGGCATTTGAAAATGGAAAGCTGGACCTCACAGCCGTGGAGGGCATCGCGGATCTGATCGATTCGGAAACGGAAGGACAACGCCGTGCAGCGCTTGTTCAGGCAGACGGGAGACTTGCCCGAACCTATGAGGCCTTGCGTAGCCGGGTTGTTGAGTTGAGAGGACTTGCGGAAGCTTCCGTTGATTTTGTCGATGAAGGCGACGTGCCCGCAAGCGTCACGAGGCAGCTTGTGAGTGGCTGCGAGGAGCTGGCGAAAGAGCTGATGAGCCTCAAGGAAGGGTTTCAGCGCGGCCGGCTTGTTCGCGATGGCCTGGTTGTTGTGATTGCAGGCAAACCCAATGCCGGCAAGTCATCACTGGTGAACTGGTTGGCAAACAGGGATATCGCGATTGTCTCAGACGAACCGGGTACGACGCGCGACCTTCTGGAAGCGCGGCTCGACATTGCCGGTGTCGCAGTTTCCGTTTTCGATACGGCGGGATTGAGAGATTCTGCGCAGAGCGTTGAAGCTGAGGGTATTCGACGCGCAAGGGAGTTGATGGAGCGCGCAGACCTTGTCATCGAACTTGTCGATTCGGGTTCGGTACAACTTCTGGAAACTGGAACTACAGAGGATAATTACGGGGATAAATATGAAACGACGCGGTGGCGCATTGGATCAAAAGCCGATCTTGTCACGGGCAAGACATATGGATTGTCTGCCATTTCGACAAAGACGGGAACGGGAACCAGTGAGCTATTGAAGAGGCTGGAGGCCTTTGCAGTGGAGCGAGCTGGTTTTACCGGTGAGGCGCTCATGACACATGAGCGGCACAGAGAGGCTGTGACTATGGCATTGTCGGGAATCGAAAGGTGCAGTAGGCACCTTGAGAGTGACGAGGTCGAGCTTGCTGCGGAGGAATTGCGCATGGCGGGCGATGCCTTGGGCCGATTAACGGGTGCGATTCATACCGAAGACGTATTGGGGCAGATATTTTCGTCGTTCTGCATTGGCAAGTGAGACAAGATGTTTCACGTGAAACAGGTCAGCTTGGAGCGGGAATCGTGACTGGGTACGATGTTATCGTTGTCGGAGGCGGACACGCCGGCACGGAGGCCGCTGCTGCAGCTGCACGGTTTGGCGCCCGCACGGCTTTGGTGACGCATTCCGCAGCCACTATCGGCGTCATGTCCTGCAATCCGGCGATTGGCGGCGTCGGCAAGGGCCATCTGGTCCGAGAGATCGATGCGCTCGACGGATTGATGGGCCGAGCGGCCGATATGGGCGGTATTCAGTTTCGGATTCTCAACAGGCGAAAAGGTGCGGCGGTTCATGGCCCCAGAGCTCAGGCTGACCGGAAGCTTTACAGGAGAGTTGTACAAAAGCTCGTTGAGAGGCAGTGCGGGCTTTCCGTTATCGAGGCCGAAGCCGTTGGCTTCAGGTTTTCGGGCAAACGCATTTGCGGACTTGAGCTCGCCGGTGGGCGCGTACTTCGGTGCGGCGCCGTGGTTCTTACCACCGGGACCTTTCTGCGCGGTGTGATCCACATTGGAAACGAACGTGTTGTTGCCGGCCGTGACGGAGAGGCGCCTGCAGTGCGGTTGGGGGAGGCTCTGGATGCTTTGGGGTTTCAGCTTGGAAGGCTGAAGACGGGCACGCCTCCGCGCCTGAATGGCAGAACAATCGACTGGAGCCGGCTTGAGGTTCAGCCTGGCGATAATCCACCGGCGCCGTTTTCCGAACTGACGGACAAGATCACAAACCCGCAAGTTCCCTGCCATATCACCCATACGAATTTGCAGACGCATGAACTGATAAGCGGGAATATCGATTCGGCGCCGATCTATTCCGGTCAGATTTCAGGACAGGGACCGCGGTACTGCCCATCGATTGAAGACAAGGTTGTGCGATTTGCCGATCGGGAACGGCACCAGATCTTTTTGGAGCCGGAGGGACTCGATGATGCGACGGTTTACCCGAATGGAATTTCCACTTCGATGCCCCGGGAGGTTCAGGATGCTTTCGTGAGAACGATTGCGGGGCTTGAGGATGTTGAAATCCTGAAGCATGGCTATGCCATTGAATATGACTACGTGGATCCAAGGGAGCTGGACGCTACTCTGGAAACGAAGCGCTGGCAGGGTTTATTTCTGGCCGGCCAGATCAACGGTACGACGGGTTACGAGGAAGCGGCGGGGCAGGGACTGGTGGCGGGTCTGAATGCTGCACGCGCAGCCTCTGGCCAGCAGGGTCATGTTTTCAGCCGGGTCGACAGTTATCTCGGGGTTATGATCGACGACCTGACGACACGGGGCGTCAGCGAGCCTTATCGCATGTTCACTTCGCGAGCTGAATATCGGTTGGCCCTTCGCGCCGACAACGCAGACCAGCGATTGACCGGTATCGGTCGGGAGCTGGGAATTGTCTGTACGGAGCGAATGAATCGATTCGCAGACAAAACGAATCGACTGATATCCGGGCGCGAAAAGCTTGCCGAATTGAGTGTATCTCCGGAACAGGCTCGCGCAGCCGGAATCGAGATCAATACGGACGGTATGCGGCGTAGCGGTATGGATCTGCTGTCCTATCCCGATGTCACGATTGCACGATTGGCCGAAACCTGGCCGGACCTGAACAAGATCGACCCGGGAGTCCACGCGCTGCTGGAGACGGAAGCACGCTATGCGGTTTATCTGGCGCGACAGGATTCGGATGTGGAACGATTCCGCAAAGACGAAGCGCGCCGTGTTCCGCGTGACTTCGACTACAGATCCATTGCCGGGCTTTCGAATGAGATGCGCGACAAGTTCGAGCGTATTCGGCCCGCCACCATCGGCCAGGCATCGCGCATCGAGGGTGTTACGCCCGCAGCGCTGATGCTGCTTGCGGCGCATGTGCGGCGCGCGGATACGCAGGAAGCGGCCGAATGAGCAATGATCGCGCGCGCGCGGAAGCGTTGCTCGCCGATCTTGCTGTTTCACGTGAAACGTGGGACCGGCTTGAGGTTTTCGTCGCGCACCTCGCCAAGTGGCAAAAGGCCCAAAACCTGGTCGGTCCGGGAACGCTGGACGATATCTGGCTTCGGCATGTGTCCGATTCGCTGCAATTGCTGCCGCTGATCCGGGAATGCCGGACGATAGCGGATATCGGTTCCGGCGCAGGTTTTCCCGGTCTTGTGTTGGCGATTGCTCTTGCGGATGCAGATCCCGCAAAGCGGCCTGTAATTCATCTGATCGAGAGTAATCGCCGCAAGGCGGCATTCCTGAGATCCGCAGCGCGTGAGACGAAGGTGCAGGTCACGGTTCATTCCGAGCGCGTGGAAGCGGTTCTGGCGGACGCGGCCGACAAGGGCGTGGCCCCGGACTTTATCACCGCGCGGGCATTGGCGCCTTTGCATCAGTTGTTCGAAATGACACAGCCTGCCCTGAAAAATCATGTTGTCTGCCTTTTCCACAAAGGCCGCGGGTTCGATATGGAATTGTCGGAAGCAAGGCGCTATTGGAACTTCGAGGCCGACATCATTCAAAGCCGGGTAGCCGACGATAGCGTGATCGTGCGTATTTCCCACGTCACGCCACTCTAGGCTTTCGGTGATCGCGGCCAGTGATCCGGAACAAATTCAGGCTTGCCTCGTTTCCCCGGTGGGCCGACTCGTGATCTGATCGGGATTGATTCGGGGCGGAAGCGAACAGGTTCAGGAGCGCGTAATCATGGTGCGTATTATTGCCGTGGCGAACCAGAAGGGCGGCGTCGGGAAAACGACGACGACAATCAATCTTGGAACCGCTTTGGCCGCGACCGGCGAACGGGTGCTGATTGTCGATCTTGATCCGCAGGGCAATGCGTCCACGGGGGTCGGGATAGATCGCAAGGCGCGTATCGGTTCGACATATGACGTTATTGTCGGCGAGAGCACCATTGAGAACACAGCCGTCAAGACCAGGGTTCCGGGCCTGTCGATCGTGCCTTCGACGCTGGACTTGCTCGGCGTCGAACAAGCGATCGCATCGACCAAGGACCGTGCATACCGGCTGCGCAATGCACTGCGCGGGGATGGCGTCGGGGCCGAGGATCTCGGTTACACCTACGTCCTGATTGACTGCCCGCCGTCACTGAACCTGCTGACCATCAACGCGCTTGCGGCATCAGACGCGATCCTCGTTCCGCTGCAATGCGAGTTCTTTGCGCTCGAGGGATTGAGCCAGCTATTGCAGACGGTCGATCATGTCCGTGGCACCCTCAATCCCGAGCTGGAAGTGCACGGCATCGTTCTGACCATGTACGACCGGCGCAACAGCCTCGCCAATCAGGTCGTTGCCGACGTGCGCGAGCACATGGGTGCCAAGGTCTACGACACGATCATTCCGCGCAATGTGCGGGTCTCGGAGGCTCCGTCTTTTGGTAAGCCGGCTTTATTATATGACGTCAATTGCGCCGGTAGCCGGGCCTATATCGAGCTCGCATCCGAAGTGATCCGGCGCGAGAAGCGGTTCAAGCGCAAAGCGGCCTGACGAGATTCGATTCACTGGCGTAACAACGGCTGTCGAGGCGGACAGGCAGCTACGGTAAAGTGCAAAAAAGCGGGGAGCAGAAGAAAATGGCAGCTGAGGAAAAAGGCGCTTCACGGCTTGGCCGGGGGCTGGCGGCGCTGATCGGCGATGCCGAAACAAGCGAGGTCATGGCGCTTGACCGGGCGCGTACCCAGCGGCGCGTGCCAATCGAGATGATCGTTCCGAACCCGCGCAACCCGCGGCAGGAATTTGACGAGGAGGAACTGCAGGACCTCGTCAATTCGGTGCTGGAAAAGGGTGTTGTGCAGCCATTGCTGGTGCGCAATTCGCCCGAGGGTAACGGACGCTACGAACTCATTGCCGGAGAACGGCGCTGGCGCGCGGCGCAACGGGCGGGCCTGCATGAGGTGCCGTGCCTGATTCACGATGTCGATGACCGCGAGGCACTTGAGCTTGCGATCATCGAAAACGTCCAGCGCGCCGATCTTAACGCGCTCGAGGAGGCACTTGGTTATCAGAGGCTGATCGAAGATTACAGCTACAGCCAGAACGATCTGGCCAGGGTTATTGGAAAAAGCCGCAGCCATGTGGCCAACACGCTTCGGCTTCTGAAGCTGCCCGATGACGTGCTCGCGCTGCTGCGTAGCGGCAAGCTGACCGCAGGGCATGCCCGTACCCTCGTTTCGCTGCCCGATCCCTCGGCTGCGGCACAGCGCATCGTTGAATCGGGGCTGAGTGTGCGGCAGGCAGAGGAAGCGGCGGGCAAGGATGCTGGCCGGCCGGCGAAGAAGGCAAAGGCGCCCGAAACCAAGAGCACCGATACGCTTGCCCTGGAGAAGCGACTGACCGACATACTCGGGCTTGTCGTGACGATCAACGACAAGGGCGGCGCCGGGGAAGTTCGAATCCGCTATCGCGACCTGGAGCAGCTCGACAGGATCTGCAGCCTTCTGGAAGGCTGATCCGCTCAGCGCCGCCGGGCTGCGCCGGATGCAAGGCCGAGCAGAAGGCGACTGGCCAGCTCGACTTCAAGCGCCGGATTGAGCCGGGTTGCCGCATCTGCAGCCTGGATGCGTTCAAGCGCCTGATCGATGGCTTCGCGGCGCCACTGGGTGATCTGCCGCTTGAACGCCTGTTGCCGCTTGAAGAAGACCGGCGGCCGCATGGCCCGCATTGCGGTATCGGCAGTCGCGCCGTCTTCGACGGCTATGCGCGCAGACCGGAGTTGCAGGAAGTGGCGCGTCAGGGCCGCGATGATTGCGGGAACCGCGGTTCCGGCCTGAACGGAGCGGCGCAGGATCGTATCCGCTCTTGCGGCATCGCCGAGGCCGACTGCATCCACGGCATCATCCAGCAGGATTGCCGATGCATCGCCGCACACGGCCAGGACATTTGCAAGTGTGACAATCGATTCGCCCGCGCAATAATCGCGCAATTTTTCGAGCTCGCCACGGGTTGCCAGCCGGTCGCCGCCAATCAGCTGCAGCAAAGCGCCGCGGGCATCCGGCTCGATGGTCATGCCGGCTTCGCCGCACATGGCATCGATCAGCTTTGCCAGTTCCTGCGCCCCATCGACATAGCATGGCAGCGTAACGGCACGCTCATGCTTCTCGGCAAGCTTGCGCAAGGGCGAGGACGGTTTGAGGTCGCTTGCCTCGATGATGAGCGGTGCACCGCCATCGTGATCGAGAATCGATTCAACGACACCCGTGATCTGTTTCGCGCCCGGCCGCACAAGTATCACCTGTTGCCCGCCGAACAGCGAAAGCGAGGTTGCAGCATCGAACAGGGCGCCGGTATCGGGGGCGGTTTCCGCATCGAAGCGCTCGATCTCGCCGCCGTGATGTTTTGCCAGTTTTTCCGCGAGCATGCGGCAGCGTTCGCTGATCAGGCCGGTGTCTGGTCCGTAGATCACGGCAAGCCGGATTGCGGTGTCGGGTTTTGCAAGGAAACTGTCGACGCCGCCGGCCTTGATCGCAACCATGATTCTCGCTTAGCGCTGGGTGGCGAACCAGGCGGCAAGCTCGGTGCGTATGGAATCGGCGACATCCACGGCGGCACGATTTTCCGCATCGATCTCGGCGCGTTCGGCCGCAAAGGTCTGGTCGGTGACTTCGATCGCCGCGGACCTCTGCACGGTTCCGGTCGTCAGCATTTCCTTGGCGCCGGCTTGTCTCAACGTATATGTCGCGACAATGGTGACGAAGCGGCCCGTCGAACGATTCAGTTCAGGCCTGACCAGAAGGTCCTCGGCGCGGCGCGTGATGCGCAGGTCGAGCATGTAGGCTCCGCCGATGCTGCCTGACGGGTTGGCGCCATTGCCAAGGCGGAACAGCAGGTCGTTACGCAGACGCTGGCCAACGCGGGTTTCCTGTGCTTCGACGTCGATTTGGGCAAGCTGCTGTTCGACGCTGCTTGAGACAACCGCGTTGCCCGGCGCGCCCCCGCCTTCGTAAAGCGGGCGTACGTCGCTGCAACCGGCGACAAAAACGGTCAGGCAGGCAGCCGCTATGGCGCGCAATCCCGAGGGCGCACGAAAAAAGCCGGGCGATCTCGCGTCAGGCGACGACATTCACGATCCTCTGCGGCACAACAATGATGCGCCGCGGAGCGGCGCCACCTAAAGCTTTTCGCACACCCTCAAGCGCGAGAACAGCCTTTTCGATCTCTTGCGTGCCGGCATCGCGGGAAATGGTCAACTCGTCACGCTTCTTTCCATTGACCTGAACCGGTAGGACGACGGTATCCTCGACCAGCATCGCGGGATCCACTTCGGGCCATTCGACAGAGGCGAGCAGCGTGTCGTGGCCGAGCGCTTTCCAGCACTCCTCGGCCAAATGCGGGACCATCGGCGCCGACATGCGGACCAGCAGTTCAACGGCTTCGCGAAGCGCTGCCGTTACGCCCGGCCCGGGCTTTTTGCCCGCCTGCTGTAATGCGCTGCCGATGGTGTTTGTCAGCTCGTAGATATGGGCGACCGCGACATTGAAGCGCAGCCGTTCGATATCCTCGCCGACTTTCGAGAGCGCCTTGTGGGCAGCCTTGCGGATGTCGAGCGCGGCTCCCGCAAACTGCTCTGGAGCAGATTCGCCGGCAGCGAGTTCACCGGCCTCACCGACCAGCCGCCAGATACGCTGGACCAGCCGCCATGCACCTTCGATGCCGGCCTGGGTCCATTCGCTGTCGCGTTCGGGCGGCGTGTCGGAGAGCATGAACCAGCGCGCGGCATCGACGCCGTAGGTATCGACGATCTCTTCGGGCGATACGACGTTGCGCTTCGACTTCGACATCTTTTCCGCCGGGCCCACGGTTACCGGCGCGCCGGTCTCCGCAACCGTTACGGCTCCGTCTTCACCGTGGTTAACCTGTTCAGGAAAAAGCCAATTTCCGGTTTCATCCCGATAGGTTTCGTGAACGATCATGCCTTGTGTGAACAGACCCTCGAAAGGCTCTGCAATGCCGGCATGGCCGCAAGCCTGCATGGCGCGGGTGAAGAAGCGCGCATAAAGCAGGTGCAGGATCGCGTGTTCGATGCCGCCAATGTACTGATCGACAGGCAACCAGTAGTCGACGGCGGTGCGATCGACCGGGGCTTCTGCCCGTGGCGAGCAGAACCGGGCGAAGTACCACGAGGAATCAACAAACGTATCCATCGTGTCGGTTTCGCGCACTGCCGGCTTGCCGCAGGAGGGGCAATCGACATGTTTCCAGGTCGGGTGGTGGGCAAGCGGATTCCCGGGCTTGTCGAAGCTTGCGTCATCGGGAAGCCGGACCGGAAGCTGGTCCTTGGGTACAGGTACCACGCCACAGGCCTCGCAATGGATCATCGGGATCGGGCAACCCCAGTAGCGCTGGCGCGAGATGCCCCAATCGCGCAGACGGAAATTGACCGTACGCCGGCCCTGACCCGCGGCTTCCATACGCGAAGCGATCTCGTCTTTCGCGTCCGGCACGGACATGCCGTCCAGGAACCGGGAATTGATCAGGACGGTGCTGTCACCCTCTTTCTGGATATAGGCCTCATCGCCGATTTCGAACGATGTCGCATCGCCATCGGCAGGCATGACGACCGGAATGACGGGCAGTCCGTATTTACGTGCGAAATCAAGGTCGCGCTGGTCGTGGCCCGGGCAGCCGAAGATGGCACCCTCGCCATAGGTCATCAGCACGAAGTTTGCCGCGTAGACGGGCAGCCGCAGCCCTTCGACGAAGGGGTGACGTGCATAGACGCCAAGCTCGATACCGCGTTTTTCGGTGCGCTCGATGGCTTCCTCGCTGGTACCGAGCGCGGCGAAATCCTTGCGGAAGGCCGCGATGTCCGGGTTTGCAGCCTCGCGCGATACGGCAAGCGGGTGATCGGGCGATACAGCGCAGAAAGACGCGCCGAAAATCGTGTCGTGGCGGGTGGTGTAGACGGTCAGTTTCTCGTCAAGCAGGTTGCCGGCCTCGTCTTCCAGATCGAAGGAAAACGTCAGGCCCTCGGAACGGCCGATCCAGTTGCGCTGCATGAGCCGGACTTTCTCCGGCCAGCGCTCAAGCGTATCGAGACCGCAGAGCAATTCATCGGCAAAGGTGGTGATGCGGAAGAACCATTGCGACAGCTTGCGCTTTTCGACCAGCGCACCGGAACGCCAGCCGCGGCCGTCGATGACCTGCTCGTTGGCAAGCACCGTGTGGTCGACCGGGTCCCAGTTGACATCGCTTTCCTTGCGGTAGACGAGATCATTGGCGAAGAAGTCGACGAAGAGCTCCTGCTGTTTGGCGTAATAGTCCGGGTGGCAGGTGGCGATCTCACGATCCCAGTCGAGCGACAGGCCCAGCAGCTTGAGCTGGGCGCGCATGGTGTCGATGTTTTCATAGGTCCATGAGCGCGGGTGAATCTTGCGTTCGATCGCGGCATTTTCCGCAGGCAAACCAAAAGCGTCCCAGCCCATCGGGTGCAGGACGTTGAAGCCCTTGGCCCGCTTGTAGCGGGCGACCACATCGCCCATGACGTAGTTGCGGCCGTGTCCGATGTGGATGTTGCCCGATGGATAAGGGAACATCTCCAGCACGTAATATTTCGGCCGGGCGGGATCGTTTACGGCGCGGAACACGCCGGCTTCGTCCCAGGTGCGTTGCCATTTTGGTTCAATGGCACGCGCGTTATAACGCTCTACCGACATCGGATTCGGACAGGTCCTGATTTGGCATCTGTATGGTACAGACGGCGCGCGCTGGCGCTGGGTGACAGCACTTGGCGGCGAGCTTTGTCAGCAGCGCCGGATTTCGATTGTGCGATGCATAATGGAAGGCAGGCATGTCCGGCAACCCCGTAGAGGCGCGCAGGCTTAAGCTTTCAGGTCCGGAGGAGGCGATTTGACGATGACAGATGCTGCAGCGGGGGCCGTTGAAGGGTTGAGCGATGTACTTGGGCGGATTGCGTCTGCGGCAGGGCTCGCCGGGCGCGATGCGTCCGCGATCACGCTCGTTGCTGTGTCGAAGACGTTCGATGCGGATGCCATCCGGCCCGTGCTGGCCGCCGGCCACCGGGTCTTCGGTGAAAACCGTGTCCAGGAGGCGCAAGGCAAATGGCCGGGTTTGAGAAAAGACTTCGCTGGTATCGAGCTGCATCTGATCGGGCCGCTGCAATCCAACAAGGCGAAAGAGGCGGTAGCCCTGTTCGATGTGATCGAGAGCGTGGACCGGGAAAAGATCGCGTCCGCCCTGGCGCGTGAAATCGAACGGTTCATTGCCGAAACCGGGGGGGCCGCCCCGCGCTTGCTGGTTCAGGTCAATACCGGCGCCGAGCTGCAGAAGGCAGGCGTTCTGCCGCAGGATACCAAGGCATTCGTGACCCGTTGCCGCGAGGTTCACGGGCTGAACATCGAGGGGCTGATGTGTATCCCGCCGTTTGATGAGCCGCCGGGACCGCATTTTGCGCTTCTGACAAAGCTCGCCGGCGAGTTAGGGCTCAAAACGGTCAGCATGGGCATGAGCGGCGATTTCGAGGAAGCGGTGATGCTCGGGGCGACCCATGTCCGCGTCGGCAGCGCCATCTTCGGAGCGAGACCGAAACCGGCCTAGTCTGCTTTTTCCGGCAAAACGATTTCCAGTTTCGTGTCCGGGCCGATATGCCGGATGAGCGCGAGCATATCGGGACGTGAAAGCGCGACGCATCCCTCCGTCGGTGCGTATCCGGGCCGGGCAAGGTGCATGAAGATCGCGCTGCCGCCTCCGGGGGACGGCGGATTGTCATTGTGGCCAACGACGATCACGACGTCATAAAGCGCGTCTTCGCGCCACATGCGTTCGGCTGAAAGCGCACGGCTTCCGGTTTGCGGATGGGTAACGAGCCGGTTGTAATCCGGGTCGACGGGATCGTCGGACCAGCCGTCCAGGGGTCTGATCGGCTGAGCCGGCAAGCCGGTCTCCGGCGCATCGATACGGTCGGCGCGATAAAAGATGCGGCGCAGCGGCCATAACCCTGCCGGTGTCGCGCCATCGCCTTCACACTTGGTGGCGGAGATCCCGGAGCGTCCGAGGGCTACCCGATAGTGCTTGTTTCCGGCGTTCAGGGTACCTTTCGCGGGATCGTGACGTCCCTGTTCGACGCGCAGTATCGAAAGAAAATTTCCACTGCCGGACACTCTGCCGCCCCAATGCCTGCGTTAACCTCACGTTTGCTTGACCGCCCTGCGGACTTGAAAGCGCACGCTACAGCGGCAACATAGCCGCACATGCAATTCGCGCACAGGTGTTAAGAGCCTGATGTGCGGCAATTGATTGGCCGGCGTCCGTCCGCGATACCTACTGCTTTCGTGACGGAGCGTGATATGAGGCACGGCATGAGCGGAGCCCGCAATATCCTGATCGTCGATGACGACGACACGCTGCGAGACACACTTGTCGAGCAGCTTGAACTCCATGAAGAATTTGAAATCACGACTGGTGCAACCGCTGCGGCCTGCATCAACCACGCCAAGTCCGAGCGCGTCGATCTGTTGATCCTGGATGTCGGCTTGCCGGATATGGATGGGCGCGAAGCCTGCCGGATTTTACGAAAAGGCGGCTTTGCCGCACCGATTATCATGCTGACGGGCCATGATACCGATTCCGACACGATTCTCGGCCTGGATGCCGGCGCCAACGATTATGTCACCAAACCATTCCGCTTTGCCGTGCTGCTGGCGCGCATCCGTGCGCAACTGCGGCAGCACGAGCAGAGCGAGGATGCTGTCTTTGCGATCGGCCCGTACACATTCCGGCCGAGCCAGAAGCTTCTACTGAAAGAAGACGGCAGCAAGATCCGGTTGACGGAAAAGGAAACCGCAATTCTCAAATATCTCTACCGGACCGGTGAGAAAGCCGTCACCCGCGATGTCCTGTTGCACGAGGTGTGGGGCTATAATGCCAATGTGACGACCCACACTCTGGAAACGCATATCTACAGGCTGCGCCAGAAAATCGAAGTCGATCCGTCCAGTGCCCGTCTTCTGGTAACGGAGGGTGGCGGCTACAAACTGGTGCCGTAGATGACTTGATTGCCGTGCGGCTGCCGCATTCAGCTGTCAGGTTTTAGCTCTTGGCGATGGCGGAGCAGGGGGAATTGCCCGTCTGATATGTGGACCGGTGTGGCGTGACCTTTCGGGACGAAAATACACCGGTCGAATTATGGGGATGAGCGCTCATGGTGGGGTCAGAATTAGATTTCCTCCGTCCACTACCCGTCTTCGCGAATTTTGGTGAGGACCTTCTCAAGCTGATTGCCTTTTCGGCCAGCCGGAAGAGTCATGAGGCCGGAGCCGTCATTTTCAAGGAAGGCGATCACGCCGATAGCGGCCTTCTGGTCATGGAAGGCTCCGTGCTGATGACGGAAATGGTCGGCGGTGAAGAGATTGAGCGGGCCATTTATGGCCCCGGCGCCCTGATTGGCGAGCTTGCCTTGCTGACACCGACCGAGAGGCCGGCAACGGCAATCGCGCGCGCCGACACCAAGTTCATGGTGATCACACGGGAGCTGATGCGCCGGGTACTCGAGGAATATCCGCAAACCGCACAGGAGCTGCAGGCCTACCTGCGGGAGAAGGTGTCCCGTTTCAACGATGATCTGCAGTCATCGGTAATTCACGAAAGCACACTCGGGAGCGTGAATTAGACCGCGGTTTCCCGACCTCAGGCGATATCCACCACAACTGGCGCATGGTCCGAGGGCTGTCCCAGCCACGTGCCGGTTTGTGGACGAAGGCCTGCGTGCAGCTTTCAGCGAGTTCGGGTGTTGCCCAGATGTGGTCGAGACGCCGGCCCTTGTCCGCAGCCTCCCAGTCACGCGCCCGGTAGCTCCACCAGGAATAGAGCTTCTCCGGAATCGGATGCCCGGTGCGGACAAGATCGATCCAGCCGAAGGCATCACGGACCGAATCGAGCCGTTCGGTTTCTTCCGGCGTGTGACTGACGACGTTTAGAAGCTGCTTGTGCGACCACACGTCTTCCGGCAAGGGCGCGATGTTGAGGTCGCCGAGCATGACCGCATCGCCCTCCCCGACCAGCGCACGGTCGGGGGCCGAAAACCAGGCCTGCATTTCGTCGAGGAACGTCAGCTTGTGGGCAAATTTCGGATTCTCGGCAGGATCGGGGACATCTCCACCCGCGGGAACATAATAATTATGGACCCGTACGGGTTTTTTCCGGTCCGGTGCGATCACATCGACCGCGACATGCCGGCAATCTCCCATCGTGCAAAAATCACGACTCAGTTTTTCCTTCAGGGGAAAACGGGAAAGCGTTGCGACGCCATGGTAGCCCTTTTGGCCGAATATGGCGGTGTGCTCGTAGCCCATTGCCCTGACAGCCTTCATCGGAAAGGCGTCGTCGGGGCATTTGGTTTCCTGCAGGCAGATGACGTCGGGGGAGAGCTCTGCGGCAAGGCGGGCGACGAGGTCGATTCGCAGCCGTACCGAATTGATGTTCCAGGAAACAATACGCAAGCCGACAGCCCTCCCAAGCAAAAAGCTGCAGGATTTGGCGGTATGTGAGCGCCAATATCAACCCTTGCGGGCGGGGTAATACCGCTGTTTCCACGATTGTGAATAAAACGATGCCCGGCTCACGGGGGCAGAGCCGGGCATCGCCATAAACCGCGTTGTTCGCGGGGGATAAGGCGTCTGTTGGGGCCATGACGCCTTTTGCTGCCGGGTCCGCGTTGGGGTCGGACGGGGGTGTACCGGGGGTCGCGTCCGCGGCAGCCTGACTATGAAGTGGCGTTGGGTAAGATCGGATTCAAGACGGCGGCGAAAAAAATTTGAATCGCATCCGAAACCGGCCAGAGGGCATCAATTGCCCTGATTGACCTCAATGGTACCGAGTTCGTTGATTCTGAAGGTTTTTCTCTCGAACGGGCCAGAAGCGGCAAGGTCGCTCAGGGCAATCGATGTATCCAGCCCCTGAGCGTCAGTCACTGTCCATTGACGCAGGTCGAAGGTCTCTGAATCAAAAATCAGGATCAAGGATCCCTCAGCTTCACCGGCCCGCTCCTGCAGCGTCACAGTCACGAAACCTTCCTGGGTGTTGATATCGCGGATGAAGGCATCGCGTGCGAGGTCGACTTCGCGCGCCAGGATGAGTTTCAGTGGCGTGGTGGCCAGCGGGTATTTTTCCGTTGTTTTCAGTTTGCGGTCCTGAATGGCCACCCAGAACCCGTCGGAAATGATCTGAAGATTGGAGGGTGCGTCATACTCGAAGCGGAGTTTTCCAGGGCGCTGAAGATAGAATGTGCCTTCCGCCCGGCTGCCGTCCGGGCCGACCTGGACAAAATTTCCGACCACCTGCTGCAAATCGTTCAGCGAGCTATTCGCCTTCAGCAAGGTTTCCTGCTGTTCGGGTGTCAGGGATTGCGCATGCGCAGGGGCTGCGATGGCGGATATTGCCAAGGCTGCGGAAACCAATGCTGCACGAAAGGAAGCGGCCCGAAGGGTCATGTCCACCTCGATGTCTTTGAATCAGCCGGTATCATACCGGCTTGTGAAAGGCTCATACAGGCGTTTGCCGACCTGTATCAATCACTCATCTGTGGCGAAACATCGACGCTGGAGTGTTATCCAGCAGATCAGACCTCTTCGCCGCCGCCGACAAGGATCTCACGCTGGCCCTTGGCATTGGGACGGCTGATGACGCCTTCCTCCTCCATGCGCTCAATCAGTGTTGCCGCACGATTGTAGCCGATCGAAAGCCGGCGCTGAACGTAGCTGGTCGAAGCTTTCTTGTCGCGCAGCACGATGGCCACGGCGTGGTCATAGAGATCGCCACCCTCGGCACTGGCTTCAGCCGTCGCTGCGCCGCCAACCGGATCGTCCTCGGATTCCTCCGTGACTTCCTCAAGATAGGCTGGCGCCCCCTGCGCCTTGAGGTGAGCCACGATCTGTTCCACCTCGTCATCCGACACGAAGGGGCCGTGCGCGCGCGTGATACGGCCGCCACCTTCCATGTACAGCATGTCGCCCTGGCCCAGCAGCTGTTCGGCGCCCTGTTCGCCAAGGATCGTGCGGCTGTCGATCTTGGAGGTGACCTGGAAGCTGATACGGGTCGGGAAGTTGGCCTTGATGGTGCCGGTAATGACGTCGACGCTGGGTCGCTGGGTCGCGGTGATGATGTGGATGCCGGCAGCACGCGCCATTTGCGCCAGACGCTGTACAGCGCCTTCGATGTCCTTGCCGGCGACCATCATCAGGTCGGCCATTTCATCGACGATCACGACGAGGTAGGGCATCGGCTCGAGCACCATTTCCTCGTGCTCGTAGATCGCTTCACCCGTTTCCTTGTCGAAGCCGGTCTGGACGCTGCGGGTGATGGTCTCGCCGTTCTTGGCAGCGGTTGCGACACGCGCGTTGAAGCCGTCGATGTTGCGCACGCCGACTTTCGACATCTTGCGGTAACGGTCTTCCATCTCGCGGACCGTCCACTTGAGCGCGACCACCGCCTTCTTGGGGTCGGTGACGACAGGCGCGAGCAGATGCGGGATGCCATCGTAGACGGACAGTTCCAGCATCTTCGGGTCGATCATGATCAGCTTGCAGCGCTCGGGATCGAGCCGGTAGAGCAGCGACAGGATCATGGTGTTGATGGCAACCGACTTGCCCGAACCCGTGGTGCCGGCGATCAACAGATGTGGCATGCGCGCCAGGTCCGCGATGACCGGTTCGCCGCCGATGGTCTTGCCCAGGCACAGCGGCAGCTTGGCCTTGTTCTTTTCGAAGTCCTCGGATGCCAGCAGTTCGCGCAGGTAGACGGTTTCGCGTTCGGAGTTCGGCAGTTCGATGCCGATGGCGTTGCGGCCGGGAACGACGGCAACTCGGGCGGCGATCGCGCTCATGGAGCGGGCGATGTCGTCGGCCAGGCCAATAACGCGGGAGGATTTCGTGCCCGGTGCCGGTTCCAGCTCGTAGAGCGTCACCACCGGACCGGGATGAACATTGAGGATTTCGCCGCGAACGCCGAAATCATCCAGCACACCCTCAAGGAGGCGGGCGTTCTGTTCCAGCGCATCGGCGTTGAGCCGGTTTTTCGGCGCTTTCGGCGCCTCGGCCAGCAAGCTGAGCGGTGGCAGTTCATAATGATCGGATGGCAGGAAAGAGGGCTGCGCTTCCATGCGGGCACGCCGGCCCTGCTTGAGTTCACCGCGCATCGACTGGACGCGGTTTTGCTCGATGTCGGGTGAAAACGATCCGGCAGAATCGTCATCATCATCCCAATCACCCTGAGCATCATATGTGCCGGCACTGGCGCCGGGGGCATACATGAAAGGATCGCTTTCAGGCGGACGTCCGGCGAAATCGGGTGTGCGGAAATGACCGGCGGAGTGATTTCCATCCAGTTCGTCTCCGGCGAACAGATTGCGCACGGACAGGACACGCGGCTTGCGGCGATTGCGGATACGGCCGACCCATGACGTCAGCGACATAACCCAGTGCATCAGTACGCCGAGGCCTATCGACCCGTATGCGCTGTCATCGTCTTCGTCGGGAAGCCCTTCGAAGTCTTCCTCGCGGTCTTCGGCTGCAACATGCGGAGTGTCTGCGCCGGTCAGTCCGCAACCCCATCCGATAGCTGCAATGGCTGCAGCGCCGTAGATGATTGCTGCCGGGAGTGCGGCCAGATTTCCGAGAAACGGAGTGAGTACCAAGCGCGGGGCTGCAATAAGCGCTTCGCCGATGAAACCGCCAAGCCCGACCGGCAAGGGCCAGGATGCAGGATTCTGCATAGCAGCGCAGGCGCCGGCGGTTGCCACGACCCCTCCCAGGCACGCCATGACCCGCCAGCCGGCCTGAGGCAAATGCAACCCGCGGGCGAGGCGGACGCCGAACGATAGGACCGGCACGATCAGCCACATGGATGCCAGGCCCAGAGCCTGCATGGCAATATCGGCGATAATTGCGCCGGGATAGCCAATCAGGTTCGAAACGGCATGGTTTGTGGCGTGATTCAAGCTTGGATCTTCAACCGACCATGTCGCGAGCGCGGCGACATAGGCAATCGATATGATAGCGATGATGCCGCCAGCAATGTAGCGGATCATGGCACGGAGCCAGGCCGAAATCCGGTCCAGCAGCGTTTCGTCACCGCCGAAAGGGGCTGGATCGATCAGCGGCGCGTCATTGATGGGGCGCGTCACACGCATGAACTAAGGCAAGCTCCCGGTCGTCTGGCCTGAATTTCCGTGTGTTCGCGCAAAGCGATTCACACCGTTGCGTACAAGCCTAGAACCATGCGGTTAAACCGTGCTTAACCCCGTTGCCCTTTAGAAAAGAAAAAGGCCCGGGCAGTAATTGCCCGGGCCCGTCATCAGGTGTTGCGGCCAATTGGCGAACCGCAACGGGGAGGAACTTACATGCGCTGGCTACCCGAGCCGAATTCCGGGTAAGCCTCGACGCCGACTTCGGCCTTGTCGAGACCCATTGCTTCTTCTTCCTCAGAGACACGCACGCCGGTGATCATCTTGAGGATGAACCAGAGAACGGCCGATGCGACGAGCATGAAGACACCATACGCTACGACGCCGATGAACTGAGTGACGAAGCTTGTGTCACCATTGGAAATCGGAACGGCCATCGTACCCCAGATACCGCAGAGCAGGTGAACGGGGATGGCGCCGACAACATCGTCGATCTTGAGCTTGTCGAGCATCGGCACGGCAAACACGATGAGAACACCGCCGATACCGCCGATGATGATCGCCGTGAATGCGGACGGAGCCAGAGGCTCGGCCGTGATCGATACGAGACCGGCCAGGGCACCGTTCAGCGCCATGGTCACATCGACCTTCTTGTAGATGATCTGCGTGAGGATCATGACCGCGACAACACCGCCGCAAGCGGCAAGATTGGTGTTGGCGAAGATGCGGGAAATGTCGGTAACGTCACCGAGCGTGCCCATGGCGAGCTGCGAGCCGCCATTGAAGCCGAACCAGCCGAGCCACAGGATGAAGGTGCCAAGCGTTGCCAGCGGGATCGAGGAACCGGGCATGACATGCACGGAGCCGTCTTTGCCGAACTTGCCTGTGCGCGCGCCGATGATGATGGCGCCGGCCAGAGCGGCCCAGCCGCCGACCGAGTGCACGAGCGTGGAGCCGGCGAAGTCGGAGAAGCCCATTTCGGACAGCCAGCCGCCACCCCACTGCCAGGAGCCGACCAGCGGGTAGAAGACGCCCGTCAGGACCACGGTGAAGATCAGGAACGGCCAGAGCTTGACGCGTTCGGCAACCGTGCCGGAAACGATCGATGCCGTCGTGGCGCAGAACACCATCTGGAAGAACCAGTCCGAAGCGGCTGAATAACCGGTTTCGAGATCGGAACCACCGACATCTTCAAAGCCCTTGATGGCCGGAATGCCGAAGTAGCCGCCGCTGGCGGCAACATCGTTGTACATGATGTTGTAGCCAATCAGCCAGAACATGATGCCGGCAATCGAATAGATCGCGATGTTCTTCAGGCACTGCATCGAGACGTTCTTGGTGCGCACGAGGCCGGCCTCGAGCATGGCGAAGCCCGCGGCCATGAACATGACCAGGAAGCCCGTCATCAGGAACGACAGTGTGTTGAAGATGTAGGCGGTCTCACCCTTTGACGCATCGATGGCTGCCGTTACGGCCTCCATCGTGACCTCTTGGGCGCTCGCGGGCACCGCAGTCACAGCAGCCAGCGCACCCGCAGCCAAAAGGCTACGGCCTGACCGCAGAGAAAGAATGTAGGATTTCATTGGTCCATACCCCTTGTCGAACTCAATCGCGGCCGCCATTACAGCGCTTCCGCGTCGGTTTCCCCGGTGCGAATGCGCACGACCTGATCAATGCCGTAGACGAAGATCTTGCCGTCGCCGATCTGACCGGTGCGTGCAGCCTTTGTGATGGTTTCGATCACTTGGTCGGCCGTTTTCTTGTCGACCGCGACTTCGATTTTGAGTTTGGGCAGAAAGCTGACCGCGTATTCTGTGCCGCGGTAGATTTCCGTGTGGCCCTTTTGCCGTCCATAACCCTTCACCTCGGTGACGGTCAGCCCCTGAACGCCGATACCTGTCAGCGCCTCGCGAACCTCATCGAGCTTGAACGGTTTGATGATCGCCATGACGATTTTCATGCCTGTCACCCCGTTTTTCGTTTTCGCTCCGCCGAAGCCGGTTCATTCCGGCCCCGCCGCAGTCCCTGGCTCGAAACCCGGCTGCGATGCCGGGAGGAAAAGAACCGGGGTCCCGAGGTAAGGGAATCAAATCGCGTGCCAGACTCGCGTCTCAGCCATAACTTATTGTTTTTAAAAGGATAATGAACGCACTAACAGACTATGGGGAGATAAGACAACGACATATGATTAATTAATAGGCATTTATTTTTCTTTAAGGAAATAATGCCTATTATTTGGGCATTGCTGATTCAACTTGCAGCGTTCCCGTGTAGACGAATGAGTCCTTCCTGCGCAACGGAGGCAACAAGAAGTCCGTCACGGGTGAAAATCGAACCCCGATTGAAACCGCGCGCTGATGAGGAACTTGGAGAATCCTGGCTGTAAAGAAGCCACTCATCGGCCCGGAACGGATGGTGGAACCACATTGCGTGGTCGAGGCTGGCGCCCTGAATGTCGGCATCGAATACGGACCGCCCATGCGCGAGGAGCGCGGTATCGAGTATCAGCGTGTCCGACGCGTAGGCCAGAACGCAGCGATGCAGCGCCTGGTCGTCCGGCAAGGCGCCGTTTGCGCGTATCCAGGCATGGCGAACTGGTTCGGAGGGCTTGCGCGGCATGTAGTGCGCCAGTGATGTCGGGCGTAGCTCGATCGGTCGCTCACGCTCCCAGAACCGGCGTACGGGCTCCGGCGCGGATTCAAAGAAACGCTCCTTTAGTTCGGCCTCGGAAGGGAGTTCCTCCGGCGGCGGGACGTCCGGCATGGCGAACTGGTGCTCCAGGCCCGCTTCCTCACGCTGGAACGAAACGCCCATCGAGAATATCGCCTGTCCGTGCTGGATCGCGACGACGCGGCGGGTGGTGAAACTCTTGCCATCGCGGATGCGGTCGACTTCATAGACGATGGGAACCGATGGATCGCCGGGCAAGAGAAAGTATCCGTGCAGGGAGTGCGCCTGCCGCTCCTCGACCGTGCGGGCGGCGGCCACCAGCGCCTGTCCGATGACCTGTCCGCCGAACACCCGTTTCCAGCCGGCAATGGTCGAGTGCCCGCGAAACAGATTTTCTTCGATATATTCCAGATCGAGCATAGCGATCAGGGAGTCGATGGAGGACATGGGCAGGGCCTGACGTATTCTTGGAAAAAACAAAGCGGACTTTGACCCGAATTGACTGGAAGGCCAAGGCCGTGGCAACGCAGAGACAATTAATCGCAGAGCACTCCGCCCCTGTTGCTTTGTCTCCCGTGTGGAGCAAGATGCTGTCATGACGGACAAATCGATACGCCAAGCGCATGCCGACCCCGGCAAAGTCCATGATGTGGTGATTGTCGGCGGGGGACCGGCCGGCCTGGCTCTGGCCCTTGCGCTGCATATGGCACCGGGCGTCGAAGTTGATGTCGCCGTTGTCGAGCGCGGCAACGGCGAGCCGCCGAATGATCCGCGTGGATGGGCGATCGCGGAAGGCCCGCGGCGCGTGCTTGATGCGGTGGGCGCATGGGTCGATGTCGCAACCCGGTCAGGCGAAGTCCGCGAAATGGTCATCAGCGATACGCCGCTGGGCGATGCGGTGCGGCCGTCGCTTCTCAATCTTGGCGGCACGGATAACGAGCATGATCCCGTCGCCTGGATCGTGCCGGCCGGCGCGCTGCATGGGGCGCTGCTAATGCGCGCCCGAGAGACCGGCATCGCGGTTCATACCGGCACCAGCGTTACCGGATTCGAGCAGGCCGGCGCCTATGCGTCGCTTGCAACGGCCTCGGGCGGCTTCATCAAAGCCCGACTGGTGGTCGCCGCAGATGGTGTGCGTTCGCCACTCAGGTCGATGGCCGGCATCCGTACGGTTGGCTGGGACTACGGGCAGACCGGGATCGTGACCACCGTGTCGCACCAGTTTCCCCACGAAGGACGCGCGTTCCAGCATTTTCTGCCCGGGGGGCCGTTCGCGTTGCTGCCCTTGCCCGGTAACCGTTCATCTGTTGTGTGGACGGAGGAAAGCGGCAAGGCCAAAAGACTGCTGGCGCTCGATGATCTGAGCTTCATGGCCGAGTTCGCGTTACGGGCCGGGCCGGAGCTCGGTGATTTCGCGCTTGAGGGTCCCCGCGGCGGTTTTCCGCTCAACCTTCTGATTGCGCGGAAATTTGCGGTGCAACGCCTGGCATTGATTGGCGATGCCGCCCACCGGGTGCATCCGCTTGCGGGCCAGGGGCTCAATCTCGGTCTCAAGGATGTCGCAGCGCTTGCAGAGATTATTGTCGACAGTCTGCGTCTGGGTATCGATCCCGGCGCCGTCACGCAGCTTGAACAATACGAACGCTGGCGGCGATTCGATGTTTTCCAGATGGCGGTTGCGACCGACGGTATCAACCGGCTGTTTTCGCCCGACATCGCTCCCTTGCGGGTTCTGCGCGACATTGGAATGGGTCTCGTGGACCGTTCGGGCCTGCTCAAGACATGGATCTTGCGCGAGGCGGCCGGGGTGACGGGTTCTGCGCCCAAGCTTGTGCAGGGCTTACCTTTGTAAGTCTTATTTGTCTTCCAGCGGACGCGCTTCGCCGGGCAGCATGATCGGAATGCCGTCGCGGATCGGGTAGGCGAGGCGGGCCGCACGGCTGATCAGCTCCTGTGCGCCCGCGTCATATTCAAGCACCGTTTTGGTCAGCGGACATACGAGGATTTCCAGCAGCTTCGGGTCCATGCTGCCCGCCGCGCGCCGCGGCCTGTCGCCGGATGTGAGGTCTTGCTTGTCGGCCATTGCTGCCGGCTCCGGATTTCTGAAACGGGTTTATTGCAGCGTGTCGCCGCTGTTGTCTTCCATCAGGACGCGCTCGGTGATGGCAATCAGCATTTCCGAGCGCTCCTGAATGTCATGGGCTTCAAGCAGTGCCTGTTTCTCACGTGGGCCGTAGGGGCTCATCATGGACAACAGGTTGACGAGCAACTCACTCGGCATCTGATCAATATCGTCCCAGTCGGCGTCGAGGTCATTTGCCGAAAGATAGGCCTCCAGTGTTTCAAGCAGCCGCGGCCGGTCGATGCCGTCATCTCCCTGGGAGGCGTCAAAGTCACGTGCGTAGGGCACGGTATCGATGCGGCAGATGCGGTAAGGGGTATCGGTTGCCACCTCGCCGGCAATGTCGAAGCGGGAAATACCGGTCAGCGTAATCAGGACGCGGCCGTCGCCGGTTTCCTGAAACGCGGTGATTCGCCCTGCGCAGCCGACACCGGCGAGATCGGGCACCTCGGCGCCGGAGGCGTTCCCGGTTGCAGGCTGGACCATGCCGATCAGGCGGTTGCCCGCCAGCGCCGCGTCGATCATCGCCAGATAGCGCGGCTCGAAGATGTTCAGCGGGATTTCGCTACGCGGCAACAGCAACGCGCCGGAAAGCGGGAAAACGGGAATTTCGCCGGGAAGATCGGCAGGCCCTGAATATGGTTTGTTGATGCCCATTGATTTGAGGAGGTACCCTTCTCAGGAGAACAGGACCGAGGACAGGAGCCTTCGGCCTTCCTGCGTGGCCTCGTCTTTCGCACCCCATACTTCGAACAGCTCGATGAGCTGCTTGCGTGCGCCGTCGTCATTCCAGTTCCTGTCACGGCGGACGATTTCGATCAGTTCGCGAGCCGCGGCTTCACGGTCGCCTCGCGCGTTCAGCGCCATGGCGAGATCGAACCGGGCCTGATGGTCGGCCGGATTGGCATCGAGCCTGGCGATGAACTCGGCAACATCACCCAATTCGGCAGCCTTTTCGGCAAGCTCGATCGCCGACAAGGCACTGGCGATTGCGCTGTTGTCGCTTGCGCCCTCAGGTGCCTGGGCAATGATCGCGCGGGCCTGTTCCAAATCGCCGAGTTCGACCAGTGCCTTTGCGAGCCCCGCGATCGCGTGCAGGTTTTCCTGATCCTGCTGGATAACCGACGCATAGGCGTTCGCGGCTTCCTCGGCGCGGCCTTCTACCAGAGCGCTGTCGGCAGCTTCGAGAACCTCCTTCAAGTCGGCACCGGGTGCGGCATCGCCCAGAAGGCGGGAAATGAATGCCTTCACCTGACCCTCGGGGAGCGCGCCCATGAAACCATCGACCGGGCGGCCCTGAACAAAGGCAAAGACCGCCGGAATCGACTGTACGCCGAGCTGGCCCGCGATCTGCGGATGCTCGTCGATGTTCATCTTGACCAGTTTCACCGCACCATTTGCGGCGCGTACAGCATTTTCCAGAGCAGGCGTCAGTGCCTTGCACGGCCCGCACCAGGGGGCCCAGAAATCAACCAGGACCGGAACAGCCGCCGATGCCTCGACGACATCGGCCATGAAGGTTTCGGTTGTCGTATCCTTGATCAAATCGCCATTGGCCGCAGCCTGCGGCGCTGATCCGATCAATCCATCACTCAGGCTCATCGTAATACGTGCTTTCAAGTTTTGCGTACGCCAGACAGGCATATTCCTGCGCCATCGCTACGCCTAGCATGTTTTCAGTCAAATGGGGTGCGATCGCGGCCAAAGAAAGCCCGCCATGCAGGTCCTGCGTTCAATTGCCGCTGCTGACAGCGACGATGTTTGCGGTGTGACCGGTGGATTCGATGAACCGTTTCAGATCATCACGCGGTATCGAGGTGGTCATCGTATTGACCAGCGGGTGGCAGTTGAGCACATCGTGGCGCATCAGGTTTTCGTCGAGGATGCAGGTGACGATCCCGCCAGTGTCGTTGATGAGGCCAAAGGGGCTGACCGATCCGGGCCGCACGCCCAGCAGCTTCATCAGAAGTTCCGGCTTTCCAAAGGACACCCGGCCCGATCCGCCGATCAGGGTGTGAATCGTCTTCAGGTCAACGGTTGCGTCCTCCTCGACGACGATCAGGAAAACCTTGCCCTTCTTGTCCTTGACGAAGAGGTTCTTGATGTGACCGCCGGCAATCTCGCCGCGCAGGCTTTGCGAATCCTCCACCGTGAAAAGCGGTGGGTGGCTTACCGTCTGCGTTTCGATGCCAAGGCCGTTCAGATGGGCGAAAAGCCCGTCCGGGCTCGTGGGCAGGCCGTCGGCGGGATGGTCAAGGCTATCGGACATGGGATTTCCGGAAATACGGGGTTTGCGGTCTGAGCGGCGTTCTAATGCCGCGTCTGGCGGGCTGCAACCGGTGTTAAACGATATCGGTTCAAGGCTGTTGCATTCCGGATTGGCTTGCGCCATATAGGCAGCCGCTTCGCGCCGGGAGCGCCTGACCTCAGGCCTTACCCGATTTCCCGGCGCACAGGACGCGGGCGTAGCTCAGGGGTAGAGCACAACCTTGCCAAGGTTGGGGTCGTGAGTTCGAATCTCATCGCCCGCTCCATTTATTTCGCTCACGCACAGTTCACTTCGTTCTCGTGCTCCGCGAGGGCGGCCAAAAAGTTGGCCGATCGCGGAGGCGATCGTCAGTGAGCTTGCCGTGAGCGATACGAAGCTTGTGAGCGAAATCACATCTACTCCGCAGCTTCCGGGATTTTTTCACCTGCGCGGTAGCAGGCAACTCTCGCCTCACCATCAAGTTCGAGTTCCGGCATGTCTCGTGCGCATTTGCCGATCGCCAGTGGGCAGCGCGGATGAAAGGCGCAGCCGGACGGGGGGTTGATCGGCGAGGGCAGTTCGCCTTCGAGGCGGATTCGCTGCCTGGTATGCTTGGGGTCGGCAACGGGCGTCGCCGACAGCAATGCGCGGGTATAGGGGTGGCGCGGGTTTGCGAAAATCTCGTCACGGGGTGCTGCCTCGACGGTGCGCCCGAGATACATCACCAGCACATCGTCGGCGACATGACGCACCACCGACAGATTGTGCGAGATGAAGATGTAGGCGAGCTGGAACTTGTCCTGCAGTTTGGCGAGCAGATTGAGGATTTGTGCCTGGATAGACACGTCCAGCGCCGAGACAGGTTCGTCGAGGATGAGAATCTTCGGGTTGAGCATCAGCGCGCGCGCTATGGCGATGCGCTGGCGCTGGCCACCTGAAAACATGTGCGGATAGCGGTCGTAGTGCTCGGGCCTCAAGCCGACGAGGCGCAGCATCTGGCGTGCCTTTTCCTGCCGTTCGGCGGCTGAATCCTTCGTGTTGATGAGAAGCGGCTCCTCGAGCATCGAGCCGACCTTCTGGCGCGGATTGAGCGAACCGTACGGATCCTGGAACACAATCTGGACATGGGTGCGAAAGGCATTGCGGCCTTCCCTCCCCGACGATGTGACGTTCCAGCCATCGATTTCCAGTGTTCCGGCGGTTGGCTCCTCGATCATGGTGACAAGGCGCGCGAGCGTCGATTTCCCGCAGCCCGATTCGCCGACGACCGCCAGTGTCTTGCCCGGCTTCAGGCTGAAGCTGACGCCGCGCAGGGCTTCCACGATCTGAGGCTCACGCATGAAACCGCCGCCGACCGTATAATGTTTCTGGAGATTGCGTCCGACGATGACGGGTCCGCTCATCTTGCCGCCTCCTTCATGGAGGGTTGTGGATTAGGCCGGCCTTGTTTCAGCGGCATGTGGCATAGCGCGCAGCCGAGTTCAGTTCCGGCGGGTTTTGGCACAACGCGGTGGCAAACCGGCTGGGCGATGATGCATCGCGGGGCAAACAGGCAACCTTGAGGCCGATCGCCTTGCCCTGGAACCACGCCGGAAATCGAGGGGAGCGTGCGCCCTGTCGAACGTTCGGGCAGGGCTGACAGGAGCGCTGCCGAATAGGGATGAGCGGGATCGGCGAATAAATCCTTCACGTCACGGTGCTCGACCTGCTGGCCGGCATATTGGACGACAACGCGCTGGGCGGTTTCGGCAACGACGCCCATATCGTGGGTGATCAGGATCAGGCCCATGCCGCTATCACGCTGGAGCGAGACCAGCAGATCGAGGATTTGCGCCTGGATGGTGACATCGAGCGCGGTGGTAGGTTCATCGGCGATCAGCAGGCGCGGCTTGCAGGCTAATGCCATGGCAATCATCACACGCTGCGACATGCCGCCCGACATCTGGTGTGGAAAGGCGCGCAGGCGGCGCCCGGGATCGGGAATGCCGACCTCGCCGAGCAATTCGGCGGCGCGGGTGCGGGCATCATGGCGATTGAGACCGAGATGGATGCGCAGGGATTCCATGATCTGGAAACCGATCGTGAAGCACGGATTGAGGCTCGTCATCGGTTCCTGGAAGATCATTGCCATGTCGCGGCCGATAATTTTGCGGCGCTGGCGACGGGAAATCTTGAGCAGGTCGGTTTCGTCGAAAGCCATGCGGTCGGCGGTGATCGTCGCGGTCCATGGCAGCAAACCCATGACCGCGAGCATGGCCACCGACTTGCCTGAACCGGATTCGCCGACGATGGAAAGGATCTCCCCGGCATCGACCTGAAAATCGACGCTATCCACGGCGCGGAACGGCCCGGAGGCGGTGGCGAATTCGACGGTCAGGTTGCGAATATCGAGAAGCGGCATGGTGAGGATCAACTCCGCTTCAGTTTGGGGTCGAGCGCGTCACGCAGCCCGTCGCCCATCAGGTTGATGGCGAGCACGGTGATCAGGATCGCAAGCCCGGGAAAGGTCACCACCCATGGCGCGCGCAGAATGAATTCACGCGCTTCGGCCAGCATCGTGCCCCATTCCGGCGTCGGCGGTTGCGCGCCCATGCCGAGAAAACCGAGCGCTGCCGCATCGAGGATCGCGTTGGAGAAGGATAACGTTGCCTGCACGATCAGCGGCGCCATGCAATTGGGCAGTATGGTCCTGAACATCAGCCGCAATGGCCCTGCGCCGGCAACGCGGGCGGCGGTGACGTAGTCGCGGTTTTTCTCGCTCAAGACCGCCGCACGGGTCAGCCGGACAAAATGCGGCTGCAGGATCAGCGCGATGGCAATCATCGCATTCATCAGGCCGGGTCCGAGAATGGCGACGAGAACGAGCGCCAGCAGCAGGCTCGGAAACGACAGGATCACATCCATCACGCGCATGATGAAGGTGTCGGGCTTGCCGCCGACATAACCCGCCACCAGACCCAGCGAAATGCCGATGGTCAGCGACAGGGTGACCACCACGACACCGATGAAAAGTGAGAAACGCGCGCCATAGATCAGTCTGGAAAGAATATCGCGGCCCACCGCATCGGTGCCGAGCAGGAAGGTGGCAGTCCCGTTGTCCGCCCAGACCGGTGGCTGCAAAAGCGCGTCGCGGTATTGTTGTGTGGGCGAGTGCGGTGCGACGAGCGGCGCGAATATCGCGATCAGAACGAGGGCCACGAAGACGAAGAGGCCAATGACAGCGCCGCGGTTCTCGCTGAAATAGTGCCAGAATTCGGCCAGGACCTCGGCCTCCGCAGAGCGTTTCGGCGTTTCAGCGCGGGATGTGTCGCTCATTTGCGCCCCCTCACCGTGCGTAGCGGATGCGCGGGTTGATCAGGCCGTAGAGCATATCAACGGCGAGATTGACCAGCATGATGATGCTCGCCACCATGAGTAATGCGCCCTGTACGACCGGATAGTCGCGGCGGGAAATCGACTCCACCATCCACTTGCCGATACCGGGCCAGGAAAAGATCGTTTCGGTCAGGATCGCGCCAGCCAGCAATACGCCAACCTGAAGACCGATGGTGGTGATCACCGGGATCATCGCATTGCGCAACGCGTGAACGGAAACAACGCGAAAGGGGGACAGACCTTTGGCGCGCGCGGTGCGGACGTAATCCTCTGACAGCACTTCAAGCATCGCGGAACGGGTCTGCCGTGCGATGACGGCAAGCGGAATTGTCGCAAGGACGATGGTTGGCAGGATCAGATGGCTGACAGCGGAGCGGAACGCGCCGTCCTGCCCCGACAGCAAGCTGTCGATCAGCATGAAACCCGTGACGGGCGGGAAGAAATAAATCAGCGAGATGCGGCCTGAGACCGGTGTCCATTGCAGGATGCCGGCGAACAGGATGATCAGCAGCAGGCCCCACCAGAAGATCGGCATCGAATAGCCGATAAGGGCTGTGGTCATGACGGTGTGATCGAAGAACGAACCGCGCTTGACGGCGGCGATGATGCCTATCGGGATGCCGATCATCACCGCCAGCACGATGGCGCATAGCGACAGTTCGACCGTTGCCGGAAACAACGTGAAAAACTCGGCTACGACCGGTTTCTTCGTGACGATGGAAATGCCGAGGTCGCCCTGGAGTATCCCGAGCAGGTAGTCCCAGTACTGCTCCCATATCGGACGGTCGAAACCGAATTGTTTCAACAGCTCGGCATGGCGTTCCGGAGACAGTCCGCGCTCTCCCGCCATCAGCAGAACGGGATCGCCCGGCAGCAGGCGGATGAAGCTGAACGCGACGATCGACACCCCGATGAAAGTCGGGATCAGCAACCCGATGCGTGAGAGCAGGAACCGAAGCATGGCTAACGGGAACCGCCCCCCGCTTGATGCAGGGAGCGGTTATCTTGCCGGTTACTGGAGATCGACACCGTCGAAACGGTGCGAGCCCAGCGGGTCCATCTTGTAGCCGGTGACTTCCTTGCGCATCGGCATGTGGACGATCGAATGGGCGATCGTGGCCCATGGAGCCTCGCGCTTGAACACCACCTGCGCTTCTTCATAGGCCTTGGTGCGGGCGGCCTGGTCAGAGGTCTCGACGCCGGTCTTGATCAGAGCGTCGAATTCCTCGTTGCACCACTGGGCGCGGTTGGAACCGCCGACGCCGGAACAGCTCAGCAGCACGCCGAGGAAGTTGTCCGGATCGCCGTTGTCACCGGTCCAGCCAAGCAGGACGGCGCCATCGCGGTCCTCTTCCTTGGAACGCTTGAGATACTCGCCCCATTCATAAGAAACGATTTCTACCGTCACGCCGACCTTGGCGAAGTCTTCCTGGATCAGCTCGGCCATCCGGCGGGCGTTCGGATTGTAGGGCCGCTGCACAGGCATCGCCCAGATCTTCATCGACAGGCCGGAAACGCCCGCATCGGCGAGCATCTTCTTGGCGGCCTCGGGATCATACGAATCATCTTGAACCGCGTCGTTATACGACCACATCGTCGGCGGAATCGGGTTCTTGGCGATTTTGCCGGCGCCCTGGAACACCGCGTCGAGGATCGCCTGCTTGTTGATCGCCATGTTGAGCGCCTTGCGCACAGTTGCATTGTCAAACGGAGCGACCTTGGTGTTGTAGGCGAGGTAGCCGACGTTGAGGCCTTCCTGCTCCATTACGACGAGATTCGGGTCGCCCTTGAGCGCCTCGATGTCTGCCGGGTTCGGATAGGGCGTCACATGACATTCGCCGGCGATCAGTTTCTGCTGGCGCACTGCCTGGTCGGTGGTGATGGCGAAGACGAGATCGTCGATTGCCTGCTTGCCGGCCCAGTAGTCCGGGTTGGCCTTGTAGCGGATCACGGCGTCTTTCTGATAGGCGACGAACTGGAACGGGCCGGTGCCGACCGGTTGCTGGTTCAGCATGTCCATCTTGCCATCGGCGGCCAGTTTGTCGGCGTATTCCTTCGACATGATGGAAGCGAAATCCATGGCCAGATTGGCGACCATCGGCGCCTGCGGATTGGCAAGCACGAGCTTGACCGTGTAGTCGTCGATCTTGGCGATCTCCTTGACCGCCGCCGGCATGTCCATACTGTTGAAATATTCCCACGCGGCACCAGCGGTGTATTCGTGCCAGGGGTGATCCTTCTTGAGCTGGCGCTCGAAGCTGAACACTACGTCATCTGCATTGAAATCGCGGCTCGGCGTAAAGAAGTCGGTCGTATGGAACTTCACGCCCTTGCGCAGATGGAAGGTGTATTCCAGCCCGTCATCGGAAACGTCCCAGCTCTCGGCAAGTGCGGGAACGGTCTTTGTGGTTCCCGGCTCGAACTCGACGAGCTGGCTATAGACCGGCTTGGACGAGGCATCGAATGTGGTGCCTGCCGTGTAGAGCGCCGGGTCGAAGCCCTCGGGCGAGCCTTCGGAGCAATAGACGAGCGTTTTTGCATGCGCCGTTCCGGCCAGCGCGGCAGCAAGCGCCACGCCGGTCAGCAGCGTTTTCAGTTTCATCATTGTACTTCCCCTCTCCTGTCGAGTGAGCAGGCCCGGAAAACCAGCAGAATTTCCATCTCGGGTCTGCGCACTGCGCCGATACGGTAGCTCCGATACCGGGATCATTGGAAGCGGCTTTCGGAGAGGCATGCAATTTCGTGTGTCGTGGCATGACTTGCCGAGGGCGTGTGGCTGGACCATCTTGGCCGTATCCTGCCTGAAATCCCACCTGCATCAGGTTATGACCTGGTCGGCAATCAAGACGACGGACACATGAAATTCGGCATTGGCGCGTCACTTCGGCGCAAGGAAGACCCGACATTCATCACTGGCAAAGGCCGCTATCTGGCCGATACCGTTCCGCCCGATGCGGCGCGGGCGGTCATGGTGCGTTCGCAATATGCGCATGCGGATTTCGAAATCTCGAATGCTGACGACGTTCGCGCCATGCCCGGCGTGCTGGCGGTGATCACGGCCGAAGATACCGCTCACCTGAATCCGCTGCCGAGCATCAATGTTCCGGAAAACCACGACGGCTCGAAGATTCCCGTGCCGGAGTTTCCCGTATTGCCGAAATCACGGGTGCGGTTCGTCGGCGATACGCTCGCCGTGGTGGTGGCTGAGACGGAGGCGCAGGCGCGCGACGCTGCCGAAGCCCTGATGATCGACTTCACGCCGCTGGATGTCGCGGCCGATCTTCGCGCGGCGGTTGCTGCTGGCGCGCCGGTCATTCATGGTGAGGCGCCCGGCAATGTCGCTTTCGACTGGCATGGCGGCAACGTCAGTGCTGCCGCCGAGGCGATGAAGTCGGCGACGCAGATCGCCGAGATCGAACTCGTCAACAACCGTGTCGTCACCAATTTCATGGAAACGCGCGGGGCCATTGGCTCCATTGAACCGGAAACCGGGCGCTATGTTCTGGAAGTCAGCTCACAGGGCGTGCATCTGGTGATCGGCGTCCTGGCCAGCATGGTGTTCAAGCAGCCGCGCGAGAAATTCCACATCATCACGCCGGATGTGGGCGGCGGCTTCGGAACCAAGTATTTCTGTTACCGCGAATATGCGCTGGTGCTGATCGCGGCGGAGAAGACGGGCCGCAAGGTCGCATGGATCGCGGACCGGTCCGATCACTTCCTGGCCGATTATCACGGCCGGGACCACATCACCAAGGCGAAGATGGGCTTCGACGAGCGCGGCAAGATCGTTGCTCTGGAAGTCGATACGCTTGCCAATCTCGGCGCCTACATGTCGCAGCTGGCGGCTTTCGTTCCCACCAACGGTTCGGCGCTGATTGCCGGGGTCTACCGCATCCCGCAGATCGGGGTGCGCGTGCGCGGCATCTATTCCAACAGTTCGCCTTGCGATGCCTATCGCGGAGCGGGCCGTCCGGAAGCGGCCTATGTCATCGAGCGGCTGATCGACAAGGCGGCGCGCGATTTCGGCATCGACCCGGCGGCATTGCGCAAGCGCAATTACATTCCACCGTCAGCCATGCCGCATACCACGAAGGTGGGCCGTACCTATGACAGCGGCGAGTTCAAGGCGCTGCACGAGCAGGCCTTCGAGAATGCCGATGTGAAAGGGTTCAGGACGCGGCTGCGCGAAGCGAAGAAACGCGGCAAACTGCGCGGACTTGGCCATGCGGTCTATATCGAGGCCTGCTCCGGCGGCGGCGAGGAACGTGCCCGGCTTTCTCTCGGCAGGGATGGGGTCCTCACCATCTATATCGGCACGCAGTCCAACGGACAGGGCCATCACACGGCCTATGCGCAGCTTGCCAGCGAAGCGCTCGGCATCGACCCCGACAAGGTGCGGGTGGTCCAGGGCGATACCGACCAGATAGCCTTTGGTGCGGGAACCGGCGGATCGCGTTCGATCCCCGTCGGCGGGACTGCCGTGAAGACCGGCGGCGACAAGCTTGCTGAAAAGATCCGCAAACATGCGGCCGAAAAGCTGGAAGCGTCCGCCGCCGACATCGAGCTTTTCGAAGATGGCGCGCGTATTGCCGGAACCGACCGGACGATGTCCTTCGGAGAGCTTGCCGCTTCGTCGCCAGAGCCCTTTGACATTACCGACAGCCGCACGCCGGAGGCGCCGACGTTTCCAAACGGCATGCATGTGGTCGAGGTCGAGGTAGACCCGGAAACAGGCGAGACCGATGTGGTGAAATACACCGTGGTCGACGATTTCGGCGTCACCCTGAACCCGATCATGCTGGAGGGACAGATTCACGGCGGTATCGCGCAGGGGCTGGGCCAGGCGCTGATGGAGCGCACGGTCTATGACGAGAGCGGCCAGCTGGTGACGGCATCGCTGATGGACTACTGCCTGCCGCGTGCCGATGATTTCCCCGATATCGCGTTTTCGACGCGCAACGTGCCGTGCAAGACCAACCCGCTCGGTCTCAAGGGTGCGGGCGAGGCCGGCGCCATCGGCGCGTCGCCTGCTGTCACCAACGCGGTGGTCGATGCGCTGCACCGCGCGTATGGCATCACGCATATCGATATGCCGGCGACACCGGAAGCTGTCTGGCGGGCGATTCAGGCAGCGGCCAGATAGGCGGACGCCCAAGACCCGGCAACAGTCTTTGTTGACGTGGCATCCCGTTTGGTTATGTTCTCTTTTTGTTCAATATAGGAAGAGCGGCATGACCACGCAGACACACGGGTTTCGCGAATTGCATGACGGGCCAGGGGCCTTCGTCATTCCCAACCCGTGGGACATCGGCTCGGCGCGAATTCTTGAATCGCTCGGCTTTTCTGCGTTGGCGACGACCAGCGCGGGACTGGCTTTCTCGCTCGGCCTGCCGGAAGGCCAGGTGCCGCGAGAAGCAGTTCTCACCCACTGCCGCGAACTCGTGAACGCGGTCGCAATCCCGGTGTCGGCGGATCTGGAAAAAGGGTTTGGCGACAGCCCGCAATCCGCGGCCGAAACAGTACGGGCGGCAGCGGAGACGGGGCTTGCGGGTTGTTCGCTGGAGGATCATACCGGCGTGCCTGAAGATCCGATCTATGCCTTCGGGCACGCCGTGGAGCGGATTGCCGCGGCGGTCGAGGCGGCGCAGGCGCTCGACAGGGATTTCGTGCTGACGGCGCGCTGCGAGAACCTGTTGTGGGGACGCAACGACATCGACGACACGATTGCCCGGCTCAAGGCTTACGAGGCAGCGGGTGCCGACGTGGTCTACGCACCGGGGCTGCACGACCTGGAGACGATCCGCATGGTGTGCTCGGCCGTGAACTGTCCGGTGAACGTCGTTATGGGGATGCCGGGCGCGACGTTCGGCGTCGCGGAGTTGTCGCAAGCGGGAGTGCGGCGGATCAGCGTCGGGTCGGCATTCGCCAGGCTGATCTACGGCAAACTGATCGAAGCCTCGCAGGAAATCCTGACGCAGGGCACCTTCGGGTTCGCCCATCAGGCGGCATCGTTCCCGATCCTCGACGACATCTTCCGCAAGGCGCAGGCAAGAACCGCGAGCTAGCGCGCCATGGCGTGATATTCGCCGTTGGGGCGCATGTCGGTTGCAGCCGCGACGCGGTTCGACATGTTGAAAAAGCCGACCACGGAAGCGATGTCCCAGATGTCGCGGTCGCTGAATCCGGTGTCGCGCAATGCCTGACGGTCGGTTTCGACGATTGCCTCGGGTTCGCGGGTGAGCTTCCAGGCAAAGCCGAGCATCGCCATTTGCCGGGCGTCCAGGTCGGCTGCGCGCCAGTTCATCACCATCAGTTCGCCGAGTTCCGGGTTGCCGGACAATTGCCGGACCGCGGCGCCATGGGCCGTCAGGCAGTAATAGCAGCGGTTTGCCGAGGACACGACGACGGCAATCATCTCGCGTTCCAGTTTCGACAACGCGGAATCGCCCAGCATCAGGTCGTTGTACATGTCGGCGAAGGCCTGCAGCTTGACCGGTGAAAAGGCGTAGGCTTTCAGCACGTTGGGGATCATGCCGAGTTTTTCCTCGCACTTGGCGAAATAGGCTTCCTGCTTCTCTGTAAGCGGCGCTTCTTGTGCAAGTTCAAGGGCGATCACTTCGTTTTTCCCGCCGGATTTGCTCATCTCTACGACTCCCTGCCCGTCATATGTTTGTGCAGACGCGAGACCATCATGGAACGGCCAAGGTCGGCAAGAGCATCTCGACAATCATGCACCGAACGCGCAAGACTGCACTCAAACGGGAAATTGTCACGGACCCGAGAGATGCCAAGGGCCGGGCAGAAAAATCCCGGATATTCCGGCGGCGGCCGGAAGAGGTGAGAGGGGGAGGCTATGCCGGATCGTGACGAGGACCGGAAGAATTCACTTATTGATGCTCTGACGGCGGCGTTGGGCGGAAGCGGGAAATCGGCGAAACCGATGAAGAATTTCGCGCGCGCCTTGTATTCGGGCGCGCCGTTCGAGGATCTTTCTGCATATTCCGAGGACGAGTTAGCACGGCTTGCCGAAGCGACGTTCACTTTGGCGGGCAGCCGCAAACCCGGCACGACCACGATCCAGGTTCACAACCCGGATTCGCCGACGGAGGGTGGCGCCCTCGAACGGGTGACCGTGGTCGATATCATCAATGAAAACATGCCCTTCCTGCTCGATTCAGCCATGTCCGAACTGAATGAGCGCGGGCTTGAACTGCGGATGGTTCTGCATCCGATCATCGATGTGGCACGCGATGCCAAGGGCAAGCTGAAGGATGTTTCGGGTAACTGGAGGACCGCGAAGAAGCCGGTGGGCAGCCCCGAAAGCTACATCCAGATTCATGTCGCGCGGATCGATTCCGATCTGCTGCGCAAGGACCTGGCAAAAGCACTGCAACGCATTTTCGAGGATGTGCGCCATTGCGTCGAGGACTGGAAGTCGATGCTGGGGCACCTCGATGAGGCAATCCAGGAGTACCGGACAAACCCGCCCCCCATCCCGGTTGAGGAAATCGCCGAGGCTGTGCAGTTCCTCGAATGGCTGCGCGACAACAATTTCACGCTTCTGGGCATGCGCCAGTACGATTTCGTCGGCAGCGGTGAACAGGCGCGGCTTGAGCGTGTCGGCTCCGGCAAGGCGGCGGGGCTCGGGCTGCTGCGCGATCCTGACGTCAAGGTGCTGCGCAGGGGGCGCGAGTTCGTCACCTATACGCCGGAAATCCGCGCCTTCCTGATGCAGCCGGTTCCGCTCATCGTTACCAAGGCGAACGTCAAGTCGACAGTGCACCGTCGGGTTTATCTCGACTATATCGGCATCAAGAAATTCGACAGCAAGGGCGAGCTCGTCGGTGAATTACGCATCATCGGGCTTTACACCTCGACGGCGTATCACCGGTCGGTTCCGTCAATTCCATATGTGCGGCGCAAGGCGGCGCAAGTCATGGAAATGTCGGGTTTCGACCCTTCAAGCCATTCCGGTAAAGGCCTGCAGAACGTACTGGATACGTTTCCGCGCGATGAGCTGTTCCAGATCGACGTCGAGACGCTTTGCCAGTTTGTGCAGGCCATTCACAATCTGTCCGAGCGGCCGAGAATCCGCGTTCTTTCGCGCGCTGACAAATTCGATCGTTTCGTATCCGTGATCGTTTACGTTCCGCGCGACCGTTACAACTCCGAGGTGCGGAAAAAGGTTGGCGATTACCTGGCGCGCATCTACGCCGGACGGGTTTCGGCCTACTATCCCGCGTTCCCGGAAGGCATGCTTGCGCGCGTCCACTACATCATCGGCCGCAGCGAGGGCGAAACGCCCAACCCGCCGCAAACCGAACTCGAGGCTGAAGTCGCACGCATCGCGCGGACATGGAGCGATGCGCTGGATGATGCGCTTGCCGGGCAGCATGAACCGCTTGTGGCGCAGGAGATCGGCGCACGTTACGGCGAAGCGTTTTCGGTTGCGTATCAGGAAACCTTTCCCGCCACAGAGGCGGTTGACGATATCGCGATCATCGATCAGCTCACGGCAGGCCATCCGCTGGCAATCCGCTTCCTGCCTGATGATGCGGGTAATTCATCCCGGCTGGCGTTAAGGGTTTTCAACCTCGGCAGCCCGATCCCGCTTTCACAGCGCGTGCCTGTTCTCGAGAACATGGGCTTCAAGGTGATTTCGGAGCGTTCGTTCCAGATAGAACCGGCTCGCGGCGGGGAAAGCGAGCAGGTGCATCTGCATGAGATGGTTCTGGAGCGCGCGGACGCGGACGCGGTCAATCTCGAATTGCTCGGCGGCCTGCTGAGCGATGCCTTTATGGCGATCATGCAGGGGTTTGCCGAGAACGACGGCTACAACGGTCTTGTCGTGCGGGCCGGCATTGCCTGGCGTGACGTGGCTATGCTGCGGGCCGTCAGCCGCTATCTCAGGCAGATTCGCATACCCTATTCGCAGGACTACATGTGGGAATCGCTGCTGCGAAACTCGGCGATTGCGGCGAATATCGTTGCCTTGTTCCACGCGCGTTTCCAGATCGGATCGGAACGCGACCTGCAGGTCGGCAAAGCCCGCCAGAAAGCTGAAGCGGCAGCGATGGCCAGCATCGAGGGGGCGCTGGAAAGCGTGCCGAGCCTTGATGACGACCGTATCGTGCGCCGGTTTGCCAATATCGTACGGTCAATGCTGCGGACCAACTTCTACCAGACCGACGTGCATGGGCAGCCGCCCGAGACAATTGCGTTCAAGATCGCCAGCCGCAGCGTCGAGGAAATGCCTGAGCCGCGCCCCTTGCGCGAGATATTCGTCTATTCGCCTCGCGTGGAAGGTGTTCACCTGCGCTTCGGCGAGATTGCGCGCGGCGGCTTGCGCTGGTCCGACAGGCCGCAGGATTTCCGTACCGAGGTACTGGGTCTGGTCAAGGCGCAGCAGGTCAAGAATGCGGTTATCGTGCCGGTCGGTTCGAAAGGCGGGTTCTTTCCCAAGCAGATGCCTGCCGGTGCGGACCGCGAAACCGTGCAGGCGGAGGGTATCGCCTGCTACAAGCTGTTCGTCGGCAGTATGCTCGACATCACCGACAACATCGAAGGCGACGATGTCATTCCGCCTCGGCAGGTGGTGCGGCACGATGGCGACGATCCCTATCTCGTCGTGGCCGCCGACAAGGGCACGGCCACGTTCTCCGATATCGCCAACGGCATTTCCGAAGGCCATGAATTCTGGCTCGGCGATGCCTTCGCGTCCGGAGGTTCGGCCGGTTACGACCACAAGAAGATGGGCATCACCGCGCGCGGCGCGTGGGAGGCGGTCAAGCGGCACTTCCGCGAAATGGATATCGACATCCAGACCCAGCCCTTCACGGTCGTTGGCGTCGGCGATATGTCCGGAGACGTGTTCGGCAACGGAATGCTGCTATCAGAGAAGATCCGGCTACTGGCAGCCTTCGACCATCGCGACATCTTCATCGATCCCGACCCCGATCCGGCCAAGAGCTTCATTGAACGCAAGCGGCTGTTCGAGCTGCCGCGCTCGAGCTGGAAGGATTACGACACCAAGCTCATCACCAAGGGCGGCGGCGTGTTCTCGCGGGCCGACAAATCGATCCCGCTTTCGGCAGAGATGAAGTCGCTGCTTGGGTTGACCGGCGACAACGCCACGCCGCAACAGGTTATGAAGGCGATCCTCTCAGCCAAGGCCGACCTGCTGTGGTTTGGCGGTATCGGCACCTATGTGCGCACGCCGGGGGAGACGGACGACGAGGTCGGCGACCGGGCGAATGACGCGATCCGCATCACCATCGGCGATCTGCATGCAAAGGCGGTCGGCGAAGGTGCAAATCTGGGAATGACCCAGCCGGCGCGCATCGCCTTTGCGCGCAAGGGCGGACGGGTCAATTCCGATGCCATCGACAACTCGGCCGGCGTGAATTCCTCCGACCTTGAGGTCAACATCAAGATCGCGCTGGGCTCGGTGGTGCGAACCGGAAAGCTGGCGATCCCCGATCGCAACAAGTTCCTTGCTTCGATGACCGATGATGTTGCCGGGCTTTGCCTGCGCAACAACTATCTGCAGACGCTGGCGCTCAGTCTGGTCGAGCGGCGGGCACATGAAAACCTGGGCTTTGCTCAGCGATTGATGCGGGACCTTGAACGGCGCGGCAAGCTCGACCGCGAAGTCGAGGATCTTCCGGAAGACGCGCAGATCGGCGAAATGGCCGAAAAAGGCCTCGGGCTGGCGCGGCCTGAAAACGCGGTTCTGCTCGCCTATGCCAAAATCGATCTCTATGAAGCTCTGCTGGGCAGCACCATTCCCGATGATCCCTATCTCGGACGCGAACTGGACCGCTATTTCCCGCCGGCGCTGACGAAGACTTACTCCGATGCCATCCACAGCCACAGGCTGCGGCGCGAGATCATTGCCACCATGCTGTCGAACAGCATGATCAACCGTGGCGGGCCGACCTTCCTGGTGCGGGTGCGCGATGAAACCGGTGCGAATGTGGATGAGATATCCGGTGCCTTCGCCCTTGCGCGTGACGGGTTTCAGATGACGGCCCTCAACACGCGGATCGATCAGCTCGACAACAAGATCAGCGGCAAGCTTCAATTGGAGCTCTATGCCGAGGTCGGAGATCTGCTGACGTCGAGCGTCGTCTGGTTCCTGCGCAACGAGGATACCACCGGCGGGCTTGCCGACAAGGTTGCGCATTTCCAGAAGGGCATAGCCACGATCGGCGATTCTCTTGAGAAACTGATGCCGCCGGTGTTCGTGAAGATGATGAAACGGCGGACTGACGAACTGGTCGCCGCCAAGGTGCCCGAGGATCTGGCAAGACAGATGGCCGGGTTGATGTTCCTGTCGCGCGCGCCGGACATCATCCGGGTTGCCGACGAAACCAAGACGAACCTAAAAGCGGCAGCTGAAACCTTCTACGCCATATCGGAAATGTTCTCGGTCGGCCCGCTGATCACCCAGGCCCAGGCGCTGCGTCTCGACGACTACTACGAGCGCATCGCGTTGAGCCGGACGATCGATGCCATCTCGATCTCGCAGAGGCGCATCACGGTTCAGCTTGCCGGAAGCGGCAAAAAGGGAGAGGCGGCGATCGCCGGGTGGAAAGACGATCATGGCGCCGTCATCGAACGGGTCAGGTCATCGCTCGACGACCTGCTGCAGTCCGACCTGACGGTCGCCAAGGTCGCTGTCGCAGCCGGGCTGTTCTCCGATCTTGCGCGGGACTAACGACACCTGATTGGGGCGCCATTGCATGACAAAGGACAGTGGCTCCCCGGGCCGGGGCGAAACAGCCGGCAAGCTCGGCCTTGCCGGATGGATGATGTTTGACTGGGCGGCGCAGCCGTTCTTCACGGTGGTGACCACCTTCGTCTTCGGGCCCTATTTCGTTTCCCGCATAGCCGAAGACCCGGTTCAGGGTCAGGCGCTGTGGGGTTACGCGGCCGCTGCAGCCGGCATCGTCATTGCCGTCCTGTCGCCGGTCCTGGGATCAATCGCCGATGCGGCAGGTCCGCGCAAGCCGTGGATCGCGGGTTTTGCCGTCGTTCAGATCACCGCGCTGACACTCTTGTGGTGGACGGTGCCCGGAACGTCCGTGCTGTGGCCACTGGTGCTGTTCTCGCTCGCCACGATGGCGGCTGAATTTTCCATCGTGTTCAACGATTCCATGCTGCCGCGGCTCGTCTCCAGAGAACGGATCGGGCGCGTATCCAACGTCGCCTGGGGCCTGGGCTATCTCGGTGGCATGGTCGTACTCATCCTCGTCGTCGCCTTCATGGCCGGATCGCCGGATACCGGTCTGACGCTCCTGGGCCTCAAGCCGCTGTTCGGGCTCGACCCTCTCAGGTTCGAGGGCGACCGGATCACCGGGCCGCTGTCGGCGCTCTGGTATCTCGTCTTCGTTCTTCCCATGATGGTGTTCACGCCCGACGCGCGGCGGATGCGGCCTCTTGGCGGCGCGGTGCGCAGCGGCCTGTCGGACCTGCGCTCCACGCTGGGCGAGGTTCGCGGCAAGCCCGGTCTTTTCCGGTTCCTGCTGGCGCGAATGATCTATCAGGACGGCGTGGCCGCCCTGTTGCTGCTGGGCGGAGCTTTTGCCGCGGGCATGTTCGGCTGGCGGGTCATGGAGATCGGTCTTTACGGTATCATTCTCAATGTCGTTGCCATCTTCGGGAACCTGGCTGCGGGCCGGATCGATATGCGCGCGGGATCAAAAACAGTGGTGATGATCGCACTTTGCATTCTGATCGCGGCGACTGTCGGCATTGTCTCCACCGGACCGGGATACACGCTGTTCGGTGTGATCGATCTGGGCATGGACGACAGTGGCGGACTGTTCGGCACGGCGGCGGAAAAAGCCTATATCGGGTTCGGCCTTCTGGTCGGGCTTGCCTTCGGCCCCGTGCAGGCGTCGTCGCGTTCCTACCTTGCGCGCAGTGTTGCCGCCGATGATGCGGGCCGCTACTTCGGTCTTTACGCGCTGTGCGGGCGGGCAACCTCGTTTCTGGCGCCCTTCCTTGTGGCGACATTGACCACAATGTCCGGTTCGGCGCGCCTCGGCATGGCGGTGATCATCATCTTTTTCGCGACAGGCGCCGCCCTTCTGGCAACGACGCCTTATCCGGCAGCCGAACAAGAGTAAAAAAACAATACGGCTGGCTATCCCAGCCGGACGGCTGTTCCACTGGCCGAGACCATCAGCATGCCGCCGCCATCGGTGCCTACCGTTTCGTAGTCGAGATCGACGCCGATTACGGCATCACATCCGCGTGCGGCGGCCTCGGCGGCCATTTCGGCAAGGGCGGTTTCACGCGCTTCCCTCAGCACCTTCTCGTAAGCGCCCGAGCGTCCACCGACGATGTCGCGTACAGCAGCGAAGAAATCGCGAAAGATGTTGGCGCCGAGAATGGCTTCGCCGGTGACGATGCCTTTGTATTCGGCGATCGTATGACCCTCGATAGTGTTGGTGGTGGTGATCAGCATCGGGTTCTCCGGTTTAATGACGGAAGTGACGCATGCCGGTGAAGACCATGGCGATGCCATGTTCGTCGGCTGCGGCAATCACATCCTCATCCCTCATGGAGCCACCGGGCTGGATCACCGCGGTGGCCCCTGCGGCCACAGCGCTGAGCAAGCCATCGGCGAAGGGGAAGAAGGCATCCGATGCCACAACGCTGCCCTTCGTTCGTGGCGCGTCCCAGCCGGCGGCTTCGGCGGCGTCTTCCGCCTTGCGGGCGGCGATGCGGGATGAATCGACGCGGCTCATCTGTCCCGCCCCGATGCCGACGGTCACGCCATCGCGCACATAGACGATGGCATTCGATTTCACATGCTTTGCAACGCGCCAGGCAAACAACATGTCGGCAAGCTCGCGCTCGTCGGGCGCGCGCCTGGTCACGGTCCTGAGGTCGGAAGCGCCGATGCGGCCGCTGTCGCGGCTCTGAGCAAGGAAACCGCCGGCAACCGTCCTGATCGCAACGCCGGGCTCGGCAGGATCGGGCAGGCCACCGGTCACCAACAGGCGCAGGTTCTTCTTGGCGGCCACGATATCCGCTGCTTCTTCGCTGGCACCGGGCGCAATGATCACCTCGGTGAAGATCTCGGTGATGGCGCGGGCGGCTTCGGCATCGAGCGGCTGGTTCAGCGCGACGATGCCGCCGAACGCACTCGTGCGGTCACAATCATAAGCTGCGCGATAGGCATCGACGAGGCTTGCGCCGGTCGCCACACCGCAGGGGTTGGCGTGTTTGATGATGGCGACCGCAGCACTTTGGGCCGGATCGAACTCGGCCACCAGTTCATAAGCCGCGTCGGTGTCGTTGATATTGTTGTAGGACAGTTCCTTACCCTGAAGCTGCCGGGCGGTGGCAACGCCCTCGCGTGGCAGGCCGGCACGGTAGAAGGCCGCGCTCTGATGCGGGTTCTCGCCATAACGCAGCGCCTGCGCGCGCTGTCCGCCGATGGCGCGGAAATCCGGTGTCTCGTCGCCGCGCACGCTTGCGAACCAGTTGGAGATCGCCGCATCGTAGGCGGCGGTGCGTGCGAATGCCTTGTGGGCGAGGCGCTTCCGGGTTTCGTTTGTGATGCCGCCTTTTGAGCCGATCTCCTCAAGGATCGCATCGTAATCCGCCGGGTCGACCACGATGGCCACGCCGGAGTGGTTCTTGGCGGCGGCCCGAATCATCGCCGGCCCGCCGATATCGATGTTTTCGATGGCGGTCTTGAAGTCGGCGCCACCGGCAATCGTCTGTTCGAAGGGATAGAGGTTCACGCAGACCAGATCGATTTTGCCGATCCCGTGATCGGTGATGGCCTGCATGTGTTCGGGCTTTGCCCGGTCGGCGAGGATGCCGCCATGGACGCCTGGATGAAGCGTCTTGACGCGTCCGTCGAGCATCTCCGGGAACCCGGTGATGTCGGCAACGTCGCGGACGGCGGTGCCGCTTTCGGCAATGGCGCGCGAGGTGCCGCCGGTCGACACGATCTCTGCGCCTGCCTTGGCGAGCCCGGCGGCGAATTCTGTCAGGCCCTGCTTGTCGGAAACCGAGATCAGGGCGCGGGTAATCTTGATGATGTCGCTCATGTCTGCCTTCGCGGCTTTGGTAACGGCGCGGGATGCACGCTCAAACTTCTAGCGCCCCAATCAAATCGAATCATCAGCCGTTTGGCGGATGCGCACGCGATTTCCACAAACGGTTCAGCCGGCATCGCCTTCGGATGGCGGTGCGGGCGGGCGATGATCCGAGCGGATGAACGACCAAAAGACGGCCGGCTGTTCGTGGCAGGAGCCGCTGAGTACGATCTGTCTGGTCTTGCGTGGCGCTTCGGGGCCGTTGACGAAGACGCTGTCCTCGAGCGTGATGACGGCGCCGTCTGCGAAAACGCCCCAGACCTCGCGGTTGCCGACGCGCAACTGCAGGCCACCGACCTCGGTCGTTGTGACCTCAACTGAAGGGTGCAGATGAAAGCGGATCGCGAAATGTCCGCCCGATGCGTCATCCGCATTGCCAGCCGCGATGAACCGATCCTCTCCGTCGAGGCGGGTGCCATCTGCCGAAAGAACCAGTGTGCGCTCGTGGACAATGCCGAAGCGGGAGAGATATCCGTTGTGGCGCGCGATGACCGAATGCGTATCCGATGTATCTGAACGCTCCACGCGCGGTTTGCCCGAACCCTCAAGGATGACCCGCCCGAAACGGCTCGTGATCCATTCCGCCTGAGCGAAACCGGCGGATGAAGCATCGTTAAGCGTTGCGGTCGAATGGGCAGCCGTACTGCGGCAAACCTCGCTCCAGCGCGACCCGAGCCTGTGGCTTGCGCCGCAATTGACGATCAGGTGGCCGGAATGGGTGGAAAATTCGAAGGCGAGCGTTCCGGCATGGGCGTGGCCGCTCAACTCCGCAGGCGGGGCCCGGCCCGTATCGAGAATAATCGTCGCGCCAAGCCCTGTCAGACGTTCGTAGCCGGAGTGCGGCGCGCTTCGCAGGGGTTCGCCGTGGGCATCGTCATAGGCAAGCAGCGTTGCAAGGTCGGCGGTGGAACTGGCTCCGGTGCCGTTGAAGTGCGCCAGCGTTCCGTCACGATGACGGAAGAAGCGCACCATCGGCATCATACGTTCGATGGCGTTCATCAGCCGGGCCGGCGGATCGATCGAAGTTGCCAGATAGGTTTGGCGAAGAGGCAGGATATCCAGTAGCAGATCGGCAACCGTTGAGGGGTTGCGGCCGATGTGACCCCCGTCACCATAGACCTGGCGGTCGATTTCAGCGCCGAGGCGGCGGCCGGCCCTGTTGATGCGTGCGGTCTTTGCACCAAGGCACAGCGCCGCCATAGTGACTGCAATCGCAGCCTGAAGGCGCGGTTTGCCGGCAGGTCCCGTGAGGAGAGCCTGTTCCAGCAGTGCGACTTGCGCCGTCAGACTGCGGATGAATTGCGCATGCTGCTCGTTGGAAATCCCGTCGAGAAACATCGGGGCATGACTGAGCCAGGAGATGACGCGCCGCGCGGTGGTTTCGACCGACCATGCGAGCGGGTCCGACGCTGTTTTGGTGGCGGTCCATTTGATGATCAGGTCCCTGGCGCGCTGTGCGGAAGCCTCGTCCTGGGCAATCCTGAGATGGCGCAGCCAGCCGAAGGCATGCAAACCCGAACGCCAGTCGGGATGCGCATCCAGAACGGTGAAGGGAGATTGATCCGGCGCGGGCGTCACGGCGTGGCCGGCAATCAGGAAGTAGCCGCTGCAAATGTCGTGCGCGATTGCTCTGTCGGCAGAACGGATATCCGGCGGGGCAATCCGCAAGCGGCCTGTGGTTCTGCCAAGCAGAGATGCCGCAGCCGGAGTTCTCAGCAACCGGCAGAACGCGCGCCACAGTTCATGGCGTGCCGCCGCAAATACAAGCGGCAACATCCGCCCAGCGGGAAGCCCCGATGGCACAGCCTGTCGCAGTTTGGCCCCTATCACGCGACTAAAGCTCCTCGTCGACCGCGTATGGATACCCCGAAACAGGAATCGCATCCCGTGGCCGGGAAAGCAATTCAGGAGCGAGTAAGTCGGGCGGCAAAAAATCCATCCATTCCCGCTACGGGTTCGCCGGATGTGCTGGCGATGGTCATATCCGGGCGGGTGCGGAGAAATCCTTCCGGCGTTATGGCACCCGGGATTGCGGGAACTTCTGATGCGGTGACCGGATCGATGCGCAGCGGCGCCCCGGCATCGATGACCTTTGCGATCACATCCTCGCCCTCCTCGCGTTCCAGCGAGCAGGTGGCATAGACAATGCGGCCGCCGGGTTTAAGCCAGTCCGCGGCCTTGCGAAGCAGTTCGACCTGTACCGCCTGCATCGTGGCAAAGTCGTCCTTGCGCCTGAGCCACGGGATGTCGGGGTGCCGCCGGATCGTGCCGGTTGCCGAACATGGCGCGTCGAGAAGGATGGCGTCGAAGAGCATTTCCGGCCGCCACTTGCCGATGTCGGCGGCAACGGTTTGCGCTGTCAGGCCGAGGCGCGACAGGTTTTCCTTCAGCCGGTCCAGACGGTGTGGCGAGCGGTCGATGGCAGTGACGTTTGCGCCGGCTGCCGCAAGCTGTGCCGTCTTGCCGCCGGGGGCGGCGGCGAGGTCGGCGACATCGAGGCCGGACACATCGCCCAGCAATCGGGCAGGCAGGGATGCCGCGGCATCCTGCACCCACCACGCACCTTCGCGGTAGCCTTCCAGCTTGCTGATGTTGCCGCGCGCTTCGGCCAGGCGTACCGATCCGTTGGCCAAAGCCGTACCGCCAAGCCTTTCGGCCCAATCTCCGACATTGCTTCTAACGGTGAGATCAATGCCCGGGATTCCGGCATGGGCGGCCATGATAGCCCGCGCCGTTTCGGAGCCGTATTGATTAACCCAGCGGGCAGCTAGCCACTCCGGTACATTGACGGCAAGCGGATCGATTTCCGCAGTGGCGGCTTGCGGGTCTGCCGCAATGGCGCGCAGCACGGCGTTGATGAGGCCGCGAAAGTGGCGTGCGTCGCGATCGGCCGCGGCATCCTGAACCGCCAGATCGACGGCTGCGTGGGACGGTACGTCGAGAAAGAGAATTTGTGCTGCGCCAACCAGCAGGATTGCCTCGGCCTTTCCGGCACGCCGGGCCAGCGGCTTGTCCATGCGGCGCGCAAGTACCGCACGCAACAGGCCAAGCTGCCGCAGGGCGGTCTGGCACAACATAGTTGCAAACCCCCGGTCACGGGCATTGAGATGCTTCAAGACCGCGTGAGCGTCCTCGCCCTCCAGCGTCGCGTCGAACGGCTTTCCCTGGCGCAACACGCCGTGGATGACTTCCGCCGCAATGTGGCGGACGGCAAGTCCCGGTGTCTGCTTCGGTTTGTATCGGCTGGTGCGGCGGGGATTGGTCAAGGTGCTCAACTGTTCCGGAAACGCCCGGCGGTCTGCGGGCGGTCAGGGAACCCAACGCATCGGGCTCCTCACGTCAATCCCCGCAAACGACTCATCCCCAGGGGCCGCGATTGGCGCGGGTGGCTTGTGACCAAGGGCCGTCATGGCCTGCTGCTGCAGGCTGCGCAGCATTACCCATCTCCTGCGCCTGCTGCATCAGGGCGCGGATACGGTTTTCCGTGTCGGGGTGGGTGGAAAACAGGTTGTCCATGCGCTGGCCCGACAGCGGGTTGATGATGAACATGTGTGCGGTCGCGGGGTTGCGCTCCGCAGACGGGTTGGGGATGTGGTGCGCGGCACCAGAGATTTTTTCCAGCGCTGAAGCCAGCCAGACCGGGTTGCCGCAGATCATCGCACCCATGCGGTCGGCGGCATATTCGCGGGTGCGGCTGATCGCCATTTGCACGAGCGCGGCCCCCATGGGCGCGAGGATCATCACGGCAAGCGTACCGATGATGCCGAGGCCGCCATTATTCGAGTTGCGATTTCCGCCGAAGAAGAAAGCGAAATTTGCCAGCATTGAAATCGCGCCAGCGATGGTCGCGGTCACGGTCATGATCAGCGTATCGCGGTTTTTCACATGGGCGAGTTCATGCGCCATGACGCCGGCGAGTTCCTCGCGGCTCAGCGTCTGCAGGATGCCGGTCGTGGCCGCGACGGCTGCGTTTTCGGGATTGCGGCCGGTGGCAAAGGCGTTCGGCTGCGGATTGTCGATGATGTAGACTTTCGGCATCGGCAGTCCGGCATTGCGGGCGAGCCCGGCGATCATCTCATGCAGTTCAGGTGCCGTGCGCGCGTCAACCTCGCGCGCGCCATGCATGCGCAGCACCATCTTGTCGGCGTTCCAGTAGCTGAAGGCGTTCATGGCAAGGGCTACGAGAAACGCGATGACCATGCCCGATTGGCCGCCAAGCGCAGCACCAATGGCCATGAAAAGCCCTGTCAGGGCTGCCAGAAGCAGGCCGGTCTTGAAATAGTTCATAGCTTTAACTCCGTGACCGCGGACCGCGGGGGGACGGCCGGTCCGGGTATGAAAACCATCATGTGCGATATATGGTTTCGCGGTTTTCGCATTCCAATATCCGGACAGGATGATGAACAGCGCAGATGAAAAGAAGAAGCGGATCGCGGATGCAGCCGAACGCGCAAAGGCCGAGGCGGCCGAGCGGCGCAAACAGCGGGACGCTTCGGCCAAGCCTGCCGCGCAGGAAATCAATGGCCGCGACGGACCTGAACCTGTGCGCTATGGCGACTGGGAAGTCGGCGGGATAGCCACCGACTTCTAGGCTTGAACGCACAGCCCGTCATGAACTGTAAAATGCGAAATATTATTGCGCGGCAGCCATTTACGGATTTTTCACGAAGATTGACATTCCGTTAACGGCTTTACTCCAACCTTCTATCACAACCCTATTCCAGATCGCTGTTGAATCGCGGTTACCAAGCGCTAACCCAGCGGCGATTCTTGCTTGGACAATTCATAACAAGAGGCGCATCTGCATTTTGCCGCAGAGGCATTTCGGGTGGCGGGCCCGGATATGCGGCATATGAGGAAAGCGATGACGCGGTCGGGAATTTTTTCAGGCATCAGACGGCGGCTCATGCGATTGCGGCATGATCAAAGCGGGGCAACTGCCATTCTTTTCGCGGTCCTTCTGCCCGTTCTTGCGCTCGTGGTCGGAATTGCCATCGATTTTGGCCGCGCCTCGAAGGAGCGCGCCGTTGCCGGCGCGACACTCGACGCGACCTTGCTTGCCGTTGGCCGCGATCTTTCCATCGGGGCAATCAGTGAAGATGACGCACCGGCCCGCGTTAGCGCGGTTTTCAATGAACTGATTGCCGAAACCTCGCTTGCGGGGACTACGATCAACTCGGTTACGACGACCGTGAACCAAGCTGCCGGCCGGGTAGATGCGACCGTTGAAGGCGCGACCGAAGCTGCTTTCGGCGGGCTTGTTGGAATCTCGAGCATCGACATCCATGTCAATGCATCGGTCAATTACAACACGCTCACGGTCGAGCTTGCCATGGTGCTCGATGTAACCGGCTCGATGAGTGGTTCGAAGATCGCCGACCTCAAGACGGCGGCGAAGGATCTGGTCAACATCCTGCTTCCGATAAATGGTTCCGCAGAAGGCAAGGTCCGGATCGCGCTGGCGCCTTACAGCAATTCGGTCAATGTCGGAGACTATGCGGAAGCGGTGACGGGTTCGGCCTCGGCGCTGTGCGTCACCGAGCGCGGCGGCACAGGCGATTTCGATGATACTGCGCCAAGCGTGGCACAATTCCCGACAACCTATTCATGCCCTTCGGTCAAGATCACTCCACTGTCCGGTGACCGCAGCGCGTTGACAACACAGATCGATAGTTATGGTGCGAGTGGTTCGACTGCGGGTCACATCGGCATCGGCTGGGGCTGGTATATGCTGTCGCCGGACTGGAATTCGGTCTGGCCGGTGGCGAGCAGGCCTGCCGCATACGGTACAAAGGATCTGATCAAGGTGCTTGTCGTGATGACGGACGGTGAATTCAACACCTGGTATGTCAACGGCAACGGCAACTCGTCCAGCCAGGCCAAGAAGATCTGCAAGCAGGCCAAGAAGGAAGACGTCATCATCTACACGGTTGCCTTTCAGGCGCCCACCTCGGCGCAGAACCTGCTGAAGAAATGCGCCACTTCGTCAGATGAGCACTATTTCAACGCCACCACGGGCACCGCCCTGAAAGATGCGTTCGAGGCGATCGCAATCCAGATACGCAACCTGCGCCTTTCCTCCTGAGACTTTGGCGAAGGTAAACTGTGGGCGGTCAGTCGGCCGCCCTTTTTGATTCCGGCCATGCCCGCGCTAATTTCAACCGCACAGTCGGGCAAGGGGAGCATCGGATCATGAATTTTTGCAAACGGGTCTTCGTGCTTTGGACCGTGGTTCTCGTGTCCATGCTTGTGGCCCGCTTCCAGGCGTCACAGGCGCATGCCAATGTCCTTCCGATTATCACCGGAAACGAGCGCTTCCATCCTGTCTATGCGCAAAGCGGCATGGTCGCGAGCCAGGAGGCGCAGGCAAGCGAGATCGGTCTTTCGATACTGCGGCAGGGCGGAAATGCAGTCGATGCCGCCGTTGCGACCGGCTTTGCGCTTGCCGTGACGCTGCCGCGGGCGGGAAATCTCGGCGGCGGTGGTTTCATGCTCGTGCATCTTGCTGAAGCCGGCGAAACCATAGCCATCGACTATCGCGAAACCGCTCCGATGGCGGCAACACGCGGCATGTATCTCGGCGCGGATGGCAAGGCCGATCCCGATCTGTCGCGCAACAGCGGACTTGGTACCGGCGTCCCGGGAACCGTGGCGGGCCTTGCGCTTGCGCATGAGAAATACGGTTCGGGAAGTTTCTCGCTGGCAGAACTGATCGCGCCCGCGATCCGGCTTGCGGAACAGGGCATCGTGGTCAGCGATGACCTGTCGATGTCGCTTGAGCGCGCGCGGGAGAGGCTCGGACGCTACGAATCAACTCGCGCGATCTTCTACGGCGCAGCGGATGGTGTTCCGCAGCCAGGAGACCGCCTGGTCCAGCGCGATCTCGGCAACACCCTTCGGGGGATTGCCCGTAACGGGCCGGCGGCTTTCTACAGTGGTGAGATTGCTGAGAGGATTGCCGCCTCTGTGCGTGCAGCGGGCGGAGTCATGACCGCGGACGATCTCGCCGGCTATGAACCCAAGCTGCGCGAACCGGTGCGCGGCACCTATCGCGGCCACGAGATCGTTTCGATGTCACCGCCAAGCTCGGGCGGCATTCACATCATCCAGATCCTGAAGATGCTGGAGGGCTTCGATCTTGCCGGCTCAGGCGCCGGTTCCGCGCGCCATTATCACCTGATGGCGGAAGCGATGCGGCGTGCTTATGCCGACCGGGCGGTCTATCTTGGCGACCCGGATCATGTCGAGGTTCCGGTCGCGGCGCTACTTGATGAGGGCTACCTCGCAGATCGCGCGGCAGACATTGACCCGGAGCACGCGACGCCCTCGGCTGACGTGAGCGCAGGCACGTTGCCGAAATACGAGAGCGAACAGACCACCCACTTCTCGGTGGTGGACCGGTTCGGCAACGCGGTCGCCAACACCTACACGCTGAATTTTTCCTATGGCCTCGGTCTCGTTGCCGAAGGTACCGGGGTGCTTCTCAACAACGAACTGGACGATTTTGCCGCCGCGCCGGGTGTGCCCAATGCCTACGGGCTGGTCGGCGGTGAGGCCAATGCGCCCGCACCGGGCAAGCGTCCGCTGTCCTCCATGAGTCCGACATTCGTCTTCAAGGACGGAAAACTGGAACTCGCCACCGGAACGCCGGGCGGCAGCCGGATCATTTCTATGGTCACGCAGATCATCATCGACATGGTTGATTTCGGCATGAATCCGGCGGAAGCCGTTGCCGCGCCGCGCATGCATCACCAGTGGCTTCCCGATGTGCTGAGGGTTGAGCAAGGGGTCAGCCCGGATACGGTCCGTCTGCTGGAAGTCATGGGTCACAAGGTCGAACAGGGCCGGGCATCCGGCTCCGTTCAGTCGATCATGATTACGCCGGAAGGCCTGCTGGCAGGCGCGTCCGATCCGCGAAGGCCTGGCGCCGGCACTGTGGGATATTGAGCAATTCCAGGAAAAGTGTAAGCGGTTTTCCGTCAGGAATTGCGTCAAACAGAAAGTGGAATCGCGCCATCGATCCCGCGAAAGGCTGCGCTAGGCGCAGATGCAAATGAAAAGGACGCCCGTGAGGGCGCCCTTTGTGATTTCGAATGTGGCGAGGCTTAGTTGGTGAGGCCCATGGGAGCCTTGCAGCTGACGTCCATGGCGACCCAGTCGGTCCACGGCGAACCCTTCAGGGTCTCGATGCGGTACTTGCGGTGCACAGTGCCGCGGTCGAATTCATAGCCGCGCTTGAAGTGGGCGATGAAGTGGCTGCCAACCTTGCGGGCGACGACCGGGAATTTCATCTTGTTGCCATCGTCGCGAACCAGCATGAGTTCCATGCTGCCGGGCTTGTCGGTGGCAATCGAGGCGCTGAGGATCACCTTCATCGGGCAGGACACGTTCTTGCGCTCGATTTTCAGGTGCACATTGGTGATGCGCATCGGCTTCGGCGCGGCCTCGGCTGCCGGGCAGACGACCTCGCCCTGCATCTGGACCTTGGCGGAACGGCTGACCGCTTCCGGATACGAGTGGAACGGTGTGCCGACTTCGATCGGGTCACCAACCTTGTAGGCACCGACTTCCAGGATCAGCGGGAAGCTGAAGCCGATCACCTTGGGCTTGGTGCCATTATAGCCGTTACATGCATTCAGTGCGGTCGAACCCATGGTGCCGTAGTTCTTCATGCGGAACGGCAGGACCAGGGAATTGTCGATCGAACGAACCCGTGCGCCGCGGCGCAGGATATCCATGCGCTGTCCGCCGCCGGAGCGGACATTGGCGAAAACGATCTGGTATTTCTGCGACGCGTTCTTGACCGCGCCGCCGACGCGGACGGGGATGTTCACCTGCTGGTCCTTGAGCTTCAGCTTGCCCGCGGAGCGCACGACGACGAGCCGCGGCAGGGAACCCATGGAATGCTGGTTGGAAACAATCCCGACGCCACGAAGCTTGGTTTCGGCGTGGGCCGGGGCTGAGAGTACCGTGGCCGCCATGACAGTTGCGATGGCTGCGCCGAAAGTCGAGGTCTTCATTTTATTCTCCATTGCACATGGCCGCGTCCTGCGACCGATGGCACGGAAAATGTCAGGTCTCGACTGAACGTCTTCTGAGATGAATGTTCATGTTCATTTCATGCCGAATTTGCGGCGAAACCGGGGAATGCATTAAATTTCAGTAAGATAGAAGTTGCTATGCGGGACGTCGAATATGAATACGGCGCCGGAATCCCGGCGCCGCAGAATTTTTTTCGTAAATTTTCTTCGTCAGCGCGTGACGATCACGCGCGCGCCGACGCGGGCGCGGCTGTAAAGATCCAGCACGTCCTGATTGTACATGCGGATGCAGCCGAGCGACACCGCGCCACCGATGGAGCCGGGGTTGTTGGTGCCGTGGATGGCGTACTGGCCATGAGCCAGAACCAGCGCGCGAACACCGAGCGGATTGCGCGGCCCGGGAGGAATGACCTTGCGCTTCTTGTCATAGGGGTTGATCCAGGCCGGATTGACCACCTTGCGGGCGACCCGGTTGTTTCCCGACCACTGCCGGCCTGCGCGGCCGACGCCGACACGGTAGCTGATGGCTTTACCGCGGGCCGTTACATAATAGAGCCGGCGCTGTCCCGTGCGAACGATGATCGTTCCGGGTGCGTACTGCGTGGAAATCTTGACCACGCTGCGCGCTTCTGCGGGCGCGGGGGCAAGCAGTGCGCCACCAATGGCAAGGGCGGCGAAGAGGGTCAAAAAGCGAAAATAGCGAATCATTGCAAGCGCTGCCTCGTGATGTCCGGATTTCAGCGTGTGTGGTTCGGATGGGCCAACAGGTCGATTTTATGGCCGATTTGTTGACGTTCCGGCAAGCCATGATGACATCGGAATCGTGAATCTCCGGTTCAAATCGAAGCTTCGGATCATTTTTTTCGCGGCTGTTGCATGCGGTCTTCACTCGGCTCAAAACCGGTTTAAAACAAAAAGACCTCGCCGAGGCGAGGTCCATTGCAATGATTCGCGGGTAACGACTATTGGCAGCTTGCCTTCAGCGGCGCCCAGTTCGAGACAACGCCACCGGAATGTGACACCAGGATGCGGTATTCAGCATCGACAGCGTTGATCACCTGGAACGTATTACTGAAACTGGCGACATAGCCTGCGGCACCTTTCACGGCCTGGACCGTTTGCGGGAAACCGACCTGACCACCCTTGCGGACGATCATATAGGTCACGGGGCCGGGTTTGTTGGTGAAGATCCAGCCGGCCATCTTTGCCTGGGTCGGGCAAACGCCGGTATCGGGTGATTTGATTGCAAGCTGCGCTTTTTCGATCTTGAAGGGCGGTTCCTGCGGGGTCGCGATCTTGTCTCCGGCGAATGCCGAGGTTGCGGTTAGGGCCGTAACAAGTGCGGCAGCGATTATCGTGACGGGCTTCATCGGTTCCTCCATTGGGCCGTTCGATAACGCCATATTGGCGCCACGTACCTGAACGCGGGAGGAACCGGTCATTCATTCGCGGTTCATGGGGTAGAGCGCGTTCAGGAAAGGTGTGTAAACGGTATTCCGCCTGGAACACGCCAATACATTGCGTCATGAAAAAACCCCGCCACGATGTCGTGGCGGGGTTCTCGCGAAGCCGGAAATGACCGGAACTTCAGCCCTTCTTGTTCTGACGGTTGTCGATCAGATCGCCGACCACGCCGGGGTCGGCAAGCGTTGATGTATCGCCAAGTGCGCCGAAATCGTCCTCGGCGATCTTGCGCAGGATGCGGCGCATGATCTTGCCCGAGCGGGTCTTGGGCAGGCCGGGTGCCCACTGGATCTTGTCCGGTGAGGCAATCGGGCCGATTTCCTTGCGCACCCAGGTGACCAGCTCTTTCTTGAGCTCGTCGGTCGGCTCCACACCGGCCATCAGCGTCACGTAGCAGTAGATGCCCTGACCCTTGATGTCGTGCGGGTAGCCGACGACGGCTGCTTCGGAAACCGCTTCATGGGCGACGAGCGCGGATTCAACTTCAGCTGTGCCCATGCGGTGGCCGGAGACGTTGATAACGTCGTCGACGCGGCCGGTGATCCAGTAATAGCCGTCCTCGTCGCGGCGGCATCCGTCACCGGTGAAGTACTTGCCCTTGTAGGTGGAGAAGTAGGTCTGCACGAAACGCTCGTGGTCGCCGTAGACGGTGCGCATCATGCCGGGCCATGCGTCGGTGATGCACAGGTTGCCTTCGGTCGCGCCCTCGAGCGGATTGCCCTCGTTGTCGACGAGCTGCGGCTGAACGCCGAAGAAAGGCCGGGTCGCCGAGCCGGGTTTTAGCGCCGTTGCACCGGGCAGCGGGGTGATCATGATGCCGCCGGTTTCCGTCTGCCACCAGGTATCGACGATCGGGCAGCGTTCGTCGCCCACGACGCGGTGGTACCACTCCCAGGCTTCCGGATTGATCGGCTCGCCAACCGAACCGAGCAGGCGCAGCGACTTGCGCGAGGTCTTCTTCACCGGCTCTTCACCGGCCTGCATCAGTGCGCGAATGGCTGTCGGGGCGGTGTAGAAGATGTTGACGTCGTGCTTGTCGCAAACTTCCCAGAAACGCGCGACGGTGGGGTAGTTCGGCACGCCTTCGAACATCAGCGTAATCGCACCGTTGGCCAGCGGCCCGTAGACGATGTAGCTGTGGCCGGTAACCCAGCCGACATCCGCGGTGCACCAATAGATATCGCCATCATGGTAGTCGAAGACGTATTGATGCGTCATCGAGGCCCAGACACCATATCCGCCCGTCGTATGCAGCACGCCCTTCGGCTTTCCCGTCGATCCCGAGGTGTAGAGAATGAACAGCGGGTCTTCGGCGTTCATCTCTTCGGGCGGGCAGTCGGACGAAGCGCTTGCCATGGCTTCCTCGTACCAGACGTCACGGGCACCGTTCCAGGCAATGTCACCGCCGGTGCGCTTGACGACGATGACCTTGTCGACGCCGCCGCCTTCCTTCTCGGCGATCCCGATGGCAGCATCGGTGTTTGCCTTGAGCGGGATCTTGCGGCCGCCGCGGATACCTTCATCCGCAGTGATGACGAAGCGTGATTCGCAGTCGTGAATGCGCCCTGCGAGCGCATCTGGAGAAAAGCCGCCGAAAACGATGGAATGCACCGCGCCGATGCGTGCGCAGGCAAGCATGGCGTAAGCCGCTTCCGGAATCATCGGCAGGTAGATGGTGACCCGGTCGCCCTTCTTGACGCCGTTCGCCTTGAATACGTTGGCAAGCTTGCAGACTTGTTCGTGAAGCTGGCGGTAGGTGATCTTCGCGTCGTCTTTCGGGTCGTCGCCCTCCCAGATGATCGCAACCTGATCGCCGCGTTTTTCCAGGTGGCGGTCGATGCAGTTCGCCGACAGGTTCAGCGTGCCGTCCTCGAACCATTTGATCGAGACATCGGGGTAGCCGAAATCGGTGTTCTTGACCTTGGTGTAGGGCTTGATCCAGTCGAGCCGCTTGCCGTGTTCGGCCCAGAAAGCTTCCGGATCGGACACGGAGGCCTTGTACATCTCAAGATATTTGTCGTTGTCGGCCCAGGCCCTTTTGGCCCAATCGTCCGATACCGGATAAACGTGCTGCTCCATAGTGACTTTACCTCCCGACGCCGTCTGTTGCGGCTTTGACATTCGCACCTGTTACGCCCCGGCCGTAGTTGTGCCGACTTCGCAAAAGTCAGAGCAACACATATGCGCAGCTAAAACAACGCAGCCAAAACCAACCCCTCCGCGAAAATTGCAAAGCGCAGAGGGAGTGTTTGCGGCTGATTATGCGCAACAAGCGGCCCTTACGGCAACGCCGCGCGGCCTAAGACTTTGGCGTTAAGTCTTTGCGCTTACATTCAGACGCCGAAAGCGCCGATGACGGCCCCCATGACAATCAGGACCGCAAGCCAGTGTCCCGCGTCGATCAGCGGCAGGGACCATGGCGTTCCCTGATAGGCGTTGTTGACGATCACCGTCGTGGCTATGAATCCGGCCCAGACGAACAGGGCGGAAACGATGCCGATCCGGATCGTCACTTCACCCATGTGGCCGATCGTACCTGCAAGCACGAATGCCATCACCAGCTCCGCGATGAAGGAGATGATGAAGGGAAGCGGCGTGGGCTTCATGTCTTCCTTGGTCTTGCCGAGTGCGGCAAGCCAGCGGCTTCCAAGAACGCCGTACCAGACGGCGCCGGTGGCAAAGGCTGCCACGGCCGCAACGAATATTGCGAGATAGTTCAACCCTGCAAATGTCATGGTCTTCTCCGCCAACATTGCCCGTCACGAACAATGCTAGCATCGTGGGAACCCGGCAGAAATCGCGATTGTGTGATCAGCGGACGAAGCGGAAAACCCGGCTGCGCCGGATTTCGGCGTCCTCGAGCGCGCGGGTAACCGGGACTTCGTAGCTGGCAATCTCGTGCAGGCAGCCATCAGCAGGCAAATAGGCGCGGCTGGGGTCGCCGACGAGAACGTCATGGCCGTCCGCGACCGCAGCTTTGCCGAAAGCCTGCATGCGCTCGGCAAGCGGGCGTTCATAGAAGACATCACCAAGCAGGATCAGGGATGCGGGTGAATGCGACCCAATCAGGCTTTTCGGCTCTTCGCCCGGCTTGATGATGCGTGCAGCGATTGCAACGGTATTCAATTCTGCATTCAGGTTTGCCGCGGTCAGGGCGAAGGGGTCGATGTCCAGTGCTGCAACGGATGCGGCGCCGCACATGGCGGCTGCGATCGCGGCAATGCCGCATCCGGTTCCGATATCGATCACGGTTCGGCCGCGCGCGATGTCCTGATTATCGAGCAGGTAACGCGCAAGCGCTTGTCCGCCGGCCCAGGCGAAGGCCCAATAGGGTGGCGGCAGGCCGATCTGCTGCAGTTCTTCTTCCGTCCTGCGCCAAAGCCCGAAAGCCTCGCTGGCCAGATGCAGGCGCAATTCGGGAACATGCGGGGGGCTGAGAATTTCGGTGTTGGCGAGAATGAAGTCCCTTCGGGACGCTGCATCAGGGCCGATGGGTTTCGGTAAACCGGCGACTTCCGCAGGCGCGGGGCTCATGCGCCGTCCAGCCCGCCCATCTTGCAGACGAACTTCCATTCGTCTTCGGTGACCGGCTGAACCGAGAGCCGCATCGAAGTAACCAGCGACATGTTCCGAAGCTCGGGGGTATCCTTGATTTCCTTCAGGGTGACAGGCCGGGGCATGTCACGCACAGCCTTGATGTCGACGCACTCCCAGCGCGGGTCGTCGGTGGTCGAGTCGGGGTGGGCTTCCTTGCAGACCTCGACGATGCCGACGATCTCCAGACCCTCGTTGGAATGATAGAAGAAACCGCGGTCGCCGAGTTTCATGGCGCGCATGTTGTTGCGCGCCTGATAATTGCGCACGCCATCCCATTGCTCGCCTTTCTCGCCGCGGGCTTTCTGCATGTCCCACGACCACTTGAAAGGCTCGGATTTGAAAAGCCAGTAGTTCATCGAGGTATCTGTCCCCGGTTCCTGCGATCCTAAGCGTCCGGATTGCCGACCACCCATTTCCAGGGTGACAGGGTTACCGAAGCGAACAACCCGGCCTTCGTATAGGGATCTTCATCGAGAATGTCCTGTGCGGCCTCTATGCTTCCGGCCTCGATAATGAGCAGGCTGCCCTTAGGCGTTTCGTTATCGTCCTTGAGCAAAGGGCCCGCAATGCGGACCTGCTTCTTGTAGGTTTGCAGGTGCTCAAGATGGGCAGGACGGTTTTGCATACGGATATTCAGTCCATCGGGTTTGTCGAGACATACAGCAACGTAGAACATTGGTTTTCCTCCTCGTTATTTCATTAGCTTTCTTGGCATACGGTCAGCCGCGCTCGGAGCGGAATGGACGGGCAAGCAGCGAGCGTATCGCATCCTCAACAGACATACGCTGCGAAAGCACATCGTCAACGGCGTGTGCGATCGGCATCTCAACGCCAAGCTTGTCCGCAACCCTGACAAGCGCCTTTGCGGTCCAGATGCCCTCGCTGACCGCATTTGTCGCTGAGCTAGCCTCGCGCATGGTTTTTCCGGAGCCGAGCGCATGTCCGAAGGCCATGTTGCGCGACTGCAGGCTGCCGCATGTCAGAATGAGATCACCCAGGCCGGAAAGCCCCGAGAGCGTTTCAGGGCGCGCGCCGAGGGCGAGGCCGAGGCGGGCGAGTTCGGCAAAGCCGCGCGTCGTCAGCGCCGCCCCGGCACTCGCTCCGAGTCCCTTGCCGGCGACGATACCACTGGCGATCGCAAGGACGTTCTTCGCCGCGCCGCCGATTTCCACACCCATAATGTCGTCGGTGAAGTAGGGGCGGAAACTGGCGGTACCGATCGTTTCCACCAGTTCGGTGCCGAGGACTTCATCCCCGCAGGCAAGCGTGACGGCCGTCGGCAGGCCGCGGGCAACGTCAGCCGCAAAACTCGGGCCGGACAGGACGGCAACGCGCGCCTGCGGCAATGCCTGCGTGACGACATCGCTCATCATCATGCCGGTTTCGCGCTCGATGCCCTTCGCGCAGATAATGGCGGGCGTTCCGTCGCGGACATGGGCGGCAAAAAGGCCGCAGACATTGCGCAGATGCTGCGCGGGGGCGGCCAGAAGAAGCGCCGTGCTGCCGGCGATATCCGCCGGGTTGGCTGTAGCGCGGATTTCGGAATCAAGCGCGATGCCCGGCAGGCGCGCCGGGTTCTCATGTCCGGTGTTGATGGCATCGACAGCCTGCGTGTTGCGGCCCCAGATCACAACGTCCGCACCGGCCCGCCGGGCCACGGTCGCAAGGGCCGTTCCCCATGCGCCGGCGCCGATGATGCCGATCCTGCTCATGCTGCGGCCTGCGGGGGCTTGAGGGAATCAAGCGGCCAGCGTGCCAGCGCGGGGTGATCCGCATCGCCGGCCCGGTCCGCACCTGATGGCATCAGGCTCATGCGCTCGGCGGCTGCCCACGCAATCATTGCCGCGTTGTCGCCGCACAGTTCGAGCGGAGGCAGCACGAGCGGCAGGCCATGGTCATCGGCAATTGCCTGAAGAGCATTCGCGACCGCTTTGTTGGCGGCGACGCCGCCGGCAGCGACAAGCGCCGTGAACCGGGTGCCCGCGGACATGGCCAGCGCATTCCGGGTGCGGTCGACGAGGCAATCGACGGCAGCTTTCTGGAAGCCTGCCGCAAGGTCGTCCACGTCGACTTTGCTCAACGGGCTTGCTGCTTCAGCGGCCAGTCTGACAGCAGTTTTCAGGCCGGCGAAGGAGAAATCCGCGCCCGGACGTCCCGCCAGCGGGCGCGGCAGGGTGAAGCGCTCGGGGTTTCCGCTTCTGGCGCGCTGTTCGACGCGCGGCCCGCCGGGATACCCAAGGCCGAGCAGCTTGGCGGTCTTGTCGAAAGCTTCACCCGCGGCGTCGTCAATCGTGGTGCCGAGGCGTTCGTAGTGTCCGACGCCATGGACGGCGACAAGCTGGGTGTGTCCGCCGGAAACCAGCAGCAGCAGGTAAGGGAAAGCGAGCTGGTCGGTCAGCCTCGCGGTGAGGGCATGGCCTTCGAGGTGGTTGATGGCGAATAGCGGTTTGCCTGCAGCCCAGGCGAGCGCTTTTGCGCTGGTCAGCCCGACGATCAGGCCCCCGATCAGGCCCGGCCCGGCGGTGGCGGCGATGGCATCAACCTCTGCCAGCTCCAGCCCTGCATCGTGCAATGCGGCGGCGATGATCCGGTCGAGGGCTTCGACATGGGCGCGCGCTGCGATCTCCGGCACGACGCCGCCGAATGCGGAGTGTTCCTCGATCTGCGACAAGACGACGCTGGAGCGTATTTCTCCTGCGCCATTCGCATCGCGATGTACCACCGCAGCAGCGGTTTCATCGCAGCTTGTCTCGATTCCCAGGACGTTCATGCGGGTTTAACCGGTCTTGCTGCAATCCGCAGCTGTGTTCAACAAAGCATCGCCATGGGGTTCGCCATGGCGGGCGTGTCTTCTATAGTCACCCGCGACTGCGTGTGCCAACCAGCAATAAAAAGAGTTCCAGTGCAAAAGTCCCTCTTCCTGCGAATCGGAACCCGCGGCAGCGCGCTTGCCCTTTGGCAGGCCGAGCATGTGCGCGATGAATTGTGCCGCGTGCATGGCGTTTCCCGCGACGACATCAGCATCGATATCATCCGCACCTCAGGTGACCGGATCACCGATCGTCCTTTGTCGGAAGTGGGCGGCAAGGGCCTTTTCACCAAGGAGATCGAGGACGCGCTTCTGGCCGGCGCCATCGACATCGCGGTGCATTCGGCCAAGGACATGCCGACGGAGCTTCCCGAAGGCCTGGTATTGTCCGCCTTTCTGACGCGCGAGGATGTGCGCGATGCCTTCCTGTCGCCGCGTGCCGACCGGCTCGTGGAACTGCCGCACGGGGCCGTGGTCGGTTCCGCGTCGCTGCGCCGGCAGGCGCTGATCCGGCGTTTGCGGCCAGATCTCAAGGTGATCAATTTCCGCGGCAATGTCGGCACCCGTCTCGACAAGCTTGCCGGCGGCGAGGTCGATGCGACACTGCTGGCCTATGCCGGGCTGAAGCGGCTTGGACTGGAATCCCGGGTCACCGAACTGCTCGATGCGAAATCCTTTCCCCCGGCTCTCGGGCAGGGGTGCGTATGCGTGGAAAGCCGCCTCGATGACGGGCGTACGAACACGCTGATGTCGGCCATCGATGATGCGTCCGCACGGGCGGAACTGACGGCGGAGCGCGCGTTTCTTGGTGTGCTGGACGGCTCCTGCCGCACACCGATCGCGGGCCTGGCGCGGGCCGGCGGCGAAGTACTGAGCCTGCACGGCCTGGTCGCGATGCCGGATGGCAGCCGCGTGGCCGAGACCCGGCTGGAAGGTGCGCCTTCCGACGCCGAGAAACTCGGCAAGGAGGCGGGCCGCATCGTGCTCGATGAGGCCGGCGAGGACTTCATGGCCGCCGTGCGGGCGCACGGCTGAACCCGGTGCGGGTCATTGTCACACGGCCGGAGGAAGAAGCCGCGGAGACGGCACGGAAACTCGCTGCGCTCGGCCATGAAGCCCTGGTGGCGCCGGTTCTGCAAATCAGGCTGTTACCATTCGCCCTTCCCGGTCATGACTTTCAGGGGGTTGCCGTCACCAGTTCGAATGGCGTGCGCGCGCTTTCAACGGTTTTGGCCGGCCGCCACGATGCAGCGCAATGGCGGCAAAGGCGGGTCTACGCGGTTGGCGGGCGCACCGCACAGGCTGCGCACGAGGCAGGCTTCGTAAATGTCTTGGCGCCACAGCGGACCGGGGGTGTGGGTGTGCTTGCGGAATTCATTACCTCGGATGCCGATCCGCGGAAGGGTCCGCTGCTTTATGTCAGTGGGCGCGATGTAGCGGGCGATCTTGCCGGCGAATTGTCTGCCAGGAATTTTTCCGTCACGCAGGTGACCGGTTATGCCGCCGATGCCGTGAAGGAATTGTCGTCGAATGCCCGCAAGGCGCTCGTTGATGGCACAGCGGGTGCCGTGCTGTTTTATTCGGCGCGTTCGGCATCGGCTTTCTTCGAGGCCACGTCGGAGATTCATGGCAAAATCAGAGACACTGACGTCCGTTTCCTTTGTCTTTCGCCGGGCGTCGCCGCTATGATGCCGGAAACAATCGTTTGCGAACGCGTGTCCGTCGCGAAATTGCCCGAAGAATCGGCTCTCCTTGATCTTCTCGATGCGGCTGCCGGTGGCGGTTCGCAAGCCTGAGGAACGCACTGCTCGCCTTATTGGGCGAAACCAACGAGGAAACCATGGCGGAAAAAAAGCCCGGAAGCCGGCGCGGCAGCAATCCCGTCAAGCCGCCGACCATCGACCTGAAGGCCGAGAAGGTGGAAGAGGCGGCGTCTGCCGGTACTGCGAAACCTGCAGCGGATACTGCCAGGGCGGACAAGGCGGGAGCGTCTTCCAAGCCGGCAGCATCGCACGATGCAAAACAGGCTGAAACCGCGGCCACGGCTAAACCGAAGCCCGCGCAGGAAAAGGAACAACCGAAAGTGTCCGTTCCAATGTTCGATTCCAGCCAGATGGCGAAATATGCCGGGTTTGCCGGTGCGGGTGTTCTTGGCGCCGTGTTGGCAATGGTGGTCGGTTATGGCGCTTCCCTGCTTGGTTCCACGGAACCGGTCATGACGGTTCCGCCGGAGCTGACAGCCCGGCTTGATGCGCTCGAACAACAGGTCGCGCAAAATGGCGCGCAGGACGATACGGCCGCAATCGATGCTCTGCGCAGTGCCTTGCAGGATGCGCTGAAGGGTTCGGCTGCAGCGCGCGAGACGCTTGGCAAGGACATCGCCGGCCTTGACGCTGCCCTGGGCGATCTCAAGTCCCGTCTCGATGCCATGGCGGCAAGCGGTGTCGATGGCGCGCCCGTGGAAGCCATTGCCGGTATCGAGGCTGCCATTGCAACGCTGAAGGATGAGATTGCCGTACTCAAGGCCGCGCCGCCTGCGGGCTCAGCCGAACGGCTCGAGGGGCTCGAGGCAAAGGTCGCCGGCCTCGAAACGGATATGGCGGCGGCGGGCGCGGCGGCAACGAGCCTTGAGAAGCGGGTGATTGAATTGTCAGAGCGCGTTGCATCGGCTTCGGGTGCAAGCGGTGCGGGCAATGCGGGCAGTGCGGAGGCTGCGCAGGCGCTTGCCCTGGCGGATCTTCGCGAAGCGGTTTCACGTGGTGGTCCTTTTGTCGAGGAGCTGGATGCGTTGCGTGCGCTTGCTCCCGGCGGGGCGGTGCTTGACGGACTGGACGACGCGGCTGCGGCTGGTGTCGCGACCCGCCGCAGCCTCGAGATGGATTTCTCGCAAGCGTTGCCCGGCGTGCTGTCGGCCGCCCACATGCGCGAGGATGCCGGCATTCTCGCGCGGCTGTTCGACAATGCGCGCGGCATCGTCACGGTGCGCCCGGTCGGCGCGCTTGACGGCGACAGTCCGGAAGCGATCGTTGCGCGGATCGAGACCAGGCTCGCGGATGGCGATCTGGCCGGTGCGCTTGCCGATTGGCAGGCGCTGCCGCAACAGGCGCGTGATGCCGCCGGTGCGTGGGGTGTGGCGCTGGCGAAGAAGGTCAGCGTCGATGCCGCCATCAACGACTTCAGCCGCGCGGTCATTTCCGGCTTGAAGAACGCATCGTGAGTTCAACGGCAGAGAGTTCAGCGAAGGGGGCTGGTCCGGTTACATGGTTCGCGTACTGACATACCTGATCGGCGTGCTGGCGCTCGGCGCCGGCGTTGCCTGGCTGGCCGACCGGCCCGGCCGCGTGGTGATGACCTGGCAGGGCTACGAGATACAGACCAGCCTGATGGCGATGATGCTGGCGCTGATCGTGGTCACCGGCATCTTCATTCTGGTCTGGACCGTCTACCGCTGGATCGTCGAGGGGCCGCGCGCGCTATCGGATTATTTCCGCAGTCGCAGGCAGGTGCGCGGCTACGAAGCGCTGTCACGCGGTATGATCGCGGTCGGTGCGGGCGATCCCGCGCTTGCCGCGGCTCAGGCCCGCCAGGCCCGCAAGCTGCTCGCCAACGAGCCGCTCGTCAGCCTGCTTGCTGCGCAGTCGGCGCAGCTTTCCGGCAATCAGAAAAATGCCCGTGAGGCATTCGAATCGATGTTGGAAGACCCGCAGACGGCACTGCTTGGTCTGCACGGGCTTTACGTTGAGGCGCAGCGGCAAGGCGATATGACGGCGGCGGCGCATTTCGCCGACGAAGCGGTGCAGCGCGCACCGGCGCTTCAATGGGCCGCCGAGGCCGCGCTTGCCGCGCGGGTTTCCGAGGAAAACTGGGACGATGCGATCGAGCGGCTTGATCGTAACCACGCCAACGGGCTCATCGACAAAGCCAAGCACAAGCGCCTCAAGGCCGTTTTGCTGACCGCCAAAGCCTTGGCGTTGGAAGAAAGCGATGCCGAAACCGCGCTCACCGTTGCCCAGGAAGCGAACAAGCTTGCGCCAGATCTTGTTCCGGCGGCTGCGGTAGCCGGGCGTCTACTGGCCAGTGCAGGCCGGACGGGCCCCGCCAGCAACCTGCTGGACAAGGCATGGCGCGCCAATCCGCACGCCGACATCGCCTCGGTTTATGCCCATGTACGAAGTGGCGATTCGGTGCGTGATCGCCTCAAGCGGGTCAAGGCGCTTGCGGCAAAGACGCCCGATGACGAGGAAGCGCGCATCGCGGTTGCCAATGCCGCCATCGAGGCGCTCGACTGGGCTGAAGCGCGAAAAACGCTGGAGCCACTTGTAGATGCGCGGCCGGATCGGCGTGTCTGTCTGCTGATGGCCGAAATCGAGGAAGGCGAGCACGGCGATAAGGGCCGCGTGCGCGAGTGGTTTGCCCGCGCTTTGCGCGCCCCGCGTGATCCTGCCTGGGTGGCCGATGGTCATGTCAGCGATTCATGGGCGCCTGCCTCGCCTGTCAGCGGAAGGCTTGATGCCTACGAATGGCGCGTGCCGGACGAGGATGTCGCTCCGCCGAGCGCAGCGGTTCTGGAGGCGCAGGCGCATATGACCGGGGATGGCGAGGGCCCCTTGCTGATCGATGTCACTGCGCGCAGCGCGGAAGCCCCGCCCAAACCGGAGCCGGAAGAGGTGAAGGCGAAGGACGTGCCGCCGGCGTCATCAGCCGAAGCTGCCAGAACGAAAAAGATCGCCGAAGAGGGCGCTGCTGGTGGCAAGACCGAAGCGCCGCCGCAGGAGGATCCCGCGATTGCAGCGGCTTCGGCGTTTATTCGCGCGCCGGATGATCCCGGGACGGATGACGGCGAGGACGAGCCTCAGCGTAAGTGGTTCGGCATGTTCAACAATGGCGATACGAGGGACTGATCGAGCCAAACCCGCTTGCATTCACCGCCGTCCGGCGCTATGTGCCGGGCACTTCCGGCGCTGCTTCGCGCAAGCTGGAAGGCGATAGGCCACGGGCCGCCATAGCTCAGTTGGTAGAGCGGCGCATTCGTAATGCGTAGGTCGGGTGTTCGAGTCACCCTGGCGGCACCATTCTTGATTTGCGCGCAGCCGCCACATCAACTCTGCGCGCAGGGTTCCGGTTCGAGGATTCCCCTCTCACCTGCACCATTTTCTAATATCTCACACCAGTCCCTCCGGACCATGTCGGCGTCATGGCTCCGATGCGACGCCGGAAAGCCAGGTGACGCCCGGTCGGGCTTACGAACCATCACGGGGTCGAAGATACTCTTCTTGAAAGCTGATCGTCCGTGACGCGATTGCCTGTTTGGGGTCAGCTTTGTCATGCAGAATCTAACTCAGGCGGGTTTTCCCCGGTTGCCTGCGTCTGCAATACTCTCCCGACAAAGCGCGCATCAATCATTGTGGCGTTTGCGGGCGGGGAGCCGATTGTCATGACCAGCATGTTCGAACGTTACGGAGGCTTCGCAACCGTCAGCAAGGTCGTCATGGCCTTCTATGACAAGGTTCTCGATTCGGAGATTGCCGGTCCGTATTTCGGGGATGTCGATATGCGCGCGCTGATCGATCATCAGACGAAATTCGTTGCCCAGGTCATGGGTGGGCCTGTGGAATATACCAACGAAGCGTTGCGGGATATCCATGCCCGCCATGCAATCGACCAAAAGGCCTTTGACGAGGTTTGCGCACTTCTCAAGGAAACGCTGGAGGGCTTCGGCGTTGATCCCGCCGACATCAGCGAGATTGTCACTGCTGTGCGCAGCCGCACTGCCTATATCGTTTCGGGCTGAGTGCGGCGCGATGGCCTGCAACCGCTAGTATGGGTGCTCTTCGGCAGCGATCCACACGCGCGGCGCCATACCCTGCTTTTGTCCCGTGTGGCTTTTCCCTTGTCTCACGTGCCTGACCGGGACATTATATTCGTATAAACGAATATAATTGCGGGAGGCCGGGATGGCAGGATATGTTCGAAGTGCGTGCGCGTTCATGATCGCGCTTATGGCGGCGTGGATTGGCTATGGGCAGACGCCGGCGTCGGCTAATCAGGCTATCCCCGACCAGTATCCGGCTTCCCTGCTTTATTCGCACCCGATAGAGGTGATCCCCGGCGTGTGGTCGGCGATTGGCCAGACCGGCCCCGGAACATACGAGAACGCCGGTCATAACAACAATCTCTCCTTTATCGTCACAGGCGAGGGCGTGGTTGTTGTCAATGGCAGCGCGGCCTATCTGCTGGCCAAGGCGCTGCATGACGAGATCAAGGAGATCACCGACGAACCGGTGGTGCTCGTCATCAACGAGAACGGCCAGGGCCATGCCATGCTCGGTAACAGCTACTGGGCCGAGCAGGGAGTTCCCATCCTGGCGCATGAGGATGCCGCAGCCGAGTTCGAGGAATACGGCCAGCAGTCGCTGGAGAGCATGAAACGCTACAACAAGGAGCGGGCGGAAGGCACGACCGTCCAGGGGCCGACGGAGACCTTCAGCGACAAGAAAATCCTCGATATCGGGCGCTTTCATATCGAGGTGCTGCATCTTGGTCCAGCACACAGCCCCGGCGATATTTCCGTCTGGCTGCCTGAGGAAAAGCTGGTGATTGCCGGCGACATGGCGTTTCACGAGCGCATGCCGCCGATTTTTCCGGAGACCGATACAGCTGGCTGGGTTGAGACATGGGAGACCGGGTTCGAGCCGCTCGGCGCGCTTTATGTCGTTCCCGGCCATGGCCACCCGACCAACATTGCCCAGGTCAGGCTCTACACACATGACTATCTCGTCTACCTTCGGGCCAAGATTCGTGAACACATCGACTCTGGCGGCGATCTGGCAAGCGCCTATTATGTGGATCAGTCGCCATATGCGAAGCTCGATACGTTCGACGAGCTGGCAACGAAGAATGCCGGACGCGTGTTCGAGCAAATGGAATTCGAATGAACCAGCGTGACCCCGTGGCGGCTCGCGCTGCCAGCGGGGCTGAAACCGATGTCGATCTTCAAGTCCATCTCCCGTTTCATCGACGATCTTGCCGGCGGTGAGGAAACGGCGCAGCAGGATTACGCGCCTGACGACGAACGCCTTGCCGCCGCCGCGCTTGCTTTTCATGTGATCGCAGTCGACGGGATCGTCGAAGAGTCGGAAAAGGCGCGTTTGCGCGAAACGCTGGCCGCGCGGTTCGATCTCGATGCGGCCCAAACCTCCGATCTGGTAGAGGCAGCGCGTCAGCGCTCTCTTGAATCGGTGGACCTTTACGCCTTCACCAGCGTTCTCAACCGCAAGCTCGACAATGAAGGCCGCGCACGCATCGTCGAGATGCTGTGGGAGATGGTTTACGCCGATGGCACGGTGCACGAGTTCGAGGACAACGCGCTATGGCGCATAGCTGAATTGCTCAATGTCCCCTCGCGCGAGCGCATTCGTCTGCGCAAAATGGTCGAACGTGACCGGGGCGAGGATTGACCGCTGCCGGAATGAACATTCGGGAGCGGACATTTATGGGGGAAGGGGGCAGGCTCTCAGGCAAGATGGCGCTGATCACCGGAGGTGCCGGAGGCATCGGCCAGGCGATCGCTTGTGCTTTCCTGAAGCAAGGCGCCAGTGTGATGCTGTCCGATATCGATGCGTCGCACGCGGGCGCTGCCGCAAACAGGCTTTCCGAGGTTGGCGAAATTCATGCCTGCCAGCACGACGTTACCGATGAGGCGTCCTGGAACCAGGCGCTGGAGAAGACCGTTTCCGCGCTGGGCGGTCTCAACGTGCTGGTCAACAATGCCGGCATCTGGGTTGCGGGTTCGGTTGAGGACGTGACCCCTGACGCCTGGCGCAGGGGCATGTCGGTCAACCTTGATTCGGTTTATCTGGGAACGCGGCAGGCCCTGCCACACTTACGCGAAAGCCAGCCTGCGTCGATCATCAACATTTCCTCGATTGCCGGAATCATCGCCGGTCCGAATCTTGCCGCCTACAATGCGGCCAAGGCGGGCGTGTGGATGCTGACGAAAGCAACCGCGCTGCATGCCGCGCGTGGCGGCAACAACATCCGTTGCAACTCGATCCATCCCTATTTCATCGATACCCCGCTGCTGCAGGACGTGTTCGCAAGAGGCGGCGAGCGCAAGGCGCTTAACGATGATCAGCGCGGCAAGCTTGCAAGCCAGGCGCCCCTTGGCCGATTGTGTACGACAGATGACGTGGCGAATGCCGCGCTCTATCTGGCCAGCGATGAATCCGGTTATATGACAGGAGCGGAGATCAAGCTCGATGGCGGCTTCAGTGCCCAGTAGTACCGGCGATATCAAGCCCGGCGAGGCTGGCAGGATCCTTATCGTGGTGCATCAGGCGCATTCGACGCCGGGCCGCGTCGGGCTGAAGCTGACCGCGCTCGGTTATGAGCTTGATATCCGCCGCCCGTGCATTGGCCATGGCCTGCCGAAAAACCTCGATGAATATGCCGGGGCGGTGATGTTCGGTGGTCCGCAAAGCGCCAATGACTGTGAGCCCTATCTCGCCGGGGAGATGGACCTGATCGGCTGTGCGCTGAAAGAGGAGGCGCCGTTTCTAGGCATTTGCCTTGGTGCGCAGATGCTGGTGCGCCAGCTTGGCGGCAAGGTCGCGCCGCACCGCGAAGGGCGCGCGGAGATCGGCTATTATCCGATACAGCCAACCGGGGCGGGCACGCAGCTCATGGATGCATGGCCGGGGCATGTCTATCAATGGCACCGGGAAGGCTTCGATGTTCCCGCTGGCGCCGAGATGCTTGCGCGCAGCGATGGGGATTTCGAGGTGCAGGCGATCCGTGCCGGTCAGAGCGCGTTCGGTATCCAGTTTCATCCCGAAGTCACGCGACTGATGATCCATCGCTGGACGACGAAGGCGGCTCATCGCCTCGAACTACCCGGCGCCCAGCCCCGTGAAGCCCATATCGCGGGACGGTTCCTGTATGACGATGCCGTCGATTGCTGGCTGGAAGCGTTTCTCGACCTCTGGCTCAAGACCGACCGGCGCTCGGAAGCCCTGGCGGCGGAATAACGCCAAGCTGATTCCCAAACTGCGAAAGAATTTTCGCATTTTGCGATTCGTTCTGCGGTGAGTGCTGACATCCGGTCCATATTTCGTGGCTTATTGCGCGTACCCCCCTTCATTTTGTGGAATCAATGTTGGCCGCCGCCTTGCAAGTAAGGGAGCAAGGCTGGCATCAGGTTGTGCGTAGCCAGCTTGTCTTGTCGGGGGGAGAACCGGAACCGCGTACCCCTGGAGTACCGGTTTTCCCTCTCACGACTGTTTCCCTGAAAATTTCACGGCATCTTCGGTGTTGCAGGCAGCCTTCAATGGCGCCGACCTGATTGTGTCGCACCATTGGAGCGTGAGCGAAGCGAGCTGGCGTGAGATGGAAAATGGTGAAGGTGAGAGGAGAATTCCCGAACCGGAACCATGCGCCTTGGGTTGGCGGGCGGCTGCCCGGAACAGATCCTCGAACCCGTAAGGGTTCGCAAGCCCGACCGGGCGTCGCCGGCTTTCCGGCGCCCCATCGGAGCCGTGAGCGAAGCGAGCTGGCGTGAGATGGAAAATGGTGAAGGTGAGAGGAGAATTCCCGAGCCGGAACCATGCGCCTTGGGTTGGTGGGTGGCAAGGCGCAAAGAAAAATGGTGGAGCCGAGGGGAATCGAACCCCTGACCTCGTCATTGCGAACGACGCGCTCTCCCAACTGAGCTACGGCCCCTCACCGGATGGAGCAAATTCACAAGCTCCAAACAGAGTGCGCGCATTTACGTCGCAGCCAAGCAGGCTGTCAAGCAAGGCATGGATACCTTGCGCACATGGCTTGCGACCGATAACAGTCTGAACACGATGCGGTGCCGGCCTTCGGCTGCCGCCAGACCCGTTTCGCGACACACGGACCCGATATGAGCGCCATTTTTGCTTCTCTCGCCAATGTTATCCTGATCGCCATCCAGCTTTATATCTGGCTGCTGATCGCGTCAGCCGTTCTGAGCTGGCTGATCGCGTTCAACGTGGTCAACACGAGGAACCAGTTTGTCGCGGCAATTGCCGACTTCCTGTGGCGCGTTACCGAACCGGCATTGCGTCCGATACGCAATTTCATGCCCAATCTGGGTGGCATCGATATCTCCCCGGTCATTCTGATCCTGATCCTGATCTTCATTCAGGGTGTCGTCGCACGCCTGGCTTTCTGAGCAGGGCGCCCGTGGATTGGCGCTGTTGAATTTCCTTTCCGTCACAAGTGATGGTCTTAGCCTGCGGCTGCGGGTGACGCCCAAGGCTGCTAAAGACAGCGTTGATGGCCCGCTTGCGCTTGCCGACGGCTCACGCGTGCTCGGCATTCGTGTGCGCGCGGTTGCCGACAAGGGCGCTGCCAACAAGGCCGTGGAGCGCACGCTTGCCAAATGGCTCGGCGTCGCGGCTTCGACGGTTTCGGTCGTAAGGGGAACCACATCGCGGCTGAAGACGGTTCAGGTCTCGGGCGACGGTGCGGATTTGAAAACAGCAGTTTCAAGGGCGCTGGAAACAAGGTCATGAACTCATAAAGGAGACGGATTTGGCGGCTGAAATGGCAATAAGAGACAAGGAAGCGTGGGAAGAGCGGGCTATCTGCCCGGTCGAGCGCGCTGACACAGTCGCTTGCAGCCATTTCGCCGTGTGAAGCATATGGCGAATTTGCCTTCCGACTACGTTGCGAAGTCTTGAAAACCATCTGGTTTCCTGCGTCTCCGCGCCTTGTCGGCAACCAAATTTGCTCATACCAAAGTCCATCTCTTTTATGAGCTCATGACCTAGGCGACCTGATGACAGGGGAAACGACATGAGTGCACGCATCATCGACGGCAAGAGCGTTGCCGCCAATCTCCGCGCCGACATTGCCAAGGCTGTCAAGGCTTTCGAAAACCAGGCCGGCCGCGTTCCGGGGCTGGCCGTCGTTCTGGTTGGCGAAGACCCGGCGAGCAAGGTCTATGTGCGCAACAAGGGCGAGCAGACGGTTGAAGTCGGCATGCGCTCCATCGAACACAAGCTGGACGCAAGCACCCCCGAGGCCGAATTGCTCGATCTGGTGCGGACGCTCAACAAGGACCCGGACGTCGACGGTATCCTGGTGCAGTTCCCCGTGCCCGACCAGATCAGTCAGCAAACGGTGATCGATACCATCGATCCGGCCAAGGATGTCGACGGCCTGCATCCGCTCAACGCGGGAAAGCTGTCATCGGGAATGCCGGCGCTGGTTTCCTGCACGCCGCTGGGAAGCCTGCTGCTGGCAAGAAGCGTTCATGCCAGCATGTCGGGCCTGGAGGCCGTGGTGGTGGGTCGCTCCAATCTGGTCGGTAAGCCGGTGGCGCAATTGCTGCTGGGTGAAAACTGTACCGTGACGATTGCCCATTCGCGCACCGCCGATCTTCCCGCGACCTGCCGGCGCGCCGACATTCTGGTGGCCGCCGTTGGCCGCCCCGAGATGATCAAGGGTGACTGGGTGAAGCCCGGCGCGACCGTCATCGATGTCGGTATCAACCGCGTGCCGGCGCCGGAGCGCGGCGAAGGCAAGAGCAAGCTCGTCGGCGACGTTGCCTATGAGGAGGCAGCCAGGGTCGCGGGCGCAATCACGCCGGTACCCGGCGGCGTCGGACCGATGACGATCGCCTGCCTGCTGCGCAATACATTGCAAGCGGCCTGCGCGCGCGCCGGGATCGATTTCGACAGCGTTATCGCCTGAGCCGCCTTCCGGACGGAGCGCCTACTTCTTCTTTTTCTTGCTGGCGCGCTCGATTGCTTCGGTAATCAGCTTGCGGGCGCGCGCGGCATTGTCCCAGCCCTTGATCTTGACCCACTTGCCGGGCTCCAGATCCTTGTAGCGGCCGAAAAAGTGCTCGATCTGATGCAGGGTGATCTCGGGCAGGTTGTCGTAGGAATGAACACCGTCGTAGCGCCGCGTCAGGTGCGCTGACGGTACTGCGACGAGTTTCTCGTCGAGGCCGCTCTCGTCCTCCATAAGCAACACGCCGATCGGGCGGCAATTCATCACCGCGCCGGGGATGATCGGCCGTTCGTTCGGTACCAGAACGTCGATCGGGTCGCCATCATCGGAAAGCGTGTGCGGGACGAAACCGTAATTCCCGGGATAACGCATTGGCGTATAGAGGAAGCGGTCGACGAACATGGTGCCGGCGTCCTTGTCCATCTCGTATTTGACCGGTTCGCCGCCAACGGGAACCTCGATGATGACGTTGATATCTTCCGGCGGATTAATGCCGATGGAAATTGCGTCTATGCGCATTGCGTCACTCTCCTCGCGGTGCAGCCGTCCGGGCAAGTCTGATTGTCGGGACTTATGCCGTTATCGCCACAGGTAGGCTATGCGACGATAGTTCCGGCCAAAAAACCGAATTCGATCTTCGCCGGCAACATGTCCGCCACAGCTGCGGTAAAACCCGTCGGCACGATCGTTTCCGGCCAGAGCCCAGATGACGAGTCCTTTGCTCCTGCGGGCGGCAAGGCGCTGCCGCGCGGCATCGAACAGCCGCCTGCCAAGGCCGGCACCCTGACAAACCGGATCGACGTAGAGTTCGTAAACCTCGCCTTGGGCGGGAATCCTGTCGTGGCGGTTGTGGCCGAAGGTGACATAGCCGCGCGCAGCGCCGTCGAGCGACAGGACAAGGACCTGCCGCGCGGCATTCTGGGCAACGTGCGTCCAGTATTCCGGGCCGCGCCGCGAGGCAATCCGGCGCAAATCCACGTCGGGGATGATACCGCGATAGGCTTCGTCCCAGGCAGAGACGAAAACCTCCGAAAGAGCGCTTGCGTCTTCGGTGTCGGGATGCCTGATATCGATCGTCAGCGTCGCCATAAGGGAAAGCCTATCCCTCGCTTGCGCGCAGCGGAAGTGAAATCCGGGAATCTTTCCGGTTACAATCCGATCAAATCTTTTTCCCTGATGCGGGCAACCGGGATTACGCCGCGTCGGCTTCCTTCTTGCGGCTGGCGCGCTTGCGCTCGTGCGGATCGAGATGGGTTTTGCGAAGGCGGATCGACTTCGGCGTTACCTCGACCAGTTCGTCCTCGTCGATATAGGCGAGGGCTGCTTCCAGCGACAGCAGCTTGGGCGGGGTGAGGCGGACAGCCTCGTCCTTGCCGGCGGCGCGGATGTTGGTGAGCTGCTTGCCCTTGAGCACGTTGACTTCGAGGTCGTTGTCGCGGCTGTGTTCGCCGACGATCATGCCGCGGTAAACCTTGGTGCCGGGATCGATCATGATCGGGCCGCGATCCTCGAGATTCCACAGGGCGTAAGCGACAGCCTCTCCATCACCGTTTGAGATCAGAACGCCGGTGTGCCGGCCGGCGATCTCGCCCTTGAACGGGGCATAGCCGTGGAAAAGCCGATTCAGCGTCGCCGTGCCGCGCGTATCGGACAATAGCTCGCCATTATAGCCGATCAGGCCACGAGTCGGGGCGTGGAAGACAAGGCGCGTGCGCCCGCCGCCGGAGGGCTTCATTTCGATGAGATCGGCCTTGCGCTCGGACAATTTCTGAACGACGACGCCGGAATAATCGTCATCGACGTCGATGATGACCTCCTCGACCGGCTCTTCCATGCCGCCGTCCTCGCCCTTGCGCATCAGCACGCGCGGGCGCGACACACCGAGCTCGAAGCCCTCGCGGCGCATGGTCTCGATCAGGATGGAAAGCTGCAATTCGCCGCGTCCGGCGACCTCATAGGCGTCGGTATCTGGCGAATCGGAAACGCTCAGCGCCACATTGCCTTCCGCTTCGCGCATCAGGCGGGCGCGAATGACGCGGCTCTGCACCTTGTCGCCTTCACGGCCGGCAAGCGGAGAATCGTTGACGCGGAACGTCATCGACAGCGTCGGTGGGTCGATCGGCTGGGCGGGCAGTGCCGTGTCTACCGAAATGTCGCAGATCGTATCAGCGACGTTGACTTCCGCGAGACCTGCGATCGAGACGATATCGCCCGCACCGGCTTCCTCGATGGCGACGCGTTCAAGCCCGCGCGCGGAGAGCAGCTTGGAGATGCGGCCCTGCTCAACCGGCTTGCCGTCGCGCGACAGCGCCTTGACCGCCATGTTCGGCTTCGCGGTGCCGGATGTGATGCGGCCGGTGGCGATACGCCCGAGATAGGGGTCGGACTGGGTCGTCGTGACCAGGATCTTCAACGGCCCGTCCTCCGCCGGCGGCGGCGGGACGTGGTTGAGGACGAGATCGAACAGCGGGCCCATGCCATCCTTGGGGCCGGACGGGTCCGCGGCCATCCAGCCATCTTTCGCAGAGCCATAAAGGATCGGGAAATCAAGCTGCTCGTCGGTCGCGTCGAGCGCCGCGAACAGGTCGAAAACCTCGTTGATGACCTCGACATGGCGTTCGTCGGACTTGTCGATCTTGTTGATCGCAACGATTGGCTTCAGGCCAACTTTCAGCGCCTTGCCGACGACGAACTTGGTCTGTGGCATCGGTCCTTCGGAGGCGTCGACGAGAACGATCGCGCCATCGACCATGTTGAGAATGCGCTCGACCTCACCGCCGAAATCGGCGTGGCCCGGCGTATCGACGATGTTGATGCGGGTGTCCTTCCAGCCGACCGAGGTCACCTTGGCGAGGATTGTGATGCCGCGTTCGCGCTCCAGATCGTTTGAATCCATGGCGCGCTCGGCGACCTTCTGGTTTTCGCGGAAGGTGCCCGATTGCTGCAGCAGCCGGTCGACCAGGGTCGTCTTGCCATGGTCGACATGCGCGATGATGGCGATGTTTCGCAATTTCATGTCTGTTTTCCGGGAGTAATGCGTTTGGCGAGCGTGTAGCGCTTTTTGCAGCGCAGCGAAAGCGGCAAACGCGTCGATTGGTGTATTTCAGCCCTGCCTTCGCGCCGGGGCATGCCAGTCGGCTGCCGTCAGCATGGTGAGTTCGGCAAGGTTTTCGCGGCTGATGTAACCGGCAAAGCGACCATCAGGGCCGGTCAGCGCCGCTGTTCCGCGCCCTGCCGTCTGCATTGCCTCCAGCACTTTGTCGAGGCGGGTGTCGGCGGGGATTTCCGGGATTCCGGTCTCCATGGCCTCGATGACGGGTGTGTTCTCGCCCCTGGCGGCCAGTGTCGCCACGAGCATCTGGCGCGAGAGCATGCCGCGCAGCTTGCCGCCGCCATCGACAACAGGGAATTCATGCTGGGTGGTGCGCAACAGCGCCTTTGCCGCGTCGTCGAGGGAAGCGGTGGTGTCGAGGGCTTCATATGCGCTGATCATGGCGTCGCGGGCGCGCATGCGCCGCGCCGCATCGAGCAGGCTGGTGCCCTCGCTCTCGGCGGCTGCGGCCATGTAGACGAAGACGGCGACCAGCACGAGCATCGGATTTCCGCCGGTCAGGCCGAGAAAGCCGAACGCAAAGGCGATCGCCTGGCCGATGCGGGCCGCGACCGCGGTCGCCTTCATGCGGCTCATGCGCATCGCCAGTACGGCGCGCAGGACCCGCCCGCCGTCCATGGGGAAGGCGGGAATGAGGTTGAACAGGACGAGGATCACGTTTACCGCAGCGACACGGGCGGCGAAGCTGGGGCCCGTGTCCTGCAAGGCCACAACGGAGTTGAGATCGGGACGGGCGCCGAGGATGAGGATCAGCACGGCTGCGATGACCACATTCACCAGCGGCCCCGCGATGGCGATGACGATCTCCTGCTTCGGATCTTCCGGCATGCGTTCCAGCCGGGCAACGCCGCCGATCGGCAGAAGCGTGATGTCGGGTGTCGCAATGCCGTAGCGGCGGGCGGCATAGGCGTGGCCGAGCTCGTGCAGGGTCACGCAGGCAAAAATAGCGATGACGAACAGAACGCCATCGATGGCTGCCGCGGAACCACCCTGCTGCCAGTGGGCAAAGCCGATCCAGGCGAGCAGAAGCAGAAACGTCAGATGAATGCGGATGTCGGAGCCGAAGACGCGGCCCAGCGAAACCGACCAGGACATGGCTTGATCCTCACATGCCGAATACCGGACCTGAAGATAGGGATTGCGGCGCGTTTCTGCGATGGGCGCTCACGAAGTGGCTGATATGTCGCGGACGCGGTCCTCGATCACTGTCCTTACGGCTTCCCACAGCAGAGAGAATGACTGGAAACCGGCTTCCGTGACCTCGTCGGTATCGAGATCGACGACGCATTGCTCGAGAATGGCGGTCAGTTCGGTCTTGCAGGCTGCAAGTTCGCCCACGTCCTTTGCCTCGCGGGCGCGCGCCGACAGCGCCAGGAGGTCGTTGTTGTATTTGTCGGCGTTGTTCTTGCGGTCGGCCATCAGCCGGGCGCGAAGCGCCATGGCACCGGAGACCAGCATCGCGGCCAGCGTCACGATCAGCGCCATGGGCTCGGCATTCTGCTGCAGGAAGCTCGGTTCGTCGCGCAGGTAGTAGCGTTCCGCTCCGGCATGAATCGGCAGGCCGCTTTCGGCGCGGCCGGGCGCGGTGATCGATGCGGCAAGCGGTGTGCGCACGGCGAGATCGAGCCGGTGCTCCATCATCACCCGGGTCAGTTCGTTGATTGCCTCTTCGGACGCATCCGGCGTCGCGACGAGCAGGAGATCGACGCCGGCGGTGACGATACTCGTCGGCGGCAGCGGCGGTTCACCGTCGAAGGCGCCCTTGACGAGGGTCGATGCCTTCAGGAACGGGCGCTTCAGGGTCATCGCCTCCGCCTGGTCGATTGCGACGAGGCGCAGGCGCCCGCGCTTGAGCAGCTTTGCATCCTCGAAGAAGCGCAGAACCGCGGGATCACGCAACGAACGCACCAGGAATACGGCGTCCACTTCGTGATCGAGCATCTTCTTAAGGGCGCTCTCACCGGGAAGCGCAAGCCAGTTTATCGAGAACGGATTGATGTCGTAATGGTCGGCAACCGCCCAGAACGCGCGCTGTTCCGAGGTTCCGTGCGGCGGCAGGGCAATGCGCTTGCCGGAGAGGTCCGGAGGGGACAGCACGTCGCTGTCGGACCATGTGATCAGCAGGAATGCATCGGGAAAAAGCCGCGCGACGAGCTGGGTCGAAATGACTGCGGGCGCGTCGCTCTGGATTGCGGCAAGCTCGGCTCGCCCGGTATTGACCATGGAAAGATTCTGGCTCGGACCTTCGGTTTCCAGAACCTGCAAGCGGACCAGCTCTGTGTGCCGTTCCAGGACTTCGCCGATCTCGCTCATCAACCGGTAGGCATCGCCGGTGCGCTCGCCGGCGGCCACGCGCAAGGTGACGGTCTGCGGCGGTTTAATGAATGCCTGCCATGCGATCACGCCGATTGCGACGAGGATGGCCGCCACGGCGATCAGCGTGAGCGGCCTGCGCATGACGGCCGGCCCGGCTCAGCTACGGTCGCGGCGCTTGCCGAGCGTCCTCAGACGCAGGGCATTGAGCCGGATGAAGCCTTCGGCGTCCTTCTGGTCGTAGGCGCCGCGATCGTCCTCGAAGGTAACGAGCTCGTCCGAATAAAGCGACATCGGGCTCTCGCGACCCTCGACGATGACGTTGCCCTTGTAGAGCTTCAGCCGCACCGTACCCTCGACATATTCCTGGCTCTTGTCGATCAGCGCCTGCAGCATCTCGCGTTCCGGCGCATACCAGAAGCCATAATAGATCAACTCCGCGTAGCGCGGCATGATCTGGTCCTTCAGGTGTGCGGCGTCGCGGTCGAGCGTGATCGATTCCATCGCCCGGTGCGCGGTCAGCAGGATGGTGCCGCCGGGGGTTTCGTAGACGCCGCGCGACTTCATGCCGACGAAACGGTTCTCGACAAGGTCGAGCCGGCCGATGCCATTGTCGCGGCCGTAGTCGTTGAGCGTGGCAAGGATCGTTGCCGGGCTCATTTCCTTGCCGTTGATGGAAACCGCATCGCCCTTCTTGAAGCCGATCTCGATGATCGTCGGGGTGTCCGGGGCTTCCTCCGGTGCGATGGTGCGCTGGTAGACGTAAGGCGGCGGCGTTTCGTTCGGGTCTTCCAGCACCTTGCCCTCCGAAGAGGAGTGCAGAAGGTTGGCGTCGACCGAGAAGGGTGCCTCGCCGCGCTTGTCCTTCGGCACGGGGATCTGGTTCAGTTCGGCGAAGTTGATCAGATCGGTGCGCGACTTGAACTCCCAATCACGCCACGGGGCGATGATCTTGATGTCGGGTTTCAGGGCATAGTAACCGAGCTCGAAGCGGACCTGGTCGTTGCCCTTGCCGGTGGCGCCGTGGCAGACGGCGTCGGCGCCGGTTTCTTTTGCGATCTCGATCTGACGCTTGGAGATCAGCGGCCGGGCGATCGAGGTGCCGAGCAGGTAGACGCCTTCATAGAGCGCGTTGGCGCGGAACATCGGGAAGACGAAGTCGCGGACGAATTCCTCTCGCAGGTCGTCGATATAGATGTTCTCGTCCCTGATGCCGAGCAGTTGGGCCTTGCGGCGTGCCGGCCCCAGTTCCTCGCCCTGGCCCAGATCGGCGGTGAAGGTCACCACCTCGCAGCCATAGGTGTTCTGCAGCCACTTCAGAATGATCGAGGTGTCCAGTCCGCCCGAATAGGCGAGCACCACCTTCTTGATATCCGTATGCTTCGACATGACGCCCCGCTAACTCCCGTGTCGCGCTTTTTGCGAATGCGCGCGGCACTATAGGCACCGCGCATGCGCCCGCAAGGGGTTGAGGCGGCTTTCCGGTCTCGAATCCGATTTCGCTTCGCTGCGCGCAGACAGCCATTTATGTTCCCTAATGCAAAAACAGGCCGGGCAGTACCGGCGATACGGGGGCAGACGCAGGATGGCGCAGACGGATTCAAGGCCGGGACTCGATTTCTGGTTCGATTTCGCTTCGACCTATTCTTATCTGACAGCGATGCGGCTCGATGAGGCCGCTGAAGCCGCCGGCGTTGCCGTCACCTGGCGGCCGTTTCTGCTCGGGCCAATCTTTTCCGGACAGGGATGGAACACCTCGCCGTTCAATCTTTATCCCGCCAAGGGGCGCTACATGTGGCGTGACATGGAGCGGCTGACGCGCGAGCGCGGCCTGCCGCTGGTGCAGCCGGATCCGTTTCCGCAGAACAGCGTGCTGGCGGCGCGCACGGCGCTTGCGGTGCGCAAGAGCGATGCGGCCCGCGTGCCCGCGTTCTGCAAGTCCCTGTTTGCCGCCCAGTTCGGAAGGGGAAGCGATATTTCGGATACGCAAACGCTGATCGACGCGGTTGCCGCAACCGGGCTCGACCCGGCTTCCACGCTGGAGCTTGCCATCAGCCCGGAAATCAAGGCGTCGCTCAGGAGTGAGACAGAACTGGCAGAAGGGATCGGTATCTTCGGTGCGCCGACCTTCGTTACCAGTTATGGGGAACTGTTCTGGGGTGACGACCGGCTCGACCAGGCGCTCCAATGGGCAAAGCGCGTCTCGCGCTAGGGTGTGCTACACGTAGCCGAGCGGCAGGCAGGTCGTGGCCTTGATTTCCTCCATGACGAAACTGGAGGAGACGTCAGACAGATCGATGCGCCCGATCAGCGTCTTGTAGAGCCGGTCATATGCGGCCATGTCCGGCACGACCGCCTGAAGCAGATAATCGACGTCACCGGTCATCCGGTAGACGCCGGTGATCTCGGGAATCGTTCTGACGGCTTCGTGGAATGTCTTCAGCCACTCGGCGGAGTGGGTGTCGGTGCGGATTGCGATCATGACCATCATGCCCAGACCCAGTTTGTCGCGGTCCAGCAGCGCGACGCGACCGCGCACATAGCCTTCCTCCTCCAGCCGCTGGAGCCTGCGCCATGTGGCGTTGCGCGACAGCGAAATCCTCTCCGCCATGTCCTGGATCGAAAGGCTGGCGTCGCGTTGAATCTCTTCAAGAATGCGTCGGTCATGACTGTCCAGGCTTGGCACGTTGTCATCCTTGTAAAGTGATAGAGTGGATTTTTTCCTTCTTATTAATCAAGTTGTGGGACGTTTGTAACCCTTGGGATCATTTTGGCTGGAAATTTGGGCTCATGTCCCGGCTGGTTTGTACGAGACTTCGCGAATGTTCCGTTGATTGGAGCGGATATTCACTTTCGGGGACCACAGACATGATCGCACGTGTAGTCGATGCATTTCAGCGCCATCCGGCCACGGTTGGCGAAAGCTATTTCGAGCATATGGCTTTCGCGGCGCGTTTCGGAACGTTGATGTTTGCGGCGGGTGCCGCAGCACTCATTCATGCGCTGCTGCCGTTCGCCTTCGAGACGACCGCCAGCAGTATCGTTCGCAAGATGTGCGCCGAGATGGACGCGCGGGCCCGCAACCACCGCTGACGCCACGCGCGGTTCAGCCAACACAGGATGGCCGACAGTGTGCCGCTGGATCGCCTACTCGGGTAAGCCGATCGCTCTGGAAAAACTGGTTATCGAACCGGAACATTCTCTGGTGGCGCAAAGCCAGCACGCGCTGCGCTGCAAGTCCGGCACGAATGGCGACGGCTTCGGCATCGGCTGGTACGGCGGCCACGAAGCCCCCGGCCTCTACCGCGACGTCCTGCCCGCATGGAGCGACGAGAACCTGACAGCGCTTTGCCGGCATATCGTGTCGGGTCAGTTCTTCGCCCATGTGCGCGCTTCCACCGGCACTGCGACCACGCGGGCCAACTGCCATCCCTTCGCGCTCGGCAAGTGGCTGTTCATGCATAACGGCCAGATCGGCGGCTATGACCGTATCCGCCGCCGTGTCGAGGCGCTGATCCCCGATGCCGCCTACGGCGCGCGCCGCGGCACCACCGACAGTGAGGCGATTTTTCTCGCTGCAGCGCCGGACAGGGCAGGTGTTGATCCGGTCGGCGAAGTCGCACGCGTCCTGTCTGCCGTTTGTGGAATGATGCGTGATGCCGGGATCACCGAGCCGCTGCGCTTCACGGCGGCCCTGAGCGACGGCAAGACGCTTCATGCTTTCCGCTGGTCGAGCGATTGCCAGGCGCCCTCGCTCTATTACCTGCAGGGTCCGGACGGCATCATGGTGGTGTCCGAACCGCTCGATGAACATTCATCGGGCTGGAGCGAAGTCCCTGCGGGCCATGTGGTGGTGGCGCAGGCCGGATGTCCCGCGCTTTGCATGCCGTTCAATGTCAGTATTGCTACGGCGAAGGAGCCCGGTCGGGTCGCCATGGCCGGTTAGCAGGTTATCGCGGCGTGTCCTTCAGAAAGCCCGCACCGCGTCCCGCGATCAGCCAATAGACCAGGCCGGCGACGAGGCCCGATGCAATCATCGTTGTCACCGAATTCTGGATAAAGCTTTCGGGTCCGAGCGTTATCAGGCCGCTGGCACTGGCAAGGCCGCCTGACAACGCATAGTAAACCCAGCTCCTGATCCTGAAGGCTTCGCCGACAAGTGCCGCCACGAGCACGATCGGGCCGCCGAGCACGGCAAATGCGCTGACGCTTGCAAGGCCGATCAGGCCGAGTTTCCCGAAGAGATCGAAGATCGGTTCGTTCAGGCTGGGCATGCCCTCAGCACCTATGACGCTGCCCGCCGAGATCACGATGGCCGCGACAGCGGAGACAACGAAGGCGAATCCCATGACGACAAGCCGCCAGAGGATGCGCAGCAGCCCCATCAGGCGCCTGCATGCCCGTGGCCGGTCTCGCCACGCAGTTTCCACGCCGGAATGCGCTCGCTTGCCGATTTGAGCTGGCCGCAGGCGGCCATGATATCGCGGCCGCGCGGGGTACGCACCGGGCTTGCATAGCCGGCGCGGTTGACGATGTCGGCGAAGGCTTCGATCGTATCCCAGTCGGAGCATGCATATGCGGTACCCGGCCATGGATTGAACGGGATCAGGTTGATCTTGGCGGGAATGCCCTTCAGCAGACGCACCAATTCTTTCGCATCCGAAACGGTATCATTGACGCCTTTCAGCATCACGTATTCGAAGGTGATGCGCCGCGCATTCGAGACGCCGGGATAGTTGCGGCAGGCATCCAGCAGGTCCTTGAGCGGATACTTCCTGTTGAGCGGCACCAGCTCGTTGCGCAATTCATCGCGCACCGCATGCAGCGAGATCGCCAGCATGACGCCGATCTCGGCGCCGGCGCGTTCGATCATCGGCACGACGCCGGAGGTCGACAGGGTGATGCGGCGCTTCGACAGCGACAGGCCTTCGCCGTCGGAAGCAATCAGCATCGCCTGTTTGACGTGGTCGAAATTGTACAGCGGCTCGCCCATGCCCATCAGCACGACGTTGGAAATGGCGCGTTCGGCATCGGGCACCGGCGCATCGGTCGGGCGGATACCGCCGGGCCAGTCGCCGAGACGGTCGCGAGCGATCATGATCTGGGCGAGGATCTCGCCCGCTGTCAGGTTGCGTACCAGTTTTTGCGTTCCGGTGTGACAGAACGTGCAGGTCAGAGTGCAGCCGACCTGACTTGAGATGCACAAGGTGCCGCGATCGTGTTCGGGAATGTAGACGGTTTCCACGTCCGCCGGGGCCTGGCCGTCGCGCGCGGGAAGCCGGATCAGCCATTTGCGGGTGCCGTCGACGGAGACCTGCTCGGCGATAATCTGCGGCCGCGCAATGTCGAAATGCTCGGCAAGAGTGGCGCGCAGCTCCTTGGCGACATCGGTCATCTCGGTGAAATCGGTGATGCCGCGGCCGTAAATCCAGCGCCAGAGCTGGCCCGAACGCATACGCAGCTGCCGTTCGGGTACGCCGATGCCGGCGAGCTTCTCCGCGATTTCGGCGCGCGTTAGCCCGACGAGGCCGGGCAGATGCTCGGCCTGTGGAGCAGCGTCGATGCGCGGCGCATTGGCGTGGGCGATGTCGAGAGCGGTGGTCATGTTTGCTTCGGGTTTCCGGGAATTCGCGGCCTGAATAGCACTAAGGCCATGGATTCATAAAGGCGATGGAATTTGGTATGCGCGAATTTGGTTGCCGGCAAGGCGCAGAGACGCAGGAAGCCATCCGGTTTCAAGGTTTAGCAACGTAGCCGGAGGGCAATTTCGCCATATCCTTTAAGACGGCGAGATGGCTGCAAGCGACTGTGTCAGCGTGCTCGACCGGGCAGGTAACCCGCTCTTCACCCGCTTCCTGGTCCCCTTTTGCCATTTCAGCCGCCATATCCGTCTCTTTTGTGAGTCCATGACCTAAAGCCCCGGCAATGGCAGCCGGGGCTCTCAAACTGCGTATCCGATAATTGCCGAATGCGAATCAGCTGCATTCCTTGGCCGCGCGGGCGAGCGCTGCGGTGATGCCGAGCAGCGAGTAGGTATCGATCGTGGTGTTGCCGCGCGAGGACTTGCCGGTAACAACCATCGAGGAACCGGCGCGCATGGCGTTGACCAGGCGGTCTTCCTCGGCTGCGTTGTCGGTGAAGGCCCAATCCTCGTTGGTGAACAGCTTGAAGACCGAATCGCCGATTTTCACCTCGGTCTCGCTGCCCGAGTAGTAGGTGTAGCCGGTCTTCACCGAAACTTCGTAGCGCACACCCTCGTTGGGGCGGGTGGTGACGTAGAAATAGATGTCGCCGCGGTTCAGCCCGTCGGGTTTGACGACCTTGGGCTGCGAAACGACGGTGCAGACCTTGCCGCCATTTTCCTGTCCGACGAAAATCGCCCAGTCGCGTTCCTGCGCGACGGCGGAAACCTGCTGGGCGTTTGCAAGGCTGATCGAAGCTGCAAGCGCGAGGGCGATGGCGAGTACGTGACGTGCAAGGGTGGAAACCATATTGGCCAGTCCGGATCATTGTTCGGGTGAGTTCGGATTACTCGGCGAGACGCGGTGACATCTGCTATGTGAGTGCTCTTTAGAGTGGTGAATTGCCGAAAGATGCAGGCAAGAATTTGACAATCCGTAACAATTCGTGACGCCGGGGGCAAATCGCTAGCCGCAAGGCGTGAATTCAATCGGTTTCCCGCTCCTTTTCAAGCGCGCCTTCGGCAAGGCGGATTTCCTCCTGCCGCTGGCTGCGATACCGGGGGCGGCCATGGACGTGTTCGCGCGCCGGCAGAGGCGGCGGCCCTTCGTGCACGGCGCGTTCGGGATAGCGCCCCAGGGCGCGCAGCCTGTCATACATGACGATGGCGCCGGCCGTTGCCACATTGATGCAAAAGGCGGTGGGGATGCGGATGACATGTCGGCATTGCGCCAGCATTTCCGGTGACAGCGAGCCGCGCTCGGGGCCAAGCACGTAAGCCGCGCGGCGCGGGTGGCCGAAGCTCGGCAGGTCGATGGCATCCTCGGTCAATTCGATTCCGACCATCGAACAGCCGACGGGAAGCTGCATCGCCTCCACATGGGTCCAGTTGTAGAGCGGGACCTGTTCGGGTGTGCGCGAGGTGTCCGATTTGGGACGCACGAGGGTCCGGCGCGCATCGACGGTGAAAAAGAAGCTTGCACCGAAAGCGTGCGCCGAGCGCATCAGGTTTCCAAGGTTCATCGCCTTGGAAATGCCCTCCACGCCGATCCCGAAATAGCCGCGCATCGCGGGCGTATCTGCCATGTTTCTTCCTGACCCTTGTGCGCTCGCATCGATGCGCAGAACCGTGCTACGCGAAAACATTGCCCGCGGGCAAGGTCGGGTCTGGCGAGGGAGGTATCGATGAAGGCGGTTTTGTGCAGGGCATTCGGGCCTCCGGAGACACTTGTGGTGGAGGATATCGCGGTTCCCGATCCCGGCCCCGGCGAGGTGCGCGTCAAGGTCGGGGCCTGCGCGCTCAACTTCTTCGACACGCTGATCATCCAGAATCGCTACCAGTACAAGCCAGATCTGCCGTTTTCCCCCAGTGCGGAGCTTGCCGGCACCATCGACGCCATTGGCCAGGGTGTGACAGGGGTTGGTGTTGGCGACCGGGTCGTGGCCTATGCCGGCTGGGGGGCGGCGCGCGAGCAGGTCGTGCTCCCCGCTGCACGCATCGTGCCGCTGCCCGACGGGCTCGATTTTGAATCCGCCGCGGGCCTGCTGGTCACCTACGGCACCACCTATCATGCGCTCAAGGACCGGGCGAACCTGCAGCCTGGCGAAACGCTCGCCGTTCTCGGCGCTTCGGGCGGGACGGGAATTGCCGCCGTTGAACTCGGCAAGGTCATGGGCGCCAACGTCATCGCCTGTGCCTCGTCGGCGGAAAAGCTGGACTTCTGCCGCAAGCATGGCGCCGACGAGGTGATCGATTATTCCGCTCAATCGTTGAAAGACCGGCTGAAGGAACTGACCGGCGGGCGTGGCGTGGACGTTGTCTACGATCCGGTTGGCGGCGATTATGCGGAAAGCTCGATCCGGGCGACGGCCTGGAAAGGGCGCTATCTCGTCATCGGCTTTGCCGCTGGCGACATTCCGCGCATTCCGCTCAATCTCGCCTTGCTGAAGGGCATGTCGATTTGCGGCGTATTCTGGGGCCATTTCGTCGATGTCGAGGGCGATGCGGCGCGCGCCAATCACGCGCAGATCGTAAAATGGGCTGCGGAGGGCAAGATCGCGGCACCGGTCGACAAGAGCTTCCCGCTTGATGAAGCCGTCGAGGCGCTCGGCGTCATCGCCCGGCGCGAGGCGCGCGGCAAGATCGTGCTGGTGCCTTGAGCGTGGAAAAACGATTCATCGGATAGTCTTTTGTTTCCGCTCAACTTCTGGAATTGCTTTGGCTCAAGCTTTCGACGGCCCGTTTGGTTCGTCGTTGCCGGTGATGTCCCCGGCGCTCAGGTCGATGATGTCTATATCGTCGTCGAGCGCCCGGCGGGCGGCTTCGCGGTGATCGTCATCGATGTGCGAGGCAACCAGCGAGATGGCTGCGAGCAGTACCGTTGCATCGTCGGTGAAGCCGAAGCCGAGCAGGAAGTCGGGAATTGCGTCGAGCGGCAGCACGAAATAGGCGAGCGCGGCAAGAAGCGTTGCGCGCACCCGCGATGGCGTCTTCGGATCGAGTGCGCAGTAATAGGCGGCAAGAAGGTCTTGCGTGAAGGGGATGCGCTTGGCGACGCGTTTCAGCTTGCTGCGGAATCCGGCACTGACGCGCTCTGCGTTGCGCCGCAGGGTTTCAGGGTCGCGCGCGGCGTCCCCGACGATCTTCCTGATCCAGTCCGGTATCGGGCGCTTGCCCATGCGCTAGCCTCATCCTCGTTGCTGACAACCCTGTAAACGTGGGGCGGGCGAGGTGTCGCCGCAAGCCTTTTCGACCGAACGATCGCAGGATATAGGCTTGCTGCAACAAGAATTTCACGGGATGGGAGAAACGGATATGGAGCTCGGCTCAGGGATTGCAGCGGTGGTCACGGGCGGCGCATCGGGACTGGGTGAAGCAAGCGCGCGCGGCCTTGCCGCGGCGGGCGTCAAGGTTGCGCTGCTCGATCTCAACGAGGAGCGCGGCAAGCAAGTCGCAAGCGAGATCGGCGGTGTTTATGCCCATTGCAACGTGTCGGATGCCGGCAGCATCGAGGCTGCGCTGAAAACTGCACGTGAAGCCCATGGACAGGAGCGCATCTGCGTCAATTGCGCTGGTATCGTCGTCGGCCAGAAGACGGTGAGCCGCGACCGCAAGAGCGGCGAAATTTCCGCCCACGACCTTGCAAGCTTCGCCCGCGTTGTCGATGTGAACCTTGTCGGATCGTTCCGGGTTTCCACGCTGTCGGCGGCGGGCATGGCAGGCCTCGATCCGGTTACGAAGGATGGCGGGCGCGGCGTCATCGTGATGACGTCCTCGATCGCGGCGGAAGACGGGCAGATGGGCCAGGCGGCTTATTCCGCGTCAAAGGGCGGGGTTGCCGGCATGACGCTGCCGATGGCGCGCGATCTGGCGCGCGAGGGCATACGGGTCGTCTCGATCATGCCCGGTCTGTTTCACACGCCGATGTTCGACAGCCTGAGCGACGAAGTGCGTGAATCGCTGGCAGCAGGCGTGCCCTTCCCGCAACGGCTCGGGAACCCTGCCGAATACGCCGCACTTGTGCGTCATATCTGCGAGAACGACATGCTGAACGGCACCGCAATTCGCCTCGATGGCGCGCTCCGGCTGGCACCGCGCTAGAACGCATCTTGCTCCAGGGTCGGCGGTTATTCCGCCCCCGTCTCTTCGGCGAATTTGTCCATCCGCCTGGCAAGCTTGATGTCGAGTTCGGTCAATCCGCCGGCGTCATGGGTGGTCAGCGTTACCTCGACAGTGCGGTAGACGTTCGACCATTCGGGATGGTGGTTGAGCTTTTCCGCTGCAAGAGCCGAGCGTGTCATGAAGCCGAAGGCCGCATTGAAGCCTGAAAACCGGAACGTGCGGTGGATCGCGTTGCGTCCGTCGACCGGCTTCCAGCCCGGTATGGTGGCAAGCGCATCGGCACGGTCCTTGCCGGTCAGTTTTTCTGCCATGGCTCCATTTGCTCAGATGCGATGTTCCACCGTTGCCGAAGCCTGCCGCGTTTCCAGCGGATAGGCCTCCTCGACGATGTAGGGTCCTCCGCCCTGGCTGGCCCGTGAGGAGAACAGCACGAAGCGCTCGGCCATGAAGGGGCCGGCGCGGAACAGGCCGCGGGTGCCGAGATAGTTGGCAACTGCGCTTCCGGTTGTGCCGCGGCAGCGCGCAACCGTGACATGCGGGGTGAAGCGGCGCGATTCCGGCGCCAGTCCTATGCGTTGCATGCGCCGCTCGATGTCGGCCTGCAGCGCCATCAGTGACGGGTTTGCTTCCACTGCGGCGAAGATCGAGTGCGGCTTGCGGCTGCCGAAGCTCTTCACGCCATCGAGGGTCACGGGGAAGGGCGCACGATGAATGTCCCATAGCGTGTCGGCGGCTTCATCGGCCGTGCGGTCGTCGATGTCACCGAGAAAGCGCAGGGTGATGTGGTAGTTCTCCACATCGATCCAGCGGGCACCGGGAAGGCCGCCGCGAAGGCCCGAGATGATGGCGCCAACCTCGCGGGGAATTTCCAGTCCGACAAACAAACGCGGCATGGCGGACCCTCCCTGCTGCGTGAAAGCGAATCAACGCTTCTTGCGAGACTAACCCGAATTTTCCGAACGCTCGATCAATTCGACGGCGTAGGGGAAAATATTATCGACGATCACGGCAACGCCTTCGCGGTTCGGATGGATGCCGTCGGGCTGGTTGAGCGCCGGATCGGTGGCGACGCCTTCCAGGAAGAACGGCATGAAGACGAGACCATGCTGCCCGGCAAGCTCCGGGAAGATGGCATCGAAGCTCTTTGCGAAGTCCGCTCCCAGATTGGCCGAGGCCTGCATCCCGGCGAGCAGTACCGGAATGCCGCGTTGCTTAAGCCGCATGATGATGTCCGTCATCGCCTTGCGGGTGATGGCGGGATCGATGCCGCGAAGGATATCGTTGCCGCCGAGCGCGATGATAACGCCATCGGTACCGTCGGGCACGGACCAGTCGATGCGCTGTGCGGCAGCCGATGCCGTGTCGCCGGAGACACCGGCATTCGCGATCGCGACGTCGTAACCCTTCGCCTTCAGCGTCTTCTCGAGCTGTGCTGGATAGGCATCGGACTGATCGAGGCCCAGTCCCGCCGTCAGGCTGTCGCCGAAGGCCACCAGGCGCAGGCTTTCCGCCCGTGCCGGAGCGATCCACATTACTGCAAGCAGCGTAAGTATCGAAGCCAGTTTGCGTATCATATGATTGTGTCGCGCCTTTCCTGGCCCCGCGAGGTTGGCGAAGCATTGCGGCAGCCCCATTTACATGGTGTGCCCGCATTCCGTTCCCGCCGATATGTCGCCGCAGCCCTGCGCGAACAAGTGCCTGATGAACAAGAGGTCGATCTTGAGCCATCCCGCCATCCGCCTCGATGACGTGCATCTCAACCTCGGGCAGGGCAGAGCGGAAGTCCACGTGCTGCGCGGCATCACCCTTGCCGTTGAAGACGGAGAATCGGTGGCGGTGCTCGGACCCTCCGGCTCGGGCAAGTCGAGCCTGCTCATGGTCATGGCGGGCCTCGAACGCCCGACCGGCGGAGATATCGCGATTGCCGGAACGCGGCTTGGCGGGCTGGACGAAGACGCTCTTGCCGCCTTTCGCGGCAAGCATGCCGGTATCGTCTTCCAGTCGTTTCACCTGATCCCGACCATGACGGCGCTGGAAAATGTCGCGATCCCGCTCGAACTGGCGCAGGCTGCCGGCCGGCTGGACGGCGCCGGTATCTGGGAGCGCGCGGCGCGCGAACTCGATAGCGTCGGGCTCAAGCAGCGCGTGTCCCACTACCCGGCGGAACTGTCGGGCGGTGAACAGCAGCGTGTGGCGCTGGCGCGCGCGCTTGCAACCCGGCCGGCGATCCTGTTTGCCGACGAACCGACCGGCAATCTCGATGGCGCGACCGGCAAGCAGATCATCGATCTGCTTTTCGCAGCCCATGAGGACCGCGGCACGACGCTGGTGCTCGTGACCCATGACGAGGCGCTGGCCAAGCGCTGTGGCCGGATCATACGCATGGCCGACGGCCATATCACCAGCGACAGCGCGTCCAAGCGTACATCCCGCGTCGCGGCGGCATCCTGATGGTCATGAACCGTCTTCCCGTTGCCCTGAGGCTGGCCTTGCGCGAGCTGCGCGGCGGCTTTGCCGGTTTTGCCGTGTTCATCGGCTGTATCGCGCTCGGCGTCGGTGCGATCGCATCTGTCGGTTCGGTGACGCGCTCGCTGGTTGCCGGTATCGACAATGAAGGCCAAGCCATTCTCGGAGGCGATGTTTCTTTCCGTTTGGCGCAACGCCCGGCTGAGGATGCGGAACGCAAATGGCTGACTGGTCTCGGTCAGGTGTCGGAATCCGTATCGATGCGGTCGATGGCGCGCCTTCCCGACCATTCCGACCAGATGCTTGCGGAGGTGAAGGCGGTCGATGCGCATTATCCGCTCTTTGGCAGCGTGGAGTTCGCCGGCGGTTCCCCCCGCGCGAGCATTTTCGATAAGCGTGACGGGGTCTGGGGCATTGCGGCGGAGGCCTCCCTGCTGACACGGCTCAACGTTGCCGTCGGCGACAGGGTCGAGATCGGAAGCATGCCTGTCGTCATCCGCGATGTGATCACCCGCGAGCCGGACCGGCTGTCGGGCGGGCTGACCTTCGGGCCGCGCGTCATGATGGCAAGGGAAGCGCTTGAGGAAACCGGCCTGATGCGGCCCGGAAGCCTGATGCGCTGGTACTACAAGGTGCGTATGGCCGACCAAAGCGGGGCGGCTCTGGATTCAGCCATCGAACAGGCCGGTGAACTCTTTCCCCAGGCAGGATGGTCGCTCGAGAGCCGCAAGAACGCGGCGCCGCGTATTTCCGGCCAGATCAAGCGCTTCCGCGACTATCTGACCCTGGTCGGTCTCACCGCGCTTGCCGTTGGCGGTGTCGGCGTTGCCAATGCGGTGCGCGCGCATCTGGACGGCCGCCGCGCGGTTATCGCGACCTTGAAGGCACTCGGCGCGCCGGGCGCATTGGTGTCCCGCATCTACCTGACGCAGATCGTGCTGCTCGGCAGCCTTGCCATCGCCATCGGTCTTGCCATCGGCAGCATCACGCCGGCGCTGGCCGGGTCGTATCTTACCTCCTTCTTCCCGGTCGCCGATGCGGCGGCCGGCATCTATCCCGAAGCGCTGGCGATCGCCGCCATCTATGGCGTGCTGGCGGCTTTTGCTTTTGCTCTGGGGCCACTGGGCCGCGCGCGCGAGGTTCCCGTCAGCGCGCTCTACCGCGACCATGTCTCGCGCCATGCGGCGCGGGTGCCGCTGTTCTACCGGGCTTCATCGATTGCCTGCATCATCGCCATCGCGGCTCTGGCGATCGCCATCGCCGAGCAACCCAAAGTCGCGGCTGTCTTCATCGTCGCCGCTGCTGCCGGCTTCGTCTTCCTGCGGCTGGTTGCTGCAGCCCTGATGCGCGCGGCGCGCTCGGTTCCGCATGGCGGGCGCATGTCGGTGCGCCTGGCGCTTGCCAACATCCACCGTCCAAATGCGCTGACGCCGACAGTCGTTCTGTCGCTCGGGCTGGGCCTGACGCTTCTGGTGACGCTGGCGCTGATTGAATCCAACCTCAACCGCCAGCTCACCCAGCAGATCCCGGACATGGCGCCGGATTATTTCTTCATCGACGTTCCTTCCACCCGTGCCGATGAATTCACCGGGCTGGTCATGGAAACGGCACCCGGCGCGGACGTGGATCAGGTGCCGATGCTGCGCGGGCGCATCGTGTCGCTCAACGGCAAGTCAGCGGATGGCTATCCGGCGCCGCCGGAAGCGCAATGGGTGCTGCGCGGGGATCGCGGCATCACCTATGCGACTGCGGTTCCGAAAGGATCGAAAGTGGTTGCCGGAAACTGGTGGGGAGAAGGCTACGACGGTCCGCCGCTTGTTTCCTTCGAGGCGGAGCTTGCCGAACTTCTGGGCCTGAAGCTCGGCGATACGCTGCGGGTCAACGTGCTGGGACGCAATCTCGACGTGACAATCGCCAACCTGCGCACTGTCGAGTGGGAGACGCTCGGCATCAATTTCGTTCTGGTGTTCTCGCCAAACGCGGTCTCCGGCGCGCCGCACATGATGCTGACCACGGTTGCCTTTTCCGATGACAAGCGCGCCGAACAGGAAAAGGCCCTGATGCGGGCAAGCGCTGATATATTCCCCGAAGTCACGGCCGTTCATGTCAAAGAGGCGCTGGATACGTTTACATCACTGCTCGGCAAGCTGCTACTGGCCGTGCGGATTGCAAGCGGCATCACGCTTGTCTCCGCCATTCTCGTTCTGGCCGGCGCCCTTGCGTCCAGCCACCGGTTCCGCATTTACGACGCCGTGGTTCTGAAAACGCTGGGCGCGACGCGGCAGCGGCTCGTCGGCGTCTATTTGCTGGAGTTCATCATTCTGGGTTCCGCGACCGCGCTTTTCGCGGTCATTGCCGGCAGCATCATCGCATGGGTGGTTGTGACCCAGGTCATGGAACTTGAATTCTTCATGGCGCCGGGCGTTGCGCTGATGGCCGCCATTGGTGCGGTCGTGCTCACCGTGCTCCTGGGGCTTGCGGGAACATGGCGGGCGCTTGGCCAGAAACCGGCGGGCTTTCTGCGCGCACTTGCGGCAGGATAACCTCGGACCCGGTTAACGCTTACGGGAACCGTGCGCAAAAATCGGTCCAAGGTATCTTGCGCCGGTCAAAATGCCTTCCCATATTTGGCTCAGGTTTGTCTTAACCCCTGAGCTTTGTGAGGTTTTACCGATGTCCGACCTGAACCGGAATACCGCGTCCGGCTACGCATCCGCCACGCGTACCGAGGCCGGCTATGTCGACGAAGGCCTGCGCAGTTTCCTGCTACGGGTCTACAACTACATGGCGATCGGCCTTGCCGTGACCGGCGTTGCCGCATTCGGCACGGCGATGATGGCCGTCAGCAATGGCCAGCTCACCTCCTTCGGCTATGCGCTTTACGCGAGCCCGCTGAAGTGGGTGGTGATGCTCGCCCCGCTCGGCTTCGTCTTCTTCCTGTCCGCGCGCATCAATTCGATGAGCGTTGGTGCCGCGCAGATGACCTTCTGGGCCTTCGCCGCGGTGATGGGCCTGTCGATGTCGTCGATCTTCCTCGTCTTCACCGGCGAGAGCATCGCGCGCGTCTTCTTCCTGACGGCTGCGACCTTCGGCGCCATGAGCCTCTATGGCTACACGACGAAGCGTGATCTGTCGGGTATGGGCTCGTTCCTGTTCATGGGTCTGATCGGCATCATTATTGCCAGCATCGTGAACATCTTTATCGGCTCCTCGGCGATCCAGTTCGCCGTGTCGGTGATCGGCGTGCTGATCTTCACCGGTCTGACCGCCTACGATACGCAGCAGATCAAGGAGATGTACTACGTTGGGGACGACGGCACGGTTGCCGGCCGCAAGGCCATTTCCGGCGCCCTGCGCCTCTATCTCGACTTCATCAACCTGTTCATGATGCTGCTGCAGCTGTTCGGCAATCGCGAATAAGCATTGCGTAGATATGAAACGATAAAGGCCCCGGCAAAACCGCCGGGGCCTTTTTCTTATGTGGCTGTTGGGCGTAGAAATACGCGTCTCTTCGTCTTTCAGGGTCTTTCCATGACTTCGGATAAAGCGCCGGCCTTCGTCATTCGCGACGCAACGCGGAATGATCTTGCCGCGATCACCGCGATCTATGCCGACGAGGTTGCCAACGGAACGGCTTCCTTCGAGCTCGACCCGCCGGATCTGGCCGAGATGATCAACCGCTACGAGGGGCTCAAGGCGGACGGATTTCCCTATCTCGTTGCTGAAAGGGAAGGAAAAATCCTCGGCTATGCCTATGCCGGATATTATCGCCCGCGCCGCGCCTACCGGTTCACGCTGGAGGATTCGGTCTATGTTGGCCGTGAGGCGCGGGGCATGGGCGTTGGCCGTGCGCTGCTGGAAGCGTTGATTGCTGCTTGTGAGGCCGGTGGCTGGCGGCAGATGATTGCGGTGATCTCCGATTCAGCCACCAGCCGCGCATCGGTCGCACTGCATGCGGCTTGCGGTTTTGCGCATACCGGCACGCTGCATGATTCAGGCTATAAATTCGGAAAGTGGCTCGATGTCACGCTGATGCAGCGCGCATTGGGGAGCGGCGCGAGCGAACCACCGCCGGGCCGGTAAACGCTATTATCTTTATATTGTCGCATCGTTTTCGCGAAAAACCGGTATCCACTTTTTCGCACAATGCTCCGATTTAAGCCTTGACCAGCCGCAGGCCCTTGTCGAGCACCTTGAGGACGCGGGCCAGCTCGTGACCGCGTTTGAGAACCTGTCCGCTTGCGGAAATCACCGAATAAGCGCCCTGCTTGCGGGCCAGCTTCGGGTTTTTCTCGATGCGGAATAGCGGCATTTCGCTTGTACGACGGAACACTGAAAAGACGGCGCGGTCACGTAGCAGGTCGATGGCGTAGTCGCGCCATTCACCGTCGGCGACCTTGCGCCCATATACGTTCAGGATTTCGGAAAGTTCACGCCTGTTGAAGGAAATGCGGAGCGGTTCGGCCCGGTTTGCCGGGCGGGCGGCGCTGTCGGAAGACCCGCCGCCAGTGAAAACTATGGGTTCGCCGTCGTACAATAACGCCTCCTATTAAAGAGGAACGCCTCCTGGAACAGGACGCCCCCGGGCGAAATACGCCGCCGGAGTGACGCTGAACTGTCATGTTCAATGATCGCCCGATCATGCGGGTTTGTGCAAGTACAAATGGTTTTGCTTCTTTTCCATCTCACGCCAGCCCGCTTCGCAGCAAAGCTGCGAAGCATTGTTTTTCCGGGCGATGCCTCCTGTATGAAAACTGGCGGCGCCCGTTCCGGCCACCGGGTTTCGGGCGGCATCGGCCAACCGGGAACAGCTGTCGCGTTTGCGGCACGGGAAGGGGCGGCTTGTTGGGCCTGTGAACCCTGTCGGGGGCGGGCGAAACTGCCGGGGCCGGTCAGGGCACAAATCACAAATTTGCCTTATTCCGGCCCTGCACCGGCCCGATTACGGGATTGGAATGTCCTTGTTGCCTCGAAGGCCCGGTTCGTCGCGAGGTTCTCGGAACTCTTCAGCCCCCCAGCCCCTCCGGGGCCAAGCATATCGAACCGGGCCGACTTTTCCTGCTGTGTATGTGTTGTGATCGCAGGATCCGCTCGAGTTAAGCGGTGTTGCAACGTCCATACCGGTTCATGCAACTGGTTTATCCCCCAAATACCTCTTCGATGGCCGGCTTTCGCCGGCCACTTTTTTTGAGTTCTCCGGGGATGCGGGTGATCACATCGCCTCGCGCAGCACGGCAGCGGCGCGGATCGGGCCGGGCGCACCATTATCCTCACCCTGGACGATGACCGCACAGCGCAGGTTTGTCCCCGCAAGATTGCCGAGCCGTGCCTGATAGGTCGTGCTTTTGCCGTTCCATTTTCCAAGCGGGCGCAGGTCGCGCACGATGTTGGAATAAACGACCGTGCGGCCTGCGTTCTCGCCACGGCCGATGGCAACCGTTTCGGCAGGCTGGAACACCACCAGCCAGACCGTTCCCGCTTCCGTCCCCGCGCCACGGGCTTTGGCGGATACCGTGATTTTCCCACCGTTTGCGCTGATATCGAGGCCGATATCCGCATCGAGCAGCGTTCCGCGATCGATGGCGTTGAGAACCTCGCCGCGGCGCGAGCCGACAACGTCGATCTCGCCGTTAATGACACTTTGCGGGGTATAGATGGAGCGGGCATGCAGCGAGCGGGCATAGCCGCGCTGGCGCTGCGTGTGGCTCGGCTTGGCGAGCGTGTCCTTCCAGCCGAGATAATCCCAATAATCCACCGGCAGGGTCAGCGCGAGAACATCGTCACGCGTGGCGAGGTCGTTCCAGACCTTGTCGGCAGGCGGACACGATGAACAGCCTTGGCTGGTGAACAGTTCTGCGACAGCGCGGGGGATCACGGTCTCGGCGCTTGCGGGGGCTGAGATTGCGATTCCGGCCAGCGATGCGGCAACAAGCAGAAGGCGGTGCGGTGTGGTCATGGATCAAGTGTCCCTGCGGTGCGTATGGCGGGATTTCACGACTGCCAATCTAGCGTGCCGATGCGCCGAGCGGGTGTCACGTGCTGTCACCCTTGCGTGAAGGGCTGTGTGCCATTGTGCATGGCATAAAAGAAAAGGCCGGTGCGGTTGCCCGCACCGGCCTTGCTGCCATTCCTGCTGGCGGCAGTCAGGCGGCGAGGCCGCGCAACACGTAATGCAGAATGCCGCCGTTCCTGAAGTAGTCGAGTTCGTCGAGCGTATCGATGCGGCAGATCAGGTCGACGGATTTGGTCTTGCCGTCGGGATAGGTGATCTTCGCCGTCACCGTGGTGCGCGGCGAAAGCTTCTCGAGCCCTTCAAGCGTAACCGTTTCCGCGCCGGTCAGGCCAAGTGCCTGCCAGCTGTCGCCTTCCTTGAAGACGAGCGGGACGACGCCCATGCCGATCAGGTTGGAACGGTGGATGCGCTCGAAGGACTGGGCGATGACGGCGCGTACGCCGAGCAGGCGCGTGCCCTTGGCGGCCCAGTCGCGGCTTGATCCGGTGCCGTATTCCTTGCCGGCGAAGATCACCAGCGGCACGTTCTCGGCCTCGTATTTCATCGCCGCATCGTAGATCGGCATCTGCCCACCATCGGGGTAGTGCTTGGTGATGCCGCCTTCGACGCCGGGAACCATCTGGTTCTTGATGCGGATGTTGGCGAAAGTGCCGCGCATCATCACTTCATGGTTGCCACGGCGCGAGCCATAGGAATTGAACTCGCGCTGGGGAACCTGATGCTCGCTCAGATAGGTGCCGGCGGGGCTGGTGCCCTTGATCGAACCGGCCGGCGAGATGTGGTCGGTGGTGATCGAATCGAGGAACAGGCCGAGGATGCGGGCATCCTTGACGGGTGCGACCGGGGCGGGCTTGAGCTCCAGATCCTCGAAATAGGGCGGGTTCTGGACGTAGGTCGAGCCCATGCTCCACTTGTAGGTGGTGCCGCCGCCACCTTCCACGGCCTGCCAGCCAGCATCGCCCTTGAAGACGTCGGAATAGCGCTTGGCAAACATCTCCGGTGTCACGGACGAGCGCACCAGTGCGGCGACCTCGGCAGAGCTTGGCCAGATGTCCTTGAGATAGACCGGCTGGCCGTCCTTGCCGGTGCCGAGCGGTTCGCGGGCGAGGTTGACGTTGAGCGAGCCGGCCAGCGCATAGGCAACCACCAGCGGCGGGGAGGCAAGCCAGTTCGCCTTCACGTCCTGGCTGACGCGGCCTTCGAAGTTACGGTTGCCGGACAGGACGGAGCAGGCAACGAGATCGTTGGCGTTGATCGCGGCTGAAATATCCTCCGGCAACGGACCGGAATTGCCGATGCAGGTGGTGCAGCCATAGCCGACGAGATTGAAGCCCAGGGCGTCGAGATCGTCCTGCAGGTTCGCCTTGGCGAGGTAGTCGGTGACGACCTGGCTGCCGGGCGCCAGCGAGGTTTTCACCCATGGCTTGACCTTCAGGCCCTTCTTGTGGGCGTTGCGGGCGACAAGGCCCGCGGCGATCATCACCGACGGGTTCGAGGTGTTGGTGCACGACGTGATCGCCGCGATCACAACATCGCCATGGCCGAGGTCGAAATCCTGATTCGGCACGGGAACGCGCTTCTTGGCGTTGCGCTTCTTGCCGTATTCCTCCTTCAGCGCGGTGGCGAAGACCTTCTTGGCGGTCTTCAGCGGCACGCGGTCCTGCGGACGCTTGGGTCCTGCAATGGCCGGTTCCACGGTGCGCAGGTTGAGTTCCAGAACGTCGGTGAAGACGGGATCCGGCGTGCGGTTCTTGCGGAACATGCCCTGGCGCTTGGCGTAAGCTTCCACCAGTGCGACGCGATCGTCGTCGCGGCCGGTCGCCTTGAGATAGGAGATGGTGTCGTTGTCGATGGGGAAGAAGCCGCAGGTCGCGCCGTATTCGGGCGCCATGTTGGCGATCGTCGCCTGGTCTTCCAGGCTCAGGTTGTTGAGGCCGTTGCCGAAGAATTCGACGAATTTACCGACCACGCCGCGCTGGCGCAGCATTTCCACGATGCGCAGCACCAGATCGGTGGCGGTGACGCCTTCCTTGAGCTTGCCTGTGAGCCTGAAGCCGACGACTTCGGGGATCAGCATCGAGATCGGCTGGCCGAGCATGGCGGCTTCCGCCTCGATGCCGCCGACACCCCAGCCGAGAACCGAGAGACCGTTGACCATGGTGGTGTGGGAATCGGTGCCGACCAGCGTATCGGGATAGGCAACCGTGCGGCGGCCGTCTTTCTTCGTCCAGACAGTCTGGGCGAGGTATTCAAGGTTGACCTGATGGCAGATACCGGTTCCGGGAGGAACGACGCGGAAGTTGTCAAAGGCTTCCGAACCCCAGCGCAGGAACTCGTAGCGCTCCTTGTTGCGCTCATATTCCCGCTCCACGTTGAACTTGAAGGCCATGCCGTTACCGAAGGCGTCGACCATGACAGAATGATCGATGACGAGGTCGACGGGGACGAGCGGGTTGATCTTCTTGGGGCTGACGCCGAGTTTCTTGGTCGCATCGCGCATCGCGGCGAGGTCAACCACGGCGGGCACACCGGTGAAATCCTGCATCAGCACGCGCGCCGGGCGGAACGCGATCTCGCGGTCCGATGTGCGCTTGGTCAGCCAGGTCACCATGGCGCGGATATCGTCGGCGGTGACGGTGCGGCCATCCTCGTTGCGCAGCAGATTTTCCAGCAGCACCTTGAGCGAGAAGGGAAGACGTGAAATGCCTTCCAGGCCGTTTTTCTCAGCAGCCGGCAGGCTGTAGTAGGTATATGTCTTGCCAGCGGCCTTGAGGGTCTTGCGGCATTTGAAAGTGTCGAGCGAAGTGGTCACGATGATCTGTCCCCAAAATCAGTGGTGTGAAACAACCAAAGGGGCGGCGAGCGGACTGCAGCCGGAAAACCGGCTGCGCGACCTTGCCGTCTTCCGGGCCGGTGCCATCCTGCGATGTGTCCGCGGCGGTGGCCGCTGGCGTCCCGTTCGTCCGGTATGCATGGGCAAATTGGACGCGGACAAGCAAAATGACGGTGGCACGGTGGCGTCTCGGGCCTCCAACTTTGCGCCTTATAGTGAAAATCGCAAGCCTTAACCAGTGAGCCCATAGTCGTGTCTTCCCTCGAAAAACCGGCCCTTTCGGGTCTGGAATTAACAGCCCAAAGCCTCGCCTGCGTGCGTGGCGGGCGGCGTGTCTTCCAGGGCCTGTCGTTCAAGGTGCCTGGCGGAGCGGCGATGGCCCTGCGCGGCCCCAATGGTGTTGGCAAGTCGTCGCTGCTTCGGCTTGTGGCAGGTCTGGTTCCGGTCGAGCGCGGTACTTTGACGCTGTCAGGCGGGAAAGCCGACACTCCAATCGCGGAGCAGGCGCACTATCTTGGCCATCTCGACGCGCTCAAGCCTGCGCTCAGCGTTGAGGAAAACCTGTCATTCTGGGCGCGTTTCTTAAGCAACGCGCCCACTGAGCCGGAACAGATCGATGCCGCGCTCGATGCCGTCGGGCTGATCGATCTTGCCGCATTGCCGGCGCGCTATCTGTCGGCCGGTCAGCGCCGGCGGCTGGCGCTAGCCCGTCTTGCCGCGATCAAGCGTCCCCTCTGGCTGCTGGACGAGCCGACATCGGCGCTCGATACCGAGGGGCAGGACCGGCTTTTCAAGCTGATCGGCGCGCACCTTCAATCAGGCGGGATTGCGCTTGCCGCGACCCATGTCGATCTGCCTTTTACAGTTGAGACGCTCAGCCTGGCGCCTGCCGGGTGGGAGCGTGCTGCATGAGCGCGCTTTTCACTCTTTTTGCGCGCGAACTCACCCTCGCAGTGCGCATCGGCGGCGGCGCACTGATGGCGGTGGTGTTCTTCCTGATCGTTGTCACCCTGATGCCGTTCGCGGTCGGACCCGATCTCAATCTCCTGTCGCGGATCGGACCGGCGATCCTTTGGGTCGGGGTGCTGCTCGCCAACCTGCTGGCGCTCGACCGGCTGTTTCAGGCCGATCAGGAGGATGGTTCGCTTGATCTGATGGTGATGGCGCCGTTGCCGCTGGAGCTCACGGTGACGGTAAAGGCGCTGGCCTACTGGGTCACCACAGGTCTACCGCTGGCAATTGCGGCACCCTTGTTCGGGATGATGCTCAATATGCCGGCGGAAGCGCTTGGCGCGGTTTGCCTGACCTTGCTTGCCGGAACGCCGGGACTGACCTTCATCGGTATTATCGGCGCGGCCCTGACGGTGGCGCTCAGGCGCGGCGGTTTGCTTCTGGCGATTCTGGTGATCCCGCTGATGGTGCCGGTGCTGATCTTCGGTATTCTCGCGACATCGGCGGCGATCGTGGTGACCTCGCCGTTCCTTCAGCCGTTCCTGATCCTGCTGGCTTTGTCGCTCGGCGCGATGGTATTGGGGCCAATCGCTGCAGCGGCAGCCTTACGCTTCGGGCTGGAGTAAATCTAAAATGGGCCTTGAAGCTGCGGCATGTTGCGCCACCTTGCGGTGACTCAAGAGACTTCAACCCGTGCGGCTGCATGGTGTAACAGTCTCAGCCAGAGGAAGAATAAGGAAGCGACCCTGACATGGGCCTGATGGACCTAGCAAACCCGACGCGCTTCATGGCCGTCAGCCAGCGGATACTGCCGTGGCTGTGGGGCCTTGCTGCCGCATTTCTGATTGCCGGGCTGTATATGTCCTTTTTTCTCGCACCGCAGGACTATCAGCAGGGCAATACGGTCAGGATCATGTTCATCCATGTGCCGGCGGCCTGGCTTGCCATGATGGGCTATTCGATGATCGCGCTGTCCTCGATCGGCACGCTGGTGTGGCGCCATCCGCTCGCAGACGTCTCGGCGCGGGCGGCTGCGCCGATCGGTGCCGCCTTCACCTTCATCGCGCTGGTCACCGGTTCGCTGTGGGGCAAGCCGATGTGGGGCGCATGGTGGGTATGGGATGCGCGGCTGACCTCCGTTCTTGTGCTGTTTCTGATGTATCTGGGCTTAATCGCGCTGTGGCGCGCGTTCGACGATCCCGCCCGCGGCGCGCGTATCGTCGCGGTTCTGGCGCTGGTCGGGGCCGTCAACCTGCCGATCATCAAGTTCTCGGTTGAGTGGTGGAACACGCTGCATCAGCCGGCGAGCGTCTTCCGTATGGGCGGACCGACGATACATCCCACCATCCTGTGGCCGCTGCTGGTGATGGCGTTCGGTGCGACATTGCTGTTCCTGGCAATCCATCTCGCCGCCATGCGCAACGAGGTGTTGCGCAGGCGCGTGCGGGCGATGCAGATCACGGCGGCGCGTGCGGTTGCGACAACCGGGACCGAAGACGGGGAGCCGGAGCTTGCTTGAGTCGCTTGGAGAACACGCGGGCTTCATTGCCGCGGCCTATGCGATCACATTTGTTGTGGTCGCCGGTCTCATCATCTGGGTGCGGGCCGATGGCAAGGCGCAGATGCGCGAACTCGATGCCATGAAACGCCGCGGCCTGCGCCGCCGCGCGGACGCCAAGGACTGACCTTAAGTGAACCAGACGCTGTACCGCGCCCTGATCATCGTTCCGCTGGTGATATTTTTGAGCCTTGCCGGGTTGTTCTATTACCGGCTCGGTGCGGGCGATCCCTCGCGCATTCCTTCCGCGCTGATCGGCAAGGAAGCGCCGGAGTTCAGCCTTGCCGCGCTGGAGGGACTTGAAGGCGAAAACGGCCCTATCCCTGGATTTTCCCGCGCCGATCTCAACGGCGCGGTCAGCGTCGTCAACGTCTGGGCATCGTGGTGTGTGCCCTGCCGCGACGAACACCCGTTCGTCGAGAAGCTGAGCGAGGACACCCGCTTCAAGGTCTACGGGCTCAACTACAAGGACAAGGCGGAGAACGCGCGCCGCTTCCTCGGCCGATACGGTAACCCGTATGATGCCGTGGGAACCGACGAGAAGGGCCGGGTCGGCATCGACTGGGGTGTCTACGGCGTGCCCGAAACCTTCATCGTCGATCGACACGGCCGCATCGCCTACAAGCATGTCGGTCCGATCAACGAGGCGGTGCTCAAAGAAGTCATCCTGCCGAAGATCGAGGAAACGCTGGCCGCGAAGTGAGGTCGGACAGGAGGGCCTCATGGCGCTTGAGCCGCAGTTCACCAAGTCAATCCCTGATGGCGACAACCGTAGGCGCCGCGTCTGCGATCATTGCGGTTTCGTGCAATACGACAATCCGCGTGTCATCGTCGGCGCGATCGTACGGCACGGCGACAAGGTGCTGCTGTGCCGGCGCGCGATCCATCCGCGAAAAGGATACTGGACCATTCCCGCCGGCTTCATGGAGCTGGGCGAGACGCCGGATGCAGGCGCACGGCGCGAAGCGTATGAAGAGGCTTGCGCGGTTATCGAGACCGGCGACCTTCTCGCCGTCTACACCATCGCGCACTTAAGTCAGGTGCAGATCTTCTACCGCGCGATCCTGACCGACCCGGCGATTGCGGCAGGCGAGGAGAGCCTTGAAGTCGGCTTGTTCGGCTGGGATGAGATTCCGTGGGACGACATCGCCTTCCCGTCGGTCACCTGGGCGCTGGAACACGATCGCGACGTGCATTCCGGCAAGGCAAGCGCGCCGTTCGAGAACCCGCGCGGCGAGACGGGTGCGGTGTCGGAGTGATGCCGTTCACTCGCCGGAAACCACCGCGTCGACTTCGATTTCGACCAGCCATTCCGGGTTCACGAAGCGGTTGATCTGCATGATCGTGTCGACGGGTTTCGACTCCCGGCAATAACGGGCGCGCACATCGATAACTTTCTTCCAGTCGTCTATGTCGATCAGGATGATACGGGTGCGCACGACATCGGCCCAACCGGAACCGGCTCTCTTCAGGGCGTCATCGACGATTTCGAAGCAGCGTTCTGCCTGTTTTGCCGCGTCGCCGACACCAACTGTCTTGCCGTTTGGATCGACCGGCGCCGTTCCGCCGATGGCGATGTAGGGTCCGACACGCACAGCCCGCGCAAAGCCGACGATCTCCTCCATCGGATTGCCGTTGAGAACCAGATGCCTTTCCATGGCTTTCCACTCCTCCTGCTTGGAGAATAGTGATCCGTGGATAGGCAAAGCGCCAGTGCTATTCCGCCGGGCTCTCTTCGAGCGCATGTTGCTTGAGCAGCGGCAGTTGCGCCAGCGAGAACACGAAGGTCAGCGGCATGATGCCGAAGACCTTGAAGCTGACCCAGGTGTCAGTGGAGAAGCTGCGCCAGACGATTTCGTTGAGGATCGCAAGGACGACGAAGAATATCATCCAGCGGATCGTCAGCTTGCGCCAGCCTTCGTCGTCGAGCGCGAAGACCGATGCGAAGACGATTTTCAGCAACGGCCGTTTGAACGCCAGCCCGCCGGCAAGGATCGAGGCGAAGCACAGGTTGACGATGGTGGGCTTGAGCTTGATGAAGGTCTCGTCCTGCAGCCACAGGGTCAGTCCGCCGAAAATGAGCACGAAGACGCCGGTGACCAGCGGCATGACCGGTACGGTGCGCATGCGGATATAGGAGGCTGCGAGCGCGATTGCCGTTGCCGCCATGAACAGGCCCGTCGCCCAGAAGATGCCGGCCTTCCAGTTGGCGAGGAAGAACACGACGAGGGGTCCCAGCTCGGTGATCAGCCGCAGGCCGCTGTCGGGATGTTCGCGGATGCCCGTTTCGCTCACGCCTCGGCCTCCAATGCGTCGGCACCCGCGATCGCGCGGGCGAATTCGCTCGCGTCGAAGGGCTGCAAATCGTCGATGCCCTCGCCGACGCCGATGGCGTGAACCGGCAGCTTGTGCTTGGCGGAGATGGCGACGAGGATGCCGCCGCGCGCGGTGCCGTCGAGCTTGGTCATGATCAACCCGGTAACGCCGGCGACCTGTCCGAAGATTTCCACCTGCTGCATCGCGTTCTGGCCTGTCGTCGCATCGAGCGTCAGCAGGACGGTATGCGGCGCGGTTTCGTCCTTCTTGCGGATGACGCGAATGATCTTCTCCAGTTCCGCCATCAGGTCGGCCTTGTTCTGGAGCCGGCCCGCGGTGTCGATCATCAGCACGTCGGCCTTTTCGGCCTGCGCCTTGTCGAGCGCATCGAAGGCGAGGCCCGCAGCATCGGCGCCGATCTCGCGTGCCACAACCGGCGCGCCGATGCGGTCGCCCCAGATTTTCAGCTGCTCGACGGCTGCGGCGCGGAACGTGTCTCCCGCTGCCAGCACAACGGACTTGCCCTCGTCGCGGAATTTTCCGGCGAGCTTGGCGATGGTGGTGGTCTTGCCGGTGCCGTTGACGCCGACGACGAGGATCACATGCGGTTTCTTCGCCGGGTCGATCTCCAGTGGTACGGCTACGGGCTCAAGCGTGCGGGCGACTTCCTCAGCCAGAACGGAACGCACTTCAGCGTCGCTGATTTCCTTGTCGTAACGGCCCTTGGCGAGCGCTTCGGTGATGCGCATCGCCGTTTCGACGCCGAGGTCGGCCGCGATCAGCACGTCCTCCAGCTCTTCCAGCATCGCATCGTCGAGCTTGCGCCTGGCAACGATGGAAACGAGGCTTTCCTTCAGTGCGGACGACGAGCGTGACAGGCCGGAAGCGAGCCGCCCGAACCAGGATTTTTTCGGTTCTTCGACCTCGGGTTCAGGCTCGGGTTGAACGTCTTCTGCCGGCGCGGGCTCTGCTTCAGGCTCCGGCTCAGCGGCCTCCGTGAATTCCGGCTCGGGCTCAGATTCCGGTGATACAGGCTCCGGCGATACCGTTGCTTCGAGCTCGGGTTCGGTTTCCGGTGCGGACTCAGCGGCAGCCACCTCATCGAGCGCTTGCGGCTTTTCCTCTTCGCTAGCTTTCGGCGCGGCTTTGCCGCCGCCGAACAGACGCTTGAAGAACCCTTGCTTCTCGCTCATGCGGCGGCCTGCGTTTCTGCAATGAACATCCGCCCGTCGTGACCGGACAGGACTGCCGGTACGATGGCGCCGGGCAGGGCTGCATCGTCGGCTAAGCGCGCTTCGGTGAATTGCTCGGTGCGGCCAATGCCGGGACGCTCGACGAGGATTTGCGCTGCCGCACCGACGCGCTGCTCCAGATGCCTGAGGAACGCGGCATCGCCGGCCTCGCGCAGGCGGGCGGCGCGTTCCTTGATAATGGCGCGATCAAGCTGCGGCATGCGGGCTGCGGGCGTTCCTTCGCGCGGCGAAAACGGAAACACGTGCAGATGCGTCAGGCCGCATTCGGAAACGATGTCGAGCGAGCGCTGGAAATGCTCTTCCGTCTCGGTCGGGAAACCGGCGATCAGATCGGCGCCGAACACCATGTCGGGACGCAATCGCCGGGCCTCTTCGCAGAAGCGGATCGCATCGGCGCGCAGATGCCGGCGCTTCATGCGCTTCAGGATCAGGTCGTCACCGGCCTGCAGCGACAGATGCAGATGCGGCATCAGCCGGGTTTCGGTGGCAATCGCGTCCATCAGCAGGTCGTCGGCCTCTATGGAATCGATCGAAGAGATGCGCAGCCGCTGCAACTCCGGCACATGGCGCAGGATGTCCCTGATCAGCCGGCCGAGGTTTGGCGTTCCGGGAAGATCGTCGCCATAGGAGGTGAGATCGACGCCGGTCAGCACCACTTCGGCGTAACCGTTCTCCACCAGCCGGCTGATCTGTTCGACGACGACGCCACCGGGCACCGATCGCGATGGTCCCCGGCCATAGGGGATGATGCAGAAGGTGCAGCGGTGGTCGCAGCCGTTCTGGACCTGCACGAAGGCGCGCGCCCGATCCTTCAGTCCGTCGATCAGTGTTGCCTCATCGCTGCCGACCATGTGACCGGCGGTCTCGCGCACGCTCATGATGTCGTTGACGAAGATCTTTTCGCTCGTTTCGGTTCCGAAATCAGCGGCGTAGCGGATCGGGTCGGCCTTCTCTGCGTTGCCGATGACGAGATCGACTTCCGCCATCGAAGCAAAGGTGCCCGGTTCGGTCTGTGCGGCGCAGCCGGTGACGATGATGCGGGCGTCCGGGTTTTCGCGGCGTGCACGGCGGATCGCCTGGCGGGCCTGCCGCACGGCTTCCGCCGTCACCGCGCAGGTGTTCATGACGATGGTGTTCTCGTCCGCACCGGCGCTCTCGCCCGCGCCGCGGATCAGCTCGGACTCGTAGGCGTTGAGACGGCAGCCGAAGGTGACGACGCGCGGGCCGGTTTGCTGCTTGCCGCCGCTCATGCCACGACCTCGGGCAGCAGGCGTTCGGGGATCAGTGCCTCGTAGTCGTAGGTGACGGGGCCGGTCATGATGACGTGATCGTCGCTTTCGCGCCATTCAATCTGAAGCGGGCCGCCGGGCAGACGCACCGTGACCTTGCGACCGGTCAGCCGCTTGCGGGCAGCCGACACCGCAACAGCGCAAGCCGCACTGCCGCAGGCAAGCGTCAGGCCGGCGCTGCGCTCCCAGACCTTGACGCGAATCTCGTTCTTGCCCGCAACTTCAGCGATCGAGATGTTGGCGCGTTCCGGAAACATCGGATGGTTTTCAAGGATCGGGCCGATGGCGGCGAGGTCGTGAGCATCGACATCGTCGGTGAAGAACACCGCATGCGGATTGCCCATGTTGCAGACGGCAGGCGTATGCAGCACTGGCGCGTCGATGGGGCCGACCTGCAATTCGATGCCGCGAGTGTCGCGGAATTCTTCCGTAAGCGGAATCTCGTCCCACTTGAGGCGTGGCGCACCCATATCGACGCTGACGGTGCCGTCATCGTTGACGTGGCTCGGCAGCTTGCCGGCAATGGTCTCGACAGTGACGTCCTTCTTGCCGGATTCTTCTGCGAGGATATCGGCGACACAGCGCGTGGCGTTGCCGCAGGCGCCGGCTTCCGATCCGTCGGGGTTGAAGATGCGCATGAAGACGTCCGAGCCGTCCTTGCCGGGCAGCAGCGCGATGAACTGGTCGCAGCCGATGCCGGTTGCGCGGGTCGCAATGCGGGCAATGTCCGGCGGCATCAGGCCAAGCGAACCCTGCCGGGCGTCAACGATGATGAAATCGTTGCCCAGTCCGTTCATTTTGCGGAAAGCGATCTGGCGCTTTGCCAACGGGTCGATCCTCATGCATTGGACGATCACTCGGACAATAATGTCCGATTTCGCCGTTATATGGCTGATCACGCGGCAAAAAGCGAGGTTTAGGTTGCGTTGCCTTTAACGGGCGTCATTCAAATGCGCGCACGAGGTTTGCCTTAACAAATGGTTTTCTGGATTCCGGCTTTCGCCGGAATGACGGTGAGGATGAAATGAAGTGTCGAAACTTACTCTTCGTCATTCCGGCGAAAGCCGGAATCCAGTTCTTGAGGCGCAAAACGCGCTCATCTCAGATCTTGAACCTATACGGATCCAGGCCCCTGGCGCCAAGTCGGTTTGACCTTCAGTGAATGTCCCTGTAAAAAGCCAGCCGAAATTCGGGACAGATCAATTTCCGTCTCCGCCGCCCGGTCCATGAGAGGCCGGGGGGTCACCGCCCGCCAGCGATGTTCGCCCGCGGGCGCGCTTTGCGTTTGGGCGTTTGCTTCTTAACCGGGGCAGCCCCATTTGCAGAAGCCGGAAATGTGGATCTGGAACGGGAGCAGGATATGGCGACGTTGAAGCTTGAGGATTGTGTGAACGATGTCTGCCCGTGGTCGGGGAAACCGGTCGCGGCGGATTCGCTCACACTTTATCGCGGCCAGGTTGTCGGTTTCTGCAATCCCGGCTGCCGCGACAAGTTTGAAAAGGCTGCCGGCATGTTCGACGCACGCATCGGTGCTGACGGCGCGGTGAAAGGATAACAGCGATGTTTGAGAGCCTTTCCGATCGCCTGAGCGGCATATTCGACAAGCTCACCAAGCGCGGTGCGCTGTCGGAGGCCGACGTTGCCGAAGCGCTGCGCGAAGTGCGCCGGGCGCTGATCGAGGCCGACGTTGCGCTCGAAGTGGTGCGCGGCTTCGTCGAGGAAGTGCGCCAGAAGGCTGTCGGCGTCGAGGTGATCAAATCGGTCACGCCGGGGCAGATGGTCGTCAAGATCGTCAATGACGCGCTGGTCGACATGCTGGGCCGCGATCCGGCTCCGCTCGACCTCAATGCCGCGCCGCCGGTTCCGGTGATGATGGTCGGCCTGCAGGGCTCGGGCAAGACGACCACCACGGCGAAGATCGCAAAGCGGCTGTCCGACAAGGGACTGGGCCGCACGCCGCGCAAGGTTCTGATGGCCTCGCTCGATACGCGCCGCCCGGCAGCGCAGGAGCAGCTCAAGGTGCTCGGCGAGCAGACCGATGTCGCGACGCTTCCGATTGTTGCCGGCCAGACGCCGGTGCAGATCGCCAAGCGGGCGATGGAAGCGGCGCGCCTCGGCGGTTACGACGTCGTGCTGCTCGACACCGCAGGCCGCACCCACATCGACGAACCGCTGATGGCGGAGATGGCGGAAATCCGCGACGCGGTGAACCCGCATGAGACGCTGCTGGTCGCCGATGCGCTGACCGGTCAGGATGCGGTCAATCTCGCCAAGAACTTCAACGAGAAGGTCGGAGTCACCGGCATCGTGCTGACGCGTCTCGATGGCGACGGGCGCGGCGGTGCGGCGCTCTCCATGCGCGCCGTCACAGGCAAGCCGATCAAGCTTGTCGGCGTCGGCGAGAAGATGGACGCGCTGGAGGATTTCCATCCCGAGCGTATCGCCGGACGCATCCTCGGCATGGGCGACATTGTTTCGCTGGTTGAGAAAGCTGCCGAGACCATCGATCAGGAAAAAGCGCAAGCCATGGCCCGCAAGATGGCCAAGGGTGCGTTCGACCTCGACGATCTCTCCCAGCAGCTTGACCAGATGCAGAAGATGGGTGGTATGTCCGGCCTACTCGGCATGATGCCCGGCATCGGCAAGATGAAGAAGCAGCTGGCGGCGGCCAATCTCGACGACAGCCTGTTCAAGCGCCAGCAGGCGATTATCTCCTCGATGACGCGGCACGAGCGCACGAATCCCAAGGTCCTGAACGCCTCGCGCAAGCGCCGCGTCGCTTCCGGGTCGGGCACCAAGGTCGAAGAGATCAACAAGCTCCTGAAGATGCACCGCCAGATGGCGGACATGATGAAGATGCTCGGTGGCAAGAAGGGCAAGGGCCTGCTCGGCAGCCTTGGCGGGATGATGGGCATGGGTGGTGGCATGCCGAATGTCGATCCCGCCCAGCTCGAGCAGATGGCGAAATCCGGCGGCGCGGGCGGTATGCCCGGCGGCCTTCCCAACATGCCGAACCTTCCCGGCGGCGGGCTTCCGCCCGGTCTTCCGGGCATGGGCGGCGGTGGCGGCCTGCCGCCCGACCTCGCCCGCATGCTCTCGAAGGGCAAGAAGAAGTAGCCCTCGGCACCAGCATAATTCTCGAACACCAAGACACTAGAGACAAACCGACAAACTGGAGAACCAAAAATGTCCCTGAAGATCCGTCTCGCCCGTGGCGGCGCCAAGAAGCGCCCGTTCTATTCGATCGTCGTTGCAGACTCGCGCTCGCCGCGTGATGGCCGCTTCATCGAGAAGCTCGGCACGTTCAACCCACTCCTGCCGAAGGATTCCGATCAGCGCGTCGTGCTCGATCTCGACAAGGCCAAGGATTGGCTCGCCAAGGGTGCGCTGCCGACCGACCGCGTTGCCCGCTTCCTCGACGCCGAAGGCCTGATGAAGCGCGAAGCCCGCAACAATCCGCAGAAGGCCCAGCCCGGCAAGAAGGCGCAGGAACGCGTCGCCGAGAAGGAAGAAGCGGCGAAGGCTGCCGCCGAAGCTGCTGCGGCACCGGCTGAGGAAGAGGCGCCTGCTGAAGAGGCTGCCGCTGAAGCTCCGGCAGAGGAAGCCGTAGCCGAAGCGCCTGCTGAAGAAGAGAACGCCTGAAGCACTTGAGCAAAGTGGACGGCAAACGGCTTCTGGTTGGCGAGGTTGGCGCGCCCCATGGCGTGCGTGGCCAGCTTCGCGTCAAAAGCCACACCGCCGACCCGCTGGCGATCGCAGACTATGGCCCGCTCGTCAGTGATGACGGGCGGGTTTTCAATGTCACCGACATCCGGCCCGACAAGACCGTCGTCATCGTCACCTTCAAGGAAGTGCGCGATCGCACCATGGCGGAAGCGCTGAAGGGCGCGAAGCTCTATGTCGAGCGCGATGCGATCCCCGAAGACGATGAGGAAGACAGTTTCTTCCACGCCGATCTGATCGGGCTTCAGGCGGTCGATACGGATGGCACGCCGCTCGGGCGCGTCATCGCCGTGCATGATTTCGGTGCCGGCGATCTGCTCGATGTCGAAGTGCCGGACGGGCCATCTGTGCTGGTACCGTTCACCAACGAGATTGTGCCCGAGGTCGATTTGGATACGGGCCGCGTGACGATCGACCCTCCGGCTGGTTTGTTCGACAAGCCGGAGCCGCGCAGGCCGAAGCGGCGACGTTCGCCGAAGGCTGCCGGCAAGGCACCGGACACGGAAAGCTCATGAGCTGGCAAGCGACCGTCCTGACGCTTTACCCGGAGATGTTTCCGGGGCCTCTCGGTGTTTCGCTTGCGGGCAAGGCACTGGAGGTTGGCACCTGGGCCTGCGAGAGCGTTCAGATCCGCGATTTCGGTATCGGCAAACACCGCGCGGTGGACGATACGCCGTCAGGCGGCGGGCCGGGCATGGTGATGCGGGCCGATGTGCTGGCAGCGGCCATCGATGCGGCAAGCCCGGAGGGTGATCCTCGCCCACGCCTCGTCATGACCCCGCGCGGCAAGCCGCTGACGCAAGAACGGGTGCGTGAGTTGAGCGCTGGTCCCGGCGTCGTTGTTCTGTGCGGACGTTTCGAGGGGATCGACGAGCGGGTCATCGCGGCGCGCGGGCTGGAGGAAGTTTCCATCGGCGACTTCGTCTTGTCGGGCGGGGAGATTGGCGCGCTGGTGCTGCTCGATGCCTGCGTGCGGCTGCTGCCCGGCGTCATGGGCGCCGAACATTCAGGCCATGACGAGAGCTTCGAGACCGGGTTGCTGGAATATCCGCAATACACGCGCCCGCAAGTGTTCGAAGGCGCTGAAATCCCTGCCGTTCTGACCTCCGGCGACCATGGCGCGGTGGAGAAATGGCGGCGTGCGCGTGCGCTGGAGGATACCGCAAAACGCCGCCCCGATCTGCTGGACAGCGATGATGCGGGTAACGACGCCGACTAACGGCGGATTCGGATGCATTGCGGTATCGACAAACCGGCCCGTCCTGATGTATAGAGCGCGCTTTCCGGGGCTGCCCTTGCCCAGCGGGCGTTTTTGCGCGACCGCGTTCAAGGGGTTCAAGCCAAGACCGGGCCGGTACGAACCGGCACCTTGAGACAAACAACGCGGCGATGCCACGTCCCGTCCGTCTCCGGTGGTGAACCGCTGGAACCTGAACGTTCGGAACCTCTGGGCGGCGCACAAGAAGACCTGGTGAGAGATATGAACATCATCCAGCAGCTCGAGGCCGAGCAGGCTGCCGCGCTTGCCGAAAAGCGCCCGATCCCCGAATTCCGCGCCGGCGACACCGTTCGCGTTCACGTGCGCATCGTTGAAGGTCAGCGTTCGCGCGTGCAGGCCTATGAAGGCGTCTGCATCGCCCGCTCCGGCGGCGGCTTGAACGAGAACTTCACGGTCCGCAAGATTTCCTACGGGGAAGGCGTGGAGCGTGTGTTCCCGGTCTATGCGCCGGTCATCGAATCCATTGACGTGGTCCGCCGCGGCAAGGTTCGCCGCGCCAAGCTCTATTACCTGCGCGAACGCCGCGGCAAGTCGGCCCGTATTCCGGAGCGCCAGGATTTCCGCACCAAGGGCAAGGGCGCCGCTGCTGCCGAGGCCAAGCCTGCCGCAACCGGTCCGCTGTTCACCGCGCCGAAGGGCCAGGCGGACGACCTGAAGAAGATTTCCGGCGTCGGCGAGGTGCTCGAGGGCAAACTCAACGCGCTCGGCATCACCACTTACGAGCAGATCGCCAACTTCTCCGATGAAGACATCGCCAAGGTTGATGACGCGCTCGACTTCAAGGGCCGCATCGAGCGTGAGGACTGGATCAGCCAGGCACGTTCCTTCATCGCCGAGTCGACGCAGGACGAAGTCGCCGCTCAGGCCGAAGAGGCCGACACGGCCGAGGAAACCAAGTCCGAGTAATCCGGGCTTTCGGTTTCGGGAGTTTTCAAGGCGGCCTGCGGGCCGCCTTTTTATTTGCCGCAGAACCTCGAAAGGTTCGTTCCTGCAACGGGATGCGTTTATCGCCTCAAGAACCGGATTCCGGCTTCCGCCGGAATCACGATGAGGATGGAATGGAGCGCCGAAACTAGCTCTACGTCATTCCGGCGGAAGCCGGAATCCAGAAGTCCATTTGCGATACGAACCACGTTTGCGCACTCAAATGCTTTCGATGAATAGCAACGCAACCTAGTCCACCACCGCGATGATCGGGCCCATGGGGAACAGCACGTCATAGTGGTTGGCCAGCGGTGCGTAGACGCTGGAGATCGTGCCATCGAGATACAGCGCGTCGTTGCAACCCAGTTCGTCGCGGAACAGGGTCGCGAACTCGTGGAACGTGACGCGGCCGTTGGAGAGCGCGAAGACTGCAGTCTTGCCGCCGTCGCGGATGCCGACGCCGTTACGGGTTTTGCGCGAGGTGGAATCGACCAGAAAGCGGTGATGCAGTTTGCCGCCGATAACCAGCATCGGGCCGGATTGGGTGGCATAGGCCGGCTTGCGTCCCGATTTCAGGAACGCCCTGGTTTCGCTGACGCCGGCCTTGTCACCATCGATCCAGAACACGCCGTTCGGCAGCATGTGGAAATTTCCGGGCCCCGCATTGGTGTTGGCGGATTTCAGGGTCTTGCCGCCCTCGATATAGAGCCCGACCGGGGACAGGTCCTCGTGATACATGCCGCCGTTCATGGCGAAGACGAGCCGCTTGCCGTCGTCGGTCAGTTCGCGGACGAGCGGGCCGAAGCCGCCATAGGGCTTGCCGTCGGTTCGCGTGTGGAACAGGCGTAAATCCACCTTCGCCACATCGACCGTGCAGACGAGGGCTGAAATGCCGCCATGCTCGCGGGCTTCACATCCCACACCCTCCTCAAAAGCGGCCGCCGGACCAATCATCGCAGCCACGAGAATCGCGAACAGGGCGGTGATCAGATGCATCGTCTTCCTCTCATGGCCGTCATGCTTGAGCGCGTTCTTGACCTTTACAGGCACTTCGCTCCATATCCCCTGCAATAAACAAGCTTTCGCAAATTCCGGGAGACCTACCCAATGAGCGCGCCGCGTACCCTCTACGACAAGATCTGGTCCGACCATCTGGTCGACGAACAACCGGACGGCACGTGCCTGCTTTATATCGACCGGCATCTTGTCCATGAAGTGACGAGCCCGCAGGCTTTCGAAGGTTTGCGCATGGCCAAACGCCAGGTGCATGCGCCGGAAAAAACGCTCGCCGTTGTCGATCACAACGTGCCGACCACCGACCGCACCAAGGGTATCGACGATCCGGAATCCGCGCTGCAGGTCGATACGCTGGCGAAGAACGCAGCCGAGTTCGGCATCGAGTATTACGATGAGCGCGACAAGCGGCAGGGCATCGTTCACATCATCGGACCGGAGCAGGGTTTCACGCTGCCGGGCACGACAATCGTCTGCGGCGATTCGCACACCTCGACGCACGGGGCTTTCGGCGCGCTGGCGCATGGCATCGGCACATCAGAGGTGGAACATGTGCTCGCCACCCAGACGCTGATCCAGAAGAAGGCCAAGAACATGCGCGTCACCGTCGACGGCATGCTGCCCGACGGCGTGACGGCGAAGGACATCATCCTTGCCATCATCGGCGAGATCGGCGTTGGCGGCGGCACCGGTCACGTCATCGAATATGCCGGTGAAGCGATCCGTGCGCTGTCCATGGAAGGGCGCATGACGGTCTGCAACATGTCGATCGAGGGCGGCGCGCGCGCCGGCATGATCGCGCCGGACGAGAAGACCTTCGAGTATATCAAGGATCGCCCGCGCAGTCCGCGCGGCGCCGCCTGGGACATGGGCCGCGCCTATTGGGAGACGCTTCCCACCGATGAAGGCGCTGCGTTCGACAGCGAAATCAGGCTCGATGCCGCAAACCTGCCGCCGATCGTCACCTGGGGCACGAACCCGGATCAGGTTGCATCCATCACCGGTATTGTTCCTGTGCCCGCTGAAATTGCCGACGAGGCCAAGCGGCGAAACGCGGAGCGTTCGCTCGCCTATATGGGCCTGCAGGGTGGCGAGAGGATTTCCGATATCGCGCTCGACAAGGTGTTCATCGGTTCTTGCACCAACGGACGCATCGAGGATTTGCGCGCCGCTGCCGCAATTGTCGAGGGCAAGCGCGTGAACGACCGCGTTGGCGCGATGGTGGTGCCGGGGTCCGGCCTCGTGAAGGAGCAGGCGGAAGCCGAAGGCCTCGACAGGATTTTCAAGGCAGCCGGTTTCGAATGGCGCGAGCCGGGTTGCTCCATGTGCCTTGCCATGAACGCCGACAAGCTGAAACCCGGCGAGCGTTGCGCGTCGACCTCGAACCGCAACTTCGAAGGCCGGCAGGGCTACAAGGGGCGCACCCATCTTGTTTCGCCGGCAATGGCAGCAGCAGCTGCGATCGCCGGGCATTTCGTCGATGTGCGGGAATGGCCTAAAGGCTGACGCAATATACTGCCTGAACGATCAAAAACCCCGGAGAGGATGCTCTCCGGGGTTTTCTTCTCCCGGCTCAAGCCGGATTACCAGTGCCGGGGACCGTGGCCGTGGCGGCGGTGGATGCGGCCGCAGTCGTAGCCGACATGAACACGAACGCGCTTCCAGCCGTGGCGGGTCCAGTGCCGCTGGATGCGGTAGACCGGCTCGCAATTGACGCGGCGATTGAAGCGATGGCCGCGGTTGCGGTCGCCATCATTGAAGTGAGCGCTCCAACCGTTGCCGTGGATGCCGACGCTGACCGAGGCGGCGTTGGCGGTTTCAGGGATTGCTGCCGTTCCCGCGACTGCGAGGAAAGCGGCGGCCATAATCGGCATGACAAACTTGCGCATGGCTATCTCTCCTTTAGCGTGGCGCGGGGTGATTTGCGGTAACGCGTCACGTCATGTCGGGGAGAATGCGCAAACGCGCGTGAACGGACCCTGAGAGAGCCGTTCATCGCGCGTTCAGGTGGATGTGGGGATCGGCGGAGCGGTTTTCAAGCCGTCAATCGGCGCTAGAATAACGGCGTATGGCCGGGGCTGGCGGGTTACCAGAACATCAGGAGGAATGTCATGAAGAAGTTTCTTGCAGCGGTTGCGCTTGTAACCGGATTTTCGATGCAACCGGTCATGGCCGGGGAAACCATGGCGCCGGAAGGTGCATCCGTCTATTTTATCAGCCCGCATGACGGCGATGCGGTGAAAGGGCCGGTCAAGGTCATGTTCGGTCTGTCGGGCATGGGTGTTGCTCCGGCAGGGACGGACAAGGAAAAAACCGGCCACCACCATTTATTCGTCGACCGCGCGCCTTTCGGTGAAGGGCCGGATGGTGCGGAGGAAGCCAACGAAAACATCCCGTCCGATGAGCACCACCGCCATTTCGGAGGCGGGCAGACCGAAACCACGCTTGATCTGGCACCGGGCAAGCACACGCTTCAGCTGGTTGTGGGCGACAAGGACCACATTCCGCATGACAAGCCGGTTGTGTCGCCGCAGATCACGATCACCGTGGAATAAGGATCAATTCCGTGCGGCGCGTGCATGCCGCGCCGCCCGGATCTCCGGAAATGCTTGACGCCTGAATTTCAGGCCCAGGGGCGGGTTTCGGCGAGCTTGGTCTCGTAGCCTTTGATCGCCGGGGCCTTTTCCATCGTCAGGCCGATGTCGTCGAGGCCGTTGAGCAGGCAATGCTTGCGGAACGGATCGATGTCGAAGGTGATCGAGCCGCCGTCGGGGCCGCGGATTTCCTGTGCTTCCAGATCGATCGTCATCGTGGCGTTGGCGCCGCGTTCGGCATCGTCCATCAGTTTGCTCAAGTCTTCCGGGCTGACCTTGATCGGCAGGATGCCGTTCTTGAAGCAGTTATTGTAGAAAATATCGGCGAAGCCGGTCGAGATCACGCAGCGGATACCGAAATCGAGCAGCGCCCAGGGCGCGTGCTCGCGGCTCGAACCGCAGCCGAAATTATCGCCGGCGACGATGATCTGCGCAGCCTTGTAGGACGGTTTGTTGAGGACGAAATCCGGATTGTCCGAGCCATCGTCATTGTAGCGCATCTCGGAGAACAGCCCCTTGCCAAGCCCTGTGCGCTGGATGGTCTTCAAGTACTGCTTGGGGATGATCATGTCGGTGTCGATATTGGTGATCGGCAGCGGCGCCGCGACACCGGTCAGCGTGGTGAACTTGTCCATGATCGGGTGTGTCCTCGGGTGATTGGCTCTTTTGAGGCGCAATAAACAGAAGTGGCACTGATTTCTCAACGCCAATTTTGAAATTGTCGCAATGCGCTGCCGGAATATCCAGAGCGTGTTCAGGAAAAGTGTGTAGCGGTTTTCGCTTGCGCGGACCGCGGGTTCCGCCCGGAACACGTGGCATGCTCTAAGGACTCGCGGAGACCTCTATGCGCTCCATGTCGTCGTCGCTGAGGCCGAAATGGTGGCCGATCTCGTGTACGAGAACATGGGTGATGATGTCCCCGAGATTGTCTTCGTATTCGGCCCAGTAATCCAGAATCGGACGGCGGAAAAGCCAGATCATGTTCGGCTGCTGGCCTGTCTGGGGGAAAGCCTCGCCTTCGGAAAGTCCGGTACCCTGAAAGAGTCCGAGCAGGTCGTAAGCGGACTCAAGGCCGAGGTCTTCCAGCACTTCGTCATCCGGGAAGTCCGAGATGCGGATGAGGATGGTGCCGCACAATTCTCGGAAATTGCCGGGCAGGCGCGCGAAGGCCTCCGCTGCCATGATCTCGAAATCGTCGAGGCCGGGGGCTGCTATATGCGTCCAGGTATGTTCGCGGTCGAGCGTGGCCATGGCGCTTTCTGCTACACGTGCGGCGGGTTTGTCATGTGCCCCGCCGGAAGAAAGATCATTTCAGGATATAGGTAACGGTCAAATGGACCGCGAGAGCGATGAGGATGATCAGCGACATCGCCCGCGCGATCCGCTTGCCCCAGACTTCCGTCCAGTCGCCGGCATTGGCATCGCTTGCGGAGAAGTGATCGAACGCTCCCTTGGCGGCGCGGGTGAACGCACTGGTGCCGATCACTTCAGCGGTTTCTCCGACGCGCTCCAGATCGCGCAACGCCTCGCGGCGGCGGGCTTCCTCTTTTTCGTGCCTGTTCATGTCCCGTCCCTGCTGTTGGACCTGAGAATATGACGTGCCGGGGCGGCGCGACAAGCGCAGCCCGCCGATTGCGTTAATTGCGGCAAGAGTGCTTGTGCGGGTGGAGAAGCTTGCCTTCAGGCGCGCAGAGCGATACCCATCCGCTCCTGAATTCAACTCTCAAAACATTGAAGACGGACCAGACATGGCAAGCCAGAACATTCTCCTTCTGCCCGGCGACGGGATCGGCCCTGAAGTGACCACCGCGGCGCAGCGCGTCATCAACTGGTTCGGCAAGCACGGCACGACCAAGTTCGAGATCGAGAGCGATCTTGTCGGCGGCGCGGCCTATGACGCTCATGGCGTGGCGGTCACCGATGCCGCCGTGAAGCGCGCCTTCGAGGCCGACGCGATCCTGTTCGGCGCTGTCGGCGGGCCGAAGTGGGATGATGTGCCTTACGAGCATCGCCCGGAAGCAGGCCTTCTGCGCCTGCGCAAGGATCTCGACCTGTTCGCAAACCTGCGCCCGGCGATCTGTTACCCCGCGCTCGCCAACGCGTCCTCGCTGAAGAAGGAAGTGGTCGAGGGTCTCGACATCCTGATCCTGCGCGAGCTGACCGGCGGCACCTATTTCGGTGAGCCGAAGGAAATCGTCACGCTGGAGAATGGCGACAAGCGCGCCGTCGACACCCAGGTCTACACGACGCCGGAAATCGCCCGCATCGCCCGCGTCGCCTTCGAACTGGCGCGCACGCGGTCGAACAAGGTCACGTCGATGGAGAAGCACAACGTGATGCGCTCCGGCGTGCTGTGGAAGGAAGTGGTCATCAATGTCTATGAGACCGAGGGCTATGGCGATGTGCAGCTCGAGCACATGCTGGCCGACGCGGGCGGCATGCAACTGGTGCGCAATCCCAAGCAGTTCGATGTCATCGTTACTGACAACCTGTTCGGTGATCTTCTCTCTGACGTTGCCTCCATGTTGACCGGCTCGCTGGGCATGCTGCCGTCCGCCTCGCTTGGGTCTCCGGACGAGAAGACCGGCAAGCGCTATTCGCTGTACGAGCCGGTGCACGGCTCCGCGCCGGACATCACCGGCAAGGGGATCGCCAATCCGATCGCCATGATCGCCAGCTTCGGAATGTGCCTGCGTTATTCGTTCGGCATGATTTCGGAAGCCGACATGCTCGACAAGGCGATCTCGGCAGCTCTTGCCTCGGGCGCCCGCACCAGCGATATCGCTGATGGCGGCAATGCGATGGGCACCACCGAGATGGCCGACGCAATCATCGCGGAGCTTGAGTCGCTCGCGTAATTTTGCTCACGGCCAGTTCGCGAAGCGAACTGGCCGTGAGTGATATAAAAAGCTCCGCTGGATTAAGTTCCATTCCGGCCTATACATTCAGTCGTTATGAGCCTGACGCCGACCTTGCGCTATGGCGCGACGATGGTCCCGGTGCGCGATGTCGCGCGGTCGGTGGATTTCTATGTGCTTACGCTTGGGTTCACCGTCGTTTTCCAGGCTGAGGACAATTCCGTCGCCAACGTTCATCGCGGCCCCGTTCATATCCATCTGCAGGCCTGCGATGATGAGGATGTGCTGAAGGTCACGGCGGAAAACATTGCCGTCTATATCGAGGTCGATGGGCTCGATGCGCTGTGGCTTGAATTTTCGCCGCGTTTGTCGAAGCTTCCGCAAGGCAGCGTACGTCCGCCGTTCGACCAGCCCTACGGCATGCGGGAGTTCCACGTGAAGGACCTTGACGGAATGCTGATGTTCTTCGGCGAGGAGATCGCAGGCTGATGCGCCGTGTTGCGTTAACGGTCGGCGGAATGCTCGCCGTGGCCGCCGGATATGCCGCGTTGGCTGCCTCGGCTACGGGGCTTGAAGCCTACCGGTGGAGCAAGCGGGTTCTCGTGCTTCAGGTGCAGCGTTTCGACCAGGTGTCGCTGTCGCAGCAAAAGCATATCCTGCGGGCCGATGAAGCGGGTATCAAAAGCCGCGACATGGTTGTTTTTGCGGTAACCCGAGACGCGGTTTCAGGCATCATCGGCAAGGCGCCGTCGCGGCCGCCGAACCTGCGTACGGGGAGCGCGGGAACAGGGCGCGGATTTGAGGCCGTGCTGGTTGGAAAGGACGGAACCGTGAAGGCGCATTGGGAGCGCCCGGTGTCGCTCGAAGCGCTGTTTGCTGCCGCCAACAAGGACCGCTAAACCATTTTCCTCTACGATTGCGAGGGTGCGTTTACGTATTGCCGCTTGCAATTTTCCAGGTCTTGCGCTTAATCGCGGCGTTGGAAAGGGACTTGTTCGCCATGTACGCCATGTCTGCCAAAACCACGGGCACGACGAAAACGCCGGCAAAAACCGGCGCGGCGACTACGCGCGTCTGATCAAACCCGCCCTTTCCCGCAAATCCGCCCCGCGGTCCGGGGCGTAGCCGCTAAAGGCGGTCAAGCGGGCGGAATGATCCAACGGGTTTGGGACTGAAACGCAGTCAGAGCCCCTTTAGATAATCTGGAGCGACCCATGGGTTACAAGGTTGCCGTCGTCGGCGCCACCGGCAATGTGGGCCGGGAGATGCTGAACATTCTTGCCGAGCGCGAGTTTCCCGCAGATGAAGTCTTCGCCATCGCCTCGCGGCGTTCGCAGGGCGTCGAGGTCTCCTTCGGCGACCACACGCTGAAGTGCAAGGACCTGGAACAGTTCGACTTCTCAGGTGTCGATTTCGCGCTGATGTCGGCAGGCTCCGCGGTATCGAAGGAGTGGGGCCCGAAGATCGCGGCGGCCGGTGCCATCGTGATCGATAATTCGTCGTGCTTCCGCTACGATTCCGACGTGCCGCTGATCGTGCCGGAAGTGAATGCGCACGTTCTGGAAGACTACATGGCCAAGCCGAACAGGCGCGGCATCATCGCCAATCCGAACTGCTCGACGGCGCAGCTCGTCGTTGCGCTCAAGCCGCTACACGATGCTTTCGGCATCAAGCGCGTCGTCTGCTCGACCTACCAGTCGGTGTCGGGTGCGGGCAAGGACGCGATCGACGAGCTCTGGGACCAGACCAAGGGCATCTATGTCGCTCAGTCGCCGGAGCCGAAGAAGTTCACCAAGCAGATCGCCTTCAACGTCATTCCGCATATCGACGTCTTCATGGAAGACGGCTTCACCAAGGAAGAGTGGAAGATGGTTGCGGAGACCAAGAAGATCCTCGATCCGAAGATCAAGCTGACCGCGACCTGCGTGCGTGTGCCGGTCTTCGTCGGGCATTCGGAAGCCGTCAACATCGAGTTCGAGAAGCCGGTGACGGCGGAAGAAGCACGTGATTTGCTGCGCGAGGCGCCGGGCCTGATGGTGATCGACAAGGCCGAGGACGGCGGCTACATCACGCCGATCGAGTGCGTCGGCGATTTCGCCACCTTCGTTTCGCGCATCCGCGAGGACGCAACGGTGGAGAACGGTCTTGCCCTGTGGGTTGTCTCCGACAACCTGCGCAAGGGCGCGGCGCTCAACACAGTGCAGATCGCCGAAACTTTGATCAATCGCGGGCTGATGCAGAAAGCGGCCTGAGGCTTTTTCCGCAGTGAAAGAACAGCAAGGCCGGGAGGTTTCGCCCGGCCTTTTTCTTTGCCCTAACCTGTTATGGTCGCATCGTTCGGCCCTCAAATCGTGCCACCGGCACGATTTGCCCTGCGGGCCGGTTCTCACTTGCGAAAAACCGGTACCCACTTTTTCGCGCGATGCTCTAAGCCTTTGTTTTGCGCATGTTCCGGGCGGAAAACCGTTGCACACTTTTCCTGAACACGCTCTAGCCCATCAATTGCAGATCGATCTCGACAGGACGGAACCAGCCGATTTCGCGATCGAGCCAGGAAAGTGCGCCGCTTTCTATATCGAAATAGGCGCCGTGCAGTTCGATCTTGCCGCGTTCTTCCTGGATCGAGATGCATGGGAAGCTGCGCAGGTTTTCAATCGAATGCTTGATCGAAAGCATTTCCATCGTCTCGATGCGCTTGTCGTCCGGTACGCCGCGTGTGTCGAGGTCCTTGCGGGCATTTTCGGTCAGCGAGATCCACTTGCCGATGAAATCGCCCGGCGAGAGCGGCTCCGGTGCGTCCTGAAGGGAGGCCGCTATACCGCCGCAGCGGGCATGGCCGAGCACGACGATGTTTTTCACCTTCAGCGCCTGCACGGCGAATTCGAGGGCGGCGGACGTGGAATGATACTCGCCATCCGGCTCGAAGGGCGGAACGAGGTTGGCGACGTTGCGCACCACGAAGAGTTCGCCGGGGATGGCGTCGAAGATCGTTTCAGGCGCGGCCCGGCTGTCACAGCAACCGATAATCATGGTGTCGGGCTTTTGCCCCTTGGCGGCGAGCTCGTGGTAACGGGCGCGTTCGGTCCGCAGGCGGCCATACTTGAAGGAGGCATAACCCTCCAGCAGGGCTCTCGGCATGGATTTCATGCGGGGGGCAGCTCCTTCTGATTTTCGCGACGGGTGAGGACATAGTCTGCATTCGTGTGCCCGGCAATCCCAGTCTTCCTAGGCCCAGATCGCCATGTCGAGCCCTCGTCCGTCATAGGCCGGTTTTGGCGGGTAGCGCACCGCTCGTTTCTCCAGAATGCGCCATGCGGTCAGGGCGCAAGCTGCAGCGTCTGCGATATCGTCGCGGCCGTGCTTGATGCCGCGCGGAAGCGTGTCGGTGAAAATCTTCTCCGGTATGCCAAGACTTGTCAGGAAATCGATGCGCCATTGCACGCCAGCCGGATTGGGGCGGCTGCGGACCTTCTTCGCCAGCGGAGCCGGAGCTTTGTTGGCGTGCGCGATGGCGACTTCCGGATGGCATTCGTGGACGCGCGACTGAAGCTCCGGCGTCATCAGTGCATCGATTTCGCGGATCTTCGGAAAAATGTGGAACGCCTGTTTCGACACCTTGCGCGGCGGGTCGGAGGTTTCGAGCGCGTACGCGCAGGCGTCCGGGTAGCTGTCGGCAAAGACGGCCGCGCGGGAGGGAATGGCGAAGACGCTGGACTGGCGTGCACCCAACAAGGGCCGCACGCATTTCTCGGGAGGCCGTCCGCCGGGCGATGTGCGTTCCGGCAGGCCTATCGGCATGTCGATTGCGATGATGACCGGGCGCGGTATGAGATTAAGAACGTGGGCGAAATCCATTGCGAAGCGCAGTTCACCATAGACCGGCTTATCGCCCGCGATCTGCATGAGCGCGCAGACCCAGCCGGAACGGCAGCCATCAACGCCTGCAACCCAAGCGCCTTCATCAGTGCGCATCGTCAGACCGCCTGCACGAGCGTACGTAGCGACACGGGCATGCGCGGCGACATCAGCCTGTCCTGTGCGGCGACCAATGCGATCTCTTCCGCTCCCGGACCTGTCGCGGCGAGGATGTCGTGCACGCATGAAGTCGCGCGCGACAGGGCCGCGTCGGGCGCGTGTTCGGCCAGGAGAAAGGCGGTGAAGATGGCGCTCATCAGATCGCCCGTGCCGTGGGGCGGCTTGTCTATCGCGCGCGCTTCCGCCAGCCAGGCGCGGGTCTCATGGACCAGCAGGTTGGCCATATTGCCGCGCATCATTTCATGAGCAGATGTGACAAGTACGGTTGGCGATGCCAGCGTGGAGACGGCCTCGATGATCTCTGTATTCGTGCTGACGGGGTGGCCGGTCAACCAGGCGAGTTCATGCCGGTTTGGACAGAGCAGGTCGGCTGCGGGAACGAGGCTTTCAAGCATGGCGAGCGCCAACGCTTCATCGACGTAGAGCCCCTGGGCATCGCCAATGACCGGATCGCAGCAGACCAGAACATCAGGATTGGCGGCGCGTGCTGCTGCGATCAGGCGCAGCAGATGCGGCACCTGTTCCACCGTTCCCAGATAGCCCGTCAGGACAGCCCGGACGCCGGACAGGCCGCGCGCAATGAGATCGTCGATCAGGCCGGCGAACTGCGCTTCGGGTACGCTCAATCGCGTTCCCGCGCCATGTCCGGGATGGAACGGCAGCAGGATGGTCGGCAGCAGCCACGGCTCGATACCGAGCCGTTCCAGCGCGAAGGCTTGCGCCCGCGACCCAACGCGTCCGCGCACAACCAGAGAATTGACGACGATGAGCGATGGCGGGGTCATGCGGCAGTGCCGCCTTCGGTCGTGGTGTCAACGGGTTTGCAATCCAGCACGCCAAACACCTCCCAAAATCCCCAACGCGCAATCATAGATAAAAAGAAGACTGGCATAGCGGAAAAGCGCCGACTAGTTTGCTGCATGTGCGAACAGCCCGCCATTGCCGAAGTTTTATCGAGAGGCTTGCCCAATGACCATCCGCCCGCGCCGCAGTGTCCTGTATATGCCGGGTTCGAATGCGCGTGCGCTGGAAAAGGCGCGTACGCTCGATGCAGATTCACTCATTCTGGACCTTGAGGATGCCGTCGCGCCCGACGTGAAAGAGCTGGCGCGCCAGCAGATATGCGATGCCGTTGCCGCCGGCGGCTATGGTCACCGAGAAGTGGTTATCCGCATCAACGGGCTCGATACGCCTTGGGGGCACGACGACCTTGCCGCCGCCGTCAAGGCGAAGCCGGACGCCATCCTGGTACCGAAGGTTTCGAAGGCTTCGGACGTGTTCACGGTCACAGGCCACATGGGTCATGCCGATCCCGCCATCAAGCTGTGGGCGATGATGGAAACGCCGCTGGGGATGCTGAAAGCGGGTGAGATCGCGGCAACGGCGGATGATCGGGGCGCTCGGCTGACCGCATTCGTCATGGGGACCAACGACCTTGCCAAGGAGACCGGTGCGCGACTGGAAAACGGCCGGTCGGGAATGCTGGCCTGGCTGTCGATCTGCGTTGCCGCGGCCTGCGCGCACGGGCTTGCGATCATGGACGGGGTCTATAACGATTTTCGCGACGAGGAAGGGCTAGAGGCAGAATGCCTGCAGGGCCGGGATTTCGGGATGGACGGCAAGACGCTGATCCACCCCGGGCAGATCGCGGCGGCGAACCGGATTTTCGCGCCGGACGAGGCGGAAGTTGCCGCTGCCCGCGACGTGATCGCGGCTTTCGAGCTGCCTGAGAATGCCGGCAAGGGCGCGATCAACCTGAACGGCCGCATGGTGGAGCGCATGCACGCCGATATGGCGGCAAAGACCGTTGCACTGGCGGAGGCGATTTCAGGGCGGGAGTAACTGGCATGAAGGGGCTTGGCGCCATGCCGATCATCGAGGTTGGAGACGTCGATTCTTCGTTCGCTTTCTATCGCGATAGCCTGTGCTTTCAGGGCGGCAACACCTGGCATGACGAGAGTGGCATTGCGAGTTTTGCGATCGTCGTGTTCGACAAGATCAGGCTTGGATTGCGGCGGCGGCTGGGCAGCGAGCGGACCAATAACGAAGAATGGTCGGCCTATCTCTATGTCGATGATGTTGACACGCATCATGAGGCGGTGAAGGCGACTGGCGTAGAAATCGTCTATCCGCTTGAGGACCAGTTCTACGGCTGCCGCGACTACACCATCCGCGATCCGGACGGTCATCTGATCGCCTTCGGGCAGGAAATCGATTAGGGACGAACTATCGTGACCAAGACCAATTCGGGCAATTTCTTCGAGGACTTCCGCGTCGGGCAGGAAATCCGTCACGCCACGCCGCGTACCGTGACAGCCGGGGACGTGGCGCTCTACACCGCGCTTTACGGCACTCGATTTGCTGTCCAGTCCGCCGACAGTTTTGCGCAGGCCATCGGCTATGAGCGCTCACCCGTCGATGACCTGCTCGTCTTCCATATCGTGTTCGGCAAGACGGTGCCGGACATCTCGCTCAACGCGGTTGCCAATCTCGGATATGCGGGTATGCGGTTTCTGGCCGCCGTCTATCCCGGCGACACGCTCAACGCGGTGTCGGAGGTGATCGGCGTCAAGGAAACCTCGAAAGGCGACAGCGGTATCGTCTATGTGCGCTCGTCCGGATTCAACCAGGACGGTGTCAAGGTGCTCGAGTATGTCCGCTGGGTGCTGGTGCGGAAGCGCGATAACACTTCGCCCGCGCCGGAGGCCGTCGTGCCGGCCCTGCCGTCGGCACTTGACCCCGATCAGCTGGGCGATGCGGTGCCTTTCATTGATTCATCGGCCTGGGACTTTCATCTGTCCGGCAGCAGGCATTTCTTCGAAGATTATCAGCCCGGCGAGCATATCGACCACGTCGACGGGATGACGATCGAGGAAGCCGAGCATCAGCTGGCCACGCGGCTATACCAGAACACCGCCAAGGTGCATTTCAACCAGCATACCGAGGGGCAGGGCCGATTCGGACGGCGGCTCGTTTACGGCGGGCACGTCATCTCACTGGCGCGCGCGCTTTCCTTTAACGGTCTGGGCAATGCGTTCCATGTGGCTGCCGTCAACGGAGGACGGCATGTGGCGCCGGCTTTTGCCGGCGACACGATCTATGCCTGGTCGGAGATTCTGGATGCCCACCCGGTGCCGGGGCGCGAGGGCGTGGGCGCGCTTCGTGTGCGCACTGTTGGCGTCAAGAACCGTTCCTGCTCCGATTTCCCGCTATTCGCCGGGGAGAAGACCTACGACGAAAGCGTGGTCCTCGACCTCGACTACTGGGCGCTGATCCCCCGGCTGGATTGAGTGAAGCCCCGCACAACTCCCGGAATTGCTTTTTTGGCGCTAGTTACGCCGCCTCGAGCTGCTTCAGGAAGGCCTGAACGGCATTGCGCAACTGTGCGGCATCCTCATGCACCTTGTTGGAGCTTTCACGCACGCGCAGGGTTGTATCCGTGACGCTGGACATGGCTGTGGAAACCGAACCCATATTGCTTGCCACTTCGCCTGTACGGGCGGCGGCTTCCTGAACGTTGCGGCTGATCTCGGAGGTCGCACTGCCTTGCTGCTCGATCGAGGCTGCAATCGATGCGGTGTTGGTATCGATGTCATTCATGGTCTGGCCGATCTCACCGATCGCGCTGACAGCCTGATCGGTGGAGTTCTGAATGGCAGATACCTGAGCTGCAATTTCCTCTGTCGCCTTGGCCGTTTGCGTTGCGAGTTCCTTGACTTCGGCGGCAACGACGGCAAAGCCCCGACCGGCCTCGCCGGCCCGCGCCGCTTCGATCGTGGCATTTAGCGCCAGCAGGTTGGTCTGTTCGGCGATGTCCTGGATCAGGGTGACCACCTCGCCGATTTTCTGGGCGGCCTGGGCGAGGCTGCCGACTTTCTCGGTGGTGTCGGCAGTATGCTGCGTTGCCCGGGTCACAACTTCGCTTGTGGCGCCGACCTGACGGCCGATCTCGCCAATCGAGGCGGCCAGTTCCTCTGCCGCCGAAGCAACGGTCTGGACGTTGGCGGACGCGCTGTCCGAGGCCGAAACCGTCTGCTGCGTCGCATTGCCGGCATTTTGGGTTTCGTGCTCGAGCAGATCGACCGCGCTTATGAGGTCGCGGGCGACAGTGTCGAGCGCGTCGAAGAAGGAATGCGTGCGGTTCTGGAAATCCTCTGCGGTTTCGCGCAGCAGCCTGCGCTGTTCTTCCTGACGCTTTGCTTCTTCTTCCGAAACCTTCTGAGACAACTCCATCTGCGAAACCATGGCGCCGCGGAAGCGTTCCAGGCTTTCACGCAGCCAGCCGAGCTCATCATTCGACCGCCAGGCCGGCATCGGGTGGTCAAGGTCCGCCTCGGCATAGGCGCGCGCCGCCGTTGCCAGTCCGCGCAGCCGCTGGGAGATGAACTTCCAGACATAGAATGATCCGGCAAGCACCATCGTGATCATCAACGCGAAGGCGACAATCGACATGGTGCGTTCCCGGGCGCGCTCGGCCTGAAGCACGGCGAGGTTTTCATTCATCTTGGCGTGCATCAGCGTTTCGGCTTCGGTGGCCAGTTCGATGAAGCTGGCGAACGCCTGGTCGAAAATTCCCGTGGTTGTTTCCTCGGTGCTACGGATGGAATCGGCGCGCGAAAAGCGGTCGTTGGCCAGAGACGTCAGCTCGGTGATGCCGGCCTTGATTTCCTTGATGTCGTTCTGGGAAAGCGAGCCGACGAGAGATTCGATGGCACGTGATGCATCCAGGAATCCGGCCGTGGCCTCGCCCAGAGACTTGTTCTCGTCACCGGCAACAACGGCATCGACTACGACACTGCCGTTTGCGAGGGCGAACAGCACGCTACCCAACTTGGCCTGAGCTTCGGGGTCGCTTGCCAGCATCGGGTTGGACCGCAGTTTTCCAACTTGCGAAACAAGCTTCTCGTAGAGCGGCGCATAGGCGGCTTCGGCACCGGTGTCGTTTGCGCGGATTTCTGCAATCGGCGTGTAACGCATCTCGGCGATGGCGCGGAAGTTGACTTCTTCGTTCAGCACGCGTTCGGCAATCTCCCGGATCGCGGGGTCGTTCGACGCCATGATTATTATTTCGTTTTTAGTGCCGCCTTCGATCATTGCGGTTGCATAGAACCGGGTTTCGTCGAGCAGTTCCCAGACCTTGGAGATGTCCTCTTCGGTATCTCCCGCCATGACCTCTTCAAAAAGGAGATGCGCGCTCAGGGCGGTCAGCTTGATTTCCTTGGCGGCCTCGATCAGCGGGGCATGTTCCTCGCTCAGCTGAATGCCCTGCCGGCCAACGCGTTCTGCCGATTGGAAGATCATGAAACCGGAAATGCTGGCGACAAGAAGGAACAGCAGAAAGGTCAGGCCGATTTTCACATCGACCGTCATTTGCGGCATTGCGGGCATTTTCAGCTTGATGGCGGGGAGGGACTTCAACCGCATTTCGGGCGTACTCCGGTTCTTGGATCGCATGCAATTGAACCTTTGTGCCACTCTTTCGTTAACAAAACGCCACGGCAATCTTTTCAAAAACAGAACAGGTTCAAGAGTTTATGTGCTCCATGCCAATGCGTATTTGTCATGGAGAATGCAATTTCACGCTGCAGTGGCATGCAAGCCATGCATACGAGTGCGTAGAATCGCCTCTTTGACCCTTCGTCGGATTGATTGTATTGCTGCACTGCGTAAGTTGCGGCTTCCGTAAGCGAACAAGGGCCGGGGTTCATGGCAGAGATCAGTCAGGCTGAAAGCGGAGCAGACAAGCGTCCGCTCTCACCGCATCTGCAGATCTACAAGCCGTCCATCACCATGACGATGTCGATCGTGCACCGGATCACTGGTGCCGGGCTGTATTTCGGCACGCTGATCCTGGTCTGGTGGCTGGCTTCGGCGGCGAGCGGTCCGGCTGCATTCGATTTCGCGCAAAGCCTGCTGGGCTCTTTTCTCGGACGCCTTGTCCTGTTCGGGTACACGTGGGCGCTGTTCCATCACATGATCGGAGGCATCCGTCATTTCATCTGGGATACCGGTGCGATGCTCGACAAGCATACGGCATCCAAGCTCGGATGGGCTTCGCTTGCCGGGTCGGTTGCGCTAACGCTACTGACCTGGATCATCGGCTATGCGGTGATGGGCTAGGGGGTTATCTGCTATGTCGATGCGCACTCCGCTGTCACGTGTCCGCGGCCTTGGTTCGGCCCATGAGGGAACCGGGCATTTCTGGAAGCAGAGACTGACTGCAGTCGCCAACATACCGTTGACGCTTGGTCTCGTCTGGTTCGTCATCTGCGCGCTTGGTTCAAGCCACGCCCAGTTCGTGGCGAGTGTGGGGAACCCTTTGGTCGCAGCATTGCTGATCCTGCTGATCGTTTCCGGTGCCGTGCACATGAAACTCGGCATGCAGGTCATCATTGAAGATTACGTGCATGGCGAGGGTGCCAAGCTGGCCGCGATAATGGGCAATATCTTCTTTTGCGTCACCGCCGGACTCATCGGCGTGCTGGCGGTCCTTAAACTCTCATTCGGAGGCTGACCGCTGATGGCGAAGTCGCCAGGTTCCGCAACGGCCAAGAAATCGGTGAAACAGAGGCCGGTTTCGCCGGCGCCTTCCGTAAACAGCAAGGCATATCCGTTTGTCGATCACACGTTCGATGTTGTGGTGGTCGGCGCGGGTGGTTCCGGTTTGCGTGCCACGGTCGGCTGTGTCGAGGCGGGACTCAAGACCGCGTGCATCACGAAGGTTTTCCCGACGCGTTCGCACACCGTTGCCGCACAGGGCGGTATCGCGGCGTCGCTGTGCAACATGGGCCCGGACGACTGGCGCTGGCATATGTACGACACCGTCAAGGGGTCGGATTGGCTCGGCGACCAGGATGCGATCGAGTATCTGGTGCGCGAAGCGCCGGCGGCGGTTTATGAACTTGAACATTACGGCGTGCCGTTCTCGCGCACAGAGGACGGCAAGATCTATCAGCGCCCGTTCGGCGGCCACATGCAGAATTTCGGCGCGGGACCGCCGGTGCAGCGTACCTGTGCTGCCGCTGACCGTACCGGCCACGCGATTTTGCACACGCTCTATGGCGCGGCGCTGAAGCACAACGCGCAATTCTTCATCGAGTATTTCGCCATCGACCTGATAATGGACGAGGATGGCGCCTGCAGAGGCGTCGTTGCGCTCGACATGGCCGACGGCACGCTGCACCGCTTCCGGGCGAAGATGGTGATCCTCGCCACGGGCGGATACGGACGCGCCTATTTCTCCTGCACCTCGGCACATACCTGTACCGGCGACGGCAACGGCATGGTACTGCGCGCCGGCCTGCCGCTGCAGGACATGGAATTCGTGCAGTTCCACCCGACCGGCATCTACGGTGCCGGTTGCCTGATCACCGAAGGTGCGCGCGGCGAAGGCGGCTATCTCACCAATTCCGAAGGCGAGCGCTTCATGGAGCGTTATGCGCCATCGGCCAAGGACCTTGCCTCACGCGATGTGGTGTCGCGCTCCATGGCGCTGGAAATCCGTGGCGGGCGCGGCGTCGGCAAGGAAAATGACCACATCCATCTGCACCTTGAGCATCTCGATCCGGCGATCCTGCACGAGCGGCTTCCGGGCATTTCGGAATCGGCGAAGATTTTTGCCGGCGTCGACGTCACCAAGGAGCCGATCCCGGTCCTGCCGACCGTGCACTACAACATGGGCGGTATCCCGACGAATTTCTGGGGCGAGGTGCTGACGTCGAAGAACGGCAACCCTGATACGGTCGTGCCGGGCTTGATGGCCGTCGGCGAGGCGGCCTGCGTTTCGGTCCACGGTGCAAACCGGCTGGGCTCGAACTCTCTGATCGACCTTGTCGTCTTCGGGCGCGCGGCGGGCCTGCGTTGCGCGCAGGTGGTGGAGGCCGACGCCAAGCAGCGCGATCTGCCGGAAGATGCAGGCCAGCTTGCCGTATCCCGGCTCGATCATTTCCGCTATGCCAGCGGCGGCACGCCGACGGCGGAGCTGCGCATGCAGATGCAAAAGACCATGCAGTCCAACTGCGCGGTGTTCCGGACCGGCGAAATTCTCGAGGAAGGCCAGGAGAAGATCCGCAAGGTCTGGTCCGGCAAGGACGATATTTCAGTCACTGACCGCTCCCTGATCTGGAATTCCGACCTGATCGAGACGCTGGAATTCGACAATCTGATCTCTCAGGCCGTGGTGACGATGGATTCCGCTTCGCAGCGGCACGAGTCGCGCGGGGCGCATGCGCGCGAGGATTTTCCCGACCGGGACGACAAGAAGTGGATGAAGCACACGCTGGCCTGGGCAGATGATGCGGCAAAGAAGGTGACCATCGGCGACCGGCCGGTGCACAGCTACACGATGTCGAACGACATCGCCTATATCGAGCCGAAGGCACGCGTGTATTGAGTCTGCCGCCCCTGTTCGGATAAGGGCAGTTACGTGGCGTCTCTCTCTTAAGACGCAATTCCGGACGGGATACCGGCAGCCGTTTCGCGGTAAAACGATTCACTGGATCGTTTTGATCCCCGCTCAACTCCTGGAATTGCTCTCTTCTTCAGACGCAATTCCGGACGGAAAACCGGAAGACCACTTTTCCTGGAATTGCTTTAATCGACCTTGAATTCGATCTCGACGAGAAGATCGCCGGCAATATCTTCCAGCGCCTCGCGCAGCTTGTCGTCATCGAGGTCTTCCGGCAGCACCATGTCGGCCTGTACGGCGAACATCGCCTCGCCCGACATCGACCCCTTGAACAGCTGGGTATGGAACTGCTCGATGCTGACGCCGTGTTCGGCCAGCGTGTGGGAGATGTCGCGCACGATGCCGGGGTGATCGGCACCAGTGAGCGACAGATGCGCCATGTGCCCCTGCATGATCGTTGCGGACGAGGTTTCTTCACCGCGCAGGGTGACCTCGATGCCTTTTCCGGCAAGGCCAGCTATGGCGCGCTCGAAGGATTCCCGCTGTTCGTCGGGAATGTCGGCCTGGACAATGCCGGCGAACTGGCCGCCAAGCCGTGCCATGGATGCCGCCAGCCAGTTGCCGCCATGGCCGGTGATGACCGAGGCGACTTCATCGACGAGGCCGGGCCTGTCGGGTGCGACGACGCTTAGAATGATTTCTTGTGCCATGCCTGCCTCCCTGAAAGTTGTGACCCTTTTCTGCTAAGGCTAGCGTGTCGCCTTATCGGATGTCATGTGGAAACAAAGCGGGAGGATAATCAGGTGATGAAACGGATAAGCTGCGCACTCGTGCCCATTCTTCTGGGCAGCCTTGTTTCCGTGGCCGCGTATAGCAGCGCAGACGCGGATCAGGCCAGTCTCGATGCGTTGCGGGAGCATTGTGCCGCACGGCTCAATATCGGGCCCGAGGGGTGTTCGTGTATTGCCGATACCGCCGGCAAGGATCTCAACGACGATCAGCAGTCACTTCTTGTCGCAATGTTGTCCGATGATCAGGCGGCCGCCGGACAATTGCGGAATTCGATGCCGGTTGCTGATGTGACCCAGGCGGCGATGTTCATGGTGAATGCACCTGCGGCATGCGCCAAGCAGTAGGCCATCCCCAAAAAGGCGGACTTTTCAAGTGACGTCCGGGGGCCTAAAACATTTTTGGCGCTGCAACACGCCGCGACACAATCGACGGGGAATGCGGGAATATGGTTCAGCTCACGCTGCCGAAGAATTCGCAAATGACCGAGGGCAAGGTATGGCCGAAGCCCGAAGGTGCCGGGGAACTGCGCGAATACCGCATTTACCGTTGGGACCCGGATGATGGGAACAATCCGCGCATCGACACCTATCATGTCGACACATCCGATTGCGGGCCCATGGTTCTCGATGGCCTCATCTGGATCAAGAACAACATCGATCCGACGCTGACGTTCCGCCGCTCATGCCGCGAGGGTATCTGCGGTTCCTGCGCGATGAATATCGACGGCATGAACACACTCGCCTGCACGCGCGGCATGGACGAGATTTCCGGCACGGTGAAGGTCTATCCGTTGCCGCACATGCCGGTGGTCAAGGACCTGGTTCCCGACCTGACGCGGTTCTATACCCAGCTGGCCTCGGTTGAACCGTGGTTGAAGACATCCTCGCCGACGCCCGAGCGCGAATGGACGCAGTCACATGCCGACCGCGAGAAGCTCGATGGCTTGTATGAATGCATCCTGTGCGCCTGCTGCTCGACGTCGTGTCCGAGCTACTGGTGGAACGGCGACCGCTATCTCGGCCCCGCCATTCTGCTGCAGGCCTATCGCTGGCTGATCGACAGCCGCGACGAGGCGACCGGCGACCGGCTCGACAATCTGGAAGATCCGTTCCGGCTCTACCGCTGCCACACCATCATGAACTGCACTCAGACCTGCCCGAAGGGTCTGAACCCGGCAAAGGCGATTGCGGAAATCAAGAAGATGATGGTGGCCCGGAGCGTCTGAGCAATTCCAGGAAAAGTGCGAAGCGGTTTTCCGTCCGGAATTGCGGCAAAGGAAGCGAAGACGCGTGCATCTTCGAGAAAAAGTTGTGAGACTTTTTCGCCCGCGAAGATGCGTTACCCGAAATATCGGGGCCGGGTAATTTCAATGTCGTCGCGATGTTCCGGAATCAGCCGGCGCAGGCTGTACGCATTTGCGGTGCGACAAGCACCGATCTGCGAAAATGACTGTGTGCCATGTTCTTGCACAGTCCGGTCAGAAAGGCCGTGACGTCGGCATTCGTTACCTTCAGCGGCGAAGGGCCGGACAGGTTCAGTGCTTTTCCGATGTTTGCATTAACGGCATCGGTGAAGGCCTCGTGCTCGTCGGTTTCGGCGAAAATCGTCTCGAATGCCGTGCGCAGGAGGCTGTGGATTTCCGGATCGCTGTGAAAAGCCGACGCACCCAGTCCGCGGCCATCCTTCAAGGCATGGGCGCGGTAACGCGCATAGAGCTTGTTGCGGAAGCCGGCGTCCGTGCGGCGCTCGATATGGGCTATGATTCCCTCAAGGAAATGGCGCGCCCAGGCCGGGCCGGCGCGATCGATCTGGCCTTGGAAATTTTCCCTGACCACGTCCTGGCAGAAGGACTGGAGAATGAAACGGGCGAACGTCTGTGCGTCGATCTGGGTGAATTTCCCGTTGTGATGAATGCCAGAACAGGCTGCATACTGGCCCGTGTAGATAGAAAACACTTCCGGTGCAGACGCGACCAGATCAAGGATCGTTTCGATTTCCTGCGCGGTGATCGATCCGTTGTTGGCGCGGCAAGCATCTGCAAGTGCAGCCTTTGCAAGCGTCATCAGCTGTGTGCCGAGATGGGAACACACATGCGGTCCGCTCAAGGTGTCGCGTGCGGCAGGGCCGGCTTTTGCGGCATGAGGCATGCAAAATCTCCAGATACGTGCTGGAGCATCATGCCACCCATAGTTTAATTTATTGTAATTTCACCAGAATTACTATCATTGAGAGTAATTCTGGTGAATTTTCCAGCAGGCCGTGAGTTAATGCATTCTTATTTCGCCAGCGCGAAATATCGGCTGAACGTGCTCACATGAGCATCCACTACGGCTGACGTGAAACCGTGGCTTTCAACGATCGCTTCGCGTAACAGGGACAGGCCGGTGGGAAAATTCGGGTGCACGGTGCCGACCGTCTCGCCTGTGTGAAATTCGATATCCGCGTCGTGTTGTCTGGCAATCTTTTGCATCGGCGAATTTTCCGAAAGATACGACACCACGAGGTGACGCATGCCCCGGTTGCGCGCCGACAACACGATGCGTTCCATCAGAGCGGAGCCAATGCCGCGGCCCTGATAACCGGGCTCCACGGAGAACGCGGCCTCGCCTGTGCGCGAGAACATCGGTCCATGCAGTTCCGCCGCGGCTCGCAGCGTGCCGTCGTCAAACCAGCCGTAAACAGCGGTTGCCCGTTTCAGGGCGTCATTGGCGTAGGTCTCGACATATTGCGGTGATACCGCTCCGGCAAAGCGCAGTCTGCGGCTTTCGCCGTCAAGGCGCGACATATGTTTGCGGAATGCCGGTGTCTCGGTAACCCATAGTCTGCGGATCACGCCACCTGCGGCATGATGAGTGGTACGGTCGTCCATGCTTTTCTCCCTTGCATGTCACGACCCTCCGAATCAGCGTCTCCCCAGACGGCTATGTTGCAGTGCATATAAGTGGTTTGCGGCAAAAAAACGATGGCAACGCGGGTATGAAAAATATGCATGGCCGGTTAATGGCGGAAAGGCTGCTGTTTAGCTGCGATTATTAATTTTTCATGACGCAGCGGAAGGTGCGCTCAAAGGGCAGCTTTCATACCGTCTTGATCCGGATCATTGCGCCAACATTCGCTGCTGCGAATGTATCGCGGGTGTACCAGACACATTGCGGGAGAAAGCCATGTCGGTAACGGATTGGAGCGGCTTCGTCGATCAGACCAACGAGCGCATGTCGCGGTTGCGAAAAGGCATTCCAGGTGTTGCAAAAGGGTTTGCCGAGGTTGCGCGCAGCGCAATCGGCGAGGGTGCGCTCGAGCCGAAGACGAAGGAACTGATCGCGCTCGCAATCGGCATTACCGCGCGCTGCGACGGCTGCCTTGCATTTCACGCCAAGGCGGCAGCGAAATACGGTGCGACGCGTGAGGAGGTGCTGGAGACCATTGCGGTCGCCGTCTACATGGGTGGCGGTCCTTCGATGATCTATGGCGCCGAGGCGCTCGAGGCTTTCGATCAGCTGACCGGGTAACGCCGCCAACCGGGCGATTACAACCGGACTGTGAAGTCCGTGTGTTTCGTGGGATGCTCATCTGCCTTGTCGGGAGGATGCGGCATGAGCGATGGCGTTACGGTGCTTGTGGGAACGACCAAGGGTGCGTTCCTTGTTTCGGCGGAAAACGGCCGTGAAGGCTGGAAAATCAGCGGCCCGCATTGCGGCGGCTGGCCGATCAACCATGTCATCGGCGATGCGGGCCGATCCATGATCTGGGCCGGCGGCGGTGGCGACTGGTGCGGCGCGGGTGTCTGGCGTTCGGCCGATGGCGGCCAAACGTGGGAGCTTACAAAATTTGCCAGGGGTCAGATCGACGAGTGGGCCGCGAATGATCCGGAGACGGCGGACTTCTTCGGCTGGACGCCACCGGATACGAAGTTCGATGGCGAGGTCGAGGCGATCTGGTCGCTCAATGCTGCCCATGGCCGTCTGCTGGCCGGCGGAAAACCGGGCAGGCTGTATGAAAGCCGCGACGACGGCGTAACCTGGCAGGGCGTGCCGGCTTTCAACGATCACCCCGAGCGCGAGAGCTGGAATCCGGGGGCGGTGGGGCTGACTGTCCACACCATCGTGCCTGATCCGAAGATCGATGGGCGTTACTGGCTGGCTGTCTCGGCGGCGGGTGTCTTTGCCACCGATGATGGCGGCAAGAGTTTCGAGCGGCGCAACCGGCTCGACAATGCGGAGAGCTGCGCGGGACACAATCATCCCGCCGCGCCGCGGGACGGCCAGACCGGGCTTTGCGTGCACAACATGGTTCGCGCGCCTGGCGATGACAGCGACCTTCTCTATCAGCAGAACCATCACGGCGTGTACCGCAGCGCCGATGGCGGGCGCAACTGGCACGACATCACGCCCGGCCTGCCCTCGACCTTCGGCTTTCCCATCGCCGTGCATCCGCATGACCCGAAGACGATTTTCGTGCTTCCGCTCAACAGCGACATGGATGGCCGCTTCCCGCCAGATGCATCGGCGGCCGTCTGGCGTTCGCGCGATGGCGGCGAGACATGGGAGGCGATGCGCGCTGGCCTGCCGCAGGAGGCCTGTTTCTTCACCGTCCTGCGCCAGGCGATGGCGACCGACAAACAAGAGAAAGCGGGCGTTTATTTCGGCACCAACACCGGCTCGATTTTCGCCAGTTTCGACGAGGGCGAGAGCTTCAACGAGATCGCCCGCCACCTGCCGACCGTGCTGTCGGTCGAAGTGATGGATGCGGTGTAAGGCCGGGGCAATCAGTCCGGCTATTCCCGTTCGAAATCCGCGCGCGCCTCGCGGGCGCGTTTGGAGATGAAATCCATCACCTCTGTCACGCGCCGAAGCCCGCGCACGTCTGCGTGGGTGACGATCCAGTAGCTGAGCTTGAGCGAAATCTCGGGCAGCACGCGGACCAGCCCCGGCACGGTATGGGCGGTATAGTCGTGAACGAATCCGACGCCGCAGGTGGCCAGTGCCTGCATCTGGCCGACGATGCCGGCGCATTCCAGAACCTGTGCGCACTGGCTGGCATAGGGCTCGGAATAATCGAGATGGGGCGACCAGATCAGGTCCTGCACATAGGTAACGAACAGGCATCTGCTCAAGTCGGCGAGACTGCCGATGCCGCCGACGTGCCCGACATAGGTTTGCGACGCATAAAGGCCGAGCGTGTAGTCGGTGAGCTTGCGTGCGAAGAGCCGGCCTTCCGTTGGTCGTTCCAGTGTGATGGCGATGTCGGCTTCGCGTTTCGACAGCGAGAAATTGCGCGGCATCGGCACGAGCTGGATGCGCAGTTCCGGGTGCGTTTGCGCCATTTCGGCCAATAATGGTGCGAGAAAGAAATTGCCGAAACCATCCGGCGCACCGATGCGTACCGTACCCGACAGGGCGACATCGCTCTGGCCGACGATCGATTGCGCTGCCATGGCTTCCGATTCCATGCGCTCTGCGATGGGCAGCAGGCGTTCGCCCGCCGGCGTGACGACGACACCGGTTGTGTGGCGCTCGAACAAGGTCGCGCCAAGGTCGCTTTCAAGCGCCGACAGCCTGCGGCTTGCGGTGGCCTGATCGAGCCCGAGCTTTCGTGCTGCTCCAAGGATTTGCCCGGAACGGGCTATTGCCAGGAAGATCCGCAGGTTGTCCCATTTCATGGCAGGAAAATCCGCATAACGGCTCCGAGGAGTTACGCATTTTCATTTGCGATTT
>JACKJR010000003.1 GCA_020637855.1 Rhodobiaceae bacterium | reverse complement strand
CCCCTCCTGCACGGCAAGGCCGGATAACGTCTCACGTGCTTTAGCTGCAAAATGATCGCGGTCGAGCGACTTGGGTGCAGGCTGGGCGAAATAGACATCGTCCATCAGGAACTCAAGGCGCCCGCGGTCCACTTGCCCGCTTCCAGCCAGGGCGCCATCGGCATCAAAAGGCTTGCCCGTGTGCATCAGAGCCCAGTCGTCGAGAAGCGCATTGGCGGGCCCGGTATCGAAGGCGGTCAATTCGCTATCCCGCCCGATATAGGTGATATTCGCGACGCCGCCGAGATTGAGAAAGGCGAGCGGCAACTCCCGTCCGCTCATTGCCGCCAGCGCCTTGTGGAAGATGGGAACCAGCGGCGCGCCCTGCCCGCCGGCGTTCACATCGGCAGCACGGAAATTGTAGACGACCGGCACGCCAAGCCTGAAAGCGAGCAATTGCGGATTGCCTATCTGCACGGTAAGCCCGGCTTCCGGCCTGTGCAGAACCGTCTGGCCGTGGAAGCCGATGATATCCGCTGACGCCGGTGCCATGCCGGCACGCGCGCACAACACCTCGATCGCTTCGGCATGACGTTCCGTCACGATGATCTCGGCTCTGTTGAGCGATCCGGGCCTCCGGCCACTATCGACCATACCGCTGGCATCGTGCAGCGCCTGTCTCAGCACCGCCCGATCCTCGTCGCTATAGGACAGCGCCAAGGTCGGACCGAAGGCGGAAACCGAAACACCATCGGTTTCAATGACCGCCACATCAACGCCATCCATTGACGTGCCGCTCATTGTCCCGATGGCAAGGCCGTATGGATTTGCAGAACCTGAAATGACCTGCCCCCTTGCTCCGTTGCAGTCAGCCCTATAGACGCTACGCCACTGGACCGGATGCATGCATTCTGAATTCGGGATATCGGTAAGGCAGATATAAATTCCAATGGTTTGCAGAGCGTATAGACAATGAGCGGTTACAAATCCGATTTTTTGGCAACGCTGCACGAACGCGGCTTCATTCATCAGGTCTCCGAACCCGAGAAGCTGGATGAGGCATTCGCGTCGGGCATGGTCACGGCTTATGTCGGATATGACGCAACCGCTTCAAGCTTGCATGTCGGCTCGCTTGTTTCGATCATGATGCTGCGCTGGATGCAGAAATGTGGCCACAGACCGATCGTGCTGATGGGTGGCGGCACAACGCGTGTTGGCGATCCGTCTGGCCGGGACGAAAGCCGCCGCCTGCTCGACGATGCCGCGATCCAGGCCAACATCGACGGCATCAAGCGCATTTTCTCGGAATTCGTCTCCTTCGGCGACAGTGGCAGCGATGCGTTGATGATCAATAACGCCGAGTGGCTTCTTGATCTCAACTACATCGATTTCCTGCGCGACGTCGGCCGGCATTTCTCGGTCAACCGGATGTTGAGCTTCGAGTCGGTCAAACAGCGCCTCGACCGCGAACAGCCGCTGTCGTTCCTGGAATTCAATTATATGATCCTGCAGGCCTACGACTTCGTCGAGCTCTACAGGCGTTATGGCTGCACGCTCCAGATGGGCGGATCGGATCAGTGGGGCAACATCGTCAACGGCATCGACCTTGGACGGCGCATGAAAGAGGCACAGCTGTTCGCGCTGACCTGCCCGCTGCTGACCACATCGTCGGGAGCGAAAATGGGCAAAACGGCCTCTGGCGCTGTATGGCTCAACGCCGAGATGCTGTCTCCCTATGACTACTGGCAATACTGGCGCAACACCGAGGATGCCGATGTCGAGCGCTTCCTGAAACTGTTCACCGAATTGCCGCTTGACGAAATCGCCCGCCTTGCCGCCCTGCAAGGAGCCGAAATCAACGAGGCGAAGAAGGTTCTGGCAACCGAAGCAACGGCCATGGCTCATGGCCGCGAATTTGCGCAACAGGCAGCGCAAACGGCCCAGAAAACCTTCGAGCAAGGCGCGATCGCGGAAGATCTTCCAACAATCACACTCGATCTCGATGCAGGCGTCGGTTTATTGACGGCAAACGTTCAGGCCGGGTTTGCCTCTTCAAACAGCGAGGCTCGCCGCGCTGTCCAGTCAGGCGCCGTGCGCATCAACGACATCGCGGTATCCGACCCGATGATGATGCTTGACCGGAGCCACATCGGCGATAACGGCGTCATCAAGCTGTCCATGGGCAAGAAGCGCCACGCATTGATACGCCCGGCCTGATACCTCAACGTCCGTTTTGCTGAGAGAGAGGATCGAACGGATCGGTTTTGACGTCATTGCCGTTTGAGCGCGGCGCCGATCTGCCACCCGGCACCGACCGTGATGGTGCGTCCAGTAAAAGGCGGAATATTCCCGGGGTTACAGCGGAAACCGGGTTCACAATCAAATTCGGCCGATTGAGGTTTCCGCGCACACTGAAATTGACGCCAATCAGCCCCTCGTCCGCGCGGCCTCCAAGGATGGTCCCCAGCAGGGGGACGCGACCGAAGAAATTATTGATTGCATAGAGCGGTACATAGGTGCCGTTCACATTGATCCGGCGGCCGGTGAAATCAACCTGCCCGTCAAAGGTCGCCCCGACAACAGGTCCCCTGAGCACGCCATTACGAAGATTGAACGCCCCGCGTGACTTGCTGAAATCCACGTAAAGCTCATCGAATCCGATATTCGTCGCACTCGGCGCTTTGCGTTGGGCTGCAGCCTGCCACAAGGGATCTTCGGCCATTTTGCCGGTTTGAGTAATCAAGGTGGAAAGGCTGGGGTCCTGATTAATGGCAAAGTTGACCATCTGCCAGCGTCCGGTTGCATCGCCCGCCCCCGGGCCCAGACGCGCGTTCATGCCGATCTGACCGCCGTTCACACGGGAATAGAGATCGAGCCACCGCAACAATCTGCCTGCATTGTTGGATTGGATGCTGAGAACTGGCGAGGGGTTGCCCTGCTTCGGCGCAATTTCCATCCGCATCGTGGAATTGTCGGCAAAGGCGCCCGTCATTTTCAGCTTCGAAACGGTATCGCCATGCATGTCGAGATCAATATCGATGCTTTGTAGAATTTCACCATTGTACCCGCGCCCTGAGCCAATCACGGCAGCTACGCGGTACCGGTGCTTGTCGCCCGACTTTGCCGTACCGTCAGCAATTCCGCCCGTCTTGGCATTTTCAACGACACGCCGCATGTCGAAACGCGCAGCTTCGATCTTCGCACTGAAATTGCCGTTCTTGTCGGTTTGAATGGTCACTTTGGCTGAATCGTCCGACTGAAGCCGGAATGAATCGAACTCAAGCCAATCTATGCCACCACTTTTTCTAACCAAACCGGAACCGGACATGAACAATTCACGTCCCGAAATACGCATGTCGCTTAGACGCGTACCGCCCGTCTCCTTGTCCGGACTCAGGATGGCGACGAACGTCGCCGGCGAGCCCGGGGGCTTGTCCAGCCCGATACCCGGCTGGAAAAGCCGGACATCCTTGAGGTCTGCTTCCACACGCCTTCTTTGATCTCCCAGTTCCTCGACATCGATCGGGAAGGTTCCCTGAACGAGATCACCGAAATCAAGGCCGAGTGCCTTGCGCGCTTCTGCATCAAGGATCATCGCAACGCTGCGTTCGGATGCCTCCGCGTTTCCGTACAAAGACTGCGTGACGGAGATTTTTGCTCCGACACCGCCAATCCTGCCGTCCCCGGCCACATGCATTACTCCGTTGCGAATGGCGAGCTTGACATCACCATCCTCGATGACCCGTCCAGGCCCTGCGGGTACGTGCAAACGCGAGATGGTCGCCTCGACAGTGAGGCCGGTATCTTCAACCCTGACCCCTTCACGGATATCGAAATCCATAGCCATGTGGACGACGGCATCGCCCCCCATGGACGCGATATCGAGATCATGTTTGCGGGCTATGTTGAGAGGATCAAAATCGAGAAGCTCAAGATGCGTATCCAGGCCGCCCTTTGAGAATATCTCCAAATTCGCATGAGCAGGCTTAACCGTCGTATCATAAATATTATAGCTGCCACCCGTTACGCTGATCGTCCTGCCCGAAGGCAGGTCGATGCGTGCCTCGTCCCCGGCAAAGGAAAGCTCGAAACTTGTCGGCGTCCAGGTTCCTCTCAACTTGGCGTCCCGGATAGGCGGAAGATCATGAAAATACCCGAACTCGGTTGCCACCGTTTCAAATGAAACCGTAACCGCGCCACGCGGCAGCCCTCGCACGCCCCCTGCAGCGGCAAGGTCGCCAGGCCTGATGTCAATGTTGACCGTCGCATCGACAATGTCGCCGCCGTGAACCTGCCTTACGATCCAGTCGCGGGTCAGTGGCGCAAGCCCTTCCGGCCATAATGACTTGAAGACATCAATCGACATTTTTGCAGCGCTGCCGCGCAATGCAATTCCCGGCGAGCCTGGTGCTTGCCGGACAAAGCCGAGCATCGACAAGGATGCATCGCCTTTCAGGAAATCCAGTCTGTTTACCCGTGTCTGGTGATTGAGGACATCATAAACCGCGTCAAAGACGACGGCATCAATCGCGACCGGTTCCTTGTCCTTGCCGATCCCGATACGCACATCGGTGAACCCAAGACCGAATGGAACAGTCCCGTAAGACATCGACCGTTTGTCGGGAACGACAAACTCACCTGCCAGCATCGCCTGATTCTGGCCTGCGAGGATTCGCGACGGAGCAATCCGCAATGCCCGCCGGGATGCATCCCATGTGCCGGATATGCGCGCTTCGTCGAGCAGGAAATCAATATCCTTGCCGGCCTGTATCTTTCCCGCGCCAACAAGAATATCAAAACGGCCATCCGCAAGCGTACCGTCCTGAAGCGTCGCAAACGCAAGCTGTCCGGAAATCGGCGATTCCATGTGAACCGCACTGTTTTCAGCAAGTCCCATGAGTTCTTGCGGAACCAGATCCGCGAACGCGAATTCTCCCGACAACCCGCCATCGGCTCGCCGCTGAAGCCGCCCGTTCATCGCCCATTCGGCACCCCCGTCATTCCCACCGCTGACTTCCAGTGCAATGGACGGCGCCCCCTCGCCGGCCGGCTCCGCAATAAACCTGGCATCAACGCCGTCGAGGCGCGGGCCTTCACCGGCCGTTATGACCGCTGCCTGGGATACGTTCAGTTCTCCAAGCCCCCCATCCGCATTGAGGATCAGGAATGCAATGGCGACAATGTCGGCAACATTCATGGTCTCGCCGCCATTGTCGGCTTGGCCGGTAAGGGAAACGACTGGTTCCGTGATGATCAGGCGCTCGGGAGAAAGGTCTCCGGCGGCAACCGACAAAAGTTTGAATCCCACGGTTGCACTGGGCGCTGAGAAAACCGTAGTCCCGACGGCATCAACGACCTTCACGCTGTTAAGCCGGATGCCGATGCCATGCCGGCCGCGTTGCAGATTCGCGCCGGAAACCTGCATCTGCATTCCGTCGGGCAGCCGCGCTTCAACACTGGCGACAATCCGCGGTGCAAGACCGTCGATATTGATGGGACCAAACAGCAGAGCTGCGTAAAACAGCGAGATAATGACCGCCCAGACGGCAAGTACGCCGAAGCCGGCATAACCCGCTACGCGAGCCGGTTTGGGAAGCGCGCGAAACCATGCATGGGCACGCCGCGCCCAAAGGGCCGCATGCTCTCTACTCGTCAGCAGAAACTGGCGCGACCGTCCCCCGAAAGATCCGGCAAATTCAACGGCCCGTTCAAAGCCCTGTTGCAAAGAATGATATTGCAATCCGGTTTCTGCTCCCGAACGGATTCCAGTGCCTTACGGCATGTAAATTCGCATTTTAGCCGATAGCCGTGAAGGCTCCGATTCCCGATTTCCATCGGTTCGAATATTTGCGTTCATAAGGTGAATCGCGGACTGTCCAAAGCCCTCCGGACAGCACGCCACGCCTTCACAAGCCCGGCCAGTTCATGCAGCCCGCCCTAGCGGCGTTTCGCATAACTTCAAATGAAACCTTGACCCCTAAAACCCGACGAAAGGAAGGCAGATCATGGCAATAACCGTAAACGAAGGCAGCAGGGCTCCCGATTTTACGGTCCCGACCAATGACGGAACGCTAGCCACCTTGTCCGGGTATCGCGGCTCTCCGCTCGTTCTTTACTTCTACCCGAAGGACGATACGAGCGGCTGCACCAGGGAAGCCCTGGATTTCACCGGCCTTCTAGGCGAATTCACCAACGCAGGTGCAAAAATTCTCGGCGTTTCACCCGACAGCATCGAAAAGCATGCAAAGTTCCACAAGAAACATGGGTTGGGGATCGCGCTTGGATCGGACGAATCCAGGCAGATGGTCGAATCCTATGGCGTGTGGATCGAAAAGAGCATGTACGGGCGCAAATATATGGGTGTCGAGCGCTCCACCTTCCTGATCGACAAGGATGGCGTGGTCCGCAAGCTTTGGCGGAAAGTGAAAGTCGCAGGCCATGCCGAGCAGGTTCTCGCAGCCGTCAGGGAACTTTGACAGCTGAACCTTGAAAAGCCATGTGATGGAAATGGTCGGAGCGGCAGGATTCGAACCTGCGACCCCCAGTCCCCCAGACTGGTGCGCTAACCGGGCTGCGCCACGCTCCGAGCGATGGAGGGATTACCTGCTCGTCCTGTTCAACGCAAGAGCATCAGGCATTGTTTGTGCTTAGACCGGAAACCGGAGCCTAACGCTTCAGGGCTTCCGTCAGCAGTTGCCTGCATTCTCCCAACTCGAACAACGCCGCCTGCAGTCTACGGATATCTTCCGCGGTCAGGGCCTGCCCGACCTGCCCAACTGCAGGAACAGCCACGGGAGCCGGCTGCGCAACGGGTTCTCGCGCCTCATGCAGCTCGGCCGGGACAGCCTTGGGTGCGGATACAGGTTGCGCAGGCGTTGCAACACGGTCGTGAGCGAATATGCGCAGTGAATCGAGTCGCGGAATTGGAGGCGCATCACTGCCAGGCGCGCTGACGGGCTCTTTTGCAGGTTGAGGCGCGGGAGAAGGCGCCGGACTTGCCTGCGCCAAAGGCGCGGGGGATGGCTGTTCCGGTTCCGCATCCATGGATACCGTTTTTTCTTCCTCCGCAACTACCGGAGGTGAAGAAACGACCGGAGGTGAAGAAACGAGCGGCGGCGCCTCTGGAGCAGCAACCGGGCGAGCTGGTGGCCTTGGGACATCCGTGGTTGCAGACGAAGCAGGTTCTGCTTCTTCGACTTGTACAGCCTGCCCTGCTCCAACGGATATGACATGGCGAATACCGCGATCCTTCAAGATCCGCTGGACGCCCTTGATCGTGTAACCATCCCCATAAAGAAGCTTGCGAATACCGCGCAGGAGATCGACATCATCAGGCCGGTAATACCTGCGCCCACCGCCGCGTTTCATCGGCTTGATCTGGGAAAACCGCGTTTCCCAGAAGCGGAGAACGTGCTGCGGAACATCGAGGTCGTCGGCAACCTCGCTGATCGTCCTGAATGCGTCGGGACCTTTGTCGGCCATCATCTGCGACCTACACCCCCGGTTCGATCAAGATCTATTCTTCACCGGCATCATCGGCACCGTTCATGCGTGCCTTCATCACCGGACTGGGCTTGAATACCATGACACGCCGTGGCGCGATCGGCACTTCAACACCCGTTTTCGGATTGCGCCCTATACGCTGCCCCTTGTCGCGCAGCATGAATGACCCGAAACCGGAGAGCTTCACATTCTCTCCGCGTTCAAGGGTTTCAATGATCTCATCGATCAACATTTCGACCAACTCGGCTGATTCCGCGCGTGACAGGCCTACTTTCCGGTAAACAGCCTCACACAGGTCAGCGCGGGTGATTGTGCGCCCCGGCATTGCAACAGCCTCCGCCACATCATTGATTGTGCATGCCAATTTGACGCACAGCCAGTTCAGCCCCGATTGCGCGCGCATCGTAAGAAGGCCGGGAACGATGGTCAACGCATCATACGTGCTTCAGCGGATGAAAAACGCAGTTTTGATACGCACTGTGTCCTGTACGCACTTCAGCCCGGTTAGCGCCTAAAATTTAATCTGAATTTGGCAGTAATTTTCGTTTGAAATTCCAGGTTCCGAATGTTTCAGACGCATATTCCGGAATCACTTGCCGCCCGATAGCGTGCTACCAGCGCACCAGTGCCGCACCCCAGGTAAACCCGCCGCCAAGCGCTTCCACGAGCACCAGGTCCCCCTGCTTGATACGCCCATCGCGCACGGCAACATCCAACGCCAGAGGTATCGACGCAGCAGACGTATTTCCGTGCCCCTCAACCGTCACGACAATCTTTTCTTCCGGCCAGTCGAATTTCCTGGCGGTCGCATCGATGATGCGCCGGTTGGCCTGATGGGGCACGAACCAGTCAAGATCGTCGGCCGTGACACCGGCCTTTTGCAGTGTCCGTTCCACGACTCCATGGACGAGGCCAACGGCCTGCTTGAAGACCTCGCGGCCTTCCATCCGCAGATGGCCTGCCGTCTGCGTCGTTGAGGGCCCGCCATCGACATAGAGCTTGTCGCGGAACCTGCCATCGGCCCGCAAATCGCACGACAGCAGGCCACGCCCGCCCGCTTCGCTTTCCTCGACAGCTTCCAGAACGACCGCACCGGCGCCATCGCCGAACAGCACACAGGTCGTGCGGTCACTCCAGTCCAGGATACGTGAAAACGTCTCGGCGCCGATCACCAGCGCTTTCTTGGCCTGCCCGGCTTTCAGCAAGGCATCGGCATTGGTCAGCGCATAGACGAAACCGGAACACACCGCCTGCAAATCGAACGCAAAGCCCTGCTCGATGCCCAGCCTCTCCTGAACGGTTACGGCGGTCGCCGGAAACGTCAGGTCCGGCGTTGCTGTCGCGAGCACGATCAGATCGATCTCGGATGCATCGATCCCTGCGCTTTCGAGGGCAGCCTTGGCCGCTGCCGTCGCCAGGTCGGACGTGTATTCACCTTCGGCAGCGATATGCCGCGCACCAATACCCGTACGCTGACGGATCCATGCATCACTCGTTGCAACCATGCTCTCCATGGCCGCATTGGTAAGGACACGTGCCGGCAGATATGAACCCGTGCCACGCACAACTGAACGAACAGAACTCACGAAGCCATATCTCCAGCAATCTTCATATTCAGATTTTGATCCCGGCGATATTGCTCCAGATCATCGGTAATCTTTTGCAGAAGGTCGTTCTCGGCAATGTCCCGGCCCAGCGTGACCGCGCTGGCGAAGCCTTCCGCATCGGCGCCGCCATGGCTTTTGATCACAATGCCGTTGAGGCCGAGAAAAACACCGCCATTGACCTTGCGCGGGTCCATCTTCGCCCGCAGCGTATCGAACGCGGACTTGGCAAAAATGTAACCTATGCGCGACATCAGGCTGCGGCCCATTGCCGATCGCAGATATTCAGCCATCTGCTTGGCGGTGCCTTCTGCCGTCTTCAAAGCGATGTTGCCCGTAAATCCTTCCGTGACCACGACATCGACTGTGCCCTTGCCAATATCGTCGCCTTCGACAAACCCCGCGTAATGCATGGGAAGATCGGAGTTGCGCAGAATGCGCCCCGCGTCCTTGATCATCTCAAGGCCCTTGACCTCTTCCACGCCGATATTGAGCAAACCGACGGTCGGCCGGTCGATGCCGAAAACAGAGCGCGCCATTGCCTCGCCCATCACCGCGAAATCGACGAGTTGGTTTGCATCCGAACCAATCGTTGCACCAACATCGAGAACGATGCTTTCGCCCCTGAGGGTTGGCCAGATCGCGGCAATTGCCGGCCGTTCGACCCCTGACAGCGTGCGCAAGCAGAACTTCGACATCGCCATCAGAGCGCCGGTATTGCCGGCTGAAACCGCAAGAGCGGCATTCCCCGAACGCACCGCATCCAGCGCCAGCCACATGCTCGAGCGCCAGCGCCCCTTGCGCAGCGCCTGGCTCGGCTTGTCATCCATGCGGATTGCCACATCGGTATGTTCAAGCTCCGTGACGGCCGCAAGCTTGGGATGCTTGTCGAGCTCCGGTTTGACCAGCGCCTCGTCACCGAAAAGCAGAAATCGCGTGTCGGGCCTGCGCTCGCGCGCAACAGCACAGCCGGCAACAATGGTTTCGGGACCGAAGTCGCCGCCCATCGCATCAATGGCTATCGTCGGAAAACCGGACATGTTTGCTTCGCGAGGCTCTGCCGTTTGTCTTGTTGTTTATTTGTCTTGTTGTTTATCCGTTACCGCGCTTGGCGCGGGGCCGTGCAGAGCGGTCGCAGTTGCAGGCACCATGTCGACACCGCTCCATGCTGCCAGCAATGCCCCAGCTTGCCCTTAACGGTCAACTGCCCCCAGCCGAAGGCGGACGGACAATAACAAGTCACGATACTGACACAAGCAGCATTTTTCTCACGCACCAAAACCGGTCAATTATCCTGTTTTAGTTTTCGCAACGCAGCAAATGGTGAATCGCTCCCGTCGCGCTCTTCCTGCTGCTCAGGCAGTTCCACGCCTTCAGCGCGCGGATACGGATTCAGCGCGAGCGATACGGTGTCGCGAATGGCTGCGCCAAGGGGAATAAAGCCATCTTCCAATGGCTCGAAATCGTCGATTTCATGCTCGTCCGCTTGCGCTTCGTGTGCTTCATCGGCTTTCGCCGGCATGAATGTCAGCGAAACGGCTTCGTGTATATGCTCATCGACCGGTTCGAGCGTAACGACGCAAAGCTGCGCCACATCGGCCACGACTTCGCCCTCGACGCGGTAGCCGCCACGCCCCCAGGGGCGAATGTCCAGATCGCCCGTAACCGCATGTGCTGCAGCGATACCGAGCGTCTTGGCGATATCTTCAAGTGCTTCTGCGTTTGCGGTGAATTTGACGTGCTGCCCCGTACGCGGCACGGACTGGGCATCGATGCGCAGGTTAAAATCCGAAAATGAAAGAGAGCCGCCTTTACTCATGGCAAATTCCATCACGTTTCCGCCGGAACATCCGGCCATGCGATTTCGCCTTTCATGATCATGCCGGCATCCTCATCACGCAAAAAGGCATCGCAGGCCATCATGTATCCGGCAATACGGCGCGCATGGTTCTGCAAATGCGGCGTTTGATCCGCCGTTGCAAGAAGATTGCCTTTCACGGCCTCGCAAAGCGCGTCCTCGTCACCGGCATCAAGCGCCTTGGCATAAACCGCGGCATGGCCGTAGAACGCCTGCCCCATGCGCTTGATCTGTTTGGGCACGGAAAGATCGCCTACCCCCAGTTCACGCAGCGACCTGTCCATATCGGCGAAGAAGAGATCGAAAACGGCCTGCCCCGCTTCATCCAGTTCTTCAGAACCTTTCAGGTGCCGGAACACAAGCGTTGCATGAGCAACAATCATCTCGAAACGCCCGGTAGGTGTGTCCGGCACACCAAGGCTTGTGTAAAATACTGGCTGCCGTGCTTGCGCCACGATTGATGCGTAGACGGCAGACGCTGTTTTTCTGTCGTCTCCGTAAGGGGATTCGCCGGAAGAGCGATTGAAGAGGCAGCGGAAAATGGCGTTAAGCATGAACTCAGCCGGTACGGTTGATGGGATCGGGCATGTTGCAAATATCGCGACACCGCGATACGGCAAACACGGGGCCGGTGCACATATAGCGACGGAACGCCTCATGTCGCCAGCCGCGATTGCACCGTCAGTCAGAATTTGGACGGATATTCAGTGAGTACAGGATCATCAGCCAGCCGCCGGATCGGGCTCAGCCTGCTCGCAGGCACAGCAACCTTGATGCTTGCCGCGTGCTCGGATGGACCATCATTTCCGCGGCCGGGACAGTTGAACCTGTCTGACATGCGGGCACCAAGAATTCAGGCGCCGAATTTGTCGGTGACGGAAACCCGCCAGCACGGTTATCAGTTCTCGCAGCAACAGCTTGAACAGGTGCCGATCGGCGCCAGCAAGGACCAGGTCGATTTCGTTCTGGGCACACCATCCACAACCGGCACCTTTGACGGCGAGGTCTATTACTACATCTCGCAGCAGGTGAAGCAGACGGCCTTCCTCCGCCCGCGCGTGACGGATCAGCAGGTTCTGGCGGTTTATTTCGACAAAGACGAACGTGTCACGCGCATCGCAAATTACGGCCTTCAGGATGGCCGCGTCTTCGACTTCATCAGCCGCAAGACACCGACGACGGGCAGTGAACTGACCTTCCTCGAGCAACTCCTGCGCGCAAGCCGCATGTCCAATCCGTTTGGCAGCTAGCCCTGCCTTCTTGCCAACGCTGAAACAGCAAAAAAATAAAAACCCCGCGAAGCCTCAGGCCTCGCGGGGTTTGTCGTTTCAGTGGCCGTGGTGAGCCTGCTTAGTGGGCCAGGATCGCCAGCAGCAGAAGAGCCACGATGTTCGTGATCTTGATCATCGGGTTGACGGCCGGACCAGCGGTATCCTTGTAAGGATCACCCACCGTGTCGCCGGTCACAGCGGCCTTATGGGCTTCGGAACCCTTGCCGCCGTGATTGCCGTCCTCGATGAACTTCTTGGCGTTGTCCCAGGCACCGCCGCCCGCCGTCATAGAGATGGCGACGAACAGGCCCGTGACGATCACGCCGAGCAGCATCGCACCGACAGCCGAGAACGCAGCCGATTTGCCAGCGATCGCCAGGATCACGAAATACAGGACGATCGGAGAGAACACCGGCAGCATCGATGGCACGATCATCTCCTTGATCGCGGCACGGGTCAGCATGTCCACGGCGCGGCCATAGTCAGGCCGTTCCTTGCCTTCCATGATGCCCGGCTTTTCCTTGAACTGCTGACGCACTTCCTCAACCACCGCCTGCGCGGCACGGCCGACCGCAGTCATCGACATGCCACCGAACAGATACGGCAGCAGGCCGCCGAACAGCAGGCCGACAACGACATAGGGGTCGCTGAGCGAGAAGGATACGTCGACGCCCTCGAAGTAACTGCCAGGCGTTGCGTTCTCCGAGAAGAACTTCAGATCCTGCGTATAGGCGGCAAACAGCACCAGCGCGCCCATGCCGGCAGAGCCGATGGCATAGCCCTTGGTCACGGCCTTCGTGGTGTTGCCGACCGCGTCGAGCGCGTCAGTGGTGTTGCGCACCTCGTCCGGCAAGCCGGCCATTTCGGCGATGCCGCCGGCATTGTCCGTGACAGGGCCGAAGGCGTCGAGCGCGACAACCATGCCAGCCAGAGCCAGCATCGTGGCAACCGCAACCGCGATGCCATACAGACCCGCCAGATTGAAAGCTGCAATGATGCCGCCGATGATGATGATCGCGGGGATCGCGGTTGCCTCAAGCGACACCGCAAGGCCCTGAATGACGTTGGTGCCGTGGCCGGTCACCGAAGCCTGCGCGATCGAGCGCACGGGACGGTACTCGGTGCCGGTGTAGTATTCCGTCACCCAGATGATCAACCCGGTCACGACAAGGCCGACGATACCGCACAGGAACAGGCTGAGCGGAGCGAAATGCAGACCCGAAGTGGTCATGATCTTCACGCCGAACCCGCCAAAGGTGAGGTAGGTCACCGGGATCAGCGCAACCAGCGACAAGAGCGCCGTGGCGATGAAGCCCTTGTAGAGCGCGCCCATGATCGAGTTGTTGGCCCCGAGCTTGACGAAGAACGTGCCGATGATCGAGGTCACGACGCAAGCACCGCCGATTGCCAGCGGATAGATCATGCCGGCAAGCTTCATGGCGGGATCGGTGAAGGCGATCGCGGCGAGAACCATGGTGGCGACAGCGGTCACCGCGTAGGTCTCGAACAGGTCGGCGGCCATGCCGGCGCAGTCGCCAACATTGTCGCCGACGTTGTCGGCAATTGTGGCCGGGTTGCGCGGATCATCTTCCGGGATACCCGCTTCAACCTTGCCGACCATGTCGCCGCCGACGTCCGCACCCTTGGTGAAGATGCCACCGCCGAGACGGGCAAAGATCGAGATCAGCGAGGCGCCGAAACCGAGTGCGACAAGCGCGTCGATCACCGTGCGGCTGGTAACGTCATAGCCGAGCGGCCCGGTCAGGATGCCGAAATAGACTGTGACGCCAAGCAGCGCGAGACCGGCAACGAACAGGCCCGTGACGGCGCCCGACTTGAACGCGATCTCGAGACCTTCGCCGAGCGACTTGGTCGCCGCCTGCGCGGTGCGTACATTGGCGCGCACCGACACGTTCATGCCGATGAAGCCGGCAGCAGCCGACAGGATCGCGCCGATGGCGAAACCGATGGCAACGAGAATGCCGAGCAGCCAGGCAACCAGTGCAAAGATCACCACGCCGACAATGGCAATGGTCGAATACTGACGGCGCAGATAAGCCTGCGCACCTTCGGCGATCGCGGAAGCGATCTCCTGCATGCGGTCCGTTCCGGCATCCGCCGAAACCACCGACTTGATCGCCCACACGCCGTATACGATCGACAGCGCGCCGCAGGCGATAATAGCCCAGATAGCGAGAGACATGGGGTCCTACCCTTGTGAATAAAGTGAAATCTCGGCAAGCGCGAAAGCCGTCGCTTCAGTCACCGGTCAATTGCCGGTGCCGAACACAACGAGCCGTGAACCAACAAACGAATGCATGGCGCCGGGCAAACGATTTCCCCCGGCCCCGCCCCCGCCGGACCTTCGGTCGGCGCGGACATTGCCAAAACTCATCCGCTGACGCAACCGGCAAGGCACATACCGGCCTGCATCATTTGGGCTAAGGGTTTACCGCAAGGGAAGGCCGCTGAATTCAGGCGGGACTGGAAACCGTCCGGCTGCGCACAATCAGCACGACAATCAGCATCAGAGCCAGTAATACCATCGGAAAGACGGTGTAATTGACCGTTTCCCAGCCAAACGCCGACATCAGCCTGCCTGACATGAAGGAAGCAAGGGCAACCGACCCGAAAACGGCAAACTCGTTCACAGCCTGGACTTTGTTGCGTTCTTCAGGCCTGCAGCACTCCGTCACCATCGATGTCGCGCCGACAAAACTGAAATTCCAACCGATTCCTAGCAGGATCAAGGCTCCCCAGAAATGAGCAAGCTCGACACCGGAAAGCGCGACAACACCACATCCCGCAAGAAGGAACATACCTGCAGCGCTCACACGTTCCTTGCCGAAACGCGCGATCAGGTGGCCGGTGAAAAAACTGGGGGTGAACATGGCAAGCGCATGCCATTGAATGGCAAGCGCAGCATCGGAAACACCATAGTTGCAGGCAAGCATCGCAATCGGCGCCGCCGTCATCACGAGGCTCATCATCGAATAACTGATCATGCCGCAGGCAATGGCGACGAGAAGACGGGGCTGGCGCAGGATCTCGCCCAGAGGTCTCCCACCCGAACTTGTTCGCATCCCGATAGCCGGGCCACGCACCTGCGTCATCAGAACAAACGACAGGCTCGCGACGATGGCCAGCGTCAGGAATGAACCGGCGAAAGTCACAGGCAACAGCAGATCGCGGCTGTAGATGACCAACTGCGGCCCAAGGATCGCAGCTGCCACACCTCCGATCAGCACCCAGGAGATTGCTTTGGGCTGGAACGCGGGGCTTGCCAAATCGGCTGCGGCAAACCGGTAATACTGGATGTGCGCCTGGAAACACCCGCACAGCATCGTCGCCAGCAAAAACAGATCGAACCGCGCCATCATCAGGGCCACGGTGCCAATCAGCCCGCCTGCAACGGCAAACAGCGAGCCTGCCATGAAGCCCAGGCGGCGGCCCACGCGCCGCATGTACAGTCCGGCAGGCAGCGTCGCCAGAGCCTGTCCGAAAACAAAGCACGTGATCGGCAGCGTTGCCCATGCCGGGTCGGGAGCAAGCGTGGTTCCGATAATACCGCCAAGCGTCATGACAATGGTCGCGCAGGCACCGCCCAGCATCTGCCCTCCGGCAAGAACGATGCTGTTGTGGCGCGCAATGCCATCATCTATCAGCGCCGGATCGGGGCTTGCCGTGCCTGTTGCCAAGAGACGTCCTTTCGCGATTCAGCCGCGATGTGTGTAACGCGTATGCGTAAAGCTCAACGGTTGGCCCGCGCCATCAACAGCGACGACTTCGGGTGGCCCATCGCCACATGTACCGATCGCCTTGACTGTATGTCCATGTGTCAGGGCTTCGCGGGCAAACGCAATTGATTTGTCGAGCGGAACGGCGACGAGCACCTGATAGTCGTCGCCCCCTGTCAGCACGACCTTCATGAGACGCGCATCACGCTCGCAGGCCTCGCGCACTGCGTCGCTCAGCGGCACCTTGGAGGCACTGACTCGTGCTGATACGCCGCTTGCCTGGCACATCCGCTCAAGATCGCCGACGAGCCCATCGGAAATATCCATCGACGCATGGGCATGGGCAACGATGGCCGGCTGTATGCCAACAGGCGGCCGTGGCAGGCGGTAGGATGCTTCCAGATGGCTCCTGTGCTCGGGAGCGAGTTTCGGCATCGGGTCACCGCGCGCCACCAGCAGCCCCAGCGCGGCATCGCCGATCTCGCCGCTGACGAAAATCACGTCACCTGGCTTTGCCCCGGACCGGCGCACTGGCCCTCCATCGGGGGCAATACCCAGCATGGTGACGGAAACACTCAGTGGCGCCCCTTCGGGCACGACGGTCGTATCGCCGCCAAAGAGCCTGAGACCATAGGTTTCATGTGCAGATTGAAGCGCGGCGGCAAATTCATTGCCGAATTCATCCCGGGTCGCAGCCGGCACACTCAGATGCAGCAGATAACCGAACGGTTCTGCTCCCTTCGCCACCAGATCGGACACATTGACCCGGATCGCCCGCGCCGCGATCAGGTTGGCCCGCTCCGAAGCCGGGAAATGCACGCCTGCAATGATGGTGTCGGCTGTCGCGATCAGCGACTTGCCTTCAGGCGGCTGAATGAGCGCTGCGTCATCGGTAAAGCCCGCCGCCCCCGGGACGCTTGCCAGCGGGCGAAGGCATTCGCGGATGAACCTGTCTTCATCGAACATGGCATTGCGGTCCGTACGCGATCACGTTTCCGGCGTGGCGCGTCTGGCGACTTCCCCGGAGCGCTCGCTGCGGGCAATCGCATCCAGCACACCATTCACAAGACGCGGTCCATCATCGTCATAAAACCCGTGCGCCACATCGACATATTCACTAATGGCGGCACGCGCCGGCACATCGCTGCGGAAGAGCAATTCGTATGTCCCGGCCCGCAGGATATTGCGCAAGGTCAGATCGATGCGTTTCAGCGGCCAGGATGTTTCAAGCACAAGATCGACGAGACGGTCGATGCGCCGTTGTTCGCGAACGACGCCTGTCACCAGATCACGAAAGAAACCGGCATCCGCTTCGCCATAGGTATCGCCATCGACCTCACGGCCCAGTCTGTGCGCTTCGAACTCGGCCAGCGTGGAAGGCAAATCACCCCCGGCAATATCCATCTGGTAAAGCGCCTGCACCGCGCCGAGACGAGCCACAGAACGCCTGTTGCCGCCGCGCGGCTGGTTCTTGCGAGGCGTTTTCGCGGGCGACATTATGCAAGCCCCGCAAGACAACGGCGCAGGGAAATCATGGCAAGAGCCGCACGCGCCGCATCCCCGCCCTTGTTTTTCTTGTTGATGTCCGAACGCACGCGCGCCTGGTCACCATTGTTGACGGTCAGAATGCCGTTACCGACGGCAAGCTGGTATTCGACGCTGAGATCCATCACGGCGCGCGCGGATTCATTGGCGACGATGTCATAGTGGCTCGTCTCGCCGCGGATCACGCAACCAAGCAGGACATAGCCGTCATAGACCGGCCCCTGCCCGCGCCGGACCGAGGCAACGGCCATCGAAAGCGCTGCGGGAATTTCGAGCACGCCGGGCACCTCCACCCTGTCGGCCGTGGCGCCAGCGGCCTCGATTGCGGCAAGCGCTCCTTGTCTGAGCGCCTCCGTAATCTCCGGGTAGTAGGGTGATTCAATGATCAGCAGCCGTTCGCTCATCCGCGTGCAATCCCTCTATTCGGCACGACCGGAAGGGTCGCCGAATTCCATCAGCCGGGCGGCATAGCGCGCCATCAGATCGACCTCAAGGTTGATGTTGTCCCCCGCATGCTTTTCACCCCAGGTGGTTACACCGAGTGTGTGGGGAATAAGCGTCACCGAAAATGCGTTTCCGGCCACGGAATTTACCGTCAACGATGTGCCATCGAGAGCAACCGAGCCTTTTTCAGCAATGAATCGGGCGAGATTCGCCGGAACTTCGAATGTAAAGCGGGCCGTTCCACCTTCATCGGCACGCTCCGTGACAGCAGCCACGGCATCAACATGGCCGGTAACCAGATGCCCCCCCAGCTCGGTCCCCATGGCAAGCGAGCGCTCCAGATTGACCCGTGTGCCTTCACGCCAGTCGCCGAGCGTCGTGCGGGCCAGGGATTCAGGCGACACATCAACCGCAAACCAGCCTCTGCCAGCATGGCCGCGCCCTTTTTCCACGACCGTCATGCAGGCGCCGGAACAACAGATCGATGCTCCCATGTCGATCCTTTCTGGATCATACGCGCATGCGACCACGAGACGCCTGCCAGATGGGCTCGTCTCGCTGGAGACCACGGTCCCGATGTCGGTGATAATGCCGGTGAACATGAAATCCGCGCCTCAAGGCCTGCCATCTACGCCAATAATCCGGACACCAGCCCCCGGCGGCGCAGGACGGTCAGCGTATCGGCGCCCCGCTTGAAAGTGTCGACCAGCTCATATGCACTCCCATCAGGGTTCCGGGCAAGCGTATCAAGCAGCGGTGCTGCCCTGCCCGCGCCTGCACCCGGTGCGATTTGGGCGAGCGTCCGGGGCGAGCGCGCAACGACGATCTCGTCCACCAGACCGGACGCAAGGAACGCTTCGGCCACCTCTCCACCCGCCTCGACCATCAGCCGCGTGATCCCCTCCCGCGCCAATATTTCCAGCACCTGCTGCACACCAGGCCTCTCCATCCCACCATCAGCAAATAGAATGCGGGCCCCTGCCTGTTCCAGCGCTTTGGCGTTTTCCGCGTATCCGGCGAGCCCGACGATCCAGACCGGCGGCCTGCCTTGAAACAGCAGTAAGATGCTCCCGAGAGTAAAACGGCTGTCCAGAACCACCCGCACCGGCGATTTATATTCCATGCCCTGCAACCGGCAGGTCAACTGCGGGTCATCGGTTTGAACCGTCCCTCTCCCGGTCAGGACAGCGTCATGGCAGGCGCGCATCATATGCACATAGGCGCGCGTTTCCTTTCCGGTGATCGAGATTTCCTTGTGGCCCTGCCCGGCAAACATGCCGTCAGCCGTCAGCGCCATTTTCAGCGTCACGAACGGCCGCCGGTTCCTGACCCGGAGGATATGGCCTGCAGAGAGCAGCGCGGCCTCATCACCCATAACGCCTGTCTCCACCACGATGCCGGCAGATCTCATCAGTTCGATGCCTTTACCCGCGACACGGCTGTCCGGATCACCGGCACCAATGACCACCCGCCCCACACCGGCATCGACAAGCGCCTGCGCGCATGGCGGCGTGCGGCCATGATGGGCGCAGGGTTCCAGCGTGACATAGCAGGTTGCACACCGGGCAGCCTCGCCTGCCATTTCGAGCGCAATGCGTTCCGCATGCGGGCGCCCGCCACGCGCGGTGGCTCCCTTTCCCGTGATCATGAAATGTCCGCTTTCGTCCTGAGAGACGATGAGCGCTCCAACGGCGGGATTGGGCCAGGTCTGTCCGAGATTGCGCCGCGCAAGCCGCAGCGCCGCTTTCATAAAGCGGTCGTCAGTCGTCAAGCCTGCGGCTCTTGCGGGTGGGTTGCTCGTCATCCTCATCGCCAGGCATCGAGCCGATGAACTCGGCGAAATCCTTCACTTCGTGGAAGTTCTTGTACACCGATGCAAAGCGCACATAGGCAACCTGATCGATTTCGGCCAGCGATTCCATCACCATTTTGCCGATGGTCGCGGATGGAACCTCGCTCTCGCCCATGCTTTCAAGTGCCCTGACGAGCCCGGACACCAAACGTTCGATGCGCTCGGATTCGACAGGACGCTTGCGCATCGCGACCTGGATTGACCGCAACAGCTTGTCGCGATCGAAGGGAACCCGCCGCCCGTTCGTCTTGATGACGGTCAGTTCGCGCAGCTGAACGCGCTCGAATGTCGTGAAGCGCTGGCCGCAGTCGGGGCAAACCCGCCTGCGGCGGATCGCCGTGTTGTCCTCGGTCGGCCTTGAATCCTTGACCTGCGTGTCGTGGCTTCCGCAGAACGGGCAACGCATAAGCTATCCCTGTTTCAAAAAAATATGCCCCGCAGCATTAAGCCACGGGGCACTGATTCTCAAAGGAAACTCTGAAATCTTTCAGAGAGATATCACAGATCGTAGATCGGGAAGCGCTTCGTCAACGCCGCGACGCGCTCGCGCACCTCTGCCTCGACCGCACCGTTGTCGCCCTCGCGGTTGGCCGCAAGGCCATTGACCACATCGGCGATCATCTTGCCGATTTCAGCGAATTCGGCCTCTCCGAAGCCGCGGGTCGTGCCTGCCGGTGAGCCAAGACGCACCCCCGAAGTGACCATCGGCTTTTCGGGATCGAACGGGACGCCGTTCTTGTTGCAGGTGATATGCGAACGCTTCAGAGCCTGTTCGGCATCGACACCGGTCACCTTCTTGGGGCGCATATCGGCAAGAACAACGTGTGTGTCCGTGCCGCCGGAAACGAGATCGATCCCGTCGCTTCGCAGCGCTTCGGCAAGCGCCTTGGCGTTGGCAACAACCTGGGCCGCATACGTTTTAAAGGACGGCTTCAGAGCTTCACCAAAGGCAGCTGCCTTGCCGGCGATGACATGCATCAGCGGGCCGCCCTGCAGGCCGGGGAACACGGCGGAGTTGATCTTCTTGCCGAGCGCCTCGTCATTGGAAAGGATCATGCCCCCGCGCGGACCGCGCAGGGTCTTGTGGGTCGTGGTGGTGACCACATGAGCGTGATCGAGCGGATTGGGATGCTGTCCGCCGGCAACGAGACCGGCGAAGTGTGCCATATCGACCATGAAGAAGGCGCCAACCTCATCGGCGATCTCCCGGAACGCCTTGAAATCGATCTGGCGCGGATAGGCCGAACCACCTGCAATGATGACCTTCGGGCTTTCCTTCTTCGCAAGGTCGCGAACCTCATCCATGTCGATGCGGTTGGTATCCTTCGTAACCTTGTAGGGAACCGGCTTGAACCACTTGCCCGACTGGTTGACCGGAGACCCGTGCGTCAGGTGTCCGCCACAGGCAAGATCAAGCCCCATGAAGGTATCGCCCGGCTGCAGCAGCGCCATGAACACCGCCTGGTTGGCCTGCGCACCCGAATGCGGCTGCACGTTGATGAAAGAGCAGTTGAACAGCTTTTTCGCGCGCTCGATGGCAAGCTGCTCCGCAACATCGACATGCTCGCAGCCCGCATAATAGCGCCGGCCCGGATAGCCTTCGGCATATTTGTTGGTGAGAACCGACCCTTGCGCCTGCATCACCGCCTTGGAAACGATGTTTTCCGAGGCGATCAGCTCGATTTCATCGCGCTGGCGAACGAATTCGCCGTGAATGGCCTCCGCCAGTTCCGGATCGGTCTTGGCAAGATCGTCATGGAAAAAGTCGGACATCGTCACTTCTTTCTCTTTATCGGGAATATGTCGCATGCGCACCGTTGCGCGCAGGTGCAAAGCCGCCTCCCATGCCGTCTTCGCCCCGCAATCATCGGCTACATGCCGCAAAAAAGGCAATCCGGGTAGTTCGATTGCGACAAAAGGACTTTTTCCAACAATAGCCTATGGGCGCCCGCCGCGCGCCAGCATCATCCTGAGTTTTCGCACGGCAACACGCTCAAGATCGGCGCGCGATGCATTCGCCGGCCCCATAATCGTGGCCTCGAGCCCGCTGGCTGCATCGACTGCAACCACACGGATCATTTTGCCGATCGGGAAAAATTCCAGAATGATTTCGCCGGGCTGACCCGAAGGCGCCCGGCGATCACGATCTGATCCGCCTGCAGGCGGCATGCTAGGGCCTCAACCCAATTAGGTTCAGGGCGTGGCACGTGCCGGATTTTGCATCTGAACAGGCGCGGTTCGCGCCGTGGTGCAGATCACCACAAGCGGAGCACAACGCATTCAGAGGCAAAATCCGCCGCGCCCGGAAAGGATATGGGAAAAATCGCCCATTTCGGCGTCGCGAAAGCTTGAAAGGGGAGCACCCTTCCTGCGCTTTCGCTCCTGAAACTGAGCGATGTTGCCTCATACCACGCTCCAAATCCCAATTGGGTTGAGGCCCTTGGTTAGCTGTCCTGGCCGGCGATCGCCAGATCGCCTGCCGCATCCCGCTCGTAGACATCGGGACGGAAGTGAACGATGCCGTCCGGCGTTCCCCATGCGGTGATATAGGTCATGTAGATCGGCGTCGGAGACGAGAGGTTCACATCGATCCGCTCGCCCGACGCAATCGTTGCATCGACAACCTGCTGGTCATAATTGCCGTTAGGCTGCAACAGCCAGGAGACAAGCTTGCGAACGTCGTGGACCCGCACGCAGCCGGATGAATGGAACCGGTAGTTGGAGCCAAACAGCGACTGCTGCGGCGTATCGTGCAGGTAGACAGAGTGCTTGTTGGCGAAATTGATGCGGATGGAGCCCATCGAATTCTGATCGCCGGGATCCTGGCGCAAAAGATAGTCAACAGCCTCGTCAGACTGCCAGTTGACCATCTTCGGATCGACCTCGCTGCCGCTCTGGTCATAGATGCGGATCTTGTAACGCGACAGATATTCGGGATCCTCGCGCATGCGCGGAATGATGTCTTTCTGAACGATACTCTTGGGCGCATGCCAGAACGGATTGAAGTTGATCTGGCTGATGCGGCTTGAAACCAGCGGCGACGGCCGGTCGATCTTGCCGACGATCGCAGTATGGCGCGAAACAACGGCGTTGTTTTCAACCGCCTCGATCTCGGCGCCGGGGATATTGACCATCACATAACGCTGGCCAAGATCGCCACCCATGGCCGTCAGCCGGACGAGATTGGTCCGCAACTGCTGAAGACGCTTCTCAACGGGAACATTCATTGCCGCTAGCGTTTCGCGTCCCACCACCCCATCGGTGAAAAGGCCGTGCCGCAGCTGGAAGTTCCGCACAGCGGCTTGCAGATAGGCATCGAAAACGTGGGAAAGGCTATATCCGGAATCGAGATCACCGCTGACCATCAACCGTTTGCGCACCTGGGCCACGGCTGGCGTGTTGGCGCCAAGACGCAGGATATCGCCGGTGTGAATCTGCTGCCACCCGCCCTGCGCGGCAATCTGCTCGTATTTCTGGATCGCCTGCTGGGTAAAATAGACCGTCTGTTGCGACAGCACGGGCGGTGTGGCCGCTAGCCTCGCTTCGAGCTCGCGCGACGTTGCGTCATACTGCTTGCGTGTATCGCCGGTATTGTAATCGACAATAACGGCAGCATCGTCACGGGCCAGGGAAACCCCGTGCGTTGAACCCAGTCCCAACCCCACCAAGATCAGACCAAGGGCCGTGCGACGAAACGAAATTCTGTCTAGAAAAAACATCTATCTGCCGCTTTGATTTCCTCGAATGTTGCCAACAATCCCGCCGGTCAACCAATACGCAGGCTCTCGGCGAAAACATCCAGTACAATCACGCACCAAACGCAAAGTGTCCGAGCCGCACGTTGATTTAATGTCAATGTAGGCCCTGGCAGCCACGCCTCAAGACCAAATCAGTTCAACTTTTACAGCTAACACGTAATGGCTGACGCGGCCAGATCGCATGGCACCAAAACATCAAATGCAGATGCTTCGTGGCGGCAATGGGGCAGAGGCGCCCCGCAAACGCAAAACGCCTGCGAACGCATGTCCGCAGGCGTCAAATTCGCGAAGTAGACCGGATCCCTAAAGCTTGTAGAGGATCTGGTCGGTCCAGAAGCGCTCGAGCTTCAGCAGCGATTTGTTGAGATTGCCGAACTCCGAATGACCCAGTCCCCCGACCTGGTCGATGGAGTTCAGATGCCGCTCGTACAGCTCCGAGATAAGATCGCGCACGGCCTGTCCCTTCGGCGTCAGGCTGATGCGCACAGTACGGCGGTCAACCGTCGAGCGCTGATGATGCAGATAACCGAGCTCGACCAGCTTCTTCACGTTGTAGGAAACGTTCGAACCCAGATAGTAGCCACGCGTGCGCAACTCGCTCGCGGTCAGCTCCTTGCCGCCGATGTTATAAAGCAGCAGTGCCTGAACCGCATTGACGTCATCGCGTCCCTTGCGATCGAATTCATCCTTGATGACGTCCAGCAAACGCCTGTGAAGTCTCTCGATAAGAGCAAGTGCTTCGAGGTATTTCGGTCGAAGTTCTTCGCCAAATTCCTCAGTCGCGGCTTTTGCAGCCACCCCGATCATCGCGTCCATAGTATAGCCTCACTGTTTGACGAGCGGATGTTTCCCCGCTTCTGGTGAGGACTTTACGCCACGGCTCTGAAGGTCACCTTAAATAGTACGCTTAAAATGCGATGAATCCGAAAAGCGTTATTTTTTCCTATCCTTAGGTTGGATTTTATTAAGCAATGCAGGCTCGGGCATCAGTCTTCGCCGCGCAGGAAGTTGATGATTCCGGAGAAATCCGTGCCGCCCTGTCCTGCCCCGACGAACAGCCCGTAGGCTTGTGAGGCAGCTGCGCCGAGCGGCGTGGAAGCGCCCACGTGAGACGCCGCCCCTTGAGCGAGCTTCAGATCCTTCAGCATCATCGCAGCGGCAAAGCCCGCCTTGTAATCGTTGTTGGCCGGAGACGTCGGAACCGGCCCCGGAACCGGGCAGTAGGTCGTCAGCGACCAGCACTGGCCGGATGCGGTCGATGAAATGTCGAACAGCTTCTGGTGATCGAGGCCGAGCTTCTCCGCGAGCACGAAGGCTTCGCAGACACCGATCATGGAAATGCCCAGAAGCATGTTGTTGCAGATCTTCGCGGCCTGACCGTTACCCGCCCCGCCGGCATGGACGATCGTCTTGCCCATGATGTCCAGAAACGGCTTGGCCGCCTCGAACGCATTGTCAGGCCCGCCGACCATGAATGTCAGGGTGCCGGCAGTCGCACCGCCAACACCGCCGGACACCGGTGCATCGACCATGAGCTGGCCTGCCGCGGAAGCCGCGTCTGCCACCTTGCGGGCGGTTTCGACATCAATGGTCGATGAATCGATGAACAATGTCCCCGGCTTCGCCACACTCAGAAAGCCATTCTCGCCGAGATACAGCATTCCGACCTCGCGGCCCGACGGCAGCATCGTCACCACGATCTCGGCCTCGCCTACGGCGGCATTCGCCGAACCGGCCGCCTTGCCGCCGCCTGCTTCCAGTTTGCTCAACTGCTCCGCGCTGAGATCGGCGCCATGAACGGTGTGTCCGGCCTTGATCAGGTTGAGCGCCATCGGCAGCCCCATATTGCCGAGCCCGATAAATGCGATGCTTGCCATGTTTTCACTCCCGTCATGACACGAGGCCCTTGCCGGCCTCTCTTGTTTTCAGTCTTGCGGCAGCCGGTAGCGAATCGTCGTGTTTTCCGGCGACCCGGCCCAGCGCGCGAACGCGATGTAAACGATGATGCAGGTGGCGTTGAACGTAACCGCGTTCCAGTTTTCGCCGAACAGATCTGGGAACCCGAGATACATGACCATTTCGGTCACAGCAACGAACAGCCATGTTGCCACGCCCCAACCCGACGCGAACCACAATCCGACACCGGCAATGACCATCAGCACGGCGAAATAGACCGTCACAACCTGCCACTGGATCGACAGATCCTCAAAGCTCGTCGCTGCGGAATCGTAACCGACGATGACCGCCCAATTACCCAGACCATTGTACAGGTAGATCAGCGCCAGCAGGCGCATCGCCCACAGCATCGCCAGTGGCCCGAGCGGACGCTCTTCGGAGAAACGGAATGTCCGGCGCAACTTCACGACAGCATCAGCTCCCTGTTGCCGAGCGGCTCGAAATAACGGTCGATCTCGGCATCATTCACGCCTTCAATGCTGTCAGGCTGCCACTTGGGCGCATTGTCCTTGTCGATAATCACGGCCCGGACCCCTTCGAAGAAGTCCTTCGCTTCGAGAATGCGGCTGACAATGCGGAACTCGAGCTTCATGCAGTCTTCGAATTCGAGCTTTGCGCCTTCGCGCAACTGCCTGAGCGTGATCTTGAGGCTTGTGGGAGACTTGGTCCGCAACAGCTTGGCGGTATCCGAGCCGAACGGCTGCATATCGTCATTCTGAAGCCTTGCGATGATCTCTTCGAGACTGCCGGCGCTGAAACACCGGTCTATTGCCGCCCGCAGGCCTGCAATCTTGCCGGTTGGGGGTGGCGCGGAAAAATTGGCGATCAGCGTATCGAGAGCTCCTGTCGTGTGCAGCGCGTTTTCCAGAACGGCAAAGCGCCGCGACGGCACCGCATGGGTCGCAATGCCGAGCGCCAGGGCGTCCCCCTGCCCCACCCGCATTCCAGTCAGACCAAGATAGATGCCCGTCTCTCCGGGCAGCCGCGGCAGGAAATACGTCCCTCCCACGTCGGGGATCAGGCCTATCCCGGTTTCCGGCATGGCAAACATCAGGTCGCTGCCCATAACCCGGTGCGAACCATGCACCGAGACCCCGACGCCGCCGCCCATGACGATACCGTCGACAAAGGCGATGTAGGGTTTGGGAAAGCGCTTGATGAAGGTGTTGAGCGCATATTCCTCGGCATAGAAGGTGTACGCCATCGGATCGCGTGCCGCACCCCACTCATAGAGCTGGCGCACATCGCCACCCGCGCTGAACGCGCGTCCCGGTGCAGCCTTGATGATGACCCAGCGCACCCGGTCGTCCTCGGCCCAGGCTTCCAGTTGCGCTTGCATGGCACGCACGATGCCGAGCGTAACGGCATTCAACGCCTTCGGCCGGTTGATCGTAATGATCCCGGCATGCCCCTTGCGGGCAAACAACACCTCGTCGTCTTGCGCGGCCTTAACGTTCATAGTCCGAATACATCCCGGGAAATGATCAGCCGCATGACCTCGTTGGTGCCTTCCAGTATCTGGTGAACGCGCACGTCGCGCAGGTAACGTTCGATACCATAATCGGCGAGATATCCGTACCCGCCGTGTAGCTGAAGCGCCTCGTTGACCACATTGAAGCCCGTATCGGTCGCAAGCCGTTTGGCCTTGGCCGCCGCAACGGTCTTGTCGGGTGCATTGTCGTCGAGCATCTGCGCCGCGCGATGAACCATCAGCCGAGCGGCCTCAAGATCCGTCGCCATGTCGGCAATGCGGAACCGAAGCGCCTGAAACTCGCTCAAGCGCGAACCGAACTGCCTGCGTTCGCCCATATAGGCAACGGCCTTGTCGAGACATGCCTGCGCGGCGCCAAGCGAACAGGCGGCAATGTTGATCCGCCCGCCGTCAAGCCCCGCCATGGCGATTTTGAAGCCATCACCCTCGTTTCCGACAAGATTCCTGACCGGCACACGGCAATCCTCGAATATTACCGCTGCAGTGGGTTGGCTGCGCCAGCCGAGCTTCTTCTCCTGCGCGCCGAAAGACAGCCCCGGCGTGCCATTCTCGACAATGAGACATGAAATTCCACGCGGCCCCGCATCGCCTGTGCGCACCATGCAGACATAGACGTCCGCCGCACCGCCACCGGAGATGAATGCCTTTTGTCCGTTGAGAACGTAATGATCGCCGTCGCGCACAGCCTTGGCGGACAGCGAGGCGGCATCCGACCCTGCCCCCGGTTCAGTCAGGCAGTAGGAGGCGAAGGTCTGCATCGACGTCAGGCCGGGCAGGAATGCCTGCCGCAGCTCATCGGCGCCGAAGCGATCGATCATCCATGCGGCCATGTTGTGGATCGAGATATAGGCGGAGGTGGAAGTGCAGCCCCTGGAGAGCTCCTCGAAGATCACCGCCGCGTCGAGACGTCCCAGCCCCGATCCGCCAACATCCTCGCGCACATAGATCCCGCCGAAACCGAGCGCAGCGGCTGCGCGCAATGTTTCGACTGGGAACGTGCAATTGCGATCCCACTCTTCCGCATGCGGCATCATCTCGCCCGCGGCAAAGGCCGCCGCGGCTTCCTTGAATGCCTGCTGGTCCTCCGAAAGCGCGAAGTCCATCCCTGCCTCTTATTTTCGTTTCCCGAAAGGCTTATGAGCGCTCCCGCGAAGCGTCAATGCCTGCGGTGACATGAGCAACGTCAAGACTCCGGCGACTTGCCAATGGCAGGAAGGTGGTTCTGCTGTTAGAAAGACTCCGGATCTCAAGACAGGATACGACCGATGAACATGCAATCGCGCGACGACAAACCGGCAGACAAGGCCGACGTCAGCCGCATCACCGGCGGGCGCAGACTGCGCCGCAACCGGCGGGCCGACTGGTCACGCCGCATGGTGCGCGAAGCGCGTCTCTCGGCCAACGATCTGATCTGGCCGATCTTCCTGACCGAAGGAACCAATGTGCGCGAGCCTGTCGCCTCGATGCCGGGCGTCGAACGCTTCAGTATCGATGTGGCGGTCAGGAATGCCGAGGAAGCGGCCAGCCTGGGCATTCCCGCAATCGCACTGTTTCCGAACACGCCATCGTCCTTGCGCGACGAAACCGGTTCGGAAGCCCTGAACCCGAAAAACCTTGTCTGCCAAGCCTGTCGGGCCATCAAGGAGGCTGTTCCGGACATCGGAATCGTTACCGATGTGGCACTCGATCCCTATACCTCGCACGGCCATGACGGTGTCATGGCGGGCGCGCGCATCCTCAATGACGAGACCGTCTCACAACTGGTCGAGCAGGCACTCGTACAGGTTGATGCCGGCGCCGACATCATTGCGCCATCCGACATGATGGACGGCCGGATCGGGGCCATCCGCGAGGGACTCGAGAATGCCGGCCACCAGGACATCCAGATCATGGCCTACACGGCGAAATACGCCTCGGCCTTCTACGGCCCCTTCCGCGACGCCATATCCACCAACGCGACGCTGATCGGCGATAAGCGCACCTACCAGATGGACCCGGCCAATGGCGCGGAGGCCCTCGCGGAAGCCGAACTCGATATCGCCGAAGGCGCCGACATGATTATGGTCAAACCCGGTATGCCCTACCTCGACATCATCTGGCGGCTGAAGGACGCATTTTCGATGCCGACCTTCGCCTATCAGGTGTCCGGCGAATACGCGATGATTCAGGGCGCGGCGCAGAACGGCTGGATCGATGGCGACCGCGCCATGGTCGAGAGCCTGCTGGCGTTCCGCCGTGCCGGTGCGGACGGCGTGCTGACCTACTTCGCACCACGCATTGCACGCATGCTCAAGGACGGTCTCATTTAGACGGCGGTTCGCGGCCTCAAGGCCAGCAGCAACACCAGCAGCGAGAACACCGCTACATCGCGGTAGAGCAGCGGCGCGAAGGCGGACCAGCCCGTCTCGAACAGCGCCAGGGCCATGCCGGCCACGAATATGCCGCCGAACGAACCAAGCCCCCCGAGCACGGCGACGAAGAGCGCTTTCGCGTTGATCATGAACCCGTCATAGAAGTTCATGTTGCCATAGCGCAGCACGATCAGAACGCCGGTGAGCGCCGCAGCAAATCCGGCGATCAGCGAACTGACCAGAAAAACCCGCCGCGTATCGACGCCGAGCAGTTCTGCCATTTGCGGGTCTTCCGCATTTGCCCGCCAAAGCCGCCCGAAGCCTGATTTCTTCATGAAAAGCGCAAGGCAGCCCGCGATCCCAAGCGCGGCAAGAAACGAAAACGCCCCGGCGCGCGAAATAGCGACGCCTTCAGCCAGATCGAAGGTACCCGTCAGCACAACCGGCAGCAGTGCCGGCGGCAGCCATATCGCTTCGTTCCCGGTCGCAATCCGCATGGCCTCTTCAAGCGCGATTGCCGCCCCCAGTGTTGCCACCATGACAGACAGACGCGGCGCGTTGCGGATCGGCGCGACGGCATAGAGACCAACCGCCTGAGCAGCCAGCGCGCCGCACAGCGTTCCGATGGCAAGCCCGGCTGCGAGAATCAAGGCTGGCGGCCAGAACACCCTGTCGAACAGCGCAATCGCCGCTCCCGTAGCCATTGTTCCAGCCCACGCCGCGACAGCGCCGAAGGCAAGGTTGAAACGCCGGATCGCACCGTGAACGATCACATAAGCCGACGCGAGCAGCACGTAGAACCCGCCCAGCTGGAGGGCGTTTGCAGCCTGCTGCGCGACGTAGATGAACCCATTTGACATCCGGCACCGGCTGTATGCAGTGAACAGCAAGACAGCATATACTTCTCTGCCTCCGCAGCGTTAGAGTGCCTTCATGAAAACAATCCGCTTCCTGCCCGGACTGGCTGGCTTCATGGTCCTTTGCATGTCCGCTTTCCCGGTGGCGATGTCTTCCATATTCAGCCCCGTGCGTGCGGCCACGGCTGACGATGCGCCATACCTGCGCTATGAAGGCGGCGGCTTCATCTTCAACTACCGCGTCGCAATCGCGTATTACGGCATCGTCGTTCGCCCTGCCCGCCCCATGCCGAAGGGAACCGTGATCGAAGCGCGCTTCACCGACCCTGACGGCGGTCCGGAAATCGTGGTCAGCAAGACTTATGAAGGCGGCGCGCGGGCCATCAACTTCCAGACCCCGCCCGTTCACGGCGTTAAGGCCGATACGGATTATCCCGTGAATGTCGCCTTGCGGATTCCCGACGGGAATGTGCTCGACACGTATCATTTCAAGGTCCATTCCGACCTCGATCAGTCGGTCCTGCCTGAAAAGCCGCCCGTCGTCGGCCCCGGCTACCAGAAGAACACGTCCGGCGAACCCGGCCCCGGCGCGCTGACAACACCTGCCCCCGCCAATGGCAATCCCGGACAGCAATGAGCGCATTGCCGATCTCGCTTGCTGATATCGAAGCCGCCCGCGACCGCATCGGCGATGCCGTGCTGCACACCCCATGCATCGCCGCCCCGAGGCTTTCGATGCTGACAGGGGCGGAGGTTTTCGTGAAATACGAAAACCTGCAGGTCACCAACGCATTCAAGGAGCGTGGCGCCGCCAACAGGCTTGCCCTTCTGAGCGACCGCGAGCGCAAGCGCGGTGTCGTCGCCATGTCCGCCGGCAATCACGCGCAGGCCGTTGCCCGCCATGCTGCTCGTCTTGGCATATCCGCAACCATCATCATGCCAGCGACCACGCCGTTCTCAAAAGTCGCGGCAACACAAAGCTGGGGCGCGGAAATCGTTCTCGAAGGAGAGACCGTCTTCGATTGCGAGGCGGTAATGCAGCGCCTCGTCGAGGAACGCGGCCTCGTCGTCATCCACCCGTATGATGATCCCGCGGTCATGGCCGGCCAGGGCACGATCGCGCTCGAGATGCTGGCTGATGCCCCCGGTCTCGATGCGATCATCGTGCCTGTCGGCGGCGGCGGCATGATTTCCGGCGTCGCCGTGGCCGCAAAAGCGATCAAACCGGCAATCGAAATCCATGGCGTTCAGTCCGCACTGTACCCGGCCATGCCCGCTGTTCTGGACGGCAGGGAACCCGAATGTGGCGGCGACACGCTCGCCGAAGGCATTGCCGTAAAGCGCCCCTCGAAAAAAGCCGTGGAAATTGTCAGCGCGCTTGCAGAGGGGATCATTCTCGTCGACGAGGATTCGATCGAGGCCGCAATCTACGCATTCCTGTCGGTTCAAAAGACCATGGCTGAGGGCGCAGGTGCTGCCGGACTGGCGGCCCTGATGTCGAACCGCGAGCGTTTTGCGGACAAACGCGTCGGGCTAATCCTGTGCGGCGGCAACATCGATCCGCGCATGCTGTCGGCCATAACGGTGCGTGCCCTCGAGCGTCAGCAGCGCATTGTGTCGTTCCGCGTGACCGTGCGCGACAGGCCGGGCATACTGGGGCGTATCGCGACCATCGTTGGCGAGACCGGCGCCAACATTCTGGAAGTATCCCACCAGCGCATGCTGCTCAACGTGCCGGCGACCGGCGCTACCGTTGACATGACCATAGAGACCCGCGACGAGGCCCATGCACTCAAAGTGCGCCAGGCACTGACGGCAAACGGTATGCGTGTCTCCCGTCTCGACCCCGTCTTGTCAGCGGAAAGCCCGGTTTGAGCCCCGCAGCAAATCAGCACGCTGTGTGCATTGCCCGCCCAAGGCATATGCCTGCATTATTGTTGCCGTTGGAAATACGGCGAACGGAATCTCCTGATTGACTGCTGACATCCACATGTGGGCGACCTTTGCGATCATCGCGATCGCAATGGCGGGCTTTGCGCTGGAGCGCGTCAGCATCGAGGTCACTGCGCTGGCGACCGTGATTGCTCTCATGGCGCTATTCCACTTTTTCCCGTTCGCTGGCCCGGCGGGCACGTTGGTTTCGCCTGAAACGCTTCTCGCGGGATTTGCAAATCCCGCACTGATTACGGTGCTGGCTCTTCTCGTCGTCGGTCAGGGCCTGTTCCAGACTGGCGCTGTCGACAGCATCACGCGAAAACTTGGAAACCGGGCCAATATCCGCCCGCGCACCACAATCGGCTTGCTGCTCATTTCTGCCGGCGCGCTCTCCGCCTTCATGAACAACACGCCGCTTGTCGTCATCATGCTGCCGGTTCTGGCCGCGATCGGTTCGCGCGCCCGCATTGCCTCCAGCCGGTTCATGATGCCGCTTTCCTTCGTTGCCATCCTTGGCGGCAGCATGACGCTCATCGGTTCCTCCACGAACCTGCTGGTCGCAGGCGTTGCCCGCGAGATGGGCATGGACCCGATCGGTTTTTTCGAGATCACGCCAATTGCCCTGCCGCTGGTCATCGTTGGCCTGATCTACGTCCTGCTCGTAATGCCGCGCATGCTCACGCCTCGCGCAACGCTGGTGCAGGAACTGGCGGGAAACGAAGGGTCGGGGCGGCAATTTGTCGTACGGATAACGCTTGATGAGGCACACCCGCTCGTTGGCGCGCGATCTGCCGCTGGTTTGTTTGCGCAATTGAAGGGCATGACCGTGCTGATGGTCCAGCGGGGCCCGCGCAATATCCTCCCGCCATTCGAGGATACTGTCCTCGCTCCTGGCGATACCGTAATCGTCGCGGCCACGCGTCAGGTACTCATGGAAGCCATGCGCGGACGCGCGCAACTCATCAATCCGGATCAATTGTCGGACGAGGAGGCCCTGCCCTTCGTCAGCGACCACGTGGTGCTTGCCGAAGCTGTCGTGGCGCCGGGTTCGCGCCTCGTCGGCAGAGCGGTCGAGGCTGCAGCCCTGTCTGCGACAACCGGTTGCTTCGTGCTTGGCTTCCAGCGCCAGAGCCGGATGACGCGTGTTCGCATCGGCGATATCCGGCTCGAGGCAGGCGACGTCCTGCTGATCGGCGGTCAGCGTGAAGACATCGCCAGGCTTCGGCTCAACCGGGATGTGATCCTGCTTGAGTGGTCTGCGGTCGAGGTTCCCATCAATAACCGCGCCGGGTGGGCCATTTTCATTTTCTCGCTCACGGTCGCGCTCGCGGCAACTGAAATGCTGTCTCTCGTATTGTCGGCCCTTGCCGGTGCGCTTGCCATGGTTGCCTCTGGCTGTCTCAACGTCCGCCAGGCCGCCCGCGCGGTTGACCGACGCATCTATCTGCTGGTCGGCTCGGCACTGGCCATGGCCGCGGCACTGGAAGCGACCGGCGGGGCCGAATTCGTTGCGCACAGCATCGTTTCGGCATTCTCCGGCGCACCGACAATGGTGCTGTTGTCGGCCCTGTTTTTGGCTATCGCTGTTTTCACGAACATTCTGTCAAACAATGCAACGGCCGTACTGTTCACACCGATTGCCGTAACCGCCGCTCTGGAACTCGGCGCCAGTCCGCATACGTTCGTCATGACGGTGATCCTGGCGGCGAACTGTTCCTTCGCCACCCCGATCGGATATCAGACAAACCTGCTTGTCATGGCGCCGGGGCACTACCGTTTCGCGGATTTCCTGCGAGCCGGCGTGCCGCTCGTTCTGCTTTTATGGCTGACATTCACCATGACAGCCCCAATATATCTGGCGATGTGATTTCAGAGCTTGAATCGCCACAATCTTTTCATGAAACTGAATTCATGAGCGAGATCACACCCGGCGCACCCCAGTTTTATCTGACGGCACCCACGCCGTGCCCATACCTGCCCGGGCGCTACGAGCGTAAGGTTTTCACGCAGCTTGCCGGCGAGCGCGCGGTTGATCTCAACGACATTCTGACCCAGGGCGGGTTCCGGCGCAGTCAGTCGATCGCCTACCGGCCGGCCTGCGAAGGCTGCCGTGCCTGCGTTTCGGTGCGCATTCGTGTCGATGATTTCAAGCCAACCCGCAACCAGCGCCGCATTCTGAAGCACAATCGCGATCTCGTCGGCGAGGACCGCGCGCCGCATTCCGATGCCGAGCAATATGCGCTGTTCCGCGATTATCTCGCTGCCCGCCACGAAGGCGGCGGCATGGCCGACATGTCGGTGCTGGACTACGGAATGATGGTGGAGGATTCCCCCGTCAACACGCGGCTGATCGCCTATCGGCATCGCGGCCCCGACAGCGCCCTGACCGGACTTGGCGTAGGCGGGCTGTTGGCCTGTTCGCTGACGGACGAACTCAGCGACGGGCTGTCGATGGTCTATTCGTTCTTCGACACCGAGACCAAGGGCCGAAGCCTCGGCACCTTCATGATCCTCGATCACATCGAGCGCGCAAGGAAACGCGGCCTGCCCTTCGTCTACCTCGGCTATTGGGTGCGTGGATCGCAGAAAATGGGCTACAAGGTCCGTTTCCAGCCACAGGAGCATCTGCTTCCGGGCGGATGGCGCATCGTTGGCGAGGACGGGGAACCGCTTGACCCGCTGCCTGAATTCACAACCGATTCAGCGTTTGGCTGAAAGCCCGTCCGTTCAGCCTTTGGCGGACAATCCATCGAGAGCCCCTGCCCCGAACCGGTTTGCGCGCGGGAAACCGCTCGGCACCATGCGGCCTGCCTGAGCCCTCTCGCCGATCCAGTCGGCGAGCTCCTCAAGGTTGCGCGTGAAAGCGCGGCCCGCAGGGTCTGTCCACGTAAGGCCATCCGTCGCCGCAAAGCAGCGCACATCGGCAACGCCGCCGTCCTTGTATTTCTGCAAGCGAACGCCCTTGCCGCGTCCCATTTCCGGCACCTGGTCCAGCGCGAAAACGAGCAGCTTGCGGTTCTCGCCGAGAACAGCGGCATGTGATCCGGCTGCGGGCACACACAACCGCGCCGGCGCGTCGGACGCAACGTTGAGCACCTGACGTCCCTTGCGGGTCATCGCCACGACGTCTTTTTCAGGCACCACGAAACCGCGCCCCTCGCTGCTTGCCACCAGCAGCTTGCGCTCGGGGTCATGCACGAAGGCGGCGACAACACTGGCGTTCTCCGGAAAATCGACCATGATCGACACCGGTTCTCCCATGCCGCGCCCGCCGGGCAGCTTGTCGGCTGCGAGCGTGAAAAAGCGGCCATCCTCGGCGAACAGGATGACCTTGTCGGTGGTCTGCGCATGGAAGGCACGGGCAAGTTCGTCACCCGCCTTGAACTGTAGGCCGGAGACATCCGCAATGTGCCCTTTAAGAGCGCGTATCCAGCCCTTCTGCGACAGAACGACGGTAATCGGCTCGCGTTCGATCATCGCTTCCTGGATGTCGGCGAAATCGGCTTCGCCCGCCTCGCCAAAATCCGAGCGCCGCTTGCCAAGCTCGGTATCGGGGCCGAACTTGCCGCGCACTTCGGCAATCTGTTCAGCTATACGGGTCCACTGCAGGCCCTCGTCGCGCTGCAGCGCTTTCAGCTCGCGCTGCTCGCCGGTAAGCGATTTGTGCTCGCGACGGATCTCCATTTCCTCAAGCTTGCGCAGCGAGCGCAACCGCATGTTGAGGATGGCTTCCGCCTGCGTGTCGGTCAGGTTGAACGCCGCGATCAGGGCGGGCTTGGGCTCATCCTCCTCGCGGATGATCCGGATCACCTCATCAAGATTGAGATAGGCGATCAGATAGCCTTCAAGCACATCCAGCCGCTTGGCGATCTGTTCAAGCCTGTGCGCCGTGCGCCGCAGCAACACGACGCGGCGATGGTCGAGCCATTCCCGCAACACCTGTTTCAGCCCGATGACATTGGGCACGCGGCCTTGCGTCAGCACGTTCATGTTGAGCGAGATGCGCGATTCAAGGTCCGACAGGCGGAACAGGGAGGCCATCAGGATTTCGGCGTCGACCGTGCGGCTTCTGGGTTCCAGCACGATGCGCACGTCTTCAGCGGATTCATCGCGCACATCCGCCAGCAGCGGCAGCTTCTTCTCGGTGATCAGGTCGGCGATCTTTTCGATCAACCGCGACTTCTGCACCAGATACGGAATTTCAGTGACCACCACGACATAGGTGCCGCGGCCGGTATCCTCCTTGTGCCACCTGGCCCGCACGCGGAAGCCGCCGCGCCCGGTCTCATAGGCTTCAAGGATCTGGTCCTTCGGCTCGACAATGACGCCGCCGGTCGGAAAATCCGGTCCCGGAACGTGTTCGACGAGTTCAGCCGTGCTCACGTCGGGATTCTTGATCAGCAGCAGCGCGGCATCGCAGAGTTCAGCCGCGTTATGCGGCGGTATCGAGGTCGCCATGCCGACTGCGATGCCTTGAGAACCGTTGGCGAGCAGGTTCGGGAACCCGCCCGGCAGCACGATCGGTTCACGATCCTCGCCGTCATAAGTCTCGCGGAAATCGACCGCATCCTCGTCGAGCCCATCGAGGATGATGCGCGCAACTTCCGTCAGCCGCGCTTCGGTGTAGCGCATGGCGGCCGCGTTATCGCCGTCGATATTGCCGAAATTGCCCTGCCCATCGACCAGCGGATAGCGCTGCGCGAACGATTGCGCCAGGCGCACCAGCGCGTCGTAAACCGCCTGGTCGCCATGGGGATGGTATTTGCCGATGACGTCGCCGACGACGCGGGCGCATTTCTTGAAACCCTGATCGGGATCGAGCTTCAGCAGCCGCATGGCATAGAGAAGCCGCCGGTGAACCGGTTTCAGCCCATCGCGCACGTCCGGCAAGGCGCGCTGCGTGATGGTCGACAACGCGTAAGCGAGATAGCGCTCTTCCAGCGCTTCGCGCAGACCGATCGGCTCTATGCCGCCATCGTCGAGAATCGGCGTGTCACCCATGAAAACCGGGGTAAACCAAGGCTACCGGCGTAGCAAGCATGCGAGCGTCAGAAACCCTCGGAGGCTTCCTTTGCAATCTCTTCCAACAGCGCGTTGACCTCATCACGCCCGCCGCCTTCCGGCAGGTGCCGGAACCCGACAGTGACCGTTCCCGGCATGTCCTGTTCCTCGTAGACGAACAGGACATAGGGGCAATAGGCGATATTGCCGATATCGGCCTCCATCACACGCCGCGACACGACGGCGGAGCAGAATGTGAAGAACTCGGCATCCTTGTAGAGTTCCTTCTTCGCCCCGACATCCTCGGCGGTGCGCTTCAGCATGTCGCCGATGAAGCCATGGTAGTCGATTGTGAAACCGCGATTGACGATGGCATCGTTGAGGCCCTGCACGACCGCTTCGAAGGTCGTGTCTTTCGCTGAAAACACGGTGACATCGCCCCCGGCAGCAGCCTGCTTGGTGGTGCCGGATACGAGTGCCGCGCATATCAGTGCACAGCATGCGGCGAACTGGATGATCCTGTTTTTCATCGCTTCTTCTCCTCCCTGTTTGCCGCATCATAATAGGCTCGGCGGCGGGAGAAAGCTGCACGGGCTCAGATTCGCGTGACCTGCGCGATGTAGCGCTCGCGTTCCGCCGGCGGGGAAACGCCTCGCGGCAGCCAGACATGGCGCAACAGGAAATGCCCGGTCAGCCTGAAAGCATCTGCCAGCGCCGCAGCACTTGCCCCCTCGCCGGGCTCCGGCATATCGGCGCGCAGGAAAGCCGGCAACGGCAGCATCTTATCAGCATATGGCGCGCCGGCTTCGGCGCTGACGGCACGCCCCGTTTTCGGTGAAACATAGATCAGGTCATTTCGGCTGCCTGTTGCCGCGCAAGTCTCGAGATCAAGGCCGAAGCCCAGCGCGACAAGAAGATCGCGCTCAAACATGGCGACCGCCTGCGCACCCAGCACACCCGGCAGCATGTCGTACGTTGCGGCGAAATGCTCGAACAGATCCGGGCCGGGATCGCGTTCCGGCAACAGGCGGACGTGCGCCGCGATCGTCATGAAGCCTGCAAGTACGGTACGATTCTCGATCAGTTCGGCTGCACGGTCTTCCAGCGGCTCGATCTGATAGGTGCCAAGATGATCCTCCAGCCGGGCTCGCCAGACCAGATGTACCAGGTTTCCCGGCTGCAGGGTGCCACGCATACGCCGCGACCTCCCGCCCTTGACGATACCCAGATGCCGTCCGTGTCCCGGTGTCAGAGCCTCGACGATCAGGCTTGTTTCACCGTGGCGGCGGGTTCCAAGGATGATGCCGTCGTCGGCCCATTCCATGGTCTGTCTTTCTGGTTTTGCGCAATTCCGGACGGAAAACCGGAGCCGCATTTCGCGTAAAAAACGATTCACTGGATCGTTTTTATACCCGCTCAACTCCTGGAATTGCTCAGCTATCCGAAAAATCGAGCCCGATCTCGCGGTAACGTTCGGGGTCCTGCGACCAGTTCTCGCGTACCTTCACGAACAGGAACAGATGCACCGGGGTTTCGGCGGCTTCGGCAATGTCGGTGCGTGCGGCAGCCCCGATCGCCTTGATCGTGCGCCCCTTCTCGCCAAGTACGATCTTGCGCTGGCTTTCGCGCTCCACATAGATCGTCTGTTCGATGCGCACCGATCCGTCGCGCAGGTTCTTCCATTGTGTCGTTTCAACGGTTGAGCGGTAGGGCAGTTCCTCGTGCAGGCGCAAGATGAGTTTCTCGCGCGTGATCTCTGCGGCCAGAGCACGTAGCGGCAGGTCGGAAACCTGGTCTGCGGGATAGAACCATGGGCCTGACGGCATCCGCGAAGCCAACCCGCGCTTGAGGTCATCAAGACCGCTGCCGTTCGTCGCCGAGACCATGAAGGTCTGTTCGAAAGCGCATTTCTCGTTTGCAGACTGCGCCAGTTCGAGCAAGCGCTCGCGCGGCACCAGATCGATCTTGTTGAGCACGAGATCCCTCGGCTGCGCGATTCTGCCGGCCCTGTCGAGGATGTCCGCCACTTCTTCGGTAATGCCGCCCTTTGCATCGATGATGACAGCGATGCGATCGGCATCCGAAGCCCCGCGCCACGCGGTTTTGACCATGGCGCGTTCCAGATGGCGCTTCGGGGAAAAAATGCCCGGCGTGTCGACGAGCACGATCTGCGCGTCACCTTCGACGAAGATGCCGCGGATCAGCGCGCGCGTCGTCTGTACCTTGTGCGTGACGATCGACACCTTGGTGCCGGTCAGGGCGTTGACCAGCGTCGACTTGCCGGCATTGGGCGCACCGATCAGGGCAACGAAACCTGCCTTCGTCCCCTCGCCGCTATTGGTCACTTCGTCATTCATCGCCGTTACCGTCCACCGGCCATACGCCGGCGTCCTCAAGCACAGCCTGTGCGGCGGCCTGCTCGGCTGCGCGCTTGGAATTGCCCTTGCCGCGTTGCGGCACGACGCCATCGGCAGACACTTCCATCACGAAGACCGGCGCATGGTCAGGTCCATCGCGTCCGATCGTGCGGTAGACCGGAATGCCGTGGCCGGCCTTGTGGGTCCATTCCTGAAGCATCGTCTTGGGATCGCGCAGCGGACGGTCCGGCTCCAGCATCAATTCGTGCCAGTTCGCCGCAATGAATGCCTTTGCCGCGTCGTATCCGCCATCGAGGAAAATCGCTCCGATGACGGATTCGCAAACATTGGCGAGGATGCCGCGATTGCGTTCCGCGCCGGTGCGCTTTTCCGCTTCACCCAGCAGGATATGCCTGCCGATACCGATCTCCCTGGCGACCTTGGCGCAGGTCTCCCGGCGTACGAGCTGGGTCAGCCGGCGGGAAAGCTCGCCTTCGTCGGCATCCGGAAAGGCTTCGTGCAGCATCTCCGCGATAACGAGACCAAGCACCCTGTCACCGAGGAACTCAAGCCGCTGGTATGTTGGCCGATCCGTTCCCGCGACCGCACTGGCATGCGTCAGGGCTTCACGAAGCAGCCCCTTGTCACCGAACTCATAGCCGAGCAGTGCACCGACCGCTTTGTCATCGACGTTCATTCAATCCCCGAGAACAGCCTGTTCCAACGGATCGAGCGCGGCCATTTCCAGAACTCCCAGAACCGGTCGCCATCGTGGAGCGACAGGAAGATGATCTGCGCCTTGCCGACCAGATTCTCGAACGGCACATAACCGACCATGTTGAGGAACCGGCTATCGGTGGAATTGTCGCGATTGTCGCCCATCATGAAGAAATGGCCTTCGGGCACCACATATTCCGGCGTGTTGTCGCCATATCCGTTATCGACCAGGTCGAGCACCGTATAGGTCTTGCCCTCCGGCAGCGTCTCGCGATAGCGCGGAACGGTGATCTTGTTGCCGCGATCGTCCAGCTCGACATAATCCTCAAGCCGTTCGCGCTTCACGGGCTGTCCGTTGATATGGACGACCCCGCCAATGACCTGGATGTGATCGCCGGGAAGACCGATCACCCGCTTGATGTAGTCTGTGGAATTGTCGCGCGGCAGTTTGAACACAATGACATCGCCACGTTCGGGAACGCTGGCAAGGATGCGCCCGGAAAAAAGCGCCGGTCCGAATGGAAACGAAAACCGCGAATAACCGTAGCTGTACTTCGATACGAACAGGTAATCCCCGATCAGCAGCGTTGATTTCATCGAGCCGGAGGGGATCGAAAACGGCTGGAACAGGAATGTCCGGATCACCAGAGCGATGATCAGTGCATGAATGACAATGCGGATTGTTTCGCCGGTGCTACCGGATTGCGCACTGCTGCGATCTCTCGACACGCTCATCTCGCCTTCTTTTCCCTGATTGGCACTTGAGACGAATCGCCGGACCCGTCAACACGACTGTTCGCCGATATAATGGTTCGCCGCTATACCGGCAATGTCGTGCGGCAATTCATACCTCATGAGACGGTTCAAACGGCGAAGTCCTGCGGCACTGCCGAGATGATCACGATGGCCTGCGCCATCGGGAAATCATCGGTGATGGTCAGATCAATCTGCGCCACATAGCCGGTGGGAACCATGGAATTGAGACGTTCAAGCGCATTTCCGGTCAATTTCATGGTCGGTTTTCCGCCGGGCAGGTTGATCACGCCCAGATCACGCCAGTAAACGCCACGGCTCAGGCCGGTCCCAAGAGCCTTGGCACAAGCCTCTTTTGCGGCAAAACGCTTGGCATAGGAGGCGGCACGCAAACGGCGGCGATCCGACTTGGCGCGCTCGATCTCGGTAAAGACACGCATCGTGAACCGCTCGCCATGGCGTTCCAGCGTCCGCTCAACACGCCTGATGTCGATAATGTCGTTTCCAAGCCCGAGAATCATGCGGGCTCGGCCATCGCCTGCGCCCGTGCCCTGTCCATCAGGTTGCGCATCTTGCGGATGGCCGCCTCCAGACCGGTGAAGATGGCTTCGCCGATCAGGAAATGCCCGATGTTGAGTTCGGCGAGTTCCGCAATGGCCGCGATAGGCCCGACGGTCTCGAAGGTCAGACCATGCCCTGCGTGCACCTCAAGCCCGCGCGACGCACCATGGGCAGCCGCGGATGCAATGCGCTCGCATTCAGCGTCGCGCATCCCGAATTCCCCGGCGATATCCAGCTCGCAATAACGCCCGGTATGAAGTTCCACAACCGGCACTCCTAGCTCCACAGCCGCATCGAGTTGGCGGGGATCGGGCTCGATGAACAAGGAGACACGCGATCCGGCATCGCGCAGCGCCTTCACGATCGGTTCGAGCCGCTCGAAATTGGCCGCCGCGTCCAGCCCGCCTTCCGTGGTCCTCTCCTCGCGTTTTTCCGGAACGATGCAGCAGGCATGGGGCAGATGCGCAAGAGCAATATCGAGCATCTCCTGCGTCGCGGCCATTTCCAGGTTGAGCGGCTTGTCGATTTCACGCGTCAGACGCGCAATATCCTCATCGGAAATATGCCTGCGGTCCTCACGCAGATGCGCGGTTATGCCGTCGGCGCCTGCCGCAGCAGCCAGATGGGCAGCGCGTACGGGATCGGGAAAGCGGCCACCGCGCGCATTCCGGATCGTGGCCACATGATCGATATTGACACCAAGTCGTAGAAAACGGCTGGAAACGGTCATCTCTTGAACGCCTCGTCCCGGGTTATTATTCGGCAGCTTGCGTTGTCGCACCATTGCGGGCGGCAATCCGGGCATTGCGCCGGTTCTGGTATCCTGTAATCGCCGCCTTGATCGGGAAGTAGAAAAGCACCCACCCGATCGACCCCAATATCACGCCGCCGATGCACATCGGCAAGATCAGCGTCCATACGGCCTTAAGGGAAAAGGTCGACCACGTCAGATGGTCATAAAGGTGCGTGGCGGCATGATGCGCGCCATTGCTGCCCAGGAACTTCGACCCAAGACTGTAGGTTGCGCCCCAAATGAGCGGAAACGTAAGGGGATTGCCGATGAAGGTGCCAAAGGCAGATGCAATGATGCTGCCCCGCGTCAGCCATGCCATCAGGGCCGCCAGGATGAAATGAAATCCCATCAACGGTGTGAAGGAGGCGAACACACCGGCGGCAAAACCAGCGGCTATCGCATGTGGCGTCGCTTTCAGGCGCAACACCCGCTTCTTGATGTACTCGACCGAACGCGACCAAGACCGGCGCGGCCACAAGGCGACGCGCACCCTGTCCCCGATCGGTTCCTTGCTGCGCCGTCCAAGTATCATGGCGTCAACCTGCCTGCTTTACCGCACTCAAATGCCTGCTTCCCGGTTTGGTCGCCGGAATAGCGGCCAGATCGGGGGGAATTTCGTCAGACGCATAGCTTGGCACATCCATTGCCGCCAGTGCCACCATTTCAACGCCCGGATCGGCCTTTCCGGCCGAGCGGTCGATCAAACAGGCGCAACAGCGCACGTCTCCGCCCAATCCCTTGACGCAATCGACCGCCTCGCGGCTCGACAGCCCGGTCGTGACAATGTCCTCGACAATGGCAATCCGCGCGCCCGGCTCAATCTCGAAACCACGGCGAAGCTGGAACTCGCCGTCCTCACGCTCCACCCAGATCGCCGGCACGCCGAGGTGGCGCGCGGTCTCGTACCCCGGTATGAGGCCGCCAAGCGCGGGGGAAACGACAAGGTCTATTTCGTGGCCGGCTGCCCGTATCGCCTGCGCCAGCCCCTTGCAGAGCCGTTCGGTCAGCTCGGGATACATGAACACACGCGCTTTCTGCAGGAATACGGGGCTGTGGCGGCCCGAGGACAGCACGAAATGCCCCTCCAGGATGGCATTCGCCTGGCGGAAAATGCTGATGACCTCATCCTTGTGCATACCGTGTTCCCCTGCCGTTATCCGTTTACGCGCCACACCGCGTTGACCACTGCCGCGCTCTTCAGAAGAGCCATGATGCGGTTGAGATGTTTCAAATCCCATACCTCGACCGCAATTTCCATTTCCGTGAAGTCGGGCGCACGCATCGTCATGATGACGGTATCGATGTTTGCATCCTGCTCACCGATGATCTGGGCAATCCCCGCCAAGGATCCAGGCTCGTTGAGCGCCCTCACCGCAATCACGGCGGGAAAGCGTTCGGGGTTGTCCGCATCGATAGCCCATCGCACGTCCAGCCAGCGTTCCGGCTGGTCATCAAACTGCTTCAGTTCAGGCGACTGTATCGGATATATGGTGATGGCCTCGCCCGGCATCATGATGCCGACGATACGATCACCGGGAACGGCGCCGCCCTTGGGGGCGAATTGTACCGGCAGATCACCGTGCAGGCCGCGGATCGGAATGGCGTCCGAACCAGCCTCGCCTTTCCCCCCCGTTGCCTTGCTTCCCCGGGAAGACCGGCCCGGCCAGCGGAATTTCAGCCCCATGGCGCGGCGCAGCCCGAACCAGCCCTCCTCGCCGCGTCCCGCATCGCCACTTGATGTCTTGTCGCGAGCACGCTCATCGCGATGATCGGGATAGACGGCCTTGATTACATCACTGGCGGGAATCTCGCCGCGGCCCACCGCTGAAAGCGCATCATCCACATTCGACTGTCCCAGCCTGGCCAGCACCGCCGCCAGCTTCTCATCGGAATACGCGCGCGGTATCCGCGCAAAGGCGCGCTCCAGCATCTTGCGCCCCAGGCCGGCATATTGCGTGCGGATCTGCGCACGCGCGGCCCGGCGGATCGACTGGCGTGCTTTGCCGGTCATGACCAGCGATTCCCACGCAGCGGGAGGAACTTGATTTTTAGCAGTTAAAACATCAACTTCATCGCCATTATTCAACTGACTTATAAGCGGCTCGAGGCGCCCGTTTATCTTGCAACCGATGGCATTGTTGCCGACATCGGTATGCACCGCATAGGCAAAGTCGATGGCATTGGCACCGCGCGGCAAAGAGATCACCCGCCCTTTCGGGGTGAAACAGAAAACCTGATCCTGAAACAGCTGCAGCTTGGTGTGCTCGAGGAATTCCTCCGGCGTATCCCCCTCCGCCAGCATCTCCACAAGCTGCCTGAGCCATCTGTAGGCGTTGCTGTCGATCGCGGAGAGCTTGCCCTTGCGCGCATCGCCATTGGCGACTTTCGGCACGCCTTCCTTGTAAATCACGTGCGCCGCAATGCCGTATTCGGCGATGTCATGCATTTCTCGCGTGCGCACCTGCAATTCGACGCGCTGATGCCCGGGGCCGAGTACCGTCGTGTGGATCGAACGGTAATCGTTCTGCTTCGGTGTCGAGATGTAGTCCTTGAAACGGCCGGGAACCATAGACCAGGTCGTGTGAACGATGCCGATGGTGCGGTAGCAATCGGCAATATTCTCGACGATCACACGGAAACCGTAGATGTCGGAAAGCTGTTCGAATGAAACAGCCTTTCGTTCCATCTTGCTCCAGACAGAATATGGACGCTTTTCACGCCCGCTGATTTCCGCGGTTATGCCAGCAGCCCCGATTTTTTCGCGCAGTGCAATCGCGATCTCGGAAATGACCTTGGCGGATTCCTCACGCCTCTCGGCAAGCTGCATCGAGATGACCCTGTAGGCCTCCGGCTGCAAAGTCTGGAAGGATAAATCCTCCAGTTCTTCCCGCATCCAGTGGATGCCCATGCCGCCGGCCAATGGCGCGTATATGTCCAGCGTCTCTTCGGCAATCCGGGTCCGCTTGTCGACCGGCACATACTCAAGCGTGCGCATGTTGTGCAGCCGGTCGGCGAGCTTGACCAGCAGGACGCGCACGTCATCGGCGATCGCCAGCAGCAGTTTACGCAGGTTTTCCGCCTGAGCGGCCCGCTTGGACACCAGATCGAGCTTCTTGATCTTGGTCAGTCCGTCGACAAGCGCTCCAATCTCCGGGCCAAACAGCCGGTCGATTTCCTCGCGCGTCGCATCGGTATCCTCGATCGTATCGTGCAGAAGCGCAGCAACAATGGTCGCATCGTCGAGCCTGAGAGTGGTCAGGATCGCGGCAACTTCTAGCGGATGGGAGAAATAAGGATCGCCCGACGCACGGGTTTGCGACCCGTGCGCCTTCATGGCGTAGACGTAGGCCCGGTTGAGCAGTTGCTCGTCGGTATGGGGATTGTAGCGGGCGACCCGTTCGACGAGTTCGTATTGCCGCATCATCTGCGGACGTCTCCGCTACGCTTGGCCGGCAGGCAGGCTGCCGGAACTACCCCTCGATCAATCGTCACGTTCCGGCGGCTTCAGACCTTCCAGAGCACGGCGCAATTCTTCCTCGGAAAGGTCGATGCTGTCGAGCGGCTCACCGTCTTCGTTGCTGCCTTCAGCTGCAATACGAGGCACGGTATCGGCCTCGGGCTCATCAACCTCAACGTGCTTCTGCAAGGAATGAATCAGCTCCTCGCGCAGATCTTCCGGCGAAAGGGTCTCGTCGGCGATTTCGCGAAGCGCAACGACAGGATTCTTGTCGTTATCGCGGTTCACCGTGATCGGTGAGCCGCTGGAGATCATCCGGGCCCTGTGGCCGGCAAGCAGAACAAGATCAAAACGGTTGTCGACCTTGTCGATACAATCTTCCACGGTGACGCGCGCCATCGTGCCAGTCTCCTGGTTGTTTTGGGAGTCAAGACCTCGCTATAGGCGGGTTTGACCGTTCATGCAAGTCCGAACGCTTTCCGTACTCCCCAAAAATGGCAAATTCATTGCCGGGCTTACAACCTTCGATGCCTTGCATTCGCCGCGATTTCCGGCATAGCTCTCAGCAATGTTGAGCAAATGATTTGGCGCGCTTGCGCAAACCGATTTTCAAATACGACGGGTTTCAGCACACGCGCGTGCGAACAGGTCATGATCCTCACATGAATTAGGCAGCAACAGGCGCGCGTGGGCTTTGCGCGCCGCGGAGTGACCCATGAACTTCAATCACGCTGAACGCGTCGCCCTTTTCATCGATGGCGCCAATCTCTATTCGACGGCCCGCGGCCTTGGCTTCGACATCGATTTTCGCCGTCTTCTGGACTTGTTCCAGAAGAACAGTCATCTGATCCGCGCCTATTATTACACCGCGCTTGCCGAGGATCAGGAATATTCCTCCGTGCGCCCGCTGATCGACTGGCTCGACTACAACGGCTACACCGTGGTCACCAAGCCGACGAAGGAATTCACCGATGCAGCCGGCCGCCGCAAGGTGAAGGGCAACATGGACATGGAACTGGCGATCGATGCCATGGAACTGGCCCAGTATGTCGACCATGTCGTGCTGTTTTCCGGTGATGGCGACTTCCGTTCGCTGGTGGAAGCCATCCAGCGCAAGGGCAAGCGGGTCACCGTCGCTTCGACCCTGAAGACCCAGCCGCCGATGATCGCCGACGAACTGCGCCGCCAGGCCGACCACTTCATCGAGCTGTCCGCCTTGGCGGATACGATCGGGCGTCCTCAGCAGGACCGTCCGCCACGCCGCGAAACACGTGATGATGATTACGAGGATTTCGACGATGGCGGCCCGGACGGCGAAAACTTCGCCGACCGCTGACTTAAACGATGCCGGCAATCCCATCATCGGAACCGAAGCGGGACTGCGCGATCTGTCCGCGCCTGGCCGAATTCCGTTTCGAAAACGAGCAGGAATATCCTGACTTCTTCAACGCGCCGGTGCCATCGTTTGGCGCAGCGTCGGCAAAGCTTTTGATCGTTGGTCTCGCCCCCGGGCTGAAGGGGGCGAACCGTACCGGCCGTCCCTTCACCGGTGACTATGCCGGCGATCTGCTCTACGAAACCCTGCTCAACACGGGCTTCGCCACGGGCACCTACGACAAGCGCCCCGACGACGGCCTGCGTCTCGTCGATTGCCGCATTGCCAATGCGGTGCGCTGTGTGCCGCCGCAGAACAAGCCAACGCCGCAGGAGGCCGCCAATTGCCGGCCTTTTCTTGCTGCAACGTTCGCGGAGATGAAAAGGCTGACCGCGGTTCTGGCGCTCGGACGCATTGCCCATGAAGCCGTGTTGAGGACGTGCGATGTGCCGCTGAAATCAGCGCCTTTTGCCCATGGCGCGCACCACAAGATCGGCCACATCACGCTTTTCGACAGTTTCCACTGCTCGCGCTACAACACCCAGACGCGACGGCTGACGCCTGAGATGTTCGATAGTGTGCTGACGAGCATCCGCGCGCACATCAACGCTGTAGGCTAGACATTGTTTTCCTTCAGCCAGGCAACGACATCGCCGGCATTCCGGTCCGGTGGGAACACCGGGTAGAAGACGTGACGGATCCTTGCGCCATCGAGGATCAGCGCCATGCGCTTGTAGAGCCGCATACCGTCGGCGACGAAATCCGGCAATCGCAATGCATCGCCGAGTTTGAACTCCGCATCCGAAAGCAGATCGAACGGCAGATGCAGCCGCTCCTTTGCTTCAAGCTGGTAGTCGGTGTCTTGCGTGGATAGACCGTAGACTTGCGACACGCCGAGCTGCTTCAACTCGGCGAAATGATCGCGAAAAGAACAGGATTGCGGTGTGCAACCGCGCGCGCCGGGTATTTCGTCCCACCCATCGGGAAGCGCGACACCCGGCTTTCCGGTCATCGGATAAATGTAGAGAACCGTGCAGCCGGTCAGCGCCGACGCGTCAACCACTTCGCCCGAAGTCGCGACAAGCTGCACCGGCGACATCGTCACCCCGGTCAGATGAGCAGCGCCACCATCATCTTCCGGCGCCGGCAGACCTCCCGGCAAGTCGAATGATGTCACCATGCTGACCTCCCCTTATCCGCGCTCGCGCAGGATTCGCGCCTTGTCACGATCCCAGCTGCGCCGCTTCTCGGTTTCACGCTTGTCGTAGGTCTTCTTGCCCTTGCCAAGCCCCAGCTGGATTTTCGCCATACCGCGATCGTTGAAGTATAGCCGCAATGGCACGATGGTCATGCCCTCGCGCTGCACGCCGCCGATCAGCCGGTTGATCTCGCGCCGATGCAGCAGCAGACGGCGCGGACGGCGTGTCTCATGGTTGAAGCGGTTTGCCGCCTCATACTCGGGGATATAGGCATTGAACAGGAACAGGCTGTTGCCCGACGGCCCGGCATAGGCTTCGTTGATGGTCGCCCTGCCCTGACGCAAAGATTTCACCTCCGTGCCTGTCAGCGACAGGCCCGCCTCATAGGTGTCCAGAATTTCGTAATCGAAGCGCGCGCGGCGGTTTTCGGCGACGTTGCGCCGCGCGGCCATTCGTTTCTTGTCTGCCATAATCGTTACATGGCGATTTTGTTAGCCGTTGATAAGCCCGGCATGCACCATGGCCGCCTGCACTTCGGCCTTCACGCCGTCGGAGCACGGCACGATGGGCAAACGCGAATCCGGCAGCACCTTGCCAAGCAGCGAGCATGCGTATTTCACCGGCGCCGGACTTGTCTCCAGGAACAGCGCCCTGTGCAGCGGCATCAACCGGTCCTGGATTTCCAGCGCCTTGGTGTAATCACCTGCAAGCGTCGCTTCCTGGAATTCCGAGCACAGCCGCGGCGCGACGTTTGCCGTCACCGAGATGCAGCCCCGCCCGCCATGGGCGTTGAAGGCAAGCGCGGTCGCATCCTCGCCCGAAAGCTGGATGAAATCCTTGCCGCACTCTTGGCGCTGCAGCGAAACCCGGTCGAGCTTCGCGGTCGCATCCTTGACGCCAACGATGTTGGCGCAATCGCGCGACAGCCGCGCCAGCGTCTCCACCGAGATGTCGACGATCGAACGGCCCGGGATGTTGTAGATGAACACCGGGATGCTGATCGCATCGGCCTGCGCCTTGAAGTGCTGGTAGAGCCCTTCCTGCGTCGGCTTGTTGTAGTACGGGGCAACGGAGAGAATCGCATCCGCGCCCACCTTTTCGGCGTGAACCGCGAAATCGATCGCCTCGGCGGTGTTGTTGGAGCCGGCGCCGGCAATGACCGGAACCCGGCCCGCGACAACCTGCACACACAGTTCCACCACCCGTTTGTGCTCGTCATGGCTCAGCGTCGGGGATTCGCCCGTCGTCCCGACCGGAACGACACCATGCGACCCTTCGCTGATCTGCCACTCCACGAACTCGGCGAAAGCCTTTTCGTCCACCTTCCCGTCGCGGAAAGGCGTAATGAGAGCAGGATTGGAACCATGAAACGTCATTTTCGCACCACAAAACTTATGCGCCCGGCTGACCGGGCGCTTCAAACGGGGGCGGAGCATAGAGCCTCAACCCCGTTCCGGCAACGCGCAATCCCTCCACGGCCCGTAAACCTTCAGGAAAATTGCGGAATGTGGCTCGCCCGGCAACGCTTCGCTAACCTTCACGCGCATAAGATGGCTTACGGATCACAGGCACCCAGGCCAAGGATTCATGCCCCATGGCCATAGTTTTTCCCGGATTTGAGGCTATCCGGGCTTGAACCTGATGTGTTGCGAACACACCTCATGGGTGAAGCGGCGGATCTGTCCATGGCGTAGATGCCGCGCCATTTCGGGCTTTCCATGTACGAGGCAACGGCAACCGTGACGCGCTACGCTCCTTTCAAGCTGATTGCGAAATCAGCCCTGTTGGGATTCGTTCTCGCTTGCACGACTGCGCCACATGGCCAGGTCGTTGCGCAGAGCAGCGCACAATCCATCAGCGATCTGATCTTTCAGGCAACGGCCGCAGACGCCACGATGCTGCTGCCTCAGACAGTTCCCATGCCGCGCCGCAAGCCGGGAGGCGCAGCCCGACCCATTCAGGCATCCCTTCCTGCTGCGCAAACCGCCGTTCAACAGCAGTGGGCACCGCGCGTTTTGAATGCAGGTGCAATTCCGCGTTCTGAACAGACCGCGGTCAAGGACGCCATCGCCAAAATCGACAAGGGCGAGTTTTCAGACGCCTGGCAAATTGCCAGCCGGCTGACACATCCCGCCGCAAAAGGCGTCGTCCAGTACATCATCCTGCGGCAATCCAACAACGGCCGGTCCGTCGATGATTATGCGGGCTTCCTGTTCGCCTATCACGACTGGCCAACCGAGCGCATCCGCGCGCGCATGGAAGACGCGATGATCGAGCAGGACACCTCTGCTCCCTCAGCCCTGCATATTCTGAACGCTTTCCCGCCCTTGAGCGGGCCTGGCCACCTCGCTCTCGCGCTGGCCGAGCAGGCGACCGGAAACGGCAAGGCGGCTGCGCGCACGATCCGTTCCGCATGGACATCGGGAGAGCTGTTCGGTCACGACGGTGAAGATCGCGCGATGCGTATCCTGGGCCGCTATCTGACCAAGAACGACCACGCCGTGCGTATGCGCGCGCTGTTTTACAACGACGACAACGTTTCGGGGCTGCGTGCCGCCGCCCGCCTCGATGCGGGCCAGCGCAAGCTCGGCGAAGCCTGGGCGGCGGTGAACAAGCGATCGAGAAACGCGCGGACGTTGCTGAACGCCGTTCCAAAGAGCCTGCATGGCGATCCGGCCTATTATTTTGCCGAAATCCAGTGGCTTCGCCGCACAGGCAAGGAACTGGCCGCCGCGCAGCTCATGGCAAAGGCGCCGCGTGACCCGAAGCTTCTGATCGATCGCGACGAATGGTGGATTGAACGGCGGCTGGAAGCGCGAAACGCGCTGGAGGCAGGACAGCCCCGCCTCGCCTACCAGATCGCAGCGGGCCATGCGGCAGAAACCGAATGGCTCAAGATCGAAGCCGAATTCCATGCCGGCTGGATCGCCCTGCGCTGGCTGAAAGACACGAAGACTTCGGTGGCGCATTTCAACAATGCCGCCCAATTGGCGCAAACACCGATTTCGCGCGCCCGTGCCCACTACTGGATGGGCCGCGCCCTGCAGGCCGCCGGCCAGCCCGCGGCAACAGGACAATATCAGGCCGCCGCCGCCTTCCCGATCACCTACTACGGTCAGCTGGCCATCAACGCGTTGGGGGGTAACGGCATCCGGATCCCGGCCCGCCCGCCGGAAAACAAGCGCCTGGCAAACAGCGCGCCGATGATGGCGGTCAACCTGCTGCACGATATAGGAGAAACGGAATATCTCGGCACGTTCTTCTATGACCTGCGCGAGCGCCTGACCGATCCGGGCGACATTGCCTATCTGGCCGATCGAGCCGGCGAACTGGGCCTGACACACTTGCAAGTGCGCATTGGCAAGAAGGCGACCCAGGACGGCCTGCCCTTTGAGCGCCACGCCTTCCCTGTCGGCGTCGTACCCTCAGTCAAGGGAAGCAATTTTCCGGAGCTGGCGCTGATCTATGCCATTGCCAGGCAGGAAAGCGAGTTCAATGCTTCTGCCCGCAGCCCCGCTGGAGCACGCGGCTTGATGCAGGTGATGCCGGCCACAGCCAAGGGCATCGCCAAACGCAACGGCTATCGTTACTCGATCGACAAGCTATCGGGCGACCCCAAGTACAACGCCACCTTCGGCGCAACCTACCTTGGCGAGCGCATCGGCCAGTTCAATGGCTCCTATATTCTCGCCATCGCGTCGTACAATGCCGGCAAGGGCAACGTCGACAAATGGATCAAGCGCTTCGGCGATCCGCGCGATCCGCGTGTCGACCCGGTTGACTGGGTCGAGCTGATACCGTTTACCGAGACGCGCAACTACGTGCAGCGCGTCATGGAGAACCTGCAGGTCTACCGGGCGTTGCTGCCCGGAACGCCCGCCCAAATCGCACTTGCACGCGACCTGATGCGTGGCGCAACGAACTGATAAAGTCTCATGGCGAAAGCAACACGATCTGCAACAGCACGGAAATCCACCCCCGCAGCCGAAGAAAAACCCGCATATCCGCAACTGCCCGATGGCAACGTGCACGCGTCCTTCCGCGAGCAAAGCTATACATCCCAGGACGGATTACGGCTGGTCTATTCCCACTACGGTCCACGCCGCAGCGAACGCACACCCGTCATTTGCCTGGCCGGGCTAACACGAAACGCACGCGATTTTCATGAACTGGCATCCTGGCTGGCGACCGTTCCCGGCTACGAACGCCGCGTTATCGTTCCCGACTATCGCGGGCGCGGGCGCTCCGAATACGACCGCAACTGGGAAAATTACAGTCTTGCAGTCGAATTACAGGACGTCCTCGACCTGCTGACCACACTCGACATCGAGCGGGCAATCTTCATCGGCACATCACGCGGCGGCCTGATTTCCATGTTGCTGGGGGCAGCAAGGCCGGGAGCAATTGCCGGCGTCCTGCTGAACGATATCGGCCCGGTCATCGAACCGCAGGGTCTGCTGCGTATCCGCCAGTACATGCGTGAACGCCCCGCAGCACGCGGTTGGGATGAAGCCGCTGATGCGTTGAAGCGTATGTGGTCAGCGCTTTATCCGAAATTGTCCGACGAGGAATGGGGTGCAATGGCACACAAGATCTATCGTGATGCCAATGGCCGGATTATGCCTGACTACGACCCCAACCTCTTGAAACCGCTTGAAGGACTGGACCTCGACAAGGCAGGTCCGCCGCTTTGGGCTCAATTCGCCACGCTTTCGCATGTGTCGGTGCTGTGTTTGCGCGGCGAGAATTCCGACATTCTGGCGCCAAAGACGGTTTCCGAAATGCGCCAGCATCACCCCGACTTCGAAAGCGCAACCATTCCCGACAGCGGACACGCGCCGCTGCTCATCGAGATGCCAGTGCTACGGCTCATCGCGGGGTTCGCGGCTCATTGCGGCTAGCAGCACAGGCACTTCGCAACCATCAGCTCTTCGCAGATGTCGCCTTGCCCTCGGCGAGCGCTTTCGCCTGGCCAATCCAGTCTTCGCGCGCAACACGTCCCGGAAAACCCAGATAGCCATCGATCCATTCGGCTTCTTGATCTGTCCACGCGGCAATCTGGTCCGCATGCCAGATTCCGGCACTGTTCAGCTTGCTTTCGTTGACCTTGCCGATACCGCGAATCTTTTTCAGATCGTCCGCCTTGCCGTCACGAGGCTCTCTAAAGCCCTTGGGCTGGCGTCCGCTTAGCTCGCCATCGGTTGCAACCTCGATCAATTCCCCCCGTTCCTCATCAACTGGCGCAGAGGTTTCCTTCTCTGGCTCTGATATCGCAGGTTCAGGCGTGGGCGTCTTTTCCTCCTGCTTCGGAGAGCCGTCGGCTGTGGCAGCTTCTTTCCCGGTCGCAGCCATGGTGTCCGCCTTGGCCGCCGTCTTTTCGGCGGCGGGCTGATCGTCAGCAGGAACCGGTGATGAAGCTGCGGAAGGCTGCGCATCGTCGGACACCGCTGGCACCTCTGCCGTCTCATCCTCCATGGATTCTGCCGCTGTTTCATCTTCCTCTGGTTCCGTAACCAGCAATTCCGGCGGCACCGGAATGCTGACACCGATTTCCTGCGCGGTGAAAATACGTTTCAGCCAGCACCCAAGCGCGCAGCCACCGAGGAATGCCAACAACAGCAGCAGCACGATCTGGAAAACCAGAATGTTCATTGGCTCGCCCCTTCCAGCCGCCTTTGCGGACTGCCTGTCAGTATGACCGTGCCGTCAGCCAGCCTGTCAGCATGCCCGCGATCATCGCCATCAGAATGAACAGCCAAAGCTGGGAAATGAGATAGAGCATCATCACCTCACTGGATGATCGTGAATTCGATACGCCGGTTTCGCGCCTTGCCGGCGTCATTGTCATTGGAGGCAAGCGGCTTGCTTTCACCATAGCCGACAGCCTTCAACCTTTGTTCCGACACGCCTTTACCGACCAGGTAACGGACCACGGCTTCTGCCCGTTTCTGGCTCAAGTCGAGATTGTACTCTTCCGGTCCGTCTGAATCCGTATGTCCGCCAACCTCGATGTTGAACCCCTGACAGCCCTGCGCGGCTTCGGCAATCCGGTCGAGCAGATCAAAGCTCTCGGACCTGATATCTGCCTTATTGACCTCAAACCGCACCACATTGCCCGTCATGATCGTATTCAAACGGTCCTGACATGCCGTGGCGTCATCCGGCTGCTCGGGCTTTGGCGGCGGTGGAGGTGCTTCCGCGACGCGGATCGAGCTGGTCCCCGAAAACCCTTCAGGAAGCCGCTTGGAAATGAATTCGTCCGCGGCTTCGGCTGAAGCCTCGTCAGGGGCCTCTCCGGTAAGCGTCAGGCGCCTGTCCGCAAGTGTCGCTGCCCCCTCATAGAGTTGGCCAAGCGCTGCAAATGCGACCCCGACGGCCTGAACCATGCCTTCGGGCGCACCTGAAGCGAGCTTCATTTCGTCATTGACCGCCAATCCCAGGAAACGCTCTCTTGCGAATGCGGCGATCTCGCTGCGCACGCCGTCGCTTGGAACATGGCCAGACAACGTGATTGAGTCCGCATCACGCTTGGCCCCCCATATATAGGGAGAAATCGACGGCGGCAGGATGTCGGCACGCACCAGTTTCAGTCCGCCCGGCATCGCCGCAGGTACATCGGCCAGAATGCCGTCATAGGCGGGAAAATCAGGCGCGATGCCTTCAAGCGAGAATTCCGCACCCGACAGCCGTGCCTGCCCGCGCGTCATGCGGCCCAGCTGCTTCAATGCGAATGCCGTTGCATGGCCCCAGATCGCAGCCTCAGGTCCGCCCGAGGCGACTTCCATCCTGTCGGTCACCTCACCGCCGGGTATAGCCTGCTTGGCTGCAGACAGAACCGACTTGCGAACCGCTTCGGAAGGCACGAAACCGTCAAGCACCAAACGGTTGGCGTCCCGGGTCGCCGTCCAGGATAGCACTCCGATTGCGGCGGGAAAAATCTCGAGGTTCCCCCGCACCACGCCATCCGGCAGAGTTTGCATTGCAGCCTCGGCGGCGCGGAAAGCATCGACATCGCGCGCAACGCCGGAAATCGACAAGGCCTTGTCTTTCAACCCGGCGCTGCCCTCGCTGAAATTTGCAAACAGCCGCGCAACGAACCCCGTGACGTCGTTGAATCCAGCCTCGCCGAGCGGACCGCGCGCAACCATGACCGTCGACTGAATTTCCGTGCCCGGCCGTGCATCCGCGAATGTTCCGACAAGCTTGTTCCGTGCCGCAGCGCTGGGCGCAAACCCCTCGACCGCAATGCTGTTTGCATCTAGCCGCGCCGACCATTCGAATGGATCGACCGTTGCAGGCTGTATGCCTTCACGCGAAAGCGAAAAGTCTTCCGGCACGGACGACAACGCGCCCATCGCCTCATCGAAAACCCCCGGCGAACGCACAGTTCCACTGATGGACAGGGCACCCGGTGTCATCACCACGTTGCCATCGCTGAGATACGAAAGCATTTTGAAGCCGAACGCGGCCCCGCTGGCCCATGCATCGTCGGTCGCCTCGTCCGGACCCTGTGCAATCCGCATGCGGTCGCGAACCGCAACATCGGGAAGCGCTCCCGAGACCAAATCCACGATGCGTTGTTGCGCTACCGCGCTTGGCACATAGCCGCTCAGCGACAGGCCGTCGCTGTTGAGACTTGCAATCCATGCAAACGTATCCGCGGCCGCAGGCTTGATGTCGGCACGGAACAGTTCGATGCCCACGGGAACCGAATCCAGTGCGGCCTGAACCGATTCGTAGTCCTCGATGTTCTTTGCTTCACCGGAAATCGACAGCCTTCCGTCTTCCAGAATGGCCTTTGCGCCCCTTAGGCGGGAAAATTGCTGCAAAACGAAGGATGTTCCCCGGCTCCAAAGCGCGCTGTCGATCCCCCCACCGGCAACAGCGACGTCGCCGTCGACACTGGCGCCAGGTAGCAAATCGCGAATCGCGGCCGCGAGCGCATCCCGGGCGGCAAAATCCGGTGCGTAGCCTGACATGACCAGCTTTCCGTCGTCATAGGCCGCCTCCCACTTATGCGGCGATACAACCGGCGCGCTGATCGACTGCGCCGTCATTGTCAGCCCATCGGGCAGCGTTTTCAGCGCGTTGAACAACGCCTCGTAGGATTGCGGTGTGCGGGCCGCACCGATCACCGAAAATGCCAGATTGCGCAGCGAAATCTCACCGGTCTCAAGATGCGCGAGTTGTTCCAGGCCGAATCGTGTTGCCGCCGTCCAGTGCGCCTCATTGGGCACCCCGCGCGCGGCCATCAGGCCCGACACATCCACGTCAATTCCCGGTAACGCGGCCCTTGCGGTCTCCAGCATTGCAACCCTGGCCGCAGTCGATGGAACATTGCCCGAGATCGTCACACCATCGGCGTCGCGCCGCGCACTCCAGACGAACGGATCGGCAAGCGCCAGCAAGCTGGAAATATCGTTGACGGTACGCACACCCCAGGTTCTCGCAGCCAGGCTGCGGGCCGCAGATTGTGCCTCTTCGGAAGGAGCTGTCCCACCGAGCGTCAGATCACGGCCATCGAAACTGATTTCAGCCCAGTCATACCCTGCTGCGGCAAGATCGCCTGCCGTGCGGGCCGACAGATCGGCTTCCATGGGAGCCGGCTTGAAATAGAGCGCAAGCAGCGCGATGAGCGCGAGCGGCACGATTCCCCAGAACCATCGCCACGGACGACACATCGCTCATCCCTCCCCGTCACGTAGGACGAATTGCTCAGCGCGGTTATTTCACTATTCGCCAGGCAAGCCCGCCACAAGCTTCCCGGTCACCCGCACGCATTCGCCACCATGACCTTGCTAGACCGGGGAACGGATCGGCGCAACACCCGACTTTGCGCATTGGGCAAAAGAAAGAAACACAAAAGAAAGACCCCGGCGGTTTCCCGCCGGGGTCCATGATCTCAAACTGCGTTCCGATTAGAAGGAAGCAGCTGCCGAGAAGACGCCGATGACTTCGTCAGTGTCAGCACCAACGGCCGGATCGGTGTTGCGGTACATCAGTTCGCCGAGGAACTCGAAGCCGCCAACCGGACGCCAGGAAATCAGAGCCGATGCGCCCCACAGGTCGTGATCGACCGCCGTAACGGCGTTCGTGCCGGTACCTGAGACAGTAGCAGGAGCCGGAATGGCGCCAACCGTGTTATTGTTGTTGTCCGCCGTGCCCCAGAAACCAGCGAGCTGGAAGGTGACTTCATCGCTGACTTCGTAGGCCACACCACCAACGATGCCGAACTGGTCGTAGTCGTCACCGGTGTTGGTGCCACCAGTGAAGAAGTCGAACGCGTAGCTCGGATTGGCGTGGAAGTAGCCGATCTTGGCGATGAGGTTGAGCTGATCGGTCAGCTCACCAGCGATACCAAGCAGGATACCGTAGCCAAGCTCGTCTGTACCATCACCAAACTCGTTCTGGTGCAGAACACCGGACAGCTGGGTGTCCCAACCGCCATTCGAGTAGTGGATGTTGGCAACGAAATTCGGCAGGTTGTTTTCGCCCGAGCCACCGTTACCAGGCGTGAAGCCAACGTTTGTGGTGTTCACAGCAGTCGTGGAGATGCTGGTGGTGGTACGAGTGTTCTCGTAGGCCTGGTCTTCAATGGCGACCGCAACCGTCAGGCCGTTACCAATCGAGTGGGTGTAACGGATCTGGTTGATGCGGATCGTGTGGCCGGTGATCGTGGGATCGGTACCGTTGGCCGAAGACGCACCGTGCAGGAAGGTCGACGAGGTCTTACCAAAGACCCAGTTGCCGAGCTGCGCGAAGGCGTGACGGAGCTGCAGGGCGCCGCCGGTGTTGCTGTTGTTGTCCGTCGCCTGGACTTCGACGAAAGCACGAACCGTGCCGTGGTCGGTCGAGCGGCGGGCGTCGAAGTTGAGACGGCCCTGAGCGTACATGCCGAAATCGTCGCCACCAAGGGCGTCATCTACGACAGTACCAGCATCTTCATTGGCGCCCCAAACGATCAAGCGGGCGAAACCGCCGACCTTGAAGCAGATGTTGGTGCCCGGCAGCTCGATGAAGCCGGTGATATCGCAACGGTAGACCGGCTCACGGCCCATCGGGGCGTCAGCGGCCTGGGCCCCGGTAGCCGCGATCGCTGCCGCAGCCGTGCCGAGGAGAAGGCTCTTAAACTTGTTCATCCTGACCTCCAGTCAAAAACGAATAAGGGACCAGGTTTCTTCTCTTTCGGGCCCGCGGCGAACCGCCTGTGCCTATGAAAGGAAGGGTTTCCCCAATTCCCCGTGAATTAGCCTGTTAGAGTTTGCCCCCGAAAGAACTGCCCCTAGTCAGGCGTTCACGACATTCCGGGTCCCCGGTGTCGCTGAGAGCAACATACCGATGCGCACTGCCCGTTCAACAGGCAAATCCATCACCGGGCCCATCTCGGCCCCCTTTTCCGGGGGGTGTGTCTTTTCGACAACGTTGTGGCTCATGTGCATCGGCTGGAATTGCCATATTCAACAGTTTATTGACTATTTCAGGCCCTTTGAGGCCGTGAGGTCAGCTTTTCGTTAACCATTGCACGCCCCGGGTGAAGCACATCCCCCTGCTTTTCCACCCCGCGATTCCCCGACTCAAAGCCGAATCTGATCCGGGATGAGTCGGCTCCCACCATGGAATCGGCGCACTCGGAGTGGAATCGGCACGCACGCAGATCGGCACTTTTCACGCACACGTCATCGTGCATGCCCCGGCTCACATACTCTCTCTATATATATACGTCTGTGAATGCCACAGGCACCAGCCAAAGCAGCCTGTCCGGAAAAAGCCCCCGCCATGCATGCTGTAGGTGTGATTGTGTGGCTCAAAAAGCGCGCTTGCCTCTTCAAAGCAGCCAAAAAGCTGCCCGGGGGCTTGCCATGACGGCTGCTTCAGGGTCACATCGCGCTGCATTGGTTAACAGGGTTCATGCACCCGACGCCTGCAAACCGAAAAAACGAGAATCCCGATCGTTCAAGCGCCGATCCGAAATCAAGAGCAAACCGGAAACATCTACCTTGCAAACCGAACCAAGCTCAACGCAAACGGCATCGCCCGCCGCAAGCGCACTCGGCGCTGAAACCGGCGGGAACTTGCTCACGATCCGTGATTTGCGCATTTCCTTCGATTTGCAGGGAGAGCCCCTTGAGGTCGTCAAGGGCGCCAGCCTGCGCATAAAACCCGGTTCTGTGGTTGCACTCGTTGGCGAATCCGGTTCCGGCAAATCTGTCATCTCGCAGGCTGTAATGGGGATTCTGCCGCGCAATGGCAGCATCACAGGCGGTGAGATCGCATTTTCCGATCCCGCAAGGGACGGCGCCGTCACGGACATCGCCGCCCTGCCCCAATCCAGCAATTTGATGCGTCAGATCCGTGGCGGACGGATTTCGATCATCTTCCAGGAGCCGATGACGTCGCTCTCGCCGGTGCACACCATCGGCAACCAGATCGAAGAGGCTCTGGTTCTGCATACCGATACGCGCGGACGCGCGGCGCGCGAGGAAACCGAGCACATGCTGGCACGGGTCGGTTTCCCGAACCCGCAGCGCGCCTATGACATGTATCCGTTCGAGTTGTCGGGCGGTCTTCGCCAGCGCGCCATGATTGCCATGGCGCTGATCTGCCGGCCGGCATTGCTGATCGCCGATGAACCATCAACCGCGCTCGACGTGACGGTCCAGGCACAGGTTCTCGCCCTGCTCAAGGACCTGCAGGCCGAATTCGGCATGGCCATGCTGCTGATTACCCACGATCTGGGCGTTGTCGCCAATATGGCCGACGAGGTTGTCGTCATCTATCACGGCGAGATCATGGAAGCCGGTCCCATCAAGGCGATCTTCGGCAAGCCGCAGCATCCCTATCTCAAGGCCTTGCTGGCAGCCGTCCCGCATTTCGACATGCAACCCGGAGAGAGACTGGTATCGCTGCGTTCCGCGGCAGCCCCCGCCAAAACAGGGGCCGGGAAAACAAAGCCGAAGACCAAGGCTAAAAAGGCATCTCCGGAGAAAGACCCGATCATGCGGGTCGATGGCCTGATAAAATCCTTCCAGATCAAGAAGGGAAGTTTTTTCACCTCGGATACTCAGGAATCCGTGCGCGCGGTAGACAATGTCAGTTTCGACATCGGGCGTGGCGAGTGCCTTGGCCTCGTTGGTGAGAGCGGCTGCGGCAAAACCACGGTCAGCAAGCTGATCACCCGCGCCCTGACACCAGATACAGGGCGCGTTCTGTTCAGTGCCGATCCGGGCGATACGGTCGACCTGACAGCATTAGGGTCGGATGATCTGAAAGATGCGCGCTCCGATATCCAGATGATCTTCCAGGACCCGTTCGGGTCCCTCAATCCGCGCATGACAGTCATGGAAATCCTGCGCGAACCGCTAGCAATTCACGGTATCGGCGACCGCGCATCCCAAGTCCAGCGCGTAACCGAACTGATGAGCCAGGTTGGACTGGACCCGCGTTATCTCAGCCGCTACCCACACTCGTTCTCCGGTGGACAGCGCCAGCGCATAGGCATTGCCCGCGCCTTAGCTCTCGAACCTCGCCTGATCATCTGCGATGAGCCCGTATCCGCACTGGACGTCAGTGTTCAGGCTCAAATCCTAAATCTTCTCAAGGATTTACAGTCAGAATTTAATCTAACTTATCTATTCATTTCCCACAATCTGGCGGTCGTCGACTACATGGCCGATCGGATCGCCGTGATGTGGAAGGGGCGTCTGGTGGAAATCGCGCAGCGTTCCAGCCTGTTCCGCAATCCGCGCCACCCCTACACCCGCGCCCTGCTTGACGCCGTGCCCTATCCCGATCTCGGCCGTCCGCTCGATTTCGACACGATGCGTCTGCGCCCGGGTTCGGATACGGCCAACTGGAAAGAAAAATTCCGGCCGCAGCAGGACAGCGGCGAAGCCGCGAGTATGGAGTTTGTCGAAGTCGAACCTGGCCACCGCGTATTGGTCCGCGCCGGTACGCCAGCCTCTGAGGTGATCTGATGATGCTTGCCTTGATACGATCGGCGCTCACAAAGACTACCATGACTCTGGCCGCACTGGTCTTGCTGGCCATGCCTTCACTGGCAGCCCCCGACCTTGCGCAAAAGCAGGCCCCCATGCTGACCGAAAAGGTGTCTGCCGGCGAACTCCCGCCGCTTGACCGCAGATTGCCGGCAAATCCGAAGGTCGTGGACCTGTCCGGTTCCTCGCGCGAGCCCGGTGCCTATGGCGGCACATGGAACATGCTGATGAAGGACCAGAAAGACATCCGCATGATGACGATCTTCAGCTATGCCCGGCTGGTCGGATTCAATACGGATTTCGATCTTGAGCCCGACATTCTGGAATCGATCGACATCGAGGACGACCGTGTCTTCACAATGCATCTGCGCCCCGGACACCGCTGGTCCGACGGCCACCCCTTCACGTCCGAGGACTTCCGCTACTGGTATGAAGACGTGGCGCTCAATGAAAAGCTTTCACGCGGCGGTTTTCCGCCCGAGATGCGGCCGCACGGCAACGGTCCGGCATTCGAAGTGATCGACGAAACCACGATCCGCTACACCTGGGCCGAGGCCAACCCGCTTTTCCTGCCGGCGCTGGCCGGTCCGCGTCCGCTCGAGATCGCCATGCCGGCGCATTATCTCAAGCAGTTTCATGAGCGCTATCAGGACGCGGACAAGCTCGCGAAGATGGTCGAGGACGAGGGCGTCAAGGACTGGGGTTCGCTTCATCGGCGCATGGCGCGCAGCTACCGCCCGGAGAATCCGGACCTTCCCACGCTCATGCCATGGCGCAGCATAACAACGCCTCCGGCAGAACGTTTCGTGTTCGAGCGCAACCCGTACTTCCACCGCACCGACGAACATGGCCGCCAGTTGCCGTATATCGATACGGTGACGCTTTCCACGGGCTCATCGAGCCTCATTCCAGCAAAGACGGGAACCGGCGAAAGCGATCTGCAGGGCCGCTACATCCGTTTCGACGACTACACCTTCCTGAAAGCAACCGAAAAACAGCGCGGCTACAGCGTCCGCCTTTGGGAAACCGGAAAAGGGTCGCAAATAGCCCTGTATCCGAACCTCAACTATGAGGACCCGGTCTGGCGTGACATTTTCCGCGACGTCCGTTTCCGCCGCGCGCTTTCGCTGGCCATCAACCGCGAAGAAATCAATCAGGCGATCTACTATGGGCTCGCCCGCGTCAGCGCCAATACGGTTCTGCCGAAAAGCAAGCTCTACAAGCCTGAATACGCCAATGCCTGGACCGCATTCGATCTGGAAAAGGCTAATGCGCTGCTGGATGAGATGGGTCTCGACAAGCGCGCCCGTGATGGCGTCCGCCTGCTTCCGGATGGACGGCGTGCGGAGATCATTGTCGCATCCGCCGGCGAAAGCACCGAGGAATCGGATGTCATCCAGTTGATTCATGACACCTGGCTCGCCGCCGGCATCAAAATCTATCCCCGCTCTTCCCAGCGCGATATCTTCCGCCGCCGTGTTTTCGCCGGCCAGACAATGATTTCGGTATGGCCGGGATACGACAATGCCCTGCCGACTGCCGATTTCAGCCCCAACGAACTGGCGCCCACCACGCAGCAGCAGTTGCAGTGGCCGGCATGGGGGCTCAACACCGAATCGGGTGGAGAGAACGGGGAAGCCCCGGAACTTCCGGCAGCAAAACGCCTGCTTGAGCTCTATACCAGCTGGCTTGAGGCCGGCAGCATGGCTCAAAAGACTGCGATCTGGCACGAAATGCTGAAGATTCATGCCGATGAGGTATTCGCAATCGGCATCGTCAACGGCACTTCCCAGCCGATCGTGGTTTCCAACCACCTGCATAACGTCCCGGAAAATGGCCTCTACACCTACGACCCAGGCGCCTATTTCGGGATCTATCAGCCTGACACATTCTGGTTTGACCAGACGTCATCCAACCCGTCCTGAGATCGCCAACGTCCATGCTGAGCTACATCTTCCGCCGTATCCTGATAATGATCCCGACGCTGCTCATCACGAGCGCGTTGGTGTTCACGATCATCGAGCTGCCGCCCGGCGACTATTTCGAAAGCTACGTTGCAGAGCTGCGGGCCCAGGGCGAATCCGTTGACGAGGACCGGCTCAACTTCCTGCGAGAGGAATACGGCTTCGATAAACCGCCCATCGAGCGTTACTTTCAGTGGCTCGGCGGCTGGTTCGTCGGCGACTTCGGCTATTCCTTTGCCTATGAGCTTCCTGTTTCGGAGGTTGTCGGCGACCGGCTGTTCCTGACGATCCTGATATCTTTCGTGACGATCATCTTCACGTGGCTGATAGCTTTCCCGATAGGAATATATTCAGCCACCCATCAGTACAGTTGGGGAGATTATGGCCTGACTTTCGTCGGCCTGCTTGGCTTGGCGACGCCGAACTTCCTGCTCGCGCTGATCATGATGTATCTGGCCAACCGGTGGTTTGGCACTTCGATCGGGCACCTCATGGCGCCGGAGTTTCTCGATCAGCCCCTGAGCTGGGAAAAGGCCAAATCGATCGCAGGCCATCTGGTTATCCCGGTCATCGTCATCGGAACATCGGGTACGGCCGGCATGATCCGCCGCCTGCGCGCCAATCTGCTCGACGAGCTGCAAAAGCAATATGTGACGACTGCGCGCGCCAAGGGGCTGCACCCGTTCAAGGCGCTGATGAAGTATCCGCTGCGCATGGCGTTGAATTTCTTCATCTCCGACATCGGCTCGATCCTGCCGACAATCATCTCGGGCGCGGAAATCGTTGCAATCGTGCTGTCGCTGGAAACGACAGGTCCATTGCTCATCAATGCTCTGCAAAGCCAGGACATGTACCTTGCCGGATCATTCCTGATGTTCCTAGCGTTTCTGACCGTGATCGGCGTGCTGATCTCCGATATAGCGCTGGCAATGCTTGACCCGCGCATCCGCCTGTCGGGAGGCAGCACGAAATGAGCATGGAACTCACCCCGCCAGCGTCAAAATCCCTGCCGCATTTCGTCAACGACGCGCCATTCGATCCGCGCACGATCGAAGCGCTGACGCCGGCCCAGGAACGCATCTATCTGGCTTCTCAGTGGCGGCTGATGTGGTGGAAGTTCAAGCGCCACAAGGTTGCGGTATGGTGCGGGATTTTCCTGCTTCTTCTGTTCTTTATTGCAGTCTTCGCCGAGTTCTTCGCGCCATACAAGCTGGATTCGCGCCATATCAACCACATCTACCACCCGCCTCAGGGGGTGCATCTTTTTCATGATGGTGGTTTCAAAGGTCCCTATGTCTACGACACCGACTATCACCTCAACATGGACAACCTGAAGCGGGAATACACCTTCAGGACCGACAAGCCGGTGCAGCTGCGCTTCTTCTGCAAGGGCGAAGCTTACGAAATGTGGGGTTTCGTACCCATGGAGCGCCATCTCTTCTGCCCGGCCGAAGGCCAGAACGCTTTCCTGCTCGGCACCGACCGGCTCGGGCGTGACATGCTTTCGCGCATCATCTACGGCGCCCGCATTTCGCTCTCCATCGGCCTGATCGGTGTCGGTATCAGCTTCACGCTTGGCATCATCATCGGCGGGCTTGCCGGCTATTACGGCGGCTGGGTCGACATGGTCGTCCAGCGCCTCATCGAGGTGATCCAGTCGATCCCCTCAATTCCGCTCTGGCTTGCATTGGCGGCAATCATGCCGGTGACGTGGAGCCCGTTGCTGGTCTATTTCGCGATCACGGTGATCCTCGGTCTGCTGGACTGGACCGGGCTGGCGCGTGCTGTGCGTTCAAAATTGCTGTCATTGCGCGAGGAAGACTACGTGCTGGCGGCTCAGCTCATGGGCGCAAACCCCTCGCGCATCATCGCCCGCCATCTCGTGCCCGGCTTTATCAGCCACCTGATCGCGTCGGCGACCATCTCCATTCCCACCATGATCCTTGGCGAGACCGCGCTCAGCTTCTTAGGCTTGGGCCTGCGCCCGCCCGTCACTTCATGGGGTGTGTTGCTGACCGAAGCGCAGAACATCAACGTGGTCGCGCTTTATCCATGGCTGATGCTGCCGGTCCTTCCGGTTATCCTGGTCATTCTGGCCTACAACTTCCTCGGCGACGGATTGCGGGATGCCGCAGATCCCTACAAGTAAGCCTCCGGTTGCTGCAAAACCGGGTGCCGCCGCGATTCCAGGCGTGCAGCTTCTCTATGCAGCCCTAAGGTCAACTCACCCGCGACAGCGGCAAATCTTCGTGCTAGGACTCTCCCGAACGGGGGTTCAAACTGGGTATCTGGCACGACGGGAACATCGTGGTTCGCGGCGAGTGAAAATCGTCGCCGATCTGCGGAACCCGGGCTGCATGTCCAGGCGAGCCAATTGCGGGGAAAGCGTATCAAAAGAGGCCCGGCCATGACCCGCCGCGGACACGCCCGTGTGCTGATGTACAGCCACGACACTTTCGGCCTCGGCCATCTGCGCCGCTGCCGCTCGATTGCCCATGCGCTTGTCGAGCGCTTCAACGGCATACTTGTGCTGATTATTTCCGGCTCTCCGATTGCCGGCGCGTTCGATTTCCGCGCACGCGTGGATTTCGTCAAGATTCCGAGCGTCATCAAGCTGCACAACGGCGATTATACCTCGCTCGACGAGCACATCGATCTCGCCGACACGCTGGAAATGCGCCGCGCCGTGATCCATCACACGGCAGCCTCCTTCGATCCCGACCTCATGATCGTCGACAAGGAGCCTATGGGACTGCGCGGCGAGCTGGAGACGACGCTGCGCATGCTGCGCGGCCGAGGCACGACCCTGATCGCCGGACTTCGCGAAGTCATGGATGCCCCTGACGAACTGAAGCGGGAATGGGATCGCACCGACATGGTGCACAAGATGGCCGATCTCTACAGCCACATCTGGGTCTACGGCCCCGAGGTCTTCTGGAATCCGCTGACCGGCCTCGATATTCCGCCTTCGCTCGAACGCCGGGTCACCTATACCGGCTATCTCGATCGCACCGGCAAGGCAGCCCCGACGATCCACGGCCAGAACATCCCGGAAAACTATATTCTCGTCACCGCCGGTGGCGGCGGCGACGGTGCACCATTGATGCATCAGGTGCTAGCCGCGCGCGAAGCCGCCGGTTCCCTCGAGCAGCCGCTCCTGCTGCTTCTCGGGCCCTTCATGAAGTCCGGCGAACGCGAGGAACTGCACAAGCGCGCCGCGAGCCTTCCCGGCGTGACAATCATCGATTTCGACAATCGCGCCGAGACCCTGCTGGCGAACGCAACCGGCATCGTCAGCATGTGCGGCTACAACACGTTCTGCGAAATACTGTCCTATGACCGCCCTGCCCTGATCGTGCCACGGACCAAGCCGCGCCGCGAACAGGAAATCCGCGCCCGCAGGGCCGCCGAACTCGGCATCGTCGACATGCTGCTGCCGGAAGAAGCCGCAGACCCGATGAAGCTCGCCGACGCCCTGCGCCGCCTGCCGGCACGCAACAGGCCATCCCAGGTGGCGCAACCGTTGACGCTCGATGGGCTCGACACCATCTGCGATCTGGTCGGCGATCACTTTTCACGGTTGAGCCGGCAGGATTTATCCCTCGTCGGAGCGGGCATCTGAAACCCTCGGCAAGACAGCATGCATCCCTCAAGGCACGTGCGGGGACACCCCTCGCAATTGTGCTGAAAGGCTATCCACGTCTTTCGGAAACCTTCATCGCGCAGGAAATCCTTGCGCTGCAGCGCGCCGGGTTCGACCTGCGCATCATATCCCTGCGCAGGCCTACGGATAAGACCATACACCCGGTGCACAGGCAGATCACTGCGCCGGTGACCTATCTGCCCGAATATCTGTACCAGGAGCCGTTCCGCGTGCTGCGGGGACTGCTGGCAAGCAGAAAGCTGCCGGGCTTCCGGCATGCAATATCGGCATTTCTTGGCGATCTGCGCCGCGACCTGACCCCGAACCGCATCCGCCGTTTCGGCCAGGCCTGCGTCCTTGCCGCGGAAGTCGCACACGACGTGCGGTGGCTGCATGCCCATTTCATCCATACCCCTGCAAGCGTGACCCGTTATGCCAGCCTGATGAGCGGTCTGCCGTGGAGCTGTTCGGCGCATGCCAAGGACATCTGGACCTCGCCGGACTGGGAACTGACGGAGAAGCTTGCCGACACGCAATGGACCGTGACCTGCACCGCATCCGGCCACGCCCATCTGCAATCGCTCTCGCAAAGCCCGGAGCGCGTGCACCTGAGTTATCACGGCATCGACCTGGAGCGGTTCCCGAGCCCGCAAGCCAAAGCTGAAAAAACAGACGGAACAACCACCATTCTCGCCGTCGGGCGCGCGGTCGAGAAAAAGGGCTTCGATCTGCTGCTTGATGCGCTGGCGGCACTTCCCGCTGATGCCGATTGGCGCCTCGTACATATCGGCGGCGGCGGAAAACTCGCTGAGTTGAAACAGCAGGCCACGCGGCTTGGCATCGCGGAACGGATCTCGTGGCTCGGCGCCCAACCGCAGGAGACTGTGCTCAAGGCCTACCGCGAAGCCGACATCTTCGCCCTTCCCTGCCGCATTGCGGCTGATGGCGACCGTGATGGCTTGCCAAACGTCCTGATGGAAGCCCAGAGTCAGCGCCTTGCCTGTATTTCGACCGATGTTTCAGGCGTCGGAGAGCTGATCATCGACAATCAGACCGGCCTGTTGTGTGCCGCAGAAGATGCCCCTGCCCTGACCGGGGCATTGAAGCGGCTGATCGGTGACACGAAGTTGCGCGAACGCCTAGCCGCCGCCGGGGAAAAGCGTGTCCGCACCGAATTCAGCCACGAAACCACGTCTGCCGAACTGATCGGCCTGTTCGACACGTCCCTGACAGGGACAAGCGCACGCGCCGTGGCAGCAGAATGAAACCCTCTCTTCTGTTCTATGTGCAACATCTGCTCGGCATCGGGCATGTCTACCGGGCCCGCCGGCTTTGCGATGCACTGCACGAAGCCGGATTCGATCTGACCCTGGTGACCGGCGGCCTGCCAGTCAAAATACTCTCCCACACGCCTTTTCGCGTCGTACAGCTTCCGCCTCTGCGCACTTCCGGAACCGATTTCGCCGGCCTCGTCGATGAGAACGGCAAGCCCGCAGACGAGGAATATCTTGCCCGCCGTCGCGACGAACTGCTCGAACTGGCCAAAACCATCGGGCCGGACATCGTCATTACCGAAGCCTACCCCTTCGGCCGGCGCCAGGTGCGTCATGAACTGAAGCCGCTGGCCCGGCATCTCAAGGATCAAGGCGGATCGAAACTGCTCTGCTCGATCCGGGACATCCTGCAGGAAAACCGCAAACCCGGACGCGATACGGAAACGGTGGAACTGCTGAACACGTTCTATGACGGTGTGCTGGTTCATGGCGACCCGCGCATAGCGAAACTTGCAGACACCTTTCCGCGCACGGCAGACATCGCCATTCCTGTCTATCAGACAGGCATGGTTGCCCCGCCCGCGCAAACGCCGTTGCCCCGATCGGACGAAGTCCTCGTCAGCGCAGGCGGCGGAGTGGTCGGCGAGACCCTTTTGAGCGCAGCGGCCGTGGCTGCACGCGACGAGCGTCTGTCGCATCTGAACTTCGTGCTCTCCACCGGCCCCAACTTGCCCGCCGAAGCACGCGAAAGGCTTCATGCCCTGTTGCCTGCCAATGCCGGAACCGTACCTTTCATCGACAATTTGCCGCAACGCCTTGCCGGCTGCGCACTTTCCGTCTCCCAGGCTGGCTACAACACCGTCGCGGACATACTGGTTGCGGGTGCAAAAAGTGTGCTCGTGCCCTTCGCAACGGACGGCGAAACCGAACAAACGGTTCGTGCAACCGCCCTTGCGCGACTGGGCAGGGCCGTGCATCTGCCTGAAACCGGCCTGACGCCACAACGCCTGGCAGATGCCATGGTGAGGGCCTTGTCTCGCAACCCGGCCGAAATCGAGATTGACCTGAACGGCGCCAGAAACACGGCTGGCATACTGAAAAACCTGATGTAAACGGGAAACTTTGCGCCCCTGCCATTGCCCTTTCAAACAGGGCGTTGCATGTTTTGAAAATGGCAGGCTGGAAACGTGCTTCGGCCTCCGGGGGGTTATGCCGAGATCATGAACGATCATCCGCTGATACCGGATGCGATGGAAGCATCGCTGGCGCGCTATATCTGGCGCCACACCAAGGCTCAGCAGGTCTGGATTCTGGCTATCGTCCTGCTGTCGATGCCGACTTACTTCCTGGCGCTTGATCTTCCCAAACGCATCGTCAACGGACCGATTCAGGGTCGGGGGTTCGAGACACCCGACGCAACCCAGAACTTCATGACGATCACCCTGCCCTATACGGACATCGTTCTTTTCGATGGCGTGGAATTGACGCGCATGGGCGCGCTCGCCCTGTTGTGCGCGATGTTCCTGACCCTTGTGTGCGTCAACGGCCTCTTCAAATTCTATATCAACACCTACAAGGGCAGGCTTGGCGAGCGCATGCTGCGCCGGCTGCGTTATGAGCTGGTCGACCGGGTATTGCGTTTCCCGATCCCCCAGTTCCGCAAGCTGAAGGCGTCCGAAGTCTCCACTATGGTGAAAGACGAGGTGGAGCCATTGGGCGGTTTCATCGGCGATGCCTTCGTGCTGCCGGTTTTTCTCGGCGGTCAGGCCATCACCGCGCTGGGCTTCATCCTCGTCCAGAACCTGTGGCTGGGCGGATTGGCGGCCGGAATCGTTATCGTTCAGGCGGTTTTCATTCCGCGGTTGCGCAGAATTCTCATCAAACTGGCCAAGCAGCGCCAATTGAGCGCGCGGCAATTATCAGGCCGTGTCGGTGAAATCGTCGAGGGCATTTCATCCGTCAGAACGAACGATACGTCCAACTGGGAACGCTCCGAACTGGCGTCGCGGCTGGGAAAGATATTCCTGATCCGCTACGAGTATTATCAGAAGAAGTTTTTCATCAAGTTCATCAACAACTTCCTCGCACAGTTCACGCCGTTCCTGTTCTACTCGGTCGGTGGTTACCTTGCGATCCGCGGCAATCTCGACATCGGCCAGCTGGTCGCCGTTATTGCCGCCTACAAGGACCTTCCCTCGCCCGTGAAGGAATTGATCGACTGGGACCAGCAGCGCGTCGATGTGCAGGTCAAATACAGCCAGGTCACCGAACAGTTCGGCGTCGACAACATGGTCGATGCCAAGCTTCAGATGCCCGATAAAGCAAGAATCGAGTCTCTGGATGGCCGTATCGAGGTTTCCAACCTCGCCGTTATGGATGATTCCGGCGCCAAGCTGATCGAGCATGCAAGTTATTCCGGGGCGATCAACGAAAAGGTTGCCATTGTCGGTGGTGTCAACTCAGGCGCGGAAACCTTTGTCGATGTCCTGGCACGGCTCATTCCGGCAAGCTCCGGATCGATCCAGATCAATGGGCGCCAGCTGTCCAGCCTGCCGGAAGCCATCACCGGGCGACGCATCGGCTATGCCGGTTCCGACGGGTTCCTGCCCCAATCCAGTCTGGAAGACAGCATCATCTATACCCTGCGCCACGCGCCATTGCGTCCGCATGTGGATCAATCGCCCGAAGACGAGCACAAGCACGCGCTCGAGCGCCGCGAAACGAAACTGTCCGGCAATACGCCGCTGGAATATTCAGACGATTGGATCGACTACGAATCCGCCGGCGTTTCGAACGAGGACGAGCTCACCCAGCACATTCTCAAACTGCTGAAATTCGTCGAACTCGACAATGACGTCCACGATCTCGGCCTCCTCGCAATCGTCGATGCGGAAGAATTTCCCGAACTCGCGGACTCGATCCTCGAGGCGCGCCGCAAAATGCGCGATAAACTTGAAGAGAGCGGTATGTCCGCCCATGTCGAGTCGTTTGATCCGGAGACGTACAACGCCGAGGCAACGATTGGGGAAAACCTGTTCTTCGGCCGTCCCATCGGTCGGGAGTTTGCCGATGCGGCAGCCTACAATCATCCCTATGCCAGCCGCATCCTGAAGGACACCGGCCTCGACGCGAAGCTCTATGCCATGGGCATCGAAATCGCCCGCACCATGCATGAGCTGTTCGCAGACCTGTCGCCGGATGATCCGCTGTTCGATCAGTTTTCCTTCTTCCGCCCCGAGGAAATGGGCAACTACCAGGGGGCGCTGTCGCGCCACGGCGAAACCGGATTTGACGCGGCCCCCGGCGATATTCGCGCCATGTTCCTGAAGCTGCCTTTCTCTTATTCCGAGCCGAAACACCGCTTTGGCCTGATGACCGAGGACTTGCGGCAGGCAATCGTGGACGCGCGGCACGCGTTCCGCGACAATTATCCCGAAGACCTGAAAGGTGCGATCGCCTTCTACGACCCTGACGCCTACAACAACGCGTCTTCCGTCGAGGACAACGTTATCTTTGGCCGCATTGCCAGCGGCATTGCCGAAGCGCCGGAGCGCATTCGTGCGCTCGTGCTCGAGATACTCGCCGGAATGGGGCTCGACGACACGATCCGCCGCGCCGGACTTTACTTTGATATCGGTGCGGGCGGCAAACGCCTGTCGCATGCACAACGCCAGAAGATCAGCATTGTCCGCGCGGTCGTGAAGCAGCCGGATCTGCTGATCATGAACCGCGCGCTTGGCGGCCTTGATCCACGTATGCAGAAAACCTTGCTGGAACGTATCATCGCGGATGCGACCGGAAGCGATGGCAAAGCGCCATACGGATTGCTGTGGGTCGTCTCGCAACCTCAATTGGCCGAACTTTTCGACCGGGTGCTGGTGTTCAAGGATGGCTCTCTGGTGGAAGACGGAAAGCCAGGTGAACTGAAGGCCAAGGGCGGCCATTTCGCCCGCATTGTCGCCTGATGACTTGAACTCGATGGGAATGCTGACCAAGTCAAATGAGAAAAGGACAACCAGACCGATGAGGTGGGAACAGCATCGTTTGACAGGATACGCGCTTAAAACGCGCGGCAAGGGAGAGTACAATGTCGTCGATCATGGATGAAGTCGATCTGCTGCGTCGCGTACCGCTGTTCTCGCAGATCGACACCGCCAAGCTGAAACTGCTTGCGCTTGCATCCGAGCGGCTCCGCTATGCGCCGGGGCAGGTCGTCATGCGCCAGGGCGACACCGGCGATGCTGCATTCGTCATTATCAACGGCGAAGCAGAAGTCGTGATTCACAACGCACATGAAGAGCAGGTTGTCGCCCATCTGGGGCGCAATGATATCGTCGGTGAAATCGCCATCCTCTGCGACGTGCCGCGCACCGCGACAATCCGCGCGTCCGGCGATCTTGACGTCCTCAAGATCACCAAGGACAGGTTCATCCGTCTGTTGTCCGATTTCCCCGCCGTATCCATTGGCGTCATGCGTGTCCTCGCCGACCGCCTTGCCCGCACGACGCAGGAACTCTATTCCGCCCAGGCGGAACTGGCAGCGAAGGGATAGGGTTCAGGCCCTAGTCACGAACGCCTGATCGGGCGTGACCCCTGTTTGTATGGCAATCCCGCGTTTCCGGCACGATATCGGCACCAGCCCAAACAGGCGCAAGGAAACGCATCAGCGATGAACCAGCGGCTGGAAATCCGTGAAGACACGTCAGGCCCGCCGCCTGTACGTAAGAGCACATCGCCTGGCGCGGGCGTCTCACAATCCCTGCGCCTGCAATCAGACACCGCCGGCCTGCCCACGCGTGTCCTGAACGCGATCGCGACCCATGATACGGCCAGTGAAGTTCTCGTGCGGCTGCTCCAGCTCGTCGTGGTGTTCGTGTTCGGCGCGCTCTACGCAGTCTCCCCGAAAACCGACGCTGGAACCGCGTTTTCACCGGTACCCTACGTTCTGGCGGCCTATGCCGTTTTCACCATCGCCGGTTTGTATATCGCCAGCCGCAGAAGGCTGCCGGACCTTGCCGTCTACGCGATGACCTTCATCGACATCGGACTGCTAATGGCAATGATCTGGAGCTTCCACATCCAGTATCAGCAGCCGCCGTCTTTTTATCTGAAGGCTCCCACCCTGCTTTATGTTTTCATTTTTATCGCCCTGCGTGCCCTGCGCTTCGAAACCCGCTTTGTCATTGCAGCGGGCATTGCCGCGATGCTCGGGTGGCTTGCGCTTGTCGCCTATGCCGTGGTCGTTGGCGCCGATCACATGATGGTCACCCGAAACTACGTCACATACCTGACGACCAATTCGATCCTGATCGGCGCCGAACTCGACAAGATCATCACGATTTTCTCGGTAACGCTGATCCTGGCGCTTGCCGTGCGCCGCGGACGGGGACTGCTGATCGAGGCGGTCCGCGAACAGATGGCTGCACGCGAACTCTCGCGGTTTTTCGACCCCGGCGTTGCGGGTCGCATCCGTGGTGCGGAAAGCGAAATCCGGGCTGGCGAAGGCGTGACGCGCGATGCGGCGATCCTCAACGTCGATATTCGCGGCTTCACGACGCTTGCCGCGAAAATGGAGCCGGCCGACGTGGTCGCCATCCTGTCCGCCTACCAGGACAGGCTCGTCCCGGTCATCCAGAAGCACGGCGGCACAATCGACAAGTTCATGGGCGACGGCATAATGGCGAGCTTCGGTGCGAGCGCGCCGACGGACACCTGTGCTGCGGACGCGCTGCGCGCGGTCGACGGCCTGATTGCCGAGCTGGATGCATGGCCTGAGGATGACACGCCTGCCGGCTTCGACCCTTCGAAGGTCAATATGGCGCTCGCCTCGGGACAGGTCGTCTTCGGCGCCGTCGGCAGCGACGAACGGCTTGAATTCACCGTGATCGGTCAGGCCGTGAACTTCAGCGCCAAGCTGGAGAAATTCAACAAGGAACTGGGCTCACGCGCGCTCGTCACGGCAGACGTTCTGAAAGCCGCCCGCGAACAGGGTTATGTCCCGCCGCACGAACCCGAAACGCTAGTCGCCACGATTTCCGGTACGGACAGGGAAACGCAGATCGTCCGCCTCTACTGACAGTGCTCCGCCAGATACGCCCGCATGTCGAGCCATTCGACGGCAGGATGGTTTGCGAGAAGCGCCACCAGACCTTCAACGGCGCTCCACGCGGCTTCATCATGCACCAGATGATGCGTGAGAATGCCAAGCGGCATATCGTTGTCGTCTTCAAGACGCTGCTTCATCAGCAATGCAAGCTCGGCATCAAGAGCGTCCGCAGCACGCCCTTCCCGCGTTTTCCACTCCATGATGTCGAGATGCGTCGAGACAGGAACGAGACCCGCCTTCGCCGTCTCGCCTTTTTCACCAAACGTGGAAATCGCCCGGTAGCCGTGTTCAGCCAGCATGCCATGCAAGCTCTCGTCCATCCGGTTCCAGGGCGGCACAAACAGCGCCAGGGCCTTGCCGCCAAACAGCGCTTGCATACGCTCATGGCCGGATTGCAGATCGAGCGCCGCTTCTCTCGCAGCGCGGCTTGCGCCGAACTCGCTGCTCTTGGTGCCTGCAGGCGCGTGGTTGATGTGGGCAAGACCGTGTGTGGCCACATTCGCCAAGGCAATGCCTTGCAGCCTGCCCGCAAGCGCATGCGTGGCATATTGCGGGATCACCGCAAGCGTCAGCGCCAGCCCTCGTCCACAAACCGTTTCAAGCAAACGCTCAAGCTGGTAAGTCGGTGCAACGGCATCATCATCGCGCAGCCAAATTGAGATTTTCCGGCCTGCGTTTGCGGCCTGATCCAGCAGGGCTGCTGTTTTTGGAAACACCGCAGGCCGCAACGGCACGCTATCCGCAGGAGCGATCTCCCTAAACGCTGCATCGAAACGCTCGGCGGCAACCTCGATGGTTCGCTCGCTTTGGACGAATTCTGCCGCTGCATCGCCCATGCGCATGCGCAGGCCCGCGTTGCTGGAAAGCGCTCTGACCGCCTGCGCAAAAGCCGCGGCGTCTGCTGTCGTCAGCAGCCCCGTTTCTTCCGCCCTGATCACGGCATGCTGTGGCCCGCGATCGAGCGCAATGACAGGCAATCCCGCCGCTTGTGCTTCCAGATAAACGAGACCATAGGCCTCGCTGAAACCCGGCCACAGCAGAACGTCCGACCGCGCATAGGCCTGCGCCACGCCATGCCGGTCCAACTCGCCCGTGAACGTGATCCGCGAACCAAACGGCGCGAACAAGGCTTCGACGGCTGAACGCTCGGGTCCATCCCCGACGATCTCCAGGGACCAATCGAAATCACCGCACAAAGCGAGCGCCTCGGCGATCAGCTTGTAACTGTCAAGCTTGCCGCGTGCACGCATCATGGCAACCGCAACGAAACGGACCGGGCCGCCTTCCGCCACATTCGCACGGCCGAAGCCGCTTGCATCGATGAATGGCGGCATCGCGGCAAGCCTGTCTTCGCCAACGAGTTCTGCAAGCCCCTGCCGGTCGACATCGGTCATGAAGAAGTTCAACCGCGCCCGGCGCATGCCGAACTCGGCTGCGGCGGTCCAATCGGCCCATTCATCCGACCGCCGCTTGCGCGCGAAGGAGGATTCCATGCCGCAATAGGGAATGGCCAAACCTTGCGCGACTTCCGGCCCGATCAGGTCGGGCGCCTTGTAGTAGTTGTGATAGGTCAGCCAGAGTTCGGGGCGCCACGCCCCCGCGCCCGAACATTCTTCGAGAACGCGCGCGGTTTCCTGCGCCGCATCACGGTTGAATTTCTTCAGCTTTTCCGGATCGGGATCGGATGCATGGGCGCGCAGTTGCGAGGCAAGCCGCACATCATGGCCGCCGGCTTTAAGGGCTGCCATGATCTGCCGCGCCATTTGCCTGTCGCCGGAAGGAACAGGATGGTCCGGCGACTTGAGCGGCGCATAAAAGGCGATGCGCATTGCGTATCACGCCTCGTCCACGCGCCGCATGACGCAATCCATCTCGATCATGCGAAGCGACTTGCGGTCGCGCTTGACCGGAAACAATCCGGTTACGGCAAAGCCGGCATTCTCGAAAGTCTCCAGCGCATCGCGATATCCTGGAACACCATCATAGATCTGCTGGAAAGCGACTTCGGACTGCAGCCCGACAATGGAACCCAGAACGCCTTTTGCGCCGGCAAAGACTTCCAGATCGAACCCTTGCGTATCCATTTTCAGGTAGATGCGCGGCGCGGCAATATCCGCAATCAGGCCCGGCAGATCTGCGTCGAGCCGCACAACCTCGATCTGCTCTTCCACCGCATCGCGATCCTGTTCCGTGAAGCGTTTTTTGCCGAAATCAGAAAACCTGCGAAGCGACGACCAGCTCGTATCCGGGCTCATGCGGATCGTCGCGGAACCTTTCTGCGAACCAAGCGCATAACGGCGCGTCAGCCAGGCCGCATCGCCCTTTGCAGCCATTTCAAGCTCGGTGAAAACCCTGGCCAACGGCTCATAGGAGATGATCCGGCCCGTATAACCGACCTTCCTGAGAAGCCTCCCGTACTGTCCGGCATTGGCGCCGGCATCGACCACGACATTGACACCCAGATGCGGCAGCAGCACAGCCAGGTGCGTCTCGATCCGGGCCTGCCGCTTAAGCCGGAAAATGTCATAGCCGAGATGGCGGGCGATGGCGCGTGCAATACTCATGGCGCCCGATAGCACAGTTCAGACGCGATGCGCACCCATGCGATGCATGACCGCTTGCCGTGACCCTGCCAATTGCCGATGATGCGGGGAAATGCCCGGAGGAAGCATGTCCCGCCCCGACCTGTTCACGCGCGATCGCAACTGGCATCCGCCGCAATACGATCCCGGCTACAAATCGACCGTGTTGCGATCGCCGCGGCGAAATCTCATCAGCCTCGAGAAGGGTGGCGAAGGCGAGTTGACCGGCCCTGTCTTCGGCCATCAAATCCTGGATGAGCTGGATAACGATCTGATCCGCAACTATGCCACCGACGGCGACGCCATCGGCGAACGCATCGTCGTGCATGGTCAGGTACTGGACCAGAATGCAAAACCGCAACCCGGTGTTCTGCTGGAAGTCTGGCAGGCCAACGCGGGTGGGCGCTACCGGCATGTCGTCGATGGGTATGTCGCCCCGCTCGATCCGAATTTCGGCGGTTGCGGGCGCTGCATCACCGATGATGAGGGCCGCTATTTCTTTCGCACCATCCGGCCCGGCCCCTACCCCTGGCGCAACAACGGCTGTGAGTGGCGCCCGGCCCATATCCATATCTCGATCTTCGGACACGCCTTCACGCAGCGCCTGGTGACGCAACTGTATTTCGAGGGTGATCCGCTGATCCCGCTGTGCCCAATCCTCAATACCATCACGGACCCGGCCGCCGTCGACATGCTGATTGCCCGCCTCGACATGGAAAACCAGAAAGTGTTCGACAGTCTCGCATACCGTTTCGACATGGTGCTGCGCGGTCAACGCTCGACCTATTTCGAAAACCGTCCGCAGGGGAATTGAGATGCCGGTGAAATATCTCAAGGAAACTCCGTCCCAGACGGCAGGCCCTTATGTTCATATCGGCATGCTGCCGGCAGTCGCGGGTCTGAAGGTCCGCACGCAGGAAAAGCCGTGGATCACCGGTTTGAAGGGCGAGACCATCGTCATTGAAGGCACGGTCTATGACGGCGACAGAGAGCCCGTGCGCGATGCGGTTCTCGAAATCTGGCAGGCCGACGGCAAAGGCAAGTTCGATGGGGGGTATGCGGGCTTCGCGCGCGCGGCTTCCGACCTCAAGACCGGCCTCTATCGCTTCGAGACCGTCAAACCCGGTGGATTTACCTGGCATGACGGGCGCATGCAGGCCCCGCATGTCACGGTCTATATCTTCGCCCGCGGCATCAACATGCACCTGCACACGCGTCTTTATTTCTCCGATGAGGAGAAAGCCAACGCGGAAGATCCCGTGCTGAGAATGCTGCCGTCTCAGGCCGCCCGCGACAGCCTCGTCGCCTGCGTCGATCCGGCCGCGAAGGAAAAGACCTACCGCTTCGACATCGTGCTACAAGGCGAACGCGAAACCGCGTTCTTCGATGTCTGATCACAGGAATTGCAATGCTCGACAAGACGACAAGTGCCCCGCACGACAAGACGAGCACGCCTGAAAACGGCGTTGCGCTGGCGGGCATCGTCTTTTCAAAAGGCAACAACCCGGACGCGGTGTTCCGTGCCGTAGCCGCCGCCTTTGCAGAGCGCGGCATTCCGCTCGCCGGCCTCGTTCAGGAGACGCAGGCTGACGTGCCTCCGGACTGCTGTCCGCCGATGCTGGTGCGCGACGTGGCGGGCAAGCGGCAGATGATCATCTCCGAGGACCGGGGCAAGGAAAGCCAAGGCTGCCGGCTCGACTGGGGCGCATTGGCGTCCGCCACGGAACAAGCCGAAACCGCATTGCGCAATGGCGCGCGCCTGCTGCTGGTCAACCGTTTCGGCAAGGCGGAAAGCGCCGGCCAGGGCCTGCGCAGCGCCATCGAACTGGCCATCGCCGAAGGCATCCCCGTCCTCGCCGGCATCCGCGAAGACTACGCAAAAGACTGGGAAACCTTCCACGGCGGGCTGGCCACCGCCCTGCCCGCGGATACGGATGCAGTTTTGGCGTGGATCAGCGAGAATACATCGGCCTGAGGTTACGTGGCATGTCCGCGTAACGTATGCATGACAAGCTCGTTTCCAGCATGCATGATCGATGTGCGCGGTGCGGAAAACCGTGCCGCCTGACCGATTCAGGGGCTGCAAACGTGAAGGTCATCGTGCTCGGCGCCGGCGTGCTCGGCGTAACAACCGCCTACTATCTCGCCAGACAGGGCGCCGAGGTTTCCGTGCTCGACCGCCAGCCCGGCCCCGGCATGGAAACGAGCTTCGCCAATGCCGGCGAACTCTCCTATGGCATGACCTCGCCATGGGCCGCGCCCGGCATCCCTATGAAAGCGGTCAAATGGCTCTTCATGCGCCACCGGCCTCTTTTCATCTGGCCTCTGATCAGCCCGTCAATGTGGGCATGGGGTATCCGCATGCTGGCGAATTGCAACGCGGACAGCTACCGCATCAACAAAGGCCGCATGGTCCGCATTTCCAACTACAGCCGCGATCAGCTGACCGACCTGATGGCCGAGGTGAACATCGACTTCGACCAGCGTGAGCGTGGCACGCTGCAGCTGTTCCGTACAGAGAAGCAAGTGAAGTCCTCGAAGGCCGATCAGGAGGTGCTGGCGGAGTACGATTCCCCCTTCGAGGTGCTCGACAAGGACGCCTGCATCGCCGCGGAGCCTGCGCTTGCCCTCGTCAAGGAGAAGTTCGTCGGTGGTCTGCGGTTGACGGCGGATCGCACCGGCGATTGCCGCATGTTCACCCTCGCCCTTGCCGACAAGGCAACCGAACTCGGTGTAAAATTCCGCTATGGCGTGACCATCGACAGGTTCGCAACCGAGAGCGGACGCATCACCGGCGTGCATACCGACAAGGGGCTGGAGACCGCCGACAGATACGTCTGCGCGCTCGGTCCCTATGCGCCGATCCTGCTCAAAACGGTAGGCATCCGCCTGCCGATCTATCCCATCAAGGGCTATTCGATCACCCTGCCCGTCACCGATCCCGACGCCGCGCCGCAATCAACCATCATGGACGAGACCCACAAGGTCGCGATCACCCGGCTCGGCGACCGCATCCGCGTCGCGGGTCAGGCCGAGATCATCGGATACAACAGAAAACTCGGATCGCACGCGACAGACACGGTGCGCCACGTGGTGTCGGACCTGTTTCCCAAGGGCGGAGATGTCTCCAGGGCGCAAGGCTGGACGGGCCTGCGCCCGATGACGCCGGACGGAACGCCGGTGATCGGCCCGACGCGCTACGACAACCTGTTCCTGAATACCGGCCACGGCACGCTGGGGTGGACCATGGCCTGCGGCTCGGGCCGCGCAGTCGCCGATGCGGTGCTGGGCAAGGCGCCGGGGATTTCCTTCGATGGCCTGACGGCAGCGCGTTACGGACAGTGACACATCAGCCGAGAGCCACGTTCGTCAGGCGGTCTACTTCCTCCTGCACCATGGCCCCGGCAAAGACCGCACCGACGCCGATCAGGATGGGGTTGTCGAGGCCGATTCTCCCGACTGCGGCGGGAAGCTCTGCAAGCGTGCCAACCCAACGCCGCTCGTCAGACCGTGTGAGCGCCGATGCGACGGCGACGGGCGTGCCGGCGGACATGCCCTCCCCGATAAGCCTTGCGGTCATTTCCGCCACCGTGCGTCCGCCCATGTAGAAAACAGTGGTTGCTCGTGGGTCGGCAATGCATTTCCAGTCGATATCGTCCGGCAGCCGCCCCTTGCGGCTGTGGCCGGTGACGAAGCGGACCGACTGGGCATGGTCGCGATGGGTCAGCGACACGCCGAGAGATGACGCCATCGCCAGTGCCGACGTGATGCCCGGAACGACCGTGACCTCGATGCCTTCACCCCGCAAACGGGCAATCTCCTCGCCCGCGCGCCCGAAAATCATCGGGTCTCCGGATTTGAGCCGCACCACATGCTTTCCCGCGCTCGCCAGCGCGGCCATCATGTCGTTGATGTCTTCCTGTTTGCAGCTTGTGCGCCCGCCACGCTTGCCGACCAGCATGCGCCTGGCTTCCTTCCGGGCAAATTCCAGCACTTCGTCCGAGACGAGGTCATCGAACAGGATCACATCCGCCGACTGCAGCGCGCGAACAGCCTTCAGAGTCAGCAAGTCTGCGTCACCGGGCCCCGCGCCCACCAGCGTCACCCTGCCCCTGCCCGCGGCCTCGCCAGCGATCCGGCTGGAAGCATCATTCTGCTGCGAGGACAAGATTCGCATCGATGATCTCCCTGATCTCTGCGCGGCACGACCCGCAATTGGTTCCGGCCTGGATCGACTGGCCGATTGCATCGACACTCGTACAGCCCGTGCGCGTGGCAGCCGCGATCTGGTTTGCGCCGATGCCGAAACAGGCACAAACGATCGGACCCGGATCGGGCTTGTCCGCGCCTGCGCGCCCCGCAATGACGCGGAATCGCGATTGCGGATCGTCATACGCCTCATCGAGCAGTGACGCTGCCCAGCTTCGCGACACCGCAACCGGCTCGCCAGCCAGATAAAGCGTACCGAGCAACCTGCCTTCCGAGAAAGCAGCAACCCGATGCTGCCGCCGCTCTGTGTCGGCATAGGCAAGAAATGCGACTTCTATGTCTTCGGGAATACCGAACAGCTTTCGCGCGAAAGCTTCCGGATCATCAACGGCGAGTTCACGCGCCAGTTCGACACGCCAGCCACCATTGCACCGGGCCAAGGCCCAATAGGCAGTGTCATGAGGCACGGGACGGTTGGCGGAAACCGCAAAGCCGTATTGGCAGGCTGCGAAGGGCGTAACGCGAACGGCCGCGTTCTTCGAAGCAGGCTGCCCGGAAACCGCATCTGTCAGGGGCGGCACCAATGCATCGACGCGTGCCTTCGATGCATGCTGGTCGGTCCAGTGCATCGGCACGAAGACATTCCCCTCCCGCTGCCTTGCGGTGATAAGCGCCCGCACGAGCACATGCGCATAAAGGCTTTCCACGCGCACGATCTGCGCGTCCGAAATTTTCAGCCGGGCTGCATCTTCGGGATGTATTTCGCAAAACGGTTCGGCCATATGCGCCGACAGCCGCGCACTGCGCTCCGTCCGTGTCATCGTATGCCACTGGTCGCGGATACGGCCTGTATTGAGCGTCAGCGGATATTCGGCCAGCGTCCTGCCCGCTCCAGCCGCCTCAACCGGAACGATGCGCGCCTTCCCGTTGGCGGTAAAGAATCCGCCCCCGGCGAAAAACCGCATCTCCTTGGCATTCTCTCCTGCCCGCTGCGGCCACTGGAATGGCTCAAGCGCATCGTATTCACTGCTGGTGATCCCGGAGTAGGCGCCAATGTCGAAATCCCGCACCCCATCGTTTGCAAGCGCGGAAAGCTGCGCGTACTCGCGAAAGACCGCTGCCGCATCGGGATAGTCGAAGGCCCCGGCAAACCCGAACCTGCGTCCGACCTCGGCCAGTTGCCACCAGTCTGGCCTGGCTTCGCCGGGCAACGGCAGAAACGCGCGCTGACGCGATATCCGGCGGTCCGAATTGGTCACGGTGCCCGATTTCTCGCCCCAGGCGGCTGCCGGCAGCTTCACATGCGCATGACGCAAAGTGTCGGTTTCCTCCTGCACATCGGACACGACGACAAAGGGGCAATGGCGAAGCGCCTCCTCCACGCTGTCGGCATCGGGCATGCTGGCGACCGGGTTGGTCGCCATGATCCACAGCGCCTTGATACGCCCGTCGGCAACCGCCTCGAACATGTCCACGGCCTTGAGACCCGGCGTTTCGGGAAGGCGGCCCGTTCCCCAGAACCCGCCGACAATCGCGCGGTGCTCCGCGTTCTCGATATCCATGTGACAGGCGAGCATGTTGGCAAGCCCGCCAACCTCGCGCCCGCCCATGGCGTTCGGTTGGCCGGTCAGCGAGAACGGCCCCATTCCCTCTCGTCCGATCCGCCCAGTGATCAGATGGCAATTTATGATCGCATTGACCTTGTCGGTACCAGACGAGGACTGGTTCACCCCCTGGCTGTATGCCGTGACGGTTTTTTCCGTTGCCGTAAACAGTTTGTAGAAGGCGAGCAGCTCGTCTTCTCCAAGCCCGGTCAGTTCGGCTATGCGGGTAAGCGTGGATCTTTGGGCAATCCGCGCCATGTCCCCGAATCCGTCCGTATGCCGTGTGACGTAGTCCGCATCGACCGCGCCTGCTTCCAGCAGATACGCGAACAGACCGTTGAACAGGGCCGTATCGCTATCGGGTTCGATCGCCAGATGGAAATCCGCAAGATCAGCCGTCATGGTGCGGCGCGGATCGACCAACACCACTTTCATGTGCGGCCGCTCCGCCTTGGCAGCCGCTATCCTCTGATAGAGTACCGGATGGCACCAGGCGAGATTGGAGCCGACAAGCACCACGAGGTCGGCTGCCTCGAGATCGGCATAAGTGCCGGGCACGGTGTCGGAGCCGAACGCCCGCCTGTGACCCGCAACGCTGGAGGCCATGCAAAGCCGCGAATTGGTGTCGATATTGGCAGAGCCGATGAAGCCCTTCATCAGCTTGTTGGCGACGTAATAGTCCTCGGTCAGGATCTGGCCGGAAATGTAGAAGGCAACCGAATCCGGTCCGTGCTCGGCAATTGTCTCGCCGAACCGCCGCGCGACCAGATCAAGCGCCTCGTCCCAGCCTGCGCGGCGTTCGCCGATCATCGGGTACAGCAGCCGGTCATCGAGACCGACCGTCTCTCCGAGCGCGGAGCCCTTCGAACACAGCCTGCCGAAATTCGAAGGGTGCTCCGGATCACCCTTGACCTGAACGCTGCCGTCCGCCGCGACGCTTGCGAGAACACCGCACCCAACCCCGCAATAGGGGCAGGTCGTGCAAACCGGAGCAGTTTCGGACGCAGACATTACTTGCCCCGGAATCCGAGAAGGACACGCGTGCCATCCAGCCGCACCGGATAGACCTCTGTCGAGCCTTCATCGGCCCCCTGCGCTTGCCCGGTTTTGAGCGAGATGACCCAGTTGTGCAAAGGGCATGTCACACAGCCATCATGCACAATGCCCTGGCTGAGGGGTCCGTTCCTGTGCGGGCATTTGTCTTCCAGCGCATGGATTTGGTCATCAGCGGTCCGGAAGACCGCCACGGACGTTTCCCCTATTCTGATGCAGCGCGCGCCGCGCCGCGGGATGTCGGAAATCTCTCCGACGTCCAGCCATTCGTCAGTCATTACGTTCATTCCGCAGCCTCCACCTTGCTTTCCGGGAATGACGCCATCGGCTTGAATTCGTGCTTGTCCTTGCCGGACACACGTTCAGACCACGGATCGACCTGGGCGAATTTCTGGGAAAAGACGAAGCGGTCGAAATAGGCTTTGCGCGCCTCCGCGTCTTCCATGATCTGGCGGCGCACCTCGTCGTAGCCGATGCGCTTGGCCCACTTGTAGATACGCTCGAGATAGTGCCCCTGCTCGCGGTACATCTGCACCAGTGCCGAGATGTATTCGACCGCCTCGTCCTCGGTTTTGACGAGGCCTAGAACTTCGGTTCCCTTGATGTCGAGGCCGGCGGCACCGGCGTAGTGGATTTCGTATCCGCTATCGACACAGACAACGCCGACATCCTTGCAGGTCGCTTCGGCGCAATTGCGCGGGCACCCGGACACCGCCAGCTTGACCTTGGCCGGCGTCCACGAACCCCACATGAACTTCTCGAGACGCACGCCAAGCCCGGTGGAATCCTGCGTTCCGAACCGGCACCAGTCCGACCCCACGCACGTCTTCACCGTGCGCAGGCCCTTGGCATAGGCATGGCCCGACACGAACCCGGCCTTGCCCAGATCGGCCCAGATCGCCGGCAGGTCCTCTTTCTTGACGCCGAGCATGTCGATGCGCTGGCCGCCGGTGCATTTGACAGAAGGAATGTTGAACTTGTCGACCACATCGGCGATGGCGCGCAGCTCGGCAGAAGTCGTCTGCCCGCCCCACATGCGCGGCACGACGGAATAGGTGCCGTCCTTCTGGATGTTGGCGTGAACGCGCTCGTTGATGAACCGCGACTGGTAGTCGTCGGCATACTCCTCCGGCCAGTCGGAGACCAGGTAATAGTTGAGAGCCGGACGGCACTTCGCGCAGCCGCACGACGTCTTCCATTCCAGCTCCTGCATCACGGCTGGAATGGTCTTGAGTTCCTTCGTCTTGATCAGACGGCGCACCTCGTCATGGCCAAGATCGGTGCATTTGCACATCGGCGGCACGGCAGCCGCCTCGAAGGCATCGCCCAGCGTCAGCACCATCAGCTTTTCGACGAGCCCCGTGCACGTGCCGCAGGAGGCGGACGCCTTGGTGTGGGCCCGGACATCATCGAGCGTCGTCAGTCCCTTGGTGGAAACCGCCTCGACGATCGTGCCCTTGCAAACGCCGTTACAGCCACAGATTTCAGCATCATCCGGCAAGGCTGCAACGGCCGCCGTAGGGTCCAGCGGGGCACCCCCCTGGTACGACTGGCCGAAGATCAGGGTTTCGCGCATCTCGGCGATGTCTTCGCCATCGCGTATCAGCCCGAAGAACCAGTTGCTGTCAGCGGTATCGCCGTACATCACGGCGCCGACAAGCCGGTTCCTCTCGATCACCAGCCGCCTGTAGACACCGCGCGCGGGATCGCGGAAGACGATGTCCTCGCGTCCCTCGCCTTCGGCGAAATCGCCGGCGCTGAACAGGTCGCAACCGGTGACCTTGAGCTTCGTGGAAAGCTCCTTGACGACGAAGGCGTCACCCTCGCCGAGCAATTCCTTCGCCAGAACCTTGGCCTGGTCATACAACGGCGCCACAAGGCCGAACAGCGTGCCCTCGAACTCGACGCACTCGCCGACCGCATAGATATCCGGATCGGACGTCTGCATGGAAGCGTTGACCGTTATGGCGCGGCCAACCTCCAGTCCGGTATCTTTCGCAAGCTGGGCCGAGGGCCGGATGCCGACCGCCATGACGACAAGATCGGCGGGAATGACGCTGCCATCTTCCAGAGCGACGCCTTCAACGCGGCTCTTGCCCAGTATCGCCTTGGTCGAGGCGCGGGTGATCACGCGGATGCCGCGGTTCTCGATATCCTTCTGCAGCAGATAACCGGCAGCCTCGTCGAGCTGACGCTCCATCAGGTGCCCGGCAAGGTGAATGATTGTCACCTCCATGCCGCGCAACCGCAGGCCCGCAGCCGCCTCAAGCCCGAGCAGCCCTCCGCCGATGACCACGGCCCGCGCGTTCGGCAAGCCGGTCGCATCGATCATCGCATTGGTGTCGTCGAGATCGCGGTAGGAAACCACACCGGGCAGATCGCGCCCTTCCACCGGGATGATGAACGGCGACGATCCGGTCGCTATGACGAGCTTGTCGTAAGCGACCTCGCCGTGTTCGCCGCACACAACGCGCCGTTCGCGGTCAATTCCCGTGACACGCTCGCCGAAGCGGCAGGTCACGTTGTTGCCGGCATACCAGTCATCGTCATGGGTGACGATTTCCTCGTAGCTCTTCTCGCCCGACAGCACCGGAGAAAGCATGATCCGGTTGTAGTTGCCGCGCGGTTCGGCATTGAAAAGCGTTACCTGGAATGCATCGGGATCGGCTTCGAACAGATGCTCGAGCATCCGTCCCGAGGCCATTCCCGCGCCGATTACGACCAGTCTTTTCATGGCATGCCCTCACAGGTACCAGGCGACGATGTGCGCCAGTTCCACGCCCTGATAGATCGGCAAACCGACCATCATGCTGTAACCGGCCGGAATGCCCGGTGCATCGCGTTCGACAATCGGCATGCCACTGCCCAGCACCTTGCCGATCAGGCCCTGCCAGGCTGAGACACGACGTTCTTTCTCGTCGTTCCACAGCGGTCCTTCACGGGTGCAGATGCCATCTGCGAGAACCGCGTCATTGGCGCTCCCGACCTTGGCGGAGCGCGCGTCCCAGAGTTCGAAACGACGGGCAATCGGCGTGCCGCGCGCCGACAGCAGCGTCAGCACGTAGGTCTTGTCGCCCGGCACGCTGACCGGCAGGCCCAGGCCGGTTGTCAGTCCGGCCTTGCCGGCGCTGTCGGAGCGGATGAAGCGATAACCGGAGCCAAGATCGCGCATCAGCATCGGCGTATTCGCCGCCCATACGCCACCGGGAAGACCCTGCCCGCGCGGGAAATGCGTGTGCTGCGAGACCCATTCGAAATGCTTGGCGGCTCCGTAGTAGCCGTCCTCCAGCATCAGCAGGTCGTCCTTCTCGGTCCAGACCTCGATGGCGCCGGTTCGCACATCGTCATCGGCGCAGAGCACGACCAGCACCGCCTTGAGCGTGTCCCCGGAGAACACCGGCACCGCCACCGCGCTGGTCAGGCCAGCCGCCTTGGCAGCTTCGGTTCTCTTGAAATAGGAGCCATCGAATTCTTTCAGCACCACGGGGCGCGCTTCGCCCCATGCCTTGCCGGGCAGGCCTTCGCCCTTCGCGAAACTCTCCTGCCCCGAGATGGTGGCGAACTCTTTCAGTGTTCCGTAGTTGCCGCTGTCCAGAACCAGACGGTCTCCGTCCGGCACCCAGACTTCGGTGACCTCGATGAAAGTGTTGACGGGTTTGTCGAGTACGGCGTCCATCAGGCAGCCTCCTTGGATCGGTCTGGCGCTTCTTTCGTCGCGTTTTCGGATGCAGAATCGGGCACCGGCGTCTTGCCGTGCGCGCCTTGCTCGTATTCTTCGAGAAAGTTCAGCAGCTGCTCGCGGTAGAGGTAGTAGTCGGGGTGCTCCAGCAGCGCTTTGCGGCTGCGTGGCCGTGGCAGGTCCACCTCGAGAATCTTGCCGATGCGGGCATTGGGACCGTTGGTCATCATGACGACCTTGTCGGCCAGCAGGATCGCCTCATCGACGTCATGGGTAACGCAGACCGCCGTGACCTTGGTGCGGGTCCACACGTCCATCAGGACGTCCTGCAGTTCCCACCGTGTAAGGCTGTCAAGCATGCCGAACGGCTCGTCCAGCAGCAGCAGCTTCGGTGACAGAGCAAAGGCGCGCGCGATGCCGACACGTTGCCTCATGCCATTCGACAGATCGGTCGCCATACGGTCCATGGCATCGCCCAGACCAACGCGCGAAAGGTAGTACTCCACCACATCGCGTCGCTCGGCCGGCGTGGCATCCGGATAAACCCGGTCAACACCGAGCGCGACGTTCTCGCGCGCGGTCATCCACGGCATCAGCGACGGCGCCTGGAACACGACGGCCCTTTCGGGCCCTGCCCCGGCCACGTGTGTTCCGTCGAGAACCACCGATCCCTCGCTGATCGAGTTAAGGCCGGCGGCCATGGACAGGACCGTCGACTTGCCGCAGCCGGAATGGCCGATCAGGGTGATGAACTCGCCCTTCTCCATCTTCAGATCGAACCCGTCGACGACGGTCAGCGGTCCCTTGGGCGTGGGATAGATTTTCTTGATCCCGCTGAACTCCAGAAAGCGCTCGGGCTTGGTGGACTGCGCCGCGCGCTCGTAGGCCTTCGGCAGAGCGTCCTTCTGTGTGATCGGCACCACGTTCGGCAGAATGATCTCGACCGCCGTATCGAGCCCGCGTTCGGCGCCAGCCTCCATCAGGTAGCCGGTGATCTCGCCACGAAGACGGATGAATTCCTCGTCGTGGTTCATCTCGCTGCGGTCGCGCGGCCGCGCCAGATCGACCTTGAATTCCGGCCCCAGCGTTGCGCCCGGGCCAGGTGTGAGCGGGATGATGCGGTCCGCCAGCAGGATGGCTTCGTCCACATCATTGGTGATCAGGACGATGGTCTTCTTTTCTTCCTCGCAGATCGCCGCGAACTCGTCCTGCAGCTTGGCGCGGGTCAGCGCGTCGAGCGCCGACAGAGGTTCGTCCAGCAACAGCACTTCCGGCTGCATGGCGAGTGCCCGGGCAACGGCAACGCGCTGCCGCATGCCGCCCGACAGTTCCGCCGGACGGCGGTCTGCAGCATGGGAAAGGCCGACCATGCCGATGTATTTTTCCGCAATCTCCGCCCGTTCCGCCCGTGTCTTCTTCTTGAAAACGGAGTTCACGGCGAGATCGACGTTTCCGCGTACCGTCAGCCACGGCATCAGCGAGTAGGACTGGAACACGACGCCGCGTTCCGGCCCCGGCCCGTCGATTTCCTTGCCGCGGAAAACCACGCCGCCCTCGTCGGGCTTGATCAGGCCTGCGAGCGAGGAAATAAGCGTCGTCTTGCCGGCGCCGGAGAAGCCGACGATGGCGACGAACTCGCCTTCCTCGATCTTCAGGTTGATGTTGTTCAGCACTTCGGTGCGATCGGCACCATCCCCATAGTGCTTGGAAAGCGATGTGACTTCGAGAATGCTCATCGTCTTCCCCCTCAGCGATGCGTGGAGAAGGAGAAGGCCTGCTGCAGCGCGTACATGACGCGATCGAGCAGGAAACCGATAATGCCGATGGTCAGCACCGCGACCATGATCTTGGCAAGCGACTGGGAAGACCCGTTCTGGAACTCGTCCCAGACGAACTTTCCAAGACCAGGATTCTGCGCCAGCATCTCCGCGGCGATGAGAACCATCCAGCCGACACCGAGCGACAGGCGCAGCCCGGTGAAGATCAGCGGCAGCGAAGACGGCAGAACCACCTTGGTGATGGTCTGACGCGTCGGCAGTTGCAGCACCCGCCCGACATTCATCAGGTCCTTGTCGACCGATGCCACACCCAGAGCGGTGTTGATCAGTGTCGGCCACAACGAGCACAGCGTCACGGTGACCGCCGAGATCAAAAGAGACTTGGGCAACCACTCGACCACATCCACATAAAGCGCGGAAACGATCATCGTGACGATAGGCAGCCACGCGAGCGGTGAGACCGGTTTGAAAATCTGGATCAGCGGGTTGATCGCACCACTGAACGTACGCGACAGACCGGACGCAATGCCCAGCGGCACGGCAATCAGCGTGGCAATGAGGAAGCCCAGCCCCACGGTAATCAAAGACGTGCCGATCTGGTCGAGATAGGTCGGCTTGCCGGTATAGGTGCGCCACTTGACGCTATCGGACTTGCCGGCATCGATGAGTTTCTGGTTGCGAATTTCCTGCCGCTCATAGAAATCGGCAGCCTTCTGACGCTCGGTAACGTGATCATCCCACAGGTTGAGCACCTGCTCCCAGACCTGCACCGGTCCGGGGATCGCGCCAAGCGATGTCTGCACCTTGGGAGCAAGCACGGCCCATGCGATCAGGAATGCGGCAATCCCGATCACGGGAATGACCAGCACCCGCTTCAGCTCTGAGAGCTGTTCGCCGAGTGTGTCGCCGGCAGCGATCTTCAGTATCGGCGTGAGCCAGGACAATCCGAGGGCATCCAGCCAGCCGCTCGCCCGGTTGATTTTCAGCAGCAGTTTTTCCCTGCGCTCGGTACCGGCATTCCCGCTTTCGGTTGCAGCATCGGTAATGTTCGCCATCAGTCATTGTCCTTGTCGGATTTGTCAGGGAGAACGGAAGCCGGTCACGCCGGCTTCCGTCATTTCGCGGTAATGTTCAGGGATCAGCCGCCGACGATCTCGCTGCCCTCGACCATCTGCTTGCCCTTCAGGCCGATGGGCAGGGATTCCAGATAGGCGTTGGGCTGCTTGCCGTCGTAGGGAATGCCGTCGATGATATCTTCAGCCGGCGTCGGCTCGCGGTAACCGTCCGTGTCCCACGGGAAGTCGGCCTCATCGACCTGCCCTTCCTCGACCAGCATGCGCGCGGCCTTCAGGTAGATGTCCGGACGGTAGACCGACTTGGCGACCTCATCGTACCAGGCATCGTCCTTGGCTTCGGCGATCTGGCCCCAGCGGCGCATCTGGGTCAGGTACCAGACAGCGTCGGAATAGTAGGGATAGGTCGCGTAATAGCGGTAGAAGACGTTGAAGTCGGGAACTTCGCGCTTGTCGCCCTTCTCGTATTCGAAGGTGCCGGTCATCGAGTTGGCGATAACTTCCTTGTCGGCGCCGACATATTCCGACCGCGACAGGATTTCCACGGCTTCCATGCGATTGGCGTTGTTGTTCTCGTCAAGCCACTTGGCGGCACGGATCAGCGCCTTGGTGATGGCAAGCGTCGTGTTCGGATACTGCTCGGTGAACTCCTTGGTCAGGCCGAACACCTTCTCCGGATTGTTCTTCCAGATTTCGTAATCGGTGATGACCGGAGCGCCGATGCCCTTGAACACGGCCTGCTGGTTCCACGGCTCGCCAACACAATAACCGTAGATGGTGCCGGCTTCCATCGTTGCCGGCATCTGCGGCGGCGGTGTCACCGACAGAAGCGCATCGGCCTTGATCTGACCGGATACATCGGTCGGCGAGTAGTACCCGGGATTTATGCCGCCGGACGCCAGCCAGTAGCGCAACTCGTAGTTGTGCGTGGAAACAGGGAAGACCATGCCCATGTTGAAGGGCTTGCCTTCGGCCTTGAACTTGTCGACTACGGGCTTGAGGTATTCCGCCTTGATCGGATGAACCGGCTTGCCGCCTTCCATCGGAACATAGGCCTTCATCATCTCCCAGATTTCGTTGGAGACGGTGATGCCGTTGCCGTTCAGGTCCATCGAGAACGGCGTCACGATGTGCGCCTTGGTGCCAAAACCAATGGTGGCGGCGAGAGGCTGGCCAGCCAGCATGTGCGCACCGTCAAGTTCGCCGGTGATCACGCGGTCGAGCAGGACCTTCCAGTTCGCCTGCGGCTCGAGCGTGACGAAAAGGCCTTCGTCCTCGAAGTAGCCCTTCTCGTAAGCAACCGCTAGCGGCGCCATGTCGGTAAGTTTGATGAAGCCGAACTTCAGCTCATCCTTCTCGACAGCGAGCATCTCGGCGTGCGCGAGCGGCGCGCCGAACATGAGCATCGAAGCCATGCCGACCGCGACAGCGGTGCGGCGGGTGATTGCGATGGATCGCAAGGATTTCATATTTCGCCTCCGGGTCCGGTCCGCGCCATGCGCGGTACCTGTTGTGCCGGTCAAAACAAAAAAGCCGCCAAACCAGCGAGTTCCTCCGGATTGACCGGAAACCCTCCTGATCGGCAGCTTCGCCCCTAACGCCCACCGTTGGACGTCTATATTTTGGCTTCCTCAGAAACCTGCCAAAACACTAGCAATCCCCGTGCCAAAAATTACCAACTTATAAAAATCACGCATTTTCAGGGGTTTGAGCAAGAATTTCGGAAACTACGTATCCCTCGTATTTTCACTGACTTTGGTGCGCTTTTATGCGTCGGCTGCGCAATTCTTGTGCAAATTTCTGTTGTGATGATAATTTCATCATTGCCGGGAGCTACCTTGAGCGGCTCAAAAATCCGCGATGTAGCCATCCAGGTCGTCAGGATCGAATACCTTTCCATCGAAGAATCCGTCCGGCCCGAGCGACAGCCCGCCGGTCGATGATCCAACTCCCGAGGACCGCGCCAGGGCACCTTCCACTTTGGCATTGGCCGACGGCATGGCCGCGCCGAGAGGCGCCAGAGCCGCCCGGTACAAATCAGGCCTGTAGACGCCGCGCACAACACGCGCATTGTCAGCGCAATGGTCCACCAGACCCCAGCGCACCATCTGGCTGTAGAACCACAGCGCATGGCTCTCCCACGGGAAGGTTGCCGCGCAGCGGTGGGGAATGAAAAAATCGGGGACTATTCCCGCAGCCCCCAGGGCCGGCATGATGCAGCCGCTCAAGGCGCGTGCGATCAACCCTGCATCGACACCGAGATAGGCATCGCGGGCAAGGATGGTTGCAATCGTCTTGTGATTGGCCGGATCCTCACACCACCTGCTTGCCCGGTAGAGGGCACGCAGCAGGCTGGCCAGCAGGTCGGGATTGGCGATTGCCCAGTCGTCACGCACGCCAAGCACTTTCTCCGGGCTGGACTTCCAGATCGCCGCCTTCACGGTTGCAATGCGCCCGGCGCCACGCTCCACCGCAACACTGTTCCACGGCTCGCCGACGCAAAATCCATCCAGCTGACCACTGGCCAGCGCATCCGCCATCAGCGGCGGCGGCACGATGACGATCTCTATATCCTTGTCCGGGTCTATCCCGCACGCCGCCAGCCAGTACCGGAGCTCGAAGTTATGCCCTGAAAACGGATGCACGACCCCGAAGCGCAGCACGGCCTCACCGGTCTTCGCCCGGCGCGCGGCAACTTCGCAAAGCGCCTTGCCATTTACTGCAGGGTCGAAACCAGCTGAAGCCCCCGCATCCGCCATCTCGCTCCAAAGCTGGCCGCTGACCGTAATTGCGTTGCCGCCCAGACCAAGCGCCATGGGCGCAATGATACGGATATCGAGCGGCGTCAGCCCCAGACTTGCCGCGACAGGCATGGGTGCCAGCATGTGGGCTGCGTCGAAATGGCCGACGGTAACCCGGTCGCGAATGTTGGCCCAGGAGGTCTCGCGGACCAGAACCAGGGAAATCCCCTCCTCTTCGGCAAAACCGCACTCGCGCGCCGCCACAAGAAGCATACTGTCGGTCAGGGGAATGAATCCGGTTGTGATCTGTTCCATCGTGCCCAACCCCTCACTCATCCAACAGTCCGGCCGCAAGGATCAGGCTTTGCGCCAGCTCCCGTATGCGCCTGTTCTGGTTCATTGCCGTTTTGCGCAACAGCGCATAGGCGTCCTCTTCCGAAAGCCCCTTGCTGCGCATCAGGATTCCCTTGGCGCGGTCGATGATCTTGCGTCCCTCAAGCTCATCGCGCACCTCCTCCAGCTCGCGCGTCAGCCGCGAATAGGCATTGAACCGGCTGATCGCCATATCGAGGATCGGCTTCACACGATCCTTGCGCAGCCCGTCGACCACATAGGCCGAAACGCCTGCATCAATGGCTGATTCCATCATTTCCTTGTCCGAGCGGTCGACAAACATCGCCGTCGGCCGCCGCAAGGTGCGCGTCACCTGGAAGATGTTTTCCAGCATATCGCGGTTCGGATTTTCCAGATCGATGACAATGACGTCGGGATCGATGCTCTCTATGCGCCCGGCAATCCCCGTCAGGTCCGTGATGATGGAAATGCGGATATCCGGCGCAGCCTCGCGCAGGCCTGCCTCGATAATCGAGGCACGCAGGCTGTCTTCATCGATAACGAGGACGCAAAGCGGCGCATTAGGCATGCCTTTATTTTGCGCATGCGAAATTATTGTGCAATGCAAAAACGCATGCTCTTCGGAGATGGTGAACGCGCAGGCTGCGCCAACGCGTAACCACGGGGCTAATGCATCGGCCATGCTTGATTTGGCAGACGAAACTTTGCATTGTCCGCGCGCACCGTATACCGGTGATTTGCGGGTGACGTGGCCGAGCGGCTGAAGGCGGCGGTTTGCTAAACCGTTATACGGGGATAACTCGTATCGAGGGTTCGAATCCCTCCGTCACCGCCATTTGCGATTAATATCCACAGTAATGGCGTCTCTGCCCATATTTGCGTGCAGACAGGGCTGGCCAAGCCCTCATGGAGACCGCACTCTATGCGCGGTATCCGCAAACTTACGGCATATCCATGTTGGCTAAGCTCAGATCGCTTTACAAAGACGACACGGTACGGGCGCATCGTTTCCGTTACGGTCTTCTGGCCTTCGACCTCATCACGATCGGCTTCGTGATCGTCACGTCCTTCTTCCCCCACACACGATTGGTGGAAGCCGCCGATATGATCCTGGGCGCCGTGATCCTGGCGGATTTTCTCGCCCGGCTGGCGATCAGCAAGCGCAAGAGCCGCATGCTTCTCAACCCGGTGACCTGGGCAGATATCGCCTCCATCGTGTCCTTTCTCGCTCCCATAGCAGGAGAAGCCGTCGGGTTCCTGCGCATCCTGAGGACGCTTCGCCTCCTGCACACCTATCAATTGCTGGTTCGGATGCGGCAGGATTTCAGCTATTTCCGCCAGCATGAGGACATCATTCTCGCCTCCATAAACCTGCTGGTTTTCCTGTTCGTCACGACAGGACTGATCTACGCGCTCCAGCACGGCGTGAACCCCGAAATTCGCAATTACGCCGATGCCCTCTACTTCACCGTCACGACCCTGACGACCACCGGCTTCGGTGACATTACGCTCACCGGCACGGTCGGACGCTTGTTGTCGGTTGGCGTGATGATTTTCGGTGTAACCCTGTTCCTGCGGCTTGCGCAGGTTCTTTTCCGTCCCGCAAAAGTGCGGCACGAATGCCAGCAATGCGGCCTGATCCTGCATGATGCCGACGCCGTTCATTGCAAGCACTGCGGCGCCACGATCCACATCACAACAGAGGGCAATCTCTAAACGCCGGCGCCCCTGTACCCTGACCTCAGGAGGCGGCCCGGCTCACACGCCGGTCAAGTGCCTCGCGCACAAGACCGGTCAGGTCGTGAGGCTGGAAAGGCTTGAGTATGGCTGGATGACCTCCGATGGTCATCGCACCATCCTGCTGCGCGATCGGATGGTCGCTGTATCCCGTCATGAACACGATCGGCAGATACGGAAAATGTGAAGCGATATACTCGGCAAGCTCGGTCCCTCCGAGCTGCGGCATCACAACATCGCTCAGCACCATGTCAATGCCGACGCCATCCCGTTCGAGGGTGCGTTTTGCCTCGTCCCCATTCGCGGCACAAAGCACCTTGTAACCGCTGCTCTCGAGAATCCGGCAGGTTGCCCGCGAAACCGCCTGGTCATCTTCCACGACAAGGATTGTTTCGCTGCCTGCATCATCAGCTTCCGCCACCCCGTCCGCGCCGTCCGCATCATTCTCCACGGCATGCTTGGTACATGGCAGAAGAATCAGGAAGCCGGTTCCGGCACCGACCGTGCTTTCGACACTGATCTGCCCCCCTGCCTGAACGATAATCGCGTAGCAATTGGCAAGTCCAAGCCCGGTGCCCTGCCCGCGCGGCTTGGTCGTGAAAAAAGGCTCGAAGATACGCGGCAAGTGCTCCGCCGCGATTCCGCTGCCCGTGTCGCTGACGCGCATCTGGACATAATCGCCAGGCTCAAGTGTCACGCTTCCCGCCTTCACTGTCGCATTCTCAAGGGAAATCGTGAATCGCCCGCCTTCCGGCATCGCATCTCGCGCATTGATCGCGAGATTCATCAGCACCTGTTCCATCTGCCCCCGGTCAACCAGAATGGGATGCAGGTCCTCCGCGATCAACGTGGATATCTCAATGTTGGCCGGCAATGTCCGGCGCAACATGCTGTAGACATCCTCAACGATGTCAGCCGCATCAAGCACGGACAACTCGGTCGGCTGCTGACGCGAAAACGTCAGCAAATGACGGGTCATCGATCTTGCCCGTTCAACAGCGTTGGCGATTTCAGCCATCTCGGCCGAGAACAGATCCGACCCGCGGGACTTGCGAATGATGTCGGTGTAGAGTTGTATCACCAGCAAAAGATTGTTGAAGTCGTGCGCAATACCGCCCGCGAGCAGGCCCAGGGCCTCCATTTTCTGAGACTGGCGCAACTGATCGGCAAGCTGCTTGTGCTCCGTCACATCGCGCATCATGGCGAGATAGGCAGGCTTGCGGTTCCATGTGCATTCCACGACGCGCATCTCCGCAGAACGCATTTCCCCGCCGTTCAGAATTTCAATCTCGACGGCCTCCCCCTCGCTGATTGCAAAGTTGATGCGTTCAGAAAGGACGTCACCATGCTTTGCACCGAACAGCTTGTGACCGGCCGGATTCATGAATTCCACCGCACCTTCCCGGTCGGTTACGATCACGGCGTCGGGAATAGCTGTCAGAAGTGTCCGGAATTGCTTGTGAAGACGTTCCGAACTGGTACGGCGCAACACGGAACGCACGCTGTGAGCCAATTGCCGTGACGGCGTGTCGTTCTTGAAGAGAACATCCGCCGCACCGCTTCTCTCGATCTCCAGTGCGAAATCGGGAATGACTTCCAGCCCGGAAAAAACAATGACGGGCAAATCCGGACTTGCTTCAAGCAATCGCCTCAACGTCTCGATGCCCTTGGAATCCGGCAGATTCAAATCGAGGATGGCGCCATCGAAGTCACGCTGAATTACAGCATCCACGGCAGAAGCCAGTGTGTCTGCTCGCGTCAGTTCGAGGTTAAAGTCCTCCATGTCGTGGAGCCATTCCGCGGCAAGTTCTGCGTCGCCCGGGTTATCCTCGATCAGCAGCAGTTGGTAGGAAGTCAGCTCTGGCTTAACCATCGGGGGCCAGCTCTACCCCTGTTCCGGTCTCGGGCTGAACATGTCAGCCAGATTGTCGCGCTCACGGGTGAACATGTAGGTCGGCGTGCCTGTCAGGATGCCGTGAATGCCGCGGAACGGCGCCTTGATATGCATCCCCTCACTGTCGATCACATATTCGCGGATGTCTTTTTCATGCTGCGTGCCGCGCATCTTGAGAATGGCAAGTCCGCGCCGCATCTCTCCGTGGAGTTCCACGTATCGAAGCAGGATAATAGTATCGGTGATTGTCGATATGTGGGTTTCAGTGATCGATTCCCCACCCATCAACATGGGCGTCGTATTGGTGATAAGTCCGGTGATCTCCAGATGCTTGATGTGGCTGGTCAGGCCGATGACAAACTCACGGAAAGACTTCCTGGAACCTGCCCGCTCGTAGGCGGACATGCTGTCGACAGCGATACGCGACGGTTTGAACTCGTCGATATCGCGGCGCATGCGCAACAAATGATCTTCCAGCCCCATGATCTCCGGATAACGGCAGACTATGCGCAGCAAGCCTTCTCTCTCGGCTTTCTCGAAATCCACGCCCCAGGACGCGGCATTCCGGGTCAGCTGCTCACGGCTCTCTTCAGCACCAAACAAGAGCGCCCGCTGGCCTGCATCGATGGCGGCCTTGACGTAGTGCGTAACCGTGAGGGTCTTGCCGGCTCCGGTGGCGCCGCTGACCAGAATGATGGAATCGCGGTACATCCCGCCACCGCACATCTTGTCGAGTTCGGGAACACCCGACGGCACACGGATTATCGACGAGCGCTGTTTCAGTTCGATGGCTGACAGCGGGATAATGGTGACGCCTGCCTCGCTGTCCACAGTGAACGGGTATTCACCCTTCTGGTGAACAGCGCCACGAAACTTCAGAATTTCGATCGTCCTGCGCCGCTTTTCCTGTTCGAGTCGGTTGCGCAGGATAAGGACATTGTCGGCAACGAATTCCTCGACCCCGAATCGGCCGACTCCCCCCTCTTCATCCGTGCGTTCCAGCGTGATGATGGTCGTGACGCCAAGGCGCCGCAATCCGGCAGCAATCCTGTGCAACTCGCGCCGCACGATGTTGGAGTCGGTAAACTGGGGGAAAAGCGCCCCAACGGCATCGAGAATGACGCGCTTTGCCTTCACCGAACTCACGGCATTTTCGATGCGCGCGAGCAAAGCCGACAGATCAAATGTACCGGACTGGATCGCTTCTTCTCCCGGCTCCGGACTGGCATCGACCACAGCGATTTTTTTCTGGCTGACAAGATCTTCCAGATCCCAGCCGAAGGACCGGACATTCTGCATCAAATCGGCCGGGCTCTCCTCGAAGGTCACGAAAACACCGGCCTGACCGTACTCGTGTACCCCGGCAAACAGAAACTGCAGGGCCAGAACGGTCTTCCCGCTCCCTGCCGTACCTGCCACAACAGTGGTGCGGTTCTTTGGCAAACCACCCGTGGTGATCTGATCGAATCCTGGAATCCCTGTCGGCAGCTTCTCGATTTCTTTGCGTTCCGTCGCCATAATCTTTCCTGTCAGTCGTTATTCTTATCCGGACCGAAAACGTCGAGGCCCAGAAGAACTTTCTGCCGATCGCTCAAATCGCCGATAATTTTGCGAACCGGTTCGGGGAGCTTTTTCACCAATGTTGGTGTTGCGAGTATTTTCTCGTTTTCGGCCAGGGCCGGATTTTCGAGGACGTCGATGACTTCGACTTCAAACTGGCCGCGCAGTTCTTTTTCGCATATGTCGCGCAGGTTCTCGATCGCACGCATCGAATGAGATGTCCGACCGGTGATGTACAATCGCAAGCGGTAGGTCATCATGTATCTCCCCCAATGAGCCGGCGGCGATTTCCGGTCCGATAATAGTCCACGAGCAATCCCATCATCTCCAGCGCGAGCAAGCGGCCCTCAAGAACCAGAGCCCGTGCACGTTCAACACTTGCACCCTGAACTTCCGCGTCTAACGCACCAACATGAATATCGATCAAATCCCGCGGGCCACCGCCAAGATCACCGATGCGAGTAATCAGACTTTCCATGAACTCTTTCGGTTTTTCTTTCTTGAAACCAAGCTGGTCGAGATACACACACAAAAGCTTCGAGTAGGCTTCCGTGATCGCGTTGTAGTCATCGGCATGGCGTTCACGAACCGACCCGACACCGGCAAGTGCGGCTGTTATTTGCGTACTGGCCGCGCCGGATGACAGCTTCCGGTAATTCTCAAGAAGCGAGCGCAATTCGCGCAGTTGGGTTTCCCGCAATCGAGCAACAGCGTAGCCGATGGTCCTTCGCAGCAAAGCCGGTTGCAGTTCATTCTTGTTCAAATAGTCCTGGGCACCCGCATCGATGCATTTGAGCGCCAGGGTCTCATCGTCCATGCCCGTCAGCACCACCACGGGAATATCCTTGGAAGTGTTCAGGAGTGCAGTAACTCCATCCGTCCCTTGCGCGTCGGACAGGCGCAAATCCAGCAACACCACATCCACACACTGTTCTTCCAGTATCTTGAGTGCATCAGCCAGTTTGGCCGCGTGGAAAACCTCGAACTCCTCCTCCCCCGCAACAGCCAGCATTTCCTTGACGACATCAGCATCAGCAGGATTGTCCTCGACCAGAAGCAAGACACTTGTTTGGAGTTCGCTTGCCATTACCCTTCCACGCCAATCGCAGCGCTTGTCCGCGCAACATATTCGGTTTCTCTGAATCCACGGGCGGAACGTGATCGACCAAATATGTTTATATTTTCATTGCTTTTTTTGGCTTCAAGACGAGGTAAATCAAGCCACAGACTAGGCACAAACCCGTAAACGTCGCCACAAAACCTAGCCGCATGTTCAACCCAAACTTGACTGGAATGGGTTTTCCCGGGAGAAAACATCAATACAAATAGCGCACAAATCATTCCCCGTATATCGCAAATCAAAATCTATTCAGATTGCGCACAAATTGACGCTCCGGAACGTTGACACCACCCTCGCAACACAAATATTCTCCTGATTCGTACGGGAGTTTTATTACAAGTTTAGAAGTGTTGATTCTGCGGCAATTTGAAAAGAATTGCACGCTTATGTGGTGGCTGCGTTGAATTTGCTTCAATTTTTCCAGAACAGGGAATCGCATGCCGACCATTCTTGTGATCGACGATCAGCCGAACGTCCGCCAGGCAATCGAAACAATCCTTAAGCGGAAAAACTTCGGTGTTTTCCTCGCCGGAGACGGCAAAACCGGACTGGCCCTTGTGGAAAAGATCCGGTTCGACGCCATCGTCGTTGATATTTTCATGCCTGAAATGGATGGCCTGGGCACCATTCGGCATTTGCGTGAGATCGATCCCGCAATTCCGATCGTGGTTGTTTCGGGGCATGCAGTGACCAGCACGCGTGACGGCAAACCGGATTTCCTGGGCATGGCCATACGGCTTGGTGCGACGTGTGCTCTGCAGAAACCTTTTACAGCCGATGAGCTTCTCAATGCGCTTCACGCAGCCATGGAAGAAACGGCGCGGTCAATTCCGGTCGGGCGCCTCTCGCAGGACTGCATCAGCGCACCTCTCGCCGTGCCTGCAGCAAAATCATGAAATTCCCGGCGGCGGTAATTTCACAACCGTGAACCAGAATCCCTCGACCGCCTTCACGATGGTCTGGAAGGCTGACAGGTCAACCGGCTTGGTGACATAGCAATTGGCGCCGAGCGAATACCCCTGAACGACGTCACTCTCCGCATCGGACGTGGTCAGAATGACCACCGGGATATTGCGGAACGTCTTGTCGGCGCGCAGCTCAGCGAGAAATTGCTTGCCGTCCATCCGCGGCAGATTGAGGTCAAGCAGTATTAGGTCCGGCACGGTCGAGCCGCTGTACTCCCCTTCCCCGCGCAAATACCTGAGCGCCTCCACACCATCGATGGCAACTTCAAGCTCGATCGTGAGCTTGCTCATTTCCAGCGTTTCGCGAGTCAGGTCCGCGTCAGCCGGATTGTCCTCGACAAGCAGGACCTTTATCGAGCGAGATGATGTCATGCGCTGCCTCCCGGCACGGCCTTCAATGTGAAATGGAAAGTCGTTCCCTTGCCGAGTTCCGATTCAAACCAGATACGCCCGCCGTGCCGCTCGACGATTTTCTTCGACACAGCAAGCCCGATGCCGCTGCCCTCGTAGCGGCCACGCTCATGCAGGCGCTGGAACATCTGGAATATCCGGCCCGCGTGCTCGGGGGCCATACCGATACCATTGTCCGCAACGGCAAATTCCCACAAAGCACCCTGCCGGCTCGCGGTGATCGTGATGTGCGGAGCATCATCGGAGCGGAACTTGATGGCATTGCCGATGAGATTCTGGAAAAGCTGCCCGAGCTGGACGTCGTCAGCCATGACAGGCGGCAGCGCATCATCAAAAACGACCTGCGCCGAGGCCTCCCCGATCAGCACCTTCATTTGCTGAATGACCAGCTGCAGAACCCTTTCGGTATCCACCGCGCCCAAGGGTTTGCCCTGCGATCCAACGCGCGAATAGGTCAGAAGGTCATTGATCAGCCCCTTCATGCGCTTTGCGCCATCGACCGCGTAATGGATGTACTTGTCCGCACGCTCATCGAGCTGTCCCGCATAGCGGCTTGCCAGCAGCTCGGTGTAGCTTGCCACCATGCGCAACGGCTCCTGCAGATCGTGAGCCGCGATATAGGCAAACTCCTCAAGCTCGGCATTCGAGCGCTTCAGATCCTCGGTGAACGCCGCAATCGCATCCTCCGCCTTCTTCCGCTCGGTTATGTCGATCAAGGCGGCGAGAACCATGAGACCGTCCCGGGTTTTGAACGGGTTGAGGCCCACCTCGACCGGAAACTCCGTACCGTCCTTGCGCCGGGCAAACAGATCGCGACCCGCCCCCATCCTGCGGGCGCTCGGATCGGCAATGAAGGCCGCACGCGAACCGGCATGAGCCGCGCGCGCGCGTTCCGGTAAAAGCATGTCGATCTGCTGCCCCACCAGCTCATCCCGGTTGTACCCGAACAAACGTTCGGTCTCGGCATTGATCAACTGGATGATGCCCATTGCATCCGTCATGAGCATCCCGTCCGGGCTAGCTTCGATGGCGAGGCGAAACCTTTCGTCCTCGGCCTTCCGTGCTGTGACATCGCGGGCAATCTTCGCGGACCCTATAAGCGTGCCGTCCGGCAACCGAACCGGTGAAATGCTCAATGACACATCGATCCGCCTGCCCGCACGACTGACGCGAACCGTCTCGAAATGCTTGATCGGCTCCCCTTTGCGAAGTTTTTCCAGAATACCGTACAGTTCGTCATGACGTTCCGGCGGAGCTATGAACTCGGTCGTACGGCCCATGGCATCTTCGGCCGGGTACTCGAACAACTGCTCGGCAGCCCGGTTCCATGCAATGATCGTCCCGTCGAGTTTTTGCAGGATGATGGCATCATCGGAGGAATCGACAGCCGCGCTCAACAACCGCTCGCGCGCCGTCTGCTCTTCGATCTGTGCCGCTGCCTGCTGGTGAAGTTCGGCCTTGGTCATTGTCGCCGCCTGATCCAAAATCCCACGGTCCACATACCGGGATACCCAGTCAAGGTAACACGGTGGACAGTTCGAACAGCCTGGCAAGACGCGTTACTTTTTGCCGTTTTCCAATTTCGGCAAGCCTGCGCATCGCACAACCATAGCGCATCTTCGGCTTGACAGAGAGATAGGCTGTCCTCTCCCGCTTTCCACACTAACTCTTCCCATGCAGCAAACGCCGGCCCGCACGAAACCCTTGGAACCTGAAAAATGCAGCACCCTCTGCCCCGCCTGAAGCCCTCGCCCATACCGGTTATCCACCCGATACCCGAATACGCAGCCGACGAACGGCTCGCCCAGGTCTATGAAGACACCAAAAGCGCGCTCGGCGTGCCATGGATGGGTGTCGTCACAATGGCTTTCGCGCACTACCGCAACTTCTACGCCGTGTTGTGGGGAGGTATGGGCAAGGTCGCCGCTAGCCGCGAATTCGCCGACGCATGCGCGGACCTGCAAGCCTTTGCCGAACGCGAAACCGCGGCCCTGAAGCCGGAATCGCTAGTTCAAACGCTTACCGAACATGGATATGGAAATCGGGAAATCGACGAGATACGGGCCATGGTGGAGGTCTTCGCCGCCGGCAACATGCCCTATATCCTGATCGCGGCAACTGCGCGCCTGCTGCTCGAAGGACATGCGCTTTCAACAACAAGCGGCCTGACACCGCTGGAGCCACGCGCCCCGGTACACGATGGCCCGAAACGGCTTACGCTCATGGAAGCACACCATGCCGATGCGCCGACGGTTCAGCTCTATGCCGACATCCGCGAAACGCTCGGCCTGCCCTTCGTCAACACCGACTACAGGGCGCTTGCCCGCTGGCCAAGCTACTTCACGGCCGCCTGGAATGGCCTGAAACCAAAGATCGTCTCCGACGCCTATGAACCGATCGCGGCAGCCATTCACCAGCATGCCGTGGAACTCGCGCTGTCGCTGCCCAATCCGCGCGGGCTGACACCGGAAGTCCTGCGCAAGGCGGCAACCGACGACGCATCCGTCTCCGAAGTGCTGGACGTGGTGCGCCTGTTCCAGTGGCTGCTGCCGGGCCTTGCGGCCAACGTGGCCTATTTCAAGAGCCAGCTGACACTTGGGCTGATGCCGGATCAGTGAACGCTGAGCCACTCGCGCGCTGCGCGCTGGGCCGCCGCGATCTGGTCGCCGGTCATTTCCTCAGACAGTTCGCGCCGGTGGGAAACCGCACGGGCATCACCACGCATTGCCGCGATGTTGAACCACTTGTGGGCTTCCACATAGTCCGGTTCGGCACCACGGCCGTTGGCGTGCATCAGGCCAAGGCGGAAATACATTTCACCGTCTGCCTGTCCTGAAACGATCGCGGCGTCCGCGCAGATATGTTCGATACGAGCCATTGTTCTATTGCTCCCCTGTATCCCTCTTCGCCGGCCTTCCCGTTTTCCCCCGTGAAGACCCGGTTGAACCCTTATCTCCGCGCTTCACATGAAGTATCGCGGCGACGGGCCAAGAGTGACGCTGGAGCCTTGAATCCGGCGTTAAACAGCAGACTTAACGCAAACCTGCCAAAACTTGAATCAATCCTGAATTCATCTTCCGCTAATATTGGAAATGACTGAAATAATGCACGTTTTTCAGTAGAATGAATCGAAAGCTAATATTTGCGTTTACGCTTTGCTGACTCTATGGCGATGTACAGGCGCTTGTTGAATTGTCTCACTGCGCCAGCAGGTGCTCGTAGCGCGCGTCCGTCAGCGTCTTCAGGAAAGCCACCAGCGCGTCCACCTTTTCATCGTCCAGCGCCGGGCCATCGGTCAGCTCTTTTTCGGAAATGGTCTCGGGAACAGGCGGAGCGCGGAACGGCTTGCCCGTCTCCGGATTGATCCGGCGTTTCTCCGACTTGGTGTTGTACTTGTTGTAGAACAGGATGACGGTACGCAGGTCCTTGAACACCCCGTTGTGCATGTACGGACCGGTTACGGCCACATTGCGCAACGTGGGGGTTTTGAACTTGCCACGCTCCTCCGGGTCGCCAGCGACTTCGGGATTGGCCGCCAGGCCATCGTCCACGGTCCCAACGGCAACCCCGTTCTGCGCACGCAGGTCCAGATTTTCCGGCACGCCGATATTGTGGAAGCTGTAGTTGGTGAAGGTCTCGCGCGGATCGATCGCGCTTTTTCCAAGCTGGTGGCACTGATTGCAGTTGGAGAATTGCTGCGAGAAGAACAGCACGCGGCCAAGCTCCTCCTGTTCGCTCAGTTGCACCTCGCCGCGCAGGAACCGGTCGTATTTTGAATCGAACGGACTGAACGTCTCGGTGCGTTCGAATGCCGCGATCGCCCGCGTCATCGCGGCGTAGCCCTTTTCCGCATCTTCCAGAATGCCATCATCCTCGAACAGCTTTGGAAATGCGCTCAGGTAAACCTGATCCTCACGCAACCGCGCAACAACCGAAGCCTTGTCCGGCATGCCCATCTCGATCGGGTTGAGCGGCGGTCCGCCCGCCTGATCCTCCAGCCGCGAAGCACGCCCGTCCAGAAACTGCCCGCCCGCCCACGTGCCTTCGGCTGTGCGGTTGAATTCCGGCGTGAGCGCGGCGTAGGTCGCGGTGGGCGCGTTGCGATCCCCCACGGACACGCCATCATCGCCAAGCGATGCCATACCGCGCGGATCGGAGAAGCCGAAATCCGGATTGTGACAGGTCGCACAGGCCTGTGTGCGGTTTGCCGACAGATTGACGTCGAAGAACAGCCGCTCTCCAAGCGCTTCGAGCGTTCCAACGCTCTCAGGCGCTTGAGCTTCCGCCTGCGATGCGGCCCATCCGGCGGCACAGATGGCACCGGCGACAAGAAACGGCAGAGCGGGAAAATACGGGCGCATGGAAAATCCGGGGTCTGGTTTCGGTCTCTTTATTGCGGCCGACCATATTCGTTCCAATACCCCGCAGACATGACTTTGATCAATTGTTGACTTCAAGGGTCATATTACGATTCAGGCAAAAAACAGCGGCTCCCGCCGGAAGCCGCCGTTCGCTGGGAATAGCATCATCTAACTGCCACGCTGTCCGAACAGGACAGATTTCGCCTTGTTATCAGTTGCTATGTTGGAGCGCGCCTCGCGCGCAAGCGCCAGACCTTTCTCGACCGCGGGCCGCGCCAGCATCGTGTCGAGCCAGCGTTTCACGTTCGCGAATTCGGCGATGTCCATCTGCTGCCGCTCCCACAGCGTTGCCCAGCCGACGATCGCCATATCTGCGATGGAATAGTCGTCCGCCACGAACTCGCGCCCCTCAAGGCGCTTGTTGAGCACGCCATAGAGACGGTGCGTCTCATCGGTGTAGCGCTTCTTGGCGTAAGGCAGGTCTTCCGGCGCATACTGGTTGAAATGGTGGTTCTGGCCGAGCATCGGCCCGAACCCGCCCATCTGCCACATCAGCCATTCCTCGACCGCGACGCGCTTGCGCTCATCAGCCGGATAGAACTTGCCTGTCTTGCGTCCGAGATACTGCAGGATCGCCCCGGACTCGAACACCGAGATCGGCTTGCCGTCCGGTCCGTCGGGATCGATGATCGCTGGCATGCGGTTGTTCGGCGCGATCTTCAGGAATTCCGGCTTGAACTGGTCTCCGGCGCCGATGTTGACGAGATGAAGATCATACGGCAGGCCGCACTCCTCCAGCATGATGGACACCTTCCAGCCGTTCGGCGTAGGCCAGTAATGCAGTTCGATCGGTTTCTGCGCCATATGCGTTTCGCCTCGTTATTCCGTGTGATTGAGCATGTGATTGAGAATGTGTCGTCCAGGCAGGTACCGGGCTAGATAGAGCCGCATTTCGCCACGGCAAACACCGCTCACGGTGAAGTGACGCATGGCTGGATTGCACAACGCAATACCCATGATCCGGAACAGGGACATTCACGGGCTGAATGAAACCCATCATGATTCAAAATTTGTAATCGCACATGCCAGTCCGCACTAACGAACGGGGAAAACAAAAACCGTTGGGGCGGCTGTATCGTGTTCCGGAATACACGTCATTCTGGCCATCGGATTTCAACCGGCATGGCCACCATTCACTATGCCTGGCGTCTTTGCTTCAGCAATAGCGTCGCCATTGGGGCGTTGTTGGCTTTTGGCGTGCTGACCAGCGCAGATCACGCATCAGCGCAGAGCTTTGTCGTGCAAAGCGGCCAGACCGTTGGCCAGCAAGTCATGAACAATCCGTTCGATACCGGACTGGTGGAAACCGGCGGCACAATCATCGATAGCGATAACGCCGTCGACATGAACGATAACGACCAGACACTGATCAACAACGGCACCATCACCTCGACTGCCAATGATGGCGTCTTCGCCCGCAAGCGCAGCCGGATCGTCAACAACGGAACGATTACAGGCGACGACAGCGGCATCGACTCCAGCTTCGACGACGTCACCATCATCAACAACGGCACCATCATCGGCGTGACCAGACACGGAATCGAGATCGATGGGGACGGAATAACTATCGTCAACTCCGGTGCGGTCACCGGCGCTAACAACGGCATGGAGTTCTCAGATGTCCTGCTGATCGACAATTCCGGCACGGTCACGGGAACAACGAGGGATGGCCTCTCGTCCTCTGACATTGAAACCTTCCGCAACACCGGCACCATCGCCGGCAATGACAATGGCCTGAGCGCGATAGATTTCGGAAGCTTCTTCAACGCAGGAACCATTACCGGAACCAATGGCGGCGGCGTCGATGGGCGCGATTTCATGTCGTTCAACAATACCGGCGCCATCACCGGAATGTTCATCGGCGTGAACGCCGAGGATATCGGCACCTTCTCGAACACCGGCACCATCACTGGCCAGAACGGGTACGGCGTTTTCGTCGATGGGGCTGCCCCGATATTCTTCAATTCGGGAACGATAACCGGTTTCGATCCCGGCGTCTTAGTCGATGACCCATCGGTCAGCTTCGTCAACACCGGCGTGATTTCATCATCCAACGACGACGCGGTTCAGATCGACACCTATCAGACCTTCACCAACTCAGGCACACTGATCGCGGCTGCGGGCAATGATGCCATCCGGGCGGCAGGAATCGATACCCTCACCCTGCTTGAGGGCTCGAACATTCAAGGCGGGCTATCGATCGGCGGCACAACGACGCTTGTCACCGGCCCCGGCCTGTCCGTCGACCTGACGTTCAATAGCGGCACGCAAGCCATCGGGTCCACCAGCGGTAATCCATTCGCGCAAGCTGGCCGCAACATCGTCGTCGCCGACACCACCAACATGACGTTGCAGGACGATCTCCTCGCCGACCTGACGGGCGGCATTTCCGGCGGTGTCCGCAACAGGCTTTCGGCGCTCGGGGGCGGCATGGGTGAATCCTCCAGTGCCTATGCCGCCTCCCCCTATCTGACCGGCTATTTCGGTGCCGGCGATGACGCCGGCTCCGGCACTTCCGGCGGCAGCGACACTCGTTTCTGGGGCAGCAGCTTCGGCACCATCCGTCACCAGTTCGACAGCGATGATGCTTCCGATGCCACCTTCGGACAGGCCGGTCTGATGTTCGGCGCAGACGGCTGGACCTCCGGCGATGCCCGCTTCGGCATCTTCGCCGGCGCTGCACTGGCCGGTATCGATTCCGGCGCGCAGGAGACGAAGACAGACAGTTACTTCGGCGGCCTCTATGGCCAGTGGGCCTTTGGCGGTGGCACGCTCGATGCGGTGCTGACCGCTGGCTTCTCCGGCAACGATCAGGATCGTGACGTTGCCAACAACCTCGTGCCCGGCGGCATCGAGACGGCAAACGCCGATTACGACGGATGGTTCGTCGCGCCGGAACTGACCTACACGCATCCTTACGAGATCGCCGGACGCACCTTCGAGGCAGCCGCAACGCTACGCTATGCCGGTCTGTTCCTCGACGGCTACACCGAAACCGGGGTCACCTCGCCCATGACCGTGGCGGACCGCGCGGTGCATCTTGCCACCCCACGCATGCAACTCGGCATGCCCGGTGTGATTGAACACGAAACCGGTGCGGTAACCCGCACGCTCGCCTATGCCGGCATCGAAATGCGCGCGCAGTTCGGCGGCGATACGGTCACAGGTTCGATCCTCGCCCAGGCGGTGACATTCACGCCGGGCGGTGACGATGTGACCGGCGGCATCTTCGCCGGCGGCCGCTTCGAGCAGGTCTGGAACGAAGCCCTCGCCCTGTTCGGCGGCTTCGAGGTCATGCTCGACACCGCTGGCCTGCAGGCCAGCACACAGGGCGGCGTCAGGGTCAGGTTCTGACTCCGCCGCCCCGGAACCGCTCACAGGAAATCCAGCTCGTGCGGGATGCGTCCGAAGGCGATCTTGCCGCCGGCGTAACCGCCGGGCAGTTCCGGCGCTTCGCCGATATGCAGGCTGTTGCCGCCATACCGGGCCTGTAACCGGTCCTTGAGATCGCTCACCCGCTCCCAGCGTTCCGCCGAAGCGTCCGGTAGCTCCGCGAACAGGTCGCCCTGACGCTGCGACAGCAGGGTAAGGCCATGCAGCGTCACGCCGACGCTCTTGGTCTTGCCCGGCGGCGCATTGGCGCGCCACGTGGCGAACACCATGTCGAGTGCGGCCAGAAACGTGTGATCGTCGCGCGCCGAGGCGAAGGAATGCGTCACGCTTAAGCCCCCTCCACCGTGCGGGCGGACCGAGAACGTCAGGTGTGAAGCGAGATACCCCTCACGGCGCAACCGCCGCGCCGCTTTGACCAGCAGAACACGGGCGCAGACCAGCATGCGTTCAGGCGTGCGCCAGTCCGGCGGCAGCACGCGGCCATGTCCGAACATCCGCTTCGCCGTGACCGGTTGCTCGATCGCGTATCCATGCAGCGCGGCAACGAACCGTTCGCCTTGCACCCCGCCCCACAGCTTGCGCGCCTGCTTCGGCGCCAAAGCCCAAAGCCCGCAGAAATCATGCACGCCGGCGTCATGAAGCCGCTTCTCCATACCCTTCGAGATGCCGGGGATGTCGCGCAAAGACAGATGCGCCAAAGCCCCAGGCATATCTTCGGGAAGCAGAAGGCGAAACCCGTTGGGCTTGTCCATCTCGGCGGCGATCTTGGCGAGCAGCTCATTGGCGGCGATACCGATGGACAGGCTCAGGCACGGCGCGAATGTGCTTGCGAAGTCGCGCTTGATCTCCTCACCCAGTTCTTCCGCCCGCGCCGCCTCGTTGGCCATCAGCCGGGCCACCGCCTCGTCGATGGAGCGCACCGCAAGCACTTCCACATGTGCCTCGAGACATTGGCGGATGCGGTGATGCAGGGCGACATAGGCATCCGGGCGCGCGACCCGCAAAACAATCCCCGGACACACCTCTTCCGCCTCGGCCCGGCTCACGATGCCGCGCACCCCGGCACGCTTGGCCTCGACGCTTGCGGCTATCAGGCCTGTATTGGGGGAATCGACCGGCAGCACCCCGACCGGACGCCCGCGCAAAGCCGGCTCCAGATATTGCTCGGCAGAGGCAAAGAAGCTGTCGAAATCGACATAGAGCCGTTCAGGCCACAGCGGGCGACGCATCGATGAGCCCTCATCACGCAAAACCAATGATGAGAACAAAATAAGAACATATGCGATATAACGTCAAGCGGCCGTGCACCGCCTGCGACATTGTTGCCAGTCGCAGTCACGCAAAAATTGCCATAGTTATTTGAAAATCTGAATGTGTTCCGGTTGCCGCATCAGGCTCCCCCAAGCCGAGGCGTTCGTTTCGACATGCCCTTCCCCCGCCCCCGGATTTCGATCCAGGTTCTGATCGCGCTTTGCCTTCTTTTCCTCGTTGCTACAGCCAACGGTGTCTTCTTCCGCAAAGGTCTGGAGATCTTCGACGGGCACGAGGCCTGGTTCGCCCTGCTGGTATTCGGCATGTTCTGTGCCTCTTTTGCCGGCAGTCTGCTGATCTCATGGCGGTTCATCTTCAAACCGGTCTATGCGCTGCTGTTCCTGATTGCCGCCGCGGCATCCTATTTCGCTGAAACCTACGGTGTGATCATCGACCGCAACATGATCGAAAACGCCATCACAACGACATCCGCGGAAGCTGCGCCGCTGATCACGCCGGCATTTCTTATGCATATGACTATCTTCGGCGTGATCCCTGCCCTGCTGCTCTTCTTCGTCCGCATCAAGCGCGCACCCTTGCTGAAGACGCTAGCGCTTAATACTGCCCTGTTCGTCGCGTCGCTGGGCACCACCTTCGCCGTAATGGCATCGAACTACGCCGAGTACGCCTCGATCCTTCGCGAACGGCATGACCTCGTCGACAGTTTGATGCCCGCAGGGCCCATGGCCAATACGGTGCGCTATGCCGTCGTCGCCTACCGGGAAAGCCATGTAATAGCCGCCCATCCCGTTGGAATGGACGCGCGTTTCAGCAAAACCATCGCGGAGGCGGACAAACCAGTCCTCATCGTCCTCGTCGTCGGAGAAACAGCGCGTGCGGCAGACTTCCAGATCAATGGCTATGAGCGCGAAACCACGCCGCGGTTGATGCAATCAGGCGCCATCAGCTTCCGTAAGGCGATCAGTTGCGGCACGGCGACGGCGGTTTCATTGCCCTGCATGTTCTCCCCGCAAGCCCGCGAGGAATTTGGTTCATTCACAGCCGACCCCTATGAGAACACACTCGATGTCCTGAAACATGCCGGCGCGGACCTGCGCTGGTGGGACGTCAATACAGGCTCCAAGGGCGTCGCCCGCAACATCCCGGAAATCAATTTCAGCGCATATGACGACCCGGACCACTGTATCGACCGGGTCTGCAACGACTCAATCCTGCTCAAACCCTTTGAAGAGCGCCTGGAAGCCATCGCCAATGGCGGCCCGCACGTAAGCGTCATCGTCATGCACCAGATCGGCAGCCACGGGCCCGCATACTGGATGCGTCACCCGAAGGGCTTCGCGCCCTTTGCGCCCGAATGCAGAACGGCGCAATTCGCAGATTGCACGCCGGAAGAAATCCGCAACGGCTATGACAATTCCATTGCCTATACCGACTTCATCCTGACCGAGATCACCAGCAGGCTGGAAGCGCGCGGCGACATCGCCTCGGCCATGCTCTATGTGTCGGATCACGGGGAATCGCTGGGCGAAAACGGGCTGTACCTGCACGGCGCGCCCTACTTTATCGCCCCCGAAGAACAGACGCACATACCGTGGATCATGTGGTTCTCGGACGCTTACAAGAGCCTGACGGAGCTGGACCCGGACTGCCTCGACCTCGAAGCAGACATCAGCCATGACAATTACTACGACACAGTGCTGGGCCTGGCGGAGATACAGTCAGCCGATTACCACCGGGACCGCGACATACTTGCGGCCTGCCGGGAGGGCGCGCAAATCGCTCACCGGGCAGCAACCGGGCTCAACGCGAATTGAACTCTAAAGATACAGCTTGAAGCCTTCGTGGCTGGCGGTGAAACCGAGGCTCTCGTAGAAGCGATGGGAGTCGGTACGGCTCTTGTTCATGGCCAGTTGCACCATGCCGGCGCCTATGCGTTGCGCCTCGGCGATCGCCCAGCCGATCATCTGACGCCCCAGCCCCTTGCCGCGATGGCTGGAGGCGATGCGCACCTGCTCGATCTCGACCCGCAGCATGCCTTTCAACGCAAAGCCCGGAATGACGATGAACAGGAAAGTGCCGACCGGCCTGCCATCAAGCTCGGCAATCTTCAGCGACACGTCGCTGGATTTCTCTATCCTGTCGAATGCCGCGTCATAGGTGCCGCGCCCGGCTTCGCTTGCGTCTTCGCGCGTCTTGCCGAGATCGTCGTCGACCAGCATCGCCAGAATGGCGGGGATGTCTTCCCGCGTCGCCTCGCGGACTGTCAGTATACCGCTCACTCGACCCCGAGTTTCGACTTGACCAGATCGTTGACCGCCTGCGGGTTGGCCTTGCCCTGGCTCGCCTTCATCACTTGACCCACGAACCATCCGGCAAGCGTCGGCTTGGCCTTGGCCTGCTCGACCTTGTCGGGGTTGGCGGCGATGATCTCGTCGACGATGGCCTCGATGGCGCCGGTGTCGGTGACCTGCTTCATGCCGCGCTCTTCGACGAGGCTGTCCGGGTCGCCGCCCTCGGTCCAGACAATCTCGAACAGGTCCTTGGCGATCTTGCCGGAGATGGTACCGGCCCCGATCAGGTCGATGATCTTGCCGAGCTGTTCAGCAGAGACAGGAGAAGAGGCAATCTCCAGCCCGTCCTTGTTGAGCCGCCCGAGCAGATCGTTAATGACCCAGTTGGCGGCGAGCTTGGCATCGCGTCCCTTGGCGACCTTTTCGAAGAAATCCGACGTCGCGCGCTCCATGACCAGCACGCTGGCGTCATAGGGCGTCAGGCCGAAATCGTTGACGAAGCGGTGCCGCTTGTCGTCCGGCAGTTCCGGCAGCGTCACGCGAATGTTCTCGACGAACGCATCGTCGAACTCCAGCGGTAGCAGGTCCGGATCGGGGAAATAGCGGTAGTCGTGCGCCTCTTCCTTGGACCGCATCGAACGCGTCTTGCCGGACTTGGCGTCGAACAGTCGCGTCTCCTGGTCAACCGTTCCGCCATCTTCCAGCAGGTCGACCTGGCGGCGGGCTTCATACTCGATCGCCTGGCCCATGAAGCGGATCGAATTGACGTTCTTGATCTCGCAGCGCGTGCCGAATTCGCCGCCGGGCTTGCGCACGGACACGTTGACGTCGGCGCGCATCGAGCCCTCGTCCATGTTGCCGTCGCAGGTGCCGAGGTAGCGCAGGATCGTGCGCAGCTTGGTGATATAGGCCTTGGCCTCGTCGGCCGAGCGGATATCGGGCTTGGAGACGATCTCCATCAGCGCAACGCCGGACCGGTTCAAGTCCACGAAGCTCATGTTCGGATGCTGGTCGTGCAGGCTTTTTCCCGCGTCCTGCTCCAGATGGATACGCTCGACGCCGACCTCGATTTCCTCACCATCTATTTCGATGATGATCGTGCCCTCGCCCACCACCGGTTGCTTGAACTGGGAAATCTGATAGCCCTGCGGCAGGTCGGGATAGAAATAGTTCTTCCGGTCGAAGACGGAAGTATTGTTGATCTCCGCCTTCAAGCCCAGCCCTGTACGCACCGCCTGCTCGACGCAGAACTTGTTGATGACGGGAAGCATGCCCGGCATCGCCGCATCGACGAGGCTGACATGGTCGTTCGGCTCGCCGCCGTACTCGGCTGATGCGCCGGAGAACAGCTTGGCCTTGGAAGAAACCTGTGCATGCACCTCCATGCCGATGACCATTTCCCAGTCGCCGGTGGCACCGGTTACGAAGCTTTTCGGGTTGGGCGTACGGGTATCGACAATGGTCATGGGACGTCCGATTCAAAAGGCGGGCATATTCAGCGTTGTTTTCTCGAAAACCGGGCGAAAAGGCAATCGTTGAAACGCAATCAGTCTACGTGTCACGCGTACCTTTTAATTTCCCGGCGAACCACGAAAGCGAGAATGAAGGCGACCAGCGCAAGCCCGGCCATGACTGCAAGGCCGACCTCGGGGTTTTTCCCCGCGGAAATGCCACCATCCGCGCCGGTGCCGTTCTGGATGGCGTAATAGACCGCTGCGCACAACCCGCTCAGCACGAGGCCGATCAGGAACGCCCCCCACATCATCACTTTCATGATCAGTCTGGCCAACGCGTTCATGGGTGTAAGGACGCCATGAAACCGGCGTGGGATCAAGGGTTCAGGCCCCTTTAGCCGCCCCACCCCTTCACGACATGCGCCAGCAGGCCTGCGAGCTTGTCCTTCATGGCGTTGGCGATTGCCGCTTCGAGCTGTTTGACGGGGCCGGAACCAACGGCGGATTCCTCCCAGATCACGAGGTCGCCAGCGCGTCCGGCGCCGCCCTCACCCGCTTCCACAGCCGCGTCATAGGCGATGGCCGCGCGGCCGCGCACGAGGATGGCGGCCGTGCCGCCCGGCGTACCGCGCAGGAAAATCGTAATCGACAACGGCTTTGCCATGCCTTCAGGCTTGCCCGGCGCGGGCCCACCCTCGCGGAAATAGCCGGAAACAGCGACGGGCACACCCGCCTTTTCAAGTTCAGCCTTCGCATTCTTCGACAGCTTGTCGCAGATGCGTTCGGCGTATTTTTCACCCGTCGAACTGACGCAGGCAATGGCCACACCATCGAGACCCGCAAGCTGGCGGTTCCAGTCGGTTTCGGCACGGGCGGGTATTGCTGCCAGAAGCCAGACGATTAGTGCGGCAATTGCCGCCCTCATGCCCACCACACCTCCGGCGAGAAGCGCCCGGCTGCGTCCTCGATCACCTGGCCCAGCGAGAACAACGTGGATTCGTCGAACGGCTTGCCGATGAGTTGCAAGCCCAGCGGCAACCCGCTTTCCTCGCGTCCCGCAGGCACCGAGATACCCGGCAGACCGGCCATGTTGACCGTCACCGTGAAGACGTCGTTGAGATACATCTTCACCGGGTCGGCGTTCATGCTCTCATCGCCGATGGGGAACGCGGCGGACGGCGTCGCCGGCGTCAGGATCGCATCGACCCCGTCCGCGTAAGCCTGCTCGAAATCGCGCTTGATCAGCGTGCGGACCTTCTGCGCGCGCAGGTAATAGGCGTCGTAATAGCCCGCAGACAGCACATAGGTGCCGATCAGGATGCGGCGGCGCACCTCGGCCCCGAAGCCTCTAGCGCGGGTGTTCTCATACATCCCCGTGATGTCGTCGCCGGGCACGCGCAGCCCGTAGCGCACGCCGTCATAGCGCGCGAGGTTCGAGGACGCCTCGGCGGGCGCGACGATGTAGTACGCGGGGAGCGCGTATTTCGTGTGCGGCAGGGAAATTTCGCGGATTTCGCAGCCCGCGGCCTTCAGCCACTCGACGCCCTTGTGCCACAGCGCCTCGATCTCTGCCGGCATGCCCTCCATGTGGTATTCCTTAGGGATACCGATGGTCAGGCCTTTCACAGACGCGCCGACCGCCTTCTCGTAGTCCGGAACCGCGATGTCGGCGCTGGTGGTGTCCTTCTCGTCGTGACCCGCCATCGAGCGCAGCAGGATCGCGTTGTCGCGCACCGTGCGCGCGATCGGGCCTGCCTGATCGAGCGAAGAGGCAAACGCGACGATGCCCCAGCGCGAGCAGCGCCCGTAGGTCGGCTTGATGCCGACAGTACCGGTGAAGGCCGCAGGCTGTCGGATCGACCCGCCCGTATCGGTCGCGGTCGCGCCCGCGCAGAGGAAGCCGGCAACTGCAGCCGCAGACCCGCCCGACGAACCGCCGGGCACCAGCAGGCCGGCCTTGTCGCCGGCAAGCGCGGCTTTGCCCTGCTCCGCCGTCCAGTTGGCCGGCAGGAACGGATTGACCACAGGGCCGTAGTAGCTCGTCTCGTTGGACGAGCCCATGGCGAACTCATCCATGTTGAGCTTGCCGAGCATCACCGCGCCGTCGCGCCACAGGTTAGACGTCACGGTCGATTCGTAGCGCGGCTGGAACCCGTCGAGGATATGGCTGCATGCCTGTGAATGCGTGCCGTAGGTGCAGTAGAGGTCCTTGATGCCAAGCGGAATGCCCTCAAGCGGACCGGCTTCGGCCGACGCGATGCGCTGGTCGGAAGCATCCGCCATCTCCAGCGCCTTGTCGGGTGTTTCCAGCACGAAGGCATTGAGACCCCGCGCCGCCTCGATCGCCGCCACATAGGCTTCGGTCACCTCGCGTGCGGAGGCTTTCTTCGCCGCCAATGCATCGCGCAACTCGGCAAGGGTCAGGGTCGTAAGATCGCTCAACTTCAGGCTGCCTTATCTCTCGTTGAAAACCGGGCCTGAGCCCTATTCGACGACCTTGGGAACAAGGAAATAATGGTCTTCGGTGGCGGGCGCGTTGGCGACAATGTCGTCGGCCTTGGCGCCGTCGGTGACCACGTCGTCACGCATCTTCATCTTCATCGGCGTCACGGATGTCATCGGCTCGACGCCATCGACATTCACTTCTGCCAACTGCTCGACGAAACCGAGAATGCCGTTGATCTCGCCCGCAAGCCCCGGCAACTGGTCTTCGCTGACGGCAATGCGCGCAAGTTTGGCAACGCGCCGCACGGTCGCTTCATCGACGGACATGGAATGCCTCCACGCATAAAAGGATTGCGCCGGCACGATTACGCCAGCCATGCCGCGTGACTAACCCAAGCAACGCGAACGCGCAATGTATCCTGCGATATTCAGCCTCAAAGCTGGAACGGCGTGCCGATTTCCGGCACCAGAACCTCCGTACCGCTGCCTTCCATCGCTTTTTCGAACCTGGACGCATCCGGATCGATGATCGGAAACGTGCCGTAGTGGACGGGAATCGCGGTCTTGAAGCCGAAATAGTCGCGGCAGGCCTTCGCCGCCAATTCGCCCCCCATGGTGAAGCGGTCACCGATCGGCACGAAACCGACGCTCGGCTTGTGCACCACGTTGATCAGCCCCATGTCGGAGAAGATGTCGGTGTCGCCCATGTGCAGCACGACGGGATCACCGGAGGTCTTGGGATGGATGACGGCACCAGCCGGATTGCCGAGATAAAGCGGCACACCATCGATGATCGTGGATGACGAATGCCAGGCCGGCACATAGGCGACATCGAAGGCGCCGCAATCGATCCGCCCGCCATGGTTGCCGGGACTGAAATTCTTCACGCCCTTGGTGCCCAGATACATGCAGATCTCGAAATTGGCGATCAGTTGCGCGCCCGTTGCCTTGCAGATCTCGACCGTGTCGCCGATGTGGTCGTCGTGACCATGGGTCAGCACGACATGCGTCGCCCCGGTCGCGGCCTCCATGGCATCACCCCCGAAGCTCGGATTTCCCGAAAGGAACGGGTCGATCATGATCACCGCCCCTCCGGTCTCGAGCCTGACCGCCGAATGTCCGAACCACGTCGCTTTCATTCCCGCCTCCCTGCTGGCATTTGCTGGTGAACAGACTATAGCTGGCAGCAGTACGCTTCAATGAAGCGACTGACTGTCAGCGAACGGATTCAATGCCGATCTTTGAAACCCTTGAAGACCTTGCCGGTGCCGGAATTGCGGCAGGCCCGCTGATCGGCCTCGATCCGGGCACGAAAACCATCGGCGTCGCCGCGTCCGATCCCTCGCGCCTGATGGCCATGCCGGTGGAAACCGTGCGCAAGACCAAGTTCACCGCCGATGCCGAGCGGCTGCTGGACCTGACCGCGGAGCGCAAGGCAGCGGCGATCGTGCTTGGCCTGCCGCGCAACATGGACGGCAGCGAAGGCCCGCGCGCGCAATCCGTCCGCGCGTTTGCCCGCAACCTTTCGCAAAAGACAGACCTGCCCATCGTCTACTGGGACGAACGCCTGTCGACCGTTGCCGCCGAACGCGAACTGATCGCAGCCGATGCCTCGCGCGCCAAACGCGCGCAGGTGATCGACCAGATGGCCGCCGTCTTCATCCTCCAGGGCGCGCTCGACCGGCTGAGGAATCTTTGAGAGATGATCGCGGCCATCGAAACGCTGATTCCCGTCTTCGCCATCATCGCGCTTGGCGCAGGGCTGAAGCGCATCGGCATGCTCTCCGATGAACAATGGCAGGGCATCGAGGAACTGATGTACTACCTCTGCTTCCCGGCCCTCATCGTCTATACGCTGGCGACAACGGACTTCTCATCCGTACCGGTCCTTGCGCTCGCAGCTGCCATGGCATGCGCCATTCTGGCGATGGCGGCAATCCTGTACTTCGCCCGTGCGCCGCTGTCGCGGGCGCTTGGCGCGGACCGCCCCGCCTACACATCGATCTTCCAGGGCTCGACGCGCTGGAACACCTATGTCGCCCTGACCATCGTCGGCAGCCTCTACGGCAAGGTCGGCATCTCGCTGGCTGCTATCGGCGTCGCGGTGATGATCCCGCTGCTCAACGTACTCTGCGTCACGTTCCTGCTGATGCATCTGCGCGACGAGACACCGGACCCGAAGGCAATCGCGCGCGGTCTCTATACCAACCCGCTGATCATCGCCTGCACCATCGGTCTCGCCATCAATGCCTCCGGGCTTCCGATCTATGCACCCATCCTGGAAACGGGCAGCATTCTGGGCCGTGCCACGCTCGGCCTCGGCCTGCTTTGCGTTGGCGCCGGGCTCAGGCTCGAAGATGGTGTACACATCGGCCCGCGCGCGGGCTTCACGGCTGCTGCCCGCCTCATAGGAATGCCAGCGTTGATGGTGTTGTTCTGCCTGCTGTTCGGCGTCGGCGGCATGGCCCTGTCGGTCGCGGTGATTTGCGCCGCAGTTCCCACGGCTTCGGCCTCCTACATCCTTGCCCGCAAGCTTGGCGGCAATGCGCACCTGATGGCCCGCATCATCACCATCCAGACCATCGCCGCGATCCTCACCCTGCCGCTGGTGATCGCCATGTTGCCCACAGGTTAACCGTTAGCTTGATCTGGGGGCTTGCGGGTCATGCGCCAACCACGTAAAGCGAGTGTCTGACATGACATCGCCCGCTGCCGACTTCGCACCGTTTCCGAAGACCCACTTGCTGGGCATCAGCGATCTTTCTCCCCTCGACATCGAGAACCTGCTTGACCGGGCGAACGCTTGGGCAGACCGCAATGCGCTGCCCGACAACAAGCACGCGATCCTGCGCGGGCGCACCCACATCAACCTGTTCTTCGAAGCCTCGACCCGTACCCAGAGTTCTTTCGAGATCGCCGGCAAGCGGCTCGGCGCCGACGTCATGAACATGTCGGTTGCCTCCTCGTCGGTGAAGAAAGGCGAAACCCTCCTCGATACCGCCGTGACGCTGAACGCCATGCGCCCCGATCTGCTGGTGGTGCGCCATCACGGCTCCGGCGCCGTCGAATTGCTGGCGCGCAAGGTTGCAAACTGCGCGGTGATCAATGCCGGTGACGGCAGCCACGAGCACCCCACGCAGGCGCTGCTCGACGCACTGACGATCCGCCGCCACAAGGGCCGCATCCAGGGTTTGCGTGTCGCCATCTGCGGCGACATCTCCCACAGCCGCGTGGCACGCTCCAACATCCTGTCGCTGACGGCGCTCGGTGCCGAAGTCCATGTGATCGGCCCGGCAACGCTGATGCCGCCGTCGATCGAGCGCATGGGGGTCAAGGTCTTCCGCTCGATAGACGAAGGACTGGAAGGCTGCGATGTGGTCATGATGCTGCGCCTTCAGCGCGAACGCATGGCAGGCGCCTATGTGCCCTCCTCGCGCGAATTCTTTCACTACTACGGTCTCGATGCGAAGAGGCTCGCTCGTGCCAAACCCGATGCGCTCGTAATGCATCCAGGCCCGATGAACCGTGGCGTGGAAATCGACAGCGCGGTTGCCGACGGAGAGCATTCCGTTATCCGCGATCAGGTCGAGATGGGTGTTGCCGTACGCATGGCGGTGCTCGAGGCGCTTGCGGAAAACCTCGATCATGCCAAGGACAACAGGAAGCCCGGCGAATGAAGAACTTTGCCGAACCCCTGCTTGGCCAGCGCGCCAACCCCAAACCGCTGCTATTTCGTGGCGCGCGTCTCGTCGATCCGTCGGCGGGAACCGAAACGCCCGGCGACCTTTTGGTCAGTGGCGGGAAAATCGCGGCTTCGGGCAGCAGCGTCACCACGCCTGCCGATGCCGAAATCATCGACTGCAATGGTGCTGTGCTTGCACCGGGCCTGATCGACATGCAGGCCCATGCCGGCGAGCCGGGGCTTGAGCATCTGGAAACCCTGGCGAGCGCCAGCATGGCGGCAGCGGCCGGCGGCGTCACCACGATCGCCTGCATGCCCTGCACCAACCCGCCCATCGACGATCCGGCCCTCGTCGATTTTCTCCTGCGCCGAGCCCGCGATACGGCCATCGTCAATGTCGTGCCCATCGCTGCGGCAACCCGCGGCCTCGCCGGCTCGGAGATGACCGAAATCGGTCTTTTGAAGGAAGCCGGCGCCGTCGCCGTTTCCAGCGGCCGGGAAGCGATTTCCAATGCCGGGCTGATGCGCCGGCTGCTGACATACGCGCGCGACTTCGGCGTCATGGTCATCAATGCCGTCGAGGACAAGGAACTTGCCGGCGGCGGCGTCATGAACGAAAGCGAGGCGGCAACGCGGCTTGGCCTGGCCGGAATTCCGGTTGCCGCCGAAACCGTGATGCTCGACCGCGATCTCCGGCTTGCCGCGCTGACCGGCGGGCGCTACCACGCCGGCCAGATTTCAGCTGCCGAAAGCGCCGAGGCGGTGCGTGCGGCAAGGAAACGCGGCGTATCGGTGACATGCGGTGTGGCAATCGCCCATCTGACGCTAAACGAATACGACATCGGCGCCTACCGTACATTCCTGAAGATGCACCCGCCGCTGCGCAGCGAAGACGACCGGCAGGCGCTCGTTGCTGCACTTGCGGATGGCACCATCGACGTCATCGTGTCGAACCATGACCCACAGGACGTGGACACCAAGCGCCAGCCGTTTGCGGAAGCCTCGGACGGGGCCATCGGACTTGAGACCCTGCTGCCCGCAGCCCTGCGGCTCTATCATTCAGGTGACATCACCCTGCCCGCCCTGCTTGCAGCCATGTCCTCGCGACCCGCGAAGCTGCTCGGCCTGCCCGGCGGCACGCTCGAGACGGGAAACCCGGCCGATCTCGTACTGTTCGATCCCGACGCACCATGGATTGTCGAAGCCGGCAGCCTGTCGTCAAAATCCAAGAACACGCCCTATGAAGACGCCCGCATGCAGGGGCGTATCCTGCGCACGATTGTTGCCGGACGCACCGTCTACGAATACGCTCCCGCTTGAATGAGGCGCTCGAACTGCGCCGATCGGGGGAAATATGGCGGCATTGCTCGAATTCCTGTCATCCAATCCGCTGAGCGCATTGGTTGCCGCAGCGTTCGGCTATCTGCTCGGCTCTGTCCCCTTCGGCCTGCTGCTGACGAAGTCCGCCGGCCTCGGCGACATCCGCGCCATCGGTTCCGGCAATATCGGCGCAACCAATGTCCTGCGCACCGGGCGCAAGGGACTTGCGGCGGCAACCTTGTTCGCTGATGCGCTCAAGGGAACAGCAGCCGTTCTGATTGCAAGCCACTTCGTCCCCCTTGCCGGCATTCCAGCTGGCATCGGTGCGTTTCTCGGACATCTCTTCCCGGTCTGGCTGTCGTTCAAGGGCGGCAAGGGCGTTGCCACCTATCTCGGCGTCACCATTGCCCTGATGTTCAAGGCAGCGCTCGTTTTCGCGGCGGTCTGGCTCTCGGTCGCCTTCCTGCTGCGCTATTCATCGCTTGCGGCACTCTGCGCAACGCTGGCCGTCCCCATCGCATGCGCCCTGTTCGGACGCACGGACATCGCGTTCGCCATGGCCGTGCTGGGTGCGCTGTCATGGTACGCGCACAGGGCGAACATCTCCCGGCTGTTGCAGGGAACCGAATCGCGCATTGGCGGCAAGTCGAAGACGCCCGCCACGGAAGGATCATAAGGCGCATGGCCGGCCTGACGGACCAGCAACGGTTCGACTGGCTCCGGTTGCTGCGTGCCGAAAATGTCGGCCCCGCCACCTTCCGCCTGCTGATCAACCGCTTTGGCGGCGCTGCTGCAGCGCTCGAAGCCCTGCCGGAAGTGTCGCGCCGCGGCGGCCTGTCGCGCCCGATCCGCATCCCTGCACAGGAAGATATCGAACGCGAACTGGCCGAAGCCAGACGCCATGGCGGGCAATATGTCGCTTTCGGCGAAACCGGCTACCCGCCACGCCTTGCCCATATCGACCAGTCGCCGCCGCTGCTGTGCGTCAGCGGCAACCTTGCTGCCGCACAGCAGCCGATGGTCGCCATCGTCGGCGCGCGCAATGCATCCGCCGGCGGGCGCCAGCTTGCACGCACCTTCGCAACCGAACTTGGAGAAGCGGGGTTTGTCGTCGTCTCTGGACTGGCGCTCGGCATAGATGCTGCCGCCCATGAAGCGGCCCTCGATCACGGCACAGTCGCGGTCCTTGCCGGTGGCATCGGCCGGGTTTACCCCGAACAGCACTTACCCCTTGCGGACCGGATTCTGGAGATAGGCATGCTGGCAACCGAAATGCCGCCCGCCCATACCCCGCGCAGCCGCGATTTTCCGCGCCGCAACCGGATCATTTCAGGCTGCGCGCTTGGCGTCGTCGTCATCGAGGCGGCAGCGCGTTCCGGCTCGCTGATCACCGCCAGGTTTGCACTGGAACAGAATCGAGAGGTCTTCGCCGTACCGGGTTCACCGCTTGACCCGCGTGCCGAAGGCACCAATCGGCTGATCCGCGACGGCGCGGTCCTGACCGGGAAAACCGAACACATCCTGGATGTCATCGCACCCATGCTGGCGCGTGAACGCGACCTTTTGTCCAACGCCCAGGAAAACGGCGAAACGGATTGGATCGTGGATATTCCCGATGCGGGGCTGACGGACCGCCTGGCAGGGCTGCTCAGCCCCTCGCCTGTCGGCATCGATGTATTGATCCGGGAAACCAATGCGCCGGCAGCGCAGGTTCAGGGCGCGTTGCTGGAAATGGAACTGGCGGGACGCGCGCGCCGTCACTCCGGAAACCGCTTCACGATTGCGAGTGGCTGATTCTATCCGTTTTCATCAATGATCGGCTCGTTTGCGCGCGTTTGCGCCTCCATGCGCGCCAATTCAAGCAGATAAGCGAGAAAATCCATTCCCCCACTTTGAGCCATAGGCACGAGCTCTGCGGTCATTTCCTCGATGTATGAGGCCACATGCGCCGGATCAGAAGGATCCATGACCTCTCCCGGAGACGATTTTTGATCCCGAACTGCGGTTGCCATCACCATCCGGCCTTGTAGGGGTGTTGAAACCGATCTGGAACCCATCCTACAGCAGAAATACAATTATAAAAGGCATATTGTATATTTTACTACCATAGCGTGTATCTCCGGTTCCGTTTGACACCCGGCGATCCTTTCCCCATTTTCCTGCGGCCCAAACGCAGCCTTGGGTGGCGTGCGGAGCGTCACGCCATTATCTGTCCTGTGAATTCCACCGAATCGGTAAGCATCTGCATGAACGTCGTGATCGTCGAATCCCCGGCCAAGGCCAAGACCATCAACAAATACCTTGGCCGTGATTACCAGGTCTTTGCGTCCTATGGGCACGTCCGCGACCTGCCGGCCAAGGACGGTTCCGTCGACCCCGACACCGATTTCGCAATGAAATGGTCCGTCGACCCGAAGGCACAAAAGCGGCTCAACGAGATCGCCAGCGCGGTCAAGGGCTCCGACAAGCTGATTCTCGCAACCGACCCCGACCGCGAGGGCGAGGCCATTTCCTGGCACGTGCTTGAAGTGCTGAAAAAGAAGGGCGCGCTGAAATCCGCCGGCGTTCAAAGGGTCGTCTTCAACGCGATCACCAAATCCGCCGTGCTCGACGCGATGGCGCACCCCCGCGAGATCGATGCGTCCCTTGTGGACGCCTACCTCGCACGCCGCGCACTCGACTACCTCGTCGGCTTCACCCTGTCGCCGGTACTGTGGCGCAAGCTGCCCGGCGCACGCTCCGCAGGGCGGGTTCAGTCCGTCGCGCTGCGGCTTGTCTGCGACCGTGAAGCGGAGATCGAGGCCTTCCGCTCGCAGGAATACTGGAACATCGTCGCAAAGCTGAAAGCCGGCGGCGGAGAGAACTTCGATGCCCGCCTTGTTTCTGTCGCTGGCGACAAGCTCGACAAACTCGACATCGGCAACGAAGCGGACGCCACCGCGATCCGCGATGATCTCGATGGTGCGTCCTTCACCGTCGACAGCGTCGAGAGCAAGCCGGTCAAGCGCAATCCCTATCCGCCCTTCACGACCTCGACCCTGCAGCAGGAGGCGTCCCGCAAGCTCGGCTTTTCCTCCTCGCGCACCATGCAGACGGCGCAGAAGCTTTATGAGGGTGTGGCCATCGACGGCGAGACGCAGGGGCTGATCACCTACATGCGTACCGATGGTGTGCAGATGGCACCCGAAGCGATCTCCGCGATCCGCGACGTGATCGGCAAGCGCTATGGCGACAATTACCTTCCCGCTTCGCCGCGCATGTACAAGACCAAGGCGAAGAACGCCCAGGAAGCCCACGAGGCAATCCGCCCGACAGATGTTTCCCGCCATCCCGACAGTGTCCGCAAGGTACTCGATCCGGACATGGCGAAACTCTACGAACTGATCTGGATGCGCGCAGTCGCAAGCCAGATGCAGGCCGCTGAGCTAGAGCGCACCACCGTCGAGATCACGGCTAAGAACGCGAAGACCTACGGCTTGCGCGCAACCGGCAGCGTGATGCGTTTCGACGGCTTCCTGACGCTCTATATCGAGGGCCGCGACGACGCAGACGATGACGATGAGTCTCGCCGCCTGCCGCCGCTAGCGGCCGGTGACAAACCGTCCAAGGACTCAATCGAAGCAACCCAGCACTTCACCGAGCCGCCGCCGCGCTATACCGAAGCGTCTCTCATCAAACGGATGGAAGAGCTCGGCATCGGCCGTCCCTCGACCTATACCGCCACGCTGCAGGTCCTGCAGGACCGCGACTACGTCACCCTCGACAAGAAGCGGATGGTGCCGCAGGACAAGGGCCGCCTCGTCATCGCCTTTCTGGAAAGCTTCTTCGAGCGCTACGTTCAATACGACTTCACAGCCGCACTGGAAGAGCAGCTCGACAGCATTTCCGCCGGCGAGATCGACTGGAAAAGCGTTCTCAAGCAGTTCTGGAAGGACTTCTCGGCCCATGTCGAAGGCATCCGCGAACTGCGGGTCGCCCAGGTCATCGACGCGCTCAACGATATGCTCGGCGAGCATCTGTTCCCGCCTAGGGCGGACGGAACCGATCCGCGCAAATGTCCCAATTGCGACGATGGCCGGTTGAGCCTGAAGATCGGCAAGTTCGGTTCCTTCATCGGCTGCTCGAACTATCCCGATTGCCGCTACACCAGCCAGATTGGCGCTGCCGAAGGCGAAGGCCAGCAGCTTGGCGAGGATGGCATCCGCGAGCTTGGCGAAGATCCTGAAACCGGGCTCATGGTCACCGCGCGTTCCGGCCGTTTCGGCCCCTTCGTCCAGCTTGGCGAAGCCGAGGGCAAGGAGAAACCCAAGCGCGCCACGATCCCGAAGGATTTCGATCCGGCGACGATCGAACTGGAAAAGGCGCTGGAACTGCTGCGCCTGCCGCGCGAAGTCGGAGCCGACCCGGAAAGCGGAGAAATGATCTACGCCGGCATCGGGCGCTATGGTCCCTTCGTCAACAAGGGGCGCATCTACGCCAACCTGGAATCGGTTGGCGAGGTTTTCACCATCGGCCTCAACCGCGCCGTGACGCTGATCGCGGAGAAGGAAGCCAAACGCGGCGGCGGCCGCAACGGCACGCCGGGCAAGCCGCTGGGCGACCATGCAGACTTGGGGGCCATCGAACTGAAGGCTGGCCGCTACGGGCCCTATGTCACCAACGGCAAGATCAACGCGACGATCCCGCGCGGCACGGACCCGGAATCGATCGACCTTGAACAAGCCGCTGCCTTGATCTCGGCCAAGGCTGAATCAGGTGGTGGCAAGCGCAAGGGCGGCCGCCGCTCCAGTACAAAGTAGCGGGGTCATCTTGGCGCGCCGCCCAACCCGCAAGGACCCGCATCTGCCGTCGCGCGATGAGATTCTCGCCTTCGTCTCCGCCCACCCGGAAAAGGCGACCAAGCGCGACATCGCAAGGCAGTTCAAGATCAAGGGCGCGGCCCGCATCGGGCTTAAACGCATGCTCGCCGACCTGATCGATGACGGGCTGATCGAGCGCGGCGGGCGCAAGAAACTGCACACTCCGGGCTCCCTGCCCCCTGTTGTCGTTGCCGACATCACCGGACGAGACGACGACGGCGAACTGATTGCCACGCTGTCGGAGCGTTTCTCGGAAGACGAAGACGCGGAGGCCGTGCCTGCGGCGGGGCCACGCATCCTCGTCATGCCGACGAAACGCAAGCCCGCCCCCGGCGTAGGCGATCGTGTCCTGCTGCGCATCGACGACGAGGAACGCGAAACCGTTGGGCCCGGCGGCACCGTCACCGCCCATGTCATCCGTGTGCTCGAAAAGCCGAGCGCCCGCATCCTGGGCATCTATCGCGAGATCGCCGACGGATCGGGCCGTATCGAGCCGGTGGACAAGAAGAACCGCAAGGAATGGGCGGTCCACCACAGCGACGCGAAGGATGCCCGCGAGGGCGAGCTGGTTGCCGTCGAGCCGCTGAAATCGCGCCGCCGCCTCGGTTTGCCGCAAGCTCGCGTCATCGAACGCATCGGTTCGATGTCCGATGAAAATGCCGTCAGCCGCATCGCGGTCGAGACCCACGGCATTCCGCTCGACTTCCCGCGAGCTGCGCTGGAGGAAGCCGAATCCGTCAAGGCAAAGACCGATCTGTCCGGCCTTGAGGACCTGCGCAAGGTGCCCTTCGTCACCATCGATCCCGCCGACGCCCGCGATCATGACGATGCGATCTTCGCCGAAGCCGACGATGACCCGAAGAACCCGGGCGGTCATATCGTCTGGGTCGCGATTGCCGACGTGTCACGCTACGTGACCCCAGGCAGCGCACTGGACAAGGCCGCGCGCGAACGCGGCAACTCGGTCTATTTCCCAGGCCGCGTCGTGCCGATGCTGCCCGAGCGGCTCTCCAACGACCTCTGTTCACTGCGTGAAAAGGAAGACCGCCCGGCGCTTGCGGTGCGCATGGTGTTCGGCGCCGACGGCGTGAAGACGGGCCATCGCTTCACCCGCATCATGATGAAATCCGCCGCCAAGCTGCGTTACGAAACGGCTCAAGCCGCCATCGACGGCCGCCCGAACCCGAAGGACGACGACACCGATACCGGACCTCTGCTCGACCCCGTCCTGAAGCCGTTATGGGCTGCCTGGAAGGCACTGATGAAGGCGCAGGACAAACGCGCCCCACTCGATCTTGACCTGCCGGAGCGCAAGCTGGTGCTCGACAAGGCCGGCAAGGTCTCCCGCGTTACCGTCCCCGAGCGGCTGGAGGCGCACCGTCTCGTCGAGACCTTCATGATCGCGGCCAATGTCGCCGCCGCAGAAACGCTGGAAGAAGAGCGCGTGCCCCTCGTTTACCGCGCCCACGACGCACCCTCGCAGGAGAAGCTGGCGGCGCTGGGCGAATTCCTGCGCACGATCGATATATCAATCGCCAAGGGGCAGACAATCCAACCGCGCCAGTTCAACCAGATCCTGGCGAAGGTTGCCGACACGCCAAACGCCGGGCTCGTCAACGAAGTGATCCTGCGAAGCCAGGCGCAGGCCGAATACACGCCGGAGAATTACGGCCACTTCGGCCTCAACCTGCGCCGCTATGCCCACTTCACCTCGCCGATCCGCCGCTATGCCGATCTGATCGTGCATCGCGCCCTCGTAGCGTCGCTGAAGCTTGGCGAAGGCGGCTTTCTGTACGAGCCGGAAGAGCTGGCGGAAACCTCTGCCCACATCTCGATGACCGAGCGCCGCGCCATGGCGGCAGAGCGTGAGACGGTCGACCGGCTCATCGCGCATTTCCTCGCCGACCGGGTCGGCAGCCGCTTTGCCGGCCGCATCGCCGGCGTGACGCGGTCCGGCATGTTCGTGAAACTCAACGACACCGGCGCCGACGGCTATATTCCGGCGGCCTCCATCGACGGCAATTACTGGCGTTATGACGAAACCGGCCAGCAGCTTGTCAGTGATGCCACCGGTGAGGCATTCCGTCTTGGTGACGATTGCGAGGTCCGGCTGATAGAAGCGGTTCCCGTCGCCGGCATGCTGCGCTTTGAGATTCTCTCCCATGGCCGCAAACTGCCGGCTTCTGAACGCAAGAAGCTTCGCGAGCGGACAAGACATGCCCCGCGCGGCAATACGCGAAGACGCGCTGCCATCCGGCGCCGCAAGTAGGATCTGTCATGACCATCGAATACACCGGCAATCCCGAACACCCTCTCCTGCCTGCCCGCGACTGGTGGCAGGCGGTGCGGCGCGGTCTGTCGCTGAAATGCCCCAGTTGCGGTATCGGCAAGATGTACCGGGCATATTTGAAAGTGAATGACACCTGCCCTCACTGCGGCGAGGAACTGCACCATCACCGCGCCGACGATGCCCCGCCCTACTTCACGATCTTCATCGTCGGCCATATCGTCGTGCCGCTCGTATTGTGGGTCGAGATGGCATTCTACCCGCCGGTCTGGGTGCACATGGCGCTGTGGCTACCGCTGGCGACTATTCTGGCATTGACGCTCCTGCCGCCGGTCAAGGCGGCATTGATCGGCCTGCAATGGGCGCTCAGGATGCATGGCTTTGGAGAGGAAGCGGAGGAAACTGCCTGATGGCCGACCTTGCGGAAAGGCTGACCAATGCGGAGCGCGAACAGCGCTGGAAGAACCAGCGCCCGAAGGATGCCGCCACCGTCATCATGCTCGATCGCAGCGAAAACGAGCCGCGCGTCCTGATGGGAAGGCGCCATGACCGGCATGTCTTCCTGCCCGGCATGTATGTGTTTCCCGGCGGACGTGTCGACCGGACCGACGGCTACATCCCCGCTGCCGCAGAACTTCAGCCCGCCGTGCAGACCCGCCTTCTTGGCGAGATGAAACAGGGCAAAGGCGCACACCGCGCCCGCGCACTGGGACTTGCCGCGATTCGCGAGGTCTTCGAGGAAACCGGCATCGCCATCGGCAAGCCACATGACACCTGCGCTCCCAGGGCAACGGACTGGACGGATTTCTTCGGCCTCGGTCTTGCGCCCGATCTGTCCGTTCTGCGTTTCGTTGCCCGCGCCATCACCCCGCCACGGCGCCCGCGCCGTTTCGACACCCGCTTCTTCGCCATCGACATGACGCAGACGGGCCACTCGACCGACGCGCTGATGCGCCCGTCGGAAGAACTGGAAAAGCTGGTCTGGATGCCGGTCACGGAAACCTCCGAACTGAAACTGCCGACAATCACCTCCGTTGTGCTGGAGGAGCTCTCAGGCCGACTCAAGGAGGATCCGGATCTGAGCCGCGATCTCCCCGTCCCGTACTACCACTGGGTACGCGGACGCTTCATCCGCGAAATCGTCTGAACGGCTGTCGCGGCAGCATTCCGGCGATACCGGATTGGCGTATCCCCAAGACGTGAATAGCGCTACACAGCGCCCATGAACACGCCGGCCAACAACGGATTTCGCAAGCCATTCTCCTCTTTTGGCGATCCGCGCGCCATTGCCGCCGCGATCGCCTGCATCTCCATTTCCGGTTTCAGCATATCGCTGTCGTTCCCGCTGCTGTCTCTGGTGCTCGAAGCGCGTGGTGAAACCGACACGCTGATCGGCATGAACACCGCCACTGCCGGCGTCGCGGCCCTTTTCGCCGCGCCCTTCGCAGCCCCGCTCGCAGGCCGCTACGGTGCCATTCCCCTGCTTGTCGGCTCCATCCTCACATGCGCGGTTTGTCTGCTTGCCCTCCCGTTCACGCCGACATGGGCATGGTTCCCGATCCGCTTCGCATTCACGGGCGCGGCAACCTTCACATTCGTGATCGCGGAATTCTGGATCAACTCCGCAGCCGACGAGGCCCGCCGCGGCGTCATCATGGGCATCTACGCATCCGTTCTATCGGCAGGCTTTGCCGCGGGGCCTGCCGTGCTCGCCATGACAGGCTCGGACGGGCTGGCGCCTTTCCTGGTCGGACTGGCGGCCTTTCTGGTTTCCATCGTGCCGGTCTGGATGGCGCGCGATGTTGCCCCTGCCGTTCACGACGCCCCGACGCAGAAATTCATTGCCTTCTTGTGGATTGCCCCCTCGGCAACGCTCGCCGCATTCGTTTTCGGCGCGACCGAGCAGACCGGCTTCGCGTTCCTTGCCCTGTTCGGTCTGCGCAGCGGGCTTGCCGAGTACCAGTCGGCGCTTCTGCTGACGATGGTCGGTATCGGCAACCTCCTGTTCCAGATCCCGCTCGGATTGCTGGCCGATCGCCACAACCGTGTCCTGCTGTTGTTTTTATGCAGTCTCGTCGGCGTGGCCGGCATGATCGCGCTGCCCCTGGTGATCACCACACCGGTCATCGCTTACACGGTCGTGCTCGTTTGGGGCGGGATCACCGGCGGGCTCTACACCATCGGATTGACGCATCTTGGTTCGCGCTTCCGCGGTATCGACCTGGCCGGTGCAAACGCGATGTTCGTCATGATGTATGCGCTCGGCATGATCTTCGGGCCTGCCGTTGGGGGCATCTCGATGCAGAAAGCCGGCCCGCAGGGGCTCGCCTGGTTTCTGGCCACCCTTTTTGCAGCCTATGCGATCGTCACGGCCTGGCGCGGATTCACCCGCCGTTCAGCACCCGCCGCGTAACGCGGCATATTGAGGCACCAGCCCCGCGTCCATGACTTGACTTTATCGCCAGCATCACGCTATTTCCGCCACCAATGCGCTGCGAGCAATCGTGGCGCGCTTTCTTTTCATTACCAGCCGCATTGAACCTGCTTAACCGGCAGCTGCGCGGTCAAGCGAACGCAGGGCAAGACGATGGCCAAGGCTACCACGATCAAGATCCGTCTCGTGTCGAGCGCCGACACCGGACACTTCTACGTCACCAAGAAGAACTCGCGCACCATGACCGAAAAGATGGTCAAGAAGAAATACGATCCGGTCGCGCGCAAGCACGTGGAATACCGCGAGGCGAAGATCAAGTAAGCTGCCGCGAACATAAGACCACATCAAAAGCCGTTGACGCCTGTCAGCGGCTTTTTTGTATTCACGGCAACGGCAGCAGCCATGCAAACAATCACCTTTCCCGGACCGAAGGCTTGGAATAGCATCCGCTCTAGCCTTTCCATGTGTGGCTAGGGTTCCGTTGCCTGTCGGCAAGCTGGACCGAGCGCCGTGATGAGCCGGATACGGCAGACACCCGAGGATAAGGTCTAATCGATCCTCAGGATTTGGTGCTTGGTATGTGCGAAAATGAAATGACTTCAGGAGCTGAAGCGAAGGAAGGGCACATCCCTTTCGAGCTTCTGCGACGCCGAGTCAGTCCTTTTTCGCCATATCCACGAGGACGCGGCGGATTTCGATTCTGAATGCGTTGAAGCACTTGCCCGTATTGCCGATACGCGCTGCGCGCTTCGCCTTTTCAGTCCCGAAATCCGACACGCGCCAAGCCCGAAACCTGAAGATCGATTGGACCTAAAAGACCAGAGGGGATGGAGAAGGCGTGTTGAAACACGTCTGAATCCCAACTCCTGAGGTTACACATGACATCTCTCGGACTGGCCCTTGTCCTTGCCGCCGCCATCTGCCACGCAACCTGGAATTTCTTCGTCAAGCGGATCGATGGCGGGCCAGAACTGATCTGGCTCTTCTCGATCGTTTCTGTCGTGCTCTATTTGCCGCTTGCGATATGGATCATTGCCGTTGAACAGCCAGAACTCGGCCTTGCGCAATTCGGTTTCATCGCCGGCAGCACCATCCTGCATCTGGGCTATTTCCTGTTGCTACAGACCGGATACAGGAAGGGGGACCTTTCCCTCATCTACCCCACGGCGCGGGCAACCGGGCCAATCCTGTCGAGCGTCCTTGCCATAACGTTGCTTGGGGAAAAGCTCGTGCCGCAAATGGCCGTTGGCGCTGCGATCATTATCCTCGGCGTATTCTTCCTGACCGGAGGTATCCGGCGGAACATGTCGGACAGCACGGCTTCGCTACTGTTCGGAATTGGTGCGGGAATGCTGATCGGCAGCTACACCGCATGGGATGCACATGCGGTTTCCGTTCTGCTCGTTCCGCCACTTTTACTGGACTACGTTTCCAGCCTTGGCAGAGCCACCCTGCTCGCGCCGATAGCGCTCCGCAAAAGGCAGTTGATCGCCAGTCACTGGCGCGAACACCGCCTCGGCGTCCTTGCCATCGCGGCATTCAATCCGCTCGCCTACATTCTGGTACTCTACGCCCTCACCTTCACCCCCGTCACCTATGTCGCGCCATTGCGCGAAGTCAGCGTGCTTCTGACGGTCCTCGCCGGCAGCTTCCTGCTGCGGGAAGGCAACATCGCGCAAAGACTGGGATGGGCCGCGTTCATTCTGGCCGGCATGACAATTCTGGTGACGGGTTGAATTGCAGCCGTTCGGGCAGCCTCAGGGTCTCAAGGAAATGTGGCCGGTTCGGAAGGCGATGTTAACGAGGAGGCCACTCCACCGCTCCGAACCGGCCTTGTACCCCACGGACCCAGGAGATGCGGCGGACCTGAAACTCCATGGGGGTCGCTGCTGCATCTTCTCTTCCTCTGGGAATAAAAGAAAGCAGCAAGCACCGGAACACTATCCGCGCACCTAAGAGAATCAATAGATTTTACCTTAAATTGCCAGCGTTTCGCAGCGCATCGTAAAGCGGTAGGGTTACCGCACAAGCTTAACGCGCATCGATAACTTCCGCTGACTTGCCGCGACCGGGCGCTTTACGCTGCCTGGGCGCTGACACGATTGCGGCCGGTGTGCTTGGCATTGTAGAGCGCTTCATCGGCCCGCTTCAGCAGCAAATCCACCGTATCCGAACCGGCGGCAAGGGTTGAGGCGCCGATACTGACGGTGACATCGATGGCACGCGTTCCGCCGTTGACCGGGAACGGATCACCCGCAACCGTGGCGCGAATACGCTCGCCCACGCGAACCGCAACGCCGATATCCGTTTCCGGCATGACGATAACGAACTCTTCCCCGCCCATCCGGCAGGCAAGATCAAGCCCACGCACCGCCTTGCGCACCCGGCGGGCAAATTCCTTCAGCACTTCGTCGCCGGCGTCATGACCGTACGTGTCGTTCACCGCCTTGAAGTGGTCGATATCGAGCACCAGCAGCGATAACGGCCTGCGCTTTTCCTGCGCCTTCTCCACCAATGTTTGCAGGTGGGTTTCCATGTAGCGGCGGTTGTGCAGCCCAGTCAGGCTGTCGGTCACGGCCAATGTCACGGACATCTGAACGTTGTCGCGAAGCCGGTCCGCATAGCGCCGGCGCTTGATCTGGGTAGAGACGCGCGCAATCAGCTCGTTCGGGTCGACCGGGCGCGAGATGTAATCGTTGACGCCGAGGTCGAGCCCACGCATCAACCTGGCGTTGTCGTCGGGGTCGACAACGATCAGCACGGGTACACTGCGCGTACGCTCCAGCGAGCGAAGCTGGGAACAAAGCCTGAGACCGTCGAAATTCTCCAGCGCCAGACTGACGATGATCAGGTCGTAATTTTCATCCGCAGCGCGAAACAGCGCTTCCTGCGGCTCTGTCTCAACCTGAATGGAATGGCTGCGTGACAGAATTCGGTTGAGACGGTCGTAGGAACTCAGCCGGTCATCGACAATCAGCACACGGCCGTTATCGCCCGACACCTTGGCTGCTTCCGCGAAAGGATCCTCGATGCCAAGATCGCGGCTCGTCGCCGCACGCATCCTGAGCTCGTCGGTAAGCATCTTGAGCCGCACGAGGCTCTTCACCCGCGTGATCAGCGCAACGTCGCTGACAGGCTTGGTGAGGAAATCGTCGGCACCGCATTCAAGGCCCCTCACCCGGTCCGAGGGCTGGTCGAGCGCTGTAACCATGACGACAGGAATGTGATGCGTGCGCGGATTGGCCTTCAGGCGCTTGCAGACCTCGAAACCATCCATTTCCGGCATCATGACGTCGAGCAGGACGATGTCGCACTGCTCCTCGTCGCAGATGCGCAACGCCTCCGGGCCCGAAGTGGCGCCGCGGACATCGAAATATTCCTGCGACAGCCGTGCCTGCAACAGCTTCACGTTCGCCGGGATATCATCAACAACAAGCACGCGTGCCGTCATGGCCTTACTCTCACGCTACGCCTACTCCACCGCGGGACGGGGCTCTCAGCCTGCTCCCACGAAATGCTTCACCGTCTCGATAAACTTGCCCACCGAGATCGGCTTGGAAATATATGCCTCGCAGCCGCCCTCGCGGATGCGTTCCTCATCACCCTTCATCGCAAAAGCGGTGACGGCGATAACCGGGATATGCTGCAACTCGTCGTCGTCCTTGAGCCATGCGGTGACATCAAGGCCGGAGACCTCCGGCAACTGAATATCCATCAGGATCAAATCGGGCCGCTCGCCGCGCGCCAGTTCGACAGCCTGGCGCCCGTCATGGGTGCCGACAACGTCAAAACCGTTCGCCTTCAGCAAATCGTGGAAGAGCTTCATGTTGAGCTCGTTGTCCTCCACGATCATGATCTTCTTGGCCATGCTACCCAATGTCCCCGGCGCTAATCCGCAATGTATTCGCGGTGCCAACGCGGGACTTTCCCCGAAACAGCATTTAACGGCCGGACACCTTGCACCGGCCATCCCCCAAATTCATCATGTCCAAACTACAGGCCAAAACTTACGGATTGGCAAATGATACCTCAGAAACGAATTTATCCGGCAAATCGCGAGGACGCGGAAACCATTGCGGTATCCGCTTTGGGCCATATCGCCGCCGACCCGCAGCTGCTGGGCCGGTTTCTCGCAGCAACCGGAATCGAGGCCGCAACGCTTCGTTCCGCTGCAGCAGAACCGGGGTTTCTTGCCGCCGTAACCGGCTTCCTGATGACAAACGAACCCGTCCTCCTGGCCTTCACCGCCAATGAGGGTCTGCATCCGGAAACCGTGACGCGGGCTCACGCGCTGCTGACCTCGCCCGAGGCCATGAACGGACATGACTGACAACATCCTGACCGGCGTCGATCTCGGCGGTACGAAGATTTCCGCCGTCGTCATGGAGGCTTCGGGCCGCGAACTGGCGCGCATTCGCGTAGCCTCTCCGCGCAACGATTATGCGGCGACCCTAGCCGCCATCGCGGACATCGTGAACGAAGCGGAACGCGCGGCAGGTCTTGGTCCCGATACCGCGAACCGCCCTTTCGGAATCGGCACGCCGGGGTCAACTATTCCCTCTAGCGGCCTGATCCAGAACGCAAATTCGCTTTGGCTGAACGGCAAGCCACTGTGGGCCGATCTTGAGCGCGTAACAGACCGCCGCGTGATCATGGCCAATGATGCAAACTGCCTGGCGCTGTCGGAAAGTTTCGATGGAGCCGCTGCCGGCGAGCAAACCGTCTTCGCCGTGATCCTGGGAACGGGTGTTGGTGGAGGGCTTGTCATAGACGGCAAGCTCCTGAACGGTCCGCTCGGCATATCCGGTGAATGGGGGCACAACCCGCTGCCCTGGCCGCAGAAAAGCGAATGGCCCGGTCCGATATGCTGGTGCGGCCGGTACGGCTGCCTGGAGACATGGCTCAGCGGCCCCGGCCTGTCGGCCGATCACCAAAGGCAAACCGGCGATAGTCTTGCAGCCGATGTGATCGCCAGCGCGGCCACGCGCGCTTGCGTTGAAACCATGCAGCGATACCGGGATCGTCTCTCACGGGCCATCGCCGGCGTTGTGAATATCATCGATCCGAATGTCGTTGTTCTGGGTGGCGGCCTGTCGCGAATATCAGGCCTCGCGGAAGAATTGCCCGAACTGATTCTCCCTCATGTCTTCTCCGACGCCCCTTCGATACGCATAGTACGTGCCATGCATGGCGATGATTCCGGCGTGCGTGGTGCGGCCCGTCTTTGCGCCTGATGCCGCTGAACGGCAGGTGCCGACAAAATGTCAGAAGCAGACCAGATCGCGAGCCTCTGCCGCAATTGCGGTGCAACCGGTGCGCACGGGCGCTGCCAGACGTGCGGCAGCGCGCGCATTGTCACCCACAAGGAATTGTTCCGGCTCGGTATCGCGCATATCGACTGCGACGCCTTCTTCGCGGCAATCGAAAAGCGTGACGACCCTTCCCTGCGCGACAAGCCTGTCATCATCGGCGGCGGCAAGCGCGGCGTCGTCTCGACGGCCTGCTATGTCGCCCGCCTGAACGGTGTGAAATCGGCGATGCCGATGTTCAAGGCGCTGGCCGCCTGCCCCGATGCGGTGGTGATCAAGCCGAACATCGAGAAATACTCCGCTGTCGGGCGCGAAATCCGTCAGCGCATGTTCAACCTCACGCCGCAGGTCGAACCGCTGTCCATCGACGAGGCATTTCTCGATCTGACCGGCACACAGGGCGTGCATCACGCAAGCCCAGCCGAAACGCTGGCGCACTTTGCCCGCGAAATCGAACGCGATATCGGCCTCACCGTGTCGGTCGGCCTTGCCCCCAACAAGTTCCTCGCCAAGATCGCATCCGACCTCGACAAGCCGCGCGGCTTTGCCGTGATCGGTACTGAGGAAAGCGCATCCTTCCTGCACGACAAACCCGTCACCATCATCCCCGGTATCGGACCGGCCATGGCAAAAAAGCTTGCCGGTGAAGGCTATCACCTGCTGGCAGATATCCAGCGTGCCGATCCCGCATCCTTGATGAAGCGCCACGGCGAATACGGCTTCCGCCTGTATGAGATGGCACACGGGCGCGACAACCGCCGTGTCGACCCCGACAGCGAGCGAAAGAGCGTCAGCGCGGAAACCACCTTCAACGAGGACATCGCCGATCTACGGGCGCTGGAAGTGCATCTGTGGCGGCTGTGCGAGAAGGTTTCCGCCCGCATGAAGGCTGCCGAACTCTCTGGGTTGACCGTGACACTGAAGCTGAAGACCGCGAGCTTTGCCACACGTACGCGCGCAGCACGCCTGTCGGACCCCACCCAGCTTGCCGGAAAGCTTTTCGAAGCCGGCAAGCACCTGCTCGCCCATGAGACGGACGGCACGAGGTTCCGGCTGATAGGCAGCGGCCTGTCGGACCTGGGCAATGCGGAAGCCGCCGATCCAGCCGATCTCGCCGATCCCGATCTTGGCCGTAAGGCTGGTGCTGAACGCGCCGTGGACAAGGTGCGGGCGAAGTTCGGCCGCGACATGGTTCAGCGCGGCCTTGGTTTTTCACCGCGCCCGCAATCTCCGGACACACGGCGCAAACCCGATGACGCCCCCGGTCAAAAAGACAAATGACCGCTCATGCATTGCCTAGTGTTTGGCGCAGTCGGCCTTTTCCGGAAAGCTGAGCGTGCTCAATGTGCCGCGCAGGGAAAACTCACCGTAATCAAGCAGGATGTCGCGAGAAACGCCATTCTCGTAGAGCAGCGAACTGATCGCATAGACGGGAACTTCCTCGCCGCCCGCGGTTTCGCGCTCCTCCGGCTTGCTGCCCTCGCCAGGGAAATAGCTGATCGTCACAGGCCATTTCGACAGGCCCTTGAGGCGCTCGGAACCCGGGGTCTTGAGCCCGTCATCCCCGTTCTGCGCGCTGCCGATCACGGCAAAGGTATCGTAGATCTGCGTTCCCGGATCAGCCCCTTCGTACAACCTTGCTGAAAGGGTGTGCTTCCTCGCGCGCGCAAACTCGATCAACCGGTTGAGGTGCTGGGTCGGGAACATGACGTCATCATTGAATCGGACCTGCCCTTCCTTGGGCGCCTTGATCGCGATTCTCACGCCATTCGAAGTGCGTTCGGCGTTACCGTCGGTTTCTTCGGTCAGGTTGGCATCGTCATAGCGCCGCGTCAGGAACCGGAACGACGATGCATCCATCGCTTCCCACTGCGCGGTGCGCAAATCGGTGAGAAGCGTCGAACCCTCCGCACTGCCGGAGCGGAACACATAACGCGAGTTGGTCGCGATACCGTCGCAGTCAGACGCGACAACCTCGATCACCATGCGGCCGTTGAAGGATGCGATCGTGCCGCCTTCGTCGGCGCGTTCCAGACTGATGTCATAGACTGCGCGATGCGGCACTAGTTGCGCGTTTGCCGGCGCCACGATCCCCGCCGCAATCGCCAAACCTGCGCAAGCTCCTGTCAAACATGTCGATATACTGGCGGACAAGCGTGATGCCCCTTTCCTCGAATACACTTGGATTTGCGCATCATGACCGAATTTTTCGCCATCACCAACGGTATTGGAATAATCTGGTTACAACGTCCTTGAATTACCCTGCGGATTCCCCGCAAGTGGGACTTGCAGGATCGCAACCGGGACAATCGCAAGGAGTATGGCCGTGGGTGGACAGATTGAGAAACGTTTGGCGGAACTTGGCATTTCACTGCCCGAGCCCGTTGCCCCCGTCGCCAACTATGTGCCCTTCGTGATTACCGGCAAACAGATCTTCGTTTCAGGTCAGGTTCCCATCGTTGATGGCAAGCCATCCTTCATCGGCACATGCGGCGCGACGATTTCGACCGAAGATGCCGTGAAGGCCGCACGCGTCTGCGCCATCAATCTGATCGCCCAGGCGAAAGCCGCCGCCGGCGATCTCGATAGCATCGCACGCGTCGTCAAACTCGTCGGCTTCGTCAATTCGGCACCGGACTTCACCGAACAGCCCAAGGTGATCAACGGCGCATCCGATCTTATGGTCGATGTCTTCGGCGACAAGGGTCGGCACGCGCGTTCCGCCGTTGGCGTTGCCGCCCTTCCCCTTGGCGTCAGCGTCGAGGTCGAAGCCGTGTTCGAACTGGCGTGAGCTTGAGTCTGCGATGGAAAAAAGCCGTGTCCGAGACTGGATAGGGAAATTGCCGGTCGCACATCGCGGCCTGCACAATGTTCTGGCAGGGCGCATCGAGAACACGCTGAGTGCCGTTCGCGCAGCCGTTGACGCCGGTTTTGCCATAGAGATCGACGTGCAATTGAGCGCCGACGGCAAGGTGATGGTCTTCCACGATTCGATGCTCGAACGGCTCACCAGCGAAACCGGCCGCATGGATGCCCGCACATCTGACGAACTGACGGGTATCCGGGTCTCTGCGACAACCGACACCATCCCTCTTCTCACCGAGGTTCTCGCCGCGATAGACGGGAAAGTCCCGCTCTATATCGAGTTGAAGCACGAAGGACCGACGGACTGGGGACTGGAGCGCGCCGTGATCGCCGATCTGAAAGATTACGGCGGTCCTGTCGCTGCCATGTCGTTCGAACCAACCAGCATCGTAGCGCTGCGCCGCCTCGCGCCGGACCTGCCGCGCGGCATCGTCGCCGAAGCCTTTACCTCCGATACTGCAGAAATATCGGGACTGGGCGCATGGGAGCGGTTCTATTGCCGCCACCTGCTTCACTTTTTCTCCACCCTGCCCCATTTCATTGCCTACAGGGTGCAGGATCTGCCCGCTCCAGCGCCTGTCATGCTCAACACGATCCTGGCCATACCGCTGCTGGCATGGACGGTCAGGACAAAGGCCGATGTCGAGCGCGCGAAACTCACCGGGGCGCAGATGATATTCGAAGGGCTCACGCCCTGAGGCGTTCATGCGCCAGGACAATCATGTTGCCGGAGATGGAATGACCGAGAGCGCCCAAACCGGGGGGACGCAGCGCGATGCCGGCAGCAAGCCGGAACGCACGCTTTCGGTGGTTCATTCCATCGCCGACGTCGGTCGCGACAACTGGGATGCGTGCGCCAATCCTGCCGCAACGAAAAAAACCGGAAATTCGAGTCTTCCATCAAGCACTTTGCAGCCGGAACCTGATTCAGTTCCTGAAACCAACGGTCAAGGTGATTCAATTTATCAGGATGAATCATTTAATCCATTGATTTCATTTGATTTTTTATCTTCATTGGAAGACAGCCAATGCGTTGGCGATCTTGCCGGCTGGTGGCCGCATCACCTCACCTTGCAAAACGCGAACAAAAGCTTCGCAGGCGTCATGCCGGCCTACGTGAAGAACAACTCATTCGGTGAGTACATCTTCGATCACGGCTGGGCCGACGCATATGAACGCGCTGGCGGAGACTATTATCCCAAAGTCCAGATCGCCGTCCCCTTCTCCCCCGTTCCGGGTCGCCGCGTGTTGACTGCAAGCGATGATCGGCAAGACTTCGACGCCCTCGTCTCCGGTGCCATGGCGCTGAACGAAGCTGCCAAAGGCTCGTCGATCCACTGGACGTTCTGCAACGAAGCGGAATGGAATCGCTTCGGCAAACTGGGCCTGCTGCGGCGCACCGACCGCCAATTCCACTGGTTCGACCGCGGCTATGAAACCTTCGACGACTTCCTCGCCGCACTCGCCTCGCGCAAGCGCAAGACGATCCGCCGCGAACGCCGGCAGGCCGTGGAAAGCGGCATCGCCATCGAATGCGTCACCGGCAGCGACCTGACGGAAGCCCATTGGGACGCGTTTTTCTCGTTCTACATGGATACGGGAGGGCGCAAATGGGGCCGCCCCTACCTCAACCGCACATTCTTCTCGCTGATCGGCGAGCGCATGGCCGACCGCATCCTGCTGATCATGGCAAAGCGCGATGACCGCTATATTGCCGGTGCGCTCAACCTGATCGGAAACGACGCGCTCTACGGCCGCCACTGGGGCTGCACCGAGCATCACGCCTTCCTGCATTTCGAGCTTTGCTATTATCAGGCTATCGACTGGGCGCTGGCACACGGCCTGAAGCGGGTTGAGGCCGGGCATCAGGGTGAACACAAGCTGGCGCGCGGCTACGAGCCTGTTCCGGTCTATTCCGCCCACTACATCGCAAGTCCCGGCCTGCGCCGCGCGATTGCCGACTATCTTGAGCGCGAACGCATGATGGTCGATCACGAGATCGAGGCGATGGGGGACTATACGCCGTTCCGGAAAGGTTGAAACCGCCTACCGCTTGCGGCGAACCCGCCAGCGCGGTCTAATCCGGCCAACAAGATTCACTTGCACCCGGAGACCACGATGCCGGACTACGATGACCAGAATGTTTTCGCGAAAATCCTGCGCGGCGAGCTGCCTGCCCACAAGCTCTACGAGGACGACAATACGCTCGCCATCATGGACATCATGCCGCGCGCCGATGGCCATGTTCTGGTGATCCCGAAAAACCCGTCGCGCAACATCCGCGACATCGCGATTGCCGATCTGTCAGCCGTCATGGCCACGGTCCAGAAGATGTCTCACGCGGTGATGAAAGCGTTCGGGGCCGACGGCGTCACGGTCCAGCATTTCTGCGAACCCGCCGGCGGACAGGTCGTGTTCCACACCCACGTCCATGTCCTGCCCCGTCATGACGGCGTGAAGCTACTCCCGCATACCGGCGAGATGGCCGACAACGACGTTTTGACCGCAAACGCGGAGAAGATCAGGGCTGCCCTGTAAACAGCGTCGTATTCGCAAACAAAAAGCCCGCAGCGTTTCCGTTGCGGGCCTTTTTCTTGATATGCGACCAGGATCAATCCGCTTTGGCAGGCACCCGCGGCACGCTGCCGCCGCCCTTGCGCGGCTTCGGTTTCTCGGCCTTCGCTGCGGGCTTGGCTTTTGTTTGCGCCTTTTTTGCCGGCGCTTTTTTCTTCGGCCCGGCCTTGGGCTTTGCCGGCTTGGCCGGTGGATCGAGATATTCGAATTCCAGCGCGGATTCGCCAGCCGCATTGCGTCCGACGCTGACGCGCACGATGCCACCATCCTTCAGCTTGCCGAACAGCACCTCGTCGGCCAGCGGCTTCTTGATCTCTTCCTGGATCAGGCGGGCCAGCGGGCGCGCGCCCATCTGGTCGTCATAGCCGCGGTCAGCGATCCACTGGTTCGCCTCCCCGGTCAGCTCGATGGTCACGCCGCGGTCTGCGAGCTGCGCCTCAAGCTGCAGCACGAACTTCTCGACCACCATGGAGACGACTTCCGGTGGCAGATTTCCAAACGCGATTGTCGCATCGAGCCGGTTGCGGAACTCCGGCGAGAACATGCGGTTGATCGCTTCTGAATCCTCGCCCTCGCGCCGCTGCCGGTTGAAGCCCATCGGCGGCTTGGCCATGTCGGCGGCACCCGCATTGGTGGTCATGATCAGCACCACGTTGCGGAAATCGATCTGCTTGCCGTTGTGGTCGGTCAGCTTGCCGTGATCCATGATCTGCAACAGCACGTTGAACAGGTCGGGATGCGCCTTCTCGATCTCGTCGAGCAGCAACACGCAGTGCGGGTGCTGGTCGACGCCATCCGTCAGCAGGCCGCCCTGGTCGAAGCCGACATAGCCGGGAGGCGCGCCGATCAGGCGCGACACCGTGTGCCGTTCCATGTATTCCGACATGTCGAAGCGCAAAAGCGGCACGCCCATGATAGAGGCAAGCTGCTTGGCGACTTCCGTCTTGCCGACGCCGGTCGGCCCGGAGAACAGGTAGTTGCCGATCGGCTTTTCGGGATCGCGAAGACCGGCACGGGCAAGCTTGATCGCCGCCGACAGCGCCTCGATTGCCGCATCCTGGCCAAAGACAACGCGCTTGAGGTTCTTGTCGAGGTCCTGCAGCACGCCGGCATCGGTCCGCGACACGCTCTTGGGCGGAATGCGGGCCATCTTGGCGATGGCATCCTCCACTTCCCGTACACCGATGGTGCGCTTGCGTTTGGAAGGCGCCAGCAGCATCTGCGATGCGCCGGTCTCGTCGATCACGTCGATCGCCTTGTCCGGCAGCTTGCGGTCGTGAATGTATTTCGCTGACAATTCCACCGCCGCCTGGATCGCATCGCCCGTATAGCGAACCTTGTGGAACTCCTCGAAATACGGCTTCAGCCCTTTCAGGATCTTGATCGTGTCGGGCACCGTCGGCTCCGCCACGTCGATCTTCTGGAACCGGCGCACCAACGCGCGATCCTTCTCGAAGTGCTGGCGGTATTCCTTGTAGGTGGTCGAGCCGATGCAGCGCAGCGAACCGTTCTGCAGCGCGGGCTTGAGCAGGTTGGAGGCATCCATCGCCCCGCCCGATGTCGCACCCGCACCGATCACGGTATGAATCTCGTCGATGAACATGATGGCGCCGGGGTGATCCTCGATCGCCTTGACCACCGCCTTCAACCGTTCCTCGAAATCACCGCGATAGCGCGTTCCCGCCAGCAGCGAACCCATGTCGAGCGCGAAGATGGTGCAATCGGCAAGCACTTCCGGCACTTCGCTGTTGACGATGCGCCGCGCAAGCCCTTCCGCGATGGCTGTCTTGCCAACGCCGGGATCACCGACGAACAGCGGATTGTTCTTCTGGCGACGGCACAGAACCTGGATGGTGCGCTGGATTTCAAGGTCGCGGCCGATCAGCGGATCGATCTTGCCGGAACGCGCCTTCTCGTTGAGGTTGACGCAATAGGCCTCGAGCGCATCGCTCTTCTTCTTGCCATCCTCTCCTTCGTTTTCGACGCTGGGTGATTCCTCGTCCGAACCCCGTGCGGTACGGGTTTCCGACATTCCCGGGCGTTTGGCGATGCCGTGGCTGACGTAATTGACCGCGTCATAGCGCGTCATGTCCTGCTCCTGCAGGAAATAGGCGGCATGGCTTTCGCGCTCGGCAAACATGGCGATCAGCACATTTGCGCCGGTCACTTCCTCGCGGCCGGAGGACTGCACATGGATCACCGCGCGCTGAATGACGCGCTGAAAACCCGCTGTCGGCTTTGAATCGGCATCGGTCTCGATGACAAGGTTGTCGAGTTCGTCACCGATATAATCAACCAGATTCCGCCGCAGCACATCGAGATCGACGTTGCACGCCCGCATAACCGCCGCCGCGTCCTGATCATCGATCAAGGACAACAGCAGATGCTCGAGGGTGGCGTATTCGTGATGGCGCTCGGTGGCGAGTGCCAGAGCACGATGAAGGGCCTGTTCGAGACTGCGGGAAAATGAGGGCAACGAAATCTCCTATTTCTTTTCCATCACGCATTGCAAAGGATGCTGGTGCTTGCGCGCAAAGTCCATCACCTGCGTCACCTTTGTTTCAGCGACCTCGTATGTGAACACACCGCACTCGCCGACGCCATGGTGATGCACGTGCAGCATGATCTCCGTGGCAGCTTCGCGCTGTTTGTTGAAGAAACGCTCAAGCACATGCACGACGAATTCCATCGGGGTGTAGTCGTCGTTCAGCAGCAGGACGCGGTAAAGATTGGGCCGCTTGGTCTTTGGCTTGGTCCGCGTGACGACAGCGGTGCCGTTGCCGGGCCCGTCATCGTCCCGGTCATCATCGTCATTGCTCAGCCGCCAGCGCGCGTCAGAAGAGATCGGACGCTGCCTATTCAGATCAAAAACGTTCGGCATGAATTGCATGGAAAAATTCGTCGTCTCGCCCGCTCGTCCCAACCACCGACCCTTCAGAATCGCGACGTGAATCGCGCACTCCTGCAAATCAGCATCGATATGGTTCAAAGATAAGGCAGGGTGCCGGGCGAAAAAAGATGCGATTGCCCCCGATGCGTCGGTTGCATGGCAAAATTTCAAAAAAACCGGAAAGCAGAAACGCCTGCCTACTCAGCAAGCCAAAACAAAAGGCCCGGCACAAGGCCGGGCCATTCGTACTCATAACTTGGGGAGGAACTTACTTGGCAGCCTTGGAAACCATGGTTTCAACCGGCTTGTAGGCTTCCTTCGCCAGATCGGCGAACAGCTCGCCCATCTTCGTCGACTGGGCAACAAAGCCCTCGTAGCTCGACTTGGCGTAGTCGGTCTGAATCTCAAGAGCCTTGTCGAGGGACTTGGCGCCGAACAGCTTCTCGAGCGTCGCCGAACCGTCCTCGAAGGACTTCTTGGAATAGTCGGCCATCTCGACGGCAATGGCCTGCAGGCCCTTGCTGACAGTGCCGAAGCTCTTCATGGCAAGGTCCATGCTTTCCTTGCCGGATTTCTGGATTTCTTCAAAACCGTTGATCATCTTCATCTCCCGAGACTTTGGTGTCTGACCGGTCCTCGTCCGCGCTGCCGGCCAATATTGCGCTGCGGCATTGTATATATGCACCGCACCAAACATGTCAAGATTTTTTGTGCAGCGCAGTACAGTTACATATGTAACTTAAATTCACACCAAGTTGCCACGACCTCGCCTCGTTTTACGGTTTCCTAACCGCACGACTCTAACTTCCTCAGGTATGTGGGGTGCACTTGTCCCGGCAAACTATCCGCCGGGCCGTATCGACGGGGTCGATGCCTGGCGTAGGGACCGCCGGAAACAGCTGCACTGTGACATTTGGATCTGGGTTGCGTTGGAGCGTCACCGCATGAGTAAGCGGATGTGTATTCGGCCGGGTACGGGTGGTTTCGGTTTGAAAAATCTGACACGGGCGGCGCTGGCCGCGGTACTGGCCATGGTCATCGCCGGCTTGCCAAACGCCGGCGCGCAGGCAAAGCCGCAATATGTTTCCATCGCCGTTGACGGCATGACCGGCGAAATCGTGCAATCGACCAGCCCCGATACGAAGGTTCACCCGGCCTCGCTCACCAAGATCATGACACTGTATGTCCTTTTCGAGGAACTCGAAGCAGGCCGTGTCAGCCTCGATTCACGCTTCAAGATTTCATCGCATGCCTCTGCTCAAGCCCCCTCGAAACTCGGCCTCAAACCCGGCTCGACCATCAGGGTGCACGACGCGATCCTGGCGCTGGTAACGAAATCCGCCAACGATATCGCCGTCGCTGTCGGGGAAAACATCTCCGGTTCGGAAAACAAGTTTGCCCGGCGCATGACCGAAACTGCCCAGCGTCTGGGTATGAAAAACACGGTTTACCGCAATGCATCCGGTCTGCCGAACAACGAGCAGATCACTACGGCGCGCGATCAGGCGACGCTCGGCCGCACGATTCAGATCCGCTTTCCCAGCTACTATAAGTACTTCTCCACCCGTTCCTTCAGCTATGGCGGCCGCAGATACAGCAATCATAACCGGCTGCTCGGCAAGGTCGAAGGCGTTCATGGCATCAAGACCGGATATATTCGCGCTTCCGGCTTCAATCTCGTGTCCGCCGCAAGCCGTGGCGACCGCCATGTCGTTGCCGTGATCATCGGCGCAAGGTCGGGCAAATCGCGCAATATCGCCATGGCCCGTCTTCTCGACGATGCGTTCAAGCGGGTGAAGCCGCACCGTGCCAACCAGCTTATCGCGCAGACGGAAATCCCGATGCCGCGCCGCAACCCCATGCCGATGGCAGCGCGCCGCGCCAATCAACCTGCCGTGGTCCAGATGGCATCGGCTCAGCAGCCGGCTTCCGCACCGCTTCCCGCTCAAACGGCCAAGGAGCCGCTCGTGCTCGTCCCCAATGGCCGTGGTGGATTCAAGGTTGCGCAAGCGAGCATGGCAGCCCCCGCGCCTGAGCCCCAGCCCGTTGCCTATCAGCCTGCCCCGCAGCCGGTTGTCGAGCAGGCGCCCCTGCAGGTCGCATCAGCCGCACCCATTCCATCTGCACCAATTGGCTCAGCCGATGCACCGCAGACAACCGCCGCCCTGCCCCACATCACGATCATCAAGCCGGCCCGCGTCGTTCCCGCAGGCTCATCGATCAGCATGGCGGCAGAGCAGACGGCTCCGATTCAGGTTACCGCGCCGGCTCCAGCACCACGCCCTGTCGCAGCCGCAGCTCCCGCGCCGCTGCCCGTGCGCAAGACGATTACCGAGGGTGACTACGCAATTCAGATCGGCGCGGTGCCCGACGAGAAGGCAGCACACAAGCTGATTGCCCTGGCGCAACTGCGCGCCGGTGAACTGCTTGCAGGCCGCGCGCCCTTTACCCAGACCGTCGACAAGGATGGCGCCACGCTTTGGCGGGCCCGGTTCGCCGGTTTCAACCAGACCGGCGCGAAGAGCGCCTGCGAGGTTCTCCAGTCCAAGAATTTCGGCTGTTTCCCGGTTCGTGCCAATTGAGATCCGGTGAACAGCCTTGTCGGTGTGGTGAGTTGTTGAGTTGAGTCAGGAGTGTTTTCGATGAGCGTTCAGGAGCAGATCCTTGGCTTCGTTAATCTTCGCCGCGAGGTAGGTCGAACCACCTCGATCCGGGTGAAGCCGCTTCATAAGCGCACGATGAGCGCGGTGGATCTCCTCTTTGCCCGCTCCGGGCGAGAGCCCAAGAATCTCGTAGGCTTCCTGCTGCGTCATTGGTCCCTGAACCGGGCCGCGCTCTCCCTGCCCCCCGCCCGCATCCGCATGTGCGTCGTCACGCCATCCGGGCGCCCGGCGGTCAAGATACGCCTCCAGCAGGGCTGCTGAATCCGCATCGACATCCGCGAACATCGCAATCAGTTTCTCGTCGCTCAGATCATCGAGTGACTGTCCCGCATGCATGCCTTTCAGGATTTTGCCCTGCATGGCACCGCTATCGTGATCGAGCGTCATCTCGATCCACTCGCCACGCACGGTCGAGGTTTGCCCCGGCGAGCGATACATCCGCGCTCCGAACCCGCTCGTGAACGGCACCCTTACGCCCAGCAGCGATAACCCGAACACGGCGACGGGAACTGCAAACACCCACCACCGACGCAACGCCAGCATCAGGGCGATCAGCAGCACGGCCACACCGCCTGCCCTGCGCACCCACAGCGCAAGCGATCGCGGATTGGCGTTGGCGAAAGCGTTCAGTCCGAACAAGATCAGGACAAGAACGAGCAGGCCGAGAAGAAAATAGCTCATACCGGATTGGCCCTACTGTCCCTGCATCTGCTCGATCATCAACCGCGCCGGGCCGCCACGCGCCTTCGACAAATCGGCAAGCGCCTTGTAGCCGCCTGCGGCATAGACCGCCACGGCTGACAATAACTGCTTGAGCTGGGCTGCAGAGCCGGGATCAAACCGGCAGAAGGCACCGCCGGTCAGTCTGGCAATCTCCCTGAAAGCCTGCTCGGCGGTGGAATCGAACCCTTCCTGAAAAACGAAGGCGGGCACTTTCAAAAGACCCAGCTCACCGGCGATCGCGCACAAGGCATCGATATTCTCCTCCACCGCATCACCTACGAAGACCATCGCCTGAACCGGCGCTTTCTTCGTTTCATTTCGGACGTGCTTGAGAATTCGGCCGATCTGGGTCTGTCCGCCGCGGCAATCGATACGCGTCATCATGCTTGCAAGCGCGTCAGCATCACCCGCCCATTTGCCCGCGCGGCACTCGTTGAAGCCACGGTAATAGACAAGCTGGATATCTAGACCGCCGACATTGCCGGCCTCGCGGAACATCTCCGCCTGCAGCGTGCAGGCCGTGTCCCAGGTCGGCTGGCGGCTCATGGTGGCATCAAGAGCAAAGACGAGACGGCCGCGCTTGCCCGGCGCCTTCGCCGCAGCAGGCGCCATGGTGCGCGCCTTGTCGAGAAAGGCTGCAATCTCGGCGTTCGATGAAGTGTTCTCCACCGCCGCCTTCGCCGCGTCTCTCATCACGTCTTTGCGCTTTTCCGCCAATCCAGCCTCATTCGCCACATGGAATCAGCACATCCGCACGCAGCGGATATGACAGACAGAATATACGAAATGTGGCGCTGAATGCGGCGGACGCAAGCTGCAATGGGTTTCAGGCGTTAACGGGCCAGCACATCGCCCAGTTCGAGCGGCTCGCGGCAGCTTTCGATCCACATGCGGCGGGCCTCGGCGCGACGCTTGCCGCGTTCGTCCACGGGAAGCCGCAACTGATCGATCAGACGGCGGATCTCGCGGCGCGCCGCAAGGTGGGCAAGGCTCGGACGCGAACCAAGCGTCTCTTCCTCGATCGGGTCGAGCGCCGTCATTCCCCGCGGGAAGAACTCACGGAACACGACCCGCTCGCAAATCCCTTCTCCAACCCGGAAACCCAGTTGTGCGGAAAGTTCGGACAGCGTGTTGGCAACGCGCTGGTTATTGCGGGAATCAAGCGTGGCGATACGGTTGCGCACCACAACCCAGTCAATCAGCACCTCGTCCACAATACGCCGTTTGCGGCGTGCTTCCCGGACCATGCGCGCAAAATGACTGACGCCCTGGATTTCATGGCTTTCCGGATCGATATCGGCGAGCACGTCGAAGTCGACGAAGCTGTCGTTGATCGGCGTCACCAGCGTATCGGCCATGGAATGGGCAAGCCGCATGAGGTAGCTGTCGTTGCCGGGCGTATCGATGACGATGAAGTCGGCGGTGCGCTCGCACTTGGAAATCGCTTCGGCGAACTCTGTGAACTCGCGCTCCTCGTTCAGCCGGACACTGTCGCCATCGGCACGTGATGGTGAAAAATGCTCGGGAATCTGAAGCCGGATACCCTGTCTCGCCGCCCAGCGCCTGCGGTTATTGACATAGCTTGTCAACGAACGCTGCCGGCAATCAAGATCAATGGAGGAAACGCGCTGCCCCAGGTTGAGCAGATGCACGATAATGTGCATTGAGATCGTGCTCTTGCCCGATCCCCCTTTCTCGTTGCCAACAACTATGACGTGTGCAGCTTTCCGGGGCGTGCTCTCACGCATACCTGCCTCCACCTCCCCAACGGTAGGGCCTCATCTTGGAAAGCCCGGGCAAGCGAATCAAGCACTAAAGCTGTTCAGACCGATTTACGTTTCCTTAGGGTTAAGGTTGCGGCAAATCTGCATCGCCTTTGCCCGTCAATTGGGCAGGTTTGCCGCAAACCGCATCCAGCATCACATTAATCCGCGCCAAGCGACATCAGTGCCGCATTGCCGCCCGACGCCGTGGTATCCACGGAAACGACCCGCTCGGTCGCAAAGCGGTGCATGTAGTGCGGCCCGCCGGCCTTGGGGCCGGTGCCGGATAAGCCTTCGCCGCCGAATGGCTGCACACCGACAATGGCGCCGATCTGGTTGCGGTTCACGTATACGTTGCCGACGCGGGCCCGGTCGCAAATCATCTCGGCGCGTTCCTCGATACGTGTATGCACACCAAGCGTCAGGCCATAGCCGCTGGCGTTGATCGCATCGATCAGTCCGGAGAGTTTCTCAGACTTGAAGCGCAGCACATGAAGCACCGGTCCGAAGACCTCGCGTTCCACATCGCCAAACGCTTTCACTTCATAGGCCCCGGGCGCAACGAAGGTTCCCTTTGCCGCAGCCTCGGGAAGTTCGTTCTCGGCAATGACCTTGAACCGTTTACGCGCTTGCCCCTTGTAGTCCTCCAGCATCGAGCGGGCCCCTTCGTCGATGACGGGACCGACATCGGTTGAGAATTCCCAGGGGTTGCCGTTGGCCAGTTCCGCCATCGCGCCTTTCAGCATCTCGATGACCTTCGGCGCCACATCGTCCTGCACGCACAACACGCGCAACGCGGAGCAACGCTGGCCCGCACTGTCGAAGGCGGACCGCACAACATCGCGGATCACCTGCTCGGGCAACGCGGTTGAATCGACGATCATCGCGTTGATGCCGCCGGTCTCGGCGATCAGCGGCACGATCGGCCCGGTCTTTTCAGCCAAGCTGCGCTGAATGCGGTTGGCAGTAGCATTGGAGCCGGTGAAGGCGACGCCGGCAATGCGCGGATCGGCGATCAGCGGCGCGCCGACAGTCTCGCCGTCACCCGGCAGCAGGTGCAGCACATTGCCCGGAATGCCGGCCTCATGCATGAGTTGCACCGCGCGGAAGGCGACAAGCGGCGTCTGTTCGGCCGGCTTGGCGATGACCGTATTCCCGGCGCCGAGCGCTGCCGCCACCTGTCCGGTGAAAATTGCCAGCGGGAAGTTCCACGGCGAGATGCAGGCGAAGACCCCGCGCCCGTGCATGCGGATCACGTTGCGTTCGCCCGTGGGGCCCGGCAGCACAGTGGGCACATCGAATTCCTCAGCCGCACGCGCCGCGTAGTAGCGCAGGAAATCGACCGCCTCGCGCAGGTCGGCAACCGCATTGTCGAGCGACTTGCCAGCCTCACCAACGAGTAGCGCCAGCAATTCCGGCGCATGGTCCTCGTAGAGATCGGCGGCCTTCGAGATCAGCGCCGCACGATGCTTGCCCCCTGCCCGGTCCCACTGATCCTGCGCGGCATGCGCGCTGGCAATCGCCTTGACGAGCGCCTTCTTGTCGGCATTGACAACTGTGCCGACGATAACGCTGCGATCCTGCGGGCTGGTAACGGGCTGAGCATCGCCCGGCACCGGCTTGCCATCAACAAGCGGGGATGCGGCCAATGGCTTGGATGCAGCCTTGCGCATCCGCTCCATCAGCGGCAGCCGTAGCGTGCGCTCCGTGGTCAGAATGCCCTGGCTGTTGGGACGCTCGGAACCGAACAGCGCATGCGGCTTGGCGATCAGCGGGTGCGACGCGCCGGCATATTCCATGACCTCCTCGACCGGATCGCGCACGATGTCGCTGATCGGCGCCTCGTCATCGGCAAGGCGATTGACGAAGGACGTGTTGGCGCCGTTCTCCAGCAACCGCCGCACGAGATAGGCAAGCAAATCCTCGTGCCCGCCAACCGGCGCGTAGATGCGGCACGGCACGCCTAGATCCTTTTCCGGAACCACCGCGTCGTAGATCGCCTGCCCCATGCCGTGCAGCCTCTGGAACTCGTAACCGCCCTCATTACCGGCCATGACATGCACGGCGGCGACCGTATGAGCATTGTGGGTCGCGAATTGCGGGTAGAACACATCGCGCCGCTTCAAGAGCTTGCGCGCGCACGCAAGGTAAGAGACGTCCGTCGACGGCTTGCGCGTAAAGACCGGGAAATCCGGCAGGCCGGCTTCCTGCGCCCGCTTGATCTCGGTGTCCCAATAGGCGCCCTTGACCAGACGGACGGGGATTTTGTGGCCGGTACGCTGGGCGGCTGCCGCCAGCCAGTCGATGACCGCATGGGCGCGCTTGCCGTATGCCTGTACCGCAAGGCCGAGACCGTTCCAGCCGGCCAGGTCCCTGTCGTTCAACAATGCTTCGATGAGATCAAGGCTGAGGTCGAGACGGTCGGTCTCCTCGGCATCGACCGTGACCGCGATGCCCTGCCCGATCGCCGCCATGCAGAGTTCCTTCAAGCGCGGCAGCAGCTCGGTCATGGCGCGAGCCGGCTTCTTCTCCTCGTAGCGCGGATGGATCGCAGACAGCTTCACCGAAATCGACGGCTTGGCGAAGATATCGGCATCCGGCATATACTTCTTCGCGTGCGCGGCGACTTTCTTCAGCGCGTCGTGGTAGGATTTCAGGTAGCGTTGCGCATCGGCTTCCGTCATCGCCGCTTCGCCGAGCATGTCGTAGGAATGGCGGAAACCCCGCTGCTCGTAATAACGCGATGTTTCCAGCGCCTCCTTGATGGTCTGGCCGAGCACGAACTGCCGGCCCATGATCCGCATCGCCTGGCGCATCGCCTGGCGAATGACCGGCTCGCCGGAGCGCTTCACCAGCCGCGCCAGAAGGCCCGAGCCTTCCTTCTCCGATTTGACCGAGACCACCTGCCCCGTCAGCATCAACCCCCAGGTCGAAGCATTGACGAACAGCGATTCCGAATGCCCCAGATGGCTTGCCCAGCCGCGTCCGGCGATCTTGTCGGCGATCAGCTTGTCCTGCGTATCGGCATCGGGAATGCGCAACAACGCTTCCGCCAGGCACATCAGCACCACGCCTTCCTCGCTCGACAGCGAGTACTCGCTCATGAAGGCATCGACGCCGCCATGCTCGCGCCGCCCGGCGCGCGCCGCCATGACCAGTTTGCGGGCGATCGCCTCGACGCGAGCCGTTTCAGCCTCATCGAACCGTGCAGCCTGTACCAGCTCCAGAACCAGCGGCGCCTCGTCGGCGAGATAGTATTTGGCAATCTCCGGCCGCGGCTTTCCCGCAGTGACACCGTTGACCGACAGCTTACCCGATACGTCCGGCATGGCAGCCCCCTCATGACCGCATTTGTCATCCGCCTGCAAGCGTAGCAAAATTGCAGAAACACTTCTCACCAAAGTGTCGGCACAAAACAGCGTAATTCCCTATCCATTATCGCATTTACAGGAAATCTATCCGGGAATGAGTGAAAACGCAGACGATATTGACGCCATAGACATGGCGATCCTCGCTGCCTTGCAAACCGATGGCAGGCTTTCGCTGACCGACCTCGCCAAAGCGGTCAATCTGAGCCCGACACCTTGTGCGGTGCGCATGCGTCGCCTTGAGCGCGACGGCTACATCCAGGGCTATCACGCGCATCTCAATCCCGCCCGCCTCGGCCGTGGCATGGTGGTCTTCGTCCAGGTCACACTGAAGAACACGGATGAATCGACGCTCAAGTCTTTCAACGAAGCTGTTTCACGCATGCCCGAAGCAATCGAATGCCATATGGTTGGCGGCGGATTTGACTATCTGATCAAGCTCAGGGTACGCGACATGGGCGAATATCGTTCCATCCTCGGCGGCGCGATCGGCGCATTGCCTGCGGTAGCCGGAACTCACTCGTATTTCGTCATGGAAGAGGTAAAGTCCTCAACCCTCCTGCCCCTGCCGCGCGCGCGCCGCAAAAACAGATCTGCCGAATAACGCCCATGGCCAAGAAACCCGCCATCGTTCACACCGTAAAAGCGCTGCGCAACCGCGTCGCGAACTGGCACAAGGCCGGCGAAAAGGTCGCTATGGTCCCGACCATGGGCGCGCTGCACTCCGGTCACCTGGCGCTGGTCGAGGAAGCCAAACGCCAGGCACCGCATGTCGTGGTGTCGATTTTCGTCAATCCGACCCAGTTCGCGCCATCGGAGGACTTCGCCCGCTATCCGCGGACGCTGAAGGAGGACGTGAAGAAATTATCGGCACTTGACGCCGACCTCGTCTATGCCCCCGACATCTCGGAAATGTACCCGGCAGGTTTCTGCACCAAGGTGATGCTCGGCGGCCCGGCGGAGGATCTGGAAAGCGTCGCGCGCCCGCATTTCTTCGGCGGTGTCGCAACCGTTGTTTCCAAGCTACTGCTGCAATGCGGGCCGGACATCGCGGTTTTCGGCGAGAAGGACTACCAGCAGCTTCTCGTGGTGCGCACCATGGCACGCGACCTCGACATTCCGTGCTTCATCCACGGCATGCCGACGATCCGCGAAGCCGACGGGCTCGCCATGTCGTCACGCAACACTTACCTGTCGGCTGAACACCGCGACGTCGCCCCGGTTCTCTACCGGGCGCTGATCGACACCGCGATCCACATCCGCGAGGGCTCGTCCATTGCGTGGGCGCTGCGCGAAGCGCGTTCGCGACTTTCGATCTCCGGCTTCAAGGTCGATTACTTCGAGGCCCGTCACGCGGAAAACCTGTCGCCGATCCACAGCCTCGGCGATGGACCGATCCGGCTGCTTGCCGCCGCCTGGCTCGGCAAGACGCGGCTGATCGACAATATCCCTGTTTGAAACACACTTGCGTGAGGCAAAATGAGCGGCGTTCTCGACGGCAAAACAGCACTTCTGACCGGCGCCAGCGCAGGCATTGGTCTCGCGACAGCCCGCGCCATGCTGAATGCCGGCACCTCAGGCGTCGTCATCAATGGCCGCAACGCGGAACGTGCCGATGCCGCCGCTCAATCCCTGAAAGCGGATTTTCCCGACCGCACCATCACCGCCGCCCCCGCCGACATCGCGACACCCGACGGCGCAACGAAAGCGGTCGAAACCGCGCTTGCCGCGCTTGGTCACATCGACATCCTGGTGAATTCCGCCGGCGGAAACGACATGCCGGCGCTGTTCCACAAGCTCGATATTGCCACCATTCCCGGCATGGTTGGACCAGCCTGCAACGCCATCGTCCTGCCCTGCCGTGCGGTGCTCGATCATATGAGCGCACGCGGTTCAGGCAGCATCATCAACGTTGCCTCCGATGCAGCCAAGATCGCGACGCCCGGAGAATCCGTCATTGGCGGCGTCATGGCCTTCATCGCCATGTTCACGCGCGGGCTCGCCATCGAGGCCAAGCGCAACGGCATCCGCGCCAATTGCATCACGCCATCGATCGTGCGCGGCACACCGCTCTACGACCGGCTGATGGAAGACCCGTTCGCAGGCAAGCTGTTCGCCAAGGCCGAAGCCATGGCGCATCTGGGCGTGGTGGAGGCCGAAGAACTGGCCGATCTCGCCGTGTTCCTGGCAAGTCCGGCCGCCGCAAGGATCACCGGCCAGGCGATCAGCATCAACGGCGGAATTTCCGCAGCATAAGGACTGGATTCCGGCTTTCGCCGGAATGACGGTGAGAATGAAATGGAGCGCCGAAACCTACTCTGCGTCATTCCGGCGAAAGCCGGAATCCAGAAAGTCATCTGTAAAGCACACTCGGAATGCGCACTTGAAAGTGCCATCGACGACCAAAAGACCCTAGATCAATCCCAGCTCCGATAGATCACGCGCCATTTCGGCAGACGGCGCCTCACCCTTGCCGTGCGCGTCGAGGTCGGGCGGCGCGTCGGAGGGTTTGAGGTAGCGCCAGCCCTGAAACGGTCCGCGCGGGCGTGGCAGAACCCGGATCAGCGGCTGCATAAGAACGATGCGGCAGCGGGAGATGCCCTCTTCGTCGGTGACGGGATCGAGATCGGCAATAGCCTGACGGCAGGCGATCATCCCCTTGATCACCCAGTAGAGCGAACCGCCATCGAGAATCTCGTCGCGGGCGCGCGGCATCTGCCGCGTTGTGTGGAATTGCTCGTACGGCCGCCCGGTCTTCTCGGCGACCGCACGGCGCTGCGCGATCCACCCCTCCATATCCTCGATGGAGTCCGCCCCAACGCACAACTTGATGAGATTCATCGTCATGAGCCAAGCCAAGCCTCGCACGCCGGAAAGGTCAACTGCGCCGCCGCGTTATCCCCGCTGATTTGACGGCGATGCCTGAATGAGCGCAGGCTTGCTAACGGCTGGGCGTCAATAACGATCAACCACAGGAGGTAAGACCATGTCCGTCGCACGCGTTACCGAAATCACCGCTGCATCCAAAATCAGCATCGAGGACGCCATCAAAAAAGGGGTCGCGAGGGCCGATGAAACGCTCGACAACATCAAGAGCGTCTGGGTTCAGGACGTGAACGCCAAGGTAAAAGACGGCGAGATCGACGAGTGGCTCGTCAACATGAAGGTAACCTTCATCCTCAAGGATTGATGAGGTCTAGACGGTTTCAGCGGCTTCTTCTGCCGCGATCTCGACCAGCAGCGCGCCCTGGGCGACCTGTTCGCCCGCGGCAGCCGTTACGCGTGCAACCGTGCCGTGTATGCGTGCCTTGACGGCATGTTCCATTTTCATCGCCTCGACAAGAGCGAGCGTCTGGCCAACCTCGACGGAATCGCCTTCGCTCACGAGGATGGAAACCACGCGGCCGTGCATCGGCGCGCGCGCCAGCGCATCCGCCGCGCCGCCATCGACATGGGCGATATCGCGGGCCGCAAAAGCAACGTGGCGCTGAATGCCATCGACGAGGACATAAGCCCCGTCTTCCACCCTGCCCGGCAGCGTCACGCTGACATCGGCCTCGGCATCGATTGCGTCATCGGCCACGACGCGGGGGCCATTCGCCGACCAGTCAACGACGCGCTCGGCCGGTTCGCCATCGACGCTGAGCCGGTATCGCGTCGGCGCGCGCGCACCCAGCGTGAAACCGTCATTCACACTCCATGGCGACGGCGCAAGCAGCCCTGCTCCGTCATGCAGGTCCTCAGCCTCGTCCGACACGGCCTCAACCAATGCGATCAGCCCGGCTGCAATCGCAAGATCACCTGCCGTTTCGGACAGCGTAAACCGATCCGGCGTCCATGCATCGAGGAACCCGGTATCGAAGGATGCTCCCCTGAACGTCTCGTCATCGATGATCCGCCGCAGCAGGCCGAGATTGGTCTTCGGCCCGGCGACACGGGTTGCGGCCAGCGCATCTGACAACAGATCGAGCGCTTGCGTGCGGTTTTCACCATGCGTGATGACCTTGGCGATCATCGGATCGTAGAACGGCGAAACCTCGTCTCCCTCGACGACGCCGGCATCGACGCGAAGTTCATCCGCATCCGGGAATTCAAGCCCGTGCAGCGTGCCCGTGGACGGCAGGAAGCCTGTTTCGGGGTCCTCGGCATACAGGCGGACCTCGACCGAATGGCCGGACAGCGCGATCTCGTTCTGCGTCAGGGGCAGTTTCTCCCCGGACGCCACCTTGAGCTGCCATTCAACCAGATCGAGCCCGGTAACACCCTCCGTCACCGGATGCTCCACCTGAAGCCGGGTGTTCATTTCCATGAAATAGAATGGCGTCTCGTCCGAAAGCGGCTTGGAGCCATCGACGATGAACTCAACCGTGCCGGCGCCTGAATAGTTCACAGCCTTTGCCGCAGCGACGCCCGCAGCGCCCATCTTGGCGCGCAAGCTTTCGGTCATGCCCGGCGCCGGCGCTTCCTCGACGACCTTCTGGTGACGCCGCTGGACGGAGCAATCTCGTTCGAACAGATGCACCGCGTTGCCATGGCTGTCGCCGAACACCTGCACTTCGATGTGGCGCGGTGAGGCAACGAATTTCTCGATCAACACCCGGTCATCACCGAAAGCAGATGCCGCTTCGCGCTTGGCTGCCGCCAGAGCGTCATCGAATTCGATCTGCTTGTTCACGCGCCGCATGCCCTTGCCGCCACCGCCGGCGACCGCCTTGATCAGCACCGGATAGCCGATCTCGTAGGCCTTGGAGCGCAGGAAATCGCCTTCCTGCCGCGCACCATGATAACCGGGCACGACCGGTACATCGGCCTGCTGCATCAGCGCCTTGGCCTCATCCTTCAGCCCCATGGCGCGGATTGCAGACGCCGGCGGACCGACGAAAACAATCCCGGCTTGCGCACAGGCGTCCGCAAAACCGGCATTCTCCGACAGGAAGCCATAGCCGGGATGAATGGCATCTGCGCCGGTCTCGCGCGCGGCAGCAAGAATCTTGTCCGCGACGAGATAACTCTCGCGCACAGCCGAAGGACCGATATGCACGGCCTTATCGGCCAGCTTCACATGCTGCGCCTGAGCGTCGGCATCGGAATAGACGGCAACCGTCGCGATGCCGAGCCGGCGTGCTGTACGGATCACGCGGCAAGCGATTTCGCCACGATTGGCGATAAGAAGCGTCCTGATCATGTGAAGCTGCTTAGCACGCGTTTTCAGGCACGCCTAGCAGTCTGGTGACAGGCAAAACGACGTTTCAGATCAGTTGTACATTGCCGGCAGGCTTCACCGGAATCTTCAGGTAGTGGACTCCATTGGCTTCCGCTTCCGGAAAGCGGCCCGCGCGGATGTTGGTCTGGATCGAGGGCAGCAGCAGGCGCGGCACCGCGAGCGTGGCGTCACGGGTCTCGCGCATCTTCACGAACGCGTCCTCGCTGATGCCTTCCTTGATGTGCACGCTTCTTTCGCGCTGCTCGCCAACCGTGGTTTCCCAGGCATAGGTATCGCGGCCCGGCGCCTTGTAGTCGTGGCACATGTAGAGCTTCGTCTCCGCCGGCAACGCCAGGATTTTCTGGATCGAGCGGAACAGCGTACGCGCGTCGCCGCCGGGGAAATCCGCCCGCGCGGTGCCGAAATCAGGCATGAAAAGCGTATCGCCGACGAAGACGACACTGCCGATCTTGTAGCTGACGCAGGCCGGCGTATGCCCCGGCGTATGCAGCACCTCGACATTCAGATTACCGATGGAAAAGCTCGAACCGTCCTCGAGCAGCAGGTCGAAATCGCTGCCGTCGGTCTTCAGCTCCGTATCGTTGAAGACGGGTCTGAAAATCTTCTGCACATCCTTGATATGCGCGCCGATGCCGATCTTCGCCCCGGTCTTCGCCTTGATGTAGGGCGCGCCCGACAGGTGATCGGCATGGGCATGGGTCTCAAGCGCCAGTTCGATGGTCACGCCTTCCTCTTTCGCAGCGGCAAGGATAGCTTCAACCGAAACAATCGAAACCTCGCCGGAGGGCAGATCGAAATCGAGAACCGGATCGATCACCGCCCCCTTCATCGTCTGCGGATCCCAGACGAGATAGCTCACCGTATTGGTCGGCTCATCGAAGAATGCCCGGACTTTCGGATCAGACATGGATACCTCCTGCGCGACCCGCTCAGGTCGCTTGAAATCACATTCGACATCGCATATATGAGTGACAACTAAATTAGTCAACGCCCTAGCCCGAGGCTCTGACACAATGACACACACAGGCTTGAAGCCTTCCGGATCTTTCACCGCATCCGGGCCGAACGCGACCCTCGAGGCGCGTGCGGCCAATGCGGCGGAGTTTCTCAAACTGCTGGCCAACGAACGCCGTCTGATGGTGCTGTGCGCGCTGGCCGAGCATGGTGACATGTCCGTCGGCCCGCTTGCCGAACGCGTCGGCCTTTCCCAGTCCGCCCTGTCGCAACATCTCGCCCGCATGCGCGCCGAGGGCCTCGTCGCCTACCGGCGCGACGGACTGACCATCTACTACCGCATTGCCGATGAGCGCGCGAAGAAGATGCTCGCACACCTGCACGATGTTTTCTGCGCCGACTGAGCGCGCAACTAAGGTAAAACGACCATGACCCCGGTTAACATTACCCCCGCAGACGCAAAGAAGCTGGTTGACGCCGGCGCGCTTCTCGTCGACATCCGCGAACCCGACGAACACGCGCGCGAGCATATTCCCGGCGCAAAGCTGATCCCGTTGTCGCGCATCTCCTCCGGCCTGCCCCACACCGGAGAGGCGAAGACAGTCATTTTCCATTGCCGTTCCGGCGGTCGCACGCAGGCTGCCGTCGATCACCTGCGCCCTGTCGATGCCGACGAGGTCTACATCCTCGACGGTGGCATGATGGCCTGGAAGGCAGCGGGCTTCGCCACCGTCATCGACCGCAAGAAACCGATCGAGATCATGCGGCAGGTCCAGATCGCGGCAGGCTCGCTGGTGTTGCTCGGCGCCCTGCTTGGCTGGCTGGTCCATCCCGGCTTCTACGCGTTGTCCGGCTTCGTCGGTGCGGGCCTGACCTTTGCCGGCGTCACGGGCTTCTGCGGCATGGCACGGCTGCTTGCCCTGATGCCGTGGAACCGGCCCGCGAACGAAACACCGCCCGCTTCGCCCCTGAAAGCCTGAACGGCAACATGCGACGAACCCCGACACTTTGACCGGCAAGCGCACCTTGCCGGAACGGTGAAGCCATGGTCGATCTCAACCTTGCATCGCAAGCCCTGTCTGTCATCTCCGGCAGTCTTGTCGGCTTCTCGCTCGGCCTGATCGGCGGCGGCGGATCGATCCTCGCCGTGCCCCTGCTCGCCTACCTTGTCGGCGTGACGCCAGCGCATGCGGCCATCGGCACCAGCGCGCTGGCGGTTGCCGCAAATGCGACAGCCAACCTCTGGGGCCATGCGCGTGCAGGCAAGGTCAAGTGGCGCTGCGCCAGCGTCTTCGCGCTGGCAGGCGTCATCGGGGCGTTTGCTGGCTCGACGCTTGGCAAAATGGTGGACGGCGAGAAACTCATCGGCCTGTTCGCCATCGTCATGGTGGCAACCGGCATCGCCATGCTGCGCCCGCGCAAGGACGCAGGCGACGAAAACGTCCACCTGACCCGTGAAAGCGCCAGGCATCTGCTACCCCGCTTGGGCGGCATCGGTTTGGCCACCGGCGTGCTGGCCGGCTTCTTCGGCATCGGCGGCGGCTTCCTGATCGTGCCGGGGCTGATCCTTGCGACCGGCATGCCGATGATAAACGCGGTCGCCTCCTCCCTCGTCGGCGTCGCCGCCTTCGGCTTCACCACTGCGGCGAATTACGCTGTCTCCGGCCTGATCGACTGGCCGGTCGCGGGTCTATTCCTTCTAGGGGGAATCGCTGGCGGCATCCTTGGCGGCATGGCCTCACGCAAGCTCGCCACGGGCCGCGACACGCTGCAAAAGCTCTTCGCCGCCGTGATCTTCATCGTCGCGGCTTATGTTGCGGCGAAGGCGGTTGGAGTTGTCTAAGCAATTCCAGAGCTAAATCTGAGGCGACATGCTTCTCAGACAAAACCAAAAAGAAAAGGCACTAGTGCCTACATCCTGAACACGCCGAACGGCGTTTCGGGGATCGGCGCGTTGAGCGTCGCGGCGAAGGCCAGCGCCAGAACGCGGCGGGTTTCCGACGGTGCGATGATGCCATCATCCCAAAGCCGGGCGGTTGCGTAATACGGGTGGCCCTCCTCCTCGTATTTCGCCCGGATCGGCGCCTTGAAGGCTTCTTCCTCGTCAGCGCTCCATGCCCCACCATCGGCCTCGATATTGTCGCGCTTGACGGTTGCGAGCACGCTTGCCGCCTGTTCGCCCCCCATCACCGAGATGCGCGCGTTCGGCCACATGAACAGGAAGCGCGGCTGATAGCCCCGCCCGCACATGCCGTAATTGCCCGCGCCATAGGACCCGCCGACGATGACGGTGATCTTAGGCACCCTGGCCGAGGCAACGGCTGTAACCAGCTTGGCGCCGTCCTTGGCGATGCCGCCGGCCTCGTAGTCTCGCCCGACCATGAAGCCGGTGATGTTCTGCAGGAACAAGAGCGGGATCTTGCGCTGGCAGCACAGCTCGATGAAATGCGCACCCTTCAGCGCGGACTGCGAATACAAGATTCCGTTATTGGCGATGATACCGACCGGCATGCCGGCGACGCGGGCAAAGCCGGTGATCAGCGTCTCGCCATAGAGCGCCTTGAACTCGTCGAACACCGACCCGTCGACGATACGTGCGATCACCTCGCGGATGTCATAGGGCACGGTCAGCGAGGCTGGCACGACGCCATCGAGTTCGGCCGGGTCGTAAACAGGCTCGACCGGCTCGGTGATCGTCACATCGCTGGTGCCGGTGGCGTTGAGATTGGCAACGATACGCCGGGCGGTGTCGAGCGCATGCTCATCGTCCAGCGCATAATGGTCGGCCACGCCGGACTGGCGCGCATGAACGTCGGCACCGCCGAGGTCTTCCGCGGTGACCTCCTCGCCGGTCGCAGCCTTCACCAGCGGCGGCCCGCCAAGGAAGATGGTGCCCTGCCGGCGCACGATGACGGTCTCGTCGCTCATGGCCGGCACATAGGCGCCTCCCGCCGTGCATGAGCCCATCACCACCGCGATCTGCGGGATGCGTTCAGCGGACATGGTCGCCTGATTGTAGAAGATGCGGCCGAAGTGATCGCGGTCGGGGAACACCTCGGTCTGATGCGGCAGGTTGGCACCGCCTGAATCCACCAGATAGATGCATGGCAGCCGGTTCTCGCGGGCGATCTCCTGCGCCCGCAGATGCTTCTTCACCGTCATCGGGTAGTATGTGCCGCCCTTGATGGTCGCATCATTGGCGACAACCATGCACTCACGTCCCGAAACCCGCCCGATACCGGCAATCATGCCGGCGGCATGGATATCGCCGGAATAAAGCCCGAGCGCCGCCAGTGGCGCGATCTCGAGAAACGGAGAGCCCGGATCGAGCAGCCGCATCACCCGCTCGCGCGGCAACAGCTTGCCGCGCTTCACATGGCGTTCGCGCGCCTTTTCCGATCCGCCCGCAGCAGCTTCCGCACGTTTTTCCTGCAAGTCGCCGACAAGCTTTGCCATCGCCGCCGCATTGGCGGAGAAATCTTCCGATTCCGTTTGGATGGTGCTCGTCAGTCGCGGCATATGGAACGCTCCCTGCTGGTGCCTGCGCGCAAACGCGCGGGCGCATCTTTTCAGCAAGGGTTAGCCGGTTTCGCGCTGACGTGCCACACCCGTGACGACAGGAAACGGGTCAGATCGGAGAAGATCAGAACGGGATTTCGTATCCGACAGTTCCGCCATAGGCGATGTATTCACCCGATCCTATGCCGAAGATATCGCCGCGCACGGTCAGGATGCCCTCCCCGATCCGGCTGTCGAGACCGCCCGCCAGTCGCAGGTAAGCGATGTCGCTCAAGTCCGGCAGGCCGGATGCAGGCGATGGCGACCCGTCGGAGAATTCATACTCGCCCATGGCAGACACCCAGTACTGGTGGTCGCCATTGGATGCGTCCATTGCCGGGAGAAGAACCTTCGGTCCGATGCTGATGCGCCCTGCCTCGACCCTCAGCGAGGGGTGCGACACGAGAGCGGAATCCGTATAGGCATCCTGGTCCTCGCTCGCCCACAGGAAATCGATCGTCGGCACGATCGTCCAGTCACCCATCTGATGGCGCCCGCGCAAATGCGCGGCAATGGTGATCCGGTCCGCATCGAAACTTCCGGTCGTGGTGCCGGAACGCACATCGTAGTCTGACCCGGTGTAGGACACCGATGCGTCCAGCTCGTAGCCGCCGCCCAGCTTGATGCCGGTGTAGATACCAACGGAAAAGCCCGTCGCCTCGAGCGCGCCGGTTACGGCGTTGGCCAGCGTATCGAAACCGGTATCGTTGTAGCCGGCGAGAACACCGACCACGACTGTGGGCGATACGCGCATTCCGATACCGCCGAACAGGTCGGCGATATGGCCGTCGAACGTATCGTTATCCCCGTCGTAATGGCTGTAGCGTCCCTTGATCCAGGCTTCCCAACTGCTCTCCCCGCCGAGCAGACCGCCCCCATTATCGATATAGGCGTTCAGATGCCTGAACGCATTTTCCGTCGCCTTGTCGGCATCGCTGAAGGAATAACGAAACCCGTTTTCCGAAACGTAGTTGGCCGTGCTGCTCCCGCCGCTATCGGTCGCGGTATCATCCTCGACACCCATGCGTTTGGTGTTGGCGTGATGAAGCAGAATGAGAGATGACAGCGATGATTGCTGATCTCCGGTGCTTGTCGAGGGCGCGGGTATCGCGCTGGCCGGAGCCACCAATGCGGTGGAAATCCCAAGCCCCGCAGCAACACTGAGAACCAACCCTGCGCGTGCGCGCTGACGAACGAATTGACCGATCATGTAATTACGCCCCGTTACCCTAACCGTGTTTTGAGAACACAATAGGGAGCAGGGTCACCTTGCGGAAGCTTTTCACTGCAATATCAGGTAATTACAGACACTCGTGGCAAATAGGTCACGGAAAACGCCGGCTTGATTTCCAGCATGAACCCAAGTGCCGCATTCTCTGTTTATGCCCTGAACTCGGCACGCCCCTAGAACGGCAGCTCGTATCCGAGCGTGCCGCCATAAGCGGTGAATTCGCCCGAACCTATGCCGAAGATATCAGCGCGAAGGGACAGTGTGCCCTCCCCGATCCGGCTGTCGAGCCCGCCGGAAACCCTGAGCGAGCCGACATCCCCGAGGTCGGGAAGACCGGACGATGGCACGGGCGACGTATTGGAGAAATCATACTCGCCCATCGCCCCCGCCCAGAACCGGTAATAGCCGCTGGAGGTCGGCATTTCCGGGAACAGTATCCTGGGGCCTGCGCTGACGCGGCCGGCCGTGACGGTCTGTGAAGCATGCGCGACGGCGGCTGAATCCGTGTAGGCGTCCTGGCTCTCGCTGGCGAGCAGGAAATCGAGCACCGGCACGAGCGTCCAGCCGTTCGCCATCTCGTGACGTCCGCGCAGGCTTGCCGCCACGGTGACCCGGTCGGCGTCGAAACTGCCGGTGGTCGTGCCGGACCTGTTGTCATATTGCGACCCGGTATAGGCGAGCATGGCGTTGAGCGTCACGCCGCCGCCGAAGCCGATACCGGCATAGCCGCCGATGGTGAACCCGTCGGCCTCGAAACCGCCTGCCGTACCGGAGGTGATCGTGTCGAAATCGGTGCGCCCGTAGCCCGTCAGCGCGCCAACGACAACGCTGGACGACAGCTTGTAGTCGATGCCGCCGAAGATGTCGGCGACATAGCCGTCGAAGGCGTTGCCGTCGCCGTCATAGTAGCTGTAGCGGCCCTTGATCCAGACATTCCACATCGGATCGCCGATACCGCTGGCATCATCGCCATCGAGATAGCCGAGCATGCCCTGCACCTTCGCGCGGTCTGCGCGGTCGGCATTGCGCGAGGAATAATAGAAGCCATGCTGGTCGGCGTAATTGGCCGTTGCCGTACCGCTGCCGACAGCACCGTTGACGTTCTCCTCGACGCCAATGCGCATGGTGTTGGCGTGATGCAGCATCAGCAGCGAGGACAGTGCATCCTGCTGGGCATCGAGATTGTCGGATTCGGTTGTCGACGGCGTCATCACCGCGCCACAGGAAACGGTCGCGACGGTATTCCGGAAAACCGTCCAGGTCCCGGCATTGCCGGACGTTATGGTGATGTTCAGCGGACCGGTCACGGAGACGGTCGATGACGCTGGCGGAGCATACTCGATCTGCCCGGCACCGAACATCAGCACATCGCCGTCGACCAGCGCGATATTGAATTGCTCATTGCCGCTTGGCGAAAGCGGTGAAGAAGTCAGGGACGCACAGGTCTGCGAAGGAAAACTGCCGGTCGCATTAGCGTCCGATCCCGTAAATGCTGCACCAGCAATGCCGATCGCAGATGCAACAACGCAAATCCGGCCCGCACGCGCGAGCCTTGCCAGAATAAACATCAAAACGCCCCATGTCCCGTTCTTATTGCCGGCATCAAACAGGATCAATATTTGTCATTCAAGAAGTTTTTCTTTATTTTTCAATAGTATAGATGATATGAATGAATGATATTCACAACATGAATGAACGTAACGGAAGCTTTCCGTATTCACGCCGCGAAGTCCTCAAGACCGCAGCCGCCGTGAGCACGCTGCCGTTGCCATTCGTTGGCCGCGCCAATGCCCTGCAAACGTTACCGAAACTCCCCGGCGTCAACTTCATGACTGCCTCGGACCCGCGTAACGGGCCTGATTTCGAAGGCTACAGCGCCGAAACTTTCGTGGTGCCGCGCTTGCGCGCGCTGTGCCATTCGGCACAGGGCGTTGGCAACGCCGTCAAATGGGCCGCGGAGACCGGCAAAGGTTTTGCCATTCGCTCCACAGGACACGATTTTGCAGGCCATTCGCAGCACGAAGACCTGGTTATCGACACAAGCCCCCTTAACACGATCAAAATTCCCGGCGACGGCAAACAGGTCACCGTTGGCGCAGGCGCGCGCAATGGCGCGATCTCGATCGCACTGGCAAAGGCAGGGCGCATTCTCGGCGGTGGCACGTTCGGTTCCGTCGGCGCCGCCGGCATCACGCTTGGAGGCGGCATCGGTCACTTCTCGCGCCTGACAGGAATGCTTTGCGACCAGCTGGAAAGCCTTGAACTGGTCGATGCGAGCGGTGCATTGCGCCATGTAAGTGCAAAAAACGATCCCGAACTGTTCTGGGCTCTGCGCGGCGGCGGAGGCGGCAGCTTTGGTGCGGTAACCGCGCTGACCTACCGTACCACCTCCGCACCGAGCCTAACCTATGTGGATGCCCCGGTCGCCGTTCCGGCCGTGGACGGCGCGCGCATTCTGCATGATTGGCAACACTGGTTGCAGCAATTGCCTCGCAGCATGACCCTGCACCTGCTGGTGATGCGCTATGGCGGCGGCGATGTGCTGCTGAAACTGACCGGCCAGTCGCTTGAAAGCGCATCGGTGACGAAAAAGCACATCGAAAAGCTGTTCGGTCCCGGCAACCCGGTACGGGACCAGTGGCTGACGCAAGCGCCTGCGGCGGACATCATGCAGCGTCTCTACGGGCACCCGCATTACGTCACCCCGCTGTATCTTGCCAGCCGTTCGCAGATCATTGCCGAGCCCGTGCCGCTGTCGGGAATAGCGGATCTTCTCTACGCGCTCGTCTCCCATCCACCCCGCGCGCTCTCGGTAAACTTCGAAGGCATTGGCGGCGCGACCGGCAATGTGGACAAGGCCGCAACCGCCTTTCCGCACCGCGCCGCGACAGCCATCGTTCATTGTAACAATGTCGCGCTCGACGCGACCGGGCTTGAACCCGCCCGCTTTGCAATGCCCGCCGTCATGAAGGCTCTGGCACCCCACGCAACCGGTGGCGTCTATGTAAACTATCCCGAAGCCGATCTGGAGAATTGGGCGGAAGCCTATTGGGGCGGGAATCTGCCGCGGCTGCGCGAAATCAAGCGCAAATACGATTCCAGCAACCTGTTCCGGCATGCCCAGAGCATTCCGCTCTGAAAGCCCCCCTGATGGGACGTTCCTGACGGCTCCATTTTCTTTGATTTTGCGCAAGTCCGGACGGAAGCGGAGGTCCGCGTCAGCGAAAACCGCTCACACTTTTCCTGGAATTGCTTGTCTCACCACTTCGCTTCCGGCTCGACCACCGGCGCGCCGGACTTCTTCCAGGCACCGAAGCCGCCTTCCATGTGGCAGACCGGTTTCAGCCCCATGCGCTGCGCTGTCTGGGCGGCAAGCGCGGAGCGCATGCCACCGGCGCAGAAGAAGACGTATTTCTTGTCCTGGGCGAAGACGTCCTTGTGGTAGGGGCTGCCCGGATCGATCCATGCTTCCAGCATGCCGCGCGGCGCGTGGAACGCACCGGGCATTTTCCCCTCGCGCTGCAACTCCCGGATATCACGGATATCGACAAACACGACATCGTCGCTGCCGAGCAAATCGCGCGCAGCCTCCACACTCACGGTTTCGACCTCAGCATTCGCCGCATCGACGAGCGCGTGAAAACCCAACGTGATGTTCTGTGGCAATCCACCCTCCCCGGTTGCGCCAGCGTGCCAGTCGAAACTGGCATGGCACACCGTAAACCGCAACGGCACGGTGCCGCGGTGATTGCCGGGAAGGAATGGAATGGCTTTGCAGCGTCTAGTGCGCCGCAACCGCAGTCGGCTCGAAACCGCCGAACAACGACACGACGAGCACCAGCCCGCCGAGAATGGCCAGCGTGTACATGGCCGGCCGAAGATAGGAACATTGACCCTTGTCGCTCATTCTGAAGCTCCAGGACCCTTGCTGGTGTGAATCACTTGCATACTCTCGCAAGTGCGAAAGCGCAGTGACGTACGCTTGCTGCAGCGCAAACACAATAGATGAAATTACGGTGACGTCGCGTCACCTGGTGCGAAACTGTGGAAAAAATTCAGGTGTGCGGCCGCTATAGGCGTAAACGGCGAGCCCGAGCCACTCGCGCGTCACGAGATCGAGACGCCGCAAACCGTCGGACGAAGAGTAAAATCCGCGCGTCCGGTCCTCGCGCCCGCGCGTGCGGTAGTCCGTCGGATACGCGACGACATCGAACCCGGCATGGCGGAAACAGCCGACGGAACGGGGCATGTGAAATGCGCTTGTGACGAGAAGCCACACGGAACCCGGCTTCGGATCGACCAGTTCGCGGCTGAAAACCGCGTTCTCATACGTGTCGCGCGAACGCGATTCGAGTTCCAGCCGGTCCGGATCGATGCCCAGCCCGGTAAACAGGGCCTTCGCAACGCCTGCCTCATCGAGATCGTTGTAGATCAATCCGCCAGTACCGCCTGAAATGACCAGCCTTGCCTGCGGATAGCGCCTTGCAAGTTCGGCAAATGTCGTCATCCGGTCGGCGGCTTCGTTAAGCGCGGGCACACCTCGCGTTGTCGTGACGATGGTCTCGAGCCCACCGCCCAGCAGAATGATACCGTCGACACGCTCCGGCATCGGGTCAGGTAGCGGAAACCGATCCTCGAGCGGCTGCAGAAGCGCGTTCGATAACGGCGAGAAACCGCCGATCAGCAATCCGAGGACAGATACCGTCAGCGCAATGCCGGCAAGCTTGCGCCAGCGCAACAGCGCCAACAGGCACCCCGCGAGCGCCAGCAGGATCAGTGCATTGGAAGGCTGCGCAACGAACCAGCCGATCTTGGCGGCATAGAAGAACATGCTTTTCCTCGGGAATTGCGCGGCGGCCATGCGTGCCATGCAATTGGATGGCGCGGCAATCTCGTTTATGCAGGCATTGGATTTGAACCTTAGCACATCCCCGCCATCCCCAATCGGGAAAACCCTTCATGGCAACCGCCGCCACGTCCAGCCAAACCGCGATACGCAAGGCGACGCCGGTCGACCTGTCGCTGCTTGTCCTGCTCGGCGCCATCTGGGGCTCGGCTTTCATGGCGATCAAGATCGGTGTGCAGGAATCAGGACCTGTCTGGCTCGTGGCATTGCGCGTGTCGATCGGCTTCCTCGCCCTGTTGCCCTGGGCGCTCTATCGCGGCTGGGTCTGGCCCGGGGATTTGCGCGAATGGGGACTGATTGTCGTCCTCGCGCTCCTCAATGTCCTGATCCCGTTCTTCCTGCTGTCCTGGGCCCAGCAGACACTTCACTCCTCCACGACCGCCTTGCTCATGGGTTCAGGCCCCCTGCTCGCCATGTTGATCGCCCACTTCACCAGCGACGACGACAAGTTCAACGCCAGCAAGGCGGTCGCCGTGGTTTTGGGATTTTCAGGGGTAGCGACGGTGCTCGGCACCGCTGCTTTGAACGGGCTGTCGGGAGGAATGCTGGCACCCGCAGCGGCCCTGCTGGCCAGCGCCAGCTACGTATCGTCGGGAACGCTTGTGCGCCGCACGCCGTCTATTCCCCCTGTGCGGCTTTCGACACTCGTGCTGGGCTGCGGAACATTCGCCTACCTGCCATTGGCATGGCTGACTCAGGGACCCGTTCCGGACATGTCTGCAAAAGCCTGGACGGCGATCGTCTTTCTGGGGCTGGTACCGACGGGAATAGCCTACATCCTGCGTTACCGTCTCGTACGCCAGATCGGACTGTCGATGTTTGCCCATGTGGGCAACCTGATTCCCCTGTTCGGGGTGACTTTCGGTGTTCTTCTGCTTGGAGAGCCGCTAACGGTTACCTTGATCGTCGCAGCGGCCCTGATCTTTGCGGGCCTGATCGTTGCACGCATCGGCGCACATCAGACCAAAAAACCCTGATCAATCAGTACTGCACGCTCAAAACGAGTGCCGGCATGGCATCGGCCATGGCGAGATGCCCGGAATCGGCGCTTGCCCGCTCGCTGATCATGGCACGGCCAAGGCCCATGACGACAGTCGCCATGAAGAACGCGATAACAATCGTTGCAATTGCAGTCTTCGGCTGCATTGGCTGGGGGAATTGCATGTTTGACTCCTCAACGGAACGTTCCATTCACATGGGAACGGCCTCTTGTTCCTGCAAGTAAACACACAATCACCTGAAAGCTTCCTGAACGGCGATGGTTACTTTCGGGTCAATATTTGATCACGAAGTCTGCTCAAAAAGCTCCCGTCCGATCAACCAGCGGCGGATTTCGCTGGTTCCAGCACCGATTTCGTACAATTTCGCGTCCCGCAGCAGACGGCCAGTGGAGTACTCGTTGATATAGCCGTTGCCGCCCAGGCACTGGATCGCCTCCAGCGCCATCCATGTCGCCGTTTCGGCCGCATAGAGGATTGCGCCTGCGGCATCCTTGCGCGTCGTCTGGCCCCGGTCGCAGGCCTGCGCCACCGTATAGACATAGGCGCGCGTGGCGTTCATGCGCGTATACATGTCGGCGATCTTGCCCTGCATCAGCTGGAACGAGCCGATCGGCTGGCCGAACTGCTTGCGCTCGTGCAGATAGGGCATGACCACATCCATGCACGCCTGCATGATGCCGAGAGGGCCGGCGGCAAGCACCACGCGCTCGTAGTCGAGCCCGCTCATCAGCACGTTGACGCCGCCGCCGAGCGTGCCGAGCACGTTCTCCTCCGGCACCTCGCAGTCCTGGAACACCAGTTCGCAGGTATCCGAGCCGCGCATGCCCAGCTTGTCGAGCTTCTGCGCCGTCGAGAACCCTTTCATGCCCTTCTCGATCAGGAAGGCGGTGATACCGCGCGGACCCGCGTCGGGGTCGGTCTTGGCATAGACCACCAGCGTTTCGGCGACAGGGCCGTTGGTGATCCACATCTTCGAGCCGTTGAGAACGTATCGATCGCCTTTCTTGGTAGCCGTGGTGCGCATCGACACAACATCGGACCCCGATCCCGGCTCCGACATGGCAAGCGCACCGACATGCTCACCGGAAATCAGCCCCGGAAGGTACTTCTCCTTCTGCGCCTTCGAGCCGTTGCGGCGGATCTGATTGACGCACAGGTTGGAGTGGGCGCCGTAGGACAGGCCCACCGAGGCCGAGCCACGGCTGATCTCCTCCACGGCGATACAGTGTTCGAGATAGCCGAGACCCGATCCGCCGAATTCCTCCTCGACCGTGATGCCATGCAGGCCCAACTCGCCGAGCTTCGGCCACAGATGGATCGGGAACTCGTTGGTGCGGTCGATATCGGCTGCAATCGGCGCGATCGCATCGGCGGAAAAGCTTGCCACCGTATCGCGGATCATGTCGGCGGTATCGCCAAGGCCGAAATCAAGCGTCGGGTATGAATTGGGGATCATGAGCGTTTCCGTTTGTTATGGCAGGCCTGTGCCGCCGTTTAGCGCGGAGAATAGCGGTACTGGATGAAGGGCGAAAGCGTCGCCACACGGTCGTAGAGTACACGGGCGCGGCTGTTGAAATGCTGGGTGTTCCAATAGATGCGCGTCGCACCCTTTTCCGCGGCAGCCGCGTATACCGCCTCGATCAGCGCCCGTCCGGCCCCGCTGCCGCGTACAGCCGGGTCAACGAACAGGTCTTCCAGATAGCAGTAACAGCTCGTCGTCCAGGTCGAGCGATGAAACAGGTAATGCACGATGCCAATAAGACGGCCGGATGCATCGACGGCACAATAGCCATACGGATCGTCTGCCGGGTCTATCAGCCGTGCCCATGTTGTTTCCGTCACCTCGCCGGGAACCGCGGATTCATAGAACGCAAGATAGCCCTTCCACAGCGCGTCCCAGCCCGCCCTGTCGCCTGCTGCCAGCGGGCGGATTGTCACGTCAGTCATCAAACCCCTCCCGCGCCACCATCGTGAACAGTCCTGTTGCCACGTGCGTTGCGCATGCCGCTCCGCCATAGACATCCGCCTGGCATATGCAAAGCAGTTTGCCTGGCTTGAGCACGCACCCCTTGGCGACGAGCCGCGGTCCCATCGCCGGATTGAGCAGGTTGATCTTGAATTCGCTGGTCAGCACGCCAAAGCCTTTGGGAAACAGGCTCAGCGCAGCGTATCCGGCTGCGGAATCAGCAATGGAGCTCGTCACGCCGGCATGAAAAAATCCATGCTGCTGATACAGGCCATCTTTGGAATCGACCGCAAGATCGACCTCGCCCGGCTCAAGACGAATTATCCCCGCGCCAAGCGTGACCATGAAATCCTGGCGTGCGAAACTGGCACGCACACGCGGTTCGAAATCCGGATCGCGGGGTTCAAATTTGCTCATGCCGACACTTGAGCGGCAAAGCGCAGGCCGTGCAACCGCTTTACGGGCTTGGCTGCCATGAACACCGGAAATAGGCTCAACGAATGAAGCAGGGTATGGAAACCGCCGATCTTGACCACAACGCCTTGGCAGCCGAACTGCTTGCAGCTTTCGATGCACGCCAGCCGGTTGAACCGTTTCCCAATCTCGATCTTGCCACCGCCTACAAGATTACAGAAGACATCCGCAAGCTGCGTGAAATGCGCGGCGAGCGCGTCCTCGGGCGCAAGATCGGCTTCACCAACGAAACCATATGGGACGAATACGGCGTCTATGCCCCGATCTGGGGCTACATGTACGACACCAGCGTGCATGAACTTGGCGGCACGCCGTTCGATCTGTCGCCGTTGCTGGAACCGCGCATCGAGCCGGAAATCTGTTTCGGCCTCGCCCGTGCCCCAGCGCCCGACATGGACGATACCGCGCTATTGTCGTGCATCGACTGGGTCGCCCACGGCTTCGAAATCGTGCAGTCGCTGTTTCCCGGCTGGAAATTTACAGCACCCGACACGGTCGCGTCGTTCGGGTTGCACGGCGCATTGCTGCTGGGGCCGCGCTATCCGGCCAGCGCCATGACGGATTTCGAGATCACGCTTGAGAGCAATAACGGCGTCATCGAGCATGGCACGACACACAACGTGCTCGGCAGTCCGCTCAACGCCTTGCGCCATATTCTCGCGATCGAACCGCCGCTGACCGCAGGCGAGATGGTCACGACAGGTACGCTGACCCGCGCTGTCCCGGTGGCGCCCGGCGAAACATGGCGCACCACCCTGAACGGCACTCCGATCAAGGGAATTGAAGCCTTGTTTGCCTGACGGCAGCCTGGAAGATCAGCCGATTGCCTTGAGGAAATGCGTGACCACGTAGTCCAGCTCCTCGTCAGTGAGGTCGGCGTGGATCGGCAGGCTGATGACATCCTCCGCCAGCGCTTCGGAGACCGGCAGGTGCTCGTCTTCACGCACCCACTGGGCAAAAGCGGGATGCTTGTGCAGCGGGATGCGGTAGAAGAGCCCGGTGCCGATGCCCTGCTCCTGCAGCTTCGCCCGCACACCGTCGCGGTTCTTCACCCGCACCGTGTAAAGCGCATAGGCGCTGTCGAAGCCGTTCGGGATATGCGGCGGAGCCACATAATCCTTCAGCCGCTCGGTATACATCTCCGCAAGCCTGCGGCGCGCGCCCAGCTCGAACTCGAATGCGGCAAGCTTCACCTGCAGCACGGCCGCCTGGATCGTGTCGAGACGGCCGGTCATGCCAAGCCGCAAAGCCTCGTCGCCATCACCGGCGCGCCCGTGATGCCGGATCTGGCGCACGGCGTCGGCAAGATCGTCTTCGGTGGAGAAAATCGCCCCGCCATCGCCGTAGCACCCAAGCGGCTTGGTCGGATAAAAGCTCGTCGCCGTCAGCGGCGCCAGCGCACCGACGCGGCTGTTGCCGGCCTCGCCGCCATAGCTCTGCGCACCATCAGCAATGACCCGCATGCCATGAGCGCTGGCAACCTTGCCGATCGCCGCGTAATCAGCCGGAAGGCCGTAGAGATCGACAGGCATGACGATTTTCGGCGTCAGCTTGCCTTCCTTCTTCACCCGCTCAACCGCGCGCTCCAGATCGGCCGGGTCCATGTTGAAGGTGTCTTCGAGCACATCGACGAAGACCGGTGCCGCGCCAACCGAAGCCACTGAGCCAGCAGTCGCGGAAAACGTGAACCCGGGCACGAAAACCGCGTCGCCGGGGCCGACATCAAGCGCCATCAGCGCCATGATCAGCGCGTCACGGCCCGAGGAAACGGCAATCGCATGCTTCACGCCGGCGAAGGCCGCCAGATCCTGTTCCAGTTCCTCGACCTCGGGGCCAAGGATGAACTGGCCGTGATCGAGCACCTTGTCGATACGCGCTTCGATCTCCGCACCGAGCCGGGCCTTCTGGCGCTGCAGGTCGAACAGGTTGACCTGACGGCGGACAACTTCCGGGGTGGCAAGCTGGGCTGAATTAGCTGGCGACACGCGAATACTCCCTGAGCGATGCGGGCACGCCTGTTGCAAGCGCGGCCTCGATTTTCTGGACGATGGCCAGCGCATCGCGCGCTGTCTCGCCGGTTACGATAGGCGATCGCCGTGTCTGGCAACACCCTATGAAGTCGCTGATTTCAGCAGCAAGGTTATCGCGCCGCTCAATGTCCGTATCACTCGAAGTGACGGCCCCCTCACCGAGATCCTCGGCAAGGCCGTTGACGCGAACGCAGGAAAGACTGCTGTTTTGCAGATCGCAGAGCAGCGCGCGGGTCTCTTCGACAACCCGCACCGTGCGTTCACCGCTCGTGCCGACACGCCCCGCAGTCACAACCGCAACCGCGCCATTGGCAAAACCGACCCGCGCCGTGACGTGATCGGCGGACCGGTTGACCAGCGTCAGACCATCGGCCTCGACCGACACCGGCTCACTGCCGACAAGATCAAGAACAAGATCGATGTCGTGGATCATCAGATCGGCAACGACGCTGACGTCATTGGCGCGCGGACGGAACGGAACCAGCCGGCGCGCCTCCACAAGGCGTGGCTCGAATGCTTCCTTTTTCAGCGCCTGATAGGCAGCCGAAAAGCGTTCGATATGCCCGACCTGAAGAACCGCTCCCCTGGCCTTCGCGGCAGCGATCAGTTCGTTGGCCTGCGCGACCGTCTCGGCGATCGGTTTTTCGATGAAGACGTCGAGGCCCGCTTCGATGCACTCGCGCGCTATATCGTAGTGAAGCGAAGTAGGCGCGGCGATCGAAACCGCATCCACCTTGCCGAACAGGTCGCGGTGATCGGACAGCGCCTCACCGCCATGTTCGCTGGCAGCCGCACGCGCACGCGCACCGTCGGCATCGACGACGGCGACGAGGTCAGCGTCGGAGTTCAGGGCGTAGTGCCTTGCGTGAAAAGAACCGAAATACCCCAACCCAACGACAGCGGTGCGAACACGCTTTGTCATGTCTTGGGGTTTGGCATCGCGCCGCTAAAGAAGCAAGGCCGCCGCCAGACCGAGAAAAGCAAAAAAACCAACAACATCGGTAACAGTCGTGAGAAACACGCCGGATGCGACCGCAGGGTCGGCTCCTGCCTTGTTGAGGGCAAGCGGAATGAGGATGCCCGACAGGCCCGCGACGACCATGTTGACGACCATCGCGGTCGCGATCACCGCACCCAGTTGCGCACTGCCAAACCACCCCCACGTCACCAGTCCGATGATGACCGCAAAGGCCGCGCCGTTAAGGAGCCCGACCAGCATTTCACGCGACACGATGCGTGCGGCGTTGTAGCCACCCAGTTCGCGTGTCGCCAGCGCGCGCACCGCAACCGTCATTGTCTGCGTGCCCGCGTTGCCCCCCATCGAGGCCACGATCGGCATTAGGATGGCCAGCGCCACCATCTGTTCGATGGTCGCATCGAACAGCCCTATGACCAGCGAGGCCAGCACGGCGGTCCCCAGGTTGATCAGCAGCCAGATGAACCGGCTGCGCGCCGTGTACCACACGGTATCGGTCATCTCTTCGTCGCCGACACCCGACAGGCGGCGGATATCCTCTTCGACTTCTTCGGTGATCACGTCGACGATGTCGTCGAAGGTGATGATGCCGACGAGGCGCTCGTCAGCGTCGATCACGCCAACCGAAACCAGATCGTAGCGGTCGAACATGCGGCCGACCTCCTCCTGGTCCTCGTCAGCGCTGACCACATGCGGGTCATCGTCCATGATCTCGGCGATCTGCACCGGCCGCTTGGTCCGCAGGATATGATTGAGCGACACCGTTCCCTGCAGGTGGAAGGCGGGATCAACCACATAGAGCTGGTAAAACTCTTCCGGCAGGTCATCGGTCTCGCGCATGTAGTCGATGGTCTGGCCAACGGTCCAGAAGGGAGGGACGGCGATGAAATCCGTCGACATGCGTCGCCCGGCGCTCTCTTCGGGATATTCAAGGCTCTTGGAGAGCTGCAAACGTTCGAATTCCGGAATTTTCTCCAGAATCTCGGCCTGACCCGCCTCGTCGAGGTCTTCGAGGATGTAGACCGCGTCATCCGATTCCAGTTCGCGCAAGCCCCGCGCAACGAATTCGGCCGGCAGGTCTTCCAGCAGTTTTTCACGGATCGTGTCGTCGACCTCGGTCAGAACCGCAAAGTCGAAGGCATCTCCGCACAGCACGACGAATGGCACGCGCTGGTCGGCGTTGAGCTGTTCGAGCAGGTCGGCGACGTCGGCAGCGTATAGGCTCTCGATGCGCGCAGCGAGCCCTTCCCGGTCGCCAGCCTCGATCAGCTGGGCGATCTCGTCGATGAACTCGCGCGAAAACGCACCCGATGCGTCAAGCTCCGCATCGGCTTGGGTCTCGGCCTCGGGATCGGCCACCATTTCCGGCTCGGTCTGCGACACCTGCTGCGTTCCCAATCAAAAACAAGAATCGGCTTCCACATGCATGGATAACCGCCTGTAATGACAAACTAACACGGCATCACAAAAAAAGGCCCCGTCAGGGGCCTGATTTTTGTCTACGCGCGCGCAGGGCTGGTGTGGCGACTGCGCGCAAAGAAAAGTTGGTGCGGTCGAGAAGACTCGAACTTCCACGGGTTGCCCCACAGCGACCTCAACGCTGCGCGTCTACCAATTCCGCCACGACCGCTCGCAACAGACATCCACCCGTTACCAGGCGGGCCGCTTCGTACCAAATAAGGAATCCCGCTTCAAGCCGGTCTAGCGCATTTCCGCTGGCTTCTGGAGCATCTCCACCACACGAAGCCGAATCCGGTCGCCTTCGACCATGACCTCACCGTTCGCAACCGGCATATCGTTGGCATAGAGCGTGAAAATCTCGCCTTGCGCGGAATCGAGTTCGATCACAGCGCCGCGGCCCATGCGTAACAACTGATGCACCGGCATTTCGGTGGACCCTAGATGCACGGCAAGATCGACCTGAACGCTTCCAACAAGGCTCATATTATGACAGTGCTGACTGGGTGCGCCGCGGACCGGAGCTTGAGATCGGCCAAACCGCACCGGGAAACCGGCGAAAACTTGTCCGCCACTGTGCGCGGGAGATGGTTATCAGATGGTTAACACGCCTCGCTCGGAACTGGTTCTGGACCAGAAAAACCAGGAAATTTCCGGCACCGGCGAGCCCGTCGAGTGGCGCATTCTGCCGGGTATGAGCGATTACAGCGAAACGCTCGGCGCCATGGAAGAGCGGGTGAAGGGAATCGCGGAAGGTTCGGCCGCGGAAACCGTCTGGCTGCTGGAGCACCCTCCCCTCTACACCGCGGGAACCAGCGCGGAGGACGCGGACCTTCTCAGCGCCACACGCTTTCCCGTGCACCGCACCGGACGCGGCGGCGAGTTCACCTATCACGGGCCGGGCCAGCGCGTGGCCTATGTCATGCTCGACCTGTCACGGCGCGGAGGCGACGTGCGTCGCTATGTGGCCGACCTGGAGGAATGGATCATCCGCACGCTCGCCGCGTTCAATGTTGTCGGCGAGCGGCGCGAAGATCGTGTCGGCGTCTGGGTCGTGCAGCCCGATCGCGGCACGGAGGACAAGATCGCGGCGATCGGCATCCGCGTTCGCCGCAGCGTGGCGTTCCACGGCATTGCACTCAACATCGACCCCGACCTGGAACACTATTCCGGCATCGTCCCCTGCGGCATTTCTGGCCACGGCGTGACCAGCCTCGTTGACCTGGGTATTCCGGTCACGATCCCGGAGGTTGATACCGTTATGCGCGAGACGTTCGAAGAAGTGTTCGGGCGGGGCACCACACGCACCGGATAAAGTTATTGCGTCGGCAGTACACTGAAGCCTGAGGGCGCTGAGCCACCTTCGGAGACAATCTCGATTGTCTCCACCACCGCGTCCCTTGGACCGTCGCGCATCATTTCCAGCATTTTCGTCACCGCCTGAACCGTGCCGTTCAACACCGCCTCAACCGTGCCGTCGCGCCTGTTGCGGACCCAGCCGTCCAGCGCCAGCGTCATCGCCTGCTCGTTGGTCCAGCCACGGTAGTAAACCCCCTGCACGCGGCCGCGCACGATGACATGGACGCACCGTTGTTCTGCCGTCATGGCTGTTCCGTGCTCATGGCTTCCAGCTCCGTCCCGGACTTCGCGGCCTGACCGGCCCGATCGGGCGCGAGACGAACCAGGCTTTCAGTTCCGCAATATAGGGTTCGGGCAAACCCCACGATACCGCCGCCGGGATCACAACACCTTCAAGATAAGCGCGTATCGGCCTGCCCTCGCTCGTGCTGGTTCCCGCATAGGTGAAACCGCGCAAGCTTCCGCGCTCATGTTCGAAACGGATCTCGCGCACCAGATACCGGCGCAGGCGAATGCCTTCGAAATGATCGAGCGTTGCCTTGTGCTGCGGCTGGATGCGCCAGACGATTCCATGCACATGATGTGTCGCATCGGGCCGGATCGACGCGGTTCCGCGCCGGTTGACGAAGAACCGCCAGCCATCCAGCCGCGCCGGCCCCAGCGCCACTGCGCCCGGGCAACGCGCCTGCATCTGCTGCGCGGCCATGTTCGAACCATAGGCGAAGTAAAGACGCGACATGCAACGCTATCTTGTTCAGTGATTGCCGGCGCGCAAGCTGCGTTCGCGCTGGGTTATGAAATCGCGCGTCAGCGCCACAGCGTCAATCGATTTCGAAATAAGCATCTGAAACACCATGTGCCCGCCGGTGTAGAAGGTTTGCTCCACACCATTGAGATATACCTCCCACATGCGGGCAAAACGCTCGCCCATCATGTCCACGACTTCGTCGCGTCTGGCTTCGAAGCGCTTGCGCCAATGTTTGACGGTCCAGCCATAGTGAAGCCGCAACATCTCGCAATCTGCCACCCACAGGTGCTCCTTTTCCGTGGCTTCAAACACCTCCGTCATGGAGGGGATGTAACCGCCGGGAAAAATGTATTTCGCCATGAAGGCTGACGAGGCTTCCGGTGGACCCGATTGACCGATCGCATGAACAAGGGCGTAGCCGTCCGGTTTCAGACGCTCCCCGATGACGCGGAAATACTCCCGGAAATACGGTACCCCGACATGTTCCATCATGCCGATCGAAACGACCCGGTCGAACTTGCCTTCGATCTCGCGATAGTCGGTCTGGACGAATTTGACCCTGTCAGCCACACCATGTTCGACGGCACGCTGGCGTGCCCGTTCGATCTGGTGCGGAACGGGGGAAATGCCCGTTACCTCGGCACCGGTCGCCTCGGCAAGGTAGACCGCCAGTCCACCCCATCCCGACCCGATCTCCAGCACCGTCATACCGGGTTCGATATTCAGCTTCGCCGCGATGTGGCGCATCTTGGCGATCTGCGCGTCCTCCAGCGAAATATCCTTCTTCGGAAAATAAGCGCAGGAATAGTTCATCTCGCGGTCAAGCCACATGGCATAGAATTCCGGGGGATGATCGTAGTGCTCGCGCGCATTCCTCGAAGCGCGCTTCACCGAATTGGCCTGCGCGATCTTGCGCGTGAACCAGCTGAAGCCGTTGACGATGCGCATCGGCAGCGAGCTATCGAAACTGAGCCGGTTGACCGAATGAAGCCGCAACAGATCGTGGATGGTGGAGTCCTGCTCAAGAGCAAGACGCCCGTCCATATAGGCCTCCGCCGCCCCGAGTTCCGGGTTCAACAGAATGTCGCGCGCAACCTTGGCATCCTTGAAACGGATGGCGACTCTTGGCCCGCCCTCTCCACTGCCGAAAATGTGTCGATCCCCGGCACTGTCGAAGATTGTAAGCTCACCGCGCGTGAAAGCGCGCCGTAAAACTGACGCGAGGACTCGCATGGGCTTCGCACCTCATCGCATGGTTCTCATCAGGCGATGCGGCAGGACGGGGCAATCGTCCCGCCAATGTGCGGAATTCTAGCTTTATTTTTCCAAAATGTGAAGTTTGCCGTGGAATAGAGCTATTCGAACTCCATTATCACTGCGTCAACAGCAAGGCTGTCGCCCGCTTTGGCATGAATGGCCGACACCGTTCCATCACGCTCGGCACGCAGGACATTTTCCATCTTCATCGCCTCGACGACGGCCAACGTCTCACCGGCCTTGACCTCCTGCCCCTCTTCCACGGCAATGGAGACGACAAGTCCCGGCATCGGACACAGCAGCATTTTGGAAGTGTCCGGCGGAACCTTCTCGGGCATCAGAGCTACAAGCCCGGCTTCCATCTCGGTATAGACCCGAGCCGGCACCTGTACGCCACGGTAATCCAGCCTCCATCCGTTCATGATGGGGCGCATCTGGACGCTGAACGGCTCGCCATCCGCCGTGCCATGAAACACGGGCTGGCCCGGCACCCATTCGCTGGTGACGATCATCGCCTCGCCCTGCTCTTCCAGCGTAACGGTGTAACTCGGCCTTTCGCCAGCCACCGAGACGGGCACACTCAGGCTCCCCAAAGTGACAATGCGATAGGACGGGAACGCATAGCCGTTGTCTGTGATTTGCTGGGTAATTGTGCGCCGGCGCGCATTGTTGATGCTGTCGGCGATGGCCGCAGCGGCGGCGAGAACGCCAACCGCAGCCTCATCCGGATCGTGCGGGAAGAAGCCATCCGGGTATTCCTCGGCGATGAAACCCGTGGATAGCTTCCCGGAAATCCAGCGCGGATGTTCCATGATCGCGGCCAGAAACGGAATGTTGTGCTGAATACCCTCGATATAAAAGGCATCTAGCGCGCGGCCCATGTGCCGGATTGCTTCCTCGCGCGTCGGCGCGTGCGTGCACAGCTTGGCGATCATCGGGTCGTAGAACATGGAAATCTCGCCACCGTCCATGACGCCGGTATCGACACGGGTGGTGCGCCCGTACTCGTCGTGCGCTTCCTGCGGCGGATGATAGTGGGTCAGCCGCCCGATAGACGGCAGGAAGCTGCGGTACGGGTCTTCGGCATAGATGCGGGATTCGACCGCCCAGCCGTTGAGCTTCACGTCATCCTGGGAGATGGAAAGCTTCTCGCCTGCCGCGACACGCAGCATCTGCTCGACCAGATCGACACCCGTGATCAGTTCGGTGACGGGATGCTCGACCTGAAGCCGGGTGTTCATCTCCAGAAAGTAGAAGTTGCGGTCCTGATCGGCGACGAACTCGACCGTGCCGGCGCTGCAATAATCCACCGCCTTGGCAAGGGCCACTGCCTGCTCGCCCATCTCCTTGCGGGTCGCTTCATCAAGCAGCGGCGACGGCGCCTCCTCGATGACCTTCTGGTTGCGACGCTGGATGGAGCATTCGCGCTCGCCCAGATAGACCGCATTGCCGTGCTTGTCAGCCAGCACCTGGATTTCGATATGGCGCGGATTGACGATGAACTTCTCGATGAAGACCCGGTCGTCGCCGAAAGAGGACTTCGCCTCCGACTTGGCGCGAGAGAAGCCTTCCGCAACCTCGTCTGCCGAATAGGCAATGCGCATGCCCTTGCCGCCACCGCCGGCCGACGCCTTGATCATCACCGGATAGCCGATCTCGTCGGCGATCTTCACCGCCTCGTCGCTGTCGGCGATAACACCGAGATGACCGGGCACGGTGTTGACCTTGGCGGCGTTGGCGAAGCGCTTGGACTCGATCTTGTCGCCCATCGCCTCGATGGCCTTCACCGGCGGGCCGATGAAGGCAATACCTTCCTTGTCCAGCCTCCTGGCGAACTCCGCGTTCTCCGACAGGAACCCGTAGCCGGGATGAACGGCCTCCGCGCCGGTCTGCTTGCAGGCATCGATGATCTTGTCCATCACCAGATAGGATTCAGCGGCCGCCGGAGGGCCGATATGTACGGCTTCATCGGCCATACGAACATGCAATCCGTCGCGATCAGCATCGGAATAGACGGCAACCGTCGCGATGCCGAGACGCCTGGCTGTCTTGATAACGCGACAGGCGATTTCACCCCGGTTGGCGATAAGGATTTTCTTGAACATGCGCGGGCCGTTCCCAAAGCTCTTCTTGTCCGTGAAGGGAGGATGAACCTACCCCCGCCCGCGCGCGACCGCAACGCACCATATGACAATGCAAACGAGACATTTGTCGTAAGGAGAATTCCTTTACGGACAGGCAAAAAACCTATTCCGCCCCTGTATTTCGCATGGCAATCGCACGCCTGCTGGGCTAACACCCGGTACGACAGCGTGGGAGCACGACACATGATGCAGTCGGCGACGGCCGCTCGTATTGCCAAATCCAGCGATGACAGGCCACTCGTAGGCGGCATGGCGCCGGCGCGCGATGACCGCGCACTGCTGATGTCCGCACTCAACGTGACGCCGGATTCCTTCTCCGACGGCGGGCATTTCTTCGATCCTGACGCAGCGATTACCCGCGCTTGCGACATGATCGCCGAAGGCGCCGACATTCTCGACATTGGCGGGGAATCAACGCGTCCCGGCTCCGCCGAGGTCAGCGCCGAAGAAGAGCTCGCCCGCTTGCGGCCCGTATTGGACGCGGTCATTCCCGAATGCACCGTGCCGGTCTCCATCGACACCTATAAGGGCGCGACGGCAGATGCCGCGCTGAAGGCCGGCGCCACCATCGTCAACGACGTCTGGGGCTTCACCCGCGACCCCTCGATCATCAAGATTACGGCTGAACACGGTGCTGCCGGCATCATCGGTCACTGGGAGCCAGACCTCGTCGAGGAACCCGACGACAACATCATTCCGCGTATGAAGGCATTCTTCTCGGCGCAAGTGGACAAATCCCTTGCCGCCGGCATTGCCGAAGACAGGATCACGCTCGATCCGGGCATCGGTTTTGGCAAGACGCCTGCCCAGAACCTCGTGATCCTGCATCGCCTGGGTGAGATTTGCGCGCTCGGCTTCCCGGTTCTGGTCGGTGCTTCGCGCAAGCGCTTCATTGGTGAAATCACCGGGCGCCCGCCGCTTGAACGCCTCGCCGGCACCATCTCGGCCCATCTGATGGCGATCGCCAACGGCGCCGCCGCCATACGTGCCCACGACGTGACCGCCCACCACGACGCCATGCGCGTCATGCACGCGATCCGCTCGCAGACCATGCCTGCCGCAGATCAAGGATAAGACAATGACCACCCCCATTCTGCGTCGCGACAAGATCTTCATCCGCGACATGGCGTTTCACGCCAATCATGGCGCCTTCGAACATGAGAAGGATTATCCGCAGCGTTTCATGATCGATTTCGAGGGCGAGATGTTCCTCGCCCCACCGGCGGAAACCGACGAGGTGCGCGATACCGTGCGCTACGATCTGGTGGCCGAAACGATCCGCGAGGTCGTCGAGGGCAATCGCTACAACCTGATCGAAACACTGGCCGAGGAAATCGCCGAGAAGGTGCTTGCGACCTATGCCGGCATCGAGACGGTGCACTTGCGCGTGCGCAAACCGCAGGCGTCCGTCCCCGTGCTGTGCAGCGAGGTTGGCGTGGAAATCTTCCGCCGCCGTGAACGCCGTGGCTGAGCATCCTGGTAGGCTATCCGGCGACGCCGTGCCCACCGGCCCTGTCCGGGCCCATGTCGGGCTTGGCGGCAATATCGGCGACCGCAAAGCAAATCTCGAAACGGCGATTTCCCGCCTTGGGGAAACGCCGGGCATCACGCTCGTCGCCCGCTCGTCGTTCATTGGCACCGAGCCCTGGGGCAAGACCGATCAGGAGTGGTTCCTGAATGCCGCAATCGCCGTCGACACGACATTGAGCGCGCGACAACTGCTGGAAACCTGCCTCGCGGTCGAAACCGCGATGGGCCGGGTGCGCGAGGAGAAATGGGGCCCGCGCATCATCGATCTCGATATTCTCACCTATGGCGATGCCCTCATCGACGAGGAAGGCCTGCAGGTACCGCATCCCTATATTGCAGAGCGCGAATTCGTGCTGGAACCCCTTGCGGAAATCGCTCCGGACCTGATGATTGGCGGCAAGACAGTCAGGGAACTTCTGAACAAGGATTGAAACCGGATGTGCGAGCGGGATTAGAGGCAATGTTTGACTTCCCGCCTCACCTCATTGCGCTGGTGGCCGCGACGTTCCTCGTCGCAGGCTTCGTCAAGGGTGTCGTCGGCATGGGCTTTCCGACGATATCCGTCGGCGTGATGACGGCGGCCATCGGCCTCCAGCCCGCCTTGACGCTCGCCGTGATCCCGGCCATCGCCACCAATGTCTGGCAGGCGCTATCCGGCGGCCACTTGAGCGAACTTCTGCGCCGCTTCTGGCTGTTCTTCCTGTTCGCAATTGTGTTCACCTGGGTGGGTGTCGCCATCGTGGTGCAGTTCGCCCACCCGCTGCTACCGCTGGTTCTGGCGGTAAGCCTGATCGCGCATAGCGGTCTGAGCCTTGCGAAGATCAAACCGACCATTCCAGCGACAGGCGAAACATGGCTATCCCCTGCCCTTGGCGCTGTGACCGGCGTCATTATGGGACTGACAGGCTCTGGAACCGTGCCGTCGGTCTATTACTTCGACGCGCTCGGTCTCGACCGGCACCGCCTCGTCCAGACGATGGGCATCCTGTTTCTGACGCTGACGATTGCGCTTGGCGTTTCGCTCGCCGGTCAGAAAGCCTACGACATGCACATGCTTGCGCTGTCGATCACAGGGCTTGTGCCCACTGCGATCGGTCTCTACGCAGGCCAGCACCTGCGTCACCGCATGTCGGAAACCGTATTCCGGCGCACACTTTATGTCGCACTGATGGCGCTCGGGCTGGTGATCATCTTCCGTACGCTGACCTGAAGCAATTCCAGGAAAAGTGCGACGCGGTTTTCCGTCCGGAATTGCGCAAAAATCAAAGAGGGATATTGTTGTGCTTGCGCCAGGGCCGGTCGAGGCTCTTGTTGCGCAGCATGTCGAGCCCGCGGGCAACGCGGCGGCGCGTCGAATGCGGCATGATCACCTCATCGATATAGCCACGCTCTGCGGCGATGAACGGATTGGCGAAGCGGGTCTCGTATTCCTTGATCCGCTTGGCGATCTTGTCGGGATCGGACAGATCGGAACGGTAGAGAATCTCGGCCGCACCCTTGGGCCCCATCACCGCGATTTCCGCCGTCGGCCAGGCATAGTTGATGTCGCCGCCGATATGCTTCGACGCCATGACGTCATAAGCCCCGCCATAGGCCTTGCGGGTGATAACCGTGATCAGCGGCACGGTCGCCTCGGAATAGGCGAACAACAGCTTGGCACCGTGCTTGATCAGCCCGCCGTACTCCTGCGCCGTGCCCGGCAGGAAGCCGGGAACATCGACGAAAGTGATGATCGGTATGTTGAAGCAATCGCAGAAGCGCACGAAACGCGCCGCCTTGCGGCTTGCATCTGAATCGAGCACACCCGCCAGCACCATCGGCTGATTGGCCACAATGCCCACCGAGCGCCCGTCGATACGCCCGAAACCGGTGATGATGTTCTTGGCGAAATCCGGCTGGATCTCGAAGAAGTCCCCCTCGTCCACCGTCTTCAGGACAAGCTCTTTCATGTCGTAGGGCTTGTTCGGGTTGTCGGGGATGAGGGTATCGAGGCTTTCATCGATCTCCGTCGATTCCTGGAACGCCTTCATCGCGGGCGCACCGGCCGTGTTGTTCATCGGCAGGTAGTCCATGAGACGGCGCACCTGCAGCAGGCACTCGACATCGTTCTCGAAAGCCCCGTCGGCAATCGAGGACTTGGTGGTGTGGATCGACGCGCCTCCGAGTTGCTCCGCGGTCACGGTCTCGTTGGTGACGGTCTTCACCACATCCGGTCCAGTGACGAACATGTAGCTTGTATCGCGCACCATGAAGATGAAGTCGGTCATCGCCGGCGAATAGACATCGCCGCCCGCGCACGGCCCCATGATGACGGAAATCTGCGGGATGACACCGGACGCCATGACATTGCGCTTGAACACCTCGCCGTAGCCGCCAAGGGCTGCCACGCCCTCCTGAATACGCGCACCGCCGGCATCGAACAGGCCGATGATCGGCGCACGGTTCTTCAGCGCCATATCCTGGATCTTGGTGATCTTCTGCGCATGCGTTTCCGACAGCGAACCGCCAAACACCGTGAAGTCCTTGGCGAAGACGAAAACACAGCGCCCGTTGATCGTGCCCCAGCCGGTGACGACACCGTCGCCGGGAATTTTCGATTCCTGCATGCCGAAATCTGTGCAGCGATGCTCGACGAACATGTCGAACTCATCGAACGAGCCCTCGTCCAGCATCAGCGAAAGCCGCTCTCGCGCTGTCAGCTTGCCGCGCCCATGCTGGGCATTGATACGCTGCTGGCCACCGCCGAGCCTTGCCACGTTGCGCCGTTCGCTAAGCTGATCCAGAATCTCGTGCATACTTTTCCCCCGAAAATGCCTGCGTACTAACTATCAGGTCATCCACCTGTCGCAATCGCGACTTTCGGCATATCCCCCGCCCCCGCGTCAGCAACAAGTTCCGAAATTGCCACGGGATCGCTAACACCTTTGAGATCATAGCGGCCCAATGCGCGTGCCGCCACGCCTTCCGGAAATTTGCAGCGCTGAAGCAAGCTGTCGGAAATGGAAACCACCGCGCCAGTCTTCTTGGCAACGGCCTCGATGCGCGAAGCAACATTGAGGACATCACCGAGATAGGTGATCTGGCGGCGGCTGTCGCCCGTCTCTCCGGCAACAACCGTCCCGCCATGCAGAACCGCGCGCAGACGCGGCGCAACCCCGAAACGTTGCTGATAAAATTCGCTTCTCGCCTGCAATTCATCCATCACGCGGAAGGCGGCTTTGACAGCCTGGCCGTTCCGTTCCGGTGTGCGCAATGGCCAGTCAGCGATCAGCGCATCGCCGACAAAGCTCATCACCTCACCGCCGCCATCGACGATCGGCGCATCGATGTCGAAGAACACCTGTGAAACGAAGGCATGGAATGCCTCATCGCCGAGCTTCTCCGCGATTGCCGTGGACCCGGCAATGTCGAAAATGACGAAGATACGCTCCTCGCGCTGCGGCTGGTGGTAGCGCCCGGTCAGCAGGCTGCGGAAAGTGCGTGGCCCGACAAGCTGGCGCATCTGGATCACGAACAACACCGCCGACATCGTGGCGAGCGAAAAAGCGACATCACGGACAAGGTCCTGGAACCGGTAGATGCCGCTGAAATCACTGTTGGAGAGCGATACGATACGCACATTGATCTGCAGTATTGCAGCGATCATTGCCGTATGGATCAGCGTACGCACGACAAGGCTGACACCAAGCGGCAGGGCCTTCAGCCAGCGCCCGACGGAACCGCGCATGGCGAATATCTCAAACCAGCTCGTTGCCGCCGCAATCATGAGGCCTGCCCGCATGCCGCGCAGCGGCGAAGCCGCATCGGTGCCGGCCACGGGATAGGACAACGCGGTATACACATAGCCGATCAGCCCGCCGGCAACGGCAACCGTCAGCCAAACCGCAAACCGTGCCTGCTGGCTTCGGGTCATGATGGCTCAAGCCGAAACGGACGCGCTCAGCGCCGATAGCACCTTCGTCGCCGCATCGAATTCGCGCTTTCGCGCCGCCCGCCGCGCCGTCGCCTCGGCATCCTCGCCCCACTGGCTGATCTGCCAGTCCTCGTCCACATGTGCTGCCTTCCAGGCGGCATCGGGATCGATTTGCCCGCCATGGACCGCAAGCGCAATCACCGCCGATCCACTCAGCGTCGTCAAGGTATGCAAGGCCGCCAGTTCAAGCGCGCTCAGTTCCCTGAGTTGCACGCCAATCGCATCGGCCTTTGTGTCATCCTGCCCCACAGGCATCACACCCTCTGCAAGCCTGAGCGGCATGCCGTGCACCTCGGCAAACCAGGCGATCAGCGGGTCCCATGTCTCACGCTGTTGCGCGACAAGCCCTTCCGGACTTTCGGCCCGGTAGCAAACCAGATCGGAACAGGCATACGCGGCAATGCCTTCGGCCACCTCCGTCTTGACGAGTTCCACGCCATCGATCGCCGTATTTGCAAGCCGCGTGACCGGCATGCTCGCCGGATTGACCTCCACTGCCTGCGCATCCCATTCATCGGCGATCAACCGGGCCAGACTCTCGCTCGGCAGCTTGAGCGTCTGTCGGCCCGGTGTCTTCAGAACGCGCGCATCGAGCTTGATGCAGAAACCGTTGTCGTCTTCTTCAACTCTGACTTCTTTGTAGAAGCGCTTCGGCAATTGCGGTCGCGACAACGCCTGCGCGCGTTCCATCGGGTTCTTTTCGCCGCTCATTCCGCCGTCTCCTGTTCGCGGGCGAACATGGCCGCCAGAACCGGTGCAAGCTCGGCGAAGTCATCGATGATCGCCTGCGCGCCCGCCGGTTCGAGATGTTCCGTGTCATGATACCCCCACGACACACCGATGGCATTTGCCCCCGCCGCGCGGGCCATCTCCATATCGAACACCGTGTCACCGATCACCACCGAGCGGTTTGCCGCAACGCCGGTCTCCGCAAGCGCCCTCAGCACCATGGAGGGGTGCGGCTTGGAAGGATGGGTGTCCGCCGTCTGGGTGGTGTGGAACAGGCGCCGTAGCCCGTGCAGGTCGAGCACACGGTCGACGCCGCGCATCGATTTACCCGTGGCGATACCGAGCAGCACGTCATCACGCGCAGCCAGCGCTTCCAGTGTCTCCACCGTGCGCGGATAAAGCGGCTCGTGGTAATCGGGACTGAGGCGCAACTCGTTGAAAGCCGCCTTGTAGGTGTCCGCCATCCGCCGGTGCATCGCCTCTTCGCCGTCGGCAAGCCGCCGCATGGCTTCGATCAGAGACAGCCCCACAACAGACAGAAGATCCTTGCGCGAGGGGACGTCCAGCCCCTCCGACGACAGCGTGGTCGTCAAGGCAGAGACAATCAGATGCTGGCTGTCGACCAGCGTTCCGTCCATGTCGAAGATGACAAGCAGGGGCTCCGTCATGAACCACCCTTTGCAGCCTTGCGTGACGGCACGGCCTTGCTTTCGAGCGCGGAAATGCGCGCATCATGACTGGCCGCCAGCTTCTCGAGCGTGTCGTTCATACGCTTCAGCTCGCCGAGCAACTCGGTTATTTGCGGATCATTTACCGGCTTCGCCCTGGCCGTACCAGTCAGCAGCGCGCGCGCCTGCTGGCGGCCGAAATAGATCACCAGCGCCACGATAACGGCAAACAACAGGACCACGATGTAATCCGGCCAGAACAAAGCGCTTCACTCCCCAAGTCGGTCTTATTCCTGCGCGCTGACAGCTTCGTCGACGTCAAAGCCAGCATCGGTTTCAAAGCCGAAGAAGCTGAAGGTCTCCAGCATATGCGCAGGCAACGGCGCGGTCACGTCCACGCTCTCAGCTGTGCGCGGATGCTTGAACGTCACGCGCCGCGCATGCAGGTGCAGCCGGTTGGTCAGCACCGGCGGCACCAGTCTGTCGCCGCCGTATTTATCGTCCCCGAGAATCGGCGTGCCAATGGCGGACATATGTGCCCTTAATTGATGTTGGCGCCCGGTCACAGGCTTCAGACTGACCCAGGCCGCCTTGTCAGCCGCACGGTCGACGACCGAATAATTGGTCACCGCCCGCTGCGCCTCCTCGCTCTCCTCCTCGCGCGCCGGACGCACCCGGTCACCCTCGGGACCGCGCGCCTTGATCAAATCGAGCGAGATCCGCCCCTGCAGCGGCTGCGGCACACCGCCGACCACAGCCCAGTAAATCTTGCGCACGGAGCGCGTCGCGAACGCCTTGCCCATGTCGGCGGCGATCGCGCGGCGCTTGGCAATCACGAGAACGCCGGAGGTTTCACGGTCGAGCCGGTGCACCAGCCGCGGGCGTTTCTCGCCCTCCCCCATGCCCGCAAGGATGCCGTCGATATGACGCTTGGTCTTGGTGCCGCCCTGTACCGCGAGGCCCGCGGGCTTGTTGAGAACCAGGATGTCCTTGTCCTCGTAGAGCGTCAGTTCCTCGATCAGCCGCCTGTCGGCATCGCTGGCGCGCACATGCGTCTTCTTCGGCACCGTATTTTCAGCTACGGACGCCATTGGCGGCACGCGCACTTCCTGGCCGCTCTCGATGCGCTGGTTTGCCTTGGCCCGCGCGCCATCGACACGAACCTGCCCCGTCCGCAACAGCTTCTGCAAAGCGCCATGGCCGAGGCCCGGATAACGTTCGCGGAACCAGCGGTCGAGGCGCATGCCGCCTTCATCCTCGCTGACCGTGACACGCGCAACGCCGCTCAAAGCACGCTCCGCGCGAAGATCAGGCCGCCCCAGCACGCTGCAACGGACAGCAGCACCGAGGCACCGACATACAGCAGGACTAGTCCCGTCTCGCCGCGTTCGACCAGCGCCATCGTATCGAGGGAAAACGCCGAGAAGGTCGTGAAGCCGCCGAGGAATCCCGTCACCAGAAGGAACCGCATCCAGTTGCCCGCCTCCCCGCGCATGACCGCGAATTCGACCACGCAGGCGATCAGGAACGAACCGACCACATTGACGATGAACGTCCCCCAGGGAAACTCGGTTCCCAGGACCCGTGCGGCCCACAGGCCGGTGCCGAAGCGCATTGCCGCACCGATGCCTCCGCCAAGGGCGACCAGCAGGAATTGTTGCAAAAGGGGCATTCCGGTTTCTCTCACGACGAACAGCACACCAATACCTGTCGTATAACCGCAATCAGGAACCGGATCGACCTGTCAGGTGTGGTTCAGTTCTATTTCCGCCCGGAATTTTCAGCGCGGCGTTTCGCGAACCACTCAAGTCGTTTGCGGATTTCACGTTCGAACCCGCGGTCCGGCGGATCGTAGAAGGTCTGCCGCCCGAGCGCTTCGGGAAAATAATCCTGCCCCGAAAACCCATCCGGCGTGTCGTGGTCATAGGCATATCCCGCACCGTAACCTTCTTCCTTCATCAGCTTGGTCGGCGCATTGAGGATATGTTTTGGCGGCACCAGGGACCCGTGCTCCTTCGCCGTGCGCATCGCCTGTTTGAAGGCAACATAGGCACCGTTCGATTTCGGCGCCACGGCGAGATAGACGACAGCCTGCGCGATCGCCAGTTCACCCTCCGGAGATCCAAGGAACTGATAGGCGTCGCGCGCGGCGATGGTGATGGAGAGCGCTTGCGGATCGGCAAGGCCGATGTCTTCGACTGCCATGCGCACCACCCGGCGCGCCACATAGAGCGGGTCCTCGCCGGCATCGAACATGCGGCACAGATAATAGAGCGCGGCATCGGCATCCGATCCACGCACCGATTTGTGCAGCGCCGAGATCAGGTTGTAATGGCCGTCCTGTGCCTTGTCGTAGATCGGCGCGCGCCGCTGCACGACCTCCTGCAAGGCAGCTGCATTGAAGGTTTCGCCATCCCGCGAGGCACGCCACACGTCTTCGGCGAGCGTCAGCACGGCGCGACCGTCGCCATCGGCCATGCGGATCAGGCTGGCGCGCGCCTCCTCATCGACGGGAAGCGGCTTGCCGGTCTCGGCCTCGGCGCGCTCCAGCAGCTTCTCAAGCGCTTGTGCTTCAAGCGCATGAAACGTCAGCACATGTGCGCGGGAGAGAAGCGCGGCATTGAGTTCGAAGGACGGGTTCTCGGTTGTCGCCCCGACCAGCGTGATCGTGCCGTCCTCCATGACGGGGAGAAAGGAATCAAGCTGGGCGCGGTTGAAGCGGTGGATCTCGTCGACGAAAAGCAGCGTGCCCTTGCCCAGTTCGCGCCGCTGGCGCGCGGAGGCGAACACCGTCTTGAGATCGGCAACGCCGGAAAAGATCGCCGATATCTGCTCGAAATGCAGATTGGTTTCCTTCGCCAGCAGCCGAGCAAGCGTCGTCTTGCCGGTTCCCGGCGGGCCCCAGAAGATCAGCGAACCCAGCGTGCCCGATTGCAGCATGCGGGTGACGATGCCATCGGGCCCGACCAGATGGTCCTGGCCTGCAATTTCAGACAGCGATACCGGCCGAAGCCGGTCGGCCAAAGGCCGCGGCGCATCCGCCGACATATTCGCTGCCTCGAAGAGATTGGCCATGGGATTGCCAGTGTCCGGCTTCTAGCCGTTGAAGACAAGCTGCGAGACGCGCCCGCCCCGCTCTATCCTGAGCTTCCACAAACGCGCACCTGCTGACGTCACCTGATCGAGCGTTGCGGTTGAGTCGATATCGATCCCGTTTATGCTCAAAACGATGTCACCGGGCTTGAAACCGGCACGCGCCGCAGGCGAGCGTCCCGCTACATCGACAATCACGACACCGTTCTCTTCACCCTCAAGACCGATTTCCTCGGCAACCGCAGGAGACAGATTGGCGACCTTGACGCCGGCGAACGGAGACGCTGCCCGAATGATGCGCACATCACGCGGACGGCTTTCGGGTGCTGCGGCCAGGTGAATGGAAAGCTTGCGCTGCTTGCCATCTCTCAAAACCATCAGTTCCGACACGGCGCCGATGCCCCGGGTGATGTAGCGGTATTTGAAGCTGCCGGGATCGGCGACCTCGCGTCCGTCTATCGCGACGATCACATCGCCAACGCGCAGGCCCGATTTTTCCGCAGGCCCCCCAGGGCTCAGCCTCGAGACGATGACGCCAACCGGGCGATTGAACCCGAGCGTGGACGCGATTTCAGCCGTCACCGCCTGCACTTGCCCGCCGAACCAAGGACGCTGCAGCTTGCCGCCGCTCTCGGCCGAGGCAACAACGAGCTGGACCATCTCGGAAGGAATGGCGAACCCGATACCGATCGATCCGCCCGAGCGCGAGAAGATCGCGGTGTTGATGCCCACAAGCCGTCCGCTCATATCCACCAGCGCCCCGCCGGAATTGCCCGGATTGATCGCTGCATCGGTCTGGATGAAGAAGCCCATATCGTTGATGCCGGCCTGGGTGCGCGCAACCGCCGAAACGATGCCGCTGGTGACCGTCTGGCCAACGCCGAACGGATTACCGATCGCCAGCACCAGATCGCCCACTTCGAGCGTGTCGGAAGACGCAAACTCAATCTGCGGCAAGTCACCGGGACTGTTCTCGATGCGCAGAATGGCAAGGTCGGTGCGTTCGTCCTTCAGCACGATATCGGCGGCGAATTCGCGTTTGTCAGAAAGAACGACGCGCACCTCGTCAGCCCCCTGGATGACGTGGTTGTTGGTAACGATCAGCCCGGCTGAATCGACGATCACACCGGAGCCAAGCGAGTTCTGAACGCGCTCGCGCGGCGCCCCGAGCCCCGGCGCATCAAAGAAGCGGCGGAAAAAAGGGTCGTTGAAAATCGACGGCAGGCTGCTTTGCTGGCGCACCTTGCGGGTCGCGTAAACGTTCACGACCGCAGGCGCGGTTGCCTTGACCACCGGCGCAAACGACAAGCGGATTTCATCGCTGCTGCCGGGAACTCTGTATCCCTGCGCGTGCCCCTGCCCGGAACCGGTAAGGCCTGCAAGCAAGATCATCGCAGCGATCAGCAGATTTAATTTCGGAAATCGGTCAGGCAGCTTCGGCATTTTTCGTCCTCTGGAATTCCGCAAACATGCAGATAGGTGCCCCGCGCGGGCACTGCAATGCAAATGAACGCTCCCTGATGCCTGCAAAATCAGGCGACAAAAAGCAAAAGGGCGCTCCGGAAAACCGCAGCGCCCCCGCAAACTTTCAACTCAGCCAACGATCAGGCGTCGACCGTCTCGCCCATCTCGGCTTCCATCGCCTCGTGGCGGGCGCGGTCCTCGGCACCCTTGGCGGATTCATCGCGATCGACCAGCTCGATCACGGCAACAGCAGCATTGTCGCCATGGCGGAAACCGGCCTTCATGACGCGGGTGTAGCCGCCGTTGCGGTCCTTGTAGCGCGGACCCAGCGTCTCGAAGAGCTTCTTGACCGCGCTTTCGTCGCCGATCTGCGCAATCGCCTGACGGCGTGCATGCAGGTCGCCGCGCTTGCCAAGCGTGATCAGCTTGTCGACCACCGGCTTCAGATCCTTCGCCTTCGGCAGCGTCGTGACGATCTGCTCGTGCGTCAGCAGGGACGCCGCCATGTTGGCGAACATCGCCTTGCGGTGGCTGGAAGAGCGGTTGAACCGCCTGCCCGTCTTTCCATGATGCATCGGACTACTCTCCTACGGCGCGGCTGAAACAGCGGCGCCTCAATAATGTTCTTCGTAACGCTTGGCCAGGTCTTCGATGTTTTCCGGCGGCCAGCCCGTCACTTCCATGCCAAGGTGCAGACCCATCTGGGCGAGCACTTCCTTGATCTCGTTGAGGGACTTGCGGCCGAAGTTCGGCGTGCGCAGCATTTCCGATTCCGTCTTCTGGATCAGATCGCCGATATACACGATGTTGTCGTTCTTCAAGCAGTTGGCCGAACGCACCGAAAGCTCCAGCTCGTCGACTTTCTTCAGCAGCGCCGGATTGAAGGCAAGCTCCGGCACCTCGGTCGTGGTGGTTTCCGGTTTCGGCTCGTCGAAATTGACGAACACCGTCAGCTGGTCCTGCAAAATACGTGCGGCATAAGCGACCGCATCTTCCGGCGAAACCGAACCGTTGGTCTCGATTTCCATCGTCAGCTTGTCGTAGTCGAGAATCTGGCCCTCACGGGTCGGCTCGACCTTGTAGGACACGCGCTTGACCGGCGAATACATGCTGTCGACCGGGATCAGGCCGATCGGCGCGTCATCGGGCCGGTTGCGGTCGGCTGCGATGTAGCCCTTGCCAGTATTGACGGTGAACTCGATGCGGATTTCCGCGCCGTCGTCCAGCGTGCACAGCACCAGGTTCGGGTTGAGAATCTCAACATCGCCAACAGTCTGGATGTCGCCGGCGATGACCTGCCCCGGGCCCTGCTTGCGCAGAACCATGCGCTTGGGTCCATCGCCTTCCATCTTGATGGCGATGTCCTTGATGTTGAGAACGATGTCGGTCACGTCCTCGCGCACGCCGGCAATCGAGGAGAACTCGTGCAACACACCGTCGATCTGTACCGACGTCACCGCGGCGCCCTGCAGCGACGAAAGCAGGATGCGGCGCAGCGAATTGCCGAGCGTCATGCCATAGCCACGCTCAAGCGGTTCAGCGACAATGGTCGCCTGGCACTTGGGATCGTGACCGGGGTTGACCTCCAGCTTGTTCGGCCGGATCAGCTCTTGCCAATTCTTTTCGATCACGTCTGACACCTCTTGCAGATGAACCGGAACCATTTCGCGGGAAACGGAAGACCCTATTTCGGATTTTCCGGAACCGTTTCGGAGCATCCCTCCGCCGGTTCGTAGCGCTCAAGGCCCGGTTGGCCTCAACTTCTTAACCGGGTGCCCTGCCCTTGTGGCCGGCCCCCTCAAACAGCCCCGCGCAGCAACACAGCGCAGAGCCGGTATTCGTATTACACGCGGCGCTTCTTGCGCGGACGGCAGCCATTGTGCGGGATCGGCGTGACGTCGCGGATCGAGGTCACGTTGAAACCCGCTGCCTGCAGCGCACGCAGTGCCGACTCGCGGCCCGAACCGGGGCCACGCACTTCCACTTCAAGAGTCCGCATGCCGTGCTCGGATGCCTTCTTGGCAGCGTCCTCGGCGGCAAGCTGCGCCGCGTACGGCGTCGATTTGCGCGAACCCTTGAACCCCATAGCACCGGCAGACGCCCAGGAAATCGTATTTCCCTGCGCATCGGTGATGGTGATCATCGTGTTGTTGAAGCTGGCGTTCACATGCGCAACGCCCGAGGCGATGTTCTTGCGCTCCCGGCGGGCGACGCGCTTGGTGTCCTTGGCCATGGCTTTTGTCTGGTCCTTGTCGTTCCGGCGTCAGGCAACCAATGCGCCCGGCCGGATTTGTCCTTGATTACTTCTTCTTGCCGGCAATTGCCTTCGCCGGGCCCTTGCGGGTACGCGCATTGGTATGCGTACGCTGACCGCGAACCGGAAGGCCACGGCGATGACGAAGACCGCGATAGCAGCCAAGATCCATCAGCCGTTTGATGTTCATCGCAACTTCGCGGCGAAGATCGCCCTCGACCATATAGTCACGATCGATGACTTCACGGATCTTCAGCACTTCGGCATCGCTGAGTTCGTTCACCCGGCGGGTCACAGCGATATTGACCTTCTCGCAGATTTCAAACGCCTTCTTGGCGCCGATGCCGTGAATGTACTGCAGCGCGATGGGAACGCGCTTTGCCGTCGGGATGTTGACGCCTGCAATGCGGGCCATGTTTTCTCTCCAGCGCGGCCCTTCAGGGCCTGGTTCGCAACAATCTCAGGGAAGTTGCGCGACCGGTGACGTGTAAATCGAACAACACCGCTCCCCGGCAGGCGCTCGGCACCCCCGAAGACGGCGTGATTCAACTCGCAAATTGGAGAGCCGGTGATATAGGATCGCTGGCCCTCTCGTCAACCTCTCGCTTCGCTTCCCTCGTCTTTTGGTTTCAACCTTCGAGCGCGGTCACGACCGAGGCCGTCACCGCATCGATATCCTGCATTCCGTCAACCGTCTTCAGTTCGCCGGTCGAGCGGTAATAATCCGAAAGCGGCGCCGTCATTTCGCGGTAGGCGACAAGACGCTTGCGGAACGCTTCCGGGTTGTCGTCGGCGCGCACCTGACCGCCAGCCGCCTTGGTTTCAGCGACGCGGTTTTCCATGCGCTTGACCAGTTCGTCTTCGTTGACGGTCAGCTCGACAACCGCATCGAGTGCAATCCCCTTGGTCTTGAGCATCTCGCCGAGCGCTTCGGCCTGGCCAACAGTGCGCGGAAATCCGTCGAGAATGAATCCGTTCTGGGCATCGGCTTCGTCGAGCCGGTCCGCGATGATCGCGACAACGATCTCGTCGGGAACCAGGCCGCCCGATTCCATGATCGGCTGAGCCTTCATGCCAACCGGCGTCTTGGCGGCAACGGCGGCCCGCAGCATATCGCCGGTGGAAAGCTGCACCGCGCCGTAGCGCTCCTCGATCCGTTTTGCCTGCGTACCCTTGCCCGCCCCGGGCGGTCCCAGAAGAATCAACCTCATCTGCGTCTGTTCCCCCTCAGCCTGGACTTCTTGATCAGTCCTTCATACTGGTGCGCAAGCAGGTGTCCCTGAACCTGCGCCACCGTGTCCATCGTCACAGATACGACGATCAGAAGAGAAGTGCCACCGAGATAGAACGGGATACCGGAATAACCGATCAGGAATTCCGGCAGCAGGCAGACGACGGCAAGATAGACCGCGCCAAGCACCGTGATGCGAGTCAGCACATAATCGATGTATTCAGCGGTTTTCTCGCCCGGACGGATGCCGGGGATGAAGCCACCGTGCTTCTTCAGGTTGTCGGCGGTGTCCTTGGGGTTGAACACGATCGCCGTGTAGAAGAAGGCGAAGAAGACGATCATCGCCGCATAAAAAGCGAGATACAGCGGCTGGCCATGGCCGAGCAGCGCCGTGACCGTCGTCAGCCATGCCGGTCCCTTGCCGGCACTGAAGTTGGCAACCGTAATCGGCAGCAGCAGCAGCGAAGAGGCAAAGATCGGCGGAATGACGCCTGCGGTGTTGAGCTTCAGAGGCAAATGCGAGGATTCGCCCTGGAACATCCGGTTGCCCATCTGCCGCTTCGGATACTGGATCAGAAGCCGCCGCTGTGCGCGCTCGACATAGACGATCGCCACGATCACCGCGCCAAGCAGCACGATAAGGCCGAGGATCAGCGGAGTTGAAAGCGCGCCCTGGCGGCCAAGTTCCAGCATGCCAGCAAGTGCATTGGGGAACGACGCCACGATGCCCGCGAAAATGATCAGCGAAATGCCGTTGCCGACGCCACGCTGGGTGATCTGCTCGCCGAGCCACATCAGGAATACCGTGCCGCCAACCAGCGTGATCACGGTGGAAATGCGGAAGAACAGGCCCGGATCGATAACCACATTGCCGGACCCTTCAAGACCCACGGCAATACCGTAAGCCTGTATGGTGGCCAGAAGCACCGTACCGTAGCGGGTGTACTGGTTGAGCTGTTTGCGGCCCTGCTCGCCTTCCTTCTTGAGTGCCTCAAGATGCGGCGAAACGGTCGTCAGCAACTGCACGATGATCGATGCCGAGATATACGGCATGATGTTGAGCGCAAAAATCGCCATGCGCTGCACTGCGCCACCGGCAAATGTATTGAACAGCCCGAGAATACCGCCGGAATTGCGGTTGAACATATCGGCGACAGCGCCGGGATCAATGCCCGGCAGCGGAATATAGGTGCCGATACGATAAACAAGCAGCGCACCCAGCGTGAACCAGATGCGCTTCTTCAGTTCCTCGGCCTTGGCCAGAGCACCGAAATTCAGGTTGGCAGCAAGTTGCTCGGCAGCTGACGCCATGAAGTGTCTCCGCTTTCGCCCGCCCTTCGTCCCGTTACACCGGAATATCCGGCACGTTCGAGGTCAGGCGCGCTAATCCGGCAGCCTAAAGCCCTCAGGCCTTTGCGCCGTCCTCGCCTGCCCCCTTCGCCGGCGCCAGCACTTCCACGCTGCCGCCTGCCTTCTCGATCGCTTCCTTCGCGGCAGCCGACACGCCGGCAACCTTGAACGCAACCTTGGCCTTCAGTTCGCCGCGCGACAGAATCCGCACACCGTCCTTAGGCCTGCGGATGACGCCCGCTGCAACAAGAGCTGCCGCATCGACCGGCGCCTTGGCGTCCAGCTTGCCGGCATCGATCGCAGTCTGGATGCGATCCAGGTTCACCGCGTTGAACTGCAAAGCGTTGGGCTTGTTGAACCCGCGCTTGGGCAGCCGGCGGTGGATCGGCATCTGGCCGCCCTCGAAGCCCTTGATGGCCACGCCGGAACGCGACTTCTGACCCTTGTGGCCACGCCCGGCCGTCTTGCCGAGGCCCGACCCGATGCCGCGACCGACCCGCTTGCGGGCCTTGTGGGCACCCGAATTGTCACTGATCCCGTTGAGCTTCATATCGGTCTCTCCGTCCGCGGGTTCAATGTCTGCCGCGGGCTTTTCACGTAAATGTTGCCTCAGGCCTCGTCGACGACGCGAACGAGGTGAGCCACCTTCTTGATCATGCCACGGACCGCAGGAGTGTCTTCCAGCGTGCGGCGGCGGTTCATCTTGTTGAGGCCGAGGCCGATGAGCGTGGCGCGCTGATCGCCGGGACGGCGCAGCGGGCTGCCAATCTGCTCAACCGTGACTGTATTCTTGGCCATGTTGCTAGCCCTTCCTCGATGCTGTCTTAGGCTTCAGCCATATCGCTGCTTTCGCGGCGACGTGCCTGCAGCGTCGAAACTTTAAGGCCACGGCGCGCGGCAACCGAGCGCGGGCTGTCTTCTTCCTTCAGCGCCTCGAACGTCGCGCGAACCATGTTGTACGGGTTAGACGTGCCAAGCGACTTGGCGACAACGTCGTGAACGCCCAGCGTCTCGAACACGGCGCGCATCGGGCCGCCGGCGATGATGCCGGTGCCGGGAGGCGCTGCGCGCAGGACGACACGGCCGGCGCCATGGCGGCCGAAAACATCGTGATGCAGCGTACGGCCCTCGCGCAGCGGAACGCGGATCATCTGCCGCTTGGCGGATTCGGTTGCCTTGCGGATCGCTTCCGGCACTTCGCGCGCCTTGCCGTGACCAAAACCCACACGGCCCTTCTGGTCACCGACGACCACAAGCGCGGCAAAGCCGAACCGGCGTCCGCCCTTGACCACCTTGGCCACGCGGTTGATGTGCACGAGGCGATCTACGAACTCGCTGTCGCGCTCTTCTCGCATATTGGGATTTGCCATCGTCGTATCTTGTCCGTTGCTGGCGCCGTGAAGCTGCCGGTAAACCGTTAGAATTCGAGACCGCCCTCGCGGGCGCCGTCGGCCAATGCCTTGACCCTGCCGTGAAAGATGTAGGGACCGCGGTCGAAAACAACCTTGGAAACGCCCTTCTTCTTGGCGCGTTCAGCGATCAGCTTGCCGATTTCGGCCGCTGCCGCTGTATCCGCACCGGTCTTCAGCTTGCCCTTGAGCTCTTTTTCGAGCGTCGAGGCTGCTGCAACCGTCTGGCCGCTCAGATCGTCGATGATCTGGGCGTAGATGTTCTTCGAAGACCGGTAAACCGACAGACGCGGCCGACCGGAATTCACCTTCCTCAGTTCGCGGCGGACCCGCGATGCGCGGCGCTGCGTCGTTGTCATCGTGTTTTTCATGGCAGGCCTACTTCTTCTTGCCTTCCTTGCGGACGACGTATTCGTCCGAATACCTGATGCCCTTGCCCTTGTAGGGCTCAGGCTCGCGCCACTTGCGGATGTTCGCGGCAACCTGGCCGACACGCTGCTTGTCGATGCCGGTGACGATGATTTCCGTCGGCTTGGGGCATGCGATCTGCACGTCGGCAGGAATCTCGAAATTCACATCATGGCTGTAGCCAAGCGACAGCTGAAGCGTCTTGCCCTGTACCGCAGCGCGGTAACCGACACCGCTGATCTCAAGCTTGCGCTCAAAACCCTTGCTGACGCCCTCGACGATGTTCGACACGAGCGTACGGGACATTCCCCAGGCCGAGCGCGACTCTTTCGACTTGTCGCGCGGCTGTACGCTGACGCCGTCATCACCCATCTGGGCCAGCACCTGCTCGACCAGTGTGATCTGCAGTTCGCCCTTCGGCCCCTTGGCCGATACGTTCTGACCATCGATCGCCACGGTCACGCCGCTGGGGACTTCGACCGACTTCTTACCAATGCGGGACATCGTCTTCTCTTCCCGTTGTTTGAGTTCTGTACGCGCCTCAGAAGACGCGGCAGAGCACTTCACCGCCGACGTTTTCTTCGCGCGCCTGCCAATCGGGCATCACACCCTTTGGCGTCGACACGATGGAAACGCCGAGACCGTTATTGACCTGCGGCAGCGTCTTCACGGACGAATACACGCGCCGGCCCGGCTTCGAAATGCGCTGGATCTCGCGGATCACCGGCGCACCGTCGAAATACTTCAGTTCGATATCGAGTTCCGCACGGCCATTGCCGAAATCGGTGCGCGAAAACCCGCGGATGTAGCCTTCCTGCTCCAAAACCGTCAAAACGCCTTCGCGAAGGCGCGAGGCCGGGGTCTTCACCGCTGACTTGCCGCGCATCTGCGCGTTGCGGATCCGCGTGAGCATATCCCCCAAAGGATCGCTGATCGCCATCTTCGGGTCTCCTTACCAGCTCGACTTGACCATGCCGGGGATCAGGCCCTTGGAGCCCAGTTCCCGCAGCGCAATACGCGACATCTTCAGCTTGCGATAGAAAGCGCGCGGGCGGCCCGTAACCTCACAGCGGTTACGGATACGCACCTTGGAGCTGTTGCGCGGCAGTTCCGCCAGCTTCAGCTGCGCCTTGAAGCGCTCTTCCATCGAAATCGACTGATCGGTGGCAACCGCCTTCAGTGCCGCGCGCCTGGCCGCATACTGCTTGACCATGCGCGTGCGACGCTTGTTCTTTTCCACCGCACTCTTCTTCGCCATTCTCTCGTCCCTCTCGTGTTCCGGGTCCCGTAGCCGTCAGGCCCGGAAGGGAAAGTTGAAGCTGCGCAACAGTTCACGCGCCTCGTCGTCGGTGCGCGCCGTCGTGCAAACGATAATGTCCATGCCCATGATGTGGTCGACCTTGTCGTAGTCGATCTCCGGGAACACGATGTGCTCCTTGATGCCCATGGCGTAGTTGCCACGCCCGTCAAAGCTCTTCGGGTTCAGGCCACGGAAGTCGCGAACGCGCGGCAGTGCAATCGTCACCAGCCGGTCCAGGAACTCGTACATCCGTGCCTTGCGCAACGTGACCTTGGCGCCGATCGGCATGCCTTCGCGCAGCTTGAAGCCGGCAATCGAGGTGCGGGCCTTCGTCACGACCGGACGCTGTCCGGCGATCTGCGCAAGCTCGCCTGCCGCAGTGGCCACGCGCTTGGAATCGCCAACCGACTCGCCAACGCCCATGTTCAGGACGATCTTGTCGATATACGGCACTTCGAGCGCGTTCTTGTAGCCGAACTGCTCAACGAGCTTCGGCCGGACGACATCGGCGTAATGCCGCTTCATCCGCGGTTGATAAGCTGTCTCAGCCATCGATCGTCTCTCCCGAACGCTTGGCGACACGCACCTTGCGTCCATCATTCAAAGTCTTGAACCCGACACGCGTCGGCTTGTCGTCCTTGGGATCCGACATCGCCAGATTGGAGATGTGGATCGAGGCTTCCTTGGAAATGATTCCGCCTTCCTGGTTCGCGGTCTGGCGCTGGTGCTTGCGCACCAGATTGACGCCACGCACGAGCGCGCGGTTATCCTTCGGATTGACCTCGATGACTTCACCGGTGCGGCCCTTGTCCTTGCCGGCAAGGACGATAACGCGGTCGCCCTTTTTGATCTTCGCAGCCATCACAGAACCTCCGGAGCCAGCGAAACGATCTTCATGTGGTTCTTGGCGCGCAGCTCACGCGGAACCGGTCCGAAGATACGGGTGCCGATCGGCTCCTTGTTGTTGTTGACCAGAACGGCCGCGTTGCGGTCGAACCGGATCACGGTGCCGTCGTTGCGGCGGATGTCCTTGGCGGTGCGCACGACGATGGCTTTAAGCACATCGCCCTTCTTCACGCGGCCACGCGGAATGGCTTCCTTCACCGAAACGACGATGATGTCGCCGACCCGCGCGTACTTGCGCTTCGAACCGCCCAACACCTTGATGCACATGACACGGCGCGCACCGGAGTTATCGGCGACGTCGAGATTGGTCTGCATCTGGATCATGGCTGACCTCTTGTTCCCTTAACCGCCACGGGGCAAATCCCGCGGCCGCCGCCCTCAGGCGCTTGCTTCCACAACCGTCCAGCGCTTGGAGCGCGAGATCGGTGCACATTCCTGAATCCGCACCAGATCACCGACCTTGTGCGTGTTCTCCGCGTCATGCGCCTGATAGCGCTTTGAGCGGCGAACCGTCTTCTTGAGCAGCGGGTGCGTGAAGCGGCGCTCCACGAGCACGACCACCGTCTTGTCCATCTTGTCGCTGACCACGACGCCCTGAAGGATGCGTTTTGGCATCGTCGACCCCTTAAGCCTGCGCCTGCTGGCGCGCCTTGTCGTTGATGATCGTCTTGACCAGCGCGATCTCGCGCCGGACCTGACGGACCCGTGCGGTATTCTCAAGCTGACCCGTGGCCTGCTGAAAGCGCAGGTTGAACTGCTCCTTCTTAAGCTTGACCAGTTCGTCCTTGAGCTGATCGGGCGTCATGCCCTTTGCGTCTTCGGCTTTCATCGCTTCTCTTCCTTACTCGCCGATACGGCTGACGACCTTGGTGCGGACCGGCAGCTTGGCAGCGCCGAGGCGCAGGGCCTCGTGTGCAATCTCAGGACCGACACCATCGATTTCGAACATGATCCGGCCAGGTTTCACCCGCGCCGCCCAGTATTCCGGCGCGCCCTTGCCCTTACCCATGCGGACTTCGGTCGGCTTCTTGGAAACCGGCACATCCGGGAAGATTCGGATCCACACACGGCCCGCACGCTTCATGTGGCGGGTGATGGCGCGGCGGGCGGCTTCGATCTGGCGCGCGGTGATGCGCTCCGGCTCGAGCGTCTTCAGCCCGTACGAGCCGAACGCCAACGTCACGCCGCGCGTGGCGACGCCATGGATCCGCCCCTTGTGCTGCTTGCGGAATTTCGTGCGCTTTGGCTGCAGCATCTTTCGTTCTCCTGAACCTTGTTACCCGCCTCAGGCGCCAGCCTGCTCGCGGCGGCGCCCGGAGGTTTCGCCGCCTTCCAGCGAACGCTTCTCGGATGCCATCGGATCGTGCTCGAGGATCTCGCCCTTGAAGATCCAGACCTTCACACCGTTGGTGCCATAGGCCGTGATCGCAGTCGCCTCGCCGTAGTCGACGTCGGCGCGCAGCGTGTGCAGCGGCACACGGCCTTCGCGGTACCACTCGACGCGCGCGATTTCCGCACCGCCAAGACGCCCGCCGCAGGTGATCTTGATGCCTTCCGCGCCAAGCCGGATCGCCGACTGCACGGCACGCTTCATGGCACGGCGGAACGACACACGGCGCTCAAGCTGCTGCGCGATCGATTCGCCGACCAGCTGGGCGTCGAGTTCCGGCTTGCGCACCTCGACGATGTTGAGATGCACTTCGGAATCCGTCATCGACGAAATCTTGCGGCGCAGCTTCTCGATATCCGCACCCTTCTTGCCGATCACGATGCCCGGACGCGCGGTGTGGATCGTCACGCGGCACTTCTTGTGCGGACGCTCGATCACGATGCGCGCGACGGCGGCCTGCTTGAGCTGGTTCTTCAGCCAGCCGCGGATCGCCATGTCCTCGTGCAGCAGTGAGCCATACTCGCGTGAGCTCGCGAACCAGCGCGAATCCCAGGTTTTGTTGATGCCGAGCCGAAGGCCGACCGGATTGACTTTATGACCCATCAGGCAGCCTCCTCGACCTGGCGCACGACAATCGTGAGATTTGCAAACGGCTTCATGATCCGCCCGACACGCCCGCGGGCGCGCGGCGTGAAGCGCTTCATCACCAGCGACTTGCCGACGAACGCTTCCGCGACGATCAGGTCATCGACGTCGAGCGAATGGTTGTTTTCCGCATTCGCGATCGCCGATTCCAGCGTCTTCTTCACTTCCCGCGCAATCCGCTTCTCAGAGAAGGTCAGATCGGCCAAAGCCTTATCGACCTTCTTGCCGCGAATGAGCTGCGCAACGAGGTTCAGCTTCTGCGGGCTGACGCGCAGATTGCGCGCAACCGCCTTGGCCTCGTTGTCAGCCAGCGCACGTGGTGTCGCCTGCTTGCCCATCGTTACTTCCTCTTCGCCTTCTTGTCGGCGGCGTGGCCGTAATAGGTGCGGCTCGGCGAGAACTCGCCGAACTTGTGACCGATCATGTCTTCGGTCACCAGCACCGGAACGTGCTTCTGGCCGTTGTAGACGCCGAACGTCAGACCGACGAACTGCGGCAGGATGGTGGAGCGGCGGCTCCACATCTTGATGACTTCCTTGCGTCCGGAACTACGCACGGTCTCTGCTTTCTTAAGCAGATAACCGTCGACGAACGGACCTTTCCATACGGAACGCGCCATGACGCTTAACCCCGTTTCTTCTTGGCCAGATGGCGGCTGCGGACGATGAACTTGTCGGTCGCCTTGTTATTGCGCGTCCGCTTGCCCTTCGTCGGCTTGCCCCACGGCGTAACCGGATGACGGCCGCCCGAGGTGCGGCCTTCACCACCGCCATGCGGGTGATCGACCGGGTTCATAACAACACCGCGAACGGACGGGCGCTTGCCGACCCAGCGGTGACGTCCCGCCTTGCCCATGTTGGTGTTCATGTGGTCCGGGTTCGAAACCGCACCGATGGTGGCCATGCAGCGGGCCGAAACGCGGCGCTGCTCGCCCGAGTTCAGGCGCAGGATCGCATAACCCTGGTCACGGCCCACGAGCTGGACATAGGTGCCGGCGGAACGGGCAATCTGACCACCCTTCTCCGGCTTCATCTCGACATTGTGCACGATCGTGCCGATCGGGATGCTGGCCAGCGGCATCGCGTTGCCCGGCTTCACGTCGACCTGCTCGCCGGAAACGACCGTGTCACCGACCGACAGACGCTGCGGCGCCAGGATGTAGGACTTCTCGCCATCTTCATAGGCGATAAGCGCGATGAACGCCGTGCGGTTGGGATCGTACTCAAGACGCTCCACCGTGCCCGGCACGTCCGCCTTGCGGCGCTTGAAGTCGACCATGCGGTACAGCCGCTTATGGCCGCCACCGCGCCGACGCGCCGTGATGCGTCCGGTGTTGTTGCGCCCGCCCTTCTTGGTCAGGCCTTCCGTGAGAGTCTTCTCCGGATCACCCTTCCACAGCTGCGACCGGTCCACGATCACGAGCTGGCGCAGGCCCGGCGTCTTCGGATTGTATTTCTTCAGTGCCATAACGCGCTTCCCGCCCCTCAGAGGCCTGTCGTCACGTCGATCGAATGGCCCTCTTCGAGGGTCACGATCGCTTTTTTCAGGTCGTTCTGCTTGCCGATCCGGCCACGGAACCGCTTCACCTTGCCCTTGCGAACAAGGGTGTTGACGGCCTTGACCTTGACGCCGAACAGCGCCTCGACAGCAGATTTGATCGCCGGCTTCGTGGCATCGGGCGCAACCTTGAACACAACCTGGTTGCTTTCAGACGCCATCGTCGCCTTTTCAGTGATCACCGGAGCGACGATCACATCGTAGTGCCGCGTTTCGGTGCTCATTTCAGGCGCTCCTTCAGCGCATCCACGGCGGCGCGGGTCAGCACGAGCTTCTCGCGGCGCAGGATGTCGTAAACGTTGATGCCCTGAACCGGCAGCACATCGAGATGCGGAATGTTGCGCGCGGCAAGCTTGAAGTTGCCGTTCACTTCCGCCCCGTCGATCACCAGCGCGGACGAAAGCCCGAGCTTCGAGAGCGTGCCCGAAAGCGCCTTCGTCTTGGCGTCCTTCAGCTCGACGTTCTCAACGATGATCAGTTCAGATGCCTTGGCCTTGGTCGACAGCGCATGCTTCAGAGCCAGCGCACGGACCTTCTTCGGCAGATCGTGGGCATGGCTGCGCACGACCGGACCAAACGCACGGCCACCGCCGCGGAACTGGGAAACGCGGGCCGAACCATGACGCGCACGGCCGGTGCCCTTCTGTTTGAACATCTTGGTGCCCGTGCGCGAAATCTCGTCACGGTTCTTGACCTTGTGCGTACCTGCCTGACGCTTGGCCAGCTGATAGCGGACCATGCGCTGGATCAGGTCGGCGCGCGGGTCGAGACCGAAGATGCCATCTTCAAGATCGATCGAGCCGGCCTTCTTGCCGTCAAGGGAAATGACGTCGAGTTTCATCATGCTTCCTCCGACCCGGCGGCTTCAACCGTCTCGGCAGCAGGTGCTTCGGCAACCGCAGCCCCGACACCATTGCCACCGCGAAACGCACCGGGGAACGGCACATCATCCGGCAGCTTGCGCTTGATCGCATCGCTGAGCAGAACGAAACCGCCCTTGGTGCCCGGCACGGCGCCCTTGATCATGATCAGGCCGCGATCGGCATCGGTGCGCACCACCTGCAGGTTCTGCGTGGTGACACGGGTCGCGCCCATGTGACCGGCCATCTTCTTGCCCTTGAACACCTTGCCCGGGTCCTGGGAGTTACCCGTCGAACCATGGCTGCGGTGCGAGATCGAAACACCGTGCGAAGCGCGCAGGCCGCCGAAGTTGTGCCGCTTCATCGCACCGGCAAAACCCTTGCCCGTGGAGGTTCCCGTCGCATCGACGAACTGGCCGGCAACGAAGTGGTCCGCGGTCAGCTCGGCGCCGACATCGATCATGTTGTCCGGCGAAACCCGGAATTCGGCCAGCTTGCGCTTGGGCTCGACCTTGGCGACGGCGAAATGACCGCGCTCGGCGCGCGCCGTATTCTTCGCCTTCTTCTGGCCGACACCCAGCTGAAGCGCTGTGTAGCCGTTCTTGTCTTCGGTCCGCTGCGCAACGACCTGGCACTGTTCGACCTTCAATACCGTGACGGGGATATGTTCCCCCTCCTCGGTGAAGATCCGGGTCATGCCCAGCTTCTGCGCGATCAATCCTGAGCGCATGGCTAACTCGTTTCTTTCCGGCTTAGAGCTTGATTTCGACGTCCACGCCCGCGGCGAGGTCGAGCTTCATCAGCGCGTCCACGGTTTGCGGGGTGGGATCAACGATATCGAGCAGCCGCTTGTGGGTCCGCATTTCAAACTGCTCACGGCTTTTCTTGTCGACGTGCGGCGAGCGGTTCACCGTGAAACGCTCGATGCGCGTCGGCAGCGGAATTGGGCCGCGAACCTGGGCGCCGGTCCGTCGGGCCGTGTTGACGATTTCACGCGTCGAGTTATCGAGCACGCGATGATCGAAGGCCTTGAGCCGGATGCGGATATTCTGACCGTTCATCGGAATTCAGTCCCAAACGGGTTGATCGAAACGGACGGTGCCGGCTTGGGGCCGACACCGCCCGGATTACTAAAGGTCGTTACTCGATGATGCTGGCGACGACGCCTGCACCAACCGTGCGTCCACCTTCGCGGATGGCGAAGCGCAGCTTCTCTTCCATCGCGATCGGGACGATCAGGTTGACTTCCATCGCGACATTGTCGCCCGGCATCACCATCTCCACGCCATCCGGCAGCGTCACAACACCGGTCACGTCGGTGGTGCGGAAATAGAACTGCGGACGGTAGTTGGTGAAGAACGGCGTGTGGCGCCCGCCCTCCTCCTTCGTCAGGATGTAGGCCTCCGCCTTGAACTTCGTGTGCGGCGTCACCGAACCCGGCTTGCACAGAACCTGACCGCGCTCGACGCCCTCGCGCTCAACGCCGCGCAGCAGCGCGCCGATGTTGTCGCCCGCCTGGCCCTGGTCGAGCAGCTTGCGGAACATCTCGACGCCCGTGCAGGTCGTCTTCGTCGTCGGCTTGATGCCAACGATCTCGATTTCCTCGCCGACCTTGATGATACCGCGCTCGACGCGGCCCGTCACAACCGTGCCGCGGCCGGAAATCGAGAACACGTCCTCGATCGGCATCAGGAACGGCTGGTCAACCGGACGCTCAGGCGTCGGGATGTAGGCATCGACCTGCGCCATCAGCTCGCGGATCGCGTCTTCGCCGATCTTCTTGTCGCCGTCCTCGAGCGCAACCAGCGCCGAGCCCTTGACGATCGGAATGTCGTCGCCGGGGAACTCGTAGGAAGACAGAAGCTCGCGAATCTCCAGCTCGACGAGCTCCAGAAGCTCCTCGTCGTCGACCTGGTCGACCTTGTTCATGAAAACGACGATCGCCGGAACGCCGACCTGGCGCGCCAGCAGGATGTGCTCGCGCGTCTGCGGCATCGGGCCGTCCGCGGCCGAAACAACCAGGATCGCGCCGTCCATCTGGGCGGCACCCGTGATCATGTTCTTCACGTAGTCGGCGTGGCCGGGGCAGTCGACGTGCGCGTAGTGGCGCGCTTCCGTCTCGTACTCGACATGCGCCGTCGAGATCGTGATGCCGCGCGCCTTCTCCTCGGGCGCGGCGTCGATCTGGTCGTACGCCTTGAACTCGCCAAAATACTTCGTGATCGCAGCCGTCAGCGTCGTCTTGCCATGGTCAACGTGGCCAATCGTGCCAACGTTCACATGCGGCTTGTTCCGCTCAAACTTCGCCTTACCCATGGGTTTTCTCCGTCTCTACCGAATATCTCTCGTGGTTGAACTCTTGTCTCAGACCGCTCAGGCGTATTTCGCCTGAACCTCCTGAGCGACCGCTTGCGGCACCTGCTCGTAGTGGTCGAACTGCATCGTGTACTGGGCGCGGCCCTGACTCATCGAACGCAACGTGTTGACGTAGCCGAACATGTTGGCCAGCGGCACCATGGCGTTGACGACCGTGGCAATGCCGCGGGCCTCGGTGCCCTGGATCTGGCCACGCCGCGAATTCAGATCGCCGATCACGTCGCCGACATAATCTTCCGGCGTCACAACCTCGACCTTCATGATCGGCTCCAGCAGCTTCGGCGCAGACTTCTGAATGCCTTCGCGGAAAGCCGCGCGCGACGCAATCTCGAACGCCAGCACGGAGGAGTCCACGTCGTGGTAAGCACCGTCGATCAGACGCACCTTGACGTCGACCATCGGGAAGCCGGCCAGAACGCCGGATGTCATAACGCTCGCGACACCCTTCTGAACGCCGGGGATGTATTCCTTCGGCACCGAACCGCCAACGATCTCGCTTTCGAACACGAACCCTTCGCCCGGCTCGGTTGGCGACAGAACCAGCTTGACGCGGGCGAACTGGCCCGAACCGCCGGACTGCTTCTTGTGCGTGTAATCGATCTCGGCTTCCTGCGTGATGGTCTCGCGGTAGGCAACCTGCGGTGCACCGATATTGGCCTCGACCTTGAACTCGCGCTTCATGCGGTCGACGAGAATATCGAGGTGAAGCTCGCCCATGCCGGCGATGATGGTCTGACCGGATTCCTCGTCGGTCTTGACGCGGAAGGACGGGTCCTCGGCCGCCAGACGGTTGAGCGCGAGGCCCATCTTCTCCTGGTCGCCCTTGGTCTTCGGCTCGACAGCAATCTCGATGACCGGATCGGGGAATTCCATGCGCTCCAGGATCACCGGCTTGGTCGCATCGCAAAGCGTGTCGCCCGTGGTGGTGTCCTTCAGGCCCGCAATGGCGACGATGTCGCCCGCATAGGCTTCCTTGATATCCTCACGGTGATTGGAGTGCATCTGCAGCATGCGGCCGATGCGCTCGCGCTTTTCCTTCACCGTGTTGAGCAGCGAAACGCCGGTCTCAAGCTTGCCCGAATAGATGCGGCAGAAGGTCAGCGAGCCGACAAACGGGTCGTTCATGATCTTGAAGGCAAGCAGCGAAAGCGGCTCTTCGTCAGAGGACTTGCGGCTGATCGTCTCTTCGGTCTTCGGGTCGATACCCTTGATCGCCGGAACTTCAACCGGGCTCGGCAGGAAATCGACAACGCCGTCGAGAAGCGGCTGCACGCCCTTGTTCTTGAAGGCCGAACCGCAGAACACCGGCACGAACTCGTTGTTGCAGGTCCCCTTGCGGATCAGCTTCTTGAGCGTCTCTTCGTCCGGCTCGTTGCCTTCCAGATACGCCTCAAGCGCGGCCTCGTCCTGCTCCACGGCCGTCTCGATGAGCTGCTCGCGGTATTTCGCGGCATCGTCAGCCAGATTGGCCGGGATGTCGGTGTAATCGAACTTCGCGCCAAGGCTTTCGTCTTCCCAGACGATCGCCTTCATGCGGATGAGATCGACGCACCCGGCGAACTCGCTCTCCGCACCGATCGGCAGCTGCATCACCAGCGGACGCGCGCCAAGGCGGGACTTGATCATCTCCACGCAGCGATAGAAGTCGGCGCCGATCTTGTCCATCTTGTTGACGAAGATCATCCGCGGAACCTTGTACTTGTCCGCCTGGCGCCAGACCGTCTCGGTCTGCGGCTCAACGCCGGCATTGGCGTCAAGCAGGGCAACCGCGCCGTCGAGCACGCGCAGCGAACGCTCGACTTCAATGGTGAAGTCGACGTGCCCGGGGGTGTCGATGATGTTCAGGCGCTTGTTGTTCCAGTAAGCGGTGGTTGCAGCGGACGTGATCGTGATGCCGCGCTCCTGCTCCTGCTCCATCCAGTCCATCGTGGCGGCGCCGTCATGGACTTCGCCGATCTTGTGGCTGCGGCCGGTGTAAAAGAGGATCCGCTCGGTCGTGGTGGTCTTGCCGGCATCGATGTGGGCCATGATGCCGAAGTTGCGGTAGTCCTCGATCGGATGGGTGCGGGACATGGGGGCTCTCCGAAAAGTCCGGTTACCAGCGGTAGTGCGAGAAAGCGCGGTTGGCTTCCGCCATGCGGTGCGTGTCTTCGCGCTTCTTCACGGCTGTGCCGCGGTTGTTGAAAGCGTCGAGCAGCTCGCCCGACAGACGGTCGGTCATGGTGCGCTCGTTGCGGTTGCGCGCAGCCGCGATCAGCCAGCGGATCGCCAGCGCCTGCTTGCGCTCGGAGCGAACCTCGACCGGAACCTGGTAGGTGGCACCACCGACACGGCGCGAACGCACCTCGACGGACGGCATCACGTTGTCGAGCGCCTGATGGAAAACGCCAAGCGGGTCTGCCTTGGCCTTGCTCTCGATCTGCTCGAACGCATCATAGACGATGCTTTCGGCAACCGACTTTTTGCCATCGCGCATCACCGAGTTCATGAACTTGGTGACCACGATGTCCCCGAATTTCGGATCCGGCAGGATCTCGCGTTTTTCAGCCTGACGACGACGCGACATGTATCTCGACCTTCTCGCCTAAATCTTCTTTAAACCGGGCGGCTTACTTCGGACGCTTGGCGCCGTACTTCGAGCGGCGCTGCTTGCGGTCCTTGACGCCCTGCGTGTCCAGCACGCCGCGGATGATGTGGTAGCGCACGCCGGGAAGATCCTTGACGCGGCCGCCGCGGATCATGACCACGGAGTGCTCCTGCAGGTTGTGCCCCTCACCGGGGATATAGCCGATCACCTCAAACCCGTTGGTGAGGCGGATCTTCGCGACCTTGCGGAGCGCCGAGTTCGGCTTCTTCGGCGTGGTCGTGTAGACGCGGGTGCACACGCCGCGCTTCTGCGGGCATGCCTCCATCGCGGGAACCTTGTTGCGCCGCGGCTTGTCGTTGCGCGGCTTCCGGATCAGCTGCTGGATCGTCGGCATCGGCTTGAACGTCTCTCCTTGGCGGGCGGCCCCTGCAGCCACCCGTTCAGATGTCATTTCCTTCAGCGCGCCAACAAACGAAAAAGGCCCGATCGGGGAAATCCCCGGGGCAACATCGAAACGCAGAGGACCCGGCGGAACCGGTTCATGACTTCGTTTCTGTCTTCGCTTACGCGGCGACAGCGTTTAAGCCCTTGATTTCACGTCCGTGTCGGTCGCGAAAGGAATTGGCTTACCACCAGTCGCTGAAAGTGCGCGGAACATACTCATCGCACCCCACCCCGTCAACAGGGCTGAAGCGCAATTTTTCAACCTTTTGGCGGGCTCTAGCGACAGATTCGAATCCTTCTTAACGCTCAAGGCCGGTAACTGCCGTAAAATGCAAAAAAGGGCCGCGTGAAGCGGCCCTTTTGAATGTTCTACGCGTTTCGGAAAGCGAATCTGCCTTATTCGGCAGCCTCGCCCCCCTGCTCGGCTGCCGCAAGGGATGCCTGACGCTGCTTTTCCTCGACGATCAGCGCATCGCGCTCCTGGGCAATCGAACGCATCTTGTTCATGACCGAACCCGTACCGGCCGGGATAAGGCGGCCAACGATGACGTTCTCCTTCAGGCCATCGAGCGTATCGACCTTACCGTGCACCGAGGCTTCGGTGAGCACGCGCGTCGTCTCCTGGAACGAGGCCGCCGAAACGAAGCTGCGGGTCTGCAGGCTCGCCTTGGTGATGCCGAGCAGGACCGGCGACCCTTGCGCCGGGGCCTTGCCCTCTTCCACCAGCCGCTCGTTGACCTCGTTGAAGTCGATGCGGTCGACCTGCTCGTCCTTGAGGAAACTCGATTCGCCGGGATCGGTGATCTCGATCTTCTGCAGCATCTGCCGGACGATGACCTCGATGTGCTTGTCGTTGATCATCACGCCCTGGAGCCGGTAGACCTCCTGGATCTCGTTGACGAGGTAAGCTGCAAGCTCTTCCACGCCCTTGATCGCCAGAATGTCGTGCGGCGCCGGGTTGCCGTCGATGATGAAGTCCCCGCGCTCGATGAAGTCGCCTTCCTGAACATGCAGGTGACGCCCCTTCGGGATCAGGTATTCGACCGGCTCGGCATCCTCGGCCTCCGGAACGATCATGATGCGGCGCTTGTTCTTGTAGTCGCGCCCGAACTGCACCGTGCCGGAAATCTCCGCGATGACGGCGGCATCCTTCGGCTTGCGCGCCTCGAACAGCTCGGCAACACGCGGCAGACCACCGGTGATGTCGCGCGTCTTGGCGCCTTCCGTCGGGATACGGGCAAGAACGTCGCCCGCCTTCACATCGTCACCAGGCGAAACCGACAGAATGGCTTCGACAGGAAGGATGTAACGGGCATCGCCGCCGCGCTGCAGCTTCTTGATCTCGCCCTTGGCATCGGAAATCGTGATTGCCGGACGCAGATCGGCCCCGCGTGGCGTTGCACGCCAGTCGATGACCGAACGCTTGGTGATACCGGTCGATTCATCGGTCGATTCCGACATCGACACGTTGTCGACGAGGTCTTCGAACCCGATCGTGCCGTCGGCTTCGGTCAGGATCGGACGGGTATAGGGATCCCATTCAGCAATCCGCTGGCCGCGCTTGATCTCGTCGCCGTCATCGACACGCAGACGCGCACCGTACTGGACGCGCTGGACCGCACGTTCGTTGCCGTCGGCGTCGATGATGGCGACCTGCACGTTGCGGGCCGTGACCATCAGATGGCCGTCGGAGTTCTTCGAAACCGCGCGATTGCGGACTTCGACCTTGCCGTCGAAGTTCGATTCCATGAACGACTGGTCGACCACCTGCGCCGTGCCGCCGATGTGGAACGTACGCATGGTGAGCTGGGTACCCGGCTCGCCGATCGACTGCGCCGCGATGACGCCGACCGCCTCGCCGAGGTTGACCGGCGTGCCGCGGGCAAGATCGCGCCCGTAGCAGGCGCCGCACACGCCGTTGGCGGAATTGCAGGTCAGCACCGAACGGATCTTCACGGACGGCGGCTGCGCCTTCTCGATCAGGTCCGCGTGGGCTTCCTCGATCAGGGTACCCCTTTCGAAGATGACTTCGCCGCTCGACGGATTCTTGACGTCCTCGGCAAGCGTCCGTCCGAGCAGGCGCTGGCCAAGCGAAACAATCACTTCGCCGGCATCGACCACGGCGGCGATCGTGATGCCGCGTTCCGAACCGCAATCGTGCTCGGTGATGATCGAATCCTGCGCAACGTCCACCAGACGCCGCGTCAGGTAACCCGAGTTGGCTGTCTTCAGGGCGGTGTCGGCGAGACCCTTACGGGCACCGTGGGTGGAGTTGAAGTACTCCAGAACCGACAGGCCTTCCTTGAAGTTCGAGATGATCGGGCTCTCGATGATCTCGCCGGACGGCTTGGCCATCAGGCCGCGCATGCCGGCAAGCTGCTTCATCTGCGCCGGTGAACCACGCGCGCCGGAGTGCGACATCATGTAGATCGAGTTGATCGGCTTCTCGCGCTTGGTCTCCTCGTCCACCTGGACGGCGGAAATACGTGCCATCATCTCGTCGGCAACGCGGTCGGTGCATTTCGCCCAGGCATCGACCACCTTGTTGTACTTCTCGCCCTGGGTGATGAAACCCTCGTTGTACTGGGTCTCGTACTCGGTAACGAGCTGGCGCGTTTCCTCGACGAAATTCCACTTCGTGTCCGGCACCACCATGTCGTCCTTGCCGAACGAGATGCCGGCATAGCAGGCATGGCGGAACCCGAGAGCCATCACGCGGTCGCAGAAGATGACCGTGTCCTTCTGCCCGCAATGGCGGTAGACGGTGTCGATCATCTTCGAGATCGCCTTCTTGGTCATCAGCTGGTTGATGACTGAATAAGGCACATTGGCCGTGCGCGGCAGGAACTGCCCGATCAGCATGCGGCCCGGCGTCGTCTCGTGGATTTCACGCACCTCGTTGCCTTCGGCGTCAACGGTCACGTAGCGGCCGTGCACCTTGGCATGCAGCGAAACCTGGCCGGCAGCCAGCGCATGCTCGACTTCGGCGATAGTGCCGAAAATGATGCCCTCGCCCTTTTCGTTGGCGCGCATCTGCGACAGGTAGTAGAGGCCGAGCACGATATCCTGTGATGGCACGATAATCGGCTGACCGTTGGCCGGGTGCAGGATGTTGTTGGTCGACATCATCAGCACGCGGGCTTCAAGCTGCGCTTCCAGCGACAGCGGCACGTGAACCGCCATCTGGTCGCCGTCGAAATCGGCGTTGAAGGCCGCGCAGACCAGCGGGTGAAGCTGGATTGCCTTGCCCTCGATCAGCACCGGCTCGAAGGCCTGGATGCCGAGACGGTGCAGCGTCGGCGCGCGGTTCAGCATGACGGGGTGCTCGCGGATAACCTCGTCGAGGATATCCCAGACCTCCGGCTTCTCCTTCTCCACCAGCTTCTTGGCCTGCTTGACGGTCGAGGAATAGCCCTTCGCGTCAAGCCGCGAGTAGATGAACGGCTTGAACAGTTCCAGCGCCATCTTCTTCGGCAGGCCGCACTGGTGCAGCTTCAGTTCCGGGCCGACCACGATGACCGAACGGCCGGAATAGTCGACGCGCTTGCCGAGCAGGTTCTGGCGGAAACGGCCCTGCTTGCCCTTCAGCATATCGGCGAGCGACTTCAGAGGGCGCTTGTTGGCACCGGTGATGACGCGGCCGCGGCGGCCGTTGTCGAACAGAGCATCGACCGCTTCCTGAAGCATGCGCTTCTCGTTGCGGATGATGATATCGGGCGCGCGCAGTTCGATCAGCCGCTTCAGACGGTTGTTGCGGTTGATGACGCGGCGGTACAGGTCGTTGAGGTCCGACGTCGCGAACCGGCCGCCATCGAGCGGAACCAGCGGACGCAGATCCGGCGGAATGACCGGGATGACCGACATGATCATCCATTCCGGGCGGTTGCCGGAATCCAGGAACGCCTCGACGAGCTTCAAGCGTTTTGCGAGCTTCTTGGGCTTAAGTTCCGAAGTGGACTCGGCAATTTCCACGCGAAGCTGGTCGCGCAGACGCTCAAGGTCGAGGTTGCGCAGAATCTCGCGCACGGCCTCGGCACCGATCATGGCGGTGAACGAATCCTCGCCGAACTGATCCTGGGCATCGATATATTCGTCTTCCGACAGCAGCTGGAACTCCTTCAGCGGCGTCAGGCCCGGCTCGATGACGATGTAGTTCTCGAAATAGAGAACCCGCTCCAGATCCTTCAGCGTCATGTCGAGCAGCATGCCGATGCGGCTCGGAAGCGACTTCAGGAACCAGATGTGGGCAACCGGTGCAGCAAGCTGGATGTGGCCCATGCGCTCGCGCCGCACCCGGCTGAGCGTGACTTCCACACCGCACTTTTCGCAGATGATGCCCTTGTACTTCATCCGCTTGTATTTGCCGCAAAGGCACTCGTAGTCCTTCACGGGGCCGAAGATGCGGGCACAGAAAAGCCCGTCCCGCTCCGGCTTGAACGTGCGGTAGTTGATGGTTTCCGGCTTTTTGATCTCGCCGAACGACCAGCTGAGGATTTTCTCCGGGCTGGCGATCGAGATGCGGATGTGGTCGAAGGACTGGGCCTGCACCTGCGGGCCGAAGACGTTCATGACCTCTTGATTCATCCTGGTCTCCTTGTGCCGCTCGGGGAGCACCAGCGTCATGCCGGTGTCCCGTCGCGTAAAGATTTATGTGTCCGCTGCTGCCTGTTGCGTGTTTCCGCGCCTATTCGGCTGCATCCGCCGGCGGCAGCGCCGGCACATCCTGCGGAGCGGTTTTCGGCTTCTCGTCGACAAGTTCGACATTGAGGCCGAGCGACCGCATTTCCTTCACCAACACGTTGAACGATTCCGGAATACCCGATTCGAACGTATCGTCGCCGCGCACGATGGATTCGTAGACCTTCGTGCGGCCGGCCACGTCGTCGGATTTCACCGTCAGCATTTCCTGCAATGTATAGGCCGCGCCGTAGGCTTCCAGGGCCCAGACCTCCATTTCGCCGAAACGCTGTCCGCCGAACTGCGCCTTGCCGCCCAGCGGCTGCTGGGTAACGAGCGAGTACGGTCCGATCGAACGGGCGTGGATCTTGTCGTCCACGAGGTGGTGCAGCTTCAGGATGTAGATGTAGCCAACGGTCACCGGGCGGTCGAATTGCTCGCCCGTGCGCCCGTCGAACAGCACCGACTGGCCGGACGGGTTGAGACCCGCCTGCTCCAGAATACGCTCGATGTCGGCTTCCTTGGCACCGTCGAAGACCGGCGTTGCGAACGGAATGCCGCCACGATTGTTCTCCGCCAGTTCCACAAGCTGCTCCTCGTTCAGGCCCTTGATGTCCTCATCGCCGCCATAGACGGTCGTGAGCTCGCTCTTGAGCTGTTCGATGCGGCCCTCGCGGTAGTACTGATCCACCGCGTTGGCGACCTGCCGGCCAAGCCCCGCGCAGGCCCATCCCAGATGGGTCTCGAGGATCTGACCGACATTCATGCGGCTCGGCACGCCAAGCGGGTTGAGCACGACGTCGACCTGAGTGCCATCGGCCAGGAACGGCATGTCCTCGACCGGGACGATGCGGCTGACCACGCCCTTGTTGCCGTGGCGGCCGGCCATCTTGTCGCCGGGCTGGATCTTGCGCTTCACCGCGACGAAGACCTTGACCATCTTCATCACGCCGGGCAGCAGCTCGTCGCCGCGCTGCAGCTTCTCGACCTTGTCCATGAAGCGCTGCTCGAGCTGCTTCTTGGATTCGTCGTACTGGCGCTTCAGCGCCTCGATTTCCGACATCGCCTTGTCGTCGTCGAGGCCGAACTGCCACCACGTGCCGCGCGGCAGCGATTCCAGAAGCTCCTCGGCAATCTTTTCGCCCTTCTTGACGCCCTTGGGGCCGGACGCGGCGGTCTTGCCCTTGAGCATCTCGGTCAGACGGCCGAAGACGTTGCGGTCGAGGATCGCCTGCTCGTCGTCGCGGTCCTTGGCGAGCCGCTCGATTTCCTCGCGCTCGATCGCCTGCGCACGCTCGTCCTTGTCGATGCCGTGACGGTTGAACACGCGCACTTCGACGACCGTACCGGTCACGCCGGGCGGCACGCGAAGCGAGGTGTCGCGCACATCGGATGCCTTCTCGCCGAAGATGGCGCGCAGAAGCTTTTCTTCCGGCGTCATCGGGCTTTCGCCCTTCGGCGTGATCTTTCCGACAAGGATATCGCCCGGGTTCACCTCGGCACCGATATAGACGATGCCCGCCTCATCCATGTTCTTGAGCGCCTCTTCCGAGACGTTCGGGATGTCGCGGGTGATCTCTTCCGGCCCCAGCTTGGTGTCGCGGGCCATCACTTCGAATTCCTCGATATGGATCGAAGTGAAAACGTCGTCGGACACGACGCGCTCGGACAAGAGGATGGAGTCCTCGAAGTTGTAGCCCATCCAGGGCATGAACGCGACGAGCACGTTGCGGCCCAGAGCCAGTTCGCCGAGATCGGTCGAAGGACCGTCTGCGATGATGTCGCCGGCCAGCACACGGTCACCGACGCGAACCAGCGGGCGCTGCGTGATGCAGGTGTTCTGGTTGGAGCGCTGGAACTTCAGCAGCCGGTAGATATCGACACCCGGCTTCGTCGGGTCCTTTTCCTCGGTCGCGCGGATAACGATACGGGTCGCATCGACCTGATCGATCACGCCGGTCCGGCGGGCCGCGATCGCGGCACCGGAATCGCGGGCCACAACGCCTTCCATGCCGGTGCCGACCAGCGGCGCCTGCGCCTTGATCAGCGGCACGGCCTGACGCTGCATGTTCGAACCCATGAGCGCGCGGTTGGCGTCATCGTTTTCCAGGAACGGAATAAGCGCCGCGGCGACCGAAACAAGCTGCTTCGGCGAAACGTCCATGTAGTCGATACGCTCGCGCGGAACCAGCGTGACGTCACCGGCGTGACGCGAAACAACCAGCTCTTCGACGAACTGACCCTTGTCGTCCAAGTCCGCATTGGCCTGGCCGATGTGGTACTTGTTCTCCTCCATCGCCGACATGTAGACGACCTCGTCGGTCACCGTACCGTCCTTCACCTTGCGGTACGGCGTCTCGATGAAACCGTACTTGTTGACGCGGGCGAATGTGGCGAGCGAGTTGATCAGACCGATATTCGGACCTTCCGGCGTCTCGATCGGGCAGATGCGGCCATAGTGGGTCGGGTGCACGTCGCGCACCTCGAAACCGGCGCGCTCGCGCGTAAGACCGCCCGGCCCAAGCGCCGACAGGCGCCGCTTGTGGGTGATCTCGCTAAGCGGGTTGGTCTGATCCATGAACTGCGACAGCTGCGAGGAACCGAAGAACTCGCGTACGGCCGCTGCCGCGGGCTTGGCATTGATCAGGTCCTGCGGCATCGCCGCGTCGATATCGACGGAGCTCATGCGCTCCTTGATGGCGCGCTCCATGCGCACCAGACCGACGCGGTACTGGTTTTCCATCAGTTCGCCGACCGAACGCACGCGGCGGTTGCCGAGGTGATCGATATCGTCGATCTCGCCCCTGCCATCGCGCAGGCCGACCAGCGTCTTGATCACCGCCAGAATGTCCTCCTTGCGCAGAACACGCATGGTGTCGGGCGCATCGAGGTCGAGACGCATGTTCATCTTCACGCGTCCAACCGCGGACAGGTCGTAACGCTCTGCATCGAAGAACAGCGACTCGAAAATCGCCTCTGCGGCTTCCATCGTCGGCGGCTCGCCCGGACGCATGACACGGTAGATGTCGAACATCGCGTCCTGACGGGTCTCGGACTTGTCGAGCGCCAGCGTGTTACGGATGAACGGGCCGACAGAGACATGGTCGATGTCGAGAACAGGCAGCATCTCGAAACCCGCTTCCAGCAAGGCTTCGACGACCTTCTCGTTCAGTTCGTCGCCGGCTTCGGCATAAATCTCGCCGGTTTCGGAATTGACCATGTCCTCGGCGAGATACTGGCCATGCAGTTCCTCGTCGGAAACCCGCAGCGACTTGAGGCCGCCTTCGGTCAGATCACGCGCCTTGCGGGCGGTCATCTTGCGACCCATCTCGAGGATGACCTCACCGGTATCGGCGTTGATCATGTCCGCCACGGCCTTGATGCCGCGCATGCGCTCCGCGTTGAACGGGCGGCGCCAGCCATTCTTGTCGCGGGTGATCTCGATCGTGTCATAGAACGTCGAGAGAATCTGTTCCGCATCGAGCCCGAGAGCATACAGAAGCGTCGTCACCGGCAGCTTGCGGCGGCGGTCGATGCGCACATAGACGATGTCCTTGGCGTCGAACTCGATATCGAGCCAGGAACCGCGATAGGGAATGATGCGCGCGGCAAACAGCAGCTTGCCCGACGCATGCGTCTTGCCCTTGTCATGGTCGAAGAAAACACCCGGCGAACGATGCATCTGCGAAACGATAACGCGCTCGGTGCCATTGACGATGAAGGTGCCGTTGGACGTCATCAGCGGCATGTCGCCCATGTAGACGTCCTGCTCCTTGATGTCCTTGACCGACTTCGCGCCGGTATCTTCATCGATATCGAACACGATCAGCCGCAGCGTCACCTTGAGCTGCGCGGCAAAGGTCATGCCGCGCTGGCGGCACTCGTCGACATCATATTTCGGTGCCTCGAACTCGTAATCGACGAACTCGAGCATCGCCGATCCGGAGAAATCCGAAATCGGGAAAACCGAGGCAAAAACCGCCTGAAGACCTTCGTCCAGACGTCCCCCCTCAGGCTTGTCGACCTGAAGAAAGAAGTCATAGGAAGCCTTCTGAACCTCGATCAGGTTCGGCAGCTGAGCCACCTCGCGGATCGAACCGAAAGACTTGCGGACACGTTTGCGGCCAATGAAGGACTGCGCCATCGTCACTCCTTTGGAGTATCGCTGTTTTGGGCCGGAAGACCCGTTATCTACTCGACACGTATTCCCCGCCGCTCAAGCATCTTCATTCCCGATGCCATAACCGACGGGCCGGGGCTCTCCGCCCCTTGCCGCCACGCGCCAATCGCAACGCGGCAGCGAAATTCCCGAACGCCACACCTGTTTCTTCAGGCCGCCCGCTGCGCCATTGCGCAACACCTGGCCTGAAACGCGAAGACGGACATGCCGTTTCGCAAGGCCTCTTGCGAAACGCCACGCCCTCCCCCACACGGTAATGCGGCGGGGAAGTCCCGGCAGCGTGCCGCCGGGACTTCAAACCGCATTACTTCAGCTCGACTTTGGCGCCTGCCTCTTCGAGCTGCTTCTTGATCTTCTCGGCTTCGTCCTTGGCCACGCCTTCCTTGACGGGCTTCGGAGCGCCTTCGACGAGATCCTTGGCCTCTTTCAGGCCAAGGCCCGTGATCGCACGGACTTCCTTGATGACGTTGATCTTCTGTGCGCCAGCCTCGGCGAGAACGACGTCGAATTCGTCCTTCTCTTCGGCTGCCGCGGCACCGGCGTCACCACCACCGGCAACGGCGGCCACGGCGACCGGGGCCGCTGCGGAAACGCCCCACTTTTCCTCAAGCATCTTGGAAAGCTCGGCAGCTTCCAGAACGGTGAGGTTGGAAAGGTCTTCAACGATCTTTGCGAGATCAGCCATTTTCTTTGCTCCTGATCAGTTCGAACCCTTAGGTCGTAAACCTAATGAGAGGGAGGACCGGCGTTACGCCGCCTCGCCCTTGTCGGCATAGGCCTGGATGACACGGGCAACCTGCCCGCCTGGTGCGCTGAGGACCTGCGCGATACGCGTCGCCGGGGTCTGAATCATGCCCACGATCTTGCCACGCAGCTCGTCCAGCGACGGCAGCGAGGCGAGTGCCTTCACACCGTCAGCGTCGAGCGCCGTCTGCCCCATGCCGCCACCAAGCACAACGAGCTTGTCCTTGATCTTGGCAAAGTCGGTCGCAACTTTCGGCGCAGCAACCGGATCGTCCGAATAGGCGATCAGGGTCTGCCCCTCGAAAAGCGGCGCCATATGGGCCAGGTCAGTGCCTTCAAGAGCAATTTTGGCGAGCCGGTTTTTCGCCACCTTCACCTGCGCGCCCGCTTCCTTCATGCGCCCGCGAAACGCGGTCATGTCGGCAACGGTCAGGCCGGAATAGTGGGCAACCACGACAACGCCCGTCGTCTTGAACGTATCGTGGAGCGTCGAGACGAGCTCTTGCTTTTCCGCTCTATCCACTTGCTCTCTCCGGTTGGCGGCACGCATCGAAAAACGGCCGCCGGTTGCACTTGCCGCACAAGCCCTGCCCTGCATCCGTCGGATAAGCGGAAACGGGGCCCATGCAACGCTTGTCCCTGTCCCGCCGGACGATGCTTTACGCTTGCAGCGCATGGCTCGCCTTGAGGCAACGTGGTTCGAACCAATCTCCTGCGGCCTCAAGCCGCGTTTGATCTGTTCGTCCCCGTCTCATGCTGGCCGGAAAACCCGATTAAGCACCCCGTTGATACGAAGTGCGCCCGCAATCTCGGACAGGAGCCGGTCCGCAAGCCCTAAGACCTTAAAAGTCGCAAGACCCTTGTTCCGGCTATCCCCCGAAGCATTTGCATGCACCGGGGGAATTCTTGTCGGGCATCCTCGCGAAGTGCGAATAACGCCCGGAAATTAAGTGTCTGCCACTTCAGGCGTCAGGCCTGCGTGACGGAGGACGTATCCACGCTGACGCCCGGCCCCATGGTGGAGCTCAGCGCGATGCGCTTCAGATAGGTTCCCTTTGCACCGGTCGGCTTGGCCTTGATGACCGCATCGACAAGGGCACGGATATTCTCGGCCAGGGCGCCTTCGGCAAAGCTCGCCTTGCCAACGCCGGCATGAATGATGCCCGCCTTCTCGACGCGGAACTCGACCGCGCCGCCCTTGGCAGCCCCGACAGCGGCGGCGACATCCATGGTCACCGTGCCAACCTTCGGGTTCGGCATCATGCCGCGCGGACCCAGCACCTTACCCAGACGGCCAACCAGCGGCATCATGTCAGGCGTGGCAATGCAACGGTCGAAGTCGATCTTGCCGCCCTGCACGATCTCGACCAGGTCTTCGGCACCAACCACATCGGCACCGGCTGCCTTGGCTTCGTCGGCTTTCGGGCCGCGCGCGAACACCGCAACGCGAACCGAACGGCCAGTGCCGTTGGGCAGGTTGCAAACGCCGCGAACCATCTGGTCGGCGTGGCGCGGATCAACGCCGAGATTGATGGCAACCTCGACCGTCTCGTCGAACTTCGCGGTTGCCCGCGCCTTGACAGCCTTCACCGCGTCGTCGAGCGAAATCGCAACACCGCGATCGATGCCTTCACGCGCCTGGCTGATACGTTTTCCGTTCTTCGCCATGATCGCTTACCCCACAACTTCCAGGCCCATGGAACGGGCCGAGCCTTCGACAATCCGCATCGCCGCCTCGATATCGTTGGCGTTCAGATCGGGCATCTTGGTTTCCGCGATCGCGCGGACCTGGTCGCGCGTCACCTTGCCGGCGGTATCGCGGCCAGGCGCCTTGGAGCCGGAATTGATCTTCGCGGCCTGCTTGAGCAGGTGCGAGGCCGGCGGGGTCTTGATTTCGAACGCGAACGACTTGTCCTGGAAGATCGTGATGATCGTCGGACAAGGCGCGCCCTTCTCCATGTTCTGCGTCTTGGCGTTGAAGTCCTTGCAGAACTGCATGATGTTGAGGCCACGCTGACCAAGCGCGGGGCCGATCGGCGGAGACGGCGTTGCCGCACCCGCCGGCACCTGCAGCTTGAGGTAGCCGATAATCTTCTTTGCCATCGTTACTCGCTCTTCCTTTTGTGCCCTCGCCACGCCGGGTGGATCGGGCTGGATTGCGTTGCGTGGTACGGTTTAAGGCAGCGGCTGGCGACCGCCACCTGCCTCCCACGCGGTTTTCGGTCAGACCTTCTCGACCTGCCCGTACTCGAGTTCGACCGGGGTTGCCCGGCCGAAAATCGAAACTGCCACCTTGAGCCGCGCCCGCTCCTCGTCGATCTCCTCGACGTGGCCCGAGAACGACGCAAAGGGGCCATCGGCGACGCGAACCTGCTCGCCAATCTCGAAGTTGACCGACGGCTTGGGCCGGTCGATCCCCTCCTGCACCTGGTGCAGGATCCGCTGCGCCTCGGCTTCCGAAATCGGGGTCGGCTTGTTGTCCGCGCCCAGGAACCCGGTCACTTTCGGCGTGTTCTTGATCAGGTGATACGCGTTGTCCGTCAGATCCATCTTGACGAGCACGTAGCCTGGGAAAAACTTGCGCTCCGCATCGACCTTGCGGCCGCGGCGCACCTCGACGACCTTCTCGGTCGGCACCAGAACCTCTTCGAACGAATCCGCAATACCGGTCTGCTCTGCCTTCTCGCGAATGGCTTCGGCGACCTTCTTCTCGAAGTTCGAGTAGGTGTGAACGATGTACCAGCGCTTGGCCACGCGCTTCTCCGTCTAGCGTCCGAATCCGAGCAGCTGGCCGACAAGCCAGCCGATCGTGGAATCCACTGCAAGGAAGAACAGACTTGCCAGAACGACCATGATGAACACCATCATCGTGGTGATCATGGTTTCGCGGCGCGAGGGCCATGTTACCTTCGCAACTTCCGTCCGCACCTGCTGGAGGAAAGCGAATGGGTTGGTCTTCGAGGCCATCCGGATCAGATCTTCCGTGGGAATTTGATCAAAACAATCGGGCGCGCTGGCCATGCCCGCGCGCCTCTTGGGAGCGATACATAGCGGCGCACAAACAGATTCTCAAGCCGCAATCGCGCATTTCTTCACGAAAAATGTTTTCGTTCAAGTTCAGCTCGCCACATTGGCTCTCTTATATCCCCTCAAATCAAGGCATCCATTGCGCAATGCTGGTAAAACAAGCCACGCACCGGCAGCGTAAACCCTGCGCACATATCCAGGCTCCGTGCTGGTCAGAACCAGCATGTGGCGGCTCGACCGCATCATCCTGACGTCTGCCGGCAATCTGTCGAGAAGCTCGCCCCTGCCGCCAAGCGCAAGCGCGGCGGGTGCCGGTTCGGCGACGAACATGACGCCCGCCATAACGGCTATCCAGCCAGACACGATCAAAAACAGCACAAATGCGCGCCGCAACAGGCGATGCCCCCACGCAAACCGGCGGCCACCCTCGCGATCAGTAGTCATAGATGTGTTCCAGGCCGATCCCGGCGGCATCGAGTTCCACGAGCAATTCGTCGAGCAGGCTGACCTGTGTGCCGATCAGCAGGCGCTTTCCGTTGAAACCATCGCGCTCCAATACGGAAATGATGACGCCATGCCGAAGGTCAGGGCTTCCCCTGCCCTTCTCCTGAATAGCCGAAATCATGACCTCGCCGTTGCCGGCGATCTCAGCCAGATTGCCGCCCGCGCCCGTGATGTCGCGCACGATTTTCGTGAAAGCCCCGTAACGCGGCGTTTCAATGATCACGCGGTCGCCATCCGCTGAAATCACATCGACACCGGCAATGGCTGCAAGCTGCGCCGGGGACAGGCCGGAGACGACGCTGCGGATACGCAACTGCGCTTTTCCGGTAGTCGTGGCAACAGCGCCCGCGATAACGCCGGCATAGGCAGCCTTGACCTTCCACTCCGCGCCAAGCGCCAGCCGGCGTTCCCAGCCGCGCAGAAAGGAGGACGCGACCGGCAACTCCCAAAGGCCATCCACCGCGGCGTCGAAATCGTAACTGTACCAGGGCGTCTGCTGCAGGAACCGCGCATAATCGTCTGCCATCTTCATGGCGAAAATGTCCTGTGGAGACTTCCTTGGCCCGCGCAAACCTGCAGCCAGCCGGCCGATGGTCTCCTCATATGCCGCTTTCAGCCCCATCTCGAGCGTGAAACTGGCACCAATGGTGTGAATGGTCGCGCGGGTGGCGAAATCGCCGCCGCCATGGCGGTTTGCCTCCCTGTTAAGATCGCAGAAGGAGCGCCAGAAGCCCGAAATGCTGGCCAGATACGGAAAAGCGTATTCGTCGCCCGTCTTCAGCGTATGCGCCAGCCCCTCATAGGCATAGACAATGTGCCATTCAGGATAGGTGAGATAGGTGTTGGCCTCTTTGCGCTGGAAGGCAGCATCCTTGATGATCGGATCATAGGATTGCGGCTCGGCATCGGCGCGGCACGAGACCTCGACATAGGCCGACGGTGCCAGAACCACGATCAGCAGCAGCACCACCAGTGCGATGATCCGCCTGACGAGGCGGAAAAACCAGCTGATCATGAATTGTCCCTGTCGAGCAACAGGCCGCTTGCCAGCGCAAAACCGCCAAGCCCGATATGCGGCAGGTTGGCGAGGATTTTGAAGGTGAATGGCAAATCCTGAACGCCGTACTGGATAATGCCGAGGTCGAGATAGCCCGATCCGGTCGCAAGCCCGAGTGCGCCGTCAGCCAGATACAGCGCCCCGAAATAAATCAGGAAGGTGCGCGCCGCGCGGTGCGACAGCCATGCCGCGATGCCCGCCCAGGCGGCTGAGACCACATGCAGCATGTCATCGAAGATATCGAGCGCGAATATGCCGAAGGCACGGCCCTGGCTGTCGGTAAGGCCGGGGATATAGTTCAGGCTGGCGGCTGCCAGCAATGCAAACATGTAGCCGAGCGCGATCCAGCGAAGCGTCGTCACTGCCCCCTCCTCACCCAGGGTAAGAATTATGGATATTAGATGTGGGCCATGTAGCGATCCCACAAGGCATTGCGGAACAGAAGTCCGGGATCGGCTTCGCGCTTGGCGGCGGCGAATTGGCGCGCGCGCGGGTAGCCGCGCTCGAACTGCGCCTGTCTGGCATGCAACCGGTAGGGAAGGTAATACGTGCCGCCGATGTCGAGCGTGCGCTCGATCAGGGCAGATGTCATGCGCGCCATATCGGCTTCGCCACGCGTTGTCATTTCCTGCGAGAACAGCATGACCGCGGCAATGCGCGGCCCGCGCGCATAGGCCATCATGCTGTCGGTATCGGTATCGACGAAGCGCAGCGTGATGTTGAGCAGCTGCTGGTAGGACGACGGGATGACGTCCTTGCAGGCGGCAACGAACTCGGCGAAGCGCTCCGGTGGCACGAAATACTCGTGCAGGATGTCGGTACGCGCCGGATCGCGGTCGTCGAGCGTGACGACCGGTTCGTTCATGAGGCTGTTGCGCGATACCATTCCGCCGGAAATACGCGGATTGACCTGCGTCTCCAGGAACCAGCGGAAGCTTTTCACCGCATCGGAATCCACCTGCGCGCGGAACAGCGGCCGCGACATGCGGCTGATGAAACCCGATCCCGAAGCCGCCGGAACGGTCGCATTGGTCTCGTCCGGCACATAGGTGATCAGCAGCCCCTCGTCGAAGAAAGCCCCAACCGTCACGTCGAGCCGCCCATAGGCCATTTCGATCTTCGGGTTTGCCTTGAGCAACTCCACGAAGCGCGTGCCCAGATCGGGTCCTGCCACGATCTCGTAGGTCGGTATCAGCAGCCGGTTGGGCACCATTTCGACCTCAAGATCGATGATGACCCCGTTGAGCCCGTACCCGCCCATGGCGAGGTTGAACTGATCGGCATTCTCGGATCGCGAACAGGTGATCACCTCGCCATCGTGGCGCATCACACGCAGCGAGCGCACCGTGCTGCCGAACGCGCTGTGCGGCACCGGCCAGCCATGCGCATTGACCGCGAACGTGCTGCCGACACCGAAATCGTTGTTCGACTGCATGACCTTCGGCGAAAACCCGATGTGATCGAGGCGGCGGATCACCTCGCTCCAGCGCACCCCTGCAGCGACCCGGTATGTGGAAGCCGCCGTATCGGGGATCAGCCAGTTCTGTTCCAGCGTTACAGCCGTGCCATCGCCGATGAGGCTCTGCGCGCCCATCGAATGACGCGCGGTACTGGCGACAAACGGCCTGCCCGCAGCCCTCGCCTCGGCCAGTTCGGCGCGCAATTCGCCGATCAGCTGTTCGGTGGGATCGGTATTGATGGTGAGGTGCTTGGCGACCCGCGTCGGGTTGAGTTCGCTTGCATCGTTGAGAATGTTGTCGGTGGGAACCTCGGACGGCGGCGGGAAGTTGTTACCGCTCGTTCCGCGCCCCGGGCCAAGCAGCAACCTGCTGCCGGCGACGCCGGTGGCGACACCTGCCCCGAACAGAACCGTGCGACGCGTCAGACTCATCACCCGATCCTCTGCAAAAGGATATGTTGTCCAGAAACCCCCACCGGAAAAGAAACGCCGGAGGAAATGGCAGGGGCAGCAGGATTCGAACCCGCGACCTACGGTTTTGGAGACCGTCGCTCTACCAACTGAGCTATACCCCTGCAGGGTCCCGCCGGGCATGCAGCCCGGCGAGGGAGTGTTTCCTAGTCTGTCTTTGCGCGCGCTTCAAGAGGCACCACGACCGGAACCGGGCTTGCCCGCGTTCCGGCCAATTCCTTAGTGCGGTTGGTGCTTACGGCGCGTGAGACTTCGATTACTCGATGATGCTGGCGACGACGCCTGCACCAACCGTGCGTCCGCCTTCGCGGATGGCGAAGCGCAGCTTCTCTTCCATCGCGATCGGGACGATCAGGTTGACTTCCATCGCGACATTGTCGCCCGGCATCACCATCTCCACGCCATCCGGCAGCGTCACAACACCGGTCACGTCGGTGGTGCGGAAGTAGAACTGCGGACGGTAGTTGGTGAAGAACGGCGTGTGGCGCCCGCCCTCCTCCTTCGTCAGGATGTAGGCTTCCGCCTTGAACTTCGTGTGCGGCGTCACCGAACCCGGCTTGCACAGAACCTGACCGCGCTCGACGCCCTCGCGCTCAACGCCGCGCAGCAGCGCGCCGATGTTGTCGCCGGCCTGGCCCTGGTCGAGCAGCTTGCGGAACATCTCGACGCCCGTGCAGGTCGTCTTCGTCGTCGGCTTGATGCCAACGATCTCGATTTCCTCGCCGACCTTGATGATACCGCGCTCGACGCGGCCCGTCACAACCGTGCCGCGGCCGGAAATCGAGAACACGTCCTCGATCGGCATCAGGAACGGCTGGTCAACCGGACGCTCAGGCGTCGGGATGTAGGCATCGACCTGCGCCATCAGTTCGCGGATCGCGTCTTCGCCGATCTTCTTGTCGCCGTCCTCGAGCGCAACCAGCGCCGAGCCCTTGACGATCGGAATGTCGTCGCCGGGGAACTCGTAGGAAGACAGAAGCTCGCGGATCTCCAGCTCGACGAGCTCCAGAAGCTCCTCGTCGTCGACCTGGTCGACCTTGTTCATGAAAACGACGATCGCCGGAACGCCGACCTGGCGCGCCAGCAGGATGTGCTCGCGCGTCTGCGGCATCGGGCCGTCCGCGGCCGAAACAACCAGGATCGCGCCGTCCATCTGCGCGGCACCCGTGATCATGTTCTTCACGTAGTCGGCGTGGCCGGGGCAATCGACGTGCGCGTAGTGGCGCGCTTCCGTCTCGTACTCGACATGCGCCGTCGAGATCGTGATGCCGCGCGCCTTCTCCTCGGGCGCGGCGTCGATCTGGTCGTACGCCTTGAACTCGCCAAAATACTTCGTGATCGCAGCCGTCAGCGTCGTCTTGCCATGGTCAACGTGGCCAATCGTGCCAACGTTCACATGCGGCTTGTTCCGCTCAAACTTCGCCTTCGCCATCGTGGTTCTCCATGTGCCAGAAAGTGGCGGCTCAATAGAAAAAAAAGCCGCTCTTCGCAAGTAGTGAAATAGGTCGCAGTTCCCGGTCGTGGTCATTGCCATAAGCCAGAAGCCACGCTACCAGTTATCGCGCCTGGCAACCCGCACGGGCGGCGCCAGAGGGGGCGTCCAGATGGGCACCGGTCGTATCCTGATACTAACGCTTCTGGCGTTCGCCATATCGGCGGTCGCGGGTTATTTCGTTGTGGCCCTCGCTTTCTTCGGCGCCTGGGAATTGATGGGCGTACATGACCAGGACGGCGGCGGCGCCATGGCCGTCGGCTTCGTGTTCGCACCCATCGGCGCAGCGGCAATCGGGGTTCTGGGCGCCGCAATCACCGCCTACCGCCTGATGGGAAAACCGGCGCTCCCCGTCACGCAGCAGGTCTCCCGGGACAAGCAGACGATCCTGCGGGCGGCGCTGGCTGCGGCAGGGCTTTTTATAGGCTGGAAGGCGGCGAACTACGCCCAGCTTTTCCTGTACGGATTGTCGCGCGAGAACATTGTTTTCGGGATAATGTTCGCCTCGGCACGCTACGTGCTGCCGATCCTGTTTGCCTTCATCGGCTACAAGCTCGCAAGACGGATCGGGGAGAAGACACAGTGACGCCATATCCGCCGAAATTCCCTTTATGTTGCTTGGGAAATCGGACGGGATACTGCCGGCTTAACTCACCGTTTTGCGCACGCCGGCAATATTGCTGACCTCGTTTCCATTATGGCAATCTGGGTCGGTCTTGGGTGCCTGAGCCGGGAGGTGAGCCATGCCCGCATCCGCTTCATTGTCCATGCCCTATCCGGCATATGCTGAATATCCCTCCGCCCCCGGCATTTCAGCGGTGCAGACCGATGGCGGCACGGTTTCTGTACGCTGGGAAGACGGCCTTGAAAGCCGCTATCACGCGATCTTCCTGCGCGACCACGCACCCGACCCGGACACGTTCAACTTCGAGACCCGCGAACATTCCCGCGAAGCCGACAGTTACCCCGCCGGACTGAAAGTCTCGCAAGCGGCCATCACCGAAGCCGGTGCCCTGCGCCTGACCTTCGCCCCGGAGGGCTTGAACGCCACCTTTCATAGCGGCTGGCTGCGCGCCAACGACTATTCCAACCGCGTCACGCAGGACCCCGCCGCGATTGCGCCAACACCATGGCGCGGCGAGACCTTGAGCGAAATCCCGACCTTCGAGGGCGCGAACATCCTGACCGATGAAGCCGCACTTTCGGACTGGCTGGTAGCCATCGCCGAATACGGGCTGGGGCGATTGCGCAATGTTTCCACGCAGGACGGTACCGTACTGAAGGTTGCCCGCCGCATCGGTCCGGTGCGCACCTCCAATTTCGGCGAGATATTCGACGTGAAGGCCAAGGTGTCACCGGATTCCAATGCCTATACCGGCCTGGCCCTCTTCCCGCATACCGACCTGTGCACGCGCGAATACGAACCCGGCCTGCAGTTCCTGCATTGCATCGAGAATTCCGTGCCCGGAGGCAACGCGCTTTATATCGACGCGCTCGCCGTGGCCCATGACATCCGCAACGAGGAGCCGGAGACATTCGAGGCGCTGACCGCCCTGCCGTGGAGCTTCTCCAATCGCGCCAAGGATACCGATTACCGCTGGCGCACACCGATCATCGTGCTGGGGCCTGACGGCGAGGTTGCGGAAATCCGCCTGACCGGCTTCCTGCGCTCACCTCCGGACCTGCCCTTCGACGACGTGCCGCGCGCCTATGCCGCGATGCAGGCGCTGTGCACCCGCCTGCGCGACCCGAAATACGCCCTGAGTTTCGCCTACGCGCCCGGCGATCTGGTCTGCTTCGACAACCGCCGCATCCTGCACGGCCGCGAGGCCTTCGATCCGGGCGGCGGAAGCCGCTGGCTGCAAGGCTGCTATAGCGAACGCGAGGAACTGCTGTCACGCATCAGGGTTCTGGCGCGGGGCAAGTGAGACAGAGATTTCGCGATAGAAATTGGAGCGGGTAGCGGGAATCGAACCCGCGTCTTCAGCTTGGAAGGCTGTTGCTCTACCCCTGAGCTATACCCGCCTGAACGCGCAATAAAGGCGCATCAGATATAATCGCCCCTGCCCGGCCCCGCCAGCCGCAAAATGTACAGCCGGGCTGGCTTGGCGGTTGCTCGCAGGGAACCCCCTCGAACACGCAGTGTTCGCAAGCCCGACCGGGCGCCGCGCACTTTTGCGCGCCCTCTCTGGAGCGAAGCGGTCGAAAACCGCGACAGCGTGAAGAGGAAATACACGCATCTAGGGCTGGAGTGGCGGCTAGATGCGATACAAAGATGGTGGAGGGGGTTGGATTCGAACCAACGTAGGCATAGCCAACGGGTTTACAGCCCGTCCCCTTTAGCCACTCGGGCACCCCTCCACAGGGTCTTCATGCAAAAGCCGCCCCGAACGCCGTTCGAAGCGAGCGCGCTTTATGAAAATGAATGGGTTGGGTGTCAACCGCATTCACACGGCATTTTCAGCGGCTGTCACGATACAGGTGATTTTTCTTCCGCGCCGCCCCGCTCCCACGCTATAGGCAGGCCATGAGCAAGCCCTACGATCCCCGCCGCGGCAAACCGCAACACAGGAAACGTCCGCCCTCCGGCCCGCCCGGAAAGCCCATCCGTTCGAACGCACCGCCCGCCCCGCCGGACGAATTGTCGCTCTACGGGCTGCACACGGTCGAGGCCGCGCTGGCAAACCCGAACCGCAAAAAGTTGCATCTCTACGCCACCGCCAACGCCCTGCGCCGCCTCGGCGATGTGGTGCAGACGAGCGGCGTCGAGGTCAGTGATATATCGCCGCGCGAGCTCGACAGATATTTCGGCAAGGATGCCGTGCACCAGGGCGTGCGGCTCGATTGCGCCCCCATCCCTGATATCGCGCTGGATGAATTTCTGGACGATCCAGACACCAAATCGGCGCGGCTTCTGGTCCTCGACCAGGTCACCGATCCGCACAATGTTGGCGCGATCCTGCGCTCGGCCGCCGCCTTTGCGGTCGATGCCATCGTCACCACCGCACGCCATTCGCCGGTTGAGAGCGCCGTGCTGGCCAAGGCGGCCTCGGGTGCGCTGGAACACGTGCCCTTCATCCGCGAGCGCAACCTGGCCGATGCCATGCGGAAGCTGACGGAACGCGGCGTGCGCCTGATCGGCCTCGACAGCGAAGGCGATACCGATCTGGAAACCGTCACCGGCGCCCCGCCCTACGGGCTCGTGCTGGGGGCGGAGGGCAAGGGCCTGCGCCAGCGCACGCGCGAGCATTGCACCGTGCTGGCCCGCCTCGACATGCCCGGCGCGATCAAGAGCCTCAACGTCTCCAACGCCGCCGCACTGGCGCTGTATGCCGCGCGGCGGGGAGAAGTGAAATAATAAGATCAATGTCCTCAGACGGTTAGCGGGCAGTAAAACCCTCTACGGTCTTGCCGTACACATTTACCGTCAACTTGCGGCCGTACCTCGCCCGCTCAGAACTCGGCTGCCTGTTTACTTCCGCACAAATCGCTTCGACCACTTCATTAATCAGCGGCGCCACGGGAACATTCAGGATCGCCGCGATCGATGTAGCAGTTGGAACGAATCTGCACGCAGTGCGCGTACCTTCGACAATTGAGTCTGCCTTCTCGGCAAATCGCGTTGGAGTTATGCAACCCGAAAGTCCAAGGCACGCCAGCACAGTCAAAACCCTGCCGTAGTAACGCATTTCAGCCCCCATGTTTCACTCGACATACTCGTTATGATTGCATTAACTTATCCATTAATGCAACCATGGAGGGTATCATGCGGTTCTTCGGATTTGCCTTTGCACTGTTGCTGCTTGTGGCCGGACCCGGCGCTCTCGCAGGAAACTACGAAGAGACGCAAGCCGCTCTAGAAGCTGGCGGCCACAACGAGCGCGCAAGCGGACGATACGATTTTGTGCCGCTCTACAAATACAAGGATGCCGACGACCCAATGACCCTGGGAGGGCAAGGGACATGCTCCGACGACAAACTGTTCGAATTGTCCCGAAGCGTCGTGCGGCTGCACATCCCGGTCAAACTAAAATGCGAGTACAAATTTGATATCACGCCGCAACAGCGGATTGAGGTCGCCGATGACTCCAACGGCTGTACGGCCTGGAGATTTTCGAAAACCCTATTCGTTACCGCATGGCATTGCCTGCCGGAGGGGAAATTTTCCTGCGAACACGCCTCGATCTCGTTCGACTATCATCCAGTCCTCGCACAAGCGGAGAATCCCGACTTTCACAACTCGAAAGCATGGGGAAAGCTTGCGGAAGACTGCAAGGAAATCGTTTACGCGAACACCACTCTCGACGTGGTGGTTTTCCGGGTTACGGACAGCGCGTTTGCGGCATGGAAAGACCGGGCGGTGCTACCAGCGCTACCAGGGGTAAAATCGTTTCCGAAGATTGATGAGCGCGTGGCCGTACTGCAATATCCCGCCCCCGGATATTTGGGCTGCACAAGCAATCTGACGAGAGATCTGAAGAGATACGATCCATATCAGATGGAGCAGCAAGTGAGCGCCTGGAATCGAGGTTCCAATAGTTTTTGCAGAATTCTCGGGCGTGGCGCGGAAAACAGGATCGCAAGCAGAAACGCATCCGTCAGGTGGTACTCGGGCCGCAATCCTTATACCAAGCAGGCCTGTGCTGAAATGATGTTTGATACCAGTCCCCTGGTGGGCTCCTCCGGGCCAGCAATATCCATACTTCACGGTTGCGACACGTGCCCCATGAGTTCGGGCTCTCCCATCATCTCCCTGAACGGTGACGGCGAACGCAGTTGCACCGTTATCGGCCTGCACACTGGATCCGGCGACGGCAAGCGCCATCACGCAAGCCTCAATGTGGGGCTCAGATGGTCCGTGCTGGGGGAATGCATCGATTTTGAAGCCACGCAATCGCAGGACCGCATCGCCCTGCGAAACGAGAATGCCGCCGGACAGCCCGAATGCAGGGCGCAAGTCCCGAAAACCACCGCATATCTCGATTGCAATCTGCCGGAAAACCGCGACCGGAAAATATGCGAAGGCTATGTCCTGAAATAAGCGCCAGTCAGTTACGGCAGCGATCCCTGAAACATGCTCAGGGATCGCTACAGGCTTCAATCATTGGGGAATGCGTACTCGCACGCCCGTCGGATCACCTAGTGATGGAACCCGAAATGGATACCGCCACGCGCGGTGAAAATGCCCCGCCTCTGCGGCTCATAGTGGTAGCGGTAGTAGTCGTGCCGCCTCGGCCGGTACTCGTAATTGCGCACCCTGTGGTGGCGGTAATAGCCGTGGTTCGGCCCGACATAGATATAGCCGACATTGTGCTGATAGCGGTAGTAGCGCGCCGGATAGCGGCATCCGGACAGGTTCGCCGAATACCAGTACCCTGACGGGTGATAACGGTATCCCGACACGTAGGGGAAATGCGTGCCGACCACATAAGCAGAACGATGCCGCATATGGGCATCGGCCGGTGCGGCGTATCCGGCAAAAACACACACCGCGAGCGCCATCAGGGCAACGCGCAGCGAATTAGACTTCGAAACAATGGACATGGAAACAATGGACATTGAAGCGGCCTTTCTGGCGCCTGCAAGGATTAGCCCGCGCCGGTTCATCGTCTGTGCCGCATCAAGTCTAGCCAATCATGCATCGTATTGCCCCTGAAGGTCAAAAACACGGTTAAACGGGCAACCGCCCATGAATGCCCCCCGCAGGTTCTTGACGCCCATGCGCAGCAGGGCTACACGCGCTTTCATTACCCGCACGCCCAAGGGCCGGCTTAGCTCAGTTGGTAGAGCACCTGATTTGTAATCAGGGGGTCGGGGGTTCGAGTCCCTCAGCCGGCACCAATAAAATCAATGATTTAGATAAATCTCCGTGCTTGCAAACAATCTTTTGTCAGCAGAATGCAAGCATTTGAATCGTTTTCGCGCTGCTACGGGTGTTTTCGGGTAAATCGCGTTCCTTACGCGGCAGCGCTCCTGATAACGGTCATCTTGTTCACGGACATATCCGCCATCGTGTGGCCGATACCTCCGGTTCCCAGTCCCGATTGGCGCAAGCCGGCAAAGGGCATCCAGTCTGTGCGGAAGGCGGTGTGGTCGTTGATCATCACTGCGGATCCGGCCAATCGGTCAGCGATGGCAAGCGCTCTGTCGATATCGCTCCCGAAGACGGCTGACTGAAATGCGAATGGCAGGGCATTTGCGCGTGTAATGGCTTCCGCTTCGTCATCGTAACTGTAGAGACAGGTGACGGGGCCGAAGATTTCCGCAGTCGAGACCCGCGCATTGGCAGGAGGTTCGGCGAGTACGGTTGGTGCGTAACAGGTCTCGCTGATGATATCGCCACCAGCCAAAACCCGTGTACCGGAATCAACAGCTTCGCTCACCCACGCGCCGACACGGTCAACCTCACGCGGCAGGATCAGCGGTCCCGCGTCCGTGGTGTCGAGCGCGGGATCTCCAACGTTGAGCGCGGTAACGGCTTCCGAGAGGCGAGCTTCGACTTCGGGTATGAGCGAACGGCGCGTGAAGATGCGCTGCACAGAGACGCAGACCTGCCCGGAATGATAGTAGCCGCCCTTGACCAGCAACGGGATTGCCGCGTTGAGGTCGGCATCAGGCAAAAGGATCACTGGCGCCGCGCCGCCGTGCTCCAGTGCGCATCGGGTGCCCGGCGCAAGTCTGGAGCGCAGATACCAGCCGACCTTCGCAGAGCCAATGAAACTCAGGAAAGCGACGCGGGGATCGGTCGCCAGTTTCTCGGCTTCCGGAATATCGAGCAGCGTCAGTCGGCACCAAGCCTCCGGCAGTCCGGCCTCATACGCCAGTTCGACAAAACGTTTCGCGGAAAGCGGCGTGACGTCTGCCGGTTTGATGATCACCGGACAACCAGTGGCAATCGCCGGCGCGACCTGATGCACGATCAGGTTCAGCGGGTGATTGAATGCGCTGATCGCGACGACCGGGCCGGTCGGCTCCGGGCGTGTGAAGGCAATGCGGCCAGCTCCGGCTGGCGACAAGTCCATCGGGATTTGGGTGCCTGACAGCCGTTCGATTTCGTTTGCGGCAAGCTCGACGCCGAGAATGGCGCGATCGGCCTCGACCCGCGCATCGACGAGTGGCTTGCCGCCCTCCAGCGCGATGGTCATGGCCAGATCGTCGCGCTTGGCACGCATCAGCTCCGCAAGGCGCAACAGGATAGCCCGGCGCTCATGTGCCGGAAGCCAGGCACGCTCGCGATGCAGCCGCACCATCTCATCGAGCCATAAATCGACCTTGCCAAAGGAAGTGCGTTGCAGCTCCGCTATGGGCGTGCGGTCGAAGGCGCGGACCACCGTGATCATGTCCTCAGACATCGCGCTGCATTTCCTTCAATTCGTCGATCAGAACACGGGTGTTTTCCGAGTAGTCGACAGGCGCATCGATCAGGTGGACACCGCCGGCCTTGAAAGCGGCTTCGAGCATCGGCCGGAAGCTGGCGGCGTCGGACACGCGATGTCCTTTCGCGCCATAGCTTTCGGCATAGGCAACGAAATCAGGGTTGCCGTAGGTCAGGCCCCAGTCGGGGAAATTTCCGGCGGCCTGCTTCCAGCGGATCATGCCGTAGGCATCGTCACGCAAGATCAGCACAACGAGATTGAGCTTGAGCCGGACGGCGGTTTCCATCTCCTGGCTGTTCATCATGAAGCCGCCGTCACCGGCAACTGCCAGCACCTTGCGCTTGGGATGCAGCATTGCCGCGGCCATCGCTTGCGGCAGGCCGGCGCCCATGGTTGCAAGCGCATTGTCGAGCAGCAGCGTATTGGGTTCACGCGCACGGTAGGACCGGGCAAACCAGATCTTGTACATGCCGTTGTCGAGCGAAACGATGCCATCGGACGGCACTGCCTTGCGGACATCTGCGACGATGCGCTGCGGCAGCATCGGAAAACGGTCGTCATCCTCGCCGCGGCTCACCCTGGCCGCAACCTCGTCGCGCACCGCGTAGAATGGCGCGGGATCATGGGCGCAATCCGACTTGAGCTTTGCAGTCAGGGCACGGAAGGTCGGACCGATCTCACCCAGCAGCTCGACCTGAGGGAAATAGACTTCGTCGATTTCCGCCGGGCTGAAGTTGACGTGGATGACCCTGGGTCCACCATGATGCATGAGGAATGGCGGCTTCTCGACGACATCGTGACCGGCGTTGATGATGAGATTGGCTTTGTCGAATGCCTTGTGAATGTAATCTCCTTCCGACAAGGCCGCCGTGCCGAGATATTCGTCATGGCTGCCGCCGACAGCGCCCTTTCCCATCTGCGTGGTGACAAAGGGAATGCGCGTTGTCCGGACGAATTCGTCCAGTGCCTCGAATACGGGTCTGCGGTTCGCTCCGGCGCCGACAACCAGCAATGGATGACTGGCGGCCCGGATCAACGTCGCAGCTTCTTCGATCGAAGCTTGCGGACATTGCGGGAGACGGGCGCGCGAACGTGGTGCCAGTGGTTCGTCGGGAACGATCTCGGCGGCAATGTCTTCGGGCAGTTCGAGATGAACAGACCCCGGCCGCTCGGCCTCTGCGATGCGGAAGGCATCCGAGATGATCGAGGGAATAGCCTCCGCATCGACGATCTGTTTGGCCATTTTGGTAACGGGTTTCATCGTCGCCACGATATCGACAATCTGGAACCGTCCCTGACGGCCGTGGCGGGAAGGTTTCTGGCCGGTGATCATGATCATCGGAAACGCGCCGAGGTGGGCATAGGCGGCTGCCGTCATGAAATTTGTCGCACCGGGTCCAAGCGTCGAGAGACATACGCCGGCTTTGCCGGTCAGCCGGCCGTAGGTTGCCGCCATGAAGCCGGCTGCCTGTTCGTGACGGTTGATGACGACGCGGATGTTCGAAGTGCGAAGCGAATCCAGCAGGTCGAGGTTCTCTTCCCCCGGAACAGCGAAAATGACTTCGACGCCCTCGTTCTCCAGTGCCCGGACAAACAGGTCCGAGGCCTTGAACTTTGCGGTTTGTGACGCGGTCATGGTTCGTCCTCTTCCTTTGGGGTCAGGTGTTGGCCGTTGCGGATTTGGGTACTTGAGCAAGCCGCTCCGGGCGGCCAGCTTCGGCGGCGCGGGCGATCTGCTCAAGGGTCATCGAGGTTCCGTTCGCCTGCACCATGCGGACATGGGATGGGCGTAATGCACGGGCATGAGGCACGCCGCAGGAATGGGCGATGATGCCGACGCCTTTGTGAACCTTCTCTATGTAGTTCTTCACGCGCACTGCCTTGCTCGCCGGGTCGAGACCGCGCTGCAGCCGCTGATTGTGTGTCGTTATGCCCGTTGGGCATGTGTTGCGATTGCACTTCAGGGCCTGAATACAGCCCAGCGCGAACATGAAGCCGCGCGCCGAGCAAACGACATCGGCGCCGCAGCAATAGGCCCACGCGATCTCCGCAGGCGTGATGAGCTTTCCGGATGCAATCACCCGGACACGATCGCGCAACCCAGCACGCTTGAGCGCCGCAACAACCATCGGCAGGGCCTCCTTGATTGGCAGACCCATGTTGTCCATCAGCGGCATCGGTGCGGCACCGGTTCCGCCATCGCCGGAATCGACAGTGATGAAATCTGGCGCGGATGCTTCGCCGCGCGAATTGACGATGGCAAACAAATCATCCAGCCAGCCCGTATCGCCGATAACGGTCTTGAAACCTGTCGGCAGCCCGGTCGCATCGCGGACATGGGCGACCATGTCGGCGAGATCTTCGAGACTGTTGATGTCGCGGTGACGGTTCGGCGAGATTGAATCCTCACCTTCGGGAAGACCGCGGATGGCAGCGATTTCGGCCGTGACCTTGCCGCCGGGCAGAATGCCGCCCTTGCCGGGCTTGGCGCCCTGGCTGAGCTTGATCTCGACCATGCGCACCTGATCGTGAGACGCGATCTCGCGCAGCCGGTCGTCACAAAGTGCGCCATCGAGATTTCGCACGCCGTATTTCGCCGTGCCGATCTGGAAGACGATGTCGGCACCTCCTGCAAGGTGATGAGGTGAAAGCCCGCCTTCCCCGGTGTTCATCCAGCACCCTGCGAGTCTGGCTCCTTGTGAAAGTGCCAGCACGGCCGGTTTCGAGATTGCGCCGAAACTCATGCCGGAAATATTGATCAGCGAGCGTGCTTCGTAAGGCCGGCGCGCATACGGGCCGAAGAGAACAGCTGGCGGTTCCTCGGCTTCCTCGTCGAGCGGAGGAAACGGCGCATTGACGAAGATCGGGGTGCCGACCGGTGAGAGCGAGCGGGTGGAACCGAAGGCGACCGTGTTATCACGCCCCTTGGAAGACTTGTGCACCCAGTTGCGTTCTGCCCGGTTGAAGGGCATTTCCTCGCGGTCGAGCGCAAAGAAATATTGCCGGAAGAACTCGCCCAGATGGGTCAGGGTACCCCGGAGGTGACCGACGACCGGATAATTCCGCAGGATCGTGTCCCGTTTCTGCGTGGTGTCGTGAATGAACACGGCGGCAACGAAGAGAACGGCGAAACCGATCATGAAAATGAAGACGGACGATGCCAGGCTGAGAAACTGGACAACGTGCGGCGGAAGCATGTCGAGCATTGGTCAACTCCTTGGGTTCAAGGTTTGATGCAGGCGATCAGTCCTGCCTGCGGGAAAACAGCAGATGGTCCAGCGATGCGAAGCCGGGACCGCGTGCGGCAATGAACAGCAATGCCGCCGCCCAGATCGCATGGTCGGGCCAGCTTCCCGGATAGACGAAGATCTGGATCACGGCTGTCATCCCCAGCAGTGCGAGGGCGGAGAACCGTGTCGCCAGACCAATGATAAGCAGGACAGGGAACGCGTGCTCGGCGAAGACAGCGAGATGCGCCGCAATCTCCGGCGGGATGATCGGCAAGGCGTATTCCTCACGGAACAGATAGTAGGTGGAATCGGTGATCTCGAAACCGTTCACCTTGGTCTGGCCAGAGCGGAAAAACACGCCGGCCGCGCCTATCCGCGCGACGATCGAAATCACCGAATCCGGAATCGAGGACAATCTGGCGATTGCCTGCCCGGCGATGTGCTTGAGCAGTTCCGGCAACTGCCGGTCTTCACTGGGGATAGCGTGGGACATGGTTTGGGCTCCTGTCTTGGGGGTTCCGGCGCGACGAACACGCCGAGATGGAGAAGCCGTCCAACGGCTTCGGCGGGTGAAAGGGAGGGGCCGGCGGCAATTGCGGCGTTGAGCGCGCCATCAAGGGTTGCATTGCCTGCCAGGGCTTTCAGGAAAGCATGCTCGCCGTCTGAAAGTTCGGCGATCACCACCTCAGCATCGGGACGCATGACGAGCAGGTGCCGGGTCTCGCCGGCCAAGCCGGATATCCGGTCTGCGTCGCCTTCAAGCGCGGCATCGCGGATGTCGCGGATAGGGAACCGCGAAGAGACAAGCCGCACGCTGGGAAGCAGCGTAAGAGGTGTTTCCCCATTATCGGTCGAGAACACGCGGGCTGCATCCGCAGGCGTCAAAGAAAAGGAGGAATGGGCATGGAACGCTTCGTTCAATGCCCATTCCAGTCGGGCCACATCCGGGAGGAACGGATACGGGGAAAGTTCTTCACGCTTGGCGAGGTAAGCGGGAAACTCCGATCCATACTGCGCAAGAATGGCGCTGTACGGAGGGTGATTGTTTGCATAGTCGAGTGCGAGCGTGTCGAAGAACGCATCGCCGACCAGGGCCTGGATCACCGGGAAGTTCGCCTGCAGCGCACTGACATGCGCATGCTGCACATTGTTGCGGTAGACCGCGGCGTTGTCGGCGAAGCCGCCGGCGATGCCCGGTGCGGCGTCAGTTTCCGAAATCAGGAAGCTACGGAAACCGGTTTGCAGATCACGCAGCGCGGACATTGTCGCCTCCCGCTTCGATGATCCGGCCGAGAACGGCTTCAGCCTTCTTCGCCTCGTCGACGAGGACGTCGAGCGACGGGATATCGTTGTCCCATTCGATGAGGGTCGGGATGCGTCCGGTGCGCGTCAGCGTCGTGCTGTAGAGATCCCAGACCGGATCGCTGACGCGGCTGCCGTGGTTATCGATGAGCAGGATGCGGTCGCCAAGATCGCGCAGGTGGTGACCGGCCAAGTGAATCTCGCCAACGGTTCCGGCATCGATCTCTCGGATATATTGCGCCGCGTCGTAACCGAGGTTGCTGGCGCTGACATAGACGTTGTTGACATCGAGGATCAGGCCGCAGCCGGTGCGTGCCGTCATCTTGTTGAGGAATTCGGTTTCGCTCATCGCGCAGTCTTCGAAAGCGACATACAGCGACGGGTTCTCGATCAGGATCTGGCGGCCGAGATAATCCTGCGTCTCACTGACATGGCGGCAGACGATATCGAGCGCTTCACTTGTGTAGGGTAGCGGCAACAGGTCGGAGAAGTGATCCCCGCCGCGCGCGCACCAGGCCAGATGTTCGGAGACCAGGCCCGGCTGGATGCGTTCGACGAGACGCTTTAGCCGTGCCAGATGGTCCAGGCTCAGGTCGTCGACACCGCCGATGGACAGGCCGACACCATGAACGGAAATCGGATAGTCTCGGGCGATGGCCTCGAGGATTTCGACCGGACGGCCGCCATCTCCCATGTAGTTTTCGGCATGCACCTCGAACCAGCCGACACCCGGTACGGAGGCGATGATCTCGCCGGCATGTTCGAATTTCAGGCCGATCCCGGCATTCGCCGGAACCGGGTTTGCCGGAGCATTCCAGCGGGGGAGGAGAGAAGGACAATGGGACATTGGAATGCTCCGGCGCTCGGGACTGCGGGGAAAGTGAAGCGGTTACGACTTCTTCGGCTCGAGGCTGCCGCCAGCGAGCTTGGCGCAAAGACCGGCGGGTACCGCGATGAAGGCGTCGCCCTGGCTGTCGACCTTGGAGGTGCCGGCGCATGAGGACGTCGCGGTGGCGCAATCGTTCTTGCCGGCCGCGGCGACGCCGTAGCACTTCTCGTTGTCGGCGGCGTTCGACGGTGCGGACATTGCAGTCATGGCAGCAGCGGCAACGGCAGCAGCGACGAGAACGGACTTGGTGTTGATGATGGACATGTATTCAGCTCCTTTGGGTTTTCGGCCTGCCGGTCGTCCGGCTGACGAGACAAAGGTGGCGGTTTGCGCGGTTAAGCTGAAATGCCGTGTGTTTATGGAATCCATGCCGGACGCTTATGGTCGCATCCGATACAATGAGTGCCGGATTGATTGATGAGCGCGGCACCGGTGTCGCGAGGATGAAAGACTTAACGGATGTCCGACTTCGACGACGTGCGATGCCTCGATGTGGCACTTGCCGACAAACTGGAAATCTATTTCTCGAGAATGAAGGGCCGCGTGCCGGATGTTGCGGATGCCTATCAGCAACTGGTAGACCGGTTGAGTGCGGCTGGGGCCGGAAGTGAGGCGCTGCGCGTTGGTGATCGGTTTCCCGCTTTTGCCCTACCCGACGCGTCGGGCCGCATCCGCCGGCTCGAAGACTTCCTCTGCGAAGGCCCGCTCGTCGTAAGCTTCAACCGCGGACACTGGTGCGCCTTCTGCCGCATGGAGTTGCTCGAGTTACAGGACACCTTTGAGAAAATCCGTTCGCGCGGGGCAAATCTCGTTTCCGTTCAGCCGGAGACGGCCCAGTTCACACACCGGTTGAAATCCGATTTCGGGATCGGGTTCCCGGTGCTGACCGATCTGGACAATGGCTTTGCGCTACGTGCCAACCTGATGATCGCGCTGGGGTCTGCCGTGCAGGAAGCCTTCCGCAAACGCGGAACCGAGCTTGCGCTCTTCCAGGGCGGCAATGCTGCGTGGTTCGTCCCGATCCCGGCGACATATGTCATCGACATGTCCGGCGTGATTGCTGCTACTCATGTCGATCCGGACTTCCGCAACCGGATGGCGCCTGCCGACATCCTGTCCGCGCTCGATACAATCAAGGCGAGGAACTAAGGGCATCAGTGCTGGAATGCCGACCAATCCGCGGAGCGCATCAGGCGCAGGAATGCAGCTGCAGCGGATGAATGACGTCGGCCAACCACGGACACCAGCGACACCTGCCGGCGCGGTCCCTCTTCAATAGGCAGAACCTCGATGCCCCGACTGCGCACTGTGCTCAATGGAACGACAACCGCGCCAAGACCTGCTTGCGCCATCGACAAGGCATCCGCGTCCGAGGCCACCATGTGCCGCCTGCCGCAGTCTATTCCCTTACCCTCGAGGTATGCGGTGAAGTCGTCCGTGTTCTCGCAATAAGGACGTCGCACCAGCGGCAGATTATCGAGAGCTGACGCCAGACTCTTGGCATCGCGCGCGATGAGCACGAAAGGCTCGTCGAACAGTATCCATGCCGATTCACGTTCCCAGCCGTCGCCAGAGGTTACCGCGATGGCAAAGTCGAGATCGCCTGCCTCGAGCTTTTCGGCAAGTGCAGCAGAAGTGTCGCGCACGAGATTGAGGTCGAGGCCCGGCATAGCGCTGGAGAGTTCTGTTACCACGGCTTCGATAACGGCAGCTGGAACCGTATGGGAGATACCGAGACAAAGCGGCGCCGTCTCGCCCTTGCCGTAGTTCTCCGCTTCCGCCTTGGCTGCAAGCGCGGCGTCATGGCTTTGCTGCAGCAGCGGCATCATCGCCTTGCCGAGATCTGTGAGATGGGAACGGGAGCGCTCGCGGCGAAACAGCTCGCCGCCAAGCTCCTCCTCGAGCTTCTTGATCGCCCGCGTCAGCGCAGGCTGCGTGACGTTGCAGGCTTCGGCGGCATGCGTGAAATTCAGCGTCTCGCAAACCGAGAGGAAGTATCTGATCTGATAGAGTTCCATGGTTTGCCGATATACACGAAAGCACACGAATTTGGGCGCAGTTAGTTATGCTACGGCAATCTGAAAAAAACACTAGGCAGAGCTTTTCCAATGCTTGGATCGCTCTCGCTCTTCGGTGATTATTGGGCGATAAAATCGTCCACGGCAGCTTTCGGTTAAATGCGGTCACCCGGCACCGCCTACCTCACGATCAATTGCCAAAACAAAAAAGCGCCCGCCGAAGCGAGCGCCTTATCTGGTGCATATCTCAGCTTGTTAGCGGCTGGACTGCGATTTCTGAACGGATACAGTTTGCACCCATTACGCGAATAGTCAATCATCGCCACCCGGTTTGGGGGCAAACATGACAGATTGCATCAAAACACTCGGCATCGACCTCGGCACGAACTCGCTGGGATGGGCGATCATCGAAACACATGGCGAGCCGGGCGCAAAGCCCATTGGCCGCATTGTCGATTGCGGCGTGCGCATCTTCTCGCAAGCAGAGATGGCCGGGCGCGATCCCAAATCGAAAGCCTCGCTCGCGGTAGCCCGGCGCGAAGCGCGCGGCGCGCGGCGCAGGCGCGACCGCTACCTCAAGCGCCGCCAGCGCCTGCTCGACACGCTGACGCGATACGGCCTTATGCCGGAGGATAAGGCGGAGCGCGATACGCTTTTCGAGCGCGCGCAGGACGGCGAAGGCGGCGACCTTTCCACCTCGGTCTACGCTTTGCGGGCAAAAGCGCTCGACGCGGCGCTGATGCCGCACGAGCTTGGCCGCGCGATCTTTCATCTCAATCAGCGGCGCGGCTTCAAGTCCAACCGCAAGACCGATTCCAACGATCCCGAGCAAGGCAAGATCGCGCAAGGCATCGAGGCACTGGAGGAAAAGCGAAGTGAAGCCGGTGCCCGCACCTATGGCGAATGGCTTCATATGCGCCGCCAAAAGGGCTTGTCGGTGCGCGCCCGCATGACCGCCGACGGTCAGGGCTACGACTTCTACCCGTCACGCGCGGCGCTGGAGCGCGAATACGACCGCGTGATGGAAAGTCAGAGGCGGTTTCACCCCGCCCTGCTGAACGACGAGACCATCGCGGATATCCGCGATACCGTCTTCCATCAGCGTTCGCTGCGCCCGGTAAAACCGGGCAAGTGCTCCTACCCGCCGCATCTTGAGGACCGCCTTCCCAAAGCCGACCCGCGTTTCCAGAGATTCCGCCTGCTGAAAGAGGTGAACGAGCTCGAAATCATTGGTGAGGACCAGCAGAAGCGCAAGCTGACGCCCGATCAGCGCAACGCGCTGCTCACCGCCCTGCGCACCGGCCTCAACAAACAAGGCAAAATGCCGTTCTCGAAGCTCCGGCGCCTCCTGAAATTTGGCAAGGAAACGCGCTTCAACAAGGAAAGCGACAACCGCAAGGAGATCGAAGGCGACGTGATCTATTTCCGCATGTCGCAGCCGCAATGTTTCGGCGGACGCTGGCCTCGCCTGTCCGTTGCAGAACAGGCGGAGGTCACCGAAAAGCTTCGCACCGCAACCGACCGCGATGACCTCATTGCGTGGCTGAAAGGCCCGAAGGACTTACCCGAAGAACAGGCGCAAAACGTTGCCGATACTCTTGTGCCGGATGGGTTCGGGCGCCTTGGCCAAACGGCGCTGATATCCTTGAGCGACGCGCTTGAAAACGACACCGATGAGCACGGCTTCGTCATCACCGAGGCCGAGGCAGCAAAGCGCGTCTATGGCCGGACCAACTCGGAGGCCGACCCGAACCGCAAGGGCGTTGACGAACTGCCCAAGTACCAGGAGGTGCTGGAGCGCCATGTGCCACCAGGAACGGGAGAACCGGACGACACATATGACGAGCGCATGGGCCGCATCACAAACCCGACGGTTCACATCGCACTCAACCAGCTCCGCCGCGTCGTCAATGCTCTGGTCAGTAAGCATGGCAAGCCTGACCGCATCGCCATCGAACTTGGCCGCGAGCTGAAGCTGAACGAACACCAACGCAACGAGGTCAACCGCGCCATCGGCAAGAACACGCGCGATGCAATCGAGCGCGGCAAGCAACTCGCCGAAGTTCACGGCCAAGCCGACACCGGCTACAACCGCCTGCGCCTCAAGCTGTGGGAAGAACTCAACCCGGCCCAGCCGCTCAACCGCGTATGCATCTATTGCGGCACGCCCATCGCGGCGCACATGCTGTTCAACGGCGATACGGATGTCGATCACATCCTGCCCTACTCCAAAACGCTCGATGATAGCCAGGCCAACAAACTGCTCTGCTGCACGCGCTGCAACCGGGAAAAGAAGAACCGCCCACCGGCGCAAGTGCCGCAATGGCGGGAGCGCTATGCGGATATCCTCGCCCGCGCCGCAACCCTTCCCAAGAAGACAAAACAGTGGCGGTTCGCCGAGGACGCCATCGAGCGCTTCGGCGATGAGGAAGGGTTTCTCGCCCGCCAGCTCACCGACATGCAGTACATGTCGCGCCTCGCGCTGACCTATCTCGCGCATCTCTACGACTACGAGGAGGCGGACCTCGACGGGATTTTCAAACGCCATGGGCGGGTGCGCGCCCTGCCCGGCCGGATGACGGAAATGCTACGCCGCCGATGGGCGCTGAACGATCGTCTACCGCATCACAATCTTGCCGGCGACGTTCAGAAATCGAAGAACCGGCTGGATCACCGCCATCACGCGATCGACGCCATCGTCATCGCGTGCACGTCGCGCGCGCAAATCCAGAATCTGGCGGCGGCGTCCGCTTTGGCGGAGGACAGCGGCGCCGAGCGCGTGGCCGGAAAGATCGATGCGCCATGGCCCTCCTTCCGCGACGATGTCCAGGCCGCTGTGAACGGGATCGTCGTTTCCCACAAGCCGGACCATGGCACTGTGAGTAGAGCCGGCTATGCGAAGGGACGCGGCCAGACGGCGGGCAAGCTGCACAATGACACCGCCTACGGCATGACCGGCGACAAGGACGAGAACGGCAACGACCTTGTCGTGCGCCGCATTCCCATCACGGACATAAAGAAGCCCGGCGACGTCATGAAGATCCGCGCCAACGCGCATGGCCACTCGGAGTTGCGAGACAGGCTGTGGCAGGCGACCCGCGATCTTGAAGGCAAGGCCTTCGAGAACGCCGTAATGGAATTCGTCCGCACCGATGCGAAATTCAAGGGCATCCGGCACGTGCGCATCGCCGAGGTCGCAAGCCCCGTCTGGATCACTCATGGCAAGGGGAAGCACAAAAAGGGCTATCTTCCCGGCGGCAACGACCGCTTCGATGTCTGGGAACTCGCCGACGGGCGCTGGGATGCCGAGGTCGTGAGCACGTTCGACGCGCACCGCCCGGACTTCACCCCCAGCATGCGCCAGAAACATCACAATGCCCGTAAGATCATGAGCCTGAAGAAAGGCGACATGGTCGCCTACGACGATCCGGAATCGGGCAAGCGCGTGATCGCCATCGTGCGCAAGTTCGACCAGCGCAACAAGCAGCTCTACCTTGACCCGAACAACGAGACGGGTGACCTCGACAAGCGCGAGAAGGAAAAGACCTACAAGCCGCTGCGGCCGATGCCCAACCCGCTGAAGAAATACAATCCCCGGCAGGTACGCATCGACGAGATCGGCCAGGTGTTCGACCCTGGTCCTTGGTGGAAACGGGATAAAGGTTAAGCGATTGTCAGTTCAGAAATCGCAGGCCGGTCGCAACGTGTAACTGATCTTGCCGCCTACGCGCCCGAGTCTAGCTGTTCAGAAGCCGCACACCAACTGCAACACCCGCCCCGCGTCACCCCGGGCTTGACCCGGGGTCCATATGCCATCTCAAGTCGCGCTACGGCTGGCTGGGTCGACATCGTGGCCAATAAACGCGGCGGCCTGCGCGCATGATTTCACCAAACCCTATGGCAATGAGTCTAGGCTGGACCTCGGCTCGCGTTCGATTTCGCCTCGCTTGGCCGGGGTGACGACCTGTGAGGATGTCAGCCGCGTGGATTATGCGAAGCGGACCGATGGACCGAAAGCCTAGCTGTTCACAAGGTGCACACAAACCAGCAAGGCATGGTGCGTGCGTGACATTTCACGCCTCTGAAACAGGTTGGAGTTGTAACTACAATCTGATTGACACAGAAGTAAATCGTAACTACATTAAAATCACGAACGAAAAGCGCGCGCGATGTTCGAATGGGACGAAAAGAAGAGCGAGAAGAACCGCAACGATCGCGGTTTCGGCTTCGAGAAGGCCCGCGAACTGGACTGGGCAAACGGCGTCACGCAGGAAGACACTCGCCGCGATTATGGCGAGCGGCGCTTCCGCACCTTTGCCCGCGCCTATGGTTATGCCTATTGCGTCGCATGGACGCCGCGCAACGGCAAAATCCGCATTATATCGATGCGCGGCGCTCACGAAAAGGAGGCTTCCCGGTATGGCATCTGAGAACAAGGCGAGCCGCACCATGGCTCGCGAGACAGTGGACAAGAAACCCGGCGGGTCCGCACGTAGCGGTAAGTTTGTTACGGTCAATCCTACCCGCATCCGGCGCACGCGCAAAGCCGACCCCTATAGGCCGGACGATGAAACCGCCCCGCTCACGGACGAGGAAGTTGCCACACTGCGTCCGACACCCGACATCTTCGCCGAACTCGGCCTTGAAGTCCCACGCACGCGCGGCCCCCAGAAGGCGCCGACCAAAAAGCAGGTGACGCTGCGCCTTGATGAAAACGTGGTCGAATATTTCAAGGCTGGCGGACGCGGCTGGCAAACGCGGCTCAACGACGAACTCGTCAAGCTTGTAGCAGGCAATGGCGGCAAGCGGCACGGCGGTTAACCAATCGCTAAGCAAGCGCATGCGCGGCAGGGTTGCAACTGGTAGCTTTCCCGCATGCAGCGCGTGGTCGATCTTTCCACCGACGGCCTGCATGTGGCCGTCCATCGCGGCTTCCTCACGGTCTCCAAAGAGCGAGAGGAAGTGGGGCGCGTTGCGCTCGACGATATCGGCGGCGTCATCGCCCATGCCCATGGGCTGACGTGGTCCAACACGGTTTTCACGCGCCTTTCCGAGCGCTGCGTCCCGGTTGTTCTATGCGCGCAAAATCATGCGCCGAAAGCCTGCATATGGCCCATCGAGGGCAATCATCTGCAAGGCGCGCGTCTGAACGCACAAATCGATGCGTCCCGACCAATGGCCAAGCGCCTGTGGCGCGATATCGTGGTCGCTAAGATCCGCATGCAGAGTGCGGTGCTGGCCTCGGTTGGCGCCGAAGCCGGGCCACTTGATTTGCTGGCGCGAAAGGTACGCTCGGGCGATCCGGACAATATCGAGGCGCAGGCCGCGCGACGGTACTGGCAGCCCTTGATGGGCGCGGACTTCCGCCGCAACCAGGATGGCGCTGGCGCCAACGCGCTTCTCAACTACGGCTACGCTGTGCTGCGCGCCTGCGTAAGCCGCGGCATATGCGCCGCTGGCCTGCACCCCACGATCGGGCTTCATCACGCAAACCGTGGCAATGCGTTCGCCCTTGCCGATGATCTCATGGAGCCCTATCGGCCGATTATCGACCGCGCGGTCCATAACCTCGTTGCCGACGGCATAAACGAAGTCACACCGGACGCGAAACGCGCCCTCGCCGCGCTCTCGACACTCGATCTGCCAACGCCCGGCGGCATGAGCCCACTGCATGTCCATACGGCCCGGCTGTCGCAGCAACTGGCGGGCTTGTTCTGCGGTGAGGAGAAAGACTTCACGCTACCCTCGTCTCTCGACCCGCTGGCATGGAACGGACTGGCGCGCACTGGCGAGAGTGGACCGTGACAACGCTTTACACCCAGAAAAGAGGAGAGCGGACCGAACCGGCATATATGTCCGCCTATCGGCTGATGTGGATGCTCGTAACCTTCGACCTGCCCGTGGACACCAAGAAGCACCGCGCGCAAGCGACGAAGTTCCGGCAGTTCCTGCTCGACCAGGGGTTTGAGATGAGCCAGTTTTCGAACTATCTTCGGCTCGTGAACGGGCAGGAACAGTTCGATGCACACGCACGGCGCATCGAAACTAATCTGCCGGAACGCGGCGACGTGTTCATCTTCCAGTTTACGGACCGGCAATATGAAAACATCGTTCGATTCAGCGATCAAAGCCGCAAGGCCCGGAAGAAAAACCCGGATCAGATCGCCTTATTCTGACGGAATTCATTGGTTTGCCAAGCCGATGAAGCCTCAAAGCTCCTTGTTTTTCAGAAGCTTGAGGCAACATCTAGCTTAGCTGTTCAGAAATCGCAGGCCAACCGCAACATGCTGCATGACGGAAACACGGCAGCCACCAGCTTAGCTGTTCAGAAATCGCAGGCCAACCGCAACCAAGCGGCGCGGGATGTATCCGCCTCACACAGCTTAGCTGTTCAGAAATCGCAGGCCAACCGCAACTCACGGTCGCGGTTATCGTGACCTCTAGGAAGCTTAGCTGTTCAGAAATCGCAGGCCAACCGCAACTAAGGAATATAGCTCATTCCTTCTGAAGAGAGCTTAGCTGTTCAGAAATCGCAGGCCAACCGCAACTCTCACGTGAGACGCGGGCGGTTTCGTTCGAGCTTAGCTGTTCAGAAATCGCAGGCCAACCGCAACTTCAGCAGCGAGGCTGAGAAGTTCGACGCCAGCTTAGCTGTTCAGAAATCGCAGGCCAACCGCAACTTCAAGCCATCCCGGCCATTATCGAGCAGCAGCTTAGCTGTTCAGAAATCGCAGGCCAACCGCAACCGGATTCACCAGTTTGACAATCGGTGGCTCAGCTTAGCTGTTCAGAAATCGCAGGCCAACCGCAACCAACCGCGTGAATTGCCGCCCACCGGAAGGAGCTTAGCTGTTCAGAAATCGCAGGCCAACCGCAACTGCTGGTGCGCCATCACGCGATCTGGCTTTAGCTTAGCTGTTCAGAAATCGCAGGCCAACCGCAACAAGGCGAACACTCTGGGATCGACGGGTGTGAGCTTAGCTGTTCAGAAATCGCAGGCCAACCGCAACCAGCAACGTTCGATTGACCTGTCCTGGCGGAGCTTAGCTGTTCAGAAATCGCAGGCCAACCGCAACGCCCTTGGCAATCTCCTTCATTTGCAGCGCAGCTTAGCTGTTCAGAAATCGCAGGCCAACCGCAACTGCCGCACCCCGCTTGACCGCGTTCAAGACAGCTTAGCTGTTCAGAAATCGCAGGCCAACCGCAACGAAACGGCGCGCCGGGGCGAAATGGCCCTGAGCTTAGCTGTTCAGAAATCGCAGGCCAACCGCAACCGAGCGCACGTTTCTTCGCCGCGCAGGAAGAGCTTAGCTGTTCAGAAATCGCAGGCCAACCGCAACCTTTCAGCGTCTTGAAGTAATCGCGGATCGAGCTTAGCTGTTCAGAAATCGCAGGCCAACCGCAACAATAAAAGGTGAATTTTCAACTCTTAATCCAGCTTAGCTGTTCAGAAATCGCAGGCCAACCGCAACCAGGCGGTGCGCTTGTTCTCCCAGTCCATGAGCTTAGCTGTTCAGAAATCGCAGGCCAACCGCAACGGCGGCGGGCAAGTCGTCGCTGTCATGAAGAGCTTAGCTGTTCAGAAATCGCAGGCCAACCGCAACTTCCGGGGATGATATCTCATACGGCGGAAGCCGCCGATGAGCCTTTCATGGGCGATACCGGGAGCTCGCTGCCGATTGCTCCGCAGGCCCGTGTACGGGGTCGAACTCGTTCGTGCGCCTAGCGGTTTCGGTTGCGCTTCATGCACGGGCATGTTTCCGCGTCGTCGCCTACTATCCCAATTTTGCGTCCTGTACTCTTTCCAAGACTGCATCAAGGGCCATCTGGCCGAAAACAATAGAATGCAGCAGAAGGAGGAAACGATGAAATTCGCGAAATTTTCCGCCGCTGTCGCACTTTCGGCGATGGTGCTCGGCGCTTTGCCGGCGGTCGCCGCAGACATTACCCTGCGATTTGCCAGTGTGGCCAACGAAACCAGTTCATGGGCGCCGGCACAGGAGACGTTCAAGCGTGAATTCGAAGCACGCACGAACGGCCGTATCGAGGTCCAGATATTCAACAACAACACGCTCGGCTCCAATCGCGAGGCCCTTGAACTGGCCAAGAACGGCAACGTTGATTTCGTTCTTTCCGGAACCGGCCACGCGACGCGCTATGCGCCGCTGCTCAATTCGGTGATCTTCCCCTACATGTGGAAGGACCGCGAGACGATGTTCAGCGTGCTCGACGGGGAAATCGGCGGCAAGCTTTCGGACAGCATGGGCGCCAACAACATGTCGATCATCGCATGGTGGGACAACGGCTTCCGCCACGTGTCCAACAACAAGCGCCCGATCAACTCGCCAGACGACATCAAGGGCCTGTCGCTGCGCACCCTGCCTTCCAGCGTGCACGTTGCCTTCTTCAAGGCACTGGGCGCGGTGCCAACGCCGATGGGCTTTGCCGAACTCGTACCCGCGCTGCAGCAGGGCGTGATCGACGGACAGGAAAACCCGCCCGGCGTGGTTTATCCCTATCGCCTGTTCGAAGCTCAGAAATACTACTCGCTGACCGGCCACGTGAATGAGCCGATGCTCGTGATCATGAGCAACGCGGCACGTGGCAAGCTGAGCGAAGACGATCTCAAGGCGATGGATGAAGCCATTGCCATCGCCACTGAGGAACAGCGCAAACTCAATGATGAGAAGACCGGGGAATTGCTCGAACTTCTGCGCAAGGAAATGGAAGTGAACGACGTTCCCGCGGCGACGATCGAACAGTTCCGCTCCGTCGCCAAAGGCATCTATGATGAAGCCATCGCCGAACTCGGCGAGGGTGGCGCCGACATCGTCGCGGCGATGATCAAGGCGAACGAATAGCCGGATTACCCGCGGGCGCCGGTTTTGAAAACCGGCGTCTGCCTTCCCGCCACCAAGACCCCGGCCACAAACGTACGAGCGACGGCGGACCACCGGTTATGAGCGCAATCCTGAAGGTAGTCGAGTGGATCGTCATCGTTCTGATGGCCGTAATCGCCGCGGCTGTGATCATCGAGGTCACGCTGCGCGATCTTCTCGATATGTCGATCGGCATTCACGAGGAACTGACGCGCTACCTGATGATCTGGGTGGTCATGCTCGGGAGCGCACTGCTCACCCATGAAAACAGCCATGTGCGAATTTCCATGCTGCCGGACATGCTCGCAGGCAAGCGCCTCTTTGCCCTGGAATGTATCGCCGATCTCGTCGTTATCTTTTTTCTCTCCTGCTTCGTCTATGCCTGCGCGACCAACCTGCCAAGCATTGTTGGTCAGAACACCGTTACGCTCGGGGTCGGAATGGTCTGGTTTCATGCCGCGTTACCGGTTGGCGGTGCACTTATGCTTGCAATCACCGTACACCGCTTCGCCCTGCACCTGCGCCGGCTGGCGGGATTGAGGTAGCGCACATATGTTGGGGCCGCTTTCCGCCTTTTTCGGCTCGCTCGCCATCGGTGTGCCCGTCGCCTTCGCGCTGGGCGCGGTGGCAATCGGATATCTTCTGTTCACCGGCACCGCATCCATCGGCGTCGTCGCGACTATCGTATTCGGCGGAATGGATTCCTTTCCGCTGCTGGCGATCCCCTTCTTTGTCATGGCCGGGGATCTTGCGACGCGGGCAGAAATTCTGCCCAAGCTGATTGACTTCGCACGCGCGCTGTTCGGGCCGGTTCGCGGCGGGCTTGCGCACGTCAACGTTGCTTCGAGCATGTTCTTCGGCGGAGTGACCGGTGTTGCCGTTGCAGACACCGCCGCGGTAGGCGGCACGCTCATACCGGCGATGGTGCGTGACGGCTACCCGCGCGGGTTTGCAGGCGCGATCACGGCAGCTTCGTCCGTCATGGGCGCGATCATCCCGCCAAGCGTGGCGATGCTTCTGATCATCTACATCATGGGTGGCGGCCTGTCGGTTACGCGCCTGTTCCTGGCCGGGGCGGTTCCCGGCTTGCTGATCGGCGTCGGCATGATGGTCTACGTTGCGGCAACGGCACGCGCGCGAAACTTTCCGCGTGGCGGGGAGACCTGGTCTGCCGGCGAGATCCTGCGTACGACCATCCCTGCCCTGCCTGGCCTCGGCCTGCCGGTCATCGTGCTTGGCGGCATTCTCGGCGGCTTTTTCACGCCGACCGAGGCCGGCGCCATCGCCGTCATCTATGCGGTAATCCTGGGCCTTTTCTATCGAACGCTCGACGGCAAGGCCATCGTCGCCACTCTGCTGTTGTCGGCCAAGACCAGCGCGATGGTCTATTTCCTGCTCGGCGTTGCCAAGCTCATCGCCTGGATCCTGGTGCTCAATCTCGTGCCGCAGAAGATCGGCGCGTACCTGCAGCCGATTATCGGATCACGCGAGATGTTCCTGCTGACGGTGATCGCGGTGTTCCTCGTCCTCGGCTTCGTCATGGAAGGCGTGGCCTCGATGATCATGCTCGTGCCGATCGTCGCGCCGATGGCGCGGCTCTTCGGTGTAGACGGATATCATCTCGCGCTGGTCGTGGTGATGACGGTCCAGATCGCACTGATCACGCCGCCCGTATCGATCGGGCTCTACCTCGTCTGCCCGATCGCGGGATGCAAGGTACGCGATGTCTCGCTGGAAGTGCTGCCGTTCATCGCGGTCATTCTGATGGTTATCCTGCTGGTGGTGTTCTTCCCGCAGGTCGCAATGTTTCTGCCGCGTCTGTTCGGTTACTGATCCGCCTTCGCGGCGATCACGGAAATTTCCAGCAGAACACCTTCCTCGATGGCAACGATGCCGGGACAGACACGCGCGGGAGCGCGCTCCGGCGGGAAGAACTCGCTCCATGCCCGGTTCATCTCGGCCTTCCTGGACATGTCGCACAAAAAGCAGGTCACCATCAGCACGTGCTCGAGCCCCGACCCCAGTTCGGCAAGTATCGTTTCGAGTTTTGCGAAGAGCTGGCGGGCCTGACCGTACATGTCGAGGCTGGCGTCATCCGGCGTGATCCCGCCGATGTAAAGCACACCGGCGAGCTCACTCGCCTGATGGATGATGCCGCAGTTGATGTGACGCTTGATGGCCATGACCGCAATCAGGCGAGGATCAGTCCACCGGAGACGTCAAGCACCGCGCCGGTCATGTAACCGGAGCTCTCGGCCGCAAGAAACAGGATGGCCGCGACGATGTCCTCGTTCGTGCCAAGCCGCCCGATAGGGATCGCGTCGGCAAGGTTGGAATTCATGCGGCCCGTTTCCACAAGATGACTGACACGCTGGCCGTCGACAGGGCCCGGACACAGCGTGTTCACGACAATGCCCTTGCGCGCGTATTCGTGCGCAAGGTGCCGCGAGATGCCGATCACGGCAGCCTTGGCGGACGTGTACGAACACCCCAGCAGAGGGCTGACGTGCCGCCCGGCATTGGAGGAAATGTTGACGATCCTGCCCTTGCCGGCTTCGAGCATCTGCGGCAACACCGCCTTCGCGCAAAGGAACGTGCCGCGCACGTTCGAGGCATAGACGTCGTCCCATTCCTCCACCGGCGTCTCGTGGGTGACCTGGAAGCTCTTGCCATAACTGCCCGCCCCGTTGACCAGAACGCCGATCGGGCCAAAGGCTTCCTTCAGTGCTGCGGCAGCCCGCATCACGTCCGCCTCAACGCCGACATCGACGGTGAGCGCGATGGCTTTGCCTCCGGCATCCTCGATGGCTTTGACAGTTGCCGCTGCGCGGTCCGCATGGCGGTCGCAGACCCCCACTCTTGCTCCGCGCTGCGCGAAGGCCTGAGCCGCGGAGGCTGCTATTCCCTGGCCCGAGCCCGTAATCATCACGGTCGTGCCGGCAAAATCGTAATTGGGGAGTTCGGACATGTTGGTCATTCCACTGTAATCCGGTCAGGTATCACGCCCGTCGGCTCCACACCGTCGGGCAAGGGAAGCGGGTCGTTGGCGCTGTCGAGATTTTCGACCGTGATGAACACCAGATCGGTGCCGCCGATGTTCTCCAGATCATGAACCATGCACTCGCCCTTGCCGTAGCTCATGTGGGCGGTATCGCCGGGCGCATAGTCCCGGGCCGTCGGTGCGGTGCCGTTGATGCGCGACTGGGCGCGCCCGTGCGTCAGGCAGGTCCAGAAATAGTCGAGCACATGGCAATGGTAGCCGATCCGCTCTCCCGGCCGCAGATGCAGGTACCAGACGCGGTTACGTGCACTCTGCGACACCAGAACCGTCCCGACTTTCGCATTGTTGCGTGCGGCTTCGAATTCCTCGGGGAATTCCGGCTGGTGTTGTGACATGACGTTCGGCCTCCTTGCCGGTGCGTCGGCTACAGTTTCAGGTTGTGCATGTTGTTCTCGAAATTGAAAAACGCCTTTCGCCAGCGCGTAATCTCGATCCGCTCCGGCAATCCGTTCTTCGTGAACGGATCTCCGGCAACAAAAGCCTCCGCTTCCGCACGGGTCTCGACATCGACGATGTAGATCGTGCCGAGCATGGTTTCACCATCGTCCGACAGCTTGGCCCCCGCGCCGAGAAGGCTTGCGACATTGGCCTTGAGAAATTCGATGTGCTCGGGCCTTACGCGCATGCGCAGCGCAAGACTGTCGGGCTTGTCCCAGGTCTCGATCACATAGGGCATGGCTGCTCCCTCAAGGAACGATCTTCATCCGGCGCAGGGCATCGAAGTGACCGAGGAACATCTCCTCGGAATCGATGAATTCCATGAACCCGTATTTGCGGCATTTCGTCGTGTCGGACATGACGTCCCAGTCGTTGGAGAAGGCGTAGTTGGTGAAATTCCAGTTTGCCAGACGCGCGACCGGGTTGGGCTGAAGGCCGTTCTCGCGGACGATGTCGTCCCAGACATGGTCCTTGTCCTTCATGAAGCCGACCATTTCCGTGGTCTGCACCCCGGCGGCCTCCATGCCGAAATAGTCGGCGAAGACGGGCCACAGGTTCTGGTAGCGGAAGAAATCCCCATTGGTGATGTTGAAGGCCTCGTTGGCGCAGGCCGGCGTCGTTGCCATCCATACCATCGCGCGCGCCAGCAGGCCGGAATCGGTCGCCTGGTAAATCGACGTGAAGGCTCCCGGCTTGCCGGGATAGAAAAACGGCATTCCGTGGCACTTGAGGATTGCGGCGTAGACACAGATCATCGAGATCAGGTTGAGCGGATTGCCCAGCGCGTAGCCGCAAATGACATGCGGCCGCGCCGCCGACCAGGTCCAGTCCTTCCCGTCCTGGAGGCCGGTCAGGAAATCCTGCTGGTCGTAGTAGAAATGCGGCACGTCGATACGTGGGTCGCTTTCCTTTGCGGGTGTCTTGAAGGGGCCGAGGTACTGTCCGTAATACTTGGTTCCCTGCAACAGGCAGACGTGCTGCAGGTTCTTCGCCGCATCGGCGACGACAGCCAGGGAATTCTTCGCCATCACGGTGTTGGGTTCGCGCGTCTTGGCGAAATCCGGGTCGTCCCAATAGGCTGTGTAGAACACATGGGTGACGTCGGTGAGCGCACCCAGCCCGCTGCGGCAGCTTCCGGGGTCCATCAGATCGACGGATACGAACTTCGCCTTCGTGTCGAAATAGGGCGCATTGCGCGAAACGCCGATCACGTCCCACTCCGGATCGTTTTCCAGGTGCGAGATCAATGCGCGCCCGGAAACGCCAGTGCCTCCGATAACAAGTGCGGTTTTCTTTGTCATGTTCGTGTTCTTCTGATTCTTGGAAATTAGTCTGTGGAGCAGCTATCCGAGTGCGCGGTTGCCGGTGAGCAGCCGCGCAGGCTGAACCTGTTCGGGCGGTGCAACGACCACGTTTTCAAACAGCAGGAACGTCTCGCGCGAACCGGCAATGCCGGCCAGGGCTGCATGGGCCGGTGTGGTGGCAAAATCTGCTGCGGCCGATTTCATGGTCTGCGCATCCGGGTACCAGGCCTCGACCAGGGCGTCGAACGCCGCTTCGGCCTCGAACAGGTCGAGTTCACCATCTACTCCGGAATTCAGCTGTTTGCCTTGATCGTCGATGCAAACCCGCACAGTGGGTGTGGCAAAGCCGTGCTGCAGCGTCCCGTCGTCAAGCGCGTCGACCGCGGAAACGAATGCGGGCCGCGACTGCTGCGCAGGCCGTTTCAGCCCGATCATCATCTTGTATTGAAAGCCGGCGCTGTCTTCGGCCGGCCCCGCCCAGCGCTCGCCGACCATGAGATGGTCTCGTCTTGCAAGATACTCGCGGGCATCGCTGGATCCCTCGCGGCCGATCTGCGAGGCATAGGAGCGCTGGACCGCCTCGCGGTCGTCGAACCAAAGCTGCGCGACGCCGTCGGCTTCGGGTTCCCCGTCCTCTATCGAAAACGACAGGACATACCCTCGCAGTTCGGGGAACACGGCTGCAATCGGCGCATGGACATGAAGCCAGCGATGTTCGAACTCGCTGCGGGTCATGTCGGACCTGCGCTTCAGCACAGTCACGAGTTTGATCATTGGTGCGCTTCCCAGCATTCTTCTTGTTCCGGGCCGGTTGCCGCCCGGATAATGTTGCCGGCAATGGTAATATGATCGCCAAGATGACTAGAAGATTAGATCAGGACCCAACATGGTGAGGTTTACGCAACAATGGCGACCAGGCGATGCAGAACGATGATCTGAAAATCTATGTCTCGGTCGTGGAAGGCGGCAGCTTTGCCGCCGCGGCGCGGCAACTCGGGCTCACACGCTCCGCGGTTTCCCGGCGGATCGACGGCTTGGAGCGGCGCCTGGGTGTGCGTCTGCTTGACCGCACGACCAAGCATCTGAACCTGACCGATGCAGGCGATGTTTATTTCCGGCGCGGCGTAAAGATCCTGTCGGACATACAGGACGCGGAACTGGCTGCCAGCCAGTACGGAGCCGAGCCGCGCGGAACATTGAAGATCACCTGTGCCGTCATGATCGGGCTGTACAACGTCATTCCGCACATCGCGGAGTTCATGGAAGCCCATCCGGACCTGTCGGTTTCAATCGACTTGTCGGATGCGCAGGACGATCCCAACCTGGAGATCCATGATGTCGCGATTACCTGGGGCAAGTTGCCGGATTCCGCGTTGCTCGCCAGGAAAATCGGCGAGACACGGCAGATCATCTGCGCCGCACCTTCCTATCTCGAAAAGCATGACCCGCCCGAGGTGCCCAGCGACCTGCTCAACCACACATGCATTGTCATCCGGGGCTTCGGGGCAGTTTACAACGACTGGTTTTTTGAGTCGGAGCGCGGCGTGGACGTGGTGAAGGTAACCGGACCCCTGGTAGTCAACAGCGGCAATGCAGCATACCAGGCGCTTCTGGCAGGTTGCGGTATTGGGCGCCTGACGGACCTGCGTGGCCGCATCGAAGTGCGCGACGGAAGTCTCGTCGAACTGCTTAGTGGACATGCGCTTAAGGATGCCGTTCCCATATATGCCCTGTATCGGGGAGGCAGGTCGGTGCCGCCGAAGGTGCGTGCTCTGGTGGATTTCCTGAAGGCCAAGCTATCAAGCAATATTGCAATGCCTTCATAGAGGCAGAGCAATTAATTCGGGCGGGTTTGGTCCAGCCCGGGGACTGCCGCGCCCCGTCAATGCGGGCATCAGGCTATTTCCTGACCCGGCAATGGCGATACATAGGTCAAATGACACGAGCGATACTGGATAATCAGCGCGCACGCCGCCTGTTCCTGGACCGGCACCTGTTGCTGCGTCAGGGATCGGGACCCGGCAAGGGCAAGGACCTCGACGGCGTGCTTGAAGATCTCGGGTTCGTCCAGGTCGACAGCGTCAACACGCTTGCCCGGGCTCACGACCTGATCCTCTGGTCTCGCCGCAGCCAGTACCGCCCACGCGCGCTGGAGCGCCTTGTCGCACATCACCGCAGCGCCTTCGAACACTGGACCCATGACGCTGCGATCATCCCGATGCGGTTCTACCCGATGTGGCGACTGAAATTCGCCCGCGACGAAGCACGCATGCGGGCGCGCTGGCCGCAGTGGCGCCGCGAAGGATGGGAAGCGGAAATCGAAACCGTGCTCCGGCATGTCGCCGACAACGGCCCGGCCTGCTCTCTCGATGTCGGCGGCGACGAAAAGAAGGGCTCGTCGGGCTGGTGGGACTGGCATCCCTCCAAGACGGCCCTGGAATTCCTCTGGCGGTCCGGCCGGCTGGCAATCTGCCATCGCCAGGGCTTCCGCAAGTTCTACGATCTGGCTGAGCGCGTCATTCCGGAGGAACACTTCAAGGGCCGGATCGACGATAAGGAAATCGTCGACTGGGCGATGTCAGCGGCGCTTCAGCGGCTCGGCTTCGGCACGAGCGGGGAACTCGCGGCCTTCTTCGACATCGTGACGCGGGACGAGGCAAAGGCATGGTGCGCGCAGGCGCTTGCCGCCGGCCGCATCGTCGAGGCGGACATCGGGATGGCGGATGGATCGCACCGGCGCAGTTTCACGAACGAAGCCATTCTCGACCATGCGTCTTCATTGCCAGCCCCGTCATCGCGCGTGCGGCTGTTGTCGCCATTCGACCCTGCCCTGCGCGACCGGGGACGGGCGGAGCGCTTGTTCGGCTTCCACTACCGGATCGAGATCTTCGTCCCCGAAGCCAAGCGGCAGTTCGGCTACTATGTCTTTCCCGTGCTGCAGGGTGAGCGGGTGATCGGGCGGCTTGACGCCAAACGCGACGGCAAGGGTCTCGCCGTGCGCGCGTTCTGGCCCGAAGCCGGCGTCAGGATCGGCAAGGCGCGCACTGCCGGGCTGATATCGGAACTCGAACGGGTCAAGTCTCTGGCGGGCGTCGAAACGGTCGAATTCGACGATGGCTGGCTGCATGCGCGGCCCAGGCAATGAGTTCCGTTTCCGATCCATGGCCGCCGTCTGCCCGTGCCGGATAGTTTGCGGCAGGTACCCCGAAAACGGACATTGACTGCAAAAGCGCGCCCGAACCCGCAAGCGAGAGGCAATGAGCGGCTTCTCAAAATTATTTGTCGTTCGTCAAAGAACGCCGGGCTTACGTTCGATACGCCTTGGTCAGCAAACACCAAAAAAGCTGATCAGGGCAGATGTCATCGCACAAACATACAATTGCTTTTTGCAGGGGGTTTGTCCGCAATGACCGCCAGCCTTGCGCACAAGGCCGGAGGCAATCGCCATCGCTGGCGCAATTTGCACTGGCATTCCTGACCATATGCATCGCGTTGTCCGGCCTGACGGCCCGCGCCACGGCCGAGCCGCTCATCAGTGAATTCATCGGCAAGGTCGAACTCGTCGAGATTGCGCCTGAAGCTGACACGCTTGGCCCCTTGCGCAAGGACTTGCCCGTCTACGAAGCCCGCAAGGGCAGCGAAACTGTTGGCTACGTCTTCCTGACTTCGGATTTCGTCACGACAACGGGATATTCCGGCAAACCGATCCACGTGATCATGGGCGTCGATCTGAACGGCAAAATCACCGGCGTCCGTTTGGTCAAGCATTCCGAGCCGATCGTGCTTGTCGGCATCCCTGAAAGCGCGATCCGCGAGGTGATCGGCAAATATACCGGCCTCGACCTTGTAGCCGAGGCGCAATCGAGTGGCTCCGCGCACGATCTGGACATCGTTTCCGGCGCCACCGTCACCATCATGGTCATCGACGATTCGATCGTTCGCGCCGGTCTGCGGGTTGCCCGCCAGCTTGGCCTCGGAGGCCTTCAGGCGGACAAGGCATCCGAAGGACCGACGCAAAGGATCATCGCATCGGAACCTGGCGACGCCCCGGTCTCGAACTGGCAGACACTGGATGGTGACGGATCGATCCGGGCGCTGAAGCTCGATGTCGGCCAGGTCAATCAGGCCTTTATCGCTTCCGGCGATCAGCGCGCCATCGCGCGGCCCGAACCCGGCGATGGAAGCGAGATCTTCATCGACATGCATCTGGCGCTCGCGAGCGCCCCGGAAATCGGCCGGACCCTTCTGGGCGACGGGGAGTACGGCAATCTCGTCGAATGGCTGGGCGAAGGCGAGCAGGCCATTCTCGTGCTTGGCCGGGGTCGCTACTCGTTCAAAGGATCGGGTTATGTGCGCGGCGGCATCTTCGACCGCATTCAACTGATCCAGGGCGACCACTCGATCCGGTTTCACGACAAGATGCACCGCAGGCTTGGCCGCCTCGCGACAGAAGATGCCCCCTCCTTCACAGAACTGGACCTGTTCCGCATTCCCGCCGATGCCGGTTTCGATCCCTCACAGCCCTTCCGCCTGCAACTGCTGGTGCAGCGCGCGGTCGGCGCCATCGACAAGGCCTTCATCACATTCGATCTGGGCTACGGCCTTCCCGACCGGTTTCTCGAGCAAATCCCGGCGCAAGCACCGCAAACAGGCGCCGGCAGTGATGGCAGCACTTCGGCACAGGATGATTCCTCCGTGGCCTCCGATCCCGGTGATCTGAGCCATCTTTGGAAACGCATCTGGTGGCAGAAGCGCTTCGAGGTTGGCATTCTGGCCGCCGCCATCATCATCCTGACCGGCGTCTTCTTCTTCCAGATGCAGGTCACCCGCAGCGAACGCTTCGTCTACTGGTTCCGCATCGCCTTCCTGACGGTCACGCTGGTCGTGCTCGGATGGTACGCCAATGCCCAGCTCTCCGTCGTCAACATCCTCGCCTTCTTCAACGCGGCGATGAGCAACTTCTCATGGTCGGCGTTCCTGATGGACCCGCTGATCTTCATCCTGTGGTTCTCGGTCGCAGCTTCCCTGCTTTTCTGGGGGCGCGGCGTGTTCTGCGGCTGGCTCTGCCCCTTCGGCGCCTTGCAGGAACTGACCAACAAGATCGGCCAGTACTTCAAGATCCCGCAATACAAACTTCCGTGGGGCCTGCACGAGCGGCTGTGGCCGGTCAAATACATGATCTTCTTAGGTCTATTCGGCATGTCGCTCTACTCGCTAGACATGGCGGAGCACTATGCCGAGGTCGAGCCGTTCAAGACGGCGATCATCCTCAAATTCCAGCGCGACTGGCCTTTCGTTCTCTTCGCGGTCGCGCTGCTGACGGCGGGGCTGTTCGTGGAGCGCTTCTACTGCCGCTACCTGTGCCCGCTGGGCGCGGCGCTGGCGATCCCCGCCAGGATGCGCATGTTCGACTGGCTGAAGCGCTACCGCGAGTGCGGCAACCCCTGCCACCGCTGCAAGAACGAATGCTTCGTCCAGGCGATCCACCCCGACGGCAGCATCAATCCGAACGAATGCCACCAGTGTCTGCACTGTCAGGTTCTCTACCAGAGCACGGCCAAATGCCCGGTCGTCATCAAGCGAGAGGCCCGGCGCGCCAAGGACATGAAGGCCGCGGGCCAGACGCCCGCGCATGATCCCGCGCCGGATTTAGTGAGTGCCGCGAGTGAGTTGTTAGCTCAAGCAAGTCCTGACCGAAAAAGGAGGTAGTCCCATGTCGGCAGAAGAAACCAGAAGAAAAGGTCTATCACGCAGAACGATGTTGACCGCATCGGCAGCGACCGCTGCCCTTGCCGGCAGCGGGGTCGGCGGGGCACTTCTGCCCGCGCTTGGCCCGAGCAAGGCTCTGGCCCAGGGCATGGGCCACCACAACCTCGAACCCGGTGAACTCGACCCCTATTACGGGTTCTGGTCATCGGGTCAAACGGGCGAGTTGCGCATCCTGGGCTTCCCGTCCATGCGCGAACTGATGCGCGTTCCCGTTTTCAACCGCTGTTCAGCGACCGGTTGGGGCCAGACCAACGAAAGCCTGAAAGTTCTGACCGAAGGCCTGTCGCAGGAAACCAAGGATTTCCTCGCCGCGCGCGGCAAGGTCACCTATGACAACGGCGACCTGCACCACCCGCACATGTCGTTCACCGACGGCACCTATGACGGCCGCTACCTGTTCATGAACGACAAGGCCAACACACGCGTGGCGCGCGTGCGCTGCGACGTGATGAAATGCGACAAGATCATCGAGGTCCCCAACGCGCATGATATCCACGGCATGCGCCCGCAGAAGTATCCGCGCACCGGCTACGTCTTTGCCAATGGCGAGCACGAGGCGCCGCTGGTCAACGATGGCTCCGTGCTCGACGATCCGTCGAAATACACCAACATCTTCACCGCCATCGACGGCGATGAGATGAAGGTCGCCTGGCAGGTCATGGTGTCGGGCAACCTCGACAACACCGATTGCGACTACCAGGGCAAATACGCCTTCTCCACATCCTACAATTCGGAGATGGGTATGAACCTGGCGGAGATGACGGCGAACGAACTCGACCACGTCGTTGTCTTCAACCTGAAGGAAATCGAGAAGGGCGTCGCTGCGGGAGACGTACAGATGCTGAACGGCGTGCCGGTCATCGACGGGCGCAAGGGCAGCAACAAGAAGTACACCCGCTACATCCCGATCCCGAACAGCCCGCATGGCGTCAACACCGCACCCGACAAACGCCACGTGGTGATCAACGGCAAGCTGTCGCCGACCGTATCGATCATCGATGTGACCAAGCTCGACGCATTGTTTGAGTCTGACGCCGATCCGCGTTCCGCCGTCGTCGGCGAACCGGAACTGGGCCTGGGACCGTTGCACACCGCCTATGACGGCAAGGGCAACGCCTTCACCACGCTGTTCCTCGACAGCCAGGTCGTGAAGTGGAACATCGACAAGGCAATCCGCAAGTTCGCGGGCGAGGATGTCGACCCGATCATCTCCAAGGTCGACGTTCACTATCAGCCGGGCCACAACTCCACCTCGATGGGCGAGACCGCCGAAGCGGATGGTGCATGGCTGATCTCGATGAACAAGTTCTCCAAGGACCGCTTCCTGAATGTCGGTCCGCTTAAACCCGAGAACGAACAGGTCATCGACATCTCGTCGGACGCCATGAAGGTCGTTCACGACGGGCCGACCTTTGCCGAGCCGCATGACAGCATCATCGTGCGCGCCGACATCGTGAAGCCGTCGAACTTGTGGAAACGTGACGACCCGATGTTCGCCGACGCGGTCAAGCAGGCCGCTGCGGACGGCGTTGACCTGGTGTCCGATGACACCGTGATCCGCGACGGCAACAAGGTCCGCGTCTATATGACCTCGCTGGCGCCGCAATACGGGCTGGAGAAGTTCACGGTCAAGCAAGGCGACGAGGTGACGGTCTATGTCACAAACCTCGACGACATCGACGACGTGACCCACGGCTTCTGCCTGTCGAATTACGGTATCGCCATGGAGATCGGCCCGCAGGCAACGTCTTCGGTGACCTTCACCGCCGACCGGCCCGGCGTACACTGGTTCTACTGCCAGTGGTTCTGCCACGCGCTCCACATGGAGATGCGCGGCCGCATGCTCGTCGAACCGCGCGGGGCATAAGGAACCGTTCCGATGAAAGGGATCGCGCGCGCAATCGCCTGTCTCCTGTGTCTTTACGCAGGCTCAGGTGCTGCTTCAGCCACCGACATCAGAGTATCGGCTGGCGGTAACGAACTGGCGCGCGCGATTGCTATCGCACACTCCGGAGACCGGCTGCTTCTGGCGGCCGGCCTCCACTCCGGTCCGATACGCATCGATATGCCGCTGACGATATCCGGCGACGTGGGCGCCCATATTGATGGCCGCGGCACCGGCTCGGTTATCGAAGTGGAATCACCCGATGTGATCATCGAAGGCTTGCAGATCACGGGGTCTGGAAGCTCACACGAAACCATCGATGCCGGCGTCAAGCTGACAAAGAAAGCGACGCGCGCAATCGTGCGCGACAACGTTCTGACCGGAAATCTCTACGGTATTGACATCCACGGCGCTCGGGACGCGCACGTGACCGGCAACGAGATCACCGGCCGTGACGACCGGCAGATGAACCGTCGCGGCAACGGCGTCTACGTCTGGAATGCGCCCGGTTCAACCGTCGAAAACAACAGCTTCGTGCTCGGCCGCGATGGCATTTTCGTCAACACCAGCCGCAAGAACACATTCTCCGGCAACCGTTTCGAGAACCTGCGCTTTGCGATCCACTACATGCACGCAAACGACAGTGTCGTGACCGGCAACATCTCGATCGGCAATCATCTCGGCTACGCGATCATGTTCAGCGACCGGGTGATCATCCGCGACAACATTTCGATCCGCGACCGTGACCACGGCATCATGCTGAACTATGCCAACAACTCCGTCGTGGAAGGCAACGCTGTCATCGGCGGCGGAGAAAAATGTCTCTTCGTCTATAATGCCAACAAGAACGTCATGCGCGGCAACCGGTTCGAATCCTGCCCCATAGGCATCCACTTCACCGGCGGTTCGGAGCGCAATGACATCACCGGCAACGCCTTCGTCGCCAACCGCACCCAGATCAAGTTCGTCTCCACCCGCAACCATGTCTGGTCGGGAAACTACTGGAGCGACCATGCCGCCTACGACATCAACGGCGACGGCATCGCCGACCAGCCGTTCAGGCCGAACGATGCGATCGACCGCATCCTGTGGACGCAAGCCTCCGCGAAGCTGCTGGTGGGTAGCCCGGCGGTACAGCTGATCCGCTGGGCCCAGAAGAATTTCCCCGCGTTGCTGCCCGGCGGCGTCATTGACGACAAGCCGCTGATGAAGCCGCACGAGCTGCCGGACTTTGCCCGCCAATGGAAGGCCAGCATGCAATGAGCGCCTCAGTCGACATCAGATCGGTCAGCAAGTCCTTCGGTGACGTACATGCTCTGGATGGCGTTTCGCTTGCCATAGCACCGGGAGAAACGCTGGCCCTTCTTGGCCATAACGGTGCTGGCAAGACGACCCTGTTCCGCATTCTGCTCGGTTTCATCGAGCCCAACAGCGGCGAAGCACTGATAGACGGGCTGAAGGCAGGTTGCCGGCAGGCGCGCCGGCTGATCTCCTACCTGCCGGAAAACGTCGCATTTCCCAAGACGCTGACAGGCCGTGAAGTTGTGGCGTTTTACGCACAGCTGAAGGGCGCTGCGGCAAGCGAAGCGAACGCTGCGCTGGAACAGGTCGGGCTGGGTGAAGCCGCTTCGCGGCGCTGCGGCACCTATTCGAAGGGCATGCGCCAGCGTCTCGGTCTTGCACAGGCGATCGTCGGCAACCCGCGCATCCTGCTGCTTGACGAGCCGACCTCCGGCCTCGACCCTCTTTCACGAAATGATTTCTACCAGCTGATCGCCGGCCTGGCGGAACAGGGCACTTCGGTGCTGCTGTCTTCTCACGGCCTGAGCGAACTCGAAGCCCGGGCCAGCCGCGTCGCGATCCTGCGGCAGGGACATCTGGTTGCCGATGGCCCGCTGGCCATGCTTCAGCGTGACGCGCGGCTACCCATCCGTATCCGGGTAAAGACGAAGCCCGCTGACGCCGAGACCCTGCATCGCGAATTCGGCGGGCGGCGCATCAACGGCGCCTCGGTGGAAGTGACCTGCGAACCGGATGAGAAAATGGCCATTCTCGCCGCCCTGCATCAGCGGCCCGGTGCGATCGCCGACATCGAGGTTATTCCGCCCAGCCTGGACGAGGTCTATCGGCACTATTCGCGCGCCAACCCCGACAAGGAGGCGCGGTCATGAGCCCTGTCATGGCAATCGCGCGCACGGAAGCGCGCCTCGGCATCCGCAACAGCTGGGTTTTGCTGTCGACGGTGATCCTGACCGTTTTCGCGGTACTGCTGGTGCTGCTGGGCAGCGGAGCAACGGGCGAGGTCGACGCTTCGCTTCTGGCTGTTTCCATTGCCAGCCTGTCGACGCTGTCGGTCTATCTCATTCCCTTGATCGCGCTGCTGCTTTCCTTCGATGCGATTGCCGGTGAAATAGACCGCGGAACGCTTCAACTCGTGCTGGCGACACCGATTGCGCGCTGGCAGTTGCTGGTTGGAAAATTTTTGGGCCATCTGGCGGTACTGACAATTGCGATCGTCATCAGTTCGGGAATTGCAGCAATCCTGGCGATTGCACTCGACGGCAATCCCGGCCCGCAGCCGCTGGGTGGACTGGCGGCCCTGGCAGCCACCAGTATCCTGCTGGGCGCTGTCTTTATCGCGGTCGGCTACATTGCCAGCGCCAGCGTCCGCCAGACGGGAACAGCCGCAGCCCTTGCCGTGGGCATCTGGCTGGGCGCCGTCGTATTATACGACCTGGCGCTTCTCGGCGGCCTGCTCGCCAGCGGCGAAGGTGTGTTCGCCAGGACCATCTTCCCATGGCTTCTGCTGCTCAACCCGGCCGATGCGTTCCGTCTCTACAACATGTCCGCAACCGATACCGCCCTTGTGCAGACGGGGCTGGGCGCGGTTTCCGGCAGTCCATTGGCCCAGGGGGCATGGGTGCTCGCCAGCCCACTGGCGTGGACACTTGCCGCCATATCGGTCGCGGTTGTTCTGCTTGGAAGGGTCCGGCCATGAAGCGCACTCTTCTGGCGATGGCTATCTTCGTTGCTGCCGCAGCCCTTGGCGGCTGCTCCGACGAAGAGCAGAGCACCGCCCTGCCCGCACCGGTCGCCATGACCGAGGAAGCCGTTGGTCACTACTGCAACATGACCGTCCTCGAACATGAGGGCCCGAAGGCGCAGATCCATCTCAAGGGATACGAGCACCCGATCTGGTTCACGCAGGTTCGCGATGCCGTGGCCTTTCTCAGATCGCCGGAGGAACTGGCCGAAGCCGTCGTCACCTACGTGCACGACATGTCGAAAGCGGTAAGCTGGGCCCATCCGGGAGATGGCGCATGGATCGATGCAGCGAAAGCGGTCTTCGTCATCGAAAGCAGTAGAAAAGGCGGCATGAGCGCGCCGGAAGCGATCCCCTTCGGCACGATGCAGGCCGCCGAAGCCTTCATCGCCGACAATGGCGGGCGTGCGATGCATCTGGCCGACATCCCCGACGCCTATGTATTGGGGCCCGTCGATCTGACGTCTGCCGGCCAACAGCAGATGGATACTCACGAGCACACGGATTCAATGCAATGACCATCAGCCGCAGACGATTCATCGCCATCTCAGCGGCAACCGCCGCATGCGGCATGGCGGGCATGACCGCCGCCGCCGCTTCGATCCAGCAGTGGCAGGGCGTGGCACTTGGCGCGCACGCGCAGATCCGCCTTGCCGGGCTTGAGGCGTCACGCGCGCAAAGCCTGCTCGCCGGGGCGCGCAAGGAAATCTCGCGGCTTGAGGATATGTTCAGCCTCTACCGGCCCGGCAGCGCGCTCTGCCGGCTGAACGCCGAAGGTCAACTGACCGGCCCGGCAGCCGACTTCCTCGCGCTTGCAAGCCAGGTCTCCGCCGCCCATGCGCTCAGCGAAGGCATGTTCGACCCGACCGTCCAGCCGCTTTGGCAGGCTTACGCGGAAGCCGGCGGCAAACCCGGCGCAAGTCTTGTTGCGCAAGCCCGCGCGCGGGTCGGGTGGCGGCGGGTCAGCGTTGAAGCGAACCGCATCGTCCTGCCTGAAGGTGGGGCGCTGACGCTCAACGGCATCGCGCAAGGCTATGTGACCGACCGGATCGCGGCTTACCTGCGTGGCAACGGCTTGAGCGAGGCGCTTGTCGAGGTTGGCGAGATAACGGCAATCGGCGCGCCTGCCGGTAACGAAGGCTGGTCCGTGCATCTCGGTAATTCCGATGGCCCTGAAGTCCTTTTGCGTGACCGCGCAATCGCAACTAGCGCGCCTGCCGGCACGATCTTCAGCGCCGATGGCGAAAGCCATCTGATAAGCCCCGTGACCGGCAAGCCGGCAACATCTGACTGGCTGCGCACGACTGTCATTCATGAATCTGCTGCCATGGCGGATGCGTTGTCGACTGCTGCTGCGCTCATGACGCCGCATGCCGTCCAGCGGATGATCAAAACCGCTGGAGCCGCTGCATTTATCGGCCTTCATGCCGAGCAAGGCGATATCCGGTTCGGCGTCTGACCTGAGACCACTGTTCTGATATGAGCCGTCTTCTCAGCCGGCCGTGCAGTCATGCTCTATTTTCCCTGTACCGCGCCCCCCGGATCGCATCCGGAGCGATTGTCTGCACGGCAATGCCGGCTGCTCTGGATACCTGCGCGCAACAGGCATCGTTGAATTCAAAATCCTGAATTAGATCATTCATATGTCCATGACTTAGACTTCCAGCTCTATGCCTGTATGCGATCGGTTCTTCGCCGCTGGGCGGGGTCTGAAGGAAAACATGCTGCAAAAACTCGACATCTCCCTCATTCGGGATTTGCCACCCTTCCGCGACATGGACGAAAGCGCCTTGCGCGCGCTCTTGATGCAGGCCCGGTCGCAACGGATCGCGAAAGGCGTGCATATTTTTATCCAGGGCCAGCCTGCACGGGAGTTCTTTCTGCTGCTCGACGGGCATATTCGCGTGGTAAAATTGACCCCTCAGGGCGATCAATTCGTGCCGCGATACATCTCATCGGGAGAATTGTTCGGCATCGCCATGGCACTGGGTGTCGACGCCTACCCTGCCGATGCCGTAGCCGCGCGCGATTGCGTCATACTTGTGTGGCCCAATACGCTGTGGCCAGACCTTGTGGCGAACCATCCGACCTTTGCCACCAACACCCTAGCAACGGTCGGCAAACGGCTTGCGGAAACCCAACTGCAACTCGCCGAACTCGCAACCGAACGGGTCGAACAGCGTGTGGCAAATGCCGTTCTGAAGCTTGCAAAGCAAACCGGGAAGAAAACCGCTGAAGGTATCGTCATCGACTTCCCGGTGTCGCGTCAGGATATCTCGGATATGACGGGCACGACGCTTCATACCGTCTCACGGCTCTTGAGCGCATGGGAGACCGCAGGCTGGGTGAAATCAGGGCGTCAGAAGATCACCCTGACCGATGGCCACAGGCTCGTGCTGATCGCGCATGGCAAAGAGCGCACACAAGGCTGATCGGTCAATGCTGCCGTGCCTTGCCGATTGCCTCGAGGATTTCCGCATATAAGTCATCCCGGTCGAGGCCGTGTTCGCGTGCAACATCCCACGCATCGTGGAAGGGAGCCAGCAGACAGCCGACACAAAGCATGCCGTGCCGGTTCATGACAGCGATCACTTCGGGATGGCTGGTCAGAATCTCATCCATCGTCATTCCGGGTGAAACGCTTCCCGATCGCCTTTTCCAAATTGCCATTCTGCTTCCGGCACCATGAAAACCCTTTGGAGACTTCTGAGAGTACTCAAGGTGGCGACGCCGCTTGTTGCAATTAATCAAACTTGCAGGCGGCAGCCGAGCCGGGATCAAGTCTTGTGGAACCGCGGGGATAAGGCCATGCTCAAGCCACGGACGATCAAGGCATTTCCAGCCGTCCAGCAGACATCTCACATCTTGCCACACCATGAAAACAGGTGCTCTCAATGAACTTGCCCGAACAGAAATTGTGCCTCAACCTGACAGACAAATCCGGCTCCCGGCAGGCGGATGTCACGTTCCGCCGCCTGATCGTGGCTGGCTGGACAGGGCGCGATGTCGTGGCGATGGAAGCCCATATCAGGGAACTGGAGGAAGTCGGCATACCACGCCCGGCACGCACGCCGATCTTCTACCGAAACGCGGTTCTGCATCTCTCGACGGCGCGTGTGCTCGAGGTGACCGGCGACAACACCAGCGGCGAAGCCGAGTTCATCATCGCCCGCATCGATGGAGAGAACTGGGTCGGCATCGGCTCCGACCACACCGACCGCGAACTGGAAAAGCAGGGCATCACCATCGCCAAGCAAATCTGCGACAAACCGATGGGTGGCGACTTCTGGCGCTATTCGGAGGTCGCGGACCACTGGGACGAATTGCAGCTTCGCGCGACCATCACCGAAGGCGGCAAGGAGGTTGTCTATCAGGAAGGCCCGGTCTCGAAGATGCGCTCCCCCGAAGAGCTGATCGCGATGTTCGGCAAGGAAGATGCAACCGGCGGTCTCCGCGATGGCGATGCCATGATGTGCGGGACGCTTGCGGCAATAGGCGGCATACGTCCCGCATCGCGTTTCTCATGCGAATTGATCGATCCGGTATTGAGCCGTCGCATCAGCCACACCTACGACATCATCGAACTGCCAATCGAAGGCTAGTTCGTTTCATCGTAGTAGTGCGTTTCCAGCAGCAGGCATCCGCCCTCGGACTTGAAGGGTCCGTGATAGGCGCCGGGCGGGCGGCAGGCATAGGTGTTGGGAGCGAAGCTCTCGCCGCCCTCCCCGTTTTCGTCGTTGCCGACCGTCAGGTCTCCCGATAGCTGATAGACCTCTTCCCAGTAATCGTGCACGAACGGCTTGGTCGTGTAGACGCCGGGCGCAAAGCGCAACAGCCGGGTGCGGTTGCCTTTCTTGGCCGCCTCGTCGAGCGAGCCTGCAAGTATCTTCTGCTGGATGCCTGCGGGATAGCCGGGCGGCGTTTCCCAGCCCGAGCCAAGATCGACGGCGTGAAATTCCAGGTGTTCCTTGTCGATTGTCATTGTCCCTCACTCGGCTGCCTGGTTGAAACGGCTCAGTTCTTCTTCAAGCGAATAGCCATCCAGCATCGCATCGACCATCGCGCCGCTACGCTCCCAGTCGAAGGTGCGGAAGCTGTGGTTCTTGGTAACGAAGGTCGCACCGGAATAGAACATCTCGTACTGGGTGTGGCGCGAGGCGAATTCCGATCCGATCGCATCCCATGCAAGCTTGAAGAACTTCACCCGGCCTTCCGAAGAGGCTGCGGGTGACTGCTGCGTCTTGCCGATCAGGTCCGCCATTTCCTCGTTGCCGAAATCGGCAATCGACGATGGCAGCATGATCAGCCCGCCACCGGCGAGATCACGCAGCGTGGTGATGAACTTCGGATAGAGCTGCTGGCTCAGCACAGCGGCGGTGTAAAGCGTATGGCGGTCCGGCACGAAATAGGGACCGTAGCTGAAGCCCTTGGCCTCCATCGCATGCACCAGCGCATCGATCATGCCGCACTCGGCAGCAATCGTGCCCAGCGTCTCGCGCACCTGCGGGAAATTCGAAACCCCGTTGATATCGGCAATGCGGCGGGCAAGCCCGGTCAGGAAGCGCATCTTGACCATCAGGCGCACCTGCGCCTGGTAGTTCTGGTAGACGTGGGCAGGCGTTGCGTGGAACTGCTTGCCGCACATTTCGGTGTCCTGATTGATGAACACCCGCTCCCACGGCACCTTGACGTCATCGAAGTAGAGAACGGCATCGTTCTCGTCGAAGCGGCTTGCCAGCGGATTGTCGTAAATGCTGCGCGCGTCGGCCTCGTAGGACTTGCGCGACAAGACCTTCAGGCCCTTGGCGTTCATCGGGATCGCGAAGGAGAGCGCATAAGGCTCCTCCCCCTTGCCGAGCGGCTGGATGCAAGTGACGAAGACCTCGTTGGCCATGATACCGGCGGTCGCCAGCATCTTGGCGCCGCGGATCGTCAGCCCTTCGGCGTCCTGATCAACGACGCCGGCGGTCAGGAATTCGGATTTCTGCTCGTGCGCGCCCTTTGAGCGGTCCGCCTGCGGATTGATGATGACGTAGGTCAGATAGAGTTCATTGTCGCGCGCATAGCGATAATAGTCGGCAAGCGCGCCGGCACGGTCCTTGTCATAGGCCTCGAAGACGTCGAGGCCCATATACATGCCCGAAATGCATGATGCGACATGATCCGGGGAGCGGCCCAGGAAGCCGCAATGAACCCCCGCCCAGCTTTCCAGCGCGCGGCGGCGCTCGACCAGTTCCTCGTAGGATTTCGGCAGTTGCCAGATCCGGTTCGCCCGCGTCCCGGTTCCCTCGACCTCATAGGTCATCAGGTCGCGGTTTTCGGGGCGCGCCTGGAAATCGTAGAGTTCGCCGACCGTGGTACAGGCGTTCCTGAAAGCGGGATGGACCGTCACGTCACCCGCATCGCCTCCGTCGATCAGCACCCTGCGCCCGTCGCGCAAGGTCTTGAGGTGTTCGGCTCCCGTCTTGATCATTTTGCAGCTCCCTTGTCGGCGTTTGCCGTGAAAACGTTCAATAGTGAATATCCAGCGGCCACAGTTCGGCTGCCCGTGGCCCGAACCCAGCTCGCTGTAGCGCCCATTGCAGAAAACCAGCGGCCGGCGGTCCGGATTTGCGCGGAAGCGCTCGACGCGGGCGATGAAAAGCACACGGTCGCCGCCATCGTGCGCGCGTGCGGCGGCACTCGAGGACCGCTGCAGCCCCCGCCAGCACCGGCGCGCCTCCGGGCCCCGGCTGGTAGGGCAGCCCTCCCATTTGTTCGTGCCCGGACGCGCGAAGCGGTTCGACAGCTCACGCTGATCCGCCGACAGGATATGAACCACATAGGCCGGCGCTGCCTCCCACGTCGGCAGTCCATTCGCCTTCCTGTCGATTGAAAACAGGATCAGCGGCGGATCGAGAGACAACGAATTGAACGAACTCATCGTCATGCCGACAGGCTCATCTTCGCCAGGGGCCGTGATGATGCAGACGCCCGTGGGAATTGCCCGAGGCAGTTACGGAACAAACGCGAGTGGATCAATCGGAGCGTCAGGGAGCTGCTCATGGCCTGCTCCCCGGATCCAGCAGATCCCAGCAGATATCCGCCAGGGCAAGCGCCCGGTCGCTTCCAGCGCGCAAGGCACTGGACTGGGTGCTCAGCACGCGAAACTGCGGTGCATCGAAAGACTCGAAAATAGCGTCGTTGATTTCGCGCTGCATCGGGGCAAGCTGCTCAAGCTGCGCGACCGCCTTGTCCGTGACCTTGAGCAAAACCCGGCGCCTGTCCTGCGGGTTGGCACGTTTGCGCAGCAGCCCCGCCCTGATCAGCTTGCCGGTCTCGATCGTGACGAACGCGCCTGACAGTCCGAGGTGCCCGGCGAGCGCCTTTACGCCCACGCCATCGTCATCCTGCAGATGGCGCACGGAAATCAGGATCGTGTACTGGATGCCGGTCAACCCGAGATAGGCGCCGAATTGCGCGCGGATCGATTCAAGCCTTGCGGAAAAGGCCAGAAGATCGTGCACGAGCTGACGGAACATCGCATCATCGCCGCCCGCCAGCAGTTCGGGACGCGAAACGGTCAGTGCATGACCGGTCTGCCGCAAGGCTTCCCCCTCCCCGCTCTGACCCGCTATTGCGGCAACCTCGGACAAGATGCCAATCCCTTTGCTTGATTGCTTTGTTTCAAAGCTAAAAGCTTACGGCAATTTGTCAAGCCCCGTCATGTGCTGGTTCAGGACTGCTTCGCGGCTTCCTGGTCGCGCAGCGCGCGGCGGTCGATTTTCTGCAGAGTGGTACGCGGCAGCTCCGGAACGAAGACAATTTCGTCGGGAACCTTGTAACCGCCAGCTTCCGTGCGCACCCGGCTTTTCAGGTCATCAATCAGCGTGTCATCACCGGCAATACCGGCGCGCAGTACCACGAACGCCTTGACAATGGTCAAGCCGTCGCTTCCCTCGATGCCGATTGCCGCCGCCTCCAGGACGCGCTCGTTGCCGGTGATGGCAGCTTCGATCTCGATCGGGGACACCCAAAGCCCCTTCACCTTGAAAACATCGTTGGAACGGCCCGCGAACCAGAAATAACCGTCCTTGTCGAACTGGAGCTGGTCGCCAGTGCGCACCCACGGCCCCTGGAACGTCTTCTTGGTTTCGTCGAACTTGCGCCAGTAAAAGAAACAGGCGGTACGCGACTTGACCCAGCATTCACCCGGCGTGTCCGGCTCTGTCACATCACGGCCGTCATCATCGACCAGCCTGATCTCGACACCGCAAACCGGTTTGCCAAGCGACCCGCGGCGGAAATCCCCGGGCCGGTTCGCAATCCATTCATAGGTCACTTCCGACGAACCGATGCTGTCCATCAGCTCGACGCCGAAACGCTCATGCCAGCGCTCGAAAACCTCCGGCGGCATTTTTTCCGAGGCCGAGTAGACAGCGCGCACGGAGGCGAATTGCGGCTCGCGATCCATCGCATCGAAATGCGCCAGCAGAAGCTTGATGACCGTGGGGACCGTGATCAACTTCGTCGGTTTGTGCTTCTCGACGACATCGGTGACAACATCCGGGCGCGGCGGCAGCGATGTGATCACGCTGGTCGCGCCGAAATACAGCGGGATCAGCAGGCCCGGCCAAAGACCATGCGTGAAGTACTTTTTCGACGTGGCGAAGACGATGTCACCGCTTGTGTATTCCCACCAGGGACCATGACGCTCGGGCACGAGAAAGAAATCATGCGCCAGATGGGTGATGCCCTTGGCGGTGCCCGTCGTGCCGCCGGAATAGAACATGTAGGTGACGTCGTTGCAGTGGCGCGGAACTGCAACCGCCTCGTCCGCCATCCCCTCAACGAGGTCGGCATAAGACATCACCTCGATGCCGCGGGCGCTCAGGAATCCGTGCTCCGCCACGCTGCCGTTGACGATCACCTTGCGCAGCGTATCGGGCAGGTCATCACAGGCTTCCGCGAGCTTTTCGAATTGTGCCTCGTCGATGAACAGGGCCGTCGCGGCCGTATCGCGCAGGAAATAGGCCAGCTGATGGGCCTTGTAGAGCTCAGAAATGCCGGCGGGAACGACACCGCGGCGCACGGCGGCAAGCCACGTGGCAATGGTAGCAAGCGAATCCGTGGCAAAGACGAGAATGCGGGAATCGACCGCAAGCCTGATGCGGCGCAAACCGTTCGCGGCGCGGCATACCTCGGCGCGTAACTGCGCATAAGAAACAGACTCGTCCTCAACGATGAGAGCCGGCTTGTGTGCTTGCAGTCCGTCCGCATGGCGGTCCAGGATGATTTCGGTCGGATTGAAGAATTCCGGAACGACCGGCTCTTCCCATGATTTCCACAAATCGCTGTAGATCGGCGCGTCCATGGCCGCCGCTCGCTCCCCATATGTTTTTCTTCTCTGCGCAGCCAGTGCGATCAGGCAATGCCCAGATATGTGTCCTTGACGTCCGGCTGCGCCTCCAGTTCGGCAGGTGTCCCGGTGAACTGCACCATGCCCTGCGACAGGACCACGACCCGGTCGGCAAGCGCCAGCGCCATGGCGACATTCTGTTCCACCAGCAGAATGGACGTCCCGGTTTTCTTGACACGCGCCAGCGTATCGCGAACCTCGTCCACGATGATCGGCGCAAGTCCTTCCGATGGCTCATCGAGGATCAGCAACCGGGGTTCGGCCAGCAATGCGCGCGCGATCGACAGCATCTGCTGCTCACCGCCCGACAACTGTTGTCCGAAATGCTCCAGACGCTCGGAAATACGCGGAAATATCTTCAGCACTTCATCACGCCGTTCAGGCGGCTTCTTCGCGGCCCACAGTGCTATGTCGAGATGCTCGCGCACGCTGAGGGAGGAAAAGATGCCGCGATCCTCCGGCACATAGCCAATACCTTCCCGGATGATGCGATGGGTCGGCGAATGCGTGATATCAAGGCCGTCGAACCCGACATGCCCGCGCCGCACAGGGGTGAGCGAAACAATCGAGCGCAGCGTTGTTGTCTTACCCGCGCCATTGCGCCCCAGCAGAGCAACGCACTCGCCGGGTTTGACGTCCAGCGACACACCCTGAAGCACATGGCTATCGCCGTAATAGGTGTGGATGTCGCTGACCGTAAGAAGCGGAGCGATATCCGGCTGCTTCGCCATTCCGGCCGCTTTCACAGCCGCCGCCTTTTTGGCTGCCACAGGTTTTTTCCCCGCTGCGGGTTTCCTCGGCGCAACTGGCTTCTTTGGTGCTGCGGGTTTCTTTCGCACGGACTTGCTCATGCCTTGCCCGCCTCCCCGGCGTGACCTGCCGATTCACCGAGATACGCGGCGCGGACTTCCGGATCCCTGCGGATTTCGTCAGGGGTACCCGACGCGACGACGCGTCCGTAATTGAGAACCGTGATCCGCTCGCACACGCCGAACACGACGTCCATGTCATGTTCGACCAGCAGCAATGTAACGTCGTCGGGGAGCGTGGTCAGCAATCGCACCAGCGTCGCCCGTTCCGCCGGAGACGTTCCGGCGGCAGGTTCGTCCAGCAGCAGGATTTTCGGCGAACATGCCAGGGCAATACCCACTTCGAGCTGACGCTTTTGTCCGTATGACAGCGTGTTGACGTCGCGGTCGAATACGGTTTCCAGCTCCATCTGCCGGGCGATTTCATGGGCACGTTGCTGAAGACCGCCGAACTTGCGCGCCGGCTGCAGGAAGTTGAACCGCACGGGAGAATGCGCCTGCACCGCGAGCCTCAGGCTTTCGGCCACAGTAAGCCCGTCGAACAGGGTGTTCTTCTGAAAGGAGCGCGCAAGGCCTGCCTGCGTCACCGCCTGCGGCGAGCGGCCGGTGATATCCAGCCCCTCGACCTCGATGCGCCCGGTATCGGGGGGAATCCAGCCCGAGATCATGTTGAACAGAGTTGTCTTGCCGGCACCGTTGGGGCCGATGACCGCGTGGCGTTCCCCGACGGCCAGATCGAGATCGAACTTGTCGATCACCTTGAGCGCGCCAAAACTCTTGGAGATGTCGCTGACGGAAAGCTGACTCACGGCTTGTCCTCCCCGCCATCGCTCTTTCGGTTAAGGAAGCGCTCGGCAAAACGGCTGGCAAAGCCTGCCAGCCCGCCCTGGAAGAAGGCGACCACGAGCACGAAGATCAAGCCGAAGAACATCAGATAGGCTTCCGTGATCTCGGACAGCAAATCCTTCGCCAGCACATAGAAGGCCGCTCCCAGAACCGGGCCGAAAAACGATTGCGAACCGCCGATGATCACCATCAGCAGCGCCTCGCCCGACAATTCCCAGGTCATGATGTGCGGATTGACGAAGAAGCCATGCTGCACCCACAGGCTGCCGGCGAGACCCGCCAGCATGCCCGAAATCCCGAACGCCAGCGCCTTGTAGGGGAAGGTCGTGTAACCCATCGCCAGCATGCGCTTTTCGTTTTCCCGGATGCCGACGAGAACGCGCCCGAACGGGCTTTCAACAACCCGGCGCAGAATCAGCATCGCAACCACGAAGCAAACCAGGACGAAAAAATAGAACACCCGGTCCTGATCGGCATCGAGACCGATGAACCCGAGATCGATGCGCGGGATGTTGGTCATCCCGTCGTCACCGCCGGTGAACCGGGTCTTCTCGGCAATGGCGTGAAACATCTGACCGAAGGCAAGGGTGATCAGCAGGAATTGCACGCCCTTGGTGCGCACGCTGAGCAGACCGACGCCATAAGCGATCAGGAGGCTGATCAGGATCGATGCTAGCATCGACAGCCAGACCGGATAACCCAGCAGCGACGCGGCGATCGCGGTGACATAGGCGCCGAGCCCCATGAAAGACGCATGCCCCAGCGACACCAGGCCTGTGTAGCCGAGAAGCAGATTCACGCCCGATACGAGAATTCCGAAAATCAGGATTTCGCTGAACAGCGACACATAATAGTCGCCAACCACGAAAGGCAGAGCGATGAGAACGGCAAGCCCGATCAGCGCGATGGTCAGGAACCTGCGCTGGTCGCGGGCCGCTGCCCGGTCCATCGGATCGTGCCGGGACTCATCCCCCTCTACGAGCGGGTGCCAGCTGTCGTCGTCTGTGTTTTCCATCCCCCGCTATTCCCTCAGACCGACTTCGGCGTACGGCCAAAGAAGCCTTGCGGCCGGAAGACGAGCATGGCCGCAAGGATAAGATAGGTGGCGAACAAGGCCAGCGCGGGCACATAGGCTTGCGACAGGGTTTCGGTCATACCGACAATCAGCGAACCGAAGAAACAGCCCTTGACCGATCCAAGCCCGCCAAGAACCACCACAACGAGAGTCGGAATCAGAATCTGGACCCCCATGGTTATGTTGATCGACAATTCAGCCCCGGCGATGACACCGGCAAGCCCGGCAAGCCCGCATCCCAGAGCGAACACGCTCGCAAAGACGACATAAACATTCACGCCCATCGCACGCACCATTTCCCGGTCATCGACCCCAGCGCGCACGACCGCGCCAACGACGGTGCGCTCAAGCAGCAGCCAGACGATCAGCGCAACCAGCAGGCCAACAGCTATGATGAAAAGCCGGTAAGAGGGATAGAACGTCCCGATGTTGACGTAGCTTCCAAGACCCGCCGGCTTGTCGATGCTCATGAAGGTTAGGCCGAGCGTTTCGAAGAAGACCAAATCGATCAGGCCGATGGTGAAGAACAGCAGGCCGAATGTCAGCAGCGCCATGTCCAGATGCGCGCTGCGGCCACGGTCGATCAGCGGCTGAAGCACGAAATACTGCAGCAGGAAACCAAGCACCAGAGGCAGAAGCGGCGCGATGGCGAGCGCGATCCAGAAGCTTCCGGTCGCCTGAAAGACGACATACCCGAAATAGGCGCCCGCCATGTAGAACGCCCCGTGGGCGAGATTGAGAATATCCATCAGCCCGAAGATGACCGTCAGGCCGATGGCCATCAGGAAAATCAGCATCGACAGCTGCAGGCCGTTCAGGAGATTGAAGAGGAAGAAAGTCATGTCTGCGCCGGGCTGAGATTATCGTATCATGAAAAAGCGGCGGCGCTGGCCGCGCCGCCGCACTGTTCGAAATCCCCTTACTGCATGTTGCAGCCGGGCAGATCCTCACCATAAGGCAGGGTGTCGATCACCTTGTGATGCGGCTTGCCGTCATCACCCTTCACGATCTGGACCATGTACAGCTCGTCCTGCATGGCGTTGTTCGAGCTGTTGAAGTGGACCGGACCGCGCGGATCGCTGTAGAGTTTCAGAGAGGCAAGAGCCGCAATGATCTTCGACTTGTCTTCGGGAAGATTGCCGCCATTGTCCTCGATCGCCTTGGCAAGACCATCGAAGATGGCGACAGCGTTGGTGTAGCCCATGGCGTTGGAGGCAACCGGAAGGCGGCCATACTTGGCCTCGAAGGCCTTTTCGAAGCGCTCGGATGCTTCGGTGTCGAGCGCGTTGGTGTAGTTAGTCACGTGGATGGCGCCGATCTCGACACCGCCCATGGCATCCCAAAGCGCTTCGTCATAGATCCACATGGCACCGCGCAGCGGCATCTTTTCCTGCATGCCAAATGCGGCGTGCTGCTTGACGACCTGAACCGCTTCGCTGCCGGCATAGAAGGTGTAGATCATGTCGGCACCGGTCTGCTGTGCCTTGAGCAGCGAGGGGCCCCAGTCCTTGGTGGTCTTGAACGGGGTCAGCTCTTCCAGCACGACCTTGCCGCCCGCAGCTTCGAAACCGTTCTTGAAGCCGGCCAGCATCGCCTGCCCTGCCGCGTAGTCAGGTCCCATGAAGACAGCGGTCTTGACGCCTTTCTTTGCCCAGTAGGCACCGGCAGCGGCCTGAAGCGCATTGGCCGAGAACGAGGTGCGCGCGACATAGGGGCTGCAGAACTTGCCCGTCAGGGCGTCAGCGATCGAGAAGCCGGCGACATAGGGTGTCTTTTCCTTGTCGGCGACACCGGCAAGCGCGATACCCACACCAGACGAGATCGAACCGCCGAAGATCGTGACGTTGTCGGATTTGATCAGCTTGTTGGCCTTCTGAACCGCGGCTTGGGGGGAGTTCTCGGAATCTTCCTTGACGATCTCGACCTTGTAGCCGGCGACCATACCGCCCCGCTCTTCGAGCGCCAGCATCCAGGCATCTTCAACGTCCTTGGCAAGCTGAGCGAAAACGCCGCTGAAATCGGAAAGCAGGCCGACCTTGACGGTCTTTTCCTGCGCCAGTGCAGCGCCACTGGCGGCAACCAGCATGCCGGCGCCTGCAAACAGGCTCGTAATCTTGCGAACTAGGGTCATTTCATTCCTCCCATTGCGCGCCTGACCGGGCGCAAACTGCTTTTGCCACCCGCCACACCCGATCCCCGATGAGTGTACCAAGCAGCAAATTGGTATTAGATTGCGCATTTATTCCATCCCGCTTTCCTCTGCCCGTCAAGTGCTCATTTCCACTTTACGTGCAATACGCCCGCGACATGTACGGCTCGCCGGAAATATCGCCATAGGAACAATGGCTTGGCCATCCTCGCAGCCAGAAATCCGGGGCGCCAGCTTATTCGGCAACGGCGACGCGGCCCGCTGCGGCGCGCCTGCGCGCTGTGCGCAAGGCGTTGTTGAGAATGGTTTGCAGGGTCACCGATTGAAGCGTTGCGGCCGTATGCCGGTCGACCTCCCCCAAAACCCGGTAGAGTTCGGTTGCCTCGTCGGATTGCTCGCGCGGCGAAGGTGACGCCGCCGAGAACCAGCCGGATTCGAACAGTTTGATGATATCGTAGAGGGTGATCTTGCGGGCATCGCCGATGAAGCTGCAGCCGCCGCCGGCGCCGCGTGTCGATTCGACGATTCCGGCCAGCGAAAGCGTCCGCAACACCTTGGCCAGATGGTGCTGGGACACGCCATAGATCTCCGCGATCTCGTTCGCGGGAATCTGTTCATTCGGCCGCGAAGCCATGTGCAGAACCGCGAGAATGGCGCACATCGTTCCCTGCTGCAGCTTCATATGAACCCCTCCTGCTGCACGACCTGAACAGGATCCGCGCCTAATCCGCCTGCATTTCCAATTCGATGAAGGGCCCCGCCGCCATGCCCTGCATCCGGAAAAACGATATCAGCTGATGGTCGTCAATATGCAGCATGGTTCTGACCGTGCTGATCCCGTTGTCGCGAAAATATCTGACCACCGCCTCGAAAAGCTGCGTCGCCACATGCGTATTGCGGTGTTGCGGCGCAACCGAAATGACCTCAACCCATCCGCAGGGCGGCGAGCCGAATTCCCAAGCCTGGATCGCCCCAATCGTATAGCCGGCCACCTCTCCATCGCGATGGGCCACCAGAAACGTGCATTTGGCGTCTGTATTCTGCCGCGCATAGCAACCGTACCAGAAATCCGCTTTCGTGCTGCCCGTCACTTCCGCATCGATGGCCACGATGGCGGGAACATCCTCAAGGCTTACGGCCCTGATGGTCAGTTCGTCTCCATCCGCTCTGCTGTTCACAAGAACCAAATCCGCCCCCTTCAGACGCAGTGAATTTCCGCGCAATCGAAGCAGCATCGCAACCGCCGTCGAAATTTCCAGCCCATAGCATAACCGGGAGAATTCAGGGCAGGCAACAATTTGGTAGTTAAATACGAAATATGGCTTTACCGCCCCATTTTGCGATGTTAGCGTTGATATTCCGGCCTCGACTGTATGGAACACAATACAACAACCTTCCATCAGACCGAGAAAAATTTTCAGTTTATCAATAACTTGATTAAGACGATCCATTGACCAACGACGCGGATATAAATACGCATTCGAATGCGAAATTAGAGCGGGATACCCCCGACAATTCCGCACCATGGGTGGGCCGCAGCGTCCTCAGGCGTGAAGACGCCGCGCTTCTCATGGGGGCTGGGCGCTATGCCGACGATGTGGCCACCCCGCGCGGCACGCTATATGCGGCCATCGTCCGCTCCCCGCACGCGCATGCCCTGATCAAGAGCATGGACACCTCCAAGGCGCTCGCCCTGCCCGGCGTGCACCATGTCCTGACCGGCGAGGACATCCGCGCCATTTCCGATCCCTTCCTGATCGTCTTGAAAAAACCGATCGACCAGTGGGCGCTGGCCGTCGAGCGTGTGCGTTATGTCGGCGAGGCTGTGGCGGTGGTAATCGCCGAAGACCGCTACATCGCCGAGGACGGGGCAGATCTGGTCGACGTCACATATGATCCGCTTCCCATAGTCATCAATCCGCGTGAGGCTGTCCGGCCGGATGCACCTGTCTTGCATCCGGATGCCGGCAGCAACGAACTGTCGGTCCGGGAATTCACCTATGGCGAGCCGGACAAGGCCTTCGCGGAAGCTCACAAAACGGTTTCGCTGGAGGTGGAGTATCCACGCAGCACCTACACGCCGATGGAATGTTTCGTCGTCGTGGCGAATTATCTGCGCGGCGACGACAGCTACGACGTCCTTGCCAATTTCCAGGGGCCGTTCAGCATCCATCCCGTCATGGCCCGCTCGTTGCGCGTTCCGGGAACGCGGCTGCGGCTGCGCATTCCTGCAGACAGTGGCGGCAGCTTCGGCATCAAACTGTCGGTCTTTCCCTACATCGTCCTGATGTCGCTCGCCTCGCGCATTGCGGGGCGTCCGGTCAAATGGGTCGAGGACAGGCTTGAACACCTGCAGGCGGCCAATTCCGGCCCCAACCGCGTGACGAAGATCGAAGCTGCCGTCACCGAGAACGGTCGGGTCACCGCGCTTCGCTTCGACAACATGGAAGATTACGGCGCCTATCTGCGCGCGCCGATGCCGGGGCCGCTTTACCGCATGCATGGCGCGACGACGGGCGCCTACGACATCCGCAACCTTGCCATGACCAACCGCGTCGTGGTCACCAACAAGATGCCGGCGGCTCTGGTTCGCGGGTTCGGCGGACCGCAGCTTTATCTTGCCGTGGAACGCCTGATGCAGCGCGTCGCCATCGAGCTTGGCCTCGATCCGCTCGATGTCATCCGCCGCAACCTCATTCCCGCCGGAAGCTTCCCGTACCGCACCTGCGCCGGCGCGCTTTACGATTCCGGAGACTACCAGCAGGCGATCGACAAGGCGACCGGCGACGGCCGTCTTGACGACCTGCTGGCCCGGCGTGAAAAGGCGCGCAAGGAAGGCCGCATGTACGGCATCGGGTTCGCCACGGTGGTCGAGCCCGGCATGTCCAACATGGGCTACCTGAGTACGATCAATCCCGTGGAAATGCGCGAACGCCAGGGTCCGAAGAACGGCGCGGTTTCCATGGTCAAGGTCAATGTCGATGCCGTCGGCACCGTGTCGGTGACCGCGGACCTGACGGTTCAGGGGCAAGGCCACGCTACGGCGATTTCCCAGATCGTCGCCGACCGGCTTGGTCTCACCCCCGATGACATTTCCATCAACCTGGAACTCGATACCCAGAAGGACACCTGGTCGATCGCGGCGGGCACCTACTCCTGCCGCTTCTCGCCGGGCACGGCGGTTGCAGCCCATATCGCGGCGCAGCGCATACGCGAGAAAGTTGCCCGCATTGCCGCCAAGCAGCTCAACACCGTTGCCGACGATATCGATTTTGGCGGCGGCCGCGTTTTCTCGAAATCCAACCCGGACAATGGCGCGGCGTTCGCCCGGATCACCGGAACCGCGCACTGGTCGCCCGTTCTGATGCCGGAAAGCGACGAGCCGGGCCTGAGCGAGACCGGCATCTGGTCCCCGCCGGAACTGGAGCCGCCGAGTTCCAAGGACGAGATCAACACCTCGCTGACATACGGCTTCGTATTCGACATGTGCGGCGTGGAAATCGATCCGGTGACCATGCAGGTCCGCGTCGACCGCTACGTCTCGATGCACGATGCCGGCACGCTGATCAATCCGCTGCTGGCGGAGGGTCAGATCCACGGCGCCTTCGTCCAGGGGCTCGCCAGCGCGCTGTACGAGGAGATCGTCTACGACGAAGCCGGCGCTCTGCAATCGGGAACGTTCGCGGAATATCTCGTTCCCACCGCCTGCGAGGTCCCCCCCGTTGAGCTGATGCACATTGAAACACCCTCCCCGTTCACGCCGCTGGGCGCCAAGGGGCTGGCCGAAGGCAACTGCATGAGCACGCCGGTTTGCATCGCCAATGCGGTCGCGGACGCCCTGTCGCTGAAAGATGTGCCGCTTCCCGTCACCCCGCAACGCCTCAACGCGCTGGTCTGCGGCGCGGAAGCAGCACCTCCTGCCGGCATGGCGGCTGCGCCTTCCAAAGCCGGGGCGAGCGATGCGGCGATCACCGGTGACGGCAGCGTCACGGTGCAGGCCTCGCCCGCCGATATCTGGAAGGCTCTGCTAGATCCCGAAAGCCTGAAGCACATCATTCCCGGCTGCCATTCGGTCAGCACAGTCACACCGGATCACTACCGCGCGGAAGTTTCGCTCGGCGTCGGCCCGATCCGCGGCCGTTTCACCGCCAACGTCAAGCTGAGCGATCTGGAAGCCGAACGCGCCGCAACCCTGTCGGGCGATCTTACCGGCCCACTCGGCAAGGCGCAGGGAAGCGGCCATGTCACGCTGACGCCCGAAGGCGAAGCCACACGCATCGACTATACCTATGGCGTCGATATCGGCGGCAAGGTCGCCTCGGTGGGCGGGCGCATGATCAAGCGCGCCGCGCAGATCGTCATCGGCCAGTTCTTCGAGCGCCTCGCTGGCATCGCTTCGGGCGGACATGACGGCAATCCGGATACGGCGGACGCTTCCGGCAAATCCGGCTCGTGGATTTCCCGCCTGTTGGGGGGCAAGAAATGAAACCGGCCCCGTTCACCTATATCCGACCGGACACGCTCGACGAGGCGGTTACCGCTCTGGCGCAGCATGGCGCGGACGCGCGCGTTCTCGCCGGCGGACAATCCCTGATGGCCATGCTCAACCTGCGTCTGGTCGAACCGAAGGCGCTGATCGACATTTCCCGGCTCGGCGAGCTGCGTTCGATAAGGCTCGACGGCGACATGATCGAAGTCGGCGCCGCCGTCACCCAGGCCGAATTCCTCGCCTGGCCGCAGTTGAAGGAGAAGGCGCCCTTCATCGCCAGGGCGCTTCCCTGGGTCGGCCATTTCCAGACCCGCAACCGCGGCACCGTATGCGGATCGATCGCTCACGCCGACCCGAGTTCCGAGCTTCCTCTCTCGCTTGCCTTGCTCGAAGGCGAAGTGGTGCTGCGCTCGAAGTCCGGCACGCGCCGTCTCAAGGCCTCGGAATTCCAGACCGGCATGCTGCAGACAGCGCGCCGCGACGACGAGATGGTCATCGCCGTGCGGTTCCCAGCTGGCGTGGGGCTCAAGGGGGCGGCGTTCCGCGAGGTGGCACGCCGTCATGGCGACTTCGCCATCGTCTCCGTTGGAGCCGTTTCTGCCGAGAAAGGCGCTGTGCGCGTCGGCGTCGGCGGGGTTGCGGAAAAGCCGGCCTGCATTTCGATCGGCGCATCCATGTCCACCCCGGACATCACCGACCGCATTGAACGGCTGGCCTGGGAGCTGGGCGGACATGACGACATACATGCCAGCGCCCGCTATCGCCGCGACCTCGTGCGCCGCATGGTGCCCACACTGATCGGGGAGGTCCGCGCATGCGCGAAGTGACAACTGGCGAAACCGTGCGCATCAGCCTCGAACTGAACGGCAAGACGGTGTCGGGCAACGCGACCTCGCGGATGCTGCTGACCGATTTTCTGCGAAGCGAGCTCGGGCAGACCGGCACCCATGTCGGCTGCGAGCACGGCGTGTGCGGCTGCTGCACGGTGCGCATCGACGGCGTGGCGGCGCGCTCCTGCCTGATGCTGGCGGTTCAGGCCGACGGCAGACGGGTCGACACGGTCGAGGGGCTTGCCGCCAGCAAGGATGCGCTCAACGCATTGCAGCGTGCCTTCCGCAAGCATCATGCCCTGCAATGCGGCTTCTGTACCGCGGGCATCCTGATGTCGTTCTCCGACTTCCTCTCCCGCAACCCCAATCCGGATGAGGATGAGGTGCGCGAGGTTCTGGGCGGGCACATTTGCCGCTGCACCGGCTATGACGGGCTGATGAAGGCGATCATGGAAGCCGCCGCGGACATGCGCGGCAAAACGCCATCGCATGCAGGTGCCACATGAACACGTCGACGGCAGTCCAGACAACGTCTCACGACACCACACCGGCGGAAGTCGCGCCGGGCATTTTCCGCGTGACGGTACCTGTCCCGTTCCGAAGCCTCAAGGCCGTGAACCTGTGGCTGCTCGATGACGGTGACGGCTTCACGATGATCGACTGCGGCTTCAACGACGACGACACCATGGCGCGTCTGGAAAACGCCTGGGACGCGGTGCTGGGCGGCAAACCGGTCAACCGGCTTATCGTGACCCATTTCCACCCCGATCACATCGGCAATTGCCGGTTCATCTGCGAGCGCTGGGGCCTGCGCCCCCAGATGACCCAACTTGAATGGATGGCGGCGAATGCGGCACTCAAATCGCTTTACAGCGACGACTACGAACTGCGTGCCAAGTTCTGGGCCCAGAACGGCGCTTCTCCGCAGCTGATCGAACTCTACCGCTCAGAAACCGTGCTCTATGACACCGGGGTGGAACTCACCGAAGGCTTCGACCGCATCAATACCGGCGAGACGATCACCGCCGGCGGGCGCGACTGGCTGATCACCACCGGCCAGGGCCACTCGCCCGACCTTGCCACGCTCTACAACGCGCGCGACGACATTCTGATCGCCGGCGACCAGATCCTGCCGAAGATCACCACCAACGTCAGCGTCTGGCCGTGGGAACCACTGGCCGATCCGCTGCGCGAGTTTATTGAGTCCCTCGACCGGCTGGGTGCGATCGTCACCGAAAAGACCTTCGTGCTGCCATCGCACCGCGAACCCTTCCACAACGCGCAGGCGCGTATCGCCGAACTCAAGCACCATCATGCCGAACGGCTGGAGGAAGTCGTCGCACTTCTGGAGGGGCATGAGGCGCGCACCGCCGGCGAACTTCTCGAGCCGCTATTCAAGCGTGAGCTCGATGGCCACCAGGTCAACTTCGCCATGGGCGAGGCCCTCGCCCACCTCAACCGGCTGGTGTTCGATCGCGTCGTCGAGCGCCACGAGGACGCCGGTGGCCTGATCCGCTTCTCGCTTCGAAACACGCAACACTGACCGACCGCCCGGAGAGGAAACGATGTCCAAGATCCCGAACCGCGAACTCATCACCATCGACGGCAAGAACGTCGTCGTGCAGCGCGACACCTCGCCCATGGAAAACGGCGGCATTCTGGAGAACGCAGAGGCTCTGCGGCTGTTCAACATCTTCGACGACAAGTTCCAGCCGTCCAATTACGGCCTTGCCGACGGCAAGCCGCTACGCATGTACGACGCCAAGACGGTGAAGATCGACCTGTCCAAGCGCAGCAAGGAAGACATGGGGTTCTGGCACCGCAATGCGGATGCGCACGAGATCATCTTCTGCGTCAAGGGCGCTCTGCGCTGGGAGACCGAGATGGGAATTCGCATCGTGCGCCCCGGCGACATGCTGTTCATTCCGCGTGGTATCGCGCACCGCTCCACGCTCTGCGAGGAGTCCGAGGAGGAGAACGTTCTCGTCGAACTGAAGATTTCCGAGGAACTGACCTACGTCGCCGAGGACAAGTAGGGCCCCAACAAGAGGCAACTCATGGACGTTCATGCAAACGGTGTCAGGTTCAACTGTGTGGTCGAGGGACCTGAGGGGGCCCCCTGGGTCACACTTGCCCATGCACTCGCCAACAACCTGACGCTCTGGGACGAGATCGCCGCGGCGCTGAGTGGTCGTTACCGCGTTCTGCGCTACGACCAGCGCGGCCACGGCAAGAGCGAAGCCCCGCCCGGCCCCTACTCCTTCCCGATGCTGATCGAGGATGTTCTGGGCATCTGGGAAGCGCTCGGCGTGGATCAAAGCCACTGGATCGGACTGTCGATCGGCGGAATGATCGGTTACGGCCTGGGCATCCACCATACCGAGCGGCTGAAAACCATCATCGCCTGCGACTCTCGCCCGGACGCTCCGCGCGACTACGCCGCCTACTTCCAGTCACGCATCGACAAGGCCCGCGAGAAGGGCATGGAAGGTGTCGTTGAGTCCACGATCGAACGCTGGTTCACTCCGGAAACGCGGGCAAAGAATCCCCCGGTTCTGGATCGTGTCCGCGAAATGATCCGCACCACCAATCCTGTCGGTCATGAAGGATGCTGCGAGGCGCTCAAGACACTTGCCTACGGCCCGCACTTGCATTGCATCACCGTCCCGGCACTGTTGCTGGGCGGTGAAAAGGACAAGGGGGCTCCGCCGGAAGCCCTAGCCAAGGCGGCATCCAAGATCGCAGGCGCCGAGCATGTGGTGATTCCCGACGCCGGCCACATCAGCGCATTGGAAAACCCAGCCTCTGTCATGGCCGCCATCGAGGACTGGCTGTCACGTCACCCGTGACGGCGTGCTCCCCGATGCGATCACTCCGCACCACGAAGCGGCACGACAATACGCGGGTGCATGATCTGCACCGCATCGCCATGCTGGTTGAGCGTTGTCACCTTGATGCCGACGATACCGATGTCCGGCCTGGAGGTGGAAGCACGGGCTGTCTCCACTTCAATCACAAGGTGCAGGCGATCGCCAGGGTAAACGGGCCTGGGCCAGGAGATCTTTTCGCATCCCGCGCCGATAACGCCACCGGCAATCGGCAGCGTCTCGACCATCAGCTTCATTGTGAATGCGGTCGTATGCCAACCGCTTGCAACATGTGCCCCGAAGAACGAATCCGCCGCCGCTTCGGGATCGACATGAAACACCTGTGGGTCGAATTGCCGGCCAAAGGCAACGATGTCTTCAGCCGTAATGACGCGCTCGGAAGAAACGAATGTCCGGCCCGGTGTCATATCTTCGAGGATCAATTGTCGGGGTGTCTCGATCACGTCGTCAGGCCTTGTATCGGGGTTTCGGAAAACCGTCATGACCGCAGCTCGCGCAGGGGCCTTCGGGTTAATCGGTCGGCGGGGGTTCAGGCGGCTGTTTTCGCACCGCGCGAAGTCAGGGAACCTCTGCCTAACTATACGAATTCATTAGTGAACTTTGTCACCCACCGGGCCCATGACGTCAAGCGGCGTTTTGCATCCCAACCGATAAATCGCGCGCTCCCGGCAGCGCGCCCGAACCGCCGCAATCTGCCATGGCCGCAACCTTTCCGCCCCCGTCTGCCGGGCAATGAATCATGGATGGAGAAGACCCAAAATGCAGCCTGATACCTTTAACGTCAGCATGGATGACGGAGTCGAAATCGTCATCCGGCACCATCCCAAGCCGGGCGCCGACAGGCTTTACATATCGCACGGCAACGGCTTTGCGGTTGACGGTTACCGGGTGTTCTGGGAGCCGCTTCTTGCGGACTTCGATGTCGTTCTCTTCGACATGCGCAACCACGGTCGCAACGACGCGACCGGAGCCGACGGACATCATTACCAACAGATGGCCCGCGATTTGACGACGGTACACGAAAAGGTTGAATCGCGTCTTGGCCGCTCAAGGGCGATCGGGGTCTTCCACTCGATGACGTCACGCGCCGCAATGAAGAACGCGGTCGATCTCGGATCGCCTTACGATGCACTTGTCCTCTACGACCCGCCAAGCGTTCCGCCGCAGGATCACCCGCTCTACGAGGCCATGCGCGGGTTCGAATTGAAACTCGTACAATGGGCCTGCGAACGACCGGAAAGGTTCAACTCGCCGGATGAACTCGAAGCCGCCTACACCGAAGCGCGCGCCAGTTCCAAGTGGCTGCCGCAGGCGCGCGCCGACATGGCCCGTGCCGTGCTGAAGCAGGGTGGCGACGGAACATACCGGCTCGCTTGCGTGCGCGAACTGGAAGCGTCGATCTATCTGGCGGCGCTGACGCTTGACCTTTGGCCATCGGCCGAGGCGCTTGGCGTGCCCGCACGGCTTATCGGCGCGGACCCGCAAGGCCGCGGCGGACCGCCGACCGGCCCCGCGAACTGCGCTCTGGCTCAGGAAGGCGGCTACGACTATGTCGGCATGGAGGGCGTCGGGCATCTTCTGCAGATCGAGAAACCGGAGGAATGCCGGCAGGCTCTCACCGAATTCCTGTCAACCATCTGAACCCAAAGATATTTCCCTGACAAAAGCCGGATGGCAGGGACACATCAAGGCTGGACCTGAGCAGCGCAAAGCCTCATTCTTGCGTGCAGAGTCCTTTGCGCGCGTCACGGCATTGCGCGTGAGATCGCACAGCATGTCCAACCACCACGGATGCCCTCTCCGGAATGTCGCTCAAATTCGCTCTCCTCGGCCTCATTTCGATCAAGCCGGCATCCGGCTACGACCTGAAGCGCACCATTGAGCGCTCTATCTATTTCATCTGGAACGCGACCTCCCCGCAGATCTACAACACCCTGCGCAAGCTGCGCGAAGACGGTTACATAACGACCGAGGAACTGCCGCAGCAGGGCAAGCCAGACAAGCAGATCCACACGATCACGCAAAGCGGGAGAACGGCTCTTGAAGAGTTCCTGAGCGAACCGATCCGTTCATATGTCACCCGAGACGAAGTGCTGCTGCGCATCTTCCTCGGCAACTTCGCCGACCCGGATGCGATGCACCGCGAATTGATGTCCTATCTCGAGCGTGTCAGGGAGGAGCGCGCCTATCTGGAATCGGTCGAAGCGCGCATCGGCGCCCACCCCGGCCCGAACCGGGAAGCGCGGCGCTACCAGCTACTGTCCCTGCGCATCAAGGTTGCACAGTCGCGCGCGACCGAACGCGAACTGCGCGCCTACTTCAAGAGCCTGCCGCGCAAGACGTCCCTGCCTGCCTCGGAGAATTGAAGCGGTCAGCTGTCGCCGCGCACCGTGTCCAGCGTTCTGGATATGCCGCCGCTGTAGCGTGGCCGGTTCGGCTGCGGCGCGGCCAGCGGCTCAACCGGGCGCAGCGTTGCCCGGCTGCGCTCGACCAGCTGCTGGTATTCGAGCGTGCCGCCGCGCTTCCACTTGAGCTCCTGCTCGTTGAGCTCCCTCACAACCCTGACCGGAATGCCGATCGCAAGGCTGCGCGGCGGAATGACGGTTCCTTCCCGGACATAGGCCATGGCGCCGATGACCGCCTCCTCACCCACCTTGGCATTGTCCATAACGACGGCGTTGATCCCGACCAGCGCGTTGGGCCCGATATGGGCGCCGTGAATAACGGCACCATGGCCGATGTGGCCATCCACATCGATGATCGTCTCGCCATCGGGAAATCCGTGCATGACGCATGTGTCCTGAACGTTCGATCCCTGCCGCATCGTGATGCGTCCGAAATCGCCGCGCAGACAGGCGGCAGGTCCGACATAGCAGCCCGCGCCGATCATCACGTCACCGATCAGAACGGCGGTGGGATGAACATAGGCGGTCGGGTCGATGACGGGGATCAGGTCCTCTATGGCAAAGCATTGCGCCATGTCTTGCGTCCTTCATGTTGCGGCAGCCAACAGGTTGCCGGACCCTATTTTCCGGTGAACCCCGGCTTGCGCTTTTCCATGAATGCGCGCCGGCCTTCCCTGTAGTCCTCGCTGGCATAGCAGGCATCCGCCATCGCGTTCAGCCGGTCCACGGCATCGGTATCCGCGCCGGCGTTGATGGCGATCTTTCCGGCCTTTGCCAGCGCTATGGTCAGCGGTGCGTTGGCGGCAATCATCCCGGCGTAATCGTCGACAAACGCATCCAGTTCGCCGGTGTCCACGACGCGATTGACCAGCCCCATTCCATGCGCCTCGGCGGCGGAGAACTGCCGCGCGGTGAAAAGGATCTCGGCTGCGAATGCCGTCCCCACGACATTGGCAAGGCGTTTTTGCGCAGCATAGCCATAACCCAGCCCCAGCCGGGCGGCAGGCAGCGCAAAGCGCGATCCCGTTTCGCAGATGCGGATGTCGCAGCACACGGCCAGCGCCAGTCCGCCGCCGATGCAATAGCCGGAAATCTTGGCGATGGTCGGTTTGGGGAAGGTTTCCAGGCGCTCGTAGAAGCCCGTGGAAATCTCGCCGTAGCGTTTCACGTCCTCTGCGGTATCGCGCTCGGTGTCGAATTTCGAGATATCCGCGCCTGAAGCAAAGGCCTTGCCACCAGCACCCGAAACCTGCAGCAGCCGGACTTCATCATCGTCTGCCAGTTCCTGAAGGATCCGCGACGCGTGCCTCCACATGTCGAGCGAAATGGCGTTGCGCCGCTCCGGATTGTTGATGACGAGATGGCCGACGGGGCCGATCCGGCCGCCAAGCAACTTTCCATCGGCTGCCGGTGTCAGGCTCATCGCTTCATTCCCGCTTGCTGCAATCAGAAGAACGCCTGGATCCCGGTCTGGGCACGGCCGAGGATCAGCGAATGAATGTCGTGCGTGCCCTCGTAGGTGTTGACCGTTTCCAGGTTCACCATATGACGCATGACGTGGAACTCGTCACTAATGCCGTTGCCGCCGTGCATGTCGCGCGCGGTGCGGGCGATGTCGAGCGCCTTGCCGCAATTGTTGCGCTTGATGAGAGAGATCGCTTCCGGCGCCAGCTCGCCGGCATCGAATAGCCGGCCGGCCTGCAATGCGGCATGAAGCCCCAGCGTGATCTCGGTCTGCATGTCGGCAAGCTTCTTCTGCACCAGTTGGTTGGATGCCAGCGGCTTGCCGAACTGCTTGCGCTCGAGCGTATACTGGCGCGCCCTGTGCCAGCAATCCTCCGCCGCACCCATCGCGCCCCAGGCGATGCCGAAGCGGGCGCGGTTGAGACAGCCGAAGGGGCCGGCAAGCCCCGTGGCATTCGGCAGAAGGTTCTCGCCTGGTACGAAAACGTCTTCCATGACGATGCCGCCGGTGATCGAAGCGCCGAGGCTCAGCTTGCCCTCGATCTTCGGCGCACTCAGACCCTTCATGCCCTTTTCGAGGATGAAGCCGCGGATCACGCCGTCATCGGTCTTGGCCCAGACGACGAATACGTCGGCGGCGGGCGAATTGGTAATCCAGGTCTTGGACCCGCTGAGCAGGAAGCCACCATCGGCCGTGCGGGCACGCGTTGCCATGCCGCCGGGATCGGAGCCGAAATCGGGTTCGGTGAGACCGAAGCAGCCGACCCACTCGCCGCTGGCGAGCTTCGGCAGGTATTTCATCCGCTGCTCTTCGGTGCCGTAGGCGTAGATCGGGTGCATGACCAGCGAACTCTGCACGCTCATCATCGAGCGATAGGCGGAATCGACCCGTTCCGTCTCGCGCGCAACCAGTCCGTAGACGACATAGCTGCTGCCCGCGCAGCCGTATTTTTCCGGGATCGTAAGCCCGAGCAGACCGAGCTCGCCGAATTCGGAGATGATGTCGCGATCGAAGGTCTGGTGCCGGTTGGCCAGCACGATGCGCGGCATCAGCTTGTCCTGGGCATAGGCGCGCGCGGTGTCGCGGATCATCCGCTCTTCCTCGCTCAGCAGGCTTTCCAGCGACAGCGGGTCTTCCCAGTTGAAGGCGCCATACTTGTTGGCGCTGACGGTCGCGACTTTCTTCGGCAGCACGGCTTCGTTCATGACGGGGTTTCCTTTCAGGCGCCTGCCGCGATTGCTTCGGCATGTTTGCGCGCACTCGCGGCGCGGCTGTCCTCACCGAGATCGGTCAGCACGCCTGCGTATTCGGCCCAGTTGCGGCGCGCGCCGGGAAAGCGGGCGACCCGCTCGGACAACAGGTTGCGGGCCATGCCGAGCCGCTTGCCGCGCACGGCTGCATCGATGAGGATCTGCGTGAACAGATCGCGCTGGGCAAGGCTACCGCCGATCGGCGAAAGCTCGTTGCGGATCGGCCAGAGAATATCGCACGCCTTGCCGTATTCGCCGCTCTCGTAGGCGATCATCGCCTCGCAGAGCGGGATCAGGATGCTCTTCGTCGTTTCCGCCGTCCAGCCATCGCCTTCACGCGCGAAGACGAAAAGGGAATCGATCTGTTTGCGCGCCATGTCGACGCGCCCGTCTGCGGCGAGCGCCAGGCAGAAATGGGCATCGCGGAACGGCAGGATGTGATCGTGGATGCGGGTTTCGGAATGAGCCGCCAGCGCGTCCCATCGCTCTCCGACATCGACGCCTGCGATCTCGAGGCGTTTCAGCAGGGCTGCCTGGTTGGACACATCGACATATTTGTCGGAGTTCACCGAAGACAGCTCGCTGTCGAAGATGTTCAGCGCCTTGCCGAAATCCTCCTGCGCCAGAGAGAACAGCGCGTTGTGCCACCACACATGCGCCTTGAAGAAGTTCTTCTTCGCCCAGTGTTCGGCCGGATAGTCGAGCCATTTCGAGCCTTCCGCGTAGCGGCCCTGCATCTCCAGAACATGCGCGACGGAATGGATCGCCCACAGGTCTCCGGGATTGCGCGCGCTCGCCTCGCGACCCCAACGTTCGGCCTCGGCATACTCGCCGCACTCCTCCAGCGCATAGGCATACATGCCCTGCACGTTGGAATAGCCCGGCATGTCCGCGTCCCATTCGCCTAGCACCCCGGCGACGACCGAACGCAACACGTGGCTGCGCCCGGTATAGAAGGCCATCGTGTGGTGCAGCTTGAGCGCCATGACGTCGCGCGGCCATTCGTTGAGGATCGCCTCCCACGACAGGCAGGCGTTCATCAGATCGCCCTTGACCCAGGCCTGCAGCGCCTCGGCATGTAGTTTCTCGCGCCGGTTCAGCCCGTCCGGGATATTCGCCAGATTGTCCAGCGCCTGCTGGATCTTCGGGAACACGGCCCGGTTCTCCAGCATCATCAGCAGATAACCGCGATAACATTGCGCCAGCGCGCAATCGGGATCGGCCTCCAGCGCCGCCTTCACTTCGGAAGAGGCGTTCTGGCCGTAGTCGAGATAGTCGGCAACCGCGTTGTCCAGATGACTGACGGCGGTGGCGCTGGCGGTGGTCACCTCCAGACCGCGAATATCCTGCTGCATCGTCACGATCCTCTCCTTGTCCCTGCTCCCTGTGACGTTCAATCGTCACCGAAGTCGACGCCCAGGCCGCGCAGCACGCGTTCGGGCGTCGCCGGGAATTCGTGAATGTCGCCACCGCGCTGGGCGAGCGCATCGGAAACCGCGCAGGCGATGCCGCCGAGCGCACCGATGATCGAGCCCTCGCCGCAGCCCTTGAACCCGCCAAGGGCGCCCGATGGCGTGTTGGCGTGGTGCAATTCGATGCGTGGAACTTCCAATGCCGAGGGCACGAGATAATCGGCAAGCGTCACCGTGCGCGGCTGACCCTGCTCGTCATAGATAAGTTCTTCCAGCAGCGCCTCACCGACGCCCTGCGCGATGCCGCCGATAATCTGGCCTTCGACAACAGCGGGATTGATCAGCCGGCCGACATCCTCTGCCGCGACGTAACGGACGATCTCCACCGCGCCGGTGTCTGGATCGACGTCGACGACCACGACATGGGCACCGGCGGCGAAGCTGCCATGCTTGGGGTCGTAGAAGGCGGTGACCTCGAACCCCTGGTTGAGCTCCATGGGAATGTCCTTGGCCGAGAAGAAGCTGTGTTCGGCCATGTCGCGCAGCGTCAGCGTCTTCGATCTGTCAACGGTCTGGACCACGGAATTGACGATCGCCAGCCGGTCCTCCGGCTCATCGAGCAGGAAAGCGGCAAGCGCCAGTATACGGCGGCGCAACTCGGTCGCCGCCTGGATCACGGCCCCGCTGCCGAAAACCGCCGTACGCGAAGCGAAGGTTCCAAAACCGTAAGGCGCCATGCCGGTGTCGTTGGTCAGGCAGGAGATATCCTCCAGCGCGATGCCCGTCTCGTCGGCGGCAACCTGGCGCATGGCGGTGGCGATGCGCTGCCCCTGCGAAGGCAGGGCCGCGGCGATGGTCAGCACGCCGGAGGTTTCGAGCCGCAGCGTGACGGCGTCGCGTCCCGGTTGCAGCAGCGTGCCGGGGCCGACGGCGGTGCTGGTGCCAAGCCCGGTCAGCTCCGCGAAACAGGCAACGCCGATGCCGCGCAGCTTGCCGTTCGGCGATGGTTTTCCCTGCTCCGCGCGCAAGGCATCATAACTCGCCTTCGACAAGGCCATCTGCAGGCATGGCATGTAGCCGACATTGTCGTGCACGAGGTTGTTGGCGTTGCGGTATGGCATGTCCTCCTGGCGGATCATGTTGCGCATGCGGATTTCCGCCGCGTCCATGCCCAGCTTGCGGGCTGCCTCGTTCAGCAGCAGTTCGAGAGACGCCGACGCCGAAGGCCTGCCGACCGCGCGGTAGGGACCGACCGGCGTCTTGTTGGTGGCAACGCCGCGCGTGCTGTACTGGAAGGCTGGAACCTTGTAGGGGCCGGGCATCAGGCCGCCGGTCTGCAGCGGCTCCATGCCGGCCGACCACAGGTAGGTGGAATAGGCGCCGACATCGACCCATACGTCCGAGCGCAGGGCCAGGATCCGGCCGTCCTTGTCGAGCGCCAGTTCGACCTCGATGTCCTGTTCGCGCGCATGGGTCGAGGCGACCATGTTCTCGAACCGGTCCTCGACCCATTTCACCGGACGGCGCAGCATGCGCGCCAGATAGGTGCAGACGAACTCCTCCGGATAAATCGAGGCCTTCTGGCCGAAGCCGCCGCCGGTCTGCGGCGCGACGACGCGGATTTCGGTTTCAGCCATGCCGAGGTGCTTGGCGAGGTAGTGGCGGACGACGTATGGGAGCTGGTGGCTCATCCAGACGCTGAGTTCGAAGCCGTCCTTGCGGAACGCGGCAACACAGCCGCGCCCTTCCAGGCACAATGCCTGCTTGCGGCCGATGCTGAAGCTGCGCTTCACAGTCAGGTGCGCCGTCTCGAAGGCCTCATCGACGGGCCCGCGCTTGTAGTCACGCCGGATCAGGTAGTTGTTCGGGCAGGTGTCGTGCACCAGCGGCGAGCCATCCTTTTCGCCTTCGCGCGCATCGGTGATAACCGGCAGGGGATCGTAATCGACCTCGATCAGCTCGATCGCATCTTCTGCAGTGGCGCGATCCTCTGCGACAACCGCGCAGATCGCCTCACCGCAGAAGCGGACCTTCTCGACCGCAAGCCAGTGCTGAACGGACTCCCCGCCCGAAAAGCGGTTCGGCATCGATCGGAACGGATCGACCTTGCCGAACAGGTCGGCCCCGGTCAGCACCTTGATCACTCCGGGCAGCTCGCGCGCCTTGCCGACATCGACGTTGCGCAGGCGCGCGTGCGCATACTGACTGCGCAGAAACGCGACGTGGTACATTCCCGGAAACGAAATGTCGTTGAGAAACCGGGCCTCGCCATCCAGAAGCGGTCGAGCTTCGTCGGGCAGCACCGAAGTCCCGACAGATTTTTCGTTGGAAATACGCATTCCGGTCATGTCAGGCCTGCCTTTGTGCGCGCGTCGCGGCAGCTGCCGCCTGAACCGCATCAATGATGGCCTGATAGCCGCTGCAGCGGCAGATATTGCCGGAGAGATACTCGCGGATCTCCGCTTCGCTCGGATCAGGATTTTCCCGCAGCAGCTCGATCGCCGATGTCAGGAACCCCGGCGTGCAGTATCCGCATTGCAGGGCGAAGTTCTCGAAGAATGCCTTCTGCATCTCGTTCCATTCGCCGTTCTCGTCGCGCAGTCCCTCGATGGTGGTGATCTGCTTTGCGTCCGCCTGCACGGCGAGCATCAGGCAGGAGCGCACGGCCTTGCCATTCACCGATACCGTGCAGGCTCCACACACGCCGTGCTCGCAGCCGATATGCGTGCCGGTCAGGTACAAATGGTCACGCAGGAAGTCTGCCAGCGACGTGCGCACGGAAACCGTCTTCCTGTGGGTAATGCCGTTGACCGTGACTTCGATTGCCTTTTCACGGGCCATCACTCACCTCCCCCGGCACGCGCCAGCGCCTTTTCGAGCGCGCGAATTGTCATGACGCCGGTCAAATGGCGGCGGTAACCGGACGTGGCATGCACGTCTTCTGCCGGGTCAACGGCGGCCTTCACGGCTGCCGCCGCCGCCTCGAAGGCTTCGCGCGCGGCGCCGTTGGCAAGTGTCTTGCCCGTCAGCATGTCCTCCGCTTCGCATGCGCGCACCGGGCCATCGCCCATGCCGAGGATGGTAAGCCGGGCGCGTTCGCACACGCCGTCACGCATCGTCAGCAGTGCCGCGGCGCCAGCGATCGCGAAGTCCCCGAGCCGGCGGGCAAACTCGACAAAGCCCGAACCCGTTCCTTCCGGCGGACGGCGATAGCGCAGGCCGACGACCATCTCGCCGGGCTCGAGCGCCGTCGACAGCATGCCCTGGGAGAACTCCTCGGCGGGCAGTTCGCGGCGCCCTTCGGCGCTGGCGATAATGACCGTGCCGTCCAGCGTGGCGAGAATGCTCGGCGCTTCGGCGGCCGGATCGTTGTGCGCGACGCTGCCGCATACGGTGCCGCGATTGCGGATCGCGGGATGCGCCACCTGCGTCACGGCCTCGGCCAGCAACGGCCAGCGCGCACGCACCGCCGGACTGTTGAGTATGTCGGCATGACGCACGAGCGCCCCGACACTCAGGGTGTCGGCGTTCTCCTCTATTCCGTCCAGGCCGGGAATCCCGTTGATATCAACCAGCATGGCAGGGTCGGCCACGCGCAGGTTGAGCATGGGCATCAGGCTCTGCCCGCCTGCGAGCACGCGCCCGTCGAGGTCCGCGTCGCCCAGCATTTTCAACGCTTCGTCGAGCGTTGCGGGCGCATAGTATTCAAACCAAGGTGCCTTCAAGTCGCACGGCCTCTCCGGTTGCGTCACCGATGACGATTTATATGTAAGCTCTTTACTATTGATAGTCGGCGTCCGCTGCCCGGTCAACCGTGCCGCCGCAATCCTTTTGCCGGTATCCGGCACCTGCGGAAGAGAAATGCGTTGGCGGTTGACGCGCTGCCGCGTGCGATCTAACCATAGTGAAGCATTTACATATAAAACGCGTTATCGCCATGAGCTTCCCGAACGGGTTCTGCGAGGTTGGCGAAGGTGGGCGGAAGACCCGCCCTGACAGGCGCGGGGAGACTATAGCCAAATGAAGATGCATTTCCTGGACGGCGGGCGCCTGCGCATGAAGCGGAAAATTTTCGTGCCCGGCGCCGACCGCGACGAGCCAATCGAACTCCCCGTGATTTCGACGCTATTCCGGCATGCGAAAGGCAATGTGCTGTTCGATACCGGCTGCCACCCTTCGGTGAATTCCGATCCCGGCGCACGCTGGGGCGGAATGGAGAAGTTCATGACGCCGATCGCGCCGCCGAAGCAGGACGTGATTCATGCGCTTGCCGAAGTCGGGCTGAAACCCGAGGACATCGACATCGTTGTCAATTCGCACCTCCACCCGGACCATTGCGGCTGCAACGAGTTCTTCACCCGTGCCCAGTTCTACTGCCATGAAAAGGAGCTTGAAGCCGGAACCGCCGAAGGCGCCGGCAAGATGGGTTACCTGCGGGCCGAATGGGAACACCCGATGCGGCTCGACACAATCTCCGGCAGCCTCGACGTCTTCGACGACAGCCGCCTGGTGACCATCCACATTCCGGGCCACACGCCGGGACTGATCGGCCTGCGGGCGGATTTGCAGCACAGCGGCGAGTTCTTCATCGTTTCCGACGCCGTTGCCCTTGAGCGCAATCTCGACAACGACGAAGCGCCGCTCAACGCATGGAACAGCGACCTGCTGCTTTCATCCTACGACATCATCCGCGCCCGGCGGACTGCCGGCGCGACGATCATCTGCGGTCATGACGACACGCAGTGGCAGCAACTGAAAACCGGCCTGCATGCCTATGACTAGACGCATCGCGCGGCCGCCAAAGAACACAGGATCGGAGGAAAACGCATGGACACCGGATTGCATGGCAAGGTTGCGCTGGTAACCGGCGGCGGGCGCGATGTTGGCGGGGAAGTCTGCCGTTCGCTTGCGGCCGAGGGCGTGAAGGTCGCGGTTAATTACAACCGCTCGAAGGACGAGGCCGACAGGCTCGTCGACGAGATCGCGACTGCCGGCGGAACCGCAAAGGCGGTGAAGGCCGACATCAGCGACTACGGCCAGGTCAAGGCGATGATCGATAGCGTTGCCGCCGAATGGGGCAGCATGGACATCCTCGTCAACAACGCCGGCTACGTGAAGTACCAGCGTTTCGTTGAATCCGGCCCCGAGGACTGGAAACCGCAGATCGACGTTTGCCTCTACGGCGCATTGAACTGCTCGCATTGCGCCGCCCAGCACATGGTGAAGCAGAACGGCGGGCGGATCATCAACGTGGTCGGCGACAGCTCGCGCATCGGCGAGGCCAACATCTCGCTGGCAGCGACCGCGCGCGGCGGCACGATCGCGCTTGGCAAGTCGATGGCGAAGGAACTTGGCCGCTTCAACATCACGGTGAACACCGTGTCGCTGGGTCTGGTCAGGACGGCGCACCAGGATCCGGAATTCCTTGCCAAGAACATGGACCGGATCCTGAAGGCCTATCCGCTCAAGCGCATCGGCAACCCCGATGACATCGCGCCTATGGTGACGTTCCTTTCGTCTGCCGGCGCATCATGGGTCACCGGTCAGGTCATCAGCGTCAACGGCGGCTTCAGCATGGTGTGAGCCAACGCTGCCCTAAGGGAGATGCGACGATGATCCAGACAGATTTGATCGTACCGATTGCCGAACTGCTCGAGCGGCAGGCACAGCGGTTTCCCGACAAGGTCGCCTATTCCGATGCGCGGCGTTCGATCACCTACGGGGAACTCGACAAGGCAACGCACAACCTTGCGACCCATTTCCGCGCCTTCGGGCTCAAGGACAATGGCGCCGTCGCGATCTGGCTGCCGAACTGCGTGGAATGGGTCATCGTGTGTCTTGCCGCGGTGCGGGCGCGGGGAATGGCCGTTCCCATCAGCTATGACGCAACCGGGAGCGAAGTCGGCTACCGCCTCGAAGACGCCGGATGCGCGATCGTAGTCACCAGGGAAGAGCGCGCGCCCGTGCTGTCGGAAATGGCCGATAGCATGTACGTGCCGCAGACGCGGATCTTTCTCGGCACGGATCAGGCCGGCGGCGGACACGACTTCGATGCGCTTTGCGCCAGCCCCGCCCCGGGCGTCACTCTCGAACCCGACGACATCGATGTGTGTTCCTACATCGTCTACACGTCCGGGACGACGGGACGCCCCAAGGGTGTGATGCTGTCCAGCCGTGCGCTGCTGTGGGCGACAGCCGCATGCTGGGCGCCCATCCTCGGATATGGCGAACACGACCGCGTGTTGTCGCCGCTGCCGATGTTCCATGTGTTCTCGCTGACGATCGCAGTTCTCAGCCCGCTGGCAACCGGGGCTTCGGCGCATGTGATGGACCGCTTTTCCGTGCACACGGCAATCGACCTGCTCAAGAGCGGTGGGTTCACCTTCGTCCCCGCCGTGCCGACGATGTTCCACTACATCCTTCTGGAAGGCGGCAAGCTCGGCAAAGAGCTGTTTTCCGGTGTCCGACTTTGCACATCCGCGGGCGCGATCATGCCCGCTTCCCTCAGCAAGGAGTTCGAAGAAACCTTCGGCGTGGAGATGATCGACGGATACGGCATCACCGAAATGTCGACGATGGTGACCATGAACTGGCCCGGCAAGTATCGCTTTCCCGGCTCCTGCGGCCTGCCGGTCCCCGGGCTGGCGTTGCGCATCGTCAATCCGGCAACCGGAATCGATGTGCCGTTTGGCGATGAAGGCGAACTGATCGCCCGCGGGCCGACCCTGATGCTGGGCTACAACCGCAACCCGGAAGCCACCGCTCAGGCGATCCGCGACGGCTGGTATCACACCGGCGATCTGGCGCGCAGCGACAAGCACGGATTCATAACGATCACCGGGCGCCTGAAGGAGATCATCATTCGCGGCGGCCAGAACATCGCCCCGGCGGAAGTCGAGGAAACGATCGTGGAGATCGATGAAGTGATGGACTGCGCCGTGGTCGGCATTCCCCACGATACGCTAGGCGAAGTCGCATATGCGTTCATTGTCCTGCACGAAGGAAAGAGCCTGACCGCCGAGACCGTGAAGGCGCATTGTGCGTCGTCTCTGTCCGTCTACAAGATTCCCGAAGAGGTGCGGATTATCGAACAGATCCCCAGAACCGGCTCGGGCAAGATCATGCGCTTCAAGCTGCGCGAACTCATCGACAGCCAAACCCCGCAATAGCAGCACCCGACGATCGAAACGCCATTGAACGGAGCCCCGGATGGTCCTTGACGAGAATGCCGAACTGATCCGCGAAACCGCAAGCCGCTTCGCACAGGCCGAACTCGCACCGGGCGCGGCGCGGCGCGACCGTACGTCCGAGGCTCCGCTGAAGGAATTGCGCAAGCTTGGCGAACTCGGCCTGATGGCCGTGGCCGTTCCGCCCGAGTGGGGCGGCACGGGCGCAAGCTACAGCGCACTGACGATGGCCGTGGAAGAAATCTCCCGCGCGGACGCCTCGATCGGCGTGGTGATGTCAACCCATAACTCGCTCGCTTGCATGCCCATCGTCCAGCACGGAACAGACGAGCAGAAGCGCCGCTTTCTCCCCTCCCTCGTGAGCGGGGAAACGATTGGCGCAATTGCGATTACGGAAAGCCAGGCAGGTTCGAATGCCGCCGACATACGCACCCGGGCGCAGCGTGCGAACGGCGGCTATGTTCTCAATGGCGCGAAACAATTCATCACCGGTGGCTCATTCGCCGGCCTCGCGGTTCTGCTCGCATCGACCGATCCGGAGGCCGGACCGCGCGGCATCACGTGCTTTCTCGTGCCGACCGATACGCCCGGTTTCTCGGTGGGCAAGCAGGAAGAAAAACTCGGCATTCGGGCGTCAGGCACCGCACAACTCATGCTTGAAAACGTCAGGCTGGATGACGGCCACGTACTCGGCAAGCCTGGCGAAGGCTACAAGATCATTCTTGGCGCGCTCGCGCGAAGCCGTCTGGGGATCGCTGCCCAGGCGGTCGGCATCGCACAGGCATCGCTCGACGCCTCCCTTGCCTATGCGAAGGAACGCACCTCGTTCGGACAGCCGATCATCGAGCACCAGGCCGTCGCCTTCCGCCTCGCGTCGATGGCAACGGAAATCGAGGCCGCCCGCCAGCTCACCTATCACGCAGCCGCCCTGCTTGATGCCGGCAAACCGTTCCAGAAGGAATCCTCCATGGCGAAGCTCTACGCCTCGGAGATGGCCGAGCGCGTCTGCAGCCATGGCCTGCAGGTTCTTGGTGGCTACGGTTATCTGAACGACTATCCGCTCGAACGGCTCTATCGCGACGCCCGCATCACCCAGATCTACGAGGGCACCAGCGACATCCAGCGCATGGTCATCAGCCGCATGCTCGCAGCCGGATAGGCGGCCATGCGTGCCCGGTCTATTCGACCAGGTCGCGCAATTTGAACCGCATGATCTTGCCGGACCCGGTGCGCGGAATTTCATCAACAATGTGAATATGTTCCGGCACCTTGTAGCCGGAAAGCCGCTCGCGGCAGAACGCCCGGATGCTGTCCGCATCGATTTCGCAGTCCGCCGCGACAATGAACGCCGCGGGGACTTCGCCGAGCGTCTCGTGCGAGATGCCGACAATGGCGCAATCGCGCACCTCGTCGAGCAACAGGATCGTTTCCTCGATCTCGGCGGGCGCGATGTTCTGCCCGCCGCGAATGATCAGTTCCTTCAGCCGCCCGGTGATGGTCAGGAAACCGCTCTTGTCGCTGCGCGCCAGATCGCCGGTGTGATACCAGCCGTCTCGCAACGCGGCCGCCGTCTCCTGCGGCTTGTTGTGATAGCCGTGCATCAGATTGGGGCCACGGCAGATCAGTTCGCCCTCGTCGCCGAATTCCACATCCTTGCCGGATACCGGATCGATGATACGCACCGCAAGTCCCGGCAGTGGCAGGCCGCATGAACCGGGCACGCGGTATTTGCCCGGCCAGTTCATCGTCACCATGGTGGAGGTCTCGGTGATGCCGTAGCCATCCAGCAACTGGACGCCGAAATAGCTCTCGAACTCGTTGTTGAGGGTACCCGGCATGATTGCACCGGCCGAAACGCAGCAACGCACACCCTCGAACGGTTTGGAGCCCTGTTCCTTCGCTGCGAGCAGCAGGTAGTGGAACATGGTCGGCACGCCGGGCATGAAGGTGAACCCGCCTTTCGACAATTGCTCGATTGCGCCTGCGGTGGAGAACTTCTCCATGATGTACTCGCTGGCTCCGACTGCCAGGATCGACAGAACGGAGAGATTGAGCGCGTAGGAGTGAAACAGCGGCAGCGGCGACAGCACCCGGTCGTCCTCGCTCAAGCCCGAAATCGGCACCCAACAGGATGCCGTCACCCACAGCATGCCGCGCGTCGACAATTTCACGCCCTTGGCCCTGCCGGTCGTACCCGAGGTGTAGACGAGGTAGGATACGCGATCGATGTCGTCGGCGGTCAGTTCGACGCCGGCGGCCCGCTGCGCAAGCAGATCGCCCAACGCAAGCACCGGCCCGGCCGTGTCGCCGTCCGTAATGATCCGGTGCGAGGGATCGGGGCCGTCCGCGGCAATCGCATCGAGCATCGCCACCTTCTCGGACTTCGTGATGACGAAATCGCAGGCTGCATCCTCGAGCCGGTATGCAACCTCGGTCTTCGTGGAATCGTAGCTGATCGGCACGCACAGGCCACCTGCCCGCACCACGGCGAAACAAGCGACAACCCAGTCGACGGAATTGGGCAGCCACAGCGCAACCGCTCCGCCGTCGCTCAAACCATGCGCCTTGAGTTGCGTCGCCAGATTGCGTGTTTCGGTTTCCAGATCGGTGTAAGTGATCGCGCGATACGCGTCGGAATAGGCGATCTTGCCCGGAAAGCGCTTCGCCTGCCGCTCGAGAAGCTCGCTGACCGGCGCGATAAGATCTGTGCGGATCATGTTTTCCTCCCTCAAGCCCGCAGTGCGGGCTAGACCATGCTGAAACCGCCGTTGACGCTGATCACCTGCCCCGTCACCCAGGAGGCGGCATCGGACGCCAGAAACGCCACCATCGGCGCCACGTCTTCGGGTTTGCCGATACGGCGCAGCGGATAGGCCTTGACGATCTTGTCGCGGTTCTTGGCCAGGAAATCCGGGTCCGAGTGGGACGTTTCAACCAGCCCCAGCGACACCGTGTTGATGGTGATGTTGGCACGTCCGAGCTCCTTTGCGAGCGACTTGCCAAGCGCCATGGTGCCCGCCCGCGTGGCCGCCGCCATGGCGAGATTGGCCTCGCCGATGCGGGAGCTGTCTCCGATCAGAGAAATGATGCGGCCGCCCTCCTGCCCGACCATGTGCGGCGCGACCGCATGGCAGCAGTGGATGGCGCCGTAGAGACACACATCGATCTGCGCCTTCCAGTCTTCCGGCGTCGAATCCACGAAGCGCTGGTACTTCACGTAGCCGGCGTTGTTCACGAGGATGTCGACACGTCCGAAATCGGCGACGATCTCATCCACCATCCTGGTGACCTGGGCGTAGTCGGCTATGTCGGCCTGATAGGCCTTTGCCTGACCTCCGGCCGCGCTGATCGCATCGACCACGGCTTTCGCCTCGTCGGCGGACTTGCGGTAATTGACGGCGACGATCGCCCCCTCTCCCGCCAGCGTCTTCGCAATATCGCCACCGACGTCGCGTCCGCCGCCGGTCACCAAGGCAACCTTGCCTTTCAGGCCCAGTTCCATGTCATTTCTCCGTATCTGTCTTGTTGCGTGCTTCCGACACGAGCCGGAACAGCCGCTCCGGCGTGACGGGCAGTTCCGTCACGCCAACACCCAGTGGCGACAGCGCATCGCTGATCGCGTTGGCAATCGCCGCCGGCGCACCGATGGTTCCGCCCTCGCCCATGCCTCGAAATCCCCCCGGATTGCCCGGCAGCTCGGTCTCCAGATGGACGACATCGATATGAGGCACCTCGACGGCCGTGGGCACCGTGTAGTCAGCGAGGCTGCCTGTCAGCAGCTGCCCGGTCCTGTCGTAGCTGAGTTCCTCCAGCAACGCGGCACCGATCCCCTGAGCAACGCCGCCATGCACCTGACCATCGACCACCAGCGGATTGATCATTCGTCCGCAGTCCTCGGCAACCAGATAGCGGCCGATTTTCACGGCAAACGTCTCGGGGTCGATCTCGACGGTTGCGATATGCGTTGCTGTCGTGGTGGTCCCGGTGACGGGATCAAAGCTCTCACTCGCCTCGAGGATTTCGCGGGCGTCTGCCGGCAGCGCCTTCATGTCCGAATAGACCGCGTGCGCCACCTCGGCGAAGCTCATCGACTTGTCCGTGCCGGTCACAAAAACGCGGCCGTCGCCTGTTTCGATGTCCTCGGCCGCAGCTTCCAGCAAATGCGATGCGACACGCCTGATCTTGTCGCGAAGAACACGCGACGTAACGATCGCCGCTCCGCCACCGAGCACCGCACTGCGGCTTGCGTAAGTCCCGGTTCCATGTGACGTCGCGCCGCTGTCGCCATGCACGACGCGAACGTCCTCGGGCCGTACGCCCAGTTCCTCCGCCACGATCTGCGCCAGCGTCGTCTCCAGGCTTTGCCCATGCGAGGCAACCGCAAATGTGGCTGTCACGGCGCCGGTTGAATCGATCCGGATCGACGCGGTCTCGGTTCCGGTGTTGATCGGCATGCCCGGAGCAACGGAGATGCGCGATCCGATGCCAGTCAGTTCGGCATAGGTCGCGATGCCGATGCCGAACCAGCGGCCCGCCGCGCGCGCCTCCTGTTGCAGTCTGCGCAAGCCTTCGTATCCGACCCGCGAACACGCTTCGTCCAGGCATTCGGCGAAACCGGACCGGTCCCACACGATCCCGGACCCGATGCGGTAGGGAAACTCAGTCTCTGAAACCAGATTCCTGCGCCGCATCTCGGCGGGATCGATCCCCAGATGTGCTGCCGCCATGTCGATAAGGCGCTCGGTCACGAAGACCGATGCCGGACGCCCGACACCGCGATACGGCCCGGTCGGCGGTTTCGGTGTCGCAACACCCTTCACCTCGCCGCGATAGTGAGGGATGCGGTAGGGGCCTGGCAGGAAACTGACAACCTGAACCGGCTCCAGCGCCGCCGTCCATGGATAGATCGAATACGCACCGACATCGCCGGTCACCTGCCCCTTGAGGGCGATCAGCGTTCCATCATCGGCAAAACCCAACTCGGCCTCGATGGTCTCGTCGAAACCCTGGCTGGTCGAGCACAAATCCTCGCTGCGGTCGCTGACCCATTTCACCGGACGCGCAAGCTTGCGGGCCAGCGCGCAGACGGCGATTTCTTCCGGATACAACGATCCCTTGCCGCCAAACCCACCACCGACATCCGGCGCGACGACCCTGATCCGGTTGCCGGGCAAGTCCAGCAATCCGGACAGGATGTCACGAATGATGCCGGGAACCTGCGTTGACCCGTGCAGCGTCAGCCCATCATTCGCCCGGTCGGGTTCGGCGACGTAGCTGCGCGGTTCTATGGCAAGTGGGGTTTTCCGGTGAATGCGGAAGCGTCCGGAAACCCGGTGCGGTGCCGCCGCCATTTCATCATCCGCAGAACCGGTCTCGAATACACGCTCGAAGAGAATGTTGGTGCCAAGCTCCTCGTGCAGCAGCGGAGCATTACTGTGTGCGGCACTTTCCGCATCCGCGGCGACATCCAACGGCTCCCAGTCCACTTCGATGAGCGCCAGCGCGTCTTCGGCGATGTAGCGGTCACGGGCGATCACCACCGCCACGGGCTCGCCCACGTAGCGGACCTTGTCCGCCGCAAGCACGGTGCATTTGGTCGCGCGATAATCGCGCATGCGCGATGGCGCGGAAATGACCGGGATGTCTGCAAAATCCTCTGCCGTGAAAACGCCGATCACACCCGGCATTGCGCGCGCGGCATCGCAATCCATTGCCGAAATACGCGCGTGCGCCTGATCGCTGCGCAGGAAGGCGGCATGAACCATCCGATCGAGACGGATATCGGCAACATAGCGTCCCGCCCCCGTCAGTAGCCGGGGGTCCTCCAGACGCTGGACCGCCTTGCCGACATATTTCGGACGCGCCATGGCAAGCGCTTCATCTCCAAGGCCCTGTGTCTTGCGCGGAAGCTCGTTCATGGACGCCCGGGCCTCTTCATGCGGCCGCCCCCTCGCGTTCGTCGGCGAGTTCGCGCACCGCACGCACAATGTGTTCGTAGCCGGTGCAGCGGCAGATGTTTCCGGACAGCGCGTCGCGGATTTCCTCATCCGTATCGAGAGGAAGGGTTTCCAGCATCTCCTGAACCGTCATCAGGAACCCGGGCGTGCAAAAACCGCACTGCAGCGCATGATGCTTGCGGAAAGCCTGCTGGATGCGCCCCAGCGAAGAGACCGTTCCCAGATGCTCGACCGTCTCGATGCGCGCGCCATCGGCTTGAACCGCAAACGTCAGGCACGAGCGGGCTGTGACCCCATTGAGCCGGATCGTGCATGCACCGCAGACACCGTGCTCGCAGCCGACATGCGTGCCGGTCAGACCAAGCCGGTCGCGCAGGAAGTCCGACAACAGCATGCGCGGCTCCACCGTCTCGACGATCTCTTCGCCGTTCAGTGTCATGGTGATGTCCACGCGCGCGCTCATGCCGCACCTGCGCCAGCACGCAACACAGCCCTCTCCAGCACACGCCTGACGAGGACGGGCACCAGACTCAATCGGTACTCGGCCGATGCATGGATGTCGGTTTCCGGTTCCAGCCCCTCGCAGGCGAGTTCAACCGTGTCAGAGATCGAAACCTTGTCCGCAACCCGTCCGGTCAGCTCTTCCTCCACAGCAGTGGCGCGCACCGGCCCGTCTCCGACACCGCCGAGGGCAACGCGCACTTCGCGCATTACGCCATCCTCAACACTTACGAGCGCTCCCGCTGAAGCGACCGCGAAATCGCCGGCCCGGCGCGCCACCTCGTCGAATGCCATGCCTGCGCCCGGAGCAGGCTTCGGGAACCGGACAGCCACAAGGATTTCGGTCTCATCGATTTCCGTAACGAGCGGTGCAACAAAGAATTCGTCAGCCTTCACGGTGCGGCACCCGTCTGGTCCCTCGGCGACGATCTCGCCATCGAGAAGCGCGACCAGCAGCGGCCACTCGGCAGACGGATCGGCGTGGACGAGACTACCGCCGATAGTGCCGCGATTTCGGATCGCAAGATGCGCGACATGGTGCATCGCTTCCGCGATCACCGGGAAATGGCGGGCAAGCAGCGGCGAACGCATGGCTTCGGCATGCCGCACCAGCGAACCGATCACGATATCCGATCCGTCTTCGCGGATGCCGGACAGCTCGGCAATCGCATTGATGTCGACAATCCGCTCCGGCTGGGCCAGACGGAAATTCATCATCGGAACGAGGCTTTGCCCACCGGCGATGATCTTGGCATCGTCGTGATCGAGCAGCGCTATGGCTTCGCGGACGCTGGCTGCGCGGACGTATTCGAATGGCGCCGGTTTCATGTCGGCTCACTCACCCTTGAACCGTGGTGGGCGCTTCTCGGCGAATGCCTCCCTGCCCTCGCGATAATCAGCGCTGGCTGACGCCGCATTGATCAGCCGGTCGGCCTCCCGCGGATCAAACGTTCCAAGTGCCGATGACGTGAGAATGTATTTGGCGCCACGTATCGACAAAGGCGCGTTGTCTGAAAGCTTCAGTGCAAAATCCATTGCATCGGCCATCGGCTGGCCCGACACATGATCGACAAAACCCGTCGACAGGGCATGTGCCGCATCGAAGCGTTCAGCGGAATACATGATCCGCTTGGCCTCGGTCAGCCCGACGAGCGACAGCAGCTTCCGCGTCCCCTGAACTCCGTACACGATGGACAACCGCGCTGCGGGGATACCGAAAACCGCGTTGGCATGGGAGAAACGAAAATCGCAGGACATCGCCAGATGCGCCCCACCTCCAAGGCAGTAGCCCTTCGTCGCGGCAACCACGGGCTTTCCGGCAGCCGCGATGGCGCCGCAGCCGAAATCGACGGCTTCCTCGTATGCCACCGCCTGGGCCGTATCGTCGCGGATGGCACCGAATTCACCGATATCCGCGCCTGCGGAGAAATCCTCCCCCGCACCCGTGAGCATGATCGCGCGGACGCAGCGATCAGCATCGAGCTTTTCGAAAAGCTCACCGATGCCGCGCCACATGGCAAGCGTCATGGCATTGCGCTGCGCAGGCCGATTCATGGTTACGACCGCAACCCCATTTGCGATTTCACACAGGAGCTCGTCCATCAGCCTCTCCAACGCCGCCCTTTTTTGACTTTTGTTAGTAGACTTTAAATTCGAATGGAATCCATTTGAAGGGGTATATTTCGAATTTTCGTACTTATTTGCGGAAAATTTCCGTATGCGAACAAAATCAGTCACTTGCATTGATAGACGATTTTGCGGCCACTGAATAGATACAGCCCTTCGCAGTGGGCGGAACGCCCTCTGCAACTCAATCGATTTGATAGGTCAGTTCGTAGTCGGTATCGCGCGCCGCGATCTCCCCGCAGCAATGGCTGCAAACCACCTGCGGTTCGAAATCCTGACCGCAATTGCGGTGGCGCAACCTCAGCGGAGAACGCCCTTCGGACAGCCAGCGATCGCCCCAGCGCATCATCACGATCATCGGCTTGTAGAGGTCGTGCCCCATGTCCGTGAACCGGTATTCAAACCGGTCCCCTCCACCATAGCGCTCCTTGCGGAAAACACCCGCCTCGACAAGCCGCGAAAGACGGTCGGCCAGGATGTTGCTGGAGATGCCCAGCTTCTCCATCATCTCGTCGAAACGGCGCACCCCGAACCAGCCCTCACGCAGGATCAGGAAGCTCCAGCGGTCGCCGATGATCTGCAGGCTGCGGGCAACCGAGCACGGGCGGACACGCTGCAGCAGTGTGGTGTCCGAACTGCGCCGGAAACGGTTCTTCACTTCGAACGCAGAGAACCCCGCGCCGGGACCATCGCGGAAGCTGACCTCCCTTGCACCGACCGGCTCGTGGCATTGCGCGCAAACTGTTGTCGGATGGCATACATGACCGCAGGTCTTGTGGATCAGGGTCAGTGGTGGCGGCTCTCCGCCTGTCAGCCATTTGTCGCCGAATTCCATCAGCGACAGCATGGTCGAGAACAGATCCTTGCCCTTCTCCGTCAGCAGGTATTCGTGCCCGCGCGGAACCACGCCCTTGCGCGAAAACAGGATTCCGTTCTCCGCCAGCATCGCCAGCCGGCTCGACAGGGTCTGACGCGGAACGCCAAGCCGCGACTGGAACTTGTCGAAGCGCCGCACACCGAAAAACGCCTCCCGCACGACGAGGAAGGTCCAGCTGTCGAGCACGATTTCGACGGTCTTGCGGACCGAGCAGTGGCGTTCGGGCCTCGGCCGGCTGGTTTCAGGCTCCGGCTGCGCGGCCCCCTCGGCCTTGTTTTTCCTGATCGCTGTCGAAGACAAGGAACCCTCGTGCCCCGGCGCAATCGCAATCGGCAGGCTTCAGTGCGCCGCCCCGGAAAAATCGTTCACAATCCGGCATTCAGCCACACGAATCCTCTTAATGGAAGCTGGCGTGTTGCGGCTTCGCCCGACAAAACGCGGCACGCCGGCGGTCACGACGGCGCCAACGGCGGGAATATCGCCATTGGCGATGGCGGCAAGCGCATCGTTCTTCGAGCCGCCGGCGCAGGCATCCAGCAGGATAACGTCCGCGTCCTTATTCCGCGCGATGATGCCGCTGTTGAGCCTGTAGACACGGGCGTTGTTTCCCGTGGCCGTCGCCACGGCGATCTCCGGCTCCATGCCGCCCAGCGCGCACAGGTGGGTGATCGTGTAGAGCATGCCAAGCGGCATGATACCGCTTCCGGTCGGCGTGTCGGTTGCCGTCAGCAAGCGATCGAGGCGGCTCTTCTCCGCCAGCAATTCCGCAACCAGAAGCGTGGTGCGCAGGTTTCCGGCGGTGCAGATCTGAAGCGCGATTTCCGACTGATCGACGAGGCGCGGAAAGTCCTCATCGGGAATGGCCACCGGCCCACCATTGACGTGAAACGACACATGCGGATCGGCCGCCAGCACATGATCGGCCCAGATGCCGGACGATCCTGGGATCGACGACCCGCCGGTGTGCATGGTTGTTATCATGCCGTGGCGCTTCGCCATCTCAACGTATGGCGCGTATTCGGACGGGTCCGCGAAGGCGCCGAAGCCGGCCTTGGCGAGCCATACGCCCTGGCGCGCGAGATCGGCAAAATCATCCTCCCGCAGGCCGGGTTCCAGAATAACGGAGCCGGCATGGACACGCATTCCGCCGGGGCGGTAATCAGCAAAGCACCGTCGGGCTGCGACCGCCAGCGCCTTGACGCCGTCGGGGTCCTTTGGGCGTCCGGGTACATGCACCTCGGAAGCGGTGATCGATGTCGTCACACCGCCATGCAGATAGCTTTCCAGAAAACCCACCGTGCGCTGGCGCGGGGTATAATCGCCGAAGGTGATGTGGACATGGGAGTCGATCAGGCCCGGCGCAAGAATCGCGCCATCGGCATCGATTACGACATCGCAGGCGGCGAGCCCGGATGCGCCTGCGGCGCCAACCGTCTCGATCAGCCCGCCGTCCATAATGATGCTGTCGGCATCCGATACCGGGTTTTCCAGATCGCCCGTCAGCACCTTGCCAATATTGACGATTGCCGTGCGCATTTCATCCGTTCCTTACCCGGCCTTGGACATAGCCTCGTCGTGCGTCATGCCGCCGACACGGGCATTGATGCGCCCGCGGCTGGCGACACAGAAGATGATCGCAACCTCGTCGGGCAGCGGTGCGCCGGGCAGCACCAGCGACATGCCATCATAGTGCGAGCGGACATAAACGTCGTGCTTGTGGTTCATCGGGATGTCGATCATCGTACCGGGCGCCGCGACCTTGGTCATGGATGAAATCCACGCATTGCCGCCACCTATCGCGTCGCGGAACGGGTTGGCAAAAGCCGTGGTCAGCAGTGCGTTGGCGTGTTCCTGCTCGCCCGATGTGCCGACGATGCCGCCCTTGCCGTAGCTCTGCACCTCTTCATCGCCGATCGCACCCGCGATCCGAGCCGCCATGGCCTCCCCCAGCGGCACGCTGGCCGCGATCATGCCGGACAGGTCCGAAGTGAATTTGCCGGCATAGGGGTTCTCGATCACTGTCACGATCGCCGCCTTGCGCAAGCGCGGTTCCGCCGGCTGGCCGAAGTCCTGCAGCATGTCCTCAATGATCGTGAACTCGCGGCGTATCGTGAGCTTCATAGCCCCCTCCCTCGCTATATTCCGGCTCTATCCGGCCGTCTGATTCAGGTATTTTTGCAGCGCCACCGCCTGGCTGCTGCTGTCCACCAGCTTGCGCGCGATGGCGAGAAGGTGTTCGAAATCCTTGGCGTCTAGACTACCGAATTCGACGTCGTTGACCTGACGCTGAACCGGGGCGAGCTTCTCCAGAAGCGTATAGCCTTTCGGCGTGATCGCCAGCATCACGCGGCGCGCATCGGCCACATCCGTCGTCTTCTCCACCAGCCCGTAATCGGAGAGCCGGTTGGTCACCGTCGTTATGAACGCGCCAGACAGGTGCAGGTGATCAGCGATGGTTTTGATATTCACGTCGCCGTAATTGCCGAGATGTCCGATTGAAATCAGCACCGTGTATTCGATGCCGCGCAGACCGATATAGCGGCCATGGCCGGAGCGGATTTCCTCGTGCCGGGCGAAGAAGGCGAACAGCTCGTGCACCAGTTCGCGGAAAGCGTGATCGCTGCCGTCAACCAGCAATTCCTCGCGCGACGTGGTCAGCGGAAGCGGCTGCTTTCCGGCTTTTTTCCCTGATTTCGCCTGCCTGGCGGCATGACGTGAGGACTGTCCGGAGGGGCTTGTCTCATTCATGGAGTTGTTCTTGCCTCCTCTCGCAGACCAAACCGCACCAGGCAAATCACCCGG
>JACKJR010000002.1 GCA_020637855.1 Rhodobiaceae bacterium | reverse complement strand
CGGAGGCAGGTCAGCAATCGTCAGTGGTGAGCCATCAGGTCCGATCACATACCTGACCCTTGGCCGAGAAAGCTCGCTCATCGAAACTCCACACATACGCATACGCTACAAATACAGTGGGAGCAGGTTAGGCGATCTCGCTTAAAATTTGGCTAAAGCAAGGCAGCGGATTTTCATCAATCCGTGCAAGACTTTGTTCAGATTTATTAAGGCCTGGAAAGGGTGCCGCAAGGCCAGTGGGTCAGGGCCTGATCACTGGCTGTAGATGCGTGTGATGTCGGCAAGGGAAAGCGTTGAGTTGCCGGCCATAAGCAGGGGCTCATCGCCGGAAAAATCCACTCCGTCAATTACCGTGTCCGCTGACAGGCCGATGGAAACAGCCTTTGAATTGCTGTCTGTCGCTTCGATGGTGAGCGTGTAGTCACCGGCTGGCTGTTCGACGCCATCGGTATTGCGACCATTCCAGGCGAAGTCGGATTTGCCCTCGGTTATTTTTTGTGTGCCGGTCCACACGATGCTGCCACCGGAGTCGCGGATCGTGAAAAGGGCGGAATCGGAAGCAGCCGAGGCGTCGTAGTGCCAGGTGGCGCCGCCGTTTGCCAGGCTTGCCTGCGCTGTCGAGACGCTGACACGCTTGCCGATGAATCCGACGGCATTCGTGGCTGCGGTTGCGGCGGAAAGCTTGGCTATCGCTTCGAGATTGTCGTTCTGCTTGATCTGCTGCTCGACCTGCGAGAACTGCACGAGCTGGGCGGTGAATTCGTTGGTGTCGAGCGGTTCCAGCGGATTCTGGTTCTTAAGTTGTGTCGTGAGGATCTGCAGGAACGTGTCGAAATTGTCCGCGATGCCGGCACGGTCGGTGGCAGCGGTGCTGGTACCGGCTGAACTGGAGATGGCGTCGAGGATCATGGGTACAAAACTCCGGTTTGCGGCGCTGATGCCGCGTCAAACCTCAATATCGACCAGCGCACTGGACGGAATGCGGGCATAGGCCGGTGCGGGAGCGTCTGTTTCGGCTTCGGTGACCGGTGCCGGACCGGCTCCGCCGCCGGACTGGCCTTCGAATGCCTGGCCGTTGCCCGAACCGCCGCCATCTCGCAGCGAGAATTGGATGGAACTGCCGTCAAGCTTCATGCCGGATTGTTGCAGCATGCGTTCCAGATGGCGGGCGTCGCGGTTCAGCGCGTCATAGGTTTCCGGCCGGTCGACGGTGAGCTGGGCACTCAGGACGCCGTCGCGGTTCATTTCGAGGCGTACATCGATACGACCCATTTCGGGGGGGTCGAGGCGGATGTCGAAATGCCGCGTGCCGGCGCGCGCCTGAGAGGAGATGGTCACCGCAAGCTGCGACACCGGCAGGGAGGATCCGTAGGCGGGAACCGTTACACTGCGGGCGGGGCTGCTTGTGAATGCGGCCTGACCGGGACGGTCCGCGGTCAGAAGGATGGGGTCGCTTTGGGTTGCCGTCACGCCGGGAAGATCGGCAGACGGTGCGCCTTTTGCCGAAGGGGTACTGCCCGTGCGCGCGGAAACAGCGGACTGAATCGCGGCGGCGAGAGCCTGCGGAGCATGGGCGCGTGGCGCGGTGTTCGTGGCGTCGGCATTTGCCTGCGGGCCGGCGGCAAGGGTTTCGAGCAGCCCGCGAAGACCCTTGCGGGTTGTGTCGCGTGCCGCGGTTTGCGCGCGCGCTGCGTCCTCGCTCGACGGGGAATCGGCATTTGCCGCCGCGCTGGACGTTTGCTGCTGAACACGCGAAGGCGTTGCAGCGTTGACCACAGCTGCGGCTGTTGCCTGTGTGGCAGGTGCAGCAGATTTGGCGGACGCCTTGACGGCAGCTGGTTGGGCATCGGCCTCGCCATCCGTTACCTCGCCACCGGCCTGTGCGCTGGCGTCCGGCGCCGTATCGTCTGCAATGGCGATCTGCGAAGCAGCGGATGCTGCAATATCCGAAGCCTGCGGTGCCGAAAGACCGGCAACTGGTGCATGCGGGGTCGTTGCCGCATTCGCGCTGCGGGCAGGCGTGGCCGCGTCAGGGGCGGCTGCAATCGGGGCCGTTTCAACTGGCACGGTTTCGGAGGCCGCCGCTTGCGGAGCGGCGGCATTGTGCCGGGCCGATGCGCTGCCGGTATCTGTGCCGGCTGTATTGCCCGCATCCGGCTTTTCGCCCGGCCGGGCTGGTTCACCGGGAATGGAGGAGCGCGGTGCGGAGGCTGCGATCTCGTCCGCGCCTGCGGCCAGTTCATCGAGGGCTGCAACGGCATCCGTGCCGATCAGCGCTTCAAGGGATTGGTGCAGATCATCGGGAAGCTGTGCGAATTGCGCCAGCAGCGCCTGGAACTCCGGCGGCAACTGATCGAATTCCGGCAGATCGGTTCCCTCTTCCAGCGCCTTGGCGAGTGCTTCGCCAATGTCCTTGAGAAGTTGCAGCGGTGCGGGAAGCGCAATGGCGGGCGCCTCAGCCGTGGCAGACGCATTTGCACCGGCCGTTGCGGCCGTCGCCGCGCCTGCGGCAGCAGCCGTGCCTTCGGGACCGGCTTCGATGCCAAGGGAAGCGAGCAGGGCTGCGAACGGGTTTTCGCCGGTTTCACCGCCTGAACGTGCCTTGAGGCCGGGCTGGATACCTGGCTGCAGGAATGCGATTGCGCTTGCCGTGGTCACGTGACACTCATCCGTACTGCTTCATCTTTAGGGCGCACTCCGCCCTGCCCAGTGTTCAGCAAGTGCCGGGCCAGTTTTGAGGCTGCCGCGCTTTCGGTCGAAAAATCCTTTGGAATCAAATAGCTGCCTGAATTGCGGAAAATGATGCGGTCCGTGCAATGTTCGCAATCAGGGAAGCGATTGCCGGGCAGGGCGGAATCTTCTGCCGGGTATGGGCGGGGGAAGCAGCAGACATGTTTTATGATTGCGGTGCTGGCCTTTCACCGCCTGCAGACATAAATTGCCCTGCATGAACAATGTGCGCCGGCGCCGTACGGGTTGCCGCGCAGAAAAGTGCGAAGCCGCTGGAATGACTTCTATCGATCTTGATCTGCCCGGAAAGCGGGAGGACACCCGCGTGGTGGTTGCCATGTCGGGTGGCGTGGATTCGTCTGTCGTTGCCGCGCTTCTGAAGGAGGCCGGCTATGACGTGGTCGGCGTGACGCTGCAGCTATACGATCATGGCGAGGCCATCCACCGCGCCGGGGCCTGCTGCGCGGGGCAGGATATTCACGATGCCCGCCGCGTTGCCGATGCGCTCGGCATTCCCCATTACGTTCTCGACTACGAGCAGCGCTTCAAGGCCGCTGTCATCGACGCCTTCGCCGACAGTTACATTGCCGGCGAGACGCCGGTGCCATGTGTCAGTTGCAACCAGAAGATCAAGTTCCACGACCTGCTGGATACCGCGCGCGAGCTTGGTGCGCAGGCGCTTGCGACCGGCCATTACATTTCCTCGCGTCCCGCACTGGATGGCTCGGGCCACAGGGCACTCTACCGCGCACTCGATCCCGATCGCGACCAGAGCTATTTCCTGTTCGCCACGACCCAGGCGCAGACCGATTTTCTGCGCTTTCCCCTTGGCGACATGCACAAGGACGAAACCCGCGAGATCGCTCGCAGGCACGGACTTGCGGTTGCCGAGAAAAGCGACAGTCAGGACATCTGTTTCGTGCCGACGGGCAAATATTCCCAGGTGATCGAGAAGCTGCGTCCCGATGCGGCGGCACCCGGCGATATCGTGCATGTCGACGGGCGTGTGCTCGGCAGGCATGAAGGCATTCTGCGTTACACGGTAGGCCAGCGCCGGGGCATCGGTGTTGCGACCGGCGAGCCGCTCTATGTGGTCGCGCTCGATGCCGACAAGGCGCGCGTTATCGTTGGCCCGCGTTCGGCGCTGGAAACCGCGACCGTGCTGCTGCGGGATATCAACTGGCTCGGAGACGGACGGTTTGAGGATGCGCAGGAGCAGGAACGGGAAATCGCGGTCAAGGTGCGCTCGACCCGTCCGCCCGTGCCGGCGCGGCTGATGCGTGTTGAGGGCATGCCGGCGGTCGAGCTGCTGGAGCCGGAGACCGGTGTTTCGCCCGGCCAGGCTTGCGCTTTCTACGATCTCACCGACGGGCGCGGGCGCCTGTTGGGCGGCGGTACGATCGACGCGACGCAGACCGCCCATGATGCCACGGCCGCGGGCCAGCGCTCGCGGGCGATGGAAACTGTCAGCGCAAGCTGATCATCCGTGTGTAGAAGTCTGGACCGGCTTGCTTGACAGGCCTGCTGCGTCAACCTTATATCGCCCGCGCTTCTGGCGGCGCTGCCGCTTCGGCCTGAACGGGTTATCCAAGCATAGCTGCATGATGACCGGCCATATCAAAGAAGCAGCCCTTGGGGCGGAGTAGCTCAGTTGGTTAGAGCAGCGGAATCATAATCCGCGTGTCGGGGGTTCAAGTCCCTCCTCCGCTACCACACACTTCGTGTGATTTCAGTTGGTTAGGTCTGATGTCTTGCGCGTGTCCGCATGCGCAGCATCCCTTGCATGTGCTTGAGATGAGACCGGTTGCTGCATGGCCGCATTCGGACCGACCTCTTGACCGGCCATTCAAATTGTCAATATTGGGAAATCGTAATTTTACGCGCGTTTAGTTAGGTGGCTGGACTGAGAATGGAACCCCGCAAGATCCGGAACATGGAGGAATTCGCATCCGTCAGCGGTATTTCACGCCCGACGCTTTCGAAATATTTCAACGATCCTGGAAGCGTCCGGGTTTCTACCCGGCGCAAGATCGAGGCTGCGCTCGGTAAATACGATTATCGGCCGAACATATATGCAACGAACCAGAACCGGCGCACGACCCGGAATATCGGGATTGTCGTGCCGTATCTTGCAGATCCGTTCTTCAATGAAATCGGGCGTGCGGTCGAACTGGCCTGCATCGCGGCCGGGTACAGCCCCATCCTGCTGAGCTCGCACGGCAATCTCGCGCAGGAGCATGATAATCTTGAGTCACTGCGTGCGCTCAAGCCGGCCGGCGTGCTGCTTGCGCCTTTTGGCCGTGCGTCGGACAAGGCCACGATTCAGCGCTTTGGCCAGGATGTCCCTCTTGTCTTGTTTGATGCCGATGTCGAGGGCGCGGGGGAGGCCTTTATCGGTACCAACAACGCCCAGAGCATTGCGCTGATCGTGAGTTACCTGTGCCGAAGCGGGGAACCTCCCTGTTTCTTCGAGATGCGGACACCGTCCAACCCGAATGCCAACAAGCGGCGTGAAGCCTATCTTGAGAGCATGAAGCATCTGGGGCAGGAGGCGCACATCTTTCAGGCGGTGGGTACCGGCTGGGATTTCGAGGAGATCGGCTATCGCGAAGGCGGCAGGATGATGGCTGAAGGCGTATTCCCGACCAATACGATTTTGTGCAGCAACGATCGCCTGGCGATCGGCGTTTTGGCGGCCGCCTACGAGCAGGGACTGAAGGTCGGGTGCGATGAAGGCTGTGTTCTGAGAATTGCCGGTCACGACGACCACCCCTTCTCGCGATACACATGTCCAAGCCTCACGACCATTTCTCAGGATTACTCGGCGATTGCCGATCGTGCGGCCATGGCTCTGCTTGAAGTGATCGATTCCGATCAACGCGGGCAGCGGCGTACGATTACGCTTTTCGACGGGAAGTTGGTGCTTCGCAACTCTGCATAATACGCTGAGGCAGATACGCTTATTCAAAATACTTTACTCGCGTTAATTATTTGATTGACACGCGCTTGTCTATGCCCCAAGCTTCCCTCAGGACAAAAAGTCCGTTTGGGAGGAAAAAATAAATGCCCTTGAAGAAAGCGCTTTGCGCCGCGACGGCGCTGACACTGGCGTCTGCGGGCGCCGCATTCGCCGAGACAACGATCACCATAGCCACCGTGAACAACGGCGACATGATCCGCATGCAGGGTCTGGCCGAGGATTTCACCGCGAAGCACCCCGACATCAAGCTGGAATGGGTGACGCTGGAGGAAAACGTTCTGCGCCAGCGTGTCACGCAGGATGTCGCCGCCAAGGGTGGACAGTTCGATGTCATGACCATCGGCACCTATGAAGTGCCGATCTGGGGCAAGCAGGGCTGGCTGGTCTCTTTGAATGACTTGCCGGAGAGCTGGGATGCGGGCGATCTGCTGCCGGCGATCCGCAATGGCCTGACCATCGACGGAGAGCTCTATGCGGCGCCGTTCTATGGCGAAAGCTCCATGGTAATGTACCGCACCGACCTGATGAAGAAGGCCGGCCTGGACATGCCGGAGGCTCCGACCTGGGACTTCATCAAGCAGGCTGCCGCCGCGATGACCGACAAGGGCAACGAGGTTTATGGCATCTGCCTGCGCGGCAAAGCGGGGTGGGGCGAGAACATGGCCTTCCTGACCGCCATGGCCAACTCGTTCGGCGCGCGCTGGTTCGACGAGGACTGGAAGGCGCAGTTCAACACGCCTCAGTGGTCCGATACGATCAATTTCTACATGGACCTTATGAACAATTACGGTCCTCCCGGCGCCTCGACCAACGGGTTCAACGAGAATCTGTCGCTGTTCCAGCAGGGCAAGTGCGGCATGTGGATCGATGCCACGGTCGCGGCATCATTCGTGACCAACGCGAACGACTCCACCGTGGCCGACAAGGTCGGTTTTGCACTCGCTCCGGACAAGGGGCTGGGTAAGCGCGGCAACTGGCTCTGGGCCTGGTCACTGGCCATTCCCGCGGGTACTGACGCTGAGGATGCAGCCAAGGAATTCATCGCCTGGGCCACCTCCAAGGAATACACTGCGCTTGTGGCCTCCAAGGAAGGCTGGGCCAACGTGCCGCCTGGAACCCGCACTTCGCTCTACGAGAATCCGGAATACGCCAAGGTTCCGTTTGCGGCGATGACGCTCGGCTCGATCAACTCGGCCGATCCGACGAACCCGACGGTCGATCCGGTGCCTTATACCGGCGTCCAGTTCGTCGCCATTCCGGAGTTTGCCGGCATTGCCACGCAAGTGGGCCAGGAAATCTCCGCCGCACTGGCTGGCCAGCAGTCGGTCGAGGAGGCGCTTGAGAAAGCGCAAGCCCTCACCGTTGATGAAATGGAAGCTGCGGGCTACTAGCCCTTACAGGACCGGAGAGCGCACGCACACATACTTGCGCTCTCCACCCCGGCTTTCAGCCAGTCAAATCGGACAATGTTATGGGCCGTATAGCGGTCCGTGGGGAGGAGCCTGCCATGGCGACCCAGCATTCCCGGTCAGCGGCGCGCCTGATGATGGCACCGGCGGTCATTCTGCTCCTCGGGTGGATGCTCGTCCCGCTGATCATGACACTCTACTTCTCGTTCAAGAAGTACCTGCCCCTGCGCGGTGGCGATCTTGGATGGGTAGGGTTCGACAACTACGCGCGTTTCGTGTCCTCCAGCTCGTTCTGGCCGTCGGTACAGGCGACCCTGCTCATCGTCGGCGGCGTGCTGCTCATTACGCTCGTGCTCGGTGTCCTGCTGGCGCTGCTGCTGGATCAGCCGATGTGGGGGCAGGGGGTTGTCCGCATTCTCTTCATCGCCCCGTTCTTCATTATGCCAACGGTCTCCGCGCTGGTCTGGAAGAACATGTTCATGGATCCCGTCAACGGCCTCTTCGCGCATTTGTGGAAGGCGTTCGGGGCACAGCCGGTGGAATGGCTGAGCGAGGCTTCGCTGCCTTCGATCATCCTGATCATTTCCTGGCGCTGGCTCCCGTTTGCAACACTGATCCTGCTGACGGCAATCCAGTCGCTCGACAGTGAACAGCTGGAAGCCGCCGAGATGGATGGCGCGTCGCCGCTGGCTCGGTTCGGACACATCATCCTGCCGCACCTGTCGCGGGCGATCACCGTGGTTTTGCTGATCCAGACGATCTTTCTGCTGTCGGTTTTCGCGGAAATCTTCGTCACGACACAAGGTAGCTTCGGCACGCGCACGCTCACCTATCTGATCTACCAGCGGGTGCTGGAAAGCCAGAACGTGGGTCTCGGTTCCGCCGGCGGTGTCTTCGCCATCATCCTCGCCAACATCGTCGCGATCTTCCTGATGCGCATCGTTGGCAAGAATCTGGACGCGTGAGGAGGAAGCCATGGCGCGCGAAATCACGCAAAAACGCAAGATCGTCAACACCCTGGTGGCATGGACGATCGGTTTTCTGATCTTCTTCCCGATCCTCTGGACGGTCCTGACCAGCTTCAAGACCGAAGCGCAGGCGATCTCCGATCCCCCGGTATTCCTGTTCTTCGACTGGACGCTGGAGAACTATGCGATCGTGCAGGAGCGTTCCGACTATGCGCGGTTCCTCTGGAACTCGGTCATCATCGCCGTCGGATCCACTGTTCTGGGGACCATCATCTCGGTTCCCGCGGCATGGTCGATGGCCTTCGTGCCCTCGAAGAAGACCAAGGACATCCTGCTTTGGATGCTGTCGACGAAAATGCTTCCGGCGGTCGGCGTGCTCTATCCGATCTACCTGATCTTCATCGAACTGGGATTGCTGGACACCAAGGTCGGGCTCGTTGCGGTGATGACGCTGATCAACCTGCCGATCATCGTGTGGATGCTCTACACCTATTTCCGTGAAATCCCGGGAGAAATCCTGGAAGCCGCGCGGATGGACGGTGCGACGCTGCGGGACGAAATCATCCATGTGCTCACGCCTATGGCCATTCCCGGCATCGCCTCCACGGTGCTGTTGAACATCATTCTCGCCTGGAACGAAGCCTTCTGGACGCTGAACCTCACGGCAGCCAAAGCGGCCCCGCTGACGGCTTTCATCGCCAGTTACTCCAGTCCCGAAGGCCTGTTCTACGCCAAGCTCAGCGCGGCTTCGACCATGGCGATTGCGCCGATCCTGATCCTTGGCTGGTTCAGCCAGAAGCAACTTGTCCGCGGCCTGACTTTCGGCGCGGTGAAATAAGGAACCCGACCCATGGGACAGATTCAACTCAATCAGGTCACCAAAAGCTTCGGGAATGTGAATGTCATTCCGCCACTGGACCTGACCATCGAAGACGGCGAGTTCTGTGTGTTCGTCGGGCCTTCGGGCTGCGGCAAGTCCACGCTGCTGCGGCTTATCGCCGGGCTGGAGGACGTGACATCCGGAACGATCTCCATCGACGACAATGACGCCACCGAAATCCCGCCAGCCAAGCGCGGGCTCGCCATGGTGTTCCAGTCCTATGCGCTTTATCCGCATATGTCGGTGAAGAAGAACATCGCCTTTCCGCTGCGCATGGCGAAGATGGACCAGGCCGAACAGGAACGCCGGATCGAGGCTGCCGCGAAGGCCCTTAATCTCACGGATTACCTGGATCGGCGTCCGGGGCAGCTCTCGGGCGGTCAGCGCCAGCGCGTTGCAATCGGCCGGGCGATCGTTCGTGAACCTTCCGCGTTCCTGTTCGACGAGCCGTTGTCGAACCTCGATGCCGCGCTGCGCGTTGGCATGCGGCTTGAGATCAGCGAGCTGCACGAACGTTTGAAGACCACGATGATCTATGTCACCCACGACCAGGTGGAGGCCATGACCATGGCCGACAAGATCGTCGTGCTTCGCGCAGGCGTTATCGAGCAGGTGGGAAGTCCGCTGGAACTCTACCACCGCCCGCAGAACACGTTTGTCGCAGGCTTCATCGGATCGCCCAAGATGAATCTCATCGAAGGCAAGGAAGCTGCGAAGCACAAGGCTCACACCATAGGCATCCGGCCCGAGCACATCACCGTTTCGGCGAAGCGGGTAAAGGGTGCCTGGCCCGGCGTGGTCGGTGTCTCCGAGCATCTGGGCTCGGATACGATCTTCCACGTGCACGACACCGGTCTGGCGGATGTGATTACCGTGCGCTCCGATGGCGAAGTGTCCTACCGCCACGGTGATCGTATCTATCTCGTTCCCCGCATGGACGTGCTCCACAAGTTCGACGCGAACGGCCAGAGGATCGCGTGACAGGGGTCATGAGCATGTTTTTGCAATCAGGGCCATCAACTCCGGTGTTGGGGATGATGGCCAATGGATGATCTTGTCAGCCTTTCCAATGCAGCGCTTTCGAGCTTGCAGGTGGATACGCCACGCTATGACCGGTGGAAGCTAAAACCGGGAATTGTCCATATCGGTGTCGGCAATTTTCACCGGGCGCATCAGGCCTGGTATCTTCATCGGCTAATGCAGCAGGGCGAGGCTCATGACTGGGCCATCATCGGCGCGGGTGTGCGACCCTATGATGGGCAAATGCGTACAAGGCTTCTTGCGCAGGATTGCTTGACGACACTGATCGCGCTGGAGCCGGACGGCGTGTCCGCTGAGGTCATCGGTCCGATGGTCGACTACGTTCCGGTTGATGTCGGGAACGGGTCACTGATCCGCCAGATGTCAGACCCGGCCATCCGGATTGTCAGCCTGACCGTGACCGAGGGCGGGTATTATATCGATCCTGTGACGAAGGGGTTCGACGCCACGCATCCCGATATCCAGCATGATGCGGCTTGTCCCGACAGACCGATGACCGCATTCGGGGCCATGGTTGCGGCGTACAAGCGCCGGCGGGAGGCGGGCTTATTGCCATTTACCGGGTTGAGTTGCGACAACCTTCAGGGCAACGGTTCCATCCTGCGCCAGACGGTCACGGGCCTTGCCCGGCTTTCCGATCCGGATCTTGCGGACTGGATCGAGGCGGAGGCGAGCTTCCCCAACTCCATGGTTGATTGCATCGTTCCGGCGACAGGCCCCGCTGAACTCAAACTGGCCGAAAGCCTTGGTGTTCGCGATATGGCCCCGGTCACCCATGAAATGTTCCGGCAATGGGTGGTCGAGGACAAATTTTGCGCAGGCCGGCCCGATTGGGACAAGGTGGGCGCCACGTTTTCGGACGACGTCCACGCCTACGAGACGATGAAGATCCGGATACTCAATGCGGGCCATCAAGTGCTCGCCAACGCCGGGGAAATCCTGTCCATCGCAACCATCGCGGAGTGCATGGCGCATCCGCTGGTTTCTGATTTCTTCCGCAAGGTGGAGCATGAGGAAATAGCTCCGAGTGTTCACCCGACGCCGGACATGATGCCGGCGGACTACGTCGATCTCATCGCGCGGCGGTTCTCCAATCCCCGGATCATCGACACCACGCGCCGCGTCGCCTTTGACGGCTCGTCACGGCACAGCGGCTTCGTCCTGCCGATCGTGCGGGACCGCCTCGCGGCGAAGGCATCCGTTGCGGGTCTTGCCCTGGTGGAGGCCCTTTGGGCGCGCATGTGCGAGGGAACCCGGGAAGACGGGTCGGTGATCGAGCCGAACGACCCTTTCTGGAGCGATCTCCAGAGGGCGGCAAGCCAGGCGAAAGACGATTCAGGTGTCTGGCTGTCGCAATCCTCCCTCTACGGGACCGATCTTGCGGATTCCCATTTCGCCGATTTGTTCAAGGATTGGCTCGGCATGATCTGGTCCGAAGGTGCCGCCGCGGCGCTGAAGAAATATCTTGGCAAATGAGAGAGCGGTTTCTTTCATTTGCCTGCAGAAACGCAGCCCTTGGATTCTGACAAAGAAGGTTTGGCGAATGTTTCTGGTCTGCGGCGAGGCATTGTTCGATCTGTTCCTTGACAGGGATGGCCAGCACAGCGGGCTGAAGTTTGATGCGCGCGCAGGGGGCTCGCCGTTCAATGTTGCGATCGGGCTAAGCCGGCTGGGTGGCTCTGCGGCGCTACTGACCGGGGTTTCGACGGATTTTCTCGGTGAATTTCTGGCGGCGCGTCTGGCGGATGAAGGTGTCGGGACCGGATATCTGATCCGCAGTGGGCGGCGCACGACATTGAGCGTGGTAGGCGTCGATGCCTCAGGTTCGCCGGACTATGCCTTTTACGGGATCGGTTCTGCTGATTGCAGCCTTACAACAGCAGACCTGCCGGTGTTGGACGATGCCGTAAAGGGTCTGCATTTCGGTTCCTATTCCTGCGTGGTCGATCCTGCCGCTTCGGCGTTCGAGACTTTGGCGAAGCACCAAACCGCCCGCTTCATTTCTTTCGATCCGAATGTTCGCCTGACCGTGGAGCCGGATGTTGCCGTCTGGCGCGAGCGTGTCGCGCGGTTTGCGGCTTGCGCGGACCTGATCAAGATATCGGATGAGGATTTCGGTCTGCTCTGGCCGCAAGGCGATGCGGCTGACAAAGCCGCGGAGTGGCTTTGCGGCCGGACATCAATGGTGGTGCTGACGCGGGGCGGCGAACCCGCGCGCGCGTGGACTTCGCGTCATATGGTTGAGGCGCCGGCATCTGCACCGGTCACTGTCATCGATACAGTTGGTGCGGGAGATACTTTCCAGGCCGCGCTGCTACACCGGCTTGAACAACATGGCGCGCTGAAACCGGGCGCTCCCGGCACGCTGGACAGCCATGCGCTCCAATCCGTTCTGACTTATGCCTCGGCGGCAGCGGCGGTGACCTGCTCGCGGCGTGGCGCGGATTTGCCGCGTGCAGCAGAGGTCGAGGCCCGGCTTTGATCTCCGGCTCAATCGCTAAGTATGCTGATGAGTATCGTGGTTTTGGCTCTTGCGAGGGTCGTCAGGGCACAATGTGGCCGCTCACAAGTGCCCGCCTTTTTGCCGCGAACTATCCTCCGAACGAGCCCTCACCGTGCTTGAGCAGCACGGGCACGATGATCTCCTCTTCATCGACGAGATGGCGGTCCAGCATCCGGTCGAGCCCGGAAAGCGTCTGCGAAAACCGCGCGGCAAGGCCATAGGCAGAACTTGCCTCGGGCTGATTTGCCGACATCAGCAAGGCATTCGCTTCTTCGGTGAATGCGTGCAGGTGTTCATCGATGGCGTGATGGTCGGCGTCGAGAAGATCGAAACCTGCTTGCAGAGGTTTTTCGCGGGCGACAAGCAGCGGGAAATAATGGTGATCCTCGACGGTATGATGTTCGTGCAATTGCCCGACGAACAGCCCGCCGAACCGGGACAGTCTGCGGGCATAGGTTTGCGGATCCATGCCCTTGTCCGCCATTAGGCGGGCGTCGTTGTGCAGATGGGTCATCAGCTCGCGGAACATTCCGTGGCGGTCGAGCCAGAAGCGCGTGAGGGCCCCGAAATTCGGATGGGTCGCCCAGCCGTCACGTGGGAAGAGTTTGACGAGTTCGCGCATGTGTTCGGGCAGACTTGTCCGGTTTTCGAGTTCGAGTCCATCGGCCATGCTGAATATCCGGTTCCTCGTGTGACACCGGTTCATTGTGGTGCGCTGGTCAACCGCTTCAAGACATTTGCCACGACGTGCGGCAAATCGCTCATACGGAGTTTGCCGTGGAGATGAAAAATCGCCGATAGTTCTCCTCGTAGACAGAGGGTGCCATGCATATCGAAAACAATGGGCTGCGCGGAAGCGGTATTCCGGTTGTGTCCGGCGAGGCGCGAAGCGGTGTCAGCACGGATGTGGCGGAGGTGCAGCGATTGCTGTCGCTGTGCCCGGCCACTCACCAGACGCCGCTGATTGCAAGCGAGATGATTTCCAAGCGGACGGGGACCGGGATGGTCTGCGTCAAGGACGAGCGCGGCCGAATGGGGCTTGGCAGTTTCAAGGCGCTCGGAGCGGCTTATGTAATTGCCCGCGATGCCTGCGCCAGCGCAGGGGCAAATGCGGCTATGGACAGGCCCGGCACCCTGCTCGATGGCACGACCTATGTCGCGGCCAGTGCCGGCAACCACGGCCTTTCGGTCGCCGCTGGCGCCCGCGTCTTCGGCGCGCGCGCGGTGATCTATCTTTCCGACACGGTACCGGAGGCTTTTGCCATGCGGCTGCGCGAACGCGGTGCTGATGTGGTGCGTGCAGGAGCCGACTATGAGGCAAGCATGGCTGCAGCCATGCAGGCGGCGGATGACAACGGCTGGACGCTTTTGTCCGACAGCTCCTGGCCCGGCTACACCGAGATTCCGTACCGGGTCATGGAAGGGTATCTGGTGATGGCGGCTGAAGCTGCCGATCAGATCGAGAATGCCGGCAGGCCGCCGAGCCATATCCTGTTGCAGGCCGGTGTCGGCGGGCTCGCTGCCGCTGCCGCAGTCCATGCGCGGATGCGCTGGGGTGAGGCTCCGAAAGTGATCGTGGTCGAGCCGGAAGCAGCGCCTGCACTTCAGGCCAGCATTGTTGCCGGCAGGATGGCGCGTGGCGATGGCCCGGTGTCATGCATGGGCCGTCTCGATTGCAAGGAACCGTCGATACTGGCGCTTGCCGCACTGTCGAGAGAGGCGGACTATTTTGTGACCATCAGCGAGGATGAGGCACAAGCCGCCATGCTTGTGCTTGCGGAGGCGGGGCTGGAGACGACCCCGTCGGGCGGTGCCGGTCTTGCGGCGCTGCTGGCGATGGATGGCGCTGTGAAAACGCAGCTTGGTATCGGGCCGCAGTCGCGCGTGCTGACCTATCTCAGCGAAGGGCCGGAACAATGATTCCGCCGGAGCGTGGATTTCCTGTCGCCGAGTTCGCGCAGCGCACGGAGCACGCACAGGCACTCATGGCGCGGTCCGATCTCGATGCGCTGCTGCTGACCACCGAAGCCGATGTGCGCTATTTCACCGGTTATCTCACCCGCTTCTGGGAAAGCCCGACACGGCCGTGGTTTGTGATCGTTCCGGCATTCGGCAAGCCGGTTGCCGTCATTCCAGGCATCGGCGCCGAGCTGATGGGCAAGACATGGCTGGAGGACATCCGGACATGGCGCTCTCCCGACATGGCCGATGACGGGGTGTCGCTGCTGGCGGCGGCGCTGCTGGAGCTTGCCGGTGAAAAGGGGCGCATCGGTTTGCCGATGGGGCATGAAACGCATCTGCGCATGCCGCTTGCCGACTATGCGCGGCTGCAGCGCGAGTTGCCGCGCATGACATTCGGTGATGCGACGGCGGTCTTGCGCAAGCTTCAAGGGGTGAAGTCGGAACGCGAGATCGCGAAGATCCGGTATATCTGCGGCGTTGCAAGCGGGGTTTTCGAGAACATCAAGGGCGTTGTCTGGCCGGGGAAGCCGCTGAGCGCGGTATTCCGTGATTTCCAGGCCGCACTGCTTCATGCCGGGGCCGACTGGGTTCCATATCTGGCCGGAGGGGCAGGGCAGGGTGGCTATGGTGATGTGATTTCGCCGGCGGGTGATGCGCCATTGCGCGCTGGCGATGTACTGATGCTCGATACCGGAGCCGTGTTCGACGGGTATTTCTGCGATTTCGACCGCAACTGGGCAATCGGGCGCGCCGATGATGCGGCGCTGCGCGCTTATGACCTGTTGTACGAAGCGACCGAGGCAGGCTTTGCCGCAGCCAAGCCCTTTGCGACCGCAGCCGATGTCTGTCATGCGATGAACGCGGTGATCTCGCGGGCCGGCGGAGCGGGGGAGGGCGGCAGGCTCGGTCATGGGCTGGGCATGCGGCTGACCGAATGGCCATCCCTGATCCCCGAAGACGAGACCGTTCTTGAACCCGGCATGGTGCTGACGCTTGAGCCCGGGTTCGAAATCGCGCCGGGCTGCATTCAGGTGCACGAGGAAAACATTGTCGTGCGCAATGGCGGCGCGGAATGGCTCAGCCGAAGGGCGCCTGCCGAATTGCCGGTGATCGGGTGAATCCGACTGGCTGCTTTCCTGCGTAATTGCGGATGGAAACGCTTGCCGTTTCGCGGAAAACGAACCACTGGATCGTTTTGTTTCCGCTCAACTCCTGAAATTACTACCCGACAAACGCCCGTTCGATGACGAATTCGCCCGGCTTGTTGTTGGCGCCTTCGGTCAGTCCGGCCTGTTCCAGCAATACCTTGGTGTCCTTCAGCATCGCCATCGATCCGCAGATCATGCCACGGTCAACCGCCGGATCGAGCGGCGGAACGCCAATATCCTCAAACAGCTTGCCCGAGGTGATCAGGTCGGTAATGCGGCCCTGACAGGGATAGTCCTCTCGCGTCACCGAGGTGTAGTGGACAAGCTTGGATGTATCGAAAAGCTCGTTCAGCATTTCGTCGGCGCGGATCGAGGCGACCAGATCGATGCCGTATTTCAGTTCCGCCACCTCACGGCACGTGTGGGTGAGGATCACCTGGTCGAACTTTTCGTAGGTTTCCGGTTCGCGGATCAGGCTGGCAAAAGGAGCAATGCCGGTTCCGGTGGAGAACATGTAGACCCGCTTGCCGGGCAGCAGGGCATCGTTGACCAGCGTGCCGGTCGCCTTCTCGCGCATATAAACGGTATCGCCGGGCTGGACATGTTGCAGCCGGGACGTCAGCGGCCCGTCGGGCACCTTGATGGAGAAGAATTCGAGGTCTTCCGCCCAATTCGGGCTGGCCACCGAATAAGCGCGGTAAATCGGCTTCTCGCCACCGGGCAGGCCAATCATCACGAACTCGCCGGAACGGAAGCGAAAACTCGCCGGACGCGTGGTCCTGAAGTGGAACAGACGGTCGGTGTAGTGCGTGACTTCGGTCACCTCAAGCGCCAGCACGCCTTTCGGAAGCGTGGAATCCGCGCCTTGCTCTGCGGGGGTGAGGGCATCCATGTGAGTAAACTCCGGGGTCGCGACGTTCTTGGCCTGCATATTACAACGGGTCAAGTGAACAGATCATATTCACAGTTTGTCATGTAAGCGCATGGCGTGCATTGATCTCGATCCAATGCTAGGCCGTCTCCTTTCAAGAATTCACGACCTACTCACCATCACGCCCGGATGGAATGACGCATGAAACGTATCAGGACGGAACTCGACGATTTTGAGATCGGGTTTGATATTCCCGCCGAGCCCGGCATGGCGGAAAATGAAATCCAGACGCCATGCCTTGTGGTCGATCTGGATGTATTCGAGCGCAACGTGAAGCGCATGCGTGACAGATGCGCCGAACTGGGGGTGCGGCTGCGCTCCCATGGCAAGATGCACAAATCGGTCGATGTCGCGCTCTACCAGATCGAGCATGGTGGTGCGATCGGCATCTGTTGCCAGAAGGTATCGGAAGCCGAAGTTTTCGCGCGGGGCGGCGTGTCCGACATACTGATCACGAACGAGATCCGTGATCCCGTCAAGATCGACCGGCTGGCACGATTGCCGAAGCTTGGTGTGCGGGTCGGCGTCTGCGTCGACGATATGGCGAATGTCGCGGAATTGTCGGAAGCCGTTATCCGGCATGGTTCAAGTCTTGACGTTTATGTCGAAATCGATTGCGGACAGAAGCGATGCGGCATCGCCCATGGCGCGCCGGCGGTTGCGCTGGCAAAAGCGGTTTCGGCAGCCCCGGGGCTGATGTTTGCCGGTCTGCAGGCCTATCATGGTTCTGCGCAGCATTTCCGCGGGTTTAACGAGCGAAAGGCAGCCATCGATGCAGCCATTTCCCAGGTGCGCGAAACGCTTTCCATGTTGGAGCAGGAAGGCATCGATTGTCCCATCGTGACGGGAGCCGGGACCGGCAGTTTCGAAATCGAAGGTTCGTCCGGCATCTATAACGAGATGCAATGCGGCTCATATGCCTTCATGGACGCCGACTACAAGCGGGTCCTTGCCGCAGACGGGAAGCCGCTGTCCATGTTCGAAAACGCGCTGTTCATCCTGACGTCCGTGATGAGCCACGCCAAATCCGGGATGGCCATCTGCGATGCGGGCCTGAAATCGCAGTCCGTGGACAGCGGACTGCCGGTGATATTCGGCCGTGATGACGTCGAATACGTGAAGTGTTCCGATGAGCACGGCGAGATCACCGACCCGGATGGCGCGCTCGCGATCAACGAACGGTTGCGTCTTGTGCCGGGCCATTGCGATCCGACCTGCAATGTCCACGACTGGTTTGTCGGGGTGCGTGGCGGAAAGGTCGAGAAGCTCTGGCCGGTCAGCGCGCGTGGCAAGGTTCTCTGAGCGCTTCGTTATGCCGTTGTCATCAAATCATGCTGTTTTGTGAGCATGCTTTCAAAACAGGGGTTGAGTGTGCCGGCGGCTTTGCCGGCTTGAAATCGATTCAACCCTTAACTATCTGTTAACCCAATCAAATCACTGTCACATAACTTTCGCACAAGCGAAGCTGCCAAACATGTCCACCAAGGAAAGAAGCCAGATCGCAGCACTTCCGGTCATCAATGGGCCGGACGGGCGCTTGCGCGTGATGATCGTCACGTCGCGCGATACAGGCCGCTGGATCATTCCCAAGGGATGGACGATGAAAGGCAAGTCCGACAGGCAGGCCGCTGCACAGGAAGCCTTTGAGGAAGCTGGTGTCGAGGGCGAGATTTCGCGCAAGAGCATTGGCTCGTTCCGATATGACAAGCTTCTTGACTGCGGCGACGTCACTCCCTGCAAGGTTGACGTCTACCGGCTTGATGTAACGCGCTGGGTCAACAACTGGCCGGAAGGCGATGAGCGGCGCCGTTTGTGGTGCCTGCCGGACGAGGCCGCAGAGCGGCTTCAGGAACCGGAGCTCAAGGATATCGTGCGTTCGCTTCCGGAATCGAAACGCGATACAGGCAAGACCGAAGAAGCAAGCGTCTGAATTTTCTGCGGAATTACCTCTCCCTGAAAACCTGATGTGGATTAAGCCGGGATTGTTTGTTGCAGTCCCGGCAAGGCCCGCATAGGCTTCATGAAACTGACATCAAACTGTCACACGGCATTGTTGGAGCCCACCTACAGAAGGGTAGCCGACGAGCCAATTCCGGGAGGTAGACATGGCATTCAGACATTGGCTGACCGCGCTCTGCGCGGTTGTATTCATGGGCGCTTTTGCAGGCTCTCCGGCAAAAGCCGAAGATTGCCCGCGCGGCACGCTTGACGCGCGGTTCTGTGACAGGGATGGCGATCTTATCGCAGACATTCCTGAAAATGCGGCCGATCAGGTCGATCCCGATCAGCTCATCTTCGCTTATACGCCGGTGGAAGACCCCGCCGTCTACAAGGAAGCCTGGAGCGATTTCCTCAAGCATCTGGAAGCTGTGACCGGCAAGTCCGTGGTGTTCTTCCCGGTCCAGTCCAACGCCGCCCAGATCGAGGCGATGCGTTCGGGGCGCCTGCATATCGCCGGTTTCAACACAGGTTCCAATCCGCTTGCCGTCAACTGTGCCGGTTTCCGTCCGTTCACGATGATGGCATCGGCTGATGGTTCCTTCGGCTACGAGATGGAAATCCTGACCTATCCGGGTTCGGGTATCGAAAAAGTCGAGGATATCAAGGGCAAGCAGCTTGCCTTCACCTCGCCGACATCGAACTCCGGCTTCAAGGCGCCGTCAGCAATCCTCAAGGCCGATTTCGGGCTTGTTGCGGAACGCGATTTCGAGCCGGTCTTCTCCGGCAAGCACGACACCTCCATCCTCGGTGTCGCCAACAAGGACTATCCGGCAGCCTCGATCGCCAACTCGGTGCTGAAGCGGATGATCAGCCGCGATGTGATCAAGCCCGAACAGGTGGTTTCGATCTACAAGTCGCAAACCTTTCCGACCACCGGCTATGGCCTGGTCTACAACCTGAAGCCGGAGCTTGCGGCCAAGATCCAGGAAGCCTTCAAGACCTTCAAATGGGAAGGTTCGACGCTGGCGACCGAATTCTCCAAGTCGGGCGAAGCGCAGTTCATCCCGATCACCTACAAGGAGCACTGGGACGTTATCCGCAAGATCGATGCGGCCAACGACGTCAGTTACGCCTGCAAGTAATCCTTGAGAACAAGGCGGCCGGGCATCTGATTGTCCGGCCGCTTTCCCCCCTCCTGACTGCACGATCCGGGGTGCCATGCTTCGCCTTGAAAAACTGACGAAGGTGTATCGCACAGGTGACCGCGCACTGGATGCGGTCGATCTTGAGGTTCCCAAAGGGCAGGTGATCGCTCTGATCGGCCCGTCGGGAGCGGGAAAGAGCACGCTCATCCGTTGCATCAACCGGCTGGTGGAGCCGACATCGGGCAAAGTGTTCATTGGCGGTGAGGAGATCACTTCCCTTGGTGCGGGTGCGCTGCGCAAGGCACGCCGGCGCATGGGCATGATCTTCCAGGAATATGCGCTCGTTGAGCGCTTGACGGTGATGGAAAACGTGCTGTCGGGACGGCTCGGCTATGTCGGGTTCTGGCGCAGTTTCTTCCGCAAATATCCGCAAAGCGATGTGGATGAGGCATTCCGGCTGCTCGACCGGGTCGGGTTGGTCGAAATGGCCGACAAACGGGCCGACGAACTGTCCGGCGGCCAGCGTCAGCGCGTCGGCATTGCCCGGGCGCTGATCCAGGACCCTGCGTTGCTGCTGGTCGATGAGCCGACCGCATCGCTTGATCCGAAGACCTCGCGGCAGATCATGCGCCTTATCTGCGAGTTATGCGCCGAACGCGGTCTCGCCGCGATCATCAACATCCACGACGTGGCGCTGGCACAGATGTTCGTGCAGCGGGTCATCGGTCTCAACAAGGGTTCGATCGCCTTCGACGGCGCTCCTGATTCGATGACCGAGGACACGCTGACCATGATCTACGGCGAGGAGGACTGGAAGGCGACCATCGCCAAGGTCGAGGACGAGGCGGCATGAACACCGCGGCGCTTGAGACGCGTATCGGAAAGCCGTGGGCAAAACCGGCTTTCATCCGCAATCCCTATTTGCGATGGGCGCTCTATATCAGCGCAGCGGTCTATCTTGTGCTCGCCGTCTCCAGCATCGAGGTCAACTGGGCGCGTGTTTCCGAGGGGCTCGTGCGAGGCTGGAACTTTCTGGCTTCCTTCGCCGAACCGGATTTCCTGTCGCGCGGCAGGGATATTCGCGAGGGCATGATCGAAAGCGCGATCATGACGGTCGCCTCGACGGTCGTCGGTATCGCGATTTCGGTTCCCATCGGGCTTGGCGCTGCCCGCAACATTGCGCCGCTTCCCGTCTATCTGATCTGCCGGGGTATCGTCGCGCTGTCGCGCGCGCTCAACGAGATCATCGTGGCGATCCTGATGGTCGCGATATTCGGATTCGGTCCGTTGGCGGGGTTCATCACGCTGAGCTTTGCGACCATCGGTTTCCTGTCGAAGCTGCTGGCGGAAGACATCGAGGACATGGACCGGGTGCAGGCCGAGGCAATCCGGGCGACGGGGTCGAGCTGGCCGCAATGGATCAACTACGGCGTGCAGCCGCAGGTGATGCCGCGCCTGATCGGGCTTTCGATGTACCGGCTGGACATCAATTTCCGTGAATCCGCCGTGCTCGGGCTGGTTGGTGCCGGCGGCATCGGGGCGACGCTCAACACCGCGTTCGACCGCTACGAATTCGATACGGCCGCCGCTATCCTGATCATCATCATCGCCACGGTGATGGTGCTCGAATATCTCTCCGGCGTTATCCGCGCGAGGGTGCAGTAATGCCGGTGTCTTCGCTCGCGGATGGACGCAAGTCATGGCAGTTGCGCGATCGCAACGCGCAGCTGACGCGCTGGTTTGCCTATTTTGCCGCTGTTGCGATCTTCATGTGGTGCTGGAAGAAGATTTCCGATTCCACCACGTGGTTCTTCGTCTGGGACGCGCCGCGCATTGCCTCCGACATCGGCTCCAGAGCCTTTCCGCCGCGCTGGTCCTACATGGACAAGCTTTGGGAACCGCTATGGGATACGCTCAACATCGCCACGCTCGGCACCTTGCTGGCACTTGTCTTCGCGGTGCCGATCGCCTTCCTTGCTGCGCGCAACACGACACCCAGCGCCGTATTCGTCAGGCCGATCGCGCTTTTGATCATCGTTTCCAGCCGTTCGATCAACTCGCTGATCTGGGCGCTGCTCCTGGTTGCCGTTATCGGTCCGGGTGTGCTGGCAGGCCTGATCGCCATCGCGCTGCGCTCGATCGGCTTTTGCGCCAAGCTGCTCTACGAGGCGATCGAGGAAATCGATCACAAGCAGGTCGAAGCCGTCACGGCGACTGGCGCGGGCCCGCTTCAGGTCATGGCTTACGGCATCCTGCCGCAGATCATGCCGGCCTTTGCCGGCGTCGCCGTGTTCCGCTGGGACATCAACATCCGCGAGTCGACGGTGCTCGGGCTGGTCGGTGCCGGTGGCATCGGCGTGCAGATGCAAGCCTCGCTGAACACGCTCGCCTGGCCGCAGGTTGCATTGATCCTTCTTGTCATCCTGCTGGCGGTCATTGTCAGCGAGTGGGTTTCGGCCAAGGTCCGTGGCGCTATCATCTGAACGTCCATTCGTGAGTTTCGAAGAAGCCTTCGCACGCTATCAAGCGATACGGCGCAGGCTGCCTGCGGCTGTATTTCCGAAGGCATATGGGACGGCATCCGGATTGCTCGAGATTGCCGAACGGTTCGACGTTTTCGTGTTTGATGCGTTTGGTGTCTTGAATATCGGCGAGACGCCGATCCCGGGAGCGGGAGAATGCGTTGCGGCGCTCCGGGCGCTCGGTAAACATGTTTTCGTTCTGACCAATGCCGCGTCTTTCGACCTGCCGGCTTCGATAGCGAAGTTTGCAAAACTCGGCTTCGACTTTTCAGCCGATGAGATCGTCACAAGCCGTCAGGCGGCGGAAGCGGCTGTTGACGCGATGCCTGTCAGCGATTGGGCTGCGGCGAGCGTTGATGATGTCCCTGCCGTTGTGAATGGGGTGGCGTTTCCGGTGCTGGCCGATGATGCCGAGATATACCGCGGCGCCGGCGGTTTCCTGTTGCTGTCGAGCGGAAGCTGGAACGCGCAACGGCAGGCCATGCTGGAGGCTGTGTTGCGTGAGCGGCCAAGGCCACTGGTCGTTGCCAATCCCGATCTCGTCGCACCGCGTGAGGAGGGGTTGTCAGTGGAGCCGGGCTGGTACGGACACCAGGCTGCCGATGCCAGCGGGATCGGCGTTGAGTTTCACGGCAAGCCGTTTCCTTCGGTCTATGACATCATCCGCGCCCGACTGCGGAAAACCAGCCGTTTGCCCGTCGATGAACGGCGTATCGCCATGATCGGCGACACGCTGCATACCGATATACTCGGTGGCGCGGCGGCTGGGTGGAGCACCGTGCTTGTCAGCGATCACGGCTTTCTGGCCGGGCGCGATATTTCCGTATTCATCGCTGAGACAGGCATTGTCCCCGACTGGGCCGTGCCATCGATCTGACGGATAAGATTCCGCTTGTTGGCGGATGTGCCCAGGCGTATTTTCCGCTCGCGCGTGGGGTCAGACCCGACACGCGCACAGCCGGCCGACGCCAAGACGCCGAACCCGGGATGTGCGGGCCTCAGTCCGCGCCCGTCAGACGCTCCGTCCCATACGCCTGGACCGACTGCGCTGCTCCTGTAGATCGCGGGAAACGTGCAGCCGACATTACGGGTCGCGGAGCATCAACATGGAGTATGTTATCGGGGTGGCGCTCTTCGCGGCCGCCTTTGTGCTGGTTGGCTTTGCGCGGCGCTTTTATGCACAAGCCAACCTGCCGCGCTGGGCCAGCGGGTTTGGCTCTGGTGAATTTGCAGCACTTGTTGTGGTGATGCTGATCACCGGCGGTCTAGGGGCTTTCATAAGCCGTGCCGCAAGCGATTTTTCTGACGGCAATTATCTCATTCTCGCATCTGCCGTCGCGGGGGTTTTTGCAACGGCATATGCGATCCGTTACCTGTTCGGGGGCGGGCGCCCGGCTGTGGCGGCAATGGCAATCGACGGGGCGGGAATAGAAGGCATTTCCGTGCTGCCTGCGGGCGAACCGGCTGCGCCAGTGAACGCCAATCGCAAGCAAAAGAAACCGAAGCGCAAAACGGCTGCCTAATGCAAGAAATGATGCGGATCTATGACGGATTGGATTGAAAAATCCGCTTGTGGGGCGCGGGGGACAAGCGTACCCGTTGTTGCATGCGTGGGGTCAGACCCGACACGCAACAGCCGGCCAACGCCAAGACGCCGAACCCGGGTAACGGATCCATTCCGCCCCCCGCCAGACGCTCCGTCCCATACGCCTGGTCCGGCTGCGCTGCTCCCGCCAGAACCGGGAAACGTGCAGCCGACATTTCGGGTCAATGGAGCTTTAAGGAATGGAATCCGTCGTAGCCTATCTCATGGGCGCATTTTTTCTTGGCGGTTCTGCCGCTATCACCGTCTACATGGTGGTGTATACGGCCTGGAACATTATCAGAGGCGAGGGCCTTTCGGGTCCGGCGCTTTCGATCGCCGACGTTGCCGGTGTTGGCATTGAGGGTATGAACCTGGTTTCGGCAGGCGAGCCGAACCCGCCTGCTAACGCAAACGGCAAGCAAAAGCGGCCTGCGAAAAAGATCGCTGCCTGATGCAAAAAATCCAGTGAATTCGTGTCCGGCGTGACCGCAATATTTTGTTGCGGGAACGCCGGAACGAGCGTATTCGTCGGGCCATGCGTGGGGTCAGACCCAACACGCAACAGCCGGCCGACGCCAAGACGCCGAACCCGGGACAAACGGATTCATTCCGCCCCGTCAGACGCTCCGTCCCATACGCCTGGACCGACTGCGCTGCTCCCAGCCGCAGGGGGGAAACGTGCAGCCGACATGATGGGTCTTCTGGAGTTTTTGGGAATGGAATCCACTGCCGCTTATCTTATGGGCGCTATCTTTCTCGGCGGTTCTGCTGTTCTGACCGTTTACATGCTGGCGCGGTCGATCTGGAATGTGGCCAAAGGCGACGGGCTGTCAGGCCCAGCTGTTTCGATTTCCGGTGTCGGCATTGAAGGCGTGAACACGGTTCCCGCCGGAGAGCCTTCGACCCCTGCGAATGCAAACAGCAAGCGGGCATCAAAGAGACGCAAGGCCGCCTGAGGCATACCGTCTCATAGCCTTGACGCAAGGCCGCATGCGCCGGACAGTTCCAGACGAACCGGGCCCCGCCCCTAAAGCTCTCGGACTGAAAGCGCATGCGTCTTGTTCTCCACGGGCTGGATAATCCCCGTCTCCAGGCGGCTGGCATGGTTGTGCTTGCCACCTGCGCGCTATGGCTTGCCACAGTCTTCTGGATGGATGGCATGGGTGCGCATGGGGCGGAGACGTGCGCCGGGCTGACACTGGAGCACATAACCGGCAGCGCGGCGATCTGGATCGTCATGATGGCGGCGATGATGCTGCCTGCGGCCGCGCCCGCGGTCTCCATGTTCGCGTCCTTCGTCGCGCGTGATTCCGAATGTCATCAGCCGCTGCAGCGGACCTTTATGTTCGCGTCCGGCTATCTTGCCGTTTGGACTGCCGTTTCCATTGCCTTTGCCATGGCGCAGATCGTCCTGGGGCAGAGTGGCGTGTTCCTGTTCGGGGGGACATTGGCAGGACCGCTGGGTGCGGGGCTCCTGCTGCTGGCGGCGGGCCTCTATGAATTGACGTCCTTGAAACAGGCATGCCTGGTTCGCTGCCGCAATCCGTTGACCTATCTTATGGGGCATTGGCGCGAGGGCGCAGCCGGTGCTTTCCGGCTTGGCGTCGGGCATGGCCTGCATTGCGTCGGCTGCTGCATTGCCATGATGGGGTTGATGTTCGTGTTTGGCGCCATGAACCTTGTCTGGATGGCTCTGCTGACGGTCTGGTTTGTCATCGAGAAGATCGTGCCGCGCGCGCAAGCCGTGTCGCGGCATGCCGGTTTTATTTTGATCGGCGCGGGAGTGTTGCAGACCGGGGCTGTGCTGGCCGGGCTATGGCCTGCGTGATATGCCTAGGGTCCTGACCCTGGCCTTGAGATACGCGTAAACGGGAGTGGAACCGCATGACGATACCTGAATGGGGCATCAAGGGCGAGCTTGCGCTCAACTGCAATTGCGAAGTGTTCTGCCCGTGTGTCGTTTCGCTCGGCGAACACCCTCCGACCTACGGCTACTGCCAGGCGTGGCTTGCAGTGCGTATCGATGAGGGCCACTGGGGCGATACGCCGCTTTCGGGCCTCAACATTGCCATGCTGCTCGATATTCCAGGCCGAATGAGCGAGGGCAACTGGACGGTTGCCGGTTATTTCGACGAGCGGGCGACGCCAGCGCAGTTTGCGGCTCTTGAACAGATATTCGCGGGCCGCGCGAAAGGCACGACGGGTCTGTTCCGTATGCTGGTGGGAACCTATCTCGGGTCGCGCCGCGAGGCGGTGGAATTCCGTACCGATGGCAACGTACGCCATGTCACCGCGGGCAGGACCATCATCGGTGCCATCGAACCGATCGCGGGTGGCGATATGCAAAGCGACGTTAAGGTCACCAACACCCAGTACTGGATGGGGCCGGACGTGACCATCGCCCGCAGCCTGAAGGGAAAGGTGCGCGACTTCGGCCGGGTCTGGAACCTCGACGGGAGATCGGCGGAAATCTGCCAGATCGACTGGCGCGGACCGTAAGCTATTTTTCGAGGCTCGCGACGAAATCGTTGAAGCGTTCGCCCTGGATCAGGACGTGGTCGCGAGCGGCCTTTTCGGCCAGTTCCGGTTTGCCAGCTCGGATTGCCTCGACCACCGCCTCGTGCTCGCTGAACGAGTTCTCGACGCGTCCGCGCACACGCAACTGCAGCCGGCGATAGACCTTGGTGCGCTCGTGCAGGCGGCCAGCCTCTTCGGTCAGAAATCCGTTGTGGCAGCCGGCATAAAGCGCGCGGTGGAAGCGCTCGTTCTCGTAATAATAGGCATCCGGATCGCCGTTCTCTGCGGCCGTCGCGCAGTCCAGGTGGATCTGCTCCAGCGCGTCGATCTCGGCTGCCGACATGCGCCGCGCGGCAAGGCGCGCGCACATGCCTTCCAGTTCCGCCATCACCTCGATCATCTCCACCAGCTCGGCGATGCCAATGCGTTTGACGAAGGCACCGCGATGCGGGCGCATCTCGACAAGTCCCATGGTGCCGAGCTGCATCAGCGCTTCGCGGATCGGTGTGCGCGAGACGCCGAAGCGGCGGGCCATCGCCACCTCGTCCAGGTGCTCGCCGGGCTGAATCGTGCCGGTTGCGATCTCCTGCGCGATGGCGTCGCGCAGCATGTTGGCGCGACGCACAGGAGTTGAATCATGCTTCTGGGCGGAGGCCGAAGCCGGATGCGAAAGCAGATCGGTCATGAAGATTGTATACAATATTCCTTGACGCGGATGCAACGTGGCGTTTTATTTCGCGCAAGGCCGAACAACGGTCCTAGGGTCCAGACCCTTTCAATCCGTGCTCAACGGCAAGCAAAAGCGAACCGGTCCGCAACGGGACCAAACGGGAGGAAGAACATGTTCAGGAAAATGAAATTCATGCTCGCCGCAGGCGCTGCGGTCTGTCTTGCAACGGCGGCTCAGGCGGAGACGCTGCGGCTTTCGCACCAGTGGTCGACGTCCGACGTGCGCCACAAGGTTGCGCAGATCGTTGCCGATCATGTCAAGGAAGCGGGTGTCGATCTGGAGATCCAGATTTTCCCGTCGAAGTCGCTGTTCAAGCCGCGCGAGCAGTACAAGCCGCTTTCGGCCGGTCAGCTCGACATGACGATCTTCCCGCTGTCCTATGCCGGCGGCCAGCGTCCGGAATACAACCTGACCCTGATGCCCGGTCTGGTGAAGAACCACGATCATGCCGCGCGGCTGAACAAGTCGCCGTTCATGGCCGATATCGAGAAGATCATGGCCGAGGATGACGTGATCACACTTGTGCACGGGTATCTCGCCGGGGGCTTTGCCGGCAAGGACGGCTGCATCACCAAGCCGGATGACGTGAAGGGCCTGCAGACGCGCGCTGCCGGCAAGGCGTTCGAACAGATGCTGGCCAGTGCCGGCGCCTCGATTGCCTCGATGGCGTCTTCGGAAATCTACAACGCCATGCAGACCGGTGTTCTGCAGGCAGTGAATACGTCTTCGTCGAGCTTTGTCAGTTACCGTATCTACGAGCAGACGAAGTGCTACACGCCAGCTGGCGATGTCGCGCTGTGGTTCATGTACCAGCCGCTGCTGATGAACAAGTCGAAGTTCGATTCGCTCACCGAAGCGCAGCAGAATGCGCTGATGGAAGGCGCGAAGATGGCCGAGGAATTCTATCTCTCCGAGGCCAAGTCCGAGGATGCCGCGTCCGAGAAAGTGTTTGCCGACAACGGTGTCGAGATCGCGCACATGACGCAGGCGGAATTCGATGCCTGGCGGGCAATCGCCAAGGAAAGCTCCTACAAGAACTTCATCGACAACGTGCCGGGCGGCCAGGCGCTGCTCGACAAGGCGCTTGCCGTTGAATAAGCGCTGATGCAACCGGCCCCCGCGCAAGACGCATGCGCGGGGGCCTTTTGCCACAAAGGTTTCCGGCTGCGCTTTGCGCGCCGGATCATTACGAGCAGGCTTGGGGTATGACTGCGCATTCAAGGAATGGTTTCTGGGGCGTTTTCGTCAGGAGTATCGACAGATTGTCGACGCTGGCCGGGTTCGTCGCGTCGGGTATGATCGTGCTCGCCGTTGCGATCACCTGCCAGATGATCTGGGTTCGCTTCGTGCTCAGCCAGTCGACGGTCTGGCAGACCGAAATGGTCATCTACCTGATGGTCGCGGCGACGCTCATCGGCCTGCCATACGTGCAGAAGCTGCGCGGACATGTGAATGTCGATCTCATCCCGATCATGCTGTCGCCGGGTGCGCGCAAGATGCTCGCATGGGGCGTCTGCCTGCTGGTTCTGGTGGTTGCCGGGATAATGACGTTCTACGGGTTTGAGTTCTGGCATATCGCGTGGAAGCGGGGCTGGAAATCCGACACGGTTTGGGGCGTGCGCCTATGGATTCCCTATCTCGCGATGCCGGTCGGTTTCGGCCTGCTGGGCCTGCAATATCTTGCCGATCTTGCCGCGCTGGCAACAGGCGCCGACAAGCCGTTCGGGCTTGATGAAAAAGCCGAGTTGTAGAGGGAAGCAGAAGACATGGACCCTCTCCTTCTTTCCCTCGTGATCGCCGCCGTCACCATCCTGGTGCTGTTTTCCGGCGTGTCCGTCGCCGTTGGTCTGCTTGTCGTTTCGATGGGCTTTCTGCTTGTTTTCGATGGCGTGCGCTCGCTTGAGCTCATTCCGGAAATCCTGTTCGGCAAGCTCGACAATTTCGCGCTTCTTTCCATTCCGATGTTCATCATCATGGGGGCATCGATCGCCTCGACGCGGGCTGGCGCCGATCTCTACGAGGCGCTCGACCGCTGGCTGACTCGGGTACCGGGCGGGCTCGTCATATCGAACCTCGGCGCCTGCGCGCTGTTTGCCGCCATGTCGGGGTCATCGCCTGCCACGTGCGCGGCCATCGGCAAGATGGGCATCCCCGAGATGCGCAAGCGCGGCTATCCGGATGGCGTTGCCGCAGGATCGATCGCAGCGGGCGGTACGCTCGGCATCCTGATACCGCCATCGGTCACCATGATTGTCTATGGCATTGCGACCGAGACCTCGATCGGGCGTCTGTTCCTGGCCGGCGTCATTCCCGGCTTCGTGCTGGTGGCACTGTTCATGCTGTGGTCGCTCTACAGCACCTGGCGCACGGGCGATGCCAATGTGGCGCTCGGCAAGGTCAGCTACACCTGGGCCGAGCGTTTCGAAATCCTGCCGCGGGTTCTGCCGTTTTTGGCGATCATTCTCGGCGTGCTCTATGCGCTCTACGGTGGCATAGCGACGCCATCGGAGACGGCTGCGGTCGGCGCGTTGCTGTGCGTGACGGTCGCCATCGTCATTTACAGGTTGTGGGCGCCAAAGGCCCTGTGGGTCGTGTTGCGGGATTCAACGCGCGAGTCGGTGATGATCCTGTTCATCATCGCGGCAGCCGGCGTCTTCTCCTACATGCTCTCCAGCCTGTTCGTGACCCAGTCGATCGCACAGTGGATCGGTACGCTCGAGGTCAGCCGCTGGGTCCTGATGCTGTGGATCAACCTGTTTTTGTTGATCGCCGGCTTCTTCCTGCCGCCGGTCGCGGTGATCCTGATGGCGGCGCCCATCCTGCTGCCGATCGTGACGCAGGCGGGGTTCGATCCCTACTGGTTTGCGGTGGTGCTGACCATCAACATGGAGATCGGGCTGATCACGCCGCCGGTCGGCCTCAACCTCTATGTCATCAACGGCATCGCGCCAGACATCAAGCTGAAGACGATCCTTCTGGGTTCGCTGCCCTATGTCCTGTGCATGGTGGCAGCGATTGTGCTGCTGTGTCTTTTCCCGCAGCTTGCGACGTGGCTCCCCGACACATTGATGGGGCCGGCGATTTGAGCACGTTCTTCAACGATATCCTGACCTCTATCACCGAGCGCGGTCGTTCGCTGATCGATTTCAGCGGGCGCGAACGGGCTGGCGGAAAGGCCGGGTTCGACGAGCTTTTCGAACAGCTTTTATCGGAGCGCGGCGAGGCGTCGGGCATGGCGATCGCGCGGGAAATCTTCGACCGCTACGATCGCCTCGATGCCACTGGCCGCAGCGATGTCATCGACATCATCGCCGATCGCTTCGGGGTCGATCTGGAAGCCGCGCGTGCTGCCGCGGAACGTTTTCTCGACGAGCAGAGCGATGCCTCGGGGCGCGACTTGAGCGAAGCCAGCGAACCGCGCCGGCAGGAACTGTTCCGCCGCCTCAACCTTGCGCCGAACGGTACCGCGCAGCTTGTTGCCATGCGCACCGATCTGCTGAAGGGGCTTCGCGAGAATCCCGACTGGTCCGGTGCCAATGCCGATTTCATTCATCTGTTCGGCTCCTGGTTCAACAGGGGGTTCCTCGTGCTCAGACGCATCGATTGGCAGACGCCTGCAGCGATCCTGGAAAAGATCATCCATTACGAGGCGGTCCACGAGATCCATGGCTGGGAGGATTTGCGCCGGCGCATCGATCCACCGGACCGCAGGCTCTACGCCTTCTTTCATCCGCGCCTGTCGGACGATCCATTGATCTTCGTGGAGGTGGCGCTGACGAGCGAGATCCCGACGGCGATCCCGCCGATTCTCTCCGACGGGCGTGAACCGATCGATCCGCGCAAGGCCACAACCGCGACATTCTATTCGATCTCCAACTGCCAGCAGGGCCTGGCCGGCGTTTCCTTCGGCAGCTTCCTGATCAAGCAGGTGGTCGAGGAACTCAGCCGTGAACTGCCGGGCCTGAAGACCTACGTCACGCTGTCGCCGGTGCCGAATTTTGTCGCATGGCTGAAGGAACAGCTCGATCCGGAAGCAGGCGCCGGGGGCGGAATTCTCAATGACACCGAGCGCGAGGCTGTGCGCAAGGCGATCGCGGGCGCGGAGAACGGCAAGGCGCCGGGCAACGAGGATGAAGGCGTTCTGAGCCAGATCGCGGCGTGGTATTTCCTCAACGCGCGCGATCGCAAGGGCAGGCCGTTCGATCCGGTGGCGCGGTTTCACCTTGGTAATGGCGCGATGCTGGAACGGGTCAACTGGGCAGGCGATCCGAGTTCGCGCGGGCTCAAGCAGAGCCTCGGCATCATGGTCAACTACCGCTACGAGCCCGACGAGATCGAGGCCAATCACGAAGCGTTCGTGAAAGAAGGCCGTATTGTTGCGGCGCCTCGGGTGCACAGGCTGGCGCGCGGACGCAGCGCCACCCGCGACCTTGTCGCGGGATAGGAAGGAAAAGCAGGACTTACGTCATGAGCGGCAATCATCTTTTCGATCTCATCCAGTCTCACATGCCCGTAAATCCGGCGGCAGCGCGATTCTGCGAGATGACTGACGGTCGGGTCTACACCTATCAGGACGTCCTCGATGTTTCAGGGCGGTTTGCCAATGTGCTGGTGTCGCGCGGCGTCAAGCCCGGCGACCGGGTCGCGGTCCAGGTGCCCAAGAGCATCGAGGCGCTGATGCTGTATCTTGGTGCCGTGCGCGCCGGGGCGATCTTCCTGCCGCTCAACACTGCTTACACGCGCAACGAGATCGCCTATTTCCTGAAGGATGCAGAGCCGACCCTGTTCGTCGCGGATCCGAAGCGCGCCGACGAGATGCGCGAAGTCGCGAGCGAATGCGGCGTGCCGCAATTCGAGACGCTGGGTGTGTGGCGCAAACCAGCTGCGGATGAAACCGATGCAGATACCGGCGGCACCCTTGCCGCGGCCGGGCTTGCCGCATCGCCTGACTTCACCGATGTGCCGCGCACGAAGGATGACCTGGCCGCGATCCTTTACACCTCCGGCACGACAGGACGCTCGAAAGGCGCGATGCTGTCCCACGAGTGCCTCGCCTCCAATGCCGAGGCATTGGTGGAGCACTGGCGGTTCACCAGGGACGATGTGCTGATCCACGCGCTGCCGATCTTCCACACGCACGGGCTGTTCGTTGCCACCAACACGCTCCTGCTGGCGGGCGGATCGATGATTTTCCTGCCTGGCCTCGACGTTGAAAAAATCATCGAGTTGCTGCCGCGCGCGACCTCGATGATGGGTGTGCCGACGTTCTATACGCGCCTGCTGCAACGCCCGGAACTGAACCGTGAGCTGACGAAAAACATGCGGCTGTTCATATCGGGTTCCGCGCCGCTGTCGGCGGAAACGCACAAGGAATGGTCGGAGCGCACCGGCCACGCCATCCTTGAACGTTACGGCATGACCGAGACCAACATGAACACGTCCAACCCCTATGACGGCGAGCGGCGTCCGGGGACGGTCGGCATGGCTCTGCCCGGGGTGTCCCTGCGCATTGCAAATCCGGAGACGGGTGAGGTTCTGAAACAGGGTGATGTCGGCGTCATCGAGGTGAAGGGACCGAATGTCTTCAAGGGCTATTGGCGCAACCCCGAGAAGACGGCGGAGGAGTTCCGCGAAGACGGGTTTTTCATCACCGGCGACCTCGCCTTTATCGACGATGAGGGTTACGTGCATATCGTCGGACGCGCCAAGGACCTCGTCATTTCCGGTGGTTTCAACGTCTATCCGGCGGAAGTGGAAGCGGAGATCGATGCGTTGCCAGGCGTTGCCGAAAGCGCGGTGATCGGTCTGCCGCATGCCGATTTCGGCGAGGGCGTCACGGCGATCGTCGCGCCGCGTCCCGGAGTCAACTTGAGCGAGGATGCCATCCGTTCCGCGCTCGAAGATGCACTCGCAAAATACAAGGTGCCAAAGCGCGTCTTCGTGGTGGATTCCCTGCCGCGCAACACCATGGGCAAGATCCAGAAGAACGTTTTGCGCGAAACCTACAAGGACACCTATTCCGAAGACGCCGCCTGAGGGCTATCGTTGTTGCGCATAACGATGGGGCGGAAACGGGATGGGTGATACCGGCGATACAATAGGTGGCGCATTGGCACATGGACTCGCCGGGAAAACGGTTCTCGTTACCGGGGCGTCGTCAGGTCTGGGTGCGCACTTCGCCCGTCTCTATGCCGGGTATGGTGCGCATGTGCTGCTCGCGGCGCGGCGCACCGATCGGCTGACGAGCTTGAAATCGGAGATCGAGTCTGCCGGTGGCAAGGCCACATCCCATGCACTCGATGTTTCCGACCCTGCATCCGTCGATGCGCTCTTCGGCGATCTTCAGTCCGGCGGCACGGTGCCTGATGTCCTGATAAACAATGCCGGTATCGCGCATACCGCACTGGCGCTGAAGACGAGCGAGGATGAGTGGCAGAGTACCATCGACACCAACCTCAGCGGCGTCTTCCGGGTTGCGAAGGCCTGCGCCGCGGCGATGGTCGCGGCAGGAAAGGGCGGTTCGCTCATCAATATCGCCTCGATCCTCGGCTTGCGTGTCTCCGCCGGGCTCGTGCCCTATGCCGTCTCCAAGGCAGGCGTGGTGCAGATGACGAAAGCTCTGGCGCTGGAATGGGCGCGGCATGGTGTTCGCGTCAATGCGGTTGCGCCGGGCTATTTTGAAACCGAAATCAATTCCGGATACTTCAGAACCGAAGCCGGCGAGGCGATGATCAAGCGCATCCCGCAGAGGCGCATCGGAAATCTGCACGAACTCGACGGGCTGATGCTCCTGCTGGCGAGCGATGCGTCGAGCTACATGACCGGCGCGGTCATTCCCGTCGATGGCGGCCATCTCGTCTCGGGGCTATGAAGAAAGGTTGATCCATGGATTTTTCGCTGTCTCCAGAGATCGATGACGTCCGTCAAAGGGTGCGCAAATTCGTCGCGCGCGAAGTGATGCCGCTGGAAGAGAACCCGGCCAATTACGACGAACACGAGAACATCCGTCTCGACGTGCTCGACGAGGTTCGCGCGCGGGCGAAGGCGGAAGGCCTGTGGGCGCCGCAGATGCCGAAGGAGCTCGGTGGCATGGGGCTGCCGCATATCGGCTGGGCGGCGATCTACGAGGAAGCCAACCGCTCGCTGTTCGGGCCGTGCGCAATCAATTGTGCGGCACCCGACGACGGCAACATGAACGTGCTGTCGAAAGTCGCCACGCCGGAGCAGAAAGAACGCTGGTTGATGCCGATTATCCGTGGCGAGGCGCGTTCAGCCTTTGTCATGACCGAGCCGCATCCCGGTTCCGGTTCCGACCCGACGATGATGCTGACGACGGCGGAGAAGAAGAACGACCGTTACATCGTACGCGGCCGCAAATGGTTCATCACTGGAGCCGCGGAAGCCAAGCACTTCATCCTGCTTGCACGGACGTCGGATGACCCGCGCAAAGGGATGTCGGCCTTCCTGTTCGACCGCGACGATCCGGGCTGGCGCATCGACCGGCGCATACCGATCATGGGACCGGAGGAACATGGCGGGCATTGCGAGCTGGTGTTCGAAGGGCTCGAAATCCCGATGGAGAACCGGCTGATGGAGGAGGGCGATGGGCTGAAGCTGACGCAGATCAGGCTTGGCCCGGCGCGCCTTACCCACTGCATGCGCTGGCTCGGACTTGCCAAGCGCTGCATGGAGATCGCCCAGACCTATGCCAATGAGCGCGAGGGTTTCGGTGTCAGGCTATCGAACCGTGAGAGCATCCAGGTGGCGCTTGGCGATGTTGCTGCCGACATCGAGATTGGCCGGTTGCTGACGATGAAGGCGGCGTGGCTGCTCGATCAGGGGGACCGGGCCAAGACCGCGGTGTCGATGGCCAAGGTGCATGTCGCCGACACGCTGCATAAAGCGGCCGATACCGCGATCCAGATCAATGGTGCGCGCGGCTATTCCAAGGATACGATTCTGGAATGGATCTACCGCTACGCGCGCCAGGCACGCCTCGTCGATGGGGCTTCCGAAGTCCACAAGATGGTCATGGCACAGGCCTACCGGAAAGAGGGTCAGGACTTCTGGCGCTGGGGCGTGTAAGCTGCTCGTGCGGCTCTGTCGTTGCCATGCGGCAGGCCGGCGATGACATCTGAACGTATTGCGGGTTGCCTGTGACGGACCGCGTTGCCAATGCCGTAAGGACGATCGTTTCGGAGATTGGTGCGGTTTTGCCGCTCGATCTCACCATCAGGCTTTGGGATGGCGGCGAGCTGCCGCTCAATGGTGCTGCGAAAAACAGGCTGACGCTGCGTTTCACCGATCCACACGCGCTGACATGGCTTATCCGCAGGCCAAGTCTGGATCGCCTTATCCAGTTTTACGCCAAGGGCGGAGTGGATCTCGAAGGCGGGACATTCGTCGATTTTGCTGAAATTGTGGGTGTCGGCGGGACGCGCAAGAAGCTTCGGCAGATCAGTCGGGTCAAACTGGTAAAGGCTGCTTTCGCCATACTTCGCGGCAACGGCAGGAAATCATCTGCGGCTCTTGCCGGTGACACCCGGGCTTTTGACGGCGATGAGGCGGGCAGGTCGGCCGGCAAGCGCGATGAGGGCAGCTTCATCCGCTTTCACTACGATGTCGGCAACGCTTTCTACGCGCTCTTTCTCGACGAGAGCATGGTCTATTCCTGCGCCTATTTCACCGACTGGGCCAACAGTCTCGATGAGGCGCAGCACGACAAGATCGACCTGATTTGCCGCAAGTTGCGGCTCAGGCAAGACGAAACTCTGCTGGATATAGGTTGCGGTTGGGGCGCGTTGCTGATCCATGCCGCCAAACACTACGGCGTGCGCGGCTACGGGGTTACGCTGTCCGTCGAGCAGCACAAATATGCGGTTGAGAAGATTGCCGCGATGGGTCTGTCGGATCGCATTACCATCGAACTGAAACCCTATGGCGAGGTGACGGGCACGTTTGACAAGATCGTTTCCGTTGGCATGTACGAACATATCGGCATCGCGAACTACCCGGCCTATTTCGGGAAGATAAAAGCGCTGCTGGCGCCCGGCGGCCTGTTTCTCAATCACGGCATTACCCGGCCCTTCCGCAGGAACAAAAAGAAGCGGTTCGGCAGCCGGCCGGAACAGCGGGCCCTGCAGCGCTACATCTTTCCGGGCGGCGAACTGGATGACATCGGCGATACCATCAGGTTCATGGAAGATGCCGGTTACGAGGTCCAGGATGTCGAAGGGCTTCGCGAGCACTATGAGCTGACGACGCGCATGTGGTGCGAACGCTTGACGGCGCGCCGCGAAGAAGCGGTCGCGCTGGCGGGCGAGGAAATCTACCGTATCTGGGTGGTTTACCTGGCCGCATGCTCGCTGGCGTTCCGGCGCGGCTCGGCCCGGCTCTACCAGGTGCTAGCGACTCGGTCTGCCAAGGAACCGGCGCCCAAGCCGCCGACGCGCGACGATATCTATGCCGCCCCGGTGCCTTACAAGCGGCAGGTCAAATAGGCCGCGCTGCGGAGGTCATTGCATTACCTGAACGATTTCGGCACCCGTTGCACCAGCCAGCGCCTGCGGGTTGGTTTCGAACACGCAGCGCGGCGTGCCGGCTGCCGCCCAGATGACATTGAACTTCAGCAGGTCCTTGTCGAAAAGCGTGCGCAAAGGCGTTGCATGGGCAATCGGTGCGACGCCGCCGATGGCAAAGCCCGTTACCTTGCGCACGTAGTCCGCATCCGGCCGGCGCAAGGGTTCGCCCAGAACCCTGGCCATGAGTTTTTCGTTGACGCGGTTGTCGCCGGAAACGAGCAATAGATAGGGGGTGTCCGTCTCCTTGCCGGCAAAGATCAGCGATTTGACGATCTGGCCGACACTGCATCCGCATGCGCTGGCGGCTTCTTCCGCGGTGCGGGTCGAGTCCGGCATTTCCAGCACACGGATGTCGAGGCCGAGGGCGGAAGCGGCTTCGGCGACGCGCTGCGCAGCAGCGGGCAGGGAGGTGTTCATGCGGGAGTGCCTCTATCGGGTGGAACTGTGTCGTGTCTTGTTAAACACAGTGTTATTAACTAGCTTTTAACCATAATTTTGACTTGCGGCAGCATTTGGGAGGCCGTGATGACGGACGACCCCAGAACGGACGAGGAAGAGGCGCGCGAGGCCGAGGCCGTGGCGGAAGAGGTTGCGGATGCAGCCGAAGACGCGCCGAAAGCCGCGAACGTCACGCCGATGCAGCGCGAAGGTGTTGCCCAGCAGCACAACCGGCTGCGCGATGCGATGCGCCGGGCTCGCCTCAACGAGGCGGAGCGGCGCGATGTTATTGTCTCGCTGCGCGAAGGCGAAGTCGCCCGGCTCGAAATGCTACAGGATTCGCTGGCCGACGTGTTCGAGAGCGTGCCTGAAGAAAGCGACCTGTTCGATGGCGCGATCCTGCCGGGAAATCCACCGAGGCTATGGGTCGATGTGCTGGCCTATGTGGCGATGGCGCGCGACCGGCGTACCTATCAGTTCGTTCAGGAAGCCCGTTACGGGCGGCGCACCATCTACGAGACGACCAATCTCGAGGACATGTCAAAGCGCGTGACCGATTATGTCGCGAGCCGCGTGCTTGAGCGTGAACGCGCACTGACGAGTGAAGAGCATGCGCTGATCGAGAGCAGCGATGCCCGCAACGGACCGGACAACATTCTTGTCTCCGATTCCGGGGAGGTTGCAGCCGAAGGGAATCCGGATGCAGCCGGCGACGAGGCCGTCAATCTTGCCGTGGCAAACGATATGGTCGTCGGAGCGCGTGGCAGTGCGGGTGATTCTGAGCCTGCGGTGGGCTGGCGGATATTCTTCGCCTTCCTGCTCGGTATGATGGTGGGCGCCGCCGCGCTGTTCATCTACGGGGCGAATTACGTTCCGTCCTGAGGTTGATCCGCCGCGAACCACTAGGCGTGCTGGCTTGGCAGGGTCTGACGGGTCTGCTCGATGATCTCAACCTGCCCGGTTTCCTCATACGCTGCGGAAAGCCCCCTGCGGATGAAGGTTACCTCCCATGCGCCCGGCTCTCCGTCGATCTGAAACAGGGCATAGCCTGCGCCGGGTTTTCGGGCCGTAGGCCGTGCCGAGGCTGATGGCACGCCGACGACCGGAACGGGGCCTTGCGGTCCGGCCATGGTGGCGAACGTGGCGGTGTGGTTGTGACCGTGAAGGATCAAACCGGCACCATGGCGGGCGATCACCCGCGCCAGCGCATCGGCATCATCGAGGCCACGCCTGCCGTGCGCCAGTTCATGCGTGGGCGGATGGTGGATCAGCACGATGCGGAACAGGGGGCTGTCGCGCAGGCTCTCCAGCAGGGCATCCAGTTCGGAAAGCTGCCGGGGGCCGATCTTGCCGGTTGCCATGAATGGCGCCGTCGGGACCGCAGTCGAAATGCCGACGATCATTGCCGGCCCGCGCTGGCGCAGGAACGGGTAACTGCCCGTGCTCATTGCCGAAACAGGGTGCGGATCACAGGTGATGTAGGGGGCGTAGGTTTCTCCCATCTCAGCGAGCGCGCCACCGACATAGGCATCATGGTTGCCGGGCACCGCACTCACGCCCCGGGATGTGCCGAGTGCGCGCATGTATTGTTTCGCGGGCTCCCATTCGCATGCGGCAGCGATGTTGACCAGGTCGCCGGTCATGGCGATGTGATCGGGCTTCTGCGCCAGCAGGTCTGCCACGAGCGCTTCAGCAATATCGCCGCGATGGATGGTGTGGCGGCCTCTGATCCAGTTGATGTAGCCGATCAGGCGCTTGGAGAAATATTCTCCGGCGCCGAGGCTTCCCTGTATTGGAAGATGGGGATCGGACAGATGGGCAAGAACGAACATGGCCCGGCACGATAGCATCGTGCCGGGCCATCTTGTCGATATGATTTGCCCTGGTGCGGGCAATCAGAACTTAGTAGGCGAAGGTCGTCAGCGTGCAGACGGTGCTGCCATCGCGAATGTCAACGGCCGGGCGCCAGACATAAGCCTTGGCGCGGCGCGCTGCATGCGAGGAGTTGCCGACACCGGTGACGACTTCCGAGACCACGTCGTTGGTCCAACGGAACGAATCCTGAAGAGCGCTAAACATTTCAAACCTGCCTTGAGCATCTGGAGTTCATGATCTGCCGGGAGGTTGCATCCTCTTTCATCCGGTATGGATCATTATTGAGCGCAATATGCTTATGATTTGGGCAATTTCCAGACACGAAAAAGCAATTCTGCTCTGCTTGGCTCGCATGGCGGGTTACTGATGTCTTAATGTGGATGTCATGGAAATCTGCCTGTCGCATGTGATCGCATGAGTGAGCTGATCAGCCGATTCATACTCCGTCCCTACTGGCGGCTGACGCGCGCCATGACGCTCGGCGTGCGCGGTATCGTGCGAGACGGGGATGGCGGCATCCTGCTTGTGCGCCATAGCTATACGCCGGGCTGGCATCTGCCGGGTGGTGGCGTGGAGCGGGGCGAGACGATGAAATACGCGCTTCATCGCGAGCTGCAGGAGGAGGGCGGTGTCGAACCTCTTGGCGAGCCGCGCCTGCACGGGATTTTCGCCAACCGCAACTTTTCCGGCGATCATGTTGCGGTGTTCGTCGTTTCCGAGTGGCGTGGAGTGGCGCACAGCCATGGGCGCGAGATCACCGATTGCGGTTTTTTCCCTCTCGATGCACTGCCCGATGACGTCACCGAAGGAACGAAACTTAGGCTGGCTGAGGTTTTCTCCGGCGTCCCCGTTTCGGAATACTGGAGCGAATCTGTGTGAGCCCCGGTTCAAGACAGTTCCATTTGCGCAATGATGCAGGCAAACTGCGGCTGTTTTGTTGCTTCAACGGGAACAGTTGTGATGGACCGTTTTGCCGAAGTCGAAGTGTTCGTGCGGATCGTGGAGACCGGCGGGATCGGTGCTGCGGCTCGGCGCATGGATGTTGCCAAGTCGGTGGTCAGCCGGCGCCTGCGTGATCTGGAGGACCGGGTCGGCGGCAGGCTCATCAACCGCACGACGCGGCAGTTTTCCCTGACCGAAACAGGCCGCGTCTATTACGAGCGCGTATCCAAGGTTCTCGAGGATCTGGAAGAGGCCGACCAGGCCGCCTTGAGCGATTCCAGCACACTGACCGGAACCATGCGCGTTGCGGCGCCAATGACTTTCGGTGTCATGCACCTTGCTCCGGCGATCGCGGATTTCCTGAGCCAGCACGAACATCTCAGGATCGATCTTGAACTCAACGACCGCTTCGTCGATCTCGTCGAGGAGGGGTTCGACGTGGCCGTGCGGATCGGCGCGCTATCGGATTCCAGCCTGATGGCGCGCAAGCTTGCGCCGGTGCGCAACGCATTGATGGCAAGCCCCGGGTTCATTGCCAAGTACGGGCGCCCGCAACAGGCGGGAGACCTCAATGGCCTGCCCGCGTTGCATTATACCGGCATTGCGGAACGCAATGTATTCCAGGTCCGCACGCCGCAGGGGGACAGTGTCGCGGTTCGTCCCGACATTCGCATGCGTGCCAACAATGGCGAGATGTTGCGCAAGATGGCGGAGGCAGGCCTTGGCTTCCTGATCAATCCGACGTTCATCTCCGCCGATGCGGTCGATGCCGGCAAGCTTGAGATTCTGCTGCCCGATTATGGTTTCGATGCGGTCACGGCATATGCGATCTATCCGCCGGGGCGCAACCTGTCGACAAAGGTACGCGCCTTCATCGACTTTCTTGTCGGGCGTTTCGGCGAACAGCCTTACTGGGACCACTGTCTCGACGCCGCGTTGAAGACGGCAAAATGACCGGTCGGCGGAAAATTCGATTCGACACTTCCGCGGCGCTTTGCTAACGAGCAGCTCATGACAACTGGCATCAACAGGTCCGGCGGACAGCGACGACGAAGCGGGTATGCGCGAAATGCGCAGCCATACGCTTGCGTCCGCCATTGCGGCGCTGGTCCGCGGCAGGTCTGATTGCCATTCATGGCGGGCCGGCGTGACCACCGCCGGCGGACATCTCCCACTGCACGCTCCAAATGCAAAGAGACGGGTCCGCCATGACCAACCATCAATACGTTACATTGCCGCCTGCGCAACCGCTTCCGGAAGGCGTGCAAATCCTCCCAGAAACAGCTTCTCATGCCGAAGTCATCGAGGCGTTGAACGCGTTCAGTTTCGGCCCCGGGCGTTTTGCCAAGAGCGCCTACAAACTGCGCCGCAACAACCCGCCCGTGCTGGCCTACAACCGGGTCTGCATGCTGAATGGGCGGCTGATCGGCGCCGTTTGCTTTTCTCGTATCCGCATTGGTCCGGCCCCGGCGTTGCTGCTGGGACCGCTGGCGGTACATCCCGATTTCAAGAACAAGGGTATCGGGCTTGCACTGATGCGCGACGGGATGGCTGCGGCCAAAGCTGCTGGCGAGACGCTCGTCGTGCTGGTTGGCGATGCACCCTATTACGCACGCGCCGGTTTCCTTCCCGTGCCGCGCGGTCAGATGGTCATGCCGGGGCCGGTCGATTATGGCCGGCTTCTGGCATGCGAATTTGTGGCCGGAAGTCTGGAGCAGGCGCACGGGCCGATGCGGCCCGATCCACGCGACTCATGATGTTTATGACCGCATCGGAATTATCCGAACCGAAGGTCAGCGAAAGCGAAAACCGGCACTCACCTTCAGGTCCGATGCGCGTCGGGATCAGCGCCCTTCGCGGTACCAGGTGCCGACGAGTGCGATCGTGAGGGCGAGGAGCCCGAGCAGTCCGCCCAGAAGCGCCATGGCATCGATGCCGTGCAGGACGGATGCCGTGCTCGGTTTGATGCCGATCCATCCGTTGCCGGCATAAGTTCCGCCCGAACGAACCGGCAGGATACGAGGAACGCTGATGTCACCGGCATCGCCGGTTTCGAAGATCGCTCCGCCCGTGGCTTCAACGATGGGCGACAACGGCAGGGATGAACGGGTGACTTCGGTCAGCTCGCGCGGGTCGAGAGGGCCGACGCTGGCAAGCGCCGACATTTCGCCCTGCGTGATCCGATACAGGCCGAGCAGGCTGGTTTGCAGGCTGCCTTCGTAGAGGCCGGGCTGTTTCTCGGCCAAGGGCACTTCGGTCGAACTGTCATCGGGTGCGGTTACGCGTACGGGACCCGGATTGTCACCCATGGTGCGGCGGGTGATCGTGATCGCGCTTCCGCGCGTCTTTGCCGTCAGCGCTTCTTCCTCAAGCGCGGGTTCCTTCATCAGCCAGTGGGCAAGCCGCCGCAACAGGCCGACATAGGGCCCGCCGCCTTCGAACCCGCGTGCCCAAAGCCAGGTGTGGTCGGACAGGAACAATGCCACGCGCCCTTCGTCTTCGCGGGATACAACCAGAAGCGGAGATTCATCCGGCCCGTTCATGAGAACGCTGCCTTCTTCGACCTTGGCCTCGATCTGACGGAACCACTGGCTCCAGGCCGGCGGATCCTGATGGGCGCCTTCGAGTTCGGCGGTAATCGGGTGGCGGTTGCCGGATTCCGACAGATGGGGCCGGAACGGCATTTCGGTAACATCACCGGTTGGCGCGGCCGGCAGGACCTGTGACAGGGGGGTGCGGTACAGGCTGCCCGAGCCGGCATAGTCAGGACCCGCGGCAACCAGCAGCGCGCCGCCATCCCGGACATAGCGGGCGATGTTGTCGAAATAGATGACCGGCAGGACGCCACGGCGTTGGTAACGATCGAAAATGATCAGATCGAATTCGTCGATCTTTTCCTGAAACAGCTCGCGTGTCGGGAAAGCGATCAGCGAGAGTTGCGAGATCGGCGTGCCGTCCTGCTTTTCCGGTGGCCTCAGGATCGTGAAATGAACCAGATCGACGGCGGCATCCGATTTCAGGATGTTGCGCCATGCGCGTTCGCCCGCATGCGGTTCGCCCGAGACAAGCAGCACACGCAGGTTCTGGCGGATGCCCTCGACGGTGAAAACGGCACGGTTGTTGGCGCCGGTGATCTCACCGGCGATTTCCTCGGCTTCGACCTCAAAGATGTTCTGGCCGCCATGGGCGATCTCGACGTTTTCCGAAAACGTTTCGCCCGGGGATACCATCCGTGTCGCAAGATCATGGCCATCGCGGCGGATGACGACGCGGACACGGCTGGCCGGGGTCGCAGTGTCATTTCCGGCGATAGTGTCGATGACGCGGAAATTGACGGTCTTTTCCTCGCCGACGATGCCAAAGCGCGGCGGGTTGTGAAGCACGACACGGCGGTCACGCTCATTCTCGCGCCCGGTCAGAAGGACGTGGACCGGTGCATCGAAACCAAGTGCCGCCGCATTTCCGGGGATGTCGTGGACGCGCCCGTCGGTGACCATGATGACGCCGCTGATTCGGTCGGACGGGACGTCGGCAAGACCGCGCGACAGGGCTTCGAAAAGCTGGGTGCCGTCACCATTGCTGGAGTCCGCTGCCTCGATCCAGCGTACCTCAAGGCCCGGCATGCGCGTGAAACGCTCTGCAAGCGCGTTGCGTGCGGCTTCGGTCTGGGCTCTGCGCTCGTCCAGCGTCTGGCTCTGGCTGCGGTCGAGGACAACGGCGACCACGCCGGGGAGCGGCTCGCGTTCCTCCCTCCGGATGCTGGGATTCAGCAGCGCAAGAACCAGCAAGGACAACAGGCCCGCGCGCAATACGGATCCCTTGCCGCGCGACAGCAGGGCGGCAATCGCCGCGATGGCCGCAATGGCGCCAAGGATCGCAATCCACAGGGTGTCGATATAGGGCGAGAAGGCAATGGACAGGTTCATCATGTGACTGGCTACCCGGCTATTGCCCCAACCGTTCCAGCAACGCCGGAATATGGACCTGGTCGGCCTTGTAGTTCCCGGTCAGCGTGTACATGACGATGTTGATGCCGACCCGATAGGCCAGCTCACGCTGCCATTCACTTCCCGACGACATCGGATACATGGGCTGGCCGGATTCCGTGACCGCCCACGCGCCGGCAAGGTCATTGGAGGTGATCAGGACGGCGGACACACCATCGGCATTGCTGGCGGGACGGGGCGGGGCCTCGGGGTCGCGTTCGGTTTGTTCCACCCATAGCGGCCCGCCTTCGAAACGGCCGGGGAACTCCTGCAGAAGATAGAAGGATTTGGTGATCACGTGATCGCCGGGAACCGGTTCGAGCGCCGGAATGTTCAGTCCGCCAAGCACGCGCCGCATCCATGCCTGACCGGCGGAAGCACCGCCGATCTCCGTTGCGCCGGTAGAGGCATCACGGGTGTCGAACAGGATCGTTCCGCCGTTCTGCAGATAGGCGTTCAGGCGATTGATCACCGTCTCGTCGGGCGCTGCCATGTCGGGATCAATCGCCCAGTAGATCAAGGGGAAGAAGGCCAGTTCGTCGGTTGAGATATTGACCGCCATCGGACTGCCCGGCTCCAGGGCGGTTCTTCGGGCCAGCATTTCCGTCAGGCCGGCAAGGCCGGCGCGCGTGGTGCGATCGATTTCCGAGTTGCCGGTCTGCACGAATGCCAGCCTTGTGATCAGGCTTGCCTCGAGTGCAAAGCGGTCTTCCATCGAGGTGACGGCGTTCTGGGCATGGACAGGAAAGGCGCCAAGAGCCGGCAGAACGGCCAATGCGAGGATCAGCGCGCCACGGGCCGGCATGAGTTGCGGCCTGCGCCCGGTCAGTACCAGCATCGCGATGGTATCGGCGATGGCAAGCAACAGCGCCGCGATGATCAGCCAGGGCGTCAGCTCGAACGGTTCGGCGGTGACATAGGCCGCGCGGGTAATGCCATCGGGCAGCGAGCCTATAGGCTGGTAGTCGCTATCCACCGTCAGGTTGAGCGCCCGGAAGCCGTCATCCGATCCGTAAAGACCGGGCGGGTGAATGAGCGAGGGGACCGTTTCGCCAATGCCTGCGGCAAGGATCGGCTCGGCATAGATGCCGGGCGCAACGAGGTTGCCTTCACCATCCAGCTGGCGGTGCGGGCGCAGGACCGGCCCTTCTCTCTGACCGGCGGCGTTTTCGGTATCGGCCGTTGCCGCGCCCGCAGTGCCGCCAAGTGCCGTGATCCGGCGCAGCATCTCCACGAATGTTCCAGACAGCGGGAGGTTCGACCAGGCGGTATCCGCCGTCACATGAAAGAGCACGACCCAGCCGCGCCCGCGTGGTGCGGCGGTGACCAGTGGCGTTCCATCGGCAAGCTGCGCCCATACCTTCTCGGGCAGATCGACAGACGGTTCGGCAAGGACCTGGCTGCGGACGGTCACGTCAGGTGGAGGCGTGAGATCAGCGAACGGACTTGAAGCGGGGAAGTTGGCGAGAGGCTGCGGTTCGGTCCAGGAAAGCGTCCCGCCGAGATTGCGTTCGCCGCGGCGCAGTTTTGCCGGGATAAGGCTGTCAGTGGATGCCGCAAGTCGTGGCCCGGCAAAGCGCAGCAGCACCCCGCCGGTTTCCACCCAACGGGTCAGATCTTCCTCAACGCCGGTCAGTGCCCCGATATCTGCCATTACGATCATGGATACGCGCTGGCCAATCAGTTCACCGACGGTTTCGCTCAGCGTTTCGGCTCGCGGCTCGCGTAAATCGGCGAACGGTCCGATGGCGCGGGTGATGTAGTAGAGCGGCGACAGCAGCGGCTGGGCCCGCTCGCTCGCCGTGCCGGAAATGATGCCGACGGTTCTGCGCCGCCACCTGTCGTCGAGCATATGAACGGAGGCAGCGGTGCGGCTTTCGGCAACTTCCAGACGGGCAATATCGTTGCGCAGTTCGACTGGCAACTCGATGCGGGCCTCCGCAACATCGGTTCCCGGAGCAAACGCAAAAGGTGTTTCGGCGATGGCCGCGCCCTTCAGATCAAGGGCGCGGATCGTACCGGTGCGCCCGCCTGATGCCTGCGGCGCGCGGATGCTGACGTCGAGAGATGCCGCGGCGTTGAGGGGCGGATCGAGCACGAGAGGCAATTCGGATGCCGGTGGAATGACGACACTGACTTCTGCGGCGCCGGCCAGTTCGACGAGGGCCTTTGCGAAAGGTTCGGCATCGCCGTTGTCCACGCCATCCGTGAGCCACAGGACTGAACCCGGGGCGCGATCGCCAAGCGCGATGTTAAGCCGGTTCAGTGTCGCCAGACGGCCAGCGGCGATGGGTTGCGATGTCAGGGCGGCAAGCCGGTCGCGCGCCTCGGCGGGATCGAACGGGCCGGCAGACGTGTTGGGGTCGGCGGGCGCGGTCGCTGCGAAGATAACCGGCTGGCCAGCCGCATCGGCTGCCTCTATCGCGTTATTCGCGGTTTCGCGCATGGCGTCGCGATGTGGTGTTGATGACCAGCCGCTGTCTATGACGATCACGAGAGGACCATCGGTTGCGACCTGGACGGTCGCGGGATTGAGAACGGGGCCTGCCATGGCGAGGATCACAAGCGCGGCGATTGCCATCCTCAGGATTGTCAGCCACAGCGGGCTGCGGGCGCGGGTTTCGTCGCGCCGCATCAACTCGGCCAGAATGCGTGTTGGCGGGAATGCCTGCCGGCGCGGGCGTGGCGGCGTGAAACGCAACAGCCACCAGATCACCGGCAAAGCCAGCAGCCCTGCAAGCACAAACGGATTGGCAAAACCCATGGCAGGCAGGAAATTCATGCGCCGGCTCCCATGGGAACGAAATGGGTCAGCCGCTCGTGCAGGGCAAGCAGGCATTCCGCGGCGGGCCGGTCGGTGTGGTGGACGGTGAAGCTCCAGTCGAGCCGCGTGCACAGCCTGGCGATCCGATCCCGCCGTTGCGTCATCCGGGCGATATAGCTGTCGCGGACCGTTTCGGACTTGCCGAGGATGATCTTCATCGCGGTTTCGGGATCGGAGAACTCGATGCGTCCGTCGAAAGGAAAGGTTTCCTCGACCGGATCGACGATCATGACCACGTGACCGCGCACGCCGGCGCCGGCAATCCTGGACGCGGCAGCTTCGATATCGACGACCGTGTCGAGCAGGTCGGAGAAGACCACCAGATCGGAAAAGCGGCCCATGCCCGCCGGTTTCGGCAGCGATGGCATCTCACGCGCCTCGCCGTTGCGGGCCAGTGCTTCGGCTGCGCGTTCGGCGACGTGGCGCTGTGCACTGGGCGGGAAGAAGCCGCTGAAGCCAACGCGTTCTGCGCCGCGCACGGCAAGATCGGAAAGCGCCAGCGCCAGCACGACGGCGCGGTCGATCTTGGCGCGCTCGGCGAGGTTGGAGGCAAAATACATCGATGGCGACTGGTCTATGGCAAGCCATAGCGTGTGGGCGGCTTCCCACTCGCGCTCGCGCACATAGAGATGATCGTCGCGGGCAGACCGGCGCCAGTCGATCCGTTTCGCCGGTTCGCCGGGTTGGAAATGGCGGAACTGCCAGAAGGTCTCGCCGGTGCCTGCACGGCGGCGTCCGTGCAAGCCATGGGCGACGGTATTGGCGACGATGCGGCTTTCGAGCAGCAGGTCCGGCATGCGGGCGGAAAGCCCGGTTGCCTCGGATAGCCGCTCGAGCGGGCTACGGTCGGTTGCCCGCGCGGTGTGTCTTTCGCGTGCGGTTGCGCCGATCAAATCGCGGACCCGATGAAGCCTGATATGGCTTCGGAAACGCTCTTGCCTTCAGCGCGGGCGGAGAAGGTCATTGCCATACGGTGCTTGAGAATCGGTTCGGCAAGGGCCGCAACGTCCTCGAGCGATGGAGCGAGGCGTCCGTCCACCAGGGCGCGGGCACGAACGGTGAGCATGAGCGCCTGGCTGGCGCGCGGGCCGGGGCCCCAGGCGATATCGCGGTCGATGGCCTCTTCACCTGAACCGGGGCGCGCGGCACGCACGATTTTCAGGATCGCCTCGACAATTGAATCGCCGACAGGAATACGCCGGATCAGCCGCTGCGCGGCCATCAATTCATCGGTGTCGAGGATCTGCCGCACGGCGGATTCGGTGGCGCCGGTGGTTTCCGCGAGCATTCTGCGCTCGGCTTCCATGTCGGGGTAGCCGACATCGATCTGCATCAGGAAGCGGTCGAGCTGGGCTTCGGGCAGCGGATAGGTGCCTTCTTGCTCCAGCGGGTTCTGGGTTGCAAGAACGTGGAACGGACGCGGCAGGTCATGGCGCTGTCCGGCAACCGTGATGTGATGCTCCTGCATGGCCTGCAGCAGTGCCGACTGGGTGCGCGGGCTGGCGCGGTTGATCTCGTCGGCCATCAGCAACTGGCAGAAAACGGGGCCTGGAATGAAGCGGAAGGAACGCTTGCCCTTGTTGTCTTCTTCCAGCACTTCAGAACCGAGAATGTCGGAAGGCATCAGGTCGGGCGTGAACTGGACACGGCTGGCGTCGAGGCCAAGCACGGTTCCCAGCGTATCGACGAGTTTTGTCTTGGCAAGGCCGGGAACCCCGACCAGCAGTGCGTGCCCGCCTGAGAGGATCGTCACGAGCGCTTTCTCGATGACATCGTCCTGACCGAAGATGACACTGCCGATCGCCTCGCGGGCGGCAGCAAGGCGGGAGGCAAGCCGGTCGGCCTCGGCAACGATATCGGCTTGGGCGGGGGCGGTGGATTGATTGATCTTGCTCATACCTTGACTATATGCCTCGCGGAGCCGGCGCAGGAAGTGGCCGCCACTCACTTTCGCGCGAAAAAGGTGGCCAATCTGTGATTGAATGTCAGGCAATGGCTCAAGGAGTGATCAAAGGGCGTCATGGCTGAAACGCGCACGAAACGCGCCCAATCCGGACAAGATAGCCCGCAAAGCTCGCTGGAGCGGCTGATTGCGCAAGCGGGCAGCGCAAAAGGGCGCGGTCCGGCACCGGTTCATTTGTGGAATCCCGAGTATTGCGGCGAAATCGATATGCGGATTGCTGCCGACGGGACCTGGTTCTACATGGGCACGCCGATTGGGCGGAAACCTCTGGTGAAGCTGTTTTCGACCGTTTTGAGGCGCGATCCGGAGCGATTCGTTCTGGTGACCCCGGTGGAGCGAATCGGGATTGAAGTCGAGGATGCCCCCTTCGTTGCCGTTGAAATGGCGGTCGAAGGCGAGGGAAGCGACCAGAAGATCGTATTCAGAACCAATGTCGATGATGTTGTTGAAGCCGACGGCGAGCATCCGCTTCGCTTCGAGATCGAGGAAGGTACCGGCGGCCTGAAGCCTTACGTGCTGGTGCGCGGAGGGTTGGAAGCGCTGGTCAACCGCGCGGTGTTTTACGATCTTGTTGCATTGGGGGTCGAAGAAGAGCGTGACGGGGAACGTTATTTCGGTGTCTGGAGCAAGGGGACGTTCTTTCCCATGGCCCCCGCCGACGAGATTGCGGCGTACCGTTGATGGATGGGCCAATGCAGGATCAGGTAGCCGGGGAGCTGGATTTCTCGCTTGAGAGCGTTTTCTCGCGTTTGCGCTCCGGCTTGCGGCAGAAGGCGCCGGACGGCGTGCATGACGACGGTCTTGATCCCGATTGCGGCGATCATGATCTCAATCCCGGCATGTCGCCGGGGTTTCTTGCAAACAGCAAGCGCCGCGCCGCTGTACTCGTGCCGCTGATCGAACGTGCCGGCGCGGTCAACGTGATCCTGACCACGCGAACCGAGCATTTGCCTACCCATGCCGGGCAGATCAGCTTTCCCGGCGGTAAGATCGATGATGCCGACGACAGCCCTCTGGGGGCGGCGCTCAGGGAAGCGCACGAGGAGATCGGGCTCGACCCGGTGATGGCGCAGCCTGCCGGCTATCTCGATCTCTACGAGACCTCGACAGGTTTTCGCATCGTTCCCACGGTTGCGGTCATTGCGCCGGATTTCATTCCCGTGCCGGAACCCGGCGAGGTCGCAAACGTGTTCGAGGTGCCGCTGGCCTTCCTGATGAACCCGGCCAATCATCAGCGCGGATCGCGCGAGTGGCAGGGCAAGCAGCGATATTTCTACGCCATGCCCTTCGGCGAGCATTATATCTGGGGGGCGACGGCGGGTATCATCCGCAATCTCTACAACCGGACGCACAAAACCCTGACCGATCAAGAACGGACTCTCGGCTGATGCTCAGAATTATCGCTATTCAGGCGCTGTTCTTCCTGCTGCCGTTCCTGGTTTACGGCTTCTGGCTTTATTTTAGCCGCCAGGTCGTGAATGCGCCGGAAAACTGGAAGCCGCACCTGTTCTGGCTGGTGGTGGCAGGGTTCGTCGTCACCATCGCCGCGTTCATTGCCATGGCCGCTTTCTCGGGGGCTCCGACGACCGGTGTCTACACGCCACCGGAAATCCGGGATGGCGTTGTCGTTCCGGGCACGATCGAGTGATTTTCTCCACTGAAGATATTTCCGGGAGGTTTGGCGCGAGGGCTGCCGGGCGGATCGCTGCGCTGCTTGCCGATGAGCCGGGCAGAACGGTGATGACGGCTTTCAACACCTTGGATGTTGAGACCCGGATTGTTGGCGGTGCGGTTCGCAACGCGCTTGCGGGGCGAACGGAAACGGATGTGGATTGCGCAACGACGGCAACGCCTGAAACCGTGATCAAGATGGCTGCCGATGCCGGCTTGCATGCCGTGCCGACAGGGATCGACCATGGCACGGTGACGATCGTCGTCGATGGAAAGCCAGTTGAGATCACCACGCTTCGGACCGATGTCGAGACGCACGGGCGCCATGCCACGGTTGCATTCGGCACCGACTGGGAGGCGGATGCGGCGCGGCGCGACTTCACCGTCAACGCGCTTTATCTCGACGGGCGCGGGGATGTTCATGATCCCGTCGGTGGCGCTGAAGATATCGAAACCCGGCGCATCCGCTTCATCGGTTCATCGGAGGAGCGGATTGCGGAGGATTACCTGCGAACCTTACGGTTCTTCCGGTTTCTGGCGACATTCGAGGCGGAGCCGGACGCGGCAGCGTTGTCCGCGATCGTCAAGTCGCGGCAGGGAATACGGAGGCTTTCAGCCGAGCGCGTCCGCAAGGAACTGCTGGTGTTGCTTGGGGCGGCCAATCCCGTTCCCGCACTTCAACTGATGCAGTCGCATGGGGTGCTGGCCGATAGTCTTGCCGGCGTTCCGAATGTGCCTCGGCTGGAACGTTTCCTGCGGTTGGAAGCCAAAACACGGAGCGAAGCCGATCCGGTCTTGCGTCTTGCGGTGCTTGCGATGCACGTATCCGACGATGCGGGCCGGCTGCGGGATGGATTGCGACTGTCGAACGCCGAGAGTGACCGCATCGAAGCGGCGTTCGACGGCTGGTGGAGACTGACGCCGGAAGCAGGCGAGGCGGCGCTGAAAGAAGCGATCTACCGCCTCGGGTCCGGGACGTTCACCGACCGGATGAAGGTTGCCTGGACGCAAACCCGTCAGAACGAGCCGGAGCAGGGCTGGCTCGATGCCATCGCGCTTGCCGGAACCTGGGAAGCGCCGAAGTTCCCGCTGTCGGGCAAGGACCTGATCGCGGCGGGCGCAGAGCCCGGACCTGATCTTGGCGAACGCTTGAAGACGCTGGAAACACGGTGGATTGAAAGCGGTTTTGCGCTTTCGCGGGCGCAATTGCTGGCGATGCGCTAGAGCAATATGCGTTCTGATGGACTCAGAACGCCTGCCCTATTTTTGTGACCGCACCGGTTTCCACGAAAAACCCGTACCCGCTTTTTCTCACGATGCTCACTGCCGGTTCAGCGCGATCATCTGTTTGACGTATGTCGGTGCATGAACGGCCGTACTGCGCGGTGCCCTCAGTCCGATCATGCGTGCGATGCGTGCGACGAAGGCATTGCAATTGTTGGACAGCATCGTGAACGTGCCGGGATGTTTTGCAGCCTGAATGATGGCGCGCTCGATTCGCGCGAAGGCGCCACGTGTCAGGGAGCGGCGATAACGGACGGAAGCCTTGCCAAGATCCGTCTTCTTGTAACCGATCACGCCGGGGACACCGATAATGGATGCGGTTGTGCCGACCACTCCCATGGAGGCGTAGAAGCCGGCTACGCGAACGATGCGCTCCGTTCCGGAGGCATTCCGCACACCGAGCACCACGTAGGAATGCCCAACCGGACTGCCACCGCGGGCGCGGAATTCGACGAACCATTTGCTCGTATTTGCCGTACTCGCCAGCCGCTGCGAGGGAAGCACCGGACCGAACAGAACGTCATAGGTGGAGGCTGCCGCATGCCTTGGCGCGGCAGCCAGCATCACGACCATGACAGCAAGCCGGAAAACGGTCAGAAAACGTAGAGGAAATGTCACGGCCATTTCACCACCGGGGGCATGGAGGACAGGATCGAGGCGACGTTGCCGCCGGTCTTCAGGCCGAAGATCGTGCCGCGGTCGTAGAGCAGGTTGAACTCCACATAGCGGCCACGGCGGATGAGCTGTTCCTCGCGCTGTTCGTCCGTCCAGGCTTTCGCGAAATTCGCACGCACCAATTCGGGATAGATATCGCGGAAGGCGCGGCCGACGTCCTGAACGAATGCGAAATCGGCGTCCCAGTCACCGGTGTTCACGTAGTCGAAGAAGATGCCGCCAATGCCGCGTGGCTCGTTGCGGTGGGCGAGATGGAAATACTCGTCGCACCATTTCTTGTAGGCGGCGTAATCGCGATCATGAGCGGCGCAGGGCTGTTCCATCGCCTTGTGGAAAGCGATCGTATCGGGATCGTCCTGGGTGCGCCTTGCATCGAGCACGGGCGTTAAGTCCGCGCCGCCGCCGAACCACAGCTTCGATGTCACAACCATGCGGGTGTTCATGTGCACGGCGGGGGCGTTCGGGTTGTGCATATGCGCGATCAGCGAGATGCCCGATGCCCAGAAGCGCGGGTCCTCGTCAGCGCCGGGGATCTGTTTGGCGAATTCCGGTGCGAAAGTGCCGTGAACGGTCGAAACGTGTACGCCGACCTTCTCGAAGACGCGGCCCTTCATCATCGACATGACACCGCCGCCGCCGGGCGCGCCATCGTGATTGGAGCGCTCCCACGGCGTGCGCTCGAAGCGGCCGGCGGGTTCGCCCGATTGAGGCAGGCCGGCGGGGCAATCATCCTCCAGCGTTTCGAAAGCTGCGCAGATGCCGTCGCGCAGTTTCGCAAACCAGTCGGAGGCGGTTTTCTTGCGGGCGTCGAGATTCTCCATGACGCAGCGGTTACGCCATGCGCGGCCACCAATCAATGGGGAGCGTTGTCACGGCGCATAGGAAAAGCCGCCCGGTGGGGGGACCGGGCGGCTTCGTCGTGGGGGAAGAGTATCGGATCAGGCGGCTTCGGGCTCGGGGCCGTTTCCGCCTTTGCGGTTGGCCATGAAATCCTCGAATTCGACCTTGTCCTTGGCCATGCGCAGCTTGGCGAGGAATTCCTTGAAGGCTTCCTGCTCTTCCTCAAGCCTGCGGATCGTTTCCGCCTTGTACTCGTCGAAGGCCGCGTTGCCGCTCGAGCGCATCGTGTTGCCCATGCGGCGCCAGCGCTCGCTTCTATGTTTTCCGCATCTCATGCGTCCACTCCATATCAGAAAGAACAGCAGGGCCAGGCCGATCGGCCAGAAGAGGATAAAGCCGAGGATCATTGAGGCGATCCAGGCACCCCTGCCGTATGAGTCCATTTTTGCGACTAGGTCAGTCATGTTGGTCCCCGGTGTTAATGTTATTAACATTCACATAGGTGGGCGATGGGTGCGGTTTTGTCAAGGATGGCAGCGGGAAAATTCGCTTGCTGCGCCGCTAATCCGCTGAGGGTTCGTGTCCAAGCCCGGACAGATAGATGAGCAGGCCGGCTTCGAGCAGGTCCTCGGGCGGGACGGGGAGAGGCCTTCTGCCGGCATCACCGCGGGCGAACAGGGATGCGATACCGTGCGCCATCGACCAGATGTGCAGCGCCATCATGCGTGCGGGCGCGCGTCTGTCGACGGGAAGACTTTCGTGAATCCTGTCGCACGCGGTCTGCAACACGTCGTAAGCGCGATCGGCGGCGCTCTTCAGGGTGCTGTCCGTGCCCAGGGCGACGCTGGATTCGAACATTGCCGCATAGAGCGCGGGTTCCTCGCGGGCAAAGGCGAGGTAAGCACTTCCGACCCGCTCAAGCGCGGCAATGGCATCGGGGGCGCCGTCATTCCAGGCCTGTTCCAGCATGTCGGCGAACTTGGCATAGCCTTCACCGGCGACGGCGGCCATCAACGCTTCGCGGTCCTTGAAGTGGCGATAGGGAGCTGCCGCGCTGACCCCGGCCATGCGGGCGGCTTCGGCCAGTGTCACACCTTCCGAACCGCGCTCGCCGATCAGCGACAGCGCAGCCTTGATCAGGGCCTCGCGCAGGTTGCCGTGATGATAGCCGCGCTTGCCGCGCCGATGATGGGACCAGCTCATGTGAAAGGCACTTACATCAAACACCGGGGGAGGGAAACAACTGCGTCTGCCGCAGCGCCTCGCCGGCGACGATGGCAGCGGCCATGGCGACATTCAGGCTGCGCATCCCCGCCGCCATGGGAATTGTGACGGCCGCGTCGACGATCTGGTGGACTTCGTCGGGGACACCGGCGCTTTCACGGCCCAGCAACAGTGTGTCGTCGGTATGGAACGCGAAGCGGGTGTGCGGCGTCGCGGCCCGCGTTGTCAGCAGTACGATACGGCGGCCGGCTGTCCGCGCCTCCTGCGTGAAGGCTGCGAAATCCGCATGCCGCGTCATGTCGACATGGTCGAGATAGTCCATGCCGGCACGCTTCAGGCTCGCGTGCGATAACGGAAAGCCACAGGGCTCGATGATGTCGACGGGTAGCGAAAGACATGCGCCGAGCCGCAGAATGGTGCCGGCGTTCTGCGGAATGTTGGGTTGGAAAAGGGCGATTCGCATTTTGCGCTTGCCGTCGGTCTTGTTGGCTTGATGACTGCCGGAAATGCCAAGCTGTTTTTCCGCAAATTGCTGCCAGCGGGCCGGTAACGGTGCTGACTGGCATGCCAGACCGCGACAAACTGCCTGTGTAAGTCATGCGATACTGGACAAGGCGCGCGCGGGATGCAAGAAAGCGGCCGGGGACACCGGGGCTATATGCCCGCGGTTCGCTTTGGCGCGGACCGGATCGGTTGGCTGAAATACGAGCTGGCGAATTTCGCTGTCCGGTTTGATTCAGGCAGACCTTCCCCGAAGAAATTGTCAGGGTTTGCGGCGACATGCGCCGCACCAGGAAGGATCGACGTACCGTGGCAACGAGTGACATGAGCGAACCGACCCGCCGGGATTTTCTCTATATCGCAACTGGCGCCGTTGGCGTCGTAGGAACCGCTGCGGCGGTGTGGCCGTTTGTCGACCAGATGAATCCGGACGCAAGCGTCCAGGCTCTGGCCTCCATCGAGGTCAATCTCGATGCTATCGAGGAAGGATCGGCGATCACGGTCCTGTGGCGCGGCAAGCCGGTGTTCATCCGCCACCGTACCGGAAAAGAAATCGAGGAAGCGCGTGCCGTTCCGATGGATGAACTGCGCGACCCGCTTGCGGAAAATGCCAACTTGCCTGCCGGCTCGCCGGCGACCGACGAGAACCGCGCCGAGAAGCCGGAGTGGCTCGTGATGGTGGGCGTGTGCACGCACCTTGGTTGCGTGCCGCTTGGCCAGCAGGGCGATTTCGGTGGCTGGTTCTGCCCGTGCCACGGTTCGCACTACGACACCGCCGGCCGCATCCGCAAGGGACCCGCGCCACGTAACCTCGACGTGCCGGAATACACCTTCCTCAGTGACACGACGATCCGTGTCGGCTGAACTGCCAGGGAGCCTGAACGACCATGGCCGGTAACACGACCTATCATTACAAGAACCCGGTGGTGCGCTGGTTCGACAGCCGCCTGCCGCTCGTCTCGCTGGTTCGCGCACAGCTTTACGATTTCCCGACCCCGAAGAACCTGAACTACTTCTGGACCTTCGGCGGCATCGCGGCGATCTGCCTCGTCGTGCAGCTCGTGTCGGGCATCGTTCTGGCGATGCACTACACGCCGCATGTGGACATGGCCTTCAACAGCGTCGAGCACATCATGCGCGACGTGAACTACGGCTGGTTCCTGCGCTACCTGCACGCCAATGGCGCTTCGTTCTTCTTCATCGCCGTCTATATCCACATCTTCCGCGGCCTCTACTACGGCTCCTACAAGGCGCCCCGCGAGATTCTCTGGATGCTCGGCGTGCTGATCCTGCTGGCCATGATGGCGACGGCCTTCATGGGCTACGTGCTTCCCTGGGGCCAGATGAGCTTCTGGGGCGCCACCGTGATCACCAACCTGTTCTCGGCGATCCCGATCGTCGGCGGCACCATTGTCGAGTGGCTTTGGGGCGGCTTCGCAGTTGGCAATCCGACGCTGAACCGCTTCTTTTCTCTGCACTACCTGCTGCCGTTCGTGATCTTCGCGCTTGTTGTGCTTCACGTGTGGGCGCTGCATGTGCCGGGCAACAACAATCCGACCGGCGTCGAAGTGAAGAGCGCCAAGGACACGGTGCCCTTCCATCCGTACTACACGATCAAGGATCTGTTCGCGATTATCGTGTTCATGATCTTCTTCCTCGGCTTCGTGTTCTACGCGCCGAACATGCTCGGTCACCCGGACAACTACACGCCGGCCAACCCGCTTGTGACGCCCGCGCATATTGTGCCGGAATGGTACTTCCTGCCGTTCTACGCGATCCTGCGCGCGATCCCAGACAAGCTCGGCGGCGTCATCGCAATGTTCGCCTCAATCGGCGTGCTGTTCATTCTGCCGTGGCTGGATACATCGAAGGTGCGTTCGGCGACGTTCCGTCCGCTGTACAAGCAGTTCTTCTGGATCCTGCTGCTGGTGTGCGTCGGCCTGACATATCTCGGCGGCAAGCCCCCGGAGGGAGGTTACGTGATCGCGGCGCGCATCCTGACCGCGTATTACTTCCTGCACTTCCTGGTGATCCTGCCGCTGCTGGGACTGTTTGAGACACCCAAGCCGCTGCCGGCGAGCATATCGGAATCCGTCCTCAAGGGCGGGTCGGGAAAACCCGCCGCTGCTGCCGCGCAAGCGGAAAAGCGTTAGGCCAGCCGGATCTGGAGCGAATAAGCATGAAAAACCTCGCCCTCAACACGGCCCGCTTCGTTGCAGCCGGTATCCTTGCCGTCAGCCTTTCCGCCGGTGCCGCACTGGCATCCGAAGGTGCTGCCGTGGAATCGCAGTCGTGGACCTTTACCGGTCCGTTCGGAACCTTCGACCGGGCGCAGTTACAGCGCGGCTACAAGGTCTACAAGGAAGTCTGCGCCAACTGCCACTCGATGAAGCTGGTCAAGTTCCGCAACCTTGCCGATCCCGGCGGCCCCGGTTTCACCGAGGAGCAGGTCAAGGTGCTCGCCGCCGAGTATGAAGTGACCGACGGCCCCAACGATGATGGCGACATGTTCGAGCGCCCGGCCAAGCCGTATGACGCTTTCGTCAGCCCGTTTGCGAACGACAATGCGGCCCGCGCGTCCAACGGCGGGGCGCTGCCGCCGGACTTCTCGGTGATTGCCAAGGCGCGGCCGAACGGCCCCAATTACATCTATGCGCTGCTGACCGGCTACGAAGAAGAACCGCCGGCAGGCGTCGAACTGCGTGATGGCATGAACTACAACCATGCTTTCACCGGCAACCAGATTGCGATGGCGCCGCCGCTGTCGGAGGAAATCGTCGAATATACCGACGGTTCGCCGATGACTGTCGATCAGTATGCACACGATGTCGTGTCGTTCCTGATGTGGGCGGCTGAGCCGAAGCTTGAAGAGCGCAAGCGCATGGGCCTGCAGATCACCATCTTCCTGCTCGCCTTCGCAGGACTGCTTTATTTCACAAAGCAGAAGCTGTGGAGCGACGTGGACCACTGATTGCTCGCGCGAAAACAGGAACGCGAAGGGGCGCCCAAGAGGCGCCCTTTTCAATTTGTGAACATTGCTGTCAGAGCTGCGTTGATGTGGGTTTCGTCTCGTTCGCTGAGTTGTCCAATGACTTGCTGCAGCATGTTGTTAGGCAAAGTGAAGAGCTTCCAGCGCACCAGTGAAGCGTGCCTTAATCCTGCAGATTGAAGATCTTGCAAGCGAAAGTCAGCAGGCCAGCTTGATTCAGCGCCCGTTGTGATCATCGCAAGAATAGTATGTCCGTTTTCGTTGTTGAACACGGAAGCTGACAAGACGAGCGCCGGACGAACCTTGGTGACTGGCCGTTCCAGGAAAGGAAACGGCACGATCACGACATCAAACCGGTTGCAGATCACGGTAGGCCTCTTCGTCTGCGTCCGAGTTCCATTCGTCGAGAGTATTGCTCGAAGCGCTCAGATACGTATCTGCGCTGGTCACTTCGCGAACAGAAACAAACTCGTGCTGGCGAGCCGGAAAGAATTTGTTTTTCCAGAGTTTGCCCATTGCTCCTATCGGCTTGATTCCCTGAACAGGGCGGCCGTCTTTTCCCACTCGCATTTTTTCCCAACGTCCAGTGATGCCGTCGATCTCCAATTCGATGGTTTCACCGGCGCGCATGTTTACAACACGGTTTTGCAACGTGACGTCCAGATGCTTTGCCCAGATTGAATTGTCGCGGATTTCGATTTCGGACATTTCATTACTCCCATCAATCGTGTTTGAACATTAATAGGTGGGTGGGGGTGGGGTGTCAAGGGTGGGTGGGGGTGGGGTAATCAGTAAACCGGACGTGTCTTGACGCATATTGCACCTCAGTCCAGACAGTGCCGCAAATATCGAACTCAAGAAGAAAGACACGTGCATGACCAGGACTGTTCTCGGGATCATCGGCGGTTCGGGCCTCTATGACATGGCGGCAATCGAGAACAAGCGCACCGAGGCTGTTGCCACCCCCTGGGGCGAGCCGTCCGACGATCTCGTGTTCGGAACCATCGGCGACACCGATGTTGTCTTCCTTCCGCGCCATGGCGTCGGGCACCGTATTCCGCCATCCGAGATCAACTACCGCGCCAATATCGATGCGCTGAAACGTTCGGGCGTCACCGATCTCGTCTCGATTTCAGCCTGCGGCTCGTTCAGGGAAGAACTTTCGCCGGGCACGTTTGTTATCGTCGATCAGTTCATCGACCGTACGCGCGGGCGCCAGTCGAGTTTTTTCGGAACAGGCTGCGTCGCGCATGTCTCGCTTGCATATCCGGTCAGCCCCTTGCTGGCGGACCGGGTCGAGGCCGCGGCGAAGTCCTGCGGCATTAGCGCGGTACGCGGCGGCACTTATCTCGCGATGGAAGGCCCGCAATTCTCCACCTATGCGGAATCGCAGCTTTACCGTTCGTGGGGTTGCGACGTGATCGGCATGACCAACATGCCGGAAGCCAAGCTCGCCCGGGAGGCGGAGCTTTGCTATGCCAGCGTCGCCATGGTGACCGACTATGACTGCTGGCACCCCGATCACGGCGAGGTCGATGTGCCGGAAATCCTGCGCGTGCTTAAGCAGAACGCCGCCAATGCGCAAGCATTGGTGAAAGCGCTGGCCGACGATATGCCCGCCGAGCACGAAGCCTGCCCGATCGGTTCCGACAGGGCACTTGATGTCGCGATCATCACTGCGCCGGACAGGCGCGATCCTTCGCTGCTGGCAAAGCTGGATGCCGTCGCGGGGCGCGTGCTGACGAGGGCGTGACGGTTATCCGCCCCAGTGAGGCATGCCGCCGGGCATCATTCCAAAACCGCCCAGCACGCCGGCCACGACCAGCACGATTGCGGTGACGATGATGTACAGCACGATGAGCGCAGGGATCATGGCCAGGAACATCTTGATGAAGATGAGGACAAGCCTGCCAAAAGGAATGTCGATGTCGCGGATCACGGAACCATTTGTGTCGCCTGTCATGTAACCCTCCCGGATTGCCGCCTTGGCTGGCGGGGCGCGACAGGATAGTGATTGTTCGAAGACCGGGACAAGCTGCGGGGCACATGGCAGTGAATATCAAGGACATCGTCAGGACCATTCCCGATTACCCGAAGCCGGGGATCATGTTCCGCGACATCACGACGTTGCTCGGTAATGCGCAGGCTTTCCGCCGTGCGGTCGATGAACTGGTGCAGCCGTGGGCCGGCTCGAAGATCGACAAGGTTGCCGGCATCGAAGCGCGCGGATTCATTCTCGGCGGGGCGGTGGCGCATCAGCTTTCGGCGGGGTTCGTCCCGATCCGCAAGAAGGGCAAGCTGCCGCACGAAACCGTGCGGATTGCCTATAGTCTCGAATACGGCATCGATGAGATGGAGATGCACAAGGACGCCATTGCACCCGGTGAAAAGGTCATCCTGGTCGACGACCTGATCGCAACGGGGGGAACCGCTGAGGCTGCCGTGAAACTGATGCAGGACATCGGCGCCCAGGTGGTGGCGGCCTGCTTCGTGATCGATCTGCCCGAACTCGGCGGCAAGGCGAAGGTGGAGGCGCTTGGCGTTCCCGTCCGCACGCTGATGGAATTCGAGGGCCATTAGGCCAGGCTTCTAGGCCTCGGCAGGTAGCCCGGAAACCAGCAACTCGGCATCAAGCGTGTAGGCCACATCTGCGTCCTGGTTGATCCCTTCGCCATGCAGTTTCACCGTCTGCCAGCCGGGCACGCTGTCTGCCGTGCCGACTTCACCGAATACCGCCCGGAAGGTCAGCTCGTCACCGGCGCGTGCCGGTTTTGCCCAGCGCAGATTGTGAATTGCCTTCCAAGGCCCGAGTTTCAGGCCGGACAGTTCGGGGTGTGCGGGCAGGGCCTGATTGAGCATCGCGCAAAAGATCGCCGCAGTGTGCCAGCCGCTGGCCGACAGCGCGCCAAAATGCATCTTGCGCGCGGCGTCCTCGCTGAGGTGAAACGGCTGGAAGTCGTAGCGTTTGGCAAAGCCGACAATGCTGTCGGACGTGAAAATATGACGGCCGAGATCGACGCTCAATCCTTCAAGATGTACCTGGGGCGTGGTCATGCCGCGGACCCTTCTCGGGTGGCGAGCATCACCCAGTTTTCGCAAACCAGTTTCATTTCTCCGGACTGATCGCGGATGCTATGACGCAGATACACAAGGCCTATTCCAGGACGCGAGGCGGAGCGGCGGGCCTTCATGACCTCGGTTTCCATGCCCAGCACATGGCCGGCGCATACGGGTGACAGCCATTTCAGCTTGTCGATGCCGGGTGCGCCCAGACCGGCCGACTTCAGGACAAAGCCTTCGCACAGCATATGCATCATCATCGCGCAGACATGCCAGCCGGATGCGACTGCCTTGCCGCCCTCGCCGCCGGGGTAGCCGGGCACAAGAACGGATGGATCGTATTGGTTCGCGTATTCGGTGATTTCCTCAGCGGTGACCTCGTAGGCGCCGAAGCGCATGGTCGTGCCTACCGGAAAATCCTCGAAATAGCGCATCTTGCTCTTCGCCCTAGTTTGCGAACCGGAAGTGCATCACGTCGCCATCGCGAACCACGTATTCCTTGCCTTCGAGCCGCATCTTGCCGGCATCCTTGGCCGGTGTTTCGCCGCCGCAGGTGACGAAATCATCGTAGGCGATGGTTTCGGCGCGGATGAAGCCCTTTTCGAAGTCGGTGTGGATGACGCCGGCCGCCTGCGGTGCCGCGGTGCCTTTCTCGATGGTCCAGGCGCGGGCTTCCTTGGGGCCGACGGTGAAGTAGGTGATCAGCTCGAGCAGGTCGTAACCGGCGCGGATCAGCCGGTCGAGACCGGGCTGCTCCAGGCCGATCGCCTCCAGATACTCGGTCCGTTCGGCTGCTGGCAGCAAGGCGATTTCGGCTTCGATGCGTGCTGAAATGACAACGCAGACCGCCTCCATGCTGGCGGTCCGTTCTTCCACGGCGCGGGAGTAATCATTGCCTTCCGCCGCGCTGTCCTCATCGACATTGCAGACATAGAGAACCGGTTTCGAGGTCAGCAGGTTGAGGGCCTGGAAGGCACGCTCCTCGTCTTCGCTGCGCTGTGCCAGCCGCGCCGGCTTGCCGTCCTGCAGCAGCGGCAGCGTGCGTTCGATCAGCGACAGCGCCAGCTTGGCTTCCTTGTCGCCGCCACGGATTTTCTTTTCAAGAGCGGGTACGCGCTTCTCGAGGCTTTCGAGATCGGCCAGCATGAGTTCGGTTTCGATGGTCTCGGCATCGGCTAGCGGATCGATGCGCCCGTCGACGTGGGTGATGTCGTCATCGTCGAAGCAGCGCAGCACATATGCGATGGCATCGACCTCGCGGATGTGGGCGAGGAACTGGTTGCCGAGGCCTTCTCCCTTCGAGGCGCCGCGCACGAGGCCGGCGATGTCGACGAAGGTCAGCCGTGTCGGAATGGTCTCGTCCGACTTTGCGATCTGCGCGAGTTTGTCGAGCCGCGGATCGGGAACCGCGACTTCGCCGACATTGGGCTCGATGGTGCAGAAGGGATAGTTGGCAGCCTGGGCAGCCGCCGTTTGCGTCAGTGCGTTGAAAAGGGTCGATTTGCCGACATTGGGCAGACCGACGATACCGCATTTGAAACCCATGACAGTTGTCTTTCGCTATGCGATTCCGGGGACGTCAATCGTCCTGGCCGGAGGTGGCAAGCGCCACCCGGTTCATGAAGTTGGCTTCGTCGCCGGCGACGAGGCAATCGGCGTTGTCGGCAATCGCTTCCAGCAGAGGGGTTAGCCATTCGCGTTCGGCCTTGGAAAAATCGCCGAGCACCCAAGGCTGGACGGCGGCCTTGTGGCCGGGGTGACCGATGCCGATGCGCACCCGGTTAAACTCGGCGCCAATGTGGGCGATGACCGAGCGGATGCCGTTGTTGCCGGCCGCGCCACCACCTTGCCTGACGCGGATCTTGCCGGGGGCGAGATCGAGTTCGTCGTGGAAGACGTAGACATCGCCGGGCGTCAGGCGGAAGTAGTTCATCGCCTGCGAGACCGCATTGCCGGATTCGTTCATGTAGGTTCCCGGCAGCAGCAGCCATGCGCGGCCGTTGCCGATGCGTCCATCGGTGAATGCGCCGAGGAAACGCTTCTTCCACGGCGGGAACCGATGCCGCTCGGCAATCGCGTCGAGCGCCATGAAACCGACATTGTGGCGGTTGGAAAGATATCGCGAGCCGGGGTTCCCGAGGCCGACCAGCAGTTTGCCGTTTTCTGCCATGTATGCCTGCGGGGTATTTGCGGACCCAGGCAGAAGAAATCATGACGCGCGCTGCGGCGGCGGGCCACCGCAGCGCAACGGCATTTATTCTTCGCCGGCTTCTTCCTCGTCGCCGCCATGCATGGCAGGCACTTCGCCCGGCTCTGCACCTTCTTCGTCTTCCTCGCCCTCGGACTTGAGGCCGGCAGGCGCGGCAATCGTGGCGATGGTGAAGTCGCGGTCGGTGATGGTAGGCGTCACGCCTTCCGGCAGTGTCACGGCCGAGATGTGCAGCGAGTCGCCCAGATCAAGACCCGTGAGATCGACTGCGATCTCCGAGGGAATCGCATCCGCGGGTGCCGAAATCTCGATTTCGTGGCGCACGATGTTAAGCACCCCACCCTTGCGCAGGCCGGGCGAACTATCTTCGTTCTGGAAGGCGACCGGCACGGCAACCACAAGGCGTGCGCCCTTGGCGATGCGCAGGAAGTCGATGTGCATCGGCACGTCCTTGACGGGATGCATCTGATAGTCGCGCGGAATGACGCGGGATTTCTCGCCTGCGACATCGATCTCGTAGATCGTGTTCAGGAAGTGACCCGATTCAAGCTGCTTTTCCACTTCGCGGATGGTGAGCGAAATGGAACGGGGGTCTTTCTTGTCGCCATAGATGACGGCCGGCACGAGACCGGAACGGCGGGCAGCACGGGCGGCCCCCTTGCCGACCTTCTCGCGCGGCTCCGCCTTAAGCTGGACGGTAGCTGACATGTTTCTCTCCTGAGTGGCGCTTTCGCACCAAAGCAAAACGCCGGCCGCCAAGCCGGGACCGGCAAAGCAAGATCACGAAAAGTGACCGGTTTTCAGTGGCTTGAAACAAGCCTGCCGCTTTGTGGCCGCGCATGGGCCTGAAGCGGCAAATTCCTGTTTCCGCTGCCGGGTTCCTCCAGGGGTGCAAGTCCGGCGGCGGCGTTATAGCGGCAGCAGGGACAGATGGCAACTCACCCCCGGCTTTCTGGTGCGCGTGATCACAAATTCTCGACGGCCCCTTGAAAGCTCAAGGCGAGCCACTCATCTGATCCTCACCAAGGGACAATTCGCCTGGATCCCAATATCGGGAACCGGCTTTAATTTCGGGAGGCGTACACGATGTCAACGACAGCTCTCGTGACGCAGGGAAAAATGAACAACATGGACGAAGTCTACTATTACGAACGATTGCGAACGACCGAGGCGCCCATGATGAGGGGTGCCATCTACGGCTGGATCGGCTTTGCCATGGTGTTGGCAACATTTTGCTGGACGCTGGCCTGAGCCGCATCGAACAATGCCCGCCGTTCCCGGATATCGGGATTATCCGGCGAATTCCGGCACATAATGAAACAGCCTCCATCGCTCATGATGGAGGCTGTTTTCGTTAGGCATTGCCGATGCGTCAGCCGCCTACGCGGTCTATCCACGCGGAGAAACTGTCGATGTAGCCGCTGAGGAATTTCTTCGTATCCTCGTTGGTGATGTTGAAATCCTCGTCGATCAGGTCCGGCTTCATCTGAAGGAAAACTTCCGGCCGGCCCATGAGGATCAGGCCAAGGCCTGTCATGATCGAGCGCATATGCATCTGGGCGGCAGCGGTACCGATTGCGCCGGGGGTTGCGCCGATGATGGCGCCCGGCTTGCCGTTCCAGGAATTCTGGCCGGCAGGGCGCGTACCCCAGTCGATGGCGCTTTTCATAACCGCAGTGATTGTGCGGTTGTATTCCGGTGTCACGAGCAGAACCGCTTCGGCTTGCGCCACGAGATCCTTCATGGCCTGCACGCTGCCCGGCAGGTCGGCGACAAGATCATCGTTGAACATCGGCATGGACGCGATGTCGGCAAAATGGAGCGCAAGCCGGCCTTCAGCCAGTTTTGCCAGGGCTTTGGCGAATTTCATGTTGATGGATTCGCGCCGGTTGCTGCCGACAAGAACGGCGACCTTTTTCATGTTTGTTCCTTCTTGGCGATTGTCTGCATAAAACCATATTTGACGGTTACCATTGGTAACTTGGGATATAATGGTAACTGTAAATCGGAGAGCAAGAAGGCACCGGGATGAAACCAGGTCACATTCATGTATCCAGCGCGTGCAGGCCAATCAACGAGCTGCTGTCGCAGATCGGGGACAAATGGACGTCGCTGATCATCACCCGTCTCAGTTCAGGCCCGATGCGTTTCAATGTACTGAAGCGCAATGTTGAGGGCATTTCGCAAAAGATGCTGACTTCGACATTGAAGGCGCTGGAGCGTGACGGCTTCGTCGAACGCACCGTGTTTCCCACCGTGCCGCCCGGAGTGGAATACGCATTGACCCCGTTCGGGCGCGAATTGTCCGCACCGCTCATGGCGCTAACCCGTTTTGCGCTTGAGAATAGCGGCAGGGTCGATGAGGCGCGCGCGGCCTACGACCGAAAGCAGGTCGAAACCGCGACCGAATTGCAACGTGCTTCGTCTTAAGAGAGATGGCGGGTCGGGTTGCGGCCCTAGTCGAACAGGCTCGATACCGACTCTTCAAGCGCCGTGCGTCCGATGGCTTCGCCAAGCAGCGGAGCAATCGACAGGACCCGCATGTTGCGGGCGACGCGGACGGCTTCGGTCGGCTGAATCGAATCCGTGATGACCAGTTCGCTCAGCGAGGATGCCGTGACGCGGGCAACCGCACCACCGGACAATACGCCATGGGTGATGTAGGCGGTGACAGCTGCCGCACCGCGCGCCAGAAGGGCGTCTGCTGCGTTGCAAAGCGTGCCGCCTGAATCGACGATGTCGTCGACAAGGATACAGGTGCGGCCCTCGACATTGCCGATGACGTTCATGACTTCGGATTCACCGGGGCGTTCGCGACGCTTGTCGACGATGGCAAGCGGTGCATCGATGCGCTTGGCAAGTCCGCGGGCGCGCACCACGCCGCCAACATCCGGCGACACGATCGTGACATCCTGCGTCTCGAAGCGCTCCTTGATGTCGCGCACCATGACCGGCGCGGCATAGAGGTTGTCGGTCGGGATATCGAAAAAGCCCTGGATCTGGCCTGCATGCAGATCGACGGTCAGAACCCGGTCAGCGCCTGCGCGGGTAATCAGGTTTGCGACCAGCTTTGCGGAAATCGGCGTACGCGGCCCGGGTTTGCGGTCCTGGCGGGCATATCCGAAATAGGGCAGGACGGCCGTGATCCGGCGCGCCGAGGAGCGGCGCAGCGCATCGATCACGATGAGCAGTTCCATCAGATTGTCGTTGGCGGGGTAGGAGGTCGACTGCAGGACGAAGGTGTCCGCCCCGCGCACGTTCTCCTGGATTTCGACGAACACTTCCATGTCGGCGAAACGGCGGACCTGCGCCTTGGTCAGCGGCGTCTTGAGATAGGCCGCGATTGCTTCGCTCAAAGGCCGGTTGGAATTGCCAGCGACAAGTTTCATGCCCAGCCCCCGGGGTCACAAAGAAAAACGCCGCTCACCCCGCCTTTGGCGGGAGAATCTGCGGTCAGCCCAAGCGGGTTGGGTTGTAACAACACGGTGACAGAGTCGCAAACCGCTTTTGGCCGATTCTGCGGATTCTCATGAATTAGGCAGTGCGAGCGCGATAATGCTGGGCGCGGCGGCCTTGGCGGCATCCTCGATATGCCCTGACCAGGTCGAGGCAAGTGCGCCTTTCGGGACTTTCTTTTCCTGGCGCACGGACCCGAGCCGGTGGCCTGCCATGTCGGCAAGCGTCCAGACCAGCGTGACCTTGTCCATGCCGCCTGAGTCCGGTGAAACAGTTGCCTCGCCTGTCACGACATGAGTTGCAGCGTTAGATTCCGATGCCAGTACGGCACCGGTTTCCTGCAAGGCCTCGCCAAGGGCCACGGGAAGCGTCTTGCTGCCGTCGCTTGTCGAAGCCTTGACCTTGTCGATGGCGAATCTCGGGTGCCATGTGCGCAATGGTGGCGCATCGGCTTGCGCCAGCGTGTTCATGGCCAGCACGGAAGAAGAACCGGACGGTGTTGCCGGGGCTTCGGCGCGGGTGTTGCTGCTTGCGGCGATCTGGGTGATCGTCCATTCGGCGATGGTAGCCAGCAGTTCGGAATCGGCCACACTCCAGGGATCGTTGGCGATGCGCCCCACGACCTGCTGGCCTTCGAAGCGCTGCTTACGCTGACCGGCCGCGTCGAACAGGTCCCAGACATAGCCTATGCGCGTCTGGCTCAGTTCGGTGGTGGCGGTGAAGTAGCCCTTGGCGCGCAAGGCAGCCTTGGGATCGTCGCGGCCAAGCACTGTAAGCCGCTGTCCAACTGCGGCTGTACCCAGTTCAGCGGCGAGCTGCGTCGCCAGATTTTCCGGCAAACCGACGACAGGTTCAAAAGCAATGGAGCCGGGTGTTACGTTTTTGGCCGGGGTTTCATCGCCGCCGAAGACGTTGCCGAGTCTGACCGGCGCGGAACATCCCGCAAGCCCCAGTGACACCACCGCAAGAAAGGTGATCAGCAGACCCCGGATACGCTGTACTGAACGCAGCTGCATTATGACCCCGATTGCCTTGCGCGCTCCCCCGGCACGTTGGATGACTGGTTACCCTTATTTAACCACGAGGTCCAGCGAGGCTTGCGACAATGGTTCACAAGCCCCCTTTGTCACCAAGGATGTGCGGCCCAGGCACATGGCGGTGCCGGTATCTGAATCCATGATGATCATGTGGGTGAACATGACCATGCCCGGCTCCAGAATCCATGGATTGCCGGCATAAAACATCGGCCAGTCCATCCACGATGGCGTGAAGCGTGCGCCAAGCGAATATCCGCAGGCATTGAGCCGGTGCTTTTCCAGCCCGTGATCATCCATCACCTTGCGATGCGCCTCGAAGACGTCACCGGCGGTCTTGCCGGGCACAAGCGCGTTTTCCACAGCATCAAGCGCTTCGCGTGCGGCCCGGTGCAGTTCGATATGACGCGGTCGTGGTTCACCGATGACGAAGGTGTTCATCTGCGCGACGTGATAATGCCGGTAGACGCCGGCAAATTCGAGGGTGAGCTGATCGTTGTGCGAAAGCGTCCTGCGGCCGGCCTTGTAACGGCACAGCAGCGCGTCGCGATCCGAACCGATAATGAACTCGTTGCCGGGATAATCTCCGCCGGCCTCGAAGATGGCGGCATGCTGGGCGGCGAGAACGGCACCTTCGTCGACACCGGGACCGGCGACCTTCTCGGCGGCATCGCGTGCAAGATCGGCGAGGTCGGCGGCCTTGCGGACATAGACGAGTTCGGCAGCGGATTTTACCGCGCGCAGTCGGGTTATGATGTCGGACGCATCCGTCAGGTGTACATAGCCCTCGAGCACCATCTCGACCGCCTTGCCGTTGCGATAGGTGAGCCCGTGGGTATCGGTTTCGATGCCGAGCCGCTTGCCGCGCTGGCCGAGGCTTTCCAGCATGTCGCGCAGCTGATCGGCCGGCGTTGCGCTGGCCTTGTCGGTCCAGATGCGCAGGTCGGTAATGTTGGAGGTGTGCTGGGCCTGACGCAGATCGGCGGAGCGCGTCAGTAATGCCATTCTGCCGTCCTTGCCGTAGAACAGGCACTGGAAGAAGCAGAAGCCGAAGGTGTCATAGCCGGTCAGCCAATACATGCTCTCCTGCGCGAAGATCAGGATGCCGTCGAGGCCCTTTTCCTCAAGCGCGGCGGAGAGTTTGCTGCGGCGGTTTGCGAATTCCGTCTCGTCGAAATGCAGAGCCATGGCCTGTGGGCATCCTCAAGCGGGGGTGATGGCGGCGATCAGCCGGCCATAGTCGGGTTCCTGGCGGTGAGTGGCGCGGCGATAACTGAACAAGAGATCTTCTTCGGCATAGGTGCATATAGCCAGGTCGGTGAAGGATGCGATGCCGGCCTTTTCCATGCGCCGGCGGATGTAGCCGGGCAGATCGAACATGGCGTGGCCGTTGCGCGAACCATCGGTGAAAAAATCGCCGTTCGACGAATCGGCCTGGAGAAACCGATCGAAGAACTCCGGCCCGACCTCGTAGGCAGTCTTTGAGATCGTCGGGCCAAGCACGGCAACAATCCCGTCCCGGCGTGCGCCGAGTTCTTCCATCTTGTCGATCGCGGCTTCGGCGACGCCGGTGAATGCGCCTTTCCAGCCGGCATGCGCCGATGCGACGATCTTTCCAGTCCGGTCGGCGAACAGCAGCGGGCCGCAATCGGCGGTGAGCACGCCGACGGCGATGCCCGGCGTTGCCGTGACAAGGGCATCCACTTTTGGCGGACCGTCATCGCCCCAGGGTGCGGTTACGACATGCGTGTCGGCGCTATGAACCTGATAGGCGGTGACGAGGTTTTCCGGCGCGACAAGCAACCGGCCCGCGACGCGGGCGCGGTTGGCCGCGACTTTTTCCTTGTCGTCGTTCGATCCGACGCCGCAATTCAGTCCGGCATACAGCCCCCGCGAGACACCGCCGGAACGGGTGAAGAAACCGTGGCGCGCATTGGTCGCGGAAAGTTCCGGGGCAATCAGGGGGTCAAGTTCTGTTTCGATCATGACGGCGACGTTTGCTTGCGCGGGGTGCTCGCGTCAACCTGTATGAGCGGCTTGTGTAAAAGGTGGCGGTGTGCTCATGCCGGGACTCGTCAGCACAAGGGCCCTGAACAGCGATCCCATGGCATCGGGCGAGATGAGGCGGGCAAGCGCGCCTTCAATATCGCTGCGTTGATCGGGCCGTGCTGTGATGAGCCTTTCTGCGCGCTCGGCAATTCCCAGCTCGCCAAGGAATTGCGCTTGCGTCATGGGGCCGAAGGCTTGCGCGCCGGCTTCAATCGCGGCGCGGGCCAAAGCGCCGAAGCAGACATGGGCGGTCAGGTCGGCCTGGCCGATGTGCTCAAGCGGATCGCAGGGTTTGTGGCGCCGCACGGCCTGCAAGGTGTCTCCAATCGCGGGCAACTCGTATCCGTAGTCGATGGCAAGCGCCACGCCGGGCTGGCGCGTCATGCGCTGTGCGAGGCCGGAGGCGATGGCGACGGCTTGCGGGCAGGTTTCGAGGATCGATCCCGGCGCGGCATCCGCGAATTGTGTCGGGACGTGCGCGGGTTCTCCGGCGGCGAAGATCAACCCGCCATTCTCCACGGTGACGATCCGGCGGCGCCAGCCATCGCTTGTCTTCACCGCTTGCTCGATCGGCAGGGCGTCGAAGAATTCGTTGGCGACGAGCACGAACGGGCCTTCGGGGATTGTGTCCGCCGTTTCGTGCCAGTTCGGCGCAACCCGGTCCGGGCGCGCCTTTGCGATCGTTGCCTTCTGGGTTTCGCGCAGTTTCGGACTTGCCTCGACCAGATGCACATCGATGCGCGCGTCCAGGTCCGGGCGCAGCCTTGCAACGCGCAGGATATCGGCCATCAGGGTTCCGCGGCCGGGACCCAGTTCGACAAGGTGGACCGGATCGCCGGGCATGGCGGCTGCAATCGCCTCTGCCACATGGACCATCCATGCGCCGACAATCTCGCCGAAGAGCTGACTGATCTCAGGGGCGGTGATGAAATCGCCTTGCGCCCCGAAAGGCGTCGCGGTCGTGTAGTAACCGTGATCGGGATCTGTCAGTACACGCGCCATGAAGGCGCTGACCGGCATCGGGCCGGATGTCGCGATCTCTTTCCTGAGGATCGCGGCAAGCGCTGTTCCAGCGTCAGTCATTCGCGCCAGACATATCAACGGCAGGCCGGCTTTTGGCCCAGAAGGCCAATCCAAGCCCGGCCAGTACCATCGGGAGCGACAGCAGCATGCCCATGGTCAGTCCGCCCCAGAGAAAGCCGATGCCGGCATCGGGCTGGCGGAACTGTTCGCCGATAATGCGCGCGCAGCCATATCCGGCAATGAACACGCCGGTGACGAGGCCGGGATGGCGCAGACCCTTGAGCCTGTGCGTGACGAAACGCAGTACGAGAAACAGCACGATGCCTTCCATGGCAGCCTGGTAGAGCTGGCTGGGGTGGCGCGGGTCAGGCCCCGCGGCGGGAAAGACCATCGCCCAGGGCATGTCGCTGGCGCGGCCCCACAGCTCGCCATTGGCGAAATTGGCGATACGCCCGAAGAACAGCCCGATCGGCACGACGGCGGAGCAAACGTCTCCCAGTGACAGCGGCGGCAGCTTGCGCATGTAAGAGAACAGGAAGACGGCGGCGAGAAAGCCCAGGAAGCCGCCGTGAAACGCCATGCCGCCTTCCCAGACCTTGATGATCTCGGCGGGGTTCGAGAGATAGAATTCCGGCTGGTAGAAAAATACATAGCCAAGACGACCGCCGGCGATCAGTCCGACGGTACCGAACAGCAGGAAATCATCGATGTCTTTCTGGGACAGCGGCCCGGGCTTCCCGCCCCACAACGCGTCGTTGCGCACCAGCTTCAGCGCATACCACCAGCCGGTCAGGATACCGGCGATATAGGCAAGCGCGTACCAGCGCACGGCAAACGGGCCGATTTCGATGGCCACGGGATCGATGGCCGGAAAGGGAATGGCGAAAAGGGGCATCGGTGTCTGTCTCCTCGGCATGCCTCTTGGCTGCGTGAGGTCGCGCATCGATTGCCACGCTGTCAAGGTTTTCGCCACGATTATGATATTGGTTTGAATTCATTTCGGTTTGATGCGTACGTACAACCACGCAATGTTTTTTTAACTTTTATTTCAAGCATTTGGATGATTCTAACCAATGTATATTCAGAGGATAGAGAAATGTTCTCCCGCTTCACTATCAAGGCGCGCCTTGCCGGCATTACCATACTTGTCGCTACGGCATTCATGCTTTCCGGTGCTTTTGGTGTTTACGAGGAATACGGAACATTTATCGAGCAAAGGCAGGCGGAGTTGAAGAGCCTGACCGATGCTGCCGTTGAAATTATCAAGGCCGAACATGCAAAGGCGCAGGCCGGAGAGGTCAGTGAAGCCGAGGCAAAGCAGATCGCAAGCGATGCCATCCGGTCGATCCGTTACCGTGGCGGGGAATATTTCTGGATCAACGACTTGGATCATGTGGTGGTGATGCATGCTGCCAAGCCGACCCTGGAAGGCAAGAACCTGGTTGATCTGAAAGACGAAGACGGGGTCTTTGTATTCCGCGAGTTCGTCAACGTGGTGAAGACGGACGGAGAGGGCTTCGTTCAGTACAGATGGCCTCATGCGGGCTCTGACGAACCGGTTGCCAAGGTATCGTTCGTCAAGGGATTCGAGCCGTGGGGCTGGATTGTCGGTACGGGGCTCTACATGGATGACATCCGTGACCGCATGATCGGCTACATCCTCATAGCAAGTCTTTTCTTTGCGGTGCTGCTTGGCGCCATCATATCCATCATGCTGATGGTTTCCCGCTCGGTAACACGGCCTATCAATGCCTTGTCTTCAGCCATGACCGAGCTTGAGAATGGAAATACAAGCATCGATGTACCGATGCTTGGCCGCAAGGATGAATTCGGCCCGATGGCCGCTATACTTGCCGACTTCCGTGACAAGCTGCGTGAACGCGAACAATTGTCCGAGCAGGCGCAGCAGGAAGAAGCCGTTCGGCATGAGCGCCAGAAACATGTTGAAACGGCTATCGCAGATTTTGAAGCCGTTGCAGCCGATGCGATCGAACTGGTAACCACAGCATCGCAAAGCATGGAAACTTCAGCGCGTTCGCTTTCCGCGAATGCGGCCCAGACAACGGAACAAACGCTTTCGGTGACAGCTGCATCGGAACAGGCATCGGCCAATGTGCAGACCGCTGCAAGTGCAGCTGAGGAATTGACGGCTTCGATTGGCGAGATTTCCCGTCAGGTCGCGGAATCCGCGCAAATGTCTCATCGTGCCGTTGCCGATGCCGCGACCACCGGAGAACAGGTCAGGTCTCTGGCGGATGCCGCCGCCCGTATCGGCGAGGTGGTCAACCTGATTCAGGACATAGCAGACCAAACCAATCTGCTGGCATTGAATGCGACTATCGAAGCGGCACGGGCAGGTGAGGCCGGCAAGGGATTTGCCGTCGTTGCGTCTGAAGTGAAGTCACTGGCTGAGCAGACCGGGAAGGCGACCGAACAAATCTCGCAGCAGATCGGGTCGATCCAGTCTGCGACCTCAGGTGCGGTTGAATCAATAACGGGCATTTCCGAGATCATCAGCAAGATGAACGAGATTTCCTCCGCTATTGCTTCTGCTGTCGAAGAACAGAGTTCTGCGACGCAGGAAATCGCACAAAATGTCCAGAGCGCCGCCGAAGGCACCACATCGGTTGCCACCAACATCACCAACGTGAATCGTGCGGCGACCGAAACGGGAACTGCATCCGAGGAAGTTCTGTCGAATTCGGGCCGGCTGGCCGATCAGGCCGAGAAGCTGCGCGATGCCATCGGTGGCTTCCTGAGCAATATCCGCGCGGCCTGAGTACGCCGTTTTTCCGGATGGTGGCGGTTCGCATGCCTGCGGCAACTGGCTGCACGGGCTTGAACTATTGGCTGCATCACCCCATTCTCCGGTTCGCTGGGGCGCAAATGATGCTGCGCCGGGAGAACCTCTGACAATGACGCATACCAACAATCGCCTGCTTGATGATCTCGCCCGCCTTATGACCGATGCGGCGGGCATGGCGCGCAGTGCGCGCGGCGAGGTCGATACCTTCTTCCGCGCCCAGGCCGAACGCATCCTCGGAGAGCTTGATGTCGTCAGCCGCGAGGAGTTCGAAGCCGTCAAACTGATGGCGCAGGCAGCACGTGAGGAAAACGCCCGCCTTGCCGAGCGTATCTCCGCGCTGGAAGAGGCGCTGCCGAAGACGTCCCGCGCGAAGGCGGCAAAGCCGAAATCCTGATTGCACCAAACTGCCGGAAATGAGGATTTCCACATCTTCCGCAGGGTCACACTCTTGCGCGCGCAAATCTTTCCACAGCTGCGCGATTCGTTAAGACCTCGTTAATGAATTCGACCCCACAATCGGTAGTGCAACGCAAAAAGGGCACGATATATTGGCCCCATGACGCGATTCGGTACTCATACGACACATCTTCAAGGCGCCCTGTCTTGCGCTTTGCGTTCGCCCGCCGCCGGCATTCTTGCCGGCGTTTTTTCTTATCTCCCCAATCCTTGTCCACCTGCTCGAGCGAGGTAGCGCCATGGCCTTCGTTGATTTCGAAGCCGACCGCCTGAACAACCCCGTGGATACCGTCGAGACGATCGCGTCCAGCAACGATTGGGCGTTCGACCGTTCGGGTGATCATGAGATCACGATTTCCGTGGACGGGCGCTGGACCGATTATCATGTCTCATACACATGGATGGCGGATCTCGAGGCGCTGCATATCGCCTGCGCTTTCGATCTCAAGGTGCCGGAGACACGGGTGCGCGAGGCGGGCGAACTCGTGGCGCGCATCAACGAGCAGCTATGGGTCGGGCATTTCGACATGTGGGCCAAGGAGGGGGTGATCATCTTCCGTCAGGCTCTGCCGCTGGCTGGCGCCGATGCTTCCGAGCGCCAGTGCGAGGCGTTGCTGGAATTCGCGGTGGAAGCGTGTGAACGCTACTTTCAGGCGTTCCAGTTCGTCGTGTGGGCCGGTAAGACGCCGGAAGAAGCACTGGACGCAGCACTCTTCGAGACGGTTGGCGAGGCATGAGCCTGAAGGAGGTCGGTTCCGTCCTTCTGATTGGCGCCGGACAGATGGGTGGCGCCATGCTTGAAGGGTGGCTTGCCGGTGGCCTGCCCGGGAGTGCTGTCACCATCCGCGATCCCGGCCCGCCGGAACGCATCATGGCAGCTATCAAGAAGGCGGGAATCGCACTCAATCCCGAACCGTCCGGTGTAAAGCCCGATGTGGCGCTGCTCGCGATCAAACCGCAGATGCTCGACGACGTTGCGCCGGGGACAGTGCCTCATGTCGGCCCCAAGACGGTTATCGTTTCCATCCTTGCCGGGCCAACCCTTGCACGGCTGGAATCGTTTTACCCTGAAGGACAGCCGGTGATCCGGGTGATGCCGAACACGCCCGCTTCTGTCGGGCGTGGCATGTCGGTCATGTGCGCCAATGCGCATGTCTCATCTGAACAGGTTGAAGCGGCGCGCGTGCTGCTGTCGGCGATCGGCGATGTTGCGGAAATCCACGATGAAGCCCTGATGGATGCGGTGACCGCCGTGTCGGGCTCCGGTCCGGCTTACGTGTTCCTGCTGGCGGAAGCCATGACAGCCGCGGGCGTCAAGGCCGGCTTGCCGGCGGAGCTTGCGGCACAGCTCGCACGCCAGACGGTTACGGGGGCGGGCGAGTTGCTGTACCGCTCCGATCTCGATCCCGCGACGCTGCGCAAGAACGTTACCTCGCCGAACGGCACCACGGCCGCAGCGCTCGCCGTGCTAATGGATACGCCCGGCATGGCGGAGCTTCTGGATCGCGCCGTTGCGGCAGCCGCCAAACGCTCGCGTGAACTCGCGGGCTGACTCGCCTCTTCACCTGAGACGTATCGCGTCCTAGTCTCTTCATAGAAGCCGTGTTTATTGTGCGGCAAGGGAGACAAGGCATGACGCGGTCAAAGACGGCAAAGCCCGGCAGTGAAGACAATCGTGAAGCGATCATCGACGCGGCGATGCGGCTTGCCGAAGGCAACGATTGGGACGCGGTGCGCCTTTCCGACATCGCCGCCGAAGCCGGCGTGACGATGGCGCAGTTGCGCAGCGCCTTCGATTCCAAGACCGCCATTATCAACGGCCTGATGCGTCGCATCGACGAAGTCGTGCTCGATGGCGATGATCCGGAGATGGCAGGAGAACCGGCCCGTGACCGGTTGTTCGACGTGCTGATGCGCCGTTTCGATGCACTGAAACCCTATCGTCTGGCGTTGAAGTCGATCATGCGCGCCTACCGTCGCGACCCGTTTGCGGCAGTGGCCTTCAACACGCGTGCGCGCCGCTCCATGAAATGGATGCTGGAGGCCGCAGGCATCGAGGCAACAGGCAGGCTCGGACGCATCCGTGCGCAAGGCCTCGTGTTCGTCATGGCGCGTACGATGCCGGCTTTCCTGCGCGACAAGGATGCAGGGCTTGCCCGCACCATGGCTGCGCTCGACCGCGCGCTTCGTGACGGCGAGCAGGTCATGCGGACCATGAGCACGGGCATGCGCATGCTGGGCATGTTCGGGTCGTTCGTTGCCGGAATGCGCGACCGCGCACGCGACCGCTTCGACGGCGAGGATGATGATAGTTTCTATGGTGCCGATGACGAACGCATGGGCGAGCCCGACGACGAACCGTGGACCGGCGGCCCGCACTAGAGCCGCTCCGGTGACTGGCGTTACCTGGACTGTCACATTGTTTTTCGCAATTCCGGAGAAGAAAACCGCCAGGTAGCTTTCCCGGAATTGGTCTCTTCATAAGCCGCAATTCCGGACGGAAAACCGTAAGACACTTTTCCTGAAATTGCTCTGGTTACAACGCGAACGGATTCATTCAGGAGAGACAGCTATGAATGCAGGAGACGGCACACCGTCGCCGGAGATCGGTTTTGACGATTTTCTCAAGGTCGATATCCGTACCGGCATCATTGTCGATGCGCAGCCCTTTCCCGAGGCGCGCAAACCGGCGATCAAGGTCTGGGTCGATTTCGGCGAACCGCTGGGCATTAAGAAGTCCTCAGCCCAGATCACGGTCCACTACACGCCTGAAGAACTTGTTGGGAAACAGGTAATGGCGGTGACGAATTTCCCGCCGCGCCAGATCGGCAAGTTCATGTCGGAAATCCTGGTGCTTGGCTTTCCCGACGAAAACGGGGAAGTGGTTCTGGCCACACCTGACAAGTCCGTACCCAAAGGGGGACGGATGTTCTGAGCCCCCTGAAGATCAGATCAGACCGGTACCCGAACGATCGCGCGCAGGCCGCCAAGCGGGGAATCCTCAAGCTTCACGTCACCGCCATGGGTGCGGGCAATGTCGAGCGCGATGGCAAGACCAAGCCCCGTGCCGCCAACATCCTGATTGCGGGCATCGTCAAGCCTGAAGAACGGCTTGAACACGCTTTCCCTCTGGTCTTCGGGAATGCCGGGCCCGTCATCATCAACCATGATGGTCAGCCAGTCCGCGTCGCGTTTGCCGGAAATACGGATGTTGCCGGCGAAGCGGATGGCATTGGCGACGAGGTTCGACAGGCAGCGTTTGAAGGCGTTCGGCTTGACCACGACATCGGGATGGCCGCGGAAAGACACCTCGGTGTGGTGGCCTAGTCGCTCGGCGTCTGCGCGCAGTTCCTCGAACAGATCCTGGATGTCGATTTTCGCGGCCTGCTCGCCGGAATCACCGCGGGCGAAAGCCATATAGTCTTCGAGCATGTGCTGCATCTCATCGACGTCACGGGTGAGGTCGGTCACATCGGTGTCGTTGCCTGCAAGGGCAAGCTGCAGCTTGAAGCGGGTGAGTACCGTGCGCAGGTCGTGGCTGACGCCGGCAAGCATGGTGGTGCGCTGCTCGATCTGGCGTTCGATACGCTCACGCATGAGGAGGAAGGCGGCGGCGGCGCGGCGCACCTCGCGCGCTCCGGCAGGCTTGAAGTCTTCCGGAATGTCGCGTCCCTTGCCGAAGTCCTCGGCGGCATCGGCCAGTTGCTGGATCGGTTTGACCTGGTTGCGCATGAAAATCAGCGCAACGCCGAGAAGCACGAATGCTGTCCCGACCATCCAGACGATGAAGATGTGGGAGTTCGATGCGTAGGTCTGACTGCGGCGAGCAAAGACGCGCAGAACCGCATCATCAAGCCGTATGCGGATTTCCACGAGATTCGACTTGCCGACCGTATCGATCCAGAAGGGCCGCCCGATCTGGCGGGAAATTTCCTGCGACAGCGTGCGGTCAAGCAACGAGAAGAACGGCTTCTCTGTGGTCGGCGGCAGAGGATCGGGGGGGAGAAAAGTAATGGTCAGGCCAAGTTTGTCATTGGCAATGCGGGTCAGCAGGGCGCGGTCGGCATCCTGCGGATAGCTTTCGTAGACATCGATGACGGCTGCGATTTCCTGCGTCACCATCGATGACAGACGCCACGTCACTGTCTGCCAGTGGCGTTCCATGAATACGTAAGCGACGACCGATTGGAGCAGCACAACCGGGATCACGATGATCATCAGCGAGCGGGCATAGAGCCCCTTGGGCATTTGGCCGGCAAGAAATTCCAATACATGCCGTATGCCGGGCCGCGAGCGGACATACCTTAGCGAGCGGCGCATGACGTGGCGCGCTGTCCGCAGCGGACGGGTAATGTGGCCGTTGAGGCCGGTGCCAATATCGTTGAGCGAAACCATGCGGTCGTTCAGTCGTCCTGTTTTCAGGATCGGCAGATTAGCTCACGTTGAGGCGATAGCCTATGCCACGCACCGTTTGCAGGATCAGCGGGTTGGCTGGATCCTTTTCGATCTTGCGCCGCAGACGGTTGATCTGGACGTCGACGGCGCGTTCGCTGACTTCATCGCCGGCAAGATCCAGGCGCGACACGGTTTCGTTCGGAGCCTTGGCGAAAACAAACAGGAATTCCTTTTCGCGGTCCGTCAGTTTCACAACGTTGCTGCCACGCAGAAGTTCCCGCCTCTCCATATCGAAGCAGAAGGGGCCGAAATTCAGTGTGTCACTTTGCGGAATCTCAGGCTGGCCACGGCGCAGGATCGCAGCAACGCGCAACAACAGTTCGCGTGGTTCGAACGGTTTGCCGAGGTAATCGTCCACACCGGCTTCAAGTCCGGCAATGCGATGCTCGATTTCCGCTCGTGCCGTCAGCATCAGGATCGGCACATCATCGACTTCGCGAAGGCTGCGGGCCAGTTCCAGGCCCGATTCTCCGGGCATCATGACATCGAGTACAATGAGGTCGAAGGTCAGGCCACGCAGCTTGTCGCGGGCAGTTGCCGCGTTGTCGGCGGTGGTGATCCTGTAGCCGTTTTCGGTGAGATAGCGCGACAGCAGTGTGCGGATACGCCGATCATCATCGACAACCAGCAGATGGGGGGCTTCATCGCCCGGAGCCGTGATCTTTCTTGCCGCTGTCTCCGCGGTGCCATTCATGGCGGTTTCACTGGTGGTAGCCATGGGGGGTGCTCCCGTTCGAACCGGTTCGCCGGCAAGGCTCAAGGTCAACTGCGGCGAACGATCTTCAATACATGATTGCGCTCGGTGTCATTGATAAGGCGCGCAAGAAACTGCGCTGCGGCTTCGCGTTGTGAAATGTCGAGGCCGGCAACGGCATGTTCGATGCGCCTGGCCTGTATCGCGGCAAGCGTGCGGGCAAGCCGTGTGCCTTCAGGCGTTGCGTGCAGCAGGCGCTGCCTGCGGTCGCGCTTTCCCGCGCGTTGTTCGACGAACCCCTGATCGAGAAGCTGCTTGAGCACGCGGGCGAGGCTCTGCTTGGTGATTTTCAGGATGTCGAGAAGGTCGGCGACGCTAAGGCCAGGATTGCGGTCGACAAAGTGCAGCACGCGGTGATGGGCGCGTCCGAAGCCGTATCCGGCGAGAATTTCGTCGGGTTCGGAAATGAAGTCGCGATAGGCGAAGAACAAAAGTTCGATCAGTTCGTAGCTCGATGCGTCCGGTTTCCCGATCGGCTCCAAGCCCGCCTGTTGCGTGTCCGCCTTGTCTTCGGAAAAATTTATGTCAGTCATATTGACTTATTTCTTTCCGATCGTTACCTGTCAATCACCGATTGCGCAATATTCGTTCAAACGAAGTGACGTTTGGGGTTTAATGCTGCGCATGGGGTGCGGTGCTGCCGCTTGATAGCGACTCGCCGCGCATCGGGAAACCCGTATCGACATTTTGCGGTTGCTTTGGGCGAAAGGAAAGCGGCAGCGGTATCGGTGCGGGGATGGCGGTAATGACGCCACTCGATGCAAGCATGGAATTCACGAGTGCGCCTGCGGGCGTGTTCGTCAGGCAGATAGTTTGAACGCGCCTTGAGCTCCTTGGGAGCTGGCAAGGCGGTTGGCAGTGAGGAAAGTCCGATGGCAGCAGGTGTTCCCTTCGATCAGCGCGAAGGCGTGATCTGGATGAATGGCGAGATGGTTCCCTGGGCCGATGCCAAGGTGCATGTACTGACCCATGGCCTGCACTACGCCAGTGCGGTGTTCGAGGGCGAGCGCGCCTATGGCGGGGAGATTTTCAAGCTTACTGAGCATACCGAGCGTCTGCATGAATCTGCCCGTATTCTCGGCTTCAAGATTCCTTATTCGGTTGCCGAGATAGACGATGCCTGCCGCAAAGTCTTGACCGCGCAAGGGTATTCCGACGCCTATGTGCGTCCGGTCGCATGGCGCGGCAGTGAAATGATGGGCGTTTCGGCACAGAACAACCGCATCAATCTCGCCATCGCGATCTGGGAATGGCCGAGCTATTTCGATCCCGAGCAGAGGCTGAAGGGCATCCGGCTCGATCTTGCCGAATATCGCCGCCCGGACCCGAAGACCGCGCCGTGCAAATCCAAGGCGGCCGGTCTCTACATGATTTGCACGCTTTCAAAGCATGCAGCGGAGTCCAAAGGCTATGCCGATGCCATGATGCTCGATTGGCGCGGTTATGTCGCCGAAGCGACAGGCGCCAACGTGTTTTTCGTCAAGGATGGCGTTCTGCATACGCCGAACCCCGACTGCTTCCTTGACGGTATCACCCGGCGCACGGTGATCGGGCTTGCACGCAAGCGCGGCCTCGAAGTCGTCGAGCGGCATATCCTGCCCGAGGAGCTGGCCGATTTTTCCGAGTGCTTCATTACGGGCACTGCTGCGGAGGTTACGCCGGTTTCCGAGATCGGTCCCTACAGCTTCAAGCCGGGGCAGATCAGCCAGCAGATGGTCACCGACTATATGGACGAAGTGCAGCCGGAGCCCGCACAGGTGCAGATGGCGGCTTCCGTCTGAGGGCCGGCGTAGCGAAATCCATTCACACAGGCATATCGGAAGGCGGGGGCATGGCCGCGAAAGCGTGCAGGCTCCCGCCCTTCTTGCTCCAGGATGTTGCGCGGTCGGGAAATCTCGTCGGAAGGTTTCTGTAGCCACGAAACCGGCCTTGCAGTTCTTGAGCAGACCATACCTGCAATATCATATTGTTGTTCTTCACTGCATGATGACGGCAAATCTTTTGTTCATCGTAGTATTACGTACTTATTTTATCTTTGTGCGGCGCAGTATTTCCGGCAACTCCGAAACTGCCTTTAAGGAAGAATTCACGTGAGCACTGAACGAAAGCGAAAGTAATAGTTTTACGGAAATTTAGTTCGCTTCTGGAACACTGCTTCCTTCGTTGCAGAACGCAGTCGAAGGAAGCAGGCAATGCTGAAGCGAATTGCCGCCATGATGTTTGAATTCGGCGGTAGCCCAGAGCTCAGGCGTGCGCGTTACAAGGCGATGGCGCGGCAGATTCCTTTGATGAACTGCCTGATCGTTTTCAATATGATCACGCTGGCCTATACGCACTACGGTTTCGTACCGAAGTACCTGTCGGTTGGTTTTCCCGTGGCGGTGGCGCTTTTCGTCGGCTACCGGTCTGTTTTTATCCTGCGCACGAATGTTGACACGCTGAGTGACGATGTAATCGTCAGGCGCCTGAAAACCGTTGTGTTCCTCTCGCTGATGACGACCAGTGTTTTGGCTGTCTGGTCATATGCATTGTTTCAACACGGCTTTCCGTTCACGCAGATGCATGTGGCGCTCTTTTTGTGCCTCACGTCGATCGGCGCCATCAACTGCATCATGCATATTCGCCAGTCCTCGGTGCTGATCTCTGTAGTCGTGATCGGGTCGGCGGTTGTGTTCTTTGCGTCTTCCGAAGTGCTGGTCTTTCATGCGATCGCCGTGAATATGCTGGCGGTTACGGGTGTGATGCTGTTCATCAACTTCGGCTATACGCGTGATTTCGCCAGTCTTGTCGAGCGGGGACGGATTTTGCGGGAGCAAAGCAAGCGGTTAAAGGAATTGAATGGCGAAAACATGAGGCTGGCCAATGCCGACAGTCTGACAGGCCTGCCAAACCGCCGCAGGTTTTTCACCGAACTCAATGCCCTGGTCGAGGAGCGGGCGGCCACCGATGTACCCTTTGTGATCGGTACCCTTGATCTGGACGGTTTCAAGCCTGTCAACGACGTGTTCGGGCATACCGCTGGCGATGAACTTCTGGCGCAGACCGGTGAACGTTTGCGGAAAATTCTTCCCGACGACATCATTCTCGCCCGGCTTGGCGGTGACGAATTCGGACTGATCGTTCCTTGCCCGGGAACGGATGAGGCCATCCTGGAATTCGGAGAGCAGGTTTGTGCCATGCTGCGTGTGCCCTTCGATGTGAAGGGAGGGACCGCAAGGGTTTCGGTAACGATCGGGTTCGCCGCCTTTCCGGATGCAGGGCAGACGGCGGAAGCGCTGTTCGAGCGGGCTGACTATGCGCTCTGCTATGCAAAGCAGCACGACAAAGGCTCAGCGGTGATGTTTTCCGACAATCACGAGCGCAGCATTCGTGAAGTATCGACGGTCGTTCACGGTTTGCGGGAAGCGGATCTGGAAAACGAACTGTATGTGATGTTTCAACCCATCATCGACATCACGACCGGCCATACGATCGCCTTCGAGGCACTGGGGCGCTGGGAAAGCCCGACGCTTGGCAATATCGCCCCCAATGTCTTCATTCATTCCGCGGAGCAGGAAGGCATCATCAGCAAGGTCACGTCGATTCTATTCAGCAAGGCGCTGGCGGCGGCGCGCGAATGGCCCCAGCATGTTCGCCTCTCGTTCAACCTGTCGGTTTACGACTTGTGTTCGATGATCTCCGTCCAGCGGCTCGTGAGCCAGATATCGAAGTCGGGAATCCAGTTCAGCCGTATTACTCTTGAGATCACCGAAACCGGGATCATGCAGGATTTCGAACGCGCCCGCGAAGCATTGGCCATGCTGCGTACCATGGGGATCAAGATTGCACTGGATGACTTCGGTACCGGATTTTCCAGTCTGTCCTATGTGCGGAAGCTTCCCGTTGACCGGCTGAAGATCGACCGAAGCTTTATCGCCGAAATCGAGGAGAACAAGGCGGCGCGAGATATCCTCCGCACGATGGTTTCTCTTTGCGAAAACCTCGATCTCGATTGCGTGGTGGAAGGTGTCGAAACGCGGTCGCAACTCGCGATCGTAGAGGAGACCGGCTGTTCGCTCGTGCAAGGATACCTGTACAGCAAGCCATTGGTCAGCAAGGATGCCAAGGCTTTTCTTGAACTGTGCCCTCTGGTGGATACTGCCGGCGCAGCCTGAGATTGCCGGCTGATTGCTTGCGCTGTTCAGCAAACATGCGTCAACGTGACACTTGGGCGGTGCTTGAGTTTCCGCTCATCTTCCTGACATCGCGCGGCGATGCTTCAATGGATTTCCGATGTTGCTGAATGTGGGCATCCTGGCGACCGTTATCGTGGCAGGCGCCTTCCTTTTCCATCCCGCAGTCGCTGGAAATCGTGGCTGGCGGGCGACGATCACACCGCTTGCATCGATCATCGGCAGCGGCTTCCTCGTTCTGGGACCATTGCTGCAGATTTCCTATGGCCTCTATGCGCCGCTGATCATGGCGTTCCTGTGCGCCGTTGCATATGGTTTCGGCGCGGCGATCCGCTTCAACATTGCCGAGGTCGGTGAAACGCACGCATATCGCGGCAATGTGGTCGAGGTGCTCGAGACCGCCGCGTCTTGGGTGCTTGCCTTCGCCTACATCATTTCCGTGGCCTATTATCTCAACCTGTTCGGCGCATTCGGCGTCAGCCTTACGGGCGCTGGAGCGGATACCGACGCCAAGCTGCTGACCACTGCGGCCTTCGCCTTCGTGCTGGTTACCGGGTGGACACGCGGTTTCCGGGCGCTGGAGAAGCTTGAACAGGTTTCGGTCAATTTCAAACTGGCGATCATTGCCGGGCTGATCCTGGCGCTCGCCGTCTATTTCGGCCGGCATGCCGCCGCCGGCGAACTGACCTTCAACGCACCGCAGCTGACAGGCTGGCAAGGCATCGCTCTGGCCTTTGGCCTACTCGTCACCGTGCAGGGTTTCGAGACGTCCCGCTACTTGGGCGCAACCTACGATGCGCCAACCCGCATCAACTCGATGCGGCGCGCGCAGTTCATCACCACGGTGATCTACATGGTCTATATCGGTCTCATGGCCTACGTGTTCTCGGTTGGCGAACTCAAGCTGAGCGAGACCGCCATCATCGGCATGATGGACGTGGTTGCGCCGATCCTCCCCCTGATCCTCGTTGCGGCCGCGTTAAGTGCGCAACTGAGCGCAGCGATTGCCGACACTGGCGGTGCGGGCGGTTTGTTCGAGGAATTGTCCGGCGGCAGGATCACCCAAAGGCTGGCCTATGCCCTGCTGGCCGTGATCGGTGTTGCGCTGACCTGGTTTTCCAATGTGTTCGAGATCATTTCCCATGCCTCTCGAGCCTTTGCGCTGTACTACGCGCTACAGGCCGCGATTGCCGCAGTGAGCGCGTGGCGCAATGGCGGGCTGGGTATTCGCGCCGTTTCCTTCGGGTTGCTGGCGCTGCTGGGACTGGCGATCGTCGTCTTCGGCATGCCGGCGGAAGCATGAAAAGCCGGGGATGATTTTTCGGCATGACCGGCGGGAAGCGGCAAGATGCGAATAAGTCCTGATCCTAGTCGCCGTGGTCCATGTCGCCTCCGACCGGCAGGTTGTATGCACTCCAGTCGTTTTCCGGGATCGGGTCGCCGACCCTGAAATCGAAGGCAACGACCTTGCTGCGGTCCGGCGAAACCATGCAGCGGTAACGAATGGCGTACCAATCGTGCCTGCTGTGCATCGCGCCGCCATTTGCCTCTATCTCTTGCGGGGACATCCTGATGTCGGCCGTGGCGTAGGCAACGATGTAATCCGGCTTGAAGCCGGGATCCCAGGCGGCAACCTGTTCCATCGCTTCCAGATTGCAGATCTGCAATATGCGTTCGTCGGGAGCGAGACCGGGCAGGGCTTCGCGCGCCTGCCGGTTGCGGGGATCGGCCAACACCCGTGCCGAGAGGACCGATGTGGCGTGGATCATGTCATTGCGCGGAGCGCCCGGTGTGGAAGAAGCCGCATCGCCCCGCAACGCCGCATCCGATGCGGGCGCGCGCATGGCAGCGAACTCTTCGGGACTGATGAGTTCCACGGAGACAGTGCGCATCGGCGGCACGGGAGGCGGGTCTGCCGTGAGCGAGGAGACGAGCAAGACCGCGCACAATACATGCAGTGCGATCGAAAGCGGCAGCGCAAGGCGGAGGCCGGGCACCGGAGCATTTTGGCTTGGATGTGCCGATGCGGCAGCCTTCAACACCGCCCCGTCCGGTTATTCGTCAGTGGTTGCCTGGCATGTATATTTGCAGGGCGCATTCCGGCGGAAAGAAGGCCGCTGGCGCGGGTGTCCGCCTACATATCCTCGCGCCACCTGCCTGCGGCGGCGTCATCGGCATCCTTCGCCTCGACCCAGTCACCTTCGGAGCCGTCAGCATGGTGTTCCTTCTTCCAGAAGGGGGCGCGGGTCTTGAGGTAGTCCATCAGGAATTCGGCGGCCTCGAATGCGGCTGTGCGATGGGCCGAGGCCGTGATGACCAGGACGATCGCATCGCCCGGCATGATCTTTCCATAACGGTGGATCGCCGTGATGCCGTTCAGTGGCCAGCGTTGCTGGGCTTCTGCCGCGACACGGATAATTTCCGTTTCGGCCATGCCGGGATAGTGCTCGAGTTCAAGCGCCGACAGCGTACCGCCTTCGTCGCGGCACAGGCCGGTAAAGGTCACAACGGCACCGATGTCGGTGCGCCCGCTGACAAGTGCCTGAACCTCAGCGGCAACGTCGAAAGGTTCTGTCTGTACGCGGACCGTCGCCATGGAGGGATCAACCGCCGGTCATCGGCGGGAAGAAGGCCACCTCGTGTGCACCGGCAATTGGCGTCTCATGCGGCACATGGGTCTGGTCTATGGCGGTGCGGATCACGTCGGTCTGTTCGAAGGCGTGCTCGTATTCGGGGCCGCGGGTTTTCAGCCAGCCGAGCAGATCAGCAACGGTTGCGATATCGCCGGGAAGCTCGATGCTTTCATGCGCGGTGCCGATGCGTTCACGCACCCATGCGAAATAGCGGAGGTTGAGTTCAGTCATCGCGTAGCCTTGCTTCTTGTTCTTTTACGCAATTCCGGAGAAGAAAACCGCTCACGCTTTTCCTGGAATTGCTCAGGCATCATCCATCAGGTAGCGGTAGCTGGCGCGGAAATAGTCATAGCCGGTGTAAAGCGTCAGCACAGCGGCAATCCAAAGGCCCGCAACGCCGATGCGGGTCACCAGCTCGCCACCTGTAACCGCGTCACCGGCGGGGCCGGCAACCAGAAAGCCGATGGCGGTCATCTGTAGCGCGGTCTTCCACTTGGCAAGGCGGGAGACGGGTACGCTGACGCGCACCTCGGCGAGAAACTCGCGCAGGCCGGAGACGAGAATCTCGCGGCTGAGGATGACCAGCGCGGCCCATAGCGATACGGCGCCGATCGTGCCGACAAAGGTCAGCACCAGAAGGGCTGCTGCGACCAGCAGCTTGTCGGCGATCGGATCGAGCATGCGCCCGAGCGAGGAATGCTGGTCGAAGGCGCGGGCAAGGTATCCGTCGAGGAAATCCGTGACGCTTGCCGCCACGAAGATGAACAGCGCCAGCCAGCGCCCGACATGACCCTCGATGAAGAAACAGGCGACGAACAGCGGCACCGCCGCGATGCGGCCATAGGTCAACAGATTCGGCAGTGCCGCGAGCTGGTCGCGTCCGCTCCGGGAACCTGTCGGAATGGTATCGTTGTTCGCTGTCATGGGGCCAAAGTGCTCGCAAGCTGCTGAAAGGTCAATATTTCACAGCAAAATGGCGGGAAAGTGTATGTTACGCGTTACCGCCTTCGTGAAAATGATCGTAGACGAGCCGCGCCATCTGGCGACTGATGCCAGGCGTTGCTTCCAGATCGGCGAGGCCTGCGCGCGAAACCGCTTTTGCCGAGCCGAAATGCATCAATAGTGCGCGTTTTCGTGTTGGTCCGATGCCGGAAATCTCGTCGAGCGGGTTTTTTGCCATCGCCGTCTTGCGCCGCGCCCGATGCGTGCCGATGGCGAAACGGTGCGCCTCGTCGCGCAAGCGTTGCAGATAGTAGAGCACCGGATCGCGCGGTTCGAGGCGGAACGATTCGCGTCCGGGCATGAAGAAATGCTCGCGGCCCGCGTCGCGTTCCGGTCCCTTGGCGACACCGACGACGCATACGTCGCTGATGCCCAGTTCCTCCATCACACCGACGACCGCACCAAGCTGGCCCTTGCCGCCGTCAATCAACAGGAGGTCGGGCCATGCGGCATCGCGTTCGCCACCATCCCTGCCGGGATTGTCTCCTTCGGCGTTTTCCTTCAGCAGCCGGGTGAACCGGCGGGTCAGCACCTCGCGCATCATCGCGTAATCATCGCCCGGCGTCAGATTTTCCGACTTGATGTTGAACTTGCGGTACTGGCCTTTCTCGAAGCCTTCGGGGCCTGCCACGATCATGACCCCAACAGCGTTGGTGCCCATGATGTGACTGTTGTCGTAGACCTCGATGCGCTGTGGCGGCTCGGCGAGATCGAAGGCTTCGGCGATACCCTTCAGCAGTTTGTTCTGGCTGGCGCTTTCTGCCATGCGCCGCCCCAGGGCTTCGCGTGCATTGGTCATGGCGTGTTCGGTCAGGCCGCGCTTTTCGCCGCGCTGCGGTGCGCTGAGTTCAACCTTGCGACCCGCACGCGCGCTCAGCGCCTCGGTGAGCAATTCGGCCTCCGGCAAGTCGTGCGAAACGAGGATCAGACGAGGGCAGGGTTTGTCGTCATAGAACTGGGTAAGGAAGGACTGCAGCACTTCGGCTTCATCAAGGGCGGCATCGGCCTTGGGAAAGTAAGCGCGGTTGCCCCAGTTCTGGCTGGCGCGGAAGAAGAACACCTGGATGCAGAACTGGCCGCCTTCGTGATGAATGGCGAAGACGTCGGCCTCCTCGACATTGCCCGGATTGATGCCCTGATGCGCCTGGATGTGGCTCATGGCGGCGAGGCGGTCGCGCAGCAGGGCTGCTCGCTCGAAATCGAGCGCGTCGGAGGCCTCCTCCATCGCCTTGCCGAGTTCGCCGCGCACACCGCGGCTCTTGCCGGACAGGAAGCGGTTTGCCTCACCGACAAGATTTTCATACTCGGACAGCGAAATTTCGCCGGTGCATGGCGCCGCGCAGCGCTTGATTTGATAGAGCAGGCAGGGGCGCGTGCGGCTTTCGTAGACCGAGTCCGAACAAGTGCGCAGCAGGAAGGCGCGCTGCATGGCGTTGAGCGCCCGGTTGACGGCACCAGCCGACGCGAAGGGGCCGAAATAGTCGCCCTTGCGGCTGCGCGCTCCGCGGTGCTTGGCAAGCTGCGGAGCGTCATGATCGCGCGAGATCAGGATATAAGGAAACGACTTGTCGTCGCGCAGCAGCACGTTGTAGCGCGGCCGCAGCCGCTTGATCATGTTGGCTTCGAGCAGCAGTGCCTCTGTTTCCGTCTCGGTGGAGACGAATTCCATCGAAGCAGTTTCGGAGATCATCCGCATGATGCGGTTGGTCTGACCGCCGAGGCGGGTGTAGCTGGCGATGCGCTTCCTGATGCTGCGCGCCTTGCCGACATAGAGGATCTCGCCTTCGCCATCGAACATGCGGTAGACGCCGGGGCCAGCGGGCGCGCGTTTCTGCGCAGCCGCGATAACCTGCGGTCCGGTCTTGTTCGGCTTTTGCGTGTCGGTGTCCATGGCGGCTTAAGAGATAGCGCGATTCCCGCGCTTTTCAGGCGTGGAAGCTCTATTCCGGGATGCCCGCGATATCCGGCGTCTCCCATGCCAGATGCTGACCACCGTCCAGCGCCAGCATCTGGCCTGTTATCGACGGTGTCTCAATCAGGAAACGCACCGCGCGGGCGATCTCATCAGGTGACGGCCCGCGCTTGAGCGGCAAGCCGGAAACCTGCGCCTGGAAATCCGCTGCATCCTGGCGCGCGTTCTGCAGCGTTGGGCCGGGGCCGATGGCATTGACGCGCACCTTTGGCGCAAATGCCATCGCCATGGTGCGGGTTGCGGTCCACAGGGCTGATTTCGACAAGGTGTAAGTGAAGAAGTTCGGATTGAGCCGCCAGACCCGCTGATCGATCAGGTTGATCACATTACCGGTCATGCCTTCGGGCAGGGCGCCCGCCATGTCGCGAGCCAGCACCAGCGGCGCCTCCAGGTTCACCCTCATATGGGTATCCCAGAGTGCTGCGTCGAAATCCGCAGCGCTGTCCGGTTCGAACATGGACGCGTTGTTCACGAGAATGTGGACAGGCCCGAGCGCCCCGGTGACTTCGCCGATCAGGGTTGAAACGGCATCTCGGTTTGAGAGCTCTGCGGTGAAGACCCGAGCCGTGCCGCTGCGATTGATTTCATCGCACAGGCTGACGGCATCCTCGTAATGGCTTTCGCGTGTGTGGATCGCAACGCAGGAACCCATGCGCGCCAGTTCAAGTGCGATGGCCCGTCCGATGCGGCGTGAGGCGCCGGTCACGAGTGCGGTACCGCTCAATGGCCAATACCCCAGACGTCAGCCGAAGAACGGCAGGCTGACATTGTTGAACACGCTCCAGCAGTAGATGACGTAGGCCACCGTCAGGGCAAGGCCGGCCGGGGCATTGATGCGCCATTTGCCGCCGACGAAGGCCAGCACCACGACCGCAGAGATCAGCATGATCCAAATGTCGAAGCGCATCACTTCGGGGGGGACGCTTAGCGGGGCGATCAGTGAGGTGACGCCCATGATGCCGAGCAGGTTGAAGATGTTGGACCCGATGACATTGCCGATGGCGATGGCGCCTTCGCGGCGTATTGCGGCCATGACGGTCGCTGCGAGCTCGGGCAGCGAGGTGCCGAGCGCCACGACGGTCAGGCCGATAGCGGCTTCCGAAATGCCCCAGCTTCGGGCGATCGTCTGGGCGGAGCTGACCATCATCTCGGCGGCCAACGGCAGTCCGACCAATCCGCCGACCGCGAACAGGACGGCAATGGTCATGTTCTTCGCCGGGCCCTCGAGCTGTTCGATTTCGTCGCGCAGGTCCGAACCGTTGCGCGAGCAACGCACCGATTCCCACAGGAACAGGATGAGCAGCGAAAACAACAGCATGCCTTGCCAGCGGGCAAGCGCACCGGTCAGGCACAATGCGAAGAACACGAGCGTTGCGCCAATCATGTAGAGCGTGTTGCGCAGCGCGTCCTGCTGGTCCGTCACGGTGGGAGCGATCAGGGCCGGTACGCCCAGCACGAGCAGCACGTTTGCGATGTTGGAGCCAATGACATTGCCCACAGCGATGGCGGGAGAGCCGTCCAGCGCTGCGTTGATGCAAACGACAAGCTCAGGCGCGGATGTGCCGAAGGCGACAACCGTCAGGCCGATGACCAGAGGGGGAATGTTCAGATGGTCGGCAATGCCGACAGCGCCGCGTACCAGAAGGTCGCCAGCCACCATCAGAAGCGCCAGGCCAAGGACGAACATCACGTATGGGAGCATCGGGTTCCTTTGGTCGGGTGTCCGCCGGGAATGCGCTGGTGCGTTCATGCACCGGCTCGTGGGGCAGATATAGCCATTCATTCGCGGATTGAAAGGTCCGCAACCGATGCGGCGATCATTGTGGCAGCGAATTTTTCGCCGGCCTTGGTAATGCTCTGCCGTCGCGTGTGCAAGTGCAACAGCATGCGGCATTGACCCGGCGGCAATAGCCGCTAACGTTTGTGCGGCATTTATCAGCAACGGTTCGGGAGGCCGGTCATGGGAATTTTCGATTTCATCAAGGGTGTGGGCGAGAAACTGGGCATCGGCGGTGATGACGATTCGCCCGATGCCGAAGCTCTCAAGAAGGAAGTGGAGAAGCACGGCCTTGAAGCAAGCGACCTGAAGGTCGAGGTCGATGGCGACAAGGTGAAGGTTGCAGGTGCTGCGCCAAGCAACTCGATACGTGAAAAGATTATCCTGACGATGGGCAATGTCCTCGGCGTTTCAAAAGTCGAGGAGGATATCAAGGTGGCCAAGAACGAAGGGGACGCTGCGTTCTACACCGTCGTGAAGGGTGACACGCTGTGGAAGATCGCCGAGACGCATTACGGCAAGGGCAAGGGTGCAAAGTACAACGTGATCTTCGAGGCCAATCGGCCGATGCTGACGCATCCCGACAAGATTTATCCCGGCCAGATGCTGCGCATCCCCCCGCTTGACGCGGCCTGATCAAAACATCGCCGAGGCGTCATTGGAATCGCCGCGTGTTCTCACGCGGCGATTTTTGTTTTTCCGAAAGCGGGGACGGCGGCGGCAAAGGTATCCAGCCATTTCACAAGTTGCGGGTGGCTGGCGCGCCAGTCACCGTTGAAACGCAGGTCCAGATATCCGAGCGCACAGGCAAGAGCGATCTCGCCGATCGTCGGCGTGTTGTGCAAAACGACCTTGCCAGCTTCCAGGTGGCCGATCGCCCGCGCGATCTTCTCCGCCTGGTAGTCGATCCAGGGCTGATGCTGCTTGTCTTCGGGGCGCATGCGTTTTTCATAAACCTGCAGGATGCCGGCATCCATGATGCCGTCCGCGAGTGCCTGCAGGCGCAATGCATCGAGCCGGTCTTTTCCGGCGGCGGGAATGATCTTGCCGCCACCCGCCATGTCATCGAGATATTCGGCGATGACGCGTGAATCATAGATCGTGTCGCCATTCTCAAGGATCAAAACGGGGATTTTCCCCAACGGGTTTTGATCGCGCAGCGAGTCGCCGGCGTCATTGGTGTCAGCGACCTCGACGGTGATCCGGTCCGACAGGCCGAGGACGCCGGCGGCGATCTTGACCTTGCGGCCAAAGGGGGAGGGTGGGCTGGAACGCAGGATCATGGTCATTTTGTCGGGTCCAGTTCGAGTGTTGGGACTGATCGTGAAATATCAGTTTTCCCTGTTGTAGACGACGGGCCAATTGGCGCTGTTGCCGGAGCCTGAGCAATTGGCTCTCTGGCGCACTTCATCAAGTGCAAATACGCGATCCCGCCAGATCCAGCGGGCGAAATAGCCGCAATCGGTTTCGCCCTTGCCTTTGCGTAATGTCGTCAGGCGGCCGGTTTGCTCATGCACTTCGATGTTCCAGAGCAAATCTGTTCCCGTCCATCCCGAGCGTGCGTCATGACGTGCGAAATACAGTGTTGCCACGCCCCCGATCTCGCCGGTTTCGGTGCGGTAAAGGCGCCAGGTAATGCCGCTGGTCGACTTTGTGCAGGGAAGGGCATAGAGCGTTTCAATCGCGGACAGGCGCGCGGTTATCGCAGCGACGGAAGCGATATTTCCCGATTCCAGGTCCTCACAATCGCTTTCCCGGTAATGACGGTCGACAACGGTGGCGGGAAGGCCGCGCGGGCCGCTTCCGCCGTCGACGGGGGGGCGTGCGCCGTTGTTGTGGGGCTGCAGGTTCGGCGATGCGATCCGCAGGTCATCTTCATCCCGGTTCTGGATGTCAGCGACGCGCTTGAGAGCCTCTTTCAGCCCATCGAGAGAGAATGCGATCTGGAGAGCCTCGCCGTGATCAGAGCCAAACAGACGCAATATGGAGCCGTTGCGCATGTCCCGCAGGATACGCCCGGCAAGCTCGTACTCGGTCAGGTACGTATCCGACTGGGAGCCGAAGTTGCCGAAATCGCGCCCGGGATGAAAACTGAGTTTGGGTCCGCCATTGACCTGAAGTGCTATCGCGGTATCCGGATCGGGCGTTGCGGACACAAGGCGGAAGCCAAAGGAAAAGGCCGAAAAAACATGTCCGGGACGAGCTAGAAAGACGGTGTCACCCAAGCTGGTCTGGGCGGAAATTACACAGTTGCTTCCATCGCAAAGCAAACGCCAATCGCCTTTGAGCACCTCCTCCTGCGCAAAGGAGGATGATCCGGCCAGCAGGGTGGCCAGCAGGCAAACAACCCGAATCATGATCCGCTGGCCTCCGGTATGGTCAATGTGTTGCTCCTGCAGGCATCGGTATCAACCTCGATACAGGAGCGATAACGCAATGATTTGTCGAGACAGACGCGGACTTCTCGAAGCAACCCATTGTTGCACACCACCGCCATGGCGGATTTCTCAAGACCGCTGTTGGCGGCCGCGAAGCTCGTCTCGATCCTGTCGGGTGAGAGTTTTTCCGATGGCGCGCGCAGGAACTCGCGGGGTATGGCGACCTGCTTTGCCGCCTGCCGCGTTGCCGAGAAATATGTATCCGGCGACAGCCCCGTGCAGCGTCCGTGTTTTCGCCACTGATGGAATACGAGACCTGGCGAGGGCATCAGGTCCGCCATTTCCTCTGCGAAGCGGTAATCGATGCGCTCGGGGCCGTATTCACAATTGGCCGGATAGCCGCGTTCGTATTGCGGCCATAATCCGTGGACGACGAAACCCGGGCGGCGTTTTGCGCCGCACTGCGCGGTGTCATCCTGCCCGTCCTGAATGCAATAGGTCGGTGACCAGGACAGCGCGAGCACCCAGAAGTCGAACTTGCCTGGCGGGGTGCCCGGTTTTTCCTGCGGCCCACGCAGAGAGACGGCACCGGTGATCACGGCCAGCGCGAACAGGGCGAGTGTGATGAGGTTTTTCCGCTTCAGCACGCAATGCAACGTGTGTCTTGATCAGCGCGGCAGCAATTCCCGGCAGCCCGGTGCGTAGGCATAGGGCCAGTCCTCGCCGAGGATGCAGTAATCCACGCCATAACCGTGTCCTGCGAAACCCTGTTCGCTGCGAACCCAGTATACGACATCGATGCTGCGCCCGTCGGACAGTTCGGCATCGGCGCGGCATGACCGGATCGCGGTGATCATCGGCGTCCAGTCGCGATAGGCGATCTCGCGCGGGCGCATTAGTGTGTTCATGGTCAGGCCGCTATCCCAATAGGCGGCTTCTGTGGAGGCAAACCGGCTGCGCACGCGCGCCATGACCGTGGGGTTGTCGCAGGAAGGTCCCGTCCATCCGCCGGAGCGTTCCGCCGAGCCATGGAAGGTGAAATTGTCGCCATGCAATCCGCCGGCCTGTGCCACGGATGCGGCGAACCCGGCAGCAAGGAAAACGATGGCGGCAGCCATGCGGCATACGTTGGACATGGAGCACCTGAATCTTTTGTCGCGATCAGGTGGAACACTGGAGCGCCGGATGCTGCCGGTCAAGCGTTCAAAGGCTATTGAAGCTGGTATGGGCTATCTGCACGGGCAATCGGGCAGGGTGTCTTGCTGAATTTCCAGCTGGTGTTGTTCAAATACATCCCGCATTGGGCCATTTGACCGCGGATGCACACCTGATCGCCCTGCTGGAAATACTGGCCATTGAAACGGCATTGGCACGGGGTCTGGCGGCTGGCGCTGCCTTCAGGCGAAGAGAGATCGGCGTATTGCGGGGCTATGGACGCGGGGAATGCGGATTTACTGCCCGCAAGAGCCGGTGTCGCCGCTATGGCCATGGCAGCCATTCCCATAATCAAGGATGTGCGCACCATATCGTGTCCTTCCATGATTTCTGCCCTGTGGTGATATTCATAGCACAGTTACTGGCGCATTTGGAATAATCGGGCCAAATCGGGATGGTGTGCAAAGGCAACAAGCATCCCCAAAACAAAAACCCGGCAAGCCGTATGGCTGCCGGGTTTCGATGAATGGCGGGTGTGACTCTGCTATTTGCAGAGTTTGCGCGGGCCTTCGAAGGGCTGGAATGTGCCGGTCTGCGGATCGAACGTATTATATTTTGATGTGCAATAGGCGTACCAGTCGTCGGTAAACGGTTCCGGCGCATAGTCCGGGGCGGGCGGAGGCGCATATTCAGCATCGGTCGGGCCGTAATACGTCCGCGATGGCGGTGCGTAGCGGCTCTGGTTGTAGCCATCGGCAATGATCGTGCCGATCGCAATGCCGAAGATCGCACCTGCGATGGCCGCGCCGACATCGTCGTCGTCATGGCGGTGACGGCGGTATTCGTGCCTTCTGTCGCGCGGCGGGGGTGCGTAGCGCTGGACCTGCCGACGCGGGCGATAATCCCTGTCATCGCGGTGGTGCCTCTGCACCTGACGAAAGCCGTCACGGCTGCGTTGGAAATCGTAGTCGCCGGAAGCGGCAAACGCCGTTGCGGGAATAGCCGTTGCACCCATGGCAATTGCCAGAGCTGCGGCGAGAATGCGCGTCGGCTTGCGGCGCTGTGTGGTGTTCATCTCAGTCATTTCAGCCTCCCGGCTCAGATACTCAGGTTCGGGATCTGTCATTCCACTTGCCACCAGGATGACAATGAATAGTGGCGGTTTGAAGAGCAACGGCTCCCGATTTCGCCAACAGGGTTAGCGCGGGCGACCTGAACCGAAGCTGAACAGAATGGGCAGGCTGAAGATTACAGCTTCCCGATCGATACCGTTTTAGTGGCCAGCACGCGCCCTGATCCGTTCAATGCCTGGACCGTGACGGTATAGGACGCGCCCTTGCGGCAGGGCGGCAGATAACCACTGGCGCCCTCCGAGGAGGAAACAACTTTCGCGCCGGAAACGCTGGAGGTTTCGCCGGGAACGGACGGCAGCAGCATGTTGGATAGCCCGTTGGCCTTGTAGCCGATCACGCCCATGGCGCCGCGTTTGGACTTGTCGCCGCTCGCCGCCTGATAGGAGGCGGTTAGGGTTACGCTGCCTTTCGGTATGCCGTTGACCGACAGCGCCGGGGTAGCCCCCTTGCCGCCGAGCGCGGAACATTGCTCGCCCTTGGGTACTCGCCCTTCGTCCCAGCGTGCGTCGGCGAAGGAGATGGTCATGATCTTCGACAGGTTAGGCGAACCGTCCGGGTTCTTCGAGGCGCCGTCGTCGCTGTCGCTACCGGCGTCGGCTGATGCAGCCGGTGCGCCGTCCGGGCGGCCGACCTCTCCCATGACATTGACGCCGCCGGAATTGGCGCAAGCGGCAAGCAATAGCGCCAGAGCAGCGGCAATGATGCCCCGGATATACGTCGCGGTGACCAATTGAGCCAAGCCTTCCTCGAATGCGATCGCGCGGAACCTAGCGAAAATCGCTCAAAGCGCAATTGCGTATTGGCAACAATCACCGCGATTTTCGATTCAAGACCCGCTTACAGCCGGATGACGTATTCCTTGCGGGTCGTTTCAACCACTTCCCATGTGCCGATGAAACCGGGCCGCAGCAGGAAACTGTCGCCGGCGCGCACCGTGTTTTCGTTGCCCGTTTCGTCCACGATGATGCTGACGCCCGAGAGGATGCGGCAATATTCCCATTCCTCGTAGGCTATGCGCCATTTGCCCGGTGTCGCTTCCCAGATGCCGGCGAACAGTTTGCCATCCGCCGATTCCTCCACGTTCCATGTGGTGAAACGCGGATCGCCCGAGACGACCTTTTCCGGATCGGGTGCATCGTGTTCGGGTGCGATGCCGTCTGTGGCAAGTGTCACGAAGAACGCGCCTGCCATGTCATGCTCTCCCGCGCTGCTTCTGGCCCGCCATCACGGCGAAGAGATAAACGATTGCCGCCGCTCAGCCGATCGCGAAGGTGATCGTGCGGAACCCCGGATACCGGAGATGTAGCCGAGTGTCTCGACGACGCCGTGCTTGTTCAGTTCGTAGGACATGATCATTCCGCCCCTTTGCTTGCCGGCCCCTATTGTGGCGCGGGCGGGATCGTCAGGTCCGGCGCCTTGGTCCAGGTCTGGGTGAAGAATGTATCCGGGCCCAGTCCAGTCGTTAGCGTCTCGGTGCGTACGGCGCGCTCGTCGGAACGGCGCACCCAGTATTTGTCGTGGATCTCGTAGGTGGCGTTGATCGTGTTGGTCATGTCAGCTTCCAGCGTGTCGACCGTCTCTCCGTCGATCACGTCCTCGCCGCAGACCGCGTTGCGCACGGTGGAGGCCTGCTGCTTCACCGTCTCCAGGCCCTTCTGCCAGGTGTCTTCCTGATCGAAGGAATAGAGCTTCTTCCAGCTCGCACCCCCGTCGGTGGACTGCCAGGTGGTGCCGTCATGGGTGAGGTACCAGCCGCCCGCCGGCACGAACTGTTTCAGCATGTAGTGGCCGTTGGCTACGAAATGCATCTCGCCGTCGGTCGCGGGCTGGCCTTTCGTCTCGGAGACAACATGGCCGATGCCCGGCTCCGGGTTCTCGTACCACCACACATGCAGGCGGGCGACGCGCTCGGCGCAGTCTTCGGCGAGTGCAGGAGCGGACGAAGCCAGCAGCAGCGCCGCAGCAGCGATCCATTTTGTTATCATGTGCGTGTTTCCTGTTTCCCGATGACGCGAGGCTTTACGCATGTTGCCGCGATTAAGCGGTGCGCGGCGTGGATTGGCAACAGGGAAAGCCGGCTTAGAGGAAACTCTTCATTTCACGAACACCAACAGCGCGACGAATGCGATGGCGAGTGACACGAAGAAGCCGAGGACGAAGCCGATCAGTGCGCCAAGCGCGCGGTTGCCGGGCGTCCGCCACGCACCTAGCCCGGCACCGATCAATGCGCCGGGCATCCCGGCAAGCACCGCTACAAGGATAAGTTCGCCCGTGGTGATCAGCGTGATGTCGGACATGCAGGTTCCAATTTTCCCTGAACAGGCCGCCTATCCCTTCGGGAAGCATGTGCGCCTGTCGTCGCCGAACTTCAGGAACATGCGGTCCGGCACGAGGCTGACCGCGACGGTGCCGGCCTGATAGATCTCGCCGGGACCGGTGTAAGCCAGATTGATCTGGCCGCCATTGGTGCTGATCAGGGTGATGGCATCGATGGTGTCGCGGCGCACCGCGATCTGGTAATTCCCGTCGCAATTGTAAGCCACGATGTTGCCGATCACGATCATTTTCGAAAGGGGCTGAACCTGGCCCTCGGGAAGGGCAATCCCGGGCGCTGTCCAGTCCCTGATCTGCTCGACCGAGGGCGGCGTGGTGCAGCGGAAACGGATGTCGCTTTCGATGGTGTCGAGCGAGATCGTGTTCGGCTCGATCGCCGCACGCTCGAAAATGTGGGTCAGCGTTTCGCCGGCCGGTGAGCTGCCGTCATTCTTGGGATGCAGTGTGATTTCGAGCCGGTTGAAGTCGGCAAGCTGGACGCTCATCGCCATGCTGCCCTTGCCGGCCCAGGGGTGGGGCGCATTGAAACCGACCTCGTTGACTACCCCCACGCGGCCCGAGCCGTCGGCGTAGATGAAATTCTGCGGCAGCGCGTGCATGCACATGTTGCCGGTCATGACCAAGGCCACGGTGTCCTGCTGGGGGGCGGGCTTCAGAGGCAGCACGGCCAGCAGACAGCCGGGGCAGGGATGGTAGTTGGAATCGATTTGCCGCCATGCGCCGGCCATCGCGTTGGACGGATCGTATTGCGCCTGCGCGGGGCCGGAGAGACCCGCGAGCATGACCGCTAGCAGGGCGAAGGCGCCGAGCCGCCGGGCGAACGCCCGATGCAGGCTGCGAATGCGAAATGCGGCAGCGGAAAGTGTCATCAGCGGGGTCCCTCTTCGCCAATAAGCCGGAATTGTGCAGAAAATCTATGCAAGTCCATGCATGAAAGCATGTTCCTGACGCAAGGTCACTTGTTTACGCTGCGAGAGAACACACATCAGAAGGCGACGCAGATCAGCAGCCCGACAGGAGCCCCGAAGATGACCGTTCAAGCCGTGAAGACCCCGAAACGCCGCATGTCCGTTCTGGCCGGGGCATCGGCCCTGCTTGGGGGCGCGCTCATTTCGGCGATGCTGACCGCGACGCCTGCGCAGGCGAAGCAGACTGGCTATCGCTACAACTGCAAGAACGGGCCGCAGATGACGGTGATCTTCATCCGCAACGGCAACCAGTATATGGCGCGCTACGTCTATGACGGCCCCGACAGCGCGATGCGTACAGCGCAGATCGCTGGCCATCCCAGCAACGGCAATTACGTCGACGGATCAAACCGGGTGAACATCCTCAACAACAACCCGCGCACGATTTCCTATGTCGAGGGCGGCGTGGTCCTGGACCGCTGCACGGCGTTTCAGAAGTTTTGAGGGAGTGGGTAGGCGCAAGGACGTAGTTCTGGATTCCGGCTTTCGCCGGAATGACGTTGGAGAGTGTTCGCTCCTCCCCCCAAACACACGCGCCGTCATTCCGGCGAAAGCCGGAATCCAGCAATTGCGACACCTCGAAATCGCGTATGGACCCCGGATCACGCGCTGTGACGATGTCACCGCGCTGTCCGGGGTGACGAATTGAGTGTGGCTTGACCTGAGAGCAACCGGAAAAGACCCGGCACCGAAGAACGAGCACCGCGTTCGCAACATCTTCCTCGCGTCACCCCGGACGACATGAAGTGTCTTAGACACGAGTGTCTGATCCGGGGTCCATTGGTGGATGCGGTCGCTGATGATGTTTCTCCTTGTGTGAGGTCTGCTGCTCAAAATGAGGTGGGGTCTATCGGCTTTTTCTTTTCTCCAAACACCCTCCCCAACACCCACGCCACCGGCACAACGGCGAGGCATTCAAACCCCAACAGGATAAAGCCCGCGACGGGCATGGTCGGGTGGATCAGGAAATAGCCGCGCGTCAGCAGGTAGCCGGCGATGGACGCGCCGGGAAAGCCGATGCATCTCACATGCAGGAACAGGCCCTCGGGACTGAACAGTCCGCCGGCCTTGTAGCAAAGCGGGCCTTTCAGGCCGCCGCGCGGGATGTATCCGGGGTCGGCTATGCCCGCTATCACCAGCACCGCGGCCAGCACCATGCTGACCACCAGCGCCAGCGTCAGGCGTTTGTACCACCAGCGGAAATTTTTGTTTCTGAGTGTCATCCGGCCATGAAAGCAGACTGGTGCTGAACCGTGGCTGAACAACAGAACGCCGGAACGATTAACTTCCGTCGTTACCGCGCGGCACTTAGGTCAGACACGGTAATTCAGGAGCAATCGTTTGTGCGTGACATTCTGGATTCCGGCTTGCGCCGGAATGACGTTGGAGGTTGTGTGTAGCGGCCCAAACATACTCACCGTCATTCCGGCGCAAGCCGGAATCCAGTGCCTCACTTCTCTTCCGTGCGCCCCACCGTCATCTCGTCCAGCGTGTTCTTGCGCACCTTTGACGACGCGCCGCGTTTCCGGTTCTCGCGGCTGGCGGCGGCTTCGCTGCCCTGAAGCTTGGCGAGCGGATCGGATGCGGTCAGCAGTTCCTGCTGTTCCAGCCGCCTGATCTCGTCGCGCAGGCGGGCCGCCTCCTCGAACTCCAGATTGGCGGCGGCGTCGCGCATGCGCCGGCTCATGTCGTCGATGACCTGGCGCAGGTTGTGGCCGACGAGGGTCTCGCCGTTTCTGCCCTTAGCCCCGATCCCCGCATCGGCGGTAACGTGGTCGCGCTCATAGACGCTGTCGAGGATGTCGGCGATGCCGCGCTTGATGGTGGCCGGCGTGATGCCGTGCTCGGTGTTGTAGGCGACCTGCTTCTCGCGGCGGCGGTCTGTCTCCTCGATGGCGCGCTGCATCGATCCCGTCACCTGATCGGCATAGAGGATCACCTTGCCGTCGACGTTGCGCGCAGCGCGGCCGATGGTCTGGATGAGCGAGGTCTCCGAGCGCAGGAAGCCCTCCTTGTCGGCATCGAGAATGGCGACCAGCGCGCATTCGGGGATGTCGAGGCCCTCGCGCAGCAGGTTGATGCCGACCAGCACGTCGAACGCGCCCAGGCGAAGATCGCGGATGATTTCGATGCGCTCCAGCGTGTCGATGTCGGAATGCATGTAGCGCACGCGGATGCCCTGTTCGTGCAGGTATTCGGTCAGGTCCTCGGCCATGCGCTTGGTCAGCACCGTCACCAGCGTGCGGTAACCGTCGGCGGCAACCTGCCTGATCTCGTCGAGCACATCGTCGACCTGCGTCGTCGCCGGGCGGATATGCACCGGCGGATCGGTCAGGCCCGTGGGGCGGATGACCTGTTCGGTGAACACGCCGCCGGTCTGGTCCATCTCCCAGCCGCCGGGGGTGGCGGAGACATAGACCGTCTGCGGGCGCATCGCGTCCCATTCCTCGAAGCGCAGCGGCCGGTTGTCCATGCACGAGGGCAGGCGGAAGCCGTATTCCGCCAGCGTCGCCTTGCGGCGGAAGTCGCCGCGATACATGCCTCCTATCTGCGGCACGGTGACGTGGCTCTCGTCGATGAAGACCAGCGCGTTGTCGGGCAGGTACTCAAAGAGAGTGGGGGGCGGTTCGCCGGGGCGGCGGCCCGTCAGGTAGCGCGAGTAATTCTCGATTCCGGCGCAGGATCCGGTTGCCTCCAGCATTTCCAGATCGAACAGCGTGCGCTGCTCCAGCCGCTGCGCCTCCAGCAGACGGCCCGCGTCAAACAGCTCGTTGAGGCGGGTCTTGAGCTCGCTCTTGATCGACTTGGTCGCCTGATTGAGCGTCGGCTTCGGCGTCACATAGTGCGAGTTGGCGTAAACCTTCACCTTGGTGAAGCTGTCGGTCTTGTGGCCGGTGAGCGGATCGAACTCGTCTATGGATTCGATTTCGTCGCCGAACAGCGAGATGCGCCAGGCGCGGTCCTCCAGGTGGGCGGGGAAGACCTCGATCGTGTCGCCGCGCACCCGGAACGTGCCGCGCTGGAAGGCGCCGTCGTTGCGCTTGTACTGCAACGCGACGAGGTCGGCGATGAGCTGGCGCTGGGCGATCGCCTCGCCGCGTTCCAATGCAAACGTCATTGCGGTGTAGGTTTCGACCGAGCCGATACCGTAGATGCAGGAAACACTGGCCACGATGACGACGTCGTCACGTTCGAGCAGCGCGCGCGTCGCGGAGTGGCGCATGCGGTCGATCTGCTCGTTCACCGACGACTCTTTCTCAATGTAAGTGTCGGTGCGCGGGACGTAGGCCTCCGGCTGGTAGTAGTCGTAATAGGAGACGAAATATTCCACCGCATTGTCGGGGAAGAAGCTCTTGAACTCGCCATAGAGCTGGGCGGCGAGCGTCTTGTTGGGCGCGAGGATCAGCGCGGGGCGGCCGGTGCGCGCGATGACCTGCGCCATGGTGTAGGTCTTGCCGGAGCCGGTAACGCCGAGCAGCACCTGATTGTGTTCCTGCTCGCCGATGCCCTGCACCAGTTCCTCGATGGCCGTCGGCTGGTCGCCCTTGGGCTCGTATTCGGCGGTCAGGTTGAAGGCGATGCCGCCCTCGCTCTTCTCCGGGCGCTCGGGGCGGTGCGGCACCCATTCCGGCGCGTCGTCGGCGACGTAGAACGGCCGCCCGCGCGCCAGCAGCGCCTCGATGTTCTTCTGCGCCGGCAGGGATGCGGAACCATCGTCATGGATGCGGCCCTTCGGCGCGGCCGGCGCATTCGCGGGGTCCATGAGGTCGATGCCCTCGGTGCCGTCGATGCGCGGCGCGCGTTCCGGGCGGGCGGCTTTTCCCGACTTCAGTATTTTCCGCCCGATGGCAGAGTCGACCTTCGCCTCGGCGGTGAACGCCGCTTGCGGCGCTTCGGCCATGCCTTGAGAGTCATTGCCCGCGTCGCCGTTCTCCATGAACGGCTTCAGCGCCTCTTCTATCGAGGGCAGCTCTTTCTTTTTGGTGGATTTCGCCATGGCGCGAATATGGGACGAGTCACCGGGAGAGGGAAGGGGGAAGCCTACTCGCTAACCTTCATCTTCGTGACGAGCAGGTTGCCGTTTTCCTGTTCGTCATAGATCAGCGTTACCGTGTCTCCGACATCCAGCTTATCGGTGGGCATATCTTCGGGAAGGAAGAATTCCTGACCGTCTTCGAGTGTCAGCAGGCGGGCTTCGACATCGTAGGCATCGACCTTGCCGGTTATGGTTTCTGCTGCTGCTGCGGCAGCGGCCAGCAGAAGGGTAAATGCTGCGGCGATGACCAGGCGAACAGGGCTCATTCTAGTCTTGCAATGTGCTTGTGCTGCCTGCAATGGCGCTGTGAGAGCGCGATTTCTCCCGGCCTGGGCGATGAGTTGATTCAACACCCCTCCGATGCAGGTCAACATGGTTTGGATCGACTTCGACATGCCGGTGAATATGAGCCGAGTCAGGTTCGGCGTCGAGGCTCTGTTTTCGGGAACTGAAACGGCGCGCCGGCTATCTGACTGACGCGCCGTTTGCTGTCGCGAGACAATGGGCGGAAGCCTTACTTCACCGCCGCTTCGGTAACGACCATCTTGCCGTCCATCATGTCGTAGGTGAGTTCGACGGTCGAGCCGGCCTTGACGGTTTCGATATCGACACTGTCGCCAAGAACGAAAACCTTGCCGTCATCGAGTGTGACTTCGCGAGTCTCGGTATTTACTTCGGCAACCGTGCCGGCGGCCATCTCGGCGGCGAATGTGGCGCCGGTAACAAGGGTCAGGGCAAGCGCGGATACAGCAATCAGACGCTTCAGCATCTTTCACTCCGATAAGACAGAAACCGGCGGATGTCGGACGGCCAACCGCGGCACATCCCCAGCCGGTGGCGGATAGATTTGCTGTGCCATCGCGAAGTTCAATCCGCCGAAAAATATATTTTTCCGTCCCGAATCCTGCCGCAATCGAGTGGTGTCGGCGGGAATGATGCATGAACTGGCCGTTTTGAGACGAAACCTGTCTGATGCCGGCGGCCGTCTTGCTGTCCGGCGGTGGACGTAGCCCCGAATATGCGGAGTTGCAGTTGCGCTGTAGGTTCCGGATGCCGGCAAACAAAGTGTTGCGCAGCGGCATCAGAAGTCAGCGGAATCGTATTTCGTGCATTCAGCTTCCCCCACGTCATGTCTTTTGCGCTAATATTGTCGCCAACAAGCTGCGGACAGCAGCAAAGCTTCCAAAATCGAAGCGGCGACAGGTAGCGAGGCGACAATGAAATTCAGGACACTTACAGCAGCTGTTTTTGCGGGCGCGATCATGACTTCGGCTGCGCCTTCGGTACAGGCGGCCGACTACTCCATGAACGATTCCGGTTTCTGGAGCTGGTATTTCGAGATCGCGGCTGGTGGTGCGATTCCGTATGGCCATGATGTCACGGTAAATGGCACGCCCGGCGAATACGAGCCGGATAGCGGTTTTGGCCTTGCCGGTGCGATCGGCGCTTATTTCCAGAACAATGTGCGCGGCGAAGTCGCGGTTTCCTGGTTTCGCGGCAATGATGGCGTGGCGCTCGGGTTTCCGCATACCGGCGGACTAAATGTGATCGATGTGCTTGCCAATGTTTATTACGAATTTCCCGAATGGGGCGGTTCCCAATTCACACCATGGGTTGGCGCGGGCCTGGGCTTTGTGGTCTTCGATTACGACAATCTCGGCGCCGGCTTTTTCTTCAACGATAGCGATGTGGCCATCGCCGGCGCACTCCATGCCGGATTCGATTATGCAATCAGCGACCGCGTTGATCTGACCGGGCGTTACACGCTTGCCATTCATGGCAGTCATGACGTGACCTCGGGAGCCAACACGGCGTCTGCTGACTCCTCCGTCGAACATGCCTTCATGGGCGGTATCCGGGTGAAGATGGGCGGCCGCTGAGGCGGTTTCTGTCAGAGTTCGGACGATCCGAAATGGCGAATGGCCGGAGTTTCGCTCCGGCCTTTTGCTTTTTGCGGCTTGTAGAGGTTGGGTCGAGACCCTATTTCGCCGCGGATGTTTGCGGGCGGGATGATGCCCGGGGCTGGGGCTTGTCCGCATTCCGGTTCGGTTTCGCCGGCATGACGCCCTTTGGCTTTCCGAGCGCCAGCCCGCCATCGACGAGCAGGTCCACGCCGGTGATGAAGGAAGCCTGATCGCCTGACAGGAAGACCGCCACGTCGGCAACGTCGCCTACGGTGCCTGCGCGCGGGATCGACTGCATGGCGACAAACATCGGCGCCAGCATCTCGGCGAATTGATGCGCCTCGCCATTGACGCGGCCAAGCGCGCGGCCATGGATGTCGGTGGAGATGTAGCCGGGCGACAGGGTGTTGACGCGGATGCCATACGGGCCGAGTTCGACTGCCGCTGCCCGGCTCATATGCGACATGCCGGCCTTGGCGATGGCGTAGACCTGCGAATGGCCACCGATGCGGACACCGGTGATCGAGCCCATGTTGAGGATCACGCCGGAGCCTTGCGCTTTCATGTGCGGGATCACGGCCTGCGTCATGGCGAAGGCGCCGCGCAGATGGATCGCCAGCGTGTTGTCGAAATCCTCAAGCGCGATGTCTTCCAGCGCGCCAACGGGACCGGGGTCTCCCGCGTTGTTGACGAGGATGTCGACACGCCCGGTTGCTTCAAGCGCGGTTCCGATAACGGCTGGTATGCGTGCGGTATCACGCAGATCGGCCTTCACGAAGGCAGCGCCGGTTTCCGAGGCGATGTCCGCGCCGAGTGCTTCGCGGCGCCCGGTAAAACAGACATTGGCGCCTTCGCTGATGAAACGGCGCACAAGGGCAAGCCCGATACCGCTGGTGCCGCCAGTGATGATGGCAGTCTTGCCCGCAAGCTGTCGCATCGCCTGTGTCATGAATTGTTTCCGCCCCTGCGTATGTTCCCCCCTCACCCTAGCAGCACGTATCCCGTGAGGCTAATCGAACAGCAGGGAAACCCGCTAAAAGTCGCGCGAATGTGCGCAAGGCATGAAACATTCAGCGGTTGAGACTGTTGCCGCGCTGCCGTGTGCGTAGCATGTGCGCAAGGCAATGCCCGGGCGGTCTGGCAGCAACCGCACCGGGCATTGTCGTCGTGTGCCTCAGGAATGGATCACGTGCGGGCGAAGCGGGCGATTGGCTGGCCGTTCGCGTCGAGCAGGACCAGTTCGTCGCCATCCTGTGCGTATCCCGCCGCCTGCTTGAAAGCGGCATAGAGGCCGCGTTCGGCATCCCACACGGGCCCGAAACAGGCCTTGCGGGTCGACAGTACGCCGGTGAAGGCGATCGCATCGCCATCAAGAGTGAAGCTGGTGCCGAAGCGATTGCACCCGACAGTACCCGACAGCTTGCCGTCGTCGCCGATCAGGATCTGCGAGCGCGCGACAAGGTCATCCTGCAGCCCGTCAAGTTCGCCGCCGGGACCGCGCAGATGAGTCAGTTGCCATGTGCCGCCAAGCGGCATGATGTCCGATGTCTTGATCACGACAGGGCCTTTCGTCTGTTGCGTATATGCGGCGGGCGGAAAGCGGGAAGCGTCAATGCCGATTGTTGCGCCAGTCAGGGCGTGAGGCGCCATCGCGAAGGCCGAGCCAAGCGTTGCGCAGCCGAGTACGAGGGCGGTGAGCAGTCGTCTTCCCATGTGTCTGTCGCTTTCCATGTGTCTGTTTCCTGGGTTCGCCGCAAGGGGCATTGAGCGGTTTCCGGCATCATTCGCCGGGCTTGATGCGGAGAACACCACAAGCGCTCTGAAATGCCCCTGAAGCGGGCGTTCATCGGGGGTTCATAACCGGACTGGCCGCGTGGGCCTTGCCGCCGCCATTTTCAAAACCGATCAATGCGTCATGGATAGGGCGTGCAAAATCCGGACGTGGCTGATCGTCCTCGTGTCGTTCGGGCTGACGGTCGGGCTCTGGCTTTTGCGGCCGCCGCCGCATGAGGAATATGCGCATTGGGACAGTCCGGACGGGCGCTACCGCGTAACTGTGTGGCGTGATGCGGTGTTGTCTGCGATGCCGGGGCAGGGCAGCGATGCGCCGGGCACGGTTAGCCTGACGGACTGGGGAGGACGCGAGCTTTTCAGCACGCCACTCGAAATGGTCCAGCTCGCTTCACCGCCGCAATGGCAACCCGACCGTGTCAGCATGAAGCTGATCTTCGACTGGCCGCTCGAGGCGGGAGAGTAGACCGTTTCAATGTCGCCGTTTCTTTGGCTTCACGTTTGCCGCGGCTTCGACAGGAGCGACCATCTGTTCGTAGAGGGCGAACAGGTGTTCTACGCGCTCGCGCTCGGACGTGAACGGCGACTTACGATAGAGCCTGTCAACGGCCTTGTCGTTCGCCTGATGCGCCTTGTGCAGGACGGGCGGCATGGTGTCCGGGTCGTAGAGATCGGCAGGCGTGGCGTCAGGGTATTGCGCGCGGGCATCGAGGACGGCCTGACCGGTTGCATCAAGTTTCGCCCGGTCGGCATCGGTCAGCTGCGGCATCGGGAAGGTGTTGTAGACGACGCCAATTCCGTACTGAAAATCACTCTTAAGGCGACCGCCGATATATCGAAGCCACGTCATGTGTGCTGCGGAGGTCAGCAATGAAAATATCCAGACTGGCGCATTCTCCAGAATTCGGACTTTGTTGCTAGGAATTACAGGTGGCTCCAGCCATCCGATCGGTGCGTACTCGCGCCTTTCCGAACTAACCTCCGGGATGACGAGAAAGGGTGCGGTCGGAAGAACGTTCACGTGATAAAGCGCAGGCATATCGCCCAGGGCTTGTGTCGGTTTGCTCTTGCTTGCCTTCCTGTAGGCTTTGACGACGGCCATCCGCGCCGCGACTTCTGGCATCGCCCTCAGGTCCGCAGGCGAGGCGTTGTGCAGGGCCAGTATCCAGCGCTGTCCTCCGTTGATGTATTCCTGCGCTCCGATGAATGGACGAAGGAATTTGGCTGCTCCCGGTTCTCTTGCGAGAAAAGCGTCCTTTTCATCCTTGGTGAAAATGTAGTGGCCGTTGTCGATGGGCTTCGAACCGATAATCAATCTTAGCAATCCATTGATAGGTCGGCTTTCCTCCTTCACGACGAGATGCCGGTTTCGTGCCTCGTCGGCGCCGAACAGATAGGCCGTCAGCGCCTTGTGACGGCTTTCGGTCGGGTCGCCCTTGATGTCGCTGTAGGAGAAGAGGCGCTTGACCGCCGGTTCCATGTCGCTGCGCGCCAAGCCGACGATGACGACATGGACATGTGCGACGCCGCGCGCCTCGGAGCCCCAGGCAAAGGTGCGGTGGGCGAACGCGATCTCAAGATGATAGCGATCAAAGAGGATCGGCCATAACTGCGCGACCTGTTCGCCCTGAGTAATTGAATTCGTAGCGACGAAGGCGATCCTCGCCTTGCTATCGCGCACGTATCCGCCAGCCTTGATGAACCATGCTGCGACGAAATCCAGCGTGCCGCCGCTGCCACCGAGCCGGGCGATGTTGCGTACCTGCTCGCGCTGTTTTTGAGATTGGAATTTTGCCCCGACGAACGGCGGATTGCCAAACACGTATGAACACTGTTCGGGCTGCAGTAAACCGGCCCAGTCTAGCTCCAGCGCATCGGCACAGCGAATGTGCGGTGATTTCTGCAGGGGTATGCGTAGGAACACTTGGCCGAATTCAAGGCTCAGGCGATTGTTCATGATGTGGTCCATCATCCACATCGCGACCTCGGCTATGCGGGCAGGGAACTCGCCGATCTCGATGCCGTAAAACTGGTCGACATCGACGACGGACAGTGCAGACACGTCCAGCACCTGTTGTGTGTCGGGGCGCAGCTCCCGCAAGACCTCGATTTCCAGTTCCCGGAGTTCCCGGTAGGCGATGACGAGGAAGTTGCCGCAACCGCAGGCCGGGTCGAGGAACGTCAGCGTGCCGAGGCGGCGCTGGAACGCTTCCAGTTCACCTTTTCGGCGGTTGTCCTTACGCGCTTTGAGACGTTCGAACTCTTCGTGCAGATCATCGAGGAACAAAGGCCCGATGACCTTCATGATGTTCTTTTCTGTCGTGTAATGCGCTCCAAGCTTGCGCCGTTCCGCCCGGTTCATCACCGACTGGAACAATGAACCGAAAATTGCAGGGGACACGGCATCCCACGAGAATTCGCAGGCTTCGATGATGCGTTGACGCATCTTGGAGTCGAACGAGGGTATCCGGAGGTTGTTCCGAAACAGATCGCCGTTGATGTAGGGAAATGCGGCAAGGTCTTCATCCAGCGATTTCGATCGATCATCAACTGGTGTGTCGAGTACTTGGAACAGATGGGTGATCCAACTCCCAAGGTCCGATCCGTCTTTCGCCGTCCGGTCTCGCAGCAGCGTTTCGAAAATTCCTCGGTCGAAGATGCCTGTGTCGTCGGCGAACAGACAGAACAGCAGGCGGACGAGGAACCGTTCCAGATCGCTGCCGCGATAGCCCGATTCCTCAAGGGCATCGTGAACCTTTCCCATCAGTTCCGATGCCGCGATGTTGACCGGGTCTTGGTCCTTGAATGTCCGCTTCTGGATACCGAGGATGAAACCGAACGCCTCGACCTTTTTGGGCAGTTCGGCCAGCGCAGACTTCACTTCCGTACGTTCGGTGAGGTCATAGAGTTCGAACGTCTGGAAATCGCTGAGAAGGATGTAACGGGGAAACTCGTTCGGTTTCAGGCCGAGGCAATATTCCTGTGCCTGGGCGAGAGCACTTCCTAGGTCGCGACCGGCGCTTTTCTGTTCCACCAGGAGAACGCTGGGCCAGAAGAGATCGATAAATCCCTGCTTGTTGTCGAGTTTCTTGACTTGCTGCTCGAACACGGCCACCCGGCGGCGCTGGACGCCGAAGACATTAAAGAAGTCGTTGTAAAAACTTTGGGTTTCGCCCTTTTCATAGTGCGCATCGGCCCATTCGCGCGCGAACTCGGCTGCACGGGCTCGTATCTCATTCCAATTCAGGCGCACTTGTGTTCTTCCTCACCCAGTCAACGGCGAAGCATGCTTGTCATGTCGATTGCTGGCAAGGTGCCGCCATGGCAAGATAGCCACTAGTAGTTGCGGGGAAGGCTGCATGGGTAGGCCGCTGGCGGACAAATCAATCAGTGCGCTCGAGGCGATGTTTGATCGCGGCCGGCACAATCCTGAAATCTTGGAAAGTTTATTTGTGGAGCTTCGCAATAGGGATTCGCGCCGCGCAAAAGAGCTTCTGACACGCCTCTACACCGCAGTGGGAATTCTCAACAATCGCAAAAAATTGAAAGGCCCGTAAGGACCTTCCCTCACGCATATTCCCAGTCGAACCCGCCGCCTCGCTCGCCCGTAATGCGTATGATGGAGGGGTCGGCAAAGTGGCCGGTGCAGAGTTTCGTCGGTGTGCCCATGATGCGCGAGAACAGTGCACGGCGGCTCTCGCCGGCCTGCCTGGAATCATGGTCGGTGAACATGCCGATTTCCGGATAGAGCACCTGAATTGGCGAATGCACCATGTCGCCGCCGATGATCGCGTCCGGCTCTCTGCCACCCAGTTCAACAGCGAAGTGATCGATGGTGTGACCCGGCGTCGGCGTCAGGCGCATGTGGTCGTCGAATGCATGATCGCTGCTGACGCACTGGTGGCATCCAGAGGCGACGACGGGGAGTACGGAATCCGTGATCCACGGACAGGTTTCAGGTGCCTGCTTCTCGCGCTCGGTCCAGAAATCCAGCTCCTTGCCGGAGAAGATGTAGCGGGCGTTGGGGAATGTCGGCACCCAGCGTCCGTTCTCCAGCTTCGTGTTCCAGCCGACATGGTCGACATGCAGGTGGGTACACATGACGAAGTCGATATCGGCGACGGACAGGCCGAGTGCTGCCAGGTTCCTTTCCCAACTGTCGAGCTTGAGCATGTGGAACATCAGGCGGGTCGGGCGCGGCTTGTCGTTACCGATACAGGAATCAACGAGAATGGTGTGACGGGGCGTACGTACCAGGTAGGACTGGAAGGTAAGGATGACGTTGCCGTTGTCGGGGTGAATGAAATCCGGCTCCAGCCAATGCTTATGCTCGGCGAGAATGTCCGGTGTCAGGTCGCGGAAGAACTCCATTGCCGGGTAGTAGTCCTTGACCAGTTCGACAATCCGGTCGATGCGGATGTCGCCGATGATGAGCGGTTCGCTGAGCGCGGCCATATTCGGTTTCCTTTCCCTTATTCCGATGGTGAACGTGGCGGTTAAGATGTTGCCATGTCAATCTGCCGCCATGGATGCAGATGTCTACAGCCAGCGGTTCAATCTGCTCGAGCGGCACCGCACGTACCGCCTCGGCGAGGATGCCATTGTCTGGCAGGATGCGAATGGCGGTGAGGAGAGACTGCCCTATGGCGATATCCGGCAGGTCCGGCTGTCGTCCTGGCCCGATCTTCAGGCGGGCACGGTCTATGCGATCGTGTCGCCCCGGCATGGCAAGGCGTTGAAACTCAGCAACCGCTCCTATGTCAGTTTGGGCAATTTCGACATGCAGACGGGTGAATTCGCCTCGTTCGTCAGGGCGCTGCACCGCAAGCTTGCGGGTCGTGGCGGGAAGGTCAACTACCGGCTGGGAGCGACCATGGCCGGTTACGTGGCGACGATCCTCTTCTGCGCCGCGATGTTCGTTTTTATCGCCGGCACGCTTTATGCGGTGCTTGCCGAGGCTTCGGTGCTTATCGGTGCCATCGCGGTTGTCATCATGCTCGGCTTCGTGCCGTGGCTTGCGCGCTTTCTGATCGCGGTCAGACCGGGCACGTATTCGCCCGAAGACCTGAACGGGCCATGAGCGGCGAGGTCTCATACACCCAACGGTTTCATGCGTTTGCACAACAGCGGACATACCGTTTGACGCAGGACGCCGTTGTCTGGGAGGACGAAGACGGCGGTTCGGGGCGTATGGCCTATACGGATATTTCTGCGATCCGGCTCGCTTACCGGCCGTCGCGGGCGCAGCCGGACCGCTTTTTTGCGACCATCACCGTACCTTCGGGCGGGAAAGTCAGGATCAGCAATACGTCCTATCGCGGATTCAACGATTTCATCATGCAGGATGCGGAATATTCCGGTTTCCTGAAAGCCTTGCATGAACGGCTGGCCGAAGGCGGGTGTGATGTCTCGTACCGCAAAGGCAGCGGCCTGATCGGTTTCGCCGCCAATCTGATCCTGACGATTGTCATTACCGGCGGGCTGGCGGTTCTGGCTCTCTACATGCTCAGCGGCGGCTACTACGGGCTTGCTGCGGCCAAGCTGCTGATTGTGGCTTGGTACATGCCGGTCCTGTTTAAGTTCATGAAACGCTCGATGCCACAGCGCTATGAACCAGATGCCATTCCCGACGATGCGCTTCCGTGGGCGGGGCGGACGGGTTGAGGTGCATTCGACCGGATTGGTTCATCGGCTGCTAACCTTGCGGAAGATTGAGTGCGTTTCCGGATAAGGGATTCACCTGATTTCAATGCCCCTGCGTCAGCTTTCCGGCTCCATTCAAGCAAACTGACGGGACGTCACATGAAACGGGACAGCGATATTTCACATGGCGGCGGGCGTATCGCGGCGCCGGCGCGCATCATGACAGGCTGGAGGCCGGAGCACTCCGAGCTCTGGGGGCGGCATCCGGTATGCATCAACCATTCACTGCCCGAAACAGGCTTGTTCACCGATGAGGCGCTTGCCGGGCTGATCGAAAACTATCCGCGCGAGCATCACGACTTCCTGCATATGGGCGAGCAGGGCGTGCACAAGAAGCTGTGGAGCGAGGGCGAGATCGGCGGTGCCAGCGGCAAGACCGTGCTGGAGGCCATCAGACAAGGCCGCCTTTGGCTCAATCTGCGCCGTGTTCACGAAGTGGATTCACGTTATGGCGATTTGCTTGCGCAGATGTTCGAGGAACTTGAGAGTCTGGTTCCGAACTTCTCAACCTACAAGCACAATTTCGGCATCCTGATCTCGTCGCCGAAAGCGCAGGTCTATTATCACGCCGACATCCCCGGCCAGTCGCTGTGGCAGATCCGCGGCGAGAAGCGGGTCTATGTCTATCCCAATTACGCGCCGTTCCTTCCTGAGCCGGATATGGAGCGCGTTATTCTCGGCGAGATCGAGGAGGACATTCCCTACGAGCCGTGGTTCGACGATTATGCGCAGGTCTTCACGCTGAAGCCCGGCGAGATGCTGAACTGGCAGCTCAATGCGCCGCACCGGGTGGAAAACCTCGATTGCGTCAACGTTTCGGTGACCACCGAGCACTGGACCGATGATATCCGCAACATGTATGCGATCCGCTATGCCAACGGGTTGCTGCGCTCGCGCTTCGGTGTTTCGCCGCCACTGCCGTTCACGCACGGACCCGCATTCTGGGCCAAGGCGGCGCTTGCGGCGGGTGTGAAGAAATCCGGCCTGCTGAAGCGCTTCCGCTATGACCGCGAAGTGACGTGGAAGCTCGACCCGAAGGCGGCGAGCAAGATGAGCCCGCTGGCTGAGCCCTATCACCGCTAGGGTCCAGGAAAGCTTTAAGATTGAACCCCGGCGCTGCGGCGCCGGGCTTACACCCTGAACCTGAGCGCTTCGACGAGCCGGGCGAACGCCGGCGATGTCAAGCGGCGATTGGGGTAGTACAGGTGATAGCCTTGAAAAGGCGGGCACCAGTCGCTTAACGCCACCTGCAATTGGCCGGTTTCGATGTAGGGTTGCGCGAGGTCTTCGGGTACGAAGGCTAAACCTAGGTCGTCCACCGCAGCATTGAGGATCGGCATGATGCTATCGAAGGCAAGCTGACCGCCAACCCTGACATCAAGCTCACGGCCATCCTTCTCGAATTCCCAGGCATAAAGACCGCCTGCAGCAGGCAGGCGCAAATTGATACACTGGTGGTTGGTCAGTTCACTTGGATGCTCAGGCGGCGAACGCCGGGCAAAATACGAAGGTGCTCCGACAACATTGAACCGCCAGTCCGGACCGATCCGCACCGCGATCATGTCCTTACTGATCGATTCCCCCAGTCTAACCCCGGCATCAAATTTCTCCCCAACAATATCGATAAAGCCGTTGTTGATGGACACCTCGACATTGATATCGGGATATTCAGGCAGGAACGTCGCCAGCCGCGGTCGCAGGATCGTATCCGCAGCATGGTCGCCTGAACTGATGCGGACTGTGCCCGATGGCTTGTCGCGCAATTCACTCAAAGCATCGATCTCGGTCTTGATCTGCTCGAAATGCGGTGCGGTCGAGCGATAGAGCCGTTCACCAGCCTCAGTCGTGCCCACGCTACGGGTTGTGCGCGCGAGCAGGCGCAGGCCCAGCCGCTCTTCAAGTCCTCGGATGGTATGACTGAGCGCTGAAGCGGATATTCCGAGCTTGGCAGCGGCCTTTGTGAAACTGCGCTCGTCGGCAACGGCGATGAAGGCTTTTAGCTCGCTTAACTCGTCTCGCGCCATTACTGAATTCTCTGCATTAGTCCGTGCAAATTATATCCCCTAATCGGATAGACCAGGTTTCCCTACATTTCCAGTCAGCAAGGGGCACGGCTCCTGCGAGGGGCATTGCCCTTCAAAAACGAAAGGACAATTCCATGGACATCATTCGTGCGGACAGCCGCGAAACCGGACAAGGACCGACAGACTGGTTCACCGGCTCGGTTCAGGTCGAGATGCTCTTCAATCCCTTCGACAAGGAGCGCGTACAGGGCGCGAACGTTACGTTCCAGCCTGGCGCCCGCACTGCGTGGCATACGCACCCGCTCGGCCAGACGCTACTCGTCACCTCCGGTGTCGGGCGTGTGCAGCGCTGGGGCGGGCCGATCGAGGAAATCCGGGCCGGAGATGTCGTCTGGTTCCCGGCAGGCGAAAAGCACTGGCATGGCGCAGCCCCCGACCAGGCCATGACCCATACCGCCATTCAGGAAGTCCGGGACGGCAAGGCCGTCGACTGGATGGAGAAAGTTTCTGACGAGCAATACGGCGCCTGAACGGCCCCGGTAACACCACATAAGGAATACAATCATGATCAAGGATAAAGTCGTCGTCATTACCGGCGCATCGTCCGGCATCGGCGAGGCAAGCGCGAAGCTGCTCGCCAGCAAAGGCGCCAAAGTTGTTCTCGGCGCGCGCCGCGAAGACAAGCTCAAGTCCATCGTTGATGACATCACCAAGGAAGGCGGCGAGGCTGCCTACCTGGCGATGGATGTCACCAAGCAGGCCGACAACGATGCCATCGTGAAGCTTGCCAAGGACACATTCGGTGGCGTTGATGCCATTTTCCTCAACGCCGGCCTGATGCCGAGCAGCCCGGTCTCGGCTCTGAAGACCGACGAGTGGCACAGAATGGTCGACGTCAACATCACCGGTGTGCTGAATGGCGTTGCGGCGGTGATGCCGACATTCATTGAACAGAAGTCCGGTCACATTCTGGCGACTTCTTCGGTTGCCGGCATCAAGGCCTACCCCAATGGGGCCGTGTATGGCGGCACGAAGTGGTTCGTACGTGACTTCATGGAAGTCCTGCGCATGGAATCGGCCATGGAAGGCACGAATATCCGTACTGCGACGCTGTATCCTGCGGCGATCAATACCGAGCTGCTCGACACGATCACCGACAAGGGTACCGCTGAGGGCATGAAAGGTCTTTACGAGACATACGGTATTTCCCCCGAACGCATTGCCCGCGTCGTGGCATTCGCGCTCGATCTGCCCGAGGACACGACCGTCAACGAGTTCACGGTCGGGCCGGCAAACCAGCCGTGGTAAAAGCCGAGCGAATTGGCTGAACACCATTCAAGGCCGCGGGGTTCTCCCGCGGCCGATTTAGAGGAGAACCGCTATGCCAACGGGTTGCTGCGCTCGCGCTTCGGTGTTTCGCCGCCACTGCCGTTCACGCACGGACCCGCATTCTGGGCCAAGGCGGCTCTTGCGGCGGGTGTGAAGAAATCCGGCCTGCTGAAGGGCTTCCGCTATGACCGCGAAGTGACGTGGAAGCTCGACCCGAAGGCGGCGAGCAAGATGAGCCCGCTGGCGCAGAGCTATTTTCGGTGACGCAGGGACGCAAGCTTCCCTTACGGACCCCGGCGATTTGCCGGGGTCTTTTCACCCTTAGTGTTTGAAAACGCTCATATATTCAATGAAATTTAACCAACCTGAACGCAAGCTGTCTGATTGAACCGACTGATGCAATATCGGTCGTCTCAGATGGCGGCAGCAAGCCGCGCTTCTTCGGGAGTGGTTATTTATGAGCCAAGAAATCGGTCAAGCTCTTGCCTTCATGGCGACGGGAATGCCCTGCAAGCCGGATGCGGCGGGGGTGCGGAAACGTCTGGACGGACATTTCGCTGAACTACTTGACGGTTTCTACGCGGAACTTTCGAAAACTGGGATGAGCACGCGGTTTTCGGGGCCGGATGTTATTGCCCGCCTCAAGGCGTCGCAGGCGAAACACTGGCAGGGCATTCTGGCCGACCAGCTTTCCGATTCCGCCTTGGCAGACAGCTATGCAATCGGCGCCAACCACTCCAAAGTCGGGTTGTCGCCCTCCTGGTATCTGTCTGCCTACGGCTGGATCATTTTGAAGATGATCCCGCTGCTGATGCGCAAAAAAGGCCTGCGCAAGGGAGATGCCGAAGCGCTGCTGAGCACCGCGATCCTTCGTTTGTTCACGGATATGGCCGCGTCGCTGGACGGCTACGAGCAAACCTCCGTGCAGGCGGCGACGGACGCATTGAAAGGCAACAGCACCGAAAGTCTCGGGCAGATGGCCGATGTGGCCGTGGCCTTCAACAATGTCATGATGTCTCTCAGCTTCCTGCAGAAGAATTCCAGTGAGGTCGCGCAGAACGGGCAGACGATTTCTGCTGCGGCGACGGAACTTGTCGCTTCCATCGACGAGATTTCACGCAACAGCGAGAGCGCATCGGAAGAAGCGACCGAAAGTCAGGAATCCGTTTCAATCGGACGCCATGCCATCGATCAGCTTTCCACCACCATCGCCGACATCGCCAGTGCGGTTAAGGAAACCGCGGCAAGTGTGGATGTGCTTGCGGAGTCTTCGAACCAGATCGGAGAGATCATCACCGATATCGAGACCATTGCGGCACAGACGAACCTGCTGGCGCTGAATGCGACCATCGAGGCCGCACGCGCCGGCGATGCCGGCAAGGGATTTGCGGTCGTCGCGGGCGAGGTCAAACAGCTTGCAAGCCAGACGGCGAGAGCGACCGACGATATCGCCAAACGTATTGCCGCGCTGCGCGAGGGCATGTCGAAGATCGAAACCCATATGAACTCGTCCAACGAAGCGGTGGCCAGCGGCCAGGAAGCTATTGGCGGTGTGCTGGAACGCATGGAGCAGATTGCCGGGCAGGTTTCCGGGGTTTCGGGTCGGATGACGGAGATCAGCTCCATTCTGGGTCAGCAGCAGGGCGCGAATACCGAGATTGCCGCGAATATCGACACGATTGCCGGCAAGGCGTCCGAGAGCGATGAAATGGTGAACAAGATTGCCATCGGCATGCGCGACAGCACCAACCGGCTGCTGGAAAATGCGCGCACCATGTTCGATCCCAATTCGGATGTGGCGTTGTGCTTCATGGCCAAGATCGATCACGTGATCTTCAAACAGCGCACGATCGATGCCTGCATGGGGCGCGATAACTGGAAGAGCGAGGAAGTTCCGGATCATCACAATTGCCGTCTGGGCAAGTGGTATGATGCCGTCAAGGACCCGGCTGTGCGCAATCACCCGACATTCGCTGCGCTGATTGAACCGCATAAACGCGTGCACGCTACCGCCAAAGCTGCGCTGGAAGCATCTGCGCGCGACGATCAGACAGCAACGGCAGAGGCGTTGATGGCGCTCGATCAGGCAAGCTTCGATGTGATCGAGGGGCTCGATGAGCTGAGCAAGGTCATGCGGGACGTTCGCAAGGACGCGGCCTGACAGACGAAGCCGAAACCGGAAATAAAGACAAAACCCCGGCGCAACCGCGCCGGGGTTTTGTTTTACCAGGTGAACGTACCCGACACGCCGAACATGTCGAGGTCGGTTTCCATCGAGCCGATCAGGGTACCTTGGCCGTTGGTGACGCTGATCTGGGCATCGTCATAGAACACATGGGCGTAGAAGGCCGACCACTTGAAGTGATCGTTGACCATGCGCTCGTAGCCGAAGCCGACCATGATGCGATCGGCATCAGGCGACAGGGTGTTGCCGCCGCCGTCCGATACGGCGGTGTCGTACTGGACGCCGAAGCGCCAGGTGCTCTTCTCGTTGGGGCGGTATTCGGCGCCGATGGCGAAGATCCAGCTATCGTTCCAGTCCTGCGGGCGCACGTCCTGACGGTTAACCGGATCAATGGTGCTGGGGCCTAAGGCGATGTCAAAACCGGTGAAAGTCGAGAAATCCTGCCACTCGATCTCGCCAAGCAGGGTCCATCCGTCATGCAGTTCCTGGCGGATTCCGAGCGAGACGATCTGCGGCATCGTCAGATCATAGCCTGCAGTGCGATCGAAGAGAGCGTTGCCGCGGATGCCCGCCATGCCGGAAAAGTCGTGATCCATCTGCGAGCGATATGCCAGGCCGATGGTGGTGCCGTCATGCGGTGTCCAGATCAGGCCGGCATTGAAGCCGAGCTCGACATCATCGCCTTCCAGATAGCCGATGCCATCAAAGCCGACGAACTCAACGCGCTCGAACACACCATCAAAATACTCGACTGTCACACCGCCGCCCACGGCAAGCGTTTGCGTGAGCTGGTAGGCGAGCGAAACCGTGCCGGCATAAGTCTTGATGTCAGTCTTGGTAAGCTGATAGCGACCAGACCATGTGGGATCGGCATCGATTTCGGCGGCGAAGGGGCCGGAAAAAGCCAGGCCGAGCTTCAGTTTGTCGGTGATCGAGAACGAGGCATAGACGTTTGGTGCGAATGCGTCGCCTGCGAGATCGGTGGCGCTATTGGGTACAGGTGTCGGGCCGGGGCCGGTAGCTGTCGTTGCATTGAGCGACAGGTCGGGCAGGAACGCCTTGGCGTCGATATAGACCTGATGGCCCTGCAGCGAGGCGTTGGCCGCCGGATTGAAGAACAGGCCGGAGGGATCGCCGGTTCCAGCCGTTGCTCCGGCGAGCGCGGTGGCGTTGGCTGTTGCCGACTGGTAGGGCGCATAGAAACCGCCGGCAAATACGGGTGACGCGGCAAGAAGCATGCTTGCAGCGGCAGTTCCGGTCAGAAGTTTCTTGCGGAAACCCTTTGTGCTGCAGCTTGCACACCGGTTGCAGCGGGAAAGATGTTCCGCAAAAAGCGGAGATGAACTCAAGATATACATGACGCCCCCCGACGACATTAACCGCATACAGCCGGCATCGTGGCCCCGACACCTATTATTCCTGTGATGAATGGCGTCAATTTCGGATTTTTATAAGCCATTCAAAGATTTAACCAGACTAGAGGGCATTTTTCCCAGGGGGCAAGGGCAATTGTCGGAAATAACAGAGAAATCCGGCTGCGTTGCTTATGTGTCACAGCGATTCCCGACACTCACTACGCGTCTTTAAAAGCGTCTGCTCATCCAGGTTTTCAACATTTGTCCTGACGGGCGGCGACGGGAAGATAATCGGTATTGGCAAAATGGCTGGATTGGGTGCCAAAATAGAAGAAAACGAAAAGGGGAATCGCATTCCCGCGCGGGGGCGGTCAGCGAAACAATTGAAACGGGGCAATCGGACATGAGTGAACAGGGCAAAGGGGGCACGCTGGACGGCTTTTTCGGCGTCAGCGCATCGGGGTCCAGTATCCGCACGGAGGCCATCGCCGGTCTCACGACCTTTCTGACGATGGCCTACATCGTCTTCGTCAATCCGCAGATCCTGTCGGCGGCGGGCATGCCGCAGGATGCGGTGTTCGTGGCAACCTGCATCGCCGCCTTTGTCGGCACGATGATCATGGCATTGCTGGCGAATTATCCGATCGCGCTGGCACCCGGCATGGGGCTTAACGCCTTCGTCGCCTTCGGTGTCGTCGGCGGTATGGGCTTCACATGGCAGGAGGCGCTTGCTGCCGTGTTCGTGTCCGGCGTGATGTTCATAGTCATCTCGGCGCTGCCGGTACGCGAGTGGATCATCAATGCGATCCCGCGGGTGCTGAAGCTTTCGGTATCCGCAGGCATCGGTCTGTTTCTCGGTATCATTGCGCTGGAAAATGCCGGCATCGTCGTCGATCACCCGGCAACGCTGGTAACGGCCGGCAATCTGACGTCGGCGGGGCCGATCCTCGCCTTTCTCGGGTTTGCGCTGATTGCCGGCCTCAACTACCTCAAGGTGCCGGGCGCGACGATCATCGGCATTCTCGCCGCGACGGTCGCCGGCATGCCGTTCGGCGTTGCCTCCTATGGCGGGCTGATGTCGATGCCGCCCGATCCCTCGCCGGCGCTGTTTGCGCTTGATTTCGGCAAGGTGCTGACCACCAGCTTCTGGATCGTGGCGCTGTCGCTGCTGTTCGTCGACCTGTTCGACACGGCAGGTACACTGATCGGTGTGGCGCATCGCGCCGGCCTTCTGGATAAGGACGGCAAGCTGCCGCGCATGCGCCAGGCGCTGCTGGCGGATTCATCCGCGACGGTTGTCGGCGCGCTGGCGGGTACCACCAATACCACCAGCTACGTTGAAAGCGCGGCGGGCGTGGCTGCCGGCGGGCGCACGGGCCTGGCTTCGATGGTTACCGCGTGCCTGTTCCTGGCAGCGCTGTTCTTCTCGCCGCTGGCAGGCTCCATCCCCGCCTACGCAACGGCTGCGGCACTGCTCTATGTTGCCGTCGTCATGGCGCGCGGGCTGGCCGAGATCGACTGGGACGACATCACCGAGGCCGCGCCCGCCGTGATCACGGCGATCACCATGCCGCTGACCTATTCCATCGCGACCGGAATCGGGCTTGGGTTCATCACCTTCGTGCTGGTCAAGGCGATTGCGGGCAAGTTCTCGGAACTGACGCCGGCGGTTGGCGTGCTGGCGGTGATTTTCTGCATCAAGTTCCTGCTGGGCTAGCCCGCTTCTTGCGCAATACCGGCGCAAGCTCGACCAGCAGGATCGCGGCAAGGATCAGGCCGGCGCCGGTGGCGCCGGCAACATCCAGCCGTTCGCTTAGCAGCCATGTTCCGAACAAGGCTGCGAAGACCCCTTCCGCTGACAGGATAATGGCGGCATCGGCGGCCGGTGTGTCGCGCTGGCCGACTGTTTGCAACGTGAAGCCGAGCGCGCCCGCGATCAGAGCCGCGTATAGGATCTCCGGCATAGCGGCGGTAAGAGCCGAGATGTCCGGATTTTCCAGCACGATCCCCAGTACCAGCCCACATGCACCACAAACCGCAAACTGGATGGTGGCAAGTCTGAGCGGCCTGCGTGAACGCACGGCGACAAGGCTGATCAGCGTCACGTGCAGCGCCCAGAACAGAGCGCCGCCGATTACCAGAAGATCGCCTTTGCCGATGGAATCGAGACCGCCGCCGCTCAACAGGAAGGTGCCGGCGACCGACATCAATGCTGCAGGCCAAACGACCAGCGGCGGTGCCTTGCGGTAAAGCGCCCAGACGATGAATGGCACGATGACGACATAAATGCCGGTCAGGAAGCCGGCATTGGTCACCGTGGTGGTGACAAGCCCCCATTGCTGGAAGGCGGCGGCGGCGAAGAACACGAGACCGATCAGCACCGAAAGGCGCAGGTCGGACCGCGACATGGGAGCAAGCGTGCTGTTGCGGTTTTCAACGAAGTGCATCAGCGGCCATATCGCCGCTGCCGCGATCAGGAAGCGCAGGCCGATGAAGGTCAGAGGGCCAATGCTGTCCATGGCTGTCGACTGTGCGACAAAACCCAACCCCCAGACGAGGGCGGCTATCAGCAACATCAGATCGGCGCGCAGGCGGGTCATGGTCATAACCGGCGGGCTTTAGCGGTCCGGACGCATTGCGGCAAGGCTTGTGCATGAGGGGGGGCGACATTGACCGCTTACATGCTAGCTTGCCGCCATGGATGCATCCGTCGAGCAAGAAACACCGCAAGGCAATGCGGTGGTGCGGTTTCTGGCCGCGCTGGCCGCGTGGTCGGTGCGCAACCGCATCGCCGTGTTCGCGGTTTGCGCGATCATTCTTTCCGCAGGTGCTGCCGGGGCTCTGAAACTGACTTTCGATCCGGATGCGCGAATCTATTTCTCCAAGGATGCGCCCGAGCGCGTTGCCTTCGATGCCATGGTCGAACGCTATGGCGCGCGCCGCGACGTGATCGCGATCGTGCAGCCGACTGGCGGCTCAGGTGGTTCCGGGCTTCGCGAAGCGGCTGACAAGATTGCCGAATCATTGAAGGGGATTGCCGGCGTTGCGGATGTCGGGGCCGCGCCTGCGGGGCAGGCGGGCGGTATCGAGATCCATGACGGCGACCCTCCCGTTGCAACCTTTGCCATTGCCGTCACGACGCTCGGGGCGGATGCCTATGACACCGTTTCCGCGATACAGGAGGTTGGCGACGCGGCGCTTGCGGGCGAGCCGTTCGAATTGCTGCTGACCGGCGAGCCGGCTCAGGAAGCGGCTGCCATGAATGCCATCCGCAGCGATCTGAGCGTATTCGTTCCCATCGAGGTCGTGCTGATTATCGGGCTGTTGCTGCTGGCGGTCGGCTCGCTGAGCGCGACGGTTGCACTGCTCTGCGTCCTTGGCGTTGCGACGGCCGCCACCATGGGAGGTTTCGGTTGGACGGGGGCAGCGCTCAACGGACTGACAAGCTCGGTTCCTTCCTCGTTGCTGGGGTTGTCGGTGGCCACCAGCGTGCATCTCATCCTGGCGTGGCAACACGGGTTGCGCGAGGGGGAAGACCGGCATGCCGCGCTGTTGCATTCGGTGCGGCTCAACGCGGTGCCGATCGTGCTCGCAACCGTCACGACGGTGATTTCCTTCGCGTGCCTCAACCTGGCGGACAGTCCAGCCTTCCATACGTTCGGAACGCTGGTCGCCATCGGGTTGATGCTGACGTTGCTGCTGTCGTTCACGCTGTTGCCTGCGGTGATTTCGGTTATTCCGGCCAATCCGGTCAATGCGCGAGCCCGGCTTGAACAGGCAATGGCGCGGCTTGGCGCGTTTGTGTGCGATCACCGGGCCGTTCTGCTGCTGACTGGTGTGGCGGTGGCAGTCGTATCGCTCTACGGCACGTCGCAGGTCATGTTCCGCGACACGTTTACGGAATATTTCGACGAATCCTTCGCCTTCCGCCGCGCAACGACGATCTACGAGGAACATGTCGGCGGCATCACGCCGATCGAGTTTTCGATACCCAAGGCTGACGGCGAGACGTTCGCAAGTCCCGCCTATGCCGCGGATATCGCCGCCTTCAAGCAGTGGGCGGAAGGGCAGCCGAAGGTATCGCGGGTGATCGCGGTGACGGACCTGCTCAAGGCCGGCGGCGAGGAATACGGGCTTACCGATGCCAATGGCGTGCCGGCAGATGCGGCCTCGGCATCGATGCTGGGCGATGAGATCGGCAAGCGGGGCGGTGATCCTGGTCTGCAATATCTTCTCGGTCGTGCGTTTGCCGATGAGACGGCAGGCGAGGGGGCGACGCGCGTGATTGTTATTATGCAGTCGGCGGCTTCGGACGAGATTCTCGCTTTTGCGGCTGACGCGGAGGACCACCTCGCGGAGTTCGGCGAAAACCGGCGGGCAACGGCAACCGGCATGCCCGTGCTGGCGGCGCACCTGTCGCAGCGCAACGGCGCTTCCATGATCAAGGCGACGCCGCTGGCGCTGGCGGCGATCTCGCTGCTGATGGTGCTGGCGCTGGGAAGCTGGCGGCTGGGATTTGCCAGCCTCGTTCCCAACCTGATGCCGCTGCTGATGGCCTATGGCGCGTGGGGGCTGACCATGGGCGAGTTGACCTTTGCCGGCACCATGGTCATCGCCATGACCTTCGGCATCGTCGTCGACGATACGGTGCACATGATGAGCCGCTACCGCCATCTGAGAAAAGGCGGATTGCCGCCGCGCGAAGCCATGATCGAAACCTTTCGCACTGTCGGTATCGCGGTTTTCACGACCACGGTGGCGATTGCCAGCGGCTTTTCCGTGCTGTCGCTGTCCGGGTTTGTCGTCAATCACGATCTTGGGGCCATCACCACGCTGACGCTGGTCAGCGCGCTTGCCGCGACGCTTCTGTTTCTGCCGCCACTGCTGCTGATGCTCGACCGGGGGGCAAAAGCGGGCGGGGAAGCTTCCGCCAACAAATAAGAGTGATCACCTTGTGATCCGCTCAGGCCGTCCCTACTTTCACACTTGTGCCGGCATCGGTTGATACGGATTAGCCACGACAGCTTTCAGGGAGATACAGCATGTTTGCACGCGACGAACGCTTCCGGCCCATTCTCAGCCGCATAGTTCTTGGCACAGCTCTCGCTTTGGGCGCATCCGCTGCGCTTGCAATGGGAAGCGGCTCGACCAGCGAGCCTGATTGCCCCAAAGGCCAGATCAAGGATGCCGACGGCAAATGCAAGCCGGCAAGCAACAATGCCATCGATCAGAATGCGCGGGTTGAATACGGCCTCGCTCTGGCCAAGGCAGAGCGCTACGAAGAGGCGATCAGCGTGCTCAAGCCGGCGGTCGAACTGGGTGACAAGCGTGCGCTCAATTACACCGGCTACAGCTTGCGCAAGTCCGGTCATGTCGATGAGGGCATCGCTTTTTACATGAAGGCGCTCGCCGCCGACCCGAACTATGTTCAGGCGCGCGAGTATCTCGGCGAGGCTTATCTCACGCTTGGCCGCCTCGATCTTGCAGAAGAGCAGCTGAAAGAAATCGAAGTCCGCTGCAACGCCAATTGCGAGACTTATCTCGATTTGTCCGACAGAATCGAGGATTTCCGCGAACGCGCCTCGCGCGGCTGAGTTCCGCAACCCGACAATGTCAGCCCCGCCATCCCTAAGCCCGGAGGTGGCGGGGGCCTTTCAAGCATTTCCACAAGACGTGCGCGACCGGCTTCTGAATGTGCGTGCCCTGATATTCGAGACGGCACGGCAGACGCCGGGTGTGGGGCCGCTGACGGAAACGCTGAAATGGGGTGAGCCGGCCTATCTCACCGAAGCGACACGGACAGGAACCACGATCCGGCTCGGCGCTCCGAAATCGCTGCCCGGCTCATGCGCGATTCTGTTCAATTGCCAGACGACGTTGATCGACAGTTTCCGCGCGCATTTCCCCGACACGTTTTCCTATCAGGGCAACAGGGCGATTCTGCTGGACCCTGGCGCGCCCTTGCCGGCGGAACCCCTGGCGATCTGCCTTGGTATGGCGCTGACCTATCATCGCAACAAGAAACAGACCGGGACGGTGAAATAGGTTCCGGTTCTCGTTTCCTGACCCTAGCTCAGGTGTGTCTCGAAGAATTTCACCGTGCGGCCCCACGCAAGTTCGGCGGCGGACATGTCATATCGCGGCGTGGAGTCATTATGGAAGCCGTGGTTGGCGCCTTCGTAGATGTGGGCTTCGTAGGTTTTGCCGTGCTCTTTCAATGCCGCTTCGTAAGCCGGCCAGCCGGCATTGATACGCTCATCGAGACCGCCGTAGTGGAGTTGCAGCGGCGCCTGGATGCGCGGCACGTCTTCCGCCTTCGCCTGGCGGCCGTAGAAGGGAACCGAGGCGCTGAGTTCGGGATAGGCAACGGCCAGCGCATTACAGACACCGCCGCCGTAGCAGAAGCCGACGCAACCGACTTTTCCGGTTGAATCCGCCCGCCCGGCGAGATGTTCGTAGCCGGCGAAGAAATCGTTCATCAGCTTGACCGGATCGACGGTGCGCTGAAGCGTGCGTCCGTCATCGTCGTTACCGGGGTATCCGCCGACCGAAGTCAGACCGTCCGGCGCCAGTGCCATGAAACCAGCCTTTGCAACCCGGCGCGCGACATCCTTGATGTAGGGGTTGAGGCCACGGTTCTCGTGAACCACCAGAACGGCGGGCAGTTTTTCCGGCGCGTTGCTCGGTTTGACGAGATAGCCGCGCACTTCGCCATGACCGTTCGGCGATGCGTAGGTTTCATAGGTGGCCTTGATTTCGGGGTCGTTGAAGGAGACCTGTTCGGCAAGCGCATAGTCCGGTTTCAGCATGTCGAACAGCATCACCGCGGTGACGCCGCCGACCACGAACTTCGCGGAGCGGTCGAGGAACTCGCGCTTCGTGATGATCCCGTGCGCGTAAAAATCGTAGAGGTCGAGCAGTTCCTGATCGAAGTCCTTGGCGGTCAGCCGTTCCATTTTATTGCTCCCTGATATGTCCGGCATAATTTTTCTGTCCGGGTTCCCTGAAATCTAGGTAGCGTCCCAGTCGGTGTCGGCAATCCTGGCTTGCCTGCCTGCGCGCGCAGCGTTAGCCATTGTGGAATTTGATCTCCCGAGGGTTTCCCATGTCGCTGAACGAAGATCCCGCATTCTGGGCGTCTGCCCGCAAGCACCTGACGCGGTACAGCCCGGGGTTTGAATCCGTCATCATCGAGCGCGCCGAGGGTTCGTACGTCTATGATGCGGACGGGCGTGCGATCCTCGATTTCACCTCCGGCCAGATGAGCGCTGTGCTCGGCCACAGCCACCCCGACATCATCGCGACGGTGAACCGGCAGATGGGGCAGGTGGCGCATCTGTTCAGCGGCATGCTGACGCGCCCGGTGGTTGAGCTTGCCGAGCGGTTGGCCGCACTAGCACCGGGCCTCGACAGGGTGCAGCTTCTGACCACGGGAGCTGAATCCAACGAAGCCGCACTGCGCATGGCAAAACTCGTGACCGGCAAGCACGAGGTCGTCGCCTTCGCCCAGAGCTGGCACGGTATGACGGGTGCTGCGGCATCGGCCACCTACAGCGCCGGCCGGTCTGGTTACGGGCCTGCGGCTGCGGGTTCCTTCGCGATCCCCGCGCCGAATTCATACCGTCCGCGTTTCGCCAATCCGGATGGCTCCAACGACTGGCAACGCGAACTCGATGATGCGTTCGAACTGATCGACCGCCAGTCGACCGGCAACCTTGCCGCCTTCATCGCCGAACCGATCCTTTCAAGTGGCGGCATTCTCGAACTGCCTCTTGGCTATCTCGCGGCGCTGAAGCGCAAGTGCGAGGAGCGCGGCATGCTCTTGATCCTCGACGAGGCGCAGACCGGTGTCGGGCGCACGGGCGACATGTTCGCGTTCCAGCGCGATGGCGTGACGCCCGACATCATGACGCTGTCGAAGACGCTGGGTGCGGGTCTTCCGCTGGCCGCCGTTATGGCGACGGAAACGATCGAGCAAGCCGCCTTCGACAAGGGCTTCCTGTTCTACACCACCCACGTCTCCGATCCGCTTCCCGCCGCTGTCGGCGTCACGGTTCTGGATGTGGTGGAGCGCGACGGTCTCGTGGAGCAAGCGTGCGTGCGCGGCGCGCAATTGCGCGATGGCCTGCTGGCGCTACAGCAGAAATACGAGTGCGTTGGCGATGTGCGCGGGCGCGGCCTGCTGATCGGGCTGGAGATCGTCACCGACCGGCAGACCAAGGCGCCCGGTTTCGAGCTCGGTGCGAAGATCACCGAGGAATGCATGGCCCGCGGCCTGAGCATGAACATCGTCAAGCTGCCCGGCATGGGCGGTGTGTTCCGCATTGCTCCGCCGCTGACGGTCTCGGAAGCCGAGATCGACCGGGGGCTTGAGATCATGTCCGAGGCGATCGGGGCTGCGGTTGCGAGTGCTTAGCTTTCTACCGGAGCGCGTCTTCGGGGTTCGAAGTGCTTTTCAACACGGAAGTCATTCTGAAAACAGGCCGAGGTCGCCTGTATCCATCCATCGGGGAAGACTGTCACGGGTGTCGGCGATCAATCCAGGCAGGTCCCGGGGATAACTCCACACGCGCATCCGTCCGTTGGCCGAGCCCGCCGCAATCAGGCTGCCATCGGGCGAGAAGGCGACTGACGTGATCCCGTTCTCGTCTCGTGTCCCGGAGGTCACCATCCCGGTCAGTTGCGCGACAAAGGCGCCTGCCTCAAGGTCCCAGACCCGAACCTCCTGCTCACCATAGCTGCCGACTGCGATCAGACGTTCGTCCGGTGACACGTCATAGAACTGCATTTCTCCGGGCGCGATGTCGTCGACAAGAATCTCGCCGGTCTCTATGTCGATGATCCAGCCGGTTGAACTCCATGTGAGCATCAGCCGCCGGTTATCCGAGAAGAGATAGGAACTTTCGGTGCGCAAGCCCATCAGCGGGTCGAGCTTGAGGCCCTGTGAGGGCACTTCGCCGATGATTTTGCCGGTCTCGATATTCCAGATTTTCAAGGTACGCTTGACGGGCGCGATCAGGCGGGAATTGTCGGACGTGACCACGGTTCTGCTCGTGTCCTCGGTTTCTGCGATCCCTTCCAGCTCCACAAGCGCTCGGCGCTCCAGATCAATCAGCACCATTCCGCCATTTCCGGTAAACCGGGGCGGCGTGATCACCGCAAACCGGCCATCGCGCGTGAACCGGATCCAGTTCATCGCAAAGGTCCTGACCGGAAGGAAGGCTGTCTCGAACGCGCCCGTGGTGGACTGCAGTTCGACACCAAACTTGTCGTTGCGCGCGTGGAGCCTGATGATCATGCTCCCATCCGGCGTCAGTGCCATCGCTACCGGACAGGCCCAGCCCTGGTCCTCCCCGTCGGCAGGACGGTCAATGCCGCGCACCTCGGTCAGGATATCCAGATATCGTTCCTGCGGGCAGCGCCCTTCCGGCAACTTGTCCAGGAGGAACCGCGTCGGCATCCCGCGCTCGCCACCCAGATAGGTTCCGTGCCCCTCCCGAGGTGGTGCTGCAAGCTCAGTGGCAAGCACCTGTCCGTTGTCCCGTCCCTGTGCCACGAGCCACGCGCCATCCGGTGTGAATTCGAAATCACGCACCAGACTGTCGAACCGGTTCGGGAGGCTGAGCGGCCGGGATACGAACTCGGGTATATTCCAGACCTGGATCGAGCTGTCCCAGCCCTGGCTCACCAGCCGTCTGCCATCGGGGGTTATCGTGAAGTTCTGCGGCGCATTGCCCAGCGTCGAGACACGGGCCAGGAGGCCGGGCGGCGAGAGGCGGTGGAACTCGATGCCTTTCAGTGTCCCGCCATACATGGCGAACGCTTCCGACCCCGGCAGGATGGTAATCTGGCGTTGCTCGGTGAACCTGCGGACCTCCTCGCCGGTCTCGATGTTCATGATCACCTGCTCGTCATCGGAGATGAAGTCGATGAACCGCCCATCGGGCGACAAGGTCACACTGTTTACAAAGCCTTCAAAGTCCGGGGAGACGACCGCGTAAGGGTCGTGATAAGGCGCGCGCCGGAACTGGAACACGGGCTTGCCCTGGTCCTGAACGGTTGTGATCAATGTGCTCCCTTCCGCCGCCCAGCGGGCTTCGCCGATCTGCATCGGGTTCGACGGGTTGAGCTGGCGAATCTCACCGGTGACCAGATTGGCGACGTACCACCCCGCCGTGTCCTCGATCCGAACCCGCCCGTCCATCAGAAGCCATTCGCCCGTCGCGTCGAACGAGAAGTTGCTGGCCGTCTGGACCTGCTCGGCCAGTACGCGTTTAACCTGCCCCGTCAGCACGTCGATGATGACGATGCGATAGTCGTAGCTGTTACCCAGCTTGGTGACAGCCGTGCGCCCATCCGGCGCCAGGGCGTCGATCGGGGTGTCGCGCTCGATGAGGCGCTCGCCCTTCTCGACGTCCCAGAGCTCGAACATCGAGCCGCTGTTGCTGCTGGAATTGTTGCGCCGCCTCACCTGAAGGAACCGGCCATCGGGCGTGAAGGTGAAAAAGCTCCACCAGCTCGGCGCCTCCCGGTCGATCACGGTTTTCATGGTACGCAGGTCGGTGACGACGATGCGGTTCGCCCCGTCCGATTGGGCAGCATAAATCCCGTTGGAGGATATTGCCGCTTCGACGCGCTGGTGGCCGCTGAGGGGAGGGAGATAGGCGGCCTCCGTCAAGTTGCTGAGTGCAAGTCGGAGCGCACTCTCGGCGGCAGGAGTTACGGGGCGTTCGCCGCCTTCGCCCGGCAGCGCCATCAGCGCGACCTGGGCTGCGGCGGTATGATCGCCGGCCTGCGCCATCTCCACCGAGCGCCGGGCAAGAAAACGCGATTCGTTGACTTGTGCTGCCCTCAACTGGCTCTTTGCCTCGACGCTCTGCAACCAGGCGAAGACCGACAGGGTCACCGCCGCGATCAGCCCGACCACCGAGCCGACGGCCACCATGCGCTGACGGCGGATAGCGGCGCGGCGGCTTTCGGCTATGAAGGCCAGTTGCAGCGTTGTGACCTGCGGCGCCTCTTTCGGACGCGTATCGCGCCAGGCTTCCGCCGCCGCGATGTCGCCACCGCGCAGCATCAGCGTGCCTGCGCGCCCTGACTTCTCCCATCGGCGTGCGAGGCCTGCGAGCCGCGTGTGCTCACGGATCCAGTCGATGTCGGTGTTGAGCGCCGACACCATTGTGTCGACGGCATCCTCGAAGGGATCGCGGTCTGTACAGAAGATGAAATTGAGCCGCGCCAGCAGCGGCGGGATGTCGCTGCCTTCAACATCCTCGATGACGATCGGTGCGATGCGCTTTTCAAGCGCGTAAGCCAGTTCGACTTCCCAGGCGCAGACCTCCGACTTCGCCGAATGCGGACTGAGCAGGAAGACGATCGTGTCGGCTTGGCGGATCAGTTCCTCGAGCCGGTCGCGCCATTCCTCGGTCGGCAGGATGTCGTCGGTATCGCGAAAGACACCGAAGTTTCGTTCGCCCAGCACCTTTGAGATGCGCTGTGCCTTTTCGCGGTCCTTGCGCGAATAGGAGATGAAGACCTTCGGCTGATCGGACGGCTCTTCGCCGTCCTTACTTGTCACATCAGATGCAGCCAAACCGAATCCCGTCTCCGTCTTTTTATCTCAAGGCGGGATGCTAGGCAGCGATTGCGGCAGGCTCAAGCATATTGCGCGATGCCGTTACCCAGCGACCAGTTTTCCTTTGGAACTTCGACGAGGCCGATGAAGATGTCTTCACGGCGCAGGCCGGGGTTTTCGCCGAGCAGTTCGACGATCCGCTTGAACAGGGCCTTCTTCTGATCGCTTGAGCGGGTGTTGTTCGCGGTGATCTGGATGAAGACGAGGTCGTCCGTGCGCGCGATGCCGAGGTAAAGCGGACTGTAGCGGAAGTTTGCGGGCTCATGCTCGCTGACAGTCACGAAATCGTTGTCGGCGGGCACATTGAAGGTTTCGTGCAGAGCGGCATGGACGCCGTCGCAGATCGCCTGGCGGTAGCTTTCCGGTTTTCCTGCACGCAATGAGATGTGAATGAGCGGCATGTTCAGGTCCTTTCCAATTCGTGTGGCTAGGAACCTATGGAAGCCTATGTTATTTGTGTATTGCATGATTGAAGATAACAAAGATAAAGATTTGAAATGACTGAACGTGCCCTCGATCTCGATTCCGTCCGCGCATTCGTGCGCATTGCCGAGCTTGGAAGCTTTACGCGCGCCGCAGAAGCGACGCGGACGACGCAGTCGGCGGTAAGCCTGAAACTGAAGCGGCTGGAAGAGCGTCTCGGCGTCCGGCTCTTCGAACGCACGCCGCGCTATGTCGAGCTGTCCTCGCGCGGTGCGGCGTTCCTTGAGCACGCCCGCGAACTTCTTGAGGCGCATGACCGCGCCTGTTCGGCATTGAGCCAGGCCCGGCAGCGCCTCACCATCGGCATCAGCGATCATGTCGCCGGGCCGGAACTGCCCTCGCTGATTGCGCGCATGAATGCGCAGGACCCGGATCTCGTTATCGAAATCCGGATCGGTTCTTCGGGCGACTTGCTGCAGAGCTTCGACCGGCGCGAAGTCGATACCGTGATCGTGCGCCAGCATGTCGGGCGCGACGATGGCTCGGTGCTGGCTGAAGAGAAGTTCGGCTGGTTCGCGTCACCGACCTGGCAGCATCGCGCCAGCGAACCACTGCCGATCGCGACGATGCCCGAACCTTGCGGTATCCGTATCATGGCGGGGCAGATGCTCGACGAGGCGGGCATCCCGTGGACGGAGATATTCGTCGGCGGCGGCGTCACTGCGGTCTCGGCGGCCGTCATGGCCGGCATGGGTGTATCCGCACTCGCACGCCGCATGCTGCCGCTAGGCGCGGTCGATGTGGGCAAAAGGCTTGGGCTTCCCGACCTGCCGCGCCTGCCGGTCATGCTGCACACGCGCGAGAAAGACGGTCCGCAGCGCGATGCGCTGGCAGCCCTTTCAGCCGCGTTCAAATGCGCGGCGCGGGATTAGGCTGACCGCAGGGTCTTACTCCTCCACCAGCGTTCCCAGTCCCTTCTTCATAGCTTGCTCATAGGCCAGCGCGGCGACGGCGAAGTCGCCGATGGCGAGCCCTCGGAAGATGAAACAGGCAGGGCGTGAGGCATCGAATGATGATGCCACGTCGCCGGCCACCATCTGCGTCAAGTCGCCCTTGATGAGTGCCGGGTCGACCATCGGTTTGGGGCTTGCCGCCTCCTGTTCGCGGTCGTCTACGAAGACCTGTCCAAACGCGTTCATTGTATCGGGAAGCCAGGGAATGCCGAGATCGGTGATCGCGGCGAAGGCGCCGGGTTTGAGCCACCCCGCGTCGAGAAAAGGTTCGATCGTGTAGTCCAGCGTTACCGAGGTGACGACGATATCGGCGCCTTCCAGGGCTTCTTGCGCGGACGCCGCGGCACTGGCCTCCAGCCCGCGTTTCTCAGCGAAGGCACAGAGCTTTCCGATATTGGCTTGTCCCCTGCCGAAGGCACGGATGCGCTTTAGAGGAAAGATATCGCGGAAGGCTTCCAGGTGGCTGCGCGCCTGCACGCCGGTTCCGACGAAGGCGATTGTCTCGGACTGCGGATTTCCCAGTCTGCGTGCGGCAACCGCACTCAGGCCCGCCGTGCGCACCGCGGTGATCCAGTTGGCGCCCAGCACGGCCTTAAGCAGCCCGGTCTCACTGTCGAACAGGGTGATCGCGCCATTGATGGCATCGAGCCCGCGCCCGGGGTTGCGCGGGCTGACGGTCACCGCCTTGACGCCGGTGAGTTGTGGATTGTCGGAGGCGCACAGCGTGGTCATCATGTATCGCCCGTCGCCGGGCAGAAGGGCCGACTTCGGTGCGGTCCAGACTTCCTCGCGCGTTTTGGCAAGTAAGGCGTCCTCGATTGCGTCGGCGATTTCACTCTGCGTGAGGCCAAGGTTTTCCAGCACGGCATCGGAAAGGAAATGAAAGCCGCTCATGCCATTGCGCTCGCTTGTTTGAATTGAATGGGTGCGGCAAGCATAAGCGAAGCAGGCGCATCAGTGTACCGGTCAAGGCGGATCGTATCGTCAGCGTGCCCGGCTGATCTTCAGGATTCGTCCACGCGCGTTGTCGGTGAGCAGATAGAGATTGCCGTCCGGCCCCTGCTTTACGGCGCGGATACGCTCGCCCAAATCCTCCAGCATGCGTTCCTCGGCCGTGATCTTGTCGCCATCCAGCGTCAGGCGTGCCAGCAGCTGGAACTTCAAAGCGCCGATGAAGACATTGCCGCGCCATTCGGGGAATGCGTCGCCGGTGTAGAACTCCATGCCCGAAGGCGCAATCGACGGGTCCCAGTAATAGACTGGCTGCTCCATGCCCGGTCTCTCGGTGCCTTCGCCGATCTTGCCGCCTGAATATTCGCGTCCGTAGGCGATGACCGGCCAGCCGTAGTTGCGGCCAGGCTGAGGTGTGTTGATCTCGTCCCCGCCCTGCGCGCCGTGTTCCACTGTCCACAGTGTTTTCGTCCATGGATTGAATGCGGCGCCTTGCGGGTTGCGGTGACCGATTGACCAGATGAGGTCGTCGCCGTCCCTGCCGACAAAGGGGTTGTCGGCGGGCGCTTTGCCGTCGCGGTCCATGCGCAGGACGGAGCCGGCATGGTCGCTCGGGTCCTGGGCGCGGTCGCGTTCGCCGCGTTCGCCGACGGTGACCCACAGCGTCTTGTCCGGCGCGAAGACAATGCGCGAGCCGAAGTGCTGGCCCTTCGACGACAGCTTGTTCATGCGGAAGATCATCGTGCCGTCGACAAGACGCGGCGTGCCGTCCGTAGCCAGCCGGGCACGCCAGACGGCGGTTCCTGCCTTGCCGTTCTCGATGTAGGCAAAGGTGATGAAGACGCGGGAGGTTTCGGTGAAATCGGGATCGAGCGCGATGTCGAGCATGCCGCCCTGCCCGAAACTCTGGGTGGATGGCGCGCCTTCCAGAGGTTCGCTCAAGCTACCGTCTGTCTCCACGAGCCGGATGCGGCCGGGGCGTTCGGTGACCAGCATGCGCCCGTCTGGCAGAAAAGCCAGACCCCAGGGGTGTTCGAGGCCGCTTGCAAACGTGTCGACACCGATTGCGTATTTCTCGGTCTCGAAACGTTGTGCGGGGGCTGGTCTGCTGGATATGGCTACGGCGGTCACAAAGACCATCACCGCCAATGCAGGCAGCCAATATCGGGGGAGTTTCACCGGCCCGCTCCTTGGTTTCGTTTTACAAAGAGCTAGGGCCAGTGCGTGTATTTGTACAGAAGGCAAGCGCTCAGTAGTGGCCGCGCTCGCGCAATGAGCGGTCCGCCTGGCGGGCAACGTCACGCCACATAATGAAGATGACGGCGAAGACGGCGGCTGCGGCCACGGCCAGCAGAATGAATTCGGAATCCCGGCTGATCGTGAGTTCGAGAGACATGCTGCCGAATGGGGCTGCTTGCGCTTCGAAAGATGCGAATGCGGCGAAGGTCACCGCCAGCACCGCAGCGACAAGCCATGCGACGATGGCGCGGCCGATGTTGAGCCCCTGATCGTGGTGATTGTTCTCGGGAAGATTGTCGTTGTTCTGCGTGTGCATGTTATTGGCCCCGTCTTTATGCGTTACGCGTCAGTGTTTGCATGTGCCGATCGAACCGGCCGATGGCGGCAAACTGCTCTGCGATTGAGGCCCGTCTTCGGGCGAATTGGGGCGCTTGCCTGAATCCTTTGTGATCTTTGTGTGGCAGAGACGACACCTGTGACACAATGGAAGGGCTGGAACCCTTGCGCGCAGCCACAAAGCGGCACTAATGTCCGCCCGCATTCACCGGGATATCCAGGAGCACCGGACAAATGGCCTTTCTCGCCGACGCGCTGAAGCGCGTGAAGCCTTCCGCCACAATCGCCGTCACCACCAAGGCGGCGGAACTGAAAGCCGCCGGCCGCGACGTTATCGGTCTTGGTGCCGGGGAACCTGATTTCGATACGCCGGAAAACATCAAGGAAGCCGCGATCAAGGCGATCCGCGACGGCAAGACGAAATACACACCCGTCGACGGTATCCCGCAGCTCAAGGAGGCGATCGTCGCCAAGTTCAAGCGCGAGAACGGGCTTGAGTACGCCATCAATGAGATCAGCGTCGGCACCGGCGGCAAGCAGGTGCTCTACAACGCGCTGATGGCAACCATCAATCCGGGCGACGAAGTGATCGTGCCGGCGCCTTACTGGGTATCCTATCCCGACATGGTGGCGCTGGCCGGCGGTACACCGGTCGCGATCGAGGCCGGCATTGCAACCGGCTTCAAGATCACGCCAGACATGCTTGAAGCCGCGATCACGCCTAGAACGAAGTGGATCATCTTCAACTCGCCGTCGAACCCGACCGGCGCGGCCTATACCCAGGCCGAGATCAAGGCGCTGACGGACGTGCTGATGAAGCATCCCCATGTCTGGGTGATGACCGACGACATGTACGAGCATCTCGTCTTCGACGGTTTCAAGTTCACCACCGTCGCCCAGATCGAGCCGGGGCTGAAGGACCGCACGCTGACGGTCAACGGGGTGTCCAAGGCCTATTCGATGACCGGCTGGCGGATCGGCTATGCCGGCGGGCCGGTCGAACTGATCAAGGCGATGGCGAAGATCCAGTCGCAGTCGACCTCAAACCCCAGCTCCATATCGCAATGGGCAGCCGTCGAGGCACTGAACGGCACCCAGGCCTTCATCCCTGTGAACCAGGAACTGTTCAAGGGCCGTCGCGACCTCGTCGTGTCGATGCTGAACCAGGCCGACGGGATCAAATGCCCGGTGCCGGAAGGCGCGTTCTACGTCTATCCGTCCTGCGCGGGAACCATCGGCAAGACGTCTGCCGGCGGCAAGGCGATTTCCAATGACGAGGATTTCGTCACCGCGCTTCTGGAAGAGGAGGGTGTCGCGGTCGTGCATGGCGCAGCATTCGGTGGTTCGCCCAACTTCCGCATCTCCTATGCGACCTCCAACGAGGCGCTGGAAGAAGCCTGCACCCGCATCCAGCGCTTCTGCGGCAATCTGCGTTCCTGACGATCGGGGCGGCCATTGCGGCAACGACCGTCTTGCTGCTGCAATGGCGCATTTACCCTACGTTGACCCAGCGCAAGCGTAGGCGCTTGCAAATTGTGTGCGCTATCGCCACGTTTACAAGAGAATATGCCGGTCTTTTGTGAGCACTGGCCGTTACACATCAAACGGGAGCGAAGTCATGCGAGATACAATGCGCAAACTCATGCTGGCGGGAACGGTTGCGGTTGCAAGCCTTGCCGGGACATCGGGTTTGCAGGCTCAGGACCGCATTGAAATTGGTACATTGACCTGTGAGGTGGCCGGCGGAACCGGGTTCATCTTCGGGTCGAGCAAATCGCTCGATTGTGTCTTCGAGCGCGCGGAAGGACCTGACGAGCGCTATCGTGGTTCGATCAACAAGTTCGGTATCGATATCGGAGCGACGACCCGTGGCGTGATGGTCTGGGGCGTGCTGGCGCCGACGAGCAATCTTCCCAATGGTGTGCTGAACGGCACTTATGGCGGTGTTTCCGGCGAGGCGACCGTGGGTCTTGGGGTTGGCGCGAACGCCCTGATCGGGGGCTCGTCGCGCTCGATCGTGCTGCAGCCGCTTTCGGTCAGCGGCCAGGAAGGGCTGAATATCGCCGTTGGCGTCGCCGAGCTGCGCTTGACCGACAGTTACTGAGTTTTCCGCATGTTTGCGGACATGAAAGGCGGCAGCTTCCGGTTGCCGCCTTTTTCATGCCCGAAGAGTACTGTCCACAAGCGTGTTGTTTTACAGCGCAGAACCGGTTGTTTTCGGCTAATCTTCAAACTTGCGGCTGGTGTGGTCGCGCAAGGTGAGGACTGAAATATGGAATCGATGATCGTCAATCTCGTAGTTCAGGCGATTTCCGGCATGGTTGGTGGCGGGATCGTTGGAACCTTGGTCAAGCAGGCTGCTGTTGCGCTTGTGCCGCGGCTTTTGGCTGGTGCCGTTGGTGGCGTCGGTGGCGGCATGGCACTCGGGCCGCTGATCGGCGGGCTGCTGGGCGGAGACGCCGGCGGTCTGGCCTCTATCCTTGGCGATGTGGTCGGCGGTGCCGCGGGTGGCGGTGTCCTGACAGCTATCGCCGGCGCTGTGCTCGGGGGCAAGAAGTAACGCCCTTTAAGCAGGAAAAGGCCAAAGTGATCTTCGGGCAGCGGCATGACATGTCGCTGCCCGATTTTTTCCAGCTTTCAATTCTGCGTCAGTCGCCGCAGGCCCCGGCCACACAATGCCCTGCACAGCAGCTGTGCCCGGCGCCACACGCATTGGGGTCATTCGCGCAAGGATGCCATGTGCCATGTGCGAGCTGGATTTCGCGCGGGGGCTCCACGCTGCGATCGGCGAGAGGCCGGGTGACAGCCGACAGGGCCTTTTCGGCGCAAGGGGATGCGTAGATCGCGGTGTCGGGTTTTGATGCTGTGCGGATATCGCCCGCGAGAGCGGCCGTACACAGCCCCGCAGCGCAGAATGCGATGCCGGCGAATAACGGGATAATGAATCTCATGTCAGGTCTCCCTTTGACGACAAACGGCAAGAAGCACAGTCGGACGAGGCTCGGGAGGCTGAAGCAGGATATCCTCTATATCGCCGGCTGAATAGCATGTTGCGCGATGTCCAATCTGCCTCTTGCCAAGCAGTCAAATGCTTGGGACCATGCCCGTCACAAAACGCTCGCGCTTGAAGGCGGGACCGCACCCACAAAACCCGGGCGCGCGTGAAAATGAAGGGACAAGCCGGTTCCGCCCGCTTAAGGGGAGGAACTTGGTATGGGATCAGGAAATAACGGCGCTCAAGCGGGCCCGCAGGGCGGGCGGGCTATTGCGATTGTCGGACCGTATCTTAGCGGCAAAACCACACTTCTTGAGGCGCTTCTGGCGCGCAACGGCACAATTGCGCGCCAGGGCCGGATGGCCGACAAGAACACCATTGGCGATGCGTCACCCCAGGCGCGCGCGCATGGCATGAGCGTGGAGGTCAACATCGCCTCGAGTGAATTCCTCGGCGATACCTACACGTTTTTCGATTGTCCGGGCTCGGTTGAATACCTGCAGGACATGCGCGGCGTGCTGCCGGGCGTCGATGCGGCGATCGTGGTATGCGAACCCGACGAGAAGAAAATTCCGGCGCTGCAGGCGATCCTCAAGGAAGTCGAGGATGCCGGTGTTCCGCACATGCTTTTTCTGAACAAGATCGACAAGGCCGAAGGCACTTTGCAGGACGTGCTGCAGCTTTTGCAGAGCGCCAGCAGCCGGCCGGTCGTGATGCGGCAATTGCCGATTTACGAAAATGATGTCGCCACAGGGTTCATCGATCTGGCCCTGGAGCGCGCCTTTGTCTACCGCGAACATGCATCAAGTGAAGTCGTCAAAATGGGCGAAGCTCAGAAAGAGGAAGAGACAGAGGCGCGCTTTTCCATGCTGGAGAAGCTTGCCGATTATGATGACAAGCTGATGGAGCAACTGCTGGAGGACATCGAGCCACCGCGCGATGTCGTTTTCGACGATCTTGCCCGCGAGCTGCGTGATGGACTGATCGTGCCGCTGTTCCTCGGGTCTGCCGAGAACGGCAACGGCATGCTGCGGCTCATGAAGGCGTTTCGGCACGAAGTGGCCGGAGTGGCAGGTACGGCTGCGCGGCTTGGCGCGCCGGAAGACGGCGCTCCCAGGGCGCAGGTGATGAAAACCATCCATACCAGCCACGGCGGCAAATTGTCCGTAGTGCGGGTGCTGTCGGGCAGCATTCACGATGGCACGGTGCTGAAGGACGGGGAGGGCAATGAAGTCAAGGTGTCCGGCCTGCAAAGCGTGTTCGGGCAGGATACCCATCGCGCCGATGCGGCCAGTGCCGGCGATACGGTCGGACTCGCCAAGCTTGAGAGTGTGAAAACCGGTGACACGCTGTCCTCCGCCGGTGGCGGTGGTCTGGCGCTGGTCGAGACACCTTCGCCGGTGCTGGCGCTTTCGGTGGCTGCGAAAGAGCGCAAGGACGAGGTCAAGCTGGCGGCATCGCTCGCCAAGCTGATCGACGAGGATCCCTCGTTGTCGCTCGATCACAATCAGACCACCGGCGAGATGGTGCTCAGCGGGCAGGGCGACATGCATCTGCGCGTGGCGCTGGAAAAGCTGATGACCAAATACGGCGTATCGGCGGAAGCCAAGCGTCCCCGCGTGGGGTATTGCGAGACGATCCGCAAAAGCACGAGTGTGCGCGGGCGACACAAGAAGCAATCGGGCGGGCACGGCCAGTTCGGTGATGTGGTGCTCGACATCAAGGCGCTGCCACGCGGTACGGGGTTCGTGTTCGACAATACGATCACCGGCGGCGTGGTGCCGAAGCAGTACATTCCATCCGTGGAAGCCGGCATCCGTGAGTATCTCAGCAAGGGGCCGCTCGGTTTCCCGGTTATCGATGTCGGCGTAACGCTGACGGACGGCTCGTACCACACCGTCGATTCCTCGGACATGGCGTTCCGCACGGCGGCCCAGATCGGCATGCGCGAGGGTATGCCCCAGTGTTCACCGGTGCTGCTGGAGCCGATCATGGCGGTGGAAATCCATGTACCGAGCGATGCGACGGCACGTCTGAACCAGATCGTTTCGCAAAGACGCGGGCAGATTCTCGGTTTCGATGCGCGGCCGGGCTGGGAAGGCTGGGACACTGTGAATGTGCATCTGCCGGAAGCGGAAATCGGCGATCTGATCGTCGAACTGCGGTCTGCGACGTCGGGTGTCGGCGGATTTTCGACGAAGTTCGACCACTGGCAGGAACTGACCGGAAAGCTGGCTGATCAAGTGGTCGAGGAGCACGCCGCCGAAGCGGCCTGAGCTTTTTTTGGCCGGTGTCATCAACTCGGGCTCGCGGGGCTGTGATTTGGACCCGCGCGCCTGGCCCCCTAACTATTGTTGTGAGGATTCTTGCCGCATGGGTTTTTCCGCGCGGCGAGACTGAACGCAATTCAATTTTACGCAATTCCGGACGGAAACCGCGTCACACTTTTCCTGGAATTGCTTGAACGGAGGCTGACATGCTCATTCGCAACAAACGCTCCTGGGAACTGCCGGAGCGGACTGCGACACCGGAAAACGTCTTTCTCAACCGGCGTGCTCTGCTTGCAGGCGGCGCGGGGCTTGTGGCATCCGCTGCGGTCGCGCCGCACGCAAGCGCGTTTTCGCTGTTTGGCGAAAGCAAGGTCTACGGGGCACCCGAAGATGATCCGAGCACCAAGCTCTACCCCTTCAAGCGCAACGAAGCCTACAAACTCGACCGTGACCTCACGCCGGAAGGCTTCAATTTCACCTACAACAACTATTACGAGTTCGGTTCGTCCAAGAATATCTCCGAAGCCGCACAGGCGTTGCCGATCAGGCCCTGGGCGGTGAAGCTTGACGGTATGGTCGAGCAAGAGCGAGAGATCGACGTTGATACGCTGCTCGCGGCCATGCCGCTCGAGGAACGGCTCTACCGTCATCGCTGCGTCGAAGCATGGTCAATGACGATTCCATGGTCCGGATTTCCGCTCAAGGCGCTTGTCGATTATGCCAAGCCGCAGTCGGCTGCGAAATATGTGCGCATGGAAACCTTCATGATGCCCTCCGTTGCATCGGGCCAGAAGACCGGATCGTTCGGCTATCCCTGGCCCTATGTGGAGGGGCTGACGATCGAGGAAGCAACCAACGACCTCGCTTTCATTGCCACCGGCGCTTACGGCAAACCGCTTCCCAAGCAGATGGGATCGCCGCTGCGCTTGGCGACACCGTGGAAGTATGGCTTCAAGTCGATCAAGGGGATCGTGAAATTCACCTTCACCAACGAGCGCCCGGTCAGCTTCTGGGAAGAGATCAACGCGCGCGAATACGGCTTCTGGGCCAATGTGAACCCAGCCGTGGCGCATCCGCGCTGGAGCCAGGCCGAAGAACGGGTGCTGGGAACACGTGACAGGGTGCCGACGCTGCTTTTCAATGGTTATGGCGAGCAGGTGGCCGGTCTCTATCCGAATACGGATGAACGCAAATACTTCATGTGAGTGGGCACAGCTGCGCCGGAAAACCGGTTTCCGTTTCGCTTGAAAACGATTCACTGGATCGTTTTTCCGCTCAACTCCTGGAATTGCCCTGAAAAGAAAAGAGGCCGGATCGGAAGATCCGGCCTTTGAAGTATTTGCTCAGCCAGCGCAGGGAGCACCGGCGAGCTATTCCAGAGGGGAACAGCTGACCGCACCGAAACGCGAGGGAGGAGGAACGCGCTCCGTGCCTACAGCTGAGGCTTTATATGCCCCCTGAATGGTCATTGTGCAACGCAGCAAAATGCATGATGCCCATGCAATAGGCGCATATCTTGTGCGGTGCACAAAAATATAGCGTAAAACGCCGGTTTCAGCTCAAAACGACCAGCCGCGCGCTTTTGACAGCAAAAAGTCGCGGAATACGTTGACCCGGGCGGAATCCCGCAATTCGGCCGGATAAACAAAATAGGTGTCGAAGGCTGGCAGATCGGCATCGGGTAACACGCGAACGAGGTTCGTGGTCGAATCGATCACGTAGTCCGGCAAGATTGCGATGCCCAGCCCGTTCTCCACCGCGCGTTTAAGGCCGTGCACATTGTTGACGGTGAAGAAGGGTTTGCGCGGGTTGGAATCCGATCGTCCTATCGTGACGAGCCAGTTGATGTCGCGCAGGTAGCTGGGCGTCGGCTGGCCGAAGGTGATGACACGATGATCGTCGAGGTCCTCGATGGAATTCAGCGCGCCGTGACGCCGGGTATATTCCGGTGATGCATAAGCGTGGAAATGCACCGTGAACAGCCGGCGCTGGATCAGGTCCGGCTGGGTCGGCTGACGCAGGCGCAGCGCGATGTCGGCCTCGCGCATCGACAGGTCCAGTTCCTCGTCGCGCAGGATCAGCGACAGGCTGATGTCGGGATAGAGTTCGAGGAATTCCTTCAGCCGCGGCGTCAGCCAGCTCGATCCAAGACCCACCGTGGTGGTGACGCGCAACTCGCCGCTCGGCTTTTCGCGCGAATCCGTCAGCCGCGTTCTGGTTGCCTCGAGTTCCGAGAAGATGCGCTGGGCACTGCGGTACAGCATCTCGCCCTGCTCGGTCAGGATCAATCCGCGGGCGTGGCGGTGAAACAGCGGTACGCCGAGATCCTCTTCGAGGCCCCCGACCTGTCGGCTTACGGCCGACTGGCTCAGACCCAGCGTTTCGCCCGCGTGGGTAAAACTTCCAGCGCCAGCCGCCGCGTGAAACACGCGAAGCTTGTCCCAGTCCATGATCTTCTCCCCCCGGACGCTGTTTTATGGCTTTACCGCGCGGCCCCTCTCACCGCCGGTACGCCTGTTTACGCAATCCGGAAAACAAAATTCTATTCGGCAGCCTCGCGGATGCCGCCGGCAGCAAGCCAGCGCTCGGCTTCGAGCGCGGCCATGCAGCCCATGCCGGCGGCGGTAACCGCCTGGCGGTAGATGTCGTCGGTGACGTCGCCAGCGGCGAAAATGCCGGCGATGCTGGTAGCGGTCGAATCCGGCGCGGTCATCAGATAGCCGCCCGCCTTCATCTCCAGCTTGTCCTTGAACAGTTCCGTTGCCGGGGCGTGGCCAATGGCGACGAACACGCCGTCGGCCGCGATCTCGCGGGTTTCACCGGTCTTGACGTTCTTCACTCTGGCTCCGGTGACGCCGCGCGGATTGTCGCCGCCGAGGATTTCCTCAACCGTGGTGTCCCATACCACCTCGATCTTCTCGTTATCGAACAGGCGGTTCTGCAGGATGCGTTCGGCGCGGAATTCGTCGCGGCGGTGGATGACCGTGACCTTGGAGGCGAAGTTGGTCAGGAACAGCGCTTCCTCGACGGCGGTGTTGCCGCCGCCGACGACGATGACTTGCCTGCCGCGGTAGAAAAAGCCGTCACAGGTGGCGCAGGCCGAGACGCCGAAGCCCTGGAAGGTCTGTTCGGACGGGAGGCCGAGCCATTTCGCCTGCGCCCCGGTTGCGATGATGACGCTGTCTGCAATGTATTTCGTGCCGCTGTCTCCGGTCAGCACGAAGGGCCGGCGCGTCACGTCCACATCGGTAATCAGGTCTGTAATGATCTCGGTGCCGACATGTTTCGCCTGGGCTTCCATCTGTTCCATCAGCCAGGGGCCCTGGATGACGTCGGCGAAGCCGGGATAGTTCTCCACTTCCGTGGTGATGGTCAACTGGCCGCCGGGCTGCAAGCCTTGGATCAACACCGGCTCCAGCATGGCGCGCGAAGCATAGATCGCAGCGGTGTAACCGGCGGGGCCGGACCCGATGATGGCGATGCGGGTGGTGATCGTTTTGGGCGTATCAGCAGACATCGTGAGTATTCCTGGAAACAGTCATCTCTCCGGGTTTCCCTCGCATCAGGCTTATGGACGCGCAGTTCACCCGGAGAATCGGCGCAGCCATGCGCCGGGCGCATAACATTAGGGGGCGCAGTCCCATGGTTTCAAGGGATGCGGCGGCACAACGGCTGAAAATGAGGAAAACCATGCCAGCCGGTGCGCATGAGACACGCGATTGCTCAGTCGATGCGTGCCGCAGAATCGGCAATAATATGCTAGTATGGTGAAACAAACCGTCGAGTGCGCGAAAGGATCGTTCGATGCGCGGCAGGCTGGACGCAATAGACTGGAAGATCCTGCGCGAGCTTCAGGGCGACGGGCGGATGACCAATGTGGAGCTTGCCCGCAGGGTCGGAATTTCCGCGCCGCCATGTCTGCGGCGTGTCCGCGCGCTTGAGGAGGCGGGAATAATCACAGGCTACCGCGCGCTGCTTGACGCCAAGAGTCTCGGGCAGGACGTCATGGCCTTCGCCATGGTCGGGCTGACCAGTCAGGCGGAAGCCGATCTCGCCGCCTTCACCAAGCGCGTGGAAAGCTGGCCGATCGTGCGGGAAAGTTACATGTTGTCCGGCGAGGTGGACTTCCTGCTGAAATGCGTCGCGCCCGATCTCGGTACGTTCCAGAGTTTCGTCATCGACGAGCTGACAGCGGCAACGAACGTCGACAGCGTCCGCACCACGCTGATCATCCGTCAGAACAAGAACGCGCCGCTCGTGCCGATCGAGGGGTAGAGCAAGGGGACACGGATTATGCTTTTTCGCGCGGTTCTATCCGCTGGCGGAACCATCCCGCAAGCTCGCTTTCACTGATGCGGCCCGCCGCGAGGTTCTGCATGAGCCGGATTGCATCAAGCGGTTCGAACGTCAGGCTGTATCCGTTATCAGCCAGGAAAAGACGCGCTGAAATCCATGCAATGCGTTTGTTGCCGTCCACGAAACCGTGATTTCTCGCAAGGCCGTACGCGTAAGCTGCTGCAGGTTCGGCAGCATCCGGTGTGCCATGAGCGGTGAGGTTTTGCGGGCGCGCCAGCGCGCTTTCGATCACGCTGCGATCGCGTATACCTTCCGATCCGCCGTGTTCGGCAATCTGGCGATCATGTGCTGCAAAGAGAACGGTTGGCTCGATCCAGCGCCGAGCCGATTTGTTCACTTGGCAAGTGCCCGCAGAATTTCGCGGTCTTCATGCATGATGTCTTCAGCCAGCGACATCTGCCGGGCGAATTCCGGATCATAGGGCGTCAGCCGGTAACCGCCGTCAGGTGCTTCGGTGAGAAACAGCTTGTCGCCCTTCTTCACCTTCAGGCGGGCCATTGCCTCTTTGGACAAGATGACACCCGAAGACGCACCAACGGTTGTGACCTTGAATGAAAGCATCTCACGACTCTCTATCTATATAATATTTATTATATAGTAGGGCCACGAACCGAACAAGACATGTCTACTTGAACGCGACCTTCTCGATCTCGTAGGCGCGGGTGCCGCCGGGGGCGGCAACATCGACGGAATCGCCTGTGCTCTTGCCGATCAGGGCGCGCGCGATGGGCGAGGAGATCGAGATCTTGCCGGAGCGCACGTCAGCCTCCATGTCGCCGACGATCTGGTAGACCTTCTTTTCCTCGGTGTCCTCGTCGATCAGCGTGACGGTGGCACCGAACTTGATCTCATCGCCTGTGAGCTTCGACACATCGATGATATCGGCGCGGCCGATCTGCTCTTCCAGGTCCGCGATGCGGGCCTCGTTCATGCCCTGCTGCTCCTTGGCGGCATGGTATTCGGCGTTCTCGGACAAATCGCCATGGGCGCGTGCTTCGGCGATCGCCTGGATGATGGACGGGCGATCGGTCTGTTTCCTGCGGCGCAGTTCCTCTTCGATCGCGGCGTAGCCTGCTGCGGTCATCGGAATCTTTTCCATGCGGCCTTTCCTCCGGGCGGGTTGCCCGCCTCAATAGACAAGGTTGTCACAAAACCCTTGTAAGCAGCGTGATCGGCGTTTTTGCGCCGGTCAAGCCAACAATCCTGCGGACAGAGTGATTTTATGCAGCTCCCGCCGTCGGTATGGTGTGACGGCGGCCTGCCACATAAGCCTGAAGCGGCTCGACATCAAGGTTTCCGGCGCCGACGGCCTCGATGCCCTGAACCGCGGCGATGGCGCCGGCAACGGTGGTATAATAGGGCACCTTGTGCATCAGCGCGGCGCGCCGCAGCGAACGGCTGTCGGCAAGGGCCTGTACGCCTTCGGTGGTGTTGATGACGATTGCCACATCGCCGTTTTCGATGGCATCGACGATGTGCGGGCGGCCTTCCAGGACCTTGTTGATCTTCTTCGCCGCGATGCCGTTTTCGGTGAGAAAGCGCTGCGTGCCGCCGGTCGCCAGGATGCCGAAGCCGAGCCGTTCGAGCCGCTGCATGGTTTCCAGCAATTTCAGCTTGTCGCCATCGCGCACCGAAACGAAGGCGTTGCCGGTGAGCGGAACACGGGTGCCGCCGGCAAGCTGGCTCTTGGCGAAAGACAGAGCGTAGTCGCGCGCCAATCCCATGACCTCACCGGTGGAACGCATTTCCGGACCCAGCACGGTGTCGACGCCGGGGAAGCGGGCAAACGGGAAGACGGCTTCCTTGACCGCGATGTGGTCATAGGGGCTCAAATCGATATCGAAGGAGCCGAGTTTCTCGCCGGTCCTGCTTCCGGCCATCAGGCGGGCCGCTATCTTGGCAACCGGAGCACCGATGGTCTTGGCAACGAAGGGTACGGTGCGGGATGCGCGCGGGTTCACTTCCAGAACGTAGATGTCGTTGTCCTTGATGGCGTATTGCACGTTCATCAGGCCGACGACATTCAGCGCCAGTGCCAACTCGCGGGTCTGGCGTTCGATCTCGGAGACGATGGCAGGAGAGAGCGAATGCGTCGGCAGCGAACAGGCACTGTCGCCGGAGTGGATGCCGGCTTCCTCGATGTGCTCCATGATGCCGCAGACCAGAACGTCCGTGCCGTCGCATAGCGCATCGACATCGACCTCGATGGCGTCGGTCAGATAGCTGTCGATCAGCACCGGGCTCTTGCCGGAAACGACGACGGCCTCGTTGATGTAGCGGTCGAACTGGGCCGTGTCGCGGACGATCTCCATCGCCCTGCCGCCAAGCACGTAAGAAGGGCGGATGACGACAGGATAGCCGATCGCATCGACGATGCGGCGCGCTTCCTCGGCGCTCTTGGCAATGCCGTTGACCGGTTGGCGCAAACCAAGCTGACGCAGCAGTTTCTGGAAACGGTCACGGTCTTCGGCAAGATCGATCATGTCGGGCGACGTGCCGAGGATCGGAACGTCAGCTGCCTGCAGGGCCTCGGCGAGCTTCAGCGGCGTCTGTCCGCCGAACTGGACGATGACGCCGAGCAGTTCGCCGCTTTCCTGTTCGGTGCGGATGATCTCCAGAACGTCCTCGGCGGTCAGCGGTTCGAAATAGAGCCGGTCTGAGGTGTCGTAATCGGTGGAAACCGTCTCCGGGTTGCAGTTGACCATGATCGACTCAATGCCGATGTCGGCCAGCGCGAAGGCGGCATGGCAGCAGCAATAGTCGAACTCGATGCCCTGGCCGATGCGGTTCGGTCCGCCGCCGAGGATGACAACCTTCTTAGCGTTGCTGGGGTCGGCCTCGTTGTGCGGACTCTCGCCGAACGGGCTTTCGTAGGTCGAATACATGTAAGGGGTGGGGGAGGCGAATTCCGCCGCGCAGGTGTCGATGCGCTTGTAGACCGGTGTCACGCCAAGCGAGCGCCGGTAGGCGGCAATTTCGTCCTCGCTTTTACCTGTCAGTTCACCAAGACGCGCGTCGGAGAAGCCCATCGCCTTGACCGAGCGCATCATGACAGCGCTTTCCGGCAGGCCGTGCTCGCGCAGTTTGGCCTCGACATCGACGATTTCCTGAAGCCGCTCGATGAACCACGGGTCGAATGCGCAGGACTGCACGATCTGTTCGTGATCTACGCCGTGGCGCAGAGCCTGCGCGACCTTGAGAAGACGGTCCGGAGTCGGGATGGCGAGGGCTGCGCGGATCGCGTTCTTGTCATCGCCCTCGCCAAGTCCGGAAATATTCACTTCGTTTAATCCGGTCAGGCCGGTTTCCAGCCCGCGAAGGGCCTTCTGCAGGCTTTCAGCGAAAGTGCGGCCAATGGCCATGACTTCGCCGACCGACTTCATCGATGTGGTCAGCACCGGCTCGGATCCGGGAAACTTCTCGAAGGCGAAACGCGGGATTTTGGTGACCACGTAGTCGATGGTCGGCTCGAAGCTTGCCGGTGTCGCGCCGCCGGTGATGTCGTTTTCAAGCTCGTCGAGCGTGTAGCCTACGGCAAGGCGGGCGGCGACCTTGGCGATAGGAAAGCCGGTCGCCTTCGACGCCAGCGCCGAGGACCGCGACACGCGTGGGTTCATCTCGATGACCACCATGCGCCCGTCGGCAGGATTGATGGCGAACTGAACATTCGATCCGCCGGTCTCCACCCCGATCTCGCGCAGCACCGCGATCGAGGCGTTGCGCATGATCTGGTATTCCTTGTCGGTCAGCGTCAGCGCCGGCGCGACGGTGATCGAATCCCCGGTGTGCACGCCCATCGGATCGATGTTCTCGATGGAACAGATGATGATGCAGTTGTCCGCCTTGTCGCGGACGACCTCCATTTCGAATTCCTTCCAGCCGAGCACGGATTCCTCGATCAGCACCTCGTTGGTGGGCGAGGCATCAAGGCCGCGTTCCACGATCTCGATGAATTCCGACTTGGTGTAGGCGATGCCGCCGCCCGTCCCACCTAGCGTGAAGGAGGGGCGGATGATGGCGGGCAGGCCAACGACGGGCAGGGCTTCCAGAGCCTCGATCAGCGCCTTTTCCTCATAGCGCTTGCCGCGCTCGCGTTCACCGGCGGCCCAGTTCTTCTGGTATTCGGCCTTGAGGCGGGATTTTTCCTCAGCAGTGATGTCCATCGCATCGATCTTTTCCAGACCGGCGCGATAGCGCTGCTTGTCCTCGTTCTTCAGGTCGGACGCATTGGCGAGAACCGATTTCGGCGTTTCAAGCCCTATGCGCTGCATCGCCTCGCGGAACAGCTTGCGGTCCTCGGCCATGTCGATGGCCGCCGCATCGGCGCCGATCATCTCGATATTGTGCTTGTCGAGCACGCCCATGCGGCGCAGCGAAAGCGCGGTGTTGAGCGCCGTCTGGCCGCCCATGGTCGGCAGCAGCGCGAAGCCGCCCTTCGTCTTCGAGCGTTCCTTCTCGATGATGCGCGCGACGATGTCCGGCGTGATCGGCTCGATGTAGGTGGCGTCGGCAAGATCGGGGTCGGTCATGATCGTCGCCGGGTTCGAATTGACCAGCACGATGCGGTAACCTTCGGCCTTCAACGCCTTGCAGGCCTGTGTGCCGGAATAGTCGAATTCGCAGGCCTGACCGATGACGATCGGGCCGGCGCCGATGATGAGGATGGTCTCGATGTCGGTGCGTTTTGGCATGGGGGGTGCGTGCGGGTCCCGTTGAAAGTTCATGCGCGCGCGAAAACCGGAGCGGTTTTCCGCCCGGGAGAGTCGCGCAATTGTGCTGGCTGAAGCGGCCTTATAGGCGAAGGTCAGCGCCGATGTAACCCCGCATACAGCGAAAAAGCACGAGTTTTCCACCTGCGCGGATTTGTCCTGCCTGATGCGGCAGGAGCCGCGGCGAACGTGCCGCTATTGCATCAGGGGAACCGGCTTCTTGCGCACGCCGGAAAGCGCGTTGCCGATCAATGCGGCGAGCAGAATGAAACCGCCCAGAAGAACATTGATATTGGCCGTTTCACCCAGGAACAGCCAAACCCATATGGGGGCGAGGATGACCTCGGTCATGGACAGCAGGGCGATTTCAGCAGCCGGTATGGTTTTCGATCCGATCGTGAAGAGGATGAGGCCCAGACCGAGCGCGAAAACGCCGAGCGACAGCGAAATCGTCATGTCGCGGGCCGGCAGCATGATGCCCTTGCCTGTCGCCATGCAAACGAGGAAGGCGAAGACGGCAGCAAAAACGCCGCCAAGGAACACGGCCGGCAACATGTCCGACAGGCGGCCGCGACGCAGTGCGACCGCGAATCCGGCAAATCCGGCGCCTGCCATGAGGGCGGCGAAATTGCCGTCCCCGCGCCCCAGGGAAATGCCTTCCGCCACCATGATGATGATGCCGACAAGAGCGACAGCCATTGCGATCCAGGTTGCCCGGCGCACCGATTCACCCAGCAGCAGGCGGCCAAGGAGAGCGGCGATGAGCGGCGAGGAGGCAAACAGGAACACGGCATTGGCGACCGATGTTGCCTGAAGCGAGTAAACGCCGCCGGAAAACGCCACAACGAGGCTGAGGCCGCCAAGAACTCCCGATGTTCCCGCAGCAGCAACCGTGGTCCAGAGCCTGCCGTGCGAACGCAGTGACAGAATGACCGCGAGAAAGGCGATCAATGCAACGGATCGGTAGAAAAGAATCTGCCAGGCATCGGCCACCTCGATCAGGCGGATGAACAGCCCCATGACCGACCAGCAGATACCGGCAGCCAGACAAAGAACAACCCCTTGAGCATATCCGCTGCCGATACGCGGGTTAGATGGCAGGGGTGGGGAAACGGTGCTGTTCATAGCAATGCTGCACTCCGACGTTTGCCGATGTGCAGCCAGGCTTGCACGCATTACCTGTTATTCCTGCGAATGCCCGGTGTCACTTTGAATTTCTTGTGCCGGTTCGGGCCCGGTGGTCGCGGTGAGCGCTGCCATCATGACGGCTTCCGCCCCGTCATAGTCTTCGATGCCGTTGGATAGCGCGTGACAGGCCAGACGCACGGTTTTGGGTATTTCGACCTTTTTCCCGTCGCGGCTGCCCTTCTCGTAATACTGGATGACACGCTTCTTGAGGCCCAGCAGATCCGCGGCATCCTTCTGTTTCAGCCCCATGCGCTTGCGCCAGTTGCGGAATGCCTCGGGCGTCATTGTCATCTTCATGTTGCTTTTCGCTGCCACTTTCATTCCTCGGTCGAAACAAATTTTGCGCACGGTGTGCGTTTTAGCTCTTGAAACGAACGCACATAGTGCGTATATCCCCTTCTCAAGCGCACATGGTGCGCAATTGGGTCGTAACAGGGTTCAGTGTCAAGCCCACAACCGGAACCATAACCCCCTGTAGAGAATGGTTCCAAAAAGTCTTCCCGATGGAAGGCATTCAAGGAAAGGGTTGCAGAATGCTGACGGATATCATCATCGGCCGTTCCGCACTGGGGTCGAACCGCGCGGACATGCACCGTTCGGCTTCGTTTTCGTGCACGCTTGGCGCGTGGTCGCGCCGGATCGCGAAGTTCCTAGGAACCAACCGCTGATACGGCAGCTTACCGGATACCAAATCTAGGGAAGGCGCTTTGCGGCAGGCAAAGCGCCTTTCTTTTTTGTTTTATCCCGGGACATCAAGATCATTGTCCGGCCCCTATTGGCTGGCTAGAGTTCATCGTGTTGCGGCCGGATAGATAGATACGGCCGGTTTCAGGGAGATCATGACATGCGCTGGCGCGACCGCAGGGAAAGCTCAAACATCGAGGACAGGCGCGGCAGCGGCGGCGGCTTCGGCCGTAGCGGCGGAGGCTTGCGCATCCCCATCGGTGGTGGCGGCGGACGCCGCGCCGGCTTCGGCGGCATCGGCTTCATCCTGTTCATCGTCATCGTCTCGGCGATTTTCGGCATCAACCCACTGACGTTCCTTAGCGGCTCGCCGGGCGGGAGCGGACAGGTGGTCAATACGCCATCGGGCGGCGGCAGTCAGGCCACTGACGAGATGTCGAAGTTCGTTTCTGTCGTCCTTGCAGATACAGAGGACACCTGGAACGCAATCTTCCAGAAGATGGGCGAGCGCTATAGCGAGCCGACGCTGGTGCTGTTTTCCGGTGCGACGCAGTCGGCCTGCGGGTATGCGCAATCGGCATCGGGGCCGTTCTATTGTCCCAATGACCACAAGCTATACATCGACCTTGCCTTCTATGAGCAGCTTCGCCGCCAGTTCAAGGCGCCCGGCGATTTTGCCCAGGCCTATGTGATCGCGCACGAAGTCGGCCATCACGTGCAGAACCTCGTCGGTATCCTGCCCAAATTCAACGAGATGCGGCAGCGGCTGTCCAAGCAGGATGCCAATGAAATGTCGATCCGCGTCGAGTTGCAGGCGGATTGCTTTGCGGGTGTTTGGGCACGCTACACCGCGCAAAAGGGCATTCTCGACGAGGGCGACGTCGAGGAGGCGCTCAACGCGGCAACCCAGATCGGCGACGATGCCATCCAGCGGCGCACGCAGGGCTATGTGGTTCCCGAGAGCTTCAACCACGGCACCTCACAGCAGCGCGTGCGCTGGTTCCGCGTCGGGCTTACAGAAGGCGACATCAACGCCTGCGATACGTTCAACGCATCCAATCTGTGAACTACGGCAGGCTCACGCGACCGCCCGCTCGACACCCGCAAACGGGCTCAGCCCAAGCCATTGCTGCATCTTGTTTGCCAGTTCGCTGCTGCCGATGAGATCGATGCGGCCGTGGTCACGCATGGCATTGAGCGGCTCCACCCCCATCCACACCGCGGTCATCGCACGCAGTTCGGCCGTTACGAACAGATCGACGTCGAAGCCGGGATCGACCGAGCACTGGTCGACCTCGCAGTCGCGGTCGACGACGAGCCACCATTTCTGCTGCGCCGGCTGCACGTCGGAATAGAGAAACTGGATCGTCGATTTCCTGCGCGGCATCGGATTGGGATCGAGCCAGCGCCGCATGTCCCACATCAGCAGGGTCGCATCGAGGTTTTCCAGCGACAGGTCGGAATTAATCCACCGCTGGCCCCAATTGCCGATTGCCTCGATGATCGGGCGCAGCTCGCGGCCCGAAGCGGTCAGGTGATATTCGAAGGTGTCGGGGTTTTCTTTCGATGCGACCCGTTTCACCACACCGCCGGTTTCCAGATCCTTCAAGCGTTTGGAAAGAAGTGCCGGCGACATGCGCGGTACCCCGCGGCGCAGGTCGTTGAACCTGGTGGAACCGCATACAAGTTCGCGCACCACCAGCAACGTCCAGCGCGAACACAATATCTCCGACGCCATCGCGACCGGACAGAATTGTTTGTAGCTGCCTTCAGTCATCGGTTTCTCCCTGCCGGTTGACCTCGCAAACCATAGGGGCAAGTGCGCAATCCGATCCAGTTCAGAATCTATACCGGGGCAGATTCATTTCCTGAACTGGAGGAAACGGGCGGCGCAAACCATCTTGGCTTCAACGCGCAGGGCAGTCCTGCCGTCAGAAACATCGAGAGGAACGAAAAATGCCGCTGGTTGATATTCAGCTCATCAAGGGTGTCTTCAACGAGGACCAGAAGCGGGAGATGATCGAGAAGGTGACCGACACGATGGTCTCGATCGAGGGTGAGGCCATGCGCGGCGTGACCTGGGTGCGGGTGCAGGAAGTCGCCAGCGGCGAATGGGGCATCGGCGGGCAGGCCCTCACCGCGGACATGGTGAAGGCGATGCAAGCGGGAAGCTGACTTGCGAGCCATTTCGAACCGGGTAGCGCGGTAGCGCTATCCGGCCCCGTCCCTTGGAAGATTTGCCAGCCTGGCCCGCGTCGCATGCATTGCTGCATGCCGATGCGATCGTTAGGCTGGCATTTCCATGACCGTTCGCCCGCCGAAGATACTCGCTCCCAGAGAACAGCCGTCGCCATTCGCGGCGCTGGAGCACGAATTGTTCGAGGAGCGGGCCGGTGCGCTGATCCGGGTGACCAAGCAGTTCGAGAAGAAGTTCGAAAAGCTGAAGCGGCTGGAGCCGGATCATCCCGACCGCGACAAGCTTGTTGGCGAGACCGCGAAAGCCCTTTGGATGCTTGCCGTGCAGCGCGAGGTGATGGGGCTTCCGGGCGGGGATGCGCTGATCAAGGCCTATGACATCCCCGGCGACGTGCGGCTGCGATCAGGCATTGTTACGCAGAAGGTGGTGAAGGGGCTGCGGCGGTTTATGCGGTGAGAATTGGTAACAGGCCTATGCGGCGAGGAAAGCCAGCCTGTCATCAGTCAGCGAGGGTGCGAACTCGACGATCTCAGCGGTGACCACATTCTCCATGACGAAAGGATCCTCGTCCACGCGGGCCTGTAGCGCGTCGCGCGATGCGTTGTGTGCAAGGATCGCGCCGCCGCCATCAGGCGCCTGAAGGCTGCCTGCGGCGAGAAACACGCCATCGCCGAAGCCGCGCTGAAGCCACACCTTGTGGCCATCCATGAACTCGCTTGCGCGCGACTTGTTTTCGGCAAATCTCAAAAACACGGCAAACATCGGGGACTCCTCTTGAGTGTCTGTTACGCGGCTTCCCGCGCGCGTTCGTGCAGCCACATGGACAGCGCGTCGACTTCGGCGCGGATGAAGGTTTCGTCGTGGAAGGCATTGGCCAACGTGGCGACGCCCTGGCTGCGTGCGAGCAGGTGCATGGCGAGTTCCTCGGCATCCTCTTCGCGCCCAAGGGCTTTGAACTGGAGGCTGAGCCAGTCGCGGAACAGTGTGAAGAGCCGGTTCGCGTCTGCCAGAGCGGCGTGATTCAGTTTGGCGAGTTCGCTGACCAGCGTGCCGACCGGGCAGCCATATTCCATGATCTTTGTCTGGTTGGTGATCAGGATGCGGATGAAGCAGCGGATGCGATCTTCCGGCGTCTGGCCATCCTGCTCCCACTGCTCCAGCATCGCGCGGGTGTTGATCAAGCGCAGGTCAATGACAGCGTTGAGGATGGCGTCCTTGGTTTTGAAGTGGTGATAGAAATTGCCGCGCGAGATGCCGACTTCAGCCGCGATATCAGCGAATGAGGTGTGCTCGTAACCCTTCTCGTAGAAGAGCCTGTCGGCCGTCTCGACGATCTGTTCGCTGGTTGTCTTACCGGGCATGAATATGTTGCCATCTGCGCTAGGTCAATTGTCCTAATTCAAAATTAGGGCGACCGTCCTAATATGTCAAGACAAGTCCGGATGACTGGGTGTCGGGACGGAAATGAGGAAAGCTAGAGAGCCCGCTCGCTCTGGCGTCTAATGGCGGCGATGACGTTGCACAGGGTGCGTGCGGCAACCAGTGCGCCAAGCCCGTCGAGATCGCGTTCGGGCATCAGTTCGACCATGGCGAAGCCGGCTATCGTGCCGCGAGCGGCCACCTGTTCGATCAGTTCAACAACCTGCCAATAGGTCAGGCCGCCCGGCGCGCGGCCAATCACGGCGGGCACGATAGAGGGGTCGAAGGCGTCGACATCGAGCGAGATGAAGATGTTGCTGCCGGGTTCGATTGCTTCCACAACCGGCGCGATGCCCATTTCGTGGATCGTGCGGGCGGAGATGAAAGTTGCGCCCCAGCGGCGTGCGTCAAGCAGATCGCCGGTCTGGGCGGAGCCGATGGCGCGCTGGCCGGCCTGAACGATTGCCGCGACATGCTCCATTTCCGAGGCGCGGCGCATGGTCGAGGACAGGCCGAAACTTTCCCCACGCACGCTGTCGCGCCAGTCGATGTGGGCGTCGATCTGAAGAATGGTCAGCGGCGCGCGCCCGGTATAGGCGGCGAGCACGGGGATCGGCACGGAATCGTCGCCGCCGAGGATGAGCGGAACGGCGCCGGCATTGAGAATGCCACGGGTTGCGGCGCGGATCTTGGCGCGCGCCGTTGTCGGATCGTCGGGATCGCAGTCGAGGTCGCCGCAATCAACCGCGGAGAACCCGGTAAAACCGAGCATTGGCTCGCCGTGGTCGAAATCGGGATGTTCGAGATTTGCCGCATATCCGGCCATGGCGTTGCGGATCGCCTGTGGCGCCAGCGCGCAATAAGCCCCGACCGATGGATAGGGTGTGGCGCTTGGCACGCCGAGGATCGCCGCACCCGTGCCTTTCGGGAGCGTGTGGGTTCCCGCAGATGGCAGGCCCATGAAGGTTTCGGCAGCAGCTGCGCCGAACATGGCTCCAATGGTCGAGCCCTTGTCCGGGTTGCCGGTCACGATCTAGCTCGCTTCGCGCATGGCACGCTCGGGCAGCAGCTCCTGCCCCTTGCGCGCGCGGATCAGATTGACGAAGCGCGTGAACAGATAGTGGCTGTCCTGCGGTCCGGGCGAGGCTTCCGGGTGATGCTGAACCGAAAAGACGGGCCTGTCCTTCAGGCGAAGGCCGCAATTTGAGCCGTCGAACAGCGACACATGGGTCTCCTCGGCGTTTGCGGGCAGGCTGTCGGAGCGAACCGCGAAGCCGTGGTTCATGGAGACGATCTCCACCTTGCCGGTGGTGTGATCCTTCACCGGATGGTTCGCGCCGTGGTGGCCCTGATGCATCTTGCCGGTTTTTGCGCCAACGGCGAGCGCCAGCATCTGGTGGCCGAGGCAGATGCCGAACACGGGCAAGCCGCTGTCGACCAGGCTGCGGATGACCGGCACGGCATACTCGCCGGTCGCCGCCGGGTCGCCGGGGCCGTTCGACAGGAAAATGCCGTCCGGCTTCATGGCGAGAATGTCTTCCGCGCTGGCGGTGGCGGGAACAACGGTCACCTTGCATCCACGGTCGGCGAGCAGGCGCAGGATGTTGCGCTTGATGCCGTAATCGAGTGCAACGACGTGATGCTCGGGATTTTCCTGCCGTCCGTAGCCTTCGCCCAGCACCCAGGATGTTTCATCCCAGTCGTAGCGCTGGCCAGTGGTGACGTCGGGAACCAGATCCATGCCCTCAAGGCCGGGCCATTCTGCGGCCTTCTTCTTCAGCGCTTCGATGTCGAAATTGCCGTCCGGATCATGGGCGATGACGCCGTTGGGCATGCCGTTCTCGCGGATGTGGGCGGTTAGTGCACGGGTGTCGAGGCCGGCAAGGGCAATGATACCGCGGCTGCTGAGCCATTTGTCGAGGTGTTTGCTGGCACGCCAGTTCGACGGGTCGGTCACATTGGCGCGCAGGATGCAGCCGCGCACGCCCGATTCCGAAGCCAGATTCGAGGTCTCGATGTCCTCGTCATTGGCGCCGACATTGCCGATATGCGGAAACGTGAAGGTGATGATTTGCCCGGCATAGGATGGATCGGTGAGAATCTCCTGATATCCGGTGATCGCGGTGTTGAAACAGACTTCACCGACAGCGTCTCCGATTGCGCCTAACCCCTTGGCGCGAAAAACACTTCCGTTTGCAAGTACCAAAATCCCCGTGACTTTTGGCTCTGCCCAGGGCGCGGAGGTGCTTTCCGAGACGTTCGTCATCGCCTATATTCCGGTTTAAGAGTGTTTGCGCGTCTTCCCAGACCGTCATGCCGCAGGACTTGGGGTGCGGGTGCGGAAGGGTAAGTGATCTTTCGGCGGAAGCTAGGGGAGCGAGCCGGTGGCGTCAAGCCAGTTGATCCGCGTAATTAACCAATGAAAACAGTGGTTTAGCGCCATGGCTGTTGATGGCGGGGGTATCTTGCGGAATCTTGTCCTTAAAACAGCCGATGAAATTGCGCCTGATCCGATGGAGTAGTGCCTTAAAATGCTGCGACAGGAAATCAATGATGCGCTGAAAGGCGCGATGCGTGAGCAGGACCGCCGGCGCATGGCGACGCTGCGGCTGATCAATGCGGCCATCAAGGACCGCGACATTGCCGTGCGCTCGACCGGCAAGGACGATGTTGTCGGCGACAACGAGATACGCACTATCCTGCAGAAGATGATCAAGCAGCGCGAGGAATCGGCGAAAATCTACGAGGAAGCCGGCCGTCTCGAGCTCGTCGAGCAGGAAACCCAGGAAGCGGAGATCATCCGTTCGTTCCTGCCCAAGCAGATGTCGGAAGACGAAATGCGCAATGCCTGCATAACGATCGTCGGCGAAATGGAAGGCGCCAGCGTGCGCGACATGGGCAAGTGCATGAATGCACTCAAGGAGCGTTATCCCGGCCAGATGGACTTCGGGCGCGCCAGCGGCGTGGTCAAGGACATCCTGTGCGGCAAGCCCACCGTGCAAGCGGGCTGACCCGCACATATTCCGGAGCAGGGGTTATCCCCGTTATCCCCTTTGTGATGGCCGGTGCATGAAAATGCCCGGCCTGCTTACTTGTTGTATAAACTCGCCCCATGCGCTTTCCGCCCTCTTTCCTTGATGAGATTCGCAACCGCGTGCCTGTGTCCGCGGTGGTGGGAAAGCGCGTGCGTCTCAAGAAACAGGGGCGGGAAATGGCGGGCCTGAGCCCGTTCACCAAGGAAAAAACACCGTCTTTCTTCGTCAATGACGACAAGCGCTTCTACCATTGCTTTTCCAGCGGCAAGCACGGCGACATTTTCACCTTCCTGATGGAAGTGGAGGGCCTGAGCTTTCCAGAGGCCGTGGAGCGGCTGGCAGGCGAAGCCGGTCTTCAGATGCCGAAGGCGGACCCGCAGGCGGAAGCGCGTGAACGCGAACGTGCCGGCCTGTACGAGATCATGGAGATGGCGGCGGCGTTCTTCGAGGCGCAGCTTGCCGATCGGGCTGGATCAAACGCGCGCGCCTATCTCGACAAGCGTGGGCTTTCACCGCAAACCATACGCGACTTCCGTATTGGATATGCACCTTCCGACAGGCGGGCATTGAAACAGGCGCTGGCGTCTGAAGGCGTTTCAAGCGAGCAGATGGCTGAAGCCGGCCTCATCATCACCGGCGAGGACATTTCAGTCCCCTTCGACCGGTTCCGCGACCGGGTGATATTCCCGATTGCCGATGCGCGCGGACGCACAATTGCGTTTGGCGGACGTGCCTTGCAGGCCGACCAGCCCGCGAAATACCTGAACTCGCCGGAAACGCCGCTGTTTCACAAGGGCGAGACGCTGTTCAACATTTCCGGTGCCCGCAAGGCTGCCCACGACACCGGCACGATCCATGTGGTCGAGGGCTACATGGATGTTATCGCCATGAGCGAGGGCGGTTTCGCCAACACGGTTGCTCCGCTCGGCACGGCGCTGACGGAAAACCAGCTCGGTCTGCTCTGGCGCATGGCGGATGAGCCGGTGTTGTGTTTCGACGGCGATTCAGCGGGTCTGCGCGCGGCATGGCGGGCCGCCGAGATCGCGCTGCCGTTTCTCAAACCCGGCAAGAGCCTGCGTTTTGCGCTGATGCCGGAAGGCCAGGACCCCGATGACGTGTTGCGAAGCCAGGGGCGCGATGCGCTGGCGCAGTTGTTGGGCACGACCCGCAGCCTTGTCGATATCGTCTGGACCATGGCGGTCGAGAGCCAGCCGCACGACACGCCGGAACGGCGTGCAGCGCTTGAGGCGCGCTTAAGCGGGCTTGTGCGCGCGGTCGGGGATGAAAGCGTGCGCCGCCACTATGGCGATGAGATTGCACGGCGCACCCGTGAATTGTTCGGCGGGGCTCCCGCTGGCCGTCAGGCTGGCGTGCAACGGGGAAACCGCAATTACGGGGCAGGGCGCGGGAACGCTTTCCAGACGCCGGGCCGGCTGGCGAGCGTTGGCGCAAGCGACAGCCTGAAGCGCAGTGCGCTGGTGACGGGTGCACGCGATATGGGCCGCCGCGAGGTCGTCATCCTGTTGACACTGATCAATCACCCGGTCCTGATCGCGGATTATGCAGAAGAGTTGAGCGACACGGTCGTCTCGCATCCTGATCTTGAGCGCCTGCGGGGAGCGCTGGTGGATGCGGCTGCCGATGGCGCGGCCGCCGATGCGGCGGGGCTTCGCGAATCACTTGGCGCAAGGGGGTTGGGCGCCGTGCTGGAGCGAATCGATTCGCTCTGGCTTGCCCGTGCCGACTGGTTTGCGGGCCCCGATGCGGCCGATGTGGACGCCGAATCGGGCCTGAAGCACATGTTGGCCTTGCACCGCAAGATCAACACGTTACATAGAAACCTCGAAATCGCGCAGGCTGACTACGAACGCGACATCAGCGAAGCCAATGAGGCGCGCGTGTTCGCTATTCTGGCCGAACTTGAAAAAGCGGAAGGTACGGAAGCACAGGTGGAAGGGTTCGGGGCCCAATCCGGCCGCCCGGTGCGCAGCTTTTAAATGCGGTGAAACGTCCTGTTCCGTGAGGCTTGCTGAAGCCGCACGGGAGATGTTGGCGATGACGGTTAACAGCAGGTTTACCGCATTGCGGCCATAAAGGACGGCAAGTAACGCGGCGGCGTGCCTGGGCAGTGTCCAGTCTCGTGCGCCTGGTACCGGTTTGTCAGGAGACAGCCTGATGGCAACGAAAGCCAAAGAGACCAAGGAAAACGAAAAGGACGCCGCCCAGGAGAACCAGGACGGCCCGCTTCTCGATCTTTCCGATGCTGCAGTCAAGAAGATGCTCAAGGCCGCCAAGAAGCGCGGCTATGTCACCTATGAAGAGCTGAACGAGGTTCTGCCTTCCGATCAGGTGAGTTCGGAGCAGATCGAGGACATCCTCGCGCTTCTGAACGAGATGGGCATCAACGTCATCGAGAACGAGGAGGCCGAGGAGGCCGAATCCGATGGCGACAACGAGGGCGAGAGCGAAGGCGGCGCACTGGCCGAGGTGAAGACCGGCGGTGCGCTGGAGAAGAAGAAATCGAGCGAGCCCGCCGACCGCACCGACGATCCGGTGCGCATGTATCTGCGCGAGATGGGTTCCGTCGAGCTTTTGTCGCGCGAGGGCGAAATCGCCATCGCCAAACGCATCGAGGCCGGCCGCGAGGCGATGATCGCGGGGCTGTGCGAAAGCCCGCTGACCTTCCAGGCGATCATCATCTGGCGCGACGAGCTCAACGAGGGCGGCATCCTGCTGCGCGACATCATCGACCTTGAGGCGACCTATGCCGGTCCGGAAGCCAAGCAGGCGCCCGCCGTTGCCGCCTCGGACGATGACGAAGATGAGGAAGAAGAGAAGGCCGAGGGCGAAGAAGGCGAGGACGGCGAAAGCGACGACGACGATTTCGACGATGACGAGAACGCGCTTTCTCTTGCTGCCATGGAAGCCGAGCTCAAGCCCCAGGTGCTGGAGACCTTCGACCGGATCGCGTCGGAGTACACCAAGCTTTCCAAGCTGCAGGACCAGCTCGTCGAGCTGCGCATGCAGAACAAGAACCTGACGCCGAGCCAGGAGCGCCGCTACAAAAAGCTGAAGGAAGATCTGGTCGCCGACATGAAGAGCCTGTCGCTGAACCAGATGCGCATCGACAGCCTTGTCGAGCAGCTCTACGACATCAACAAGAAGCTGATCGGCTTCGAGGGCCGCCTGCTGCGTCTGGCAGAATCCTACGGCGTCGACCGTGGCGACTTCCTCGACCAGTATCAGGGCCACGAGCTCGACCCGAACTGGCTGCGCCGCGTCGCCAATCTCGGCTCCAAGGGCTGGAAAGGCTTCGTTGCCGGCGAGAAGGACCGCATCCGCGAAATCCGCGCGACGATCCAGGAGATCGCGACCGACACCGGGCTTGAGATTTCCGAGTTCCGCCGCATCGTCAACTGGGTGCAGAAGGGCGAGCGCGAGGCGCGCATCGCCAAGAAGGAAATGGTCGAGGCCAACCTGCGCCTGGTGATTTCCATCGCCAAGAAATACACCAACCGCGGGCTGCAGTTCCTCGACCTGATCCAGGAAGGCAACATTGGTCTCATGAAAGCGGTGGACAAGTTCGAATACCGCCGCGGCTACAAGTTTTCCACCTACGCGACGTGGTGGATCCGGCAGGCGATCACCCGTTCGATCGCCGATCAGGCGCGCACCATCCGTATTCCGGTGCACATGATCGAGACGATCAACAAGATCGTCCGCACCAGCCGCCAGATGCTGCACGAGATCGGCCGCGAGCCGACGCCGGAAGAGCTTGCCGAAAAGCTCGGCATGCCGCTTGAGAAGGTGCGCAAGGTTCTCAAGATCGCCAAGGAGCCGATCAGCCTCGAGACGCCGATTGGCGATGAGGAAGATTCACACCTCGGCGATTTCATCGAGGACAAGAACGCCGTGCTGCCGATCGATGCGGCGATCCAGGGCAACCTGCGTGAGACCACGACCCGCGTGCTTGCCTCGCTCACGCCGCGCGAGGAACGCGTGCTGCGCATGCGCTTCGGCATCGGCATGAACACCGACCACACGCTTGAGGAAGTCGGTCAGCAGTTCTCGGTGACGCGCGAACGTATCCGTCAGATCGAGGCGAAGGCGCTGCGCAAGCTGAAGCATCCGTCACGTTCGAGAAAACTCCGCTCGTTCCTGGATAACTGATGCCGCGTATTCCCGAAAAGTGGGAACCGGTTTTCGGACAAGAATACGCGCCAGCAAAAGAGATTTCGGAAAGCGGCCTTATGGCCGCTTTTCTTTTTTGCGCTGGATTCCGATTTTCATCGGAATGACGGGTAGAGTTTTTTGACCGTACTAACCACTCTCGACGTCATTCCGGCGAAAGCCGGAACCCAGTCTTTAATATGCCCCCACATTGACCCCATGTCCCTCCGGGTCCACCTTTCTCCCTGCTAACCGACATCACCTCAACCCAAGGAACCCGCCTCATGTCCATCCTGAAAAAGCTTTTCGGCGGGGGGAATGGCGCGGCGCGGCCGCTGAAGGCCGTGGCCGAGCAGGTGATCGATGGAGTGAAGGTCGAGGCGGCGCCCATTGCCGAGGATGGCGGGCAGTTCCGGCTCTGTGCTCTTCTGTCGAAGGAGATCGGCGGCGAAGTGAAAACCCACAAGCTGATCCGCGCCGATGTCTTCAGCAGTCAGGATGATGCGGTCGAGGCCGCTTTCCGCAAGGCCAAGCGCGTCATCGAGGAGCAGGGCGACGCGCTGTTCCGCTGATCCGGGGGGCTGCTCTATTCTTTTTTGATCGCATTGTTTCGCGAAAAACCGGTATCCACTTTTTCACACGATGCTCTACAGCAACTCCGTCGGCGGCTGGTGCGGGCTGAAGTTGCGCGGGGCATTGGTCCTCATCATCCTGACGAGCGGCCAGATCAGCACCGCGCCGACGACAAGGATGGCCAGCACCTTCGGTTCCCCGGTTTTGAACAGCAGCCCGAACGGCAGCAGGACGCAGATGCCCGCAAGCAGCGCGCTCAAGACCATAAGGAAGCGGTAGCGGGTTTCGGGATAGCCGGCAGTAAACCGGATACCGCTTTCATCCTTCTCCGCCAGGCGCCCGCAAAGTGCCCGCACGAAGCCAGGATATACCGTTGCCGGATCTTCGTCTGCGCTTGCTCCCGCGCCACGGTCGATGGCCCGGACTTCGTTGCCGTTCCTGAAACCGATGCGGCACTGTTTGATCGGGTTGCGCCAATCGCCGCCCGATTGCAGGGCGACCGAAACGATTGTGTCAAGCGAAGCGCTCTGGCTGCCGTCTTTGGTGCGCCACTCGATCGTTTCTCGCGTCAGGGTAATGCCGCGACCCCAGCTGAAACGGTCGAAGCCGGCGCCGTGCGTATGCACCGCCAAGTCGAAATAACGGCTGCCAGAGATATCGTGCTCATGCATGGCGCCTGAATCTAGCACCGCGCCACGGCGGTTTGAAGCCGGCAAATGAAATGGTGCAGCGCCGCCCTTTGCTGGTTTTCGGGTCCCGCCGGCCTCGAAGATCAGCGCCGGGCATGGTTAACGATGCATTGCCGCGATTGCGCGAATTGTAACGCCAATACGCACTTCACCTTACGTGATTTTCGCTAGGTTGCCCCAACGGCAAAATCGGGGGCAACGAAGTGACCGACGCACTGTTCGTCGCACGGGCGCAATACAGACTGGAAACCGGCTTTCGCGGGGCAGCCTCCGCTGCACGCAAGCAGCAGGCTGCCAGCGCCACTTCGAGCGTGCTCCGCGACAGTGTCGAGATATCTCCGGCCGCGCGTATTCTTGCGCGCCAGTCTGCCAGCTACGGCCAAAGCGCGGACAGGTTGTCCTCCGCCGCAACCATCATTGAAACCGCGAGCGGCAATGCCGGCAAGATCGCCAACGCATTGGGCGCGGTGCTTGATCTGATCGATCTGCTGGAGCCCGCGCAGGCCACATTGCAGGGCGGCACCCCTGCGGTAACCGAGCAGGTCGCCTCCGGCAGCCGTGTCGAACTGACGGGTAGCGTTCTTGCCGCATCGTCGCCCGTATCCGTCGGCGGGAGTGTTGCATTGTCAGATGACGTTGCGGCCAGCGGCTTCGGCGATCTGACACTTGCCCCGGTATCAGCAACGGGAACGGTTTCTCTCACCGATGATGCGCAGGCGTCCGTGACAGGCACACGCAACGTTGCAACGAACAATTCCTTTGTCCTGAGCGGCATTGCAGGCCAGGGCCAGACGTTGACCATCGATGCCGGCAACGGTGTCACGACGATCACCTTCGGGGTGTTTGGTGGCCAGGTGAATTCAGGCGCCGGGTTGGAAGCGGCCATCGATGCCATCGACGGTGTTGAAGCCAGCTACACGGCGGAAGGGTATCTCACGATCACCGGCGGCGATGCGGACACGTCCTTCACGATAGGCGGCAGCGTCAACGCGCAGTCTGCTTTCGGCATAGCCGAACAGACCTATCAGCCGGGCAATCTGCTGTCGCAAGGGTTGTCGCAGGGTGAGACGCTGACGTTCCAGGTGGCAAGCGGCGGCGAGCAGACGATCACGTTCGGTACCGGTGCCGGCGAGGTCAGCACTCTGGCCGAACTGGATGCCGCGCTTGGCGGGCTTGCCGGCGTGACGGCGTCCATCGATGGCAGCAACCGGATCACCTTCGCCGCCGAAAACGCAGAGGATGCGGTGAGCGTCGGCGGGACGGCGGACATCGCCACCGTGTTCGGACTGGAAGCGACGGTTCACAACCCGCTCGACCTGCTGAACCAGGGGATTGCCGCTGGCGAGACTCTGACGTTCCAGATCGGCGGAGAGGCACTGCAGACGATCACGTTCGGAACCGGTGCCGGCGAGGTCAATACGGTTGGCGAACTCGATGCGGCGCTTGCCGGTCTTTCGGGCATTGCGGCTTCGATCGACGGCAGCAATCGACTGTCTTTTGCGGCAGGCGATCCGGCGCACAGCGTCACGGTTGGCGGCTCGGCGGACATATCCGGCGTGCTTGGTGTGACGCCGGGAACTTACGAGCCGCTCAATCTGCTCGATCAGGGCATTTCCCAGGGCGACACGCTGACGTTTCAGGTCGGCGAGGCAAGCGTCCAGACCATCACCTTCGGATCCGGGGATGGCGAGGTCAGCACGCTTGCGGAACTCGAGGCGGAGCTGGAGAACCTGTCAGGTGTGACTGCCGGGCTTGATGCCGGTAACAGGCTGGACCTGACGGCGGATGACGCCAATGACGCGGTGACGCTGGGCGGCAGCGCTTCGGTTGCGGCAGCGCTGGGCATTTCGCTGCAGAACTATCTTCCCGACGATCTTCTGTCGCAGGGCCTGTTGCAAGGCGAAACGCTGACCTTTCAGGTCAATGACGATGCCGTGCAGACAATCGTGTTCGGTACAGGTGCAGGCGAAGTCAGCACACGTGATGAGCTCGATGCCGCGCTGCAGGCTCTCACTGGTTTGTCGGCAGCGGTCAACGCCTCAGGGCAGATCACGGTGAGTGCCGCCGGTGATGCCGACACCATCACTGTCGCGGGCACCGCGGACACGGAGACTGCCCTCGGGCTCGCGCAGCAAACACATGAAGGCGTCACGATTACCACTGTCGAAGTTACGCCGGAGGTCGCGGGTGTATCCGTCTATCCGGACATCGAGAGCGCGAACAAATCCATCTTCGATGCATTGAGCGGCCGGTTTGCGGATATTACCAGCTATGTCGAGGCGGCCGGATCGGGCACCGATCCGAACCTGATCGACGGACAGACGCTGACGGTCCGTCTGTCCGAAGGCAGCTCGGCGGAGACGTTATTCGGCGGCTACGCTCTCGGTCTTGAGGCATTGGGTCTGAAAGGCGCGCTTGAAGAAGCGCCGGCAAGCGCGGTCGGTCTTGCCGCCCTGCGCGAAAAGGTCGAAGCGGCGGTCCTGGTTGCTTCGGATGCGCGTTACCGACTTGAGCAGGAAGGGCGGGTCGTTGCCGCGCATAAGGGCTTCAGCGCCGGTGCGGAGACGGTTTTCGGGGAGGCGGCGGAAAAACAGGTACAGGCCAACGGTTTCAGGTCCTCACTGCCGGACGCCATTGAGCGGGTGAAGCTTGCCGGCCAGCAGGCCCTTGCCTTGCGGGCCAACCATGCCAATGCCGCGGCTGAAGGTCCTGCCGTGGCCCAGATCATTCAGCAAGGACTGGCCAGCGAAGTTGGCACCCTGTTTTCCACCACGGGATACGGTTCGGCCGGTTTCAGCAGCGGCAATACGCTTGCCGTCCTTTAACTGATGGTCCGATTGGTAAGTGTGGCGCTCCGGTTTGCGGGGTGACGCATTGTCAGCGGCAATTGACGACGACAGGCAGGGACAGGTCCTCGTAGATCATCCGGTGCTGGACCTGCTGGTGGAACTGCCAGTTGCGGCCGCCGCCGGAGGTATGGTTGTCCTCAAAGCCGAAGGCGGCTGCGACCCGCTTGGGAAGCCGGATCAGCGTCTGGTGATTCCAGCGTTCCAGGTTGCGCTCGACCGCCTTGCGTGAGCACGCATCGTAAGCCAGCGCCTTGCCCGGCGTTTCGATCGTGTATTCGCCGGAAAAGTCGCGGTCGCAAACCGCACGGCTGCCCGGATTGGCGCGCAGGAGCCCGCGCAAGCTGCCGTCGTCGAAAAAGGTCAGATATTCAAGCCGGGCGCATTGGGGTTCGCAGGCACCGGGCACGCCGATTGCCTGTTCGTTGCAGTCTCGGTTGCGCGGCGGTTGGGCAGGCCTGCGGAACATCACATCGTAGCGGCCGGCGCGCGTGACATCGGCCTGCAGCGGGCGGTCCTTGCGGACGGTGATCACCATGCGCTGTGTCAGTTCGAGCTGTATCGGATGCTGGTGGGCGATGCTGCAGCGGTACGCGAACTGATGGCTGCTGTTCTGGCGGTAGAAGATATTGCAGAGGTTGACCGGACGCGTGTTGAACGGGTTGTCGGCGGCATGATTGGTGGCTTGTTCGCGGGGCGGTTGCGGTGCGCGCAATTGCGGCACGACAAGCGGAAGCACAGGCTTGATCTGCAATGGCGGCAGATCAGAGGAAGCTTGAGGGCGCGCGCAGGTCAGGCGGCCGAACCGGTCGCGCCCGTTGGGCGAAAGCCCTGTCTGGCATGTGCAGGTGTTGCTGGCGCGATCAGGCCTGGTGCCGGCAGCGCAGCTCCAGACACAACGATTGTCGGATGTCAGCACGCGATACGGGCCGGCGCAGGCTTGGCGCGCCTGCGTCTCGCCGATGCCGGATGCCACCAGTGCGGAGAGCAGAATCAGAAACGTCAGCGCGTATCTGGACATTGCCTCATCCTTCCTTACGCAAGATTACCCGGGCCGATGGCGTTGTGCGCCAGTCGTGCCGCAAATACTGCGTAAGGATGCATGAATGAGGCCTGAACACGCCGGAAAGGATGTGTTCATGCAGGAAGATGCCCAGCACCCGGTGGTCTGCCGGTTGCGGGCATAAAAGAGCGCCAGGAATCGTGTTCCGATTCCTGACGCAAGTCTTGGCAACGATTCTTGAAATTCAGGCCACGGGTCCCCGTTTGGACTTCGAATAGTTGTCGGCCCAGACGAGCGCGAGGGCGAATGCGGCAAAGGCTATGACGATACCGGACATGATAACGAGTGTTGTTGTAGGCATGGCGTTCCCTCTGTTTTTTTACGGTTTATGATTGCTCACAAAGATGCCGGGAGACGCCTTGCCGCAATTTGACAATTGTCAAAGCATGCATGCGCAATGCACCCCTGCCAGACACTTGAGGAGATGCCGATGTCCGATCCCGCAACCACCCGCGGCCTGCTTGCGCGCTACTATGAAGCGTTCAACGCGCGTGACATTTCCGGCATGCTGGATTGCCTGCATGAGGATGTTGCCCATGACGTCAATGAGGGCAAACGAGAGATCGGGAAAGAGGCGTTCAAGCAGTTTCTCATCCACATGAACCGCTGCTACCGCGAACGTCTCGATGCGATCGAGATCATGACCAACGAAAGCGGTCTCAGGGTGGCGGCGGAGTTCGTGGTGCATGGGGAGTATCTTGCGACCGACAGCGGGTTGCCCGAGGCGAGGGGGCAAACCTACGTTCTGCCCGCGGGGTCGTTTTTCGAGATCGACGACGGACTGATCTCCCGCGTGACGCTCTACTACAATCTCAAGGACTGGATTGCGCAGGTCAGTAGCAGCAATTGACCGGTATCAGGGTTTATTCGACAACGCCCGCGCCCCATATGCACGATCAGAAAAGCGGGACAGGAGCGGTGTCGGAATCATGAATGTGCGCGCCAACGATGCAGCCTTGGCAGCCGCCAACCGGGCGGCGCCTGCTCTGGCATGGCTTCTCGGTGACGGATTGCGCTGCAAGGGCATCGAGGCCCTTGTCGGCAAGTTTTCCCAACACCTGACTGCCGCAGGGATTCCGATCGACAGGCTCGTGGTGTCGGTACGGGTGCTCACCGCCACGGTGATTGCCCGCAGCTATGGCTGGCGGCCGGAAAGGGGAACCTCGACAACCACGTTCGACTGGGCCGAGCGCGATCTGGGGCTTTACGAGCGCAGTCCGTTCAAAGTCGTCCACGAGAAGCGGGAATGGGTTGATCTGAAGCTTTCCGAAACGCCCGATGAGGCTTTCGGTATCGTTCCGGACATGCGTGCGGAAGGGTTCACGCACTACATCGCCATGCCGATGGAATTCGCCAGCGGTACCACCAACATCATGACCGTCGCCACGAAGCATTCGGGTGGTTTCGATGCGGACATGCTCGAGGTGATCCGCATTCTGCTGCCGGCTCTGACTGCTGCTGTCGAGTTGCGCGCGCTCGATGAGATCATGCGTGAGGTGCTGGCGATCTATGTCGGGGCGGAGCCGGCGAAACACATTCTGTCCGGTTCTGTCCACCGCGGCGAAATTCACCGCATCTCCTCTGCGATCATGTTCGTCGACATGCGCGATTTCACGCGCCGGACACAGCGCATGAGCGCCGATGAGACCGCCGAGCTTCTCAACCGCTACTACGATTGTGTCGTGCCGCATGTGGAAGCCAATGGCGGCAGTGTGCTGAAATTTATCGGTGACGGAATTCTTGCCATTTTCCCCGATGGCGAAGGCGGTGCGGCTGTGTCGACGCACGCGGCGTTGACGGCTGCGCGGGCTGCTCTTGCCTCCGTTCCCGGGGCCTGTCCGAGCGGCAAAGCGCCCTTCGAGATCGGCATCGCGCTGCATCATGGCGAAGCAGCCTACGGCAATGTCGGTTCGGGCGAACGTCTCGATTTCACCGTGGTCGGGCGCGACGTCAATCTGACCGACCGGGTCGGACGTCTCAACAAGAAACTCGGCATCCCGCTGCTGCTTAGCGACGCCTTCTGCTGTCAGCTGGATTCGCCGGTGGAATCCTGTGGCCACCACACGGTCGCAAGTTTCGACGATGTCATCGAGGTGTTCCAGCCGGTGTAGGCCGTTTGTGTAGACAGTGGCGCGCGGCAGGCGGCATGATCGCGCCATGAGCTTGCGTTACGAGAAACTCACCGGTGTGGCCCTCGAGGCCGTCATTCCCGATCTTGCCCGGCTCAGGATCTCGATATTCCGCGATTGGCCTTATCTCTACGAAGGCAGCGCGGAGTACGAGGCGAATTATCTGTCACGTTACAGCGACACGCCGGATGCATTGGTCATTGGTGCCTACGATGGTGGCAGGCTGGTCGGGGCATCGACGGCGACACCGCTTGCCGGCGAGGTCGAGGCGTTCCGTCAGCCGTTCGCCGAGCACGGCTACGATGTGGCGCGGGTCTATTACTTCGGCGAATCCATTCTTCTTCCCGAGTATCGCGGGCGCGGGGCGGGGCATGTCTTCTTCGACCATCGCGAGGCGCAGGCGCGCGCGCTCGGCGGCTATGCCTACACCGCGTTCTGCGCCGTGATGCGCGATGAGAACGACCCGCGCAAACCATCCGCCTACCGTCCTCTGGACGAATTCTGGCGCGCGCGCGGTTACAAACCCGTGCTTGGCATGGCGGCGCGATTTTCCTGGCGCGAGACCGGCGAGGAGGCCGAGAGCGAGAAGGCGATGCAGTTCTGGCTCAGGTCCTTGTAAGTTTGGCTCGCGACGTCAGCGCGCCAACCGTAATTCGCCCAGCTTTTTGGCGATGTCCTCGAAGGCGGCAACCATCTGCGATGTCGAGTTGGTGTTGTAGGCCATGGACGCGCTGCTGGCACATGATTGCAGAAGCTGAACCGTGGCATTGTCGCTGATGTCGAAGGCGATCGTGTAGATCAGAATGCCTGCCGCCTTGGCGTTGGTGCAGGCCTCCAGTGTTCTGCTATTCATCGCTGAAACGAGTTGGTTCGTCGAGTTCAGGTTGTTGCCGAGCCGGTTTTCGGCGGCATAGCCATAGGCCGAATACCAGGATTTGTTGAAGTTCGGGAAGGTGCCATGAAAGTTTGCACCATCCGACATCAGGACGATGATCTTCCTGTTTTCATCGTCGTCGTAAGCCTTGCCCTCGGTGAAGGGCACGCCGGGCGACAGGACACGCCAGCCCCACATCAAGCCTTCATGCAGATTGGTGCCGCCATAGGAGCCAAGCTTGCCAATGGCCGAGTTGAGATCACCCTTGCTGTTGGTCAATGGCGTGATCGCGCTGCTGTCGCACAGGAAGTTGGGACCCCAGCGCGTGCCTACGCTATTGGTGCCCGACTTGGCGTTTTCATTCATGTATTTGCAGACACGTTTCTGCTTTTCCTCATCCGTCAGGCTGCTGCTGGAACCGCCACCACCGCCACCGCCGCCGCCGTAACCATAGCCATAGCCATGCCCGTGGCCTCCCGAAAAATGTCCGCGTGACCGCGACCGGGCAGGTGGCCGGCGGCTGGATCCGCTTCCGCTGTCTTCGCAGTCACCCTCGTCGTCGTCGAGGTAGCTGTTGTAGTAATATTTGCTGTAGTCATAGACACCCTTGTTGCCCGGCTCGTCCGGAGCAAAGAGCGGCACGAAATAGCTGTCGGGTGTGCCTGCTGATGGCGCCGTATCCTGTACGTCGAGCGGGTAGGGGCGCGCCTCGACGCATCCTTCCCAGCTTATGTTCTTGAGTTCGTCATACAGCTCGAAACGGGTGTAGTCCTCTGAATCCATGTTGTTGTAGTGGATCGAGGAAACGCCGTTGGTGTCCATCCAACTGGCGTTCTTGTATTGCGCGCCGACGTTGACGGTGGCCGCGAAGGGAACGATGCCGATCTGGATCGTGGGATGGAAATTTTGCGAGCCGTACAATGTCTTGACGAGATCGCGTGCGGCGGTCTTCAGAGAGGCGATCCGGCTTCCGTCCATCGATCCGGAATTATCGACCACAAGGGCGATTTCCATCGTCCCGCCGCTGAGACCGGTCTCGGCGCGGACGTGGACCCCGATTTCGTTGATGCCGAGAATGCCGCTGACGGTTGTGGGAACCTGTGCGGTAACGTCGACACGCGCTGCAGCGCCATCGTCGATGTCCGCGTAGGCCAGCGTGTATTCATTGGTGAACTTGAGCTGGGCGGCGTTGGCGGAAAAGACCTCCTCGGCGATGAGTTTGCGCGCGGCTTCGGTGCCGTCCTGTTCCTTGCCGGCGGCAAGTGCGGCGGCATCGGCTGCTGCCTGCAGTTTGCCGCGCAGGGAATTGGCACGGGAATAGTCAAGCGCGACACCGACCGCACCGAGCATCGGGATCAACGTCAGCGCAAATAAGATCGCCGTGTTGCCCTTGCAATCGGCAACAAGACGCGATGCCTGGCGACGCAGGAATGCTGAAATGCCTTTGATCGAGGCCATGCTGCTTGCTCCGTTGCCGGCTCCAGGTACCTGGGCCGGGCCTGTAAAATTACGGAACAAACTAGCTGCGGTGGGTTACCGATTAGGTAACCTGCGTGGAGGAATGAAGCGTTTTTGACGCTTGGTTAAGCGGTTATTGCTCGATTTGCCAGGTTATCGAGACATTGACGCGTAAGGTCTGTTCGCCGGCCTCCACGGGGACTGACGCGTCCATTGCCGCTTCAGCCCGCGCCATGCGTAGTACCGGAACCGGCGGGCGGGCTGCTGCATCCTCGGTGATCGACACAATATTGCCGAGGCGTACGCCTGCGGCTTCGGTCAGGATTTTCGCCTTGCGGACCGCATCGGCAACGGCGCTCTTGCGCGCTTCATCAAGCAATGCCTGGTCGTCATCGACGGTGAAGCTGATGCCGTTGATCGCGTTGGCGCCATCGCTGACAAGCTGGTCGAGCACGGGGCCGAGCTTCTCAAGATCGCGCACCCGCACCGTGACGCCGTTCGAAACGCGGTAACCGACGATCTTCGGCGGACGTGCTTCCTCGCCTTCCTTGGGGCGGTAATGGGAATATACCGGGCTGACATTGAAGCCGGTGGTCATGATGTCGCGTGCTTCTATTCCGGTTCCCTTCAGGGTGGCGATGATCTTCGTCATTGCCTCGTTGTTTGCCGACAGCGCCTCGCGGGCGGTTTTTCCTTCGGTCACGGTGCCGCCGGTGACGATGGCTATGTCGGGCACGGCGCTGACGGTTCCGGTCCCCGTCATCGAGATCAGTGCCTCCTCTCCCTTTTCGTCGTCGGCACGGGCGGGAAGCGAAAGGATGGCGGTAAGCGCGACGAGCAGCGCAAGTGCGCCGGCGCGCAGCATGATATTGAAATGCATGAGACCTGCTTGTTCTGGTTCTTTGTCCAAACGGAATGCGGCGGACGGTTTACCACCCTTGGAATATGCTGGTTGCATCCGAATAAGCCGGAATTGCGGCGTACACCGTTGCGCTGGCGCAATGTGGACGGCATAAGGGTTGCCGCCTTCCAGGCGGGTGAGGTTTCATTGCCGCCCCGGATGGGCCTGTAGCTCAATGGTTAGAGCCGGCCGCTCATAACGGTCTGGTTGCAGGTTCGAGTCCTGCCGGGCCCACCATTTTCTTTGCACCTTGCCGCCCACCAACCCAAGGCGCGTGGTTCCGGTTCGAGGATTCTCCTCTCGCCTCAACCGCTTGTTTATTTTATCTCACCCCGAGTTCGCATTGCTCACCGGCTCCGATGGGGCGCGCAAAAGTGCGCGGCGCCCAGTCGGGCTTGCGAACCCTTTCGGGTTCGAGAGGATGTTCGGGAAGCTGCTGCGCCAACCCTGCTCGCATGGTTGCGGGTACTTCCGCCACTCTTTCCCTTTTGCTCTCAAAGCGCCTGGAACAGCTTCACCAACTCCCGCCGTAACCAGCTGTGGGCGGGGTCAGCCTCAAGGTCTTCGTGCCACATCATGTGCCAGTGATGGGTCGGGCGCTCCAGCGGGAAGTCGAAGATCTTGAAGCCGTATTCCGGCGCAAGCGATTCCGCCATGGTGCGCGGAATAGCGGCGAACAGATCGGTGCGCGACACGATCGCCGGGATCGACCACAGCCGGGAGACGGTGCAGACCACGTTGCGGGCGATGTTCTTGGCCCTGATCTCGTGCTCCATGTGCGTCACACGGCGCACCTCCTCGGGCAGGTTCACAAGGCCTACTCGTGACATGTCCTCAAGTTGGAAGGTATCGCGTTCGGCGAATTCGGGATGGTCCGCGCGACAGATCATGCAGGGATCTTCGTCGAACAGGTAAGCGCTGTGGATTGCGTTTTCCTGCATCGGGTTGGGCAGAAAGACGAAGTCGAACCGCTTCGTCAGCAGTGCCTCGCGTGCATTGGTGCCGAATAGCGGTGCCGTTTCCAGCCGCATCCCGTATCCGTTTTCGCGGAACTGTTTGATCAGCGGCGGCACCGCGATCAGTTCGATCGAATCGGGCATGAGCAGCGAGAAGGCGCGGTTGCTGGCGACGGGATCGAAATCGCCGGCATTGCTGATCGACTGCTCCAGCGAGCGCAGCGCCTGGCGAATGATCGGGGCGAGGCGGTCTGCTTCCGCCGTGGGGACAAAGTCGCCGCCCTGACGCTCGAACAGCGGATCGTCGAGATGCTGCCTCAGCCGCCGCAAGGCATTGCTGACGGCCGACTGCGTCAGCCCCAGCTTCTCCGCTGCCTTCGTGTTGCTTCGCGTCGCATAGACCGTATCGAAGACAAGCAATAAGTTCAGGTCCAACTGGCGCAGGTTCATGCTGTAAATGATCCAGGTTTCAGATTTGAATCTCTGGCATGATAACTGGCCCGTTAAGCCATGCGAAGCAACAGTTTTAGTGCTTTATCGCTGATTTCGAGGTGAGCCGCGAGAGCTGTATTACTGTGATAAATCTATCAAGTTTACGGCGTGAACTTTGCCGGAGGAGTTTGAGTTTGGGTTCGTCTTGTGGGAGCGGCGATTTGCGGTGAGTGGCCGCGCTGTTCAGGCGATCTTTCCCGGTATGATATTTTCCGGCCTCGTCGGATCAAGCTGACATCGGCAGCGCGGATGCCGGCAGCTGCACGCGCGCGTCGAGGCGGCTTTTTGCCGTGTTGATGGTAAGTGTTTGTCATCATCTTTTGCGGATTTATTGTTTTATAATTGCCCTAAGGGAAAATACTGCTGATTTATCTAAGGCACGTGTGGAAATACGTGGTTTTAGGGATAAGAAAGCTTCGATGCTTGAAAGGCGATCTTAACTTTGTTGTCCGCATTCTCGATGTTCCTCAGCCTAGAACAGACTTGCGGGATCGATATTCATGACACGAGAGTTGCAGACAACTGGTGTTGAACGGTTCTTTGACAGCAATGAAATCATTGTCAGTAAAACGGATTTGAAAGGGCGCATCACCTACGCCAATCAGGTGTTCGTGAAACTCGCCGGGTTCACCGAGCAGGAATTGCTCGGTCAGCCGCACAGCATCATTCGTCATCCCGACATGCCGCGCGCGGTGTTCAAGCTGCTATGGGACACGCTGGAGGCGGGCAAGGAAATTTTCGCCTACGTGGTCAACCGCGCCAAGAACGGCGACCACTACTGGGTCTATGCTCATGTGACGCCGAGCTTCGGACCTTCCGGCGAGATCATCGGGTATCACTCGAACCGGCGCGTACCGGACCATGCAATTATCGACAATGTCATCGTCCCGCTCTACGCGCAGCTCTGTGACGTGGAGCGTGCGCACGCCAATGCCAAGGAAGGCATGAAGGCGTCCGTGGAAGCGGTGGTCGCATTGCTTCAGGAAAAGGGCGTTTCCTACGACGAGTTCGTCATGAGCCTCGGCCAGGACCCCAAGTATGCTCCGGCTGCAGTGATTGCCGGAGACGAAATGCGGTCCGTAGCCTGAGGAGAGGCAGGAATATGTTCAAAAAGAATTCATCCGCTTCGATCCGCAAGGCCCTCGAAGTCTGCAAGGCTGTCGCCCAAGGCGATTTCGAAGCGCGCATCGTCGATGTCTCGGAGAATGGCGAGCTCGGTGAGTTGATGCATGCGATCAACCTGATGATCGACCGCACGGACGCCTACATCCGCGAATCCACCGCATCAATGACGTCTGTCAGCCATAACCAGTATTACCGGCTGATCGTCGAGACGGGCATGACGGGTGCTTTTCTTGATGCGGCAAAATCGATCAACAACGCGACTTGCTTCATCCGCGACCGCAATGACGATTTCACCAAGATTGCAAACCGTTTCGAACACCAGATGGGGAATGTGGTTGAATCGCTCTCCGCATCCATCGGGGATCTGAATAACGCGTCGTCCACGGTGAACCAGCTTTCCACCAGCGCAAAAGAGCAGGCCACCAGCGTTGCCGCAGGGGCTGAAGAAGTGTCCGCGAACACCCAAGGGGTTGCTGGCGCGACAGAAGAACTGACCAGTTCGATCAGCGAGATCAACCGCCAGTTCGAGCAGGCCTCCACAACGACTTCACAGGCGGTCGACAAGTCACGGGCGATGAGCACCCATATTGAGGGGCTGGCTGCAGCTTCGCAGAAAATTGGCGAAGTGGTGAAATTGATCAACGACATTGCCGCGCAGACGAACCTGCTGGCGTTGAATGCGACGATCGAGGCAGCGCGTGCCGGTGAGGCGGGCCGGGGATTTGCGGTCGTCGCTGCGGAGGTGAAGACCCTTGCGGAGCAGACCGCAAAGGCCACCGAGGAAATTTCCAGACAGGTCAACGGCATCCAGGAATCTACGGAAACCGCCGTGACAGCGAACGATGAAATCAGCGAAGCGATCGCTGGCGTTCATGAAATTTCGGTCTCCATGGCGTCCGCCATCGAGGAGCAGAATGCGGCAACCCGGGAGATTGCCCGGAATGTCGAGGAAGCCGCGATCGGAGTCCGGGACGTAACCGTTGCCATCACCGATCTGTCGGGTGCAACCGACGAGACGCAGAAGGCGGCCTTTCAGGTCATGGGCTCATCGAACAAGCTGGCGGAGCAGGAGCAGGTTCTGCACACGTTGCGCACGGAAATGAATGACTTCCTGCAACATATCAAGAAGGCTGGTTAGCCTGCGGCTTGTCTGGCGTCAGCGCAGGTACATAGGTGTTCCGATGAGGTTTGCGGAACGCGGCCTGTATTCGCCGATGTCGTACATGTTCTCGACGTTGACGCGGCGCTTGCCCTGCATGCTGATATCCGCCGGTTTGGTTGTGTAGCAACCGTCCTCCACGGCGACCATCAGGCCGGTCGAACCTGCCTCGATCAGCTGTACGGTCATGATGCCGTAGTTTTTCGGCACCATCAGATCGACCGCGTCCGGCGCGCCTGCGCGCAACAGGTAGCCGAGGTTCTGAACCATCACGTTGATGCCGGTGCGCTCCTTCAGCCCCTGTCCGACACGGTCGCCGATACCGCCAAGCTTGCGGTGGCCATAGGCGTCGGCACTGCCGGTCTCGATGATCTCTTCGCCAATGACGCTGGCCCCCTCGGAAACAACCGTCATGGCATAGTTGGACACGCTGGCAGCGCGGTCCTTGCTGAGCATTTCGGCGAGCCGGTCGAGATGAAAGGGGACTTCCGCAATCAGGGTGCGGTCGGCATCGGCAAGGTAACCGGCCATCAATGCGGTCAGGCCGCAGTTGCGCCCGAACATCTCCACCACGAGCAGGCGTTCATGGCTGCCAACCGGCGTGCGCAGCCGGTTGATGAGTTCGACGGAACGGGTCACGCAGGTGGAAAAACCGATGCAGTAGTCCGTGCCGAAGACGTCATTGTCCATGGTCTTGGGGATGCACATGGCCTTTGCGCCTTCGCGATGGATGCGCGAGGCGTAGGAGAGCGTGTCGTCACCGCCAATGGCGATCAGTACGTCGATTTCGAGCGCATCGAGCACGGTCAGGACGTGGTCGGTGATGTCGATCTTCCCGCTCCCGGAGGCCGGCGCGCGATGCGACAGGAAATCCGGCAGATCGGCTGCGGTCATACGCGATGGATTGGTGCGCGATGTATGCAGGATGGTTCCGCCGGTACGGTCGATGCCGCGCACATTTTCCGGTGTCAGCACCATGCGTGCCCCGGCTGTGGCTTCCAGGTTCTTCGGGTCGGTGTTGACCGGACCTGCCCAACCGCGTCTGAAGCCCGTGACGCGCCAGCCACGGGCGAAGGCCTCGCTGACCACGGCCTTGATCGCAGGGTTCAGGCCGGGAACATCGCCTCCTCCTGTCAGAATGCCCAAATGCATGCTGTGCCTCCCGCTTGTTGCAGCGCATCAAGGCAGGATACCGGGCTGCGGTGATCTTGCAACCGGCGCCTGCCGGCATAATAGGCACGCCCTGAAATTCATCAGGCCGCGCCGCGATGATGCGGGTTAAGCGGGCGGGTTCTGGCCCAGCGGCAGCATGGTCGTGCTCTTGATCTCCTCCATCGACAGGAGAGAGGTGACATTGAACAGTTTCACTTCCTTGATCAGCGACTGGTAGAACACGTCGTAGGCCTTGGCATTGGCGACACGGACCTTGAGCAGGTAGTCGATATCGCCGGCCAGACGATGCGCCTCCAGCACTTCCGGTCTTTCGCGGATCACGGCCAGGAATCGGTCTTGCCAGGTCTTGTCGTGCTCCGATGTTCTGACCAGAACGAAGAAGCAGGCTTCAAGCTCCAGCTTCTCGGGATCAAGAATGGCGGTTTGCCGGAGAATGACGCCGTTTTCGCGTAATTTTCGGATGCGGTTCCACGTTGCAGTCTTGGAGGCGCCTACTTTTTTGGCGATTTCGTCCAGTGAACGGCTGGAATCCGTCTGCAATTCCGAAAGGATATTCCGGTCGACCGCATCAAGAGCGAATGCCATTTCGCGTTTTCCTCGTTTTTAGAACAAATCGTCTATATTCTAGAATAATACAGAAAAATATCCTTATTTGTTGCAAAGTCTAGTCCAAAAACGGGATAACGTTCTATATATTGCGGCACACAATCATTCTGAGCGGAATGCCATGTCCGAGCATCTGATAGTTCTGGGAGCACATGACGGCAAAGGCACTGCCTCAAGGGCGGGTCGCGTGGTGCTGGTTGGCTCCGGTCCGGGTGATCCGGACCTGCTGACGGTGAAGGCTGCGCGTCTCATCGGCGCTGCTGACGTGGTGCTGCATGACCGTCTGGTACCACAGGGCATTCTTAATCTTGCCAGTGGCGACGCGGTTGTCATCGAGACGGGCAAGAAAGGTTTCGGACCTTCGTTTGCGCAAGGGCGCATCAACGCCCTGATGGTCGCGCATGCGCTGGCCGGAGCCGATGTCGTGCGGCTGAAGTCGGGCGATCCGGGCATCTTCGGGCGGCTCGACGAGGAGATCGAAGCGCTCGATGCAGCCGGTATTGCCTGGGAAGTGGTGCCGGGCGTTACATCGGCCAGTGCGTCGGCGGCGGCGATCGGCCAGTCCCTGACGAAGCGCGGGCGCAATTCCTCCTTCCGGATTCTCACCGGGCACGACATCGACGGTTTCGCCGAGCACGACTGGCGCGCGCTGGCAAAGCCCGGCGCTACGGCCGCAGTCTATATGGGCGTGAGGGCGGCGACCTTCCTGCGCGGGCGCATGCTGATGCATGGAACCCGTGCCGATCTTCCCGTCACGATTGTCGAGAACGCGTCGCGCGAAGACCAGAAAATCGTCTCTGCGACGCTGGCCGATTTTCCTGAATCGCTGAAACGCGCCGGCATTACAGGACCCGCGGTCCTGCTGTTCGGCCTTGCGCCGCGTGCGGCAATCGCCGCGGTGAGTGACATCCACACCGAAGATTTGCGAGAGGCACTTTGAATGGCCCGCGTATTTGCTCCCAAGATTGCGACCGCCAACGACCTGCTTGAAGGCGATGTCGTCTACTTCACGGCCAACGGTGTCTGGTCGCGGCTTCATGGCGACGCGAAAGTTGCTCATTCGCCGGAGGAAGCCGACACGTTGCTGAAGGCTGCGGAAGCCTTTCCGTTGCAGGTTGTCGGCGTCTATCTCGCCGATGTTGCGCTCAGTGAAAGCGGTGCGCCGCAGCCGGTGCATTTCCGCGAGACGTTCCGTACGCGCGGACCGTCAAATTACTTTCATGGAAAGCAGGCTGTGTTGAGCCATGTATAGCTATAACGAATTCGACGAGTCATACGTCCGGGGCCGGGTCGCGCAGTTTCGCGAACAAGTCAGCCGGCGTATCGACGGAAGCCTGACCGAGGACGAGTTCAAGCCGCTGCGGCTGATGAACGGTCTGTACCTGCAGTTGCATGCCTACATGCTGCGCGTCGCCGTCCCCTACGGCACGCTGAACAGCATCCAGATGCGCCAGCTCGCCACTATCGCGGAGCGCTGGGACAAGGGCTACGGCCACTTCACGACGCGCCAGAACATCCAGTTCAACTGGCCCAGGCTGCGCGATGTGCCGGACATGCTGGATGCGCTCGCCGATGTCGGCATGCATGCGATCCAGACCAGCGGCAATTGCATCCGCAACGTCACCGCCGACCATTTCGCCGGCGCGGCTGCCGATGAGATCGAGGACCCGCGTCCGACGGCGGAACTGCTGCGCCAGTGGTCGACCGACCACCCGGAATTCACCTACCTGCCGCGCAAGTTCAAGATCGCCATCACTGGCAGCCCGAATGATCGCGCCGTTACCAAGGCGCATGACATCGGCCTGCGGATGGTGCGCAACGAAGCCGGCGAGCCGGGCTACGAGGTCATTGTCGGTGGCGGGCTCGGCCGCACGCCGATGGTCGGCCATGTCGTGCGGGATTTCCTGCCCAAGGCCGATCTGCTTCCTTATCTGGAAGCCGTGCTCAGCGTCTACAATCTCAGCGGCCGGCGCGACAACAAGTACAAGGCGCGTATCAAGATCCTCGTGCACGAGACCGGAGCCGAGAAGCTCAAGGCGCAGATCGAAACGGCCTTCGAGACCATCCGTAGCGAACTCACCGGCCCTGACGCCGAACTCGTTGCCGCAATCGAGGCAGCCTTTGCGCCACCTGATTTCGACAACACCCGTTCTGTCGCTTTCGAGGAAGCTGTTGCCGCCGATCCGTTGCTGCGCTCCTTCGTCGAGACCAATGTCGCCGAACACAAGAACCCGGCTTACGGCATCGTCACCGTGTCGCTGAAGCCGGTTGGCGGAACGCCGGGGGATGCAAGCGCCGAACAAATGCGCGTGCTTGCCGATCTCGCCGAGCGCTACGGCCACGATGAACTGCGCGTCAGTCACGAGCAGAACATCATCCTGCCGCACGTGCGCCGCGCCGACATCGCCGCCGTTCATGCCGAGCTGAAGAAGGCCGGTCTGGCAACCGCCAATATCGGTCTCATCAGCGATATCATCGCGTGCCCGGGCATGGACTATTGCGCGCTGGCGACGGCCCGCTCGATCCCGATTGCGCAGGAGATCGCGCAGCGCTTCGATGAATTGAAGCTGGAGCACGAAGTCGGCCCGCTTAAGATTAAGATTTCCGGCTGCATCAATGCCTGCGGTCATCATCATGTCGGCCACATCGGCATTCTCGGCCTCGACCGTGCCGGCGTCGAAAACTACCAGATCACACTCGGTGGTGATGGCACCGAGACGGCCACGATCGGCGAACGCGCCGGGCCGGGCTTTTCAGCCGACGAGATCGTCCCGGCGGTCGAACGGCTGGTCATGGCCTACCTGAACTTGCGCGAAGGTTCCGACGAGACCTTCCTCCAGGCCTACAGACGGCTCGGACTCAGCCCCTTCCGCGAAGCTCTTTACCCGCAGGAGATGCAAAGCCATGCGGCTTGAAGCGACCGAAGAGACGCTGTCGCAGCACAATCTCGACGCGCAGGAAGCAGCAGCGCTGCGGCTCCTGGACAAGGCCTTCGTGAAAGGTGAGTTCGGACGCATCGCGCTCGTCAGTTCCTTCGGCGCGGATTCAGCCGTGCTGCTGCACATGCTCTCGCGCGTGAAGCGCGATGCCACGGTACTGTTCGTCGATACGCGGATGCTGTTCCAGGAGACGCTGGCGTATCAACTCGAGCTGACAGAGAAATTCGGTCTGACGGATGTGCGCCGCGTTACGCCGGACCCGCAGCAGGTGCGCCGCAACGATGTCTTCGGCCGGCTGCACATGAACGATACCGATAGCTGCTGTGCGCTGCGCAAGACGGCTCCGCTGGACGCGGTCCTGCAGAACTTCGATGCCTGGATCACCGGCCGCAAACGCCATCAGGCGGATACGCGGTCCGATCTGAAGCTGATCGAACAGGCCGACGGACGTATCAAGCTCAATCCGCTCGTCTTCTGGGAGCGTGAGGACATCATCGCCTATTTCGAGAAATACGATCTGCCGCGCCACCCGCTGGTGCACAAGGGCTTCCGCTCCATCGGCTGCGGTCCCTGCACGTCACCGGTTGCCGAAGGCGAGGACGAACGCGCCGGGCGCTGGCGCGGCAGCGACAAGACCGAATGCGGCATCCATTTCGAAAACGGCAGAATAGTGCGCACCACCGTTGCAGCGTGAAGCGCGGCAGGAGAGGTTTTAGGATCATGACGACGATTGTGCGCGACGGCGCGTTTCATGGTGACGATCTCAGCGAGGAGCATGGCTTCCGCTGGGTCGAGTTTGAGTCGCTGCTGGCCGGCGACGTGACTGTGGATGACGAGATAGGTGTGCGTCTGCCCAACTCCGCCGATCCTTCCGTTGCAATCGATCATGTTCTTGGGGTCGATGCGGTTTCGATTCCCTTTCCTTCCTTTGCCGACGGGCGAGGTTTCGGGCTTGCCCGCTGGCTGCGCCGTCTTGGATATGAGGGGCGGCTGCGTGCAACCGGGCACCTGATTGCCGATCAGTATGCCTTTGCACTGCGCTGCGGGTTCGACGAGGTCGAAATCAGCGACGATCTTGCCGCCCGTCAGGATGAAAGCCAGTGGAAGGTGCAGGTTCCGCGCGGTGCCGGCCAGCAGAGCTATCAGGACCGGTTGCGCAAATCCGCCTGACATCCAGCCGACATCCTTTCGCCCGACAAGGTGATGCCATGAACATGCACAGCACGGCTGGCGTGTCAGCCGAAACCATGCCCGATGCCCAAACGGTAACCAGTGTCCATCACTGGACCGGAGGGTTGTTCTCGTTCCGGGTGACGCGGCCGCGGTCGCTGCGGTTCCGTTCCGGCGAATTCGTCATGATCGGTCTGCCCGGCGAAAACGGGAAACCGATCCAGCGGGCCTATTCGATTGCCTCGCCGTCATGGGACGATGAACTGGAATTCTATTCGATCAAGGTGCCGGACGGCGCGTTGACCTCGCGTCTGCAGCACATCAGGCCGGGCGACCAGATCATCGTGCGCCCGAAACCGGTTGGCACGCTGGTGCTTGACGCACTGCTGCCGGGCAAGCGGCTGTGGATGCTGGCGACCGGCACGGGTATCGCACCCTTCGCTTCCCTGCTGCGCGATCCCGAAACCTGGGAGCGTTACGAGGAAGTGGTGCTGATGCATTGCTGCCGGACCAATGCCGAGCTGGCCTTCGGGCAACAGCTCGTCGATGCACTGCCCGACGATCCACTGATCGGAGAGCAAATTGCCGGGCGCCTCTACTACCATCCGGCGGCCACGCGCGAGGCGAGCCGTTTCACCGGGCGCATCAGCGACAATTTCGCTAGCGGCAAGATCTACGAGGATCTGGGTCTTGCGCAACCCCATCCGGAGCACGACCGGGCGATGCTGTGCGGTTCGATGGACTTCAATCGCGACGTCAAGGCGGTCATCGAGGGGTTCGGTCTCAAGGAGGGGGCGAATTCCCAGCCGCGCGAATTCGTGCTTGAGAAGGCGTTCGTTGGCGAGGGGCTGTCGCAAGCCTGATCACGGGTTGGGCTGCGATTGATGCGGGACTGATATCCGCCGAACGGTCTGGAACTTTTTTCACCTGCAGCGTATGCGTGTTTGAGGTGCATTTCGCGCCAATCAATCATGCAAGGGTGTAGCAATATGCTGGGGCGCGATCCGTCCATTATCGATGAAGTCCGGGCGCGGTTTGCCCATGTCGAAAGCTGTCCGTTCACAGGTGAGCGTATCTTCTTCGAAAATGCCGGCGGCGCGCTGACGCTGAATTCGGTGGTGGAGACCTCCGCCAAGTTCGCGGCCATTCCCGACAATCAGGGACGCGATAACGAGGCTTCGAAAGCACTCGACGCGATCATCGCCAAGGCGCGCGAGGATGCGAAGACCTTCCTCAATGCCAAGGGCGGTCAGGTGATTCTCGGTGAAAGCGGAACGGAAATGATGTTTCGCGTCGTCTCGGCCGCGATCATGGCCGCACCCGAGGGCGGGCAGGTGCTCGGCAGCACGATGGAGCACCCGGCCAGCAGTTCGCCGGCGCAGAAGTGGGCGCAGATCACCGGCAAGTCTTATGTTGCCGCCGTCCACGACAATACGACCGGCACCGTTACCGCCGATGCTTACCGTGCCAAGGTGACGCCCGACACGCGCGTGGCGACGATCATCCACGGTTCACCGGTTAGCGGCATGGGCATGGATATTGCGGCCATCGCAGCTGCCATCCGCGAAGTCGCCCCGGAGTGCTTTATCATCGTCGACGGCATCCAGCATGCCGCGCACGGCCATGTCGATGTCAGTGCGTATGGTGTCGATGGCTATGTCGTTTCGCCCTACAAGATGTTCTCGCGCCATGGCTATGGGCTCGCCTGGGTGTCGGACCGGTTGGGCAAACATCCGCTCAACAATCTCATCGGCGGACCGGAAGATCGCTGGGAGCTGGGGACGCGCGACACCGGCGCCTATGCGACGTTTTCCGATGTGGTGGATTATTTTACCTGGCTTGGCGGGCGTGTCGGCGGACAAGGCAGCAGGCGTCAGCTCATCGATGCTGCGGCTGAAGCGATTCATGCCCATGAGAAGGACCTGACCGACGCGATTATCAATGGCGTTGGAAATCAGCCTGGCCTGAGAGACATGCCGAAGGTTTCGATTCTGGCAGGCAGCGACAATCCGGCGCGCGAAGGGTTGGTTTCGCTCAATGTCGCAGGGATGGACGCAACGGACGTGGTTTCGGCGCTGAGGGAACGCGGTATCCGGGTCCATGCGCGCAAGGCGGATCATTATTCCGGCCCCGTGCTGCGTCCGCTCGGGCTGGACTCTTGCGTGCGGGTTTCGCTGTGCCACTACAATACCGAGGGCGAGGTTGCGTCATTCCTTGGCGCCATGCGCGAAATTGCCGGATAAGGCCCAGGGTCCTGACCCTAATCTCTCGACACCCGCGGGCTTGCGCCCTAACTTTTCGGGCATGTTGGTGCGGACCGCCCTGATTGCAGGGTTGATCGGGCTGGGGACCTTGTCGTCTCCGGCCAGTGCAGAAGATACCCCTGTTGATCTTGAACTCGTGCTGGCCGTGGACGTTTCACGCTCGATGACTGCGCGCGAGCAGGAAATCCAGCGGCGCGGCTATGCCGAAGCGCTTGTCAGCGAGGAAGTCATTGCCGCGATCAAGAACGGCGGCTACGGACGAATCGCACTGACGTATGTCGAATGGGCCGGTGCGCTGCTCCAGAACACGGTCGTGGACTGGACGCTGATTTCCAGCCGCGAAGACATCGAGGCTTTCGTCGCGAAGTTGTCGGTGAATCTCCCGGATTCACTGCGCCGCACCTCCATTTCGGGTGCGATCGAGTATGCGATTCCCTTGTTTGACAGGAACGGCTTTGCCGGTCTGCGCCGGGTGATCGATATCTCCGGAGATGGCCCCAACAACGACGGTGGCCTGGTGACGAATTCCCGCGATAAAGCGGTTTCCAGGGGGATTGTCATAAACGGGTTGCCGCTGATGACCCGCGAAGGCATGGGCGCACAATGGCACCTCGATGATCTCGATGTTTATTACAAGGAGTGCGTGATCGGCGGCACGGGTTCCTTCGTCATCCCCGTGCTGGACTGGGCGGACTTCCCGCAGGCCGTGCGTCGGAAACTCGTGCTGGAAGTCTCGGGCATATTGACAGGGCCGGCGATCATGCCGCCTTCGGTGCGGCCGATCCCCGTGGTTGATGGCTACGATTGCCTTATCGGCGAGAAGATCTGGCGCGACCTGTTCGACGACAGATACTAAGCCCCGCATCATACCCGATCCAGTCTTCCGCAATCCGGCGAGAAAGGGGCAGGGCAGCCTTTCGGAACATTATTTTTCTTTAATTTGAAAGCGGGCTTTCCTCGCCCCATCTTGGCGTTGCGCAGCGGGGAACCGCCGGCGCTGCCGATATCAAGGGCAGCGCGACGCGACGGTTCCGGACCGGTTGCACAAGGGCTTGATCGGATGTTTTCCGTTCGCCGGAATTCGAAGGAATGTTCCAATGCGCCGCTATCTGATTTCGACGGTTGTTGCCGCTCTCATTGCATCCACGTCGGTGGCCCTGGCCGCCCATAAGGCGGATGGCACAGTGCAGTCCATCGATACAGCTAAGATGATGCTTACGCTCAAGGACGGCCAGCAGTTCAAGCTTCCGTCCGGGTGGCACAGCGATGCAGTCAAGACGGGAACGAAGGTGACGGTAACCTACGAGAAGCGGGAGATCGGCAACCTGGCCAGCGCGATCGTGCCGCAGAACTAGCGGCTCTGCCCCCCGAAGAGCCGAAACGCGGAGCGGGCGGAAGGGCGACCTTCCGTCCGTTCTGTCTGCGCCTTTTCAGCCGCCGAACAGCTCTTCGTAGCGTTCCGGCTTGAAGCCGATCTCGATCGTGTCGCCGGTTTCCAGTACAGGGCGCTTTATCATCGAGGGCTTGTCCAGCATCAACGCGACGGCCTTTGCCTGATCCAAGTCAACCTTGGCGTCGTCGGGCAGTTTGCGGAACGTCATGCCGGCCTTGTTCATGACCTTTTCCCAGCCTGCGGTAGCGCACCAGTGTTCCAGCGTCTCGCGGTCTGCGCCTGATTTCCTGTAGTCGTGGAAGGTGTATTCGACGCCGTGTCCGTCCAGCCAGGCGAAGGCCTTCTTCATGGTGTCGCAGTTCTTGATGCCGTGGATTGTGACGGTCATTGGCTTTCCTTCTTTTCGCCGCGCAGGGTCGGCAGGCCGATGCCGACGGCATCGAAACCACCGTCGACGCCGATGGTCTGGCCGGTGAGATATGACGCTTTGGGTCCGCACAGAAAGACCACGACCTCGGCGATCTCCTCCTCGGTGCCGTAGCGGTTGAGCGGGATCGCGTCGTGATAGTCGGCGCGGATTTCAGGGGTGTGCACCTGCTTGGCCATGGCGGTGTCGACGGGGCCGGGGGCCACGGTGTTGACGCGGATGCCGATCCCGGCGAGTTCGGCCGCCTGCTGGCGGGTCAGGTGGGCCAGGGCTGCCTTCGAGGTGCCATATGCGACGCGCAGCGTACTGGCGCGCTGGCCGGAGATGGAGCCGATGTTGACGACCGCGCCGCCACCGGTTTCAGCCATGATAGGAGCCGCCGCCTGTACCATAAGGAACGGTCCGGAGAGGTTCACGTCCAGCACGCGCGACCACTCGGCGAAACTGGTTTCCAGGATCGGCTTGAACACGGCGATGCCGGCATTGTTGACGACAGCGTCGATACGCCCGAAGCGCTCATGAGCCTGCGCCACGGCGCGCGTAACCTGATCGGGCTCGGCAACATCGCATTCGATGGCCAGCGCATTGTTCGTTACGAGTACGGCATGGGCGATGCGGAGCGTGTCGGCATCGATATCGATCATCGCGACATTCCAGCCATCGGCGAGAAACCGTCTGGTTATCGCCAGGCCAATGCCGCGAGCTGCTCCGGTGACAATGGCGGTTTGTGCTGCAGATTTATCCACGATCGCGTGTCTTTCGGTCCAACGGAAGGCGAAAACTGAGAAAGGCGCCGCACAAGACGGCGCCTTTCGGATTACAAACTAGCGATTGGAACGGCTATCGGAAAGTCAGGGCTAGTTGGTCTTTTCCTCTTCCTTGCCATGCTTTTCACGCCAGACGCGGTTGTAGTAGGTCTGGAAGTCTTCCTCGCCCTCATAACCCTTGTCATAGACCCAGCGGAACATCTCCAGGAACGTGCCCTTCTTGAATGCGCCGGGCATCATCGCCACGGCGGCCTGACCGGCGTCGCTGCCGTCGGTCGGCACGTCCTCGGGCATGAACAGGATGGTCGGGGTGAACAGGAGCCGCCATTTCTTTGCTGCCCTTTTCTCGCTCAGCGTTTCGCCATCGAGATCGGTCAGGTCCTCGGAGCCATGGATGTTGTACTGAACCACCATGAAGTGCTCCTTGATGTAGTCACGCACCTCCGGAACGGTCAGCACCGTTTCGTGGACTTCCTTGCAGTAGATGCAGCCGCGCTGCTCGAACATCAGAGCCAGGCGCTTGCCCTGGCTTTTTGCCGCTTCCATGTCCTCGGCGATGTCCTTGAACGTCAACGAGAACCAGGCCGGTTTGTGCAGCCCGTCGTCGCCCATCGGCACTTCCTCGGCCGATACGGCAGCAGCACAAGCAATCATCGCGACTGCCGCAATCACCCGCAAAAAGGCGTTCATCTCCCGTCTCCATTGTTTTGATATTCGTATATTGGAATGTACATGCCCGGGCGTAGATTGGGAATATGCCTTTGGCGCAGAAAATTTAGGACCGTCCGGCTGTTCTGGCCGGACGGTCCTTGACGCTGGTCCACTGCTGCTGCGGTTTTCCCGCAGTTTCTTATTCGATGCTGTTGAGCAGCAACGCGGCAAGGGTGCTTGCCTCGTCGTCGTCACTCTCGCTGCTTTCATCGGTTGCGGACGATGTCAGCAGGTCGAGGATGGAAGAAGTGCTGTCCTCGTCTTCCTGAAGGGAGAGAGCACTGGTCAAGCCTTCCGGTGAGAATCCACCGCCCGGGGGAGGCGGCGGGGGCCCTGCCGCTTCAATCTCCGCTTGCGTGACTTCACCGCTTCCATCCGCATCAAGGGAGGAAAAGATTTCCTCCACGGATGGCGCCCCGGCAGGTTTTTCCGCCCCGCCGGTGCGCTTTTCGTGCGCAGCCTTGAACTCATCAAGGCTCAACCCGCCGCTGGAGTCCGCATCGTCTTCTGCGAACTGCGCCGCGCGCTGCTGTGCGAATTGGCTCTGAATGTTCGAAAAGCTGAACGAACCTCCAGAAATGCCGCCAATCGACATTGGCCAAACTCCTCTGGCCTGTAGTTGCACTCCATACTTGGAGCGGGGACCGGAGGATTCCGGTTCCAGCCATATCGCAGCAATGACTGTACCAACGTTGTTTCAAACGATCGTTTGAATTACCGTTATGCCGATTCGTCCCCATCTGTACGGGCAGGAGGAAGCCGTGCCTAAATCCACTTACAGCGACCAGACGCGCGACCGCATTCTCGAGGTCGCCTACGACCTGTTTTCCGATTCCGGCTACGAACAGACGAGCGTGCGTTCAATCGTGGCGCGCGCGGGCACGAACATCGCCTCGGTAAACTATCACTTCGGCGGCAAGGACAACCTTTATGCCGAAGTCCTGGCGCTTTCGTTCGGGCAACTGATGGAGGGGATAGAAGCTGATCTGGAAGGTGCGGCGGCTGGCAGAAATGGGGAAGAGGCGGTTTTCGCTTTTGCCTGCGCGCGAATTCGCAGGGGATTGAGCGAGGGATCGTTCCACCCACCCCGGATTTTGGGGTGGGAACTGGTTTGCCCGGTTGCCGATCACCGGGAGATGTTCCGCAACAATCTGAATCGAGTGCGCGAGCAATTGGTGGCACTTTTGAATCCATTGTTTTCCGATGCCATGACACCGGAGCAGAAAGGGTTCGCCGCAGGATGGTTCTTCGAAGCCATCAAGCCATCGCCGCCGGTTGCGATGGATGCGTTTGACCTGCTTGGACCGCGGCATGAACCGGATCATTTCGAACAAACGGTTGCTTATCTGGCTCAAGCGGCTATGGCCGGTGTCCGCACCTTCGTTGCGCCGCCGACAGGGTATGGTGCGTGATGCGCTGGGATCTATGCGAGCATGCAAATCATGGCGACTGATGTGCGGATAAGGACTTGGTTCGCCGGCGTTCTAGCGTTGGCACTGCTATGTGTTGCGCCGGTCGTTCACGCCGGCGATCCGGCGAGCGGCCAGCGTATCGTGGAGAAATGGTGCTCTCAGTGCCATGCGCAAACCGGCGCCGAGACGAATGCCGACCGCGGACCAACATACGAACAGATCGCCTCACGGGAAGGGCGCGACGAGCGCTATATCCGTGCCTTTCTCGATCGCGACCATTTCCCGATGACGACCTACCGCCTGTTCGATCACGAGAAGGATGATGTCGCCGCGTTCATCGCGTCGCTGCGGCGCCGCTGATGCGGCTTCGTAATTTCCAACCATCGTGCTAGTCCCGGGCCATGGGCGCACATCTCGATACGATCAGATTCTCGGTGCTGCTGTTTCCCGCGGTCGCGCTGCTCTTGGCGCTGCCGGTATTCGTGATCCATCGTCGCTGGTTCGGCGAGGTGCGTGAATACAGGGCTGCGGTCTTTTATGCCTTCTCGTTCTATTTCATTACCGCCTGCCTGCTGACGGTGTTGCCGCTGCCGCATGACACGGCGGCGTTCTGCGAGCGCCTTGCGGGCTACGCTCATACACAATTGATGCCGTTCGGGTCTTTCGCAGAAATTTTAGCGTATGCCAGCCGGCATAATCTGGGATGGTCTTTGCAGGACCTCGCTGACAACAAGGCGTTGTGGCAGATCGTGTTCAACTTCGCGCTGCTGGCACCGTTCGGGTTCTTTCTGCGCGCACTCTACGGGGCCGGGTTTGTCGCGACGGTCGGGATTGCGCTGGCGTTCTCGCTGTTTCTGGAGACGACGCAGCTGACAGGGGTTTGGGGGCTGGCGGATTGCCCCTACCGTGTTTTCGATGTCGATGATCTGATCACAAATACGGCGGGCGCGGCGATTGGCTGGATGGCATTGCGATTGTTCTACTGGCTGCCGAAGCCCTGACCCAAAGGAGATGAGGCATGGCGCTTGAATCGCCGCCGGTATGCGATTTCGGCTGGACGGGCGTTGACGCATCCCTGCCTGGCATAGATGGCAAGATCTATTCGATCCGTGAATGCATGGGGCCCAACGGCCTCGTTGTTGCCTTCATCTGCAACCACTGCCCCTATGTGGTCGCAGTGATCGACCGCATGGTTCAGGACGCAAAAGACCTGGCGGAGAAAGGCGTCGGCTATGTTGCGATCTGCTCAAATGACGCCGATGCCTATCCGCAGGATTCTTTCGCCAACATGAAACGGTTTGCCGAGCAGCACGGTTTCCCGTTTCCCTATCTGCATGACGAGGACCAGTCGCTTGCACGCGCCTATGACGCGGCATGCACGCCGGACGTCTTCGGGTTCAATTCTGATTTCGGGCTTCAGTATCGCGGGCGTATCGATGCGGCGCGTATGAACGCCCCCTCGCCAGACATGCGGCGCGATCTTTACGAGGCCATGGTCATGGTGGCGGAAACGGGCGAGGGGCCTCGCCAACAAATCGCTTCAATGGGCTGTTCGATCAAATGGAAATCGATCTGAGCCGGGACCAGGTTTTCCGGTCCCGGCGGTCATGCATGCGCGTTTGCGGGAGCATGCTCAGTCTACCGTGCCCAATTCGGTCGTGACTTCGATATTGCCTTTCGTCGCATGGCTGTAGGGGCAGATGCCATGTCCCGCTTCGGTGAGCCGTTCGGCGGCTTCGGCGGCCACGCCGGGAAGGTTGACTTTCAGGGCGACCGTCAGGCCAAAGCCTTTGTCCGGGCGTGGTCCGATACCTACGGTCGCCTCGACCGTGGCGTCATCGGGCACCTTGGGCAGGGAGGCATCCTGAGTTGCCGCGAATTTCATCGCGCCGAGATAGCAGGCGGCATAGCCCGCCGCGAAAAGCTGTTCAGGATTGTTGCCGTTTGCGTTTCCACCAAGCTCCTTGGGCGGAGCCAGTTTCACGTCCAGGCCGCCATCGAGCGTTCTGGAACGTCCATCGCGGCCTCCGGTGGCAACCGCGGTCGTTGTGTAGGCTGGTTTGATCGACATGTGAGCACCTTTAATTGTTAGCAATTAAATTGTGCACAATATATATTGTTTCAAAGCCAACATTGCAAGTGCATTGTGCACGATCTATTTCTTGATCATGAGTCAGCGACTGAACCCTGCCGACATGATCTGCTATGCGCTGTACTCGGCGAACCACGCCCTCACGCGTACCTATCGCGACCTGCTTGATCCACTCGGCCTGACCTATCCGCAGTATCTGGTGCTGGTAACGCTGTGGAGTGCGGATCATCCGCTCAGCGTGAAGTCGATAGGACAAACACTGTCGCTTGATTCAGGAACGCTGACGCCCCTTCTCAAACGTCTTGAGGGAATGGGGCTGGTGATGCGCAGACGCAACCCGGAAGATGAGCGCGGAACGCTGATATCGCTGACGCAGAACGGACAGCGGATGCGCGATCGCGCCCGGCATGTGCCCGATGCGATCAGGAAGGCAACGGGATTGAGTCTGGAGGAGCTCGGCAGGCTCAGAAGCGAGATCACGATCTTGCGCGAGCGGCTTGAAGCGAGGGGATAGACAGCTCAGCCATGTCCGATCCGACCTGCTATACCCACACCTATAATTTCTTCAAGAAGGCGAGATCCTACCGGCTGACGGGCAGTGCGCTCACGTGGATGGATGAGGGTGAGGCCGGTGTGAAGTCATTGCCTTATTCCGACATCAAGGAAGTGCGGCTTGCCTACAGGCCGACCCGCGTTCAGCGCAACCGCTATTTCGCGCATATCGTGCCGAAATCGGGCAAGCAGATCGACATCACCAATACCTCGTTTCGCGGCCTGGGCGATTTCGTCGAGCACAACGAGGCGTATTCAGCATTCATTCGCGAATTGCACCGCCGGCTTGTCACCATGCGAACGGATGCAACGTTCCACAAGGGCAGCAGCATGCTCGGGTATATCGGCAACATGCTTCTGACGATTTTCATTGTCGCGATGGTGGTGCTGGCCTTCTTTCTGTTGACGGCGACAGGCGTTGTCTGGATTGCCGTCGTCAAGCTGGCGATCATCGCATTCTTCGTGCCGACCCTGTACCGCTTCATGAAGCGCTCACGCCCGCAGGACTACGATCCACGCGACATCCCCGATGATGCATTGCCGGCATGAATGCACGTTGCTTGCGTTCGGTGCGGTGACGCGTCAACCTCTTTTCTCTAGGACGGGATACCTTGAGGAGAGGATCGTGCCATGGCGACTGGTGGACGGCTCGAAGGCAAGACGGCAGTTGTAACGGGAGCGGCTTCGGGCTTTGGCCTGGGCATTGCCCAGCGGTTTGTCGAGGAAGGTGCCAAGGTCGCCGTACTCGACATTAATGCTGAAGGGGCGCAATCGGTTGCCGGTGAACTCGGCAATGCAGCCATGCCGCTCACCTGCGATGTCGCCAGGCGGGATGATGTCGAGCGTGCTGCGCAGGCTGCCATCGACGCTTTCGGCAAGGTCGATATTCTTGTCAACAATGCCGGCTGGTCGCACCGCAATCAGCCGCTGATGGATGTGGACGAAGCCAGCTTCGACAAGGTCTTCGATATCAACGTTAAATCGATCTTTCACTTCACCCAGTGCTTCGTGCCGCATTGGCGCAGTGTCGGTGGCGGCGTGATGATCAATATCGGCTCAACCGCGGGTCTTCGGCCACGGCCCGGGCTGACCTGGTATAATGCGTCCAAGGGGGCGGTGAACCTGATGAGCCGCTCATTGGCCGTGGAGCTTGCGCCGGACAGAATTCGAGTCAACGCGATCGCGCCGGTCATCGGCGAAACAGCCTTGATGGAAACCTTCATGGGTGTGCCCGATACTCCGGAAAACCGGGCGAAATTCATGGCAACGATCCCGCTGGGCCGGTTCTCCAAGCCGCGCGATGTCGCCAATGCCACACTGTTTCTTGCATCCGATGAAGCAGAATTCCTGACCGGGGTTGTGCTGGAAGTCGATGGCGGGCGCACGATTTGACAGACTGCGTCTTCAAACGTTCAACCTTGATTGCGGAAATTCCACCGCAGTCAGTTTTTGCATGCATCAATGGCGCGTAGATGTTATTGTGACGTAGCGTAAATAATACCTATGCGTGTATCACGGCCTATTCCGATACATATTTTAATCGAAAGACTATAACCGCTCGGGAGGATAGTGGCGGGCGGCATGGCAATGCAGCCTGAAGTCGTGCGTGCGGAATTGGCACGCATATTGGCATTCGAAGGCATCACGAACTCCGCGATGTTGGGTGCATTCTTGCGCTACATCGTTGAGGAAACGCTTGCGGGGCGAGGCGATCGCCTGAAGGCCTATACCATCGCCGTGGAAGCGCTGAAGCGCCCGGAAGATTTCGATCCCAACGACAATCCTCTTGTGCGCGTACAGGCGCGGCGGCTGCGAGATGTCCTGCTACGCTTTTATTCCGATCCCGATAATCTCGGTGACATCCGTATCGATTTGCCTGTTGGCAAATATGTGCCGGAATTCGTGAGCGTTGCCGCCCAGGCGAACAAGCGGACCGGTCGGCCGGAATTTCCGTTTGGGATTGTAAAGAGGGTTCTGTTTGGTCTCCTCATGGTGACCGTTCTGGGCGCTGCAGGATTTGCGGGCTGGTATTATTGGACAACATTCACCCTGAAGGCACACAGGGACCGTCTGGCGATGATCGCGGCCGATTATCCGCCTGGTACGGGATTGGACGCGGCACATGTGTTGCCGCAAATCTTTTTCACCGTGGATGCCGGGGAGGCATATGACTGGTTCGACGCCGATGATTACAGACGAAGGGCCGAGATATTTGCGCAGCTTTTCGACGATATGGTGGTGGTGCGGTCGCGGGAAGATGCGCGGCGGTTCGCAGGCTGGCAGCCGACTTACGAGTTGCGCTATCACTTTGATCGCATGAGCGGGGCGCTGCGTGGCGTAATGCAGCTCATACGTGCGGATGACGGGCGGCTGATCAAGGCCGAAGACATTCTGCTGACGAATGGCATGACCCAGCCTTATGAGCCGGGCAGCCGCTTTACCACGCCGGACGACCTTGCCGTTCTGCGCAGGGCGGTACAGGTCTATGGCTGGCTGTATGGCGATGTATCCAGGTCGAGTTCGGTCACCAACCCGCTGGCCTGCCTCTACAAGGGATATGGATATTATCTGGAATCCACGGTCGCCTACCACCTTGCCGCACGCAATTGCCTTGAGAGCACGATCCGCGATCATCCGTGGCTTTCGCCTGCATTCACGCTGCTGGGAGGCATGTATCTGAGCGAATTCAGACGGGGCGTAAACCGGCTGCCCGGTGACCCGCTGGAACGATCTGAAGCAGCATTGCGGAAGGCAATTCAGATTGCGCCAATGTCTTCGGCACCATTTGCAAATATGCAGAGCCTGCTGCTGGCCCGGGGCAACATACTGGCTGCACAGGAAGCCGGTGTCCATGCGGTCGAACTCAATCCGGAAGACATGGACGGCGTCGGCAGTTACGGTAGCCTGTTGGCCAGGGTTGGCAACTACAAGGAGGCAGTCGCATCTCTGGCGCGTGCGGAGGCAAACATTGCGACCGCACCGAAATGGCTCCACTACTATATGTTCCTTGCGCTCAATAATCTCGGGCGCACCGAGGCCGCAGACAGGCAGGCCCGTTGGCTGAGCGACAGTTCTTCCTCGCTTTACATGACCGCAGCGGCTATTGCCGCGCACAGACGTGGAGACGCCGAAGCGGCAAAGGCGGCGATCAATGCCATGATCGCCGCCGACCCGGAGTTTGCGACTGAGCCGCGCGCGCCGCTGAAGCGCCGTGGGTTTACCGATGCTGTCGCAGACAGACTGCTGAAGGACCTTGTGGCTGCAGGACTACCCGCGGTTTCCATCGAGCGATAACCGGGCGTTGTCGATGATGCGGATTCAGTCGCATTCACGTTAGTTTCGCGCCGGTCGGGAAGCTGATGATTATGCCTTCACGGCACCTTGTATACGCCGAAACGCGCATTGGATTCATCTTAAAACTTTACGCGCGTAATGTTACACGTTGTCTCGTGCCATTTAACAGTGATATTTTTCCGTTAGGTCATTATCCATAACATATTGATTTCAATATATTATTTCAATGTAACAGTTGTTACGCAACGGCATTTTACCGTTTCAACCTGAAATTGCCGCCACGGAATCCCCATACATCACACCAGCAGCGACGACATGACGCTTGCCCGAGGAAATCGGGCGATCGGAATTTGGAGTTCGTTCGCGGCGGCGGATATCGCTCAATACACATGAGCCACTCAGCCGGACTGCAGGTCTGCAGGACGGTGCGGGCTTGCCTGCGAATTTCCTCCGCTTCGGGCCTTCTGCGTTCCCCGGGCTGTTCCGGGAGGTGTCGTCTCACATTCAACTGCCTGGTCCGGACGAGGGCCGGTGCGAATTGGCGAATTGATTGTAGTAAGGACACGGCACATGAGACTCGACGGAATTCTGGCTCTGGAAGATCGCATATATCAGATCGGCGAAGTGGCCGAACTGTTTGGACTTACAACCCGTGCAATCCGCTTCTACGAGGAAGAGGGATTGGTGAAACCGATCCGTCAGGGGCGTGGTCGGCGCAAGTACGGCCGCAGCGAAATCGAGCGCATCGACATGATTGTCAGCTGCCGCCAGGTGGGCATCAGCATGGATGTGATTTCGGCCCTGATTGGTATTCGCGACAAGAGCGATGAACGGACTTTCCATGCCGCGCTCGTAAAGGCCCTGTCCGATCGCCGCGAGCAGATCGAGCAGGAAGTCGTTACACTCAATCAGCAGCGACGCCTGATCGGCGAGTGGATGGATCGTGACAATGACGGTTCAGTGTCCAATGACGATGACGGCGCCGGCTCGATGGGGTCCGGTGGCAACGGCGAACCCAGTATACGGCTCGTTGGCCGGTCCGCTGAATCGCGGAGCGCCTCACACATCGCTGCTATCGATATGGACGTTGCCTTTCAGATGTAACGCCTGACCCGAAGGGTCATTCCGCAGGTGCGGGGGCAGCGGGTTTTGTCTGTCCGCCCTCGCCAAGCTCCAGGGCAAGGCGTTTTTCGATTGCCCCGCGCGGGCGCGTGTAACGCGCCATCAGATCATACAGGACCGGTGTCAGGAACAGCGTGAGGATGCTGGCGATTGCCAGCCCTCCGATGATTACCGTGCCGATGGCCTGGCGGCTTTCGGCGCCCGCTCCCGTTGCCACAACCAGCGGAATAGCGCCAAAGACGGTCGACACGACTGTCATGATGATGGGACGCAAGCGGATTATCGAAGCCTCGATCACCGCCTCGCGCACTTCAAGCCCTTCGTCGCGAAGCTGGTTGGCGAATTCCACGATCAGGATGCCGTTCTTGGCCATCAGGCCGATCAGGAGAATGATGCCGATCTGGCTGTAGATGTTGAGTGTCAGTCCGCCGAACCACAGGGCAAGCACGGCCGCGGCAATGGCCAGCGGTACGCTCAACATGATAACCATCGGTTGGATGAAGCTCTCGAACTGTCCTGCCAGAACGAGGAAAACGATAAGTATCGCGAGCACGAAGGTAACTGCGACGCCGCTTGAGGTTTCCTGATACTGCTGTGATTGGCCCGAGAAGCTTATCTTGGCTTCGGGCGGCAGCGACTCGGCTGCAGTGTCCACAATGAAATCGATGGCCTGACCCAATGTGTAACCGTCGGCAAGTGCTGCCTGAAGCGTGATCGATGGCAGGCGGTTGTAACGGCGCAGCGACGGGGCTTCCGTGGTTTCCTTAAGCGATACGAGGGCGGACAAGGGCACCAGAGACTTGCCGTCACCGCCGCGAAGGAAGACGTTGCCGATATCGTTGGGCGTACGCCGGTCACCGGCGGAGGCCTGCAGGATGACGGGATACTCCCGCCCGCGGTCGATATAGGTGGTGACTTCGCGCGACGCGAACATGGCCTGAAGCGTTGCCGCGAGCGTGGTCACGTCAATACCCAGATCATTTGCCTTTTCACGATCGAGTGTCAGGCTGATCTGCGGCTGGTTTTCCTCAAAGTCGAGCTCGACGTTGCGCAGGTTCGGATTTGCCTCGGCTTTTTCGAGCAGGATATTCGACCATGCCTTGACGTCCTCGAAATCGGCGCCGCCGATTACTGCGCGTAGCGGCGTGGAGTTGCCGCGCAGGCCCAGACCGGATGGACTTGCCGGAAAACCACGGGCTCCGGCGAGTTCGCGCGTGAACGGCACCAGTTTCTGCATGATTTCCCGATGGCTCAGCGCGCGCTGGTCCCATGGCTCCAGCCGCAGCACGATGAAGGAGCGGAAGGGGCGATTCCTGCTTCCGGAGAAGACGAAAACCGTGTGGATGCCGAGATCTTCCCGGATGGCGTTGATCTGGTCCTCAAGCCGTTTTGCCTCGGCGTCGGTATAGGCAAGCGTGCTGCCCTGGGGCGCGGTGAGCGGGATGAACAGGACGCTGCGGTCCTCGCTGGGCGAGAGTTCGCGCGGGAGGTCTTCGTAGGCGAGGAAGCCTGCTGCGGAGAACACCAGCGCCAGCGACACAACGACCAGCGGTGCTTGAATCGCCTTTTCCAGAGCCGGCCGGTACCAGCGCCCGGCAAAACTTTTGCGGGCCGCCTCGCGAGCTTCGTCCTCGCTCATGGCGGCACCGGATTTCAGGATCTTGGCAGCGAGTGCAGGGCAGGCGGTCAGCGATACGAAGGTCGAGATCACGACCGCGCTGGCCATGACGAAACCGAACTCGGTGAAGAGCCGGCCTGCCGCGCCCTTGAGGAAGGAAATCGGTACGAAAACTGCGATCAGCGTGACGGATGTGGCGATGATGGCGAAGGTCACCTGACGCGATCCGAGCACGGAGGCCTTCAATTTGGATTCACCTGTCGCCAGCCTGCGTTCGATGTTCTCCAGCAGGACGATGGCGTCATCAACGACCAGGCCGATCGCCAGGATCAGCGCCAGTAGTGTCAGCACGTTGATCGAGAACCCGAGAACCCAGATCAGGAAGAAACAACCTGAAAGCGAAACCGGAATGGTGATCGCGGGAATAAGCGTTGCGCGGACCGAGCGCAGGAACAGCAGAATTACCAGGATCACCAGAACAAGCGAGATCGCGAGCGCGGTTGCCACTTCACGGATCGATGCGGCGACGAACAGCGCATCATCGGAGCCAACCGAAATATCCATTCCCGGGGGCAGGACTTCGCGCAGGCGCTCGATTTCCGCCCGTACGGCGTTCGAAATCTTGATCGTGTTTGATTGCGACTGGCGCTGTACGGCGATGCCGACGGCGACATCCCCGTTGTTGCGTACGATGGTGGAATCATCCTCCACCCCCGGCTGCACGTCGGCGATTGTTGCCAGCCGTATCGGGAAACCGGCAACGCGCTTGATGACAATCTGACGGAACTGCTCGATCTTCGTCAGGCGGCTGTCGAGGCGTATCGTGAAAAGCCGGGTGTTCGATTCCAGTTCACCGGCGGGGAGCTCAACATTGGCGTTGCGCAGGGCTGCTTCGACATCCGACACGGTGACATTGCGTGCCGCCATGGCGCGGCGGTTCAGCCAGATGCGGATCGCCGGCTTGCGCTCGCCGTAGATGCGCACGTTGGAAACACCGTCGATCGTGGTGATCCGATCCTTGAGAAAACGGTCGATGTAGTCAGTGACTTCCGACGGGCCCATGCGGTCCGAAGTGACGGCAAGCCGCATGACCGGATCCGCGTCGTCATCGTTCTTGGCGACCTGGGGCTCGTCGGCGTCTTCGGGTAATTGGGCGCGCACGCGGGCGACGGCATCGCGGATGTCGCTGGCCGCGTCATCGATGTCACGGCCGAGATCGAATTCAATGGTCGTCCGGCTTTGGCCGCGTCGCGATTCCGAATCGATCGTCTTGACGCCGCTGACGCCGGCAACGGCCGCGTCGATGATTTCGGTGATGTCGGTATCGACAACGCTGGGTGAAGCACCGGTATAGGTGGTGGTTACGGAGACAACGGCGGCGTCGACGTCGGGCAGTTCGCGGATCGGCAGCTGGAGAAGTCCGGAGATGCCGAGTACGAAGATCAGCATGCTGATCACGCCGGCCAGAACCGGGCGGCGGACGGAGAACTCCGAAAGCGTCATCCCCCGCTCTCCGTTCCCGCGTCGGCGACCTTCACTTTCACGCTCATCCCGTTGCGCAGTTTGCTTGTGCCGCGCGTAACGACCAGCGTGTCCGGGGTGATGCCGGAAACAACCTCGACGATGCCGAAAGCGCGGCGGCCGATTTCGATTTGCCGGCGGGAAGCCTTGCCATCCTCGACAATGAAGACGAAGGCTGCACCGGATTCTGCGATCACCGCCTCCTCAGGGATGACGGTCGCCTCGCCTCCGGTCAGCGACATGGATACTTGCATGAACATGCCGGCCGGCAATGCACCGTCCTCATTGGGAAGATCGGCACGAACCTGAAAGGCACGGCTGGCCGCATCGATCCGGCTGTCGATTTCAACCACCTTGCCGGTAAACACGCGGTCAGGGTAGGCGGCGGTGCGCGCCTCCACGATCTGGCCGATACGTGCGATGCCGAACAGGTTTTCCGGCACGGTGAACTCGACCTTCACATGCGACAGGTCGTCGAGGGTGGTGATCACGGTGTCTTCGGTAATGCGGGCTCCGATATCGACCCGGTTCAGCCCGACCGTGCCCGCAAAAGGCGCACGGATCGTGCGGTCGGCAAGCTGGCGGCGGGCGCGTTTGAGCTCGGCTTCGGCCGCAGCCAGTTGCGCGGTCAGCTCCTCGACCCTCGACGCGGCTACGATCTTGCTTCCGAACAGGCTTTGCGCGCGTTCCAGCTCGGCCTTGATGCGGACAAGCGCGGCTTCGGCTTCGGTGGCGTCGGCGTCCTGCATGTCGCGGTCGAGTTCGACAAGCTCGTCGCCTTGCGAAACTTTTTGGCCCGAACGGAACAGAAGACCGTGGATGCGTCCTTCAGCCAGCGAAACGATTTCGATCGACTGGGCGGCGATGGTGGATCCGACAGCCTCGACGGTCGTCGACATTGTATGCCGGGAAGCGGGCCGCACCTCGACAAGCATCGTCCCGCCGCCATTCTGCTCCGAGGCGGTATCCGCGCGTGAAGCTGCATAGCTTTGCCATGCCTGGTAACCACCGAAGGCAACAGCGGCGAGCATGGCTATCAGAAGCAGTTGCCGAAATGTCGACATCAGGGTCCGATTCATGGATCCAGCCGCAAATGGCCGGGAAAATTCTTAATTGCACTCTACTGCACGTCTCGTGCGGCGAGAACAGGGCGTAGGGGCGGCATATGAAATAGGGTTATCGATACGGTCGCCCAGTCCTTACACGCACTCACGCAGCAAGTCTTACGGTCAATCCTTCCAGCATGTCGAGGCAGCGCTGCAACTGTTCTGTCGCGATGTATTCGTCGGGTTTGTGGGCCTGTGAGATCGAGCCCGGGCCGCAGACGACGACCGACATTCCGATTTCCTGAAAAAGTCCGGCTTCGGTGCCGAAGGAAACGACGTCGGCATCGTTGTCGCCAACGAGCTCCGAGACAATTCGGCGTGCCTCGTTGTCATCGGCAGGCTCAAGCCCGCAGACTTCGCCAATGACGTGGGTCAGGATGTCGGCGTCGGGGTGGACAGCCCGCATGGCCGGCAGCAGCACTTCGTCGCGGTAGGCTTCGATGCCGGACTTGACGAATTTCGCATCGGCGTTGCGGACCGGGCGCATTTCCCAATCCACGGTGCAGACGCCGGCGATCGTGTTGCGTGCGTTGCCGCCATTGATGCGGCCGACCTGAAGCGTGGTCCAGGGCGGATCGAAGCGATTTCCCTGTGGCGCATTTTCTTTCAGCGCTGCCTGCAATTCCATGAGCTTGGAGATATAGCGCACGGCATATTCGACCGCATTGACGCCGCGGTCCGGTGCCGAACCATGTCCTTCCAGACCTGTGAAGACGGTCTCGTATTCGTAGCAGCCCTTGTGGCCCTCGATGATGCGCATGTCGGTTGGTTCGCCAACGATGGCGACCGATGGCTTGATGCCATGCCCAACGAGTTCGCGCACCAGATGCTGGCCGCCGAGGCAGCCGGTTTCCTCGTCATAGGTAAAAGCAAAGTGCAATGGACGGGTTAGTTCCAGTTCTGCGTAGCGCGGGGCCATGGCCAGCGATGCGGCAATGAAGCCCTTCATGTCGCAGGTGCCGCGCCCGTAGAGCAGGCCGTCGGATTCACGCAGTACGAACGGGTCCGACGACCATACCTGTCCCTCGACGGGAACGACATCTGTATGGCCGGAGAGCACGATACCGCCGTCTCCTTCCGGGCCAAGGGTGGCGAACAGATTGGCCTTGTGACCGCTTGCGTCGGTCATAAGGGAAACGTGTGCACCTGCCTCGCTGAGCTTCTCCGAGGCATAGGCAATCAGTTCCAGGTTGCCGTCGCAGGATACGGTCGGGAAGGCTACCAGATCGGCCAGGATAGATACCGTTTCCGCAACGCTCGTCATGCACGCTTGCCCTTCACGCTCTCGTTGATCTGCGAGAGTGAGCGAGGTGCCAGGCTTGCGCAAGAGGGAGTGGCACACAGCCGCCATACCCGATTGTGGTTCGACATGTGAACTTCGGCCGCGCTAGTTTCCCGGCAAGGAAAGAGCGGCAGTGCTGCCGCAACGGGGGAACCTGCATGGGCGGGCTATCGGCAGTCTTGTCGCGCGTGGCCGAGCACGGACGGTTTGTGCTTATCCTCGGACTTGTCGCAGGCGTTCTGCTGCCGGACCTTGCGGATACGCTCAAGCCGTTTGCCGGCGAGATGATAGCCTTTCTGCTTTTTCTTTCCGCACTCAGGATCGGGCCGCGTGATGCTGTCGGAGGGTTGAGGGATATCGGCACCAGTTTCACGCTGGTGCTGGCATATCAGCTGGCGATTCCCTGTCTTCTGGCGGTCTTCTGTCTTGCTGCCGGGTTATCCGGCGGGCTTGCCCTGGCGATGATCCTGATGGTTGCGGCATCGCCCATGTCCAGCAGTCCGAACCTGACCATCATGACCGGGCACGAGCCCGCGCCCGCCTTGCGGCTGCTGGTCATCGGCACGGCCTTGCTGCCGGTAACGGTCGTGCCGGCGTTGTGGCTTTCGCCGGCGGCAGACTCGCTTGGTCTGGTGTTTGCCGTTTCGTTGCGCCTGCTCGTCATAATCGCGGTTGCGGTCGGGGCGGCATTCGCGATCCGGACGTTTTTGTGGAAATCGCCGAAGCCGGAAAACTATCTCGCGCTTGACGGGCTTGCGGCCATCATCATGGCCGTGGTCGTGATTGGCCTGATGTCGGCCGTCGGGCCTGCTTTGTGGAACGAGCCGCTCAAGCTTGCCGGCGTGCTGGCGCTGTCGGCGGCGATGAACTTCGGACTTCAGGCAGGAGCATTCGCGGCCCTGCGCAATACGGGTGCGGCGCGGGTCGCCTATGCGATCGTCGCGGGCAACCGCAATATGGGGCTGTTTCTGGCGGTCCTGCCGTCGGATCTGATCGATAACATCCTGCTGTTTCTCGGCTGCTACCAGATTTCGATGTACCTGACGCCGATCCTGATGCGGCGACTCTACAAGTGATCCTGTTTGCGGCAGGCTGCCGGATCGGAGAAACTCGTTTCGCAAAGAATGGGAGGAACAGCCATGAGCAAACCGGTTGCACTGATTGCCGGGGCTGGATCGGGACTTTCGGCCTCGCTGGCGCGGCTTTTTGCGCGTGAGGGCTACCGGATCGCGCTTGCTGCGCGCGATGTGGGCAAGCTGGCGCCGTTGGCCGTGGAAACGGGGGCATCCGTTCATGCGTGCGACGTTTCCAACGCAGCTTCGGTGGAAGAGTTGTTCGCCGGGATCGAAGGGCCCTTGCGCGTGGTAGTCGCACACCCCTCGGCACGGGTGCGCGGGCCGGTTGCGGAGCTTGATCCCGAAGACGTGCGGCAGGCGCTGATGGTCACGGCATATGGCTCGTTTCTGATCGGCCAGGAAGCCGCGCGCATCATGCTGGAACAGGAACCGGACAATGGCGTGCGCGGCACGATCCTGTTCACGGGCGCTTCCGCTGGCGTGAAGGGCTATCCGCAGTCCGCCCCCTTTGCCATGGGCAAGTTCGCCCAGCGCGGGCTTGCGCAATCGATGTCACGCGAACTGCATCCCAAGGGGATACATGTCGCATGGATCAACATCGACGGGGGGATCCGCAACCCCGGGCGCACCGAGCCGGCTGACAAACCCGATTCCATGCTCGATCCCGATGCCATCGCGCAGACCTATCTCGCGCTGGTTAGGCAAGACCGGTCCGCGTGGTCGGCTGAGATCGCGGTCCGCCCCTGGGTGGAGACGTTTTGATGACGCCCCAGGGTTTTTCCGAAGCCGAAGGCGGTGTGCGCATCGCGCTGATCGCCCATGACGCCAAGAAGGACGACATGGTCGCCTGGGCCGGGCGGCATCTGGCGGTGCTGGAAAACGCGCGGATCGTCGCGACGGGGACGACGGGAGGTGAGCTTCTGAAAGCCTATCCCGGACTTGCGGTGACGCGGATGAAGAGCGGGCCGCTGGGCGGAGATCAGCAGATCGGCGGGATGATCGCAGACGGATATCTCGATGCGCTGATATTCTTCACCGATCCGCTGTCGCCGATGCCGCATGATGTCGACGTGAAGGCGCTGACGCGGCTTGCGGTCGTCTACGATCTGCCGATGGCCTGCAGCCCGGCCACGGCGAACATCATTCTCGACGCGCTGGCGCGCGGTTGAGATAGAACGAGGGACAGGGGCATTGCCGGATTTCTTTGGCTGGCCGCAGATTGCGGCATTGCTGGTTCTCGTCCAGCGCGGGCTGGAGGAACTTCACTCGGCCAGGAACACCCGCCGCCTCGTTGCGCAGGGCGCGCGTGAAGCGGGCGCGGCCTATTATCCGGTCGTTGCCGTCACGCACCTTGCCTGGATCGCGGCGCTGTTCTTTCTAGTTCCCGCCGACGCTGCCATGCAGCCTGTTCTTGCTGTTGCGTATCTGGTGGTGCAGGCGGTGCGGTACTGGGTGATCGGGACGCTTGGGCGGTATTGGACGCATCGTATCTACACGCTCGACGGTGCCGCCATCGAGAGGCGCGGCCCCTATCGCTTCACGCGCCATCCGAACTACGCAGTGACCATCGTGGAGACGGCTTTGCTGCCGCTTGTTTTCGGTGCAGTCGCGGTGTCCCTCATCATGACTGCAATCTGGATTGCAGTGATCCGTTACAAGATCGTGCTTGAAGATGACGCCCTTGCGGAACGCCGTGCAGCCGGAGAGCGGCAATGAGCACGACGTATGATGCCATCGTGGTTGGCGGCAGTCTCGCGGGTTGCGCGTTTGCGATGACGCTGGCGCGCGCAGGCAAACGGGTTGCCCTGATCGAACGCACCCGCAATGCGCAACCCAAGGTCTGCGGCGATTTTCTCAGTGCAGAGGCACTGGTGCTGCTGGAACGGCTCGGACTCGATCCCGAGCATCTTGACGGGCACAGGATTGGCACCTTTCGCATGGCCGTTGCCGACAGGGCGGCTGACGCACCGCTCGGCTTTTCGGGGTTGGGCATGTCGCGCCTGCGGTTGGATGAAGACCTGCTTGGCGCATGTGTGGAAGCTGGCGTCCATGTCATGCGCGGGCAAACAGTCAAGGCTGTCGAGCCGGCGAACGGCATGATCCGGGTCAGGACGGGCGACAGGGTGCTGCACGGTGGTTGCGCCGCACTTGCAACCGGCAAGCACAATCTGCGTTGCTTTCCACGGCACGGTGACGGACCAACGGCATACAAGATGACATTCAAAGCGGGTGAATGCGCCCGGCAGATGCTGGATGGCGTGGTTCAGCTTGCTCTGTACGATGGCGGATACGCGGGCGCCTGTCTCATCGAGGGCGGGGGCATGACCGTGTGCTGGCTCGCCGAAGAAGCCTTGATGCGCGAAAGCGCGGGATGCTGGAGGCAGCAGCTTGCCATTCTGTCGGGCCGCTCGACTGCGTTGGCGGATGTGCTGCGTGGCGCAAGACCGGAATTCGACAAGCCGGCGACCGTGTCCGCGTTGCCGTTCGGTTATATGCGGCGGGATGAGATCGCACCGCAGATCTACCCGCTCGGCGACCAGCTTGCCGTCATTCCCCCACTAGCTGGCGATGGAACCTCCATTGCCCTGAAGTCGGGTATCGATGCCGCAGAGGCCATGCTGCGCGGTCAGCCGGCAGATGCATTCCAGGAGGGGTTTCTGCACAAGCTGAGGGCGCAGTTCGGCTGGGCGTCGGCGGTTCAGGCTGTTTTCGGCAATGCTTACGGGCGCAAAGTCGCGATCGGGTCCGTGCGCATGTTTCCCGGTATTGCGACCTGGCTTTCGCAGCGAACGCGGCTCGCCGGGGTGTGATGCCTCAGGCGATGTCTAGCAACGCGAAATAGGCACTGAAGCCGGGGCCGAAGGCCGCCAGAAGGTGTTTGCCCGCCGCACCGCTGTCGAGTGCCGACTTCAGCACGAACAGTGCCGTTGCCGATGACATGTTGCCATAGTCGCGCAGGATGCTGCGCGAATAGGCGATATCGCTGTCGGATAGTGACAGGAGCCCCTGCAGCGCGTCGAGGACACGTTTGCCGCCGGGATGGAACAGGTAGCCGTCCAGATCGGACAGGCTCACCGCGTTTCGGGCGAGGAAGGCGGCAAGCGGGCCTTCAAGGGATGCGCTGAGGTGTGCCGGAAGGTCGGGGCTGAGAACCACGGCGAAACCGTCGCCTTCAATGTCCCAGCCCATGATGCGCTGGGTGCCCTGCCACATGTGCTCGCCGGTCGCGATCAGTTCGGCCTTGCCGCTGTCTTTTCCTCCGGCTTCCAGCACGATGCCGGCAGCCCCGTCACCGAACAGGGCGCACGCGACGAACATCTCTATGGACGGATCGCTGGTGCGGAAAGCCAGGCTGCACAGGTCTACCGTCAGGAACAGGACTTTCCGGCTTCCGATTGCCATACGCGCGGCACGCGACAGGCCGGCGACGCCACCGCCGCAGCCGATGCCGAAGATCGGAAGACGCTCGATGTCAGGGCGGAATGCGATGCGGTTGGCAAGCTCAGCGTCGAGGCTGGGTATCGCGAGACCGGTTACGGTATTGGTGACGATGGCGTCGATGTCATGCGGCTTGAGGCCGGCATCGGCGATCGCGTTCACGGCTGCCTGCTCCAGCAGGTTCAGCGCGTGCTCGTGAAAGGCTTCGGTGCGTTCGCTCCAGCTATGGGGCTGAAAATACCAGTCCCACGGCATGCAGACGCGACGCGACTCGATGCCGGTATTTCCATAGAGCCGGTCGAGCCGGCGGAACTGCGGAAACATGTTCTGCGCGCTGGCGGCAAAAGTGCCCTGCAGGATTCTGGTTTCTGGAACTGCGGTCGCAATGCCGGTGATGTGTACCGGCTCGGTAAATCCGGCTGTGGTGTTCGATTGTGATTGCGGGCGCGTCAGCATGGCCCATCATCGGCCAGCCGGGCGCGAAAGGAAAGTCCGCTCAGGCTTTATGCAGCCCAGAGCTGGAAAGTTATTCCGGCCAGCATCGCGCCCGTCAGGGAGCAGGCGATGTAGAGCGCGAAGACCTGTTTCTTCGCCAGCGCCCATACGGCAATGGCTGCAGGGATCGAGGTGACACCACCGGCGATCAGGAAGGCCATCGCGGCACCCGGCGCCATGCCCTGGTCCATCAGTCCGCCGACGAGCGGCAGGGCGGCGTAGCCGTTCAGGTATGCGGGCACGCCGACGAGGCTTGCGGTGAAGATGGTCGCAAAGCCGCCATCCCCGACGAAGCGCTGCACCAGTTCGGCGGGCACGTAAGCGAGCATCAGCGATTCCAGAAGGTAGGCAAGGAACAGCCATTTGCCGAGGAAGAACAGGGTCGAGGCGGAGGTGCTGGCGAATTTCGAGATGCGCTCGCTGTCGGCCCAGAATTTCCAGACGATGTCCTTCCGAGTGCGTACCGAAGACGCACCGCAACCGCCATTGCCTACGCCCTCACGTAAAGGGTTGGCGAGGTGTCCGGAGCGGGTCAGGGCGTAGGTCACATAGCCGCCGAGAATGCCGACACTGAAGGCGGTCATCGTCTTTGCGATGGCGAAGTCGAGGCCGAGGGTGCCAACGGTGAGCGCGAACATGCTCGGATCCATCAGCGGGGAAGCAAGCCAGAACGCCATCACCGGGGCGAGCGGGACACCCATCGACAGAAGTGCCGCGATGATCGGGATGACACCGCAGGAGCAGAATGGCGACAGCGCGCCGAACAGTGCAGCGACCGCAACCATGCGCACTTCACGGCCGATGAAGGCGCGGGCAATCAACGCGTCGGCGCCTGTCGCCTTGGCATAGGCCGCAAGCAGGACCGACAGCAGCAGAAACGGCAGCACATCGGCGAAGGCCTTTATCGCGAATGCGATGCTTGGCGAGAGTTGTGCCGGAGCCAGTGCCGCGAGTACTGCAAGCGCCAGCACGATTGCCAGAATTGCACCGTCAGGGCGGGGCAGGCGACGGTCGCGGATGGCTTCAACGAGAGACATTGCGGCGGGCCCTATTTGCAGCCGCCGGCAGCGGCCGGGGCGCCGACTTCAACATCCTTGCAGCACTCGTCTGCGAGATAGCCAATCAGCGCGTGCATGGCGTCGTAATTGGCGCGACAGATCAACGTGGTACCGGCGCGCTCCTGTTTGACGAGACCTGCGATCAGCAGCCGGTGCAGATGATGCGACAGGGTCGAAGCAGCCAGTCCGAGCCGTTCCTGGATCTTACCAACGGCAAGCCCCGGATCGCCCGCGCGCACCAGTGTGCGGTAGATCGCAAGGCGGGTCGGATTGCCCAGGGCTTCCAGGCGGGCTGCGGCTGTATCGAGATCGCTCATGGCAACCGGCATACGCCGCTGTCAGCGGCGAGTCAACTATATTTCCAGAAATATCGAAATAATGAGTTTCAACATACTCACGATCTTGTCAGGCCAGGCCGGGCTTGAACCGCCCACGCAAAGCTGTCCAAGATGGGGCAGGATTGTTCCGCTGGGTAAGACAAGGAAACCGTTCATGCGACTGTTGACCGCTTTTTTCGCCGTGCTGCTGCTGGCATGTACGGCTTATGGTGCGCGGGCGCAGAATTTCTCCGGCCAGTGGACCTGCAGTTACTTCTCCTTCGACGCCGCCACCCAGAACCGGATCGAACGCTCCTACACGCTGATCCTTTATCCAAACGGCATTTATGAAGCCGCCGGAACGCATGTCTCTTCGCTGATCGGTATCTACGAGCGTTGGGGATCGCAGGGGCAATGGCAGATCGGCGGTCTGTCGGACAACAATCCCTATGTGCAGGCCGGTGGCACGGCGAATTTCTCCTCCGGTCGCAGCGAGCATTTCGTCTTCTGGGGCTGGATTCGCGGGCCGAACGAGCTTGCCAGCGAGTACAGCCAGGGCGGGTACCAGAACCGGACCTCCTGCGGGCGGTAATTATTCGCCGAGCGTGATCGACTCGGTGCGCTCCGCGATCACGGCGCGGTCGCGGATTATCCGATAGCGCGCGGTGTAGACGCCATCCTGCCAACCCGAAGCTGGACGTTTCCTGCCGGTAAATGCCATGGCCTGCGCGCGCGGGCGCGGTTCGGGATCGGTGGTGTGGCTGGCGAAAACCGATCCGTCAGGCGCCGTGATGGTGATGCGCTGCGTGTCACCCTCGGAGGTTCCGATGGCGCGGCCGTAGAAGACCAGGGCAGGGGTATCCGGCAGCAACCGCGCGATTGTTCGCGCGCGGGTTTCGATGTCTTCCATGGCGATGCTGCCAGCGGCAAAACCGGTGTTCAATACCAATGGCGCACGATAGGGCAGGGCGCGGGCGACATCGTCGCGCCACAGGCCCGCGTGGGTGGTGCCGCAGGCGGGAATGGTGGCTTCACGATTGCCATCCGCCGTGAACGGATCAACGGACTTGCCGTTTACCGCAACCTCGAAATGGACATGGGGAACTTGTGCCCGGCCGGACTGGCCGACAAGTCCGAGCAGAGAGCCGCGCTTGACCGGTTCATCAGGGCGCACAGCCAGGCTGTTCTTGCGCAGGTGGCAGTATTGCGTCGTCCAGCCGCCGCCATGATCGATTATCACGCCGTTGCCGCAGGCCGCATTGTCGGGGATGGTGTTGCTGCCTTGCCGGTAAACGCCGTCGGCCATGCCGTCGCGCACGCGCAGAACCATGCCGTCAGCAGCGGCCAGTACGGGCACACCGGCACGCATCATCTCAAGATCGGCGATGCGGAAGTCGGTGCCGTCGTGTCCGTCATAGCTCATGGCGCCGCAGCGGTAATCCTTCCACTGCGGGCCGGGATCGGTATCCACGTAGTTCTGGATGGCGCAGTCCTGTCCCAGTGCGCAGGCGATGGGCAGGCTGAAGCGGGGCGCTTCGGCCAAGGCTGCCGCAGGCAGGGCCAGCACCGTGATGAAAATGATGATCTTCATGAGCCCTAATTTCGCAGAACCCAGCTCACACTTCCACATGCTCAATCCTCATCCTTCGAGACGTTCGGGCAGAATGCCCTCGCCTTCAGGATGAGGTCTATTGAGCTAAAAGTTTTTGACCAGCCGCAGCGCGTCGTAGATCGCCGCGTGGATGTTGCGCGAGGCAACCGCATCGCCGATGCGGAACAGACGGAAGCTGCCGTCCGGGTTGGCGTCGGTCTGCTGGTCGCGGCCCGAGATCAACGCGCCATAATCCATCTCGCCGAGGTTTCGCGATTGCGGCTTGAGGGCGAAGTAAAGGTCATCCAGCGGCAGGGTACCGTGTTCCACGACGATCTGGTCGACCTCGCGCTCGCGCACGATATCGGTGTAATCCGAGCCGACGAGCGCGGTCAGCCCGTTGCCGGAACGGCGGGCGCCGAGAAGTCTTGAATTGATGGTGACCCGCGCGCCGGCACGATCGAGGATTTCGGCATAGGCGACGTGGTTCAGCCCGCCGATCTCGGGCGCGAAGAACCGTTCCGGCGTGACCACTTCAAGCTGCGATCCTGCCTTTGCGATGAGGGTTGCCGCCTGCATGCCGGGGTGGGCGCCGTTGTCGTCGAACAACAGGACATTGGCGGCGGGTTTTGCGTCTCCCGACAGGATGTCCCAGCTCGAGACGACGAGGCCGTTGCCTTCCTCCAGCACCTCCGAATTGGGCAAGCCACCGGTGGCGATCAGCACGATGTCGGGGGCCAGCGCGCTGACATCGCTTTCCTCCGCATAGGTGTTGAAGCGGAAGGTCACGCCCTTGGCCTCGCAGCGCGCCATGCGCCAGTCGATGATGCCGACGAGTTCCTTGCGCCGTCCGTCCTGGGCTGCAAGGCGCACCTGTCCGCCTGGATGGGGTGCGGCCTCGAACACGGTGACCTCGTGACCCCGGTCGGCGGCGACGCGGGCGGCTTCCAGTCCGGCGGGGCCGGCACCGACGACGGCGATCCTGTGCCTTGTCCCATCCGTCGGACGGATCACATGGGGCATCGTCGCCTCGCGGCCCGTCGCCGCGTTGTGGATGCACAGCGCCTCGTGGCCTTCATAGATACGGTCGAGGCAGTAGGTCGCGCCGACGCAGGGGCGGATTTCCTCCTCGCGGCCTTCCATGACTTTCAGCGCGATATGCGGATCGGCGATATGGGCGCGGGTCATGCCGACCATGTCGAGCTTGCCTTCGGCAATGGCGTGGCGGGCGGTGGCGACATCGTTGATGCGGGCCGCGTGGAAGACCGGGAATTTCGTTGTCGCGCGGACTTCGCCTGCAAAGTCCAGATGCGGCGAGGCGGCCATGCCCTGGATCGGGATGACCTTCGACAGGGCGGCGTCTGAATCGATATGACCGCGGATGATATTGAGGAAATCACACTTGCCCGAGTTCGCCAGCCGCTGCGCGATCTCCACGCCTTCCTCGCGGCTCAGGCCCTTGTCCCAGTCCTCGTCGGCAACCATCCGCAGGCCCACGATGAAATCAGGACCGGTCGCATCGCGGATTGCATCGAGCACATCCCATGTGAAGCGCAGGCGGTTGTCGAGCGAACCGCCGTAGTTGTCATCGCGCCGGTTGGTTGCCGGAGACCAGAAACCGTCGAGCAGGTGGCCGTAGGCCTCGATCTCGATGCCATCGAGGCCTGCTGCCTGCATGCGTTGGGCAGCCGTCGCATAATCACGGATGATGCGGGCGATGTCCCAGTCCTCGGCCTCTTTCGGGAACGCGCGGTGGGCGGGTTCGCGGACGGGCGAGGGCGCCAGCACGGGCAGCCAGTCGGCCTTGTTCCAGTTCGTCCGCCTGCCGAGATGAGTAATCTGGATCATCACCGCCGTGCCGTGCTCATGGCACTCGTCGGCGAGTTCCTTCAGCCACGGGACGATCTCGTCCTTATAGGCATGCAGGTTGCCGAAGGCGGCGGGGCTGTCGGCCGAGATGATGGCCGAGCCCGCCGTCATGGTCAGCGCGATGCCGCCCCTGGCCTTTTCCGTGTGATAGAGCCGGTAGCGCTCTTTCGGCATGCCGCCTTCGGAATAGGCCGGCTCATGGCTCGTCGACATGATCCGGTTGCGAAGCGTCAGATGCTTGAGCTGATAGGGCTGCAGCAGCGGGTCTTTTGTCGACTGGATGTTGAGGTTCATGCTATCGCCTCGGCCTTCGGCGTAATGGAGCACTCAAGATGACGGACACGGAAAAGCTTACCCTTCTCGGCGCGAAGGTCGATGCGCCGGCGTCGCCCGAAGAAGCGGTGCTTGAAGCGGTTCCCTTCCAGCAGCCGGACGGCCCGCCGGCCATCGTGCGCTTTACATGCCCGGAATTTACCTCGGTCTGCCCGATGACGGGGCAACCGGATTTCGCGCACATTGTGATCGATTATGCGCCTGATAAACTTCTGGTCGAATCCAAGTCGCTGAAACTGTTCCTGACCTCGTTCCGCAATCATGGCGCTTTCCACGAGGAATGCACGGTGATGATTGGTCAGCGGATCATTGCCGCGACCATGCCGCTGTGGCTGCGCATCGGCGGCTACTGGTATCCGCGCGGCGGCATCCCGATCGACATCTTCTGGCAGACCGGAGCGCCGCCGAAGGATGCCTGGGTGCCCGACACCGGCGTACCGCCCTATCGCGGGCGCGGCTGACAGCTCGTTTGAGGCTTCAGTGCCAGGCATCGTCCATCGATGCCTTTTTGCGTGCGACGAAATCGGTGAGCGCCTCGGCGATGCCGGGATCGATCGGTGGCGGCTGATACTCGGCCAGCATCTTCTTCCATTTCGTGTTGGCGCGGGCCGCCATGTCCAGCGAGCCGTTCTCCTCCCAGGTCTCGAAGGGGTCGTTGTCGGAGAGTTCGGTATCCCAGAACGCGGTCTCGTAATTGGCGAGCGTATGGGCGCAGCCGAAGAAGTGGTTGCCGGGGCCGACTTCCTTGAATGCGTCGAGCGCCAGAGCGTTGTCATCCACTTCCATGCCTGCGAGGTAAGTGTGCATGGCCGCACAGATGTCGGCATCGATGACGAACTTCTCGTAGGACATGGACAGCAGCCCGTCGAGAAAGCCCGCAGCGTGCAGCACGAAATGCGCGCCGCACTGCACGGCGGCCAGCATCGACATCATGCTTTCCGCCGTCGATTGCGCGTCCGGCAGTTTCGAGGTCGTGAATGAGCCGGAACAGCGCAACGGCAGGTTGAGCCGGCGCGCGAGCTGGCCGACCACGAGCGAGCCAATGGCGGGTTCCGGCGTTCCGAAGGTGGGTGAGCCTGAGCGCAGCGCCATCGACGACAGAAAGTTTCCGAAAATGACCGGCGCGCTGGGGCGCACCAGCTGGGCCAGCGCGCATCCGGCCATGGTCTCTGCGAGCGATTGCGCAATCGCGCCGGCATTGGTCACCGGGCCCATCGCACCGCCGAGAATGAATGGCACGATCACGTTGCCCTGGCCGGCGGCGGCATAGGCGCGGATACCGCCGGTCATGGTGCCGTCCCACACCAGCGGCGAGTTGACGTTGAAGTTACCCATGATGACGCAATTGCTGTCGGCGAATTCCTCACCGAACACGATGCGCGCCATATCGACGGAATCCTGCGCGCGGCTCGGTTCCGTTACCGAGCCGAGCAACGCCTTGTCGGAGTTGATGAAGTGGGCGAGCACCATGTCGAGGTGGCGTTTGTTGACCGGCACGTCGACCGGCTCGCACACCGTGCCGCCGGAATGGTGCATCGACGGGGTCATGTAAGCGAGCTTCACGAAGTTCTGGAAATCCTTCAGCGTGCCGTAGCGCCGTCCCTGATCCAGATCCATCACGAAGGGTGAGCCATAGGCGGGTGCGAAGACAATTCCATCGCCGCCGATCTTTACCGAACGGGCCGGGTTGCGGGCGTGCTGAATGAACTCGCCCGGTGCGCTTTTCAGGATCTCGCGCAGCATGCCCGGTTCGAAGGTTGCCCGCACACCATCGAATTTCGCGCCGGCCTCGCGGAACAGGCGGACCGTCTCATCGTCACCGCGGAATTCGATGCCGACCTCAGCCAGGATGCGATCTGCGGTTTGCTCAATGCGCTGAAGCCCTTCCTCGCCAAGCAGATCGTAGGTAGGGATCCTTCGCGTGATGTAGGCGGGCGCGGTACGCGAATGCGCCTGTGCGCGGCGTTCGTGACGCGCGGCACGGCCGGCCCTTGCGGAGCCGACGGGTTTCAGGTGTTCAGCTTCGTGTGTCGTGTCGATGTCGATCATCCCGCACTCCCGTTCCGCAGTGCCGTGGCCTCGATGCAGATAGGGAATTCTGGATCAGCGAATACGCTTTGTGACGTTTGAAAAAACTTCTGATCAGGATAAGTTCAATTTATGCAAAACCTGCGCCGCCTCATTCCCTCGTTAAGCAGTCTCGTCGTGTTCGAGGCCGCGGGGCGCCTGGGCAGTTTCACGATTGCGGGCAAGGAACTGGGCATGTCGCAGGCAGCCGTCTCCTATGCCATCAAGCAATTGGAGGATGTGCTGGGCGTGAGTTTGTTTGCACGTCAGCACCGCCGCGTCGAACTGACATCGACGGGGGAACGTTTTCATCGCGATGTATCGATGGGGCTTTCCTATATCACCCAGTCGGCGGAAACGCTGGCGCGGGCCAAGCGCGACCGGCATGTCACGCTATCTGTCTCGACTGCTTTCGCGACCTACTGGATGCTGCCGAGGCTGGCGGCATTTCGCGAAGCGCATCCGGATATCGATCTCAGGCTCCAGACCACCGACCGCGACGTGGATCTTGCCACGGAGCGGATCACGCTTGGCGTGCGGCGCGGGTTTGGCGACTGGCAGGCCTACGACTGCGCGCTGATCGCCGATGAGCGTATTTCAGCCATCGCCAGCCCGGCCTATCTGGAACAGCGCGGAACCCCGCGTTCGCCGACCGAGTTGCGTGCGCACCGGCTGATCCATCTGGAAGAACCCTATCGCCCCACACCGGACTGGCGGCAGTGGTTCGCCAGTTGCGATCCCGCTCCTTTCACTGACAATGGGCAGGGTTTGCGGCTGAACGACTATGCGCTTGTGTTGCAGGCGGTGCTGGAGGGTCAGGGCGTGGCGCTGGGATGGGATTATCTGACCGAGCGCTACATGGCGGGAGGGCTGGTTGAGCGCGCCGTCGATCATGTATTTGCCACTGATGCCGGGTTCTACGTGGTGTGGCCGCGCGGCGCGGTTCTGCATGAAGATGCCGAAGCGGTTCGCGACTGGATGATCGCGCAAGGGGCGGTTGCCAAGGGGTCACGGTCGAAGCGTGCTTCAGCGCCGGCCAGGATGCGGACGGTGTGAAATGAATGCAGCCAGCATAGTAGTGGACGAAAAACGCCTCTGGGACGACCTGATGGCGCTGGCGCAGTTTGGCGCGCGCGAGGATGGCGGGGTATGCCGACATGCGTTGTCGCCGGAAGACATCGCCGCGCGTGCCTGGCTGATCGAAAAGGCGCGCGAACGTGGGTACGGGGTTGTTGCCGACGATGCGGCGAACCTGTTCATCACACGGCCCGGGCGCGATGGCGCTCTGCCCCCCGTGCTGGCGGGCAGCCACATGGACAGCCAACCGGCGGGCGGCAAGTTCGATGGGGCTTATGGTGTGCTGGCTGCTTTCGAGGCGTTGCGCGCACTCGACGATGCCGGCATCGAGACGGAAAGACCGGTCACAGCCGTTGCCTGGACTAACGAGGAGGGCGGGCGCTTTCATGTGCCGTGCACGGGGTCGCGAGCCTTCGTGACAGGCAAAGTGCCGGAACCCGGGCAAATCGGTGAAGACGGCATTGCGCTGGCGGATGCGTTGAGGGCAACGCTCGATGCCGCACCGGATGTCGAACGCATCGCGCCGGGCTTCCCGATCCATGCCTATGTCGAACCGCATATCGAGCAGGGGCCGATTCTGGAAAGTGAGGGCCTGCCCATCGGCGTCGTCACCGGCATTCAGGGCGTGCGCTGGTTCAACGTCACGGTGACGGGCGAGCCGGGGCACGCGGGTACAGTGCCGCAGGCCATTCGCCGCGATGCGCTTCAGGCGGCGCTGCGGGCGATCCAGTCGCTCAACGGGCTGATGGAGGACTTCGACGACATCGTCCGTTTCACGGTCGGGCATGTGTCGGTTGTGCCCAATTCGCCCAACACGATTCCCTCGTCGGTGACGTTTTCGATCGACTTCCGCCATCCCGCACGCGATGTGCTGGATGCGCGTGCGGCACGGGTTGCGGACCTGATTGCGGAAGCCGTGAAACCGTGTGCGGCGGAGGTGGCATTGACGACGTCGATGCAGCCGGTCGCTTTTCCCGATGCCGTGACGGGTGCAATTACGAAAGCCGCCGGTGCGGCGGGCCTGAAGCACTGTGCCCTTGCCTCGGGTGCGTTCCATGACGCCGCCCACATCGCCGCTGTGTGTCCCTCGGGCATGATCTTCATTCCCTGCCGGGGCGGGCTGTCGCATCACCCGGACGAATGGGCAGAACCGGCGGACTGTGCGGCAGGTGCGCGGGTGCTTGCGAACGCGCTGGTGCAGCTGGCAACATGAAGGCGCTGCTGAACCGGCTCTCCATTGCAACCGGGATCGGTGACAATGCACCGGATGAACCCGGAGCGAGAGTGAGCTATCGATTGGAACGTATGGGCCCTGAAGCAAGACAGCGTGCGGAAGCTCTGCGTCGCATTGCGATCGAGGATTTCGGAAGTGCCGAGGGCGCGGACCGATGGCTTTCGGGCACGGTCCCGTTTCTGAGGCAGCGCAGGCCGATCGACCTGATGCATACCCGCAAGGGCGCGGCAGCGGTCGAGCACACTCTTTTCAACATGCGTCACGGGATTTATTCGTGAACCTGTTCGCCCTTAGGCCGACAAAATCTCGTAACGCGCCTCGACCGGCTTCTGGCTGTTGATCTTGAGGATGTCCTGCGGGCAGGCGGACATCACCGCGATGCAATCGACCTCGGCGCGGATGGTCACGTAGTCGCCGGGCTTGCTTAGCGCCGGGGCGAACTCGAGATTGCCTTCCTCGTCCCACGGGATGTTCATGAACAGGTTGATCGAGCCCGGCGTGAACGGGACGCTCAGGCCCAGACCCAGCAGGCCGGCGTGGTGATTGTCCTTGCAGTTGTCATGATAGGTGGTGCAGCCGAGCAGGCCGTAGCGCTCGTTGTCGCACGGGGCCATCAGTGTGTCGTGGCGGCCGGGCGAGGTGTCTTCGACAAGCGTCATGATTGCGCGGCGGCGGTTCGAGTAAAGCGCGTCACCCGTTTTCGGATAGAGCCGCGTCCAGGTCGCGCGGCATTGCTCCACGCCTATGAACTCGTTCATGTGTCCGGCAACATAGGCCCAGAAATCGACCACCTGGGTGCCGTGTGTGTTGATGATGCGGATCGATTCACCGGCATTCACCGGGACGGCCTTGCCACGACGGGCAGGCAGGGTTTGGCGGACGATGTCTGACATGGAAAACCTGCGGTTTCGGCGCTTTTGGGACGGAAATCTTGCTTTAAACCGTGTGTAACGTCCAGATGGGGCATGCCGGGAAATGAAAATGCCGCAATTTCAGGCAACGCAACGTCAATCACAATCCCGAGAGTGTTGCCGTCGCGCCATATTACGTTAATGCGGCTAGTGGTAAATACGCACTCAGGAACCCACATGATCCTGATCGGAGATTCGCGGGTTCGTCTGGATTTGCGACATTGGACACATTCCGTCCTGGAGACATGGCGATCATGGAACGGCGTCAATTCATCAAAGGCCTCGCTGCGGCAACGGCGGCTTTTTCGGTCAAACCGGCATTAGCCTCGCCGTTTACGGGGCGCGATAACGTATCTGTCATGGTAGAGCCGCCGAACTATGTTGGCGGCGGCGATTACCGTCTTTCCAAGAAATTCCGGCGTCAGGTCGTCGCTTACGAGACGAAGGAGAAGCAGGGCACGATCGTGATCGATCCGTCCGAGCGCTTCCTTTATTTCGTGATGGAAGACGGGCAGGCGATGCGCTACGGCGTCGGTGTTGGCCGCGAGGGTTTTGCCTGGGCTGGCCGTGCGCGCATTCAGCGCAAGGCGGAGTGGCCAAGCTGGACCCCGCCGGCAGAGATGCTCAAGCGCCGTCCCGACCTGACGAAATATCGTGGCGGGATGCCCGGTGGCCCCGAGAATCCGCTCGGCGCACGGGCCATGTATCTCTACAAGGGATCGCAGGATACGATGTATCGCATCCACGGCACCAACGAACCATGGACCATTGGCCAGGCGATGTCGTCGGGCTGCATCCGGCTCGTCAATGAAGACGTCAAGGACCTCTACGACCGCGTCAAGCTCGGCACGAAGGTCGTGGTGCTCGGCACCCCGGTCTGACGAAAGACCGGTTTCGGATTGGAAGCCCGCGGACGCTGTGTTCGCGGGCTTTTCATTTATACGTTGCCTGATGCCGACTGCCGGTCTTTCCGGATCGTCCAGACGAGAATTGCGATGACGATAGCACCGCCGCCAATTTCCAGCAGCGGCGTGTTGGGCCACATCAGGGCGACGCCGGCCATTGCGGCAAGGATTCGCAGCGGCCAGTTCAGGGGTGCTTCCATATGCCCCTCGATCGCGGCGCCGAGCGCATAGACACCCAGCGTTGCGATCAAGAATAGACTGATCACCTCCAGCGGGCTGCCCCCGATAAAGTTCGTGTAAGCGAACAGGACCGGCACGAGATAAAGCCCCTTGGCAAGCTTCCATGACATGAGGCCCGTCGACATCGGCGGTGTCTTGGCGATGGCTGCGGCGGCAAAGGCTGTCAGGCAGACAGGCGGGGTGACGTTCGAATCCTGGCTTAGCCAGAAGATGATCAGGTGAGCCGACAGCAGTGCTGCTGTGATGACGCCGGGATCGAGCACCTGTTCGTAGGTCAGCGCGAGAACTTCGGGGGGCGTTGCAGCGACGAGCGCGCGGGCTTCATCCACGGGCATCGGTGCGGCCAGCACGGTGACCGCATCCGGATTTACCAGCATGAATGTCATGCGGGCTGCTTCGGGAATATTGCCGGCAACCATGGCGTCGACGAGATGGTTGTTCTGGATCAGAACGTGTAGGGCGGGGGCCGACAGCGTCGCCAGCACGATATAGGCGGCGGTCACCGGAAGTCCCATGCCCAGCACCAGCGAGGCGAGCGCGATCAGCACGATGGCCGCGAGGAGGTTGCCGCCGGCCCAGTCAGCGATCATCAGCGAGAAGGTATTGCCGACACCGGTCATGGCTATGACGTTGACGACCAGCCCGACGGTGATCAGCAAGACACCGGTCATGATCATGTTGCGCGCCCCCATCGCAAGCGCGTCGAGGATTGCGCGCGGCCCCATGCGGTTCGGCGTCAGCCAGCTTGCGACAATCACGGCCAGGATCGACCAGGCTGCCGCATAGGTTGGCGTGAAGCCGATGATGAGCAGTGCGATCAGCAAGCCGATCGGAAACAGGAAGGCCGGGCCGCCGCGGCGCAGGACGTCGAGTGCTCTGGGGGTGTCTTTCTCGGTGGACACGAGGTTGTGCCGCTTGGCCTCGATGCGCACGAAGAAGGCCACCGACAGGAAATAGACCACTGCGGGAAGGAAGCTGACCGCGACAATGTCGAGATAGGGGATCTGGGTGTAGCTCGCCATGACGAACGCTCCGGCCCCCATGATCGGTGGCATCAGCTGTCCGCCGGTCGAGGAAGCGGCTTCCACGCCGGCGGCGAAGCGGGCCGGGAAGCCTGAACGTTTCATCAGGGGAATCGTGATGACGCCGGTCGAGACGGTGTTGGCAACGGCCGAGCCGGAAATGGTTCCGGTCAATCCCGACGACAGCACCGCGACGAAGCCGGGGCCGCCGGTGAAACGCCCCGCCACGGCGCGGGCGAGATCGATGATGAATTCACCGGCACCGGAGCGCACCAGAAACGCACCGAACAGGATGAACAGGAAAACGAAAGTGGCGGAGATATTGCCGATGATGCCGAACATACCTTCATCGGAGAATACGGAGCGGAAGACCACCGTTTCAAAGGTCAGGCCGGAAAAACGGAATACGCCGGAAATCAGCCCGCCCCACCAGCTGACATAGGATAGAGCGGCAAGCGCGATCAGAGGAATGATCCATCCAGTTGCCCTGCGGGTGAGTTCCAGTGCGGCAAAGATGGTGAAAATCGCCAGCACCCATTCGAGTGGGGACAAGTGCACGCCGCGGGCATAGATCGCGTCCTCGGAGGCCAGAATCGCAATCGTGGCGATTGCCGCCGCCGCTCCGAAAGCCAAGTCGAAAAGAAGAAGGACGCGGCCCGACTTTTCGGAATGCGTCTGAAAGGCGGGATACCGCAGGGCACAGATGAATGCGAGGCCGGCGAAATGCAGGCCGACGAATTTCAATCCCGTCAGCCACTGCGAGAGGCTGGGGCCGTACAGATTTGCAACGATGTGGAGAATGGAGATCGCAATGCAGGCCGCAACGAACAGGTGACGCAAAGGCCCGGTGAATTCGCGAACATTCTCGGCGGCCAGTGTGCCGGCCTCGTTGTCGTCCTGTGCGTTCATGCCTGCCGGTTCCAGTTTCGTGCAGATGTCAGGCAGCAGCGGACTGGCGCTTCGACGCCGGCCCGCTGCGTGCCAACAATTCTGCCCCGGGCTTACTTCAACCGGTCGGGAATCTGGATGCCCGCTTCCTCGTAATAGCGGACTGCGCCGGGATGCAGCTTGACCGGAAGACCGGCAATCGCACTTTCCAAGCTCATGGCGTTGGTTGCCTTGTGGATTCCCTGCAGGAAGGGAAGGTTCTCGTAGATCGTCTTGGTGATCTTGTAGACCGTTTCCTCCGGCACGCTGTCACGCACGGCAAGGAAGTTCGGCTGCGCGACCGTGGTTACGTCCTTGTCGAGACCCGGGTAGGTGCCGCCCTTGATCACGAACGGGACCCAAAGGTCCTCGAAGTCGCCGTTGGCTTCCTTGGCCTGTTCGGGGGTGAACGACAACAGCGTCACCTTGTCGGCCATCGTGGCGAAGAGCTTCGACACCGCGCCAACGGGCGGACCGGCGGGCGTCGAGATCGCATCGACCTGACCGTTCTGCATGGCATCGGCGGTGGGGCCATAGCCGGCATACATCAGCTCGTAGTCCTTCTCGATGTCGATGCCGAGATTGCCGAGGATGGTGCGGTTGGAACCGATCGTCCCGGAGTTCTTGGCGCCGAGGCCGACAGACTTGCCCTTGACCTCCATCATGTCGGAGATCGTGCCGGTCTTGGCATATTCCTTCTTGACGATGAAGTGCTCGACATTGGGCCAGAGCATGGTGATCGAACGCAGATGCTCCTGCGGGCCGTCATTGGCAATCGGCCCGGTGCCTTTGGCGGCATAAGCGCCGAACAGGCCCTGCAGAATGGCGAACTGGGCCTCGTTCTCGCGGATCAGTTTGACGTTTTCGCCCGAGCCGGCGGAGCTGATCGCCGACATGTTGATCTTGTCCTTGGGTTGCAACTTGACCTTGACGAGGGTCGCGAGCGCAACACCAACGGGATAATAGGTGCCGCCGGTGGAGGCGGTTGCAAGCAGGTAATCCTGCGCGTCCTGAGCGCGGACGGGCGTGCTCAGGGCTGTGGCGGCCATGGCTGCACCAACAAACGCGGCGGCGGCACCACGCAATACGGAACGGCGGTCTGTCATCTTGGGTCGTCTCCCTCTTCCTCCTGGCAGGCCGATTTGACCAGCCTTTTTGTTCATGGAGACGTAGAATTCACGCAGATGGCCGGCAATGCAACCGCCAAGCTAACCAATCCGTAACCGAAATTTCCCCAAGGGCATTGTATTGCGGAATCTGCTACCCACATGATCCGTCAGCGGCACCGTGGCAATAGCCGCCGAATGGCCTCAAAGCCGGGATCACGTGTTGACCCCGTAAGAATTGGGAAGATGCAGCGTGCAAAGGGGGTGAAGATATACCTTCGTGCGCGCGATCAAAAGGAGCAAGAGATGACCAAGGTCATGAAAACGCTTAGTGTTCTCGGCTTGTCGGCTGCCGTTGCCGGCAGTGTTATGGCATTCAATCCTGCGCCCGCTGAAGCGGGCAGTGCCGGCAAAGTCGCGGCAGGCATCGCCGCTGGCGTTGCTATCGGCATCATTGCCAATGAAGCTGCTCATGCGCATGAGCGCAATCATCAGCCGCAGCGCAGTTCCAGCTGGCGCACCAACAAGCACATCGACTGGTGCTATCGCCACTACCCGAACTCGTATAACGAATACGAAAACACCTACGTCAATCTGAAGGGCCGTTTGCGCACCTGCCGCTCGCCCTATTGGGGGTAAGGCCCGTCTTGTAAGCCTGCCCAGCGGACAGACTTCAGGACCGAACGCCTGAGGCTCTTTAATGGCAATAGCCGCAATCCCGGACGGAAAACCGCAAGGTACTTTTCCCGGGATTGCTCTGAAGCCGAGGGCCGGAAGGCGCACATGAAAGAGTTTCAGACAGGCTGTCAGTCATCGTGCTGGCAGCCTGTTTTGCTTTGGGCGCTCAAGAGGGGTTGTCGAGAATCTGGAGCGCCGTGGTGCGGGCAAGTCCGATGATCTGCGCGCATTCGACGATTGTGTTGCGCTCGGCGTCTTCCATCTTGCCATCGGCCGCGGCAACAAGCGACATGGAGCGGATAATGAGCTGCTTGCCGTCCTGGTTCAGCACGTCGGCGATGGAGAGCAGGTAATCGTTGAGCGTGTGGCCGGCAGCCAGCACGTGCTCGGCCTGGGCGAGCGTTTCCTCTCGCGAAAGTTTCTTGTCGGTCAGCTTGGCGTAGACCTCGATGACGGTTTGCACTTCGGTGTCGTCGATGTGCCCGTCCGAAATCATCAGCAACAGCATCGCGTTGAGAATGGCTTTCTCGAAATTTTCGAGGAACGCCTGTTCGTCCTCGTTCAGTTTCGCGTCGAGGACGTTCATCTCGTATGTGCCGTTACAGATGGTGCACTCGACCACGCCCTCGGGCGAGGTGAGCGGCAGCAAGGGCAAGTTCATGAGCGAGAACCAGCGCCGTACTTCCTTGGCACGGTATTCGGTCTGGTCATTGCATTTGGGGCAGAAGAAACTGCCTTCCTTGAGCGGTTTTATACGGTCGATGGGTCCGAGAATGGCCATGAGCACGCTCCGAATACGGGTTCGGTGTCAGTACATACCGTAACGATAGGACAATTGCATGGAGATGTCTCGGGGAGGATTGAACCGCTACTGAACGATGGTCTCGGCGGATAGTTCCTGCAATTGCTCGCGGATCAGGTCCGGCCAGGCCTGAAAATCCGCGGGCAGGGCATCGCGGGCCAGCAGCGCGTTGAGTATGTCCATGATGCTTTCCAGCAGCCTGCGTTTCTCACCTGCATCTTCAGACGTGATGGAGATGCTGAACAGGTGATAGGCGATGGCCGTTTGCAGGGACGCGTCGTCGGGATTTTCGGCGGCGAGGCCGCGCAGGATGGCGAGGCTTTCGCGGTAACTGCTGCGGGCCGCGCCGAAGTTTTCCTGAAACATTGCCATGGTGCCGGTCCGCTCCAGCGCATTGGAGAGATCGCGCTTCAGCCCTGCGTCCTGCGGCGCGTCTTCGAGCAGCCCGCGCAAGTGCGTCGCGCTCTCGCTGAATGCTTCCTGTGCCGCATGCAGATCGCTGGACAGTTCCAGCATGTTTCCGAGCTTGACGAGAACGGCTGAAAGCTGACGCTCATAATCCGGATTGCCCGGTGCGCGTTCGGCAAGAGTCCGCCTGATCTTCGCGCTGTCTGCGAAGGCTGCGTGTGCGCGTGCCGTATCTCCTGTTGCCGAAAGCGCATCTCCGACACGCTCACCGACCTTGGCCACGTCCTCCAGCCAAAGCGCATTTTCAGGGTCGCGCGCGGACAGGCCGCGAGCGAGGCGAAGGCTTTCACGGAAGTTCTCAAGCGCCGCAGAGGCATCGCCTGTGTCGTGCTGCACATCGCCCAGGCGGTGCAGCCCGATGGAAATGTCGCGTTGCCATTCGGTGTTTTCCGGGTCGGTATTCGCGATTGCCCGCATGATTGCGAGGCTCTCGGAATAGGCCCTGAGGGCTTCTTGCGAATTGTTCGACGCCAGTTGCGCGCGCCCGACATTATTGAGTGCGATGACCACGGCACGGCGCCAGGTGGTATTATCGGCATCGCGATCCGCCAGGGTCCGCGCGATCTGCAGTTCCTCGTTGAAAGCGGCAAGGGCAGCCTCGACATTGCCGGCATTGATTTGCGTGTCGCCGATCTTGTCGAGGCCGACCGTGATATCGCGCTGCCAGGTCGGGTTGCCGGGATTGGCGTCAGCGAGCGAGCGCACGATTTTCAGACCTTCGCCATAAGAGGCGAGGGCGCCGTTCACATCGCCAGACTGCAGTTTGATGTTGCCGAGTTTTTCAAAATCTACCGAGAGATCCCGCTGCCACTTCTCATTGCCGGGTTCGCGGGCAGCAATCGCTCGTGTGATCGCCATCGATTCCTCGTACACCTTGCGTGCTGATGGCGTGTTGCCGCTGCGCAAATCGGCATCGCCGATCCTGTTGAGGCTGACCGCGATATCCCGCTGCCACAGTGCTTTGTCCGGGGCATTTGCGGAAATCCTGCGGGCGATAACGAGGGACTGGGTGTAGGCGGTTTTTGCCTTGGAGAGATCATCAAGGTTCTTGTAGACGTCGCCGAGCTCGATCAGGGCCCAGGCCTTGCTTCGCTGGAGTTCTGCGTCATCGGGAAAGTTTGCCGACAGTTCGTCCTGCAGTCCGCGCGCTTCGTCGAGGATGGACTCTATGATCCGTCCCGGAACGGAGGATTCCTTGAACCGCTCGGCCAGCCCGAAGACCAGCTTGTTGGCGGATTCGGTTCCCGTGCGCAGGGCGCTTTCGGCGGCGCGCTGCTGGATCACGGCATAGCCCGCCAGCACGGTGGCGATGCTGGCTGCCGCCAGCGCGCCGCCGACCGTCATGCGCTGACGCCTTGTCGCCGCCTTGCGGCTTGCCTGTATGAACGCGTGATGCAGCGGGGTCGGCTGGGGGGCGTTTTTCGGCTGGCTCGATATCCAGCTTTCGGCCGCCGTCAGGTCGCTGCCGCGCAGAACGCTGATCGATGCCCTGCCGCCCCCATCCCAGCGGCGTGCCAGATTGCCCAGGCGGGTATGTTCCCTGATCCAGCCGATGTCGGTGTTGAGCGCCGCGATCAGGTTGCCGATGGAGGCATCGAACTCGCGCTTGTTGGTGAAGAAGATGTAGTTGAGCCTGGCAAGCGCCGGTGGAATGTCCTGCCCCTCGACATCGCGGATGACGATGGGGGCAAAGCGCTTGTGCAGGCTCTCGGCGAGTTCGACTTCCCAGGCGCAGACTTCGGACTTCGCCGAATGCGGGCTCAAGGCGAAGACGATGGTGTCGGCCTCGCGGATCAGCTGGTCGAGGCGCTCCTGCCACTCTTCCGTGGGCAGGATGTCGTCGGTGTCGCGGAAGACCTCGATGCCGTCGGCTGCTTCCAGCGCATCGACAACCCGCGCAACGAAGTCGCGGTCCTTGCGCGAGTAGGAAATGAAGACCTTCATCGGTGCTGCGCCGGGGATGTCCATCACTTGCTCTTGATCACTCGGCCGGTTGTCCGATTTGCGCAAGCTCTTCACGAAAATATTCCGGCCAGCCCTTCTTGTCCGCGGTCAAAACACCTCCCGCCTCCAGGTGTTCAAGAATCCGAATGGCCTCTTCAAGGGCGCTTCGCTGGAAATCTGTATTCGAAGATGCACGGGCGGTTTTGTAGAGCGCGATCACGAGGTCGACCTGCCAGCCCACGCTGTCGGGATCGCGGGCGACAAGCGCGCGGGCGATCTCCAAACTCTCCGCATAGGCTTCAAACGCGGCCCTGTTGTCACTCGTTTTCAGGAACATGTCGCCGACATTGTTGAGGCTGACGGCGGTATCTCGTTTCCAGTTGGCGTTATCGGGATCGCGTTTCACGAGTTCCCGCCTTATCCGAAGACTTTCCTCGTAGGCCTCCAACGCGGCGTTTGTATCGCCGGTGCGTTTGCGGATATCGCCAATATAGTTCAGGCTGAAGGAGAGAACGTGTTGCCAGTCGGCGTTATCGGGATCGCGTTTCACGAGTTCCCGTCTTATCCGAAGACTTTCCTCATATGCCTCCGATGCGCCGGCAATATCGCCTGTCTGACGTCGGATACCGCCGATTCTATCCAGGCCGACCGAGAGGTCACGTTGCCACTGGGTGTTATCGGGATCGCGTTTTGCGAGCTTCCGCCTGACTTCCAGACTTTCCTCATAGGCCTTCAGGGCACCCTGCACATCCCCGGTGTGCCGCCGGACATCGCCGATATTGTTGAGGCTGAACAAGAGGTCTCGTTGCCATTCGGTATTTTCAGGTTCGCGATTCAGGAGCTCCTGAATGATCTTGAGATTTTCCTCATAGACTTTTAGCGCCCCGCTTGAGTCGCCCGCACGCATGCGGAGACCGCCGATAGCGTTGAGACTGACTGCAAGATCGCGTTGCGACTGTGTGTTCTCGCGGGCTGCTCTTGCGCGTTTCCGCCTGATGACGAGGCTTTCCTCATAAACCTCCAGCGCGCCCTTCGCATCACCCTGTTTCAAGCGTGTTTCGCCGACCTTATTGAGACTGATCGAGAGACCGCGTTGCCACTTCGCGACTTCCGGGTCATGCATCAATAGCTTTCTGGAGATGGCGAGGCTTTCCTCGTAAGCCGCCAGTGCGCCGCTTGTGTCGCCTTCACTCAGGCGGATATTGCCGATCCTGTTGAGGCTGGCCGAGATATCTTCGAGCCACTGTTCGTGCTGCCCCGGCATGTCGCTTGTATCGCGAGCCAGAAGGTCCTGCCTGATCCCAAGACTTTGTTCATAGGCCTTCTTGGCCTTGGAGAGATCATCAAGGTGTGCATAGACATCACCAAGTTGCATGAGCGCGGCGGCTTTTGTGTGCAGGAGTTCGAGGTCGTTGGGAAAGTTGGCGGCAAGTTCGTCCTGAAGACCGCGCGCTTCATCCAGGATGGACTCGATGATCCGTCCGGGCACGGATGAGTTTTCGAATCTTTGCGCCAGCCCGAAGACCAGCTTGTTGGCGGATTCGGTTCCCGTGCGCAGGGCGCTTTCGGCGGCGCGTTGCTGGATCACGGCATAGCCCGCCAGCACGGTGGCGATGCTGGCTGCCGCCAGCGCGCCGCCGACCGTCATGCGCTGACGCCTTGTCGCCGCCTTGCGGCTTGCCTGTATGAACGCGTGATGCAGCGGGGTCGGCTGGGGGGCGTTTTTCGGCTGGCTCGATATCCAGCTTTCGGCCGCCGTCAGGTCGCTGCCGCGCAGAACGCTGATCGATGCCCTGCCGCCCCCATCCCAGCGGCGTGCCAGATTGCCCAGGCGGGTATGTTCCCTGATCCAGCCGATGTCGGTGTTGAGCGCCGCGATCAGGTTGCCGATGGAGGCATCGAACTCGCGCTTGTTGGTGAAGAAGATGTAGTTGAGCCTGGCAAGCGCCGGTGGAATGTCCTGCCCCTCGACATCGCGGATGACGATGGGGGCAAAGCGCTTGTGCAGGCTCTCGGCGAGTTCGACTTCCCAGGCGCAGACTTCGGACTTCGCCGAATGCGGGCTCAAGGCGAAGACGATGGTGTCGGCCTCGCGGATCAGCTGGTCGAGGCGCTCCTGCCACTCTTCCGTGGGCAGGATGTCGTCGGTGTCGCGGAAGACCTCGATGCCGTCGGCTGCTTCCAGCGCATCGACAACCCGCGCAACGAAGTCGCGGTCCTTGCGCGAGTAGGAAATGAAGACCTTCATCGCCGGTGTGTCAGCCATGGTGAGTACACCGGACCGAAAACCGGCACGCGGGCTTTTCGTATGCGTTCACGCGCGTGCCGGCACAGTTTATTGCTTCGCGTTGATCTTGCTGACGATCCAGTTGAAATGGACGTCGGTGATGCGCACGCCGATGTTCATGCTCGGTGTGCCGGTGGTATGGATCGCGTAGATGATGCGGTTGTCCTTGTCGATGTAGTCATAGACCGAGGATCCGCTCGAGCCGCCATAAGTGTCGCACTCGTATGTCAGGAAATAATCGGTGATGTTCTCGGCATTGACCGGGCATGCCGAGCGCCACATGAAATAGCCCTCCTTGTCGGCGGGATATTGCACGATGTTGGCGACGAATGGCGGCAGGCTTGGATTGGTGCCCACCGCGAGCCAGCCGGTCGTGTTGCCGACATCGGTGTTGAACTCGACGATACCGATGTCGTGGATGTGCTGATCGCCGCCGATAGCGGCGCCTGAATCGACATAGCCCTTCTGGATCACCCAGTTTTCGGCTTCGAACATGCCGAGCGGTGCGGATTTCCCGTTCATGCCGGGCAGGAAGGCAACCGATTGCGCCCATTCTCCAGTCTCCAGGTCAAAGAGACAATGGGCCGCTGTGATGACGATGTTGCGGGAGATGACCGTGCCGGTGCAGCGGGAATAACCGGAGGAATACTTCAGTTCGAGATAACCGACCGAGGAGAAGGGATACTGCGACGTCGGCTCGATCATGATGCGGTCGTCGGCGCCGATCACCTTGCGGTCCTTGCCGCCCTTCTGCTCGTCGCCAACCGGCTCAACGCCGCCTTCCAGCGTATGGGAGCCGGCACGATTCCCCATTTTCTTGCCTGACGGCTGGTTCTGCCGCTCGGCATCCTCGGCAATCAGCCGGTCCGTTCCTTCGGGCGGCGGGGCGGAGATGTCCTTGCCGTCAGCGGAGCGGCCTATGAAACCGAAGTCGGCGGCCCTGAGCTTGCGAGGGCCGCTGCGGCTGGCGCGGTCATTGGTGACGGAATCGGGCGCGCTGCGGAACGGCGCTGCCAGCAAACGCGATACACGGTCTGCATCCGGCGCCTTGCCGGCCGGGCCGGAACCGGTCGGAGGCTTGCCACGGAGTTTGACCATGTCATCTGCGGAAGAGGTTGTTGTTACGGCTGTGAGCGCAAGCGGAATGCACAGGCACAACGCGGCAAGTCTTTTCATTCGTCTGTCTCCGTCAAAGGCGTCGCGGGGTCGTTTCCCGGCTGGGGCAAGGTAATTCCGGGGCGGGCTGGCTGCAAGTTTACCGGTGAGTGCGACGAGAATTGGACGCAACGTAAGCAGGAATTGGGCGGAGGGATATCGACCGGGCCAAAAACGGATGTTTGTATCCCGGCAGATTGTTTTCGCCTGCGCAAAACGCTACATCGCGTGCAACAGATATGGGTCTGGACCCTGACGGTGGCCTGCAGTGCTGCCGCTTCCCCTCATTGCGCGGAGAGACAAAGCGTCATGGCACGCCAGTTCATCTATCACATGTCAGGCCTGACCAAGGCCTATGGCAACAAGAAGATCCTCGAGAACGTCCACCTGTCGTTCTATCCCGACGCCAAGATCGGCGTGCTGGGACCAAACGGTGCGGGTAAGTCGACGCTGCTGAAAATCATGGCGGGGCTCGACAAGGAATTCAACGGAGAGGCCTGGGCGGCGGAAGGCGCCAAGGTTGGCTACCTGCCGCAGGAACCGCGGCTCGACGAAGCCAAGGATGTGCGCGGCAACGTCATGGAGGGTGTCGCCGAGCAACAGGCGATCCTCGACGAATACAACGCGCTGATGATGGACTACAATGACGAGAACGCCGAGAAGGCGGCCAAGCTGCAGGATGTCATCGACGCGCAGAACCTGTGGGACCTCGACAGCAAGGTCGAACAGGCGATGGACGCGTTGCGCTGTCCGCCGGCCGAGAGTTCCGTCGACAACCTGTCGGGCGGTGAGCGCCGCCGCGTTGCCCTGTGCAAGCTGCTGCTGTCGCAGCCCGACCTGCTGCTGCTCGACGAACCGACCAACCACCTCGACGCGGAGACGGTCGCCTGGCTTGAAAACCACCTGCGCGAGTTTCCAGGCGCGGTGCTGATCATCACCCACGACCGCTACTTCCTCGACAATGTCACGGGCTGGATCCTCGAGCTCGACCGTGGTCGCGGCATTCCTTACGAGGGCAATTACTCCGCCTATCTGGAGCAGAAGGCCAAGCGCATGGAGCAGGAGGGCCGTGAAGAGGCCGCCCGCCAGCGTGCCCTTGCCCGCGAGCGCGAGTGGATTGCCCAGAGCCCGCGCGCGCGCCAGGCCAAGTCGAAGGCGCGTCTGAAGTCCTATGACGAGTTGCTGAAGCGCAACCAGGAGCGCGCGCCCGGCACCGCCCAGATCATCATCCCGCCGGGCGAACGCCTTGGCGACACGGTGATCGAGGCCGACGGGCTTTCGAAGGGTTACGGGGACAAGCTGCTGATCGACGGGCTGTCGTTCAAGCTGCCGCCCGGCGGCATCGTCGGAATCATCGGGCCGAACGGCGCCGGCAAGACGACGCTGTTCCGCATGTTGACGGGTCAGGAGCAGCCCGACAACGGCTCCGTCAGGCTCGGCGATACGGCAGAGCTTGGCTATGTCGACCAGTCGCGCGATGCGCTCGATGCGGACAAGACCGTTTGGGAGGAAATTTCCGGCGGCGACGAGGTTATCTGGCTCGGCAAGAAGGACGTGAACTCACGCGCCTACACAAGCGCCTTCAACTTCAAGGGCGGCGACCAGCAGAAGAAAGTCGGCGGGCTGTCGGGCGGTGAGCGCAACCGGGTGCATCTGGCCAAGATGCTCAAGTCCGGTGCGAACGTTCTCCTTCTCGACGAACCGACCAACGACCTCGACACCGAGACACTGGGCGCTCTGGAAGACGCGCTGGAGGATTTCGCCGGCTGCGCGCTGATCATCAGCCACGACCGCATGTTCCTCGACCGCCTTGCCACCCACATCCTCGCCTTCGAGGGCGATAGCCACGTGGAATGGTTCGAGGGCAACTTCGAAGCCTACGAGGAAGACAAGAAACGCCGGCTTGGCGCGGATTCCATCGTGCCGAAGCGGATCAAGTACAAGCGGCTGACGAGGTAGGCTCGAACTAAAACGGGCGGCCTCTATTTGATTTACGCAATTCCGGACGAAAAACCGGTTCCCACTTTTTCTGGAATTGCTTTCAGGCCGCCCGCTGCATCTTTAGCAATGCCCGATCGATCTCACTTGATCGTCTTGCAGTATTTCTTGGTGGCGCATTTGCCTTCGCCGATCTGGTAGATCGGGTTGCCGTAGTTGCTGGCGCAGAGGAAATCGCCGCGGATGCGAACGGGCAGTTCCAGCCCCTTGGCGTCCCAGCAGGTGAAGCGGCCATTGGCAGGCTTTTCGCCTTTGCAGCTCAGGCAATAGTCGCGGATCGCATTGGCGGAGAGCTGCAACTGTCCCTGTGACATGGCGCCCGGCGCGGGTTGTTCGGAAGCAACCGCAACACCAGAAATGCATGACAGCGTTGCGGCGGCTACAAGAGCGAATCGTTTCATGATGTTGTCCCCGAAGAATTGGATCACAGGAATGTTTTGCCCTCTGGCGGCGCAATGTCAAATGAAGCTTGCGTACGGGCAAACAAAGAGATCGGCAGTCGCATGAAAGGCAAGGCAAGCGTCATATTTCCGACCGTTATGGCATTCATCATGAGTTTTCTCATGACTGCTGTCGTGACCTTCGTGAATATCGGATTCCCGCCGGGTTTCTTTCACGCATGGATGAAGGCGTGGGCTATTGCTTTCCCCGGTGCGACGATCGTCGCGATGATTGCCGCGCCGCCGGCAAGATTGATCACGGACCGCCTCGTGCGGTGGCTTGATGGGGCAGTCGACTCCTGAGTTGACGAAGGCGATTGCGAGAAAGACATGGACAGTATTGCCGTAACGAATGACGAAACCGACGATCACCTGATCGTTCCCGCCCGCATCATCACGGCAACCCTTGATGCGGTGTTCGAGGCAACGGCGGAAGGCTTTGAAACCTCCACGACCGATTCTCTCGATCTGACGTTCGAGGGAATTCCCGGTGACAGGCATGGAGGGCTGATCCGCGAATCCGGAGGGCGCGAGCCCTGGTATGAGCGCGGCACGGAGATGCGCAATGAGCGCCAGTTGTCGCTGGTATGTCCTGATGAGCTTGTGCGCATTGCCGAGAGTATGGGTGTTTCCCAGGTCAACCCGCGCTGGATCGGCGCAAACATGGTGATTTCAGGGGTGCCGGATTTCTCCATGCTGCCGCCGCGCACGCTGATGTTCTTCGAGAACGGCGCCACAGTGAAGATCGACGGCCAGAACGCGCCTTGCCGGATTGCGGGCGGGGCGATTGCGAAGCGCTATCCCGACCGAGAAGGTCTCGATCTCGCTTTCCCGAAGGTGGCCAAGCGCCTGCGCGGGCTGGTGGGCTGGATCGAGAAGCCCGGGCATGTGAGCCCTGGTGAGGCGATCAAGATACGCATACCCGAACACTGGGCCTATCGCTGACAAACTCTTGCCGCGCATAGGCCCCGGTGCTGCCGGATTGGGCTGGTGTCATGGCGCTTGATGTTTGCAGGAATTTCACTCCGCCCCGGACGGTTGGCACTGCTCGCGCTCGCTCTGGCTTCCGTACTCAACGCGCGCCCGTCGCAGGCCGGATGGTGGGGCAGTCTCTATGGCTGCAACTACGTCACCGATCCCGACTACCTGCCGCGCCGATATATTCCGCGGCCCTACTACATCGACAGGAAGACCATATGGTCCGGCGATTCGATATGCCATCTGACGCTTGTCAGCGATGGTAATTATGGGGTCTCGAACCTAGCCGGGACCTACGAAGCCGATTGCAAGCATGGCGAGGATAGTGAGCGGCAAAGCTTCTCCGTTCAGATTGTGGAATATCCGGACTACGAGCTGACCTTGCTGTGGAGGCCCCTGGGCGCTTCCGACGATGTTGAATTCGACAAGGTCGGCCCGCTGCAACGGTGCGGATGGGGAAATGGAACTACACGCAGCGGCAATGGCGATCGGACAAAGCCGCAATGACCTTGAGCTCCGCGTTCGTGCTGTGGCTGCTTGCGCTGGTTCCCGCGCATGCGCAGGACCATCCGCTCTATGGCGTGCCGTGGGGCGATGAGCGTTCATGTGCGGCACCGGGTTTCCACTCTTCCAACGAACCGCCACGCCATTGGGTGCCAAAGCCCTATTATGTTGGCGAGGGGTTTATTTCCGTCGGTAGCCAGTTTTGCCGCCTGACCGGCATCGAAGCTGAGCCGGGGTCATACGTGGCAGATTGCGAGTTCGCTCATGGGGATGAAAGGCGGCGTTACACGATTGCCATGCTTGAAGAGGACGATACGCTGACAATGGTCTGGAAGTCGCTTGCGTCTTCCGAGACTTATCCGGCAAAAATCGGTCCGTTGCATCGATGCGGGCTTGGCAGGGCGGTGCCGGTGCCTTGGAAGAAAAGTGAATTTTTATGGCCGAAGACGGATTGATTGTGGGTGAAGACGGCAAGGCGCGATGCTTCTGGCATGGAAACATGCCCGACTATCTCGCTTATCACGATACCGAGTGGGGCTATCCGGTCGGCAGCGATACGCGACTGTTCGAGAAGATGTGCCTGGAAGGGTTCCAGTCCGGCCTGTCCTGGCTGACGATCCTGCGCAAACGGGAGAATTTCCGCCGTGCCTTCGCGGGATTCGAGATCGAAAAGGTTGCGGCTTTCGGCGAACGCGATGTCGAGCGCCTGCTTGGCGATGCGGGAATCGTGCGCCACCGCGGCAAGATCGAAGCTGCCATCAACAACGCCAGGGCAGCATTGACCGTGATCGAGGAAACGGGGTCTTTCGCCGGGTTTTTGTGGCAGTTCGAACCCGATCCGGCATCGCGCCCGAAACGCATCGACAAGGCGACCCTGATGGCGAATCCGACATCGCAGGCATCGGGCGCGCTGAGCAAGGCCCTGAAAAAGCGGGGTTTCCGCTTTGTCGGCCCAACCACGATGTATGCGCTGATGCAGGCGATGGGCATGGTCAACGACCATATCGAGGGTTGTTGCGTGCGGCGTGCCTGTCTGGATGCGCGCGCGGCATTCGACAAACCCGTATCAAAAGCGTCTTGATTTAAGTATAAAGATATCTTTATATAGGCATATTCCAACGTTGGAGTTTGCCTGATGTCCACTGTTCCCGATCTGGCGGCAACTGCTGCTGGCGGTTCCCCGGCTGGAGACGCGAGGGAAGCCGGAAAGCCTGCCGGCTCGCTGAACGCGCTGACGCTTGCGCTGAAGGCGGCGGGTGAGGATACGCGCCTGCGCATCCTGTCGCTGCTGGCCGGCGGGGAGCGCAGCGTCAAGGATTTGACCGACATCCTCAACCAGAGCCAGCCGCGCATCAGCCGGCACCTGAAGCTGCTTCTGGAAGCGGGGCTGATCGATAGGCACCGCGAGGGCACCTGGGCGTTTTTCAGGCTGTCGGAAGGTGTGGGGGGAGCATTGGCGCGTGCGCTGGTCGAACGGCTCGATAGCGCCGATCCGATCATTGCCCGTGATCTGTCCCGGCTCGATGCCCTGCGGGCAGCCCATCATGACGAGGCGAGCGCATATTTTGCCCGCAATGCCGCGGAGTGGGACAGCATCCGCTCGCTGCATGCTGACGATGGCGAGATCGAGGATGCGATCCTCAAGGCTGCGCCACAGGCTATCAATCTCATGGTCGATCTTGGGACCGGCACGGCGCGGATGCTTGAAGTGCTGGGAGGACGGTTCCAGCGCGCCGTCGGCCTCGACCAGTCACAGGACATGCTGACCTACGCACGCACCCGGCTTGAGCGTGCTGGTCTGTCACATGCACAAGTGCGGCGCGGCGACATCCTAGATCTTCCCGCGGAAGTGCGCGGTGCTGATTTCGTGATGATGCACCAGGTTCTGCACTTCCTGGCTGACCCGGCGGCTGCCGTGCGTGAAGCAATGAGTATCCTGGCGCCTGGCGGTACCCTGATGATTGTCGATTTCGAACCGCATGCGCTTGAATTCCTGCGCACAGAGCATGCGCATCGCAGGCTCGGGTTCTCGACGACGCAGATTTCCGCCTGGATTGCAGAGGCTGGCGGCTCGCTGACCGGTTCCGATTCGATTGCGGCGCCGTCGGCCGATGGCCGGGAGCGGCTGAGCGTCGGACTATGGGCAGGGCAGGCTGCCAGCGTGCCGGAGGGCCGGGCATGAGCAGTCTGACCGTTTCTTTCGAGATTTTTCCACCGAAAACCGATGCGGCGTGGGAAACCCTGCGGCCGGCCATGCTGAAGCTTGCGGCTTACAATCCCGCCTTCGTATCGGTGACCTACGGGGCGGGTGGCTCATCGCGGCCGGCAACGCTTGAAACGCTTCAGTGGCTCAAGCGCGAGACGGAGCTGCCCGTTGGCGGACATCTGACCTGTGTCGATGTCTCGCGCCATGACACCGACGATGTCGTGCGGGCCTATGCTAGCCTCGGCATCAATCACATCGTTGCCTTGCGTGGAGACCCGGCAGAAGGGCCTGGCGCGGACTATGTGGCCCATAAGGAGGGCTATCAGTCCACGGCGGACCTCGTGCGCGGCATTCGCGACATCGGCGATTTCGAGGTCAGCGTTTCCGCCTATCCGGAGAAGCATCCGCATTCGCCCGATTTTGAAACCGATCTGGACGTGCTTGCTGCAAAGGTCGATGCAGGGGCGACGCGGGCGATCACCCAGTTCTTCTTCGAAAACGAGGCGTTCTATCGTTACCGCGACCGGGTTGCCGCGCGCGGGATCAACGTCGATATCGTTCCCGGTATCCTGCCCATCGGGTCGTTCAAGCAGGTAACGAATTTCGCCGCCCGCTGTCAGTCACATATCCCCGCGCGGCTGTTCGAAAGGTTCGATGGCCTGGACAGCGATCCGGAGATGCACAGGCTTGTGGCGGCCGCCGTTGCCGCCGAGCAGGTCGATAATCTGGCTGAGAATGGCGTCAGCGAATTTCATTTCTACACGCTGAACCGGGCCGAACTGACAATCGCCTGCTGCCGGATGCTGGGTTGCCTGCCTGCCAATAATGCGGGGCAGGCGGCATAGGCTGTCCTGTATTGCAGCCAAGACGCAAAGAAGCCGCCCGAAGGCGGCTTCTCCGTTTTGCGGTCATGTAAGACATCCGATCCGGCTCTGACGGCGCATTTGCCGGATGTCATCCCCTCTTGTCCTCAAGTTTCTGATCCGGGTTAGAGACCCCGGTAGGGTTCGCTCGCTGCCCAAGTACGCGGCGCGTTCACGAATCCGAGGTCAAATGGCTCCCAAAGCAAATGCTGCCACTACGGCGAATGCGGCAGTCAGAAACATCATGTTCAAGGCCTTGCCGGTTCTCATTTTTCGCCTCCCGTCAACGTTTCAGCGAACCGCGAGCCGCTCCGCCTGGAGGTTCGCGGTGCAGCCGAAGTTTAGCCGCAAGCAGAGTCGATCCCAACAAGATTTGTTCTTGCGGTGCAGCAATGTGGGGATGACAGGGGAAGAATTTATCTACGCAGCAATGGCTTGTTCCAGCCATGATGCAGTCTGCAGGGCTCTGCGGTCGGACATGGCCGGGGCGACGACCTGCACACCGACCGGCATGTGATTTGATGCGAAAAGCCCCGAAACATTGATGCAGGGAACGCCCATCAGAGTCCAAAGCTTGTTAAAAGTCGGCATTCCGGTGCTTTCGAGGTCTTTTGGAGCGGTGCCCTCGGAACTCGGTGTCAGCAGGATATCGACATCCGCGAACACATTGCTCAAGGCAAGACGGGCAGCTTTCGCAACGCGGCGAGCAGCATCATAACTTTCCGGCGTGATCGTCTCGCCCTCTTCCAGCGTCTCGGACAGTTTCGGGCCCAGCTTGTCGCGATGATTCGTCCATTCCCAGGCAAGCGCACGCACGGCCTCGTAATTCTGTATCACCGGATGGGCATCGATAGCGCGGGTGAAGATGCTCGGCAGGTCATGCTCTATGACCGTGGCACCGGCTGCGCGGGCTTTCGCCATGGCGGTATCCATCGCTTCGCGCATGTCTTCGGAAACGTGCTCCCACTGCGATGTCGGGCAAAAGCCGATCAAAGGGGGTTTTTCCAGAGCGGTGCTTTCAAGCGTGCGCCCTGTCAGGAAAGACGCAAAGAAAGCGCAATCGGGAACGGTTGCGGCAAACACACCCAGCGTGTCGAGCGAGTGGGAAAAAGTCTTGGCACCATATGTCGGGATCAGCCCGTAGGTCGGCTTGTAGCCTGCTACTCCGCAATAGGAAGCGGGCCGTATGACGGATCCGCCGGTCTGTGTGCCGATCGCAAAGGGGAACATGCCTGCCGCGACCCCTGCTGCGGAACCGGAGGAGGAGCCGCCAGGTGAATACTCCCTGTTCCAGGGGTTCTTCGTGCCGCGCGGGGTGAAATAGGCAAACTCGGTTGTCACTGTCTTGCCAACCACGGCACCGCCTGCCGCGCGCATCAAGGATACAGCAGAGGCGTCTTCGCGGGGTGCGTGCCCGGCATAGATTTGTGAGCCGTGCCGCGTGGGGAAATCGTCGGTGTCGATGATATCCTTGACGCCGACGGGCAGGCCGCGCAAAGGACCTGCGCTTGCGCGTTCTGCTGCGCGCTCATAGTCGGCAGTCACGAAGCACGACAGTGCCTCTTCCTTGTCTGCGTAAGCATTGGCAAAGCCGGCATAGGCTTCCTCCAATCCGGTTTCACCGGAATCGATGCGTTGTATGATCTCCAGCCCCGATACAGGCGCGGCAAGGCAGGGCGTATTGTCATCAAACGTCACAAGTGACTCCGCAAATTCGCTTCAAGAATGTCATATGAGAAGTACGGCATGAAGTTCCGCAAGGTAAAGGCATGCTAGTCAGCTTTGTGAAGTTTCCTAGTTCGAAATTACCCCTACATGCGCAAATTCCAATACGTTGCGTGCTTGCGGCACCTGCGGTGGCCACACGAAACTGCGCCGGTTACCTGAGATAACACGGGAATGGAAAATGCAGCGATACCGGAATGCCCGTGAGGCGGTCGATGATCTGCGTCCCGATGTTCCTATCTATGGTTTCAGGCCGCAGGTCCTTCAGCAGGACGCACAGCGGTTCCTGGCGGTTTTCCCTGGCAAGACCGCTTATGCGGTGAAGACAAACGGCGAGCCGGCGATTCTGGAAAATCTCGTGGCGGCGGGTGTCGGCACCTTCGATGTCGCTTCGCCGCAGGAGTTCGTTGCCGCACGCGGTGCGAAACCCGATTGCGAATTGCTCTACATGCACCCCGTCAAGGCGCAATCCGACATTCGCCTTGCGTTCGAACAGTATCGCATACGGTCGATCTCCCTCGATCACGAGGACGAAGTGGCCAAGGTGCTGCGCATCGTGCGTGCGCTCGATATCGACCCCGCGACCATCACGGTGTTCGTGCGACTGGCGACGAAGGGCCATGCGGCTTACGAGCTGTCGAAGAAATTCGGCGCCGCGCCCGGCCATGCGACGGAACTGGTGCAGCGGATCGCCAGCATCGGCTTCAGGGTAGGCCTGTGCTTCCATGTCGGGAGCCAGGTCGAGGACATAGGTTCCTATCGTGACGCGCTGACGATTGCGGCGCAGGTCAGACGTGATGCCGGCGCGGAGATTGCCGCACTAGACATCGGCGGAGGGTTCCCCGCGCCCTATCGCCATGAGGGAAATGCCGGTCCGGCGGTTCCCGAGATCGAACAAATGATGCCGCGCATCCTGAAAGAGATCGATGCGGCGGGCTTCGGCGATGTGCCGCTCATTGCCGAACCGGGCCGGGTGATCGTGGCCCGCTGCCTGTCGGTGATCGTGCGGGTTCTGCTGCGCAAGGGCCGGCGCATCTACATCAACGACGGCATCTGGTCGTCGCTATCGGATTCATGGACCGGCAAGATCATGCTGCCGGCGCGCTTCCTGCCGGACCCGGCCCGCAAGCGGCGCGCGGGAAAAGACGAACTGGTGCCCTTCCGGGTGTGCGGTGCGACCTGCGACAGCGTCGACATCCTGTCCCGCCCATTCTTTCTGCCGGACACGCTCGATACCGGCGACTGGATCGAGATCGGGCATATCGGTGCGTATTCGCTGTCTCTGCGGACGCGGTTCAACGGGTTTTACCCCGACACTTTCGTCGAGATCGAAACGCCGTTCGAGGAAGCGCCGGGCGCGAGAGGTTATGCCAGTGTCGAGACCATGGGCGATGTGCCCGGTGACGACAGCGCATTCGGTGAAAATTAAGACGGTATTAACCAGACCGGTACGTGAAGCTGCCGCAAAACCGCTGCATGCAGCGTTGTTAACGCGCAGTTAGTGCGATTGGCGGGATTGCTGGTTTCATGACCACGCGTTCCATCTGCCGCAAAATCCTGACGATGCTCGTTGCGCTGACGGTTTCCGCCTGCGCGGGGCCGGGAGTGCACTTCGTCGACACCTATGCGCCCTGGCGCAAGGACACCGAGCTTGCGTGCCTCAATGCGGGTCTGTCCTACACGAGTGCGTTCGGTACCGTGGAACCGGAGCTCGACGGGCCGAAGCATTGCGGCGCGATCCGGCCGATCAAGATGACCTACTCGGCTTTTGGCCAGGTCGAGATGTCGCCCGCCGCGCTTGTGCGCTGCCCTATGGTGCCCGCGATCGACGATTGGGTGCGGCTGAGCGTCGTGCCGGCTGCGCGGATGTATTTCGGGCAGGATGTCGTCGCGGTTGAGAACTACGGCACCTATTCCTGCCGCCCGCGCAACAATCGCAACGGGAGCAAGCTTTCCGAACACGGGTTTGCCAACGCAATCGACATCAGCGGTTTCCGACTTGCGGACGGGCGGCGTATCAGCGTCAAGAAGAACTGGAATGGCGACCGCGACGAACAAGCGTTCCTGCGTGCGGTCTATAGCGATGGCTGCCAGCATTTCAACACGACGCTGGGGCCCGACACCAACGCGGCGCACCGCGATCATTTCCATTTCGATCTTGCCCGCCACGGCAAGGACGGTCTCGGCAAGGTCTGCCGCTAGGATTTACGCCGGCTCGCTTTTCTTCGTTTTCGATTTGGTCTTCGTTTCTGCCGGCTGAGGCAATGCCACGTCCAGAGCGCGGGCGAATGCGTAGACGGTGAGCGGTTCGGACTTGCCGCGTACTTCGATCTTGTGACGGCTTTCTTCCGGGAGCGTAAGACCCGCGGCGTTTCGAGCAGCTTCGGTCACAACAAGCTGGGCGGCGAGATCCTTGCAGGCAGATTCCACCCGGCTGGCGGTGTTGACCGTATCGCCAAGGGCGGAGATGCGGTTTCCCGCGTCGTGGTTGCGGGCAGCGCCGATGCGCCCCAAAACCGCCGGGCCGGTATGCAGGCCTATTCCGATCTTCAGTGGCTCGTTAAGCTGACCGCTTAGAGACTGGTTCAATCCTTCCAGTATACCGCCCATGGCGCGAGCTGCCTCCACGGCCTGCCGGGCACCGGTTTCCGCAGAGCCTTCCATGCCGAAAATCGCCATCAGCCCGTCGCCCATGAACTTGTCGACGTAGCCGCCGGCATCGGTGACCGCCTCGCTCATGCGGCCGAGATACATGTTGAGCAGGAAAACGATGTCGTAGGCGAGGCTGTGTTCGGTCAGCCGGGTAAAGCCGCGGATGTCGGTGAACATCAACGTGACGGTCCGCTCCACGCCCCAAAGATATTTGTCGAGCTGTGTAACCTCGCCGGGTGTGACGCGGCTTGCCGGCAGTAGCGGAATGACGGTCATGTCGGTGCGCGGGTGAAGCTGGCAGGCGAGGCGGACATTGCCTGAAGCCCCGATCCGGCGCAGGACGCGGGCCTCGGTTTCCTCAGGCGGGGTTTGTTCGTCACCGCCTTCCACGACACGCACGCGGCAGGTCGAACAACGCGCCCGTCCGCCGCAGATCGAGGCGTGGGGGATGCCGTAGGCGCGGCTCATCTCCAGAAGGGTGGGGCCGTGATGACAGGTAATGGTCGGTCCGCCGGCATAGGTTATGTGCACACGCGGCTGAAAGCGTCCGTACCAGTCGCGAAGAAATCTGAATGCGATCAGGCCTGCAAGCAGAGCCACATAGCCCCACAGCGCCCAGTCCATGAGTTTCAGGCCGTAGGCGACCTGCTCTCCCGTCATAGGAAATTTGAAGGTGCCGGCTTCGTGTACATCCCTGCCGGCAACCGCAAAGCCCGCGAAGGCCAGCACCGGGATGAGCGCGGCCAGCATTGCCAACGCGGTTTTCCAGCGTGCGTACCAGGGGCGCATGCGCAACCAGACATGCAGGCCGATGACGCCGTGCACCCAGACCAGCAGGATCAGTAATGCCTGCCGCCAGGCTTCTCCCGGCCACATGACAAACAACGCATAGTCGTAGTCGTCGTTGACGCCATAGAGTTCGTGGACGATGCGTGTGCCGATGATGTGGCGGAACAGCAGCAGCGGGATGAGCAGACCGAAGGCGAGCTGCACGATCTCGCTAATCTGGATCCGCCATATGCGCCTTTGCAGGAATTTCATCACACCCAGCACCATGTGGATCAGGGCCGACGCCAGCAGGAGGACCGTGCCGGGCATCGAACGCGTGAACCAGATGCGTACTTCGCGCACCGTTTCCATCGCGTCGACGGAGACAAGGCCGAGCGCATGATTCATCAAATGCGTTGTGACGAACGCAAACAGCACAAGACCCGTGGCGATCCGCAGTCGACGCACGACAAGAGCGGCGGGCCATTTCGATACGTTGCGGGGCAGCGGGAAGGTGTCCATGACGCGACGTTAGCCCAGCGTGGCGACGGCGGATAGCCATCTGGTTTAACTGCTGCTCAAGACTGCGTGACGTGGTGGGCAAGGTTGACAGTGCGCAATTGTGCGCCCACATATCGTGGTACGGGGACTAACGCGATCTCCCCGGGACAGGCCTTCCGGCCCAAGCATCGCGCATGCTCCTTCAGACGGGAGATGCGCTGCTATGTCTGTCCCATATTCCATTTCATCATTCGATCTGTTCAACCGCATCGGCACCGGCGGTCAGCCGTTGATCCTCGATGTTTGTCTCGACGAGGATTTCGCCGAAGACCCGCGATACGTCCCGACAAGCGCCCGGGTTTCCCATGTGCAAGCCGCTACCGGCAACATCCCGGACCCGAAGGGCCGGGAAGTCGTCATGGTCTGCCACAAGGGCAGGAAGCTCAGCGAAGGCGTTGCCGCGCATCTGCGTCATCGTGGCATTGCCGCAAGCGTGCTGACCGGCGGGCGCGTCGGCTGGGCAGACGCCGGCCTGCCGATGGTTCCCGCGGACAAGGTTCCTGAGCGCGACGAGACAGGAGCGACCGTCTGGGTGACGCGGGCAAGGCCGAAGATCGACCGCATCGCCTGCCCCTGGCTGCTCCGCCGTTTCATCGATCCTCAAGCCATGATCCTGTTCGTCTCACCGGAAGAGGTCGGCGGTGTCGCGGAACGTTTCGATGCGACGCCGTTTGATATCGAAGGTGTGTTCTGGAGCCATCGTGGCGAGACCTGTACCTTCGACACAATGATCGCCGAATTCGGTCTGTCGACACCGACGCTCGATTATCTCGCGCAAATCGTGCGCGGGGCAGATACCGCGCGCACTGATCTCGTGCCGGAAGCCGCCGGTCTGCTCGCCGTTTCGCTTGGTCTGTCGCACAGGTTTCACGCCGATATTGAACAGATGGAGCAGGCGATGACGCTGTACGATGCGCTGTATCTGTGGTGCCGCGATGGGCGCGGCGAAACCCACAACTGGCCGGCGAAGGCGGTGGTCAAATGAACGGCGTTACAAACGGAAAAGCCGCCGCCCCGACGTTTGTCGAGGCGCTGCGTGTGTGGACGAAGATCGGCCTGCTATCCTTTGGCGGGCCGGCGGGGCAGATCGCGCTGATGCACGGGGTCGTCGTCGACGAGAAGCGCTGGGTCTCCGAGCCGCGCTTCCTGCACGCGCTCAACTTCTGCATGCTGCTACCGGGTCCGGAGGCGATGCAGCTTGCCACCTATATCGGCTGGCTGCTGCACGGCTGGCGCGGTGGCATCGCGGCGGGCACGCTGTTCATCCTGCCCGGCTTCTTCGTCATCCTTGCGCTCGCGCTTTGCTATGCGCTGTTCCAGAACACGGCCTTCATCCCGGTGCTGTTCTTCGGGCTCAAGGCGGCGGTATTGGCGATCGTCGTGCAGGCGCTGATGAAGATCGCTTCGCGGGCGCTGAAAATCCCGCTGTCGTGGTTGCTGGCGGGGGCGGCCTTCATCGCGATCTATGTCTTTGCCGTGCCGTTCCCGCTGATCGTTCTGGCGGCAGCCGTAATTGGTTTCCTGTTCGCGGACCTCTTCCCGAAGAAAGGTGCGGACGAGGAGGAGCTGGCATCGCCAGTGCAGCCCGGCATGGCCCGGAGTGTGAGGCTCATCGCTCTTTTCGGCGCGCTCTGGATGGCGCCGGTCTTATTGGCGGGATTGGTGCTCGGTTTCGGTAGCGTCTTCGTGCCACTGTCGGCCTTCATGTCGAAAATGGCGGTGGTGACCTTCGGCGGCGCATATGCCGTGCTCGCCTATGTCGCGCAGCAGGCTGTGGGGACCTATCACTGGCTCAACCCCGGCGAAATGCTCGACGGGCTGGCGCTTGCCGAAACCACGCCGGGTCCTCTGGTACTGGTGTTGACCTTCGTCGGCTCGCTGGCGGGCTTCCGCGATGCGGGTGCGCTCAGCCCCGTTGGCGGGGCGGTGCTCGGCGCATTCCTCACCACATGGGTAACCTTCGTGCCGTGCTTCCTGTGGATATTCCTCGGTGCGCCCTACATGGAGCGGCTGCGCGCCAACCAGCGTTTGTCGGCGGCACTGTCGTCGATTACGGCAGCCGTCGTTGGCGTGGTGCTCAACCTCGCGGTCTGGTTTGCGGTTCATACGCTCTTCGCGCGCGTCGGTACGCTCAGCGCCGGGCCATTCGGCATGTTATGGCCGGAGGTTTCCAGCCTCGATTGGCGCATGCTCGCGCTTTCCACGCTTGCCTTCGTTCTGGTCTTCGCGCTGAAGCGGGGGATGGCCGTGACGCTGGCGGTGTGTGGTGTGGCGGGTATTGTCCTGAACTTCGCCGTGTAAACGCATTCAGGAGAGAGTGCCATGATCACCCGGGCCGATGATTTTTTCGCCAAAGGGTGCGGCAGGTGCGAGCGCTTTGACACACCTGATTGCTCGACGCGAAAATGGGTGGAAGGACTGCGTGTGCTGCGGGCGATTTGTCTGGAAGCAGGCCTCACCGAGGCCGTGAAGTGGGCGCATCCATGTTACATGCATGCAGACCGCAACATCGTGATTATTGGCGCGTTCCGTGATGATTTCCGCATGACATTCTTCAATGCGGCGCTCATGAAAGACCCTGACGGCGTGCTGGAAAAACGGGGCCCAAATACACAGCATGCCGGCATGATCCGGTTCACCAGCAACGCCCAACCCAAGGTGATGGGAAAAATCATCCTTTCGTACCTGGCCGAAGCGATGGATTACGCCGAACGGGGGCTGATGGCGCCAAAGGACAAGGCGGAGGTCGATATGCCGGGGGAACTGGCGGATGCGCTCGATGCCGATTCCGAACTTGCCGAGGCATTTCACGACCTGACGCCGGGACGCCAGAGGAGTTACGTCATCAACCTGAATTCCGCGAAGAAGTCCGAAACGCGCGTTTCGCGCATTGCTAATTTCCGCAGCCGTATCATTGCCGGCAAGGGTGCCAACGAGCTTTGAATTGATTGGAGCAGGTTTGCATCCTAGGACGCCATCATGACCGCGCCCGCATCCCGGCTCGGGGGAAGGCCGAACTTCCTTGCGTAGTCGCGGCTGAAGTGGGTCGGGCTTTCGTACCCCACCGCATAGGCGGCCTGCGAAACCGAGTGGTTTCGTTCCACCAGCAGGGTCTTGGCCGCGATCAGGCGCAGATCCTTCTGGTATTGCAGCGGCGTCGTGCCGGTGACCGCCTTGAAGTGTTCGTGAAAGGACGAGGCGCTCATGCCGGCGGTCCTTGCCAGGTCCGTCACGCTGAGCGCGGACCGGAAGCCTGTGCGCACATCCCGTATGGCCCTGGCGATCCGGCTGGCGTGGCTGTCGGCGACAAGCAGGTTGCGCAGCATCCCGCCGATCGGCGACAGCAGCAGGCGGTAATGGATCTCCCGCAGGGTGGCGGGACCCAGCACCTTTGCGTCCAGCGGGTTTTCGATCAGTTCGAAATAGCGGACCAGCGGCGCGAGCCAGGATGCATCCACCGGCGCGCATGTGAGCGAGCGGGCAGGGGCAGCGGGGGCGGGTGCTTCTGCCACTTGTTCATAAAGGCTGCGCACGAGCCCCAAGTCGAGCGACAGGATCAGCGCCATATAGGGGTCGCGGGCGCTTGCCTGCGTGATCCGCGAGACGACGGGCAGGTCGTGACTGACGAGCAGGGCATCGCCGGGCTTGAGTTCCACCGTCTGGTCACCGATGGATGTGGTTTTGCTTCCCTGAAGGATCAGGCAGATAACCGGTTCATATACCGTGGCTTCGATGTCGCTGACCGCGTCCCTGCGGTAGATGGAGAGGCTTGGCAATAATTCGTTTATTCCCGCAGTATTCGTGCAATACCGGTTGCCAAGCGCGATGAGATGCGAAAGATCCATGACATTCTCCTTGGCCGCAAGGCTTATCAGGGTTTCCAGACTGGCACATCCATAAATCCTGCCATCTGGAGGAATTGATAGGTTTTACGGAGTATGTGGCAGGCACGAGGCGCCGTTGGCGGCTATCTGTTGGGTCACATTCCGACATAAGGAGCGTCCCCATGTCCTCGATCCAGACCCAGTTCCCAGACATCACCGCCCGTCACGACACCTATGACGCGATCGACCCGGCCTCGGCGCTGAAAGACAGCGCTGCGGGCAAGGTGGTGTTCATCGCCGGGGCCTCGCGCGGCATCGGCCAGGCAACCGCGGTCGCCTTCGCGCAGGCCGGCGCGAAAGCCGTCTATCTGACGGCTCGCTCAACGGACGCGCTTAAAGGAACGCAGGCGCTCGTCACGCAAGCAAATCCGCAAACGCAATGCGCGATTTCGACCTGCGATGTCACCAGCGCGGAACAGGTTAAAGCCGCCGTTGACGATTGTGTCGCGCAGTTCGGCGGCATCGATGTGGCGGATGCCAACGCAGGCTATCTCGGGCCGTGGGTGAAGATCGGCGAAAGCGATCCGGAAGGCTGGTGGTGGAACTGGGAGGTGAACGTGAAAGGCGCCTATCACGTCATCCGTTTCACGCTGCCGCATCTGATCGCGTCGGCGAAACGGCACGCGGCGGCGGGATCAAGCGGCGGCCATCTCATCGTGCTGTCATCGATCGGTGCGCAGTTCGTGATGCCCGGCGCGTCGGACTACCAGACCGCCAAACACGCCATCAACCGGCTGTGCGAGTTCGTCCAGAGCGATCACGGCGCGGACGGCATCAAATGCTTTGCCATCCACCCCGGCGGCGTGTCGACCGAACTGGGGCTGAACATGCCCGCGCACATGCATGAATATCTCATCGACACGCCGGAGCTTGCCGCCGGTTTCGCTGTCTGGCTCTCGTCAGGGCGTGCGGACTGGGTAGCCGGCCGCTACCTCAGCGCCACATGGGACGTGAACGAACTCGCTGCGATGAGGCAAGAGATCGTCAACGACGACCTGCTGGTGAACCGGATGCGGGTGCGCGGGTGAGGGGCCAGGGCCTCAGCTGATCTCGACCAGCTCCACGTCGAATGTCAGCGCCTGGCCGGCGAGTGGATGGTTGGCGTCGAGGACGACCTTTTCGTCGTCCGACGCGACGACGACGACGGTCAGGGGATGGCCGTCCTGCGTCTGCACCTGAAGCTGCGTGCCGGGCGTTGTATCGATGTGGTCGGGCACCTGAGCCTTGGGGATCGCCTGAACGTTCTCGGGCCTGTGTTCGCCATAGGCATCCGCCGCCTCGACGCGCACGGTACGCTTCTCGCCGACTTCCATGCCGGTCACGCCCTTGTCCAGTCCGGGGATGATCTGCCCCGCGCCGAGCTCGAACGAGAGCGGATCGCGGCCTTCGGATGAATCGAAGACGGTGCCGTCATCCAGTTTGCCGGTGTAATGCAGATGCAGCGTGTCGCCCGGTTTTGCCTGGGTCAAAAGATGTCCTTTCGGGGGGAGGAGTGAATTTGCCGGGGCGCACGAAATGCATGGGGCGCCCGGTTGCGTAGCGACAAGGCTCGCAAGGATGGGGAGAGATGTCAAAGGCTGGGGAGGGGAAGTGGTGCGGCCCACCCATACTCGACGTCATTCCGGCGAAAGCCGGAATCCAGTTTGTGGGGCGAGGACCCTACTTGTGGTATAATTTGGAAGCCACGCACTGTCGAAAATGCTCGATGAAGCGAGTTTGCTCGATAATACAATATAACGACGTAATTGTGGGTTATGGGATGGGTACTAACCGTCGAATTTTAATTGATAACGCAACATTAAGTGGTGTGGAGCGTATAACTGGAGTTAGTCAAACATTGAACTTGAGTTACATCGACAACGATATCCTTTGCCTTGAAAAACTTATTACAGCAATATTATTTAGTGATAAATTAATTGGTATAGATGATTATAAAGATAAATTTCGTTCGAATAGAATTAAGAGATTTAATTTTGTCGATTTCATTTCAATTAATCCAGATGAATATAAAGAATCATCTACTGATTCTGCAAATTTTGCGAGCAGTATGACATTTTCATTTGATGGCGCTAAGCCCTCTGGCGACGTAGTTAGTTTCTTTGAGGCTTTACGAATATTTCCCCAGCTCCGATGGAATGTTTTTGTTTCAAGTGAATATCTAACTTTGTCTCTTTTGGTAAACAATCAAGATGATGTGTTGTATGGTACTGCTATTGAAAGTGTTTTTCGAAATGAAATTACTGATTCTGGGTTTGTTGATTCTGGAATCAGCCATCAACCGACATTTAGTGTGGCGGGTCGGCCTGATATTCACGACATAAAAAGTCTAGTGCACGCTTTCCAGTCAAGTAATCCAAATTTTGCAGGCGGTGACGAAAAGAATATGCTGGCCCGTATGCTATTTGGGTTTGGATGGGCGGCCGAACGATCACATTTTTATAATGCAGTTGCGCAACGCGAAGGCGCCGATGTTTATTTGGCGCCTCTTCGTGATGCATTTTGCGAGAGTTGTTACCGGATCGATTATCCATCACAGATACCTGGCTTGTTAGAGTCGCTGAAAGCGAATTCGCAGCAGGCGCTTGCGGCTATTCTCGAACCGAGCGGGCAGGCTAAGTTTGCGATCCGCTTGCCGTTTTTCACTGCCTATATGATTTCGAAAACGGACAACCCAAAACAATGCATCGACCTCGCGCTTGAAATGCGAGGCAGGAGCGAATTCCAGAATTGTCGAACGATCTTTAATAACCTGGATCATCTATCAAATTCTGAAAAATTACAAGAATTGAATAATATTTTTAAATACTTAGATCAATCGTGCCAAAAACTTATGGAAGATTACTCTGCTTCCACAGCTAACGGTTTGCAAGCTTCTTTATCATTAGGGTTTGCTGGCCCAAGTATTGGTGTCAGTAAGAAATTTTCTCAATTATTTCGGTCGCATAAAAATAAACATTTTTCACGGATTTTTCGCAACATGGCGCAGGACATGCTGAATGTAGAGCGGCTTGGCGTATTGCACGAAAAGATATGTTCGTCGGTCAGGAAACATCGTGATGCAACTCACATCAGAATTCTTACTACCCCTAAATATATGGAGAATAAGGACAGTGAGTACGGGCGTCCGGCAAAGCTATAGATTAGGTGGCATATTGCTTTCGCCGGAATGACGGCGCATTCGATATTGGCCTCTACCCCTCCCCATATCCCCCACCCGTCGGCGTGATCACTGTAACCGCCTCGCCCGCTTCCAGCACAGTCTGATTGCAGCCGCCGAAGTTTTCTGTTGAGCCGTCCTTGCGCCTCAGCAACGTCTGGCCGGTCAGGCCGTTCTCGCCGCCGCCGATGGCAGGCGGGGGTACGTGCCTGTGCGAGGAGAGGATCGCGCAGTCCATGGTTTCGCGGAAGCGCAGCGTGCGGATCGTGCCGTCGCCGGCGTGCCACTTGCCCTTGCCGCCAGTCCGAGCGCGGATGTGGAAATCCTCCAGCACCACGGGGAAGCGGAATTCCAGCACTTCCGGATCGGTCAGCCGGGCGTTGGTCATGTGGGTGTGGACGCCGTCTGTGCCGTTGAAGCCGGGGCCTGCGGGGGAGCCTGAACAGATCGTCTCGTAATACTGGTACTGGTCGTTACCGAAGGTCAGGTTGTTCATCGTGCCCTGCGCCGCCGACATGGCGCCAAGCGCGCACAGCAGGCAGTTGGTGACGTGCTGGCTCGTCTCCACGTTGCCGGCGACGACGGCTGCCGGGTAGACGGGCTTCAGCATCGTGCCTTCGGGGATGATGATGTTGATAGGCCTGAGACAGCCTGCGTTCATCGGGATCTCGCCGTCGACCATCACCCGGAAGCAATAGAGCACGGCGGCGCGCGCCACGGGCTCCGGCGCGTTGAAGTTCGTCGGCTGGACCGCGCTGGTGCCGGTGAAGTCGACGGTTGCCTCGCGCTTTTCCTTGTCGACGGTGATCTTCACCTTGATCACCGCGCCCTGGTCGGTCGGGTACTCGAATTCGGCATCCGACAGGGCCTCGATCACCCGGCGCACGCTTTCGGCGGCATTGTCCTGCACATGGCCCATATAGGCTTTCACCACATCGAGCCCGAACAGCGCGACCATCTTGCGCAGCTCCTGAACCCCTTTGGCATTGGCCGCGAGCTGCGCCTTCAGGTCGGCGACGTTCTGGTGGACGTTGCGCACGGGGTAGGGGTGGTCGGTCAGCAGTTCGACCAGTTCGTCTTCGCGGAAGTGCCCCTTGTCGACGAGCTTGAAATTGTCGATCAGCACGCCTTCCTCGTCCACGGTGGTGGCAAGCGGCGTCATCGAGCCGGGCGCGGTGCCGCCGACATCGGCGTGGTGGCCGCGCGAGGCGACCCAGAACAGGATGTCCTTCTCCGCGTCGTCGAACACAGGGGTGCAGACGGTGATGTCGGGCAGGTGGGTGCCGCCATTGTAGGGCGCGTTCAGCATGAAACTGTCGCCGGGCGCGATCCTGCCTTCGTTCAAGCGGATGATGGTCGCGACCGAACGGTCCATCGAGCCAAGATGCACCGGCATGTGCGGCGCGTTGGCAACAAGCGATGAATCCGCCTGGAACACGGCGCAGGAGAAATCCAGCCGTTCCTTGATGTTGACCGAATAGGCGGTGTTCTGCAGTGCGACGCCCATCTGCTCGGCGATCGACATGAACAGGTTGTTGAACACCTCCAGCATGACCGGGTCGGCATGGGTGCCGAGCGCTTCGGCCCGCTTCATGGCGACGACGCGTTCGAGCACGACATGGTCGAGGCCGGTGATTTTCGCCTGCCAGCCGGGCTCCACCACGATGGTCTGGTTCGGCTCGATGATGAGCGCCGGACCCTCGATGATGTAGCCGGGGTCAAGGTCGGCGCGGTGGTGGACGCCGGCCTCGTGCCATGCGCCTTCGGAGAAGATGCGCGTCTTGCGCGCAGGCGCGGCGTGGGTCCTGAATTCGTCGCGACGCGGCTCCGCGATGTCGGCGCCACCGCCGACGGCCTCGACCTCGACGGCTTCGACGACAATGGTCTTGCCGGAGAAGACGAAGCCGAACTGGCCGCGGTGGGCGGTCTCGAATGTCGCGATCATGCTCTCAACCGTGCCGAAGGGAACCGGGAGCGGCGTGTCGGTGCCCTCGTAGCGCAGGTGCGCACGGGGGTGGATTTCGATCTCGCCGGCGCCGAGGCCCTGGCCGAGCAGTTCGTCGCGTGTTTCCTCTTCCAGTGCGGCGACAAGCTTCGAAATGCCGGGCAGGTTGGCGTCGTTGAGCGGCAGCACGACGGATTTCTGACGCACGGCGCGGATGTCGGCGAGGCCCATGCCATAGGCCGACAGCACGCCCGACTGCGGGTGGATCAGCACCGTGGTCATGCCGAGCGCGTCGGCAACCATGCAGGCGTGCTGGCCGCCGGCGCCGCCGAAGCAGTTCAGCGCATAGCGGGTGACGTCATAGCCGCGCTGGACGGAAATCTTCTTGATGGCGTTGGCCATGTTGGCAACCGCGATCTTCAGGAAGCCATCGGCAACGGCCTCCGGCGCGCGCGCGTCGCCGATCTTCTCGGCCAGCGCGGCGAACTTCGCGCGCACGATCGTCGCATCGAGAAGCTGGTCCTGGCCGGGGCCGAAGATCGCCGGGAACTCATCGGGGAGCAGTTTGCCGGTCATGACATTGGCGTCGGTGACGGCGAGCGGGCCGCCTTTCCTGTAACAGGCGGGGCCGGGGTTGGCGCCGGCTGAATCGGGGCCGACGCGGTAGCGCCCGTCCTCGAAATGCAGGATCGAGCCGCCGCCGGCGGCGACGGTGTGGATGCGCATCATAGGCGCGCGCATGCGCACGCCCGCCACCTCGGTCTCGAAGGCGCGTTCGTATTCGCCGTCGAAATGGGAGACGTCGGTGGACGTGCCGCCCATATCAAAGCCGATCATGCGGTCGAATCCGGCGAGCTGCGCCGTTTCCACCGCGCCGACAACACCGCCTGCCGGGCCGGACAGGATCGCGTCCTTGCCCTGAAACAGATCGGCTGCCGTCAGCCCGCCCGACGACATCATGAACATCAGGCGCGGACGCTGCGACGCATCGCCGGCATCGGCGTTGAGTTCCTTCGCGACGCGCTCGACATAGCGGCGCAGGATGGGCGAGAGATAGGCATCGACCACGGTCGTGTCGCCGCGCCCGACAAGCTTCATCAGGGGGCTGACCTCGTGGCTTGCGGAAACCTGCGTGAAGCCGATCTTCCGCGCCAGGCCCGCAACCTGCTTCTCGTGCTCGGTGAAGCGGTAGGCGTGCATGAAGACGATCGCCACCGCGCGGATACCGGCGTCATAGGCTTCGCGCATACCGGCCTCTGCCTGGGCGAGATCGAGCGGGGTTTCCACGATGCCGTCGGCCAGCACGCGCTCGTCGACCTCGTGGACGCGCTCGAACAGCATGTCCGGCTTGATGATCTCCTTGGCGAAGATGTGCGGGCGGGCCTGATAGCCGATCTTCAGTGCGTCGCGGAAGCCGCGCGTTGTGACAAGAAGGGTGCGGTCGCCCTTGCGCTCCAGCAGGGCGTTGGTGGCAACCGTTGTGCCCATCTTCACCGCGCCGATGGAGCCCGACGGGATCGGCTTGCCCGCCTCGACGCCCATCAGGCGGCGGATGCCCTCGATGGCTGCGTCTTCGTAGGCTTCGGGATTTTCCGACAGCAGTTTGCCGGCATGGATGGCGCCTTCGGAGTCGCGCGCGACGATGTCGGTGAACGTGCCGCCCCGGTCGATCCAGAAATCCCACTTGCCGCTCATGGCTCTCTCCCCCGGTTGCGTCATGCATAGCATTTCTGGGGAGGGAAATCATAACGATTCAAAATCGTCAACAATTTGTTGACATATTATTTTCGATGAAACAAACTTCCCTTGGTTCCCGCGGGGAAGGGCCTTGCGGGGCACCCAATCTGGAGGGGTCAATGAAACATTTCGTACGTTCCGCCGCTGTTGCCGCGGCGTTCGTCATGTCCGTGGAAACGGCCATGGCGCAGACCACCTGGGACATGCCGACGCCGTATCCCGACGGCAATTTCCACACGCAGACAGTTATCCAGTTCGGCAAGGACATCGAGGCGGCAACGGGTGGCGCTATCAAGATCACGGTCCATTCCGCCGGATCGCTGTTCAAGCACGCGGAAATCAAGAATGCGGTCCGCGACGGTCTGGCGCCGATCGGGGAAGCGCTGTTGTCGCGCTACTCCAACGATAATCCGGTCTACGGGTTTGACAGCATTCCCTTCCTTGCGACCAGCTATGACGACGCGCGCAAGCTTTACACGGCACAGAAACCGTTCCTCGAGAAAGCCTTCGAGGCAGAAGGCCTGATGCTGCTGTATTCCGTGCCGTGGCCGCCGCAGGGCATCTACGCCAAGCGCGAGATCAACAGCGTCAACGACATGAAGGGACTGAAATTCCGGGCCTATAACTCCACCACCAGCCGGATCGCCGAACTTGCCGGCGCGGCGCCCGTGCAGATCGAGGTTCCGGACCTGCCGACGGCGTTCGCCACCGGTCGCGTCGACGTGATGATGACGTCCGCCTCGACGGGTGTGCGCACCAAGGCGGAGGAATATCTGACGCACTATTACGACACCCAGGCCTGGCTGCCGCGCAACGGCGTCTTCATCAACAAGAGCACTTTCGACGCGCTGCCCGATGATCAGAAAAAGGCCGTGCTCGATGCCGCCGCAGCCGCCGAGGAGCGTGGCTGGGCAGCTTCCATCGAGGAAAAGGAAGTGAAGACCCAGGCGCTCAAGGATGCCGGTATCATCGTGCAGCCGCCGAGCGCCGAATTGCAGTCGGGCCTGAAGGACATCGGCAAGACGCTGGCGTCCGAATGGGCTGCATCCGCCGGTGATACGGGTGCTGCGCTTCTGTCGGCCTACGGCAACTGATTTCGCGATATGATCCATTCCGGGCCGGGGTTTCCCCGGCCCGGATGCTATGGGCGGGGCCGGTCCGAGTACCGTGCGCCGAGGGGGATGAACATGGCTGCCTTGGGCAGGTTTCTGGAACGCCTGTTTGCCGCTTCGCTGTGGCTTGCGGCGCTGCATCTGGTAGCGATCGCCGTTCTCGTCGGGGCGCAGGTGCTGGGCCGGGTCATCGACAAGACCCTGCTGCTGATCGGTATCGAGCCAATCAATTTCGTCATCCTGTCGCTGGCGGAAATCTGCGGCTACCTGCTTGCTGGGGCGAGTTTCCTTGCGCTTGCGGGGACCTTCAAGGCGGGAAGCCACATCCGGGTGACGATGCTGCTGCAATCGCTGAAGGGCGGCATTCGCCATGCGACGGAGCTGGCGGCGCTTACGGTCGCTTTCGCCTTCGCCTGCTTCATGAGCTTCTACACGCTGCGGCTGGTGCTCAAGTCCTGGCAACATGGTGACGTATCCGTCGGCGTCTACGCGATCCCGCTCTGGCTGCCGCAGGCCTCGATGGCCGCGGGTTCGGTCATCCTGGCGCTTGCAATAGCGCATGAATTCGCCTTCACGCTGAAGCACGGACAGACGAGCTTCAGCGGCAGGGAATCCGAAGTTTCGATGGCCAGCGAATGACCCTTGTCACACTTTCCCTTCTGCTCTTTGCCGTGCTGTTCGCCTTGCTGGCGGGCGGCGTATGGATTGCGATCACGCTTGGCGCGGTCGGCTTTGCCGCGATGGCCGCGAAAGTTTCGGTGCCGGCGGGTTACGTGCTGGCGATCTCGATGTGGCAGTCCTCCATCTCCTGGGATCTGACCGCGTTGCCGATGTTCATCTGGATGGGCGAGATCCTCTACCGCAGCCGCCTGTCGGAAGACCTGTTCGATGGACTGGCGCCGTGGCTGGGCTGGCTGCCGGGGCGCATGCTGCATATCAATGTTGCCGGCTGCACGGTGTTTGCCGCCGTGTCGGGGTCGTCGGCTGCAACCTGTGCGACCGTGGGGCGCATATCGCTGCCGGAACTCGCCAAGCGCGGCTATGACGAGCGGCTTGCGGTGGGGACGCTGGCGGGTGCGGGCACGCTAGGCCTGCTGATCCCGCCTTCCATCATCCTGATCGTCTATGCGGCTGCAACGGAACAGTCGATCGCGCGGCTGTTCATTGCAGGCGTGTTGCCGGGGCTGATGCTGTCGGGCCTCTTCATGGGGCTGATCATGGCGCGGTCGATCGTCAATCCGCGCCTGGTGCCGGCGGATGACGGGGGCGGCGAGACGCTGTCGCAGCGGCTGAAGGCGACCTGGCGGCTGCTGCCGGTTCTGCTGCTCATCATCGGGGTCATCGGTTCCATCTATGGCGGGCTGGCTTCGGCGACGGAGGCCGCCGTGGTCGGCGTCGGGCTGTCGCTGCTGCTGTCGTGGTTTCAGGGGAGCCTGACGCGTGAGACGTTTTCCGATGCCCTGCTTGGCGCGACGCGCACGAGCTGCATGATCGCCTTCATCCTTGCCGGCGCCGCGTTTCTGACCTCGGCGATGGGCTATACCGGACTGCCGCGCACCATCGCGCAATGGATCGGCACGTTCGAACTGGCGCGCTGGCAGTTGCTGTGCGCGCTGACCGTGTTCTTCGTGATCATGGGGTGCTTCCTCGACGGCATATCGATGGTCGTGCTGACGACCTCGGTCATCATGCCGATGGTGGAACAGGCTGGCCTTGACCTGATCTGGTTCGGTATCTTCCTCGTGCTGGTGGTGGAAATGGCACAGATCACGCCGCCGATCGGCTTCAACCTTTACGTCCTGCAAGGGCTGACCGGGAGGAATATCCTATGGATCGCACGCGCCGCGGCGCCGTTCTTCATGCTGCTCATCATTGCGGTGGTGCTGATTGCGGCATTCCCGCAACTGGCCACCTGGCTGCCCCAGACCATGCTTCAGCGGTGATCGCATGAGCAGCGACCGCCGCCCGCTCGGGCCCATCGTCTCCTCCGCCCATCTGGCACGTGGCGACATGCCGTCGCTGTCGGAGATGGAATTCGCGCTGATCATGGCCGACAACGCGTTCTCGCGCTGGATCGTGCGCTGCGCGGCGGCTGCGGGCGCGCCGGGGCTTACGCCGCTGGAAGTGCTGGTGCTGCATTCGGTGACGCATCGTGACCGCGCGAAAACCATCGCCGACCTGTGCCTCGTCCTCAATGTCGAGGATACCCACCTCGTCACCTACGCGGTGAAGAAGCTGGAGAAGAGCAGGCTCGTGCAGGCGGGCAAGCGCGGCAAGGAGAAGACCGTCGCCATCACGCCCAAGGGGTATGAAGTCTGCGAGCGCTATGCGGAAATCCGGGCGCAATTGCTGATCCATGCCCTGCGTGCGCTGGGCCTCGACCAGGGGCCGGTCAGCGAGCTGTCGGACTTCCTGCGCGCGCTATCAGGGCAATACGATCAGGCGGCGCGTGCGGCGGCATCGCTTTAGGGTATTGTCCCGCGATTACCTGCTTTCGGCTAGGCGCGGCGCATTGCGGTGGCTATGTTCGCGGCCATGGATTCTCCCGAAGACAACAGCCAGGACGATTCGCGTAGCGGTGCCTTGCGCTCGCTATGGCGCAGTGTGACGGAATTTTTCGGCGGCAGTCCCGAGGAGCGTTTCTCCTCCGCGCTGATCGCGCTTGCCGCGAAGATGGCCAAGGCCGACGGCGTCGCCACGCAAGGCGAGTTCGACGCTTTCCGGCAGGTGTTCGCCTTCGACGAGGTGAAGCTGCCGCGCGTGCGCATGCTTTTCGATCTTGCCAAGAAGGATACGGCCGGCTTTGACACCTACGCACGGCGTATCGCTTCCGACTTTGCAGGGCAGGAAGCATTGCTCGAAGATGTGCTCGACGGGTTGTTCCACATCGCCAAGGCCGATGGCGCGGTGCACGAGGGCGAGCGGGCGCAGCTTGAGATCATCGCAGAGATCTTCGGCTTCAGCGATCAGGCCTTCGAAGCGATTCTTGCCCGCCATGTCGATGATGGCGCGCGCGACCCCTATCGCGTGCTCGGCGTGACACGCGACATGCCCGAAAAGGAGTTGAAGGCGCACTACCGCAAGCTGGTTTCCGAAAACCACCCCGACCGCATGATGTCGCGCGGCCTGCCGCCGGAGATGATCCGTATAGCCAATGATCGCCTTGCCGCGATCAACGCGGCCTACGAGCGTATCGCGCGGGCGCGCAACCTTTGAACCTTTAAGGCAGGCCATGGCACGCTACCGCATGACCCCGTCGCCGAACCATGGCGAACGCCGCGAAGGCCCGGTGGATATGCTGATCCTGCATTATACAGGCATGGAAACGGCGAAAGGGGCGCACGACTGGTTGTGCGATCCCAAGTCGCAAGTCTCATCGCACTATTTCGTCTACGAGGACGGGAGCATCTGCCAGCTCGTGCCCGAGGACCGGCGTGCGTGGCATGCGGGCGTTGGATTCTGGGGCGGAGTGCGCGACATCAATTCCCGCTCCATCGGCATCGAGATCGCCAATCCGGGGCATGCGGGCGGCTATCCGGATTTTCCGCCTGGGCAGATGGAGGCCGTTGCCGCGCTATGCGCGGACATCTGCGCGCGGCTTTCGATTCCGCCGAAACGGGTTCTGGCGCATTCCGATGTCGCGCCTGCACGCAAGATCGATCCCGGTGAAAAATTCGATTGGGCGATGCTTGCCTCGCGTGGCGCGGGGCACTGGGTCGAGCCGGCACCGATCCGAGGCGGGCGCTTCTTCCAGCAAGGCGATGCAGGTCAGCCGGTCGAGGCGCTGCAGGCCATGCTGGCGCTTTACGGCTACGGGGTCGAGATCACCGGAAATTACGATCTGGCGACCGGGCAGGTCGTTTCAGCCTTCCAGCGGCATTTCCGGCAGGCAAAGGTCGATGGCATCGCGGATGTTTCCACGATCGAGACGCTGCATCGCCTGCTCGCGGGCTCTCAGCAGGCCTAGCCTGAGTTTTGCACGGAAGGCCAATCCGTAAACTTATGGTCTTTGAACGACTCTGCGAGGCACGTATAGTGTGCTGCACAGGTCGTGAGGGGGCCGAGTAGATGGTGGCATCAAGTTTCACCTCGGGGGGCCGGGGTGATGATCGTTCCGTACACCGCACGCTTGCGGTGGGCAGGCACGTGCTCGACATGGGTTACCGGAGCATGGTGCTGGACAATGTGAGTTCGGTCCTGATTTATCAGCCGCCGCGGGTGACCGTGGCGAAGCTGTTCTTCATGCTGTTCGCGCTGATCATCGGAGCGATCGGCGGGGCGCTGTATGATGTCTCGGCGATGTGGATCGCGATCGGTGCTGCGGCCGGATTCGTGATCGGCCTCATACCCTTTATTCCCAGACCGCCGACGAGCCTGATGATCACCGGCAGCGACGGTGGTGCGGCTGTTTTCGAAAGCAACGACCTGCAGTTCCTGCAGCGGGTGAAGGCGTTTCTGGACGCGCGCATCAACCAGAACGACCTGGCGATGACGGGTTTCTTCGACTTCGCGAACTCGCGCTATACATCCCTGCACCACGAGGGGACGTATGCGACTCCCGAAGATGATGCAGCAGATGACGCGCCTGCAGCAGCGCCGCCAGCACGCCATGAGCCTGAACCACCCCCGCCGCCCCCGCCTCCGAGACGTGTGGCTGAGCCGGCCCCTGCACCGGTGAGGCCCGCTGCGCCTGCTCCGGCGCCGCCGGTTTCAAAACCCGCTGAGGGCGATGATCTTGACCTTGCCGCCGATGATGTGACGGGCAGGAAGGCAAGCATTCAGTCCAGTGCTGCGAATGGTGCGCGTTCGGCCCATTTCGAGGGCCTTGGAACACGCAATGGCGACACCAAGGAGGACGAGCCGGCGGAAGAGACCCTGCCGCCGATCGACTTTACCCGTGTCATGCCGCAGCTTGCGCATGTGCGGCGTTTCTACGACGAGACGCTGCAGGACGCCGATGCCGTGGATCAGCTCGACACCATGATCGTGCTGATGGAGGAAGGTGCGATCACACAGCATTCGCGTACGCGCATCCTCGAAATCGCATCGACTATGCAGGAACAGGTCGAAACCTATCCGAGTATCGCCTCCATTTTCGCCGGCATCGCCTCGCGCGTCAGGGGCTGATCGCCCCTGTTGTTGCCCTGTTTGTCGTGAGTTCGGTTTGCCGTGCCTAACCCTTTGTTTTGCTGCGTGTTCCGGGTGGAAAACCGCTAGCCGTGTCGTGAAAAACGATTCACGGATTCGTTTTTGTTCGTTCAACTCCTGAACACGCTTTTCATTCCTTTGCGTGTTCCGGGCGGAAAACCGCTCACACTTTTCCTGAACACGCTCTATGTTGCGCGCGGCCAGTCGACCGGGCAGCCGCTGTGCTTTGCACAGAGGAAAGTCCGGGCTCCATGGAAACACGGTGCCGGGTAACGCCCGGCGGGGGCGACCCCAGGGAAAGTGCCACAGAAAGCAGACCGCCGGGGTATCCCCGGCAAGGGTGAAAGGGTGCGGTAAGAGCGCACCGCGCGGCCGGTAACGGTCGTGGCAGGGCAAACCCCACCGGGAGCAAGACCGAATAGGGATGGCACAGGGCTTTGCCCTTAAGCGTGTTTCCACGCTGCCGTCCGGGTTGGTTGCACGAGGCCGCCGGCAACGGTGGTCCCAGATGAATGGCTGCCGCGCGGTTTCACCGCCATACAGAACCCGGCTTACAGGTCGGCTGGCCGCTTTCCTTCGGCGGCGCGAATATGCGCGCCGTCGAATACGGGTATTCACGCATAAAATCCATTGTAACCCATATTTAACCATGGTATTCCATTCAAACCCATGGTTAACAATGGGAGGCGACGGCACTAGGCGGGCGGTAACGCTCAGGTCTTTCCGGTCAGCCGGTAGTAGCGCGGAGGCCACGCGCGCGCCGGTCGGCGGACGGGCTGCTTGGACCGCTCAAGCGTTTTGCCCTGCCTTGTGCCGAAAATCACAGGTGACGCGCATTCCCCCCTGCGCGGTGAGTAGTGGAGTTCAAGCGGTTTGGAGCGCTTCGTTTCCAGCTTCCGCAACAAGGTCGACGGCAAGGGACGCGTTTCCGTCCCTGCCGTCTTCCGCGGCGTACTTGCAAGGCAAGGCCATTCTGTCCTCTATGCCTATCCATCTCCCGGCGCGCCGGCGCTTGATTGCGGCGGACAACGGCTGATTGACGAGATTTCCGTGCTTCTGGAAGGGCTGCCGCCCTATTCCGATGAACGTGATCTGTTGTCGGTCGAACTGTTCGGGCGGTGCGAGGAACTCAGGGTCGACGGTGATGGACGCATCGTCCTGCCGGATGATCTGCGGGCTCATGCGGGTATTGAGGGCGAAGCGGTGATGGTCGGGCTTGGACACAAGTTCCAGATATGGGAGCCGGGGCGGTTCGAAGCGCGCCGTTCGGAATCAGCGAAACGCGTGGGCGAATTGCGCGGTCTCCTGGGGCGCGAAACGCCCGTTGACCGGTAACGCTCCAGTGACACGTGATCCTCATGTGCCGGTGCTTCTTGCCGAAGTGCTCGAAGCGCTGGCACCGCGGGACGGCGAGGTTTTCGTCGATGGCACATTCGGCGCCGGAGGTTACTCAAAGGCGATCCTTGAAGCGGCAAGCTGTCATGTCATCGGCATCGACCGCGATCCCGACGTTATCGTTGCCGCCCAGCCACTGATCGATACTTACTCTGGACGCCTTCAGGTTTTGCAGGGCCGGTTTTCCGAGATGGAAAGCCTTGTTGCGGAAGCCGGCCGCGAAACGGTCGATGGCGTCGTGCTCGATATCGGCGTTTCGTCGATGCAGCTCGACCAGCCGGAACGCGGGTTTTCCTTCCAGGCCGACGGGCCGCTCGACATGCGCATGGAGCAGGCTGGCCCAAGTGCTGCCGATCTGGTCAACAATCTCGGCGAAGCCGAGCTTGCCGACATCATCTATCAATACGGAGAGGAGCGCGCTTCGCGGCGCATTGCCCGCGCAATCGTTGCCGCACGCAGCGAGAAGCCGATCACCCGGACGCTGGAGTTGGCGCGGGTCGTCAGCGGCTGCCTGCCGCCGCAGCGTTTTGGCGAGAAACATCCGGCGACCCGCACGTTTCAGGCACTGCGCATCGCAGTCAACGACGAGCTTGGCGAGATCGCGCGCGCGCTTGAGGCTGCAGAAAAAGTCCTGAAACCGGGCGGGCGGCTCGCGGTGGTAACCTTTCATTCGCTTGAAGATCGTATCGTCAAGCGGTTCCTCGCCGAACGCACCGGCAGGGCAGGCGCCGGGTCCCGGCACATGCCGCAAACGCAAGGACCGCAGCCGACCTTCGGGCGCGGTGCGGGTGATAACCGGACAGCGGGCGATGAGGAACGCGAAGTCAATCCGCGCGCCCGATCGGCGCGTTTGCGGGCGGGGATTCGCACTGATGCGCCGGCAATTGCCATGGCGCGGGACGATACGGGACGGAGGCGGCGCGGCCGCAGGCCATGATCGGACACGATACGGATTTCGAGATGAGCGCGCAGCCCCAGGCAAAGCCGCGGTCCGGCTTCATGCATGCGTTGCGTGAGCTGGGGCCCTTGCGGTTTGCCGGTGTCGTTGCTTGCCTGGCGATGGTGGTCTCCGCGGTTGGGCTGTTCCAGTTCAAGCACGAGGCGCAGGAGCGGCGCGCCAACATAGCGCGATTGCGCGCGGCAATTTCCGAAGAGCGGGCCGCGATCGATCTGCTGCAGGCGGAATGGACCTATCTCAACCGCCCGGAGCGAATCCAGGCGCTGGCTGAACGGTTTCTCAACCTTCAGCCCTTCACAATGGACAAGGTGATTGCTGTCGACGATATCGCGATCCGCGAGGATCCGGCGCCGGTCAGCATCGAGGATATTCTCAAGGCGCAGTAGCGCTGGTCAGAGCCGCTCCGGATGCGGGCGGCGCGGGGGCACAGAACCGGGGTCAAACGGTTCTGCGTGTGTGTGAGTGTTGCGTTTGCGTATGGCGATTTCCAACTGGCCGGGCATCCCGGCTCTATCCCGTTTGTTTATGCGCAAGGATACCGGCGGACGTCCAGTGCGCCGGGTTGCCGATCACGGGCGGCGCAGCCGTTCGCGCGTATTGTTGACGGCTGCCGTATTTGCACTGGGATATACGGCGATCGCCGGGCGTCTTCTGACACTCGCCGTTGCCGAGCAGCAGCCGGCAGTCTTTCTGGCGACTGCGGCGGACGCGGTTTCTCAGGCGCGCCCCGACATCCGCGATCGCAATGGCGTTCTGCTTGCCACCGACATCCGTACACCCTCGCTCTATGCCGAGCCGCACCGCATCTATGATGTCGATGAGGCGATCGAGCTTCTTACCGCCGCGGTTCCCGATCTCGACGCGGGAGGATTGCGGGCAAAGCTGAAATCCGACAAGCGCTTCGTCTGGCTGAAGCGCGAACTGTCGCCGGAGCAACGCGACACGATCCACAATTTCGGTCTGCCGGGCATCGGCTTCATCGAGGAGAACCGCCGCTTCTACCCGAGCGGGCGGCTGACCTCGCATGTCGTTGGCCACGTCAATATCGACAATGCCGGCATCGCGGGCATGGAAAAACACATCGACACGATGGGCCTTGCGGCACTGCATGATGCGGGTCTTGCGCGTGATGAAAGCCAGGCACCGGTGACGCTGACGCTGGACGTGCGGGTTCAGCATGCGCTGCGCGACGAGATCATGACGGCGATGGAAACTTTCAGCGCCAAGGCAGGAGCCGGTGTCGTGCTCAACGTTCACACCGGCGAGGTGCTGGCGCTCGTGTCGCTGCCGGACTACGACCCGAACGAACCGGCGACGGCGCTTGAGAAAGAGGCCATCAACCGGATCACCGCGGGCGTTTATGAACTGGGTTCGACCTTCAAGGCGTTCACGGTCGCGATGGCGCTGGACAGCGGCGAGGCGGATTTCAGCACCACCTATGACGCGCGCAGCCCGATCCGGGTTGCATCCTTCACCATCAACGATTTCCACGCCCAGCGCCGCATCCTGACGCTGCCGGAGGTATTCACGCATTCCTCCAACATCGGCACCGCCAAGATGGCTTTGGCCGCCGGCATCGAACGCCACAAGGAATTCATGCACCGCATGGGGTTCTTCGAGCGCCCGCATACCGAGTTGCCGGAATCCGCCGAACCGCTGACGCCGGCGCGCTGGAGCGATCTCGCCAGCATGACGATTTCCTTCGGCCACGGGTTCTCCGTTGCGCCGATCCAGGCTGCCGCGGGTGGTGCGGCGCTGATGAATGGCGGACTGCTGATCCCGCCGACCTTCCTGCCGCGGACACAAGAGCAGGCGCGCGCGCTGGCAAGGCAGGTTGTCCAGCCGTCGACCAGCGACATGATGCGCGAACTGTTCCGCATGAATGTTGAAGAGGGTACGGCGCGCAAGGCTGCGGCCAAAGGGTTCCGCGTCGGCGGAAAGACGGGAACCGCGGAAAAGGTTGTCAATGGGCGCTATTCCAACTCCAAGCTGCTGACGAGCTTCCTGGCGGCGTTTCCGACCGACAAGCCGGAATATCTGATGCTGCTGATGCTGGATGAGCCGCAGGCCACCGAGCAGACCCACGGTTACCGCACCTCCGGCTGGAACGCTGTCCCCACTTCGGGCAAGGTGATCACCCGGATTGCGCCCCTGCTTGGCGTGAAGCCTGTTCTCGACTAGGCCTCTTTTCCTGCGCCAATCCGGAAAAGAAAACCGGTTTCCACTTTTGCTGGATTTGTTTTAGACAGGCGGCGAAAGGGTGGCCTTGCTGCCCTGATGCCTATTGTTGTTCAGGGGTCCAGCGCGGCCATGCGCCTTTCCGAACTTCTTTCCGGCACGCCGGATGCCGTTCTTACCGGCCCTGACCGCGATATCGCCGTGCTGACGCTCGACAGCCGCAAGGTTCAGGTGGGGTCTGCTTTCTTTGCGTTGCCCGGGGCTGTTGTGGACGGGGCGAAATTCGCCGGCGCCGCAGTTGCGAGTGGCGCTGTCGCCGTTGTCGCGGGCAAGGATGCCGGCATCGATGCCGGCGGGCTTGGAAGCGCCACGCTGGTTCGTGTCGACGATCCACGCAGGGCGCTGGCGCTTGCGGCGGCGAAATTCTGCGGGCGTCAGCCGGAAACCATTGCCGCTGTTACCGGCACCAGCGGCAAGACCTCGATCGTCACCTTCCTGCGCCAGATATGGGCGGCCGGAGGCTACAGCGCCGCGAGCATCGGTACAGTCGGCGTGGTTGCGCCCGGTGTCAGTGGCTATGGCGGGCTGACGACGCCGGATTCCATCGCATTGCACGAAACGCTCGCCGAACTCGCGGACAAGGGCGTGACCCATGCGGCGATGGAAGCCTCCAGCCACGGCATCGAGCAGCGCCGCCTCGACGGGGTGCGGCTCGGGGCTGCCGGGTTCACGAACCTCAGCCGCGACCACCTCGACTACCATCCGACGATGGAGGATTACCTCGCCGCCAAGCTGCGGCTGTTCGATACGCTACTGCCTGAAGATGGCGTCGTGGTAATCGATGCCGATGAGCCGACGGCTGCGCCGGTGGCGGCAGCCGCCAGGAAGCGCGGACTGAAGCTGATGACCGTTGGGCGGGCAGGGGAGGCGATCCGGCTTGAACGTGTCGAGACGGCACGGCTGTCTCAGTACCTGACCGTCGATTGCGGTGACGGACGTTTCGAAGTCACGCTTCCAATGGCCGGCGTGTTCCAGGTGTCCAACGCGCTTGTTGCCGCCGGACTGGCAATCGCGACAGGTATGACACCGCGCAAGGCGGTCGAGGCCATCGGCAAGCTTGAAGGCGCCGAAGGACGGCTTCAGCCCGCCATGTCTGAAGGAAAGGGTGCGTCTGTCTTCATCGATTATGCCCACAAGCCCGGTGCGATCCGTTCAACGCTTGAATCGCTCAGGCCCTTTACGACGGGCAAACTGATCGCCGTGATCGGTGCCGGCGGCGACCGCGATCCGGGCAAGCGCGAACTGATGGGGGAAGCTGCTGCCGAAATGGCTGATGTCGTCATCGTCACGGACGACAACCCGCGCAGCGAGGACCCGGCGCTGATCCGCAAGGCGGTGTTGAAAGGTGCGCCGGACGCAAAGGAGATCGGCGACCGGCGCGAGGCGATCCATGCTGCCATAGCGATGATGGAGAAGGGCGACGTGGTCATCATCGCGGGCAAGGGCCACGAGACGGGCCAGCTTGTTGCCGGGGTCATGCATCCTTTCTCCGATATGGAAACCGCGCGCGAAGCGCTCGGTGAGGAGTGAGGGTATGACTGGCTTGCTGCTGTGGCCCGCGATGGATTTCCTCGACGCAGCCGGTGGCGAGGCGATGGGCGATTTGCCGGATGTCACAGGTATTTCCATCGATACGCGTACGCTTGAGCCGGGTGACGCCTTCTTCGCCATTCGCGGCGAGCGCCTCGACGGGCACGACTACGCGAAGGCTGCTCTGGAAAAAGGCGCGTCTTGTGCAGTCGTTGAGGCGGGCAGGGCTGGTGACTTCGCCGATAGCGGCTGTGTCATCGGCGTCGCCGACGTGCTGAAAGCGCTTGAGAATGTCGGCAAGGCAGCGCGGGCGCGTTCTTCGGCCAAGATCATCGGCGTCACCGGCAGTGTCGGCAAGACCGGCACCAAGGAAGCGTTGCGGCTGGTGCTGGCGCCGTCCGGAGAGGTCTATGCCTCGGCGGCCTCGCATAACAATCATTGGGGTGTGCCGCTGTCGCTGTCGCGTTTTCCCACGAGCGCTCAATTCGGCATCTTCGAGATGGGCATGAATGCGCCTGGCGAAATCGGGCCATTAAGCAAAATGGTGCGCCCGCAGGTCTCGATCATTACAACGGTGGAACCGGTCCACATCGGCTTCTTCAAGTCGGTGGAGCAGATCGCCGACGCCAAGGCGGAAATCTTCGAAGGAACGGAGCCGGGCGGGACGGCCGTGCTCAACCGCGACAACGGTCAGTACGAGCGCCTCGCCAAAGCCGCGAAGGATGCAAGGCTGAAGATCGTTTCGTTCGGAGCGGACGAGAGCGCCGACGTGCGTCTTGTCGATTGTATCTGCGAAGCGGAATTTTCCGCCGTGACCGCCGATATTCTCGGTGATCTCGTCACCTACAAGATCGGCGCGCCGGGGCGGCATCTGGTGCAAAATTCGCTTGCCGTGATGGCGGCGGTGAAGCTCACCGGCGGAGACCTTGCCCGCGCGGCGCTGGCCTATGCGAACCTGCATGCTCCCAAGGGGCGCGGCGCGCGCATGAAGATCGGCGATGAACGTTGTCCTGCGCTGCTGATCGACGAAAGCTACAATGCCAACCCCGCCTCGATGCGTGCGGCGATCGCCAATCTGGCGCTGGCACCAGTGGAAGCGGGTGGGCGCCGGATTGCGGTTCTTGGCGACATGCTGGAGCTTGGCAAGATGTCGAAAGAGCTTCATGCCGGGCTTGCTCCAGCCGTCGAGGAGGCGGGAATCGACCTCGTTTTTGCCAGCGGCCCTGATATGGCCGCACTGTTCGAGGCACTTCCCCCGGAGCGGCAGGCGGGTTACGCAGGGTCAGCCGAGGAGCTGGCCGATTCGGTGATTGCTGCCGTGCGGCCCGGCGACGCGGTGATGGTGAAGGGATCGCTCGGCAGCCGGATGGGACCGATTGTCGAGGCGTTGAAGGTGCGCTACGGCGTGCTAGAAGACGACGTCTGAGCAATGGCGATCCGTTTCGGGGGAAATCGACAGGCATGCTCGTCTTTCTTGAATCGCTGAGCGACAGCGCCCAGCTCTTCAACCTGTTCCGCTATCTGACGTTCCGGACCGGTGCGGCAATCCTCACCGCCATGCTGTTCGTGTTCCTGTTCGGGCCATGGATCATCCGGTCGCTGCGCGTGCGTCAGGGCAAGGGACAGCCAATCCGTGCCGACGGGCCGGAAAGCCATTTCGCCAAGGCCGGCACGCCGACCATGGGCGGCCTGATGATCCTGACAGGCATGCTGGTTTCGACCCTTTTGTGGGCGGACCTGTCGAACGGCTACGTCTGGGTTGTGCTCGGCGTCACGCTGTCGTTCGGTTTCATCGGCCTTTACGATGATTTCCTGAAAGTGACCAAGCAGTCGCACAAGGGCTTTTCCGGCAAGCAGCGGATTGCGCTGGAGATCGTTATCACGGGCATAGCGGTTTATTGCGTCGGCCTGCTGTCGCCGGACAATCTTGCCAATGCGGTGGCGATTCCCTTCTTCAAGGATTTCCTGATCCATCTCGGGTTGCTGTTCATCCCGTTCGGTATTCTCGTCATCGTCGGCGCCGGCAATGCGGTCAACCTGACAGACGGGCTCGATGGCCTCGCCATCGTGCCGGTGATGATAGCCGCCGCTGCTTTCGGGCTCATCGCCTATGTCTCGGGTAATGCGGTGTTCTCCAATTACCTGCAGATCAATCTGGTTCCCGGCACCGGTGAACTGGCCGTTGTCTGCGGCGCGATCATCGGGGCGGGGCTCGGATTCCTGTGGTTCAACGCACCACCGGCGCAGATCTTCATGGGCGATACCGGTTCTCTGGCGCTCGGCGGAGCGCTTGGCGCCATCGCCGTTGCCGCAAAGCACGAGATCGTGCTGGCGATCATCGGTGGATTGTTCGTGCTGGAGGCCGTCTCGGTCATCGTGCAGGTTCTGTCGTTCAAGCTGACCGGCAAACGCGTCTTCAAGATGGCGCCGATCCACCATCACTTCGAACACCTCGGCTGGAAGGAACCGCAGATCGTCATCCGGTTCTGGATCATCTCCATCGTGCTGGCGATGATCGGCCTTTCGACGCTGAAGCTGAGGTAGCAACCGATGCTTCCTGTTCCCGGCTACGAGGGTCGGCGGGTCGGCGTTCTGGGCCTGGCGCGCTCCGGCTTCGCGGTTGCGGCCGCCCTGAAGGCGGGCGGCGCTATTCCGGTTCTGTGCGACGACAAACCTGCAGCACTCGAAAAGGCCCGGGCAGAAGGATACGAAACAGCAGACCTTGCCAATGACGGCTGGCCTGCACTCGAGAAGCTGATCGTCAGCCCCGGCGTTCCGCATCTGTATCCGCGCGCGCATCCTGTCATCCAGCGGGCTTGGGGGCAGGGCGTTCCCGTCGACAACGACATCGGCCTGTTCTTCGAAGCCATTGCGGGCCGTGATGTCCGCGTCGTCGCCATCACCGGCACCAACGGCAAGTCGACGACCACGGCGCTGACCGGTCATGTGCTGGCAGAGGCCGGGTTCCCGACACAGGTCGGCGGCAATATCGGGCGCGCGGTATTCGATCTCGACATGCCGGAGCCGGGATCGGCGGTCGTGCTGGAACTCTCCTCCTACCAGACCGACCTTGCGCGCACGCTGCGTCCGGATGTGGCGGTGTTCCTCAATCTGACACCCGATCACCTCGACCGGCATGGCGGCATCGGCGGCTATTTCGCAGCCAAGGCGCGGCTGTTCGAGGTCGGTCAGCCCAAGGTCAGCGTCATTGGTGTGGATGAACCCGAAGGCCGGATGCTGGCCAACCGCCTGCGCAAAGGCCGTGAGCCGGGCGAGGAAACAATCGCGATTTCCGGCTCCCGCCAGCTTGGCGGCAGGGGCTTGAGCGTCAGCGCTCAGAATTGCGTCGTCACCGAATGGCGCGATGAACAAGCGATCAGCAAAGCCGATCTGGTGCAAGCACCCGCCTTGCAGGGTGCGCATAACGGCCAGAACGCGGCGGCAGCCTTCGCGGCTGCGCGCGCGCTCGGCGTTCCGGCGGAGCAGATTGCAGCTTCTTTTCTCACCTTTCCCGGCCTTGCTCACCGCATGGAGCCACTGGGACAATCGGGGCGTGTACGCTTCGTCAACGATTCCAAGGCTACAAATGCGGATGCCGCGGCTCGGGCGCTCGACACGTTCGACCAGATTTACTGGATCGCCGGCGGCATCGCGAAGGACGGCGGTATCGACTCTCTTCAGCCATACTTCGCGCGTATCCGGAAGGCGTACCTGATCGGGCAGGACGCGGAGCGATTCGCAAAATCGCTTGAGGGGAAGGTCGAGACCGTGATGAGCGGAACGCTGGAACAGGCCGTGAAGGATGCCGCGCGCGATGCGGCAGCCGGTACGGACGGCGATCCGGTCGTGCTGCTGTCTCCGGCCTGCGCGTCGTTCGACCAGTTCGCCGACTTCGAGAAGCGCGGAGAGGCATTCCGTGCCGCTGTCGAAGAAGTCGAAGGGTTCATGCCGCGGGTAACCGCGGCAAGCTAGACGGGGTCGCACATGTTTGCGCGCACGGACCGGGGACCGCTTGCCACGTGGTGGTGGACGGTCGACAAGCCGATGCTGGCGGCGATTATCGCCCTTATGTTCGGAGGGCTGGTGCTGTCACTGGCTGGCAGTCCGCCAGTCGCCGACAAGCTGGGGCTCGATCCGTTCCATTTCGTATTGCGCCACGCTGTCTTTCTTGCTGCCGCGCTTTGCGTCCTGCTCGCAACCTCGCTGCTCGACCGCCGTGCCATTCGCCGTGTGGCGATTGGCGTATTCGCGGTTGGTATCGTGCTGATGGTCGCGACGCTGTTCGCAGGCTTCGAGATCAAGGGCGCGCGGCGCTGGCTCAATCTCGGCGCCTTTGCGCTGCAGCCGTCGGAATTCGTCAAGCCGGCCTTCGCCGTCATCATCGCCTGGCTGTTTTCCGAAGCAGAGCGCAGGCCGGACATGCCAGCGCACATTATCGCTGTCGGCCTCGTCGGGCTGGTGGTCGGATTGCTGGTGCTGCAACCGGACTTCGGCCAGACGATGCTGATCGTGCTGGTTTGGGGGGCGGTGTTCTTTGCCGCCGGTATGTCGTGGCGCTGGATCGTCGGACTGGGCGGACTTGGCGTTGGCGGGATCGTCGCGGCCTATGCGATGGTGCCGCACGTCAGGAGCCGTATCGATCGCTTTCTCAATCCGGAAGCGCACGACACCTACCAGACCGATACGGCCATTGAAGCGTTTCTGCGCGGCGGCTGGCTTGGCCAGGGACCGGGCGAGGGGACCGTCAAGCGCGCCCTGCCGGATTCCCACACCGATTTTGTCTTTGCCGTCGCGGCGGAGGAGTTCGGCATCATCGTCTGCCTGATTATCGTCGCGCTGTTCAGCTTCGTGGTGCTGCGCGGGCTGATGCGGGCGGTCAACGAGGATGACGATTTCGCCCGCCTCGCGGTGACCGGTCTCGTCGCACTGTTCGGTATCCAGTCGTTGATCAACATGGCGGTGAACCTGTCCCTGATGCCGGCCAAGGGCATGACCCTGCCGTTCATCTCCTACGGCGGTTCATCACTTTTGTCGCTTGCCTACGGGATGGGCATGGTGCTGGCGCTGACACGGCGCAGGCCGCGTGGCGAGGCGCGCCGGTCGCCTGCGGGCCGGGTCGTTCCGGCGCAGCCGCGCTGATGGTTCATCCTTCGCCAAAGCCTGAGGCGGCACGCAAGCTGTCAGCGGTTCCCGTCGCGTTGATTGCGGCAGGCGGAACAGGTGGACACCTGTTCCCGGCCGAAGCATTGGCCGGCGTACTCACCGCACGCGGCTGGCGGGTCGAGCTTGTGACCGACACGCGCGTCTCCGGACTTGGCGAAGCCTTTCCCGCCCGTGCCCAGCATGTTGTTCCCTCGGGCACGATATCGCCGCGTCATCCGATCCGTGCGATCCGTGGAGCATACCGGTTGATGCGCGGCTATTACGCGGCGCGCAACCTGATTTCGTCGATTGCGCCGAGCATCGTTATCGGTTTCGGCGGGTATCCGACATTGCCGCCGGTGATTGCCGCCGCTCACAAGGGCGTGCCGACGCTGATCCACGACCAGAATGCCGTGATGGGCCGCGCCAACCGCTTGCTGGCCGGGCATGCGACGGGGATCGCCACGGCCTTCGACGAGGTGAAATATCTCGATGTGAAATATACCGGGAAAGCCCGTCGCGTCGGGGTGCCGGTTCGTCAGGCCGTGCTGGCTGCGGCCAAACGCAAATACGACGAGCCGAAACCGGGCGGCGAACTGCGGCTGCTTGTGTTCGGCGGCAGCCAGGGCGCGCGTGTCATGAGCGAGATCGTCCCGCTGGGGCTTGCAACGCTGCCGGAGGACATCCGGGCCAGACTCAAGATCGTGCAGCAGTGCCGGGCGGAAGATCTGGAGGATGTCCGCAACATCTACGCCAAGGCAGGTATCGGCGCGGATCTGCAGCCGTTCTTTTCCGATCTGCCCAAGCGCATGGCGGAAGCACATCTCGTCATCGCCCGCAGCGGTGCGTCGACGGTTGCGGAATTGTCGGTGATTGGCAGGCCGGCGATCATGGTGCCGCTGCCGCATGCGCTCGACAACGATCAGCTCTACAACGGCCGGGCACTGGAAGAAGCCGGTGGCGGCAGGGTCATCGAGCAGGCCCGTTTTACGCCGGATACGGTGGCGGGTGCCGTTATGGAGCTTGCCCACGACCCGAAGCGGTTGACCGCGCAGGCCGCTTCCGCACGGCGTTTCGGCACGCCGCGTGCGGCCGAGGCTTTGGCCGATTTCGTCGCCGAGATTGCCGAACACGGTTCGGTTAGAGTATCTCCCGCCTGACAGTGTGCCGCTTGCGGCCACGAATATGAGAAAAAGGCATCTCTTATGCGCACGCCGCAGGAAACCGGCATCATCCATTTCATCGGCATTGGCGGTATCGGCATGAGCGGTATTGCCCGCGTGCTCGCCAATCTCGACTACCAGGTGCAGGGCAGCGACCTTGCCGAGAACGCCAACGTGCAGAAGCTGCGCGAGAAGGGCATCAAGGTCTTCATCGGGCAGGAGGGTGGTAACGTCGAGGGCGCCAGCGTCGTCGTCTATTCTTCCGCCGTGAAGCGCGACAACCCGGAGATGGTGGCAGCGCGCGAGGCGCGCATTCCGGTGGTGCGACGGGCGGAAATGCTGGCCGAACTGATGCGGCTCAAATCCTGCGTCGCCATCGGCGGCACGCACGGCAAGACGACCACAACCTCGCTGGTGGCGCAGTTGCTCGATGCCGGCCACATGGACCCGACCGTGATCAATGGCGGCATCATCAACGCCTACGGATCCAACGCGCGCCTTGGCGGCGGCGACTGGATGGTGGTGGAGGCGGACGAATCCGATGGCACCTTCGTCAAGCTTCCCGCCGAGGTGGCTATCGTCACCAACATGGACCCCGAACACCTCGACCATTATGGCACCTTCGACAACGTGAAGGCCGCCTTCCGGCAGTTCGTCGAGAACACGCCGTTCTACGGTTTCGCGGTGATGTGTACCGATCACCCTGAAGTCCGCGCGCTCGTTGGCCAGATCGAGGACCGGCAGATCATCACCTACGGCCAGAACCAGCAGGCCGATGTGCGGCTTGCCGATCTCGACAGCCAGCCGGACGGGATGCATTTCACCATCGAATTCCAGGGCCGTGGCGATGAAGGCTCCCGGCGGATTGAAAACCTGAAGCTGCCGATGCACGGGCTGCACAACGCGCTGAACGCGACCGCCGCGATTGCCGTTGCCGATCAGCTTGGCGTCGGCGAGGACCTGATCCGCTCCGGCCTTAACGGGTTTTCCGGCGTCAAGCGTCGCTTCACCCATGTCGGGACCTGGAACGGCGTGCCGGTCTATGACGATTACGGCCATCACCCGGTCGAGATTGCCGCCGTGCTCAAGGCGGCGCGCGCGGCGACCAGAGGCCGGGTTGTCGCGGTCATGCAGCCGCACCGCTATACGCGGCTTCAGAGCCTGTTCGAGCAGTTTTGCGGCTGTTTCGACGATGCCGATACGGTGTTCATCGCCGATGTCTATGAGGCCGGCGAAAAGCCGATCGAGGGGATCGACCGCGATCATCTTGTCGAGGGCATGCGCACACGCGGGCATCGTGACGCCCGGGCGCTGAAGAGCCGCGATGACCTCGCCAGGGTGATTTCCGAAACGGTGAAGCCCGGCGATATGCTGATCCTGCTGGGGGCCGGCAGCATTACCCAATGGGCTGCGGCGCTGCCAGGCGAACTCGCCGAACTGACCGGCATCGCGGCGGAGGCTTAGGCAGCCTGATGTTCGAGGACATCGTTCCCGCCCTGCAAGCTGCCATGCCCGATTTGCGCGGGCGGCTGGAAGCCAATGCGCCGCTTGCCCCGCTGACATGGTTCCGCGTCGGCGGGCCGGCGCAGGTGCTCTACGTGCCGGCGGATGCCGATGATCTTGCATACTTTCGCTCCCGCTTTGACCAGTCCGTGCCGCTGACCGTGGTCGGTGTCGGTTCCAACCTGCTGGTGCGTGACGGCGGTGTTCCGGGCGTTGTGATCCGGCTCGGGCGCGGCTTCAACGGGATCGACATTCTGGACGGCTACAGGTTGCGTGCCGGTGCGGCGGCGCTCGATGTGCGGGTTGCGAAGGCTGCTGCTGAAGCCAGTGTCGCCGGATTGTCCTTCCTGAGCGGTATTCCCGGCGCGATCGGTGGCGCGTTACGGATGAACGCCGGCGCTTATGGCGGCGAAACGGTCGATGTGCTTGTCAGCGCCGACGCGGTCGATGCGGCAGGAAACAAGGTGACGCTCAGCGTCGATGACATGGGCATGAGCTACCGGCATACCGAGGCGCCAGCCGATCTCATCTTCACCCACGCTTTGCTGCAGGGCAGGGCAGGAGATCCGGAGGGATTGCGCGCCGAGATTGCGGATATCACCGAGCGGCGCGCCGGGAGCCAGCCGATCAAGGAACGCACCGGCGGTTCGACCTTTGCCAATCCGGACCCTCCGGGAACGCCGGAGCAGCGCAAGTCGTGGCAGCTGATCGACAAGGCCGGGTGCCGGGGCCTGAAGGTCGGGGACGCCATGATGTCGGAAATGCACTGCAATTTCCTGATCAACTGCGGCAATGCCACCGCTCTTGATATCGAGACGCTTGGCGAAACCGTGCGCAAGCGCGTGAAGGAAACCAGCGGCGTGACCTTGCGCTGGGAAATCCGCCGTATCGGCGAACTGGCGCCGGGACAGCAATTGCCCGGCTGAGTGCGGCCACAACAGGGGATGAACCGATGAACCCGAATGACACCCACGTTGCCGTCCTGATGGGCGGATGGTCGGCGGAACGCCCGGTCAGCATCGATTCCGGCAACGGTTGTGCCGAAGCGCTCGAGGGCGAGGGGTTCAAGGTCACCAAAGTCGATGTCGACCGCGATATCGCGGCGACTTTGAAGGCGCTCAAGCCCGATGTCGCCTTCAACGCACTGCATGGCCCCTTTGGCGAGGACGGCAAAATCCAGGGGCTGCTGGAAATCCTCGACATTCCCTACACCCATTCCGGTGTGCTGGCTTCCTCGGTCGGCATGGACAAGGTGAAATCGCGCGCCGTTTTCGAATCCGTTGGCATTCCCGTTGCCAAGGGCATGGTTGTGAACCGGCTCGAAGCCGCGAAGGCGCACGTGATGGAGCCACCCTATGTCATCAAGCCGATCCGGGAAGGCTCGAGCTTCGGTGTCTTCATCGTACGCGAAGATCAGCCCCATCCGCCGCAGGAGCTTTTCGCCGAAGATTGGGCTTTCGGCGGGGAGGTTCTGGTCGAAAGTTTCGTCGACGGTCTGGAGCTGACCTGCGCCGTCATGGGCGACCGGGCGCTGGATATCATCGAGATCAAGCCTCAGACGAAGTTCTACGACTATGAGGCAAAGTACGCTCCCGGCGGATCAATTCACGTCCTGCCTGCACCTCTTTCACCAAATATTTACCGAAATATTCAGAAGATCAGCCTGGAGGCACATCGCGCGCTCGGGTGCCGCGGCGTCAGCCGGGCCGACTTCAGGCTCGATGACCGGCCAGACGGAACCGGAGCCCTGGTCTGCCTCGAAGTGAACACACAGCCCGGCATGACCGCGACATCGCTCGTCCCTGAAATCGCAGCACATGCCGGCATAGGATTCGGAGCCCTGGTCAGGTGGATGGTGGAAGACGCATCCTGCAACAGGTAGCGCGGCCCTTTGGCAAGCGCCCGGCGGAGCTGTCTTCGTTTTTCTCTTCCATTCCCGGTCAATTCGCTGACGATCTCAACTATCTGGCGGAGCAGACCGCGCCTCCCAAACGTGTCCGTTCCAATCCGCGCCGGCATGCTGCGGGTGCGTGGATCGACCGTATTCTCGACCGCCTGTCGCAACCCAAGGCAACGGACATCGCAGGGCAGGCCTGCAGCGTCATCGTTCTGGGCGGCGCCATTGCAATGGGCGTTGTCACCGGAGGGCATATGGAAGCCTTCGGCAACGGCCTGTTGCGCATTGCCGATGCGGCCGCTGCGGCGAGCGGACTGCGAATCACGTCGGTCGAGATTTCCGGAAACGACGTCATCGACGATGAAACCATTCTCGACACAGCTGGCCTGGCGCCCGGCGGTTCGATTATCGGCATCGATGCGGGCCGCGCGCGCATGCGCCTTGAGGCATTGCCCTGGATTGCCTCGGCGCGCGTGCAGAAGCTTTTTCCCGACAGGCTCGCCGTGGATGTTGTCGAACGCACGCCCTTCGCGGTCTGGCAGCATGACGGGGAGTTCCACATCATCGACCGCACCGGCGTAAAGCTGCGCCCCTCCAGCATCGACCAGTTGCCCGACTTGCCGATCGTGGTCGGCAGGGGGGCGGCAGACGGTGCCGAAATCCTGTTCTCGCAGCTCAAGCGCTATCCGGAAGTCGCCTCGCACGTGATTGCGAGTGTTCGGGTCGCGGACCGGCGCTGGAGCCTGCATCTTGATCGCGGCATCGAGGTGAAGCTTCCCGAGGAGCACATGGAAGCCGCCCTGGAACGGCTGGCCCGGCTTGCCCGTGACGGCCAGCTGTTGAAGCGCGACATCGACCTCATCGACATGCGCATCGCCGACCATGTCTTCGTGCGGCCGCGCGCAGGCGAGGACGGCAAGAGAATATCGCGTGCGGAGGCCGCGTCATGAGAGGGCAACCGCTGAATATTCCCCGGCTCGAGCCGCTGAAGCCCACGCGATCGCACACGATTGCCGTGCTCGACATCGGCTCGTCGAAGATCTGCTGCCTGATCGCGAAGTTGCGTCCCTGCGTGCCGGGCGAGGGATTCGGCGCCCGCACCCACCAGATCGAAATTCTCGGGTTTGGCCTGCAGCGCGCGCGTGGCGTAAAACGCGGCGTCATCGTCGATATGGACATGGCCGAACGCGGCATCCGGCTTGCCGTCGAGGCAGCCGAGAAAATGGCCGGCGTTACGGTCGAAAGCGTTATCGTCGCCACCGCAGCCGGTAGGATCACCAGCGAGGCCTTCCAGGCCAGTGTACCGATCCCCAGCCGCGAGGTTGGCGAATACGACGTTTCGCGCGTGCTCGGCGCTTGCGCGGCACAGGCCGACGACAGTGACCGCTCGGCCCTGCACGTGCTTCCCGTCGGCTACAAGATCGATGGGCAGGATGTGGTACGCGATCCGCGCGGCATGGTCGGAGACCGGCTTTCCGTCGACATGCATGTGGTCAGTGCGCATTCGGCGGCGCTGCGCAACGTGCTGATCTGCGTCGAGCGCTGCCATCTTGGCGTCGAAACGCTGGTTGCCACGCCCTATGCCAGCGGGCTTGCGGCCCTGGTTCCCGACGAGATCGAGCTGGGCGCGGCGATGATCGACATGGGCGCGGGAACGACTTCGATCGGTATCTTCTGTGACGGGCGGTTCCATTTCGCCGATGTCATCGCTGTTGGCGGACATCACGTCACGCTCGATCTTGCCCGTGGCCTTGGCACGACGGTGGAAGCTGCCGAACGCATCAAGGCGCTTTACGGCAGCGCTATTTCGACGCCTTCCGATACCCGCGACCTGATTACGGTGCCGCCGGTGGACGGACGCGAGGGGCATGACATTCCCGCCCAGGTGCCACGGTCGTTTGTGACCGACGTTATCCGCGCCCGGGTCGAGGAAATCTTCGAACTGGTGCGCGACCGGCTCGCCGCAAACGGGTTTTCAGGCATTGCCGCCCAGCGGCTGGTGCTGACCGGCGGTGCGAGCTCGCTGACCGGAATTGCGGAAACGGCGGAACGTATCCTGGAGGCGCGGGTGCGTCTCGGGCGTCCGCTCGGCGTTCACGGATTGCCCGAGTCGGCCAGGGGCCCGGGCTTTGCGGCCGCTTGCGGCCTTCTCGTCTATCCCCAGGTTGCGGCGGAGGAAGACCACCGCCGCGCGCCCGGGTTCTTGGGGTTAACCGGCACGGATGGCTATTTCTCCCGTGTCGGTCAGTGGATCAGGGAGAGTTTCTGATCCGTGTTGTGCCGCCGGCTCAGTGCATCCAGGGCGCACCGCCGGCCAGTTCATCCGCCAGAAAGGGCGGGTAAAAAGGTAAGGACAAGACCATGACGATCAACCTGAAGATGCCGGACATCACCGAGCTCAAGCCGAGGATCACCGTGTTTGGCGTCGGCGGCGCTGGCGGCAATGCGGTCAACAACATGATCACCTCCAACCTCGAGGGGGTCGACTTCGTGGTGGCCAACACCGATTCCCAGGCACTGAAGACGTCGCGTGCGGAACGCGTCATCCAGATGGGGATCGCGGCAACCGAAGGTCTGGGCGCAGGTTCGCACCCGGAAGTTGGCGCGGCTGCGGCTGAAGAGGTCCTCGACGAGATCAAGGATCATCTGCAGGGCATCCACATGGCCTTCGTCACTGCCGGCATGGGCGGTGGCACCGGGACGGGTGCTGCCCCGGTCATCGCACGCACTGCGCGCGAGATGGGCATCCTTACCGTTGGCGTGGTCACCAAGCCGTTCCTGTTCGAGGGACCGCGCCGCATGCGTATCGCGGAAGCAGGCATCGAGGAACTGCAGAGCCAGGTCGACACGCTGATCGTCATCCCGAACCAGAACCTGTTCCGCATTGCCAACGAGAAGACGACCTTCTCGGAAGCCTTCGCACGGGCCGATGAAGTGCTGCGGTCCGGCGTTGCCTGCATTACCGATCTGATGGTCAAGGAAGGCCTGATCAACCTCGATTTCGCCGACGTGCGCGCGGTCATGCGCGGCATGGGTCGGGCGATGATGGGGACGGGCGAGGCTTCCGGCGACAAGCGCGCCATGCAGGCCGCCGAAGCCGCGATCGCCAACCCGCTGCTCGACGAGACCTCGATGCAGGGCGCCAAGGGCCTGCTGATCTCGATCACCGGCGGTAACGATCTGACCCTTTACGAAGTCGATGCGGCAGCGACGCGCATTCGCGACGAAGTGGACCCGGATGCCAACATCATTCTCGGTGCCACCTTCGACGAGGCTCTGGAAGGCGTGATCCGCGTGTCGGTCGTTGCCACTGGCATCAAGCCGGAAGAATCGCAGATCGACGTAGCCGGCAGACAGCCTGCGGCCATGGCGATTGCCGCTGCACGCACCACCGCAGAAGAAAGGCCGAAACCAGTCGAGGAGAAGCGTCCCGCGCCTGTTGCCGAAGCACCTGCTCCGGCACCGGCACCGGTTCCCAATCCGCGTCCCGCGCCGCGTGATTTCGCCGAGCTGTCGCGCGATCTGCGTGCCGCAATCGCGCAGCCGATGGCTGAAACGCCTGCCGAACCCGCGCCGGCACCGGAAGCCAGGGTGGAACATGGCGGTGTGACCCTTGAGCGCCGTGCTCCGCAGACGGCTACGCCTGCCATTCCGCAGCCGCGTCATGAACATGCTCCCGTGGCTGAAGAGCCCGCGATTGCCGCCGACGAGGCGTTCATTCCGGAAATGGCCGAGCGGCCGGTCTCCGCCCCCCGGATGCCCAGCATTGAGGATTTTCCGGCCCCGGCTCAGGCCGAGTTTCGTGCCCATCAGGCCGAGCAGCGCGGTGAACCCGCCGGCCAGCAGCGCCGCCCCGGCCTTTTCGAGCGCATCACAAGCGGTCTGACGCGGCGCGAGGACGATGGTCTCGACGGCATTGGCGAGATGGAACAGCACGAGCCGGCTGCCCCGCAGGCGGCAGCTCCCGTGCATGCGTCGGAATATGCCAAGCGTCCGCGCCCGGCCCAGCATGAGTCGCAGGTGGCCCATGCGCCGCGGCGGATGGTGGCCGGTTCCGCCGCTTCGCAGCCGCATGCGGATGCCGATGACGAGTATGAAATCCCCGCTTTTCTGCGCCGACAGTCAAACTGAAACACGGCGCTGTAACATCGGGTGATAGCAATTGAGTGGACTTTGGCGCCGAAATCGCGGATTTGCGCACCTATCAACGCGTTCCGGCGCCATTGCCCCAATCTCGCCACAAGCGGGACAAGTAACAGAGCGTAAGAAACCGTGATTTTGCCTCATTGCGTACTCCGGCTATTACGGTTTGGTAACTACGGGGGATGAGAATCGGTCATCCCGCAGGTGAGCCTGAGAAGGCACTGAATACCGGTCTGGTTTTGTATCGAGTTTGAACGGTAGGAAGAAGACAGGCATACCGGCGGATAAAGCATCACAAGGTCCCGAGGGGGGCTGCGGTGAAAGCAGGGAAAACCTGATCACGGGCAGCTTCGGAACCCGAAAAGATGCGATACCGGATGGGGCGAACAGTCCGAGGGACTTTTCTCTTCAGCCAGGGTGACATCCCCGCAGGGCAGGCTTGCCGCCAGTCGCTGCCGCAATGATTGCGGCGCGTGTCGGCAGAAGCGAGGGATCGGGTGCGCATGAGACGGCAAACGGGTCTTCAGAATACGATCGCGGCGAGCGTAGCCCTCTCGGGTATTGGCGTTCACAACGGTCTTGGCGCCTCGCTTACCTTGCATCCGGCGGAGCCCGATACCGGCATCGTTTTCCTCCTGACTGACGAACGCGGCCGTGAAGTCGAAGTCCCCGCCACCTACGACAACGTCTGCTGCACCGAACTGTGCACCCGTCTTGGCGATATCAACGGAACGATTGTCGCCACCGTCGAACATCTCATGGCTGCCATCGTTGCGCTCGGCATCGACAATCTGGTGATCGAGGTCGAGGGTGAGGAAGTGCCGATCATGGACGGATCGGCTGCAGACTTCGTAACTGCCATCGATCAGGCCGGTATCGTGCCGCAGGGCGCGCCGCGCAAGTTCATCAAGGTCCTCAAGCCCGTCCGCGTCGAGCATGGCTCCGCATGGGGCGAACTGACACCGGCTGATTCTTCCAACTTCTCCATCGCCATCGATTTTGCCGACGAAACCATCGGCTACCAGGAAGTCACCTTCGATCTTGGCGCCGATCACTTCCGCAACAATATCTCCCGGGCCCGCACCTTCGGCTTCATGCGCGATGTCGAAGCGCTCTGGTCGGCCGGCTTTGCGCTCGGCGCATCGCTGGAGAACACGGTCGTCGTTGGCGACGGGCGCGTCGTTAATCCCGAAGGCCTGCGTTACGAAGACGAATTTGTTCGTCACAAGGCGCTTGATGCCGTTGGCGACCTTGCTTTGGCAGGCGCGCCTATCCTTGGTTGTTACCGCTCCCTGCGCGGCGGCCATCGCCTTAATGTGGCGATGCTGAAGGCATTGTTTGCCGATCCCTCCAACTGGACGGTTGTCGAGGCTCCGGTGCAGCGTGCTCCGAAGGCAGCCGGGCGCGTCGAGGCCGAGACTTTCGCGCCGGCAGCCGCTTACGGCCCCGAGGTCTCCTGATTCCAGGCACGGTTTCTTGCAATCAGCCGTTACAGTTGTCCGCGAGCACAGATAATCGTGCCGGCGCGGCTCTTTGGCGTTAACGCTTGCCCAAAAATAGCTCCAATCATGCTTCAGCAGGTTTGCCGTAGCGGGCGTGGTTGGGGTATCTAGAGCGTGTTCAGGGAAAGTGCGCAGCGGTTTTCCGCCCGGAACACGCGGTGAAACAAAACTTGGAGCATGTGTTTTGATTTCATCAAAAATGACATGTTCGAATGAATAACTTCAGACCCGCGTCCGGTGTTTGCGCCGGGGGTTGAGTTCCAGTTGGTGGGGATCATGACGGATCAGGTCACAAGCGGTTTCTTGAAACGCCTCGCCATGGCCGGGCTTGCCTTGGGCATTGCAGGCGCGGTTGCCGCATGTTCCAGCTTTCCGCGCCCCTCGATGCCGCGTTTGCCGTTTCTCGGGAGCGGGGAGCAGGTCGAGGAAATCGTCGAGACCGAACCTGCCGACCGCCTCTATAACGAGGGCGTCGTGCTGGCCAACTCGGGTGACTTCACGCATGCCGCGAAGAAGTTTGAGGATGTCGATCGGCAGCATCCCTATTCGGATCTTGCGCGCCGGGCGATCCTGATGACGGCCTACGCGAAGTTCGAGGCCCGCGATTATGACGGGGCGGTTGCCGCCGCGCAGCGTTATGTGACGCTGCATCCTGGCAGCGAGGACGCGGCCTACGCCCAATACATCATCGGCGAATCCTACTATCGCCAGCTTCCCACCGTCGAACGCGACCAGAAGGCGACCGAGAGGGCTCTTTCGGCGCTGAATGACGTGGTCCAGAAATATCCCGAGAGCGAATATGCCGATCAGGCGCGCCGCAAGGTGCAGGTCGCCTATGACCAGCTTGCCGGCAAGGAGATGGAAGTCGGCCGCTACTACATGAAGCAGGCGCGTTTCCTTGCGGCAGTGAACCGCTTCCGCAATGTTGTCGAATCATACCAGACTACCCGGCATATCGAGGAAGCGTTGCACAGGCTGACGGAATGCTACATGGCGCTTGGCGTCGTGAGTGAGGCGCAGACTGCAGCGGCGGTTCTCGGTCACAACTATCCCAACAGCCCGTGGTACAAGGATTCCTACAGGCTGCTGGAGAAGGGCGGCTACAAGCCGGAGGTCAATCAGGGATCGTGGCTGAGCCGGATCGTCCGGCGCGATCGCCAGACCTGAGGCTGAGATCGTTGCGAACCATTGGTTCGCGCGCCCGTTTGAGCCTATTTTGGTGGCGCCATGTCAGGGCCTGTGGACATTCAGGTTTCGGGCGTGGCGCGAGACGGATTTCGTTCCTGAACAGGCGAGGACCGCGATATGGTGTGTTGCACCATGAGCGGTTCGCAACGCATTCAGGGACGAAAGCCGCCGTGTCTCGAAGAGATTTGGCTGAAATCGCCCGTTTCGTCGTCGCGAAACCTTGAAAGGGATTGGCCCTTCCATCGATTACGCTCCTAAAACTGGACGATTTTTGAACAAACCACGCTCCAAACCTGAATGTCCGCAGGCCCTCGCGCGCCTTTCGATTCGCGACATTGTCCTGATTGATGCCATCGACCTCGATTTCGGGGATGGGTTTACCGTGCTCACAGGCGAGACCGGAGCGGGCAAGTCGATCCTGCTCGATGCATTTGCCCTTGCGTTGGGCGCACGCGGCGATGCTAGCCTTGTGCGTCCGGGAACTGAGCAGGGGCAGGTGACGGCGGTTTTCGATCTCGCGCCCGATCATGCGGCCATGCAAAAGGCCCGGGAGGCCGGTTTCGACACAGATGGCGGCCTGATCCTGCGCCGCGTGCAAAGCGCTGACGGGCGCACCCGTGCCTTCCTCAATGATCAGCCCGTATCCGTTCAGCTCTTGCGCGAGATCGGCGCGGAACTGGTCGAAATCCACGGTCAGCACGATGAGCGTGCGCTGGTTGATCCGGCGACCCATCGCGGCTTCGTCGATTCCTTCGGCGGGCTGGCGGGGGAAGTGGCCGCGGTGCGCGCGGCGCATGCCCGGATGCAAAGCGCGCAGACCGCTTGCGAAGATGCTGCAGGCGAGCTCGAAGCCGCACGCCGGGATGCCGATTTTCTCACCCATGCCTGCAATGAGATCGATGCGCTCGACCCGCAGCCGGGCGAGGAGGAGACGCTTGCCGAGCGCCGCCAGCGATTGATGGCGGCAGAAAAGGTTGCCGGCGATCTCAACGAGGCGCTGGAAGCGGTTGGCGGCAGCAATGCGCCGACGGCGCACATGGCTTCCGTGCTGCGCAAGCTGGAGCGTCGCGGCGAGGAAACCCGGGCCATTCTCGATCCCGTCGTGCAGGGCCTGTCGCGGGCACTTGAGGCGATCGAGGAGGCGCGTCTGGCCTCGGAAGCGGCGATCCGCGACAGTGCCTTCGATCCCGCCGATCTTGAACAGATCGAAGAGCGGCTGTTCGCGCTTCGCGGCCTGGCGCGCAAGCACAGCGTTCAGGTGCATGACCTTCCCGCCTTGAAGGATCGTTTGCATGGCAAGCGCGATGCGCTGGAGGCCGGCGAGGCGCGGCTCGTGGCACTGGAGAAGGAAAAAGCCGCTTCTGTGGAAACCTACCGCAAGGCAGCGGTGGCGTTGAGTGCCAAGCGCAGGGCCGCTGCGGAAAAGCTCGATGCGGCGGTCAACGCAGAATTGCCGGAACTTAAACTCGAACGGGCGCGTTTCTTCACCGAGATCGAGACGGCGGATGGCGCGCAGGGCGGCGCATCGGGCATCGACCAGATCGTCTTCCACGTTCAAACCAATCCGGGCAGCATGCCGGGGCCGCTGATGAAGGTTGCGTCAGGCGGCGAACTGGCGCGCTTCCTGCTGGCGTTGAAAGTGGCGTTGGCAGGCCGTGGCGGCGCACCGACGCTGGTGTTCGACGAGATTGATACGGCGGTGTCCGGCGCGGTGTCGCAGGCGATCGGAGCACGGCTCGAACGGCTGGCAGGTTCCGTGCAGGTTCTGGCGGTGACGCATGCACCGCAGGTTGCCGCCCGCGCCAGCCATCACTTCCTGATCGGCAAGAGCGAGGCGGATGGCGGAAAACGGGTTGTCACCGATGTTTCCCGGCTTGACGATCACAGCCGGGGCGAGGAGGTCGCACGTATGCTGGCGGGCGCCACGGTGACCGACGAAGCGCGCGCGGCAGCCCGCCGGCTGATGCATGATACCGGCGCGGCAGGCTGAAGCGTGAGGCGACAGGCATGAACGACAGGGTTGGCGGCAGCCGCACGCTCTCCGGGATACCGGTCGAACAACTGAACGAAGCCGAGGCAACCGCGGAGCTTGAACGCCTGGCGGCTGAGATTGCCGAACATGACAGGCGTTACTATGAACACGACGCGCCGAGCGTGTCGGATGCCGAATACGATGCGCTGAGGCTGCGCAACAGCGCCATCGAGGCGCGTTTCCCAAATTTGAAGCGTGCCGACAGTCCCACCGAACGGGTCGGTACAGCGCCTTCGGGCAAGTTCTCCAAAGTGCGCCATGCCATACCGATGCTGTCGCTGGACAATGCGTTCAGCGACGATGATGTGCGCGATTTCGTGGCCCGTATCCGCCGCTTCCTGCGGCTTGGCGATGACGCGCTTTTGCGCATCACGGCGGAGCCGAAGATCGACGGGCTGTCGCTGTCGCTGCGCTACGAGAACGGCGAGCTGGTTCATGCGGTGACGCGGGGTGACGGTACGACTGGCGAGAACGTTACAGCGAATGCGAAGACCATCGATGATATCCCGGCGCGGCTGAAGGGCAGTCCGCCGGATGTGATCGAAGTGCGCGGTGAGGTCTATATGACCAAGGAGGACTTCGCCGATCTGAACGAACGCCAGGAGACTGCAGGCAAGCAGACCTACGTCAACCCGCGCAATACGGCGGCGGGCTCCCTGCGCCAGCTCGATGCGTCGGTCACCGCCGAGCGGCCTTTGAAATTCTTCGCCTATGCCTGGGGCGAGGTTTCGCAACTGCCCGCTGATACGCAGATGGGCATGGTCGAGGCGTTCAAGGCCTATGGCTTTCAGACCAATCCGCTGATGGACGTGTTCGATTCCGTCGAGGCGCTGCTGAAGCACTATCACCACATCGAGACCGAGCGCGGCGCGCTTGCCTATGACATCGACGGCGTCGTCTACAAGGTCGACGACCTGTCGTATCAGGAACGGCTCGGCTTCGTGTCGCGCAGCCCGCGCTGGGCCATCGCGCACAAGTTCCCCGCCGAGAAGGCGATGACGACGCTGAAGGCAATCGACATTCAGGTCGGGCGGACCGGCGCGATCACACCTGTTGCGCGGCTGGAGCCGGTCACCGTCGGCGGTGTGGTGGTGGAGAATGCGACACTGCACAACGCCGAGGAGATCGAGCGCCTCGGCGTGATGATCGGCGATACGGTCATCGTGCAGCGGGCAGGCGACGTCATTCCGCAGATCTTGGGTTTCGTGCCGGAGAAGCGGCCTGTGGATGCGGAGCCTTATACGTTTCCGGCGAAATGCCCGTGTGATTTGGCAACCGATATTGTGCGTGAGGCCAATATCAGCGGCGCGGAAAGCGTCGTGCGGCGCTGCTCGGGCGAGTTCGCCTGTCCCTATCAGCGCAAGGAGCACCTGAAGCATTTCGTGTCGCGCCGTGCCTTCGATATCGAGGGACTGGGTGAGAAACAGATCGAAGCCTTCTTCGATGACGCGATGCTACCGATCAGGACGCCTGCGGACATTTTCACGCTTCAAAAGCGCGATGACGCGAACGCGTTGCAGAAGCTGAAAAACCGCGAGGGGTATGGCGAGGTCTCGGCGCAAAAGCTGTTCGACGCGATCGAGGGGCGGCGCACGATTCCGCTTGAACGGATGATCTATGCGCTTGGCATCCGCCATGTCGGCGAGGCGACGGCCAAGACGCTGGCGCGCGCGTATGGGGCGTGGGGAGCCTTCGAGGCGGCGGCGTTACAGGTGGCTGACGGCGATACCGATACGCGCGAGGAAATGGACGCGCTGGAGGATATCGGGGCTGCGGTGATCGATTCAGTCGCAGCCTATTTCACCGAACCGCATAACCGCGATCTGGTTGAGGCACTCGCCGCCGAATTGACCATCGAGGAAGCCGAACGCCCCGCCGCCGATACGGCCTTTTCCGGCAAGACCATCGTTTTCACCGGCTCGCTTGAACGCATGTCGCGTGACGAGGCCAAGGAGATGGCCGAGCGTCTCGGCGCCAAGGCGGCGGGCTCGGTGTCGAAGAAGACGGACCTCGTCGTCGCCGGGCCCGGCGCGGGCTCGAAGCTGAAGAAGGCGACCGAGCTCGGCATCGAGGTCATCGACGAGGACGAGTGGTTCCGGCGGACGGGACGTTCATCCTGAACGATCATTCCGGGGGCAGGCACACGCCCTCGTATCCGCGTCCGATGGTGGTCGTCATGCGCGACGGGCGCGCGGGCGGGCGGCAGGCGACAACGGTGAGGCCATCCAGATTTGATGGCAACGATGACAGGCGGGCCTCACCCGGATCGAACTGCGCGGTTTCGCCGGGCTGCATGATCTTTGTTTGCGCGCAGGGTGCGGGGTTTACTTCGCCGGGCAGGCAAAGGCCCACTGCGATCGGCTCGTCGCAGATATTTTCAACCTCGCGAGGCTGTACCTGCCCCAGCATGCCGCGCGTGCAATGGTTCATGTCCGGGCGCAAAGAGGCGCGTTGATAGCTTCCCGTCACCATGTCCAGAAGCGGCGGCAGCAGGAATGCGAATGCCAGGCCGGTCAGCAGCCCGGCCCACAACGGCACACGCGGCCGTTTGCCCGGGCGGTGGCTGATGGCAAGCACGAGGAGCGCGCCCCATACGCCGAGAAAAATCTGATCCGGGGTGATGACCGGCAGTTCGGGCAGTCCGGGCATGGCGCGCCACACCATACCCGCAAGCGCGAATGCCCACGGGATGACGAAACCAGCCGCGATGCCGATCAGACCGAGCTTCCAGGCCGACAGGCGCGGCTTGCCAGCACGCGCGCGAAGTACGATGACGAACAGGATTGCCGAGATGCCGCTGAATACGGCGCCGGGAAGAAATTCTGGCATTCGCTCCAACAAGTCATTGCACCTGAATTACACGCGGTGAAGCTGCTGCGATCTGCCATTGTCTTACAGCGCTGCCGTCGCGTTCTCCAGCCATTCGCGATCAGCCGCATCCAGTTCGCCTGAAAACATCTCCTGCGTTCTGGTGTGATAGGCGTTGAGCCAGGCGATCTCGTCAGTGGTCAGAAGCGATTTGTCGATCAGCCGCAGGTCGAAGGGTGTGAAGCTCAGGACTTCGAAGCCGTAAAGTGCCCTTTCACCGCCGGGGACGGGATCGGCCTCGTGCACAAGAACGAGGTTTTCCAGCCGGATGCCGTATGCGCCCTCGCGGTAGTAGCCCGGCTCGTTGGAGAGGATCATGCCCGGTTCCAGCGCCACCGTGCCGAGCTTGGAGATGCGTTGCGGGCCTTCGTGCACCGACAGATAGCTGCCGATGCCGTGGCCGGTGCCATGATCGAAGTCGAGGCCGGCCTGCCACAGATGATAGCGGGCGAGCGTGTCGAGTTGCGCGCCTGATGTGCCTTTCGGGAACTTCACCGTGTCGATGGCGATATGACCTTTAAGCACCAGCGTGTAGTGGCGGCGCATGTCGTCTGAAGGCTGGCCGAGCACGATGGTGCGGGTGATGTCCGTGGTGCCGTCGCGGTACTGGGCGCCGGAATCGACCAGATAGATTTCGTTCTCCTTGAACTTCAGGTTCGACTGTGTGGTGACGCGGTAGTGGGGCAGGGCGGCGTGTTCGCCGAAACCGGAGATCGTGTCGAAGGAGATGTCGCGCAGTTCGCCTGTCTCGGTGCGCAGCTCTTCCAGTTTCCTTACAGCGCTGATCTCGTCATGGCTGCCGGACAAGGCTTCCCGATCCAGCCAGGCGAGGAAGCGAATCATTGCGACACCGTCGCGGCGATGAGCGGCGCGTGCGCCTTCGCGCTCGGCCTCGTTCTTGACCGCCTTCAGGCGTTCGGTCGGATCGGGGCCCTCGATCAGCTTGCCGCCACCTGCCGTGATCAGGTGGGCGATGGCGCTTGCCGCGCGGACTGGGTTGAGCAGGGCAGTCTTCTGTGAGGCTCCGAGGCCGTGCAACTTTGCCTGAAACGTATCGGGGGCATGGATCGCGGCGTGCGGCTCCAGATGCGTCACAACCTCATTGGAGAGCTTTGCAGCGTCGATGAAGAGATCCGCCTTGCCGTCGCGATGCAGGATGGCGAAAGACAGCGCCACCGGAAGATGCGGCAGGTCGTGGCCGCGGATGTTGAAAGTCCAGGCGATGGCTTCCGGCTCGGTGAGGATGCAGGCATCGGCGCCTTGCTTCTCAAGTGCGGCGGAAACGTCTGCGAGCTTGTCTGCGGGCGTGCGTCCAGCGAGTTCGATCGGGTGAATTTCGACGGGCTCTGTCGGCGCGGGCGGCTGGTCGTCCCAGATCGCATCGATGGGGTTTGTCTCGACCGGCTCGAGTTCTGCTCCTTTGCGGGTGCAGACCTTCTCAAGCCTGCGGCGTTCGGCGAGCGTGTGCAGCCACGGGTCATAGCCAAGCAGTTGTCCCTGGCTCAGGTGCTCCTCCAGCCAGCCGGCGAGGCCCGGATCGGAATATCCCAGATGTTCGAAGGCCGAGCCGTCGACCTGCTCTTTCGCCTGTAGCGTGTATCGCCCGTCGACGAAGACGGCAGCCTTGGACCCAAGCGTTGCGGCGAAACCCGCGGAGCCCGTGAAACCGGTCAGCCAGGCAAGGCGATCATCGCGCGCGGCGACATATTCGCCCTGGTGCGAATCGGCGCGCGGCACAATGAACCCGTCGAGACCGCGCCGCGACAACTCCTCGCGCAGTTTCGCCAGCCGCTTGGGCCCGTTTGCCGGGTCGCTTTTCACTTCAAAGCTCTGAAACATGCCGCAACACTCCGGGAAATTTCTTAATCGGGGTTAAGAACATTGATGCCTGTTTGTGCAAAATCGCGCAATCCGGGCTCTGGTATGCCACGGATTTGTGCATTGCGGCATGAATTTGTTCGCACATGCAAAAAGAACGTGGGAGTCATGCGTTTTCGAGGGTTCTCCATAGCGATTTGCGTACCTACCTTCGCTTTCATGGTCGAAATCATCGACTAAATGAATTGTGCAGAGCAGCAAAGCGCCTAGCTGAAACAGGAGAAATCCCATGGCTACGACTACTTTTGGCACCATTTCCGGCGCCACCGCACAGGCCGAGGCAGATGCCGGGAAGCGTCCGTTTCTCGCGCGTTTCTTCGATCGTCTCGTAAGCGCACGCGAAGCGGAAGCCCGCCGCCAGATCGAGCGCATCGATCCGTTCTATGCGCGCCTTCTGGACGCTCCCGATCATGTCCGCGAGGCATGGATCAAGAGCGGCCGCTGGCACGAGCAGGGCTAACGACTTTATTCAACGCAATTCCAGACGGAAAACCGCTTACCGTTTCGCGGAAAAACGATTTACTGGATCGTTTTTGTCTCCGCTCAACTCCTGGAATTGCTTGACTGGGCTGAACCTCCCATGCCCATCACAGAAAAGCCCGGGCGCCCGTCCCGGGCTTTTTTGATTCAAGTCTTCCGTTTCACGCCTTTTCCATGACAAGCGTCAGCCAGCCGTCGATGGCATGTCGGCGCACCAGAACGAATCCGCGGTTGCGGTAGGCGGCGATGACCTGACGCCCCTGCCAGGTGAGCAGCCCGGACAGGATCAACGTCGCGCCCGGCACCGCGAGGCGGGAAATGCCCGTCGCCATGGCCACGAGCGGGTTGGCGAGAATGTTGGCGACGATCAGGTCGTAAGGCCCGGCGTCGGTCACCGAAGCGGCTTTTACACCGTCGGCCAGGACGACGCGGACTTCTTCTCTCGCTGCGTTGGCGCGCACGTTCTCCAGCGAAACCGTTACGGCGTCGCGGTCGATGTCGGTCGCCAGCACCGGCACATGGGCGGCACGGGCGAGCGCGATGGCCAGCACGCCGGTGCCGGTGCCGATGTCCAGCGCGTTCACTGGCTTGAGGCGCTTCAGCACATCGTTGATGGCGACAAGGCAACCCTTCGTGGTGCCGTGATGGCCGGTGCCGAAGGCAAGGCCTGCCTCGATCTCGATGCCGATCTGGTTCGGTTTCACCCGGCCGCGGTCATGGTGCCCGTGAACGATGAAACGCCCGGCGGTCACCGGGGGCAGGGCTTCGAGGCTGGTCTGGACCCAGTTCTGCTCGGCGATCTGTTCGACCGATACGCTGTCGGGAGAAACGTCGCGGCCCAATGCCTGCGACACGATGCGGGCGATGTCGGCTTCTTCCGGCGCTTCAGTGTAATAGGCTTCCAGCCGCCAGGCCTTGTCGATCTCAAGCGCTGCAGCCGCGCTCGTCTCGGGCCAGATCGCGCCGAGAATGGCGTCGGTCGCGGTATCAGCCTCGCTTTCTGCGATGGGCACGCGGGCAACGTACATCTTGCTTCATATCTTTCAGTGTTTTTATTGGGATGGGGTGGACGGCAGGCCGTTCCAACTCCGAATCCGAGCGCAGAGTTGATCAAGCTTGGTTTTCAGGTCTAGATGATTGGAGATATCTTCTACTTTGAGGCGGTCTACAACAGCGCGGGCGATGGCGATCTTATCTTCCCGGAAGGATGGTAGAAATTCTTTCTTCCATACCTGATCATATATTCCGAATTCAGGTATTTTGTCCTTTTCGATCTGCTTAAAAACCGAGGCACGGATATAGTTTTCAACCTCCCGCCCTTCTGTAACCCAGGCAAATCCACCAATATCATCAATCTCTGACTTCAAACGGCGCTTTGTGTCATTGAGGTTCACCCGTGGCTTCCGTTCTGACTTGGTTGCAGACTTTCTATCGCTGTCCATCAACACAGCCGCATTTCGGTTGATTGAAACCAGAGAAATCAGCTCTTCAGTCTCTTCGGGTGGCAGTGCATGCAAATGACTAAGCAGCTTCCCGCCATAAAACATAATTGTGTAATGTACGCCCTCTTTCAGAGACCCGTCTGAAGCGAGGTCAATCCATTTTCTCAGGTAGAGCCGGTCGGTGGGGCCTTCGACCCATATGACGCAATTTGCTTGAAGTATGTCAGATGCCCTTATGTCGAGGTCGTCGAGGACATCGCGTTTAGATTTGTACTCTAGAGCATTTTGGCATACCGACTCACCATCTTTATGGCGTACATGGATTAGTTGGGTGTCGTCACGGCCTGAAGACCAATCGATGCAAATTGGCGAATGAGTTGTGATAAACAGTGAGAATGACTTGGCTTGTCTTTGCTTTGCAAGAAATTCAAGCAAGCGACGTAATAAGGCTGGGTGTAAATTGTTTTCTGGTTCTTCGATAACGAATATTGTTTTTCTCCATTTTGTTCCATTCAGTGGAGGCAATAATCGAAGCATTGCTAAGATAATGAAAATGGACTTTAAGCTACTACCCGATTGGGATAACGGTATGTCTCCTTTAATTTTTTCGTTCAGATAAATTTCCCACTCTCCCGTTCCGTGTTCTTGGCATATAATCCGTTTGAATTGACAATCACCACGATAAATTTCATTCAACTCTGCGAGCAATTCGATTTCAACTTCAGAGCGTGGAAGAGTAGTGCTGTTAATATAATCGCGCACTAAATCGGTTAGGCCAGATCCATTCGAATTTACTTTTCGGTTGGCGGTTTTTGTTTCCGGAACTACATCGCGCTCGGCTGCAACTTTGATAATCTTTAGATTGCTGAGCGATGCATGTCCGTAATTGGCTAGTTTCGTTGCTGCCGCCTCCTGATTGGCATCAGAAACTTGTTTGAGCCTATCGCATGTTAGAAATTTAGCCCTCCAAAACTGATCATATTCCAGCCGGATTATGCTATTTATTAGATGTTTCCCTAAATCATGCCAATGATTGCCAAATATTTCACCTCCACTCGTGTGCTCGGAAAACAAATTACGAAGTATAGTTGAATCAGCCTTCTGAGTAATGTCTACTTTGAAATCAGCATCGCCGCGCTTATGTTTTCCAAGATCAAAATTCTTTCCCTCGCTAACACAAACATCGATTGCGTCAATCAGGGCTGATTTCCCGGAATTATTCCTACCAATAATGATGTTGATGGGGGCGAAAGGCTCAAAGCTACCACCTTCACTGCCGAAGCATTTGAAGTTTCGAACTCTTATAGAGATGTCTTCAAGAGGATGAGAGCTCAATGTATGGCTGCCAGTTTTGCGGATTGTTCTCTACAGTGGCCCGACACCTAAATAGCCAGAATTGCACAGGTTAGAGTTAGCATTTCAGTGCTTTTCGAGGAAGGAGTCGATCACGCGCTTGGGGCCGGACATCTCGAAATCGACGGTCAGCTTGTTGCCGTCGATGGAGGTTACCTTGCCGTAGCCGAACTTCTGGTGGAAGACGCGTTCGCCCTTGGCGAATTGGGAGGCTGAACCGCTGGAGCGGGCGATCACCTCGCCCTCGATCAGCCGTGGCGATGACGTGCGGTGACCGGACGCCTTGCGGCTCTGGGCGCGCTGCCATCCCGGCGTGTCATAAGGGCTTGCGAAACTTTCCCGGCTGTCGAAGCGGCTGGCGCCATAGCCCCAGTTGCCGGAAACCGAGCCGGTCTCGACCACGTCGACGGATGAGGCGGGCAATTCGTCGAGGAAGCGCGAGGGGATGGATGATTGCCACAGGCCGTGGATGCGGCGGTTGGAAGCGAAATAGATGCGCGCGCGCTGCTTGGCGCGGGTAATGCCGACATAGGCGAGGCGGCGCTCTTCCTCCAAGCCTGCCTTGCCGCTTTCGTCCAGGGCGCGCTGATGCGGGAAAAGGCCTTCCTCCCAGCCGGGCAGGAAGACAGTATCGAATTCCAGCCCCTTGGCGGAGTGCAGCGTCATCAGCGACACCTTCTCTTCCTGCTCGCCGCTCTCGGCATCCATCACCAGCGAGACGTGCTCGAGGAAGCCGGTCATGGATTCATACGGCTCCATGGAGCGGACGAGTTCCTTGAGGTTTTCCAACCGCCCCGGCGCGTCGGGCGATTTGTCGTCGAGCCACATCTGGGTGTAGCCGGATTCGTCCAGAATGATCGGCGCGAGATCGGTGTGCGCCATGGTGTCGAGTTCGGATCGCCAGCGCTCGAACATCTCCAGCACTTCACGAAGCGCGCCGCGCGGCTTGGCCTTGATTTCCTCGGTCTCGATCAGCACGGCTGCAGCCTGCGTCAGTGGCACGGAATGCGCGCGGGCATAGGCATGCAGGATCTTCAGCGTCGCACCGCCCAGACCCCGGCGCGGCGTGTTGACGATACGCTCGAAGGCGAGGTCGTCCGCCGGCTGCACCACGACGCGGAAATAGGCCAGCGCATCGCGGATTTCGGCGCGCTCGTAGAAGCGCGGACCGCCGATGACGCGGTAGGGCAGGCCGAGCGTGACGAAACGGTCTTCGAATTCGCGCATCTGGAACGACGCGCGCACGAGAATGGCGATCTCGTCGAGGCTCTCGCCGTTTCGTTGCAACCGCTCGATTTCCTCGCCGATCAGCCGCGCCTCCTCCTCGCTGTCCCAGGCGCAGGCGACGTTGACCTTCTCGCCGTCCTCGTCCTCGGTGTGCAGCGTCTTGCCGAGGCGGCCCTCGTTATGAGCGATCAGGTGCGAGGCGGCGGCGAGGATATGCGCCTTGGAGCGGTAGTTGCGCTCAAGCCGGATCACCTTCGCGCCGGGGAAGTCCTTCTCGAAGCGCAGGATGTTGTCGACATCGGCGCCGCGCCAGCCATAGATCGACTGGTCGTCGTCGCCGACGCAGGCGATGTTGCCGGGCTTGCCGTCCTCATGGCGCGCCAGCAGCTTCAGCCACAGGTACTGGACGACGTTGGTGTCCTGATACTCGTCGACCAGCACGTAACGGAAGCGGTGCTGGTAATCCTCCAGCACGTCCGGGTGTTTCCTGAGGATGTCGAGGGTTTCCAGCAGCAGGTCGCCGAAATCGACCGCGTTCAGGATGCGCAGCCGCTCCTGATACATCCTGTACAGTTCAGCGCCGCGCCCGTTGGCAAAGGCGAAGGCTTCACCCTGAGTCACCTTGTCGTGGGTCAGGCCACGGTTCTTCCAGCCGTCGATGTGGGAGGCAAGCTGGCGCGCCGGCCAGCGCTTGTCGTCGATGTTTTCCGCCTGGATGATCTGCTTCAGCAGGCGGATCTGGTCGTCGGTATCGAGGATGGTGAAGTCGCGCTTCAGTCCGGCAAGCTCTGCGTGGGTGCGCAGGATCTTCACGCCGATCGCATGGAACGTGCCGAGCCAGGCCATGCCCTCCACCGACTGGCCGATCAGCGAGCCGATGCGGTGCCGCATCTCGCGCGCGGCCTTGTTAGTGAAGGTGACGGCGAGAATCTGTCCGGGTCTCGCGCGGCCTGTTGCGAGAATATGGGCGATGCGGGTGGTGAGCACGCGGGTTTTGCCGGTGCCCGCTCCTGCCAGAACCAGCACCGGCCCGTCGGTTGTCTCGACCGCCTCGCGCTGTTCGGCATTCAGCCCGTCGAGATAACGCGGGCCACCGCCTGCGGCGCGGGCGCGCGCGGCAATGCCGCCCTCGGCGGGCTGCGGGGCTTCGATCTTGGCGTTGGGCGCAGTCATGTCCGGACGCAGTTACTGCCTTACGGGATGTGATTCGTGTTCGCGTTTCGTGCCCCAATATGGCGCTTTGAGGGACAATGCGCCACCGGGCGGGGAATCGCGATGGAAATGGTTTTCGCGGACGTGTTGGGTTAACGTTACGTCATGGATGTGTCCCGCGGAGCTTTCGACCGGCTCGTCCGGGGGTTTTACGATGCCGCTCTCAATGAGTGCGGATGGCGGGATGTTGTTGCCGACGTCGAGACTGTCTTTGGCGCTCCCGGCGCGAGCATCATCGATCTTGATGTCAGCAGGGCACAGGTGACCGGGATCGTCACGCACGGACTGGAACCGGCGCAGGATGACTATGCGACACGGATGAATGCGATCAATCCGCGCATGAAGCGTGCCTTGTCCCAGCTGGGGCCGCACGTCGCGGTGGATTATGACGGCTTGCCCGAGGAAGGGATACGCCGGCACGAGTTCTATGCATGGCTCGAGCGCGAATGCGGCGTGAAATATTTCATCGGCGCGCGCATGCTGGATGACGGGCCCAGTCTCTCCTTCCTGTCGGTTGAATTCACCGCCGCACATGGTCCTGCGAGCGAAGAGGAAGTGGAATTCTTCCGCCGTGTCGTGCCGCATGCTGCGAATGCGTGGCGCCTGAGCGGCAAGCTTGCCCGGCTTCAAGCTGATGCTCATGCCGCGGCTCTGGCGCTCGATTCGACCGGCGTGGCTACGCTGGGCCTGAATGCGCATGGCCTGATCGTTTCGGCCAACAGGGCCGCCGAGCAGGTTCTGCTTGCCGCCGACGGACTGTTCAGTCTTGACCGGAAACTATACTCGGCACGCAGTGCGGCCGACCGGACGCTTCAGATCGCAATTGCCAATGCGCTTTCGTGCGCAAACGGCCGCAGTGGAAATGCCCGCAGGGTGCTGGCGATACCCAGGCCGAGCCGTCAGCGCGACTATATCGTCGAGATTTCCGCTCTGGCCGGGCGTGCCGGGCGCATGCCGGACGATGTGCCGGTGATCTTCGTCTTCATACGCGATCCCGACGCGATGTCGGTTGGTCCCGGAAAACTTCAGGATATTTACGGCCTCACGCGCCGTGAGGCCGAGATTGCGGTTGCCTTGCAGCAAGGGGCTGCCTTGCCGCAAACGGCTCGCGTGCTCGGGATCGCCCACAACACTGCCCGGGCGCACCTTGCCAGTATTTTTAAAAAGACGGGCTGTGCAAGCCGTGCCGAGCTGGTCGCCCTGATTGCGCGCGCGGGTTTCTAGGGGTTTGACCCAGTCGCCACCTGAAAAAAGCGAAGGCGAGCGAGGCATACCGAAAACGGTCACCGGTGCTCCTCGACGGCTGTTTCGATCAGTTCCTCGGTGAAGCGGCGGAGCACGTCGACCTGATAGATGAAACCGACGATCTCGGTCGGCGCGTTCTCGTCTACGACGGCGATGCGGGTCTTGCCGGCTTCGTCGAACCGTCTCAGGGCGGATTCAAGCGTGTCGTCGGGCGTCAGCCAGGCTTCCAGTTCGTCGGGATCGACGCTTTCCTGCGTTTCGCCCTCGCCGAGGTGGCGCATGACATCCTTGACCCTGAATTGCCGCCCGATGCGCTGATGCGCACCGCCCTGAAGGAACAGGCCGCGGCTTTCCAGTTGCCAGTGGAAATAGCTGCGCCCGTGCACTGCGAGCGTCAGGCCGATGGCGATCGAAACCGTCAGCAGCAGCGCCAGGGTCATGGCGTATCCGCCGGTCAGCTCAAAAACGATGACGATGGTCGAGACCGGCGCGCCGAGCACGGAAGCCGCCACCGCGCCCATGCCGAGGATTGCATAGAGCCCGGCGCTCGATGCCATACCGGGGAAGAGCGAGGCCGCGATCAGGCCGAACGCGCCGCCTGTCATGGCGCCGAGATAAAGCGAGGGCGAGAAGATGCCGCCGCCGAAGCGGCTTGCAAGCGTGATCGCCGTTGCAGCCGTCTTGGCGATGATTAGCATCAGCATCAGTGTCAGCGGCAATCGCTGGTGCAGGGCAAGGTCCGTCGTTTCGTATCCAACACCCAGCACCTGCGGAAAGGTCAGTGCGATTGCTCCCACCAACAGCCCTCCGACGACGGGTCTGAACATCAGGCGGATGGGGATGTTGCGGGCGATGAAATCCGTCGCGATTAGCGCGTACTGGAAGATGATCGCGACTGCGGCACAGGTTACTCCCAACAGTACGAAGGCCGGCACCTCCCAGTAGGACGTGATCTGATATTCGGGCACGAAGAACGCCGTGAAATCGCCGAACCAGATCCGGGTCATGACGGTTGCCAGCACCGATGAAATGACGATGGGGACCAGTGCCGTCATGGCATAGTGCCCAAGGATCACCTCATGGGCGAAGAGCACACCGGCAATCGGGGCATTGAACGAAGCCGAGACCGCAGCCGATACGCCTGCTGCCAGCAGCATGCGGCTGCTGGCCTTGGGCAGCGTGAACCAGCGCGTGATCGCAGTCGCCAGCACGGCGCCGAGGTGCACGACGGGCCCTTCGCGGCCAGCGCTTGCGCCCGAGCCGAGCGAGATCACCGAAATCAGCGCGCTCGCCAAACCGTTACGGAAACCGAGCCTGTGCTGGGGCAGGGCGCGTGCCTCGATCACGTCGGCGACGCCCTCGGCACGTTTGCCGGGCATCAGCCGGTCCAGCATGATCCCGACGACAAGCCCGCCGGCCGCCGGTGCCAGCAGCACCCAGTACCATGGAACAGCCTGCGCGGCACTTGCCACGCGCTCGCTCATGTCGCGCAACCACGGCCACTGGAGAAGGCCGATGGCGAGGCGGAACCCGATCGCCGCCATCGCGACGCCGACGCCGATCAAGGCGGCCAGAGTCCAGACCAGGGGCTGCCTGGTGCCAATGAAAATGCGAAGGTTCGGCTTGGCCCACATCAATATCCGCGACCAGCCGGTGCGGATCAGTTCACGAAGTTTTTCTGGCCGTGGGTTCATCGCGCGGCTGGCGGGTCAGCGCGGCTTGCGGCGGATGCCGATGACGTGGCCGACCTGCGGGCTGTTCGCAAGTGCCGCGTGCGAGCTGTGCATGGCCTTCAGCCTGTCGAGAATGGCTTGCGGGAATGGCGCGACCTTGCGGCTTTCCATATCGACATGCAGCGACATCTGCTCCGACGTGGCCGACAGTGTGCCGTCGCTGCTGTACATCTCCTCAAACGAGTGCAGGCGCTTTTCGTCGTAGTCGAGCAGGCGGAAGGCAATCGTGACCATCTCGCCGGCATGAAGCTCGTTGAGGTAGGTGACGTGCGCCTCCGCCGTGAAGGAGGAGTGATGACTGGTCTTCAGATAGTCCGGACCAAGCCCGACGGCAGCGAAGACCTCGTCAAGCGCGCGGTCGAACAGGACGTTGTAATAGGCCATGTTGAGGTGGCCGTTGTAGTCGGTCCACTGAGGCTCGACCAGCATGGGCGAACACTTGAACGGAGCTGGATCGGACTTCGTCCCGGCGGTTATGTTTGTCATATACGGCTTCTCCCGGCGCGCATGCAGTACGCGAAGACCCAACACACTGTAAAATCGCCCACTTTATGTGTTCACTACTTGGACGCTGCGGTGGCGATCTGATAGCGTTTATCCGGTCCCCTTTCCCGATCATCCGGTCTATTCGAGGTTAGTGCAAGAATGGCAATGTCCGAGGTGAGAGATGACGGCCTTGCCGCGCGCCGGCAGGCGGGGCTTGGCGTATTGAAGGAGCGGTTTCACAACCGTTTTTCGGACGCTTTAGCCATGCGCGAACAGCACGCGCATACCACCACATGGCACGCCAACGAGCCGCCGGATGCGGTGGTCTTCGCGCAAAGCGAGGATGACGTTGTCGAAATCGTCAATATCTGCGCAGGGCATGGACTTCCCATTGTGCCTTTCGGCGCCGGCACCTCGCTCGAGGGTCAGGTGAATGCGCCGTATGGCGGTGTTTCCATTGACATGTCGGCGATGAACCAGGTGATCCGGGTTTCGCCGGAAGACCTCGATTGCACGGTGCAGCCGGGTATCACGCGCAAACAGCTCAACACCTACCTGCGCGACACCGGCCTGTTCTTCCCGATCGATCCGGGCGCCGACGCCAGCCTCGGCGGCATGGCGGCGACGCGGGCGTCGGGCACCAACGCGGTGCGCTACGGTACCATGAAGGACAACGTGCTGAGCCTGCGCGCCGTGATGGCCGACGGCAAGGTGATGACGACCGCGCGGCGCGCCCGCAAGACATCGGCCGGCTACGACCTGACGCGGCTCATGATCGGATCTGAGGGCACGCTCGGCATCATCACCGAAATGACGCTGAAGCTGCATGGCATTCCCGAATGCGTGGCCGGTGGCGTATGCCCGTTCACAACAATCGAGAATGCAACCAACGCAGTCATCATGACGATCCAGTCCGGCATCCCGATTGCCCGGATCGAACTTCTCGACGTGGCACAGGTGAAGGCCTGCAACGCTTATTCGAAGCTCGATCTTGAAGAAGTGCCGATGCTGTTCGTTGAGTTCAACGGCACCGAGGCTGGCGTTGCGGAACAGGCGGCACTGTTCGGCGAGATCGCGGACAGCTTCGGGGGCGGGCCGTTCCGCTGGGAAAGCGAACCGGAGAAGCGCAACGCGCTCTGGCAGGCGCGCCACGATGCCTATTGGGCGGCACTGCAATTGCGTCCCGGCGCCAAGGGCATTGCGACCGATGTCTGCGTGCCGGTTTCCCGGCTTGCGGAATGCATCATGGAAACGATCGCGGATGTCGAGGCTTGCGGTTTCCTCGCGCCCATCGTCGGACATGTCGGGGATGGCAATTTCCACGTGCTTCCGCTGATCGACATGGACAACGCGGCAGAAGTGGGCGCTGTGAAAGGCTTTCTCTCCAGGCTTTCCGAACGCGCTGTGCGGATGGACGGAACCTGCACCGGCGAGCACGGCGTCGGGCAGGGAAAGGGCAAGTATCTGCCCAAAGAACTGGGTGATCCAGCGGTTGCGGCGATGATCGCCATTAAAAAGGCGCTGGATCCTGAAAACATTTTCAATCCTGGAAAGATTTTTCCTTCCGGCTATGCGGCGGGCGAACCGGTTATTGCATGACGCATACACAGGGCGGCGGATGAGGCAGAGGTCGGCGTACAGATTATGAATTCGTTCCTGCTCAGTATCGGGATCGCAATTGCGGCTGCGCTGATTGCCGCGCTGGTTGCGCCGTTCTTCATCGATTGGGGCGGTTACAGGGATTTCTTCGAAACCCGCGCCAGCCAGTTGCTTGGCGCGCCGGTGAAGATCGAAGGAGATCTTTCGGCCCGGCTTCTGCCACGGCCGCGGATCACGGCAAGCGAAATCACGATTGGCGATGGCGGCTTTCACGCCAAGGGCTTGCGGGTCAGGCTTGGGCTGACACCTCTGTTGTCCGGCAATCTTCAGGTTGAACATGTCCGCATCGCGGGTGCGGAAATGCGCATCGCATCCGACGGCTCAGGCAGCATTTCCGGCCTCAAGCGTCCCGAACCACAAGCCGATGCCGACGATTTCACGCTCGATTCGATCGAGATCGCCGATGGCCGCCTGATCATTTCCGGCGACAGCGGCGAACAGGTTTTCGATGGCGTCAACCTGAAGGCGAGCGCCACCAATCTCGATGGCCCGTACAAGGCGGATGGTTCCTTGCGCCACGATGGCGAGGTCTATGACGTTTCCTTTGCCAGCGGACGATGGGCCGATAGCGGGGATTTGCGGGCCAAGTTTTCCATTACGCCGCGCGCGCAACCGGTCACGTTCGATGCAGACGGCATGGTGCGGATCGATGAAGGTGTTCCCGCGTTCTCCGGCCGGGTCAGGCTGGAGCGGATTGCCGATGCCAATGCGCCGGGAAGCCGCTGGCTGTTTCGCGGCGATACCGATGCCGATCCAGCAAATATCCGCTTCACCGCCATGACGCTGGGATTCGGTCCCGCCGAGCGGCAGTTCACGCTCGAGGGCGCCGGCTCGCTGGCGCTTGCCGGGCACCCGCGCTTCGATGCCGTGCTGGGCGCGCGCCAGGCTGATCTCGACCGTGCGCTTGGCGATGGCGAAGAGGGGCCGGCGACGCTTTCGGACGTGTTGACCCGCATTGGAGAGCTGTCACGGACGCCGCCGCCGATTCCCGGACGGCTTGGCATCGATCTGGCACGCGTGGTCGTTGGCGGAAACCTCGTCGATGACGTTTCGCTGGAGGTGAACTGGGATGGTGAGCAATGGAGCGTCGGCGATGCAAGCGCGGCCCTGCCGGGCAACACCAGTATCGGTTTGGCGGGTGATCTCGTTCTAGCGGACCCGGACAAACCGCCGGTCTTCAACGGCGCCGTGCGCCTTGCCACGTCACGCGGGCAGGTTTTCGCCACCTGGCTTGGCGCTGACCTGAAACCTTATACCGGCTGGCTGAGCGGGGCAGTTGACGGGCGCGCCGATCTTGTTGTCGGCGAAGGACGTCTGGCACTCGACAACATCGCGCTCAGCCTTGACGGCAAACCACTCAACGGGACCGTTTCGGCAGAGTTTCCCGGGACGGATGAAAAGGGTGCCATTGCAATCGATTTGTCGGGCGAGGAAATCCGTCTCGAGGCGCTTCAGGCGCTGTGGGCGGGGCTGAAACCCGAAGAAGGACAAAAAGCTTTCGAAGTCCCGGACGTTTCGCTGAAACTGGAAACAGATGTGTTGTCTGCGGGCGCTGTCAATGCACGTGGCGTCGCGATCGATGCGCATCTGGTCGACGGTGAGCTCGATCTGCGGCAATTGCGGGTCAGCGATCTGGGCGGGGCGCGCCTGCAGGCGAGCGGTGTGCTCGGCCTTGCCGGAGAGGCGCGCGACGGAACACTCGATTTCGCGCTTGAAGCCCGCGCGCTTGACGACGCCGCGTCGTTTCTCGACCTGATGGAATTGCATCGGGCAGCCGCTGCGCTGGAAAAGCGTGCGCGTTCTCTGGCTCCGCTTTCGCTGAAAGGTCAGTTGCGCACGGGAACAGTCGCAGGGGGCAGGACGGGGCTTTCGCTGGACGGTTCTGCCGCCGGCACGACCATATCCGCGAGCGGCTCGATCGGTGGCGCGTTAGCGGAATTGGCCAAGGCGGACATCAATGCCGATGTGCGGCTGGCTGCGAAGGACACCGCAGAACTGATCGCGCAGACCGGCTTGCCTTCCGGACCGGTGGCGGAAGGCACGGCAAACGTTGAGCTGTCGTTGCGTGGTACGCCGCGCGACGGGCTCGCCATCGATGCCGACTTGAGCGGACTGGAAACCCGCGTTCATGCGAAAGGTTCCGTTCGCTTCGATGCCGATGGCACGCATACGCTGGACCTCGACGTAAATGCCAGAAGCGGCCAGCTGGTTGGCTTCCTTTCAGCCTTCGACGTGGTCGTTCCGCGTATCGGCGACAGTCCGCTCGAAGCAGTGGCCGCCGTGCATATCCAGGGCCGCGATCCGTTCCGGCTGAATGACATCAGTCTAATCATCGACGGCGATACCGCGCCTGTTAAGATCGGCGGAAGCGGGACGCTTGCGCTTGGCCGCGACGGCAGGCCGCATCGCGTTGATACCGATCTTTCAGGCGATGCCGTATCGTTGCCGGGACTGCTTGATGTTCTGTTCGGGGCAGGCCGTTTCGTTCAGGAAGACGGCAAGGGCTTTGCGGCAAAGCCGTTCGCCGTGTCCTTTCCGGAACGTGTCGAGGTCAACGCGGATCTGAAGACGGACCGGTTATCACTGGCGCCCGGGCTGGAGCTGACCGGTGCGAAGGCGAAACTTTCCCTGCGCGCCGATGAACTGCGGCTCGATGCGATCGAGGGCGGGGCTTTCGGCGGGCAAGCGCATGGTGCTTTGTCGCTGTCGGCGCAGTCGGGAAATGTCGCCGCCGATGGACGGATGCGCATCGAGGGCGGCCGGTTCGAGGATATCGTGTGGAAGCGCGGTGGCCGCGCCGTCGCCAGTGGCACGGTCGATGCCGATGTCAGTTTTTCCGGCAGCGGGCGTTCGCTGTCGGCCATCGTGTCCAGCCTGACAGGCGAGGGCGCGGTCAGCGTTAGCGATGGCAGCATTGCCGGGTTGTCGCCGGTTGCGTTCGACCGGATTGTCGATGCCGCCGACCGTGGCGCCGAGATTGACGAGGCAAAGGCAGAAGAACTGCTTGCTGCCTACCTTGATCTTGGCGCGCTCGATTTCAACCGGGCCGACATGACGTTTTCGGTCGCAGGCGGGGTCGCGCGGGCAACGCGGTTTGCCATCGATGGCGATGGTCTGTCGTCTTTCGTTACCGGTCAGATCGACCTCAATAAACTGACGCTCGACAGCGCATGGAGCGTGCGCGCGCCGCCGGATCCCGATGCCCCCGATCAGATAAGGGAGTTTGGCATAGTGTTCTCCGGGCCGCTGGAAGATCCGCAACGCAGCTTCGACACCTCGCCGCTGATCGGCTATCTCACCATCCGCGCCTTCGAGCACGAGGTGCAGCGGCTTGAAGAACTGCAGCTTGATATTCACGATCGCGGCCGCATCAAGCGTGAACTGGATGTGCTTGTGAACCGCAGGCTGGAGGCGCGCCGGGTCGCCGAGGAGAAAGAGCGCCAGCGCAGAGCCCGCGCGGCTGCCGCCCGCAAGGCGCGCGAGGAGGCCGAGCTTCAGGCTGCCGAAGAGGCCGCGCGCAAAGCGGCTGCGGCGCAGGCTGCCGTCGAGGAGCAGTTCGCGCCGCCTCCACCACCCAATCTCGCTCCGCCGCCCGTCCTGAACCAGCCGATTGAGATAGCGCCGCCCCCGGGTTCGGTTGCGTCCGGGGCCGGTCAGGTGGTCGGCGATAGCCGCGACCCCCGGATTCCGCAGAATTCCGGGCAGGCCAGCCAGCCGCGGCAATTGCCAGGGGCGCAGGAGGCGCAAGCATCGCCGCCCGAGCAGCCTGAGCCCAGAAGACGGCGCTCAAACAACATCGATCCGCTGACGGGGAAACGCTATTCCTACTGATGTCAACCGCATCAGCGGTTGCGGTACCAGTTCAGGGCATAGGCGCGAAGAGACTGCGAAAGGGCTGTGACGCCGCGCGCCTCATCCACTTCGTTGACAAGCGCGGTAATCGATATGCCTCGTTCGGCTGCAATGTCGTTGAGCGCGTCCCAGAACGCATCCTCCAGGGAAACGCTGGTCCGGTGACCGGATAGCGTCAGCGAACGCTTGCGGACGCGGTCGCCATCCACTGGATCAGTTCTCTTCCGGGTCTTCGCCGTCGCGGCGATGAGCCTCGACATGTTTTGCCGCGCGTTCGCTTTCGCGTTTGGCCTTGTCTTTCTCAGCCTTCGTTCGTCCGAACCTGACGCGGTTCTCTTCCGCGTGAGCCGCTTTCTCGACGCGGGCCTTTTGCTTGCGGAAGCGGTTCAGGTTGACGATGTCGGCCATGGTGGCTCTTCAACTTTTCTGGCGCAAATCCGGACGGAGAACCGGCAGCCGCTTGCTGGATCTGCTCTAGCTTGGCGAGATCATCTTGGCCGGCACGACGATGGCATCGAAATCCTCCGCCGGGATGCCGTCGGCGATCGCTTCCTCGCGTAGCGTTGTGCCGTTCTTGTGTGCGGTCTTGGCGATCTTGGCGGCGCGGTCGTAGCCGTATTTTTCCTTCAGCGGCGTCACCAGCATCAGCGAGTTCTTCAATCCGGCCTCGATGTTGTCGAGGCGCGGCTCGATGCCGACGACGCAGTTGTCGGTGAAGGAGACGGCGGCATCCGCCAGCAGGCGTACCGACTGCAGGAAATTATAGGCCATCATCGGGTTGAAGACGTTCAATTCGAAATGCCCCTGGCTGCCGGCCATGGCGATGGCGGCATTGTTGCCGTGGATATGGGCACAGACCTGGGTCATCGCCTCGCACTGGGTCGGGTTGACCTTGCCGGGCATGATCGAGGAACCGGGCTCGTTCTCAGGCAGCGCCAGTTCGCCAAGCCCTGCGCGCGGGCCCGAGCCGAGGAAGCGGATGTCGTTGGCGATCTTGAAACAGGACATGGCGACGGTGTGGATCGCGCCGTGGGTGAAGACCATGGCGTCGTGGGCGGCCAGCGCCTCGAACTTGTTGGGTGCGGAGGTGAAGGGCAGCTTGGTGATCGCCGCGATCTTGTCGGCGACGGCTTCCGCAAATCCTATCGGCGAGGCAAGACCGGTGCCGACCGCCGTGCCGCCCTGGGCAAGCTGCATCAGCGCGGGCAGGGTATCCTCGATGCGCGCAATCCCGTTGGTGAGCTGCTGGGTGTAGCCGGAAAATTCCTGCCCCAATGTCAACGGTGTCGCATCCTGGGTATGAGTGCGGCCGATCTTGATGATGTCCTTCCAGGCCTGCGCCTTGTCGTTGAGCGCATTGCGAAGCTGCTGCAGGGCCGGGATCAGCCTGTGGACGACTTCCTCGGCGCAGGCGATGTGCATCGCGGTCGGGAAGGTATCGTTGGACGACTGGCTCATGTTGACGTGATCGTTGGGATGGACAGGCTTCTTGGAGCCCATCTCGCCACCCATCATTTCGATGGCACGGTTGGAGATCACCTCGTTGGCGTTCATGTTCGATTGGGTGCCCGAGCCGGTCTGCCAGACAACGAGCGGGAAGTGCTCGTCGAGCTTGCCCTCGATCACCTCCTGGGCGGCCGCGATGATCACCTTGCCCATATCGGGGTCCATCTTGCCGAGCGCGATGTTGGCTTCGGCTGCTGCGCGCTTGACGATGCCGAGCGCGCGCACGACCGGGGCAGGTTGTTTTTCCCAGCCGATCTTGAAATTGCCGAGCGACCGCTGGGCCTGCGCGCCCCAATAGCGGGAGGCATCGACTTCGATGGGGCCGAAGGTATCGGTTTCAGTGCGTGTCTTGCTCATTCGGACGGGCCTTTGCTCAGGGTCGGATTGCGAGGGGGCAAACTACCATGCATGGCCTGTCGGGCAAGCCGGTGAAAGGTCGTACAATGGCCGTATGGCTTGGGAGGCGTCAGCCCTTCTTGCGGAATGCGTCGAGCGACACGACGGTCGCGCCATCGGCTGGTTCCGCAGTCTCTCCGCCCGGGCCTTCGCTGTCCGGTGTTTCCGGCACGGCGGCGTCTTCTGCCTCAGCCGCGGCAAGCGGAAGATCGGCGGCCGGCGTTTCCTCGGCTGCATCCTCGTCGGTAACGAATTCGAGGCCGAACTGGACGCTCGGGTCGAAGAAACCCTTGATCGCATCATAGGGAATGATGAGGCGTTCGGGATTGCCGCCAAAGGAAAGCGTGACCGAGAAGCCGGCATCATCGACTTCCAGGTCCCAGAACTGATGCTGCAGGATAACGGTCATCTCGCTGGGATAGTCGCCGCGCAGCCGGTCTGAAATGATGACGCCGGGCGCGGTCGTGTCGATGGAGATGTAGAAATGGTGATCGCCGGGCAGGCCTTGCTGTGCAGCGGATGTCAGCACTTGACGCACGACACCGCGCAGCGCTTCCTGCGCCAGCAGATCGTAACGTATGTAATCCTTGGCCATGACCATCCAGTCTCCAGTGCAGCGATACGGCAAAAGGGTCGTTATCGCCGCGCGACGACAAGGGTTGTCCCCGCAAAGGCCTTGCGTCAAGGGTTTCGCGATGTGCCGGTGCAAAAACGTGACTTTTCGCCTCACGCTCGAGGCCGGTCCCGGTCACTGCGGGTGCTTTGGGGAGGTAGGTGGGGCTTCTGTTGCCAGGTGCCCCGGAACCCCGCCTGACGGGGCTAACCGTCAGGGCTTAATTTCGGTGTTTCAAACTGCCTTACGCAGCCTGAGCAACCGGAGCATAGTTGTCATTCGCAACTATAGGTTTGGCCCGATGACGGTGGTACCATGCCGAGCGAAGACCAGCCCTTTACACCCTCGTCGATCCTGTTTCGCCCCCGCCAAAGCCCAGCTCTGATCCCTGGGTTTTGGTGGAGGCGCCGGGTACCGCCCCCGGGTCCGATAGGTTTATTACGACTATCCTGTATCGCCATAGCCGGCCGAAACCGGCAACACGCAATATAGTGTGTAATTGAGGCTGCGAAAAGACGGGGGCGCGTAACCGTTTAACAGCCCGGTTCAACTCACCCCGGAGGAGATGTGAATATGCCTTTTGAAGTGTTCAATCCGGACGGAACGCCGCCGCCGGCGGCCAACTACAGCCATGGCGCGGTGATCACCGGTGGGCGCATCGTGCTGGTGTCGGGGCAGGTTGGGGTTGCAATGGACGGCTCGATGCCAACGGACTTCGCCGAGCAGTGCGAACTGGCCTGGGCTAATGTGGAAAGGATATTGAAAAGCCAGGGTGGCGGTCTGCATTCCATCGCGCGGATGAACGCGTTCATCGATTCGCAGGCAAACACACCGGTTTTCCGCACCATCCGCGACAAATACGTCCCCCACAAGCCGGCATCCACCGTGGTGGTCGCTCCCCTCATGGAGCCGGCCTGGAAGGTGGAAATCGAGGTGACGGCGGTTCTGGACTGAACGCATGGCCCGTAACGGGCAAGAAAAGGTTCAAGGCGCGCACGCTATGGTATAGAAGCGTATTGAAGGTGCCGTACGGGCATCCGGCTTTGAAACACAGGGCGGACATTTCGCGCCGCCCGGTCGAGGAGGGGAAGGCAGCAATGGCCGACAACAGCAAGCACTACGAAGACATCGCAAAATACACCAAGGTGGACGAGGCCGCGGCAGACAAGATCGTGAAATATCTCGGTATCGCCCTGCGTAACCGCGATTCGGCCTATGTGGCGGCAACGGATCCCTCCGAGCTTGAGACCGTGCGTGAAAGCTGGCTGAAGAAGAAGCTGGGCTTAAGCGGCGACGACAAGCTCGATGCCGGTATTGCCGAGGTCATGGAAGCGATGAAGGCCGACCGCATGAAGGGCCGCGCGACGGTCTACTATCTGCTGGCCGAGAAGTTCGGCAAGCTCGGTTCGCTCTGACACAGACGGACTTGCGGATTTTCAACGGCCCGTGCCCTGGCGCGGGCCGTTTGCGTTCAATATCAGAAAGGATGCGGTAAAGTCCGCCGATTAGACTCTGATTCTCTCAAGACCGGCCCGAGCCGCCATGCAGAACTATCTCGACCTGGTGAACCGTATCCTGACCGAGGGCACCGATCGCAACGACCGGACGGGAACCGGCACGCGTTCGGTTTTCGGCGCGCAAATGCGCTTCGACCTGGCGCAAGGCTTTCCGCTGGTCACGACCAAGAAGCTGCACCTGAAGTCGATCATCCACGAGTTGCTGTGGTTCCTTTCGGGCGACACCAATATTGCCTATCTGAAGGCCCATGACGTTCGCATCTGGGACGAGTGGGCGGACGAGAACGGCAATCTCGGCCCGGTCTACGGCAAGCAGTGGCGCTCGTGGGCGGCGCCCGACGGGCGCACGATCGATCAGATTTCGGACGTGATCAGCGACATCCGCACCAATCCGGATTCACGCCGCCTCATCGTCACCGCCTGGAATCCCGCCGATCTGCCGGCGATGGCGCTGAGCCCGTGCCATTGCCTGTTCCAGTTCTATGTCGCCGAGGGGAAACTCTCCTGCCAGCTCTATCAGCGTTCGGCGGACGTGTTCCTCGGCGTGCCGTTCAACATTGCATCCTATGCGCTGCTGACGATGATGATGGCGCAGGTGACCGGCCTGAAGCCCGGCGATTTCGTGCACAGCTTCGGTGATGTGCATCTCTATTCGAACCATTTCGAACAGGCGCGCGAGCAGCTTTCGCGCGCGCCACGGGCGTTGCCGAAAATGGAGATCAACTCAGCTGTGAAGGACATCTTCTCCTTCACTTATGAGGATTTCGCGCTGACAGGCTACGACCCGCATCCGCATATCCGGGCCGAGGTCTCCGTGTGACGGAGAAGAAGATCGCAATCGCGTTCGCTGTCGCGGTCGCGAAGAACGGCGTCATCGGTAAGGACGGTGGGCTGCCATGGCGCATCCCCGGCGACCTGAAACAGTTCCGCAAGCTGACCATGGGCAAGCCGGTGCTGATGGGGCGCAAGACGTTCCAGTCGATCGGCAAGCCGCTGGACGGGCGCGACAATGTGATCATCACCCGCGATACGGATTTCACTCACGAGGGCGTGCACGTTGCGGCTTCCGTCGATGAAGGGCTGGAGGTTGCCCGCGATCTCGCCCGAAAGTGTGGTGCAGATTCGGTCATGGTGATCGGCGGGGAGGAGATCTTCCGCCAGACACTCGATGCCGCCGACGTTATCCACATCAATGAAATAGACATGGAACCTGACGGTGACGCCTTTTTCCCGCCGCTTGATCCGGCACAATGGAAAATCGCCTCGCGCGAGGATTTCGCGAAAGGCGAAAAAGACGATGCGGCATTTTCGGCAATAACCTTCGTGCGGCGTTGACAGGTCAGGCTCGGTATACCAAGTCCCAAGTGACGGCGAACGCGCGTTGAAAGGGGCCGATACGTGGCCTATAACCGCGCGCAACCATTTGAACGCAGGACATATCTTGAGCCTGCTTTCCCACGAGACGAGGAAAACATATGCCTTGGAGCAATCAGGGTGGTGGCTGGAAGGGCAACAATGGCGGCCCATGGGGTAGCCCGCCCCCGGGAGGATCAGGTGGCGGCGGCGGACAGCCGCCCGACCTTGAGGAAATCCTGCGCAAGAGCCAGGAGCGCATCAAGAACGTGATGCCCGGTGGCGGCAGCGTCGGCGGCAAGGGATATATCCTGCTGCTTTTGCTGCTCGTGGTCGTGTGGCTGCTGACCGGCTTCTATCGTGTCCAGCCGGACGAGCAGGGCGTCGTGCTGCGCTTCGGCAAGTATGTCGAGCAGACGCAGCCGGGTCTGAACTATCATTTGCCATGGCCGATCGAAACGGCACTGACGCCGAAGGTGACGCGCGTCAACCGCATCGAGGTCGGCATGCGCGGTTTCGAGGAACGCACCCGCGCAACGCGCGTGCAGGACGTTCCGGAAGAAAGCCTGATGCTGACCGGCGACGAGAATATCGTCGATGTCGACTTCACCGTGTTCTGGGTGATTTCGAACGCCGGCGATTTCCTGTTCAACATCCAGAACCCGGAATCGACCGTGAAGGCGGTGGCCGAAAGCGCCATGCGCGAGGTGATCGGCAAGAACAATCTCGCCCCGATCCTGACCGACCGCCGCCCGACGGAAGTTGCCGTGCAGGAACTGATGCAGGCGACCCTTGACGACTACAAGTCGGGTATCTCGATCACCCAGGTGCAGATGCAGTCGGTCGATCCGCCAAGCCAGGTGATCGACGCGTTCCGCGACGTTCAGGCGGCGCGCGCTGACCAGGAGCGTTTGCAGAACGAGGCGCAGACCTACGCCAACCGGGTCGTTCCGGAAGCGCGCGGTGAAGCCGCCCGCATTCTGGAGGCCGCAAATGCCTATCGCGACCGCACGGTGGCGGAGTCGCGCGGTCAGGCCGACCGTTTCTCCAAGGTCTACGAGGAATACCGCAAGGCGCCGGAAGTGACGCGCGAGCGCATGTTCCTTGAAACCATGGAGCGCATCTTCGGCGGCACGGACAAGATCATCATCGATGAGAATGCAGGCGGTGGCGGCGGTGTCGTGCCATATCTGCCGCTCAACGAACTGACGCGTGGAGGAAACAAGCAATGAGCAAGTCGTTTCTCGGCGGGCTCCTGCTGATCGTGGCAGCAGCCGTCTTCATTCTCTACAACGCGCTTTTCACCGTCCATCAGACCCAGCAGGCGCTGGTCCTGCAGTTCGGTGAAACCAAGCGTCAGATTTCCGAGCCGGGCCTGGCGTGGAAGATTCCGTTCGTCCAGAACGTGGTGTTCTTCGACCGGCGCATTCTCGACCTCGATTCGCCTGCTCAGGAAGTCATCGCGGCGGACCAGAAGCGTCTCGTGGTCGATGCCTTCGCGCGCTACCGCATCGAGAACTCGCTCAGGTTCTACCAGTCGGTGGGCACCGTCGGGATCGCCAATTCGCGGCTGTCGACGCTGCTCAACTCGGCCGTGCGCCGTGTACTCGGCGAAGCGAGCTTCACCGCCGTTGTCCGTGACGACCGTCCCGACCTGATGCTGCGCATCCGCCAGCAGATGGACGACGAGGCGGAGAAGTTCGGCATCGACATCGTCGATGTGCGTATCCGCCGCGCCGATTTGCCGGAGGCCAACAGCCAGGCGATCTATTCGCGCATGCAGACCGCACGTCAGCGCGAGGCAGCCGAAATCCGCGCCGAGGGCGAGGAAGCCGCACGCCGTATCCGTTCGCGCGCTGATCGTACCGCAACGGTGATTATCGCCGAAGCTAACCGGGAATCGGAAGAATTGCGTGGTGATGGCGACGCCGCCCGCGCCAATATCTTCGCCGAAGCCTATGGCAAGGATCCGGAGTTCTTCAGCTTCTACCGGTCGATGCAGGCCTATGAAGCCGGCATTGCCTCGGGCGATACGCGGATGGTGCTGAGCCCCAAGAGCGAGTTCTTCCGCTATTTCGGCAATTCCGCCGGCAAGGGGTTGCCTACGCCACCGGCTGCTCCGGCGCAGTAATGCGCGGAAATGATATGACAGGCCGTCCGCGATGCGGGCGGCCTATCTCGTGATGTCGCCGAAATGAGTGATTTCCTTGTCGCCATCGGACTGGTGCTGTGCATTGAAGGCATGCTCTACGCATTGGCCCCCGGCGTGGTGAGGCGTATGGCAGAGCAGTTGCCGCTGCTGTCTGATGGCGCATTACGCGTCGGCGGCCTTGCGGCTGCCATTATCGGTGTGATCATTGTCTGGATTGTCCGCGGCGCATGACGCGGTATCTGTTATCTGAAGTGAATCCGCCGCAGGAGCGATCGAGTATGATGCCGAAGTTCTTCAGCCTGTCCGCCATGCGTGGTGTGACCCTTGCTGCAATCCTTTGCCTGGGCGGGACCGTCGCAGCCCTGCCTGAGATGGCGCAAGCGCGCGGACCGGAATCGGTCGCTGACGTGGCTGAGGGCCTGCTCGACGCGGTGGTCAACATTTCCACCTCGCAGACCGTGCAGGGCACGGGCAACGTGCCGATGCCCGATCTGCCGCCGGGATCGCCGTTCGAGGAGTTCTTCAAGGAGTTCTTCGACAAGAACCAGGACAAGGGCCGGCCGCGCAAGGTCAATTCGCTCGGGTCCGGTTTTGTGATCGACAAGAGCGGCATCATCGTCACCAACAACCACGTCATCGCCGATGCCGACGAGATCATCGTGAACTTCAGCGATGGTTCGAAGCTCGAGGCCGAACTGATCGGCCGTGATACCAAGACCGACCTTGCGGTGCTTCAGGTCAAGGCGGACAAGGATCTGGCATTCGTCGAGTTCGGTGATTCCGAGACGCTGAGAATCGGCGACTGGGTGCTGGCGATCGGCAATCCGTTCGGACTTGGCGGTTCAGTGACCACCGGCATCGTCTCGGCGATGAACCGCAACATCAACGCAGGCCCCTATGACAGCTTCATCCAGACAGATGCGGCCATCAATCGGGGCAATTCCGGCGGGCCGCTGTTCAACATGGACGGCAAGGTTGTCGGCATCAACACGGCAATCATTTCACCGTCTGGCGGCTCGATCGGTATCGGCTTTTCGATCCCCTCCAAGGTCGCCAGCCGCGTCATCGACCAACTGGTTGCGTTCGGCGAGACACGGCGCGGCTATATCGGCGTGCGTATTCAGGCCGTGACCGACGAGATCGCTGAAAGCCTTGGCATGGAAAAGGCGTCGGGCGCGCTCGTTGCGGGCGTCAGCCCGGATGGCCCGGCGGATTCAGCCGGAATCAAGACCGGCGATATCATCCTTGAATTCGACGGCAAGGCGATCGGCGAATACCGCGAACTGTCGCGCATCGTTGCGGACACCCTGGTGGGTTCTGAAACGAATGTCATTGTCCTGCGCGATGGAGAAAAACAGACACTGGCCATTACGCTTGGCCGGCTTGAAGAGGCTGATGGTGCCAGCCAGTCCTCCAGTGATGATACCCCCGCCAACGATGGCGATGGTTCGGTTCAGCCGGTGGTGAACGCTTTCGGCCTGGAACTGGGGGAAATAACCGACGAAGCGCGCGAGAAATATGGCATCGAGGCCGATGTCGAAGGCGTCGTGGTGCTTTCCGTTGAAGAAGGCAGCCCGGCCGCCGAGCGCCAAATCAAGGAAGGCGACATCATCATGCGCGTGGGACAGGAGCAGGTCTATGCGCCCGAGGATGTCACCGCGCAGATTTCCGCCATGCGCGAGCGCGGTTCGAAGTCCGCTCTCGTCTTTGTCGGCAATGGCAAGGGTGACGGCCGCTTCATCGTCCTGCCGCTGGAAGAATAACGCCGGACCTTATACGTCCGCTGTGATTTCATTCTCCCGGTAGCCTTGCGCGTAGAGCAGCGTTGTCAGGTCCGTGTGGTTGATGGCGGCGCTGGCGGCGGCTGCGACCACCGGCTTGGCTCGGTAGGCCACGCCAAGGCCTGCCCGTTCGATCATGGCAAGATCGTTGGCGCCATCACCGATTGCGAGCGTCAGCTCCAGCGGGATTCCTCGTTCCGACGCCATTTCTTCCAGTGCCTGCCGCTTGGCTTCACGCCCGAGGATCGGTTCGCGAACGGCGCCGGTGAGTTCATCGCCTGACTGTTCGAGGATGTTGGCACGGTTCTCGCCAAAGCCTGCGCGTTCGGCGACCACGGATGTGAACAGCGTGAACCCGCCGGAAACGAGCGCGGTATGCGCGCCGTTTCTTGTCATGGTCGTGGCCAGCGCCCGTGCGCCGGCATTAAGCGTGATGACGTCATCGAGCAGTTTTCGGATGCTTGCGAGCGTTACGCCCCTGAGCAGGTGAACCCGTTCGCGCAAGGCCGGTTCGAAGGCGATTTCGCCGCGCATGGCGCGCTCGGTGATCGCGGAAATCTCAGCCCGGATGCCAACGATGTCGGCCAGTTCGTCGATGCACTCCTGCCCGATGATGGTGGAGTCCATGTCCGCGATCAGCAGTTTCTTGCGGCGGATGGCGGCCGGCTGGATCACGATATCCACGGGCAGGTGGCCAGCGGCATCGAGCGCGGCTTTGCGCAATTCGACCACATCGCCACCGGCGAACGTGATGTCGCGTGCGCATCCGCCCAGTGCAATAGCCTCGCCGGCGCCGGGCAGGATGGCGGAAAGCTTCTGAATGGCCGCATCAAGTGCTGCCGTGCCGCCTGAGGGAACGACGAGAGTCGCGACATTGACTGTTGCAGATGCTTGCATCGGCTGACCGTTTGCGGTTGTTGCTGCGGGCATGAATGAGACAACCGGCATAGACACGAAACCGGCTGCGGTCCTGATAGCCGGGCCGACGGCGAGCGGCAAGTCGGCACTGGCACTGGAAGTGGCAGCCAGGCTTGGCGGCGCGGTCATCAATGCTGATTCCATGCAGGTCTATTCGGGGCTGCACGCGCTGACCGCGCGGCCCGAGCGGCAAGAGACCTCGCGCGCACCGCATCTGCTCTACGGCCATGTTTCTCCCCGGGAGCGCTATTCGGTCGGGCGTTATATCGATGATGCCGCGCACGCGCTTGAGACCTGCAAGGCGGATGGTTTGGTTCCGATCTTCACCGGCGGCACCGGGCTCTATTTCAAGGCGCTGCTGGAGGGCCTGTCTCCGATCCCTGAGGTTCCGGACGACACGCGCGCGCAAATTGATGCGCGCCTGAAAGCGGAGGGGATAGAGGCGTTGCGGCGCGAGCTTGTTCACGCTGACCCGGAGCTGGCGGCACGCCATCCCGCACTTGATGCCCAGCGGCTTGTGCGGGCGCTTGCTGTTCATAAGGCAACCGGCAGGCCGCTGAGCGCATGGCAGGACGAACCCGGCGTGCCGCTGATCGACGCTGCACGTACCGCGCGGCTGTTTCTGGATCCTGACCGGGAATGGCTCTACGGACGTATCGACCGGAGGTTTGAAGCAATGATCGCAAACGGTGCGCTGAACGAGGTGAGGGCGCTTGCCGCGCAGGTTGACGATCCATCGTTGCCGGCGATGCGGGCGCATGGGGTTCCGCATCTGGCGGCGCATCTCAGGGGCGAATTGTCTCTTGAGGATGCGATCACCCGCGGTCAGGCGGATACGCGCCACTACGCCAAGCGGCAGAAGACATGGTTCCGCCACCAGATGACGGATTGGGATACGCTTGACCCGCAAGATGAAAAAGCCCGCGAGCGCTGGCTCGCGGGCCTTGCAGCCTGATCCGTAAAGCGTGGGTCAGTTGGCGCCGAGCTGGGGCCAGTTTTCCTCGGACTTCATCAGGTAGCCGGGGATGTCCTTGCGCCATGAGTTCTGAACGGATGCATTGTAGTTCAGGTAGAGCTTGCCATCGACGACGGTGAATTTGTCCGGCTCGATGCCGGCCTTGACGCCCTTGGCGACACCGTAGGCGCAGTAGCCGCCGTATTGCGGAGCGTATTTGTCGGGGTTCTCCTTGAACATGTCGCGGTGTTCGGCACTGGCAAAGTGATAAACCGCGCCGTTGTGTTCGGCGGAGAACATGGGATCGCCCTTCACGGCCTTGTCGTCGGTGAAATAGGCGACCGGATCGTAGCCCTCGATTGCCAGGCCCGTTGCCTTGTCGACATTCATGGCCATGGCCTGTGCTGCGGCGACAGCGCCAAACAGCAGGGCGATTGCAAGCGGGGCAGCGGCAATCAGCCGGGCGATGCGCTTCAGCGCGGTCGGAACGTTAGAAGTCATTGTTTCCACCTCCTGCGGGTCGGTTGAAGTCCGTGCCGGTATCTGTGCCAGAAATCCTGTGCAAGTGGCGTAACAAGCCATCGCGCCGGCGACACGATCACGTGAGATGCAGGAGAGCGCATGAAAAAGCGCGCGGAGACCAAGGGTGGACTCCGCGCGCTGCTTCGCAACAGGAGAGCGGTGCAGACTTACGAGGCGGGAAGCAGCACGGTGTCGATGACGTGGATCACGCCGTTGGACTGCTCGACATCCGCGATCGTAACGGTGGCGACATTACCTTTGCCGTCCTTGATCATGATCTTGCCGTTCTTCTGCATGGCGGTGAATTCACAGCCGCCGACGGTCTTGACCGGATGCATGCCGCCGTCATCTGCCACCATCTTGCTGATCGCGTCGGACATCGCCTTGGCAGATACGACATGGCAGGTCAGGATCTTGACGAGCTGGTCCTTGTTCTCGGGTTTCAGCAGAGTTTCGACCGTGCCGTCGGGAAGTGCCGCGAAGGCGTCATTTGTGGGTGCGAACACCGTGAAAGGGCCTTCACCCTGCAATGTTTCTACGAGACCGGCGGCCTTCACTGCCGCGACCAGAGTGGTGTGGTCCTTGGAGTTGACTGCGTTCTCGACAATATTCTTGTTGGCGTACATCGGCGCACCGCCGACCATCGGATTGGCTGCGATGGCCGTCACCGCTCCGGCGGCGACAAGTGCTGTCGAAAGGGCGAGGGTGCGAATACGGTTCAACATCATACTTTCTCCCTGGTTTGCGCCCCGCGTTGTGGGGGACGCGAGAAGAAACGGGAGAGGCCGGAAAAAGTTTCAGCGCGGCTCAGATTTTTTTCACAGGAGCAGCCGCGACCACCGGCCCAGTCGGGCTGCCCGTGGCCGAGCCGCCGGCTGGTTCAAGGCTGATGGCTATGGTTGCACCATCCGTGAAGTCGCCCTGGAGATTTGCCGGGACGTGCGGAGCCTTCTCGCCCTCACCACCAATCAGGCCTAGAGAAATCGGAGCACCGCCGCTCGCCGCAGGTACGAACCAGAGTTCGTAATCGCTTGCTGCAGGCGTATCACCTTCCACGAGGCTCGCCCGCAGGGTTTGTGCCGAGGAATCATAAAGTACGACGAAACGGGTATTGCCTTGTTCCGTGACCAGTGAGGCCAGCAGGGTCTCACCCGTTGCCGGTGGCGATGGAGGTTCACGCAGTGTGACAATGGCCAGCAAGGCGAGGGCCGCAGTCGCGGCAAACGCGCCGGCACGCCAGAAACGCACGCTGTTCCAGATGCGCGCAAGACCTGCTTGCGGAGCGGAGTCGATGTTTGTGAACAGCCGGCGTTCCAGCGCGTCCTTGAGATGTGCCGGCGGTTCGACTTCATCGAATGCGGTATTCAGCCCGGCAAGATGATTTTCCCACGCCTCAACATGGCGGGCAAAATCGGGATCACGATCGATGCGGGCCTGTAGTGCGATGCGTTCTTCGGCGCCCAGCACACCAAGCACATATTCGGCGGCGAGTACGCTGTCATCGTCGCGCGGGGTTTTTGGGAGGGTCTGATCGCTCATGATTCCAGGCACTCCCGAAGCTGGATCAGGCTGCGGCGCAGCCACGTCCGCATTGTGTTGAGCGGCACCGAAAAGCGTTCGGCAAGCTCCTGATAGGAGGCCCCGTCGAGATAAGCTGCCTGGACGGCACTGGATCGGTCCTCGGGCAATTCGCCCAGGCAATGATCAATACGCTCGCGCTCGCCTGCTGCAATCGCGTGTGCCTCGGGCGTCGGGGCGTCGTCGGCAACGGTTTCATTGCCGGATACATCCTCATGTGCCACACGCCGTGATCTCAACCGGTCGATGGCGTGGTTGCGGGCAATCGCGATCAGCCAGCTCATCGGACTTGCTCCGGTTGCCTCGAAGCTTGCAGCGCGCTGCCAGACCTTGATGTAGATTTCCTGCACGGCATCCTCGGTATCGTGACGGTTACCCAAAATACGCAAGGCAACACCAAAAAGTTTCGCCGCCGTGCGATCATACAGCATTGCGAAAGCCGTCCTGTCCGAGAGGGCGGTGCGGGAAATGAGTTCCCTGATTTCGTCGTGCGGGTCTGCTGACATGCTCTCTGGTTTTTGTTGCGATGCAGGCTTTCTGGCCTTTTGTGCATATATGGATTGCTAACGGATCGCTCAAGCGCGCGTGAACTGAGTTGATGCGCCGTGGTCGGGAAGTGAAAACGCTTAAGGCCCAACCGTGTCTATGCTCCCCTCAGCCGGGTTGCCCGGCCTTTGCAATCCCCAGAGGAGAGAGACTATGCAGACGAAATCGAAAAAGGCCCTTGCCCTCATGCTCGTCAGTGGCGGCCTGATGGCTGCAGCGCCGGCGGTGGTGACCCCAGCCCTTGCCAGCTGTACCGCTTCTGCATGCAGCGCATGCGCGGCGAAGAAGAAGTGCGGCGCTTGCGCGTCGGCATGCAACCCGTGCGCGGCCAAGTGCAGCCCCTGCGCGGCTTCTGCTTGCAACCCGTGCGCAGCAAAGTGCAACCCCTGCGCCGCCAAGCAGTAATCGATACCAGACCTCCATTGCGCGGCGGTCCGGCAATGAGCCGGGCCGTCCGCGTGTGGTTTCGTGATACGCTATCCCCATTCCGGAGGATGCCATGACCGCCCACAGCCGCTACGCCCCGCCGGATGTCGATCTTGCCAGCCTGCCGCGCGCACGCCTTGAAGACATGCGTGCTGCCGCCGACGACATGATCGAGGTATTGCAGGAAGCGGCCGATAGCGGACGGCATATTCTTGTCGATGTGCTGAACGCGGCACCCGAAGGTTCAGAGTTCACCGAGTGGGAGCACTATCCGCCCGGTGACGTGCATGACAAGACAAACGGTGCGATCTGGTTCTATCACGCCCATGCGCGTGACGAGGGCGAGAGCCGGCCATGGGACGAGCACGGTCATTTTCATATGTTCGTCTATACCGAGAAACTCGGTGCAGGCGCGGTGCCTCTTGCCCTGCCGAAGGAGCGCGACGAACAGAAGGGCGGGCTTTGCCATCTCGCCGCGGTGTCTTTCGACATGTCCGGCGCGCCAATGAAAATATTTTCCACCAACCGCTGGGTGGCGGACGAGTGGATGTATTCCGCGGGCGATGTGATCGGCCTGCTTGATCGCTTCAAGGTCGATAATGAAGCCCATGCGTTGACAAGCCGCTGGCTTATGGCGGCGCTCCGGCTCTACCGTCCGCAGATCGAATGGGCGCTCAAGGAGCGCGACCGGGTGCTTGCAAAGGCGCGGGAAAAAGATCCCGAGGGTTTCGGCGAGGACAAGGACATCGAGGTGCTTTCGGCCATCGATTTCGATCTTGCCGGCCAGATCGATGCCATTGAGAGTGTGCTGGGCGATTGACGCGGCGGCGCGTTTGTTCCTCAATATTCGCGGATTGAGACAGCTCAACGCAGCATTCGCTGCCTGATGATGCTGTGGCGCGACTGGGAGGAATAAAACCATGTCACGTCTTGCAAGACCTGCGGCGATGCTTGCGCTGGCTGCAGCAATCGCGATTGTCCTCGCATTCCTGATCAATCCGGCGCCTGCCGGTGATAATCCCCTTGATGGCTATGTGGCCCGGCTTTCCGTCGATGACCACTACAATTCCAACGGTGTGCGGCTGGATAACGTCGCGGCCATCATCCGTCAGGACCGGGCGAACTACCACAAGTTCGGTGTCCGTGATCCGGAAGATGAGCCTGACGGCTTTTTCTCCAATGTCCACAACCGTGCGCTGCTTGAGGACATGCTCCGTGGCGGGAACACGCCGGGCTGGGTGTATGACGCGATCGTCAACGACACCCCGCTGATCCAGGTGACGGTCTATGAGGGTTACGTTGAGGTTGCGATCCTGGACGAGAATACCGGAGGCGGCGGCGCCCCGCCTGCGATGGGCGGGGGTGGAACAGGTGCTGGCGGGGCTGTCGGCGATGTCGAGCCGAATTCCTTCCCGTCGAATGCAGCGGGCGGAAAACAAGGCGGCATGAAGAAGTGAGCGTCCGCGCGCGGTGTTGCGGGGTTTGCGAACAAGCGTCTTGACCCTTCGGGCAAGCGCGTTTAACGTCCGCACCGCTTCGGCAAGGGCCGGGGCGGATTCATGTGTTTTCGGACGGGTATGATGAACCACCGCACGGAAATTCTTGTAGGATGGCGCGTTGCCGGGGCGGCCTGAGGGTCGCAACGAATGGCAGCGCGCGTTTCAGGCCCCCACCGGGGCCTTTTTTATTGCCGTATTTTTCATTGCTGAAAAACGCGGCGTGTTGGAGAAAGGCCGGCAAAACCGGCATGAGCGGCAGCGGGCCGCATGAGGAGTTGAAACGATGGCCGAGCAGATGACGGGCGCGGAAATGGTGGTCAGGGCGCTCGCCGACCAGGGTGTTACAGATATTTTCGGATATCCCGGCGGTGCGGTGCTACCGATCTATGACGAGCTCTTCATGCAGGACAAGGTGCGCCACATCCTCGTGCGTCACGAGCAGGGCGCAACCCATGCCGCGGAAGGCTTTGCCCGTTCGACCGGCAAGCCTGGCGTCGTTCTGGTCACCTCGGGTCCCGGCGCGACCAATGCCGTTACCGGGCTGACCGACGCTTTGATGGATTCCATTCCCCTGGTCTGCATCACCGGTCAGGTGCCGACGCATCTGATCGGGTCGGATGCTTTCCAGGAGTGCGACACGGTCGGCATCACCCGTTCGTGCACCAAGCACAACTACCTGGTGAAGACGATCGAGGATTTGCCGCGCGTGTTGCACGAGGCCTTTCAGGTCGCGACCACGGGCCGGCCCGGTCCCGTCGTCGTCGACATCCCGAAGGATGTCCAGTTCGCTTCGGGACACTACGTTGGCCCGGAGAACATTTCGCATCAGACCTATCACCCGAAGGTGAAGGGCGACGAAGCGAAGATCGAAGCAGCCGTTGCGCTGATGATGCGCGCGAAGAAGCCGGTGTTCTATACCGGCGGAGGCGTCATCAACTCCGGTCCCGAAGCCAGCCGGCTGCTGCGCGAACTGGTCAAGCTGACCGGCTTTCCGATCACATCGACACTGATGGGGCTGGGCTCGTATCCGGCGGCCGACCCGCAGTGGCTCGGCATGCTCGGCATGCACGGCACATACGAAGCCAACATGGCGATGCATGACTGCGATCTGATGATCAACATCGGCGCGCGGTTTGACGACCGTATCACCGGCCGGCTCGATGCGTTCTCTCCGGGGTCGCGCAAGATACACGTTGATATTGATCCCTCGTCGCTGAACAAGAACGTCAAGGTCGACATCCCCATTCTCGGCGATTGCGCACATGTGCTGGAAGATATGCTGCGGCTGGTTCGTGCCTCCAAGGCCAAGCCGGACGGTGCTGCACTGAAAGAGTGGTGGGGCGAGATCGAGGGCTGGCGAGGGCGCAAGTCGCTCAACTATCGCAAGTCCGACAAGATCATCATGCCGCAGTTCGCCATCGAGCGATTGTATGAGGCCTGCAAGCCGCACGACACTTACATCACCACCGAAGTCGGTCAGCACCAGATGTGGGCGGCGCAGTATTTCCATTTCGAGGAACCGAACCGCTGGATGACGTCGGGCGGTCTGGGCACCATGGGTTACGGGTTCCCGGCAGCGATCGGCACCCAGGTGGCGCATCCGGAATCGCTGTGTGTCGATATTGCCGGCGATGCCTCGATCCTGATGAATATCCAGGAGTTGTCGACGGCGGTGCAGTACCGCCTGCCCGTCAAGGTCTTCATCCTCAACAACCAGTACATGGGTATGGTGCGCCAGTGGCAGCAGTTGCTGCACGGCAACCGCCATTCGGAGAGCTACATGGAATCGCTGCCCGATTTCGTGAAGCTGGCGGAAGCCTATGGCGCCCATGGCATTCGCGCGGAAACGCCGGACGAACTGGACGGCAAGATCGCCGAAATGATCGACAGCGATATGCCGGTTCTGTTCGATTGCCGGGTTGCTTCGCTTGCCAACTGCTTCCCGATGATCCCGTCGGGCAAGGCGCATAACGAGATGCTGCTGGGCGATGACGTTGCCGAGGAGGAGATCGAGAAAGCGATCGAAGGCAGCGGCAAGGCGCTGGTCTGAGGCCTTTTATCGTGGCGAGCGTGAACACGGCACAAACGATCGGCCGTACCGTGTCCCCGGCCGGGGCGCCGGGGATGGCGGACTATGTGTTGCTGGTTCTGCTGGCGGCGATCTGGGGTTCGTCGTTCATGTTCATCAAGATCGCGGTTGTGACGGTTCCGCCCGCCACGATGACGGCGATGCGCATGATCACCGCGACGGCCGTGCTGTTGCCGGTGGCGCTTGCCGCGGGCGCATCGCTACGGTTCAGTCCGCGTCTTATCGGCCTGCTGTGTCTTGCTGCTGCGTTCGGCAACGCGATGCCGTTCACGCTGATCGCATGGGGGCAGCAGGGGATCGACTCGGGACTTGCGGCGATCCTCATGGGCACCATGCCGATGTTCACGCTTCTGCTGGCGCATCTGTTCACCCATGACGAGAAGCTCAACGGGTTGAAACTTGTCGCGGTGCTGCTCGGTTTTGCCGGTATCGTGGTTCTGATCGGGCCGCAGAAGCTTGTCCAACTCGGCGGCCAGACGATCTCCCAGCTTGCCGTTGCCGGCGGCGCGCTGTGCTATGCGATCAACGCCATCATCAGCAAGCGCCTGTTGGGCGAGCCGCGCATGGCGGTGGCGGCTGCCGTGATGGCCGCATCGATGCTGATGATGCTTCCGGTTGCCTGGACCAGCGACTTCGCCGGCGCCATGGGTCCGGTTGTTTCCGATGCCAGCCTGATGCAGATCGCGTCCGTGGTGCTGCTGGGTCTGCTTCATACGGGCATCGCGACGCTGATCATGTTCCGGCTGATCTCGAACGCCGGGGCGACCTTCTTCAGCCAGATCAATTTTCTCGTTCCGGTGTTCGGCGTGTTCTGGGGGACGGCGCTGCTTGGCGAGAGGCCAGAGGCCAATGCGTTCGCGGCGCTTGCGCTGATCCTTGCCGGCATTGCCGTTGCGCGAAAGGGGCAGCGCAGATGACCGCCCCTGCCACTACCGCTGGTCTTGATGTGCGGCTATGGTCGCGCCCGCGTGCTGCGCGCAATCACAGGACGAACACGTAAATGACGACGCTTGTAATCGGCAACAAGAACTATTCCTCATGGTCGCTGCGGCCATGGCTGGCACTGAAGGCCGCCGGCATTCCTTTCGAGGAAAAACTGATCGTGCTCAACCAGCCCGACAGCAAGGCAAAGCTGCTGGAAGCTTCGCCTGCCGGTCTCGTGCCGGTGCTTGTCGATGACGGGCTGACGATCTGGGATTCACTGGCCATCATCGAGTGGGCGGCGGAGCGGGCGAAGACCCCGCTGTGGCCGCAAGACGCAAGCGCGCGGGCTATTGCGCGCTCGGTGTCGGCAGAGATGCATTCCGGCTTCTATCATCTCCGGAAAAATTGCCCGATGAACATCCGCCGCATCAATCCGGCGCGCGAGCGTGACGAGGCGGTGATGGCGGACGTGAAGCGCATCGACGAGATATGGAGCGACTGCCGTAAGCGTTTCGGCGCTGGCGGTCCGTTCCTGTTCGGCGCGCTTTCAGGTGCCGACTGCATGTATGCGCCGGTGGTGACGCGCATCCGCAGCTTTTCGCTGCCGGTGTCCGATGTGAGCAAGGCCTATATGGATGCGGTGCTGAACCATCCCGCCTTTCTGGAATGGGAAGCGGCCTCGAAGGCCGAGCCGTGGACCAATCCCAACAGCGAAGTCGATTGATTTTGAGACCATTGCGGCCGGAATATGTGTCCGGCCGCGAACAAGCCGAGTGAGACGCCATGAACACGCAACCAGGTTCTGCTTATTTCATCGAGGAGCGCACCGAGACGCTCGTCACGCACACGCTATCCGTTCTCGTCGATAACGAGCCGGGTGTGCTGGCGCGTGTGATCGGACTGTTCTCGGCGCGCGGTTACAACATCGATTCCCTCACCGTGTCGGAAGTCAGCCACGAGCGGCATGTGTCGCGTATTACCATCGTCACCACGGCGCTGGCCGAGGTGATCGTGCAGATCAAGTCGCAGCTTGAGCGGCTGGTGCCTGTGCACCGGGTCACGGACCTGACCGAGGTGGCCAAGCAGAACAACCACGAAAAGCCACTGGAGCGCGAGTTGGCCCTGATCAAGGTTGCAGGTACGGGCGAGAACAGGCTCGAAGCGCTGCGGCTGGCGGATGCCTTCAAGGCCACGGTGATCGATGCGACGACGGAACATTTCGTTTTCGAGATGACGGGTCGCGTCAACAAGATCGAGCAGTTCATCCAGATCATGCAGCCGCTCGGTCTGGTTGAGGTCTGCCGCACCGGGCTTGCCGCGCTCAATCGCGGGCCGGAGGGTATGTGAGCGAGTTGCAGTTTCCTCCCGGCGCCGCATTCATCGACGGCGGATTTGCAAAAATCGAAGACGCGAAGATTTCCGTCCTCGACTGGGGCTTTCTACGCTCCGATGCGACATACGACGTCGTCCATGTCTGGAAGGGACGGTTCTTCCGCCTTGATGCCCACCTCGACCGTTTTCTGTCGTCGGCAGAAAAACTGCGGATGAAGTTGCCCTACGACCGGGCGCAGATCGCGGAGATCCTTGCCGAGTTGGTCGAGCGTACCGGTTTCGAGGATGCCTATGTCGAGATGATCGTCACGCGCGGCGTCTCGCCCACGTTCAGCCGAGACCCGCGCGACGCGATCAACCGCTTCATCGCTTTTGCCATTCCCTTCGGCTGGATTCTTCGGCCCGAGGAGCGGGAAGAAGGGCTGGCGCTCGCGGTTTCCGAAATCCCGCGCATCCCGCCTGAATCCGTCGATCCGACGGTGAAGAACTACCACTGGCTCGATCTCGTCATGGGCATGTTCGACGCCTACGAGCAGGGCGCGCGCACCTGTATCCTGACCGACGGGCAGGGCAACATCACCGAAGGCCCGGGCTTCAACGTCTTCGTCGTCAAGGACGGCAAGGTGGCGACCCCGATGCGCGGCGTGCTGCACGGCATTACGCGGCAGGCGTCCATTTTGTTGCTGCAGGAATTGCAGGTGCCGGTATCGGCGCGTCCCGTAAGCCTGCATGAGCTGCGCGAGGCCGACGAGGTTTTCGCGACCTCGACGGCGGGCGGTGTCATGCCGGTAACGAAGATCGGCGCGCATATTGTTGCCGGCGGCAAGCCGGGACCGATTACTGGCCGGCTGATCGAAGCCTATTGGGCCGCTCATACGAGAGACGATGGCTGGTCGGTTGCGGTGAAGGATGTGGCGCGCGGCAATCTGCGCGGTTGAGCGGCAGCATGACCGCCATGCAATTTGCGGGCTTGGTAAGTAAGAGAAATTAGGTCAGTATTCCTGTCATAAAAGCAACAGGAGGAAACGATGCCGGTCGATGTTCTGCTGGCGCTGGCGGCGTTCGCGGTCACGGCTGCCGTGACGCCGGGACCCAACAACATCATGCTGCTTGCCTCGGGTGTGAATTTCGGTTTCACACGCACCATTCCGCACATGGCCGGCATCCTGTTCGGCTTTATCGTGATGCTGTCGGCGGTCGGCGCCGGGCTTGGCGTCCTGTTCAAGACGTTTCCGCTTCTGCACACGGTGCTGAAGGTCGCCGGCGTTGTCTATCTCGTCTATCTCGCCTGGCGTGTCGCCATGTCGCGTTCGATGGGGGATGCGAAAGCGAAGGCCCGGCCGATGTCGCTCATCGAGGCGGCGGCCTTCCAGTGGGTCAACCCGAAAGCCTGGGTCATGGGCGTGACGGCGATGTCGGTCTACACGCGCCCCGACGCGCCGCTCATGACGGCGGCAATCGTGGTCGCGGTGTTTGCCGCCGTCACCGTTCCGGCAATCACGCTGTGGGCGGTATTCGGCACGGGCCTGCGCGATTTCCTGTCCGATCCGGTGCGCCTGAAATGGTTCAATATCGCCATGGGGCTGGCGCTGGTTGCCAGCGTCGCGCCGATGTTGCGGTGACGGCTGGTTATAGCGCCGGCCGTATCAGCATCAGCGCGACGATCGCCGTGATGGCGATAAACGCCGGCACCCCGCAGGCAAACCAGATGCGGTAGAGCCGGTGCCATTGCTCGGGCAATTCCTCGCCGCGGACAAGGCATTCGCGGGCGATGTCGCGCAGGCGCATCTGGATCGCCACCACCGGCAGCCATAACGCACCAACCAGCACATAGAGCGCGATCGAGAGCAGAAGCCATGGTTCGGTCAGCGGCCATCCGACCTCGCGGGTGAGGAAATACCCCGTGACCGGCTGGGCGATGGCGGCTGTCGCGGTGAAGATCGTGTCCGCGATCACAACGGTGCCGGCGACATGGGCGATGGCTGCCACGTCGCGCGAACGCTGGGCCATCAGCATGAAAAAGGCGATACCGGCGCCTGTGCCGACCAGCACGATGGCGCCCATCACATGCAGAAAACGCAGCAGGTCTTCCATCAGCGCTCTCTGAGGACGGCAAGGCCGACGACCGCGAGCACGATCTGCGGCACCACCTTGACCAGCGCACCGAGCGGATCGAGCCAAAGCCATGGTGTGAAAAGGCTAGCGGCAACGAGATAGATCACACTGACGAGGATCATCGCCCACAGCGCGAGGCGTGCGGTGCTCGCGTGCAGGGCGAGCAGGCCGATGGCGATGTCGAGCAGCGCCGCGAGGACTGTGTAGAAGCGCGCCATCGGGATGTTGCCGATGAAGCCTTCCATGAAATCGGCTGCACCCTGCACGTCCATAAGCGTGATGATGCCGCTTGCGATCCAGAAAATCGGCAGCGTTGCGAGGATCGGGAATTTCAGCAGCCACAGGCGCGCCGCCCACAGGTCCTGAGCGCCTGCGGGGTTTGCCTGCAAAATCTGCGTCAATGATTTCAATGGCCTTTCGGTGCGTTCATGGGCGCTTCCCGTTACGCCGCCTGCCATCACGGCCATGGCGGTTGAGCGCAGCGGCGAACGCCAGCCGAGGTAGCCCAGAAGGTCGGCCCCCCTGGAGACGATTCCGGAAATGAATGCCGGCACGGCAATGGTATGTGCGGGGGGCAGGCCGAGCCATGCGCGATGCATTCCGACGAGCCCCTCAAGCGGGCCGCTGTCGCCAGCGAGATACAGATCGCTGCCGGGTTCGATGTTGCCGGTCAGGGCATCTGCCACCGCATCGGCGACATCATCCAGAGCAACGGTTTCAACCCGGCTTTGCGGGTAGGCAAGCGGCGTCAGCCACGGGAAGGCGGCGAGCGCACGGATCAGCGCTGTGCCGCCGAAGGCGTTGCGGCCGACGACTAGGGACGGGCGCAGGATGACATGGGACAGGCCGGACGCTTTCAGCGCTTCGTCGGCGGCGCGCTTGGTGGCGAGGAAAGGCGTGTCGGCAGCCGCATCCATCGGTGCGGATATCTGCACGATTTTCTTCACGCCCTCGGCTTTCGCTGCTTCGTAGAGCGCGCGCATGGCTGTGTCCTGCAATGCTGCGAGATCATCACGCGCGCCATCCTGCAGCGCGCCGGCGCAATTGACGATCGCCTCCATGCCCTCGATCAGTGCGCGCCAGTCTTCAGGCATCCGCAGGCGGGCAATGTCGACCTGCGTCCACAGGACGTCCGGCACCATGCGTGATGCGCGCACGACATTGCGGCCAATCCCACTGACTGTGTGGCCGTCCGCCAGAAGCCTGCGGCAGACGCTGGACCCGATGAAACCGTTTGCGCCGAGAACGAGAACTTTCATGGATGCTTTTTCTTTGCGCGCAGCCGCCACGCCAACCCTGCGCGCGTGGTTTCGGTTCGAGGCAACGCCTCTCACCTTCACCGTAGCCCGGGTGTGCGGTCTGTCCAATCGCTAACCTTGCGCGAATCTGCCATGAGCGTTGCATGACACTGACGGATCAACAGGGCGGCGCACTGAAGGCGGTCGCAGCGTGGCTCAAGGACCGGCACCGCAAGCAGGTGTTCCGGGTCTTCGGCTATGCGGGAACCGGCAAGACGACGCTGGCGCGGCAGATCGCGGAAGAATCCGGCGGGCGGGTGTTGTTCGCCGCGTTCACCGGCAAGGCGGCGCAGGTGCTTCGCGCACGCGGCGCATCCAACGCGCGTACGATCCACTCGCTGATCTACCGCCCGCGCGGCGAGGAGATCGAGGAGGAGACCGGCACTGTCTCTCCGACCTTCTCCATCAACCGGACCTCGCCGGTGTCAGAAGCTGCGCTGGTTATCATCGACGAATGCTCGATGGTCGACGAGGAACTGGGCCGCGATCTGCTCTCTTTCGGCACACCGGTTCTGGTGCTGGGCGATCCCGGGCAATTGCCGCCGGTTTCGGGCGGCGGCTTCTTCACCGAAGCCCAACCCGACGTGATGCTGACCGAGATTCACCGGCAGGCACGCGACAACCCGATCGTGGAGCTGGCCCGAAAAGTCCGTGAAGGCGAGCCGCTCGACTACGGCACTTACGGCGAGAGCATGGTGGTCCGGCGCAACGAGATCCCCGAAGGCCGGGTGCCGGAAGCAGACCAGGTGCTCGTCGGCACCAACCGCACCCGCCACCGCTTCAACCGGCGCCTGCGCGAGATCGCCGGTTTCGATGATCCGCTGCCATGTGCCGGCGACAGGCTGGTGTGTCTCAGGAACGATCCCAAGAAGGGGCTGCTGAATGGCTCGCTGTGGCAGGTCACCAGCGCACCGCGCAGCACCAAACCGTCACTGACCATGATCGTGCAGTCCGACGATGACGGGCTGGAGCGCAACATGGCCAAGATACGGGTGCTGAAGCAGGCGTTCCTCGAGCCCGACGCCGACATCCCCTGGGCGCTGCAGCGCCGGCATGATGCCTTCGACTACGGCTACGCGCTGACCGTGCACAAGGCGCAAGGTTCGCAATGGAACGATGTCGTCGTGTTCGATGAGTCCTATGCCTTCAAGGACCATCGCGAGCGCTGGCTCTACACCGCGATCACGCGCGCGGCTGAACGCGTGACGGTGGTGCGGTAGGAAACCCGTCTGTCGTCGCAAAGCCACAGTTGCCCTTAAGTGTGTACCCATGGGCTTGCGCCGGGTGCTATTGCGCATCAGGTTGCAGGCCGCAAGCCGTCATGTGACGGAACCGGGAGCCAGCGTTGACAGAACATCCGACCGGCGCGCGCCTTTGGGCGACGAAAGAGCCTGCGGCTGCGTCGCTCGCACCTGCGCGCCGAAGGTTTGCGTTCCTTCCGCCAAGCATTTCTGTCGATCCGAATGCGCATGAGCATCCCGGCCGCGCGCGCATACGCTCGTTTCTCTATGTTGCATTCGTGCTGACAGCAGCGGCCTATTTCGGCTGGCGGCTGACGGTCTTCAATCCCGATGCGCCTGTCTATTCGGCATTTTTCTACTTGGCCGAAATTTTCGGCGTGAGTGTTGGTGTCATGATCAGTTTCATCGGCACGCGATGTATTGCTCCGAAGGCTTTACAAGCGCCTACGGATCTGAGCGTCGATGTGTTCGTGACGACCTATGACGAGCCAGTTGAAGTTGTGCGCAGCACGCTGCTTGGCGTGAATGCCATGACCTATCCGCACATATCGTGGCTGCTTGACGATGGTAATCGGGCGGAGATGCGTGCTTTGGCGCAAGAGCTGGGCGTGCGCTATCTGGCACGAGAAAAAAATACCGGTGCCAAGGCCGGGAACCTCAACAATGCACTAAAGCATGCGGCCGGTGATTTCGTTGCCGTGTTCGATGCCGATCATGTGCCGCAAAAGGATTTTCTGGATCGGCTTCTCGGCTATTTTACCGATGCGCAAGTTGGTTTCGTTCAGACGCCGCAGGATTATTACAATCCCGATGGCTTCCAATATATGCGCGGCAGATTCCATCGATTGATCTGCCATGATCAGTCACAATTCCACTATGTCGGGCAAACAGGACGCAATTCGTTTCTGGCCGCGACCTTCTGCGGCTGTTCGGCGGTTTTACGCCGCAGCGCTCTGGACATGATTGGAGGTTTCCCCGAGGAAACCGTGACCGAGGACATGCATTGCGCGGTACGTATGCAGAAGAAAGGCTTTTCCGGCCTTTACCACCCCGAGCCGTTGGCTTTTGGTATCGCGCCTGTGCGGTACCGGGAATATCTTCGCCAGCGATTGCGTTGGGGTCAGGGTAATCTGCAGGTGTGCCGTGCGGAGGGATTGCCGTTCAGCCGCGACCTGAGTGCTGGCCAGCAGTTTTGCTACATGGCTCTGGTCTGGCCATTCTGCGGGGCCGTCGCGAAGATGTTCCTGTATGTCGCGCCGGTTGTCTTGCTGATCGCCGGTGTCGCGCCGATCATTTCCGAGCCAGAAGTTTTTGCGGCGGTTTTCCTGCCCTATCTCGTTTGCTCTCTTTTATTGAACGACGAAATTGTGCGCGGCTATGGCAATTTCTGGCAAGCCGAAGTGTCGTTCATGTCGCAGCTTGGATCGGGGCTGGTTTCGCTGCGCGGACTTTTTCGGCGGAACCTGCGTTTCGATGTGTCTTCCAAGCTGTTGCATGGCGGCGGCGACTGGCCACTGTTGTTGCCTCAGTTATTGGTTCTTGGTCTGAGCCTGGTGGCTGTCTGTGTCGGCGCATCGAGAGTGCTGACGGATTCAGAGCACGCGCTGCCGCTATGGCTGTTCAGTTTTGTCGCGGCAATTGCGGTGTTCAACATTGCACTGGCGCTTCGCGTCATCGCCAATGTTCGACGCGTTTCGCGACTGCATGAGGACGCCTACCGTCATCCCGTCGGTCTGCCGGTTCAGGTTTCCATGCCGAATGGCACAGTGCAGGTCGTTGCGACGCAGTGGATTTCGACACGCGACGCGCGGATCGGGTTCGGTGAAAGCGCGCACGCCCCGCGGATCGGCGAAACACTCCGGCTGAAAATCTACTTGCCTCGCTTGGCTCTGGATGTTTCCGCCCGCGTGACAGGGCGCGATGCTGGTGCGGGCAATGGTGCCGATATCGTTTTCGACTGGGACAGCATGCGGGACCGTGACCGGCTGGACCTTGCCCTGCATGGTTCACGCTGGCACCGGGTCCCGGCCCGTCGTCACGAGCGCATGCGCACGCCCTATGACGTGTTTTACGATTTGCTGGTTTTCGGCCGCCTGTCGCGCGGAGAGGAAACGCCGCTTACGCCTGTCCTGATTGAGCCTGCAAGCCGAGAAGACGGGCCGGAGGCGGCATTCACCGGTCATTTACCCATCGGCGGGAATCCGGTTCAGGTTTTGCTTGCGTTCACCGCGCTCGGCACTGGCCCCGTGAGTTTCACCTCGACGGCGGATGGATCAATCGGAAAGCTTCATGTTGTCAGCGAGATAATCGATCCCGCCATCTCCGACTGGGCTGCAATGAATGCTGTCGGGGGACGCCTCTACAGTGTCGGGGATGGGTGACGTAACGAAAATTTTCGTCATTGTTGCGCGCAAACAATAGGAATCACGCACGCAAACGGATAGGTTCCGGGCAAATTCATGGAGGCGTTTATGCGTAAGACTTTCCTTTTGGCGGCCCTTGCAGGCAGCTTCGCATGCGCGACACACACGGCAAGCGCAGCGGATTATGGCACGGGCGCGATGGGCTATGGCGGACCCAAGGTCGTTCTTTTCGCCGGCGCTGATGCACGTGAGCGCTCTTTCTACGGTTATGGCGGCTTCGTGTGGGCACCCGTGGCCGACCTGACGCAGAGCACCTGGCTGCTGCGTGGCATCATCGGCGGGGGGTCCTACAAATATAACAATGCCGGTGTTGTCGGCGGCGTGGTCGATGGCGATCAGGTCGAGGGCGACCTGATGGTCGGCTACCAGTGGCAACTGCAGCCCGGCCGCTTCAGCCTGTATGGTGGCCTCAACGTTCAGGACCACGATCACACCCCGGTCGATCCGACGAATTCCACGGCAGGGACGGAAGCCGGTTTCAAGGTGCAGGCCGAGCTTGAGTCCTCCTATGACAGCCAGTTCTACTATGGCTTTGCGGGCAGCTTCTCGACGGCCAATGACACTTACTGGGCGCGTGCCCGTGTCGGCTGGAAAGTGCTGCAGTTCACGGTTGGTCCGGAAGTCGTTCTGTCCGGCAACAACGAATATGATGCCCAGCGCGTTGGCGCTTTCGCCAGCTACTCGATGGACAATTTCTCCATCTCCGGCAGCCTTGGATGGGCTGATGTTTCCGGCACGCAGGGCAGCGACGGCATCTATGGCAGCATCGGTGTCGGCTACGCCTACTAGGCTGGCGGCATACAAGATTTCGAAGCCCGGTCATGTTGGCCGGGCTTTTTGTTTGTCCCGGCTTTGCGGAAAAATCCGCGGAAAACCTGCTCCCCAGCTTGATCGCCGCTCAGCACCGGCCAACCATGACCGGGCATGAGAATCACACAGCCTGAGCAGCAGGCGAGGGCGGGGGATGCGTGGGATGGATTCGGACGGAAATTTGGCGGGCAATGGCGCTGTCATCATAACCGGCGGATCGCGCGGTATCGGGGCTGCCTGCGCCCGGCTTGCCGCACGCGATGGCTGGAGCGTCTGCGTCAACTACACGTCCAATGCCGAAGCTGCGAAGGCCGTGGTGGCCGATGTCGAGGCGGCAGGCGCCAAGGCCATCGCCGTGCAGGCGGATGTGTCGCGGGAGGACGATGTGCTGCGGCTGTTCAAGGTTGCCGCCGATGCGCTCGGCCCCGTTACGGCATTGATCAACAATGCCGGCATCCTTGAGAACCAGATGAAGCTTGAGCAGATGAGCGCGGAGCGTTTCGCGCGGGTCTTTTCCGTCAACGCTATCGGTGCGCTGCTCTGCGCGCGCGAGGCGGTGCGGGTTATGGGAACGTCCCATGGTGGCAATGGTGGCGTGATCGTCAACGTCTCGTCAGCGGCTTCGCGGCTTGGTTCGCCGAACGAATATATCGACTACGCCGCCTCCAAGGGCGCGATGGACACGATGACCATCGGGCTTGCCAAGGAGGTTGGCGGCGACGGCATCCGCGTCAACGCCGTGCGCCCTGGTCTGATCCTGACCGACATCCATGCCGCCAGCGGCGAGCCGGGCCGTGCCGAGCGCCTCGCACCGCAGGTGCCTGTTGGCCGCCCCGGCACGGCGGAGGAGGTGGCCGAGACGGTCGTCTGGCTGATGTCGGAGAAGAGTTCCTACGTGAACGGTGCGCTGCTCGACGTCAGCGGTGGACGGTGAGAGGGCGGGTTAGTTCGTCATGGCTCACCCGCTCACGACCAGCCTGTATCCGCAATCGAGCGCGTCAAGCTTCATGAGATGGCCGTAACGGCGTTCCCATTCGCCGCTGGTCAGGTCGCGCTCCAGCCGTGCCAATCCATCCGAGACATCCCCCAGTGCCCAGAAGGAAGACATCGCCGCGCGGACCCGCTCGTCAAGATAGGCGGCGGGGCGGCGCCAGTAGCCTGCCAGGAACCCGTCGGTGCAGTCGTGCGGGATGGGCGCGGGCGAGACCGAGACATCGCCCAACCATGTCTCGTAATCGGCCATTTTCGGCATCTGCCCCTCGTCCAGCGTGATCAGCGCGGGGAAGTATTCCAGCAGCCAGAAATCGCGAAACGAAGGGTCATAGGTCAAAAAGACGAGTTTGCCGCGCGTCACCCGGCGCATCTCCGCTACGCCCTTTGCCTTGTCCGACCAGTGATGAATGGTCAGCACTGCCATCGCGGCATCGAAGGACTTGTCATCGAAGGGCAAATCTTCAGCGCTGCCCTGAAGAACGGTTGCGTCCGAGGGCGGGCGCTGCGCGATCATTTTCGCGGAAGGCTCGACAGCGGTGATCCTGCGGCCGGACGGCTCGTATGAACCTGCGCCCGCGCCGACATTCAGAACGCTCTGCGCGTCGCCGAGAGCGTCCTCTATCCGCTGCGCGATGCGCGGATCGGGGCGGCGCAGGTCGGCGTAGTTGAGGCCGATCGTATCGTACAGGCTGTTCATGCGACTGCTTCCGCGAAATGACTGCCGTCACCGATGCAGCGCAAGTTTGTTCGCAAAGTGGCTGCGCGAAAATCCCTCCAGGCATTTCGTGAGGTTGCGCAGTTTGCCAAGTGCTGGCTATGGTGCACCGTCGAAACGGCAAATCATGGAGGCCTCCCTTGCTGACACGACGCAATCTTCTGCTTGGCGGCATCGCATTCGTAGCGCTTGGTTCTGCGGAACAGGCGGAGGCGCAGGGCTTGCAGGATATCCTGCGCGGGATCCTCCCGGGTATGGGCATAAGCACGGTCAGTTACTCGACGCGCTATGCGCCGGGAACGATCGTGGTCGAGCCGAACAAGTTTGCGCTCTACCTGATTACCTCGCGCGGGCGGGCGCGGCGGTACCCGATCGGCGTTGGTGCTGAGGGGCGCGGTTTCCGGGGCACCGGACGGATCGGGCGCAAGGCCGAATGGCCGAGTTGGACGCCGACGCCGGCGATGATCGCCCGCGATCCGAAGAAATACAAAAAATATGCCGGTGGCGTGCCGGGCGGGCGGGGCAATCCGCTGGGTTCGCGTGCGCTCTATCTCTACCGGGGCGGCAGTGACAGCTACTTCCGAATCCATGGTACCAACCAGCCAAGCACGATTGGCCGGAGGGTTTCAGCCGGCTGCATTCGCATGCACAATTCGCACGTGAACGATCTCTATAATCGCGTTCGTGTCGGTGCGACGATCATTGTGAGGTAAGCTGCCCTGATCGCGCTAAGGATGCATCTTTGCGCCTTTGGTGATCTTGTCTACGACCTTTTTGTCGTCGCGCAGCGCCAGACCGACAAGGGCCAGCTCGTCGGTCGCATACTGCTTTACGGCAGCCCTGTTTGCGGCGTCATGGCCGGTTGAGAACATGTCCTCGATGTAGATGGCCATCGAGGCGCCACGGTCGATGCCGCGGCGGTGAATCTTCTTCAGGCCCTCGCCATCTGCCGCCAGAACGATCATCGGCTGGATGATCAGCGGGCGATAGAGCTGTCCGGTGGCGTCTTCGTAGTTTTCGCCCAACAGCTCTGCGTCTGCGCCCAGTACGCCGCTGGTCAGGAAGGCCGTGACGTTCAGCTTCTGCCATGTCAGCAGGTCGTCTCGGATGACGATGGCGATCTTGGTATCAAACATTGCGGTTCCAGTTCCTGTCGTCTCCAAGGTGGCGAAGGTCTCGGAAGAGCTTTTCCTTGCCGGTTTTCAGGATCGCGGCGGCTTCGTCATTGAGGCGATCCATCTCCTGGTCGAGTTGCGGCATCAGCTGCTTTGCGCGCTTCGTCGCCATGATCAGGTGTGCCCGCCTGTCGCCGGGGTTGGGTTTGCGTTCGACAAGGCCGATGCTTTCGAGCCGATCGAGGACGCCTGTGATGCTGGCGCTGTCCAGGACCATGCGCTTGCCGATGTCCACACCGCTGAGCGCTTCGGCGTCACAGACAACCTTGAGAACCGCATACTGAACGGGCGTCACGCCGAAAGGCGCCAGCAATTCACGCGCGCGGCGTGTCACCTGTTGAGCGGTTTTTCCGACTATGAAGCTGATGCAGTCTTCTATGCGGTCCATGGCGCAGTCCGGTTCAATCCTCGTTCGCTAATTACACGTTACACATTTACTTGTATACAAGCTATTTATCCTCTCGGTATCGCGTCGATTTTCCCGGCTTCCGGCTCGGTGCCTTCCTGCGCTCGCCCAAGTACTGCTTGACGCCCTCGAGCCTTCCCACTACAACGCCGTACCGTACCGTACCGTACCGTACCGTACCGTACCGTACCGAACGGTACGGTACGGCTTCAGGTCGACGCGAATACCGATGATGAACAGGGCGCAGGGTACATGCTGGCAGCGGCGGGCAGGTCGGGGCAGAGCGAGATGGGCGGGGACGGCTCCGTCTTCGATGGTGATCCCGCGTCCGGCGATGCAGGATTCTCCGCACGCCAGAACGAAGTGCTTGAAGTCGCGCTACGGCTGCTGGTGGAAGGTGGCGACAGGGCGCTGACCACGGCGGCGCTGGCGCGCGCGGCCAACTGCTCCAAGGAAAGTCTCTACAAGTGGTTCGGTGATCGCGACGGATTGCTGGCGGCGATCGTTACCCATCAGGCCAGCCGCGTTCGGATTATCGATGCGGCGGCCCTGCCAAAAACCCGCGATGAATTCGAGGCTGCGCTGCAACTGTTCGCGGAAGATCTGCTGACTGTGCTCCTGTCCGATACGTCTTTGGCGCTCAACCGGCTTTCGGTCGGGTCGGTGCGCGGCGACAATTCCGGTGTTGGTGCTGTCCTGCTGGAGCGCGGCAAGCGGCGCATCGAGGAGCGTGCACACCGGCTGCTGGAGGCAGGACAAGCGGGCGGGCACATCGGTTTCGCCGATGCCGCCAGTGCCTACCAAACGCTGTATGGCCTCATTATCGGCGATCTGCACATCAATGCGCTGCTCGGTGACCAGAGCGCTGTTTCGACCCTTTCCATCGGCGAGCAGGCCCGTGGGGCCGTCGCCCGGTTTCTCACCCTCTACGCGCCGGCCAAGGCTGGTTCGAAAACCTCAACGTAAATCCCAAGGAAGGAATGCAGATATGCGCGTCTATTACGATCGCGATGCCGATCTCAATCTGATCAAGTCGAAGAAGGTTCTCATTATCGGTTACGGCAGCCAGGGCCGCGCGCACGCGCTGAACCTGAAGGATTCCGGTGTCAAGGAAGTCGGTGTGGCGCTGCGTCCGGGTTCTGCCACGGCGAAGAAGGCTGAAGCCGATGGCTTCAAGGTGATGAGCGTCGCCGAAGGCGCCAAGTGGGCCGACATGATGATGATGGCGACGCCTGACGAGCTGCAGGCCGACATCTACCGCGGCGAGATTGCGGGAAACATCCGCGACGGCGCCGCGATCGCCTTTGCGCACGGTCTCAACGTGCACTTCAACCTGATTGAGCCGAAATCGACCATCGACGTCGTCATGATCGCGCCGAAGGGCCCCGGCCACACGGTGCGCGGCGAATACCAGAAGGGCGGCGGCGTGCCCTGCCTGATCGCGATCAACCAGGATGCGTCGGGCAACGCCCATGATCTGGCGCTGTCTTATGCGTGCGGCGTCGGCGGCGGGCGTTCGGGCGTCATCGAGACGACCTTCAAGGAAGAGTGCGAGACCGACCTGTTCGGCGAGCAGGTCGTGCTGTGCGGCGGTCTTGTCGAACTGATCCGCGCCGGTTTCGAGACGCTGGTTGAAGCCGGTTACGCGCCGGAGATGGCCTATTTCGAGTGCCTGCACGAGGTGAAGCTGATCGTCGACCTGATCTACGAAGGCGGTATCGCCAACATGAACTACTCGATCTCCAACACGGCGGAGTGGGGCGAATACGTGTCTGGCCCGCGCATCATCACGGCCGAGACCAAGGCGGAGATGAAGCGGGTTCTGAGGGACATCCAGACCGGCAAGTTTACCTCCGAGTGGATGCAGGAATACCGGGCCGGCGCGGCGCGCTTCAAGGGCATCCGCCGTATCAACGACGGCCACCAGATCGAGGAAGTCGGCGAGCGCCTGCGCGGCATGATGCCGTGGATTTCTGCCAATAAACTCGTCGATAAGGCGAAGAACTAATCAACGGCTCTCCCGCTGGCGGATCCACGGCTTTCCTTTGATTGCCGCCCTCCGGCAGCGGGGGATTTCGGCCAATAAACTCGTCGATAAGGCGAAGAACTAATCAACGGCTCTCCCGCTGACGGATCCACGGCTTTCCTTTGATTGCCGCCCTCCGGCAGCGGGGGATTTCTGCGAACAAGCTGGTCGACAAGGCGAAGAACCAATCAAGGGCATCAAAGCCCGCGCCGAAAGCTTGAGGAAACGATACCAAGGACACGGCAGAGGGGCGGCGGAGCGATCCGCTGCCCTTTTCGTTTTCAGAAGATCGAGGCGAGCGATTCAACGACCGGATCGAAGGCGCTGCCATCGATCATCGTCCATTGCACGCGCGACAGGAAGAATTTCGCCTCGTTGGACAGCTCCGTCGTCTCGCGGAACACCGGCACCAGCGGTTTGCGGCAGTCGGTTGCCAGCGTCAGCTCGCGCATGACGTTTTCGGATGTGCGCGTGCGGCTGACGGAGTTGGGCGAGCACACGATGACGAACACGTCGCTGCCGTCGATGCCGCGGTTGATCTGTTCGGCCCACGACATGCCGCCGCGGATCGACTTCTGGTCGATCCAGGCCTCGTAGCCGCGGGCTGTGAGAAACTCGTAGAGATCGAGCGCGAAGGTTTCGTCCTCGCGGGCGTAGGAGATGAAGATCTTGCGCCGTTCAATGCGCGCGCCGCTATAGCCTTCGTCGATCTGCGCCTGCACGGCATGCAGGGCATCAGCGGCGGCGGCCATGGTCTGGAAACGGTTCTCGAACTCTTCCGCCAGCCCCTTGGCGAAGAAGGCGGCGAGATCGTCATTGGCCTTGTCGGAGAGCTCGTCTGAACGCGGAAAGGCAGCCGGATCGAACGGCTCCCCGGCGTTCACCGGCTGGCCCGTCAGGGCATAGTGGATCGTGGAAAACAGCGCGTAGACGTCGGTCCATGTGTTCTCCAGATAGGGCGGGGCGGTGGATTCAGGTGCTGCGAAATCGGGCGTGAACATCTGCGGCGTGACGACCGGCGACATGACATCGCGGGCGGCGCCGAAGTCGGTCAGCAGCGGCAGCTTGTTCTTCAGGATGAAGACGTTGGAGGGCTTGACGTCGCGGTGGATCAGGCCGCGTTCGTGGATGAAGCCGAGGGTCGCGGCAAGCTGGGCGAACAGTGACAGCGCGGTCTGCAGCGACACCTGGCCGTTGGCTTCCACGACACGGGCGAGCGACTCCCCTTCCGTCAGCTCGGAACAATGGTAGAGCGTGCCGTTGGCCTCGAAGAAATCGGTGATGCGGGCGATGCCGGGATGTTCCAGCCGCATCAGCACGCGTATTTCCGACAGGAAAGCGTTGCGCAGGGTTTCGAGCGTGTCGGGTTGGACGTTGAACTGCACCCGCAGGCCGTCATCGCGGCTGCAATGACCGTGTGCGAACAGCTCCTTGATCATGCAGTATTGCGCGGTCTTCTCGTCGAGGCACTGGTAGACATAGGAGATGCCGCCGGTGAAGCGCGTTTGCAGAACGCGGTAACGCCCGGCAAGCAGCGTGCGGCGGGGCAGCGGCGCGGCGGTGCCCATATGAAATGATGGCGTGGCCTGGCCAGATGGCGCTGCGCGCGGATAGCCCTCGCCGGGATGCGGAACGATCACGGTTGTCCGGCCGGTGTGAATGCGTCCGGGGGCGCTTGGGGCAGAAGCAGGCGCGGCAGGCCGGATGACACGCGTTGGAGCAGAACCGGGATCAGCCGAGATGTCCGCCATGGACGGGCCCAGGCTGGTAGGTGCGAAGGGGTCGGGTGGTGATGCTGAGACGCGTGTTGCCGAATGGCCGCGGCCGGCTGGTGCGGCAGGCGCCTGCGCCGCCGCGTCCGGCGTTGCGGGGCGAAGGGTGTGCGCCCTGTCGGGAATGGAGGCATCGGTGGATGGCTTTGCAGCGGGCTTGCCCAGCCCGACCACAATCGTCGCATCGTTGGAGACGATACGCATCGCCATCGCAGACCGCCCTGCTTGGTGCCACCGGGTTAGAGCGTAGCACGGGCACTCAAGGAACACCCGCGGCAGCCATGATTTTCCAGATTACGGGCAGGTTCAACGAAAAACAGGATTTTGCGCTGACGGTGGGCCGGCTCATTGCGTTTCGCCAGCATTGATCAATCCGAAATCTGTGCCATCGCCCAGGATATGAACCTGCACATAACCGCTACCGCTGATTTCGTTATCGAAGCGGGCGGGTTTCCAGGTCAGGACTTGCGTCCAAATGCCGGGCATCTGGCACAGGTAGAGATCCAGCATCAGGATCAACGGGTTTCTGCCTTGCGGTTCACTGGGGCGCAGCAGCGGTTCGACGCCGGGGTTGGGTACCTCGACCTCGCCGATGACATGCAAATAGTCCGGCTTCGGCGGCATCAGATCGTTCCAGGCTTTCCAGTCGCGGGTTTCGACCTGGCCGGCAAGCGCGCATTCGCCGGGATCGGCTGCATTGGCGCATGCGGAGATTACCGAAAAGGCAGAGGTGATCAGGAGGCGGAGCAGGTGGGTGCGTGCAATCTGCATGGTTGATCGGTCCTGTGGTTCGTGGACCATGATTATATTGCAGAATGGGCCGGTCCTGTGACCGGCCCGTTGTCTTGCAAGGGTTCTATTCAGCAGGCAGGTGTTGCGTGGCGTGTTGTGTGCCGTTCTGCCTGACGAGCTTCATGTACAGTTTGAAGAAGATCACGACCGTGACAATCTGCAGGACAACCAGCGGTGCGTAGAGCGCCAGGTAGCTGACCGAGAACTTGGCCAGCACACCGATCTTCACCAGCCCCGCGTTGATCACGAAATTGGCGAAGACGAACAGTGCGACGCCGGGGCAGATCAGCGCCCATGAGCCGGGAGAACGCTCCGTACCGCTGACGTAGCGGGCGAAGTATCCCTGCTTGCGCAGCACGGCATAACCGAGCGCTGCATAGAGAAGCTGGATCGAGAACAGCGTCACCAGAAAGCCGAAGACGGACGCCGGGTGCCATTCCGCACCGAAATTGTGGGCCAGCGCCATGTTGAGCCGGTAGAGCGAAATGCCGACCACGGTGACGATGGGGATCACGATCCACAGCGTGGGCGCGGTTTCTTCCGCAACCGTGTGCTCCATCATGGCGCGGAAGCCCATGACGAGAGCGATCAGCCCAAGCAGGATCGCAGCGACGGTGAAGACGCTCGCGCCGATCCATGCGGTTGCCGACAGGGCCGCGTTATGGCTCATCGCGGCGCTTGCCGAGAAGCCGACGCCGACCATGGCAAAGGCGAAGGCAGGCAGCATCTGCGCAAGCGAGTTGTTGCGGGAGCATTCAAAACCGCCTTCGGTGACGACGCGGGTGAAGAAGCGCAGGAAAATACGCGTTGCGTATACACCAACGGCTGCGAACGCGATCAGGGCCAGCGGAAAGAGCACTTCCGCCATCTCCCAAAGGCCGGGAACGAAGACCGCGCCGACAATGAACATAGCGTTGACCGTCATGGCGAGCGTCAGCGGTATCGCCATCAACTGGCTTTCCGCATTGCTTTTCGCCAGTGCGCGTGCCTGCTGAGAAGAGGCCCATTCCCGGTAGCGGGAGATGTTCCAGGCAAGAAGGCGCAGATGCACAGCTGCGAACACGGCGATGCCAGCCATTGCCACTGCGATTGTCACCATCATCGGTATGCTGGCCGTCTGCCATGTGTCCGCAATGGTGGCGAACGAGGGAATCGGCTGACCTTTGTGCGGGGTCATCCACATCAGGTACATGAAGAAGCTGACAACCAGCCCCCCTGCGCCGAGCGAGCCAAGGAATTGCAGCGGGCTGTAAACGGAAACGGCAGATTTCGAATGTGCCATGGGGATCTCCATAAATTAGATTCCTCTAATATATAGAAATGAGAATATGTTTCCATTCGCAATCTTGCGTATGTGACAGGGGGCGGTCATGCGGGAAGGAATTGAAATCAGGCGCGCCCGGCCGGGAGAGGAAGAGGTGCTGACCGCGCTTGTGCTGCGCTCCAAGGCCTCAAACGGCTACGACGAAGCGTTCATGGCCGCGTGCGTCGCGGAACTGACAATTCCGGCGGAAGCGATTTCAGACGGTGAGGTTTTCGTTGCCGGAGACGAAACGCCGCTTGGCATGTACCGGCTGATCGCCAAAGGCGAACTCGGTCATGTCGAGGACATGTTCGTCGATCCGCAGGCAAAACGCTCTGGCGTCGGGCGGGCGCTATGGGCGCATATGGAAGCGCGCGCCCGTGCGTTCGGGTGTTTCCGGCTTGGACTCGATGCCGATCCCTTCGCGGTTGCCTTCTATCAGGCGATGGGCATGAAGATCGTCGGCGAAAGTCCATCCGGTTCCATCCCCGGCCGCATGCTGCCGAGGATGGAGAAGGTGCTCTGATCCCGCGCTTAGCGGTCCGGTACGTCAGCGACGCCCGGCACCACGGTTGCGAATACATCCGCCATGGCGGCAAGCGAAACGGCTTGGACGGTTGATGCGGGCAGTTCGCCGCCGCGCGGATCAGGCAGGGCGCGGGTTGCGGTTGCATCCGCCGGCACGGTGATCTGGAAGCCGCGATTATAAGCGGCGCGGGCGGTCGAGTTGACGCACATATGCGTCATGAAGCCGACCAGGATCAGGCTCTTTTTGCCGATTGTTTCGAGCCGGCTTTCAAGATCTGTTTTCCAGAAGGAATTGGGATGGGTCTTGATGAGTATTGGTTCGTTCCCCGACGGCGCGACAGGGGCGGCAATCGCACCGCTTTCAGCCCGTACATCGAAAGGGGAACCGGGGCCTGCGTCATGGGCGATATGGATGATCGGCGCGGACACCGCCCGCGCGCGTTGAAGCAAAACGCTGGCATTCTCCATGGCCGCGTCGACGCCATCGAGTTTCAGCAGGCCGCCGGTATAGGTGTTCTGGCAGTCGATCAGGATCAGGACTGCGTCCTGCAAGGGGGTTGCGGTTACCGGGGCGCCGCGCAATTGGCGTAAGGAAAATGCCTCGCTCATAAAAACTCTCCATGTCGGCAATTGGCGATGGCGTAAATCTATATCGGCGTAATTGCCGGTGTAATACGAATAATTGCCGTGTTATCCTGCAATTATGCAGGATATGGATTGGGGTGATCTGCAGGTTCTGGCGGTCTTCGCGCGCGAAGGATCAACCGCGGCTACGGCACGTGCGATTGGCAGCGACGAGACCACTGTAGTTCGTCGCTTGCGCCGGCTTGGCGAAGTGCTCGGCTCGGAAGTGATCGCCAAGGTCGACCGGCGCTATCAGTTGACGGCGGCGGGCCTGCAGGCATCTCGGCATGCCGGCGACATGGCGCTGGCCGCACAGGCTCTCAGCGGTGATGTAGCCGGACTTGATCAGCCCGCCGGTGTGGTTCGCCTTACGGGATTGCGGGCCATTCTCGATTTGATCGTCATTCCCCGATACGCCGAGCTTCGCAAGCGCTTCCCGGATATCTCGATCGATTTCATTGCCGATGCACGCAACCTCGATCTTGCGCGCGGGGAGGCTGACATCGCGGTGCGGCTGGCGTTGCCGACGGGGCCGGATATCTACGGGCGCAAGCTCGCCGACATGACATTTGCGGCATATACGCGTGCCGGAAGCGACACCAGCTGCCCGCTGCACTGGCTGACATACACCGAAGCCCTGGGGGTGCTTCCCGAAGCGCAATGGCTTGCTGCGCACGTGCCGCCACAGCATGTAGTGGCCCGCTGCAACAGTATCGAAGGGCTGGCCGCACTCGCGGTCAACGGTCATGGCGGGGTGATGTTGCCGTGCTTCTTCGGCGATGCAAGCGCATCTCTTGAACGCATAGCGGTGCCGCCGTTCGGGCCGGAAGCGTGTCTGAGCCGGGAGGTATGGACTGCGGTGCATGAAAGCCAGCGCCGCGTACCTTGCGTGCGCGCGGTGATCGATTGGCTGGTCACGATTTTTTCGGCCGGGATCAATTGAATTCCCGTTCATGCCATGTTCAGGCTTCATTTACGATGCTGGGTAACTATGAAGCGCATTACTACTCATGAGTTCGATATGTCCGAGTGGCACGCATTTCTGATCGAAGGTCACAACTTCCGCACCGAAAGCGCCGATGGCGCGGTTCGTCCGGGACGCGTGGGGTTTTATACGTGGCGGTTCATTGAAGCCGAAAACGAGGACGATGCGCGCGTGCGCGCCGAAGAAGATGTGCAGGTGGCGGCCGGCAGCCGGTTTCCCAATTCGCCGCGCGGACGCCTTTCGGTGCGTGCAATGGGGCAGCGTGAGGCGCCCGATATGACCGAATATGAGCCTGGAATGCGTGGAACGGGCTTTATTCTGTTCCCGGAAACCCCCGTGGTCTCCGAGCTCGCTGCTGCTTTCGACGGATTTGCATCCATGTTCCGTTCGTCTGCTGACGATGCGGGCGCGCCGACGCCCGAGCGCGGCTGAGGAAATCAGTCTGTAATTTACCGTCTTGCCCTGTGGACGGAATCACCGGTTCCGCATAGACCTTCTGGCGCATTCAAATCACCTGCGATCCGAAGGCTTCTCCCATGGCAGTTTCATCCAAATCGCGGCGGTATGCTGTCCTCGATGTTTTCACCGAGGACCGGCTGGCTGGCAATCCGCTTGCGGTTGTCCGGGATTCAGAAGGGTTGGACACCGCGCGCATGCAGGCCATCGCGGCGGAGTTCAACCTGTCCGAAACCGTCTTCGTGCTGCCGCCACAGCACCCTGCCCACAGTGCGCGGGTGCGTATCTTCACGCCGGGGCGCGAGTTGCCATTCGCCGGCCATCCCACGGTCGGGACATCGATCCTGCTCGCTTTGGAGCGGTTCGATGGCACAAGCATGAAGGAAGGCATCATTGTCCTGGAAGAGGACATCGGAGCGGTTCGTTGCGGTGTGAAGCTGAAGCAGCATGGTACCTATGCCGAATTCGATATTCCGGTTCTTCCAGACAAGCCGGAAAACGGCGGCGATCGCGACCTGATCGCTGCAGCATTGTGTCTTGAACCCAACGAGATCGGTTTCGAGAACCACAAGCCGACGCGCTGCAGTGCGGGTGTTCCCTTCGCTTTCGTGCCGGTGCGCGATCTGGAAAGGCTGAACCGGGCGAAGGTTTCCGGCCGTGCCTTCGAGGAGGCATTCGGCGAGCGCGGTGCCTTCATCTACACGCGGGAAACCGCTTCGGAAGCAAATGACTTCCAGGCACGGATGTTTGCGCCTGCGCATGGTATCAACGAGGATCCCGCGACCGGATCGGCTGCCGCGGCCTTTGCCGGCATAATCAATCTATACGATCAGCCGCCCCCGGGTGTAACCCGCTACCGTATCGAACAGGGCTATGCGATGCACCGGCCCAGCCTTATTGAGCTGGAACTCGAGATAGAGAAAAAAGCCCTGTCGGCCGTGCGTATCGGCGGGCACGCGGTTGTCGTCGCGCGTGGAGAGCTTTTGGTTTAGATTGCGCCCCGAAGTGACGCCGTATATGAGCGCCACGCAATACAGGGGGCAACGATATGAATGGCGTAGCACGCGTCTTTTTCCTGTCTTCGCTGGTTTTTGGCCTGGCCGGGCTCACCCTCGGCAACATCATGGCTGCAAGCCATGATCACTCGCAGCTTCCCACCCATGCGCACACCATGGTGATCGGGTGGGTCAGTTTCGCGATCTTCGGGATGTTCTATCACCAGTTTCCGGCTGCTGCGGCCAACAAGCTGGCGAAGGTTCACCTGGTTGTTGCCGAAGTCAGCCTTCTGGCGATCCTTATCGGACTCTACATGCTGTATGGCGGCAATAAGTCGGCCGAACCGATCGCTGCGATTGGCGCAATCGTCTATGCGGTGTCCTTCGCGCTTTTCACGTACATTGCCTGGTGCGCGGTTTCCGCAAAGCGCTAGAGACAAAATCGAAACGGCGCGCAGGGGAGGTGTCGTCCCTGCGCGCCGCCCCGTCCCGGGCAGGGGGATGCCCGGCCCGTTACCCCCGACTTACAACAAGGGGCATCCCGTTATTCAGTTGAGGCCCAGTGAAGCCTTGATCTGCGCCGTCAGATCGGAGCATTCGGCTTCCTTGCCCTGGCCTTGCAGGGTCTTGGCGTCGTCGAGCAAGGCCTGTGCGTTCGTTTGCAGGCTTTCATCGATTTTGCCGGATGACAGGGCTGCTTCGATTGCCTGGACGTCGCTTGCGCAGTCGGCTTTGGCAATGGCGACAAACGCGCCGAGACCCACGATCAGAGTTGCAGCAAGGATCGAATTCTTCTGTGCGGAATGCATGACCTCGTTCCTTTCGTGATCATTGCCCCCACCCGCGCGGCAAGCCTATCGCGCCCTCTTGGAAGGTCGAATCAATTGCCGTCGCAGCTTTGAAACTTTAATTTTTTGAAATAGTTGGTGATTGCCGCACTGTTGCCATCTTGCGCTTGGCGACCCAGTGGGGGTAGAAGCATATCCGACGCATTAACCGGTCGTTTACGCTTGCGGCGGACGATCTGCTGAATGGCTGTCAGGCAAGCGGTGATTCCCGGTGGCCTGACGAGGTGGAAACGGCAAGGCAGGACATAGATCGCGATGACTTCGGTCCGTGACATGATTGCCCAGGGTGAAATCGCCCCAGACGCTGAGACGCGCGCCTTGCGCCTCGCGCTGCTTCCCCTCGACCTGCTGCTCCTTATCCGCCCCTGAGTTCCGGCGGTTCGCGAATGCGCGGACGGGACCTCAGGGGAGTTCAGACCAAGCCGACAATCGAATCGTCGACACAAAGCAGCAACTTTCGCGTTCCCGGCCGTTACAGAAATGAATTGCACGCTTGAAACAGCGTAATCCGGCGGGAACCGCTCAGACAGGACAAGACCCATGAGTGATCAGGTCATCATTTTCGACACCACCTTGCGCGACGGTGAACAGTGTCCCGGCGCTACCATGACCCTGGAGGAAAAGCTCCAGGTTGCCGATCTGCTCGATGCGATGGGCGTCGATGTCATCGAGGCAGGCTTCCCGATTGCCTCCAACGGCGATTTCGAAGCGGTGTCGCTCATCGCCCAACGTGTTCAGAACGCGGTGGTGGCGGGACTTTCACGCGCAGCCCCCGGTGACATCGACCGGGCAGGCGAAGCGGTGAAGAACGCCAAGCGCCCGCGTATCCATACCTTCATCTCCACCTCGCCGGTGCATATGAAGTACAAGCTTCAGAAGTCGCCGGAGCAGGTGCTGGAGATGGTCATCGATCAGGTGACGCGGGCGCGCAACCTCGTCGACGACGTGGAGTGGTCGTGCGAGGACGGCACCCGGACCGAGTTCGACTTTCTGTGCCGGTGCGTTGACGCCGCGATCAAGGCGGGCGCCACGACGATCAACATCCCCGACACGGTCGGCTATACGACGCCGGAGGAATATTTCGACCTGTTCAAGCGTGTGCGCGAAGAGGTGCCCGATTCCGACAAGGCGATCTTTTCGGTGCATTGTCACAACGATCTCGGCATGGCGGTCGCCAATTCGCTGGCAGGCGTCAAGGGCGGTGCGCGGCAGATCGAATGCACGATCAACGGTATCGGCGAGCGGGCGGGCAATGCTGCGCTGGAAGAAGTCGTGATGGCGATGAAGACGCGCGAGGATGTGCTGCCCTTTACCACCAACATCGACACCACGATGCTGACGCGCGCTTCCAAACTCGTGTCGGCGGTTACGTCGTTTCCGGTGCAGTACAACAAGGCAATCGTCGGGAGGAACGCTTTCGCGCATGAAAGCGGTATCCATCAGGACGGCATGCTGAAGCACACCCAGACCTACGAAATCATGACGCCGGAGTCCGTCGGCGTTCAGAAGACGTCGCTGGTCATGGGCAAGCATTCCGGCCGCAACGCCTTCCGCGACAAGCTGGAGCAACTCGGCTACGAACTCTCCGACAACCAGCTGCAGGACGCCTTCACCCGCTTCAAGGACCTCGCCGACCGCAAGAAAGAGGTCTACGACGAGGACATCGAGGCGTTGGTCGATGAGAACCTCGCCACCGCGCAGGACCGCATGAAAGTCCTGTCTCTGCTGGTAGTGGCCGGCACGATGGGGCCGCAGGTGTGCACGCTGTCGCTCGACATCGAGGGCGAGCACAAGACGGTGCAGTCGTCCGGCAACGGGCCGGTGGATGCGACCTTCAACGCGATCCATGCGCTGGTGCCGCACGAGGCGGTGCTGGAACTCTATCAGGTGCATGCCGTGACCGAGGGTACCGATGCTCAGGCGGAAGTCTCCGTCCGGCTCGGCCATGAAGGCCATAGCGTCACCGGACGGGCCGCCAATCCCGATACGCTGGTCGCTTCGGCCAAGGCCTATCTCACCGCGCTCAACAAGCTGATGGCGCGGCGCGACCGGTTGCACGCGCAGGCCGCCGAATAACCGCGCAAGCAAGGTTCACGAGACGATGGAGGCGGGCCCTATGGCCCGCCTTTATTTTTATGGACATCGCGTGCAGTCCGGCATGATACTCGCCACATCCGCTCAATCGCATGTGGAGACATCGCATGCCGGTTTCTGTCGGGCGTAACTGCGGTACGCCGCATGGCAAGATCCACTGGTGGTGGCCTCCGCCGCCACGGCATTGATCGCGCCGGATTCAGGTCTGTGCTTTGGCTTGATCCGGTTTTCTCAATGTCCAGAGCCGTTCCGGCGAAAATAGCCCACCTACACGGCTCTGCATTTCTGGTCTTCGCAATTCCGGATGGAAAACCGCGTTACACTTTTCCTGGAATTGCTAGGAAGCGGAGAAATTTCAATGACTTCTGCAACTTTAAACGCGCGAGAGCGCGCGGTTCATGTCGTATGGAGCGATGGCGAGGATGCACGCTTCCCCTTCATCTGGCTGCGGGACAATTGCCCCAGCGGTTTTCACCCACAGACCCAGGAGCGCACGTTCGATCTGACCTCGGTCCGCGCCGACATCGCGCCAAAAGAGGTAAGGGCCGGCAACGGTGCGGTCGAGATCACCTGGCCCGATGGCCATCGCAGCCTGTTCGATGCAGGCTGGTTGCACGATCACCGGCCGGGCGTTCGCATGCCCGATCCGGCAGATATCCCGCCGCTTGCCTGGCGCAGGGAGCTGGGTGCTTCCGGTATTCCCAGGGCGGGCGCCGACGACGTCATGGCGTCGGACGATGCCTTGTTGGACTGGCTTGTGAGAACGAGGATCTATGGTCTGTCGATCGTTGAGGGAATTGCGGACTCGGTTGCAGCCGGGATGGCGATCGCCCGGCGTATCGGGTTCCTTCGGGAAACCAATTTCGGCGTTGATTTTCAGGTCGTGTCGAAACCCGATCCGAACAACCTGGCCTATACCGCCCACCGGCTGCCGTTGCACACCGATCTGACCAATCAGGAGCTGCCGCCCGGCTTTCAGTTTCTGCACTGCCTTGCCAATGAGGCGACCGGTGGCGGGTCGCTGTTCTGCGACGGGTTTGCCATCGCCGAAGACATCCGCGCACAGGACGCGGATGCCTTCGATCTGTTGTCCACGGTGTCGGTGCCGTTCCGGTTCCACGATGCTGACACCGACATCCGTTGCCGCAGATGCGTGCTCGAGCTTGACGAGGCCGGCAATGTGGCCGGGATCAACTTCAATGCGCATCTTGCGGATATATTCGATCTGCCGGCAGACCTGATGGAACGCTACTACCGCGCCTATCGTCTGTTCATGGTGATGAGCCGGGACGATGCCTATCTCGTCACGCTGAAACTGAAGGGCGGCGAGATGGTGGTGTTCGACAACCGCCGGGTGCTGCACGGGCGCGATGCGTTCGATCCGGCAACCGGGTTCCGACATCTCAACGGCTGCTATGTCGATCGCGGTGATTTCGACAGCTGCATCCGTGTGTTGAGCCGCGCGCGGGGTATGGCCGCGCAGGCAGCGGAATAAACCTTTTTCGTGAAAAGCCAGCGGGGCGCGCAATTGCGCCCCGCAATGGCTGGACATGGATCGGTGGCGTTGTTATATCGCCGCTTCCGCGAATTGGTGCGGGCGTATAGCTCAGATGGTAGAGCAGCTGACTCTTAATCAGCGGGTCCAAGGTTCGAGTCCTTGTACGCCCACCAATATTTTCAATAACTTAGCTGGAAAGCACCCCTCATAAAGGGGCAATTTCCGACTAATTTTAAATTTCGACTTCCGACTTTTGGCGTGTTGGTCGGGCACATATATCGGTCGTTTCCGTCTGACTTATTTGACCTGATCGGCGCGCAGGTCCGCCCCCATGCGGACCGATAGCCGCTTGGCGATGCGCTGGACGTTGGAAATGATGCGTGCCGTTTCTTCTTCCGATGGCCTTTCGGCGAGAAGACTGACGGCTATGCCGGCCATCGGCCGGTTGCGGGAATCCAGAACCGACGAGCCGTAGCAGATAATCCCTTCCGCCACCTGCTGGTCGTCGATGGAGTATCCCCTACGGCGGGTCTCCTGCAGTTCCTCGAGTAATTTTTCGATCGACTGCACGCTGTGAGGCGTGCGCGGAGGAGGCAGGCCATCGACATAAAGGCGCTTTACTTCGAAGTCGCTCATGTGGCTGAGGAAGGCTTTTCCGGTTGCCGTAAAGGCTGCCGGCAGACGCATACCGGCCTTGAAATCCACCAGCGAATGACTCACGGCAGAGTTGCGCGCAGCAAGATATACAACCTCTGAACCATCAAGAACGGTGAGGGTGATCGTAGCCCCCGGCAGCTCGGTTTCCTGATCCCAGATCGTGGCAAATTCTGCCGCAACGTCAGATTGTTGGGTGAATGCATTGGACCAGCGCATGACGTGAGGTCCGAGCTGGAATGTCTGGTCCGGACGGCGGATCAGAAGTTCGAGCTGGACCAGGGTATTGCACAAAGTGTGGACCGAGCTCTTGGCGATCCCGAGCTCCCGCGACAGTTCGGAAAGGCTCGGGTACGACCGGGTCCGCGCCACCAGGTCGAGGATGCGCGTTGCCCTTTCAACAGCGGGTACGAGTTTCAGATTTGGCTCGTGCCGGTTCATCTGCGGTTCCCGAATTTGTCCTTGACAGCCGTCTAGCTCACTGCCTACCGTTCTGTCTACTGAAATCTGTTCAGTATATTGAACAACGGTCATGGTTCAGAATTAAGAACAATGCCATGAGCGTTCCGGATTTTACCGGAGGATCAGTGTGTGACTTTTGGGAGGAAGGCACATGGTGATGACGGTCAGGGACTGGGCTGTCCGGTTCAGCGAAGCGTCCGATCGCGACCAGACCATCGGTGCCATGGCGCGCTATTTCACCTGCACCTACCTCTGGGACATGGGCACCGCCAAGGTCATCGTCAGGATGATCGACGGCAAGGTCCATGAGATCAATGTCGATCCCGGCCCCATGGACGCTTACGATTTTGCTTTGCGGGCGAGCCCCCAGACCTGGCGCGAGTTCGCCCGTCCCGTTCCCGAACCGATGTATCACGGCATCTGGTCTGCGAGCTTTCGCCGCGATCTGAAGATCGAGGGCGATCATCTCGTGCTGATGCAGAACCTGCGCAATTTCACGGTGCAGTTCGAATTGCTGCGCAAGGTCGGTGTCCCGGTATGAACCGAAGCGGACATCGCGTGGGCGCGCGCCGTTTTGCCGAAATCTCATGGAGTTTTGGATGGCCAAGCATTCGCCTGTAGTCGGCCGCTATGTGACCATTGAGGTCGACGGCTACGAATACAAGGTTTTCTACCTACGCAACGGTTCAGGGGTTCCGCTGGTCTGTCAGCATACGGCAGGCTGCCACAATCACCAGTGGCGCGATCTGCTCGAGGACCCAGAGATCACGGCGGACTATGACGTCATCGCCTATGATCTTGCCCGCCACGGAAAGTCGGACCCGCCCTACAACAAGGAGTGGTGGAAAGAGGAATACCGGCTCACCGCCGAGCACTACATGAACTTCATCGTTGCCTTCTGCGATGCGCTGGAGCTTGAAGACCCGATCTTCATGGGCTCCTCCTTTGGCGGCAATGTCGCAATCCAGCTCGCGCTGCATTACCCGGACCGCTTCCGCGCCGTTATTCCCGTCGAGGCGGCCGAGCATGCGCCCGGCTTCTTCCTCGACTGGTGGCGTCATCCGCACGCCAATGCCGCACAGGTCTGCGCGTCGGGCGTCTGGGACCTGATGGCGCCGCAGAGCCCTGAAATGGATCGCTGGCTGACCTGGCACTACTACACGCAAGGCTCGGAGGTCTTCAAAGGCGATCTCTACTTCTACTCCGTCGATCATGATCTGCGCGGCAAGCTTGGCGGAATCGATACCAAGCGCTGCCCGGTCGTGATGATGACCGGAACCTACGACTACCTGACGCCGCCGGAAGCGACCGAAACAACGGCGCGGCAAATTCCCGGCGGTATCTACATCGAGATGGAGGACATCGGGCATTTCCCGATGTCGGAGAACTATCCGCTGTTCGCGGTCTACCTGAAGGAGGCCCTGCGCCTCATCGGTGAGCGGACGTGAGACGCGGTAACAGGGGTGAAATCCGGGGACTGACTTCATGAAGATCGTGGAATTCGACGACAAGGGTCAGCGCGTTGAAAGCGATGCCGGTTCGGTGTCCTCGAAGATGAGCTCAAGCAGTCTTGCGCCGCGCCCGGCGATGTCCGCGCGCGCGCCTGAACCCGCGCGCCGCGGCCGCAACTCATCCGGCACCGAGCTCTACATGTTCCAGACCGGAACGCTCAGAACCAAGCTCAAATACATCAAGATGAACCAGGGCGAGAGCGATTTCGAAATCCCGGTTCCCTGGTTCCTGATCAAGCATCCGATGGGCAATGTCGTCATCGATGGCGGCAACGCGATCGAGGCGGCCATCGACAAGCGCGGTCACTGGGGCGCGGTGGTCGATGCCTACGATCCGATCATGGATGTTGCCGACAATTGCGTCGACCAGTGCAAATCGGTCGGCGTTGATCCGCATTCGGTGCGTTACGTGCTGCAGTCGCATCTGCATCTCGACCACACCGGTGCCATCGGCCATTTCCCCAACGCGCAGATCATCGTGCAGCGGCGCGAGTACGAATACGCCTTCAACCCGCACTGGTTTTCCGCAGGCGCCTATATCCGCGCCGACTTCGACCGCCCGGGACTGAACTGGAAGTTCCTCGGCGGCGAATACACCGATTTCTACGACCTGTTCGGCGATGGCGTCATCCGCATGATCTTCACGCCGGGGCACGCGCCGGGGCACCAGTCGTTCCTGATCACGCTGCCCAAGACCGGCCCGGTCCTGCTGACCATCGATGCTGCCTACACGCTCGATCACTGGGAGAACAAGGCGCTGCCGGGCCTCGTCGTGTCATCGGCTGATGCCGCCGATTCCGTCGCCAAGCTGAGGCGGGTTGCCCAGGATACCGGCGCCATGGTGGTCACCGGTCACGACCCGGATAACTGGAAGACGTTCCTGAAAGCGCCGCACGATTTCTACGACTGAGGCAGCGGAGGCATTCACACTGCCTGTCTGATGCGCAAGGCAAGGGAGGAAGAAAGGGCGAGGGGAGCCTGAATCGAAAACCGGGGCCGGAAAATGGGAAAATCCCCGCCGGTCTCAATTTGACATCACAAGGGAGGATGAAGTCATGAGACTTGTAGCCACATTGGCGGCAGCAGCGGGTATCCTGCTGATGGGTGCCGTCACATCCAACGCAGAGGGCGTTGATGAAATCGACCCGGATGTAGCAGCCCGGCTCTACAACCCGGAGATGCTCGATCCCGCACAGCCGGTTGGAGCAAGCCCGCTGCGCGAATTCAAGGCCAAGAACCCGCCGCCGTGGAAGATCGGCTATGCCTCGTCTTATGCCGGCAACACCTGGCGTGCCAACGCCATGGACTATCTGCAGAACGTGGTCATCCCGAAGTACAAGGAACTCGGGCTGATCAGCGAGGTCGTCATCACGCAGTCGAACCTCAACGACTCAACGCAGATCCAGCAGATGCGCCAGCTCGTCGATCAGGGCGTGGACGCGATCTTCGTGTGCTGTTCCAACCCGACAGCGCTGAACCAGACCGTTCAGTACGCCTATGACAAGGGCGTTCCGACGTTCTCCTTCACCGGCTATCTGACCGCGCCGACCTCGGTCAATTCTTCGGTCAACTATCAGGTCGTCGGCTTCGAAATCGGCAAGCGCATGGCCGAGGAACTGGGCGGCAAGGGCAACGTGCTCGTCGTCGAAGGTATCCCCGGCACGTCGGCATCCGACAGTCAGGACCGTGGCGTGAAGGCCGGCCTTGCGACGTCAGCCGACATCAAGGTCGTCGGCTCGATCGCCGGCATGTGGACCGACCAGGTCGCGCAGGGCGAAGTCCAGAAGTGGCTCGCCACGCACCCCGGCAAGCTTGACGGCATCGTCGTGCAGTCGGCAGCCGAGATGGGCGTGCTTCGTGCCATCCAGCAGTCGGGCCGCACCGGCGTGAAGGTCGCCATCGGTGGCGAACTCGGCGCGCTGTGCACGTGGCGCAAGAACCCGGACCTGATCGCCGCCGCCGTGCAGGCATGGCCTCCCGGCGATGACATCGCGCTCATCTGGGACATCATGATGCGCACGATGCTGGGCCAGGGCCCGAAGGTGCAGTCTGTGCTCGTCGATCCGGTGGTCGTCACTCATGACGACGTCATGACGATGCTGCCGGAAAACTGCGACGAGAACGCGCAGAACTGGCTCAATGTCGGCAAGGACAAGTGGGGCTCGTCGGCTTTCCTCGACCAGTTCTTCGTCAACCCGTCCGATCCGGCCATGTACAAAAAGTAATTGCAGCACAGGCCGCCGGGAACTTTCCCGGCGGCCTCCATCCCGTTGGAGCCGGACTTAAAGCTTGATGTCGCCGAAACCTGAAGATACGCCACAGGCCGCACCGCGTCGCGAGACGATCATCGTGCGCAATGTGAAGAAGTATTTCGGGCCGACCCGCGCGCTCGATGGTGTGAGCTTTTCAGCCCGTGCCGGCGAGATTCATGCGGTTGTGGGCGGCAACGGCTGCGGCAAGAGCACGCTGGCCAAAGTGGTCTCCGGCATCCTGCCGATCGACAGCGGCTCGGTCTCCATTCTCGGCGAGACGCCGTCGACCCCCGCGGAAAGCCGGGCGCTCGGCATATCCACCGTCTATCAGGAGGTTCTCGTCGCCGACGAGAGCTCCGTTGTCGACAATATTTTCATGGGCGCCGATGCGCTGTTCTCCAAGACGCTGTCGTACGACCGCAAGGTTGCGCGCGCGGCAGAACTGATGCGCGAACTATGCGGCGAGCCGATTGATCCGCATGCCATAGTCGGGACGTTGCCGCTGGGTATCAAGCAGTGGATCACGATTGCCCGCGCGATGCTGAGCGAGCCGAAAATCCTGATTCTGGATGAAAGTTCCGCCGCACTCGATTTCGACAGCACCGAGCGTCTCTTCGCGCGCATGCGCGCCATGCGCGATGCCGGTACGACGGTGCTGATCGTCACCCACCGCATCGCCGAACTGATCCGCATTTCCGACCGCGCCACGGTGCTGAGGGACGGGCGCGACGTCGGCGTGCTGGAAAGAGAAGAGATCACCGAAAAGAACCTTCTGGCACTGATGACCGGCGACGAGGAGGCTGGCTCCCATCACGACCAGCACGGCCCGCAGCCGACCGACAGCACGCTCGCCATGCGCGCCGACAACATCGCGGTGTGGCCGGGCGGGCGCATTTTCGATTTCCACCTTCGCCACGGCGAGATCGTTGGCATCGCAGGTCTCGATGGGCAAGGGCAGGACGCCTTCGTGCGTGCGATCTCCGGCGTAGAAAGCGTGCAGTCCGGCCTGGTGCAGGTCACCGACCGCCATGGTGAACTGCACCCGCTACGCAGCCTTGCCGAAGCAGTGGCCAACCGCGTCGTTTACGTTTCCGGCGACCGCAAGCGCGAGGGCATCTTCGCTTCGCTGTCGATCTTCGAGAACATGGTGATGCCGCTCTACCGCGAGAAGAAACGGGCGGGCATCCTCGGCATTATCGACCGCGCGACGCTTGGAACCCTGTTCAAGCGCGAGGCCGACAACCTGCTGATCAAGTTCGGCATGAAGGAAGATCTGATCACCTCACTGTCGGGTGGCAACCAGCAGAAGGTTCTGATCGGGCGCGGCTTTGCCATGCGGCCCGACATCATCGTTCTCAACGATCCCGCGCGCGGTATCGATGTTGGCGCCAAGCATGAGCTGTACAAACATCTGCGCAGCTTTGCCGAGGAGGGCAAGTCGGTCGTCTACATGTCGTCCGAACTGGAAGAGTTCATCGGCTTTGCAAGCCGAGTGATCGTGTTCCGCGACGGCGCACCTTTCGATGCCTTCGACGGGCGCAGCCTCGATCCCAAGTCGATCCTTGAAGCGATGTTCGGCCAGACCGATGGCAGCGGGCTGAACAATGATCTCAATGGCGGCCATGGCCGCGCGCTTCAGGACAACGGACTCACCAGGGCTGCCGATGGTGTGAAGGTTGCGGTTTCCGTTCCCGAAGACATCCGCGCGGCGATGAAAGCGCGCATGCGCGAAGCCGCCGCCGCAACGATCAGGGTTCCCGAAAAGCGCGACGAAACCGCTCGCCTCACACGTCAGGCCGATTCCAAATCCGCCAAGCCGATCCGCATCGTTGAGTTCGATGCCAACACCGGTGCAGCCAGGAATATCGGGCGATGAGCGATGTGACCGCCAACATCGCCATCGGGGCGGAGACAAAGGCAGCCGAGCCGGCACATGGCGGGCGGGCGAACCCGTTCCTGCTGGTACCGATCACACTGTTCTTTCTGCTGCTTGGGCTGGCGGTTCTGCGCTCGCCGAGCCTGATGACCAGCAATGGCATCGGCAGCGCCATCATCGTCGCGACGCCGCTGGTGCTTGCGACCTATGCACTGATGGCCTCGGTCATCGCCGGGCGCGGCACGGTCGATCTGTCGGTTGGCCCGCTGATCGGTTTCGTCAACGTGACGCTGATCCAGCTTCACGGCGCGGGCATTCTGGAAAATCCCTTCGCCGTCTTCGGCTACGCCATCGCCGTTGGCGCGCTGTACCAGTTCCTGTTCGCGCTGGTTGTCATCTATGTGCGCGTGCAGCCGATCATCGTCTCGCTGTCGGGCTACCTGGCGCTGTCGGGCATCAATCTTGTCATCCTGCCGCGCCCGGGCGGGCTTGCGCCGCAGTGGATGTCGGAATGGGGGCTGGGCACGACAATCTTCTCGCCGGTGCTGCTGATCCTCGTGCTGGCGACCATCGGCTGGCTGCTGTTCACCCAGACGGCATTCTTTACCCATTTGCGCCTGATGGGGTCGGACGAGCGCGCTGCCTACACAAGCGGTGTGCCGATCTACATCGTGCGCATTGGCGCGCATCTGATCTCCGGTTGCTTTGCGGGCCTTGCCGCGATCACCTTCACAGCCCTAATCTCGTCAGGCGACCCCTCGCAGGGCACGACCTATACGCTGATCGCGGTGACGGCGCTGGTGCTCGGCGGGGCGTCGCTTGCCGGCGGGCGGGGAGGAGCATTCGGTTCGTTCCTCGGCGCGGTCAATCTCTATCTGATCACCTTCGTGCTCGCGACGTTCAACTTCGGCGCCGTGCAGAGCTTCGTCACCAGCCTGGCCTACGGCACGATCCTGGTTGCCTCGCTGCTGCTGACGCTGCTGATCCCGTTCATTCAGAGACACATCCGCAACTTCTCGCCGGTGCTCTATTTCGTCACCCTGTCGGTGATCGCGCTCGGCGTGATCCTGCATGCCACCAACGACTATCAGAACAGGGCACCCGCCGAGGCACCGGCATCGGAAGCGGTCGTCAGGCTGGAACCGATCGCGCCGCAAGACCTCTACGTCTCACCGCTCGAAGTTCCGGCTGTCGGTGAAGAGGAAAAGGCTCTGCGCAGCTTTGCGGCCCCCTTCGTGCTGTCGTCGCTGCTGCTCGTGGTCATCGCCGTGTTCGTGCGGATTGCGGTATCACAATCCGACCGCAGGACCATCGCGCCCGCTGTCGTCGTGGTGGTTTCCGCGCTGGTGTTGCTGGGTGCCTACCTGATGCGTCAGTCCAGCGTTGAAGCGCCCGCCGCACCTGCGGTGCAGGAGGCGCCGCTATGAGCATGATCATGCAGACGCAGACACCGAAGCTCGGATTGCCCGCGACGATCATAGGTCTTGCCGCGGGTATTATCCTGACGGCGATCGGGGTTATTTTCGGCTTCATTCAGGGTTTGAGCGTTCAGGTCATCATCCTGTCGGCGATCGCGACTCTGGCCGCCTTCACCTGGGGCTGGCGTTTCGTGCTTGGCCAGTTCGTCAGTGAAGGCCCGCCGCTTGCCGAAGGCGAAATCAGCGAAGCGCGTAAAGCCTGGCTGCAGTTCCGTCCGGCGATCTACGGGCTGATTATAATCCTGCTCGCCTTCCTCGCGCTGTCGCTGACGATCGAGGGCTTCTTCAACGTCTGGAATGTGATCTCGCTGCTGATCCTGCTGGGCATCATCGTGCTGACGCGCACGCTGGGCCGGCAATTCCAGGAAAACCGCTCCGCCTTCATCGGCATCATGGTGCTGTCGGGGCTGTTCTCGATCGGCGCGATGAACATCGACGGCTTTGCCTCTTCGATCAACATCAAGTCGATGCTGCTGTTCGCCTCCTTCCTCGGCATCGCCTCGGTCGGGCAGACGCTTGTCGCGCTGCTTGGCGGGCTGGACCTGTCCATCCCCTTCATCATCGGCGCGGCCAATGTCGGACTGCTCTACCTGATCGGCCTCGGTGTGCCGCCGTGGCTTGCCGTGATCATCGTGCTTGTGATCGGAATCCTGCTCGGGGTCATCAACGGGTTCCTCAGCTATCGCCTTCAGGGGCAGGCGCTCATCGTGACACTTGGCACCGGCTTTGCGATTTCCGGCGGCGTCCAGATCCTGACCTCCATTGGCACCGCCTATAGCGGCAACGTCTTCGGGCAGGTGCCGCCGTGGCTGTCCAATCTGGCTGCCATGAACGGCTCGACCTTCGGGCTGCCGTTCCCGCCGGTCATCGCCATCTGGGCAGCCCTCGCGCTGATCCTGATCCTTGGCATGCGCTATACGCTCTACGGCCGCTACCTCTACGCGCTCGGCGTCAACCGCACCTCGGCGAAGCGCGTGATGATCTCGGAACTCGCCTATTGGGTGATGATGTACGCGATCTCCGGGTTCTTCGCCGCGATGACCGGAAGCCTGCTGCTGGGCTGGTCGGGCGGCGGTTTCATCGGCGTCGGCGATCAATACCTGTTCCTGACACTGGCCGCCGTCGTCGTTGGCGGCACCTCGCTGCTTGGCGGGCAGGGCGGTTACGGCTTTACCGTCATCGGCGTTCTGGTGCTTCAGGTGTTGTCTTCGTTCCTGATCGGCATCGGGCTCGATTTCGAATGGCAGCAATTCATCTTCGGACTCCTGATCCTGCCGATGGTGGCGCTCTATGCGCGCTCCCCGCACATCAGGACGCAAATCTAGGAATGCCGCACATGGGTAAGTACGCATATATAATGGGGGAAGCGTGAGATGGCCGTGTATGAGACAGCGGACCTGACCGCGGCGAGCTATTCGACAGCGGTGTTCGGCCTTGCCGCCACGGCTGCCTTCCTGCTGCTGGGCACGGCCTGGGTCGGGCGTACGTGGAAGGTTTCGGTGGCGCTCTGCGCACTTGCCGCACTCGTCGGCGTCGGCGCGGTTTTCGAGGCGCGTGCCGCCTGGCTTGCCGCCGGCAAGGTGCCGATTGTCTATCACTATGTTGGCTGGGCGGTGTCCATGCCGCTGCAGGTGCTGGCGCTTTATTTTTACGCTGGCCGTGAAGGCCGTCTCGGGCTCGGTCTGTTCTGGCGCCTCGTGGTCGTCTCCATCCTGATGGTCTTCGTGCGATACCTGGGCGAAGCCACCTATATGCACGCCACGCTTGCCTTCCTGATCGGGCTTGTCTTCTGGCTCTACATTCTTGGCGAACTGTTCTTCGGGCGCATGGACGAGGCGGTTCGCGGTTCGATGAGCGAGCCGGTCAAGCGCGGCTATTTCTGGCTGCGCCTCATCGTGACCGTCGGATGGGCGATCTATCCGCTCGGCAATTTCATTACCTCCTTCGGCGGTTATGTCGACACCGGTGCGCTGAGTGTCGCCTACAATATCGCTGATTTTCTCAACCGGATGGCGTTTGGCGTAGCGGTGCTTGCTGCTGCGATGCTCGATGGCGAGGGGCGGAAAGATGGCTGATCTCCGCTTCCCGACGCATACGTCCTCAAACCAGTCGACCAGTGAAGGAACACTCCAATGACGGGTGCAGATATCATTGCCATCATCATCCTTGCGGCGATCGTCATCGCGGTCTGTGCCTATCTGCTGCATTGGCTCTACCGCAGGTCGACGAAGGACATTTCGTTCGTACGTACGGGCTTCGGTGGCGAAAAGGTCGTCATGGGCGGCGGCGCGTTCGTGCTGCCGATCCTGCACGACATCACCGAAGTCAACATGAACACGTTGCGTCTGGAGGTCATCCGGGCGCGTGAGAAATCGCTCATCACCAAGGACCGGATGCGCATCGAGCTTACGGTTGAGTTCTATGTCCGTGTTGCGCCCGAGGAAGCGGCAGTGGCAACGGCTGCGCGTTCGCTCGGCAACCGCACCATGCATGCCGAGCAGCTCAAAGAGTTGATCCAGGGCCGCTTCGTCGATGCCATGGGTGGCGCCGCCGCCAAGATGACGCTGGAGCACATCCACGAGCATCGCCAGGATTTCGTCAAGGAAGTGAAGAAGGAAGTGACCGAGAGCCTGGCGCTTGACGGTCTGGAGCTTGAATCCGTGTCGCTGACCTCGCTCGACCAGACAGATATTTCCCTCTTCGATCCTTCCAATACCTTTGACGCGGAAGGCCTGACGATCCTCACCGAGCAGATCGAGAGCCGCAAGAAGAAGCGCAACGACATCGAGAAGGACACGATGATCTCGATGCGCACCAAGAACCTGGAAGCGGAAAGGCGTGCGCTCGAGATCGATCGCGACACCGAATATGCTCGCCTTGCCCACGAGGCCGAAGTCTCGATCCACCGGGCGCAGCGCAAGTCCGAGATCGCCAGCGAGAACGCCGCGCGCGAGCGCGAGATCGAGGCGGTCAAAATCAAGGAGCGCGAGGAGGTCGAGAAGACCCGCATCGACATGGAGCGCGAAATCGAGCGCCTTGAGATCAAGCGCCGCGAAACGCTGCAGATCGAGGAGCAGCAGCGCGAGATCGCCATTTCCATGAAGTCGAAGGAGCGTTCCGATGCGCAGGCCGTCGCGGAAGCCGCCCGCGCCAAGATGATCGAGGCGCAGGAGCGCGTGCAGACGATCCGCGATACCGAGATCGCCAACCGCCAGAAGTCGATTCAATTGATCGAAGCGCAGAAGGTGGCCGAATCCGAGGCGACCCGCGTGCGCATTCTCGCGGAAGCCGAAAAAGTGGCGTCAAAGGACAGGGCCGATGCCGACCGTATCGCGGTGGCGGCCCTTGCCGAGCGCTACAAGGTCGAAGCCGAGGGCAAGAACAAGCTCAACGAGGCCGAAAACCTGCGGTCGGATGCGAGCCGCCGCAGCGCCCTGCACCGCGCGCTGGTGGAGAAGCTGCCCGACATCATCCGCGAGAGCGTCAAGCCGATGGAGAAGATCGAGGGCATCAAGATCCTGCATGTCGACGGCATGCCGGGTTTCTCCGGTACGGGCGCAGCCGACGGCAAGGGGGGCGGCAGCGGTGACGAGGACGGCAAGGGGCCGCGCGACGGCAACCTCGCCGATCAGGTCGTTTCCTCGGCATTGCGCTACCGCTCGCAGGCGCCCTTCGTTGATCAGCTTCTCGGCGAAATCGGGTTGAGCCCGGACAACATCCACCGCACGCACACGCTGCAGGATCTGTCCAAGGTCGTCTATTCGGAACCCAATCCGCCATCGCCTGAACCAAAGCCGAAGGGCGGCAAGGGCAAGAGCGGCTCCTGAGCCGGTAGCGTGCCGGGTAAGGGGCTCGGCCTAGAGCAAATCCAGGAAAAGTGGATCCCGGTTTTCTTCTCCGGATTTGCGTAGAAAAAGTGCGTAAGGGAACGGGGACCTTTTGATGTCGTCGGCGAAGAGCGTTGATCGCGACCTGCTCGTCTTTTCGATCTGGGCCGTGCTGGGCTTTCTGGGAGCAGCCTTCCTTTTGGAAGGCCTGACCCGGGATGCCTACTGGGTCTCGCTGATCGGTATCGCCGTCATTGTTGCCGCCTTCATTGCTCACATCATCGTCAATGCGGTCTTCGATACCGGTTTTGCCAATGGCGAGGTCGCGCTCGGCATTGGCAGTTTCGGGCTGCTCGCGTTCGTCTTCATCGCAAGCTGGTTTACCGGCGACATGTCCATGCCCGACTTCTGGTCCGGTCTGACGCTGTTCTCGGTGCTTGCCGCCGGGCTGTTCGTCTACCTGTCGACGCGGCACGGGTTGCGCGGCGCCTTCTCGCGGTTCCACGTCAATCCGCATCATGACGGAGAAAGCAGCTGATGAGCGCGGCGGCATCATCGGCATGGCTGCCGCTCTACGGACTGTTTTACGTCGCGGTGATGCTTTACTGGGCGCGCGTGGGCGCACGTGAGAACGGCGACTACCAGACGTTTTTCTCCGCGGGACATTCGCTTGCGCCGTGGATTTCCGTGCTGGTGCTGGCGGGCGCCAGCCTGTCCGGCTGGTTCGTGCTCGGCGGTAGCGGGATCATCGCCATGCACGGTTTCGCGCTCCCGTCGGTTCTGGTTGCCGGCGTCTCGCTTGCACTGCCGGGCGTGTTCTTTTTCAAACGCATCTGGTTCGTTGGCCAGCGGCTGCGGCTTTCGTCGCAAGCGGAGATTTTCCGCAGCTACTATGAGAGCCACTTCCTCGTCGTTGTTTCGACGCTGATCGCGCTGGTCTTTGCCGTAGGCTTCACCGGACTGCAGATGCGGGCTCTGTCGCAGATCATCGAGACGCTTACCGGCGAGACCGTGTCGGCACTTACGGCCAGTGTCGTGCTCGGTTTCGTGTTGTTTGCCGGCGTTGCCATCGGGGGCATGCGCAGTGTCGGCTATTTTGGTGTCATCCAGACCGTCTGCGCCTATTCGGCCACCGTTACGCTTGCCGGCTTCGTGCTGTTCTGGAGTGATGGCTTTGCCGCGCTCAACAGCAGCTTGTCCGAGCTCGCGGCTGCCCCTGAGGGTTCGGTCAAGTTCCTCGTTTCCGGCGTCATTCATTTTACGGGCGGTCTCGGCAGGGGCGGGGAACTGGCAGCTGCAGATACTGCCGTCGCGAACCTTAGTCTTGCGTTCGCCTTCATGGGATTTCAGGCGAGCCCGCTCGCCCTGAAGATCGTTTTGTCGACGCGCAACGCCAACGGCTTCGGTGCCGGGCAGACCTGGGTGCTTGCAGGCGCGTTCGGCGGGCTGATCGCCTTTGCGGTTGCCATTATCGGTGCCATGGGACTGATCCATCCGGCGCTGTCTGTCGAGGCCATGCTGGCACGGCTGCAGGAAGGTTCGCCGTGGTTTGCCGCGATGATCTTCATCGGCATTGTCGCCGGCGTGCAGCTGCTTGCCGGACTTGCCCTGCTGACGGCTGCCGAAAGCGTCGTGCGGCACGTCTACAAACCGTATTTTCACAGCACGCTGTCGCGCCGTGCGACAGTTACGCTGACACGGGTTTCGATTGCCGTCCTGATCCTCATTACGGTGCTGATGCAATCGCTGACTCCGGTAACATTGTCGGCGATTGCAGGCCTGGCGCTGCCGTGCGCATTCCAGCTCTGGACGCCGCTGCTGGGTGTTACGTGGCTGCGGTGGATCACGCGGCCTGCGGCTGCGACGGGCGTCGGTTTCGGATTGGCAGGCGTGCTGCTGACCGAGCCATTCGGGTATCAGGTCCTGTCGTTCCTCGGGCTGGAACTGCCCTGGGGGCGCTGGCCGTGGACGATCCATTCAGCCGCCTGGGGGATGGCGGCGAACCTTGCCGCCGTGCTGATCATCTCCGCGATCACCAACCGCAATGCTTTCGGCGAGGAAGCGCGCGAGGCGCGCGATTTTCTCCATGGCACGCTGCGGACTTCGCGGCGATCGCATGGCCTGCGCTCAACCGCATGGTCTGCGGCGCTGATCTGGCTGTTCCTTGCGTTGGGGCCGGGGCTGATTTTCGGCAATGCAGCCTTCGGCAAGGCCGGCGCGGAAGGCGCAAGCTGGCTTGTCGGCATGCCCTCGCTCTGGGCATGGGCGCTTGCCTCCTGGGTCACCGGTATCGGGCTCGTGTGGTTCCTCTCCTACAAGATGGAAATGGCGAGCCCCTACGGCCAGGAAATTCCGGCTTACGAGCCAACTCTGCGTCTGCGTCGCGATCGGAGCGACGCGGAACAGGAGAGACTGAGAATACTCATCATCACGGGTGCGGCCGGCTTCGTGCTGATTGTGCTCATCGCATTCAGCTTCGGCGGTTAGGCCGGAAAGTTCAAGACGACCAAGGAGGGCGACATGCAGCCGTTCATATTCAACACATCCAAAAGCATCCAGTTCGGCCCCGGCATGCTTGGCAAAGTCGGCGAACTGGTCCGTGCCGGTATCGGCGAGCGCGTCATGCTGGTGACCGATCCGGGCATGGTGAAAACCGGCATCGTCGATCGCGCTCTGAAAGCGCTCAAGGCAGCGGATGTCGCCGTCGAGGTTTTCAGCGATGTCGAGGCCGATCCGCCGGAACACATCATCCTGACGGCGGCGGAGCAGGCCAAGAGCGCCGGTGTCGAGGGCATTGTCGGTCTCGGCGGCGGGTCCTCGCTCGATGTTGCCAAGCTCGTTGCCGTGCTCGCCATGGGCAAGGAAGAACTCAAGGACATCTATGGAGTCGGCAACGCAAAAGGGCCGCGTCTGCCGCTGATCCTGGTGCCGACGACATCGGGTACGGGTTCGGAGGTGACGCCAATCTCGATCGTCACCACCGGCACCAACGAGAAAATGGGCGTCGTCTCCCCGGTCATCCTGCCGGACATTGCGCTGCTCGATCCAGAATTGACGCTCGGCCTGCCGCCGCACATCACAGCTGCGACCGGGATCGATGCCATGGTCCATGCCATCGAGGCCTATGCTTCGGCGAGCCCGAACAACAATCCGGTTTCGCGCATGCTTGCGGGGCAGGCCCTGACGCTGATGGGCCGATCGGTTCTCAAGGCCGTGCATGAAGGCTCGGACATGGACGCGCGCTCCGACATGCTGCTCGGATCGATGCTGGCGGGACAGGCCTTCGCCAACTCGCCGGTTGCCGCCGTTCATGCGCTGGCCTACCCGCTGGGCGGGCACTTCCACATCCCGCACGGGCTTTCCAACGCGCTTGTCCTGCCGCATGTGCTGCGGTTCAACGCGGCGACCACGCCGCAGCCCTATGCGGAGATCGCGCCGTATGCATTCCCCGAACTTTCCCGTTTCGAGGGACAGGAGCGAGCGGCTGCATTCTGCGACAGGCTTGCGGAACTGTCGGCGGCCTGCGGGCTGCAACAGAGCTTGCGGGAGATGAACATCCCGGAAGATTTCCTGCCCAGGCTTGCGTCTGACGCGATGAACCAGACGCGCCTGCTGGTCAACAATCCGCGTGAGGTCACGGAAGCTGATGCGTTCGCGATCTACCAGGCCGCTTATTGAGACAAACAAAACAAACGAAACAGGGAGGGTGCCATGTCGCTGGCGTTGAAGAATTCGGAACTGCTTGAATCGCGCGGCTTTGTCGGCGGCAAGTGGAAGGCGGGAACGAGTACGTTCCCGGTCACCAACCCGGCCAATGGCGAAGAGATCATCCGTGTCGCCAATCTTGGTGCCGATGACGTGCGCGAGGCGATCGACGCGGCCTATGAAGCGCAGAAGAGCTGGCGCGCACTGACCGCCAAGGAGCGCTGCGCGATCCTGCTGAAATGGCAGGAGCTGATGCTCGAGAACACCGAGGATCTGGCCCGCATCCTCACTGCTGAAATGGGCAAGCCGCTTGCTGAATCACGCGGAGAGATCGCTTATGGCGCAAGCTTCATCCAGTGGTTTGCGGAAGAGGCGCGCCGCGTCTACGGCGATGTGATCCCCGGCCACCAGCGCGACAAGCGCATTGTCGTCCTCAAGCAGCCGATCGGCGTTGTCGGTTCGATCACGCCGTGGAATTTCCCGAACGCGATGATCGCGCGCAAGGTCGGTCCTGCGCTTGCCGCCGGCTGCGCCTTCGTCGGCAGGCCGGCGGAGAAGACGCCGCTGTCGGCGCTCGCAATGGCCAAGCTGGCGGAGCAGGCAGGGGTGCCGCCGGGCGTTCTGAGCATTGTCACGGGGTCGGATTCAAGGGGCATGGGGCTTGAACTGTGCACCAATCCGAAAGTGCGCAAGCTGACCTTCACCGGCTCCACCGAGGTAGGCCGCATCCTGATGAAGCAGTGCGCCCACGACATCAAGAAGCTGTCGCTTGAGCTTGGCGGCAATGCGCCGTTCCTGGTTTTCAACGATGCCGATCTCGACAAGGCCGTCGATGGTGCGCTGATCGCCAAGTACCGCAATTCCGGCCAGACCTGCGTCTGCGCCAACCGCATCTATGTGCAAAGCGGCGTGGTCGATCAGTTTGCCGAGAAGCTGGTCAAGGCGACGCAGGCGCTCAAGGTCGGCGATGGCATGGGCGAAGGGGTTGCGATCGGCCCGCTGGTCGACAAGGCCGGTCTTGCCAAGGTCGAGGAACACGTCAGCGATGCGACCTCGAAGGGGGCCACGGTGCTGACCGGCGGCAAGCGGTCGGAACTTGGCGGCACATTCTATGAGCCCACGGTCATGAAGGGCGTGAAGGAAGGCATGAAGATCCTCAGCGAGGAGACCTTCGGCCCCGTCGCGCCGATCATTTCCTTCGACACGGTCGATGAAGGCATCGCGATGGCAAATTCCACCGAATTCGGCCTTGCGGCGTATTTCTACAGCCGCGATCTCTCAACCGTCTGGAAGGTGTCGGAGGAACTGGAAAGCGGCATGGTCGGTGTGAACACGGGCCTGATCTCCACCGCGGAAGCCCCCTTCGGCGGCATCAAGTCCTCGGGTCTTGGCCGTGAAGGTTCCAAGTACGGAATGGATGAATTCCTCGAGATCAAATACGTCTGCATGAGCGTGGAGTGAGGGATACGGTGGGGCTGCATTGACCCAACGGAAACTTGCGTCCAAGGTCATGAGCAAGGGGCGGCGTACTGATTGTGAGAATTGAGGAAGCCTGTGAAAACGGTCCTCGAACGCGCTGCATTTGTTTTTTCGATAATCGTTGCAGCCGTTGCATCGGCAAGTATGCCTGTTCCGGCAACGGCGCAGAACTATAAGTACCTTCTTCCGCAGGGAGGCGAGAACGCCAAGCCTTATGAGCCCGGTGTCCAACTCAATCCCAACAGAGGGTCGGGCCCGACCGCTCTTGATCAAGCCCGGCAGTATCAGGAGCAACAAAGGCAGGAGCAGGAGCGCAAGCTGCGGGAAGCCGAGAACCTGAAGCGACAATTGGGTGAAGCCGTCTATCAGTCGCAGAAGGCTTTCGTGACACAGCGCTACGACGCTGCGGATCATTCCAGATTATCTGTATCGCGGACTTTAGGGCTCGACGCGCGTTTTCATCGGGAGGACCGCATCATCAACGGGACCTCGGTCATGGATTGCGCGCAGCGTTGCGATGCCGAGGGCAGTGCCTGCAATTCATTCGATTTCCAGTACTCCAATGGAGCGTGCACGCTAAGCACGTGGGACAGCCGGACCGGCGAGTTGCGCTCAGACAATGGCTTCAGCCATTTCGAAAAGCGCGGGATCGAGCGCAACTACGCAACCTTGCGGGCCTCGATCCTGAATGAGTACGATTATGTAAACGACCGGCTGCCTGCGAATTCCAAGCCGCGGACGCAGATCGGTTCCGTGACCATCAACGAGTGCAGTCAGGCTTGCTCAGGCGATGCGAACTGCTTCGGTTTCAACTACATGCCAGTTCCGGGCAGTGCAGCTTGCATAATATATGGCCAGGAGCTGCTCAACGCTCCCAAACAGGCGTCCCCACTTCCGGCGGGGCAGGTCGACCTGTTCATCCGCAAAGCAACCAACACCGCGATCAATGCGGCCCGTTTCGAGGTTCATGCACAGTATATCCCCGACAGTTTTCAGGCGGTGGACATCTGCAACGCGGCTGCGGCGGGACAGAACGCGGCATGGATCGGCAGATGGTGGAACGAGGCTGGCAGCGGTCGAGGGCAGGGGCGCTGCACGGTGACCCGCGAAGCTTCCCGGATTCCACCCGGGCCGGTAACGCCCTGCATCGCAGCGCTCATGGGCCCCAACCAGTACAAGGAAGGCAAGGTCGAGTTCTATCCATATGAGTTCGCGCAAAATCTTTGCCAGAGCAGTGAGCAGAGCTCAGATCCGGCGGTGTGTCTGCACTACGTGATGTCGGGCTGGGTCGCCTGGGACAAGCAGGGCGTGGCGCAAAAGCCGAACCCGTACACCAAGTGGGATATCTACAACGCGCTGAACCTGTGCCGCGGCGCCAAGCAGGGCATGGGGCAAACGCTTGTCCAGTGCATGGAAGGGCGCGTCGCGGTCGGCAAAGGCTGGATCGAGGCGACCAACATGTGCCGTCCGTCAATGGCCAATTGAGTAAAATGCAAACCGGCCCGATGCGGTGCGCCGCATCGGGCCGGAACACTTTCCACCAATTTTGTTGGCAGCCTTATTGCGGAACCGCGTCCTCAAGCGTCGTAGGCACGCCAATGGCCTGCGTCGTATCGGTGCGGCCCTGCTTGGCGTCGATCCATTTCATCGCAGCTGTCAGCCCGCGCAGCGAATAGCTCACCGTCTGCTGTGAGCCGTCCTTCTTCGTCTGGGTGATCTCCATCGTGGAGCCCGCGACCATTTCGCCCACGATCGTCGCATTCAGGGGCGGCGCGAAATAGTTGAAGGCCATGAACTGGCCGTAGCCGCTTCCAGCCTGCAGCGTCCAGCTCTGACTGCCGATGGTCACTTGCATCGGCGTACCTTCCATGGGTCCAAGGAAAACGCCCGAGAAGGTGAGAAACCAGGGCGCGTCCGCGCCTCGTTGGCGCTTGAAAGTCAGGGACGAGGAGAACTTCTGGCCGTTGCTGGTGGGGATCTCGGTGAAGGTGATCGTGTCGCATGCGCCGTCGGGACGGCAGGTGGTCATGTAGTCGCCGAAATACTTCCGCTCGCGCTTGTAGCCGGCGACACGGGTGAGGGCGGGGTGCGCGCTCACATGCGCGGGCTTGGCAGAAAGACCTGCGTTCAATGATGAGGCTGAAACGTTCGCCGGCGCAGCAAGCATCACGGCCGCGGCTGCAATGGCAGCGCTCGTTATGGTGATAGCGGGCTTGCGGGTCGTGCGTGCTGTGATCGTCGGCATGGAATTTCCCTCGTGGAAAAGTGTCTGGTGTTTTCCGGACCGCATCAGGCGCCCCGTCGCGAAGCCGTTAACTTGGCAAACTAACCCTGAGTAAAAACTGTATTTGTCATTCATGCTAGGTTCATTCTAGCTTCTCTAGTGCTGGTTTCCGGCAATGTTTGATCGCAATCCCGGGATGGATCGGATGAAAATTTCACGACAAAGTCGGTTTTTTGCGCGTTGTTCATCTTCTCCGATGCCCCGTCTGCTGCTGCGGGCAATCGCTCTTCTCGCCATTGTGCTTGTGAAGGCCGCACTGATCGCACCGGAGGCGATGGCGCAGCAGAGCGGCGTCCTGCCGCAAGACGTCGCCGATGGTGCGCCGATCTTCATCACAAACAAATGGAGTCATGGGCGGCTGGCGGTCGACCAGAACGGGAAGCTTTACGAATCCGATCCGAACGCGCTGGACCCCAACGCCAGTTGGGAACTGCAGACGATCGAAGGTTCGCCAGGCGTCTACAAGATCAGATCGCGCCTCTATGGCCGCTATCTGCTCATGGACAACAACGACCTGAAAACCGGCAAGGTTTTGATAGGCGGTCCCAACGACGGACCTTATGCACACTGGATATTCGAGCCGGCGCAGGGCTCGCTGCGGATCCGCAATGTCGGCAATCCCGATATGGCGATCAATACCCAGGACGGCGCCAAGAGAGGCCCCGTGAAGGTCAGTTTCGTCGATGCAGGCTGGCACTCGGCGATGTGGGATTTCCGGGCGCTGAACGAGCAGGAAAAGGCAGAGCGCGCCGCGCTGATCATACGCCAGGACAATGTGCCGCTGACAGGCATGTGGCGTCAGGTCTCGTCCGATTTCTACCCGTGCCCTGAATGCCGTTTGGCCATTATTGCCTCGCGAAACCGCCGTGTCGATCAGGAAGGGCCAGGCGGCTTTGTTTTTAACGGCAGCAGTTGCCTGATCGGTGAAGCAAGACTGGACAACACGCTTCAGGGCACTGATCGCGCCTATCTCATTTTCAATGACCCGCACCCATGGAAGACGGGTGGGTTCAATGTCGTTTTCCGGATGAACGGCAACCAGCTGACATTGCGTTACACGAAACCCATCGAGGGAACGGGTGGCGGGCAGGCGGCAAACATGCCCGTCCTCACGGAGACCTATGTGCGTGAGGTTGGTCCGCAGGATTTCACCGCGGCAAATTACGACGCGCTGATGAATCGCATGATGGACAACAATAAATGCGCGAATGTGCCGACTGCGGCGCAGCTCGCCAATATCGGAAAGCCGCCGCCATCGGCACCGCCGCCACAAGTGCAAAAGGACGACACCGCAAAGCAATTGTTCGGCGCATTGCTGCAGTTCGGCCTCGGCATCGTCGCCAACGAGTTGAACAAGGGCGTCAACCAGGCACCTCCGGCTCAGCAACCGCAACAGCCGTTCCAGCCTCCGGCGCAGCAGCCGCCTTTCCAGCAACCCCAGTTTCAGCCAACTCAGCCGCAGACCTTCGCGCAGCCGAGCTTCAATTGCGGCGGGCAGTTGAACGCGACCGAGCAGCGCATCTGTTCGAACTCGCAGATCGCCCAGCTCGATGTGCAGATGGCCTCGATGTACAAGCAGCAGCGGGCATCCGCGCCCGGCGGTCAGGACAATGCTCTGAAGCAGCAGCAGCGCGATTGGCTCACGCAGCGCAATGCCTGCGGTGGCAACGACAACTGCATCTTCCAAGCCTATCAGTGGCGTATTTCGCAGTTGTCGGGCGCCAGCGGCGGGGGCAATCCCGTCATGGGTGGTGGCGACGTCAATACCGTGACGTTCTTCTGCGAAGGCGGGTTCCAGCTTACCGTCCGGTTCGACAATCGTGGACAGACGCCGCTTGCCTATCTGATCAACGCGCAGGGGCAGGAGGCGCAACTTGTCTCGGCGCAATCGGGTTCAGGCGCGCGCTATGTCGGCGGCGACATCGAACTGCACACCAAGAACGACACGGCCATCATCACGCAGGCAGGCCGCGAGGCGATCTGCAAATCGCAATAACAAACCGGCTCCGGCCAGAGGACGAACCATGACCCGAGACGCCATCACGCGGACGCTTTTTTCCACGATCCTGACTGTAATGGTTGCGATATCGGCATCGATGTTCAGTGCGCCGGCTTCGGCGCAGCAAATGAGCAAGGAAGATGCATTTAACTTTCTTAGACGCACGACGCCGGAACAGAATCCGCCATATCATTGCGTGCTGACGATCATGGCTCAGAATCCGCCCTTGAAGTGGGGCCCTAATGATAATCAGACATCCTGGGTGCAGGGCAATGCGGAAAACCTTTGCCGGGGAACGCCGAACACGAACTGGCCACGGGATTGTTTCAAGGAGGCCATCACGCGTGGCAGCACCTGGCAAACGGCGATCGAGGCCTGCCGTTACGAATTTTCCGGTTGCACTTATGCACAGTTCGAAGCCCACAAGCGCACGCAGAACAGGAGTGACGAAGCTGCCTGGAGACATGCGATCAATGTCTGCCTGTTTGGCGGGGCTGCATTGCCGAGAAAAGGCAACATAACTGAACAACCTGGTCTGCGTGCATCGACCCAATGCACGAACAAGGCCCTCGGTCTGGGCTACAACATCAATCAGGACGAAGCGACCTGGCTGTGCCAGGCGCGCGATGCCGTCACCATTCCCGCCGATTGCGTGGGAACGCTTGCTGCTAACCTCACAACTAAGGGCGATGCATGGGCGCAGGATTTCAAGGTTCATGGCCGTTCCTACCAGGCAGCACTAACCATTTGCCGCGCGGTGCTCAATGCGAAAGCAGCCGATGAGTGCTTCAAGTACGGCGTTGAAAACACGGGCGGTTGGGCCCCCGGACCGAATGGCATCCCGCTCGATCAGATCGTCGAAGTCTGCCGGATGCAGGACTGGGCCCTCGATTCAAACCGGGTGACGCAGCAATATCATTCATACGGTATGGGAATGCGCGACAGCTGCGTCACCCGAAATCTCGGGCTGGAACGCGGTGAGTTCAACATCCAGCATGCTTGGGCTGCCTGCCGCGGGCAGCGGCTCTATTGAGATTTGATCAGGGAACAGGGCATTTCGGCGCGGATGCGCCCCAACAAGGAAGATATAAATGATCCATGCAGGGAACTTCATGCGCGCCGCCGCGATCGGCTGTTCGGCTGCGTTTATGGCGGCACTGGCGACAGTGCCTGCCAGCGCGGCGGAGCGCTGGGGCGTCACCGGCTCGGGAACCAGCGCAAACCTCACTGACTGCAAGAACTGCGACCGTGAGATGAATGTCATCATCGAATGCAAGGGCGCAGGCCGCCCGGCCAACATGATGATCATGGGCGCTGCCGCCAACGAAGGACGGGTCGGCGCGATCGACCCGGTCACCATCCGCATCGATGGCCAGACGTTCAACATCAACGCCAACACGATGGAGATGGGCGCAATCGGCTTTCTGCCGCAGATCAACCTCAATCCCACCGACAATCTGGTCGAGGCGATGAAATCCGGCAGTTCGATGCGGGTCACCTACAAGGGCCGCACCACCAGCATTCGGCTGAGTGGCTCGCGCGCAGGCTTCGACGCGTTCAGCCGGCAGTGCGGATGGGGCGGCGGTTTCGCCGCAGCGCCGCAGCAGTCGCCGACGACCTTCGTGCCCGCGCAGCAGCCGCAGCAGGGTCCCACGACGTTCGTTCCCCAAGGGCAGCAGCCAACGTTCCAGCCGCCGATGCAGCAACCACCCATGCAGCAGCCAATGATGCCGCAGGGCGGGCAGCCGACATTCGTACCGCCGGCGCAAATGCCGATGCAGCAGGGGCAAATGCCCATGCAGCAGCCAATGATGCCTCAGGGCGGGCAGCCAACTTTCGTGCCGCCCGCGCAGCAGCCACCCATGCAGCAACCGATGATGCCGCAAACTGGACAGCCGGCATTCGTTCCTCCGACGCAGATGCCAATGCAACAGGGGCAAATGCCCATGCAGCAGCCGATGATGCCGCAGGGACAGATGCCCATGCAGCAACCCATGCAGCCCGCGGCGAATGACGATGGCACCACCTGGTACACGACCAGCTTCATGGATGCGGCCACGGGTGAGCAGCAGACCCAGCTGATCTTCGGTATTCCTGAATCCGATGCGCTGATGTTCAACGCCCAGTGCAAGATGGGGCCGGCGGGCCGGGGCATTGTCACCGACTTCATCATCGACACGCTGGGCCAGCCCGCTGGCAGCCCGGTTCAGGTCTCGGTGCAGTCTTTCTCCAATCGCGCCCAGCTTCCCGGTCAGGTGTTCCAGGACAGTGAGGAATATGCCGGCATCCGCACGGAAATTCCGCTCAATGATCCGGTCTGGAACATATTCAGGAGCGATGACAACATCGCGCTTGCCGTGATCGGAGCCACGCAGGCAAGTCAGATCGATGCGGCCAACAAACCGGCGGTCAGCGACTTCCTGCAGGCTTGCCAGACAAGGCTCGCTTCGGGAGGCGCGGGACAGCCGCCGTTCCAGCAGCCGGGCATGCCGACGCAGATGCCGATGCAGCCGGGTATGCCCACCATGCCGACGCAGCAGCCGATGATGCCGCAGGGCCAAACCGGAGGTGCGACGCAGGCGTTCACCTATTCCTGTACGGATGGATCGACCCTGAGCGGCCGCATCGAGACGGCCGGCAACACCGAGATAGCCTACGTCACGCACGCAGGAAGGGCGGAAGTTCCACTGATTGCAGCCGCGTCTACCGTCGGCAAGACCTACTCGAACGGGCAGCAGACGCTGACCGTCCTGCAGGGGGCTGCTCAATACACCACTGGAGGCACAGCCCTGTTGTGCCAGTAACTGGCAGCAGGATCACAGCGCGGTGCAGCTGAAGTTGTCGCTCTGAAAATAGCCAACGAAGCTGTTGCCGCGCTGGGCCTGTGCGCCGTAGAGCTCGATCCAGCCCGTGCCATCGGGCCCCGGGTCATCGGTTGTGTAGTAGCTCTCGCCAGGACTGACGACCTGGAGCGTATCGTCGCTCCTGCGCAGCAGAGGGGCATCCATCATGGGCTCCTCGCGTCCGGCATCCTGGCGCACAACCGTGCATTCGTATTGGTCTGCTGCAACGCCGGATGTCACGGTAATCATCAGGACCGACACCGCACAGACACAAGTGGCCCATATCGACCTTGAGTTGCCAGCCGAATTAATTGGATTTGATGATTTTGCCATTTTCATTCTCAGCCGAATTGATGCGCTGTGAGTATATTACAATTCCGACCAAAGAACCCTGCCGGACATCGTGGCTGCTGCGGTGCGGTTTTCGATCCCCATTTTGTTGATGCAGTCCAGCCACGCGTGCTTCTTCACGTCGGAATCGACCACATACCAGGGTGCCTGCTTGATGTAGGTGCGGGCGAACATTTCGTCCTTTGCCATAGAATAGTCGACCCAGCGCTTGCGGCTTTTCAGGTCCGTCGAGCTCAGTTTCCACTGCTTCTTCTCGCACTGAATCGGCGCGGGCAGGGCGACGACGCGGCAGACGCGCGGGTTGAGCGCTTCGGTGATGCGCTTGACCGTGCCGCCCTTGTCGGCGGTGTCGCGCCCCTCGAAGATGATCGCGACCCTGTGCTCGATGTCCTTCACCCACTCCTGCAGCTTCACCAGTTCGATCTGCAGGCGCGAAAGTTCCGCGAGATAGGCCTTGTTTGAGATTTTTTCGTTTCCTGGGCAGTTATGTCGATTACTCCTGCCCTCCGAGCCATGTGATCTGCAAGGTGAGGGTATACCGGAGAGGTGAATCCAATAATTCAGCTGGTCCGGGCAAGTAACGGCAATGGCATCATCCGGAAAAGATCTTGCGTGCCGTGCAAGCTCACGCTCTTGCCATGATGATGGTATTGACCGCCTGTTAGATGAGATGCCGGGTTGTTAAGCCTTGAATCAATTGGAGAGAAGCATGAACAAACTCATCGCTGCCGCATTCGCCGCACTGTCCGCTGCGGTATTGGTATCTGGCCATGCCATGGCGGGCTCGCATACCTTGAATTGTGTTGATGAGACGAAAGGGCTGGCTGTAACCGTTACGGTCGAAGCGTCATCGCGTGCTGCTGCGATCGAGAAGGTTAGCAACGATCCGAGCTATTCCGATTACGATCAGTGCAAGTAATGAGGCGACAATCCCTCTTCAGACACCGCGCTTGAGAATCACCCAGGGCTGGCAGTCATAGCTGTCGGCCCTGTGTTGTTTTCAAGGTTACTTCGTTCCGCTTAGAGAGCATCCAAGCGAAATACCGCAAATGCTATCGCAGTGGTCACCCGGCAAGGCGATGCCTTTGAAAACCGGCCTGGATATGAAGATGTCCGGCGGCCTGCAATTTGCGATGCTAGATGTTCCGAACGAGAGGTTTAACGGTTTTTCTGCGTATTCCTGTAAAGCGCCGTGATGCGCCGGAATTGTGCATTCGCTAATTTGAAGCCAGCGTCATGTAAAATTTCACACGTCTCAACGAAAGTGTGTTTTTTCTCGATCCCGCGTTCGTACCCGCAATCGACCGTTACGTAGTCGATGAATGGCAATGTCTTCTTGGCGCCTTCCAACACTTCGGGCTCTGCGCCTTCGGCTTCCACTTTGAGAATAACCGTGCCCGAAAGAGTTGCGGTGTCCACGATATTATCAAGCGCAACGGCATTGATGCGAATACATGCAGCGGAATTGTCGATCTCGAAAACCGAGCTGTCAGCTGTGTCAGGCTTTGAGTGAAATTCCAGTACCGTGTCCTCTTTCCACAAGGCCTTACGGTGGGTCATTTCCTGACCTTCATAGTTGTTCAGGTCACAGCATCGTGCTTCAGGCCCTTCAGGCTCGAACGCGATATAGGTCATGGCGCGTTCCCGAGCCCAATAGCCAAGTTCTCCCACGTTTGCCCCGCAATCGATGAACGTGCCGCCATTGAATGTTGGTATCTTGTCGAGATGATATTCGCGGGCGAGTGCGTCTACACCTGCCATGACGCCACGCTTGTAGCGATTGTGCCGTCCACGCCGGCAAAGGTGAATTCTGGTTTGGCCGTCATATGCCGAATGCAGCAAGCCATCTTCACCAGCAGTGACGCGATGCAGCTTGCCTCTCAAAGCATTACGCAGGTTCACTGCCTGACAGTAAATGTTCAAGCTTGCTTGCTCCGCGATGTAATTTTCGATGTTGCGGAAGAAGTTGGTGCGCATGCTTATCAAACTCAGCTGTTGCTGCCGTTGTAGGGCGTTTACGCAGGAATACGCCGATTTGTTTCTCTAGCGGAGGTGGAGAATCTGCAATCGAAAATTGCCTGTGTCACTCGTGAAGTGAAAACACTTCAAAACGGAATGGCATTTTGAAATCGGTAGAACGGACAAATCGATAGCCAAGATGCGGCATAATGGATTCCACCTCAAGCATAGACCACGTTCCTGGTGGCGGGCGTATCGAAATCGAAACCGAACCTCTCGATGTCCTCGCGATACCAATCAGCAACGATCTGGACGGTTTTTGGAGTATAAACGGAGCGGTAGTCGAATGCTTCCCTGGCGGTGACATTGCGTTTGCGGACAGGCGCTGAAATCCCGAAATAGCGCACGGCCTCATCGGCGAGATGCTCGAAACGCAACATATCGACGCGGAGTTCGCCAGCCTCGTCAGTGACGTAGTCGGATTGCGGATACCAGCCGCGGATCACGCGATGCCAATAGTATTCGCGGTTGCCCCAGATGTGCCGCTCCTCCAGAAACGCCTCGAAACTGTCGGCGACGTAGGATCGCGATGCCTTGCCCTGGCTGACGGCCAATTGTCCGAACCGCCACCGCGAAACCGTCCGGGACCATGGGTTTCGGACGATGGCAACGGCTTGCAGCTTGCCGGTTACTTTCGGGTCGAGATCACGCCAGCGGGCATGCTGGAAACCATGGTGTTCGCCAGCATCCTTCATGGTTTGTGCCAGCGCGCGCGTGTAGGCGCGGCTCTTGTGGAAATACGGATCGGCCGAGATCAAGCGCCCGGACAGCTCACTCGACTTGCGGATTGAAACACCGGCATTCTTCGGGATGTGAATGAACACGTAGCGCGCACGCCCCATGTGCCAGTTCACGATCGCGATAGCCTCGCGGATAGTCGGCAAGTCGATGTCTCCAGGTCAGGTAAACTGCGGCTGAGGGTGGCTTTCCCTCGATCAGTGGGTACCGGGGCGCATGTAACCCATGCCGGATGCCGCCGCAAGCAATCCGCCTGATAAGCAGCATCTGCAGCAGGGGAGCATTGCCGCGTGGATGGCTATCGCTCGCTATGGCCGGCCACGGCTTCGATCCAGTTTCCGGCTGGTGGGATTTCGCGCCGCTCGGTTCCCGGACGCAGTTGCCGCAGGCCCATTGCCAGTTGGGCCGCGAGCCTGCGCATTCGAAAGAACGCGCCACCCCGGTCCGGTTTGGGAGCAGCATCGATCTGCGAGGCGGTAACCAGCGGCGGGGTCAGTCCGTGGGCAGCGCAGCGATCGAGCTGGATGGCGAGCGCCGGGTCGGCTTGCCAGCTGTCGAGCTCGAAAGCCGCGCAGATCATGCCATCGGCAAGGCCTCGCGCGCGATCTGCCCGGGCCAGCAGTTTGCGGGCTCCCGACGGCCACAGCACATATGCGGCAGCACCGGTGCGGTCGAGGCGGAGGCGGCGGATGGGAAGATCGGGGTGTGGCGTGCGGTCTACCAGCTTGCGCCGCCCCCTGGTTTCGAGGCTGAGATGGTCGAAGCCGGTCTTCTCATAGTCGAGTGCGGCAAGTAGCGCGGGAACGCCACTGTCGAGGAGAGCATCGTCTTCCAGTACCAGGCAGGGGGTGTCGAGATCCCGGATGCGCATCCATGCCGCGATATGGGTCGCGCAGGTCGCCATCTCGGTTGTCCGCAGCGGGCGTTCCCATCCGTGCCAGACGCGATCACTGGCGGGAGGCGAGAGTGTTGCAGGCGTCACCGCTTCGATCCGCTCCCAACTGATGCCGAGTGCGTCCAGTTGCTGCCCCATGAATTTGAGGCGGTCGGTGGCCGTCGCCAGATTCAGGACGAGCGCGCGCACAGCTCAGAACTCGCCGCGGAAGATCGCAAGATACTGATCGACCACCTGTTGCCGCGTGAAGCCGGCTTCAAGGGTTGCATGGCCGCCCTTGACGAGATTGGCGGCCAGTGTGCGGTCAGTCCGTATACGGTTCAGCGCGGCGGTCATCTGGTCGATGGCGTCGATATCGACCATCAGGGCATCTTTTTCGTCGGTGGCGAACCATGACGGTCCCTCGGAACGGGTCGAGACTACCGGGACGCCTGCGTGCCAGGCTTCCAGCACGACATTGCCGAGCGGTTCGTGACGTGAGGCCATGAGGTAAGCGTCCGTGGAGGCCATGGCATGCATGGGTTCGTCCAGCCAGCCAAGGAAGCGTGTTCGTTCCGCAATCCCGACATCCTTGGCGAGCTGGCGCAACCCCTCTTCCTCGCGGCCGGTTCCTGCAAGCCAGAGCCAGGCATCCGGAACCTGGGCCACGGCCCGGATCACCGCATCCAGTCCCTTGCGGTTCACGAAGCGGCCGGATCCGCCGACAAGGAACGCATCCTCAGGCGTGTCGTATTGCGCCCGGGCAACGGGATGAACGTCTATTTGCCGGGCGAAATTCGACACAACCTTCAACGGCTTGTCCCAGCCGATATTGCGGCAGTGTTCGGCGATGCCCGGTGTGTTGGTCACCAGAAGGTCGCACTTCTGGAAATGCCGCAAGTGGCGCGGATAGTCGCCGAGCCGGGTCAGGCGGACCGGCGCTTCGATCATCGACATGAGGCGTGAGGCACGCGGCATCCAGGCCATGATCGCGTTGGGGCGCCAGGTGCGGACCATCCGGCGGATGCGCCAGGGCAGGATCTGGCCGCTGATGGACAGGCGGCGGAAATGATCTTCGATAATCTCGCCATGGCCAGCGATCTCGGGCTTCCAGATACGGTCCGGGCGAATGACGAAGCGTTGTTCCACACCGCGCTCGGCCAAACCGCCGGCGAGATTGACCATGAAGCGCTCGGCGCCACCGTCCTTGCCGAAATGAAGATGCAGAATCCGTGTCGCAGTCATGGTTTTTTCCGTTCGGCACGGCGGTGGCGCCACAAGCGCCAGGAATAGTCGAGGCCATAGAGCAGATTGTGCAGGGTGCGGGAGACCGCGCCCTGTAAACTGCGGCTGGCGCGCCGTTCAGCGCCGATCGTTCCCGTCACCGTGGTCTGGTCTCCGACAAGCAAGGGTGGAGGCAGAACCAGCGCCACGCGCAATCCGGTTTCCCAGACGAATTTCTGGTCCTCATCGACCGGCCGGAAGAAAGGGCGCGCATGCTTTGCCAGATGCGCCGCCGCTTTGCGGGTGAGGCCGTATCCGAGCAGGCAGGTCGGTACGCGGTAGGGCAGGCCGATACGGTATGGACCCAGAGGCCGCTCCCACTCGAGTGGTGGTTCGGTGTCAAAGGAGAAGAGCTTCACCATGTCCCAGTCGTCGGCTGAACCGCTGAGCAATGCGAGCTTCTCGCCAAGGGTGTCATCTGCCTCGAAGTCATCCTCGAAGATGAACCCACCCTCGGCATCGTTGTCTGCAATTCTCTCCCAGGCCGCGATATGGCTGAGATAGCAGCCGATTTCCGGGCGCACGAGCGGTTGCTTGCCCTTGCGCGCGTTGCGTTCGGCGTCATAGACCTCGGCGATCCTGTCGTCGGCGAGTTCCCAGCCGTTGCACGCTTCGATCCGCTCCCATGGCAGACCGGCCGCGTCGAGCTGACGGGCGCTGTTGTCCATGCGCTGCGTGTTGCCGGCAAGATTGATGACGTAGCTGGGCCACATGGCAAGGCTTGATCCCGGGTGAATTCATTCGTGCTTAGACGAGTATCCCGGACATGGCAACGGGCGCGCAGGGGTGGTAACTGGTGTCGCCGTCTTGCCCTTGCGGCGCATCATTGTCATATATCTCGCCCCTTTTCGCGCACCTCCGGATCATGATGTGAAAGAAGATTCCGACGACGTTTCCGCATCGAACGATCCGCCCAGCCCCGACCGGATCGAGGTGCTCGTTCCCAACTTCAAGCAGCGCCTTTCGGGAGTGACGTCCACGATTGTCCGCCTCGTGCCGCTGCAGGCGGGAATGATCGGCATTGCTTCCGTGGGACCGGGGCTGCCGCAAAGCCTGCCGCACATATCGCTTTGGTCGCTTCTCATGCTGCCACGCACACGGCCGGGAGGTGGCGCGCGCGTCTGGCATGCACGCCGCAATACCGAAATGGTTGGCGGGCTTATACTGAAATATCTGCTTGGAAAGCGGCTGAAACTGCTTTTCACATCAGCGTCGCAACGCCACCACAAGTGGTTCACCAAGTGGTTGATCCGGCGCATGGACGCGCTCATCTCAACATCGAGCAGGACGGCGGGTTATCTCGATCACCCCTCCGATGTGATCCTCCACGGCATCGATACCGAACGCTTCAGCCCGATCCCGGTTGAGGAGCGTGGCAACCTGAGGGAGCGTCTCGGTCTTCCCCGCGATGGTCTGCTGGTGGGGTGTTACGGCCGGATACGGGCGCAGAAGGGGACCGATGTCTTTGTCGATGCAATGCTGGAGTTGAGTTCGACACGTCCGGAACTGGCAGCCATTGTCTTGGGGCGGGCGACCGAGAAGCACCGCGGATTTGAAAACGACCTGCGTGCCAAGGTCCGGGCCGCTGGCGTTGCGGAGCGCTTTTTCTTCCCGCCGGAGGTGCCGGTCAGCGAAATGGCTGACTGGTACCGTGTGCTGGACCTGTTCATCGCCCCGCAGCGCTGGGAGGGGTTCGGGCTGACCCCGCTTGAGGCGATGTCCTGCGGCGTGCCGGTTGTCGCAACGACCGTTGGCGCTTTTCCGGAACTGGTTGCGGACGGTGTGACCGGTGCGCTTGTGCCGGCTGGCGATGCCGCCGCGATGGCTCAAGCCTCTGCGGAGCTGCTCGATGATCCGGCGCGGATGACGGCCGCTTCACGTGCTGCACGCGAGCGGGTTCTTTCAGGCTTCCGTATCGAGGGTGAGGCTCGGCGTCTCGTCGATCTCTACCGCAAGCTTCTCAAGAACGACTGACCCTAGGCTTTGCGGGCAAGATGGGTCAGTGCCAGCAGGCCCAGGATCGGGCCGGGCGTCATCAGTACGAACAGGTATTGCGCGCCCACAAAGCTGCTCACCGCGCTTAGCAGCTGTATCGACACGATGGTGATGGCAAAGCCGATACAGTTGACGATGGTGAGCGCGGAACCGACCCGGTCGCGCGGGGCGTATTGCGCGTTGAGTGCGGAGAATTGCGGCGAATCCCCGGCTACGGAAATGCCCCAGATCAGGAGAAAAGCCAGCATGGCCGGGTAGGGCATCACGAAGATCAGCGGCGATAGGAGGCAGCACAGGCCGGAAGTGCCCAGCTGTGCGAATGCCACGCGAGCGCTGCCGAAGCTGCGTGAAGCGTAGCCACCGGCAATGCAGCCGGCTGCGCCTGCGGCAATCACCGCGAAGGCCCAGAATGAAAGCTGCCGGCTGTCGGCCATCAACTCAGGCTCGGCCGCGGCAAGAAATGCAGGAACGAAGGCCCAGAAGGCATACAACTCCCACATATGGCCGAAATATCCGAAAGCGGAGGCACGGAAATCCGGCGAGCGGAATATCGTCGCGAAGGCCGCCGGGTCGAACCGTGCGCCGGAACGCAGATGTGGCCCGTCCGGCACAAGCGTGTACATCAGTACGCCACCGAATGCAGCGATCACGGAAACCGACAGCATGACGCTTTGCCACGGCAGGGTGTGACCCAATGCGCGGATGAGATGGGGCAGCGCCGTTCCCATCACCAGGGCTGAAACAAGCCAGCCGAGGGCCTTGCCGAGATCGCGGTCGAACCATCCGGCGGCGATTTTCATGCCGACAGGATAGATGCCGGCCAGAAAGAAACCGGTCGCGAAGCGCAAGCCCAGAAGCGGCCACAGATTTGGTCCGGCCCACCAGGTCACGGCGTTCATAAGCGCGCCGAGCAGGGCGCTGAAAAGGAAGATCCGTCGCGGCGAATAGCGGTCCGAGATTGCCAGCCAGGAATAGACGAGTGTGCCGGCGATGAAGCCGAGCAGGACGGCGGTGGTGATCTGCCCCAGCGCGGCTTCGGGAAGCCCGCCGCTGCGCTGCAGGTCGGGCATTACGGCATTGCCGGCAAACCAGAGAGAGCCGCCGGCAAGCTGGGAGATCACGATCGCGGGAAGGATGTGCGGCCTGGCGGTTGTCATAGGTTTTGTTCCACTGCTGCCGTAATGCCGGCCGATGTGCCTAAGCCTTCAAATCCACGGGTTTTTTATACCACCGGGAATAACAAGTGACAGCGATCCATTGCCTTGCGGCGGTTGACATTGATGTCCCACAAGGTGAAATCGATACAGAACAATACGCCAGATGGATGAAGGCATATCATTCCGAATACGGAACCCCGTTCCCCAAGGGAGGGATAAACATGATCAGAAAATACATTGCTGCAAGCCTTGTTGCTGCCGGATTGGCAATGGCGCCCTTGGCGGCCGGTGCTCAGGAATTCACGTTCAAGCTGCACCAGTTCCTTCCGTTGAAATCTTCGGTTCCGGCCGATTTCCTTCTGCCCTGGATCGAGAAGATCGAGAAGGAGTCAGGTGGACGCATCAAGATCGAGCACTATCCCTCGATGCAGCTTGGCGGCAAACCGCCGGAATTGATCCAGCAGGTTACCGACGGCGCGGTCGATTTCGTCTGGACGCTGCCGGGCTATACCCCTGGACGGTTCCCCAAGACGGAAGCCTTCGAGCTGCCGTTCATGGTGGCCAACGGCAATGCCGAGGGGACCTCGCGAGCTTTTCAGGAATATTACGAAAAGCACATGAGCGACCAGTTCCCCGGTCTGAAGATCATTTGCGTCCATACCCATGGCGCGGGTCTGCTGCATACCAAGGAGCCGGTGAACAAGCTTGAAGATATCAAGGGCATGAAGCTGCGTGGACCGACACGGGTGATCACCCAGATGCTGGAAACGCTGGGCGCGGTGCCGATCGGCATGCCGGTTCCCGCCGTTCCCGAGGCGGTGTCGAAAGGTGTCATCGACGGTGCGGTGATTCCATGGGAGGTTACCCTGCCGCTCAAGATGGCCGAACTGGTCCACAACCACACGGCCATGTCGGGTGATCGCGGGCTTTATTCTGCAACCTTCGTCTTCGCCATGAACCAGGCGAGCTATGACAAGTTGCCGGACGATCTGAAGAAGATCATCGACGATAATTCCGGCGTTGAAGCTGCCGCGACGGCAGGACGGGCAATGGACAAGTTCGATGCCATCGCCAGGAAGAAAGCCGAGGATGCGGGCAACACGATCATCACCCTGGATGAGGCCGAAACCCAGCGCTGGAAGGATGCTGCTGCTCCGGTTGTCGACAAGTGGATCGCGGATATGAAGGCGGAAGGCATCGACGGACAGGCACTGGTCGATGATGCGCGCGCGCTTCTGGAAAAGAACACGATGTGACCCAGTCCGGGATCATCGGGTAAAAGTGTTTGAAGCGGGCGGCAAAACCGCCCGCTTCGTGCTTGAGGTAGAACCTCTTGCGAGAGGTGCCTGAAAACATGCTCACGAACATTCTCAAGGGACCTGTGTCGGCCATAGCCCGGGCATTCGCCCTGCTGGGTGGCGTCGTGCTTGTCGCACTGATGCTTCTGGTTGTGATCAGCATTACCGGACGGGCCCTGATCCCGCTTGGTCTCAAACCGGTTCCGGGTGACTTCGAGCTGGTGGAGATGGGGACAGCCTTTGCGATTTTCTGTTTCCTGCCCTGGTGCCAGCTTCAGCGCGGCCATGTTTCGGTCGACATCCTTGCGCCGATGCTGGGCCGCCGCCGCGATGCGGCCCTGTCGGTGTTCCACAATCTGGCCATGACCGTGGTCAGTGCCTTCATCGCGTGGCGGCTGTGGTTCGGCATGCTCGACAAGATGCAGTACAGGGAGACGACCTATATCCTTGGTCTCAAGGTCTGGTGGGGTTATGCGGCCTGTGTTCCGCTCGCGGCCGCATTCGCGATTGTCGCCGCCTATACGGTGATCCGCAGCGTCGAAGAAGCGCTGCCGCGCCACTCCGGCGCGTGATGCGGGACCTTCGATGACCAAGCTTGAGATCGCGATCTGGTCTTTTCCGATCCTGCTGGTGCTGATTGCCTTCAGGATGCCGATCGGGCTTGCCATGCTTATGATCGGTCTTGGCGGTTCTGCGCTCGTCAACGGGTCCTGGATCGCCGTCATGTCGCAGATGAAGTCCCTGCCATACGACACCTTCTCCAACTACTCGCTGGGCATTGTTCCGCTGTTCCTGCTGATGGGACAGTTCGCGACGCACGGCGGTCTGTCGAAAGCCCTGTTCGAAGCCGCCCGGTCATGGCTCGGCCACCGCAAGGGCGGCATGGCAATGGCCTCCGTGGGCGCGTGTGCCGGGTTTGGCGCGATATGCGGTTCATCGCTGGCAACGGCTGCCACGATGGGGCAGGTGGCGCTGCCGGAATTGCGCAAGGCGGGTTATTCCGGTGGCCTGTCGTCCGGCGCGCTGGCCGCAGGCGGTACGCTCGGCATCCTGATCCCGCCATCGATCGTGCTCGTGATCTACGCCATCCTGACCGAGCAGAATATCGCCAAGCTGTTCGTTGCGGCGATCGTGCCGGGAATTCTGGCGGCTCTGGGTTACATGCTTGCAATCGCGGTTTACGTTCGCCTCAAGCCGGAAAGCGCGGGCACGGGCGATCCATTGCCTTATCGGGAGCGCTTTCGGGCGCTTTTCGGAATCTGGCCCGTCATGATCGTGTTCGCGATGGTTGTCGGCGGGATTTATCTTGGCGTCTTCACGCCGACGGAGGGGGCGGCGGTCGGCGCCGCTGGCACCGGGCTGATCGCCCTGCTGAATGGCGGGCTGACGCGCCGGAAGATGGTGGCCTCGCTGCTGCAGACGGCGAATTCCACGGCGATGATTTTCTTCATCGTTCTGGGGGCGGCCGCGTTCAATTCGTTTCTGGCCTTCGCGCAATTGCCGCAGGAGGCGGCGGACTGGGTGCTGGGCCAGGGCTTCTCGCCCCACACTGTGCTTCTGGCGATCCTGCTGCTCTATCTCGTGCTCGGCTGCTTCATGGATTCGCTGTCTATGATCTTGCTGACCGTGCCGATCTTCTTCCCCGTGGTGTCGCAGCTTGATTTCGGCATGGGGTCGGAGGATTTCGCGCTGTGGTTCGGTATCCTCGTGCTGATCGTGGTCGAGGTCGGGCTGATCACGCCGCCTGTGGGCATGAACCTGTTCATCATCAATTCGATGGCCGAGGATGTGCCGCTGCGCGTCACCTATGCCGGAACGGTCCCTTTCCTGATCAGCGACATGATACGGGTCGCGATCCTGGTGCTGTTTCCGGCGATCACGCTTGCGCTGGTGTGGCTATGATCGCTGAAATTATTTCGCCTCGATCATGATGATCGACCAAACCCAGCGGGCTTCTTCGTCGCTCGATGCGGCGGCTTCGCCGGTTTCGTGGAGCAGCCACGCGGGCCCGCGCCCGCCGAGCGCCAGCGGCTTTCCGCCCGCTTCGATCGCCAGTATCCACGGTTGTCCGTCGCGTGCGGCCTGGTCCAGTTCGACCGTGTATCCGTCGATCGCGCCAAAGGCGAGGGTTGCATCCGCGCTCACGCCCGCTGCCGCCATCACGTCGGCCAGCAATGGGCCCGAAGCCCTGACCGGAGCCGGCCAATCCTCGGCATTGGCGGTGACTGTGTGCTGGGGCAGGGTCTTGAGATCGGCGAAAGTGAAGGCGTGCGCCTCGCTGAATGCCTTCTGCTGGAAATTGAAATAGGCGTCCATGAACGGATCAAGGCCGTTCCGGTTCGGCGTGCCGACCTTGCCGGTGACGGTGATCAATGCCGGGCCGGTCAGGTCTTTCGCGATCACTGTGCCCGGCAACAGCAGTGTCATGGCAAGGGCGAAAGCCAGGGCGGTTCTGATCATCAAAGGCGCTCCGGTTGGATGGCGGGCTGCTGTCAGGACGCCTTGCATCCGGCGCAAAGGCCACGCATTTCGATCGTCGTCTTGTGAGGGCGGAAACCGGTTTGTTTCGCCCATGTGCCGAGGCGTGACTTCAGTTCCGCGTCGGTGAACTCGAACACCTTGCCGCAGGTTTCACAGATGGCGAAAGCGACGGTGCCGTCCTCCTCGCATGAAGGGTGGCTGCAGGCGACGAAGGCGTTGAGGCTTTCAAGCCGGTGGACGAGGCCTAGTGCCTGAAGCCGCTCCAGCGCGCGGTAGACCTGAAGCGGTGCGCGGAAGCCCTCTTCGCGCAAGTGATCGAGGATCGTGTAGGCGCTCAAGGGGCCTTCGGCAGCGCTCAGTGTGTCGTAGACCAGCGACTGGTTCTTGGTCAGGTCCGGAGTGTCATGATGGTGCGCAGGCATGTCATCGGTTCCGTTGAATTGCGGGGAGCGGTGCGAGGCCGAGCAGGAACAAAGCCATGGCGGCAACGACGATCGAGGGGCCTGACGGGGTGTCCCATTCAAGCGAGCCAAACAGGCCGGCGATCACCGAAAGCACGCCGGCAAGCGCGGCGAGGACAGCCATGTGCTCCGGCGTTGCTGCAAAGCGGCGGGCTGCGGCGGCAGGTATCAGCATCAGGGCGGTGATCAGCAGGACGCCGACGATCTTCATGGCGATGGCGATTGTGCCGGACAGCAGAAGCATGAAAACAAGATCGGCGCGTCCGGGGTTCAGGCCTTCGGCCTGCGCCAGTTCCCTGCTGACTGTTCCGGCAAACAACGGTTTCCAGATCAGCGCCAGAACGACGAGAACGGCTGCGCCGCCAGCGTAGATGATTGCGATGTCGGTTTTCGAGACGGCAAGGATGTCGCCGAACAATAGACCCATCAGATCCATGCGCACCCAGGTCATGAACGCAAGGCAGACGATGCCGATGGCCAGCGATGAATGGGCAAGCAGGCCGAGAAGCGCGTCGGCCGACAAAGATGCCCGCCGCTGCAGTACCATCAATGCGAGTGCAACCAGCCCGGCGACGGCAAAGACCGAAAGCGTGATGTTGACCTCCATCAGCAATCCCAGCGCGACGCCGAGCAGGGCGGCATGGGATAGCGTGTCGCCGAAATAGGCGAGCCTGCGCCAGACGATGAAGCACCCCAGTGGCCCGGCGATCGCAGCGACACCGATCCCTGCAACAAGTGCGCGCAGGAAGAAGCCATCAAGCATGATCGTGCTCCTCCTCATGCGCGTCTGGTTCATGGTGAGCGTGATGGCCGTCGCCGGGATGGCAGTCGTCGGTGATGGTGCCGTCGGCGTGACGTACGCGTCCGTCTGGTAGATGAGTGTGGTCATGATGGTGTTGATAAACGGCAAGGGTGCCTGCACGTTCGCCGAACAGTTGCCGGTAGGCGGGGTCTTCGGCAACCGCGTGCGGCGTTCCTTCGCAGCAGACGTGGCCATTGAGGCAGATAACCTTGTCGGTTGCCGCCATAACGATATGCAGATCATGTGAGACCATCAGGATACCGCAGCCAAGCCTGTCGCGGATTTTCGAGACCAGTTCGTAGAGTGCGATCTCGCCGCTGAAGTCGACGCCCTGGACCGGTTCGTCCAGCACCAGCAGGTCGGGCTTGCGCAAAATCGCGCGCGCCAGCATGGCACGCTGGAACTCACCGCCCGACAGGTTTCGCAACTCCGATCCGGCAAGATGGGCGATCCCGGTTTCGGTAAGTGCCGCATCCGCGTCGGCGCCCTCGACGGGGCCGGTCAGACTCATGAAGCGGGAAACCGTCAGCGGGAGTGTCCAGTCGATGGCGAGTTTCTGCGGAACATATCCAACCCTCAGGCCTTTGCTGCGCGTGGCCGTGCCCTCGTTTGGAGCCATGATGCCGAGCGCCATCTTGACCGAGGTCGATTTGCCAGAACCGTTCGGGCCGATCAACGTGACGATTTCGCCGGCGTTCACAGACAGCGAAACGCCGCGTACCAGCCAGTGCTCGCCGCGGCTGACGCCGGCATTGGTCAGGGATACAAGCGTATCGGGTGGGCTGCTGCTCTTTGCTGCCTGAGCCATGTCCTTTGCCGGTCCTTCTGATTCCGGATTGCATAGTGTTTTTTCATACGTTATACCATAACGCAATGTAATGATATTACATATCAGATTGAGGGAAGTTCGATGAATATTCGGAGTCTGGTTCTGGCGGTTGGCGGTTTTCTTGCGATCGGTGCGTTGTCGCCGGCAATGGCGATGGATGGCGTCGTCGCTTCGATCAAGCCGGTATATTCGCTGGTCGCCGCTGTCATGGGGGATACCGGCTCGCCGGAGCTAATCGTTGAGGGTGCGGGTTCGCCGCACACCTATTCGCTGAAACCCTCCCAGGCCCGGATGCTGGAAAATGCAAAGCTTGTCTTCTGGATCGGCCATGACCTGGAAGCCTTTCTGGAAAAGCCGCTGGAGACGCTGAGCCATGATGCGCAGGTGGTGGCGTTGTCAAAGGCCGAAGGGCTGAAATTCCTGGAGCTGCGTGAGGGCGGCACCTTCGAGGGGCATGATCACGGCCACGAGGGGCACGATCAAGACGAACACGCGGAACACGAAGACCACGATGCTCATGGCGAAGAGCATGCCGACCATGATCACGACCACGAGGGTGAGGAGCACGCTCACCACCATGGCGAGGAGATCGACGTGCACATCTGGCTCGACCCACGCAATGCGGCAGCCATGGTGCAAGCGATTGCCGATGCATTAGCCAAGGCCGATCCCGGCAATGCGGAAACATATTTGTCCAACGCGGATCTGCTAACGGTTTCGCTGAGCAGGCTTGAAGACGAGATTGGCGAGGCGCTTGCTCCTGTGCACACGCGTTCCTTCATCGTCTTTCACGACGCTTACCAGTACTTCGAGCAACGCTTCGGGTTGCACGTGGCCGGTTCCGTGACCGTCAACCCCGAAGTCATGCCCGGCGCGGAACGTATTGCAGAAATCCACGCGAAGGTATCCGAGGTGAATAGCGTCTGCGTGTTTTCAGAACCGCAGTTCGAGCCGAAAATTCTTGCCGCGATCACGGAAGGCACATCCACGCATAGTGGAACACTCGATCCGCTCGGTGCTTCACTCGAAGACGGTCCGAACCTCTATTTCACCCTGATGCGCAACATGGCGGCTGAGATTCGCGGCTGTCTGGCGGGCGAGGGGTAAGCCAAGTGTGATCCCGGCTACATTGCATTCGGCTTTTTGTATGCGTAGCATCCTCTCATGACCCGCCGTCAGAGCGGGATGGAGGAAATGTATGAGCGGTGTCGACGCAAGCATTGCGCTGCCGTTTCTCGGATTTGTTGCAGGGATCGTGCTCGGCTATGTCGCCCGGGCAAATCGTTTCTGCACCATGGCAGCGCTAGAACAGCACTGGTACGGGAGCGATTCGACCGGTTTGCGCACGTGGGTGCTGGCCGGCTCGGTCGCATTGGCAGCGACGCAAGCGCTGATCCATTTCGGTCTGATCGACATTTCTTCCTCGTTCTATCTCTCCAGCCAGTTCGGACTGACCGGGGCGATCATGGGCGGTGTGATGTTCGGCTTCGGCATGGCGCTGGTCGGCATGTGCGGGTTCACGGCCGTGGTGCGTCTTGGCGGCGGCAATCTTCGCGCGCTTGTGGTTTTGCTGGTGCTCGGGCTTGCTGCGTTATCGGCGCAGCGCGGACTGACGGGGCAATTGCGAATCCGGATCGTCGACAATCTCGCGATAGACCTCTCGGCAGCCGGCGACCAGTCGATAGGCAGTCTTGTGTCATATGCTTCGGGAATGGATTTGCGGTGGGCAGCGGCCATTGTCCTTGTCGCGGCTGCTTTGGCATGGGTGTTCGCCGATGCCGGTTACAGGAGCAAGCGCGGACAGATTATTGCTGGATGCGCGGTTGGTTGCGTCATCGCGTTCGGCTGGCTGGTGACAACGTGGGCAGCGAAGCATTCTTTCTCGCCGGTGCAGCTTGAGGCCGGTTCCTTCGTCGTTCCGGTAGGCGATGCGATCATGCAGATTGTCACCTATACCGGCACCATTCCCGATTATGGCGTCGGCCTCGTTTTCGGTACGCTTGCCGGCGGGGCACTTGCGGCATGGCGAAGGAAGGAAGTGCGCTGGGAGGCGTGCGATGACGGACGTGAGTTGAGCAGGCATCTGCTCGGTGCCGCGCTGATGGGCGTCGGCGGCGTCTTCGCCATGGGCTGCACGATCGGGCAGGGGGTCACCGCCGTTTCGACCATGGCCGTTTCAGCACCCGTGGTCATTGCCTCGATCGCGATAGGCGCCCGCATGGGACTTGCGCAACTGGTTGAGGGTTCGGTGATGGCCGCGTTCCGCCGCAACGGCGGTGCTGCACATACGCCGGCCGAATAGCTGGTCCCCGCCCGATCCGACATCTGAAGCCTTGGCATGCCTGTGCACGCATGTAAGGTGCGCTACACGGACAATGATATTCTTCAGGAGCGGCAGCGCATGAGCCAGGCGGCAGTACAGCAGCAGGATGAGGCTGATTTCCTAGTCTGCGAACAAGACGGGGTCATCACGGCGAAATTCAATCGTCCGAAGACCCGCAACGCGCTGACCTTCGCCATGTACGAAGGGCTTGCCAACCTGTGCCGTGACGTGAAAACCGACGGGTCGGTCAAGGCGATTATCGTTACCGGTGCCGATGAACGGGCTTTTGCTGCGGGAACCGACATGGCCCAGTTCCGGGATTTCTCAGGTCCCGGTGACGCGATTGCCTATGAGGAGAAGATCGAAAGGGTTCTGACCGCGATCGAAACCTGCAAGGTGCCGACCATCGCGGCGATTTCAGGCGCCTGCACGGGCGGTGGCGCGGGGATCGCGGTTGCCTGCGATCTCAGGATCGCGACCGAGGATTCCCGTTTCGGGTTTCCCATCGCACGTACATTGGGCAATTGCCTGTCCATCAACAACTACGCCCGGCTGGTGTCGCTGGTCGGGGCTGGCCGGGTCATGGACATGATCCTGATGGCCCGGCTCATCGGTGCGCAGGACGCGCAGGCCATCGGCCTTATTTCGGAAGTGGTGCCGGATCATGCCGCACTTGCGGCGCGGGCAAGAGAGATGGCCGAAACGCTGGGTGGCCATGCTCCGCTGACCATGAGCGCAACCAAGGAAGCGCTCCGGCGCATCCGGCGCGGCGAACGCGAGGGTAATGATTTCGTCGTGCAGTGTTACACCAGCGAAGATTTCAAGGAGGGCATGGAGGCCTTCCTTTCCAAGCGCAAGCCGCAGTGGAAGGGGCGCTAAAACAATTCCAGAATAGTCGAAAGCGGTTTTCCGTCCGAGATAGCGTCAAGAAGAAAAGATAACCTGCAAGATTGGCGTGGTTGTTGGCCGGCCCCTTTATTCCGGCGGGACGGGTCTGGGATTGCCGTCATCGTCGATGGCGACGAACACGAAGGCGGCTTCGGTCACTTTTTCGCGGACATTTTCCGTAAACCGCCGCGCCCAGGCTTCGATGTGAATGCGCAGCGACGTGCGGCCGACGCGGTCGATATCGGTGTAGACGCACAGCACATCGCCGACATGTACCGGACGGATAAAGGTCATCGCATCGACGGCAACGGTTGCAACTCGCCCTTGTGCGCGCTCGACGCCGCGGATGCCGCCGGCCATGTCCATCTGCGACAGCACCCAGCCGCCGAAGATATCGCCATTGGCGTTTGTATCGGCGGGCATGGCGATGGTGCGTACTGTCAGTTCGCCGCGTGGCTCCACGATGCCTGAAGCGGCATCATTCACCGACGGTTTCGTGTCCATCTGGATGGCTCCCGGTCGTTGGTTCTGCTGGATGCGCGGATACGTGTGTCAACGTTGAAATTCCTTTCTCCGCCTTGATCGCGCCCGAAGCAATCGCTTTGCGCAGCCGCTGAAGATTGTCTGTCATTGCGGCCTTGTTCGCCTCCGGATGCCACAAGTGCAGTACGCCTGTCGACAGTCTGCCGTCTTTTGCGCGCAGGCCTGAATTGGTCAGGCGCAGTGCAAGATCGGAGTCTTCAAACCCCCAGCCAATATAATTGCCATTGAAGCCGTCAATGCGGACCAGATCCTCGCGCCAGGCGGCAAAATTGCACCCGCGCAGTTTCTGCCAGCTGTACCATGGCAGTTTGCGCAGGAAACCAAGCGGAACACTCAGCAGCGGCAACAACCGGGTTATGCGTCCCTTGATGCGATTGGCGACAAGCGAGTGAAAGGACTTGGCCGACAGGTCGATGCGGTTGTTGATGATGTGGCGTGTGTATTCCTGGCTGAGCGGCACATGCTGTCCGAAAACGTAGTAGCCGGGTTCTGCAAGCTTGCGGTGGCGCTCGACGAAGTTGGGCAGCGGCACGCAGTCGCCGTCCAGAAATATGATGTATTCGCCGCGCGCCTTGGCGATTGCGCGGTTGCGGATTGCGGCGGCGCGGAAGTCGCGGTGGGGTTGCCATATGCGCTGGATCGGCACGCCAAGCTTGCCGTGCATCGGGTGTATGGCGTTGCTCGTCTTCGCATCCGAGCCGTCATCGGCGATCAGAACCTCAAATCCACGGTCCGTTTGTCTGCGCAAGCCATTGAGTACGGCTGCGAGGGCTTTTGGCCGGTCGTAGGTCGTGATGATGATCGAGATGAGCATCAGGCTTCCGATAAGCAGTCCTTGCGCAAATGTCCGATCATACAGCCCTTTTGCCTGCGGACTGCGTGCAAAAGCAGGGAGGCAAAAAAGAAATCCATGTCTGATCCAGCAGCATCAGGAAACCCAGTTTCCGCGGATTTCCCGCAATATCTTCTTGCGGATCGCTTCGCGGTAGGCGGCATAATCATTGGCGATTTCCACGAAGGCGCCCGGTCCGCCGATGACGTGATTGCGAAAATAGTGATGCAGCCAATAGATCTCGTTGAGGATTGTCAGGCCATTGATGGTGATGCCGGCGGCAACGGAACGGTTTCTGGCGTCCTCGACGCGTTCACCGCGATTGTTGGTGCCATCACCGGAAATATCGATGACATAGCGGTCCGCGCGCACGGGCAAGCGCGAAAACGCCTCGATTGCCGCACCGATCGCGCCTGAGATGGATGTTGCACCTTCCGCTGTCTGGCGCTTCTGCTCGCGGATGCGCGCGGCAAGGGAAAGCGCTTCGGCGGCATTCGAGACGGGCATCCACGGCACGCTGAACACCTGGCTTTTCTCCGACGACCATTGCACGACGGAGACAAGGATGCGGCCATGCCGGTTGTTGGCGATTGCTTCGAGTACCTCCGGGTCGATCAGGGCCTGTGCGGTGCCACGCACCTGCAGGTCGAATTCGGTCCTATCAACGGAATAGGAGCAATCGATTGCCAGCACGAGTGCAAGGTCGGCGCCGCTTTCCTGAGCGCGCGTTGCGCTGTCCGGCCCAGCCGCGAAAACCAGCGCCGCGATGTACAGCGCCAAGGTCACGCAGATATGGCGGGGTGATTGGGAGCCGGGCATCCAGGAAGGGTTGCAGCTTTCCTGCGACAAGGGAAGCTGTTTGCGTATCAGCCATCTCCTTGCGCAAGGCATCCTTGCGCGCGGTGGAGCGGTGCAGAATCCTTTTGCGAAGGTGTTCAACTTCCCTTCTCTTTGGTGTTTGATCGCCGCACGGCCAAGCGGACAACAACGAACGACGGTAGGCAATCATGGGTATGGGGTTTGACGCGCTTAAAAAAGCGGTCGCGGATGGTGAGATCGACACCGTAAACGTGGCATTCGTGGACATGCAGGGGCGGCTGATCGGCAAGCGCTTTCATGCCCGCCATTTTGTCGACAAGGCGCATGACGAAACCCACGGCTGTAACTACCTGCTTGCCAACGATATCGATATGGAGCCGGTGCCGGGCTACCAGGCGGCGAGCTGGGAGAAGGGCTACGGCGATTTCGTCATCAAGCCCGATCTTTCCACCATCACGCCGACGCCGTGGATGCCCGGCTCGGTGACCATTCTTGCCGACGTGCTCGATCACCACGATCATGCGCCGCTGCCGCATTCGCCGCGCGCGATCCTGAAGAAACAGGTCGAGCGCATGGAAAAGATGGGCATGAAGGCATATCTCGCCTCCGAGCTTGAGTTCTATCTCTTCGAGGAGAGCTACGAGCTTGCCCGCGATATGGCCTATAGCGAGCTGACGGCCGCCTCGCCCTACATCCAGGACTACGTGATGTTCTCCACCGCCAAGGAGGAGGGCGTCATGCGCCAGATCCGCAACGGCCTGGAGGCCGCAGGAATTCCGGTCGAGAACTCCAAGGGCGAGTGGGGGCCGGGGCAGGAGGAGATCAACGTTGAGTATGCCGAGGCGCTGGCTATGGCGGACCGGCATTCGCTGCTGAAACAGTCGATCAAGGAAATCGCCTGGCTCAACGGCAAGGCGGTCACCTTCATGGCGAAGTGGAACTACGATCTCGCCGGCAATTCGAGCCACGTCCACTGCTCGCTTTGGGATGCGAAAGGCAAGAAGTCCCTCTTCCTCGACAAGAAGGATCCGCTCGGCATGTCGAAGCTGATGAAGCAGTTCGTCGCAGGCCAGCTCAAATATGCCGCCGAGTTCACCTACTTCCTCGCGCCCTACATCAACTCCTACAAGCGTTTCCAGGTCGGCACGTTCGCGCCGACCAATATCGTGTGGAGCCGCGACAACCGAACCGCCGGTTTCCGGTTGTGCGGGGAGAACTCCAAGGCGATCCGCATCGAATGCCGCGTCGGCGGAGCCGATCTCAATCCCTATCTCGCCTTCGCGGCCCTGATCGCTGCTGGCCTGAAGGGCATCGAGGACGCACTGGAGCTTGAGGATCCGTTCTCGGGCGACGCCTATTTCGGCAAGAACCTGCCGCAGATTCCCGGCACGCTGCGTGCGGCAATTGAGAAGCTTGACGGTTCCGCCATGCTGCGCGATGCCTTCGGCGACGATGTGGTCAACCACTATGTCCACACCGCGCAGTGGGAGCAGGCCGAATATGACCGCCGCGTCACCGACTGGGAACTCAAGCGCGGCTTTGAAAGATACTGATCCTTTCCCTTCCTCTATCGGGTGCATTCAATGTCAGACACCGTGAAACTGATTTCGCCGGTTGACGGCTCGGTCTATGTCGAGCGTTCCACGGCAAGCGATGCCGAAATCCAGGTCGTCATCAAACGCGCAAAGGCTGCGCAGGCCGAATGGGCGAATGTGCCCATTGCCGAACGAGGCCGTTATTGCAGGGCGATGCTCGAAGCGATGCTTGCCATGAGCGACGAAGTCGTGCCGGAACTGGCCTGGCAGATGGGACGCCCGGTGCGGTTCGGTGGCGAGTTCGGTCCTTTCAGTGATCGGGTGAACTATATGACCGGGATCGCCGAAGAGGCACTCGCGCCCCTGATGGTCGAGGATAGCGGTAGCTTCCGGCGTTACGTGAAGCGCGATCCGCTCGGCATCGTCTTCGTCATCGCACCGTGGAACTATCCCTACATCACCGCGGTCAACACCATCGTGCCGGCTCTGATGGCGGGCAGCGCGGTGATCCTGAAGCATGCCGCCCAGACGCTGCTTGTGGGCGAGCGCTTCCAGATGGCGTTCGACAAGGTGGGTCTGCCGGCAGGACTGTTCCAGAACATCGTATTGAGCCATGCCCAGACCGAGGCGCTGCTGGCGTCGGGGGCCATCGACCACTGCAACTTCACCGGCTCGGTTGCCGGCGGCAAGGTGATCGAGAAAGCGGCTGCCGGAACCTTCACCTCGCTCGGGCTTGAACTTGGTGGCAAGGACCCGGCCTATGTGCGCGCCGACGCAAAGCTCGACCATGCGATCGAGAATCTCGTCGATGGCGCCTATTACAATTCCGGCCAGTGCTGCTGCGGCATCGAGCGCGTCTATGTCGATGAGAAGGTCTATGACGATTTCGTCGAGGGCTTCGCCAACCTGGCGCGCGGCTATGTGCTCGGTAGTCCGCTCGAGGAGGCCACGACGCTCGGGCCTATGGCGCAGACCAGGGGTGCCGACTTCGTGCGCCAGCAGATCGCCGAGGCCGTCCGCGATGGCGCGACCGCCCATGTCGATACCTCGAAGTTCGAGATGGACAAGCCCGGTTCGCCCTATATCGCGCCGCAGGTGCTCACGGGCGTCAACCACCAGATGTCGGTGATGCGCGAGGAGAGCTTCGGCCCGGTTGTCGGCATCATGAAGGTCAAGGACGAGGCGGAAGCGATCCACCTGATGAACGACAGCCCTTACGGGCTGACGGCTTCGGTGTGGACCACGGACGTCGAGGCTGCAGCGCGCATCGGCGGGAAGATCGAGACCGGCACGGTTTACATGAACCGCTGCGACTATCTCGATCCCGCGCTGGTGTGGACCGGCGTCAAGGACACGGGCCGGGGTGCTGCCCTGTCGCGCATCGGGTACGAGGTGCTGACGCGACCGAAGTCCTTCCACCTGCGCATAGCTATTTAGATTTTCGCATTTCCGGACGGAACCGGAGGTCCGCGTCAGTGAAAACCGGTATCCACTTTTCCTGGAAATGCTTTGGAAAAGAACTCTCTTACGGAGCATCCGAACATGTCGCCTGTTGCCAACTGGAGCTACCCGACCGCCATCCGCATGGGTGAGGGCCGCATTTCCGAAATCGCCGATGCCTGCAAGGCCGCAGGCATATCGAAGCCGCTGCTGATCACCGATGCCGGGCTGGCATCGATGCCGATTACCACGAAGACGCTTGCTCTGATGGATGCGGCGGGGTTGGGCAAGGCGATGTTCTGCGACGTGAAGCCGAACCCGATCGACGCCAACATCGAAGCCGGTGTTGCCGTCTTCAAGGCAGGCGGACACGATGGTGTGGTCGCATTCGGCGGCGGCAGTGGTCTGGATGCGGCAAAGTGCGTTGCCTTCATGGCCGGTCAGACCCGACCGATCTGGGATTTCGAGGACATCGGCGACTGGTGGACCCGCGCCGACCCCAAGGGTATTGCGCCGGTCGTCGCAGTACCGACCACGGCGGGAACGGGGTCCGAGGTGGGCCGCGCCGGTGTCGTCACCAACGAAGCAACGCACACCAAGAAGGTGATCTTCCATCCGCTGATGATGCCCAAGGTCGTCATCTGCGATCCGGAACTCACCGCAGGCATGCCGGCGAAGATCACCGCGGGCACCGGTATGGACGCTCTCGCCCATTGCCTGGAAGCCTATTGTTCGCCGTTCTATCACCCGATGTCGGCAGGCATCGGTGTCGAGGGCATGCGGCTGGTGAAGGAGGCATTGCCGCGCGCTTTCCATAATGGCAACGATCTCGACGCACGCGCCGACATGATGTCGGCAGCCGCCATGGGCGCGGTGGCGTTCCAGAAAGGCCTTGGCGCGATCCACTCGCTGTCGCACCCGGTTGGTTCTCTGTATGACACCCACCACGGTCTGACGAACGCGGTGTTCATGCCCTACGTGCTGAAGTTCAACCGCGCCGAGATCGAAGAGCGCATCGTGCGGCTTGCGGGTTATCTGGAACTGAAGGACCAGAGCTTTGCCGGTTTCCTCGACTGGGTGCTGGCGCTTCGCTCAGAACTCGCCATCCCGCATACGGTCAAGGATCTCGGTGTGCCGGACGACAAGGCCGACCTGATCGCCGAGATGGCTATCGTCGATCCGACGGCTGGCGGCAATCCGCGCGAACTGACCAAGGACGGCGCTCTGGAAATCTTCCGCAACGCCTATGAGGGCAAGCTGTAGCGGCAGAACCGCGTGTTGTTGCACGGTTCTTCGATGGGCATGGTCACTTGGCCGGGAGGCTGCCGGCGAAGTCCAGCGCAGCTGTGGCCCATTTGTCGAGCATCGCATCGCCGCATGCGTCACTCTGGACCAGATAAAAGCCGCGATAGAGGCGCCCGGCCATGACCATCGGCTCGCCCCCGGTCAGGTTGTTGATGGCCGTGTTGTCCTTGCCAAGCCTGAACATGAAGTGCGGAGAGCCGCCTTTGGGGTGGCTTGCGCCGCAGGCCATGTTGCCGTTGAGCATGAAACACACGCCGCCCATCATGCGTTTTTCCTCCAGGCCGGCTTTGTGGCCGATGCATTTGCGCAACCGGTTGGTCAGTTCCTCGTCATAGGCCATGGCCAGTCCTCATCCCGATGTATTTCCTGCCATTACGCCATCGCCATTTGCGGCTGTCTCGGCGTGCGCGTGCGCATCATCAGCAGGACCATGATGGTGATGTTGAGCAGGTTCCAGGCGATGCCGTTGATGAAGGCTGCGTGGTAGGAGCCGGTCAGGTCGTAAATCCAGCCCGACAGCCACCCGCCCAAAGCCATGCCGGCAACGGTCATCATGATGACGAAGCCGACGCGGCGGCCTGCCTCGCGGGCTGGCAGGAACTCGCGCACGATCAGCGCGTAGCTCGGCACGATGCCGCCCTGCGAGAGCCCGAAGACGAGCGAGACCACATAGAGCGAGGCGAGCCCGTTGAACGGGATGTAGAGGCCGAGCGCCAGCATCTGCAGCGTCGAGCTGATCAGCAGGGTTTTGATGCCGCCGATCCTGTCGGCGATCACGCCGCATATCAGCCGGCTGACGACGCCTCCCGCCAGCATCAGCGACAGCATCTGTGCGCCGTTGACGATGCCGAAGCCGAGGTCGGCGCAATAGGCGACGATATGTACCTGAGGCATCGACATGGCGACACAGCAGCCAACCCCGGCAAGTCCCAGCATGAGCTGTATCGCGCCGGGTGACAGATCTGTCTTCTGCTGCCCGGCGCTGCGGGCGCTCACCGCGTGCGGTGTATGCTCGTCTGGCAGTTGGCGGCGAAGCAGCATCGCAAGCGGCAGGATCAGCACCAGGCACGTCACGCCGATGACGATGTAGGCTACGCGCCATCCCGCATCCGCCATGATCATCTGGATGACGGGCGGCCAGACCGCGCCGGCGAGATAGTTGCCGGTTGCGCCTGCTGCAACCGCAAAGCCGCGCCGGCGGTCGAACCAGTGCGACAGGTCGGCGACCAGCGGCCCGAAGCACGTGGCCGTGCCGATGCCGACGAGCAGACCTTGCCAGATGGCGAACTCCCAGATCGAGGCGGACGAACCGGCGAATATGTAGCCGGCGCAAAGCACGATGGCCGTGATCATCAGCGGCCTGACAATGCCGAGTGCATCGACGGCGCGTCCGACCCAAAGGTTGCCGAGTGCGAAGCCGATCATCGTCAATGTGTATGGCAGGGAGGCGCCTGCCCGATCCGTGCCAAATTCTGCCTGTACGGCAGGGAGCACGACGACGACAGACCACAGGCCGACGCTGCCCACCGTGCCGATCAGGACGCATACGAGCAGGCGCATCCAGGCCTGCGGCCCGTCAATCGGACTGGCGGGCGCCTGCGGGGGGTGCCCGTGATGTCGGTGTGTGTGCATGATCTGGCGTTTCCGTTTTCCTGATCACTAGCACGGCACGCCGGGAACGAGTCATGCGATCTGCGCAGGAGGGGCAGTATCGTGTTTGCCGTGGGCAGTGTATTTTGCCTGCGGTTGACACTGTGTGTGAGGACTGCCCTTGGCACGTTACGTGGAAAAAGCCCTTGGCGATGTCGCGCGGTGGGCGGAAAACGGCTGGATAGATGGCGAGGGCCTCGCGGCGATCCGTGCCGATCTCGCCAGTCGGCGGAGCCGCTTCGGCCTGCCGCATATTTTCGGCATTCTCGGCGCTGTTTTGCTGATGCTCTCGGTGATGACTTTCGTTGCCGCCAACTGGGCTGAAATTCCCCGGGTGGTGAGACTGGCGATGCTGGCAACGGCATTAATTGCTGCCCATGGCACCGCTGTATTGTTGTATTTGAAACAGCAGGAACCTTTCGGTCAGGCCGCGCTTCTTGTCGGCTGCGGAATCTATGGCGCCAGTATCATGCTGGTTGCGCAGATGTATCACATCGATGGAAATCCATCCGAGGCGGTTCTGGTCTGGGCGCTGGGAACAGCGCTGGCGGCGGCAGCGTTGCGTGCGTCCGCTGTCTGGGTGATGGCCTTCATCCTGTTCTGCCTGTGGTCGGCGGGCGTGACCAGCGAAACCAATTCGGTTCACTGGATCTTCCCGGTCGTTGTGCTTGGAATGGCCATTGTGGCGTGGTGGATGCGCTTTGGCGGGGCTGCACACCTGATCGCGCTGGCCTTGACGGTCTGGGTGGTGACGCTCCCGATCATCCAGGATTTTTCCTTCTTCCCCTATCAGACGACCATCATCGGGGCCGTGGTTTGTGCGATCGGCGCGGCAATCATGATGGCGCGGCCCAAGGGCGATACGGTCATCGACCGCCATGCGCCACTGGCTTTGATGTATGGCTATGCCGTCGCTTTTTGCGGGCTGTTCAACAGCCAGTTCTTCTCTCGCGATGTTTCCAATGGCGAGTTCGCGGTTCTGGCCGTGCTTGCAATCGCGATTTCCATCGCGGTGCTCGCCGTCGGACGCGCACGCGGGCGCGGGATGGCGCTCTGGGTCGCCTATACCGGCTTTTCCATCGAGGTCATCGGCATTTACTTCAAGACTGTCGGCACGCTCATCCACACGGCTGTGTTCTTTTTCACGGTCGGCGCCGTGGTGATCCTGCTGGCCTGGCTTGCTGTGAAACTGCGCAAGTCCCAATACGCGGAGTATTCCCAATGAGCACCGCAACCCAAACGCATCCGATGACGCCGCGCTGGTGGATCCTCGTTGCGGGTATCGGAATCCTTCTGATCCAGATTGCGGTTCCCGGTTTCATGATCCTCGACAGGATTTCGCTTTTGACGAGCGGGCGGGAGATCACGATCAAGACCCAGCCGCGCGATCCGCGGGATATGTTCAAGGGCGACTATGTCGTTTTGAACTATCCGATTACGCAGATCGACACTGCCGGTGTCACGGCGCCGGAAGAGACCCTTTACAAGGGCGATGAAGTCTACGCCGTGATTGTGCCGAAGGACGGTGACGCATGGTCCGTCATTTCGCTTGGCCGCGAAAAGCCGGATCAGGTTACCGGGGAACAGGTCGTGCTCATGGCGCGTGTTGAAAAGGCGTATGGCGACAAAGACAGCCGAAAAGTGACGCTGCACTACGGGATTGAGTCCTACTACATCCCCGAGGGCACCGGAAAAGCGCTGGAAGACAAGGTTCGCGATGGATCGCTATCGGTGATCGTTGCAGTCAGCGATGCCGGCCTTGCAGCGATTAAGGGTCTGGTGATCGACGGCGAGCGGGTTTACGACGAGCCGCTGTTCTGACACGGATACGCAGACAGATCAGTATCACGGGGGTCCCATGACGCGCGCTTACGCTTTTTCACAGCGGCTGCTTCGATCGTGCTGTGTCTGGCTGGCGCTGGCGGGCGTCCAGAACAGCGCATCTGCCGGCGAACGTCAGCTCGCGATCGAACTCAACGCCGCGCAAGCCGTGGAGACGGGCTGCCGGGTCAGCTTCCTGATCAGGAATGCCATGGAGAGCGAGATCGGGGCGGCTGTCTTCGAGGTTGCCGTAATCGGCAAGGATGGCCGCGTTTCGGCGCTGATCCGGCTCGATTTCGGGCGCCTGCCAAAAAACAAGAGCCGCGTGCGGCAGTTCGATCTCGCCGGCAAGGGTTGTGGTGATGTCGGCCGCATCCTGCTCAATGATGTCGCGGAGTGTTCGGGCGATGGTCTGACCCCGGACGTTTGTCTTGATGCACTCGCCGTTTCGGCGCGCGGCGACATCGCATTCGATCTGTAGGGCCTGACCCCATGGACACGTTCTTGCTTGATCCGCTGCGCTCATTGATTGAGACCGGCGGTCCTGTTGTCGGGCTGCTGCTGGCGGTTTCCGTCGTGGCGCTGACGCTCATCGTGGTGAAAGTGGTGCAGTTCTGGCGCGCAGGCGTTGGCCGCCACAGACGCGCGCGAGCGGCTCTTGATATCTGGGAAAGCGGCGACAAGTCGGCGGCGCTGGCTTATGCGCATGAAGGCGTGGCGCCGGTTTCGCGGCTGCTTGCGCACGGTATGCGCGGCCTGCGCCAACCCGGTGGCGATCTCACATTGATCCGCGAGGACGTCGAGCGCGTGGCGATCGAGACCCTTGCCAGCCTGCGCAGCGGCTTGCGGGCACTTGATGCGATTGCCCAGATTGCGCCGCTGCTCGGGCTGTTCGGCACGGTGCTCGGCATGATCGAGGCATTCCGGGCCTTGCAGGCGGGAGGTTCCAATGTCGATCCGGCCGCACTTGCCGGGGGTATCTGGGTGGCGTTGCTGACAACGGCGGTCGGCCTTGGCATCGCCATGCCGGCCACGCTTGCAGTGTCGTGGTTCGAGGCACGGATCGATCGCGAACGCGTTGCCATGGAAACGCTGCTGACGGCCCTGTTCACGCGCCGCCCGACGGAGCATGCCGCCAACGTCCGTGTGTTGCCGGTGGCGACCGGCGATACGGCTGGTCCGCGCAATGCGCATTGAGCCGGTTGCGCGCGGTGGTGCGTTCCGGCGCAGGCTCGGCCTGACTCCGCTGATCGACATCATCTTCCTGCTGCTGCTGTTCTTCATGCTCTCTTCGACCTTCCAGCGGCCAGGCGAGCTTGCCGTCAGCGGCGGGGATGCGGGCGCAAGTGCGGCGTCGGAACTGCCGGACCTGATCGTGAAGCTTGAGGCCGGAGGAGCGCTTGCGATCAATGGAGAGCGTTTCGGGACCGGGCTGGTTCAGGAGCGGCTCTTCGAATTGCATCGCAATGGCGCCGAGCGTGTCGCGGTTTACGCGGGACATGAGGCAACCGTTGCCGACATGACGCTTGCGCTCGACCGGCTGGCGCTGGCGGGGTTCACGCAGGTGCAGGTTGTGCGCAAGGGAGGCGGGGAATGAGGCTTCCTGCCGCAACCCCGCGCCCAAGGGCGGAAAATACCATTGCGCTGATCAATGTGGTTTTCCTGCTGCTGGTGTTTTTCCTCGTTGCCGGGACGATCTCCTCGCAATCACAACGCGCGGTCACGCTCGCGCGGTCGCAACAGGGAATCGCGGCAGAAGGCGACCGCGGCATCGTTGTGCTTCTGCCGGACGGAAGCCTGATGTGGAATGGGGAAGCAGTGGATGTCGACCTATTGCTTGCGCAAGCAGTCCCCGATTTGCCGCTGCGTATCGCTGCGGACCAGAACGCCCCCGCAGGCCGGCTTGTCGCCCTTGTCGCCGATCTCAGGGCCGCCGGTTTCGACGACGTGGCCGTGCTGGTCTCGCGGGTGCCGGGCGGGTCTGCGCAATGACTGTGCGGCCGATCGACTGGACCATGGGCGTTGCCCTTTCGCTTGCCATCCACATCGGTGTGGCCGGTCTGTACTGGTCGCGGCCGGAACAATTATCCGACGTTGCGCGCCGGGCCGGCGGTATGAGTGTGGTCAATGGCGGTCTCGTCAATTCGGCAGCGTCGGCGGGCGCGGAAAGCGTCTCGCCATCGCAGGTGCAGCCGGTTCAGGCAGAAACAGCAACAGCCCCTTCAGTACAGAACGCTTCGCCAGTTTCAGTCGCACCGGCTTCCGCCGAGGCCGTCGAGGTGATTGAAGCAAATCCGGCCGTTGCCGCAACGGCCGTGTCGGCCGATGCCGTCAGCAAGAATGTTCCCGCGAACGTGACACCGGTGGCGCCGCCGACGGTCAAGCCTGTCGAAACGGCCGCTCCGGAGCGCCGGAAGGTGCCTGAAAAGCCGCGCGCTTCAGCGTCTTCGCGAAGCGACACGGCGGGTTCGCAAAGCCGGTCGCAGCAGCGTGCTTCGCAGGCCGGGAGCGGTGGGCGCGAACGCACAGCGGACGGGCGGGCCGCGGAATCGGGTTATGCGAGCAAGGTTGTCGCGCGCATCCAGCGTGCAAAGCGCTGCACGGCCGCGCTGCGTGGCGCGCGGTCAGGCGGGACAGTGCGCATCCGTTTCACATTGAACAGGTCAGGCCGGCTGACCGCGGCGCGGGTGGTAAGCGGGTCGGGTTCACGTGTGCTCGACCGCGAAGCCCTGTCTCTCTTGCGTCGCGCCGGCCCCTATCCGGCGTTTCCTGCAGAGATCCGCAAGGCTTCGCTGAGTTACACCGTTCCGATCACTTACAGAAATTGCTGACGGTTACAGTTCGACGATGTCAGTTTCGGCCGCTGGCACCGCGTTCGTGGTTGCCATGTAGTCGCGGGGGGTGTCGCTGCTGGTGGAAATGCCGACAACCTGCTTCCAGAACTTGCCGCGAGGTTCTGGTCCGAAGTAGCCGCGCGTACGGATGAACGGGCGCGGCACCATGAGTGTCCAGTAGATCCGGTCAATCAATGTCTGTGTCGAAAACGGCTTGCAGAGCACTTCATGTACGCCGAGACGGGCCAGTTCAGTCATCCCCTTGCGGCTGATCTTGCTGACGATGAAAAGAACCGGCATGTGATTGATCGGCTTGGACTCGTGGTCGCGGATGGCGCTGACCAGCTCACGTCCGCTGAGAAATGACAGCCGTTCGCCAATGATCGCTATGTCGGGGGCTTGCTGTACGATGGTCTCAAGAGCCTCGGAACCGTCGTTTGCATGCTGGATATCAACGGCTCCCGCCGCGCGCAGCATCGAAGAAATCTGTCTGCGGTCCCAGGTGTTGGATTCCGCCAGCAGGAAGCGATATCGGGTTAGTTGAACGTGGTCGATCATACGTTTCGCTGTGGCGTTCCATTACAGGCAAACAACCCACGGCGCCCGAATAGGCGCGCCTCCTACTAGGAGTAACCCGGATAACCGAACGTAATGTTAACTCAACGGGTTACATCCGATCCGCATTACCCGGGCAAGCCAGGCGGCAGCCAATGGTGTTGAAAGCCGGTGCTAAACAGCAAGAAGTCAGGTGCGAAAATGGATCTCGGACTCAGCGGCGTTTGCGCGAAACTATCGCAAGCGACAAGACGAGCGCGATCATGATCACGGCTGCTGCGGCAAGCGCTTCCATGGGGCGGTAAAGAGAGGAGATTGCAGCCCCGGCCAGCAGAGCGTTGGCCACAAACGTGCGCGTCGTGATCCAAGTGTGGGATTTTCCCGCCCGCCGGGCACGCTGGTAAAGATGCTCGGAGTGGGCTTGGGTAATGCGTTCGCCACGGACGAGACGGGCGATCAATGTCCCGGTTGCATCGCACAGGAAATATAGCGGCAGGATCATCGCAGCCTCCGACTGCCCGGCCAGGGCAAGCAGCAACAGCAGCCAGCCTATTCCATAGCCGAGCGGGGCCGAACCTGTGTCGCCGAGGAACACGCGGGCGGGCGGCCAGTTGAACGGCAGAAAGGCAAGTGCCGAGGCTGCGATGGCGGCGGCAACCGGAAGCGCTGCCGCGTGGTATGCTACGGGTGCCAGGATGGCGAGAATCGCAAACGCCCCAGCCGCGGCAGTCACAGACTGTCCTGCCGCCAGTCCATCAAGCCCATCCATGAAGTTCATCGTGTTGACGAACCACATCCAGGCGAGCGCGATGCCTGCGCGCTCGACCACAAGCGGCAGGCCGTCCTGCAGGAGGCGATGCTCTGCCGGCAGAGCGGCGAGCGGCAGCGTGATGGCGAGCGCTTGCACGAAGACGCGAAGCGCAACCGGCTGAGGCCTCAGATCGTCGCACCATGAAACAGCGCTCAGCAACACGAAGCCTATCCACGTGCACCAGACAAATGCATCCGCTTCCACGATGAAATTGATCACGGCCCAGGCAATGGCCAGGGGAAATACGATCGCCATTCCGCCGCCGCGTGGTACGGCTGCGGCATGGCTGGATCTGGGACCGGGAATATCAAGGACGCCGCTGTTGGCCAGCGCACGGGCCAGTTTCGGCGTTACCAGGAAGGTTGCGGCACCACAGGCCAGCGCGCTCCAGATCGCTATCGTCAGGTCAACCGGCATATCCATCCTGATCCGCGTAACTGAGTATAGATGTGCAGTTACGATCCGTTTCGCCACTGTGCGGCGTAAAATTCATGCTTGCCGATTTTTGCGCTGACATGAAGCCATCAAGGCGTGCGCAGCGAATGGCCGGGGCACAGGGGCTGATCATTCTCGGCGGGAATGTCTGCGATGCAACCGTGCCAAACGGCAGGCCCGCCATTGCTCTGGCCTGCTTATTGTGCTTACCCGAGCCGTTCATCACGATCGGAGATGAACCTTTCGAGAAGGCACAACGGTGAACCCCGCACTCGGCGTCACGCTCAAGATCGTATCGGCATTGCTGTTCACCGGCATGTCGACGCTGATCAAGTCGCTCGGCACCAGCGTTCCCACCGGTGAGGTGGTTTTCGCCCGCAGTCTCTTCGCGATCCTTCCGATCCTGACCTACGTCTGCTGGCGTGTTTCGCGCGAACGCACGGGAAGCGGGCTGATGAGCGGCATTGCTGCCGCACTTCACACGAACAGACCCTTCGGACATGTGCGGCGCGGTGCGATCGGCTGTTGCGCAATGGGCACGTCGTTCTTCGCCCTGACGCTGCTGCCACTGTCGGATGCAATCACGATCGGCTATGCCGCGCCGCTGGTTACGGTGTTGCTGGCTCCCTTCCTGCTTGGCGAGAAGGTCGGCATCTACCGGACGAGCGCGGTGATCGTCGGCTTTGTTGGCGTTCTGCTGGTGTTGTCGCCGCATCTGTTTTCGGGCGCAGTGGACCGGGGTGACAGCGCTGCGCTGGGGGCGCTGGTGGCACTGCTGTCGGCTTTCTGTACGGCTCTCGCGATGATCCAGATCCGTGCGCTGACGAGCAGCGAGTCGACGATGGCGATCACCTTCTATTTCTCGCTCAGCGGTACGATCTTCGGATTGCTGTCACTGCCTTTCGGCTGGGCAGTTCCCGAGGTGCTCGACATGGCAAAGCTGGTGACGATCGGGATCATCGGTGGTGTCGCGCAGATTTTCCTGACCGAAAGCTACCGGCACGCCCCGACCTCGGTGATCGCTCCGTTCGACTATACCAGCCTGCTTTGGGCCGTTGGTCTCGGCTATCTTGTCTTCGGCGACGTTCCGGAACAAATCGTGCTCGCTGGCGCTGCAGTGATCATCGCGTCCGGTCTTTACGTCATCTACCGCGAGCGCAAGCTTGGCTTTGAGCGCGCAAAGCAGCGCAAGGCAGGTGGTATCCCGCTGGCCTAGATTTGTGGCTGCCGGGGTCAGAATGCCTTGAAGGTGATGATGGTGCGGGTGTCCCTGATGCCGCCGACGGCATGCACCTTCTCGTTGACGAAGTGGCCTATGTCCGTTCCCTCTTCGACATAGAATTTGACAAGCAGGTCATGGTCGCCGGCGATCGAATAGATTTCCGAAGCAATCTCGGCATCGGCGATCGCATTGGCCACCTCATAGGCCTTGCCGAGGTGGCACTTGATCAGAACGAAGAAGGGCTTCATCGGCGAGCAGCTCCGGTCGGTCGACGGTTCGATTCCGGAAAGACTGTTTCACAGGCTGCCCATGTCGGGCAAGTGTGTTGCCTCTTGCAAGAAAAGTCGCCTGCGCATAGGGTCCGGCACAATCGTTGGGGTGTCGCGGGAAAGCGCGACTGAGAGGCGGCACAGGGCCGTCAACCCATTGAACCTGATCCGGATTGTGCCGGCGGAGGGAACGATGCCGAAAATGTCTCCTGCTTGCGATCATCCGTATTCGCGGTTTGTGTCATGATGCATGAAACGCCCATGACGCCCGCTGATATGATCGTGGCCGCCGCCGATGCGTTTGCAACCTTGCGCGAACGCAAGCCCCGCGTTCATGTCATCACCAATTCCGTGGCCCAGCCGATTACAGCCAATCTGCTTATCGCGGCAGGGGGCATTCCCTCGATGACCATTTCTCCGGAAGAAGTTCCGGATTTCGTGGCGCGGGCCGATGCGTTGCTGGTCAATCTCGGCACGCTAGACAGCGAAAGGCGCAGCGCCATAGGTGGCGCACTCGATGTCGCGGGAGACGAGGGGACACCGTGGGTGCTTGATCCCGTGTTCGTCGATATTTCATCGACGCGGCTTGCCTTCGCCCACGAGATATTGACGCGTGAACCGTGGATATTGCGGGCGAACCCCGGCGAAGTTGCCGCGCTTGCTGGCGAGGACGGGTATGAACCCGTTGTGGCGGATCGCCTGGCTCTGGAAGCGGTCTCAACGGTGCTCGTAACCGGTGCTGCTGATTACGCGACAAATGGCAGTCGTCACGCACGTGTCGAAAACGGCAACCCGCTGCTGGCGCAGGTGACCGGCACCGGCTGTGCCGGTTCCGCGCTGACCGCGGCTTTCCTTGCCGTTTACAACGATCCTTTCGTGGCGGCGACCGGTGCTGCGGCAGTAATCGGGATTGCTGCGGAAAATGCCGCCCAGAGCGCGGAAGGGCCGGGAAGTTTCGCCTGGCGGCTCGTCGATGCGCTGCACGCGCTTTCCCCAGCCGACATCGCGCGGCGTGCCCGCATCGTTTGAATTTTCTTTAAAGGATAGGGACAGGCGATGAAGTCTTCGCATGCACATGCCTTGAACCCTGCACGGGCCGATGTGCGCCTCTATGTGCTGGTCGATCCCGCTGTTGCCGGTCTGCGCGATGTTGCCGTGCTCGCGCGCCAGGCCGCAAAGGGCGGGGCGACGCTCATCCAGCTGCGCGACAAGAGCAGCGACACCCGCGCATTCATAGAACGTGCACGCTCCGTTCGCGAGGCGCTCGGGAACAGCGGGATCACCTTCGTCATCAATGACCGGGTCGATGTCGCGCTTGCCTCAGGCGCGGACGGCGTTCATCTCGGGCAGGAGGACATGCACCCTGCTGACGCGCGCAGGCTGCTCGGTCGCGAAGCCGTGATCGGGCTGACGATCAAGAACCTCGACCATGTCGCGTCAGCGCCGCTGGACATGGTGGACTATCTGGCTGTCGGCGGCGTGTTCGAAACCACGAGCAAGGACAATCCGGATGCGCCCGTTGGCCTTGATGGTTTGCAGACCATTGTATCGGCGATCCGCGCGCGCGGGTTTGCCGGGCCGGTCTGTGCCATTGCCGGTATCACGGCTGAACGCGTCCCCGGTGTGATCGAAGCAGGCGCCGACGGGGTGTGCGTCGTATCGGCGGTCATTTCCAAGGTTGAGCCGATGCAGGCTGCCCGGTCCTTGCGTGCCCTGGTCGATGCATCCCTGCGCAAAAGGGAGGCCAGCGCATGATCCCGATAGCTGTCACAATAGCGGGATCGGATTCCGGCGGCGGCGCCGGAATCCAGGCCGACCTGAAAACCTTCTCGGCGCTCGAAGTCTATGGTGCTTCGGTTATTGCCGCGCTGACGGCGCAGAACACGCTTGGCGTCACCGGTGTCATGGATGTTCCGCCTGAATTCGTCACACAGCAGATCGACGCGGTCTATTCCGACCTCGACGTTGCGGCGACGAAGATCGGCATGCTCAGCGATCCGGCGACGATCCGCGCGGTCGCCGCCGGGCTCAAGGCTCATCGCGCACGCAACATCGTGCTCGATCCCGTGATGGTTGCCACCAGCGGTGATCCGTTGCTGAAACCGGAAGCCGTCAAGGTCATCCGCGAGGAGCTGATGCCGCTGGCCGATCTCGTGACGCCGAATATGCATGAGGCGGCTGTTCTTGCAGGCGGTGAGGTTGCCGGGAACATCGATGGGATGATCCTGCAAGGCCGGACCCTGTTGCGTGCCGGCGCAAAAACCGTGCTGGTCAAGGGCGGGCATCTCGATGGCGATGCGGTCGATGTTCTGGTTGGCGCAGGCGAACCGAGGCTGTTCAGCGCGCCGCGCATCGAAACCAGCAACACGCACGGCACAGGCTGCACGCTGTCGTCTGCGATCGCGGCACGGCTTGCCCATGGCGATGCGCTTGAAGACGCGATCGCCGCGGCGAAAAGCTATCTCAGCGGAGCGCTGGCTGCATCCGGTGAACTCCATGTCGGTTCGGGACACGGGCCGGTGCACCATTTCCATGCGCTCTGGAAGAAAGGCAAGACTTCATGAACACGATCACCAGACGCGGATTTCTGGCCTCCGGCGCGGCGGGCGCGGGCGTGCTTGCCACTCCGGCCATTGTCCATGCGCAAGACACGCGCACATGGCGCATGGTTACATCATGGCCCAAGAACCTGCCGGGACCCGGCGTGACCGCGGAGCGCCTGGCGCAGCGGATCACGACTGCGAGCAATGGTGCCTTGACGGTCAGGGTTCATGCTGCTGGCGAGATCGTGCCCGCGCTGGAAGTGTTCGACGCGGTTCAGTCCGGCACGGCTCACATGGCCCATACGGCAAGCTTCTTCTGGCAAGGCAAACTCCCGGCATCCGTCTTTTTCACCGCCATTCCCTTCGGCCTCACAGCGCCGGAGCATGCTGCCTGGATCCTGCATGGCGGCGGGCAGGCATTGTGGGATGAACTTTATGCGCCAGCCGGTATCAAGCCGCTCATGGGCGGCAATACCGGAATGCAGATGGGTGGCTGGTTCCGAAAGGAGATCAACTCGCTTGAGGATATCAAGGGGTTGAAGATGCGCATGCCGGGACTGGGCGGCGCGATCCTGAAAAAGCTTGGCGGCGCGCCCGTTTCGTTGCCGCCCGGTGAGATTTTCGGGGCACTGCAGTCGGGGCTCGTCGATGCGGCCGAGTTCCTCGGGCCGTGGTCTGACATGGCGCAGGGGTTCTACCGGGTTGCGCCGTACTACTACGCGCCCGGTTTCCACGAACCCAATGGCACTGGCGAATGCCTGATTTCGGCGAAGGCTTTTGCGGAGCTGCCGGCAAACCTGCAGGCGATCGTGTCCGATGCATGCGCGGCGGAAAACGCATTGTCGGTTGCCGAGGCCGACTGGATGAACGGGGCGTCGCTCGACATGCTTGTCGGCGAGCATGGCGTCAAGCTGCGCAATTACCCCGCCGAGGTGCTCGATGCGGCACGCGAGGCGGCAGAGACTGTGCTGGACGAGGCTGCCGCAAGCGACGCGATGTTTGCGAAGATTCTGGAATCCTACCGTGCCGCCAAGGTGCGTCTGGGCGCCTGGACGAAGACGGGCACCCAGTCGTTTCTTGCCGCGCGCGGATAAATCGCCTGTGTAGCGCTATTTCTCCAGACGATGGGCGACGACGCTTTGGCGCTGTTCACCCAAGCCATCGATGCCCAGCACCATCTCGTCGCCGGCTTTCAGGAAGACCTGCGGGTTCATGCCCAGGCCGACGCCCGCCGGCGTGCCGGTAACGATGACGTCACCAGGAAGCAAGCTCATGAAGCGGCTGACATAGGCGACGATGTAGGGCACCGAGAAGATCATGTTGGCCGTGTTACCGTACTGCATCCGCGCACCGTTCAGGTCGAGATACATGGCGAGGTTCTGAACGTTGGGAACCTCGTCTTTCGTGACAAGCCACGGGCCAAGGGGGCCGAATGTCGGGGCACTCTTGCCCTTGACCCACTGGCCATCCATCTCGATCTGGTATTCGCGCTCGGAAACGTCGTTGCAGATGCAATAGCCGGCCACATGATCGAGCGCGGTGCTCTCACTGACATGGTCGCAAGGGCTGCCGATAACGATACCCAGTTCGACTTCCCAATCGCCCTTGCGCGCGCCCGGCGGCAAGACGACGTCGTCGTAGGGGCCGCTGATCGAGGTCGGCGCCTTGTTGAAGATAATCGGCACCTTTGGGATCGCCATCTTCGCTTCCTCGGCATGATCGGTATAGTTCAAGCCGATGGCGACGAAATTGTAGGGCATGGCGATGCAGGAGCCCAGACGCGCATCGTCGGGCGCACGCGGCAGGTCGTCGGGGTCGACACGCGCAATGCGTTCAAGGCCTTCCGGACGCAGCGCAGTGCCTGTTATATCGGCTACGACATGCGACAGATCGCGGATGGTGCCGTCGGCGGCAATGATGCCGGGGCGCTCGAAGCCTTTTGAACCGAACCGGACGAGTTTCATGCGGCGTACTCCCAATTGTACTGGCTTGCCCGGCGGTATGATGTGCCGGTTGTTTTCGCGGCGCGATCATGCGCAATCCGCCACGCTGCGGCAAGCCATGGGTGCGGTTGCGTTGGCTGCATGGCTTGGCGCTTTCATTCCAGCGTATGCGGAGGATGCGCCGCAGCGCATCGTGTCGGTCAACATGTGTGCCGACCAGTTGCTTCTGGCGCTGGCCGATCCGGAGCAGATCGAAGCGCTGAGTTGGAACGCGACGCGCCGGTTGCTGTCGTTTTATGCCGACAAGGCTGCGCAGTTCGAGTTCACCCGCGGTTCGGCCGAAGATGTCATCCTGCGCGATCCCGATCTGGTTCTTGCCGGCCCGTTTGCCGGCGGGCCCGCGAAAGCCGCGATGCGCCGTGCCGGGCTCAATGTCGCGCAGCTATCCGTGCCCGGAACGCCGGCGGAGGCAGCAGACCAGCTGGAAACGTTCGGAGCACTGATAGGGCAGGGTGAGCGGGGCCGGGACGAGGCGGGTAAGCTGCGTGATGCCTTTTCCCGATCCGGCGGTGAGAATGCCGGGAAACCTCTGAAGGCGCTTTATCTGCAGCGGCGCGGCGTCGTGACCGGACGAGGTACGATGATGGACGCGCTGCTGCGTGCGGCGGGCCTTGAGAATGCTGTTGAAACGCAGGGCTTTGCGCAGATTGGCGTCGAGCGCCTTGCGACCATCGATGCCGACCTGCTGATCCTCGACGGGCAGGGGCTTCGCGGCGATGGCGATGCTGCCGATCAGGGCGCGGCAATCCTCGCGCATCCGATCGTTGCATCCCGTTTCCCGCCTGAACGCCGCGTCGTGGTTCCGCAGTCGGAGATCATTTGCGCGGGCCCGCCGTTGGCCAGGGCGCTAGAGCGGCTCAGATCAGCGGCCCGCGAACTGCATCGGCACTGATTCCGGGCGGCAATGTCCTCACGCCTGCATTCAGAGCGTAAACTAGTGATGTTTACGCAACAAACCGCCAAAAAGATGCGTGAGGATTCATCTTCCGCATTTGTGCAGCGCAACATTCAGATTTTAAATATTTGCTTTGAAACCGGCTGCGTTTTCAGCGTAGAGCTAGCGATACAGTGAATACGCCAGATATTTTTTCAATTTTTCTCAACTTTTGATTTTTGCAACGCAACTTGACCTGATTATTACCCTACGGCACCCGAATTACCTGGAATTTGTCCTGCGAAAAATGCGGGAGTAAGAAAATCGGGAATGAGAACTGCCGCTCTTGGGGGAGAACGGCGCAAGAAGACAATACGGAAACGCTGAAGTGGTCGGGGGCATATGAAAAACTACAGACAAGACCTTGTGAAAGGTGTGCTGCTGGCATTGCCTGCAGCAATATTCGTTGTTTCCACGGCAAATGAGGCCGTTGCGGGATCCTTTGCCGTCAGGGAGCAGAGCGCATACAGCCAGGGCGCCAGCTTTGCCGGTAATGCGACCTGTGGAGACTCGGTCCAGGGCGCGTTTTGGAATCCGTCGGTCATTACTTGCAACGATGCCATGGCGATTGCCGAGAACACCGCGTCGTTCCTGTTTCTGAGCACGGATGTCGATACGACGGCTGCGACGGACATTTTGACCAAACCGGACCCGGGCGATATAGGCAAACTGGGTGTCGTGCCGTCCTCGTCGTTCTCCTACGCCTACAACGAGAACCTTTTCTTCGGCTACACCGTGAACGGCCCGTACGGGCTCAAGCTCGGAACGCCGGCGAACCACAATGGCGACGCCTATTTCCGCGATGGCGAGATATTCTCGATCAACGCGACGCCGATCGTCGGCTACAAGATCAATGACTATATTTCGGTCGCTGCCGGCATTCAGGTCGAGTATTTCGACCTGACGAAGTTCTCGCGCCAGGCGACAGCGGCTGCGGTCAATGCGGTCGGCAACGCCACCAATGTGACCCTGTCAGGCGACGATATCGGGTTCGGTTTCACGCTCGGTGCGACATTGATGCCAGCGGAGGGGACCGAGATCGGTATCGGTTTCCGGTCGAGCATCGCTCACACGCTGGAGGGGTCGCTGGTCCAGTCTGGTCCTGGCGGGACGGTTTCTTCTCCGATTTCCGCCGATCTGGATACGCCGGAAGTCGTGACGGTCAGCCTGCGTCAACGGATGAACGATACCTTCACATTGCTCGGCACTGTGGAATGGACGAACTGGAGCAGGTTGCAGATCGTGCCTGTTACCACGACCGGCGGCGCGACAGTGGCAACCTTTCCGTTCAGCTACGAGGACGGCTGGTTCTTCTCGATTGGCGGCGAATACCGGTACAACGAACGGCTGACGTTGCGCGGCGGTGTCGGCTGGGAAATGTCGCCGATCAGCGATGAGAGCCGTTCCTTGAGCCTTCCCGATGATGACCGGCTTTGGCTATCGGTCGGAGCGACCTACAAGAAGGACGAGAAGTGGAGCTTCAACGCGGCCTACACCTTCATCACCGCGTTCAACACGATGATCGATATTTCGACGGGCAACCCTTGGTTTGCGCCCGCGCAAGGCCTTTACCAGGCTGACGTTGACGCCAACGTCCACATCCTGTCCGTCGGTTTCCAGCGCAAGTTCGGTGGTCAGCCGATGTACGCGATGACGCAATAACCGGTTACCGGTTACTTGGTTGAAGTCGAGCGGAATGCCGGTCTTTGAAAAAGGCCGGCATTCTCTTTTTGTCGACGCGTTCACCAGCAGCCGGGATAGCGCCCGCCATCGATCAGCACGTTCTGGTTCGCGATGTAGCCGGCATAGGCCGAGCACAGGAACGCGCAAGTCTTGCCGAATTCCTCCGGCTGGCCGAAACGCCTGGCGGGAATTGCGCTGCGGCGCTCTTGCTCGACCTCTTCGGGCGACTGTCCGGTCTTCTTGACCGCCGCGTTGATCAGCGCACCCAGACGATCGGTCGCGAACATGCCCGGCAGCAGGTGATTGATGGTCACGTTGCGGTCGAGATATTTCGGAGTGACGCCGGCAACAAACGCGGTCAGGCCGGCGCGCGCGCCGGAGGAGAGATCAAGACCTGCTATCGGTTGCTTCACCGTGCCCGACGTGATGTTGACGATGCGACCGAAACCGCGCTCGGCCATTCCGTCGATGACCTTCTGGATCAGTTCGATCGGCGTCACCATGTTCTGGACGCAGCCCTTGAGCATGGCTTCGCGGTCGAGATCGCGGAAATCGCTAAAAGGGGGGCCGGCATTGTTGTTGACGAGGATGTCCACTGCACCTGCCGCGGCGATCATCGCGTCCTGGACATCGGCCAGACTGACATCGCCCGCGACAGGGATGACTTCAGCGCCGTATGCGTCTGCAATCTCTCTGGCGGTTTCCTTCAGCCGGTCAGCATCAAGCCCGTTGACGACGACCCTGCAACCAGCCTCGGCCAGGGCTTCGGCGCAGGCCCGTCCCAAACCGCGGCTTGATGCGCAGACAACCGCATTGCGTCCGGCAATCCCTAAATCCATGCCTTGTTCCTCCTGAGTGTGTCTCAAATGGCCAATACGCCGAGTTGCCCTCGTTTGGCCCATTGTCATATTTATGAAATCGGAATCGGAGTATGCCCTACAGCATTAGGGCATGGGGGTCATGCAAACGAGATGGTTTGTTCCTCGATCGCATGAGCTTCCCCGTGAATTTTGAGAGGTTATCCGTGGAGACGACGCGACCGAAACGCAAATTCCGGACTCTTTTCGTTTCGGACCTTCATCTTGGAACGCGCGGCGCGCAAGCGGAGATGTTCCTCGATTTCCTCAAGGACCACGAGGCCGAAACCATCTTTCTGGTCGGCGACATCGTCGATTGCTGGCGGTTGAAGCGCGGCTGGTACTGGCCGCAAAGCCACAACGACGTTGTTCAGAAACTGCTGCGGCAATCGCGCAAGGGCGCGCGCATCGTCTATATCCCCGGCAATCATGACGAGGTTCTGCGCGACTACATCGGTACGCATTTCGGCGGCATCGAGGTTGTCCAGCAGACCATCCACGAGACCGCGGGCGGCAAACGCTACCTGCTGATCCATGGCGATGAATTCGATGTTGTTGTCCGCTACGCCAAGTGGCTGGCTCTGCTCGGCGACTGGGCCTATGTCGTTGCGCTGACCTTCAACACCTATTTCAACGTTGCCCGGCGCAAGCTCGGTTTTGGCTACTGGTCGCTTTCGGCATGGCTGAAGCTGAAGGTGAAGAACGCGGTCAATTTCATTGGTGAGTTCGAGGATGCTGTCGTCGAGGCCGCCCGGCGCGAGCAGGTGCAAGGTGTCATCTGCGGCCACATCCATCATGTTGCCGACCGCAACATGGACGGCATTCATTATCTCAACTGCGGCGACTGGGTCGAAAGCTGCACGGCATTGGTGGAACACCATGACGGGCGCATCGAGGTCATCGACTGGGGCGCACAGGTGCGCGCCAGCACCGTCGTTTCTCTGAGCCGGAAAGAGGCTGCTGCCTGATGAAAGTCCTGCTTGCCACCGACGCCTGGTATCCCCAGGTCAATGGCGTTGTGCGCTGTCTTGACCGCGTGCGTCTGGATACGCGCCAGTTCGGCGCCGAGGTCGAAGTGCTCTCGCACGAGGGTTTCACGACGATTCCATTGCCGACCTATTCGGAAATCCGGCTTGCGCTGACAAAACCCGGCGCAATTGCCCGCAAGATCGAGGCGATAAATCCGGAGTATGTGCATATCGCGACCGAAGGTCCGATCGGGCACGCGGTACGGCGCTGGTGTCTGAAGAACAACCAGCCGTTTACGACGAGCTATCACACGCGGTTTCCGGAATATCTGCGCGCACGCGTCCCGGTACCCGTCGATCTCAGCTACCGCTACCTTGCGCGTTTCCACAATGCCGGACAGGCGGTGATGGTGACGACTGACGCACTGGCCGATGAACTTCGCGGGCGCGGATTCCGCTCGGTGGTGAAGTGGCCGCGCGGTGTCGATCACGAGCAGTTCCGGCCACGCGCCGGGAAGGTTCTCGATTTTCCCGGACCGATCTCGATGTATGTCGGCCGGGTGGCCGTTGAGAAGAATATCGAAGGTTTCCTGTCGCTCGATATTCCCGGCACAAAGGTCGTGGTTGGCGACGGGCCGCAGAAGGCCGAGCTTGAGCGCCGTTTTCCCGATGTGAAGTTCCTCGGTGTAAAGCACGGCGAGGAACTGGGGGCGATTTATTCCTCAGCCGATGTTTTCGTGTTTCCCAGCCGCACCGATACGCTGGGCTTCGTCGTCATGGAGGCGCTTGCCTCGGGTGTTCCCGTCGTTGCGTTCCCCGTTACGGGCCCGCGCGACATCATTGGCGATGCTCCTGTCGGTGTGCTGACCGAGGATCTTGCCGGCGGCGTTCATGAAGCCTTGAAACTGTCGCGCGAAGCCTGCCGCGCGCATGCGCTCACTTTCTCATGGGATGAATGCGCCAAGATCTTTCTCGATCATCTGAAAACCTATCAGGGCGACACCGCGCAACTCTCGGCTGCGTGAATGGGGCTTGCTGCCGCGCCGGGCCGGTGTTAACCGGCATGGCATGAGTGATCCCATACCGCTTTTCGACAATCCGATTTCGGTTCCCGTCATTGCCGATGTCCGCGCCGCGGCGGCACGCATCGCGGGGCAGGCAGTGCGCACGCCGCTGATCGAGAACGCCGCGTTGAACGAACTGACCGGCGCGCGGGTGTTTCTGAAGCCGGAGAACCTGCAGAGAACCGGCTCCTTCAAGTTCCGCGGCGCTTTCAATGCGATTTCCGCCATGCCGGACAATGTGCGTTCTCGCGGCGTGGTCGCGTGTTCTTCGGGAAACCACGCGCAGGGGGTTGCGGCTGCCGCGCGCCTGCACGAGATAGCCGCGACCATCGTGATGCCGGCGGATGCGCCCAAGGCGAAGATCGAGGGGACGCGCGCGCTTGGTGCAACCATCGTTCCCTATGACCGCGCCAGCGAGGACCGCGACCGGATCACGCGCGAGGTTCAGGAACGCACCGGCGCTGTTGTGGTGCATCCGTTCAACGATCCGTTCGTTATCGCGGGGCAGGGAACGGCCGGCCTGGAAGCGGTCGAGGACATCACAGAAGCGGGATTGGAATGCGACGATGTTCTGGTCTGCACCGGTGGTGGCGGGTTGACGGCTGGCGTGGCGCTGGCGGTCAACGATGCGTTTCCCGATGCGCGGATCTATAGCGTTGAACCTGAAGGCTTCGATGACATGGCCCGTTCATTGAAGGCTGGAACGCTGCAAGCCAACGCGCAAACCTCGGGATCGGTTTGCGATGCACTGCTGACGCCGTCTCCGGGGGAAACGGGCTTTGCCATCAACTGGCGTCTTTTGGCAGGTGGATTGTCCGTCAGTGACGCAGAAGCCCTGTCTGCCGTTGCATGGGCATTCAGGAACCTGAAGCTTGTTTTGGAACCGGGTGGCGCCGTGGCCCTGGCAGCATTGCTGACAGGCAAGGCCGATGTGCGCGGCAGGACCGTGCTGGCGATCCTGTCGGGCGGAAATGTCGATGCGGACGTTTTCGTTCGTGCCCTGCAGCAGACCTAACTGAACAGCGCCATCGTTTGGTTCGCGGTCAGCTTTTCAGCGCATTTTTCCGGCTGGTCGAACAAGTCCTCGTCGAGGCCGTCGATGTTCGCCTGAGGCGCGGACGCATCGTCCTCGTCGTCATCTGCCGCCTCCGCCATGTCGGCTTCAGATAGAATGTCGGCTTCAGACAGTTCTTCGCTGGCATCGACAGCGTCGATGATTTCCGCTGCGTCCTCGATGGGGTCGAATTCAACGACCTTGCCGTTGGCATCGCCCTCTTCCCAGCTGATGGCATCACTTTCCGGGTCGACAATGTCGGGACCCGCGTCCTCCATCATGCCGTCAATATCGATCTGGTCGATTTCGTTGCCGGGTTTGGCCGGACCGTTGAGCAAGTGAGCGTCCGGACGGGTATCCTCAGTGTCCTCAATCGGTGCGATTTCGGTGCCTGAACGCAGGTTCCAGATTTCGATCATCGCGTTGACGCGGCTCTCGACATAACGGAGCGCCTGGACGACTTTCTGGATACGCTGGCCGGTGATGTCCTGGAAGGAGCAGCCGGTATAGATGTCGATGATCAGTTCATCGATCTTCGCGCATTCCTCTTTGGCCTCGCCGCGCTCCATCGCGGTCCAGGCAACTTCCTGTATCTTCTCGGCAGAGGCTAGGATTTCGTTGGTTGCCTTTTCAGTCGCGGCAACAACGGCATCCAGTTCCTCGGTTGCGTCGAGGAAGCGGTCGTTTTCGTCTTCCGATTGAAGCGAACGGATTTCCAGCCTGGTCCGGGAGATGGCCTCGGCCATGTCCATAAGATCGAGGCGAACATCAGCTACGGTTGAGCTGGAATCGGTTTTTTTCAACGCATCCTCAAGCCGTGAGACGGCATCGAGAACGAGCGTTGTATCGGCATTCCGGTTGCGCCTGGCATATTCGGCGAGAAACCAGCGCCCGCGAGCGGTTTCCATGACCGCTGCTTCGATCGCTGAATACTCCTGCTCACTTATCGGCGCGGGTAAATTGTCGGACATGGGCGTTCTGCCTTGCTGGACATTTATTCCGCAGGTTGCGAAACCAGTAGGATTCTTTGCCCACAGCGTCTCAATTAAAGGTTATCAAGTCGTTTCCAGAGGCCGGTGGATGCAATTTTTGGATGCAATGCGGGCGGGTTTCGATTCGGTAAAGGCGATTTCGTGAGCGGCTCGACGTCATTTGCACTTCGCGTGGCGGCATTCTATGGCGCGATATTCACGTATATCGGCATCTACATTCCGTTCTTTCCGCCCTTCCTCGAGACACGCGGCCTAGGTGCATTCGAGATCGGCATCATCATGGCGCTGCCGCTCGGGGCGCGCATCCTTGCAACACCGCTGATGACATGGTTTGCCGACCGGTCCGGCAATCCCAGGGCGATCCTGATCGCCTATGCAGTCGGTGTATTTGCGAGCGCAGCGGTCTATCTCGTGACCCGGGATTTCCCGGCGACCGTTGCGGTCACATTCGTGAACGCGATCTTTCTCAATCCGGTCATGCCGATGACCGAAGCGATCGCATTGCGTGGTGTGCGGGTCTATGCGCTCGACTACGGGCGCATGCGGCTGGCGGGTTCGGCCACATTCATTGTCGGCAACCTTGCTGGTGGAGCGATCCTTGCCGCAACGGGGGCAGGCTTTGCTGCGTGGCTCATGACCGGTGCTGCCGCAGCCCTTGTGCTGACGGGGCTCATGCTGCCGCAGACCGGTAGCGAAGAGGGATTGGCGGAAAGGCAGGCCGGTTTTCTGAGTTCCATGCGCGCTGCCGCCAATCCTCTCGATCTGGCCGTGATGGCCGGGCTGGCGCTGGTGCTGTCCAGCCATAATCTGTTCTACGTGTTCGGCACGGTCCACTGGGCGGGCCAGGGGATCAACAGCGCTACTGCCGGTACGCTATGGGCGATCGGGGTTGTGGCTGAGATCATCCTGTTCGCGTGGTCGGGTGCGGTTGGCGCGCGGCTTGGGACGGGTGGGCTTGTCTTTCTGAGCGTGGGGTGTGCAACCGTGCGCTGGACGGCCATGGTATTCGATCCGCCGCTTGTTGCGCTCTATCCGCTTCAGGTGCTGCACGGCTTCACCTTCGGCGCCACACATCTTGCCGCCATGCGGTTTCTCGGCGAACGGTCAGGCGGGAAGGGGGTGAACAGTCTGCAAGGCCTGTATTTCACGCTGACGGGGCTTTGCGGGTGCCTCGTGAATTTCGCGGCTGGCCCGTTATACGAAACATTCGCTGCCGGCAGCTACGCCGTCATGACGGTTCAGGCGCTCGCGGGTGGAGCACTGACGCTGTACGGGTTGCGGGCCATGCGCGATAAATGGGTATCAACCCCATAGTTCTGCGGGTGGCGGCAGGATTCGGCTGCCATCGAATACGAGGCCCGGATCGCGATCATGCGCCAACAGAAGCGGGCCATCGAGATCGACGAATTCGGCCTGCGTTGCCACCACGAGCGCCGGGGCCATGGCGAGCGATGTCGCCAGCATGCAGCCGACCATGATCGTCAGCCCCATATCCCTGGCGGCGTCCGCAAGAGCCAGGGCTTCCGTCAATCCGCCGGTCTTGTCGATCTTGATGTTGATCGCGGTGTATTTGCCGGCAAGGGCAGGCAGGGTCGATGTGTCATGGGCGCTTTCATCGGCGCAGATCAGAGCATCGGCACCAACACCGCGCAGGGCTTCGTCGTCATCGGCGGGCAATGGCTGCTCGATCAATTCAACGCCCGCCTTTGCGCATGCGGCGAGGTTGGCATCAAGGTTTGCGGCATTCCAGCCCTCGTTGGCGTCGATGATCAGTCGCGCGCCGGGCGCGCCTTCGCGTACGGCGGCCATGCGTTCGGTGTCTCCGTCGCCACCGAGTTTCACCTTCAGCAGCGGGCGGCTGCTCGCGGCCCTGGCCGCGGCATACATGTCGTCGGGTGAGCCGAGGCTGAGGGTGTAGGCGGTGACGATGCCTTCCGGCTCGGGCCGTCCGCAGATTTCCCAGACGCGCTTTCCGGCCTGTTTGGCCTCCAGATCCCACAGGGCGCAATCGATGGCATTGCGGGCCGCACCTGCCGGCATGGCTTGCTGCAGGTCTTCGCGGCTGATCCCTTTCGAGATCGCCTCCGCCTGCGCCATGATCTGCGCGCGGACGCTTTCGACGGTCTCTCCATAGCGTGCGTAGGGCACGCATTCGCCACGGCCGGTGTGGCCGCCGTTGAAGATTTCCGCCACGACGACGATAGCCTCGGTCTTGCTGCCGCGGGCAATGGTGAAAGACCCGGCGATCGGCCAGCTTTCAACGGAGGTTTCAAGGCGCAGCGAAGTCATCGGCTTCGTCCTTGGCGGATTAACGTCCGAAAAGTTCGACGATGCGTTCAACGATGGGGTCAACGCCAGTGCGGATCGGATCGCAAGACGGAAGCCCGTATTTTTCCCCCAGATCGGCAATCGTGTTGCGGGCGGCTTCGTCGTCGAGTGCCTGCGTGTTGACGGCAAGGCCGACACAGGTGATGTCCGGATTGGTCAGGCGCCCGTGGGCGATCGTCATGTCGATGACATCGGCGATATCGGGGATCGGGGCTTCGACATTGCGCATGTTTGTGCGCGTCGGCTCGTGGCAGACGACGAAAGCATCCGGCTGGCTGCCGTGCAGCAGGCCGAGACTGACGCCCGCGAAGCTGGGGTGGTAGAGCGATCCCTGGCCTTCGACGATATCCCAATGGCCGGGTTCGTTGGCCGGCGAGAGCCATTCGGCGGCGCCGGCAATGAAATCCGCCACCACGGCGTCGATGGCGACACCACGGCCGGAAATGAAGACACCTGTCTGGCCGGTGGCGCGGAAATCGGCATCGAGGCCGTGTTCGCGCATGCCGCGCTCCAGCGCCAGCGAAGTGTATTTCTTGCCGACGGAGCAGTCCGTACCGACGGTCAACAGCCGCAGACCTGTGCGTTTGGTGCCTTTTCCGGTTGCGAACCTTTGGGTCGAATGACGCACATCGAGCAGTTGGACACCGTATTCGTCGGCTGTGCGGGCGATTTCCGGCACGTCGCGCAGGCGCTGATGCAGGCCGGTCGCGATGTCCATGCCCATGCGGATTGCGGTGACGATCGTCTCGATCCAGTGATCGGGCAGCACGCCGCCGGGATTGACGACGCCGACGACGAGCGTGCGTGCACCGGCGCCATGGGCCTGGTCCAGCGTCATATCGGGGATGCCGCAATCAGCCTTGCAACCGGGCAGGCGCAATTGGCCCAGGCACCATTCACGGCGCCAATCGACAATGCCCTGTGCAGTCTTGGCGGCAAGCTGGTCGTGCACGTCGCCGAGAAAAAGCAGATAAGGTTGTGCGATTTCCATTTTTACACCGCCTGTGGCTTTGAGGAACTTGCCTGAACGGGCCTGTCGGATTACCCCATTCCTAGCACGACTGGATAGGGGCGGGCAGGGGGCCGTGGCAAGCGGTTTCATGATTGCTGTCCGTCTGGAGGAGTCTCTGCGTGGCAACGGTTGCGATCCATAACGGCTACCGGCTCGAAGAAGGCGGCGATACGCTGCGTTTCAAGCCGTTCGGCTCGTGGATTATCCGTAACCTGACCGAAGTCGAAAAGACGCTTTCCGGCTTCACCATGCCGAAATCCAGCGCGCCGGTGGTCATCGATTTGTCCGATCTTGAAAAGATCGATGTGGCCGGTGCGTGGCTGATCCACCGTTCGGCCAAGAAATTCGCTGCCGCCAATCATCCGATCAGCTTTGAATCGGTTGGGCGCGCGGCGCGCATCCTGCTGCAGGAGGTGGCCGAATCCGATCGTCCCTCAATTCCCCCTGAACCCGCGCCGTCAAAGGCCTTCACGCTTGTGGAAGATGCCGGCAAATCGGTCATCAGTTCGGTTGGCGATGTCAGGCGGCTGACCGAGCTGATCGGATCGATGGCGGCAATCGGGGCCAGCATGGTGCGCAGGCCCGCGATGCTGCGGTTCACGCCGATCCTGTACCACCTCGAACAGACTGGTGTGCGGGCCATTCCGATCGTTGCGCTGATCACCTTCGTGATCGGCGCCATCGTCTCGCAGCAGGCAATCTACCAGTTGCGCGATTTCGGCGCCGAGCAGCTTGCGGTGAATTTCGTCGGCATCGTCATCCTGCGCGAGCTTGGCGTCCTGCTCACCGCGATCATGGTTGCGGGCCGTTCGGGCAGCGCATTCACCGCTGAAGTCGGTGCGATGAAAATGCGCGAGGAGATCGATGCGGTGCGCACTCTGGCGCTCGATCCGATCGAGGTTATCATCGTGCCGCGGCTGACCGCTCTGGTTATCGCCGTGCCGCTGCTGACCTTCATAGGCAATCTTTCGGCACTGACGGCGGCTGCCATGGTGTCATTCTTCTATGGTGGCGTGCCGATCGACCTGTTCATCGAGCAGTTGCGTGATCAGGTGGACATGATCAATTTCACCCGCGGTATCCTGAAGGCGCCGTTCATGGCCATCGTTATTGGCCTTGTGGCGGTGCTCGAGGGCTTGCAGGTCGAGGGTTCGACGGATTCTCTTGGCAAGCGCACCACCGCCTCCGTGGTGAAATCCATATTCCTCGTGATCGTGATCGACGGAATTTTTGTCCTCTATTACGCCATGGTTGATGGGTAGTGGGTTCCGATGGCTATTAATCCACGCGCAATCAAGACGACCGGATACCTGCTGGAAGCGCAGGGACTGACGGTTGGCTTCGGGCCGGTGAACATTATCGAGAACCTCGATATCCAGCTCAAGCGCAGTGAGATTCTGGGCGTCGTGGGCCCGTCGGGTACGGGCAAGTCGGTGATGATGCGTGCCCTGATCGGGCTGCTGCCGCGCCGGGGTGGGCGGATCCGCTATTTCGGGCGCGATATCGACAAGTTGAGCCTGTCGGCGCGGCGCAAGGTGGAGCGGCGCTGGGGTGTACTGTTCCAGCATGGGGCGCTGTTTTCGTCTTTGACCGTGAAGGAAAACGTTCAGGTGCCGATGCGCGAGCACATGGATATTTCCCAGGAGTTGATGGACGAACTGGCGGAACTGACGCTGTCGATGGTGGGGCTGGCGCCGAATGCCGGCGCGAAGCTTCCCTCCGAACTGTCCGGCGGCATGATCAAGCGCGCCGCGCTGGCGCGCGCCCTTGCGCTCAACCCGGACATCCTGTTCCTCGACGAGCCGACTTCGGGCCTTGATCCGGTCGGTGCGGCGGAGTTTGACGAACTGATAACCAGTCTCAAGGAGACTTTGGGCTTGAGCGTGTTCATGGTAACCCATGATCTGGGAAGCCTTTATCGCGCCTGCACGCGCATTGCGGTGCTGGGCGGGAAAAAGGTTATGGTCGAGGGTGATCTCGATACGATTCTTGCTTACGATGATCCTTGGGTGCAGTCCTATTTCCACGGCAACCGCGCCCAGACGGTTCAGGTGCAGATGGCCGAAGAAGACAAGGCACTTGTTTAATGGAAACCCGCGCGAGCCCGTTCATCGTTGGTCTGTTCACGCTGGGCACCCTTTTTGCTGCCATCGCGTTCACCTATTGGTATTCGCGGTTCGGTGAAGGCGGGCCTGAGCAAACCTACCGCGTCATCTTCGCTGACGAGGTGACGGGTCTTGGTGTGGGCGCGCCTGTGCTGTTCAACGGCATCAAGGTCGGTTCGGTTGAGGACATGAACCTTGCGCCGGATGACCCGACCCAGATCGTGGCGAAGGTCACGGTGAGCGCCAGCACGCCGGTTCGCGTTGATACCCGGGCGCAAATCCAGAGCCAGGGTTTCACCGGTGTTCCGTTCATCCAGCTGATCAGTGGCCGGCCCGACGCGCCGGAATTGACGCAGGCCTGGGGCGGAGACGGCGATCCGATCATTTATGCGGATGCCTCGACGGTCCAGAGCATCATCGACCGTGCGCAATCGTTGATGACCAAGCTGGATACCGCAGTCACCCGTGTTGACGATATCCTTGCGGGCAACCAGGCGGGCATCAACAATTCCATCCGTAATATCGAGAAGTTCTCGGCAGCCCTTGCGGAGCGCTCGGATGCGATCGGGTCATTCATGGATGATGCCGCGGCGGTGGCCCGGCGACTGAATTCTCTTGGCGAGAAGCTGGAGGGGCTCTCGACGTCGCTTCAGGAGCGTCTCGACGTGATCAGCCCGGACTCGGTGCGTGAGACGGTCGAGAACGTCAAGACGTTTACGGCGGGTCTTGCCGACAACACAGATGAGCTGAAAGCCTTCATCCACGACGCCAGTGCGGCTGCCAAGCAGCTTGCGGCGATTGCCGACAAGATTGATCCCACGGCCATCGAAACAAGCGTGAAGAACATCGAATCCTTCACCAGTTCCCTTGGCGGCCGTGAGGAGCAGATCGGGAAGTTCTTCGATGATGCAGCAGCCGTTGCCGCGCAGTTCCGCGAAACGGCGGGGCGTATCGACGGTATCGTTTCGGGCTTTTCCGAAAGCAAGGGCGGCAGCCTGATCACCGAGGTAACGGCAGCGGCGAAGTCTTTCCGCAAGCTGTCCGATCAGCTTTCGGGCAAGGGGCTGCGCAATCTGGAATCATTGGTTAATGATGGGCGCCGTACACTGGCAACCATCGATCGTGTCATGAGTAGCATCGAGCGAAATCCGAGCAGGTTCCTGACCGGAAGCTCGCAGGTGCGTGAATCGAGTGGTAACCGGCGTTGACTCTTGAAGCGTTGCGCGGTCTAACCTTCCGCAACGTCTGCAAGGCATGGGGCCGGTTGGGGGGCGTGGTATGAGAGGTCACAGGGGCATTGGCGCGATTGCGGCGTGCTTTCTGCTGGCAGGCTGTGCTGTTGTGCAGGGCCCGCCACCGGAAACCTATGACCTGACAGCACCGCGAGACTTCTCCGGCAGGGTCGGTGGTACCCGCGCCCAACTCCTCATCGCCAATCCGAGTTCTGTCAGCGTGCTCGACAGCGAGCGTATCGTGCTTCGGCCCGATCCGTATGTTGTTACCTACCTGAAGGGCGCGCAGTGGACCGACAAGCTGCCGAAGCTGCTACAGACGCGGATTATCGAAGCGTTCGAGAATACCGGAAACGTCCGTGCTGTCGGGCGTCCGGGCGAGGGCTTGCTGATTGATTACCAGCTCGTGCTCGACATCCGTAACTTCGAAGTCGATACGTCGAGCGGTCTTGCTCAGGTTCTGATTTCCGCAAAGGTCATGAACGACCGCAACGGACGCGTGCTGGCAACCCGTCAGATCGGTGGCCAGGCGTCTGTGTCCGGCAATGACAAAGACGAGATGATAGCGGCGCTGGATGCCGCATCGCAGGCCGCGATTGATCAACTCGTGCGCTGGACCCTTTCACGCATCTAACCTCGAAATACGCATTCGAGTGCTGACGCTCAGCGGTGCGGAGTTCCCTTTCTCTTGCATTGGGCTGACCGGACCCCAAAGGGTTTGCGGGAGAGCTTTTTTGTCCAGGTCACATGAAAAAACCCGCCCCGAAATCCGGGGCGGGTTGATCGGTCTTTCTGGAGGTTCGCGCCCTTGGCAGGCGACTGCTCTTGTTTGACGCCGAAAGGCTGTTTTCAGGTTGCCCTTCTTGTTGTCCTAAGCGGTGCGCCCCGTCACTTCCGCCAGCATGGCGAAGACCTTGCTCGGTTCTGATGTCAGGTACATCTGGCGCATCGTGCCGTCATGATCCTGGGCAGCGATTTCACCGAGCAGCCCCTCGAATTCATCCATATAGCGGTCCACTGCCGAGCGCAGTTCGTGATCGGAGCGGTACTTGCGGCGCAGTTCGTCCATGACGCCGTTGTCGCGGCGGGCATAGAGGCGGCGTACGAATATGTCGCGGTCTCCGTGCCGGTAGCGCTCGTAGAGCTCCGCATAGGAACCATCGTTGAGTGCGCGCACGATATCGACGGCCGTGGCATTCAGCGTTTCGAGGATATGCGCAGGGTTGCGCGGCGCCATTGTCGGCTGGGCGCGCTGCTCCTCGCGGTGTAGCCTGCCGAGCGTGTCGGCCAGCGGCTGGCGCTCGCGGGCCGGAGGCGGCGGTGCGGGCTGTTCTGCGCGGCGCGGTGCCGCGGAGGAGGCAGCCGTATAGTCGCGGGCGGGAACGCGCACCGGCTCACGCTCGCGCGCCGGCTGGCGCGGGGCGGCCGGTCGATCGGTCGAGACCGAACGCTGCGGCGGGGTAGCAACATCCAGGTTGCGGCCATGACGGGTGACGATGTCGGACAGCTCGTTGAGTGCCTTGACCTGGTCGGATACAGCGCGGCGCATGGCATTGGAGCTGTCGGTAACCTCACGCGGCAGATCCATGGCGCCACGCTGCAACTCGGTGCGGGTCAGTTCGAGTTCCTCGACCATCTCGCGTGCCGCCTTGCGCATGGCATCGCCGGATTCCGCGAGGCGACCGGCTGCGGCACCGACGAGATCGGCGATTTCGCGGCTGGCCTCTTCGTAATTCGCCCGAACCGTGGTGTTGGCGCGGCTCGATTCACGATCGACAGCCTCGCTGAGATTGCGTAGGTGAGCTGCGATCATGTCAGCGGAGTTGTCGGCGGCATGGGTCAGAGCGTTGCGAATATCCTCGGCGGATGAACGGACGCGATCAAGCTGCGAGACCACAGCGTCGGCGGACGTGATGGTGCGTTCGCTGATCGTGTCGGCGGCTTCCTCGCTGGCGCGGCGCAGGACCTCGATCTCGCGCTGGGCCTGTTCCACGGAGGCCGTGGCACGGTCGCCGACGCTGCGGGCAACCTCTTCGGCCGTTTCGCGCAGGGCTGCAATCTCGGCCAGAAGGCTGTCGTTTGCTGACTTTGCGCGTTCGCCGACAAGATCGGCGACCGAAGCGGCCGTGTCCTGCAGCGAGGTGATCTCGCCGAGCAGACGGTCGCTTGCCATGCGGGCGCGGTCGCTGACGGAGTCGGCAACAGAACCGGCGGCCTGCTCCATCGCGGCAATCTCGGCAGTAACCCGGTCGGCGGCTTCGCGTGCGCTGCTTCCGATCCGGTCCGAGAGCGAGGCGGCGCTCTGCTCCAGCGCGGCGATTTCCGCACTGATCCGGTCTGCGGCATCGCGGGCGCGTGCAGCGACATTGTCGGATGACGAACCGGCGGTCTGCTCGATCGATGAAAGTTCGGCGGCCAGTGCGTCGCGTGCGTCGCGTGCTGCATCGGCAATGCGTCCGGCGATCATCTCGGCAGTGCCTTCCATGGCGGCCACTTCGGCGGCAACGCTGTGGCCGGTCTGCTTGGCGACATCGGCGATGCGTGAGGCCAGGGAGCCGGCGGTGCCGTCCATCTCGGCCATCTCTGCGACAACCTTGCTTGCAGCCTGCTTGGCGGCGTCGGCCACGCGGCCGGCAACCGTGCCGGCAGCCTCTTCCATGGTGGTCATCTCGCCGAAGATACGGTCACTGGTAAGTTTGGCGATTTCCTCGATCTTGCCCGTCGTGTCGCCGGCGGCATCCTGCAAGGCAACGAGCTGGGTGCGCAGGGTTTCGCTCGCCGATTTGGTGATGTTGGCAAAGCGATCCGTAACTTCGCTGGCCGAACCTTCCATGCGGGTGATCTGGTCAGCAATGATTTCGCTCGCCGACTTGGCTTTCTCGCTGACAAAATCAGCGGTCGCTTCGGTCCGGCTGCGGACCTGCTCAAGCTGGTCGAGTGCCGTTTGCGCGGATTCAGCCGTGTTCTTGCCCATGGTCTCGCCGATTTCGCGGGCGCGCGTCTCGGCAGCGGTGAGGGCGTCTTCGACAAGGCTCTTGTAGGTCTGCATGATCGCGTCGACGTCGCGAGCCGTGCCGGACACCGAGGCGACCAGCGCTTCCATCTTCTCGCGGCGCTCGTCAATGTTGATGTCGATCTGCGAATCCGCGTCGGTCAGCTGCAGGATGGTTTTCTCAAGCGCAGCGCGCTGGGTGTCGAAATGCACGCCAAGCTCGGAGAGATCGGAGAGCATCTTCGATGTCGTTGTCTCGAGCAGGGAAACCTGAGACTCGATCCGGCGGTTCGAGCTTTCGCCGACCTCCATCGCCGCATCGAGCGCGGTGCGGAACTGGCCGACCTGCTCGGTGAGGTTGGTTTCGATGTTGGCCAGGTTATGGCTGGCGCCGGAGAGAACCTCGCGCAGCACGGTGTTCGACTGGGTGAGGCGTTCGAAGATCGATTCCACCTTGGTCGACAGTTCGTTGCTGGTCGTGGTGACTTCCTCGACCATCCGGCTGGTGTGCGCCTCGATGGCGCGCACTGCGACTTCGCCGGTCTCGGAAAGCTTCTTGGTGACGTCGAGGCCTTCGCGGGCAATGGCCTGTGCTGCCTGGCCACCCTTGAGTTCAACCGCCTGCCCGATGGCATCGGTGGCGCGGCCGACAACTTCCTCAAGCGTCTGGCGGTGCACTTCGATGCCGGAAATCAATGCGTCATTGGTGCGCTCTGCGGTGTCCGCAAGCAGGCGCTGATGCTCGTCGATACCGGACATCAGGGTCTCGCCGGCCTTGCTGACGGCAGAAGTCAATGCATTGAGCTGCTGATCGACACCGGTCGAGAGCACTTCGCTGCTGCGAGCGAAGGAGGTTTCCAGGTTCTCGCGGCGGTTCTCCAGATCGGCGATCAGCTTGTCGCCGCGCACGCCCAGCGTCGTTTCGACACCGGCGACGCCGGCTGCCAGGGTTTCCGTCAGCTTGGTGACGCGGTTTGCCAGCGACTTGTCGAGTTCGACGCCGCGCTCTTCCAGAAGGGCGCGTATCTCGCTGAGGCGCATGTCGAGTGTCTGATCGATGATAAGCGCGCGTTCGGCCACCGAATTGGTGAAGCTTTCGGTGCGCTCGGCCAGCGTTTTCTCGACGGCTTTCGTCCGGGTGTGCAGCGTCTGGTCGACGGCGCTGGAGCGGTCTTCCATGGCCTTGATAAGAGCCATGGCGCTGTCGTTGATACGCGTGGCAAGACCGCCGGAATTGTCGTCGACGGACTGGATCAGGGCTGCTGCCTGCTCGCGCATCTGGCCGGTGATTGCATCGGTGCGCTCGACCATGGTCGAGATCACCTCGTCCGAGCGGATCGTCAGCGAATCGCTGACCGAATCGCTGGTGTGCTGGATCGAGGCCACCATTTCATCCGCACGTGCATTGAGCGTCTGTTCGAGCAGGGACGTATGCGTCTGCAGCGTGTTCGACAGGGCACCGTTGTGCGTCTGCAGCGTCTGATCGAGAACTTCGGTCTGGGCGCGCATCGCATCGGAAATGTCGCCGGTGTGCGCTGACAGCGTGTCTGTCAGTTCCTGGCCGCGCACGTTGAGCAGTTCGTGCGTCATGTTCAGCGTTGCGCCAAGCATGTCGTTGACCTCGGCGCCGCGGGTGACGATAGCGTCGACCGAGCGTGAGCCGGTTTCGCTGAGTGCAGTGTTGACCGCTTCACCACGCGAGGTGATGGCGCGGGCGACCTCCGCGGAAATGATGCCGAGCTGCTCGACATAATCGGTTGCGCGGACGGCTGCCTCGGTGGTCAACGTATCGCTGGCCTGGGTGAGGCGTTCGACCAGCTCGTTGCCGCCGACGATGACCGACTGGTGCATCTGTTCACCGGCTGTATCGAGGCGTACGGCGATTTCGTTACCGGCAGTGGCGATCTGATCGGCGATCGACAGGCCGACGGCGGAGAAGTCCTCGCCGATGCGGTCGGTCTGTTCGTTGAGCGAGGCTACGAGCTTCTGACCGCTGTCGATGAGCTGTTCGTCAATGCGGCCAGCCTGCGCGACCATGTCCTGAATGACCGCTTCGCCGGTGCTGTTCAGCGCATCGGCAATCTGGCCGCGCCCTTCATTAATACGGTGAATGTAGTTTTCACTCTGTTCGGTCAGCGCGGAAACGAGTTGCTCGCCCGACGTGGTAATCTTTTCGGCGAGTTCGGCGGAGCGGTTTTCGAGGTTTGCGCCGACTTCACTGCCGGCATCCAGAACCGACTTGGCCAGATTGTCCGAAACGCCCTTCATCTGTTCTGCAAGGTCGGAATGCGCGCCCAGCAGTGCTTCGCGAAGCAGATCGGCATTGCCGATGATCGCCTCGCGCTCGCTCTTCATTTGATCGAGCAAGGTGCGCATGCGCTGCTCGTTCTCGTGATAGGCGTTTTCGAGTTCGCTGACCTCGTTGTGAACCGATGTTTCAAGTTCGTTGGCACGGGCAAGTGCACGTTCGACGCCGTCTCCCATTGCCGTGACTTCGCGGCGGATGGCTTGCCCGATCGTGGAAACGGATTCAATGGCCGTCGATTCCGGTTCGGCGAGACGCAGGGCAACCTCGGCAAGCGTGCGGCCGGCAAGCTTCATGTCCTGAGCGCGCCAGACCATCAGGCCGATGGCGAAGAAGAAGAAGACGGGAACGGCGATCGCCGCGTACACGGCGATCATGCCGGGCTGGGCGCGAACGATGCTCGGATTGGTTACCTCGAACAGGCTCGGGCCATACAGGCCAAGACCGATAACGATGCCGATAAAAGCCCACACCGCGCCAAGCAGGCCGGCGACCATGAAGGGAGCGGACGATGGGCGGCGCTGCAGACGGTAGAGCAGCGTCTCCAGGCTGGGGCGATCGTCGTTGGCCGCGGCAATGCCGCCAATCGGGGCGCTGTCATCGGATGCAGTCAAGACGCGGGCGAACTCGTCGAGAGCCGCCTCTTCGCTGTCTTTCTTGCCCGAGGGCTTTTTTGCGGGCTCGGGGGCTTTCTTGCCGCCAGAGGTGCCGGTGCCCAGCTTGGGCTCCTTGCGCTCTGCGGCGGTATCACCGCCGACGATGTCTTCATCGAGATCAAGCGCCCGTTCGACCGCCGACATGGCCGCTTCGGTGGTCGTGTTGCGTTTGTTCGCCATTTGGATCGCCTCGTATCCGTACTCTACGCTGGTCGGCGTTCCTTGCCGGTTACGCCTTGTACATTACTGCCGGTCTGACGCAGGCATTCGGATCAGCACATACCCAATCAACACGGCGATTGCACCTTCCGACCGTACCGTTGGTAAACCGAATCCCTCACCTTGACCGTTTACGGCCACGCGATGATGCAGACACATTGCACCCGCAAAGCCTTGCCGCCCGCGCAGTGTAGTGAGAAAGTTGCCTTTAGAGAAGCGCGAAGGGTAAGGCTATTAATTTATCGTTAACGCCGATCAACCCTGCAATTGTGCCCAAACTGTGCCGGATGGGGTGGCTATGGTGTCAGAGCAGGTAGATTCCGGAACATCTTCCGGTACGAATGGGCCGTCTGCCGCGCAGCCGAGCGCTGCGCAATTGAGCTGGCTGCGGATGGGATTGGGGCAGCCGGGGGGCAAATTGCCGCTTTTCAACAAGGACGGTCAGCGAATCGACAAACGGACCGTTCGCGCTTGCCTGGCAAACGGCTGGGCGGAACCTTGGGTTCCAAACCCGATCAAGCCGGACTGGGAAGTCTGCAAGCTGAGTGAGGCGGGGCGGCGGCTGTTCGCCGAACGCGATTAACGCGCAATCAAGATAACCCTTCGTTGACTCTGCGCCGTGTTAACGCCGCGTTATCCGCGTGGCTTAACCGCATTTGCCCACATACCTGCGATCATGCCTCCACAAGACCATAAGGGGGGCCATATGGCACAGGCAGCTTTGAAACACGATTACGAGGAACCGGCCCAGGGGGCCACGCCGGGCGTCGCGAACCATTCCGACGGGCGGCAAATCGATCTGGTGCATCTGGCGCGGCAGACGCTTGGCGATGTCAATCTGGAGCGGGAAGTGCTCAGCCTTTTCGTTGTCCAGAGCCAGGTTTACCTGTTGCGGCTACAGGCGGCGGAAACGCCTGCCGACTGGAAACGCGCGGCGCATACCATCAAGGGATCCGCACGGGGCATCGGTGCCTGGCCGCTGGCAGAGGCGGCGGAAGCAGCCGAGACCTTGCAGGGCAAGATGCATGATCTGGCCCATCGCGATACGGTGGATCTGCTTTTGCGCCGGGTTTCGGAAACAAATGCGTGCATCCGCCAGTATTTCGACGAAAAAACCGTTTGACCGCGCCAAACTGAGAACATGCGGCAAAGTGCTGTTGCCGGCAGGCATCTGTTGAATCCCTGCCGGTGGCGCGCTATGTCGCCAGCGTCTTCAGTTCAGGGCTGCCCGTGCAGGCGGCCCGGCCAGATTCGGGACGGTTTAACGAGCCATGGCGAAAATCACCTACATCGAGCCGAATGGCACGAAGCATGAGGTCGAGGGCGAGAACGGTTCCACGGTGATGGAAACGGCCATCAAGCACATGGTGCCCGGCATCGAGGCCGAGTGCGGCGGCGCGCTTGCCTGCGCCACATGCCATGTCTATGTCGACGAGGCTTGGACAGACGTGGTCGGCGCCCCCTCGGCGATGGAAGAGGACATGCTCGACTTTGCCTATGAGGTTCGCCCGACATCACGCTTGTCCTGCCAGATCAAGGTCAGCGACGAGATCGACGGACTGATTGTCAGCGTACCCGAGCGGCAGGCCTGAACTGTCGCAAGACAGGCTTTCCTGCCGGCGGCATGAGACTGTCGCTTTAGTTGCGCGCGGGAATTTGTAGCCTGCAGGCTGCCGCGGGAGTAATGTCCCGGCACCACATCTGCGGCGGTTCACGGAAAACATGCGTTTCATTTTCGCCGTTCTTGCCGGCATCCTCGGCGCCGGGGTCGGTCTTGCCGCCGGATGGGCGGCGGGCGAGATTCTGGCGCGGGTTCTCAACGTCTCCTGCTTTGAAGGCGCCTGCGGATATTTCGTGGCTTTGATCGCCCTGCTGGGCGGTGCGATCGGCCTTGTGGCAGGCATCCTGCTTGTCTTGCTGCACAAACGGGGCACGGCGGTGTCCGGAGAGCAAATTCCGGTTTCTTCCGAGCCGGGGGGCGAGAAGGACGAGCGGCGCGGATTGCGCACCACAGGTCAGCTGTTTGCGGCCATCGCGGTCATCGCAGGTGTCGTGATCGGCGGCGTCTGGGGGTATGTCTGGATCAGCGACGACAGTCTTGGCGGACACAATCAGGCAGCGCCGCGGCTTCACTATGAAATCCGCTTTCCCGCCGGAACCGTGCTTCCCGAGAAGAAAGCGGCTGTCGATGCCCAGCTCTACACCGAGAAGAACCAGGCGTGGGGCAATCTGTACGACGACTGGCGTCGTCAGGATGAAGGACGGCAGGTCGTTGCCGGCTTCTTCGAGCTGTATTTCCGGGCGCACTCGCGCGTTTTGTCGATCAAGCTGCCGGGTGGACCGAAATATGTTTTCGTTCTCAGGCTGCCGCGGTCACCGGGACACATGCCCGAATATACGCCGTGGTATCAGGTCGATACCGTCGACGAGGGGAGCGGCGAGACGCGCCCGGCGGTTGCGTCCGACGATGTGCAGATCCGCTACCGCGTCGTCTATGCCGGCAACGAATAGGCGCGTTACACGTTCAAAAGCAGATATTCCCGCTCCCAGCTTGAAATAACGCGGTTGTAAAGCTGCCATTCGAGCGTCTTCACCTCGATGAAGGCATCGACAAAACGGTGGCCGAAAACGTGCCGGAGCGGTTCGCAGGACGAAAGTTCGTGCAGCGCGTCCTGGATATGAGCGGGCAGGGCGACGCCGAGCGTATGCGCATCGATGGTCACTTCGGGTTCGGGGTCACGGGTTTCCTCAAGCCCGATCAGGCCGCAGGCAAGCGTTGATGCGATGCACAGATAGGGGTTGGCATCGGCGCCGGCGACCCGGTTTTCGACGCGCCGGGCAGCCGCGTTGGAGTCCGGCACCCGCAGGCCGCAGGTGCGGTTGTCGCGCCCCCAGTGAACGTTGATGGGGGCGTCCGATTCCATACGGATGCGGCGGAAGGCGTTCACGTTCGGGCAAACCAGCGCCATCGCCGATGGCACGTAGTTCTGCAGGCCGGCGATATAGTGCGCGAGCCTGGGCGAGTCCGATCCATCTGCATGCGAAAAGATGTTCACGCCCGTATCGTCCAGAACAGACTGGTGAACATGCATGGCCGAGCCGGGCTCGCCCTGGTGGGGCTGCGACATGAAGGTTGCATACATGTCGTGTGCGATTGCCGCCTTGCGCACGGCGCGTTTGAACAGGAAGACCTGGTCGGCCAGTTCCAGCGGGTCGCCATGCTTGAAGTTCATTTCGATCTGGGCGGGACCTGCCTCGTGAGCCATGGTGCCGATGTCGATGCGCGAGGCCTCGCAATAAGCGTAGATGTCCTCAACGCAAGGGTCGAATTCGTTGGCGGCTTCGATGCCATAAGCCTGGCGGCCGGATTCCTTGCGCCCCGAAATGCCAACGGGAACCGAAAGCGGGACATCGGGGTTTGCGCTTTTCTCAACGAGATAGAATTCAAGCTCGGGGGCCACGACCGGGCGCAGACCCTTTTCCGAATATAACGCGATTATGTGCTTGAGGACCGAACGCGGTGCGTAGTCCACCATGGTGCCGTCGGAGTGGACACAGTCGCAGATAACCTGGGCGGTGGGTTCCTCGTACCAGGGCACGATCCGGACGGATGACACATCGGGAACGGCGACAATGTCGCGGTCGGTTTCGGCGGCGACTTTCGTGTCGTTGACCGTATCGCCGGAGACGGCCTGTAACAGAATGGTTTCCGGCAGCCGCAGGCCGCCCGAACGCAACGAACCGATAAAGTCCTCGCGCGGAATGATCTTGCCGCGCATCATACCGTTCATGTCAGGGACGAGACACTCGATCTCGTCGATCACCCGCTCGCGCAGCCATGCGACGATATCGTCGGTCGTGGTAAGTGCCGGAACGACTTCCGGTTCGTTGCTTGGGTCTGACATGTCAGCCTCGGATTGTGTCTGGCAACGGGTGAGAGTACAGCTTGCGCGGTATCAAGACGCTGCCGCGATGCAGGACTACAATTGCGCGACATGGCCGATTCCGGCAAGCCGCAGGGAGAAACGGATATGTTCAAGAAGATACTCGTTCCAGTGGACCTTTCCGATCCGGAGCATTATCGCGACGCCATCGAAACTGCAGCGTCCTTCGCCCGGCAGTTCGGGAGTACGGTACGACTGGTCACCGTACTGCCTGTGTTGCCGAGTGTCGTGGCCGACTACATTCCCATGGATACGCAGAACAAGATGCTGGATGACGCTTCCGGCAAGTTGCGCGCAATTGTCGAGAAGCTGTCGCTGGGCGAAGGCAATGGCGAGGTCGCGGTGCGCGAAGGTGCTGTCTATCACGAGGTTCTCGAGGAGGCTTCAGTCTGCAATGCGGACCTGATCGTGATGGGGTCGCACAGGCCGGCCATGGCAACCTACCTGCTGGGATCGAATGCGGCGCGGATCGTGCGCCATGCACCGTGCTCGGTTATGGTGCTGCGTGGCGAGGACTGAGCTTTAGGTCATCCGCGCGCCAGCAAGCGGGAAAATCGCGTCTGGATGGATTGCGGCGCCGCCAGGAGGGCGGCCTTGGCGAGGGGGCGGATGCGCGCCAGCCAAAGCGTGCAAAGCTTGCCGGCAATTGTCCGGGCGGCGGCATAATCACTGATCGCGACGGATTTATCGGTCCAGCGCAGCTTGTAGTCGTCGGCCGGGGCGAACAGGTCATAAGCCTCGATCCCCTCGGAAATACACCAGGCTACGGTGTGTTCCATCTGGATCAGGCCGGGGCCGTGTACCGCCATGTCAGGGTTATACGCGCCGATATAGGCATAGTACCGGCTGCCTGAACGGAAGCCGACTTCGCTGGCTGCGGCTTCTCCGTTCACGGACAATTCGGAAACGATGAAATCCTGCCCGCGCCGTTCGTCGGCTGAAAGCCTGTTGAGAACTGTGGTGCAGCGCGGGTCCGCGAACGCCCGGCTGATGGTTCCGCGCTGCTGCAGCCAGGCTTTTTTGAAAGATACCGTTCGTTCAGTCACGGCTGCGGCTTGCGGGCCGGCATGGGCGATACAGAAATCGACAGTCCCGACTGAATCGAGTTTCTTTCTCTTGCGGCGCAGTTCCTTGCGCATGTTCGAACTCAGACGCTGATGCACATCACAGATACCGGTGACGGCGGAAAGATCAATCCAGGGCGCCTGACGTTGCTCGCCGGCGCGGGACATCATCTGGTCGAGGACCGGTGCGATGCCTGCATTCGCGCGAACCTTGCGCAGATAGAAGACGTCCGCATCTGGGCAGGCTTTCAGGCGCTCGATGGCGTGCTCGAGCCACTCGGCATTTGTGTAGCCGTGCCGGACGAGCGCGTCGCCGTATTCGGTTAGCGGTTCGCCCATCCACTCACACACATGCAGCGGCCCCACACGCGTGATCATCAACGGCAGGAGCGCAACCAGCCGGGCGTTGTCGCGCACGGTCACAACAAACGGCTTGGCCGCATCCTTGCCGACACAGAAGACGGCACGCCAGTGCCAGAGGAAATCGAAGCTGCTGAATGGCTGCGGGTTTGCCGCATTGTCTTCCAGGTCGCGCCATTCGGCTTCAAGCTCGTCAATGGCCGTTCCCCAGATGAAGCTGATTGCGGGAGCATGCGCATTCGCAGCCTGCGGGCGAGGTTTTGCCCCGCTCGCCACAAGAGGGTTGAATGTCGTTGCGCGTGCCATCCCAGCTTTCCGCTGCATCGTTGAAGAAGTCTGATGCCGGAAATCTACCGGAACAGGCAGAATCTTGGGTAAACGAGGCCCGGAAAGAAAGGATGTCGTATATAGCGGGTTAATTCAGACCGCCATGCTTGATCAGCGCGCAAGCTGCACTGTGCGAATTATCCAGGCTTGCTGCTTGAATAAATTTCCAACCGGTATGGGCTGAAAGTTTCGATCTTGCGGCGGAGCATGCCAACCGGCATGACTTGCCCGAAATAGGGGCTTTCGCGCAAAGGCAGCGAGAAAGAAGGATCGAGATAGATTACAGCCACTGTATTGCCGCCTTCCACGTGACGGTTGAGACGGGTTACCAGATTGAGCATCGCCCTCTCGTCGAACGGGTCGAAAAGATAGAATACGAGATCGCCGGGTGGCAGTTTCCATGTGGCGGCATTGCCGTGGATGATATCGACATCGCGGCAGGCCATGATCGAGCGTGGCCAGTGGCGCAGATTGAGCATGGCGTCTTCGTAGAGCGCCAGGTCGCGTTCGATGCCGATGATCCTGTGGAACGGGCGGCGTGCGGCTTCCAGAATGACACGTCCACGGCCGCATCCGATGTCGATTAAGGTGTACCCCTTGGGCTCGTCAGGCAGCAGGTCCAGCGCCCAGTTGATGACCTTGCGCGGGCTGACGCGATCGATTTCTTCCGGCTCACGTCCAGCCGCTCCCTTTGCTGCGGTCGGAACTCTTTCGGGATTGTGACCCAGGCGGTCAAGCAGGAGTTCGTGCAGGCGGCGCAAGCGCCCGCCCTGTGCCATTTCCGATGTCGCGGGGGCAGGTGTTTCCGGTTTCGCCTTGTCTGAAGACTTACGCGTTGCTTGCGGGGTGGCGGTACTTCGATTTGGCTGTTTGACCGCCGTGGCATTTCCAGGTGGAACCGAAGCGTCCGCCTGCTTTTCCGCTCGGCGCTCGGCGGCTTCCTTCTTGCGGCGCTGCTCGACCAGTTTCTTCAGCCGGGCGCGATCATCATCACGCAAGCCGCCATCATCCGCCTCGGGTTTTTTGACGGGCGGGGAAGGTTCTCTTGCGGGCTTGCGGGCCGCTTTTTTCTTGCCGGGTGTGGCCACGTCGGCCATGTCGTCCTCCTGATCCCCGATGCGGGGGCGTACCAGACAGGCATCGCCTTGCAGCCGGGAAACAGACCATATGCGGGTCAGTTACAGTGATTTCAATGTCTTACATCGCTATATCGCGATGTGCAAAGGAGCCATTATTACATATAATACTTGTATATTTAATTATTCCACATTCAATTATTGACTTTTTTGCATGTGAACGACATTTATGCGGGCAAATCTGGAGGCATTTCATGTCCGAGCTTGAACCGCATATTCTCGTCGCCCTGCTGGCTGCAGGTCTTGGTGTCATTTTCGGCGTGGTCATGGAGTGGTCGCGGTTCTGCCTGTTGAGCGGTGTCCGCGAACTGGTCACGACCGGAGCATCATTCAAACTCGGCATGTATGCGCTGGCTCTTGCCGTCGCCGCGGCAGGGACCCAAACGTTGCAGCTGGCCGGCCTCGTGGATCTCGATCAGTCGATCTACAGGAGCGACACGATGTCGATCGGCGGTCTGGTGGTGGGCGGTCTCGTCTTCGGGTTCGGAGCGGTGCTGACGCGCGGCTGTGTCAGCCGCCTGACGGTGCTTTCCGCGACGGGTAACCTGCGCGCGCTGGTGGTTCTGCTGACTGTCGGTATCGCGGCTTATGCGACCCTGCGCGGAATCTTGTATTTCCCGCGCGATCTTCTGCAGTCGGCGACGAGCCTGACAACACCGGTTGCGACATTCGATGCGGCGCTGGCCACTCTTGGCCTGAGCGAAACGGCTGCCCGGATGATACCGGTGCTGGTCGTTGCGCTGCTGGCAGTGATATATGCGGTGCGCACGGTGCGAAGCCCCGCGCATTGGCTGGCGGCAATTGCCATCGGCCTTGTGATCGTCGGCGGCTGGTATGCGACGGGCTATATCGGCGCGGACGATTTCGATCCGCAGCCCGTCGAGAGCCTGACCTTCACCGCCCCGATCGGCGACAGCCTTCTCTACCTGATGACCTATACCGGATCGACCATCAAGTTCGGTATCGCGCTGGTTGCCGGTGCGCTCATCGGTTCGTTCCTTTCGGCGCTGTTCGGCAAGCGGCTGGCGCTGCAGGGTTTCGAGGCGCCGCGTCAGCTTGCCCGCTATCTCACGGGTGGCGTGATGATGGGGTTCGGCGGTGTGGCCTCGCTCGGCTGCACGATCGGTCAGGGGCTCACCGGCGTATCGACGCTGTCGATTGCCTCGCTGGTGGCGCTGGCCTCGATTGTCTCAGGCATGGCGCTTGGCATACGGCTCGTCGATGCGCGCGGCGGTGTCAACGAAATGGGCGGTGAAGCGTTTCCCGTCAGCATCTGAACTATCAGCGCCGGAATTCTTACCGTTTCAGTTCCGCCATTGCGTGATCAAGGCCTTCCAGCGTCAGCGGGTACATGCGATCTCCGAACAGCTGCTTGATCATCTGGATCGACTGGGTGTAGCGCCAGTGTTCCTCCGGCACCGGATTGAGCCAGACGGAATGCTGGTAGATATCCAAAACCCTCTGAAGCCAGGTTTGGCCTGCTTCGGGGTTCATATGCTCCACCGAGCCGCCGGGAATGGCGATCTCGTAGGGGCTCATCGAGGCATCGCCGACGAAGATCACCTTGTAGTCTGACCCATAGGTGTGCAGCACCTGCCAGGTGTCGATCTTCTCTTGCCAGCGGCGGCGGTTCTCCTTCCACACGCCTTCATAGAGGCAGTTGTGGAAATAGAAATATTCCAGCGTCTTGAACTCGGCGCGGGCGGCGGAAAACAGCTGCTCGGTTTCCTCGATGTGCCAGTCCATCGAGCCGCCGACATCGAAAAACACCAGCACCTTGACCGCGTTGCGCCGTTCGGGGCGCATGTTGATGTCGAGATAGCCCTTGCGCGCGGTCTGGCGGATGGTGCCGTCGAGGTCGAGTTCTTCAGCCGCGCCGGTGCGGGCGAACTGGCGCAGGCGGCGCAGCGCCATCTTGATGTTGCGGGTGCCGAGTTCGCGGCTGTCGTCGAGGTCCTTGAACTCGCGCTTGTCCCAGACCTTCACGGCGCGGAAATTGCGGTTGCCGTCCTGACCGATGCGGATGCCTTCGGGATTGTAGCCATAGGCGCCGAAGGGGGAGGTGCCGCCGGTCCCGATCCATTTCGAGCCACCCTGATGGCGGCCCTTCTGTTCCTCGAGGCGTTTCTTCAGCGTCTCCATCAGCTTGTCCCAGCCGCCGAGCGCCTCGATCTTGGCGCGCTCTTCTTCGCTGAGATGCAACTCCGCCATCTTGCGCAGCCATTCTTCCGGGATATCGGCCTCGATCGCTTCGCCGGTCGATTCCAGCCCCTTGAAGACATGGCCGAAGACGCGGTCGAACTTGTCGAGGTTGCGTTCGTCCTTCACCAGCGCGGAGCGCGACAGATAGTAGAACTCGTCGATGGATTTATCCGCCAGATCGGCGTCGAGCGCCTCCAGCAGCGTGAGGAACTCGCGCAGCGTGACCGGCAGGCCGGCGTCTTTCAGTTCTGCGAAGAAGGCTGTGAACATGAACGTGTTTGTAGCGCTCAGCTGCAGTCAAGGCCAGCGGCTTACGGGACACCGGATCGTGTGTGGCATGTGAGCGGCGCGGATGATCTGCTTTCAGCCATGAAGACAATCGGATTCATGGCTCTGATGGTTGCGGCGGTCTTGGCGTGTGGATTGCCAGGCCATGCCGCCGAGATCGAGGTGGTGACCGTCCCCGCCGGGCCGTTCATCAGTGGTTCCGACCGGGCGGAACGCGATTACGCGTACAAAATCGACGAGCAAGCCTACGGCCACACCATCACCCGCGACAACACGTGGTACGAGAACGATTTGCCCAGAGCCGAGCGCTCGACAGGCGCGTTTGCGATCATGAAGGCGCCGGTGACCGTTGCGCAATATGCCGAATTCATCGCCGAGACCGGCCACCCCGCGCCGCAGGTCAGCAGGCAAGTGTGGGACAGCTATCGCCTGATCCACCCCTACGAGCGGACGCTGAAATTCCAGTGGACGGGCGGCAAGCCGCCCGAGGGGCGGATGAACCATCCGGTGACGATGGTGTCCTACGACGATGCGCGGGCCTATGTGGCGTGGCTTGCCGGCAAGACCGGTCTGCCCTGGCGCCTGCCTGCGGAACTCGAGTGGGAAAAGGCGATGCGCGGCACCGATGGCCGGTATTTCCCTTGGGGGCGCGAATGGGACGCCTCGCGCCTCAACAGCCACGACATGGGCCCGTTCGATACGGTCCCCGTCGGTAGCCACCCGGCCGGTGCCAGCCCCTATGGGGCAACCGATGCGGCGGGGCAGGTATTCGAGTGGGTATCGGACAGCCCTGCCGAGGGCCGCCACTACGTCAAGGGCGGCTCATGGGACGACAAGGGCTGCGGCGTCTGCCGCCCGGCCCAGCGCCATGGCCGCCCCGATGCTATCAAGCACATCCTGATCGGGTTCCGGCTGGTCTATGATATGCAGTGACGTGGTCAGTCCTTCGGTTGCGAACCGAACTTCGTCAGTTCGCTCATGATGCCGCCGAGCGCCGGCGGTTTGCCTGACAGATAGGGCAGGGGGCGGACGACGCTCAAGGCCGCCAGGCCGATGCGGGCGGTCATCAACCCGTTGACGACGCCTTCGCCGAGACGGGCCGACAGCTTTGCCGCAAGGCCATGGCCGACAAGCTGCTGAACGATGGAATCGGTCATCGCGATTCCGCCGGTCAGCGCCAGATGGCTGACCACCATGCGGGCGAGCCTGACGGTGCCGAGGCCGCTGGGGCGGCCGCCATAGAGAGTTGCGAGGCGGCGGATCAGGCGCACCGATTCCCACAGCACATAGACGATGTCGACGGCAGCGCGCGGCGAGATAGCCGTGACGGCTGCAACGCGCTTGGCGGCACCGGAAACCAAGGCGCGAGCTTCGGCATCCTTGAGGCTCAGCAGGTGGCGTTCGGCAAGCTTCAGCCGGTCGCGCCCGTCGATGATCTCCCCATCGTGTTCGGCCAGTGCCGCGCGGCCCTGCGCGGTCGTCGCGTCAGCGGCATAGAGCGACGTGACGCGGGCGACGATGCGCTTGGCGGCGTTCATGTCGTCGGCGGCAGCGGCCCTGTCGGCTTCCTCGCGCAAGTGCGTGATGCGCGACAGCCGCATGATGCCGAAGGTTTCCTTCAGCACGAAGGCAACGAGGGCGAGTACCGCCATGCCCAGCAGGCCGGTTGCCAGCCAGCCGAGCCATTCGGCCCGTGCGAACAGGTCTTCCACCACCTGCGTCGCCCACAGGCCGAAACTGATCGAGACGAAGGCCGAAAGCGCGGCGCCGAGCAGTTTGCCCCAGGGAAAGCCCGACTTCACCGGCGGGGGCGGCGCGGGAATGACTGCGGTGCCCGTCTCGTCCGGCGATAATGCCTCGTCCAGCGTCGGGTCGGGTGTGACGCGGGTCTTCTCTTTGCTGGAAGTCTTCGCCTTCCTCGACGTGTCGCCGTCGAGTGTCACCTGCGGATCATCGAGCCGGAAAGCTGCCGGTTTGCGGGTCATGATGGTTCCTTACGCGAGCCGGTCCGAGAGGAGAAATTCGAGTACCCGGTCGAGACGGATATGCGGCAGGATGGCGTTCGGCGCATCATCCAGCAAGGGCGGGCGGAAGCGCAGGAAGCGGAAGGCTTCCCACTCCGCTTCGCTGACGCCTTCGGGTGCAGTGAGCGCATGTTCGGGGTCGGCGAGAACGGCGCGCGGATCCTCGGGCAAATCACCGGGGAACAGCGCCACCTCGGTCTTGCCGTCATAGGTCTCGCGACCGACCTTCTGGCCTTTCTCCGGAACGCCGACGATGCAGTCGAGTGCCTCGCCACCGCGCGTGACGGTTGCTTCGCGGGTGGCGCGGACGGAAGCGAGCGCGACGACGTCGGTTGCGGCACCCGCGAAGTCGGCGCGTTTGATCGCGCGGCTGGCGATGTGGCCGAGCAGCGCTTCCAGCCGGTCGTGGTTGGCGTGGTGAAGATGGTCGGCCTTGGTGGCGGCGAAAACGATGCGGTCGACGCGGCGGGCGAGGATGCGGCTCAGCCAGGAATTCCGTCCCGGCCTGAAAGCCGACAGGATGTCGGCGAGCGCGGTTTCAAGGTCAGACATGGCGGAGGGACCGGCGTTGAGCGCCTGAAGCAGATCGACCAGCACGATCTGGCGGTCGAGCCTTGCGAAATGATCGCGAAAGAAGGGGCGCACCACCGTTGTCCTGTAGGCTTCATAGCGCCGCGCCATCATCGCATGCATTGATCCGCGCGTGGCGCTTGCATCGGGCGCGATGTCCAGTGGCGCGAAGGTCAGCGCGGGAGAGCCTTCCAGATCGCCCGGCATCAGGAAGCGGCCGGGGGGAAGGGCGGACAGTGCGTAGCGTTCCTCGCGGGCGGCGCGCAGGTAATCGGTGAAGGTGGCCGCCGCCTCTCGGGCTTTCGTTTCGTCCTCTTGCGCATCGGCACGAAGCGTTTTCAGCACGGCATGGAAGGGCTCTGCCAGCTTCGTGCGGGCCGGATTGCGGCTCTGTGCAACCGCCTTGGCCGACCATTGCGCGTAGTCGAGATCGAGCAAGGACAGATCGAGCAGCCATTCGCCGGGATAATCGACAATGTCGAGGTTGAGCCGCCCGCGTCCGAGATTGCGTCCGAGGAAGGTCTCGGATTCGAAATTCAGCGTCACCCGCAGCTCGGAGATGTGGCGGGTGGACTCCGGCCAGTTTCGGCTGCCGGGCTTTCCGCCGCCGGTCAGGGCGGAGAGATGCGTCTCGTACTCGAAGCGTGGCACCGCGTCGTCGGGTTGCGGCGACAGGGTGGCCGATGCGATGCGCCCGCTGGCCTGTGCGGAAAACAGCGGCAGGCGACCGCCTTTCGTCAGGTTGTGGACGAGGCTGGTGATGAACACCGTCTTGCCCGCGCGCGACAGGCCGGTGACGCCGAGGCGCACGGTCGGATCGACCATGTCGGAGGCGTAATCGGCAAGGGAAAGCGCGGCGATGCGGGCTTCCTCGGCAATATCGGTGAAACTAACCAATCGGCTTAAACTTCCGGCAGTTCGCGCGGCACGATGAAGCGCTCAAGCCGCATGCCGCCAGCTTTGAGGCTGCTCCATTCGCCATCGAAAATGGCAACGGCGGCGGTGGGGTATTTCATCTTTATCCGCTCCAGAGCGGCATTGTCGGAGTTCGGCCCGGCAAGTGCAATCGCAAGGTCTTCCATGGCCGTGTTGTGGCCGATTATGGCGAGCGTCTGTGGCGCATCATCCGATGTGGCGGCGCGGGCAAGCTCAAGCAATCCGTTGGCGTCGGCTTCATATGCATCGCGTGTCATGTCGATGCGCATATCGGCAGTCCAGCTTGCTAGCGCAAGGGCCAGCGTCTGCCGGGTGCGCAAGGCCGTGGAGCAGATGATATGGTCGGGAAAGATGCCGCCCTGCACCAGCGCGTGCATGACGCGGGGCATTGCGCGATGGCCGCGCGGGGAAAGCGGCCGGTCGATATCGGCCAGCCCGGGGGTGCCCCAGGATGATTTCGCGTGTCGCATGAGAACGAGTTTCGGCATGTATGGGCCTCATGTCCGTGGCAGTAGAAACAAGCTTCGTCTTTGTGCAGGCTTGCTCATATTCTGCCCGCATCGTTCGGCCCTCAAATCGTGCCACCGGCACGATTTGCCCTTCGGGCCGGTTCTCACTTGGCGAAAAACCGGTATCCACTTTTTCGCACGATGCTCTATCACAGCGTATATGAACGCCAGAACACAGCCCGCAGCAGGTTTTACATGCGCCGACAGCTTTTATGCTGCCACGGCGAAACCGTGGGCCGGTGGCTCGCTGCTTGCGGGCGATGTGAAATGCGATGTCGCGGTGATCGGCGCCGGTTTCGCGGGGCTTTGGGCCGCAAGGCGGCTGGCGCAAGCCGGCAAGGCCGTGGCGCTGCTGGAAGGTGGCGAAGTCGGCCGCGCCGCGTCCGGGCGCAATGGCGGTTTCGTTTCGGTCGGATTTGCGCAAGGTCTGGATGGTCTTGAGAGCAAGCTCGGGCGCGATCATGCACACAAGCTCTTTGCGCTGTCCGACGCGGGGCGGGAAACGGTCCGGGCTTTCTGCCAGGCGCATCCCGATGCGAAGATCGATCCGGTCATGGGGCGGCTCAAGGTGCTGCGCCACGACGATGGCGGCGCACTGGAAAAACGCGTTGCGCATCTCAACGGGGCGCTCGGTCAGGACATGGTGTTCTGGCCGCGCGGGAAGGTGCGCGCGCACCTGAAGACGGACACCTACACCAGCGCGATGGAGGACCGGAAAGGCTTTCATATCCATCCGCTCAATCTCGCCCGCGCACTTGCCGCCGAGTGCGCGGCGAAGGGGGTGTTGGTTCACGAAAACACTCCGGCTCTATCGTTGCTCAAAAATGGTGCCGGGTGGAAAGTCACGACACCATCGGGAAGCGTGACAGCGCAGCATGTGGTGCTCGCCTGCAATGTCGCGGCAAGCGGCGAGGGCGGGGCCGTCTGGCCGGAACTCTCCCGCGCTATCGTGCCGGTCGCGACCTATGTGGTGACCACCGAACCGATGGGTGAAAAGCTGCATGAAGCGATCCGCTGGCGCGGGTCTGTTTCCGATACGCGCCGCGCCGGAGACTACTACCGCATCGTCGATGGCAGCCGTCTGCTGTGGGGCGGGCGGATCACCACGCGGGTCTCCCAGCCGGATGATCTGGCCGCTGTCATGCGCGCCGATATCGAGCGCATCTACCCGCAGCTTGCGCCGGTCAAGATCGAATATGTGTGGACCGGGTTGATGGGTTATTGCCGCCACAAGATGCCGATCGTCGGAGAACTTGAGCCTGGCCTTTGGGCCTGCACGGCGTTCGGCGGACATGGTCTCAATACCACCGCCATGGGCGGTGAGGCGGTGGCCGATGCGATTGCCGGAACCGACGACCGCATCCGTCTGTTCGCGCCTTATCGTGCGTTGTGGGGCGGCGGCTATGCGGGCCGCATTGCCACGCAGCTTGAATACTGGCGGCTTCAAGCTCTGGATTGGTGGGAAGAAAAACGCGGGGCCTGACAGCTTGGCAATCTGATTCAAGCACGCGTAAAAACCCGAGTCGCCTGAATCGGTTAGTGGCCGCTTCTCAAGCGCTTGGTTTTTGATTCAACCAGCTGGCAATCTGATTCAGGTTGAAGTGGTTCAAGTCTTTGAGAGTCTGATTCAGATTCAAGTGCAAGCCGCTCCTGGATGCCCGGGTCAAGCCCGGCATGACGGTTAAGGATATGTACGCAGTTGAAACCCAAGCCCGTCATTGCCGGGCTTGACCCGGCAATCCAGGAGCGGCTGAGCCGATGTAATAGCGATGAGTTTGGGCCGGGTTAGTGGCCGGCCCTGATGCGGTCGGCGGCGGCTTCGGCGATCATGATCACCGGCGAGTTGGTATTGCCCGATGTGATGGTCGGCATGACCGAAGCATCGATAACGCGCAGGCCCTCCAGCCCCTTCACCTTCAGCGAGGCATCGACCACGGCCTTGTCATCGGTGCCCATGCGGCAGGTGCCGACGGGATGGAAGATCGTGGTGCCGATGTCGCCCGCGGCCTTCGCCAGATCGCCATCCGTCTCGGCTTGCGGGCCGGGTTTGAACTCCTCCGGGCGGTAGCGTTGCATCGGTTCCTGACTGACGATCTTGCGGGTGAGCCGAATGCCTGCGGCGGCGACTTCACGGTCGCCGTCGGTTGAGAGATAGTTGGGGTCGATCTGCGGGTGCGCCTTCGGATCGGTCGAGGCGATGCGGATGGTTCCGCGGCTCTCGGGCCGCAGGTTGCACACGCTCGCAGTGATCGCCGGGAAGGGGTGCGGCGGCTGGCCGAAAGCGTCGAGTGACAGCGGCTGGACGTGGTACTCGAGGTCCGGCGTCGCCACACGGTCCGACGACTTGGCGAAGGCGCAAAGCTGACTCGGCGCCATCGACATCGGGCCTGACCTGAACAGCGCGTATTCGAGGCCGATCATCGCCTTGCCCCAGAGCGAGTTGGCAAGCGTGTTGAGCGTCTTTACGCCATGGACCTTGTAGGCGCAGCGGACCTGCAGGTGATCCTGCAAATTACCGCCGACATCAGGCGCTTCATGCAGGACGCTGATGCCGTGTTGCTGCAACAGGTCACCGGGACCGACGCCGGAAAGCTGCATCAGCTGTGGCGTGCCTACTGCGCCGGAAGCCAGCAGGACTTCGCGGCGTGCCGTAATGGTCCGGCTCTCGCCCTTGTGGGCGAAGCGAATACCTGTGGCGCGTTTTCCCTCGAACAGGATGCGTTCTGCCTGGGCGTGGGTGAGGACTTCGAGATTGCGGCGCTCGCGCACCGGTTTGAGAAAACCTTTCGACGCGCTCCAGCGCCAGCCGGACCGCTGGTTCACCTTGAAATAGCTGACGCCGAGATTGTCGCCGCGATTGAAGTCGTCAGTGGCCGGAATGCCGGCGGCGATACAGGCGTCGCGGAAAGCGTCCAGCACTTCCCAGTGCAGGCGCTGTTCCTCGACGCGCCACTCACCGCCGCTCCCATGCATCTCGTCGGCACCGGCGTAGTAGTCTTCCGACTTGATGAAGTAGGGCAGCACGTCGTCCCAGGCCCAGCCGACATTGCCGAGCTGGCGCCAATGGTCATAGTCGGCGGCCTGGCCGCGCAGATAGAGCATGCCGTTGATCGACGAGCAGCCGCCGAGCACGCGTCCGCGCGGATAGCCGATGGCGCGGCCGTTGAGGCCCTTCTGCGGCATCGTCTTGAAGCCCCAGTCGGTGCGCGGGTTGCCGATGCAATAGAGATAGCCGACGGGAATATGAATCCAGTGGTAATTGTCCTCGCCGCCGGCTTCCAGCAGCGCAACCGAGGTGTCCGGATCTTCGCTCAAACGGTTTGCCAGCACGCAGCCGGCCGTGCCCGCGCCGACGATCACGTAGTCGAAAGTGCCGATGTTGCGTGTTTCTTCGGTCATCGGCATTCCTCCAAGGCGTTTTTTGTTTTGCCGCATGATCTTGTCCGAAAAGTCCGCGACTTTTCGGGCTCATGCGCGCTTAATTCTGCCCGCGCCGGGCCATGAAGGCGAGGCGTTCGAACAGGTGCACGTCCTGCTCGTTCTTCAACAGCGCGCCATGCAGTGGCGGGATCAGTTTGCGCGGGTCGCGCTCGCGCAGCACTTGCGGATCCACATCCTCGCTGACCAGCAGCTTGATCCAGTCCAGCAGTTCCGAGGTCGACGGCTTCTTTTTCAGTCCCGGCACCTCACGCACCTCGAAGAACAGGGTCAGCGCTTCGTTCAGCAGCCGCCCTTTCAGGCCGGGGAAATGCACGTCGACGATGGCGCGCATCGTCTCTTCGTCAGGAAACGAGATGTAGTGGAAGAAGCAGCGGCGCAGGAAGGCGTCGGGCAGCTCCTTCTCGTTGTTCGACGTGATGATGACGATCGGCCGCGTCTCGGCGCGAACGGTCTCGCCGGTCTCGTAGACATGGAACTCCATGCGGTCGAGTTCCTGCAGCAAGTCATTGGGAAACTCGATGTCGGCCTTGTCGATCTCGTCGATCAGTAGTACCGGGCGGGTCTCTGCGGTGAAGGCATCCCACAGCTTGCCGCGCTTGATGTAGTTGGAGATGTCGTGGACGCGCTCATCGCCAAGCTGGCTGTCGCGCAGGCGGCTGACGGCGTCGTATTCGTAGAGGCCCTGCTGCGCCTTGGTGGTCGATTTCACATGCCACTCGATCAGGGACAGGCCCATGGCGTCGGCCACTTCCTTTGCCAGCACGGTCTTGCCGGTTCCAGGCTCGCCTTTGACCAGCAGCGGGCGCTCCAGCGTCACCGCGGCGTTGACGGCGACGGTCAGGTCCTGGGTGGCGACGTAATTCTCGGTGCCTTCGAAACGCATGGGTTCTCCATTGATCTGTTGCGGCGACGTTATGGGGGGCTCGACGGGTAAGCAAGTGCGCGGGTGACACAAGAATACCCGGCAGAAGATTCCCACTGCTGGTGCGTTTCTGCCGCGTGCATGGCTGCGGCAAACGCTATTCCATACCATAAACCATTGAAATCATTGATTTTCACAAGTTGGCACGGCGATTGATTGTTAAGGGGCGGAATATCGCGCGTCCGCAAGCCATGCAAGCGTCACGGCGCGCCGTTGCAGAAACCGGAGGACAAGTAATGGGTATCTATGGGGCTATGGGGATCGCGGTCGGCGGCCTGAAAGCGCAGTCCTACGCGCTGGAGCAGATCTCCAGCAACATCGCCAACTCGCAGACGACCGGCTACAAGCGTGTCGATACCAGCTTCGTCGATCTGGTCACCGACAGCCCTTACTGGCAGCAGGCCGGCGGTTCCGTGCAGGTCTACTCGCGCGGCACCAACACGGTGCAGGGCGATATCTCGAATGCTTCGGTCGGCACCTACATGGCGATCAACGGCGATGGGTTCTTCATCGTCGATCAGCAGACGGGTGAATCGGACGGCAGCCCGGTGTTCAGCGGCGTCAATGCCTACACCCGGCGCGGCGACTTCGAAATCGATGCCAACGGTTATCTGGTCAACGGCTCCGGCTACTTCCTCAAAGGCTTCCCGGTCGATGCCACCACCGGCAATATTTCCGGTTCGCTTCCAGAAGCCATGGTTCTCAGCAATGACTTCCTCGATGCCAATCCGACCACCGAGATCAAGTATCGCGCAAACCTTGCCGACTATCCGCTGACGGCGAATTCGGATCCGGATACGGCAAACAGCGAACTGCTGGACGCTGCCGACTTCGCCAATGATCCGACCACCGTTGGTGCCACCGCTGCGGATGGATTTGTTCAAGCGGCGGATGAGACGGTTTTCCTGGAATCCTCGATTTCGGGTGGCGCGATCACGGTATACGACCAGGGCGGCGGTCCGGTGAACGTCCAGCTTCGCTGGGCCAAGATCGATTCAACCCAGAACAGCGGCACCGACACCTGGAACCTGTTCTATCTGTCGGATTCCACGGCGACCGGTACCAGCGAGATGTGGACCAATGTCGGCCAGGCATTCACGTTCAACAGCAGTGGCCAGCTTACCAGCCCGACAGCATCCTCGATCACGCTCAGCAGCCTGACGGTCGACGGTTCAACCGTTGGCGATGTGACCCTGTCGTATGGCGCCGGTGGTCTGACCCAGTTCGCTGACACCAACGGCAATGCCGAGGTGACCGAGCTGAGCCAGGACGGCTATGCGGCGGGTGAACTGGTCGGCGTGTCGATTTCGGAGACGGGGCGCGTCGTCGCAAGCTACGACAACGGCCGCACGATCGACCTCTATCAGGTTGCGATCGCGAACTTCAACGCCACCAACCGCCTCGCCAAGATCGATGGCGGCGCCTATGTCGAGACGCAGGATTCAGGCCCCCCGATCATCGGCAGCGAGGCAAGCATCATCGGTTCGGCGCTGGAAAGCTCCAATACCGATATCGCCGACGAATTCACCAAATTGATCACGACCCAGCAGGCCTATGCGGCGGGCACGCGCATCGTCACGACCAGTGACGAGATGCTGCAGGAAGTCCTCAACATGGTGCGGTGATCACACCGGACTTTGGCCGGTGGCGGCATGAACCGCCACCGGTACACAGGTTTTGAGCGAAAGGACCACGCGTCATGAGTTTGGGTGGAGCGCTCGATGCGGCACTGGCGGGACTTCGCGTCACGAGCGCGAACCTGGAGCTTGTTTCCCACAACATCTCCAACGCCAATACGCCCGGCTATACCCGCAAGGCTATCGGTCAGGTCGAGCAGGCCCCCGGCGGCGATCTGTCCGGCGTGCGGCTCACCAATACGACGCGCGTCATCAATGCCCTGATCAACAAGCAGCTTCAGCTGGAAACTTCCGGTCTTGGTTACGCTGAAACGATCAACGAGTATTACACTAGCCTCGATACGTTCCTGGGGCAGCCCGGCGGGCCTACCGCGCTCGACACGCTGATGAACAATTTCCAGTCCTCGCTCGAGGAACTGGCGACCAGCCCTGAATCCTATGTCGCGCGCGAGAACACGCTGCATGACGCACAGGTGCTGGCGAATACGCTGAACGGCCTGTCGGAGGATATCCAGAACCTCCGCTCACAGGCTGAGCTGGCGTTGAACGATGCGGTTGACCGGGTCAACGAAATCCTTGGCTCGCTGTCGGACCTCAACGCGGAAATCACGACGACGACGCAGGCCGGGCAGGCTTCCGCGTCGCTTCTGGACCGCCGGGACAGCCTGCTCAACGAGCTTGCGCAATATGTCGACATCCGGGTTCAGGAACGCGAGCGTGGCGACATTGGCGTCTACACCAATTCAGGCACGCTTCTGCTTGATGGTGATGCTGCGCGGCTGACATTCGATGCGAGCGGATCGATCACCGCTCAATCGAGCTACAGCACCGATCCGGCGCAGCGGACCGTCGGTACGATCTTGTTGAATCCCGGCAGCGGCTATTCGATCGATCTGATCGCCGACAGCGCGTTCCGCTCCGGTGAGATCAAGGCGCTGATCGATCTTCGCGACTCGATCCTGCCGCAGGCGCAGGCGCAGCTCGATTCCATCGCGGATTCGCTTGCCCGCTCGCTTTCGGCCAAGGACGTCACCTCGACGGCGGCCACTTCCGGCGCCCAGGCGGGCTTTTCGATCGACCTGTCGCAATTGCAGGACGGCGACAGCATTACGCTGACCTATACGGATTCATCGTCTACCGAACATACGGTCACGATTGTCCGGGTCGATGACGCGAGCGCGCCGGCACTGACAAACGACTACACGACAGACCCGAACGACACCGTGATCGGGATCAGCTTTGCCGGCGGTTTTGCGGCTGCGGCTGCTGCAATCGATACCGCGCTCGGCGCAGACCTGAATGCGTCCGCGAGCGGGTCGACGCTGACCATCCTCGACGATGGTGCGACCAACAACACCGATGTCACGGGGCTGAGCGCGACCGTCACGGAGACGTCGCTGACGGGCGGTACGGCGTCGCTGCCGCTGTTTACCGACGGCGCATCGGCCTATACCGCGCGTTTCGGCGAAGTCCCGCAGGTCACCGGCTTTGCCGGCCGCATTCAGGTCAACTCGGCGCTACTGGGCGATCCCAGCGGGCTGGTCGTCTATGACAGCGGCGTGGCGTCGGGTGATTCCACCAGACCGCAGGCGATCCTCAACCGCCTGTTCATCAATGACCAGTCGTTCGGCGGTTCCACCGGTGTCGCGGGTTCATCGACGTTCACGGGAACGTTGTCGGAATTCGTCAACCGGGTGATTTCGTTCCAGGGCCGCGAAGCGGAATCAGCGCATTTGGCCTATGAGACGCAGGAGGTTGCCTACGAGCAGCTCAGCGAGCGCCAGGCTGCCGTTTCCGGCGTCGATCTCGATACGGAAATGGCTTTCCTGATCAGCCTGCAAACCGCCTATCAGGCGAATGCGCGCGTCATCTCCACATTCCGCGAGATGACCGACCTGCTGATGCGGATATGACCGGAAGCCGGGAAGGATAGTCTCCCATGACCAGCAGCGTTCCTCCGCTCATCAAGTCCATAGGATGGACCGGCGGTATCATCGAGAGCCGGGCGCAGATGCTCGATCTGCAGCGTCAGCTCGGCACCGGCAACATCTCGGAAACCTATGGCGGTCTGGGTTCCGGCCGTACGCTGGCCCTGTCCATGCAGGCGCAGATTTCCCGGATCGACACCTATTCGGCGAATATCGACACGCTCAGCCTGCGTCTCGACATGATGGCGCTCAGCCTCGACCAGTTCACCGAACTGGCGGATACGGTGAAGTCCGACGTTCGCAACGGAACCTATGTGTTCTCGAAAAACGGACAGACATTGCCGCAGGATCTGACACGCTCGAATTTCGACGAAGCGCTGTCGCTGCTTAATGCGGAAGTGAACGGGCGCTATCTGTTTTCCGGAGATACGGTTGATGTGAAGCCGGTGGAGGAGTCCGATACGATTCTGTATGGCGACGGCGTGCGCGATGGTCTCGACACGATCGTGGCTGAACGCAAGCTCGCCGATGCTGGCGCCGACAACCGTGGCCGTCTGGCGTTGACGAATGGCGGTACGAGCCTGACCATCGGCGAGGATGGTGTTCATCCGTTCGGTTTCAAGCTGGCCGGCATTTCCTCAACATTCGCCGGTGCAACCCTGACGCAGCCGACCGGTACTGCGCCGCAGACGGCGACGTTCGCGCTGACCGGCGTACCTGCGGCTGGTGACACGTTCTCGGTTGCCGTCGATCTTCCCGACGGTACGCGCCACGAGATCACGCTAACGGCAAGCGCCGATGGTTCGCAGCCGGGCACTTTTGCCATTGGTGCCGATGAAACGGCAACCATCGCCAATATCGAAGCGGCGCTGGGAACGGCGCTGGAGGAAGCCGGCAAGACGGTGCTTTCGGCGGCATCGGCCATTACCGCGTCGCGAAACTTTTTCGAATCCGATCTGAGCAATCCGCCCCTGCGTGTGGATGGGCCGCCGTATGAAAGCGCGACGGGGCTTGTTTCGGGAACCGCCGACAACACCGTCATCTGGTACAAGGGCGACAGTGCTGCCGGTGATCCGCGCGATACCTCGGTGACGCGCATCGATGAGAACTCCGTCGTCGGTTATGGCGCGCGTGCGAGCGAGGAGCCTTTCACCTGGGCACTGGCTCACATGGCGGCATTCGCGGTGGAGACTTTCGACAGCACGGAACCGCTTGATGAAACGCGTTTCGATGCCTTGAAGGAACGTGTTGGCGATGGCCTTGCCTACAAGGACACGTCGGTGCGCACCATGCAGTCGCTCAGGGCCGAATTTGTCGGATTACAATCATCCTATGCTGCAGCCCAGGAGCGCCATGTGGTGACGAAGCAGATTGCCGAGGATGCGCTGACCGGCGTTACCAAGGCGGATGACGAGGAAATCGCGGTCAGGCTGCTCGCCCTGCAGACGCAACTGCAGATCAGCTACGAGGCGACAGCGATGATCTCGCGCCTGAACCTCGCGCAGTTCCTGTAAGTCTTTGTTTTGGTCGCGTGTTCCGGGCGGAAAACCGGTTCCCACTTTTCCTGAACACGCTCTAGGTCCTGCTCAAGCCATTGAGTTTGAGGGTATGACGCCTTGTAACAGGCCGGCGCAAGCCGGCCTGTTTTGCATTTAGCCCGCGCGTAGCCGGTCAGAACCGGCTGCGCTTGGTCCTGTTGCGCCTGGAACGGCGTCTGGCACAAACGAAAACAGCCCCGGCCGGGGTGTCGGCCAGGGCTGCTTTTGCATGCCTCATGGAAATGCGGCGCATATGTGCTGGGTCTTCAGGGTAGGGACGTCTCAATCCATTGCTCCCAAGGTTGAGTTGCTCCTCTTAGATAAACTCCTGAATGGCCGGCGCGCTTGCAGCGTTATTCCGCGCGCAGTCCGGCGGCAACCTCACGGTTGATGGAAATCAGCGACGTCAGCATTTCCGGCGCGGGTTCGGATTCAAGCGTCATGGTCTGTTTGAAGATGAACAGACCGAGATTGGCGATGTTCTGCTTGATCGTGTCGGGAAGCGGGTTTTCATCGGCCGTTGCCGAGGTCGCGAAAATGGTCCACAGGCGGCGGTTATAGGTCAACGCGCCGCGCAGGTCGGACTGTGTGCCCGGCCAACCGTCCTTGACCGCCTGAAGACGGGTCGCGGACTTCATGAGAAGGTCGGCCTCAAGCTTCCGCGGGCTGACGGTGATCTTCGCGGTCTGCGCGTATGCGTGTGCTGCCTGATGTTGCATTGGACAGTAGCTCGCTTTCGTAGGCGATGAGCGCCTTGGTTTCCTTGAGCGCCTTGTAGAAGGCGCCGGACATCACAAGTTCGTTGATATGATCGATGTATGGAAGCGTGCTCGGGGCTGCCGTGACGATGTCACGGGTCAGCTCGAGATAGGTCTCGTGCATCGAGCCGATGTCGTTTTCCAGATACATGAGCTGGACGGCGAGATAGATGCGCCTGGCTGGCGTATCCGCGGTTTCCGGCGTCAGGATATCCTTCTCGCGCAGGATCGCGGCTTCGCCTTCGATATAGAGGCGGGTGCGGTGTTCGCCGTTGGTGACGACCGCATTACCGATGATGATGCGTTCGCTGGGCTTCAGTTCAACTTTGAGCGCCATGATTCGCCTGCCGGAGTTCTTGCCTAGCCATTGGCGCACAGTGTGGCGGGTATCGGTTAATGCCGGGTTAACGATTGGCCCTGTCTGCGCGAGACGAAAAACCGCGAAAGCCTTGCTGCATAAAGAAAAGGCGGGGCCCGAAGGCCCCGCCCGATACTGTTTCGAACTGTCCCGAATTAGAACAGACGCAGCACCTGCTGGTCGGCCTGCGAGGCCAGAGACAGCGATGTCGAAGACAGCTGCTGGCGGGTTTGCAGGGCCAGGAGGTTGGCCGCTTCCTCGTTGGAGTCGGCGAGCGTCAGGTTCGCGGCACCGGTTTCCAGCGTGTTGATGGTTTCCTTGGTGAAGTTCTGACGGGTTTCAACCACCGACAGGTTCGAACCGAACTTCGAAGCCTGGCTGCGCAACGTGGCAATTGCCGAGTCCAGGGTGTCGAGGGTCGTGTTGATGTCGTCGTTTGTGTCGAAACCGCCGGAAGCAATCGACGTCAGGCTGAGGCCTGCGGAGTCGAAGGTGACACCGGCAATATCGAGGCTGGACGAACCGTCTTCGTTGAACAGCACCGACAGATTGTCGCCGGAGAGCAGGTTCACACCGTTGAAGCCGGCATCCTTGGCCAGATCGTCGATCTGGGTCAGAAGGCTGTTGTAGGTGGACACGAACTCGTCGCGCTTCGGGTTGACCGAAGTCGTGGTCGAAGCCGCCGAGCCAGAATCCGTATTGTTGGACAGGCCGGATGTCGTGGCGTTGCCGGATGTGGTCAGATTCGCGATCGTCACGGTCGAAGATGTGCCGGTGGTGGAGTCGGTGATGACGATTTCGCCACCGCTGACGCTGGCCACGTTCGAACCGAACTGACTGTTGATCGCGTTGACGATGTCCGATGCGGCGGTTGCGCCGCTGGCATTGGTAATCGTGTTGTCGAGCGTTATCGACTGCGTAGTGGTTCCAACCGTCAGATCGAAGCTGATGGAGTCGGCCAGGACTGCTGCTGCACCGGCATCCGTGTTGTCAGCGATACCGGAGGTGTTCGTCAGCGTGTTCGCACCACCAGCGTCCACTACACCAGTGCCGGTGATGGCGACGGTCGAGCCGGTACCCTGCAACAGGGAGTTAAAGCTTATGAAGCCGGAACCAATCCCTACAGTGAGGTCGGTGTTGACGGTGTAAGTGCCTTCCGCGTTGATCGCTGAGACGACTGCGGCCGCAAGTTCAGTCTCGTCGTCGATGACGAAATCGGCATTGCCTGCCGCAAACAAACGAGCCTGATCGATGGTGATATTCGCGGTGCCGCCGCCATCGATTTCGATAGTGAAGTTCAGCTGATCGCTGGGATCGTCAAAGTTCAGCGCACCGCCGAAGGTTGCGGTGAGCGAACCTGACGTCGCGCTGGACGCCGAGTTTGTGAGATCGACAGCAGAGAAGCTCGAGCTGCTGAGCGAAGCAGAAGTTGCTGCTGTCGTGGTTTCGACGGTGGCGGAGGTTTGCAGCGCCTGACGCGCCGTCGCCTGGGCGCTCTCAACCAGCTTGGTGATCGCGGTCAGGCCGTTGTCGGCTGCCTCGATCGTCTGGTTGGCGTTGGAGATCGAATCGAGAAGCCGGCCAAGGTCGTTCGCGCGGCTGCTCAGCGCGGAAGACGTGAAGAAGTTGGTCGGATTGTCGAGCGCGGAGTTCACCTTGAGGCCTGTAGCCAGACGCTCCTGCGTCTTGGCAAGCAGATTAGAGGTGTTCTGGAGAGAAAGCAGGTTCGAACGAACTGCTTTCGAGAGCGTAATATCAGCCATGTTGGTTTACTTTTCTGTTCGCCATTGATGGCGGCTTCACCCTCGATGTGAAGGCGTGTGCGTTGCCTGCCGTAAGTGCGACCCCTTTGCAGCACAGTGTGATCTTCACCGGTTAACGGCGGGTTAACGATTGGCGCTTTGCGGGAGGCATCATTCCAGCGAAAAGCCTTGCCGGATAAAGAAAAGGCGGGGCCCGAAGGCCCCGCCCGTATTGGTTCAATCTGTCCCGAATTAGAACAGACGCAGCACCTGCTGGTCGGCCTGCGAGGCCAGAGACAGCGATGTCGAAGACAGCTGCTGGCGGGTCTGCAGGGCCAGGAGGTTGGCCGCTTCCTCGTTGGAGTCGGCGAGCGTCAGGTTTGCAGCACCGGTCTCCAGCGTGTTGATGGTTTCCTTGGTGAAGTTCTGACGGGTTTCAACCACCGACAGGTTCGAACCGAACTTCGACGACTGGGCACGCAGTGAGTCGATCGCTGCGCTCAGGGTGTCGAGGGTCGTGTTGATGTCGTCGTTGTCGTCGAACCCGCCGGAAGCAACCGCCGACAGGCTGAGGCCTGCGGAGTCGAAGGTCACACCGGTGATGTCGAGGTTCGAAGAACCGTCTTCGTTGAACAGCACCGACAGGTCGTCGCCGGAGAGCAGGTTCACACCGTTGAAGCCGGCATCCTTGGCCAGATCGTCGATCTGGGTCAGAAGGCCGTTATAGGTGTCCACGAACTCGTCACGCTTCGGGTTGGTCGACGTTGAGGTCGAGGCGGCTGCGCCACCTGCGGACGTGAACGTGCCGACCGTGCCAGACGTGGCCGTCGACGTGATCGTGCCAACCGCAACCGTCGAAGATGTGCCGGTCGTGGACGAGGTCAGAAGCAGGTTGCCGCCGGAAACGGTGGCGGTCGTCGCTGTGCCGCTGAGCTGATCGTTGATCAGGTCAGCAACGTTCTGAGCCGTCAGGGCAGAATCGTCGAGCGATGTGGTGTTGGCCAGGTTGTAGGCGTCCACGGTCGCGGTATCGATCGTGATCGTCTGAGCACCACCGCTGTCGAGGTTGACGGTGAAGGACACGGACGGAGACGTGGTCGAAGAAGCGCTGCCGGCGGTGCCGGTTGCGCCCGTGGTGCCGTCGAAACCGGTCGCGTTGGTCGCTGCCGCACCAGCACCATCATCATTGAAGGTGATGGAGTTGATGTCGACGTTCGAGGTCACGCCGGTGTTGGTCGACGTGATCTGCAGATTGCCGCTGCCGTCGTCGGCGGCGGTTGCACCTGTCAGCTTGGTGTTGATCAGCGTCGCGAAGTCGGCAGCCGTGGTGACGGACAGACCCGAAAGGGCTGCCTGAACCTCGGTGGCGTTGAACGAGAACGTCTGATTGACACCATCAACGTCGACGTCGAAGCTCAGGACGTCGGATGCAACGCCAGCAACTTCGGTTGCGGAATCGAGGCCGGCGTTCGTGAACGCACCGGGGCCGCCGGTTTCGTTGTTGTTGGCATTGTTGGTGATGTTGACGTTGGAAGTGGCGCCCGCACCCGCGGCAGTGATGGTGATGTTGGTGCCATCGTTGCCAAGGGTGTAGTCGGTGCCGGCAAAGCCGCCAGCCTGCAGGGCCGCATCCAGGGCATCCTGGAACTCGCCAATGGTGTCGAGGTTACCATCGTTACCCACTGAAGCTGCATCGGCGATCGTCTTGTTGATCGTGATGGAGTGCGAGGTGCCGTCGATATCGATATCGAAGGAGATCGAATCGGCTGCTTCGTCGAAGTTCGCCGCACTGAACGCGAACGTGGCCGTGCCGGACGTGTCGTCGGTGAATGTCAAACCGGTCGGGTTCGAACCAGCCGTCACGCCGCCGGAGCTTGCCGGGGTGGTGACACCCTGGACGTTCAGGGACGTGAAGCCGGTGCCGGTGGCCGTGCCAGCCGTTGCCGCGGTCGTCGTTTCGATCGTGGCAGAGGTCTGCAGGGCCTGACGAGCCGTCGCCTGGGCGCTCTCAACCAGCTTGGTGATCGCGGTCAGGCCGTTGTCGGCTGCTTCGATCGTCTGGTTGGCGTTGGAGATGGAGTCGAGGAGCCGGCCAAGGTCGTTCGCACGGCTGTTCAGCGAGGAAGCCGTGAAGAAGTTGGTCGGATTGTCGAGAGCGGAGTTCACCTTGAGGCCGGTGGCCAGACGCTCCTGCGTCTTGGCAAGAAGGCTCGAGGTGTTCTGGAGAGAAAGCAGGTTCGAGCGAACCGCTTTCGAGAGCGTGATATCAGCCATGTGCGTTTACCTTTCCTAGGTCACATGATGGGTTTATCGAAACCCCGGTTCTGGGGCTCATGGCGACAATCACACGCAATCTCCTAACCGGGGGTTAATCGATCCCGTGAAAAGCGAGCGGAAATGCAAATTGTTTCAGAGTCTTAGCGATCAGTGAACGCGATCCGGTATGGGGTAGGTGAAAGCACGTATGCCATGCCTGGAAAGGCGGAAAATCCTGCCCGGCAAAGCTTGCCGGTCAGGTGGTATGGGCGGATCTGGAAGAGGAGATCAGACGGCCTTTTCGACCGGTCGCAGGGCGGGGCGGTCGAGTGTCGCCTCTTCGCGCGCATGCTCCTGCGCGACGCGTTCGGCATAGACGCGCATGTTCATCATCGTTTCGGCCGGGATCTGCCAGCGCACAAGGCCGGTGTTCTGGTCGACGACCTTCAGCAGCACGTCGCGGGTTTCCGGATCGATCTCGATCTGGCGGTCCACATTGTCGGATTGCTCCTGGTACCGGCTCTTGCGGCGCTCGGTCTCGGCCTCGGCATTGGGCACCTGGCCGGGCGTGCGTCGTGAACCGATGCTGGATTCGGAGGGGCGCTCGGCAGATGTGACGGTCTGCTCGCGCGGAAGCGTGTTCGTGGCCTGCTCGGTGCTGTTGCGCGGTGCCGGCGAAAAACTCACGCCGGGTACCGGGCGAAACGGTCCAGTCCCATCCATCTCTCTGCTCATCCCTTTACGCGGAGCCAGAAACTTCGCTGCTCCATGGGCCTGAGGCTGCCGACACTTCTCTCGGCACTTAAGGGAGACTACGGAAGAGAAATGAATCCTTCGTTAAGTTTATCGCAAGGATTGGATGCGATCGCGCGGGCGGGCGCGCTTTAACTAGAGTCTGATGACTCCAGCCCGCCCGGGTCAGATCGCGGTGTTGACGCGGATGGCCGATCCCGACGGCACCGTTTTCGCGCCCGACCGGGCGTCCGCGCCATACACCGAGGGACCGCCGCGGCGTTCGGATGCTTCGCTGGCGATGCCGCGGATCAGGGTTTCCGAAACGGTGCGTGCGGTGGCCAGAACGGTCATGTTGGCCTGCAACGCTTCCTCCAGCGCCAGCTGACGGCTGCGCAGGCGCTCCACGCCTTCCGGCGTCAGGTCGCGCATGTTGCCGGCATTCTGTTTCAGCACATGAAGCTGACCGCCATATTGGGCTGACAGCGCGCTTTTCTTCGCGTGCAGAACTGCAGCGTCGGTCAGCTTGGCTGTGCGAACCAGCCGGCTTTCCTCATCCAGCACCTTGATCAGCGCATCGACGGTTTCTGCAAGAGAATCGCAGAAGGCCGCAGCCTGATCTGGAACCACGAAACGTTCTGCCGTGGCCGCCTGGCCGGAGTTCTCGGGTTGTAAGGTCATCGCCTCGATACCGGCGTTGGCCGCAGCCGCCAATCCGTCGCTCATTGTCCACTCTCCTCCTGGATAGCGATCAGTTCGCGGGCCACCGCATCGGCAACGCCAATGCCGCCGGCATCCGCAATGGATTTACCCAATTCATCGACAAGCAGGCTGCGGAACTGTTCTTCCGCATGACCGCCGTGAAAGGGGCCGTCTGTCTTGAGGCCTGAAAACATCTGGCCCAGCATGGTTGATAGAAACACCGCCTCGAATTCGCGGCCCTGGGCTTGTGCGCGGGCGAGGTTCGAGGTCGCCACGGGCTTCAACGTGCCGGCAGCAAGCGGCGATGGCGTTTGCGGCAAGGTGAGCGGTGTCATCACATCACCTCGATTTCAGCCTGGAGGGCGCCTGCCGCCTTGATCGCCTGAAGGATTGCGATCAGGTCGCGCGGACCGACGCCCAGCGCATTGAGGCCGTCGACCAGATCCTGAAGCGAAATGCCGTTGGAAACGATCGCAAGCTTGTTGTCGGACTGGTCATCAACCCTGACTTCGGTGCGCGGCACCACGGCGGTCTGGCCATCGCTCAGCGGCGGCGGCTGATCGACGACCGGGCTCTCGGTGACCGAAACGGTGAGATTGCCCTGCGCTATGGCGACGGTCGAAACGCGCACGTCGCTGCCCATGACGATGATGCCCGATTGCTCGTCGATCACGACCTTGGCCGAGAGATCCGGTTCGATGCGCAGTTGCTCGATGTCGGTCAACAGCTCGACGAAGCTGGTCTTGCCGTCGGTCAGCGGGCGGATGCGGACGGTTGCGGGATCGACAAGGTCGGCCGTGCCGGGACCGACAAAATCGTTGATTGTGGTCGCGATACGCCGCGCCGTCGTCAGATCCGGGTTGCGCAGAGACAGCCGCAGCGTATCGAGCTGTTCCAGCGAGAAGGCGATCTCGCGCTCGATCGTTGCGCCGTTGGAAATGCGCCCGACCGTCGGCACGCCGCGCGTCAGCGAGGCCGCCTGACCTTCGGCGGAGAACCCTGCGATAGCAACGGCGCCCTGGCCGACGGCATAAACCTCGCCATCAGCCCCCATCAGCGGCGTGACAAGCAATGTGCCGCCCTGCAGGCTTTCGGCATCGCCAAGCGCGGAAACGGTCACGTCGATGCGCGAACCCTGCGTGCCGAATGGCGGCAGGTTCGCGGTGACCATGACTGCGGCGACATTCTCGGTCCGCAGCGTTGCGTCGCGGGTGTTTACGCCAAGGCGTTCGAGCATGGCCTGCAGGCTTTGACGGGTGAACGGCGCGTTGTTCAGGCTGTCGCCGGTGCCGTTGAGGCCAACGACGAGGCCGTATCCGACGAGCTGGTTCTCACGCACACCCTCGATGTCGACGAGATCCTTGATGCGCGACGAACCCGCCGCCTCGACCGGTCGCGTCGGCAGACCGGCCAGCACTGCGGCAATGATGAGTGCGGCGAACCGCAGATAAATCTTCAGCATATCAACCCCGCTCCCCCGAGCTTGTGTCGCGCGCATGATTTCGCGTGCGTGATTGCTGCTGAAGGCATTGCACGCGGCGTGCCAAAAGCGGTTTTTGATGTAACTGATTGATTGAATTGAGAATTAATTCACTTGTGCTCGATCAGATGGCGCGGCCAGGCTGTCCGGTCGGCGAAATCTGCCCGGCAAAATCTGCCCGGCGTTAACCTTCCATTTACCATGATGGCGGGATTGTAGGGCCAGCAGCGCGCCGAATACCGGTGTCGCTCAAGAGAAAGGCAGGATCAGGCGCGATGCGGATCGAGTCCGCCCAGCGAACGAATTCGGCAGGCAACACCCGGCGACGCACCAGCGCCACTGGTGGTGATGGTTTCTTCATTGCCCGTCCAGACGAGAAACCCGCGGCCCAGGCTGCACGGGGCAGTGCCTCGTTGGCTGGTATAGAAGCGCTGATCATGCTGCAGGAGGTTGAGGATTCGACCATTCGGCGGCGCCGGGCGGTAAAACGCGGGCACGACCTGCTCGATCTACTCGAATCGCTGAAGCTCGATCTGATTGCGGGAATCGAAAATCCCTCGCTCCTGACCAGGCTTGGCGAGCTCGCCAGACGTGAGCGCGACCGCATCGAAGACCCTATTCTTGCGGATGTACTTGAGCAAATAGAGCTCAGAACGGCCGTTGAATTGGCAAAACGCGGGCTTTTCAGGGGGTGAGAGCCGAATAATCGGCTTTCTGCGTGTTATTCCTTACTGATTCACCAGGAACGACTTTTTTACCGGCAACGTGTTGAGCCGCCGCCTACACGGCTATATAAGGCGCGCGTTGTCGAGTTCCGGAGGTTCGGTGGATATGAGCGCTACGCTTGATGAAGTCTACGTTCCGAGCGAGAGTGAGCCGTTCATGAATGAACGGCAGCGCGGCTACTTTCGAGACAAGCTTTTGAAGTGGAAGCAGGACATCCTGCGCGAGAGCAAGGAGACGCTCCTTGCCTTGCAGGATGACACTGCAAATCATCCCGACATTGCCGATCGAGCTTCCAGCGAAACGGACCGGGCAATCGAACTTCGTGCCCGCGACCGTCAGCGCAAGCTGATCTCCAAGATCGATGCTGCCCTGCGCCGTATCGAAGACGGTTCTTACGGGTATTGCGAGGAAACCGGGGAGCCGATTTCGCTCAAGCGCCTGGATGCACGTCCGATCGCGACCTTGTCGATCGAGGCGCAGGAGCGCCACGAGCGGCGCGAGCGGGTCTACCGGGACGAATAATCCGGACACGATACGGAACGGAAAAAGCCGCCCTTTCTGGGCGGCTTTTTGTTTTTCCGGTCTTCGCGCCGGTGGGGCGGGTTAGGCTTTTGTGGGAACTTTGGGGCAGGGGAGCAATTGCCCGTCCGGTTCTTGTTCTCGCCGCTTCCGCTCTTGTTTGGCCAGCCCCAGGTGTGTGTGGGGAGCGCGCGGGGCCGGCCCTGGTCATGAATCCATGACCTAATCTCCTTCTTTCCTGGAAGGGTGGGTTCCTGAAATCTCCTTTTCCGCGCAACTCCTGGAATTGCTTCTCTAGAAGGGCAGCAGGATGTCGAGCACCTGGCTGCCGTAACGCGGTTGCTGTACGTCCGTGATCTGGCCGCGGCCGCCATAGGCGATGCGCGCCTCGGCGATCTTGTCGGAATCGATCATATTGTCGGAGCCGATGTCTTCCGGCCGTACGATGCCGGCGACGACGAGTTCGCGTTTCTCGAAATTGACGCGCACTTCCTGCCGTCCTTCGATCACCATGTTGCCGTTCGGCAGTACCTGGGTGACCACAGCGGCTACGTTCGTGACAATGGATTCGCTGCGGTCAACGGACCCGCTTCCCGCTGCAGATCCGGTGGTGGTCGTGTCGACGAGCGCGGACGCCGACGCGCCCGAGGGCAGCAGCTTGTTGATGATCGAATCAAGGCCGGCAGCCCCGTTGATCGAAACGTTGTCGTTGGCGGAGCGCTCGCGTGCGGTGGCATTGGAAATCTTGGCCGAATCCGAAATTGCGACGCGGATGGTCAAAATGTCGCCAACACGGGCCGCGCGCTGATCGCGGAAGAAGGCACGCGCACCCGTGCGCCACAGGGCGTTGGAATTGTAGATCGGAGGCTCGGGTTCCGGCATTGGCATGGTAACCGGACGGTAGCCGGGCATGGCAGTCGGGTTTTCGATTGCGCTCAGGGACGGTTCGTGGCCGACCTGGGCCAGTTTGTCGGCGACCGAACAGGCCGCTAGCAGCATGCTTGCGGCAACCACGGAGACGGCGCGGCACAACTGCCCGGATGTCCGGCGTGTTCTTGCGCCTTGAGTGGCTGATGAATTGGTCATGTCTTAACTCCCCCGGTATTCGGACTTAACTGGCTGGCTCAATTGGCGGCTGCGAGCTTGGCGGTCGCGCCGCGAACGGTGACGGTTCCCGGGCCGGTGATTTCGGCCTGCAGGATGCGGTTGGACTGAAGATTGGTGACGGCGATGACATCACCGCGGGCGCCGTTGGATACCGCGCGGCCACGCACCGACAGCATCAGGCCCGGGCGCTCGAATACGATGGCGACGACGTCGTTGCGGCGAACCAGGATCGGTGCCATGACGTCGCCGTTGCGCAGCGCCTGGCCAGGGTGCAGGGCGCGGCGCGCGGCCATGCCCGCGACGGCCTCGACCGAAACAATGGCGTCATCGGAAATCATCGATACGGGAAGGCGTTCGACGATGACGTCGGCAGGCGAGATGGTTTCTCCGCGTTGAACGGGGCGCGAAAGTGTCGGGACTGCCGCGACTTCCTCGGCGTAGCCGGTGATTTCAATTCCGCGGGCAGCAGTTGTGCTGCCATCCACGGTTACCTTGGCGGCAAAGCGGCGTGCACGCGGATCGGACTGAATGGACATGACCCGTACGCCACCGCCGGCCGTGCTTTCCACGACGAAACCGCCAATGGCGGAATCCAGCCGGATCTCGAGCTGGCTTGCATCGCGGGCATGGCCGCGGTGAACCAGTTCGTTGGCAATCGCCTGCGTGATTTCCTCGCGCGCGATCCGCCGCCCTGCGCGGCTGACGACCACTTCCGTGATGCCGCGCGTATCGACTTCCGCAATGCCCTGACGGCGGATGGCGTCGGCGACACGGTCGGCCTGAACGGTCCCGGTGGTGCCGGGGGCGGGGGCGAGGAAAAGCTTGATTGCGGCCTTGTCGCCTGCGCCTTCTGCAAGATCGCCAAGCAGGACAACCGGCTCCACCACTGTGATTGCCGCGCGCAAAGTGACCTTTTCGGCGGTAACCTGAGCGGAAGCGCGTCCGGCAAAGAGGGCGACCCCGATCAGGATCATGGCGACGATTGCAGCGCGAGCGATCATCTGCGTGTGCGGGCGAATGGAGATTTCGTAGAGGTTCATCGTCTTCATCCTTTCCGTCATCAGCGCAGGTTGGCCGTGGCCGACAGCATTTCGTCGGCGCCGGTGATGATGCGGGCGTTCATTTCATAGGCACGCTGGGCGGCGATCAGGTCGGAAATCTCCGTCACGGGATTGACGTTGGATTCCTCCAGGTGGCTTTGCAGCAGAGTGCCGAAGCCGGTGTCGCCAGGCGTGGAAACCTGCGGTGTGCCGCTGGCGACCGTCTCCAGGAAGAGGTTGTCGCCGATACCTTCGAGGCCCGAAGGGTTTATGAAGCGGGCGAGCTGAATCTGCCCCAGTTCCGTCGTGGTCGTCTGGCCGTCGATCAGCACCTCGACGGTGCCGTCCGTGCTGATCGAGATGTCGCGGGCGTTGGTCGGGACGGTAATGCCCGGCTCCACCTGGTAGCCGTCGACGGTGACCAGCAGGCCGTTGGCATCGAGTTCGAAGGAACCTGCGCGGGTATATGCAGTCGAGCCGTCCGGCAAGCTGATGCGGAAGAAACCTTCGCCGCGGATCGCGAGGTCGAGATCCTTCTCGGTCAGGTTCACCGCGCCCTGGCTCATGACGCGCGGGGTTGCCGCGGTCTTGACACCCATGCCGATCTGCACGCCGGCGGGCACGACGGTGCCGGCATCCGAGGTGATGGAGCCGGTGCGCCTCAGGTTGTCGTAGAGCAGGTCCTGGAACTCGGCGCGCTGACGCTTGAACCCGGTCGTGCGCATGTTGGCGACGTTATGGGATATGACTTCGACATTCAGCTCCTGGGCCATCATGCCTGTCGCGGCGATGTTGAGGGCTTTCATGGTCTTGTCCTTTCGGTTGCGGGCGGAAGTTTCCTCCCGCTCGGCCTATGCCTTGCGGTATCAGGCCGGGATTTCTGCAAGATCGCTGATTGCACTGCGGCGGAGCTGGTCGGAGCGTTCCATCATCGCTGCGAGCGACTGATAGGCGCGGTTGACCTCGATCATCCGGCTGATCTCGAGGATCGGCTGGACGTTGGATTTCTCCAGCACGCCCTGGGCCACGCGCGGTTGCGTCATGATCGTTGCCGTCTGATCGGTGCTAAACAGGCTCGAACCTTCGGGCTTCAGCGCCATGTCGGTCTCGAATTCGACGATGCGCAGGCGGCCCTTGTTGCCGGCGTCGGTTGAAATCGTGCCGTCAGAAGCAATCGATACGCCGGTGTCGTTGGTGCCGAAGATCATGGGACCGGATTCACCCAGAACCTGATAGCCCTCGCTGGTAACGAGTTCTCCTGCCTGATTGAGCAGGAACGCGCCGTTGCGGGTGTAGCGCTCGCCATCGGGCGTGTTGATGACGAACCAGCCCTTGCCGTTGATCGCGACGTCCAGGGGCGCGCCGGTTTGAACCAGTGCGCCCGGCGAGAAGTCGCGGATCGTGGCCACGTCCTCGACATAGGACATCTCGCGGTCCTGCGGACGGTCTGCCGTCCACTCGGCTTCCGGCATCAGGTATTCCTCGAACAACATGGATTCAGCCTTGAATCCGGTTGTGCCGAGGTTGGCGACGTTGTTTGCAATCACATCCATCTGCCGCCTGAGGGCGACCTGGCGCGATAAACCTATAAGAAGTGCGTTTTCCATCGTGCGTTAACCGTTTGGTTGCTCCCCAAGAACGCTGCCAAACGGTTCCTGCAGCGTTCACCAACGATTAAGCATGCGCCGTGCCAACATTAATTATCCAGCAAAATCAATATTTTAATATGCTCGTGTCGACTCGATCCGTGTGTATGAAACTGCCGGGCGGGCAGGGTTTGCCCGGCAAAAATTTCCCACCTGGCGCGTTTTGGAAACCTTTCGTTAACCAATCGATCCCTTACTACGCTCTAAGGATCAACATGCGCCGTGATCATGTCTTGTGAAGTGTCCGGCGCGGTTTGCGGTGACTGCCATGGCCGAAGAAGACGATCAGATCGAAGCTGAAGACGGCGAGGATGCCGGAGAAGAGGCGGCTCCGTCGAAAAAGAAGAAGCTGCTCAAGCTGGCAATGATTACCGGCGGGGTGCTGCTGATCGGAGGCGGAGCGGCCGGAGCATGGTTCATGGGACTTTTCCCGGGTGGAGATGAGGGCGGGGCTGCGGTCGTTCAGGCCAAGCCTTCATTTTATTTCGACCTGCCCGAGATGATCGTGAACCTGAATTCTCCCGATCAGAAACAGCGCTATCTCAAGGTTCGTGTCTCGCTTGAAATGTCCGACGAGGAGACGATCAAGGTGCTCAGGCCCTCGCAGCCGCGCCTGATGGATGCATTCCAGGTCTATCTGCGCGAGCTGCGCTCGACCGACCTGGATGGCTCGGCCGGCATGCACCGTCTCAAGGAAGAGCTGACCCGTCGGGTCAATATCGCCATCTATCCCAGCACCATCGATACGGTGCTGTTCCGCGAAATCATCGTTCAATAGGGGTTCCAATGGCTAACGAGCCCGTCGATCAGGACGAACTGGCTGCCGCCTGGGGCGCTGACCTCGACGACGACGGCGGCAGTGGCGCGGTAGATCAGGACGGCATGGCGTCTGCCTGGGAGTCGATGATCGATGATCCGGGCGGCCGGCAGGCTGACAACGGCAAGGGCGCCGAAAGGGTTCTCAACCAGGACGAAATCGACAACCTCCTCGGTTTCAACGTTGACGAGCTGAGCCGAGACGAACGGCAGGGCATCCGGGCCATCATCAATTCGGCGCTCGTTTCCTACGAGCGCCTGCCGATGCTGGAAATCCTCTTCGACCGCCTCGTGCGGTTGATGACGACTTCGCTGCGCAATTTCACCTCCGACAATGTTGAAGTATCGCTCGACGGGCTGCGTTCGATCCGCTTTGGCGATTATCTGAATTCGATCCCGCTGCCGGCGATGCTTGGCGTGTTCAAGGCCGAGGAATGGGACAATTACGGTTTGATCACGGTCGAGTCCGGCCTGATCTACGCGATGGTCGACGTATTGCTCGGCGGGCGCCGTGGGCAGGGACAACTGCGTGTCGAGGGCCGGCCCTACACGACGATCGAATCCAACCTGATCCGGCGGATGATGGAAGTTATCCTCGAGGATATGGATGATGCGTTCAGCCCGCTTTCGCCGGTGCATTTCAATATCGAACGGCTGGAAACGAACCCGCGCTTTGCGGCCATCGCGCGCCCTGCCAATGCGGCGGTTCTGGTGCGCCTGCGTGTCGACATGGAAGACCGCGGCGGCAATGTCGAGGTGCTGCTGCCCTATGCGACCATCGAGCCGATCCGCGGCCTGCTGCTGCAGATGTTCATGGGCGAGAAATTCGGCCGTGACGCCACGTGGGAAGGCCATCTAGCAAGCCAGATGTGGGCGGCGCATGTGGGGCTCGATGCGGTCTTGTTCGAGGTTGATCTGCCGCTCTCGCGAGCGATGAACTTTTCCGTAGGCGACACAATTCCCCTCGATATACGCCCGGATGATCTGGTGACGCTGAAATGCGGTGATGTGGTGCTGACCGATGGCCGTGTGGGGCGCATCGGCGACAAGATCGCGGTCAGGGTGGCAAGCTCGCTGCGACGGCCGAAAATGACGTATGCGGCCTTTGAACAGGCAGAACAATTGGCGGGAGAATAGAAGATGAGCGGCTCGTTTGTCGGGGTGATGGTCGAGGGGCTTGTTGCAACCCTGCTGTTGGTGACGATCGTCTATTGCGTCAGTCTGAACCGCAAACTCGAGCGGTTGCGTGCTGACGAGACGGATATGAAAAACCTCGTCGGTGACCTTATCGATGCGACCGGCAACGCCGAACGGGCCATCCAGGCGCTGAAGGTTTCGGCCAGCGACTGGGACCGGGCGCTGGGCTCGCGCATGCGCCATGCCGAAAAACTGTCGGGCCAGCTGCATGAGCAGACCGATGCAGCAGAAAACGTTCTCGACCGGTTGCGCCAGATCTGCATGGCGGCGCGTGACGCCAGCGCGGCGCAGGCCGCGTCCCACACCCTGAAACGGCCCGACAAGATCGATCCCGTTGACGTGGCTGCGGCCCGCAAGCGGCTCGGGCTGGGGCAGATGCGCTTTGGCAAAGGGCAAACGGATCAGGCGGCATGAAGAAGGTTTCGGTCAAGCGTATTGCGTCGCTGGCATCACGTGAAGTGCGCGTGTTGCCTGTGCTTGCTGCAGCAGCAGGCGCGCTGCTTCTGCTCAAAGGGGTGCAGATTGCCATGGATGCGCCGGGCGCCATTTCCGGCGCCAGGATGGCAGTTGCCCAGGATAGCGAACCGCCGGCAGCGGAAAAACAGGATTCCGGCGAAAAACCAGCCGATACCGGAGAGAAAGCCGCGCCTGAAACGGCTGAAGCCGAATCCGTTGTTGATACGGGGACACCCGTCAGCGCGGAAGAGGCCATAAACGCGCGCCTTTCAGAGCGACGGAAACAACTGGAGAAATTTGAAACCGATCTGAAGATGCGTGAAAGCCTGCTTCGGGCGGCGGAACTTCGCATCGAACAGCGGCTATCCGAGTTGAAAAGCCTGGAATCGCGGTTGAATGCGACGCTGAAGGAGCGCGAGGAACAGGAAGCAGAGCGTTTCAAGAACCTCGTCACCATGTATCAGGCGATGAAGCCGAAGGATGCCGCCGCGGTCTTCGACCGGCTGGATACGCAGGTCCTTGTCGAGGTCGCATCCGGCATGGACCCGCGCACAATGGCGGAAATCGTCTCCAAGATGACGCCGGAAGGCGCCGAGAGACTGACGATTGCGCTCATGAACCGGGCCGCCGAGAAGGAAGAGGGCCTGAAAGTCCAGGATCTCCCGCAGATCGTTGGTACGCAGCCGGCGAGTTAGCTCACGGGCTGCATTGTTTTCGCTCACGCGCAGTTCACTTTGTTCACGCGCTCCGCGAGGGTGCGCAAAAGTGCGCGGTCGCGCAGTCGCGCTCCGGGTTCAGGCTTACGCCCGGAACCCCGCAAAACGCCAACGAAGGTCAATGGGCGACCTGAACTCACCGTGTGTTCGTAGAGCCGACAACCTCAAGGTTTTGTACGTCCTATCGCGCATGGCAACGCTTCCATCCCGGAAATGAGACGGTATTTCATGATTGGCCGATGCCGCCCGAAACCCCGGTGACCGGAACGGGCACCGCTGGTTTTCGGACAAGCGGCATCGCCCGGAGAAGAGAACAGGTTCGAGCCCAGCCCGAACCTGAGCGAAATAAAACTCCGAACTTAAGCCGGCATTTACCCGCAAGCGGCTAAATTTGCGACGGTTTCGCAGTGGCAGCGCCCGGTGCGGAGCCTGCGTGTAACGAGTTTCCGGGACGCTTATGGCCGCCCAACCCGAGTACAACGGGCGCTTGACGCTCTTCACCGCTGCGCCGCGGATGCTGCTGCGCGCGTGGGTTGCGTTGTGCTTTGCGGTTGCGGTTGTGTTGCTTCCCGGTGCTGCCGGAGCGCAGCAGATTGCCAAGGTCGAGCCGATCCAGGGCGAAGGCTTCGGGCGGCTCATTTTCACTTTTCCCAAGCCGATGAAGATCAAGCTGCGCGCAACGCCCGGCGTTGTCGTGGTGAGCTTTCCCGAGCCTGTGAAACTGGATGTGGGAAAGGTGTCTACCGAACTGCCTTCCTATATCGGCGCAGCGCGCACCGATCCGGATGGCGGTGGTGCGCGCTTCGCGCTGGCGGCCGCCTATAACGTCAACATGATGGAGGCGGCGGAAAAGGTCGTTATCGATCTGCTGCCGAGCAACTGGAAGGGCTTGCCGCCGCCGCTGCCCAGGGAAATTATCGACGAACTCGCCGAACGTGCACGGAACACCGAGAAAAGGCGCGCGGAGCAAGACCGTGCGGCGCGGGTCGCATCGGCAAAACCGATCGATGTCAGCTTCGGCCTGCTGCCGACGTTTACCCGCATGGTTTTCGAATGGGGACAGCCCACCAATGCGCGCATCGAGCGTGACGGTGAAGCCGTAACGGTCGATTTCGAACACCCCGGCAAGGTCAACGTTGGCGGGATCAAGGCGCAATTGCCGGAATGGGTCGGCGCGATCGATTCAGGGTTTTCCGATGACGGCGGTTTGCGGGTCACCATGACAGTCGATCCTTCCGCCAACGTGCGCGGCTTTCCGGAAGGCGACACCTATGTCGTCGATGTAACCAATCCCGACTGGGCAGGAGAACGCAATCCACTCGAGACGGTTCCTGCCGCCGCAGACGAGAAAGGTGGCCTCAGGGTCGCCGGGCAAACCAGCGATGCCGTTTCCGAACCAGCCAAGGCTCCGGAAACGAATGGTGTTTCAACGACCTCCAGATCGTTCAACCCCGGGCAATTTACCGAAGTAAAGCAGCGTGACGGGGATAATGCCGAAGCCGGGCATGTTCACAAACAGCCCCTGACCGACCAGGAGCGCGCGGCCCATCAAGCCGTGGCGGATATCGCCCGTCAGGAGACGAGTAAACCTGCCGCCCCGGCGGCACCTGCTGCCGAGCCCAAGTCCTCTGTTGTGGAAGATGCAGCCCCGAACAATCCATCGAAGACGGCAAGTGCCTTTGATGCGGCGGCACGTGTCACGCCTGCCGTTCATCTGTCCGGATCACTGGTCAATGTCAGCTTCCCGTTTTCCAAGCCGACGGCCAGTGCTGTATTCATCCGCGACCGTTTCGTCTGGATGATCTTTGACACCCCCATACCGATCGATGTGCGTGTCTTGCGCAACGATCTGCAGGACCTGATCAGCGATCTCGATTACAGCCGTTCCGGTAGTGAACAAGTGTTGCGCATGACGTTGCGCGAGCCGCAGCTTGTGTCCTCGTCGCTGAACGAGAACTCATGGGTGGTCACACTGGGCGATCTGGTTCTCACGCCGCCAAAGCCGCTCGCTGTCGAAAGACGCGCGAACGATGAGCACGAAGGTCTTGTCGACATCGCTCTGCCGACGGCAAATACGGTGCATGAGATCGAGGATCCCGACCGGGAAACGAAGGTGAAGGTGGTGTCCGCATTCGGGCCGGCGCGCGCCATTTTCAAGCCCCAGGATTTCGTCGAGTTCCAGATCGAGCCGAGCATTCACGGCGTTGTGGTTCATCCGCTGGCGGACGATATCGCTGTGAATATCGCCGATGGACATATTGAAATCGGCAGGCCGCGGGGACTCGTGCTGTCGGGTGAGGGAGCCAAGATATTCGAAGCTTCGAACCACTCCATGGGAGAGTACCAGCGGCCGGGATATGTCTCGATCGAGAACGAGACGCTGATCGGGGATGGCAGCGTGGGCGCGCTGATCGCGCGCACCCATCAGGCTGTTGCCGAACTGCCGGAAGAAGAGCGGACCGCAGGCCGCTTGCGTCTTGCCAGACTTTACCTGGCAACCGACCTGGCGGCCGAGGGGCTTGGCATGCTCCGCTATGCGCGCTCTGAAGACCCGGGCGTAGAGCGCGATCCGTCATTCCGCGCACTTTTCGGCGTCGGCAAGGTTCTCATGGGTCGCAATCGCGAGGCCCTGAAGGAGTTCGACACTTTCCGTCTTGGCGACAGCAAGGATATTTCGCTGTGGCGTGGCCTTGCCTACATCGGCTTGGGCGACTGGCCGCTTGCCGAGCATGAATTCCTGCAGGGTGAACCCGCAATCGGCGGATACACCGTGCGCAGGCAGTTGCAATTCCGTTTGGCGGCGGCGCGCGCGGCGCTCGAGGTGGGCGACATGGAAATGGCCTCGCGGCAAATCGGTGCCGCCGAGGCGTTGCTTGGCAATGTTGAGGCCGACGACGAACTGCTGTTGCTCTGGGGTTGGCTTAATGAGCGTTCCGGCCGCGACGAACAGGCTCTTGCCGCCTATACGCGCGTGGCGAAATCACGCGATCGCAAACTCGAGGCGGAAGCGACGCTGCATCTTGTTTCGCTGCAGAACAAGACCGGGACGATCAAGCCCGAGGAAGCGATCGAGAAGCTCGAGACGCTTGCGATCGTCTGGCGCGGCGACACGATTGAACTCAATACGCTGGCGGAACTGGCCAAACTGCATGTGAAGAAGAAGAACTACAGGCGTGCCTTCGAGCTGATGAAGGCAGCGGCGATCTCGGATGCGGATTCGCCCATTACCCGTGCGCTCGAGAATGAACTGGATGATGTCTTTGCCGACCTGTTCATTGCCGGGAATTCAAACGATATGCCGCCTGTCGATGCATTGGCTCTGTACTACGACTTCCGCGAAATGACCCCGGTCGACCGCCGTGGCGATGAGATGATCCGCGCCTTGGCAGACAGACTTATCGAAGTGGATCTGCTCGATCAGGCGGCCCAGCTTCTGGAACACCAGGTCGACAATCGCCTGCATGGCGCCGGCAGGGCACAGGTTGCCGCCAAGCTTGCGCTGGTCCATCTGATGAACCGCAAGCCCGAGAAGGCGCTTGAGGTTATCGCGCGCACGCGCCAGGCGGTGTTGCCGCATGATGTCCAGATGCAGCGTACCGTGCTTGAGGCGCGCGCCTTGTCGGAGACCGGGCGGGCCGATCTTGCCGTTGAGCTGCTGTCCACGATGGATGGTCCCGATATCGCGCGCCTGAAGGCCGATGCATTGTGGCGTGCGGAAGACTGGCAGGAAGCCGGAGACGAACTGGAACGCCTGCTGGGCAAGGTCTGGTCAAACGACAAGCCGCTTAGCGAACCGGCGCGCTACGATGTGATGCGTGCGGCGATTGCCTTTTCGCTGGCCGGTGACAACCTGGGCCTGGGGCGTATCCGTTCGAAATTCGCCGCGATGATGTCGGGCACCCCGGATGGAACCGCGTTCGATGTCGTGACCGGCGGTCTGCCCGAGGCGGCAGGCAACATCCACGATGTGATCGCCAAGATCGCCGGTACGGACACGCTCGATGCTTTCCTTTCCGACTACAAGGAACGTTTCGAGGTGCAGGCTGCGCCAAGCAGCTAGAGGTGGATTGCGTGTTCGCGGGGCCTATCCCGTGAACGAGCGGACCAGCGATCCAGCCACCAGGCTCCAGCCGTCGACCAGCACGAAAAATATTAGCTTGAACGGCAGTGAGATGATCACTGGCGGCAGCATCATCATACCCATCGACATCAGCACAGATGCGACCACCAGATCGATGACGATGAACGGCACGAAAAGCAGGAAGCCGATTTCGAAGGCGCGGCGCAGTTCGGAAATCATGAAAGCCGGAACCAGTATCTGAAGCTGGGTCTCGTCCGGGTTTTCGGGCGGTTCGGTCTGAGACATGTCGACGAACAGCGCCAGATCCTTTTCGCGTACATGTGCCAGCATGAAGGTGCGGAAAGGCGCGGCACTTCGCGTGAATGCTTCATCGAGTTCGATCTGCTCGTTGACCAGGGGCTGAATGCCGTCCGTGTAGGCCTGCTGGAACACGGGCATCATGATGAAACCGGTCAGGAACAGCGCCAGCGAGACCATTACGGAATTGGGCGGGGCCGTCTGCAGGCCGATTGCCGTACGCAGCAGGGAAAGAACGACGACGATCCGCGTGAAGGATGTCACCATGACGAGGATCGACGGTGCCAGGCTCAGGACCGTGACAAGCGCGACAAGCTGGATCGCGCGTTCGTTCAGTCCTGTTCCGGCCGAAAAGTCGAGGGTGACTTCCTGCGCCGCCACGGGAAGACCTGAAGCCGCAAGCAGAAGGACGGCGAGACACGCGATTGCCTTGGCAGCGAGAGGTGAACGCAGGCGAACTGCGCTGTCAGCGGCATTTTTGCCCCTACCGCTTAGCCCGCCCGCCGCCATACATTATTCTCCGGTTTCCAGTTCCTTCATCAGCGCTTCTTCGAGGTCGTCGTCCTTTGTTGTCTTCCGCAAAGCGCTTTTGCCGTTGGTCTGTGGCCTGGGTTGCGTATCAAGGTCGAGAGCCTCGGCGATGGCCTGCGAGGCCACGGTTTCGATTTCCGCGTCAGCGGCTTCCGGCACCTGTTGCGCCGCAGTGGCGGCCGGCTGGATGATCGTTGTGCTGCGCGGTGCGTTCATTTCGCGCTGCAGCCGCGATCCAATTCCTGTGGCAACGGGGGCGGTTCGCGTGTTCGGGATTTCGGGTTCGACGCGTGCCGGCGCTGCGTCGGCGGAGCGTTCTATGCGAAGCGGCGAACGATAGGGCAGGTCGATCGCGGGCGGGCGTGGTGCTTCCGGTGGCTCAAGTACATCCGGCTGAGTAGCCGGGGCCATGGCCGCTGTCACGACCGGTGCCTTGAGATCGCCCGTGTCGTGTTCGACCACGACATCGGAGTTTCCGCCGATCAGCAGCAGGTGTTCGACATTGTCACGGCGCACCAGCACGAGCCGGCGCTTGTCGTCTACCTGAATCCATTCGCCGATGGCCAGGCGTTGTCGGCGATTGCCGCGACCGCCGCGTTCCGGCGATCTTGCGCTGGCAATGCCGCGGATCACGGCAGCCGTCAAAGCAATCAGAATCATGACCGCGAAGAATGCGATCAGGAACCTTGCCGGCAGGCCAAGCTCGGTGCCCAGAAGCTGCTCAAGATACTGCATCATAGTCCTCCCACCGCGATACGCACGGACTTGATGGTCCGGAGTTCCGGACCATGCGGCGCGTGCCGGCGAATCAGCCGACCGCCAAAGGTTAACGCGAGCCGGCAGAAATTGCCGCCCGTTAGCGTTCAAATTAGTTAACGACGGGCCTCCTGTTGCGCGCCGAATGCCTGCACCGCCACAGGTGGCACGATTAACACAAGTCTAAACCTCTTAACGCCCTGTTAACCATATGCCCGGCAAACTTTGCCCGTATTTCACCATTGCAGCAGCAAGGCGGACGGGCGGACATGGGTTTTTTCGACCTGCCTATACTGAACGCACTCAAGACGCGCATGCAGTACCACAGCGAGCGGCAGGTGGTGCTGGCGCAGAACGTGGCCAACGCGGAGACCCCGGGCTACGGCGCGCGCGATCTCAAGACGCCGGATTTCAAGCGTATGCTGATGGCGGAATCGGCAGGCGTTCCCGGTGCGCCGATGGCGCCATTGCGCACGCAGGCAAACCACTTGGGCGGATTGTCGCTGTCATCGGATTTCAGCGAAACGAAACGGGACAGTTTCGAGGTTACCCCGGAAGGCAATGGTGTGGTCCTTGAGGACGAGATGATGAAGCTCGCCCAGAACCAGATCGACCACCAGATCGCCTCGACCGTTTACGCGCGCGGAATTGCCATCGTCAAACGTGCCGTTGGGCGCTCGGCATAAGGAAGGGCAAGGGGCATGGACATTCTCAAGAGCATCATGGTCGCTGCCAGCGGCCTGAAGGCCCAGTCCGGGCGCATGCGCGTAATCGCGGAAAATCTCGCCAATGCGGATTCCACCGCGACGAAGCCTGGCGGCGACCCGTACCGCCGCAAGATTCCCGTATTCAAATCGATGCTCGACCGGGAGCTTGGGGCGCGGACGGTCGAACTCGACAAGATTGCCCGCGACCGCAGCGATTTCGGCACGCGGCTTGAGCCGGGGCATCCGGCTGCGGATGAGAACGGCTACGTCAAGACGCCCAATGTCAATGCGCTGATCGAGACGATGGACATGCGCGAGGCACAGCGCTCGTACGAAGCCAATCTCAATGTGATTTCGGCAACGCGCCGCATGGTGATGCGCACGCTCGACATCCTGCGGGTGTGACTGCGTGACGGCGTGAGCGGACAGGGGAGAGCAATATGACACCATTAGGGGCTGCAAAAACCTACGCCAATATTGCCCAGCAGGCCGTGAAGGCTGCGACAGGGCAGGGCGGCAATGCGCTCGAAGCAGCGGGCGGGGCGACGCCGAAGACGTTTGCGGACATGGTCAGCAGCGCGGTGAATGACGCGACTTCGCAGGCCCAGAAGGCTGACCAGGTTTCGGCGGCAGCGGTTGCCGGCCAGGCCGATCTTGTCTCCGTGGTGACGGCGATTTCGGAAACGGAACTTGCCATGGAAACCCTTGTCGGGCTTCGCGACCGGGTCATCGGCGCCTACGAACAGATCATGCGGATGCCGATCTGAGCGCGACTCAGCGCATTATCCTTTCAGGAGAGCGGAAATGAGCGGACCGGAAGTTCTTGATCTTGCTCGCGACAGCATCTGGACGCTGATCATCGTATCGGCGCCGCTGATGCTTGTGGGGTTGATCGTCGGCGTTGCGATCGCGCTGGTTCAGGCGCTGACGCAGATTCAGGAAATGACGCTGGTGTTCGTGCCGAAGATCGTCGCGATCTTCATCGCCATGATCATCGCACTGCCGTTCATGGGGCAGGCCATGGGCGGGTTCATGGACCGGATCGCCGATCGCATCATAGCATTCTGACACGATAGGGGCGGGCTAACATGACGGTCACCTTGCTGCCGCAACTGGCGGCCGTCTTCCTCCTGATTTTCGCAAGGCTTGGCACGCTGGTCATGCTCATGCCGGCGATCGGCGATCGCGCCGTGCCGACCAACATCCGCCTTGTGTTCGCACTTGTCCTGACTTTGCTGTTCTACCCCGTTACCGCGGCCATCATGCCGCCGGTGCCGACCTCGCTCTATGCGATAGCCGTGCTCGCCGCAGGCGAGATGCTGACCGGCTTCATCATCGGCATGTCCGCGCGCCTCGTGCTGGCGGCAATGCAGGTGGCGGGTGCATCGATCGCGTTCCAGATGGGGCTTGGCTTTGCGGTCAGCAACGATCCGACCCAGGGCCAGCAGGGCGCGCTGATCGGCACGTTTCTGTCGATGCTGGCGCTGACAATGATTTTCGCCACCGACATGCACCACCTGTTCATCATGGCGCTGGTGCAGTCCTACAAGCTGTTCCAGCCCGGAGACATTCTGCCGACCAGCGACATCATGCAGGCGGTGATCGAACTGATCTCGGGCATGTTCGTGATCGGCATTCAGGTTTCGGCGCCGTTCATGGTGTTCGGGTTGGTCTTCTATCTGGGGTTAGGGCTTCTTTCGAAGCTGATGCCGCAGATCCAGATTTTCTTCATCGCGATGCCGGCCAACATCATGATCGGCTTCATCCTGCTCGCCGTGGTGCTGGCGACGGTGATGACCTGGTATCTTGACCACATCGAGGAATCGATCCGCCCGTTCCTGGGGCTAGGTTAGGGACTTGGGGTAATCAATGGCAGACGACGTCGACGACGCCGAGAAAACCGAGGACCCCTCCGAACGAAAGCTCTTGGAGGCACGCCGCAAGGGTGATGTCGCCAAGAGCCAGGAGGTTTCGACATGGTTCGTGCTGGTCGGTTCGGCCATGGCGCTGTTCATCTTCGGCGGCGCGGCGGCGCAGGATCTTGCCCTTTATCTGAAGGGCATTTTCCAGCATGCCGACCAGATCGGCCTGGATACGCTTTCATTGCGGGTTCTCGGGCGTGACATCGCGCTTGCGGTCACGGCGGCGCTGGCGATCCCGCTACTACTGCTGATCATTGCCGCGATTGCCGGCAATGCGATCCAGCACGGGTTTTTGCTGAGCGCGGAAAATCTCAAGCCCAAGCTGAGCAAGATTTCGCCCCAGGCTGGCTTCAAGCGCCTGTTTTCGTCGCAAAGCCTGGTCAACTTTGCCAAGGGACTGGCCAAGCTCACCATCGTTGGTGTGCTGATGGGGGTCGTGGTCTGGCCCGAGCGCGGGCGGCTCGATACACTGGTTGCCGCCGGTATTCCCGCAATCCTTGAGACGGCCTCGTGGCTCGGCATGAAGCTGATGATCGCAACGATCGCGGTCATGACGCTGATTGCGGCTGCCGATTTCGCGTATCAGCGCCATACCTACTACAAGAAGCAGCGCATGACCCAGCGCGAGGTGAAGGACGAATACAAGCAGGCCGAAGGCGATCCGCTGGTCAAGGCCAAGCTGCGCCAGATTCGCGCCGAGCGATCGAGGCAGCGCATGATGTCGAAAGTGCCCGAGGCGACCGTGGTGGTCACCAACCCGACGCACTTTGCCGTCGCGCTCAAGTACGAGGAAGGCATGCAGGCGCCGATCTGTCTGGCCAAGGGTGTCGATGCGGTGGCGCTGCGCATCCGCGAGAAAGCCCGGGAACACGGTGTCCCGATCGTCGAGAACCCGCCACTGGCGCGCGCGCTTCACGCAAGCGTCGATCTCGACCAGATCATCGATCCGCAGCACTACAAGGCCGTGGCGCAGGTCATCAGCTTCGTCATGCGGCAGAACCGGAAGCAATCCTGGCGGGCGTAAGTGGCAAAATCTGCCATTCACCCGTCAAACCCTGACGCGCGATATGATAGAGAGTAGTGCGTAGGGGGAATCACCTGCACCTGTAAGGACAGTGGGCGGAAAGAATTTCCGTGCAGGAGGGGCTGAAAGGCCATGACCGACATCGTGCAGTTCGGCACCAATAGCGATATGTCCGGCGAGGGTGCTCCCGCGCCAAGAAGCGAGCGCGGCAGCATCGGCTATGTGCTGGTTTTGTCCGGCGTGCTTGTGGCGGTTGCTGTAACGCTGGCATTTCTCGACCGCGAGACGGCGCGCCCGGTAATCCTGGGGTTGCTTGCCGCGCTGGCGGTTGCCGGCGTCTTCCTGCTGTTTGCGCTGGCGGTTGGCATGATCCGACCGGTGCGGCAGGCTGCTTTCGGCGTGTCGGCCGACGGAGTTGCCGACAGTGTTCCCGAAGGCGTTCTGGTCACCGACCGGGAGGGCCGCATTCTCCAGGCCAACACGGCTTACCGGACATTGTGCGAAGCGGGCGAGCTTGCCGACGTGAAGACCGTTGAGCGTTTGTTCGCCGGCGAAAGCGAGATTTCCGAACAGATTTACCGCTTGAGCCAGGCCGCCAGCGAAGGCCGGCCGCATCAGGAAGATTTCAGGGTCGCGCGCAAGGGCGAGGATGGCGATGAAAGCGCCGCGACGTGGTACCGCGCGCGCGTGCAGCCGCTTGTCGAGAATGGCAACCCCAGCGCCAGCAAGCGGGTTTGGCAAGTCGCCGACATCACACGTGACCGGGAGCGGCAGGAAAACGCTTTCGTGGAGCTGCAGGGCGCGATCGACTATCTCGACCATGCGCCCGCAGGTTTTCTGTCGATCGATGCGGATGGCAACATCGTCTACATCAACGCAACGCTGGCTGCCTGGCTTGGCCGCGATCTTGGCGATTTCGACAAAGGCAGTGTGCCGCTGGCCGATCTGGTGTCCGGCGATGGCGCGGCATTGATCACCCATCTGACGCCTGCTCCCGGTGAGGTGCGTACCGAGACTGTCGATCTCGACATGCTGAGGCTCAACGGCAAATCGCTGCCTGTGCGGCTGGTCCACAAGGTTGCCTATGCGCCGGATGGTACGGCGGTGCCATCGCGCACCCTGGTGCTGAACCGTTCCGCCGACCTCGAGGATGCCGATCCCCTGCGCGCGGTCGAGGTCCGTTTTGCGCGGTTTTTCAATTCCTCGCCCTTTGCCATTGCGACAATCGATGCCGGAGGACGCACGCAGCGCACCAATGCTCCATTCGCGCAGATATTCGGAGCACTGCTTGCCGGTGCCGCGGAAGGCGCCGGGCCGCGCGGAGCATCGATCTACGACACGGTGGCCGAGGCTGATCGTGAAGCCTTGGAAAGCATGGTTGCCAAGGCGATCTCCGGAGTTGCCGATGCCGAGCCTGTCGATGTGCAGCTTGCCGGCAGCGACAAGCGCAAGGCGCGTTTCTTCGTCAATCCGGTGGGGGATGCGGAAGGCGATGGCGAGGCGGCAATCGTCTATGCGCTCGACATCACCGATCAGAAAGCCCTGGAAGAGCAGTTCGCCCAAAGCCAGAAGATGCAGGCCGTCGGCCAGCTTGCCGGCGGCATCGCGCATGACTTCAATAACGTGCTGACGGCGATCATCGGTTTCTCCGACCTGCTGCTGGCCAGCCACTCGACCACCGATCCGTCCTTCAACGACATCAAGTCGATCAAGCAGAACGCGCAGCGCGCCGCGGGGCTCGTTCGCCAGTTGCTGGCCTTTTCACGCCGCCAGACGCTGCGGCCGCAGGTGCTGCGGCTCAATGACGTGATTTCCGAGCTCGCAGTGCTGCTGCGCCGCCTGATCGGCGCCAAGGTGAAGCTGGAGCTGGGGCGCGGGCGCGATCTGTGGCCGGTGAAGGCGGACCTTACGCAGCTCGAACAGGTGATCATCAATCTTGCGGTCAACGCGCGTGATGCCATGCCCGATGGCGGCGCGCTTGTCATCAATACCGGCAACGTGGCCGCTGACGATGTGTCCGGTTTCAACTACCAGCTGCTTCCCGAAGCCGAATACGTGCTGATCGAGGTGACCGACAGCGGAACCGGCATTGCCAAGGAGATCATGGACAAGATCTTCGATCCGTTCTTCTCGACAAAGGAAGTCGGCAAGGGCACGGGGCTGGGGCTTTCCACGGTCTATGGCATCATCAAGCAGACCGGCGGCTTCATCTTCTGTGATTCCGAAGTCGGCAAGGGCACCACGTTCCGCATCTTCCTGCCGCGCTGCGCCGCCGACGAGGCGGGGTCTTCCGGTCAGGTTGCCAAGACCGAGATCAAGGACCTCACCGGTCATGGCGCCATCCTGATCGTCGAGGACGAGGACGCGGTTCGCGCTTTTGCGGCGCGTGCGCTGTCTGCCGCCGGCTATACCGTGATCGAGGCGGCGACCGGTGTCGAGGCGCTGGAGCGGATGGAGGAGCATGACGGCAAGATCGATCTCGTGCTCTCCGATGTCGTCATGCCGGAAATGGACGGCCCGACCATGCTGCGCGAGATGCGCAAGACCAACAAGGAACTGAAGATCATCTTCGTTTCCGGCTATGCCGACGATGCCTTCAAGCGCAATCTCGACGAGAACGAGACCTTCCACTTCCTGCCCAAGCCCTTCAACCTGAAGACGCTGGCCGAGACTGTGAAAACGGTTCTGTCGCAAGAGTAATTCCTGTTGCGGAATTGCATTTGTTCACATCTTGTTCACCCGGAACATTTAGTGTACATAGCATTCATGGTTCGGGCTGCGGCGCGATTGCGGGGACATTTTCCCGCCAAGGGCAAGCAGCAGCGCAACGGGATGTGATCAGCCGATCACGAATGTGGTAGAGACAAGGACGATTCTCATGGCTCAGGCTCCGCTTCGCCTCGTGGAAGGTGGCTCTATGGACAAGGCAAAGGCCCTGGAGGCCGCACTCGGCCAGATCGAACGCCAGTTCGGCAAGGGCTCGATCATGAAGCTCGGCAGCGAGGGCAAGGTGGTCGAGGTGCAGGCGGTGCCAACCGGCTCGCTCGGGCTTGATATCGCGCTGGGCATCGGCGGTATCCCGCGCGGACGCATCATCGAGGTTTACGGGCCTGAATCCTCCGGCAAGACGACCCTGGCGCTGCATTGCGTCGCCGAAACCCAGAAGCGCGGCGGCATCTGCGCCTTTGTCGATGCCGAGCATGCGCTCGATCCGGTCTATGCGCGTAAAGTGGGCGTCAAGGTCGACGATCTTCTCATTTCCCAGCCCGATACCGGCGAACAGTCGCTGGAGATCGCCGATACGCTGGTGCGGTCGGGGGCCATCGATATGGTGGTGATCGATTCGGTTGCAGCGCTGACGCCGCGCGCGGAAATCGAAGGCGAGATGGGCGATCAGCTGCCCGGCCTGCAGGCCCGTCTGATGAGCCAGGCGCTGCGCAAGCTCACCGGCTCCATCAGCAAATCCAAGTGCATTGTCATCTTCATCAACCAGATCCGCATGAAGATCGGCGTGATGTATGGCAGCCCGGAAACGACCACGGGCGGCAACGCGCTGAAGTTCTACGCCTCCGTGCGGCTCGACATCCGGCGTATCGGTGCGATCAAGGACCGTGACGAGGTCGTCGGCAACCAGACCCGCGTCAAGGTGGTGAAGAACAAGGTGGCGCCGCCGTTCCGCGAGGTCGAATTCGACATCATGTATGGCGAGGGCATCTCCAAGCTTGGCGAGCTGATCGACCTTGGCGTCAAGGGCGGCATTGTCGAAAAGTCCGGCGCCTGGTTCTCTTATGACAGCCAGCGGCTGGGGCAAGGGCGCGAGAACGCCAAGCAGTACCTGCGCGAGAACCCGGAAGTTGCCGAGGAGATCGAAGCCAAGGTGCGCGCGGGTGCCGGCCTGATTGCCGACCGGATGCTTGGCGAAGAGCCGGCGGGCGGTGCCGAAGACGATGAAGGCGATCTGTCGCTGGAGGTCTGAAGAGCAATCCCTGAGGTGAGCTCGGGGCGACCAGGCAAAAGGCTGGGGACATGGAACAGCGGGTTAGTCTGATCACGCTTGGTGTGCGTGACCTGTTGGCTGCGGCGCGCTTCTATGAGGCGGGGCTGGGCTGGAAGCGCGCCAACAGCGAACCGGGCATCGTCTTCTTCCAGCTGCCCGGCATGGTGCTGGGATTGTGGAGCCGCAAGGAACTCGCAGACGAGGCCGGCATTGAAGATGCCGGTGCCGCGTTCTCCGGAATGACGCTGGCTTATAACGCGCGCACGCGCGACGAGGTCGACGCCGTTCTCGACGAGGCTGCGGCGGCGGGCGCAACGATCCTGAAACGCGCGCGCGAAGTGTTCTGGGGCGGGTATTCGGGTTATTTCCGCGATCCCGAAGGGCACGTCTGGGAGGTCGCTCACAATCCGTTCTGGACCATCGGCGATGATGGCAGCCTGCGGATGGAGCCGCCTGCCGGAGCATGACGTGGCTGCGGCTTCGTAGTGGAGAGTTCTGCTGCGCGCATGCTTCGATGGACAGGGAAACGGTGGCTGTCTAAATAGGGGCTTGAAAATCCAACACTGCGGACTGCAGCGATTCTCTTGTTTTCATGAAAAGGCAGAGTCGCGCGGTTTCGCTTCATGCCACGAGAAGCAGCCCCGACCATGACCGGCGTCAACGAAATCCGTTCCACCTTTCTCGATTATTTCGCCAGGAATGGCCACGAGATGGTGTCATCCAGTCCGCTGGTGCCGCGCAACGACCCCACATTGATGTTTACCAATGCGGGGATGGTGCAGTTCAAGAACGTCTTCACCGGCATTGAGCAGCGACCCTATTCGCGCGCCGTGACGTCGCAGAAATGCGTGCGCGCGGGCGGCAAGCACAATGATCTCGACAATGTCGGCTATACCGCGCGCCACCACACATTCTTCGAGATGCTGGGGAACTTCTCCTTTGGCGATTATTTCAAGGATCTGGCAATCGAGCTTGCCTGGAACCTTGTGACGAAGGAATTCGGGCTTCCGAAGGACAAGCTGCTGGTCACGGTTTTCTCCGAGGACGATCAGGCTTTCGATCTGTGGAAGAAGATCGCCGGGCTGCCGGAATCGAAAATCATCCGCATCCCGACTTCGGACAATTTCTGGGCCATGGGCGATACCGGCCCGTGCGGGCCGTGTTCGGAAATCTTCTACGATCACGGCGAGCATATTCCCGGCGGTCCTCCTGGTTCTCCTGATGAGGATGGCGACCGGTTCATCGAGATCTGGAATCTCGTCTTCATGCAGTTCGAGCAGCTGACCAAGGAGGAACGGATCGAGCTTCCGCGCCCTTCCATCGACACCGGCATGGGGCTTGAGCGCATTTCCGCGGTGCTGCAGGGCACCCACGACAATTACGAAACCGATCTGATGCGGCATCTGATCGCCGCGTCCGTCGAGGCGACCGGCGTTGATGCGGTTGGGCCGAACAAGCCGAGCCATCGGGTTATCGCAGATCATCTGCGCGCGACCTCGTTCCTGATCGCCGACGGTGTGCTGCCGTCCAACGAGGGGCGCGGCTATGTGCTGCGCCGGATCATGCGGCGCTCCATGCGCCATGCCGAACTGCTCGGCGTGGATGAACCGCTGATGTGGAAGCTGGTGCCGGCGCTCGTCAAGGAGATGGGGCAGGCCTATCCGGAACTGGTGCGCGCGCAGGCGCTCATCACCGAGACGCTTAAGCTTGAGGAAACCCGTTTCCGCAAGACGCTTGTGCGTGGCCTTCATCTACTCAACGAGGAAACGCTGGGCATGACGCGCGGCGACCGGCTGCCCGGCGAGGTCGCCTTCAAGCTCTACGACACTTATGGCTTCCCGCTCGACCTGACGCAGGACGCGTTGCGCGTGCGCGGCATCAATGTCGATCTCGACGGATTCAGCGATGCCATGGAGCGGCAGCGCGCGGAAGCGCGCAAGGCCTGGTCGGGCTCGGGTGAAGCGGCAACCGAGACCGTCTGGTTCGGCATCCGCGACAAGGCGGGTGCGACCGATTTTCTTGGTTACGAGACCGAGACTGCCGAGGGTGTTGTCACGGCTTTGCTGCGCGACGGCAAACCTGTCGACAGTCTGAAGGAAGGCGAGGAGGCAATCGTCATCCTCAACCAGACGCCGTTCTACGGTGAATCCGGTGGCCAGGTCGGCGACCGCGGTCTGATGACCGGCGAGGGGCAGCGCTTCGTTGTCAGCGAGACACAGAAGAAGCTCGGCGATGTCTTTGCCCATATCGGCCTGCTGCAAAAGGGCGAGCTGAAGATCGGCGATGCGCTGGAGCTGACCGTGGACCATGGGCGGCGCGCACAGGTGCGCGCCAATCATTCCGCAACGCACCTGATTCATGAAGCCTTGCGCGAGGTTGTGGGGACGCATGTGGCGCAGAAAGGCTCGCTGGTCGCGCCGGACCGGCTCCGGTTCGATTTCAGTCACCCCAAGAGCCTGAGCGAAAACGAGCTGACCGAGGTCGAGGACCGCGCCAACGCGGTTGTTCTGCAGAACGATGCAGTGACGACGCGGCTGATGAGCGTCGATGAAGCCATCGAGGCCGGCGCCATGGCGCTGTTCGGCGAGAAGTACGGCGACGAGGTTCGGGTCGTGACCATGGGCCGATCGCTGGAAGGGGCTTCCGACAAGCCCTATTCGATGGAGCTGTGCGGCGGCACCCATGTCGCGCGCACCGGCGACATCGGTCTTATCGCGCTCGTCAACGAGGGTGCGGTTGCAGCCGGCGTCCGGCGCGTCGAGGCGCTGACGGGGGACGCCGCGCGCCATTATCTTGCCGAGCAGGACCGGCGCGTACGTGCGATCGCCGGGCAGTTGAAGGTTGCCACGGGCGATATCGAGGACCGGCTGACGACGCTGATCGAAGAGCGGCGCAAGCTGGAAAAGGAACTCGCCGAGGCCAAACGCCAGCTTGCACTGGGTGGAGGCACCTCTGCAGGACAGGACAGTGGCGCGGCTGCGGAAACGGTTGCCGGCATTTCCTTCGTGGGCCGGTCGATAACCGGTGTTGATGCCAAGCAGCTAAAAGGTATCGTCGACGAGATGAAGGGGCAGATCGGATCCGGTGTCGTGACGCTGGTCGGGGTCAACGACGAGGGCCGAGCGGCGATCGTGGTCGGCGTGACCGAAGACCTTACGGCGCGGATCAGCGCCGTTGATCTCGTGCGCGCGGGATCAGAGGCACTCGGCGGCAAGGGCGGGGGCGGGCGCCCGGACATGGCTCAGGCCGGCGGGCCTGACGGCAGCAAGGCGGCGGAGGCGTTGAACGCGGTTCGCACCGGCCTGGAAGCTGCCGCCGCGAATGCGTGAGTGAACGGTCTTGGGCGCGGGCGTACACGGCAGTAACCGTAGCGCACGCATCAAGCGGCGTTTGTTTGAAATCTTCGAGGATGCACCTCCCGGCGATGCTTTGAGCCTTGTCGTCGGCTGGTATCTCGTTGTCCTGATCATCGCCAATGTCGCTGCCGCGGTTGTGGAAACGGTGGGCAGTGTACGGGACACCTATGCCCACTTGTTCGATGCGTTCGAGTATTTTTCCGTTGCCGTCTTCACACTGGAATATCTGATGCGGCTATGGGTGGCGGATCTTCACGCGCCCTTGTCGTCGCTGGGACCGCTGCGGGCACGGCTCAGGTTTGCAGCGCAACCGTCCGCGATCATCGATCTCCTGGCGATTGCACCGTTTTATCTCGCTCTGTTCGGTATTGGTGCGGATCTGCGCGTCTTGCGTATGTTCCGCCTTGTGCGGTTCCTGAAACTGGCGCGCTACTCGTCCGGTCTGCGCTCGCTGCTTGCCGCGATGGCGGAGGAATCCCGTGCGCTTCTTGGCGCGTTCGTCGTCATGACGGGCGTGGCTCTGACCGCCGCAACCCTGCTGTACCTGCTTGAACATCAGGTCCATCCGGACGGTTTCGGTTCGATCCCGCAGGCCTTGTGGTGGGCGATCGCGACGCTGACGACGGTCGGCTATGGCGATGTTGTGCCGGTTACGCCCGTCGGCAAGCTGGTCGGCAGCATGGTCATGCTGCTCGGCTTGATGATGTTTGCCTTGCCGGTTGGCATCGTCGCGACAGCCTTTGCCCGGGAAATGCACAAGCGCGAGTTCGTGGTCACCTGGAGCATGCTGGCGCGGGTTCCGATGTTCGCCGAGCTTTCGGCCAACGAAATCGCCACGGTGATGAAGCTGCTGCACTCGCGCAAGGTGGAACGCGGCGTCGTGATCGCCCATCGCGGGGATCCGGCACAGTCCATGTATTTCATCATGTCGGGCTCGGTTGCCGTGCAGTTGCCGGACCGCGAGGTGATTCTGGAGGAGGGAACGTTCTTCGGTGAGATCGCCTTGCTGAGGAAATCCAAGCGTTCCGCAACCGTGGTTGCGCGCGAGACGACAGCGCTGCTGGAACTGGAATCCACAGCCTTTGAAAAGCTCCTCCACGATAAACCGGAAATCGGCAGTCATATCCGTGCGGTCGCCGCCGAGCGGCTCAAGGATCAGCGGGTGACGCCGAGAGGCGATATCGTCGAAGAAGAAATCGAGACATCCGACTAGCCGGCGCGCCGCGTATCGGCTTGCGCGCTGCGTTGCGGCATGCATCCATTGCGGGCAATCATATTTCTTGATTCATTCACTGGGCGGGAGAGCGGCGTGGATCACCACGCGGACTGGATCCGGGTAGCGATGATTTTCCTGGCGGCCAGCGGCATTGTCGTGCCGCTGCTGCAGCATGCCCGCACGGGCATCGTCATCGGATTTCTCATTGCCGGAATGCTTGTCGGCCCGTACGGGTTCGGCCGGTTTTCGGCCGAGTATCATTTCTTCGAATACGTCACGATCCGCGATCCCGGCAGGATCGCTGCCATCGGCGAACTGGGCGTCATTTTCCTGCTCTTCATGCTCGGGCTGGAGGTTTCGTTCCGGCGCCTTTGGCAGCTCCGCCGTTTCGTTCTGGGCGCGGGTACGCTTCAGGTGCTGGTTTCGGCCGCGGCCATCGGTATTGCCGCCTACCTGCTGGGTGTGGATGGCAATGCCAGCTTCGTTCTGGGGCTGGGCTTTGCGCTGTCGTCAACAGCGATCGTGATGCAGTCGCTCTACGAGACCCACAGGGTGGCGACCGAGGTCGGACGCCTGTCCATGTCGATCCTGCTGATGCAGGATATCATGGTCATCCCGATCCTGTTTGCTGTCGGCTCGTTGAATGCCGGTGTCGACAACAACGCCTGGATCACCATCGTCGAGGCGGTGGCTTTCGCCGCATTCGCAATCGGCGCCATACTGCTTCTGGCGCGCTATGCGCTGAAGCCCATGCTCAGGTTGACGGCGAGCGCCAGATCGCATGAACTTTTCATCGCCATCATCCTTTTGATCATCGGCGCGACCGCGCTGGCGACCCAGTCGGCCGGGCTGTCCATGGCGCTGGGGGCATTTCTTGCCGGAATGCTGCTTTCGGAGACCGAATACCGGCACCAGATAGAGGTCGACATAGAACCGTTCAGGGGGCTGCTGCTCGGCATGTTCTTCATGTCGGTCGGCATGAACATCGACCTGCTGACGGTTCTTCAGCAGCTGTGGCTGCTGTTGCTGGCCGCAACCGGTCTTTTCCTCGTCAAATCGCTGGTTCTGTACGGTGTGCTCTGGGCATTCGGGGTCGCGCGCGGGGCACGGCTGGAAACGGCGATGCTGCTTGGTCAGGCGGGCGAGTTCGTTTTCGTTATTCTGGCGCTTGCCGGAAACGAGGGCATCATCGGCAGGGAGCAGGCGCAGTTCTGCATCCTTGTCGCCTCGATCACGATGCTGATGACGCCGCTGGTCGCGCGGCTTGGCAGCATCGCGTCAGAGCGTCTGCATCCCGAGACGGCTGATGGCGCACAGGTCCAGGACGTACATGCCGATCTCGAGGACCACGTAATCGTCGGCGGGTTCGGGCGCGTCGGCAAGATCGTGGCGCAAGTGCTCGAGACGGAGAATATTCCCTATATCGCGCTCGACCGGGACGCCAGGTCCGTGAACCGCGAGCGGCAGGCCGGGCACAATGTCTATTTCGGCGATTCAGGACGCGAAAACATCCTGCTGAAAACAGGGGCGAAGAAGGCGCGTGCCTTCATCGTGACGCTGGACGATCCGGCGGCGGCAGAGCGCATGGTCAAAGCCGCACGCAAGCTGGCGCCAGGCGCAATGGTCATTGCCAGAGCGAAGGATTCAGCCCATGCCCGCACGCTTAAGGACATGGATATCGACGGCGTTGTTCCCGAAGCGGTCGAGGGCAGCCTACGTCTTGCAGGACGCGTTCTCGAAGGACTGGGCTTTCCCGATGAGGCGGTCGCCAAGGTTGTTTCAACGATCCGCGACATGGAAGACCGCCGGCTCAGCTAGAGCCGGCGCGCCCGTACTAGAACATCGGCAGGATGGCGGGCCGCTTTAGCCCATCGCCTTTTGCAGGTTCCTGTCGATGGCGTCGAGGAAGCCTTCCGTCGACAGCCACGGCTGGTCCGGGCCGACGAGCAGGGCGAGGTCCTTGGTCATCTCGCCGCCTTCGATGGTATCGACGACCGTCTTCTCCAGCGTATCGGCAAAGCGCTTCAGTTCGGCGTTGTTGTCGAGCTTGGCGCGGTGGGCAAGTCCACGCGACCAGGCGAAGATCGAGGCGGTGGAGTTGGTCGAGGTCTGCTCGCCCTTCTGCCACTGGCGGTAGTGACGGGTGACCGTGCCGTGGGCGGCTTCGGCCTCGACGGTCTTGCCGTCCGGCGTCATCAGTACGGACGTCATCAGGCCGAGCGAGCCGAACCCTTGAGCCACCGTGTCGGACTGCACGTCGCCGTCGTAGTTCTTGCAGGCCCAGACGTAGCCGCCGGACCACTTCAGGGCGGCAGCGACCATGTCGTCGATCAGCCGGTGCTCGTACCAGATGCCGGCTTCCTTGTACTTTGCCTCGAACTCGGCCTCGTAGACCTCCTGGAAGATGTCCTTGAAGCGTCCGTCATAGGCTTTCAGGATCGTGTTCTTGGTCGAGAGATAGCAGGGCACCTTGCGCCCAAGCGCGTAGTTCAGCGAGGCGCGCGCGAAGTCGTAGATGGAATCGTCGAGGTTATACATGCCCATGGCGATGCCCGAAGAAGGCGCATCGAACACTTCGTGCTCGATTGTCGTGCCATCCTCGCCGACGAATTTCATCGTCAACTTGCCCTTGCCGGGGAAGAGAAAGTCGGTGGCGCGGTACTGATCGCCGAAGGCGTGACGGCCGACGATGATCGGCTGGGTCCAGCCTGGAACCAGACGCGGCACGTTCTTGCAGATGATCGGCTCGCGAAAGATGACGCCGCCAAGGATGTTGCGGATGGTGCCGTTGGGCGAGCGCCACATCTTCTTCAGACCGAATTCCTCGACGCGGGCCTCGTCCGGCGTGATGGTGGCGCATTTGACGCCGACGCCATGCTTCTTGATCGCATTGGCGGCATCGATAGTGATCTGATCGTCGGTTTCGTCGCGCTTCTCAACACCCAGATCGTAATATTCCAGATCGATGTCGAGATAGGGGAGGATCAGTTTGTCCTTGATGAGTTGCCATATGATGCGTGTCATCTCGTCGCCATCGAGTTCGACGACCGGATTGGCGACCTTGATCTTCGACATGAGAACTGCCCCTTTTGCTGCGCTGCCAAATGATGAAAAGCGCTATAGCAAGGGCGGGGAACAAGGGCAATTCAGACTGAAGTGGCAGATGGAGAATCTTCCGGCATGACGCTTATTTGCGCGGCGGCAACTCGTCGAATGCGGGTATGGCCTCTGCCAGGTGATCCCACTTGCGCAGCCGCTTTGCATAAAAAGACATGGCTGGCGCGATGTCGTCGGATTCATCGAGAACGCCGAGGGCTACTCCGGTCATGCCGGGCACGCCGTCGGATTCGCCCAGAATACGGCTGCCGCAGACCGGACAGAAAGAGCGGGTCATCATGTTGCCGGCGTCGGTCTTCGAGGCATAGCGGGTAAGCTCGCCTGTAACCTTGACCTGAGCTTCGGGATAGAAGGCGAATGAAAGATGTCCGGCGCCGCCCGACTTCTGGCAATCGAGACAATGGCAGTGTGCCGCGAGGGCCGGCTCACCGGTGACTTCGATCGCGATAGCGCCGCACTGGCAGCTTCCCTTGTGGGTCATGGCATGGCTCCCTTGCCGAGTGAATTGCATTTTGCAAGTTACCAAAAGCAGGTTAACTTGCAAATCACAAGTTTGCAATCCGACAGGTAATTCCGATGGCCGAATTCCGTTCCGCATGCCCGGTCGCCTCCGCACTCGACATCATCGGCGACAAATGGACGCTGGTCGTGCTGCGCACGATCATGATTGGCAAGCGCCGCTATTCGGAACTGCTGGAAATGCCGGAACGGATTTCCACAAACATTCTCGCCGACAGATTACACCTGCTTGAGCGTGAGGGGCTGATCGGCAGGCATGCCTATCAGGAGCGTCCGATGCGCTATGAATACCGGCTGACGGAGAAGGGAGCCGACCTTCTGCCCGTCGTGCAGGCGCTGATGGACTGGTCGTACAAGCACATCCCCGGCCGGATGCAGGTGCCGGAGGCGTACCGCACATCAAAGCCGCAAGAGCATTACCCGAAAGGCACCTGACGGCTTTCGCTCATCCGTATTTCCGGCTAATCGGTCTCTCCATGGCAGGAACGGACAAAGCGCGCCAGCGCGTCACGGGTGGACCGGTGGTCATTCTCGTGCGCCCGCAGCTTGGCGAAAACATCGGTACGGCAGCCCGCGCGATGGCGAATTTCGGGTTGTCCGAACTGCGCCTTGTTGCGCCGCGTGACGGCTGGCCGAGCGAAAGCGCGCAGGCCGCCGCCTCCGGTGCGGACTGGGTGATCGACGGCGCGCGCGTGTTCGCAACAACGGCAGAGGCGATTGCCGATCTCACCTATGTCTATGCCACCACGGCGCGTCAGCGCGGCATGATGAAGGAGGTTTTCGGGCCGACTGAAGCAGCCGACAGCCTTGCCGTGCGCAAGGGGCAGGGACGCGGTTGCGGCATTCTGTTCGGCGGTGAGCGGGCGGGTCTCGACAACGAGGATATCTCGCTTGCGGATGCGATCCTGACCTATCCGGTCAATCCGGCCTTCGCCTCGTTGAACCTCGCACAGGCCGTGCTGATCATGGCCTACGAATGGCAGCGCGCGGCGGGAACGGCGGGTACGCGGGAGGTCTTCAGCGATCTACCTGACCTTGCACCGAAGGACGAGGTGTTCGGCTTCTTCGAGCATCTTGAAACGGAGCTGGACCGTGGCGGTTTCCTCAAACCGCCGGAAAAGGCACCGGTCATGGTGCGCAATCTGCGAAACCTGTTCCACCGTGCCCGATTGACGTCACAGGAGGTGCGTAGCCTGCGTGGCGTCATCGTTGCGCTCACGGGGCGCAAATTTGCCCGAAAGGCTGAGCGGGAATGAAGCCCATCCTGATTTTCGACAGCGGGGTCGGCGGACTGACGGTTCTGCGCGAGTTGCGTGTACTGGCGCCGGACCGGCGCTATGTCTATGTCGCCGACGATGCGGCCTTTCCCTATGGCGCATGGGAGGAGCCGGCGCTGCTCAAGCACATGGTGGCGCTTTTCGGCGATCTTATTCGCGCTTATGAACCGGAAATCACCGTCATCGCATGTAACACCGCCTCGACGCTGGCGATCAACGCGCTGCGCGAGGCTTACCCGAACGAAATCTTCGTCGGTACGGTGCCGGCGATCAAGCCGGCGGCGGAGCGCACCCGTTCCGGCGTTGTCGCTGTTCTGGCGACGCCGGGCACGGTGAAGCGGCAATATACCCGCGACCTGATCCGCGACTATGCCGAGCGCTGCCATGTCCGGCTCGTCGGAAGCAGTCATCTCGCCAAGCTGGCGGAAGTCTACATGCGCGAGGGCTTTGTCGACGAGGATGCCGTGGCTGCGGAAATTGCGCCCTGTTTCATCGAAGCCGATGGCAAGCGTACGGACATTGTGGTGCTCGCCTGCACGCACTATCCCTTCCTTGTCAACCGCATGCGCAAGGTGGCGCCGTGGCCGGTGGACTGGATCGACCCTGCCGAGGCCATCGCCCGGCGCGCGCGCTCGCTGATCGGCGATGAGGCCGACACCGGGGCAGGCGAGGACATCGCCGTATTCACCTCAGGTATTGCTGACCAGGCGATCCGGCGGGTGCTGAAGGGTTTCGGGCTGCGTGTCGAGACGCGCCGCGATTGACTTTTCACGCGTAACCGCCTACTCACCCGGCTTCCCGAATATGCATCTGAGGCATGACGGGAAAAATCCTGACGTGACCCGTGGATGATTTCAGGCGCCTTGCCGCGATCATCCTGTCAGTCCCGGCAAAATCCGGGGCAGAGGAGGGCGCGTTCCCAACCTAAGCGTGAGGCATGGGTGCTTCACGCGCAACGTTTGAGGAATTGCGATGAGCAAGCGTATCGACGCCAAGTATAAAATCGACCGGCGTATGGGCGAGAACATCTGGGGCCGCCCGAAGAGCCCCGTCAACCGCCGCGAATATGGCCCCGGCCAGCACGGACAGCGCCGCAAGGGCAAGATGTCCGACTTCGGCCTGCAGCTGCGCGCCAAGCAGAAGCTGAAAGGCTATTACGGTTCGATTCCCGAGAAGCAGTTCCGCCGCACCTATGAAGAGGCGGACCGTATGCGCGGCGACACCAGCGCCAACCTGATCGGCCTGCTGGAAAGCCGTCTCGATGCGGTCGTCTACCGCGCCAAGTTCGTGCCGACGGTCTTCGCCGCGCGCCAGTTCGTCAATCATGGCCACGTCAAGGTCAACGGCCGGCGCGTCAACATCCCGAGCTATCGCTGCAAGCCCGGCGATGTCATCGAGGTCAAGGACGCCTCCAAGCAGCTGGCGCTGGTTCTGGAAGCCGTTCAGAGCGCCGAGCGCGATGTTCCCGAGTACGTTGATGCCGATCACAACAAGATGGTCGCAAAGTATGTCCGCGTGCCGGTGCTGTCGGATGTACCTTACCCGGTGATGATGGAACCGAACCTGGTGGTCGAGTTCTACTCCCGCTAAAGTTTTCCGCACAGCCAAGTTCAAAAGGCCGTCCTTTAAGGGCGGCCTTTTCTTTTGCCATGACGGGGCTTGCCGAGATGCGCGCTGCGCGCAATTATTCAGGAATACGAATATAAATTGGACAAGGGAGGTCACCATGCTGGACAGGCGCGAATTCTTGAAGGCGGCAACGGCGAGCGCGGGTGCTGCGCGATTTACGACCGGCGGGCTGGTGTTGGCCGCGGGAGCAACCGGTGCAGGGATCGCGCTGGCGCAGGAGCCGGCGGTGCACCGGTTCAAGTTCGGCGAATTCGATGTGACGGTTTTGTCCGATGGTATTATCAACCTGCCGATCCCGGCTTTGGCTCAGGACATGGATGCAAAGCTGGTCACGGACCTGCTGGCGGAGCGGGGCCTGCGGACCGACGTCAGGCCGGGGGCGATCAACGTGGTCATGCTGGAGCGGGGCGAGGAGACGATTCTCGTCGATACCGGGTCGGGCCTGAATTTCATGGAGACCGCCGGCAAGCTCGACGATTCCCTGGAGATAGGGCAGATCGAGCGCGAGCTGATCACCAAGGTCGTCCTGACCCACGCTCATCCCGACCACGTCTGGGGGGTGATCGATGATTTCGACGACAGTCCGCGTTTTGCGAACGCGGACTACACGATCTCCGCGGTCGAATACGACTACTGGATGGCAGAAGACCGCGTCGATCAGCTGCCCGATTCCCTGAAACCCTTTGCTCTGGGTGCGCAGCGGAACCTGTCTCCGGTATCAGAAAAGACGACCATGGCCGGTGACAATCACGAGGTGACGGCGGGCGTGTCGATGATCGCGACGCCCGGGCACACGCCGGGGCACATGTCGGTGCTGATCGCCTCGGAAGGGGAGCAACTTCTGATCACGGGCGACACGTTCACCCATGACATCATCGCCTTCGAATACCCCGATTGGCATTTCGGTTTCGACATGGACCATGTTCAGGCCGCGGCGACCCGCCAGGCGTTGCTGAAGCGTATCGTTGCCGACAAGATCAGCCTGATCGGCTATCACCTGACATGGCCGGGTGTCGGGCATGTTGAAGAGGCGGGCAGCGGCTACCGCTATGTGGCAGGGGTCTGAACGGTATCGCTTTCAACGAAAAGGGGCCCGTGTGGGCCCCTCTGCATATCTGCCTGGCGAGTAAAAAGCGTCAGGCGCTCTGCTTTGAGGTCTCGATCCCCTTTTCAGTGAGCATCTCCTGCAGTTCACCGGCCTGGAACATCTCGCGGACGATATCGCAGCCGCCGATGAACTCGCCCTTGACGTAGAGCTGCGGGATGGTCGGCCAGCTGGAATAGGCCTTCACGCCTTCGCGGATTTCCATGTTCTCAAGCACGTTGACGCCCTTGTAGGGGACGCCGAGGTAATCGAGGATCTGGACGACCTGTCCGGAAAAGCCACACTGCGGGAACGCAGGCGTGCCCTTCATGAACAGCAGCACGTCGTTGCCCTTCACTTCGCTATCGATCATTTCGTGAACGGGGTTCATTGCCGGGTTCCTTTCTCAGCCGGATTCAAGGTCCGGCGGTAAAACGCTGAAGTCAGTCGATAAATAGCACGCAAGGCGCGGAAATCCATGAACGCAGCCATCGCGATGGCAAGAACCAGTAGAATGATGGCTGGAACGCTCATGCTCGCTGGTTCCTACTCCGGTGCGCTGGTCTGCAACGCAAGAGCATGCAGCACGCCGCCCATGTTCCCCTGCAGCGCCTGATAGACCATCTGGTGCTGCTGTACGCGGCTCTTGCCGCGAAAGGCTTCGGACACGACCGTTGCCGCGTAGTGGTCGCCGTCACCGGCCAGATCCTGGATGGATACATTGGCATCGGGGAGTGCTGCCTTGATCAGGCGGACGATTTCACTTTCTTCCATCGCCATGCGGTGGTCCTTCCGTCAAAGCTCTTCTGACATGTACTCGGGCAACCATGCCTCATGGGCATGATGTAACGTTTCCACCGACACTGACAATGCCGTTCCGATGCGGAGCGCCGGGCCGCCGGTTTTGCCGATGACTTCGGCCGGCACATCGTGGGCTGCTGCATCCTCCAGCACGCGCGCCAGGTGGGCGCCGGGCACGGTCAGGACGTAGCGGGCCTGGTCCTCACCGAAGAGTTTCGCATGCAGATCCGGCGAGACGGGCATGTCGATGACGGCGCCGATGCCGCTTGCCATCGCCATCTCGGCCAGTGCCACGGCCAGACCACCATTTGAAATGTCGTGACAGGCGGAGACGCGCTCGTGGCGGATGGCGCTGCGCACGAAATCGCCGTGCTTCAATTCGTTGACGAGGCTGACGGGGGGCGGCGGGCCTTCGTCGCGGCCGAGCACGTCGCGCAGATAGGTGCTGCGCCCCAGATGCGTGCCGTGTCCACCGACCAGGACTATGCTCTCGTCTTCGGCCTTGAAGGCAATCGTCGCCATCACGTCGATGTCGGGCAGAAGGCCGACAGCGCCGATCGCAGGGGTCGGGAGGATGCCAACGCCATTGGTCTCGTTGTAGAGCGACACGTTGCCGGAGACGACAGGCGCATCGAGCACGCGGGCTGCTTCGCCGATGCCTTCGATGCAACCGACGAACTGGCCCATGATCTCGGGCCGTTCGGGATTGCCGAAATTGAGGTTGTCGGTGATCGCCAGCGGCTGTGCGCCGACCGCGGTGATGTTGCGCCAGACTTCGGCGACCGCCTGCTTGCCGCCCTCGTAGGGGTGGGCGAGGCAATAGCGTGGGTTGACGTCCACCGCGAAGGCAAGCCCCTTGGTGCTTTCGTTGTCGACGCGGACCACGGCTGCATCGCCGCCGGGGCGCTGCATGGTGTTGCCCATGACGAGGTGGTCGTACTGTTCCCACACCCAGCGGCGCGAGCAGTTGTTCGGGCCGCCGATGATGGTCATCAATGCTTCGGCGTAGTCCTTCGGCGCTTCGATTTCGGAGGCGGGCAGGGGATCGGGCGCTTCGGTGCGCAAATAAGGGCGGTCGTATTCCGGCGCCTCGTCGCCAAGCTCCATGATCGGCAGATCGGCCATCACGTCGCCATTGTGGCGGATCAGGAAGCGCTTCGTATCGGTGGTTTCGCCGACGACGGAGAAGTCGAGCCCCCACTTGGTGAAGATCGCGCGCGCGGTCTCTTCCTTTTCGGGCTTCAACACCATGAGCATACGCTCCTGGCTCTCCGACAGCATCATCTCGTAGGCGCTCATGCCGTCCTCGCGGCAGGGCACGTTCTCAAGGTCCAGCGTAACGCCGAGATTGCCCTTGGCGCCCATTTCCACCGCCGAACAGGTCAGGCCGGCAGCACCCATGTCCTGAATGGCGATGACGGAGCCGGATTCCATAAGCTCAAGGCAGGCTTCCAGCAGCAGTTTTTCCGAGAACGGATCGCCGACCTGCACGGTCGGACGTTTCTCTTCGGCATCCTCGCCAAACTCGGCGGACGCCATGGTCGCGCCGTGGATGCCGTCGCGGCCTGTCTTGGAGCCGAGGTAGACGATGGGTTTCCCGACGCCCGTCGCCTTGGCGTAGAAGATCGCGTCCTTGTCGGCGATCCCTGCGGCAAACGCGTTGACCAGGATGTTGCCGTTATAGCTTTCGTGGAACTCGACCTCTCCGCCGACGGTCGGCACGCCGAAGGAGTTGCCGTAGCCGCCCACGCCGGCAACGACGCCGCGCACCAGATGCCGCGTCTTGGGATGATCCGGGCTGCCGAAGCGCAGCGCGTTCATGGCGGCGATGGGCCGCGCGCCCATGGTGAAGACATCGCGCAGGATGCCGCCGACGCCCGTTGCCGCGCCCTGATAGGGCTCGATGAACGAGGGGTGGTTGTGGCTTTCCATCTTGAAGACGCAGACCTGCCCGTCGCCGATGTCGACGATGCCGGCGTTCTCGCCCGGCCCGCAGACGACCTGTGGCCCTTTGGTCGGCAGCGTTTTCAGCCAGATCTTCGAGGACTTGTAGGAACAGTGCTCGTTCCACATCGCCGAGAAGATGCCGAGTTCGGTCAGCGAGGGTTCGCGGCCGATCAGGTCGAGGATGCGCTGGTATTCGTCGGGCTTGATGCCGTGTTCGGCGACCAGTTCCGGCGTGATGGGTGTTTCGTTGGGGATCATGATGCCGTGTTGTGTTGCCGTAAGGCGGAAGGTTGTCAGGCGGCGGTACCGATGCTGGTGAAGAGGCCGAGGCCGTCGAGGCCGCCCTGGCGCTCGTCGGTCATGTCTTCGGGATGCGGCATCATGCCGAGCACGTTGCCTTTCTCGTTGAGGATACCGGCGATGTTGCGCTGGGAGCCGTTCGGGTTGGCGTCGCCGGTGAGTTCGCCCTTGGCATCGCAGTAGCGCACGACGACGCGGCCTTCGCCTTCGAGGCGGTCGAGGGTGTCGCTATCGGCGAAGTAGTTGCCATCTCCATGGGCGACCGGAACGCGGATGACCTGGCCGGGGGCATAGGCGGTGGTGAAGGGCGTCTGGGTGTTTTCCACCTTCAGATGCACGTCGCGGCAGACGAACTTCAGGTTGGCGTTGCGCATCAGCGCGCCGGGCAGCAGGCCGGTCTCCGTCAGCATCTGGAAACCGTTGCAGACACCGAGCAGGTAACCACCCTTTTCCGCGTGGGCAATCACTTCCGGCATGACTGGCGAGTTGGCGGCAATGGCGCCGCAGCGCAGGTAATCGCCGTAGGAGAAGCCGCCGGGCAGTACGACCAGATCGACATCGGGCAGTTCGGTGTCGCCGTGCCAGACGATCTGCGGTGTGTTGCCGGTAGCGCGTTTCAGGGCGGCTGCCATGTCGCGTTCGCGGTTGGTGCCGGGGAAGAGGATGATGGCGGACTTCATCGAGGCCTCCGGGAGAATCGGTGAGGGGCGTACATACTCAGAGAACCCAGTGAAAGGCGCGGCGCAACTCGCCGACGGCGCCTTCCGCATACCACCGGCCATGGGCGAGTAAAAGGCGTTCAGGGTTCCAATCGATCATCTTTTGAACCGCAGTGCGCAATTCCTTGCGTTGTGCCAGAAATGTCAGGCGCAAATCGCGCGGCATGGTCCCGTTGGGATCGGCAACGCCGCCGATTTTCAACATCGGCTTGAGCCAGCCGCAGGTGACCTTGTCAGGTTCGAAATTCTCGATGAGATCGGTTAGCACGAGGGTACGCGAAGGGCGATGGAAGAAAACGGCCTCGCTCAGGTAGCTGCCGGGCACGACCTGCTGATCGATGATGCCGGCCCATGCGGCGGGCGGTGTATCGGTCAATTCCTTGTCGAAGCCGCTAAAGCGTCCGGCTTTGGCGGCTTCCTGCACGACTTTGGGGGCGGCATAGGTGTGCGCTTCAGGGTAAGCCTGCTTCCAGTCGCCAACCCACCAGTAATGGATTCGATTGGGGGCGACGATGTGGGAGACGGGACCGAGTGCATTGATCTCCTTGCGCAGGCCTTCATCCAGGGGCGTGGGCGAGTGAAGCCACAGGCCGCCATCGGGCAGCCGGATCACGGTCATGCGGGTGGTGAAGGGCAAGCTGAACAGCCATAGATAGCCCATGCTGATTTCCGGCCCGTCGACAATCCAGACATCGTCGGCGACGGGTTTCAGCGTATTGATCGGTTCATAAAGCTCCAGGCAGGCGATTTTGGCCTCCTGTGATGGTTTCAACCGTCAAACGAGGTCGATGGCGTAGTTCTCGATCACCGTGTTGGCGAGCAGCTTCTCGCACATGGCCTCGACCTTGCGGCGGGCATCGTCGCGGTTCGTCTCGTCCAGTTCGATCTCGATCAACTTGCCCTGACGCACCCCCTCGACACCGTCAAAGCCGAGTGTCGAGAGGGCGCCATGGATGGCCTTGCCCTGAGGGTCTAGCACGCCTTTCTTCAGCGTAACGGTTACGCGGGCTTTCATCGTAGGCTGATCCTCACTTCACGAGAACGGGGCCGCGCGCAGGCAACGGTTCGTTTTCCGACATGATGCCGAGCCGGCGGGCAACCTCGGTATAGGCTTCGACAAGTCCGCCCATGTCGCGGCGGAAGCGGTCCTTGTCGAGCTTCTCGTCGGAGCCGATGTCCCAGAGCCTGCAGGAATCGGGGCTGATCTCGTCGGCGAGCACGATACGGAGCATGTCGTTCTCGTAAAGCCGGCCGAACTCGATCTTGAAGTCGATGAGGCGGATGCCGCAGCCCAGGAAGAGCCCGGTCAGGAAATCGTTGATACGGATCGCCAGCGACATGATGTCGTCGATCTCCTGCGGCGCTGCCCAGCCGAAGGCTGTGATGTGCTCTTCGGAGACCATCGGGTCGTTCAGTTCATCGTTCTTGTAATAGAACTCGATGATGGAGCGCGGCAGCTGGGTGCCTTCATCCAGCCCCAGACGCTGCGACAGGGAACCTGCGGCAACATTGCGCACCACGACCTCGAGCGGAATGATCTCGACTTCGCGGATCAGCTGCTCGCGCATATTCAGGCGCCGAATGAAGTGGGTCGGCACGCCGATCGCGTTGAGATTGTTGAAGATGTGCTCGCTGATGCGGTTGTTGAGCACGCCCTTGCCCTCGATCACGTCCTTCTTCTTGGCGTTGAAGGCGGTGGCGTCATCCTTGAAGTGCTGCACAAGCGTTCCGGGCTCGGGACCTTCGTAGAGAATCTTGGCCTTGCCCTCGTAAATCCTGCGGCGGCGGTTCATGGGTTTCAAATCCTTGGCTTTCGATCCGCCTGCCTGGGCGGACACGTCTCCGACTCGCGATGTTGACAGCAGATATTGCGCTTTTTTCCTGAATCGGAAAACTCGCGCGGACCCTACTCGATAGCGGTGCGCCGCACAATCGGTGATGGATGTGCGGAAATGCCGGTGCACAGGCATTTTGGCGCATCAAGTGGCGTTGATTTCGCACAAGGCAACCGATATTGACTGCGGTCATGATGACGCCAGCGCCACCCGGCGCGGTATATGCCATTTGCGGAGGCCAGAGATGACCACTTTCGACAAGCGCGAGGAAGGCTTCGAGAAGAAGTTCGCACACGACGAGGAACTGCGCTTCAAGGCGATGGCCCGGCGAAACCGCCTGCTGGGCGAATGGGCAGCGGAGAAGCTCGGACTTTCCGGCGACGAAGCTGCCGCCTATGCCAAGACCGTCGTGATGGCCGATTTCGAGGAACCGGGCGAGGAGGACGTTTTCCGCAAGGTTCGCGCTGATTTCGACGCCAATGGTGTTGATCAGAGCGACCATCAGATCCGCCGCACGATGGATGAACTGATGGCGACTGCTGTTGATCAGATCCAGAGCGAAGCCTGAAGTCCAAGCTGGAAACATGAGCGCACCCACACTTGCCCACCGCCTGAAGGCCGGTGAGACGTTGCTTTGCGGATGGACGCAGCTTGCCGATCCGCTTGCAGCAGAAGCGATCGCCGCAAGCGGTTTTCCTGCCGTCAATATCGATTGCCAGCACGGCTATGCGGGCTATGAAGCGATGAAGGCGAGCCTGTTTGGCGTTCTTGCCGGCGGGGCAGCGCCGATCGTGCGCATTCCGCATGGGGATTTTGCCTTTGCCGCCCGCGCGCTCGATCTTGGGGCGGAAGCGGTTATCGCGCCGATGATCAATTCGGCTTCGGATGCGAAACACTATGTCGAGGCCGCGAAATATCCGCCGCTCGGCGAGCGTAGCTGGGGGCCATCGCGGATGATGCATGTCTGGGGCATGGACAAGGACCAATGGCTGGCGGCAGCCAACGGGCTGCAGCTGACCCTGGCGATGATCGAGACCCGTGCCGCGGTCGATGCCGTCGATGAAATCGCTGCGGTCGAGGGGATCGACGGACTGTTCATCGGCCCGGCAGACATGTCGGTGTCGGCGAGCGGAGGCGCTGCCATGGACCCGGAAAACAGCAGTGTTCTGGCCACCATGGATGCGGTTGCCGACGCCTGTAAACGTCACGGCAAATTCGCCACCGGCTATGCCCAGAGCCCGAAGCTTGCCGATGAGTACCGCAAGCGTGGCTATTGCCTCATCGCATGCGGCAGCGACTACCGCTTCATTTGCGCGGGTGCCACAGCAACCCTGCAGCAGTACGGCGACTGACTTTCTCCTTGTGAAGCCGCGGCGCACTGTCCGATAATGCCATGGCGGCGGGAAGTCGGCCCGCAGATGCGCCGGGAGGCCGTTTTGGACCAGAAAACAGGAAGCATGGACGGCGAGGGTGAACTCGACGCGGGACGCAGCGCGGCTCTGGACCGGCTGATCTCGCTGGTGGAATCGGCCGGCTCCATCGAGTCGACCACCGACAAGTACTTCACCAATACCCGCCGTATCGTCGATTCCAACCGTTCCGTCACCGCCAGCTACGCGGTCTTCATGCGCAGGCGCATCATTGCAGCGCTTGAGCCGGCCAAGCGGCTGCTGGCGCGTTATGTGCCGGAGGCGGAAGTCAGCACCTATTATGCCGAGGGTGCGCTGGTTCCTTCCGAGAAGAAGCTGCTCAAGATCGACGTACCGTTCGCACGCATGTCGGAGGCCGAGACCCTGCTGCTGCAGAAGGTCGGGTTCCCTTGCGTATGCGCCAACAATGCCTTCGAGATGTGCCGCGCGGTGCCCTATGCGGCCTTCATCGACATGCACGCCCGCCATGCCAGTGGCGCGGAGATGAACCTGCTGGCGGCCTATGGCGCTGCGGTCGGCTCTGACGCGGCGCGCAAGGAAAATCCGGATGTGCGCGGCTTTACCGGGTCTTCTCAGGACCTGACTGCGCCGCTTTACGGCCAGAAGTCCGGCACCGGCACGATGCCGCATGCGCTGGTCGGCTATACCGATGGCGATCTGGTGCAGGCGCTGAAATATCTCGCGCCGATCCTACCGGAAGAAACGCCGGTGATTGGCCTCGTCGATTACCGCGGTCTGGAAATCAGCGACTCGCTTGCCGCAGCCCGCTGGTTCTACGAAGAGGCGAAGCTGCAGGACGAGGGCAGGGTCTTCGGCGTGCGTCTCGATACGCACGGCGCGCGGTTTGCCGAAGGACTCGATTACGACAAGTCCATCGATGTGGTCGGGGAGTGGATGGACATCGACGGCGAGTACAACATCGCCGAAGCGGTGCTGGGTACGCGGGCGTTTCATCTCGATGTCGGCAACGTCATCGTCGACCGGGTCCGCCGCCTGCTGTTCGGTACCGGTGTTTCCGTCGCCTCGATCATCAATACCCGGCGCCAACTCGACAAGGCCGGCTACAAACAGGCGCAGATCGTCGCCTCGTCCGGGTTCGACCTGCAGAAGTGTCAGGTGATCGGTGCGGTGAAGGCCCCGGTCGATGCGATCGGCACCGGATCGTTCCTGCCCGGCACCTTGTCGGAAACCTACGCGACCGCCGATATCATCGCCTATGACGGCACCAAGCGCGTCAAGGTTGGGCGGGAATTCCTGTACGACTGATCCATGATCAGCCCTAGCTGATTGTTCTGCCGGGATATTTACATCACGCGGCCGCATTCTGCCGGCTTTGCGGATTTTCTATGCAATCTGTAGAAAAGCGCCATCCTGCAAATCGAACTGTTGAATGGAGTCGGGGTTTTTATCCGTCTAATAAACTTTTTGGTGTATTCTTCCGTTTCTTCGTATTCGCTGTAAACAATACTTGAAAATTAAAATTTTGCGTTGAATTGGGATTTGCATCATCTAGGATGAGTTGATCGAATCTTGTTGCGCGGGGGCGGGTAATCATGACATTTCGGACTTCGGCCATTCTTGTGTCGATGGCAATCGTTTTCGCAAGTGGCGGACGTGCCGATGCGAACGAGCTTTTTTCTCCCTCTACCGTCTATCGGGGCGACGGCTGGTATGTCGGTGTTGGCGGGGGCGTAGGCTACTTCGATGCCGATATCGGCCGAGGAAGTGCTGCAGTCGTGGGGACCGGGACAACGCTTAATGGCAGTGGCGGTGTTTTCAGCATTCTCGGTGGCAGGAACTACCAATACGGCCAGTACGTATACGGTTTTGAAGCCGATATATCGCTTGGTGACGTGAGTGAAACGAACCCCACCGTCACTCTACCCAGTCTCGATGTAGAAGCAGTCGGGACCATTCGCGTGCGCGCCGGCGTCACAACCGGTGCGTGGCTCTTCTACGGTACCGCAGGATTGGCGATCGCAAGTATCGATGCAGTTGAGGCCACCGACGGGGACAATGATAGCCACACGCATGTCGGATTGGTTTTGGGGGCGGGCGCAGATTATCAGTTGAGTGAAAACCTTGTGCTGCGCGGCGAGTATCAGCACAGTTTCCTGGCTGATGAAACCTATCTGTTTTCACCCGGCGGCGTCGTTCATACCCACGAAATCGGCGCCGATGTGGGCATCTTTCGCGCCGCCGTCATCTGGCAATTTCCGCCAATGTGACGCGGTGCGTCTGCGGGCATGTGAGCCTTACCACCTGCGGGTCGCTCTCTTCATCGCGAGTGGGCGATTACGCTGCCTCTCGCGCCAGAAGACGTAGATGCCCGCGCCTGCGATCAGCGCGATCCCTGCGCCGGTGAGGGGGCCGGGAAACTCACCCCAGAACAGCCAGCCCCAGAAGATCGCCATCGGCAGTTCGACATATTCGAACGGCGCGATCGTTGCGGCGTTGGCCAGCTTGTAAGCGGCTGACAAGGTGTAGCTCGCAACGGCAGAAATCACACCGAGTAAACCTAACAGCCAGATGTCCTGGCTGTCGGGCCAGCGCCAGGCGCGCAGCAGCAATTCCAGGCTGGGATTGCTCACGCCTTCGGCGAAGCGTCCGTCTCCGGTAGCGATCCAGAACGCCAGGCTGACAATGACGAAAGCGAGCTGGATATAGACCGCGAGTGCGGAGGGTTTCGACGAGATGCCCAGCTTGCGGGTCAGGATCTGCGTCAGCGCATAGGCAAAGGCCGCCACGACAGGCAGCAAGGCGACAACGGTACCGGAGGCGTTCTCCATCATGGAGGAGCCCGGCTGCAGCATGACCAGAACGCCTGCGAAGCCGATCACGACGGCAATGAGCCTGCGCATGCCGACCGTCTCGCCGAGGATCGGGATCGACAGCACAGTTATGAACAGCGGTGCAACGAAGAACAGCGCCGTGGCGTCAGCCAGCGGAATCGCCGCGATGGCGAGGAAAAAGGTCATATTGGCCGTGACGATCATCATTCCGCGCAGGGCATGCATGAATGGCCTGTCCGTGCGCAGGATTTTATATCCGCCCTCGAAGGCGACGAGGATCAGGCACAGGAAAAGCCCGATCGAAGCGCGCGCGAAAACGATCTCGTGCAAGGGGTAGCCGCCGGCAAGCTGCTTCACCAGCATATCGTTGATCGAGATCGCCAGCATGCCGACGATAACCAGCGCAATGCCGAGCGTGGGATTATCGGTATGGGACGCGTTCGGCGCAGTCATGTGAGCATCCCGATGCCGGCGTTTGGGACATGCGATCAAGGCCGCATGCGGACGCTATCCGCACGCGCTGTGACGTTCCAACAAATTTCCTGAATGGCAGATCTCCTGAATGGCAGATCTTATGAGGACTTATAGCCGGCCCAGAAAGGCGGTGAAGGTCATCAGGCCCTCCGGCCAGGGGCCGTGGCCGCTGTCGGCGTTGATGTGGCCGGCATCGCCCGCATCGACCAGCAGCGAGCCCCAGGCATTGGCGAGATCGCCGGCTGCTTCATGGCTTGCGTAAGGGTCTGTCTTGCTTGCGGCCATCAGCGAGGGGAACGGCAGGGGGTCGCGCGGAACGGGAATGAAATCCCTTGCGCCGGGAATCATGCTGAGCCGCGTTTCCAGATCCGGTGGAGCCACCAGAAAGGCGCCGCGGATGTTCAGGCTTGCGAGTTTCGGGGCCGCATGGGCCAGCGCGATGGTGCCGAGCGAATGGGCGACGAAGACGACCGGGCGGCTGGTTTCGGCGACATGCTTCAGAATGCGCCCCGTCCAGGCGTCGGGCGAGGGCTTGTTCCACTCGTCCTGCTCGACAACATTTGCCGTCGCGATGCGGCTTGCCCAGCGTCGGTACCAGTGACCCTCGGTTCCGCCTCCCAGGCCTGGCAGGATCAGCAGGTCGGCCTCGCGGGCTTTCATGTCAGGCTTCCGACGAGCCGAAGACGCGCTTGAATATCGTATCGACGTGTTTGTAGTGGTAGCCGAGGTCGAACAGGGCTTCGAGCTGGGTGTCGCTCAGCTTTACGTTTACGTCAGAGTCATTCTTCAGGAAGGTCAGGAAGTCGCCTTCGCCGCGCCATACCGGCATGGCGTTGCGCTGTACGAGGCGGTAGGCGTCCTCGCGGCTGACGCCAGCCTCGACAAGGGCGAGCAGGACGCGCTGGGAATGCACCAGCCCACCGAGCGCATCGAGGTTCTTGCGCATGCGTTCAGGATAGACCAGCAGCTTGTCGATGACGCCGGTGAGGCGCGCCAGCGCGAAATCGAGCGTTACCGTGGCGTCGGGGCCGATCATGCGCTCAACGGAAGAGTGCGAGATATCGCGCTCGTGCCACAGCGCCACATTCTCCATGGCGGGCAGGGCATAGGCGCGCACCATGCGTGCCAGGCCGGTGAGGTTTTCGGTCAGCACCGGATTGCGCTTGTGCGGCATCGCCGAGGAGCCTTTCTGGCCGGGCGAGAAATATTCCTCCGCTTCCAGTACTTCGGTGCGCTGCAAGTGGCGCACTTCGACCGAAAGCCGCTCGATGGAGGAGGCGATTACGCCAAGAGTGGCGAAGAACATCGCATGGCGGTCGCGCGGGATCACCTGCGTCGACACCGGTTCCGGCGTCAGGCCCAGCTTGTCGGCGACATAGGCTTCAACACGCGGATCGATGTTGGCAAAGGTGCCAACGGCGCCCGACAGAGCGCAGGTCGCGATTTCTTCGCGGGCGGCTTCGAGACGGGCCTTGCAGCGGGCGAATTCCGCGTAGGCTTCCGCCATCTTCAGGCCGAAGGTGACGGGTTCGGCGTGGATGCCGTGGCTACGGCCGATGGTCGGCGTCATCTTGTGTTCGAAGGCGCGCTTGCGGATCGCGGCAAGCAGGGCGTCGAGATCGGCCAACAGGATGTCGCAGGCACGCGCAAGCTGGACGTTGAAGCAGGTGTCGAGCACGTCGGAGGAAGTCAAACCCTTGTGCACGAAGCGGGCGTCCTCGCCGACGTGTTCGGCCAGATGCGTCAGGAAGGCGATGACGTCGTGCTTCACCTCGGCCTCAATCGCGTCGATGCGCGCGACATCGAACTCGGCCTTGGAGCCGCGCTCCCAGATCGTGTCGGCGGCAGATTGCGGAATTTCACCGATTTCGGCCATGGCCTTGGCGGCATAGGCCTCGATCTCGAACCAGATGCGGAATTTCGTTTCGGGCTGCCAGATGGCAACCATGTCGGGTCGGGAATAACGCGGGATCACGGCAATCGTCCGGAATGATTAGAGGCAGCGAAACAGGGATGAATCGCCGCCTGGGGAATGCGATGGCCGATTAAGTAACAGAGCCGCCCGCGCGGCTCAATCTGGCAAGGGTTCGGAAATCAGAAAGAAAAAGGAACCGCGATTAGCCGCCGATCCGGGCCTTCGAAGCCGACCTTCATGACGCTGATCATGGCAACCGCACGTGTGGCCGGCTCTTCCATCGTCGTGACGATACCGGCGATCTGGTAATCGAGCGGGCAACTGCGGCTCTTGGGGATCGAATTGTCGCGGTAGACCTCGACGCCATCGAGAGCCAGCGCGAAACCGAAGGTCGGCGCAAACGAAGCACACATCTCCTGATCGGGCAGGTTGAGGGTCGTCAGTGTCAGGTTCCGGGCAGGGTCGATATGCGGGAAGACCGGAGCGGCATGGAAGGCGATGGCGTGGCGGTTGCCGTCCTCTTCGCCGGGAGGGTCGGATGCGACAAGGCGGGCCGGTTGCGAAATGCCGTAATCGGCCAAAGCGCCGGAGGCTTGCGCATGAACCTCGGCCAGCGCCTGTCCGATGCTCGCGGCTTCATCCTCGATCAGGGTGCGGAACGGTGCGCCGCCGACATATTTGTCCTGATCAAGGTCGATGACGTAGAGCGCGGCATAGGGATAGCCGGAGCCGTCCTGGCGGCCGTATTCCGCGAACGCATAATGGCTTGCGTCGGAAGAAAAACCGACGATCTGCCAGGCCGCGAGATCACCCGCATTGGCGCGTGAGGGCAGAACTGCGAGGATCGCGGCCAGGGCGACAAGGATCGCCGCCAGTGCGAGGCGAAGCCGGCTGTCCGGCAGCTTCCGGGTCGCAGGATATGCCATGGCAAAATTCCTCCGGTGTGGTAGCGAATAAAATCATCGTTTCGTGCGCGCCGGGTACTCCGGACGCTACGTTAGCACCACTCAAGCCTTTCCGGGATGAACCCACGATGAACGAGACTTCAGGCGATGTGGCCGTGATTGGCGGCGGTGTCGTCGGTATTTGCGCCGCGCTGTTTGCCCAGAGGGCTGGATTTTCGGTGACCCTGGTTGATCCGGTGGAGCCCGGATCGCTGACGTCCTTCGGCAATGCCGGGATCGTTTGCGGCGGCCACTACGTTCCGACAGCCATGCCGCGCGCGCCGATGGAACTTCTCAAGCTGGCGCTGAACCGCACGACCTATGCCAGTTATCGGGCGGAAGCCGTTCCAGGATTTCTGAGCTGGCTTGCGGCTTTCTGGCGTGCGAGCGCGCCGGAGAACCTGTACCAGACCGCGCGCGACACCCTGCCGGCCATGGGTGAGACGGTTGGCTTGCACCGCAAGTTGCTGGCTGAGGCAGATGCAGGCCATTTGTTGTGGGAGACCGGCTGGCTGGCTGTGTTCCGCAACGAGGCGGATTTTAACGCCAGCGCTGCGGAGCGCGACTTCGCGCGTTCGGCAGGGGTTGATTTCGACGTGCTCAGCGCCCGCGAGGCATGCGAACTCGAACCATCTCTCAATCCCGTTTTCAAACGGGCGATCAACTGGCGCGCAAATGCGTCCGTCAGCGATCCCTTTGCCGTCAGTCAGGCCTATCTGAAGCTTTTTCTCGAGGCCGGCGGGGAGTTGCGAAAGGCCAAGGTCGTATCCGTTGCACCCGTCGATGGCCGCTGGCGGATCGAGACGGACACCGGTCCTTTTCGCAGCACACAAGTGATCATGGCCGCCGGCGTGTGGTCGGCGAAGCTGCTGCGATCCCTCGGCTACGATTTCCCGCTCAAGCCGAAGCGCGGCTATCACCGCCATTTCGCGCCGCAGGGCAATGCCGGGCTGTCGCGGACGGTCGTGGATGACACGGTTGGATATGTGCTGGCGCCGATGGCGCGCGGTATCCGCATGACATCGGGTATCGAACTTGCCGGAATCGATGCGCCGGTTTCCGAACGCATGGTGCAGCGGATCGAGCCTTATGCGCGAGGCCTGTTCCCACTTGGCGAAAGTCTCGACGAAGAACCCTGGATGGGGCGCAGGCCAGCGCTGCCGGATTCACTTCCCGTTGTCGGCAAGGCACCACGTCACGAGGGGCTTTGGTTCGATTTCGGCCATGCGCATATGGGCCTCACGTTCGCGCCGCTGACGGGACTTTTGCTGTCGCAGATGATGTCCGGCGCAAAGACGATCATCGACCCGCGGGTCTTCGCACCGGCGCGTTACGTCTGATCCGTCTCAGCCGAAACGCGTTTTCCATGCCGGCGGCATGGAGGAGGGCGCGACCGCTGCTTCATACACGCCGCGGGCGACGGCGCGCGCAAGGCAGTGCGCGGCTTGCGTTCCGATCGCCACCAGATCAGCCAGCGAATCATTGAGCGGCACTTTGCCGGTGGAGACCGCGAAGACGATGTCGCCGTCCAGCGGTGTGTGAACCGGGTGTAGCGCGCGGGCAAGTCCATCCTGTGCCATCACCGCCATGCGGCGGGCCTGCACCTTGGTGAGCATGGCATCGGTCGCCACGACACAGATCGTGGTGGATGCACCGGCCATGCCCTTGGTGCGCGGGTTCAGGGCGTCCGGGGAAACCGATCGCGGCAGTCCCAGTCCGCCGAATTCGCTGTCGCGCTCGTATGCCGCAGCCCAGAAATGCCCGGTGTCGCCGATGGTCGCGGAACCAGCCGCGTTGACGGCTGCAAGCGCGCCAACGGTGAATTTGCCGCAATTTGCGGACGCACTGCCAAGCCCGCCACGCAGGGTGGCCGTTGTCGCGCCGTAACCTGCACCGGAGGACCCGGCTGCGATCGGTTTGCCTGCCGCATTGCAGGCTTTGACGGCCAGATCGCGGTAGAGGCTGCCGGCCACATTTGTCTTGTCGCCGCCGTTATTCAGATCGAACAGGATCGCGCCGGGCACGATGGGAACATTGGCCGCGCCGACGGCAAAGCCGCGGCCGCGTTCGGCGAGCCAGGACATGACACCGGACGCTGCCTCAAGGCCGAACGCCGAGCCGCCGGAAAGGGCGATCGCGTCGATCGTCTCTACGGTCATCTCGGGCGCGAGCAGGTCCGTCTCGCGCGTTCCCGGTCCGCCGCCTCGCACATCGCAGGCGGCAACGCACGGCTCTTCACAGATCACGACTGTCACGCCGGATAAGGCTTCAGTGTCATGGGCGTTGCCGACTGAAAGGCCGGCGACATCGGTAAGGTCGTTGTTCATGCGGCAAACATGGCGGATGGGAGAGGCGCGGTAAACTGCTGAAAGCAGGTTACGGCCTCCATCAGGCCCGCTCTTTTTTGTTCAGGGACTTCCTTCCGTCTTTTCCTGCGCGCCGGCCGGCGAGTTCGACGAGGCGCTTGAACGTCGGGCATTCCATATGCGTGCGTGCCGGACAATCCGCAACGTGGCGCAGGGTGTCGCGCAACGCGGTCAGTTCTTTGATCTGCCTGTCCAGTTGATCCGCCCGCTCGTGCAATTCCGGGCGCGGCAGGTCCGGCTGTCCGTCCGGGGCGAACATCCCTGAGATCTCGTCAAGGGAAAACCCCGCTGACTTGCCCATCGAGATCAGCTTGAGCTGCAATAGCGTTTCGGGTGGAAACTGCCTTCGCAGCCCGTGCCGGGCGACCGAGGAGATCAGCCCGATTTCATCGTAATAGCGCAGCGTCGAAGCGGGGATTCCGGTACGCGCGGTCAGCTCCCCGATATCCAGCAGTTTCATGCTTGACCTCAAGTTGACTTGAAGTTGTAGCATCGCTTCCCAAGGTCATTTTTGCAAGGGAGCGCGTATATGAAGCCGAATGGAAAAGTCCAGCCGGGCACGGCTAATCCGGCAGCGATCCTGTGTCTGTCCCTGTCCATGCTGCTGGCTTCGCTTGGAACAAGTATCGCGAATATCGCCCTGCCAGCACTCGCGCAGGCTTTCGATGTACCGTTCTATCGTGTGCAGTGGGTCGTTGGCGCCTATCTGGCGGCCCTGACCCTGACGGCCATTCTCGCGGGGCGGCTGGGAGACAGGTTCGGGTATCGCGAGGCATTGGCGGCGGGGCTGCTGCTGTTCTCGCTAGCAAGCGCCATCTGCGGTCTTGCGACCGGGCTATGGATGCTGATCGCAGCACGCATGGCGCAAGGCGCGGGAGCGGCGTTCCTTATGACGCTGGCGATCCCGCTCATGCGCGAGACGACAACGAGCGCGCGCACCGGTCGCATGATGGGCTTTCTTGGCACCATGTCCGCAGTCGGGACCGCGCTTGGCCCATCTCTTGGCGGGTTCCTGCTTGGCGCGTCGGGCTGGCGGTCGGTGTTTCTCGTCCTTGTGCCGGTGGGAGTGCTGTCGATGGTCCTTGCGCTTCGTGTCCTGCCGCGCGGCGAGGCGGGAACGGCATCGCCGATGATTTCCTTTTCAGCGATCCGCGATGCCGGCGTTGCGCGGAAGCTGCTCGCCAACCTGCTGGTCGCCGCAGTGATGATGACGACCCTGGTGGTCGGACCGTTCTATCTCGCGCTGGCGCTGAAACTGCCCGAGGCGATGGTGGGTCTCGTCATGTCGGCCGGCCCGGTCATATCGATCCTTGCCGGCGTTCCGTCCGGCCGGCTGGTCGACGCATGGAGTGCGCGGTCGGTGCTTACGCTCGGCCTAGCGGCACTCATGGCCGGCGCACTGGCGCTGGCCGCGTTCCCTCCAGCCTTTGGAGTTGCCGGCTATGTCGCGGCGATCGCGATCCTCACGCCGGGCTATCAGTTGTTCCAGGCGGCCAATAACACCGACATGATGGCGAGCGTTCAGGCGCAACAGCGCGGCGTTGTTTCCGGTCTGCTCAGTCTGTCGCGGAATCTCGGGCTCATTGCCGGATCGGCGGGTATGGGGGCCGTCTTCGCGGTTGCCGTCGGGACTGACGCGTTCGAGACTGCTTCATCCGACGCGATTTCAAACGGGATGCGGCTCACCTTCCTCATTGCCGGGATCTCGATGGTCGCCGCTCTCTGGATCGTGCGCCGGAAAGGTGTCGAGCCCGGCCATGCAGGAGCGTGACGATTGCTCCGGTCTTCCGGCACTGACGCGATACGAAAGAAGCCCGCGCTTTGCGGCGCGGGCTTCCATGTTCTTTCAGGCCAGAGCAAGTGTTCTGATGGAACTCAACGCCTGCTCTAGCTTTTCGTTGTCGCATCGTTTTCGCGAAAAACCGGTATCCACTTTTTCGCACGATCCTTTATCGCCTTGAGATGATCACATCTCGGCGTACTTGCCGTCCTTCCAGATGTACCAGACGTAGGAAGCTTCGGTGACGTCGCCCTTGCCGTCGAAGGCGATCGGGCCGAGCACGGTCTCGTACTTCGTGCCGTTCAGCTTCGCGGTGACGGCTTCAAGATCGGTCGAGCCGGCTGCGTTGGCAGCGTCGGCCCAGATCTTCATCGCCGCATAGGTGTACAGCGTGTAGCCTTCCGGATTGATGCCCTTGGCCTTGAACTTGTCGACCACTTCCTTGGCGGCGGCGAACTTCGTCGGGTCCGGAGCAAACGTCATCAGCGTGCCTTCGCCGGCCTCACCGGTGATGCCCCAGTACTCGTCGGTGACGAGCGCGTCGCCGGAGATGAGCTGGGTGTCCATGCCCTGTTCGCGCATCTGGCGCACGATCAGGCCGGCTTCGGTGTGGTAGCCGCCGACATAGAGCACGTCGATGCCTTCCGCCTTCAGCTTGGAAACCAGCGCGGTGTAGTCCTTTTCACCGGCGGTGTAGGCCTCATACATGGCCTCTTCCATGCCGGCTGCGTTCAGCGCCTTCTTGGTCTCGTCGGCAAGGCCTTTGCCGTAAGCCGTCTTGTCGTGAATGATGGCGACCTTCTTGCCGGCGAACTTGTCGGCAATGTAGGCACCGGCAACGGCGCCCTGCTGATCGTCACGGCCGCAGACGCGGTAGACGCCGGGGCCTGCACGCTCGTCGGTCAGCTTCGGGTTGGTCGAAGCCGGAGAAATCTGGACGATGCCTTCTTCGGCATAAACCGCGGAGGCCGGAATCGAAGAGCCGGAACAGAAGTGGCCGGCAACGAAGACAACACCGTCACCAACGAACTTGTTGGCAACCGCAACGGCCTGCTTGGGGTCGCAGGCATCGTCGCCCACGGCCAGCTTCAGCATGTTGCCATTGACGCCGCCGGCAGCATTGATTTCCTCGACTGCCAGCTCGGCGCCGTTCTTCATCTGCTCACCGAAGGAGGCGTACTGGCCGGTCATCGGACCAGCGGTCGCCACCATGATGTCATCGGCCCAGGCTGCCGTTGCCACAGTGGCTGCGGCAATCGCGCCGAGGCCGGCGTAGATCAGTTTATGCATATGATCAGTTCCTCTCCTAACTGAATGCCGGGCGCGCCGACATGGCGGACCGACAGGTGCATGACAGATTGTCTGGTGTTGACAGGCAGTGGTGTATTGCGCCGGTCAAACCGACAGCTCCGTTCAACGCTTCCCTCGCGCCGGTTTCGTGATGTCTCCGATTTCGCGGACCCTTCACAGGAGTCCGGGCCGGATTTTCACGACACCGGAAAGCACAAAGCGAGCGCTTCGTGCGGGCGAATTTATTGCACGGATTATTTCCCGGTTCCAATGGTTTTGAATGCCGGGGCAAACGGATCAGGCTTCGACTTCGCGTTTGCGCCAGAAAAACGGGTTTGTCCGTTCATACAGCCACGGATACTGGGTCGTCATCTGCCAGACGCGGGTCAGGCGGAACCCGATTGTGCCGAAGATGACGAGTACGCCGAGGTCTGCAAGGTAATACCTCAGGCTCAGCAGCGTTCCCTCGAACAGGGCGAAATGCAGGAACCGAACGGCGCAAGCCAGCAGCAGCACATACCACAGCACCTGCCAGTAAGGCCGCCATGTCAAAGCAACCGCGCGGCCGGACAGCCATGCCGCTCCGCCGCCGAGCAAAACCGTTACCAGCAGGAAGAGCCAGATCGAAGATTCTTCATAAAGAACACCTGACATTGATATTATCTCCCTGAATCCTGGTCGCATATTCTTGTCCGAAAAGTCTGCAACTTTTCGGGAATATGCGCACTTTTATCTGCCGCATACTCGTGTCTGAAAAGACTGCAGCTTTTCAGGAGCATGCTCTAATGCCGTCCGCCTTCAAGGTAGGCCGCGCGCACCTCTTCACGCTCCAGAAGTTCCTTGCCGGTGCCCGATAGCGTGATCTTGCCGTTGACCATGACAAAGCCGCGATGGGCGAGCCTGAGTGCGTGATAGGCGTTCTGCTCGACCAGGAACACGGTCAGTTTTTCCTTGCGGTTCAACTCCTCGATGACCTCGAAGATCTGCTTCACGATCAGCGGAGCCAGCCCCAGGGAGGGCTCGTCGAGCAGCAGCAGGCGCGGTCGCGTCATCAGCGCGCGGGCGATGGCCAGCATCTGCTGCTCGCCGCCCGACAGCGTGCCGCCGCGCTGTTCGGCGCGCGTTTTGAGGATCGGGAACAGCGTGTAGACGCGTTCCAGGTCTTCATCGAAGTGGGCGAAATTGTTGATCTGCGCACCCATCTGCAGATTTTCCAGCACGGTCATGCGCGGAAAGATGCGCCGGCCTTCCGGGGACTGGGCGATACGCATGCGCATGATCTCATGGGTCTGCGCATGGGTGATGTCGTGTCCGTCGTAGATGATGGAGCCCGTACGTGCGGGCTGGGCGCCGCAAATGGTCATCATCAGGGTCGACTTGCCGGCGCCATTGGCACCGATAATGGTGACGATCTCGCCTTCGTTGACGTTCAGGTCGATGCCGCGCAGCGCTATGATCTTGCCGTAATAGGTTTCAACGCCGTTGATCTGCAGGAGGGGCTGTTTCTTGCTCATGAGCGGCCTCCGCTTTTCCCGGCTGCCTTGCGCTTGCCGCCAGTCTTGGCAATCCGGCGCGAGAAGGCGGTCTGGCGGCCTTCGGCAAGCGTATGAGCCTGGCGGACCCAATCCTCACGGTCGATTCTGCCGGGGAATGCCAGATAGGTTCCCACCCAGCGGATTTGCGGGCGATCCCATGCCGAGATCTGGTCGAAATGCCAGACGCCAAGGTCGTTGAGCTTCTTCTCGTTTGCCGGTCCGATGCCCTTGATGCGCTTCAGATCGTCGGCACCTTCCTTGCGCGGGGCGGGTATCGAGCGCGGCTTGCGGCCGACCGCATTGGCCTTGTCGAGGGCTGTTGCGTCCTCGGGCAGCTTGGCGAGACGTGCCGTGGTTACCGCATCCTCGCGCTTGAGCTCGGCGGCGGTCGGTTTCTTGGGGCGCGGTTTTCTTTCCGGCTTTGTTGCGGCAGCGGCTTTCGGCTTTGCCGGTGCTGCTGCACGGGCGGCCGCGCGCTTCCTCTTCGGCTTGCCAGTCGCAGAGGCATCGATTCCGGCCAGTTCCTCGTCTTCGACGCCGAGATAGGCGGCGATGACTGCCGGATCGTTGCGGACCTGAAGCGCGGTGCCGTCTGAAATCTTCTTGCCGTAGTCGAGAACGACAACATGGTCGGAGATTTCCATCACCACGCTCATGTCGTGCTCGATCAGCAGGATCGACGTGTCGGTGTCGCCGCGGATGTCGATCAGAAGCTTGTTGAGGGCAGCCGATTCCTTCGGGTTAAGGCCTGCGGCGGGTTCGTCGAGGCACAACAGGACCGGATCGGTACACATGGCGCGTGCGATCTCGAGCCGGCGCTGGGCGCCGTATGGCAGGTCGGAGGCCGGATCATCGGCGCGATCGAGCAGGCCGATGCGGTCGAGCCAGTCACGGGCCTTGTCGATGGACTTGCGCTGGGCACGGCGGAAGCCGCCCAAACCCAGAAGACCTGCGATGGTGAAGCCGGAGGCGCGCATCAGCGTGTTGTGCTGGGCAACCAGCAGGTTTTCCAGCACCGTCATCCCGCCGAAGAGGCGGATGTTCTGAAAGGTGCGCGCCACCTTGGCGGTGGACGCGATCTTGTAGTCGAACATGCGCTCCAGCAGGAAGGTGTCGCCGGACGTATGCGCCAGGGTCAGCATGCCTTCCGTCGGCTTGTAGAAGCCGGTGATGCAGTTGAACACCGTTGTCTTGCCGGCGCCGTTGGGGCCGATAATGGCGGTGATGTCCTTGCGTATTGCCGAGAAGGACAGGTCGTCGACGGCGACAAGGCCGCCGAAACGCATCGTCAGACGGTCGACCGTCAGCACGGCATCGTCGGAGCGGATCATCCGTGGCCCTCCGAAACGTTTTCCGCCGAGATCTGTTTTCGCTCGTGCAGGAATGCCGATGGCGTGCGCGAGGAAATCAGTCCGCGCGGACGCCAGATCATGATCGTGACCATGAGAATGCCGAAGATCAGCATGCGGTACTGCTCAAGGTCACGGAACAGTTCGAAGCCGCCAATCATGACGATGGCCGCGATCACGACGCCGATCTGCGATCCCAGTCCGCCCAGAACGACGATTGCAAGGATCAGCGCGGATTCGATGAAGGTGAAGCTTTCCGGCGAGATGAATCCCTGCCGCGTTGCGAAGAACGAGCCGGCAAAGCCGCCGAACATGGCGCCCATGGCGAAGGCCGTCAGCTTGGTGTTGGTGGTGTTGATGCCGAGCGAACGGCAGGCGATCTCGTCCTCGCGCAAGGCTTCCCAGGCACGGCCGATCGGCAGCCGGCGCAGGCGCAAGGTCACGAAGTTGGTGAACAGCGCCATCAGCAGGATCACATAGTAGAGGAAGATGATCCGGTGCTGGGAGCTGTAATCCAGTCCGAAGGTGGCCGCGAAGCCTTCGCTGCTACGGTCGAACGGAATGCCGAAGAGCGTCGGGCGCGGGATGCCGGAAATGCCGTCCGGACCGTTGGTGAAATCATACCAGTTGAGCAGGATGACACGGATGATCTCACCGAAGGCGAGCGTGACGATGGCAAGGTAGTCGCCCCGCAGCCGCAGGACCGGGAAGCCGAGAATGATGCCCCAGAAGGCCGCGAGGATGCCGGCAATCGGCAATGCGAACCAGAAGCCGAGGTCAAAATGCTGCGCCAGCAGCGCGAACGAATAGGCCCCGACCGCATAGAAGGCGACGTAACCTAGATCGAGCAGGCCGGCGAGGCCGACGACGATGTTCAGTCCCCAGCCCAGCATGATGTATGTGACGACGAGAATGGCCAGATCGAGGATATATCGGTCGGTGAACGGCAGGAAGGGAAAGGCGAAGGCGAAAATCAGCGCAACCACTGCGATGAATTTAAGTCCGCCCGATGTCGGCGTTCCCAAGGGCCGCCCGCCGGCGCGCCGGAACCACTTCTGCCCGACCGGCATATGACCGTCGCCGCCCATGACAAGGCGGAAGATCAGGCGTCCGACGAAAACCGCCGCTGTGGCATAGCCCACCAGCCACCAGCGCGGCTCGAGCTGGATTTCGGTTCCGGAGACGAAAACCTGGAAACCGAGCATAGGAGCTGCAAGCGCCAATGCGACAATGGCGGCGAGGAAGGCATCCTTGAGCGCGGAGAAAACCCTGCCGGGGGAGGTCGAGGCCGGTGTCGTCATGGCGCTCAGACCTTCTCGACTTCCGGTCTTCCCAGAAGCCCCGAGGGCAGGAAGATCAGGACGATGGCGAGAATGGAGAAGGCTGCAACATCCTTGTACTCAACGGAGAAATAACCCGACCAGAACACCTCGATCAGGCCGATCAGCAGTCCGCCGATCATGGCGCCGGGCAGGGAGCCGATGCCGCCGAGGACGGCTGCGGTAAATGCCTTAACGCCGGCCAGGAAGCCGATGTAGAAGTCGATGACACCGTAGAGCAGCAGGAACATCATGCCTGCCACGGCCGCAAGCGCTGCACCCATGACGAAGGTCAGCGAGATGGTGCGGTCGACGTTGATGCCGAGCAGCGAGGCCATCTTGCGGTCCTGCTCGCAGGCGCGCTGCGCGCGGCCCAGGGTGGTCTTGGCGATGAGCAGCGAAAAAATGGTCATCAGCGCGAATGTCATCCCGATGATGATGATCTGGATGTTCGACAGGTTGACCGCGAACCCTTCGGCGCTCTCCATGATCGTGTAACCGCCGGTGATGACCGGCTGCAGTGGCTTCACGCGGGCGCCCTGCACGATCTGCACGTAGTTCTGCAGCACGATGGACATACCGATCGCCGTGATCAGCGGCGCCAGACGGAACGAGGTCCGCAAGGGGCGGTAGGCAATGCGTTCCACGGCCCAGCCGTAAACCGAGGTGAAGACCATCGCGATGATCAGCACAAGGAGCAGTGCCAGCGGGATAAACGTGATCCCCAGGGTGATGATCGCGACGAAAGCGATCAGGGCGATGAATGCGCCCACCATGAAGATGTCGCCATGGGCGAAATTGATCATGCCGATGATGCCGTAAACCATCGTGTAGCCGATGGCGATCAACCCGTAGATCGACCCGAGCGTAAGCCCGTTAATGAGCTGCTGGAGAAAATACTCCATGCCCGCCTGTCCCCTCTATGCCTCCGGAGCCGCCGCCTGATCAGCGTAGCTCCCCCTGCCGTGCCGGGTGTCTTGGTCGTGCAGCAGCAGACCCGGTCACTGCTAAGCTCATAGCAGTGCCGGTGAAGGGAGACAACGGGCAGAAACGAAGCTCAGGCGCTGCGCTTGATTGCGCTGCTGGCCGACATGGCGGCCGGGACAACGAGGCTGCGCAGCAGGGGGGCGAATATGTCGGGAGGCAACCGGCAGATGTCCATCGAGAATCCCTTGCCGGAACCCATGACGGCTTCGCGAATCGTGGCAGCGGAAACGAAGGCCAGGGGTTTGTCCGGGAACATCCGGCTGTCGATGGTTTCGCGGCGCAGGATGCGGATGTCCTTGTGGCGCTTGTCTTCCTGGATACGGGCCATGGCCATGTCCACCGCCGGAGCGGGGCCTTCGAGCACCTGCATGAACATGCCATCGGAGAAAACGAGCGCGCCCGTCAGACCGTGGCGTTCATTGTTTCGGCGAGCGCTTTCGACGATATCGTCGATGGCGCTGCCGATGACTTCGGCATCGGGAAGAAGCGTTGTGTGGCTTTGATAGACGATGCGTTCCTGGCGTGTCATGTCGGCATCCTGCCTTTTCCGGTTACGTTCGGGCGCGGTTTCCGACAGCCCGTAACCTGTTCCTTTCCATGAGTGCGCCCGAACCTTTAAGGAATTCTTGCCGGTTCGCGGATTGCGGGCTCAAACCCGGAAAAATCCGCAATATCGATCCCGGAAGAGAAATTTATGCCGGAAAACGAGAGCAGCGGAGCCGTATTGTCCCATTACGCCGACGCCCGGGCTGTCAAGCCTGGCCAGCGTCCGGACAATGGCGCCGCAAAAAGGGCACCGCAAAAATAGCCGATCAGTTTTTTTGAGAATTTCCTCAAGAATTGGTCCCCTGTTGCGGGCTAAAGCTGTTTTTGCAGCGCAAAATAGACTTTTGTTGTGCTGTAAGCGTCCATCCGGACGCAGAAAGCGGTTGACCATTGCTGTGGCGCCGGAGCAGACTTCACATGCGTCACGGTTCGTCGGCAGGCGTGGGAGGCTACCGTTGGCGGTGATCTGCGGCACTTGAAAACAGAAACTTGCCGCTAGCTGGCCGCGACATCCTTCCAGAATTGATGCTTTTGCCGTTCGTTGTTGTGAGCGCGATAAATCGTGACCGCCGCAGGCAAGCGGCGGCTTTGATTATAAACGGTGTCAGGCCACATGCTTGCTCCGGGGAGGACAGAATGCCGAAAGTCACCATGACAGTTAACGGGAAAGCTGCGTCTGCGGATGTGGAGCCGCGCACGCTGCTGGTCGATTTCCTGCGTCAACACCTGCGCCTGACGGGCACGCATGTGGGATGCGATACCAGCCAGTGCGGGGCCTGCGTCGTGCATGTCAACGGCCGTGCCATCAAGGCCTGCACCAGTCTTGCCGTACAGTGGGATGGCGCCAGCGTCACGACGATTGAAGGGCTTGCAAGCGGCGATGCGCTGCATCCTATGCAGGAAGCTTTTCGTGAACACCACGGGCTGCAATGCGGGTTTTGCACCCCGGGCATGATCATGGCCGCGGTCGATCTGGTGAACCGCCATGGCGGTGTGCCGGACGAAGCAACCATCCGGCGCGAGCTTGAAGGCAACATGTGCCGCTGCACCGGCTACCACAATATCGTCAAGGCGATCGGTGCTGGGGCCTCGGCCATGCAGGGCAGCGGGAAGGTCGCCGCAGAATAAGACCGCCAGAAGGCGAAACAGACACAGCGGACCGCCAGGAAATAACAGAACGCCTGAAATGGCGCGGCGGGTCCAGGGAGGAAGCAGGAATGTCCAATACAGGTATCGGCGCGCGGGTGGCGCGGCTGGAAGACCAGCGTTTCATTACCGGTGCAGGCAAATATACCGATGACGTCAATGTCGCCGGGCAGACTTATGCCGCGTTTGCGCGCAGCGAGCACGCACATGCGACCGTCAAGTCGGTTGATTCCAAGGCCGCACTCGCCGTGCCGGGCGTCATTGCCGTTTTCACCGGCGCGGATCTGGAAAAGGATGCGATCGGTCCCTTGCCGGCGGGCTGGATGATTCACTCCAAGGACGGGTCGCCGATGAATGCGCCGGGCCATCCCTGTCTCGTGCAGGGCAAGGCGCGCTATGTGGGCGATCCCGTTGCCGTGGTGATCGGTGAGAGCCTGGCTGCCGCGCGCGCAGGCGCGGAGGCGCTCGCCATTGACTATGATGTGCACGAGGCCGTCACCGATCCGGCCAAGGCGCGCTCTTCTGCCACGCAGCTTCACGACAGCGCGCCGAAAAACACCTGCTACGAGTGGGAGCTTGGCGACAAGGCCGCGACGGCTGCCGCGTTCAAGAGCGCCAAACACGTCACCAAGCTGAGCCTGAGCAACAACCGGCTCGTTCCCAACCCGATGGAGCCGCGGTCCGCGCTCGGCAACTACGATGCGGGTACGGATTCCTTCACGCTCTACACGACGAGCCAGAACCCGCATGTCGCGCGCCTCGTCATGTCGGCGTTCCTCAATGTGGCGCCGGAGCACAAGCTGCGCGTCATCGCGCCGGATGTGGGCGGCGGTTTCGGCTCGAAGATTTACGTCTACCCGGAAGAGGTGGTCTGTACCTGGGCCTCGAAGAAAGTTGGCCGTCCGATCAAGTGGACGGCTGACCGGACCGAAGCCTTCATCACCGATGCGCATGGGCGCGATCATGTCACCAACGCCGAGATTGCCATGGATGAACGCGGCAAGATTCTCGGGCTGAAGGTGCATACGACAGCCAATCTCGGCGGCTATCCGAGCCTGTTCGCAACCTGTGTGCCGACCTATCTCTACGCCACGCTGCTGTCGGGCCAGTACGACATTCCGGCGATCTACGCCGAGGTCGACGCGGTCTATACCAACACGGTTCCAGTCGATGCCTATCGCGGAGCAGGACGTCCCGAGGCGACATTCCTGGTGGAGCGCATCGTGGAAATCGCCTCACGCGAGATGGGCATCGACCCGGCCACGTTCCGCAAGCGGAATTTCATCAAGAAGTTCCCGCATCAGACCCCGGTCATCATGAATTATGACGCCGGAGACTATGCCGCCTCGCTCAACAAGGCTTGCGAACTCATCGACTACAAGGGCTTTGGCAAGCGCCGTCGCGAGGCTGCCCGGCGCGGCAAGCTGCGTGGCATCGGGTTCTCCTGCTACATCGAGGCTTGCGGCATCGCGCCTTCGGCGGCTGTCGGTTCTCTCGGTGCGGGTGTCGGCCTTTGGGAGTCGGCCGAGGTGCGCGTCAACCCGACCGGCAACGTCGAGATCCTGACCGGTTCGCACAGCCACGGGCAGGGGCATGAAACGACTTTCGCCCAGCTTGTGTCCGACCGCCTCGGCATCGGCATTGATCAGGTGACGATTGTCCATGGCGACACCGACAAGGTGCAGTTCGGCATGGGTACGTACGGATCGCGTTCCGGCGCGGTCGGCATGACGGCGATCTCCAAGGCGCTCGACAAGGTCGAGGCCAAGGCGAAGAAGATCGCCGCGCATCTTCTGGAAGCGTCGGAAAGCGATATCGAGTTCAAGGATGGCGCCTTCTCGGTGTCGGGCACCGACAAGAAGGTGACCTTCCCGGAGGTGTCGCTCAATGCCTACGTGGCGCACAAGTTCCCGTCCGACGAGATCGAGCCGGGCCTGAAGGAAGGCGCTTTCCACGATCCCTCGAACTTCACGTTCCCGGCAGGCTGCCACATCTGCGAGATCGAGATCGATCCGGAAACCGGTGTCTGCGAGATCGCCGACTGGGTCGCCGTGGACGACTTCGGCAATGTCATCAACCCGATGATCGTCGAAGGCCAGGTTCATGGCGGCATCGCTCAAGGGGTCGGCCAGGCGCTGATGGAGGGCGTTTCCTATGACTCCAGCGGCCAGCTCATGACCGGCTCGTTCATGGACTACTGCATGCCGCGCGCCGACAACCTGCCGAGCTTCAAGGTCGATACGACCGTGACACCATGCCCGTCCAATCCGCTTGGCATCAAGGGCTGCGGCGAGGCTGGCGCCATCGCGTCGCCACCGGCCGTCATCAACGCCATCACCGATGCCATTGGGCACGAAAACATTACCATGCCTGCGACGCCGCAGGTCGTGTGGCAGGCCGCCCGTCAGGGCGCTGCGCGTGCCGCCGAGTAAGGGAGGGAATGACAATGTATGAATTCGCCTATCACCGTCCCAATTCGATCCGCAAGGCATCGTCGCTTTCAGCCAGCGGCGAAGCGAAGTTCCTTGCTGGCGGTCAGACGCTGCTGCCGACCATGAAGCAGCGGCTGGCGTCTCCCGATGCGCTGATCGACCTTGCCGGCATCGAGGCCTTGCAGGGCATCGAGCTGAAAGGCCGTACGCTGCATATCGGGGCGATGTCGCGGCATGCGGATGTCGCGTCCAGTGCCGTCGTGCGTGAGGCCATTCCGGCGCTTGCGGCCCTTGCCGGCGACATCGGTGACCCGCATGTGCGCGCCATGGGGACCATCGGCGGGTCGATCGCCAACAACGATCCGGCCGCCGACTACCCCGCAGCCTGCCTCGGGCTGGGCGCGACCATCGTCACCAACAAACGGCGCATTTCCGCCGACGACTTCTTCACGGACATGTTCGAAACCGCGCTGGAAGAAGGCGAGATCATCACCAAGGTGCTGTTTCCCCTTCCGCGCCGGTCTGCCTACGCAAAGTTCGACAATCCGGCGTCGCGCTATGCACTGGTCGGCGTGTTCGTCTCCAAGCGCGGCCGCGATGTCCGCGTCGCGGTGACCGGCGCAGGCCCATGCGTGTTCCGGGTGGCGGCGATGGAGGACGCATTGTCGAAGCGGTTTGCCGCAAAGTCTCTTGACGGAATCAGCGTTGCTGCCGGCGATCTCAATAGCGACATTCACGCCAGCGCCGACTACCGGGCGCATCTCGTCGGCGTAATGGCGCGCCGCGCGGTTGCCGCCGCCTGATCCAAGATTGAGGGGGCGCAATGTTGCGTTCTCGCTCTATATGACAGAATGGGGCGGTGTGATGCCGCCCCATTCCCTTTTGCGGAGCCCCAAGTGACGACAAGTCCTCTTCCCGGATCGATCGATGAAACCCTCACGCTGCTGAGCGACGGCAACTATGTCGCCGACCGCTCGCTGGCGACGGTGCTGTTTCTGGCGCTGAAGATGCGGCGGCCGCTGTTTCTGGAAGGCGAGGCGGGCGTCGGCAAGACCGAGATCGCCAAGGTTCTGGCGGACCGGCTCGGGCGCCGGCTGATCCGGTTGCAATGCTACGAGGGGCTGGACGTTTCCTCAGCCGTCTATGAGTGGAACTACGCCGCGCAGATGATCGAGATCCGCATGGCTGAAGCCGAAGGCGTTTCCGACCGCGAGCGCCTCGGAGATGATGTTTTCTCGCAGCGCTTCCTGATCAAGCGGCCATTGCTTGAGGCGCTGGAACCCGACACCAATGGTGCGCCGGTGCTGCTGATCGACGAACTCGACCGCACCGACGAGGCGTTCGAAGCCTTCCTGCTCGAAGTCCTGTCCGACTTCCAGATCACGATCCCCGAAATCGGTACGGTGAAAGCACCGGAGCCGCCCATCGTCATCATCACGTCGAACCGCACGCGCGAAATCCATGACGCGCTGAAGCGGCGCTGCCTCTATCACTGGGTCGGTTATCCCGATGTCGAGCGTGAGCTCGCCATCCTGAAGGCCAAAGTGCCGCAGGCACCGGAGACGCTGACGCGGGCGCTGGTGCATTTCATCCAGCGAATCCGCAAGGAGGATGTGTTCAAGGCGCCAGGTGTCGCCGAGACGCTCGACTGGGCGGCAGCACTTTCGGAGCTTGATGCGGTCGCTCTCGATCCGGCACTTGCCAGCGATACGCTTGGCGTGATCCTGAAATATCAGGACGACATCGAGCGCTTTAACGCGAGTCACATCAAGGCGTTGATCGACGAGGTTGACGCTGAACTGAAGGCGGCGGAATGAGTGTTGATGCCGATATCGGCAATGACGCCGGGCAAGGTGCGCTGGCGGAAAACATCACCCATTTTGCCCGCGCGCTTCGCAAGGCCGGTCTAAAGGTCGGACCGGGTGCTGCGCATGACGCGATCGAAGCATTGTGCCTGGCGGGCATAGGCGGGAAGCAGGATTTCTACTGGACGCTGCATGCGATTTTCGTGAAGCGGCATGAGGACGAGGAGGTCTTCGAGCAGGCGTTCACCCTGTTCTGGCGCAAGCGCGCGCTGATGGAGCGGATGCTCCAAGCGCTGATGCCGGTTGCGCCGGCGCCAGCGCGGCAGCAGCGCGATCCGGTCAATCGCCGGGTGTCCGATGCGCTTCTCGATTCCGGCAACCGTGAGATATCCGAGCGTCCGAAGCCCGAAGTCGAAATCGATGCCTCGCTGACGGTCTCCGACATGGAGGTGCTTCGGGCGAAGGATTTCGGCCAGATGAGCGCGGCCGAGATTGCCCAGGCCCGCCGCGCCATTGCCGGCATGGTGCTGCCGTTCGAGATGCTCAAGACGCGCCGGTTCGAGCCTTCGGGCAGAGGGCGTGCCGTTGATATGCGCCGGACATTGCGTGCCTCCATGCGCTCCGGCGGCGCGATCATCGCGCTCAAGCGCGCGCGGCCGAAGGAGCGGTTGGCGCCGGTCGTGGCGCTTTGCGACATTTCCGGTTCGATGAGTGAATACACGCAAGTGTTCCTGCATTTCCTGCACGCGTTATCGGAAAAGCGCCGGGTGCATTCCTTCGTCTTCGGGACACGGCTCACCAATATCTCGCGCTCGCTGCGCCACAAGGACCCCGACGATGCGCTCAAGGCGGCGGGCGTGCATGTGCATGACTGGTCGGGGGGAACGCGCATCGCGACCTGTCTCGACGAGTTCAACCGGAAATGGTCGCGTCGCGTGCTCGGGCAGGGGGCTATCGTCCTGTTGATCACCGACGGGCTTGAGCGCGACGCCGAAGACGGCGCGCTGACGCCGGTGATGGAACGCCTGCACAAGTCCTGCCGGCGGCTGGTCTGGCTCAATCCGCTGCTGCGCTACGAGGGCTTCGAGGCGCGGGCACGCGGCATCCGCCAGATGATGCCGCATGTGGACGAGTTCAGGCCAATACACAATATCGAGGCCATGGAGAGCCTGACGAGGGCGCTCGACGGGCGTGGTCACCGCGAGGGCGACCCGCGCAAGTGGATGAAGCAGATCGCGGCACTCGCCGCGTAGGGTTTGCGGGAGGAAGGATCATGAACGTGTCACCTGCCGAAAGCGGCCAGAACGATATTCTCGCCATTGCTCAAGCCTGGGCCGGGGAAGGGCGGAAAATCGCCCTTGCGACCGTCATCGAGACCTGGGGTTCGGCACCGCGCCCGGTGGGCAGCCACCTGGTCATCGACAGCGATGGCGCGTTCATGGGGTCGGTGTCCGGTGGCTGCGTGGAAGGCGCTGTCGTCACCGAAGCGATCGATGTGATCGGCAGCGGTAAACCGAAGGTGCTCGAATTCGGCGTTGCCGATGAGACGGCCTGGGAGGTCGGCCTGTCCTGCGGCGGACGCATCCGGGTCTTCGTCGAGAAGGTTGGTTAAGCCATGGACGCCGCTCTGCTCAATGCGCTCAACGAGGAGCGGTTCAACCGCCGTGCCGCGCTGCTCATTACAGACCTTGCCAGTGGCGCTCAGCGGCTGGTGCGTGAGGCAGACCTCGCCGGCGGGGAGGATGCCGCGCATCTGCGTCAGGTGCTGCTGAGCGGCAAGAGCCGTACGGAAACCGGCGACGATGGCGAACGCTTCATCGAAGTCCATTTGCCGGCGACGAAGTTCGTTATCATCGGCGCTGTCCATATCTCTCAGGCGCTGGCGCCGATGGCCATGGCGACTGGGTTCGATGTGACCGTCATTGATCCGCGCACGGCATTTGCCACGCCGGAGCGCTTCGCCGGGATCAACCTGATTGCCGACTGGCCGGAGGATGTGTTGCCGGATGTCGGCCTTGACCGCTGGTGCGCCTTCGCCGCGCTGACGCATGATCCCAAGATTGACGATAACGCACTGGCCGCGGCCTTGAAGGCGGAGTGCTTCTATGTCGGGGCGCTCGGCAGTCGCAAGACCCATGCGAAGCGCCTCGAGCGGCTTTCCGGACTTGGCATCGATGCCGATATGCAGGCGCGCATCCATGCGCCGATCGGTTTTGACATAGGCGCGCAAAGTCCTGCCGAGATCGCGGTTTCTGTGTTGGCGGAGGCGGTTGCCGCCTTGCGCGGCCGTGAAAGCAAGCGGGAGGCGCGGGGGTGAAGTTCGGCGCGATCGCAACGCATGATGCAGAAGGCGCGATCCTTGCCCACTCCATGGCCGTGGAGGCCAAGCGGATCGGCAAGGGCACGCGACTGATGCGGGCCGATTGCGATGCACTGGCCGAGGCCGGGCACGAGAGCGTCATCGCTGCGGTACTTGAGCCGGGAGATGTTCACGAGGACGAAGCGGCCAGCCGTCTTGCCGTTGCGCTGGCTGGTTCGGACAAGCCCGATGGCTTGCGGATCGAGGCGGCATTTACGGGCCGGGTCAATCTGCGCAGCAGCGCCGCCGGCCTTCTCGTTGTCGACAAAGCAGCGATCGATGCCGCCAACGCCATCGACGAGGCGATCACCATCGCGACGTTACCTGAGTATGCGCGCGTCGATACGGGCCGTATGGTCGCCACGGTGAAGATGATCCCGTTCGCCGTCGATGCCGCGTCGTTGGGTAAGGTGTGTGCGGTTGCCAACGGTGCGATCCGGCTCAATCCCTTCCAGCCACTGAAAGCGGGACTCGTCGCAACGCGGCTGCCGTCGCTCAAGGACAGCGTCATGGACAAGACGGCACGGCTTCTGGCCGACCGGCTCGCCGTCTATGACGGAGCGATTGTGAAGGAAGTCCGCTGTGCGCACGATGTGGATGCGATTGCCGGAGCGATAGCGGAGCTGGACAGGCTGGATACCGACCTGACCATTGTCTTCGGTGCGTCGGCCATTGTCGACCGGCGCGACGAGGTGCCAGCGGGGATCGAGCAGGCTGGTGGTGAGGTCAGACATTTCGGCATGCCGGTCGATCCGGGAAATCTCCTTCTTCTGGCAAGCCGCAACGGCAAGCCGGTGCTTGGCGCGCCGGGATGCGCGCGCAGTCCGAAGGAAAACGGCTTCGACTGGGTTCTGGACCGCATCGCGGCGGGCGTCGAGGTTACCCCGGAGGATGTTTCCGGTATGGGGGTGGGAGGGTTGCTGATGGAGATCCCCTCACGGCCGCAGCCGCGCGCGGGACGGACGATATCGGACGGTGCGATGCCGATCGGTGCCATTGTTCTTGCCGCCGGGCGTTCCTCGCGCATGGGCGGACCGCACAAGCTGCTGGAAACCATCGCTGGCAAACCGCTTGTCCGCCGCAGCGTCGAAGCCATTCTTGCCAGCAAGGCGTCTCCCGTCGTGGTCGTGACCGGTCACCGTTCGGATGAGGTCGAACAGGCGCTTGCCGGCCTTGATGTCGCTTGCGTCCACAACCCCGATTACGCGCAGGGGCTTTCGACCTCGCTTGCATGCGGGCTTGCCGCGCTGCCGGAAGAGGTTGCGGGAGCCGCGATTTGCCTTGCCGACATGCCAGGTGTCGATGCGGCGCTGATCGACCGGCTGGCGGATGTTTTTCTTGCGGCACAGGAAGGTTCCATCGTGATGCCGACAGTCGAGGGCAAACGCGGCAATCCGGTCATCTGGGCGCGACGTTACTTTGCCGCTCTTTCAGCCGTCAGCGGCGATGTCGGCGGGCGGGCGCTGATCGGCGAGAACGCTGCAAACGTGGTTGAGGTCGGGGTTGATAGCGATGCCGTGCTTGCCGATATCGACACGCCTGAAGCGCTGGAAGCTGCAAGAAAATCGTTTGGCGATTAACAGTGAACTTGGCAGCACTCTCCGGGCGATGCTGCCAAATATCTGATTTATAACGCTTAATTAGGAATTAGACCTTGCATAATGGTTAATCCACGGCACAGAATTGCTGTGGTGCAACATATGCGAGGTGCCCCATGGTCGCAGACGCTTTCGCCCGGCAGATCGCCGGTTACGGGCTGACCACAGCCCGCATTTTGTATCGCATGCCGGACCATCCGTCCGTGCTGCAGGAGTTCATCTGGCAAACCTATGATCTGGCTCCGGAATTTCCCGAACTGACACGTTTCGTCATGTTCTGGAAGGAGAAGATCGAAGGTCCGCTCCATTCGGTAACCTATGCGCATCAGCGCCTGATCGGACCGAACGAGTGGCGCAGAACCGACGGCGAATTCGTCCTGCACTAGGGCCAAGCCCCAAAGGCCGGTATTTTCGCGCGTTTTCCATTTCATGCCTCCAGGCGGAGGTGTGTGGTGGCGATTTTGTTCCGGAAGTCATACATATCCTCCAAAGTGACGCCACGGGAGGAAATCCGGTATGGCACCCGCCAAGAAGATTGCCCTGCTTGGAACAGGCCTGATGGGAGCGCCGATGGCGCGCCGGCTGCTGGGTGCGGGCTTCGATCTGACCGTCTGGAATCGGACCGAAGCCAAGGCGCGTATGCTTGAAGCAGCGGGTGCCAAGGTTGCGGAAAAGCCTGCGCATGCCGCCGAGGGCGCGGATGTCGTCATTACCATGCTCGAAAAGGGCTCCGTTGTTGCAGACGTGGTTTTCAAGCGCGGTGTTGCCAAGGCCATGCAGCCTGGCTCGACCCTGATCGACATGAGTTCGATCCCGCCGTCTACGGCGCGTGCACATGCCGAAAAGCTGGCTGAGATGGAGATTGTCGCCATCGATGCTCCGGTCTCCGGTGGTACGGTCGGGGCGGAGCAGGGAACACTGGCTATCATGGCCGGCGGAGACGCAGGCAAGGTGCTGGAGCTTCAGTCGGTATTCGATGCCATGGGACGGGTGACGCATGTCGGTCCGCCGGGATCTGGTCAGCTTTCCAAACTCGCCAATCAGGCGATCGTCGCCATTACCATCGGCGCTGTGGCGGAAGGGCTGTTGCTGGCTGCCGCCGGCGGCGCCAATCCGGCTTCGGTGCGCAATGCCATTCGCGGTGGTTTTGCCGAAAGCAGGATTCTCGATCTGCACGGGGCGCGGATGATTGCGAGGGACTTCGTTCCGGGCGGCATGTCCCGCATCCATCTCAAGGATCTTGATACAATCCTGACAGAAGCCCGGGCGCTTGGTCTCGATCTGCCTCTTGTGCGAAGCGTGCGCGAACGTTTCGCCATGATGTGCAATGCCGGACTTGGCGATACGGATCATTCAGCGCTGCTGCTTGAGCTTGAGCAGCGCAACGCTCCGCATCGGGTCGGCGATGGTGAGAACAAAATGCCGGGCATGCAGGGTAATGAGACATGAACATCTCTCAAGCAGCCGAATTCTCGGGCCTTCCGGCAAAAACGATCCGCTACTACGAGGATATCGGTCTGATTGCGCCGTCGCGCGCTGCCAACGGTTATCGCGATTACACCCGTGAGGATGCCGAGACCTTGCGGTTCCTGTCACGGGCACGCAGCCTTGGTTTCACCATCGATGACTGCCGGCACCTGCTGTCGCTGTATCATGACCGCGAGCGCGCCAGCGCCGATGTGCGGGCACTGGCGCAGTCGCGCATTGGCGAAATCGAAGACAAGATCGCCGCGCTGTCAGCAATGAAGGACACGCTTTCAACGCTGGTCAAGGCCTGCCATGGCGACCAGCGTCCGGACTGCCCGATCCTTGAAAACCTGGCCGGTGTCAAGCCATGCTCCAAGGCCGGCAAGGACACCTAGCGAAAGATTCTAATCCTGATTAGATGCCTCGCCGTTGCCGGTATAAGGCGGGCGTGGAATGGCGCGGTGCGCCTGTGACAATGCGTTGGACCAGCTTTCCCGCAGGTTCTGGAAATAGGGTTCGGTATGGTCGATGCGCTGGACGATCTCGCTTTTCAGCGCATCGCGGCGGCACACCATCATGTCGATCGGCATGCCGACCCCGAGATTCGAACGCATGGTTGAATCCATCGAGATAAGGCCAAGCTTCAACGCATCGTAAAGATCGGTGTCAAACCGCACGGCACGGTCGAGGATCGGCTTGCCGTATTTATGCTCTCCGATTTGAAGGTACGGCGTATCGGAGGAGCTTTTAATGAAATTGCCTGCCGAATAGATCTGGAACAGCCGAAGCCGGCCGTTGCCGATCTGACCTCCAACCAGAAGCATGACGTCGAAACGCGCGTTCATGGCCTCCATCGAGGGGCCGTCGTTCTTGAACACATGCTGGACGGCCCGCCCAACGAGCTGGGCTGCGGCGAACATGCTCGGCACGGTATAGAGCGTATGGATGCCGGCTTCGTCCTCGAACCCCTCGGAGACAAGCTGCACGACGGCTTGGGCGGCGGCGAGATTGCCGGCCGAGGCAACCGCAACAACGCGTTCGCCCGGCACTTCGAACATGTGCAGTTTGCGGAAGGTTGAAATGTTGTCGAGGCCGGCGTTGGTGCGCGTGTCCGCGATCATCACCAATCCGTCCTTGACCAGGATGCCGACGCAATAGGTCATGCAATTTCTCTATTGATGGGGCGTGCCGCCTTTTACTGGTTGCTGCCCTGAGTGACTTGGATTTCGACGTCAAGTTGTTCCGTCGCGATACCAGTGCGTACACCGCGCACGGGGCCTGCGTCCAGATAGTCGAGGCCGCAAGCGACCCGGATGTAAGCATCCGTGGGGCAGCAATTGTTGGCGGGGTCGAACCCGACCCAGCCGAGATCGGGTACCCAGGCTTCCGCCCAGCCATGGCCGGCCTCGTATTGTTCACGGCCGCCGTCCTCGCGCAGGTATCCGCTGACATATCGCGCTGGAATTCCCGCTGAGCGGGCGGCAGCAATGAAGATATGGGCAAAATCCTGACAGACCCCGTGCTTTGCCTTGAAGGCTTCAGCTGCAGTTGTCGCGACCGATGTGACCCCGATGTCGAATTTCATCCGCTTGTGAACAGCTTCCATCAGCGCATGCAGGGCATCCAGCGTTGGCTTGGAGCCCGCTGTTTTCCCGGCGAACTTATGGATCGCATCGTTCGGTGTCGTCAGGCGCGTTTCGCGCAGGAACAAACCGAGCGGAAGCCGCTCGGGCGTGCCCTGCACGACACCGTTTGTGTTTTCGGTCTGGACTTCACCCTCGACCGTGATGGTCAGGCTCTCCAGCGGACCCTCGGCCCAGAAGGTGTGAACGATGTTGCCGAAACTGTCTTCTGAAGGTTTCAGCGTTGCGTCCTGATCGACATCGATGCGCCAATGAAGAATGTGCTGGGCATCGTGCGGGCGTGGTGTCAGCCGCAGCATCTGGATGATGCCGCGCACAGGTGTGTCATAGGTGTAGCGTGTGGAGTGTCGCAGTTTCAGATGCATGGCAGAGCTTCAATCAGTGATCGGATGGCGGCGTATGCTAACGGGCAGCGCCGATCACGCAAGGTTATACTGCTCTGCGATGACCGCTCCGAGCTTGTTGTTGTCGGCAAGGAACTCGGTCAGGAATTCATGCAGCCCCTTCTGGAACACGTCCTCGGTGCGCGTGTTGCGCAGCCGGGAGTGGGTCGTCCGGGCGGCGCGCTGGGCCGGTCCCTGCTTGCCATAGGCGCGCGCCATTTCGTCCAGAAACGTGGTGATGTTCTGGTAGCAGCTGGCCAGTGAACGCGGCATCTCCTCGCGCAGGATCAGCAGATCGGCGATGAGCCAGGGTTTGAGAGCCTGACGATAGACCCAGTGATAAGCAGTCAGGGCGGAAACAGAACGCAGGATCGACGACCATTGGTAATAGTCGAGGCTGCCGCCGACTTCAGAGTGTTCGGGAAGCAGAACGTGATACTTCACGTCCATGATGCGGGCGGTGTTGTCGGCGCGCTCGATATAGAAGCCAAGACGCGAGAACCAGTAGCGCTCGTCGCGCAGCATGTTGCGAAACGCGGTGCCGCTGACACGCAAGGATACGTCCAGCACCCAGCGCAGAAATTCCTGATGCGCGCGCAGCGAATGGCCCGCCTTCTCGTATTTCCTGAAATCGAGATATGCGGTGTTGATCGCTTCCCAGGTCTCTGTCGTGAGGGCAGGGCGGACGGAGCGCGCGTTGTGACGTGCCTGCGTCAGGCATGACTTGATCGAGGAGGGGTTGCTTTCGTCGAAAGCAAGGTAGTCGAAGACTTCTTTTTCGGTCGGCTCCCTGCCGGTTTCCATAAACGCGTTGAGCTGGGCTGCCGCAGCGAGCGCGGAAGACCATTCGTTGGTTTCCTCGCCGCTGACCTGCGGAATGGCGGAGATGCGTCCGGCAGCCGAGAGCGTGCGCGCGATGCTTTCGGCGCGTTCGACATAGCGGGCCATCCAGAAGAGGTCATTGGCTGTGCTTGCGAGCATCATTTGAAATCAGTCCCCAACGATCAATCTTCAACGACCCATGTGTCCTTAGTGCCGCCGCCCTGGCTCGAATTGACGACCAGGGAGCCAGCTTTCATCGCAACGCGGGTGAGGCCGCCAGGCACGATGCGGGTTCCCTTCGAGCCTGTCAGCACGAAGGGACGTAGGTCCACGTGGCGCGGTGCAATCTCGCCGTCGACGAAGGCCGGGCAGGTCGACAGCGCCAGTGTCGGCTGGGCGATGAAGTTGTCGGGGTCGGATTTGAGCTTCTTCTCGAACTCGGCGATCTGCTTCTTGGTCGAGGCGGGGCCGACAAGCATGCCGTAGCCGCCGGAACCGTGAACCTCCTTCACGACGAGTTCGGGCAGATGGTCGAGTACGTATTTGAGCGCCTCTTCCTCGCGGCAGCGATAGGTCGGCACGTTGTGCAGCATCGGTTCTTCGCCGGTATAGAACTTCACGATCTCAGGCATGTAGCTGTAGATCGCCTTATCGTCGGCGATGCCGGTACCGACCGCGTTGGCGAGCGTCACGTTGCCGGCGCGGTAGCTGGAGAACAGGCCGGGGACGCCAAGCATCGAATCCGGCCGGAAGGCGAGGGGATCGAGGAAATCGTCGTCGACGCGGCGGTAAATCACGTCGACACGCTTGGGCCCTTGGGTGGTGCGCATGTAGACCACATCGTCGCGAACGAAGAGATCGCGGCCCTCGACCAGTTCTACCCCGAGCTTGTCGGCGAGGAAGGAGTGTTCGTAGAAGGCGGAATTATAGGAACCCGGCGTCAGCACGGCGATCGTGGGTTCCGATGAAGCGCTGCGCGGGGCAAGGGATTCCAGTACGGCGAGAAGTTCGTCCGGGTAGCGTTCGACGGGCCGGACCTTGCTGCGCGCCATCAGGTCCGGGAACAGCAGGTGTGTCGCTTCGCGGTTGTCGAGCATGTATGACACGCCGGACGGCGTGCGGGCGTTGTCTTCCAGCACATAGAACTTTTCGGCATCGACGCGGACGATATCAATTCCCGCGATCGGGACCGGAACACCGCCTGGCACCTCAACGCCGATCATTTCCGGACGGAACGCCTCGTTGGCGAAGATCAGCTCTTCAGGGACGATGCCGGCCTTGAGGATTTCGCCCTTGCCGTAGAGATCGATGATCAGCGCGTTGATTGCCTGCACGCGCTGAGTCAGGCCGTCCTCAAGGATTTTCCATTCCGAGGCGGTCAGGACGCGCGGGATGAGATCGAAAGGAATCAGACGTTCCTCGGCGTCCTTCTGGCCGTAAACCGCAAAAGTGATGCCGAACCGGCGGAACAGGGCTTCGGCTTCAAGGCGGCGCTGTTCGAGGAGTTCTACTGGCGTATCCTCAAGCCATGCCTGCAGTTGCCTGTAGGCGGCACGGTGTTCGCCACCAAACCCGTTCATTTCGTCGAATGCCGCTTTACCCATTTCCCCCGCCGTGATTTCCCTTCACAGGCCAATAGCATAGCGAAAACGGGCGCTGATCAAGGGGGTGAATGCAGATTTCTGCTGAAAGAAACGCGCTGCCCAAAATTTGGGCAGTTATTATGTCAGAGGAGCCCGAGGCCGCGGAAACTGACATGCCCCTTGCGGCCGACGATGATGTGGTCGTGGACAACAATGCCAAGCGGACCTGCGGTTTCGACTATCGTTCTGGTCATCTTGATGTCCGGTTCCGACGGGGTCGGATCGCCGGATGGATGATTGTGGACCAGCACAAGTGCGGTTGCCGAGAGTTCGAGCGCGCGCTTGATGACTTCGCGCGGGTAGACGGGCGTATGATCGACGGTGCCGGTTTGCTGCACCTCGTCGGCGATCAGCGCGTTGCGCTTGTCGAGGAACAGGATCCTGAAGTGTTCCTTGTCGGCGAACCCCATTGCAGTGCGGCAATAGTCGATCACGCCCTGCCATGAATCGAGAACCTTGCGTTCCTGAACCTCACCGCGGGCGATGCGGTCTGCGGCGGCCTTTATGATGGCAATGTTGTCGGCGACCTTTTCCCCGATCCCATCGACCTTGCGAAGCTGCTCGGCAGGTGCGGCCATGGCCTCGGCAAAGCTGCCGAAGCGCTTGATCAAAGCCTTGGCGGGTTCCTTCACGTCGCCGCGCGGAATCGTCATGAACAGGACAAGTTCCATCAGCTCGTAGTCCGCCAGAGCCGAATGCCCGCCTTTGCGGAAACGCTCGCGCAGGCGTTCGCGGTGACCGTGATAATGGGGAAGCTGCTGCGGGCGTTCGTTCATGCCGCTCATCGGCGATGAACTCAGACGTATGGCGGCTTGTTGAAGCCTGCAGGCGAGAGGGTGAATATCTCGACGCCATCCTCGGTCACGCCAACGGTGTGTTCGAACTGGGCCGACAGCGAGCGGTCGCGCGTTACCGCCGTCCAGCCGTCTGCGAGCACCTTCACATGCGGGCGGCCGAGATTGATCATTGGCTCGATGGTGAAGAACATGCCGGCCTTGAGGGGCGCACCTTCGCCGGCGGAGCCGTAATGCAGGATGTTGGGCGAGTCATGGAACAGGCGGCCAAGACCATGGCCGCAGAAATCGCGTACGACGCTACAGCGTTCGGCTTCTGCGAATGTCTGGATCGCCGCGCCGATATCTCCCGTCGTTGCGCCGGGACGCACCGCATCGATGCCGCGCAGCAGCGATTCATAGGTGATGTCGATCAGCCGTTCGGCACGCCGCGAAATCGGCCCGACCGGATACATGCGGCTTGAATCGCCGTGCCAGCCGTCGACCACGAGCGTGATGTCGATGTTGATGATGTCGCCCTCGCGCATCGGCTTGTCGCCGGGAATGCCGTGGCACACGACGTGGTTGAGCGAGGTGCAGATGGATTTCGGGAAGCCCCGGTAATTGAGCGGGGCTGGGTAGGCGCCGTTGTCCATGGCGAATTCGAAGGCGACATCGTCGAGATGCGCTGTCGTCACGCCGGGGCGCACATGCTCAACCATGAGGTCGAGCGCTTCTGCGGCCAGACGGCCTGCCTTGCGCATGCCCTCGAAGCCTTCGGCTCCGTGCAGCTTGATTACGCCTGTATTGCGGACCGGAACATCGGCGGCATCGACAAAGGTCATGAGTTCGTCCTGTTCAAACGAATGCTTTGCCCTGAATGTAGGCGATTGCGACGCTTCCGGCAAAGAGTGGTGCGTAGCTCGTTCCTAGATGATTTCCAGCGGTGCTGAAATCAAGATCGATTCCGGCGACACGTCGCAAGCATAGCAGATCGCCTCGATGCCGGCCTTGCGCGCTTCTTTGAACGCTTCTGCGTAGGCCGGATCGATGTCGGCTGCGAGCGTGAAGCGGCCGCAGTCGGCCCGCTGGACGAGATAGACCATGACCGCGCGGGCGCCTTCGGTTGCCATGTCGGCAAGTTCATTCAGGTGCTTTGCGCCACGCGTTGTCACAGAGTCCGGGAACTCGGCCAGCCCCGGCTCGCGCACCAGATGGACGTTCTTCACCTCGACGTAGCAGGGCGGGCGGCTCTCATCTTCCAGCAACATGTCGATGCGGCTGTTGCGGCTGCCGTAGCGCACTTCGCGGCGCAGGCCCGCATATCCGGCAAGCTCTGCAATCGTGCCGTCAGTGATCGCTGCCTCGACCAGCCGGTTGGGATGGGCGGTGTTGATGCCCACCCAAGATGGTCCGCGGCCAGCGTCGACCTCGACCATTTCCAGGCTGTATTTCAGTTTGCGTTTCGGGTCGTCGCTGAGCGACAGACGGACCGGAATGCCGGGATCGGCAAGTCCGGTCATGGCGCCGGGATTGGCGCAATGGGCGGTGATCATCTCTCCGCTCTCAAGTGTGATGTCGGCGAGAAATCGCTTGTAGCGTTTGACGAGGCGGCCGGAGATCAGGGGCTTTTCGAATTGCATGATGGTGCCGGTTTGCCCCGGGGGGCAGGACTTCGCAAGTTTTGCGGAGCGTTTATCCACGCAAGCCTTGCGCACCTGCTGTGCGTGGGGTCTATCATTCAGCCCGCAAAACCGGAGTCCGCCCATGCCCGAAGCAACCGCCGATGTGGTTCATGCCGCGATCCTCGTTATCGGCGATGAAATTCTCTCCGGCCGGACCAAGGACAAGAACATCGGCTACATCGCCGAATACCTGACGGCGATCGGCATCGATGTGCGCGAGGTTCGCGTCGTTCCCGATGACGAGCCGGAGATTGTCGCGGCCATAAACGCGCTGCGCGAGCGCTACGCTTACGTCTTTACCACCGGTGGCATCGGTCCGACCCATGACGACATTACCGCCGACTGCGTGGCGGCGGCCTTCGGCGTCAGGCTGGAGGTGCGCGACGACGCGGTCGAGCAGATGAAGACGCGCTATCCGGAAATGGAACTGACACCGGCGCGGCTCAGAATGGCGCGTATCCCCGACGGCGGGGAACTCATCGTCAATTCGGTCAGCGGCGCGCCGGGCTTCAAGATCGGCAACGTCATCGTCATGGCCGGCGTGCCGAAGATCATGCAGGCGATGCTCGATGCGGTCGCGCCGACGCTTAAGGGCGGAAAACCGCTATTATCAGAGACCCGCTCAGGGCCGATCAAGGAGGGCGATATCGCCGAGCCCTTGGGCGAACTGCAGAAGCGGTTTCCCGAAACCATGATGGGCAGTTATCCGGGATATGGCGACAAGGGCTTCAACACCTCGATCGTCGTTCGCGCCCGTGACAGGGCGATCCTTGATGAAGCTGTGGCAGAGGTTGAGAAGATGATTGCCGGTGTGTCAGCCAAGGCTTGAGGCAAGCCGGTTCTATAGAAAAGGGGCGAGGGGCAGAGATGAGCGACACCGCACAACCGGGGCCGGATAAGATTTTCCCGGTTTCGTGGGAACAGTTCCACCGGGATTCGCGGGCGCTTGCCTGGCGGCTCAACTCGGCCGGGCCGTTCACGGGCATCGTCGCGATCACCCGCGGCGGGCTCGTGCCCGCGGCGATCGTGGCGCGCGAACTGGGTATCCGCACCGTGGAAACCTTCTGCGTTGCCTCCTACCACGAGGAGACGAAGCAGGGCGAATTGATGGTCCTGAAGAACGTTGCCTCAAATCTTGTCGTTGATGGCGGCAAGGGCCTGCTGGTCGTCGACGATCTCGTCGATACCGGGCGCACGGCGCAGGTGGTGCGCGAAGCCCTGCCCAACGCGCATTTCGCCACCGTCTATGCCAAGCCGAAGGGCCGCCCGCTGGTCGAGACCTTCATCACCGAGGTCAGCCAGGACACGTGGATCTATTTCCCGTGGGATCTCGATCTCGCCTTCCGCCCGCCGATTTCCGAAGTGGGGCGGTGAGGGCGCGCATCAAAGCTTGACGTACGCTGCGCGAACCGCTTGTTCTTCTCAGGCGTGCGGGCGTGGTGGAATTGGTAGACACAAGGGACTTAAAATCCCTCGGCTCTCAAGCTGTGCGGGTTCGAGTCCCGCCGCCCGCACCATCTTTTTAGCGATGCCGCTTATCCGAAAGCCGGCGGTGCCCGTTCCGGCCGCCGGGATTTCGGGCGACATCGGCCAACTATGAACATCTGCCGCTTTTGTGGTTATGGAAATCCCTCTGCGTCCGGTGTGCTTATCGCGCTTCTGGCGTTGCGCGCCATTCTTGTTTATGCCGTGCTGCTACTCATCCCAATTCACAGTTTGAAAGGCGTACATTCATGAGCGCGTTGCCTGCCTGCCCCAAGTGTTCTTCCGCGTACACCTATGAAGACGGTGCGCTGCTGGTGTGTCCGGAATGCGCGCATGAATGGTCGGCGGATGCGGCTGCGCCGGATGGCGAACCCGTGCATACCGATGCGAACGGAAATGTGTTGGCCGACGGCGACACCGTCACGGTGATCAAGGATCTCAAGCTCAAGGGGTCGTCCCAGGTGCTCAAGGTCGGCACCAAGGTGAAGAACATCCGGTTGGTGGACGGCGACCACGACATCGACTGCAAGATCGATGGCTTCGGCGCCATGAAGCTGAAGTCGGAATTCGTGCGGAAAATCTAGGGTCCTGACCCTAGTCTAAACCCATTCGGGTTTTTGGCGGTAACGCGCTTTTGCGCGTGCGTCCGGGCGGGCGTTTTGATGCACCATGTTCGAGGTTATCCGTCGAGACCACACCAATTCACTTCTGGAATGTTTCCAAGCACTGCCCGATCCGGCTAGGATTGTGGCCAAGAGCAGGTTCCCGCGTGTTGTGCGTGCGGCAGACCTGCCGCCAGAGGGGAAGCGCGATGGATGCCAGTTCCGGGCATGCAGACGAAACGCTGATTGCGCCGGACGGTTCGGTTCACGCGATCCCGAACGGGCCGTTGCCGCATCCGGGTTTTTCAGCAATGCCGCTATTCGAGGCGCTGGTCGTCGCGGCAGGCAAGTATGGTTCCAATACCGCGATCGCGGCGGATGCCGAGACCCTGGCTATTTCCTACAAGCGGCTGATCCTCGGCGCGCTTGTGCTTGGCGGGCGTTTTGCCCGTATCACGCTGAAAGGGGAGCGGGTTGGCGTGTTGCTGCCGACGGCGGTCGGGGGCGCGGTCACCTATTTCGCGCTGCAGGCATTCGGACGGGTTCCGGCGATGCTGAATTTCTCGACCGGTATCACCAGCACACGGGCCTGCGTTCATGCCGCCGAGGTCGATCTGATCCTGACGTCGCGGCGCTTCGTTGAAAAGGCCGGGCTGGAACCGCTGATCGAGGCGCTCGAGGAGGATGCCCGCATCGTCTATATCGACGAATTGCGCGAAACGCTTACGGCCATGGACAAGCTGAAGGGCGCCGTGCGGGCAACCTTCGCGCGTCTGTTCTGCCGGATGCACAAGCCCGATCCCGACGATGCTGCCGCGGTGATCTTCACCTCCGGCACGGAAGGCGTTCCCAAGGGGGTCGTGCTGACCCACCGCAACATCCTGTCCAATTGCGACCAGTTCCTGTCCTATGTCGGTCTCGGGCCTCCTGACCGGCTGTTCAGCGCGCTGCCGGTGTTTCATTCCTTCGGGATGACCTGCGGCATGATCGCGCCGATGTTGGCGGGCATCCCGGTTTTCCTTTATCCCTCGCCGTTGCACTACAAGCAGATTCCGCCGCTGGTCAGAAAGTTCACGGCGACGATCCTTGTCGGCACCGACACTTTCGCGATGGGCTGGGGCAGGGTGGCGCGCAAGGAGGATTTCTCTTCCGTGCGGGTCGGATTCCTGGGCGCGGAGAAGATTCGCGAAAGCACACGTGCTTATTACGAGGAGAAATTCGATTTTCCTCTGGTCGAAGGGTATGGCGCGTCGGAAGCGTCTCCCGCCATTGCCGCGAACACACTGGAATTCCGCAAGGACGGCTCGGTAGGACGCCCGATGCCGGGGATCGATGTTCGCATCGATCCTGTGCCCGGACTTGCCGACGCCGGCCGGCTGGTTGTGCGTGGTCCCAACGTCATGGCCGGTTACCTTACCGTCGATGCGCCCGGCGTCCTCAAGCCGCCGGAAGGCGGCTGGCACGATACCGGCGACATTGTCTCCATCGATGAGGACTGGTTCATCACCATCCGGGGGCGGGCGAAGCGTTTCGCCAAGATCGCCGGCGAGATGGTGTCGCTGGCCGGTTCGGAAGCGCGCATTTCAGCTCTGTGGCCCGACAACGTTCATGCGGTTGTTGCAATCCGGCATCCCAAGAAGGGCGAGGAACTGGTGCTGGTGACCGACAACATGGATGCCGGGCGCGAGGAACTCGTGGCCTTCTTCCAGAAACGAGGCTTCGGCGAGATCATGATTCCGCGCCGTATCGTGCGGGTCGGGGAGCTCCCGGTTATGGCAACCGGCAAGCTCGACTATCCCGCCGTCATGGAAATCGCGGAAGCCAAGGTTCGCGAAACGCCGGAGGCCTGAGGCCCGTCAGCTCTTGTGGCGGTAGAGCCAGTTGTAGCGCTCGACGATTTTCTGACCTGATTTCATGCTCATGACGGTGTCGCGCAGTGATGCCATGGGGTTCGAATAATGGTAGATTTTGTTGAGCTTGCGCGCTTCCTTTTGTACCCGTGCGGTGCGGTAACGGCGCAGGCGCTCGTATTTGCGCAGTGAGGCGGCAACGTCCTGGCCGCGTACGAGGCAGCGGCCCAGAACCATCGCATCCTCGATCGCCATGCCACCCCCCTGGGCCAGAAACGGCAGCATGGGATGAGCGGCATCGCCAAGCAGGGTAACTTCGCCTTCACCCCAGCGGCGCAGTGGCTTGCGGTCCGCCAGCGCCCAGCGCGTCACGCTTGGCAGGCTGTCTATCAAATCGCGCACCTGCGGCGCCCATGCCGAGAATCGTCCGGCCAGTTCGTCTTTCTCGCCGGGTGCATTCCAGCCTTCTCCGCTCCAGGTTGCGCGCCAGGCATCTGCGACAACGGCAACGACATTGACGACACTGCCGCCGCGTACCGGATAGTGCACGAGGTGGGCATCGTGGCCGAGCCACAAACCGACCGAGTTCGCGGAGAAATCCTCCGGAAGCTGATCTGCCGGCACAAGCGCGCGCCAGGCTGTGCGTTCTGCGGGAATGGGCTGGTCGTTGCCGAACATGCGCGCGCGCACGGTGGAGCGGATACCATCGGCGCCGATCAGGGCGGTGACGCGGTGTTCTTCCAACTGGTGATCGCGCTCTGTGAGGACCGTGACGCCATTCTTGTGGCGGGCAAAATCGGCAACGGCGGTTCCCATTTCCACGTCGATGTCGATTTCCTTCTCCGCAGCGACGCGAAGGATCGTGTGAAGATCGGCGCGGTGAAGGATCAGGTAAGGCGCGCCATATCGTGCCTTCATGAAGCTTTTCAGAGGCGCGCGACCCAGTTCCTGGGCGTCCCGCCCACGGCGAATGATCAATTCTTCGGGTTCGCTGGCAACCGTCGCCAACGCTTTGCCGAGACCGAAGGCGAACAGGATGCGGCTTGCGTTCGGGGAGAGCTGGATACCGGCGCCGAAGGGCGCGAAGCGCTGGGCGCGCTCATAAAGGGAGACGCGCAGTCCACCCCGCGCAAGCGCGATGGCTGCCATGAAGCCGCCTATGCCTCCTCCAGCAATGGCGATGGTGCGCCGGTCCGTCACGGTTATTCCCTTAGACTATGAACGCCCGCGTTTTCCGGGCGCGGCGCCTGGATCAAGCGTCCTCGAATTCGAACAGGCAGCCGACGGGTGATGTCTCGCTGGCATCGAGCCGCTCGTCATGTTTGTAGAGCGTTGAGCAATAGGGGCAGACGATCTCGTGATCATCGCCCATGTCGAGGAAAACGTGCGGATGATCAAATGGCGGCTTGGCACCGACACACTGGAATTCATGGACCCCGATGCTGATCTGACGATGACCTGCCGTGTTATGGAAGTGCGGTGTTTTTGGAGCTGCCATGGCCGGATAAATCCCTCGTCTGTGATCCGTTGTTTTCGGGGCGCACCATAGTCCGCGTGCCCGCTTCTTCATAGGACATTTTCTCGCACCGAGCGCAGATTGCGCGTTGCAACCGTGTGTTTGCCCGGATACCCCGTAGCTCTGCAGCTTTCCGCAATGCTGCAAACCGGGTGTCAGGGGCAGGGGCGCATGTACAGCTTCCAGAGTTTTCATTCCGGCGATGTTGAGATCGCCTATATCGATTCCGGGCCGTTAACCGGCGTGGACGGGCAGACGATCCTGCTCATTCACGGGTTTGCCTCGAATCTCGCCGTCAACTGGGTCGGGACGGGGTGGGTCGACACGCTTGTCCAGAATGGTTTCCGTGTTATCGCAATCGACAACCGGGGCCATGGCAAGAGCGAGAAGCTTTACGACAAGGTACTCTACGGTGCCCCGATCATGGCTGAGGATGCCCGTCTGCTACTCGACCACCTGAAGATCGGACGTGCGGATGTGATGGGCTATTCGATGGGCGCGCGGATAACGGCTTTTCTGGCGCTGGGGTATCCGGACCGGGTGCGTTCGGTGATCTTCGGCGGGCTCGGTATCGGAATGGTGAAGGGGGTTGGCGCGCCGGAACCGATTGCCGAGGCGCTGGAGGCGGACGACCCCTCGATTATTTCCGACACGCAGGCGCGCATGTTCCGCAAATTCGCCGAGGCAACGGGGAGCGACCGGCTGGCGCTCGCTGCATGCATGCGCTCTTCACGGATCAAAATTCGTCCCGAAGCGCTTGCGAACCTCCGGCTGCCGGTGCTGGTATGTGTCGGCTCGCAAGACGAGATTGCCGGCCCGCCACAGGAACTGGCGGATATCATTCCGGGTGCGGAAGCCTTCGAGATCGCCGGGCGCGATCACAACCGGGCGGTTGGTGACAAGACCTACAAACAGGCCGTGCTGGATTTTCTTGCACGCCGCCCATGAGAGATTCGATGACTGCAGTTCGCACCGTCACACCCGAAAATATTTCCTTTGCAGGAGTTGCCGGAAACCGGCTTGCGGGCGACCTGTGGATCAGTGGCGATGCCGGGTCGAAACCAACGGCTTTGCTGCTGCATGGCGGTGGACAGACCCGGCGAGCCTGGGACCGCGCCGCGCGTGATCTTGCCGATGCCGGTTTCGCCGCGATCACAGTCGATCAGCGCGGGCATGGCGAGAGCGACTGGCTTGCGGATGGTGCGTATGCGTTCGCGGACTATGGTGCGGATGCTGTCCAGTTGGGCCGGCAGATCGCCGAGCGCTTCGGACAGATGCCTGTGGTCATTGGCGCTTCGCTTGGCGGCCTTGCCGCGATGCTAGCCGAGGGCGAGGCAGGCCCCGGCTTCTGGCAAGGTCTCGTTCTGGTCGACATCACGCCGCAGATGGACCCCGAGGGTGTCGACAAGATTCAGTCGTTCATGGGGGCGGCAATGGCGGAGGGCTTCGCGTCCGTTGAAGAGGCTGCCGAAGCTGTCGCCGCCTATCTGCCGCATCGACCGCGGCCGAAGTCTCTCGATGGTCTGCGCAAGAACCTGCGGCATGATCCGGACGGGCGTTACCGCTGGCACTGGGATCCCCGGTTTCTGGACGGGCCGCGTTCGATCAACACAGATGGCGCGCAACTTGAAGGGGCGACGAGCGATGCGCTGCGCGCAACCCGCATTCCCGTTCTGCTGGTGCGCGGCGCATCCAGCGAGTTGATCTCGCCAGCGCATGCGCAAGCCTTTCAGGCGATCGTGCCACACGCGGAAACCGTTGATGTGGGTGGAGCGGGGCACATGGTTGCAGGCGACAGGAACGATATTTTTTCCGCTGCGATATGTTCATTTCTGACGAAAACGGCGGGAAAACGCGCTGGTCAATAAAATTATTTTATTTCAATATCTTATGGCGTCTTTCTGTGAAGGAGATTCGTCTTTCTCACAATCTGATTCAGGCGGCTGAAAAATTGATTCAAGCCGTTGCCAGGCTGATTTACTCAGTTGGAGCCCTGATTCAAGGCGGCCTTCTGGAACAATATGACGCTGCGGCAAGTATCGAATCCATAAGCGGATTTTCAGGTATGCGTTTTTGAGAGGCTGATTCATCTTCTTGGCAGGAAGGGGTTTGTCTCAGCCCGATATACGTCCTATTTTAAGCGCGACGGAAATTCGCGGTTCAGCCGTTGTAACGACCACCAGCCCGGCTGCTGCGGGCGTAACAGCACGGCAAAGGAAGCAGGCCATGGCGCGCCAAACCACCACGCATCTCGTTTCTTCCCAGAACAGAAAAGCGAGTGTGACGTCTGTCGATCCGGTCTGGGAGCGGCTGCGTAGCGAAGCCGAAGCGATGCTGGCCGATGAGCCGGCGCTGTCCGGTCTGGTGCTGACCGACATCATCAACGAGCGCTCGCTCGAAGGGGCGGTGGCCTATCGTGTTGCTTCGCGCCTCGACCATCCCGATGTACCGGCCAACCTGATCCGTCAGGCCTTCGTCGCGGCGTGCGAGGAGGACCCCGAGATCGGCAGGGCGCTGCGGGCGGACATTGTGGCTGTCTACGAACGTGATCCGGCCTGCTCGCGCTATATCGAGCCGGTGCTGTACTTCAAGGGCTTCCAGGCGCTCGCCGTTCACCGGCTCGCGCATCATTTGTGGAAGCGCGGCCGCAAGGATTTCGCCTACTATCTGCAGAGCCGGTCCTCGTCGCAATTTGCAACCGACATCCATCCGGCGGCGCGCATTGGCAAGGGCCTGATGCTCGACCATGCAACGGCCATCGTGATCGGCGAGACCGCCGTGATCGAGGACGAGGTTTCGATCCTGCACGGTGTGACGCTTGGCGGCAGCGGCAAGGAGAATGGCGACCGGCACCCAAAGGTGCGCCGCGGTGTCCTGATCGGTGCCGGGGCCAAGATTCTGGGCAATATCGAAGTGGGCGCCAACTCGCGCGTTGCGGCCGGCTCGGTGGTGCTTTCCGACGTGCCGCCGTGCAAGACCGTTGCCGGCGTTCCGGCGCGGGTGGTCGGCGAGGCGGGCTGCAATCAGCCGGCGCTGTCGATGGATCACCGGCTGGGTGAGAATTCGCTGAATTTCCTCGGTGCGGATATCTGAAGCAATTCCGTCCGGAATTGCGTCAAGGTAAAGGAGCGCACCGAGCGACACGGGTTTGCAGCCATCGAGAGCTGCAAGGGGCAAGGGGGCGCGTGTGAACGCGGCCTGTCCCGACAGGGGACAGGACAGGGCGGCATGTAACTTGCCAGCAATGAGAAGTAACACGCCGGGTCGGGACGATCCGGCGGTTCCTGTGTCATAGCCGCACGGTTGTGTTTCAAGCCGGGTGGTGCGTTGTAGCGAGTTAGTGCGTAGCCATGTCGGGTCTTGTCAGTATTCTACAGCATATCATCATCGTTCTTATCGGCCTTGCCGCGGCGGGAGCTGCGCAATGCGCCTACCAGATGTTCATTGCCGATCGGCCGCGCTTCGACAAACGGCCCGAGGCGGCATGGAAAGCGGTTCTGCATGTTTTGCTGCTGCTGTTTTGCGGGCCGCTTGTTCTGGCGCGCAATTCCTATCTGGGGCGGGTCAAACAGGGGCGTCCCCTGGGCTGGATCGCGGCCTCAGGCGGCATCGCCGCAGGCTGGTGCCTGCTGTCGGGCGTGTTTATCCTGACCCTGTTCAATTTCGCACAACGGCTAATGGCCTGACGGCTGGTCGGCTTATCAACGGGGTCTGGATGGCGATTTACGAGTTCGAGGGCAATGTGCCCGAGCTTACCGGCGATGGCAGCGCATGGGTTGCGGAGAACGCAACCGTGCTTGGCAAGGTGCGGCTGGGGGAACAGTCGAGCATCTGGTTCAACGCCGTTCTGCGGGGCGACAACGAACTGATCGACATTGGCGCGCGCACCAATGTGCAGGACGGGTGTGTGTTCCATACCGACATGGGCTATCCGCTGACGGTCGGTGAGGGCTGCACCATCGGGCATATGGCGATGCTGCATGGTTGCACGATCGGCAACAACACGCTGGTTGGCATGGGGGCAACCGTGATGAATGGCGCGGTGATCGGCAACAATTGCGTCGTGGGTGCGCATGCGCTGATCCCCGAGGGCCGAGAGATTCCCGACAATTCGCTGGTCGTCGGCATGCCTGGCAAGGTGATCCGCACGACCGGCGAGCCTGGCCTGAAAATGCTTCGGGAAGCCGCCGACATCTATGTCGGAAAGGCGGAACGTTACGCGAAGAGTTTCAGACGCGTCTGAGGTGGGCAGGAGCGTTTGAAAAAGGGTGCCGGCCCTTCCGCGGGGGAACGGAAGGGCCGGTCTTTCGGAGCCAGCCTTTAAGGGACGTCGGGGTGGGGGCGCAGGCTGGGTCCGTAGCAAACCTGATGAGAGCGCCCTAGTGTCCCGGTTTTCTTGACGTCCTCTTCGTGGCGCCGAGGCGCCGTTTGATCCTGTCTAGTTCTGCGACTGCGTCGAGCCGACGCCGATCATCGCGCTTGGGCGGTCACCGCGCAGCCACACCCAGCGGCCGCGTCCGAGTGCCGATTGGCGTTTTTCGAACGTATAGCCGGTTGCCTGCCAGCGGCGGATGTCGTCGCGCTTGTTGTCGAGCACGAAGTCGCCGGCCGAAGTGGTGACGGTCAGGACCGCGTGGCCTTCGTTGTTCTCGTCCCAGACCACCGTCATCAGAAGGGATTCCGGCGCCCAGCCACGCCGGATCAGCATGTGCCGCTTCAGCAGGGCGTAATCTTCGCAATCGCCATAGCGGTTGGGATAGGTCCACAATTCCTCACGGCCATAGAGTTCCATGTCCGTCACCGGTGTCACGGTTGCGTTGATCTGCCGGTTGATGGCGTCGAGTTCGGCCCAGCGCGCTTGCGTCAATCCCATATAGGTGCGTCCGCGTCCTGCAGCAGCGCATTCGGACGGAAATTGCGCACAGAACTGGACATAACCGATCGGCGCGCGTGCTTCGCCGAACACTTCCATGTTTGCCGCCTCGGTGTGTTGCCCCGGAGTTGCGGCGTGGGCGGGAACGCTGACTGCGGAAACCGCTGCCAATACCGCCATAGAGATAAATGTTGCCTTCATGTCGAACAGCCCCCTGTTCTCCCTTGTTATGGGGGGACTGTGACAGCAAGTATTCGCTACCCGTCTAAGTCATTCCGAACAATTTTATCGTTTTCAGGCCAAATCTCGGTGGATGAAAGATATGGATGAATTTTGAAATACGTAATTGGCGTGTTTTTATTCAAATTTTAGCGATCGGTTTAATCACTCGTTTACCATGATTTTCTGGCCGCGGCTATGGAATGCGGCGTGCGGATGTGCTCGCCGCACCCCTGCCTGGAAGGGGCGGCGATATCGATGCTGAAGTAAAAAGACGTTTGGGGAGATCAGGCCACGGCGCCGAACTGCTGGCGCAATTCATCTTCCGTCAGTGCGTGGGAGAATTCCATTGCAAAGCCATCCTGGAAGGCACGGACGACGAGGCCGCGCGAACCGCCCAGAGTGACGGGGGTTCCGACATTGGGCACGATGGTCGAGCGCACGGCAGCACCGGACCTGGACATGTCCAGAATCCGACAGGGGAAGGTTCGTCCATCGCCAAGCGTGACCTGGGTAAACTTGTTTTCCGGTGTCACGCGCTCGAAGCGGCGGTCCTCAGGCAGACCAAGGGCAGAGCGGTTTGCAAGCCAGGTCAACTGGTTGGCGAGTTTCTCGCGCTTGCGTTCGCCGGCCTGAATGGTCATTGCAAACCCGCCCTGGAAGAGGCGTGCCAGTTCTCCTTCGACACGACCGATATGGTCCAGATAGGCGACGACCCTGTCCCCTTTCCTGCCTGATACCGGTGCGTTGAGCGAAACGCCGCCAGGGGACATATCGATGACCTGGCAGGGATATTCCTTCCTGTCCGGGAGCATGTAGCGGCCAAGCAGATGCACGGGCACGCGCCTGTAGCGGCGGGCGTCCTTGTTGGCTTCCGATAGCTGTGGCGGAGCCGGATTCAGCACGGCTAAGATACTCCTCCAGCAGGCGGCCGAAGAAGACCTGTTCGTGGAATCAAGACCGCCAGCCCTGCCATTCTAGTGAAGAGCGGGTTAACCAGTCGTAATTCCCGGGACTGAAATCCAGTCTTTTCAATGACGGCATGCTCGATGGCGGCAGATTTGGCCGGGACTAGCTAAGACCACCATCATAAATGGCGAGATGTTTGAACCTGCGGCGGGGTTCAGCCCGGTCAAAGACCGGATGATTGCGCGCAAAGCGCGGTGTGAGCGTGACATCCGACCGGGTGGGAAAAATCGCCGATGTGACGAGGGAAAAATGGCTGAAGATGTCGGTGCCAAGCCAATAAGGCTGATCAACAAAAGATACCGCGCCCAGAAGCCTTCGGATGTTTCCCCCGTCAAGCCGCAAAGGCAGCAGGACCGCTTCGCCTTCCACATGTCGCTCGGATGTGGTGTGCATTGCGAACTTCATCAGGATGCCGGAGGGGCAGGCGACAGCATGATCGAGCAGTTCGCCGATGCGTTTGCGGTTTGAGGCTTCCCATAGGGACATGAAAGGAACCGCGCAGGGATTTGAGGCCATCGCGGCTGTCAGGCGGCTGCCGGCGAGACGCACCATTGCTTCGCCACTGTCAGTATCCAGCATGAGGATGTCGCCGAGCGCAGACGAGATGTCAAAAGGTTCGATTTCCCGCCTGTCAGGCGCAGAACGGTTGCCGCGCAGCCGGTCCCAGTATTCGAAGACCTGCCGGCATGTCGGGTTGGAAAGCCTTGCGACAGCGCGGTCGACAGTCAGTGTTTCAAGTGCGTACATAGAGCCCCCTGTACGATCCCTTTGCGGGGCGGATGTGTGCTGACCCGACACATAACCGCCGCCAGTTTTTCGATTGGGGGATGCATCGCAGGAGATGTGCCAACCCGGGTGGGGGTCGGTTCGGGACAGGAGGACGGATGGGCGAAGAAGAACGAAATCCGCCGGCTTTCAATGTGCCGGGCGTCCTTCTGGTGCTCATTGCGCTGATGGCCGCCATCCACGCCATGCGCCAGTTCATCAGTGCGGATCTGGATTTGTGGATCGTCTATGCGTTCGGCTTCGTGCCGGGCCGATATGCAGGAGAGGCCCTGCGTTTGCCGATGCCGCTGGGGTCTGCCGGCGATGTGCTGGGTTTCGTGACCTATGCCCTGTTGCACGGGAGCTGGCTGCATCTGGCATCCAACGCCTTGTGGATGATCGCGTTCGGCGCGGCCGTGGCGAAACGCTTCGGAGCATTCCGCTTCATCGTTTTCGGGGTGGTGTGCGCTGTTGCCGGCGCGGCTTTGCATCTTGCGACCCACTGGGGAGAATTCGTGCCCATGGTCGGTGCGTCGGCGGCCGTTTCGGGACACATGGCTGCCGCGATCCGTTTTGCCTTTTCTCCGGGTGGTCCGCTGACGGCTGCAGGGCGGCTTTATCCCGAGACTGCCGCCCATGTGCCCGCCGTCAGCATTCTGACGGCATTCCAGAATCGCTCGGTTATTGCCTTCACCGCAATCTGGATGGTGTTCAACCTGCTGTTCGGGCTTGGCGCAACGTCACTAGCCGGGGTGGAAGGTGAAATCGCGTGGCAGGCTCATGTCGGCGGGTTCCTCGCCGGCCTGCTGCTCTTTGGCCTGTTCGATCCTGTCGGGCGAACTTGCCGCAATAACGAAATTTGACGCAGCCAGCTTGCCGGAAACGCAGACGCACAGCATGATGGTGTGAAAACAACAGGGTTTTCCTATGCGGGAACCCGACAAGGTGAGGAGGACGCGCCATGACCGTTGCCAGCATACTTGCCCAGAAAGGATCGGACATCGTCACGGTCAATCCGGACGAAAGCCTGCTTGCAGTGGCCCAGTTGCTCGACAAGAACAGGATCGGTGCTGTTCTGGCCGTTGATACCGAAGGCAAGCTGGCCGGGATCATGTCGGAGCGCGACGTGGTGCGTGCGGTGGCGCGGGGCGGGCCGGAAGCATTGGGCGAAGCGGTCGGCTCTCACATGACCAAGAAGGTGGTTACCTGCAAGAGCGAGGACCGTATCAGTTCCGTGATGCTGAAGATGACCGAAGGCAAGTTCCGCCATGTTCCGGTCCTGGATGGCGGCAAGCTGACCGGCATCATTTCGATCGGCGATGTGGTCAAGCGGCGGATTGCCGATATCGAGACCGAATGGCGGGCGATGCAGGATTATATCGCTGCGGGCTAGGGGCGTTCCGGTAAAGCCGAACCGTCTGAATGGCTCTATTATTTTAATTTTGCACAATTCCGGACGGAAAACGGATGCCGCGTTTCGCGGAAAACGATTCACTGGATCGTTTTTGTTTCCGCTCAACTCCTAGACCCGTTCGCGCAGGGATTCCACGGCCTCGCTGATTTTGCCGAGCGCATTCTCGGTCGCTTCCGTGCCCAGATCGATGGCTTCCTTGGCGCGATGGAATTCGAACAGCCCGATATCGTGCAACCGCGGTCCCACGGTCACGTCCGGCGGGTCACCGGCCATGCGGGCGCGGGAAATGCGGTCCTGCATAATGGAAAGCGCGTCCATCATCACAGCCGACATGCCCGGTGCGCCTTCGGATGCGCCGCCGATGAGCTGTTTCCTGACGAGCGCCGATGCCGAGCGGGGGAGGCTTAGCGTGTCGGCTTCGTTGCCATCGCCATCGTCGTCCATGATCGGGACGATGCTGCCCTTGCCGAACAGGTCGGTCTGGAGGTTCACCGCAATGACGAGGCGTGCCCCCAGACCGCGGCAGACGGAGACCGGGACCGGGTTGACCATCGCGCCATCGAACAGCCAGCGACCCATGAAGTTTGTTGGCTTGAAGACGCCGGGCAGGGCATAGGAGGCACGCAACGCGTTGACCATGTGCCCCTTCTGCAGCCAGATTTCGTGGCCGGTGCGCATTTCTGTCGCTACGGCGATGAACTTGCCGGGCAAGTCCTCGATCTGCATGTCGCCGAGATGCTGATCCAGCAGCGATGACAGCTTGTTGCCGGAGATCAGGCCCGATCCGCCGATGTTGAAGTCCATCAGTCCGAAGACGCGGCGGCGCGTCAGCGAGAGGACGAAGTCTTCCAGATCGTCGAGCTTGCCGGCGGCATAGCATCCGCCGACGACGGCGCCGATGGATGTGCCTGCAATAATGTCGAAGTCGTAGCCGGCTTTGGCAAGCGTGCGCAGAACCCCGATGTGAGCCCAGCCGCGCGCAGCCCCGCCTCCGAGTGCGACGCCAATGGTCATCTTGCGGCCGCGCGGCGTGGTTTCCAGCGATATATCGCGTTCCTGCAGCATCAAATCCTCGGCCCTGTCCGAATGCTCATGCACTTCGGACAGCGAGTCCGGCTCTCTTTCGGTGTCTGAAGCACCCAGCATCATGCGGGTAACGGTGCCAAACATCTCACCAGTCCTTCATCGCTTGCGCGAGGAGGCGGCGGCCAAGCCCTTCTAGTGGCCAGTGTTGGCGTTTGAAGCACGGGCATGGCGCCTCGCGCAGACATCCGATCAGTTTATGCGTGGTGAATTAAACAACTCATGAACGCGGAAAATTTGTCACAAATGCGGTTAATCGACCTGTTTCAAGTCGAATTTCCCATTCCCGGTTGTGGTAATCCTGCGAAAGAAGCAGCTTTTCTTGCCCGTATGGCAGGCAACGCCATTGCCGGCGATCCGGCCCGCTATCCAGATCGCGTCCTGGTCGCAATCAATGCGGATATCGCTCACAGCAATCGTGTTGCCGCTGGTTTCGCCCTTCTTCCAAAGTGTTTTGCGCGACCGGCTCCAGAAATGGGCGATCCCGGTTTCCAGCGTCAATGACAGGGCGTCCTCGTTCATGTGCGCCAGCATCAGCACGGTGCCGTCATCGGCATCGGTGACGACGCAGGTCACCAGCCCGTCGGCGTTGAAGGCCGGGGCCAGCACGTTGCCGGTCTCGCGTGCTTTCGGGTCTGCAAGGGTTTCAAACTTGATTGTCATGGGCGGATAAGAAACAGGGCAGGGCGCGTGCGTCAATCCGGCTTTGTGAAAGACGAAAGCCCCGGCGTCAGGGCCGGGGCTTGGTGGTTGCCGTATCGATGCTTTCAGTTCAGCGGTCGGAGCTGCGCACCATGGTCAGGAACCGGACCTGCTCCGCCGGGTCGTCGCGGAAGATGCCGGTAAACTGGTTGGTCACGGTCTTCGCGCCCTGCTTCTGGATGCCGCGCATAGACATGCACTGGTGCTCGGCCTCGATCATCACCGCGACGCCACGCGGTTTCAGGATTTCGTCGACGGCGAGCGTGATCTGCGCGGTCAGGTTTTCCTGGGTCTGCAGGCGGCGGGCGAAGACGTCCACGACGCGGGCGAGCTTGGACAGGCCGACGACCTTGTCCTGCGGATAGTAACCGACATGGGCCTTGCCCATGAACGGCACCATGTGATGCTCGCAGTGGGAATAGAACGGGATGTCCTTGACGAGGACGATGTCATCATAGCCGCCGACTTCTTCGAATGTGCGCGACAGCGCCTCCACCGGGCATTCGCCATAACCCCTGTAGAGTTCTTCGTAAGCCTTTGCGACGCGTGCCGGTGTGTCGAGCAGCCCTTCGCGGTCGGGATTGTCGCCCGCCCAGGCGATCAGCGTACGTACGGCAGCCTCTGCTTCCTCGCGCGTGGGGCGCGCAACTTCGGGCGCCTTGGCCAGCAGGTTCGCGGCGTTCAGTTTCTTGACGATGGCGTCCATCAAGATCTCCTCGAATTGCTCCGGAGCGCGGCGGGGTTGCTTACCCGTTTCGACAAACCCGTGCGGGCCTCGTCATCACCCTTCATGGTGTGACCGAACCGCTCAATCTATGTCTGCCTTGTCTCTAGAGCCCGTTATCGCAACAATTATCGCATGCGCTGCAGCGTCAGACTACCCATTACACGGCAAATTCAGTCTGAAAACCGTCATTTGCGAATAATCATCCTTTCCCTGTTATATGGGGTGGCTGAAAGGCGGGATCAACGCCCGTCATGAGCGATATGCATGGGGGCTCGCCGGAAGCGGTTGCGGCAACTATGTTAGTGTACTGTCAGACACCGGTTCGGGATGCGTTTCATGCTCGACGACATCTACAACAAGAAAATCCTCGCCTTTGCGGCGGATATTCCGCGCATCGGTCGGCTTGAGACGCCGGATGGCACTGCTAAGGCGCATTCCAAGCTGTGCGGCTCGACCGTGACGGTCGACCTGAATGTCGCGGACGGTGTTGTGACCGATTTTGCCCATCAGGTGAAAGCCTGCGCGCTGGGGCAGGCGTCGTCCTCGATCATGGCGCGGCATGTCGTTGGCGAAAAGTCTGAAAACCTGCGTGCGCTGCGCGTGCAAATGCATGCGATGCTGAAAGAGGGCGGTCCCGCACCGGATGGCGACTGGGCCGACTTGGCTGTTCTGGAACCGGTACGCGATTTCAAGGCGCGCCACGCTTCCACGCTGCTGACCTTCGATGCTGTCGTCTCCGCGCTCGACATGGCCGAGGGCCTGAACGCGGACGAAAAATCAGCGGCGACTGCTTGAAACCACAACACAAGACCGGAATTGGCGGGACTATCGCGCTCGGGTTGATCCGCGTCTATCAGCTGACGCTGTCGGCCTTCATGGGGCGGCACTGCCGTTATCTGCCGACATGCTCGGAATATGCCTCCGACGCCATTCGCATGCATGGTGCCTGGGCCGGGATGTGGATGGGCCTTGCCCGCATCCAGCGCTGCCGGCCCGGCGGCGGCGAGGGGTTCGACCCGGTTCCCGAAACCTTGAGCAGCGACGCGTGCTGGTATCTGCCGTGGCGCTATGGTGTGTGGCAGTTGCCAAGCCGGACGAAATCAGGCTAGAGCACGCGCTTGAAACCGCCTGCGTCAAGCGCAGGCCCCCAATGCTTACCTGCTTGGTGTGCAGGAGTTGAGCCGGAGGACATATCCCCATGATCACCATCACTTTTCCAGACGGCAACGCGCGCGAGTATGAACCCGGCGTGAGTGGTGCCGATATTGCCGAATCCATCGCCAAGTCGCTGGCCAAGAAGGCCGTTGCCGTCACCATTGATGGCGTGCTGAGCGATCTTGCCGATCCGATCGACAAGGACGCGACGGTGCGCATCGTCACCCGCACCGATGAAGCCGCGCTTGAGCTGATCCGGCACGATGCCGCCCACGTCATGGCCGAGGCCGTGCAGGAGCTTTATCCCGGTACGCAGGTCACCATCGGCCCGGTGATCGAGAACGGATTCTATTACGATTTCGCCCGCAACGAGCCTTTCACCACCGAAGATCTGGAAAAGATCGAGGCGAAGATGCGCGAGATCATCAAGCGCGACGCGCCTTTCACGAAGGAAGTGTGGACGCGTGATGAGGCCAAGAAGCACTTTGCCGACAAGGGTGAGGGCTACAAGGTTGAGCTGATCGACGCGATCCCCGCCGACCAGGACCTGAAGATATACAAACAGGGCGAGTGGCTCGATCTGTGCCGCGGTCCGCACATGAACTCGACGGGCAAGATCGGTGACGCCTTCAAGCTGATGAAGGTGGCGGGTGCCTATTGGCGCGGCGATTCCAACCGCGAGATGCTGACGCGCATCTACGGCACCGCATGGGCCAATAAGGAGGACCTCGACGCCTATCTGCACATGCTTGAGGAGGCGGAAAAGCGCGATCATCGCCGGCTTGGCCGCGAGATGGACCTCTATCATTTCCAGGAGGAGGCGCCGGGTGCCGTCTTCTGGCACGCCAAGGGCTGGACCATGTTCCAGCAGCTCATCGGTTACATGCGTCGCCGCCAGCACGAGGCGGGATATCTCGAGGTCAACAGCCCCGACATGATGGACAAGGGGCTTTGGGAGCAGTCCGGCCACTGGGAGAAGTTCGGCGAGAACATGTATGTGACGGAAACGCCGGACGAGCGGCTTTATTGCTGCAAGCCGATGAATTGTCCCGGCCATGTGCAGATTTTCCGCAACGGGCTGAAAAGCTACCGCGATCTGCCGCTGAAGATTGCCGAATTCGGCAAGGTGCACCGCTACGAGCCGTCAGGCGCGCTGCACGGGCTGATGCGCGTGCGCCACTTTACGCAGGACGACGCGCATATCTTCGTTACCGACGAGCAGATCACCGAGGAGTGCCTGAAGGTCCACAACCTGATCCTGTCGATCTACAAGGATTTCGGTTTTACGGACGTGCGCATCAAGTTCTCTGACCGTCCCGAGAAGCGCGTTGGTTCTGACGATATCTGGGACAAAGCGGAGGCAGCCCTGCGCCACGCCATCGATGTGACGGGGCACGAGTGGACGCTCAATCCAGGCGAGGGTGCCTTCTATGGACCGAAGCTCGAATACGTTCTGCGCGATGCCATCGGGCGCGACTGGCAGTGCGGCACCTTGCAGGTGGATTTCAACCTGCCGGGCCGGCTTGGCGCCTTCTACATCGGTCAGGATGGCGATCGGCACGTTCCGGTCATGCTGCACCGGGCGATGTTCGGTTCGCTGGAGCGGTTTACCGGCATCCTGATCGAGCATTACGCCGGTCATTTCCCGCTGTGGATTGCGCCGACACAGGCCGTTGTCGCCACCATCGTGTCGGAAGCCGACGATTACGCAAAGGAAGTGCAGGCGGTGCTGGATGCGGCAGGCCTGCGCGCCGAGACCGACCTTCGCAACGAGAAGATCAACTACAAGGTGCGCGAGCATTCCCACGCCAAGATCCCCGTTCTGCTGGTTGTCGGCAAGCGCGAGGCGGAGGAACGCACGGTATCCGTGCGCCGTCTCGGCTCGCGTGATCAGCAGACCGTGCCGCTCGACCAGATCGTCAAGGATCTGGTTGCCGAGGCCGTTGCCCCCGATATGGGTGGGGCGCTTGCACAGGCCGCGGAGTAAAAAAGCAAAGGCCGGCAGTGATGCCGGCCTTTTCTTTAGCTGTTGCCGGCCAGCCCGGATTATTGCGCGACCACTTCCACTTCCTGCGTGAGGCCGGGCTGGACCGAGAAATCTCGGTTGTAGATGTTGTTCTCGTGCCGGGCGATGACGGAATAATCACCGGCGGCGAGGATATGAGTGGGGAAGGCGCCAAAGCTTTCCTTCACGACATCACCGCCGGGAGACACGATGCTCCAGGCTGTGTTCGCCAGGGCTTCCCCGCCGGCTTCATTGACCAGCTTGAAGGTGATCGCCGCGGCGGAGTGCTTGATGCGGGCATCGGTCAATTGCGCGGCTTCGACCTTGACGTCGTCACGCACGACGGAATTGGCATCACCATACTGGCTGACAATGTGATAGCTGCCGGCGTTGAGCACAATGACGCGGCCCGGCTGGGCGTTTTCAACGACCAGCTTGCGCTGACCGAATTCATCCTGTTCGGCGGAGTAGACCGACAGCTTCGCGACTTTCGGCGACAAGGCCTTGCCGTCGAAGCCGAGCGAAGTCAGGCGAAGGCCGCCGGCATTCAGGGTAATGGCTTCGCGGAAGGGCTCCTGTTCGACGGTGATTTTGCGAGAAGCCACTGCGTGCCCGAACACGGCGACGGCAACATATTCTCCCGGCGCGACATTGATGACCGGCTGGGGTTCATCGGATGATGCCACGGTCATGAAGCTGCCGTCGGCTTCCGGTGTCGTGCGATATAGTCGCCAGTGCACGCCCGAGCTGAGCGCGCCGGCATCTTCGGTCAACCGCGCATAGAGACGGCCGGGAACCGGTGGCGCATCGGGATCGGCAGCGGGTACATTCGCCGCTGGCGTTTGTCCTTCCGCGGTTGGTTTGCCGTCCGCGGATTCAGCCGCTGTTCCAGGTTCGGCGTCGGCAGGCTGGTCTCCGCCGGACGTGATGACGCCCTTCAGAATCTGCTCGACTGCACGCACGGTTTCCTCGGCGGCATTGTTCGATTGTGCGATTGCGCTGCCCGGCATGGCGATACAAAGGCCGCAAAAAGCAATTGCCAGGAACAGGAAGCTTCGTATTGCTTGCACGCGAAAAGGCTCCGTCGTTACAGCCATTCCCTTGCCGGGCAGTCCGCCGGCTCTATGTCCCGCGCAGATAACATGACATTCTGCCGGCTGGCAGATGAATTATGTATCTGTCGTAGTCCTTCCTCAGACACTAGATCAAGAACATGTCCGAATCCTTTCCCGAGCTTCTTGGCTATCTTGAGGCGCGCCGTTCGGTTCCGGCTCTGCAAATGAGCGAACCGGGCCCTTCGAGTGATGAATTGAAGCGCATCCTGAAAATCGCCGCGCGGGTACCTGATCACGGCAAGCTGGCGCCGTGGAGGTTCATAGTCGTTGCGGGAGATGCGCGCGAGGAATTGGCGGATGTGCTCGATGCCCTTCGCCGCAAGGCCGAACCGGACGTGACGGAGGAACGCCTGGCCAAGGACCGCGCGGTTCTTTTATCCAGCCCGCTGCATGTCGCGGTGGTCAGCAGGGCCGGGCCGCATGTGAAAGTTCCAGAATGGGAGCAGGTTCTTTCCGCCGGCGCCGTTTGTCTCAACATGCTCCATGCCGCGCATGGGCTGGGTTACCGGGCGCAATGGCTCACCGGATGGGCGAGCTATGATGCAACGGCAAAGGCCGCATACGGACTTCGCGATGGCGAGACGATTGCGGGATTCATCCACATCGGTAGCAATGATCAGCCGCAAGAAGACCGTGACCGCCCGGATGTCGATGCGCTGACGTCGCTATGGTCCGCGGGAACCTGAATTTCAAAAAAGCATTGGAGTTTGAAAATGTTCTACGACGCTGTGGCCAGGACACACGGGCTGAAGCACGATCCGTTCAAGGCGCTCGTTGCGCCGCGTCCGATCGGCTGGATCGGGTCAAAATCGGCAACGGGAGTGCTCAACCTGGCGCCCTACAGCTTTTTCAACGCCTTTTCGAGCTATCCCCACATCGTCGGGTTTTCCAGCGAAGGCTACAAGGATTCCATATCCAATATCGAGGCGACTGGCGCGTTTTCCTGTTCGCTGGCGGTGTGGGATTTGCGCGAGCAGATGAACGTCTCATCAGCCTCAGTTGAAGCGGATGTGGATGAGTTCGAACTGGCCGGCCTTACGCCCGTGCAATGCGAAATGGTCGATGCGCCGCGAGTCGGCGAGGCACCGGCAGCGCTGGAGTGCAAGTATCTGAAAACGGTTGATTTCGTCACGACGGATGGCCGCGAGGTCGGCGCCCGTCTCGTGATTGGCGAAGTCGTTGGTATTCATATCGACGACCGTCTGATCGAAGACGGCATTGTCGATATTACAAAGGCGCGCCCGCTGGCCCGGCTTGGCTACAAGGACTATTGCGTCGTCAACGAGGTGTTCCAGATGACCCGGCCGGGCGAGGCATGAGGCATTATCTCGCTCACGGCAGTTTCGCGTGCGCTCAATGCCTCCGCGGGGCGGCCTGACCTGCCGGTCGCGCAGTTGTGCTCCGGTTCAGGCTTTGCTCTGAACCTGATTTATCTCTCTCACGGCGATTTCGCTTGCGCTCCGGGTGCAGACTTTGCCTCGCGCCCTGTATTATTTGCGCGCTATTCCATGCGTCACTTTTCGACCCTGGCGAGGATACGTTGGGCGCGCCGCAGGTGCGGGCGATCATACATCTTGCCGTCTATGGCGACGACGCCGACGTCGGGATTTGCCGAAAATGCAGCCACCACGGCTTTCGCGTTCTCGACTTCCGCAGGCGAGGGCGTGAAGACCTCGTTGATTATCGGTACCTGGGCGGGGTGGATCGCCATCTTGGCGGTAAAGCCGTCGCGGCGGGCTTCCCCGCACTCGTTCCTGAGATCATCGAGATCGCGGAAATCCACATGCACCGTGTCGATGGCGGCGACGTTTGCATCGGCGGCGGCAAACAGCAGCATTGAGCGCGCGATACGGAAAGGTTCCGTCGCGCCCGTTCCGGGCAAGCGGTTGGTTTCCGCGCCGATATCGGCGGACAGGTCTTCGGCTCCCCACGCCAGCCCCTTCAAGCGCGGGCTTGAATGGGCGTAGGTGCCGAGCGTGAAGAGGCCACGTGCGGTTTCCGTGGCGATGGCGAATATATCGGTCACGCCATCCTCGATGCCGGTATGCGCTTCGGCGACCGACATCATCACATGCAGTTCCTGGATGCTGGCGCCGCCCTCCGCCTTGGGCAGCACGAAACCGTCGGGTCGCGACGGCATAACCGCATCGACATCTGCGCCTGTCAGGCCGGTGTCCAGGGCATTGACGCGCACCAGCAGGGCCGGGCGGCCTGATTTGCCTGCCTGCTCCGCAAGGAATGCTGCGGTTATGTTGCGTGCGGCCTCCTTGGCGGACGGCGCTACGGAATCCTCAAGATCGAGGATCAGCGCATCGGCGCCGGAGCCAAGGGCCTTTTCCATCTTCCGCGGGCTGTCGCCCGGAACGAACAGCATCGAACGCATTGGTTGTCCTCAGGAGTCAGCCGGCTTGCAGCGCATGAATGCCTGGCGCTGACAGATAGCGACCAGTTCGCCGGTCTGTTTATAGGCGCGGTGCTCGAAGGTGACGATGCCGGCATCAGGACGCGACTTCGACTGCCGCTTGTCCTTGATTTCGGTTTCGACGTTGATCGTATCGCCGTGAAACAGCGGGGCGGGGAAGCGCACATCGGTCATGCCGAGATTGGCAATGGTCGTGCCGAACGTCGTGTCGTTGACCGAAATTCCGATCATCAGGCCAAGCGTGAACAGCGAATTCATCAGCGGCTGCCCCCACTCGGTCTTCGATGAGAAGTCGTGGTCGATGTGCAGCGGCTGCGGGTTGTGGGTGAGACAGGAGAACATGGTGTTGTCCATCTCCGTCACCGTGCGGCGCAGCTTGTGATGAATCGTCGTGCCGACTTCGAATTCCTCGAAATACATTCCGATCATGGCCTGCCGCCTCCCTTGGGTGACTGCGTACGTGACGCTTTTGTTAACCATTCGTTTACCATAACTGGCCAAGCTGCAAAGTGTGCGAATGCCCGTTGCCGGAAGAAGCCGGAATATCGTCATTGGGCGCACGGAAAGCTTCAGGGCCAGGACCCCCATCGGCATGAAGGTTGCTGCTCAGCAAACACTTACGGACAAGGTTATGTCGGCGCTTGCAACCGCAAGCGAGCGCACAGGTATCGGTTTTGATTACCTGCTGAAAACGGCTGCGCGCGAAAGCGCTTTCAACCCTGCCGCCAAGGCTCGCAGTTCAAGCGCTACGGGCCTTTTCCAGTTCATCGATTCAACCTGGCTCGGTGTCGTTCGTGAAAATGGCGAGCGATTCGGGCTGGATGCGGAAGCTGCGGCTATCGAACCCGCCGGACGTGGAAAATTTCGGGTTTCAGACCCCGAAATGCGCAGCCATATCATGGGGCTGCGCAAGGATCCGGAGGTTTCCGCGCTGATGGCGGGTGCCTTTACCGAAGACAATGCCGACTATCTGCGCAATGCGATCGGGCGCGATCCGAGCGAGGGCGAACTTTATATTGCGCACTTCCTCGGGGCCGGTGGCGCGGCGAGGATGATCGAACTCGCCGAAACGAGCCCCGACGAAAAGGCGGCTTCGCATTTTCCCGCGGCCGCACGCGCCAACAGATCGATTTTCTACAAGCGCGGAGCCGCGCGCAGCGTCTCGGATGTCTATGACAATCTGGTGGCGAAACACGAGCATACCGCAACGCCGACCGTTGCACCTTATGCCGGCGCTTCAAGCCCGCGCATATTCAATGTTCCGAAGGTGGCACAGCCGATCGTTGCCGTGTCTGCTCCCGCAGCTTCCGAAAACGGACAGATGTTTCGCGGGTTGTTTCAGCCTGCCAACCAGAGCGCCCTCGGGCCTTCCGCGCGCAGCGGTCTGCAGACGATGTCGCTGTTCACGACGCCCGGTGCCAAAACGGCTCCTGTCGTCGCCACGCCGGTTTCATCCAGCAGCAAAGCCAGTACCGCAAGCGAAATCGCATCCGTTGAATCCGTGAGCAGGCCCGCGTCCGTGCGGCGGTTTTCGATGCGGGGCGTAAGGGATGCGGCGGCGATTGAAATTTCGCCTCCTGCGAGCCGGACGTCTGCGGTGCAGACGCGGGTTTCCGACAGCGGCCGTGTTGCAAATCCGCCTGCGAGCAGCACCGGGCTTGGATCTTTCTTCCGGGGTATCGCCTCCTTCTTCGGTCTGGGCAACAGCGCCTGAGGGGTGATTTTCCCGGTTCCAGGTCTTTGCCGGGAAAAGGAATTTATGGTGAACCTTTCCTTAAGGGCTTGAACCGCACAATTGCCGCCAGTGGCCGGGTCGTATCCGGCAGTCAGTATCAAGGGTGAGTGCGGTAACCTCATGTATGTGCGCCGGTTTCTTTCACGTCTGGAGCAGGGAACGGCCACCGAGCGCGCCGAGGTCGTGGGCGCTCTGGCGCGGCTTTTCCTTGAGCAGGAGCTCGACGCTGACAAGCGCCAGCAAGTGATTTCGGCGATGCTTGCCGTGCTGGATGATCCCGCGGCGAGGGTGCGCAAGGCACTCGCGGAAGCCCTGGCAGACAGCATTCATGCCCCGCAGATGATCCTGCATGCGCTTTGCGAGGATATTTGCGATGTCGCTGCCCCGGTACTGACGAACAGTCCGGCTCTAAGCGAAGGCTGGCTGGTCGACATGTGCGGAGCCGGCGAGGAGGGCCATCGCGTCGCCATTGCAAGGCGAAGGGAAATCAGTGTGCCTCTGGCGGCTGCGATTGCCGAGATCGGGGGCGTACCGTGCTGCCTGACGATGCTTGCGAATTCCGGCGCCAAGGTTGCGCGTTCCTCATTGGCGCGCATGGTCGAGCGCCATCGCGAGGATGCCCGGCTGCGCAGTGCTCTTCTGGCGCGCGATGATCTTTCGCCGATGCTGCGCCATCGTCTGGTTGGTGGTTTGTCCGAAGCCCTGAGCACCATGATCGCCGAAAAGGGCTGGCTCAATTCCGAACGCACGGCCAGGCTGATGAGCGATGTGCAAGAGCGCGCGACGCTGGAGGTTGCCAATGACACGACGCCGGAAACGGTTGGCCAGATCGTATCGGCACTTCATGCGGAGAAGGGACTGACCGTCACGTTGATGTTACGGGCGCTTGTGCGCGGTCACTTGCCGTTCTTCGAGGCAGCCATGTCGGAGTTGAGCGGCGTGCCGCTGAAACGCGTACAGGGGCTCCTTGGTGACCGCACAGGCGATGGCTTCCGCTCGGTTTATCGCAAGACAAAGCTTCCAGCCGATGGAGCAGGCGCCTTGTGGGCCGCGCTAGATGTTCTTTTCGACATGGCGCCCATCGACACCGAGCGCGAACAGATTACCGCGGGGCGGCGCATGGTCGAACGCGTTCTGACGCGCTACGAGACGGTCTGCGGCGGCGAAGTGGACGCTTTTTACGCGCTGTTGACCCGGCTTGCCGCCGATGAGGCGCGCGAGGAAGTGCGCTCTCGAACCGGCGGATACTTCCGGGCGGCGTGATCAGGTCAGATCAGGGAAGCGCAGGAAAGAGGAGCCGGCTCAGGCGGCGTTGCTCTCTTCGGGCTCTTCTGTTTCCTGGTCGTCAAGAGCACCTTCAGCTTCAAGAAGCCTGGTTGCCGCTTCGCGCAGGCAGTTGACCAGGTCGACGGCAGTCTTGTTGTCGTCTCCCGAGGCGTTTTCCCGCAGCATGGCGCAGATCGCCTGTACATGGCCATCGATCAGAGCTTCGGGAATGCTGGCATCTTCCGGCAGCATACATAGAAGATCTGCCAGACTTCCCGCGGCCTGGCCGACCAGCGGAAACCCGAGGGTTCCGGCTTCGCCGCGTATGTCATGGGCTGCCCGGAACAGGGCCTGACGGCTTTCGCCTGCCATGTCGCCCTTCTTGGTGCCGTCGTGAGCCTTGCGAAGCGTGTCGATCTCGTCTTCCATCCACATGTTGAAGGAGACCGAAAGCTTTTCCATTGCGTGTTCGGCACGCTCGATTGCTTCCAGATCGATCTGTGAGGAGCCACCGCCGGAGGCCTGAAACACCAGATGTTTCAGGTTCTTGGGCGGGTGGACAACCTCGAGCTCTTCTTCTGGCTCGTTTTTCTGCTCGTCGCTCATACAGCCACGCGCTCCCCGGTTTCTTCTTCTTCTCCGGCATCGATTGCGTCGAAGTCGATCTGATTTGTGTCCGCCGGTTCAGCATCGATCGAATCGAAATCGATCTGATTGGTATCTGCCGGCTCCGCATCGATTGCATCGAAGTCGATCTGGTTGGTGTCGGCTTCTTCGCTGCCTTGGGTGAAGTCGAGAATGGCGCTCTTTTCGCGGCGCTCCGAACCCTTGTAGAGCGGGTTCGAGAAACGGCGGCGGTCCGGGCCGAAATAGGTTGTTGTCTTCACGAAGGGGCGCGGGTGGGCAATGACACTGTAAAGCCTGAGATAGAGCGCGCGCGCAGAGATGGGCTTGCACAGGAACTCGTGCACGCCGGCATCGCGGGCCTGGATCACGCGCTTCTTTTCCGCGTGTCCGGTCAGCATGATGATCGGCACGAAAGGATTGATGCTGGAATCGGGGCGGCGGATCATTTGCACCATTTCGAGCCCGTCGATGATCGGCATCACCCAGTCGGTGATGATGATGTCCGGGTTCATCTGCTCGAAAAGTTCAAGGCCGGTGGCGCCGTCCTCGGCCTCCTGAACCTGGCGTATGCCGAAAGCCATCAGCAAGGTGCGCACGATTTTGCGCATGTGCATGTTGTCATCGATGATCAACACCGAAACGCGGCTGAAATCGATTTTTTCCATATGCCGACCGGTGTAACTTTCAACGCAAACCATTCCGCGCCGTGATGCCACGGCACACTCGTAATTGAGATGGTAGCGGCATCAGGTGAACAAACGGTTTGCACGAATGTGACGTAGTTACTGGAAACGGGCGAAATTTCTAAGTGTTTGCCCTTAGTTTGAGCATTCGGAGTCAGTAACCGAACTGTTCGGCCAGTATGCGTTCATCAAGGCTGTGTCCGCGATCGAACAGCATGAGCGCCGAGGCGCTCTGATCTTCTGCGACATCGATCCGTGTCACATTGCGGAATTCCTGGTGGTCGGCGACCGCGGAAACCGGGCGCTTTTCTGCTTCCAGCACCTCGATTGTGATGCGCGCCTTACTGGGCAACAACGCGCCGCGCCAACGGCGCGGGCGGAAGGGTGAAATCGGCGTCAACGCAAGCAAAGGAGCTTCGATCGGAATGATCGGCCCATGGGCGGACAGATTATAGGCGGTCGATCCGGCAGGTGTTGCAACCAGTACGCCATCGCAAATCAACTCTTCCAGACGCATCTTGCCATCAATGGAGATGCGGAATTTTGCGGCCTGATAGGACTGCCGCAGCATCGAGACTTCATTGACGGCGAGTGCTTCGTGCTGGCTGCCGTCCGCGGCAGTGGCATGCATGCGCAACGGCCGGATCAATGCGGTTTGCGCGGCGGAAAGACGCTCAGGCAGATCATCTTCGCTGTACTCGTTCATGAGGAAACCGACCGAGCCGCGGTTCATGCCATAGATCGGTTTTCCGGTGTTCATGAACCTGTGCAGGCACTGCAGCATGAGGCCGTCGCCGCCGAGGGCCACGACGACATCGGCTTCGTCCGGCTCGACTGTCGGGTAGCGTGCCAGAAGCCGCTCTCGTGCTTCCTGCGCTTCCTCGGAGTCGCTGGCGATCAGCGTGATCGACCGGCGGCCGGAGGAATGCTGCGATGTTTGTGCGGCCACCTTTTCCGGCTCCCGATGATCCCTGCTGCCTCTGGTTCGCGGCGGCACTATATCGGCGTGCCGCCGCGATGCGAAGGGGCGGGAAGCGGAGAGGCGAATGTTTGGTTATTCTCCGCCGAGTTTGACCGACACACCCGCATAGGCCGAAATGCCGGCGGCCTGATAGGACCAGATTTCCTCGTAGTCCTGATCGAGCAGGTTCTCGACGCGCACGAAGGCTTCCGCATGATCGCTGATCTGGTAGGACGCCTTGGCGTTGACCAGCACATAGTCTTGCAGAGACGTGACCGTGAAGGTCGAGAAGTCATTATCCGTCATGTCCGCGTTGAAGATCGCGCTGAGGGTGACGCGGGCGCGGTCCTCGTGGAACCGGGCGGTTGCGTCGACGCGCCCCGAATGGCGCGGCCTGCGCACTTCCTGATTGCCATTGGCATCGGTGGAATCGAGATATGTGTAGGTCGCAGACAGATCGAGCCATGAGACTGGCGTCCACACGCCGCTGACCTCGATACCTTTGCGGTGGCTTTTCCCGGTGGCGTTGTCGACAGTGACGACGGGAAAACCGGAAAAGTCGTTGACGATCTCGTCTTCAAGCGTGCTTTCGAAATAGGTGACATCGACCACAAGTGCACCGTCTGCGAAGGATTTCTCGATGCCCACGTCCCATCCGGTCGAGGATTCAGGCGTCAGGGCCGAATTGCCGGCGAAGGTGGTCGGGTCGTAACCGAATTGCTCGATCATCGTCGGATTGGTCACCGCCGTGCCGACGCTGGCGTGCAGGCGCGCAGCATGCTGAGCGAGCCGCCAGGAGCCAGCCAGGCGGAAGGTGGTCGCATCCTCGAAGGCGTCGTTGATGTCGTGACGCACCGCTGCTGACAACGACAGGTGATCGAGCAGATCGACCTGATATTCCAGGGCAAAAGACAGCATTTCGCGTTGTTTTTCGGCAAGTTGGGCCGGTGTAACGAACGTTGTGAAATCGGTGTGGCGGTAGGTTTCGGTGCGGTGGCGCACGTACCCGGTCAGCGCATGGCTGGCACCGAGAAAGTCCGGCGTGTCGTGACGGATGGTCGTCTTGTAGAAGATGTCGAACCTGTCCTCGATCGTACCGGTGTTGCCGAAATCGGCATCAATGCTCTCGGCTCTGAAGTCGCTGAAGATCAGGCCACCCTCGTGCGTCCAGCGGCCGTCGAGCAGATTTCCGGTTGCGACCAGCCGGCCATGGAATTCCTGCTGGTCGGCGACGTTGGGCCTGTCCACCAGAAAATCGATTGGCTGTCCGTCGGTTTCGGTCCTTCGGTCGACGTAGCGCAGATTGGCGGCAATGCCGAAGTTCTCGGAAATGTCGACCCCGCCCTTGGCAGTCAGGGTCACGTTGTCGGCACCGTCCTTTTCATTTCCCGTTCGGGACGGATTGTGACCTTCGGTGGTGAATCCGGTGACAGAGATGGCGCCATAAAGAGCATCTTTCTGGCCGCCGGCGCTCAGATGACCAGCGGCGGAGGAGGGTGTTCCGGCTTCGGCGATCGCCTTGAGGCGCGGCGCACCACGGCCTGAATAGGTGACGATGTTGATGACGCCGGCATGGGCGTTGGAACCGTAAATGCCGGACTGAGGCCCGCGAATGACCTCGATGCGCTCGATGTCTGCGGCAAGAAGTCCGCCGAAATCATACTCTCCGTCGCCGGGTCTGTTGGCCTCGATGCCGTCGATCAGAACCAGCGTGTGGTTGGCTTCCGCGCCGCGCATGCGTACCTGTGTCAGAGACCCCGACTGGCCGGCCTGTGACACGGATACGCCTGGCAGCGAGCGGATTGCGTCGGCAGCAGTGACGGCGCCCTGTTTGCCGATCTGCTCCGCGCTAACAACCGTGACCGCGCTGCCAACACGGTCGGATTTCGTTTCCTGAAAGCTTGAACCGATAATGATCTCGGGAAGCAGCGTACTGTCTTGCGCCCGCGCGCCCGGACCTGATGCGGCCAAGGTTGTGGAAATGACGGCAACCGAAGCTGCAATATGTCTGATGGCCCGCCCGTTGCGGGTGTTGATGGTGTCGTTCACGGCAAGCCCCCCGGCCGTTTTCCGCCGGCAAAAGCCGGTCAGGCATTCCAGTTCAGGGCTTGAAGGTCATGATCCGGGCCGGGGCCATTCGTGGCATGCCGGCACGGGGCATGACACAAAGCCCCGGCGGATCACCACAACGGAGAGGGGACGCATCCACTCTTCGCTCACGCGCACCCCGCACGTGAAACGGGTGACTGCCGACAAGGCCGGTCTCCTGGCTCGCGGGTCTTTGCCGGTCACCGCCTTCCCGAACCTGTTCCCAGGTCCAGTGGCAATCGTGGTGCCGGCTCACCGCATACAGTTGCGGGGGCAGCCGCGGCTTGACGCTTGATCAGTAAGCGTTACCGCTGTTCCCTTGATGATGCCGTCATAAAAATCCGGTCAAAGATACTCTTCTGGCCGGGACTTCATCATCGACGCCCTGTCGGTAAATGAAAGATTAATGCCAGCGCCGCGCGGCGGTCAATCGGACACGCGCCCTTTTGTGTTCCGATTGCGGCAAGTGTGGCTTTTGCGACATCAGCCGCGCCAGTGCCTGTTTCGCGGCCAATATTCGAGACGCCAGGCCACGGCGAGGCGTTTCATGCGCATAAGTTGTATGGACCTGACCATTGCTCCCGACTCGTGTATGTCCCGTAGCGTAATCATTGACAGGGCAGTCGATTGGGCAAATCAGGCAGCAAAGGCCGGGCGGATGCAGCCGCATTCGCCTCCATGGTAATCCACTCGGATTACGTGGATGCCGACGACATACGCTTTAGCATTCGCTCTCCCACCGTGCGGATGTGGTTCAACCTGTATGAGCAGATATTCCGCACCAAGGGCTCCAAGCCTGCCCTGAAGGACTTTGATCCTTCTGTTCTCTCGCGTCACAACGGATCACTGATCCTGGTCAGAAAAGTGGGGGAAGGGGATTTCTACTACCTGTGGTACGGCGTCGAGATCGAAGCCTTCTCGGGCTTCAATATGATCGGCAAATGCACGTCTGAAATGAATTCGGGCGTGTTCCGGTATTTCGAGCACACCTACCAGCGCGCGCTCGATAACGGTTCGGCGATCCTTGCAGTCCACTCCGCGCCGCTGTCGCGGCAAGTTGCTTCGTGGGAACGGCTGATCATGCCGTTGGCAAGTCCGGACAATGCCGAGGAGTTGCTCATCGTCAATGTTCCCAGGCAAAGCCGCGAGAATCTTGCGCTGAGCATACAGCGGGCTCTGGCGTGGCCGGTGATAGGCGTCGTCCCTTTCGCCAGCAACCGCAGCCCGCAAGACGGCAGGCTCGTTTATGTCAATTCAGCTGCATCCAGCCTGCTGGGGACCGATGAGAATTTCATAGAAGACTGGCTGTCGGAGGCGGTTCCCGGATTTCTCGAGAGCGACGTCTGGCGCAGGATACTTAAGGAAAACAGAAGCGGAGAATGCCAGACGTTTGCCTTGCGCGCCGCCATTCCGGACGATCAGCATAAGTGGTGCGTGCATGTCAGCCGCAATGACGATCTTTGGATACTGATGTTCATTGACGAGAATGAGTGCAGGCTGATGCATGCGGATTGACAGGCGTTGACGTCACCACCGCGAAGCTGCGCCCTGTCGCAGCGGCTTCCACCGTCGTTCTCGGTACGAATTTCCAGACTGTTTTTTGAAACCAGATGAGCCGTTGACAGCATCTGGCTGGTCGTTCATGGCACTACGTCTTTACAGGTGATATTGGTTGGCCGGGAGAACCCATGCAACGATCCTGCAAGATCACGATTGGCGTGTTTATGGTGTTGGGCGCCATGGCGCTTGCTTTCGTGCCGCTGGCTCAATCCGGCTTCCTTGGTCTGCAACCCGATCCGCGCAACGGGGTTTTCGCCGTGCTTCTGGCAACGCCTTGGTTCTGGCTCTTCGATTCCATGCTAGGTGAGCAGGCTGGTGGTTTCGGAATGCTGATGGCTGCTGCCGGCATCGGCATCAATGCCGGGGTCATTGGCATATTGTGCAGCAAGTTCGGCGCGCGCGACGACGATTGACCTGATGGCGGTTTTGATATCGCCGGCGGTCGTGGGGCCGTGGCAGCGTGCCGCATTTTCTATCCTGTATGAATAGACTTTCGTTCGGCGTGCCGATTGCGCCGGACCACCATTTCGCGCAAAGTTGTTGCATTGCGGCATACGGCCTGGAATGGAACGGTCAAAGCGGGGCTGGTAATTCGTGTGGAAGGTGCTGCGATATTTGGGCATCGTGCTCGGGCTGGCCTATGCCGGCTGGAATCTGCACCACGAATACACGCTGAAATATCTTTATGCCGGCGGTCTCAACATGGCTATGTGGCGGGGGCTGAATGCGGGCGCGCTGGGTGTCGAGGACGCGTCGCGCATGACCAATTCCGAGTTGGCCATTCCGAAAGATCCGCCACGCTGCCTTGAGCCGCTGGTGCAGGCGGGTCTTCCGGTATCCTGTGATTTTCTGGGAGGAAATCTCGGCGGCAAATCGCGCAACTGCGACTTTTGGTGGCTTGGTCGCAAGTGCTATGTGGTCTACATGCCGGTTGAGATTCATGATCGTGCGGACCTGCGCGAGCCGCTCGTGGATGCTCTCACCGATCCTTGTGCCGTGATGTTCGACCCTGCATCGCGTCCGGATGTCGCCGACAGCGGCGCGAGCGCGTATGAGATCAGTGCACGCAAGGCTTTCGGTTGTGACGGTTCCTGGTTGCCTTTCAAAAGGCAAGTGAAGCTCTATGTGGTTGACGGGGCAGGGGGCTTTACCCTCGTCGATATCGAAATGAAGAAACCGCGCCAGCGGCAGGCGCAGACATGACTACGGCAATGACGAAAACCATCACTTTCAATTATCTCAAGGGCGGCATCGTCGGTCACGCGAGTGTCACGATTTCCGATGGCCAGTCATCCGTGTCGCTGAGCAGTTCCGCCGACATCACCGGCTATCCGCTCGGCGTTTACTCGACTTCGCACGAGCAGTATCGCAAATGGTCTGCGGTCAATACGGTGGAGAAGACCGTTGTCGTCGACGATGCGGCCTATTCGAAGGTAAAGGCCTATTTCGAAGCGAACCGTGAAACCCGCTCCGATTATGGCTACCTGTTCGGCACCAATTGCCTCGATTTCACCGACACCGTCTACAAGATGATCGGTGGCGAGGGGAGTTTCGGCGCCCTGTTCACCAAAGCCGAACTCAGCGGGCCGATTGCCGGGATCGCCATCCAGTGGCGCGGCATGGAAGCGCAGGCAGCACCTCATCTGGGCGCGGTGACCCGGTCCGAATACCGCGATCTGACCAAGGCCGATTTTGGTGTTTCAGGTGGTGTCGTCCTTGCGATCACGCTTGTTGTCGTTGCGCTGCTCGCCCGTCCGCCGAAAGCGCGTGTTCGGCGCATGATATCCAGGTTCCGGACCGTCTTCGCCTGATTTTCAGGCGCGCGCCTTGCGCCAGCGCTCCATCGCCGCAATCAAGGCGGGCAGGAACAGGATGTCGCCGACAAGGGCTGCGGCGAGAACCTGAACGATAAGCTTGCCGTAAAGCTGCGCCATGGGCAGCGGGCTCAGCATGGTGACGCCGCCTGCCATAAGCGCGAGCGTTGCCAGGATCAGTGCGGGGCCCATCGTACGGACGGTTGCAGCGACGGCATCCTGCCAGTCGGGAAAGCCGCTGCGCGAGGCACGGTAGTGGTTGAGCACATGAATGGTGCTGTCCACCGCGATGCCGAAACTGATCGTGAAAATGATGATCGAGGTGAACTGCAGCTGCTGGCCGGACAGGTAGAGGTAAGCGCCGGCAACGGCGATCGGGAGCAGGTTGGGCAGGATGGTCAGCGCGCCGTATAAGATCGAACGCAGTGACAGGCCGATCAGCACGATGATCAGTGCGATTGCAACGAGCAGGCTGCGGCTGAGCAGGTGGATCATGTCGGTTGCCGCATGGGCGGAATGCAGCGCGATACCAGTCATGTCGAAGCGGGCGTTCGGGTATTTTTCCCGCAATCCATCGAGCTTCGGCTGTAACCGCGCCTCGATTGCGATCAGCGTGGCCGCTTCCAGGTCGGGAAGGTAGCCGGTCACGAGCGCCAGGTTCTTGTCTCGGTTTACCAGACGCGAAAACAGCGACGCATCGGGATTTTGCATTTCCTTCAGCAAATCGGCGTTCGTGCGTCCGTTGCCGCGATACCAGCGGGCGACGGAGTCCAGTGACCAGACTTCGCGGATAAGCGGTTCGGAGGCCATGACCGCATGGGCGTCGGCTACGATCGGGAGCGTCTCTTCCGGGACGAGTTCCGCGGCATCCGGCAGTTCGATCAACAGTTGGATGACGCTTGATCCGGCAAGCTCGCTGTCGATACGCCCGGCTGCCTGCGCGACTTCGGTCTCTTGCGGCAGGTTGGTCCCGTAGCGGAACTGAGGCTTGTTGAGGAAGTAGAGTGTTCCGCATACGGCTAGGATCGCCATGCCTGCAGCTGCAATGGCGCGGGGGCGGGCCAGAACTAGCCGGGCGATGCGGTCGGAAACCTTCTGTATCAAGCCGGAAAGTCCTGCCTCGGCGCGGGCGGTCTCCTTTTTCACATCCGGCTCACCGAGGAGGAAATGCGCCAGTGCGGGTATCAGGGACAGGGCAATGAGGCATCCGATCACCGCACCGAAAGCAGCGGTCAGGCCGAAGCTGGTGATGCTCGGGCGACCGACGATAATCAAGGAGGACAGTGCAACGGCAGTCGTCAGCGCCGTCATCACGGTTGCCGGGCCGATGGCGCGGATGGCCTCTTCCAATGCACCGCTGGCTGTACTTCCCGCTATGCGCTCGCGGCGGATGGCAAGCAGGAGATGCACGGCATTGGAGAAGGTGATCACCATCACCAGGCTTGGAACGACATTGGTGACGACAGTGATTTCCTCACCGGCCCAGCCCATGGCGCCAAGCAGCCAGGTCGCGGCAATTGCCGAGGGCACGACGGCCAGAAGCAGATATCGGAAACTCAGAAAATAGAGTCCCGACAGCAGGATCGAGAGGCTGAACGCCGCGGCCTTGAAGACAAGCTGGTCGCTGGTGAGGATGCCGACGATGGTGCTGCGGATTGCCGGGAAGCCGGTTACGGACTGGCTCAGGCCGGCGGGGGCAAGGGCCGACTGCGCCGTTTCGGCGATCTCGGCAATGACACGGCGGGTATCGGTCAGGCCGGTTGCCGTTTCATCCAGCGTGACGAGAACGAGAGCCAGCTTGCCATCGTCCGACAGCAATTTGCCGCGGATCAGCGGATTGGAAGCGGCTTCGGCGCGCAGGGCGGCCATGTCCCTGTCCGCCGTGATCGAAAGCGGGAAAATGTCCGACGTGCTTCCATCCGATGCGGGTGCGGTACGGGCGGAAAACATCGAGACCGCGCCGGCAACGCCTTCGATCAGGCGCAGATCAAGCGCGAAATCACGCATGGCCGTCAGGCGTTCCGGTGTGAACAGGTCTTCGCCTTCGATGACAACGAACAGGTCGTGCTCGGAAGCCCCGAAGGCTTGCGTCGCGCGATCGAGGATAGCGGAGGATTCCCCTGAGGAGCGGAAGACCTCCCGGATATCACTGTTGAAACCGAGCCGCGGCAGGCCGGCAATTGCCAGCGCGGTGATGAGGGCCAGCAGGGCAAGCGCCAGGGCGGGGCGCCGTGCAGCCCACAGACCAAGCCGCTCCAGGCCGAAGCCGAACAGGGCAGCGCGCACGCTTCAGCAGCCCTGTTCGAGGTTGACTTGAAGGTTGGCGATTTTTCCCAGTTTTCCCTCGATCGTGACCTGCAGCCTGCAGCCGTCCAGCGCACTGATCATCTGTGCCTCGACATCGTCGCCAAGCAGCATGACGTCCACGCTCTGGTTGTCGATTTTCCCCGTCAGGCCACCGGCCTTGCCGCGGTCGTTGCTCCAGCTGCCCACAAGTACCGGTTGGCCCTCCTGCTGCTCGAGGCGCATGCTTGCATTGATGATGATGACTGCACCGGTGCTTGCGCATCTCAGGGCCTGGCTGGCACGTTCGCCAACCTCGGCGAGGACTTCGACCTTGCAGCGCAGCGGTGCCTGCTGGCCGTCATCGGTGGTGACCACGCCGTCGCCGCGCCATTCCCCCACGAAAGGATCGAACGGGCCGGCCGCAAGGGCGGGAGATAGCAATGCCAGAGGACCTGAGAGGGCGATTACGGCAATCGCGTGCAGCAAGGCTTTGCAGGGTCCGGTGTTCGGGCCAGTGCGCATCCAAGGATCTTTCCAGCGTATGGGCGAGCGTTACGAACCGTTCATAAAGCATGCGGCGGGATCGGGCCGCAAGAATTGAAGAATCACGCAAGCAGGCATTGGTCCGGGATGAAAAGGTCGGTTAGACTTGGGACATGGTTTTGAGGATGCGAAAATGCCGGCAATGCGGGGGCGGCGCGATGGCTCCCGCCGCACGCGAATGGAAAGGCATGGGTACGGAAATCCGCTATGAATGTCCCGATTGCGGGCATGCGGTAAGTTTCATGCCGGATGGCGCGATTGGTGCCGGCGTTCTGATGTGGATGCTGGCCAGCAGTATTGTCACGGCATTCTTCTTCTTCGACAAATTCGGTCCCGGCACCCTTGGCTGGGCCGTGATCATCCTGTTCTGGCTGGGCGGCGGAGCTGCCTATGCTCTCGATTTGCGCAAACGCATCCGATACCCGGTCAGCGGAGAGATCAAGGCCGACATGCCGTCGGAACCGCGGGACAGCAATCCCCTTCGCAAGGCGATCGGCTGGATCGAGCGTCTTGGCTTTCTGGGCGCGCCCCTGGTCCTGCTGGCCGGTATGGTGGCCATTCTCGCGATTGCCGCGGCTGTCGGCTTCATCAAGGACGTTTTACTGTGATAGGCGGGATGGTCATGCTGTTTTCAGCTTTTTTGCTTACAAGACGTTGAATCATCAGCGTTGGTGTTCAACCCTATGAATTGCGGGTGGTTCGCCATTCGAAGTTTCAATGTCGTGACCGAGGCTGAACCGGCCAGGTAGTCAGATGGTACTGCCGGCCCGTGCTTCTATGGATTTCCCTTGCGGGCGGTTGAGCGCACAACTGCTGTAAGGGGGCTGAGAGCAATATATTTGGAGGGGTTGCGTGACCCATCGTATTATTCCGGTCGATCCGTTTGATCTGGTTATTTTCGGCGCGACCGGGGATCTGGCCCGGCGCAAACTGTTGCCTGGAATGTTTCACCGCGATGCCGACGGGCAATTGCTGGAGGGCACGCGGATCATCGGTTGCGCACGCTCGCAAATGGATGCGGACGGTTTCCGCGCTTTGGCCCGGGACGCGATCACCGATCATGTCCCGGCAGACCGTCTCGATACGCAAGTGCTGGAGCGATTCCTGGCCCGGCTGGACTATGTGACCAACAACGTGTCCGACGCCGACGGGTGGGAAACACTGAAGGATGTTCTCGGCGCATCGCCGCAATCGAGCATCAGGGTGTTCTATCTGTCGGTGGGGCCGGCCTTGTTTGCCCCCATCGTCGAGGGGCTGGCAGCCCACGGGTTGGCCGAGAACGGGAGGCTGGTGGTTGAAAAGCCGATCGGCCATGACGGGGCGAGCGCACGGGCGCTCAACGACAGGATCGGCGCGGCATTTCCGGAAGACCGCGTCTACCGGATCGATCATTATCTGGGCAAGGAAACGGTACAGAACCTGATTGCGCTGCGTTTTGCCAATGCGCTGTTCGAACCGCTTTGGAACGCGCGGCATGTGGACCACGTCCAGATCACCGTGGCGGAATCCCTGGGTGTCGAGCAGCGCGGTCCCTACTATGATCGTGCCGGTGCCATGCGTGACATGGTGCAGAACCATCTGCTGCAGCTTTTGTGCCTGACGGCGATGGAGCCGCCATATCACTTCGAAGCCGATGCGGTGCGCGACGAGAAGCTCAAGGTTCTGCGCGCGCTGCGTCCGCTCACCGGACACGACGCGCTGGCGGCAACGGTGCGCGGCCAGTATCGCGGCTATGCCAAGGAAGCGGAGAACCCGGACAGCCACACGGAAAGTTTCGTTGCGATCCGGGCTGAAATCGGGTCATGGCGCTGGGCGGGGACGCCGTTTTATCTGCGCACCGGCAAGAAGCTGCGTTCGCGCCTGTCGGAAATCGTGGTGCGCTTCCGCCAGACCCCGCATCAGATATTTTCCGATCTCGGGGCGCCGCTTTCAGCCAATGCATTGATCATCCGGCTGCAGCCTGACGAGGGCATCACGCTGTCGATCACCACCAAGGACCCGGGCCCGGGCGGGTTCCGCATGCGCGAGACCCCGCTCGACATGAGCTTTGCCGAAAGTGCTGAACGTGGCTGGCGGATGCCGGACGCCTATGAGCGGCTGGTGCTGGATGTTGTGCGCGGCGACCAGACCCTGTTCATGCGGCGCGACGAAGTGGAGGCAGCCTGGGGCTGGGTCGATCCGATCATCGAGGCCTGGGAGACGTCCGGCAGGAAGCCTGAACCCTACGATTCCGGTAGTGACGGACCTTACGGCGCAATCGACATGCTGTCGCGCGAAGGCCAGCGCTGGCGGGAGCTTTCGCCTTGAGCCCACGCATGGTGGACTATCCGGACCGGGGGACACAGGCAGAAGCGCTGGCCGGCACCGTTGCAGGCGAACTGGCGGCCGCTCTGACGGTGAAGGGTTCGGCGATACTCTGTGTTCCAGGTGGCACCACGCCGGCGGCATTCCTCAAGGCACTTTCGGCAAAGCCACTCGACTGGGCCAATGTATCCGTGCTGCTCAATGACGAGCGCTGGGTGCCGCCGGACCACGAGCGCTCCAACGAGCGGCTGTTGCGGCAGACGCTGCTGACCGGTGCGGCGGAGGCTGCGAAGTACATTCCCCTCTACACCGACGCGCCGTCGCCTGAAGCGGGATTGGCAATGCTGGAGCCAGCCGTTCGCGATGCTCTTCCTATTGATAGTCTGGTGCTTGGCATGGGTGCGGACATGCATACCGCCTCGCTGTTTCCCGGCGCGGACAAACTGGAACAAGCGCTCGATCCCCATTGCACAGCTCTCCTGTTGCCGATGCGCGCGCCCGGTGCCGCGGAGCCCCGCATCACCCTGACGCTGCCCGCCTTGCTGTCGGCTGCTCATACCCACATCCTGATCGCGGGAGCGGACAAGAACGCGGCCTTGAGCGAGGCGGAAAAGGATGGCCCGGTGGCAGACGCGCCAATCCGTGCCATTCTGCGCGGGACCGCCCCGACCATCCATTACGCACCCTAGGAAGGAATGCATAATGCCGCTGAACGGCGTCATCGAAGCCGTCACCGCTCGGATCGAAGAACGCAGCAACAGAACGCGCGGCGACTACATGGACCAGATGCGCCGCGCCCGCGATGCAGGCGTTGCCCGCGCGCATATGGGCTGCTCCAATCTCGCCCATGTCGCCGCCGCCATGCCGCGCATGGCCAAGGACCGGCTCTCGCACAATGATGCGCCCAATCTTGGCATCGTCACCGCCTATAACGACATGCTGTCGGCGCATCAGCCCTTCGAGCGCTTCCCCGCGCTGATACGCAAGGCGGCCAATGCGGCAGGCGCGACGGCACAGGTCGCAGGCGGTGTGCCCGCCATGTGCGATGGCGTCACACAGGGCATGGCCGGCATGGAGCTTTCGCTATTCTCGCGCGATGCGATCGCCATGGCTGCCGCCGTGGCACTCTCGCACAATTGCTACGATGCCGCCGTGTTTCTTGGCATGTGCGACAAGATCGCGCCGGGCCTTGTCATTGCCGCGGCGCGCTTTGGGCATCTGCCCTGCATCTTCCTGCCCGCAGGCCCGATGCCTTCGGGCATCGGCAATGACGAGAAGGCCAAGGTGCGCCAGAAATTCGCTTTGGGGGAAGTGGACCGGGCCACGCTGCTGCAATCGGAGATGGCCGCCTATCATGCGCCGGGCATATGCACCTTCTACGGCACCGCCAACACCAACCAGATGTTGCTGGAAGTGATGGGTCTGCATCTGCCGGGCGCGAGTTTCGCCAATCCCGGTGCTGCGATCCGCGACGAACTGACCACGGCGGGCGCGGCCCGCGTGCTGGAGCTGGTCGCCACGGGTGAGCAGTACACTCCTGCCTGTGAAGTGCTGAGTGTGAAGACCTTCGTCAACGGCGTCGTCGGGCTGCATGCAACCGGCGGGTCGACCAATCTCGCGATCCACTTGCTGGCGATGGCGCGCGCTGCCGGCATCGTGTTGACATGGGACGACCTGTCGGACCTATCGGAAGTGGTGCCGCTGATTGCCCGGGTTTATCCCAACGGCCTGCGTGACGTGAACCACTTCTATGCCGCGGGCGGGTTGCAATACATCATCCGGGAGTGCCTCGGCGCGAGGCTGATGCATGAGGACGTGCGCACCGTGGCCGGCGACGGGCTGTCGCTTTACACGCGCGAGCCGAAAGTGTCGCCCGGTGGCGGCATTGTCTGGGAGGAGGGGGCAGGCGAGAGCCTCGATCCCGACATCCTGCGTCCCGTCGCCGATCCGTTTCAGCCCACCGGCGGGTTGATGCGGCTGACCGGTAATCTGGGGCAGGCGGTGATCAAGGTTTCCGCCGTCAAGCCCGAGCGCCGCGTCATCGAAGCACCGGCCCGGGTATTCCACGATCAGGAGAGCGTGAAGGCTGCCTTCAGGGCGGGGGAACTCGACAAGGATTTCGTCTGCGTTGTCCGGTTCCAGGGGCCGCGCGCCAACGGTATGCCGGAATTGCATGGCCTCACGCCAGTACTCGGCGTGCTGCAGGACCGCGGTTTCAAGGTGGCGCTGGTGACCGACGGGCGTATGTCCGGCGCGTCGGGCAAGATTCCCGCTGCGATCCACCTGTCGCCGGAAGCTGTCGGTGGTGGGGCAATCGCGAAAATCCGTGATGGCGATGTGATCCGGCTCGACGGCGAAGCCGGCATTCTGGAAATAAAGGCGGACGACTTCGAAGCCCGTGAACCCGTGACCGACGATCTTGTGGACGCGCAGGCCGGCGTCGGGCGCGAGCTTTTCGCGCCGTTCCGCGCGCTGGTCGGCCCAGCGGAAGCCGGCGCGAGCGTCTTCTTCGGAGACTTGCCATGAGTTCGGCGTGGAAACTTGCACGGGCCGAAGCCGAACGGCTCAAAGCCATTCATCTGCGCGACCTCTTTGTCGCTGATCCTGAGCGCTTCAAGAAATTCTCGCGGCAGACCGATGGTTTGACCGCAGATTTCTCCAAGGAGAAGATCGACGAAGATGCTCTGAATGCCTTGCTGGCGCTAGCAGACGAAGCCGGCGTCACGGCCAAGCGCTACGCCATGTTCGCCGGGGAACGCATCAACCTCACCGAGGACCGCGCCGTGTTACATGTGGCCGCGCGCGATCCGGAAGGTGGCTACGATGTCTCCGGTGCCGACGAAGTCGCACCGACACTGGAGCGTTTTCTCAACTTTGCAGAGGGTGTGCGTTCCGGTGCGGTTGCCGCCAGCGACGGCAAGCCTTTCACGGACGTGGTCAGCATCGGTATCGGCGGCTCCGATCTCGGACCGGCCATGGCGGTTCGCGCGCTTGTTCCCTATGCCGACGGGCCGAACGTGCATTTCATCGCCAATGTCGATGGTGCCGATTTCGCCGACACCACGCGCAAGCTCGATCCCGCGCGCACGCTGGTCATCGTCCAGTCCAAGACCTTCACCACCCAGGAGACCATGACCAACGCGCAAAGCGCGCGGAACTGGCTGGCCGCCTTGCTGGGGGAAGAAGGGGCAAACGCGCATCTGGCGGCCGTCTCCACCAACCTTGAAGCTACGGCGGAGTTTGGAGTTTCACCTGACCGGGTGTTCGGCTTCTGGGACTGGATCGGCGGGCGCTACTCGATCTGGTCGGCCATCGGCCTGCCGCTGGCGATCGCCATCGGAGCGGAAGATTTTCGCGCTTTCCTCGCCGGTGGTCGCGCGATGGACGTGCATTTCCGATCCGCACCGCTCGCAGACAATATCCCCATGCTGATGGGGCTGATTGGGGTGTGGCGGCGCAACCTGATGGGCGCAACTTCCGTCGCTGTGATCCCCTATGACGAGCGACTGGCGCGGTTTCCCGCCTATCTGCAGCAACTCACCATGGAATCGAATGGCAAGCGGGTACGGCGCGATGGTTTGCCGGTGGAGCATGCGACCTGCCCGGTGGTTTGGGGCGAACCGGGCACTAACGCGCAGCATTCCTTCTTCCAGCTTCTGCATCAGGGCACGGACGTGATCCCGGTGGACTTCCTGCTGGCGGCGGAACCGCACGAAGCCTTGAGCGATCATCACGCCAAGCTGACCGCCAATTGTCTGGCGCAATCCAAGGCGCTGGCCTTCGGCAAGACGATTGATGAGGTGCGCACCGAAATGGCCGCGTCCGGCGTTGCGGAAGATAAGATCGGTAAGCTCGCCCCGCATCGGACATTCCCCGGCGACCGGCCTTCGACGACCCTTGTTTATCGCAAGCTTGATCCCGCTACGCTGGGCCATCTGATTGCGCTCTACGAACACAAGACGTTCGTGGAGGCCGCCATCTGGGACATCAACGCCTTCGACCAGTGGGGTGTCGAGCTTGGCAAGGCGCTGGCGAAATCCCTGCTGCCGATGGTGGAAGGCAAGTCATCAGAAGGTGAGGATGCCTCCACCGCAGGATTGCTTAAGACCCTGAAGGATCTGCGCTCATGAATTCCCGCGACGTCTGCGAACTTAGCCCCGTCATTCCGGTGCTCACCGTCGATGATGCCGGAACGGCTGCGCCGCTGGCCCGTGCTCTCGTTGCAGGCGGTCTGCCCGCGCTTGAGGTCACGTTGCGAACGCCCGCCGCGCTGGATGCGATCCGCGCCATGGCCGAAGTGGAGGGTGGCGTGGTCGGCGCGGGCACGCTGCTGACGCCGGCCGATGTGCGCGCAGCCAAGCGGGCCGGTGCCCGCTTCGGCGTCTCGCCCGGCTTCACGCCAGCGCTTCTCGATGCGGCGGCCGACGAGGATTTGCCTCTGCTTCCCGGCGTCAATACGCCGTCGGAGGTCATGGCGCTGCTGGAACGCGGTATCGATACGATGAAGTTCTTCCCGGCGTCGGCTGCCGGCGGTCCGGCACTTCTCAAGGCAATATCCGCACCGTTGCCGCAGGCGAAATTCTGCCCGACCGGCGGCATCAGTCTCGCCAATGCACCGGACTATCTTTCGCTTCCCAATGTGCTTTGCGTCGGCGGGTCGTGGGTCGCACCAACGCAGGCAATCGCACAGGGCGAATGGGGTGCGATCGAGCAGCTCGCAAGGCAGGCCAGCGGCTCGCTGAAGTAGCCGCAAGCTGTGAAAACGTGCGTCCCGGCCATGCTTCCGGGTGGTAAGTATCTTTTCAAAGCGGACAGATGCATTCCGCGCAATATCGGATATTTGGTGTGCGGATATTACGGTTATTTTTGTTAACGTATTGAAATCATTAATTTTCGGGAATCTGGCATCGCACTTGCTGTGAACCTCTCCATCTGACGGGCGGAATCCATCCGCCTGGAACAGGAAACGGGAGGGAATGCGCGGCATGACGGAAACATTCTACGATGTGATGCGCCGGCAGGGGATCACGCGGCGGAGCTTTTTGAAGTTCTGCAGCCTGACGGCGGCAGCACTGGGCCTGGGGCCGAGCTTCGCGCCGCAGATCGCCCACGCCATGGAAACAAAGCCACGCATACCGGTGCTCTGGCTGCACGGGCTTGAATGCACCTGCTGCTCGGAGAGTTTCATCCGGTCGGCCCATCCGCTGGCCAAGGATGTCATCCTGTCGATGATCTCGCTCGACTATGACGACACCATCATGGCGGCCGCGGGGCATCAGGCCGAGGCGATCGTCGAGGAAACGATCCAGAAATACGACGGCAACTTCATCCTCGCCTGCGAGGGTAATCCGCCGCTCAATCAGGAAGGCATGTCCTGCATCATCGCCGGCAAGCCCTATCTGGAGCAGCTGAAGAAGGCCGCGGAGCACTGCAAGGCGATCATCTCGTGGGGCTCGTGTGCCTCGTGGGGTTGCGTGCAGGCGGCGCGTCCCAACCCGACGCAGGCGACGCCGATCCACAAGGTGCCGGGCCTTGCGCCCAAGCCGATCATCAAGGTGCCCGGCTGTCCGCCGATCGCCGAGGTGATGACGGCGGTGATCACCTACATCCTTACCTTCGAGCGCTTCCCCGAACTCGACCGTCAGGGCCGCCCGAAGATGTTTTATTCCCAGCGCATCCACGACAAGTGCTACCGCCGGCCGCATTTCGACGCCGGCCAGTTCGTTGAATCCTTCGACGACGAGGGCGCGCGCAAGGGCTACTGCCTCTACAAGGTCGGCTGCAAGGGCCCGACCACATACAACGCCTGCTCAACGGTGCGCTGGAATGGCGGTCTGTCATTCCCGATCCAGTCCGGCCATCCGTGCTTCGGCTGTTCCGAAGACGGGTTCTGGGACAAGGGCAGCTTCTACGACCGTCTGACCGACATTCATGGCTTCGGTGTTGAAGCCGATGCCGACAAGATCGGTGGCACGGCTGCCGCTGTCGTCGGTGCGGCTGCCGCCGCGCACGCTGCCGTAAGCGCCGTCAAGCGCGCACGCCAAAAGGGAGGTGAAAGCTGATGACGACGATGCAGACGCCCAACGGGTTCAATCTCGATACGTCCGGCCAGCGTGTCGTCGTCGATCCGGTGACCCGGATCGAAGGCCACATGCGCTGCGAGGTCAATGTCGACGAGAACAACATGATCCGCAACGCGGTTTCCACCGGCACGATGTGGCGCGGGCTGGAAGTCATTCTCAAGGGGCGCGATCCGCGCGATGCCTGGGCCTTCACCCAGCGCATCTGCGGTGTGTGCACCGGTACCCACGCGCTGACTTCGGTGCGCGCGGTGGAGGATGCGCTCGGCATCGACATTCCGGAGAACGCCAACTCGATCCGCAACATCATGCAGCTGTCACTGCAGGTGCACGATCACCTGGTTCACTTCTATCACCTGCACGCGCTCGACTGGGTCAATCCGGTCAACGCGCTGAAGGCCGATCCGAAGGCGACCTCGGAGTTGCAGCAGGCGGTTTCGCCGCACCATCCGATGTCGTCGCCGGGCTATTTCCGCGATGTGCAGAACCGGCTGAAGAAGTTCGTCGAATCCGGTCAGCTTGGCCCGTTCAAGAACGGCTACTGGACCAATCCGGCATACCTGCTGCCGCCGGAAGCCGACCTGATGGCGGTGACGCACTATCTCGAAGCGCTTGATTTCCAAAAGGAAATCATGACAACGCGGACGATCTTCGGCGGCAAGGACACCCACCCGAACTGGCTTGTCGGCGGTGTGCCCTGCGCGATCAACATCGATGGCGATCTGGCCGCCGGTGCCCCGATCAACATGGACCGGCTGAACTATGTCTCCGGCGTCATCGACCGCGCCATGGCGTTCGTCAAGAATGTCTACATTCCCGACATCATTGCCATCGGCAAGTTCTACAAGGGCTGGCTCTATGGCGGCGGTCTGTCGGGCAAGAGTGTGCTCGCCTATGGCGACATCCCCGACCGCGCCAACGACTACTCGGCGTCGAACCTGATGATGCCGCGCGGCGCTGTCATCAACGGCAATCTCAAGGAGGTCCACGAAGTCGACCTTCGCGACCCTGAGCAGATCCAGGAATTCGTTCCGCACTCCTGGTATTCCTATCCCGACGAGAAGAAGGGGCTGCATCCCTGGGATGGCATCACCGAGCCGAACTACGTGCTCGGACCCAATGCCAAGGGTACCAGCACCAATATCGCCGAGATCGACGAGGCTGCGAAATATTCGTGGATCAAGGCACCGCGCTGGCGCGGGAACGCCATGGAAGTCGGTCCGCTGGCCCGCTACGTGGTCGGTTACGCTTCCGGTCACGAGCACATCACCGAGCAGATCAACCGTACCCTGCGTGCGCTCGATGTGCCGGTCGATGCGCTGTTCTCGACATTGGGCCGGACCGCGGCACGGGCTCTCGAGTGCGAGTGGGCTGCCGAGATGCAGCGTTACTTCATGGACAAGCTGATCGCCAACATCAAAGCCGGCGATTCATCGACCGCGAACACCGAGAAGTTCGATCCCAAGACGTGGCCCACCGAGGTCAAGGGTGTCGGCTTCACCGAGGCGCCGCGCGGCGCGCTGGCGCACTGGGTCAGGATCAAGGATACCAAGATCGACAACTACCAGTGCGTCGTGCCGACCACGTGGAACGGCTCGCCACGCGACAACGAGGGCAATATCGGTGCATTCGAGGCTTCCCTGATGAACACCTACATGGAACGCCCCGAGGAGCCGGTTGAGATCCTGCGCACCCTGCATTCATTCGATCCCTGCCTTGCCTGCTCGACCCACGTTATGGGTCCCGACGGCGAGGAAATGGCCGAGATCAAGGTTCGCTGAGGGAGGAAATGACAATGAAGAAGCTTCTTTATACGGCCGCGGCGGCTGTGGTTCTGGCTGCAACGCCTGCCTTCGCCCACACCGGAACCGGCGCGCATGCCGCAGGTTTTGCCCACGGGTTTGCGCATCCCTTCGGCGGGCTCGATCATCTGCTTGCCATGGTGGCGGTGGGTGTCTGGTCGGCGCTGGCAATGCCGAAACGTGTCTGGCTTGCGCCGCTGGCCTTCGTCATCGCCATGCTCGCGGGTGCCGCGTTCGCGACCGGCGGCATCGCGTTGCCGATGCTGGAGACAGGTATCGTGGCCTCCGTCATCGCGTTAGGCGTGATGATCGCATTGCGCGTCGATGCAGGCCCGGTGGCGGGCGCTGCTCTCGTTGGCGCGTTCGCGCTCTTCCACGGCAACGCACACGGGCTTGAGGCAACCGGCGCGATGGCGGGTTACATGGCCGGATTCACTGCCGCGACCGTGCTGCTGCACGCCGCCGGTGTGGCGATCGGGCATGGCCTGTTGCGCCAGCAGGGCGTTATCCGGTTCGCCGGTTCGGCGGTTGCGGCTGCCGGCTTGTTGCTGATGGCGACGTAGGAGGGTGGCATGAGCACCAACGCAACCGCCGCCCACAAGGAAGAGGCCGTCTACGTCTATCAGGCGCCGGTGCGCCTGTGGCACTGGGTCAACGCGATCGCGATCGTGGCCCTGTGCGTGACGGGATACTTCATCGGGTCACCGCTGCCGTCCGTGCATGGGGAAGCCAGCGACAGCTTCCTGTTCGGCTGGATCCGTTACATCCACTTCTCGGCAGCCTATATCCTGATCGTCGGCTTCCTGCTGCGGGTTTACTGGGCCTTCGTCGGCAATCACCATGCCCGGCAGATATTCATCCCGCGCGTTTGGACTGCGGCGTTCTGGAAGGAACTCGGTCACGAGATCATGTGGTACGCCATGATCGCCAAGCAGCCGATGAAATATGTCGGCCACAATCCGCTGGCGACGCTGGTCATGCACATCATGTTCGTGTGGGGGATCGTGTTCATGATCTTCACCGGTCTTGCGCTCTACGGCGAGGGTGCGGGGATGGGGTCATGGCAGTACAACCTGTTCTCGAGCTGGCTGATCCCGCTGTTCGGCCAGAGCCAGGACGTGCATTCGTGGCACCACCTCGGCATGTGGGTGATCATCTGCTTTGCGATCATTCATATCTATGCGGCGGTACGCGAGGACATCATGTCCCGCCAGTCGATCATCTCCTCGATGTTCTCCGGCTGGCGCACGTTTCGCGACGACAAGCCGGCTGACGACTAGGTTATCCCGCAGGCTCTTGCGGCGAACGGAAAGGCGGGGCTTCGGCTCCGCCTTTTTTATTGCCCGTATTCATGGCTTGGCGTGCAAACCGGCTTTCCGGCAGGTGTGATCACGGACTTGCCGCTTGCCCACATTACTGGAAAGATACATTTCAATATACGGTCATAATGGAAATAATAATTCCACTTCTGCGTATATCGATGACAGAAATCCTGAATGCTAGCGGGGACTTAACCAAAACTGGCCACTTGGCACACACCTTGCTGATCAAGTGTCCACAAGCTGCGCAAAGCAGCCAACAAGCCGCAAAGGCAGCGGGGTCCAAAGGATCCCGACAAGGGGAGGGAAGGTTATGGCGCAGGATTGCGCGGGCTCACACACATCAACCGGCTGCGCATCTGTCACGGATGCCCCCAATGTCCTTGTGCTCGGCATCGGCAACCTGCTTTGGGCCGACGAGGGTTTTGGCGTGCGCGCGGTGGAAGAGCTGCATGCGCGCTATGAGTTCCCCGAAAACGTTCGGGTAATGGACGGCGGCACGCAGGGCATCTACCTCGTCCAGTACATCCGCGAAGCCGACATCCTGATCGTATTCGATGCGGTCGATTATGGCCTGCCGCCGGCGACCATGAAGCTGGTCGAGGGCGACGAGGTGCCGAAGTTCCTTGGCGCCAAGAAGATATCTCTGCACCAGACCGGCTTTCAGGAAGTCCTGGCGATGGCCGAGATGATGGGCGACTATCCGGCCCACCTGCTGCTGATCGGCGTCCAGCCGGTCGAGCTTGAGGATTACGGCGGCAGCCTGCGGCCGCAGGTCAAGGCGCAGATCGCGCCGGCGATAGACGCGGCGCTTGAATTCCTCGCTGGCCACGGCATTGCCGCGACACCGCGCGCGGAACCGCTGTGCGAAGACTTCACCATCGCGTCGCAGGAAATGGCACTCAGCCGCTACGAGGCCGGCCGCCCCGACGCCGGCGAGGCCTGCCGCCATGGCGATGAGCGCGTGATCGCCGGGCAGGGCTGGCAGGGTCCGCTCGACTTCGAGGCCGAGATCACCGAAATCCTCGGTAAGCCGAAGGCGGGGGTCTGATGTGCATCGGTATCCCCATGCAGGTGGTCGAAACCGATGGCGCCACCGCTCTTTGCCGGGATGCGTCCGGCAAGCAGGAAAAAGTGGATGTCACGCTCGTCGGCGAGGTGACCGAGGGGACCTGGCTGATGACGTTTCTGGGTGCTGCGCGCGAGGTCATGAGCGAGATGGATGCGCAGCGCACATCCGACGCGCTGAAAGCGCTCGACATGGCACTGCGCGGCGAGACGGATTTCGATCATCTCTTCGCCGATCTCATCGACCGCGAGCCGCAGTTGCCTGAACACCTGCGCGACCAACACAAAACCAAAGCTTGAGTGCAAGGAAGGAAACCATGCAGCCACAGCAATTTTCACCGCTCCTGCAGTCGATCATCGAGAAACATGACTACACGGTTGTCGACGAAGAGAGCCTTGCCGCTTTCACCACGGCCAACGAGCATGTCGTGCTGTTTTTCGCAGGCGACGCGGAACGGCTCGGAGAAAGCAATGACGTTGCGGTGATCCTGCCCGAACTTCATTCGGTGTTCCGCGACGTGCTGGTTCCCGCCGTCGTCTCGCGCGAGGCCGAACGCGGCCTGCAGCGGCGCTACCGTTTCAATGCGTTTCCCGCGCTTATCTTCCTGCGCGACGGCGAGTACCTCGGCACGATCCAGCGCGTTCTCGACTGGGCGGATTACCTGCGTGAAATCCCGGAAATCCTTGGCCGTATGCCAAGCGACCCGCCGCCCTTCAAGCTGCCTGACGGATGCGTCAGCGCCGGCGCCACACAGATCCATTGAAAACCTGACGGCAGGAGACAACACGCATGACCGGACCCATGATGAACCCGCTCGTCGGCCCCGGCAGCCAGCCGGGCGAGGAAGACGGCAGCCTGCTGGAAATCATGCAGATGCCGTCTGGCATGACGACCTTTTCCACCCCCAATCTGCCGGAGCGGGAGGAGCTTGCGGGCCATGCCGCGGGGCTTGCGGCTTTGGAAAGGCTGCTCTCCATTCTCAAGGACTGGCCTGATGGTCCTGCTGCAAGCGTTGATCTGAGTGAGCTTGAGGCAACCGATCTCGATCTGGTCAATCAGGTTCTCGGCGAGGGAGAGGTGTCCGCCATCGGCGGCAGCAACATCCAGGTTCAGGAATCCGTGCTCGCCGGTGTATGGCGCGTGCATGTCACGGATGACGACGGAAAGGTTATCCGCAGCCTCGTTGAGGTCGGGCCATTCCCCACGCTGATCCTCGACACGGTTTTCGAAGGTGCGCGAGAGCTGGTCGGCATTCCCGACACGTTCGCCGAGAACATCTTCAACGCGCCGCCGTTGCTGCCGGAGATCAACGAGCATGTTGCGAAGTCCGGTGCCGGCATCGAACCGCATGTGATCAACCTGTCGCTGTTGCCTCACACCGAGGAGGACCTGGCGTTCCTCAACACCGCGCTCGGCCGCGGGCCGGCGACGATCCTGTCGCGCGGCTACGGCAATTGCCGCATCACGGCGACTGCGACGCGCAACACATGGTGGGTGCAATACTACAATTCGCAGGACGCGCTGATCCTCAACACCATCGAGATTTCGGCGATCCCCGAAGTTGCCTGCGCCGCTGCCGAGGACATTGCAGATTCCGCCGAGCGGCTGGGTGAAATCCTGGAGATTTACCGGTGAGCGAATCCTTCTTTGCAGGTTCCTTCGGCGGCGACGCCAGCAAGATCGGTCCAACGACGCGGCTTGAATGCAAGATCTGCTGGCACGTCTACGATCCCGCGCAAGGTTGCGACTACTGGCAGATTCCGCCTGGCACTCCGTTCGCGGCTTTGCCGGAGCACTGGACATGCCCGAACTGCGACGGGGCCAAGAACGACTTCATGGTGCTCGGGGACGACTGACGTGGACGCGCTTACGCCAACCGCAGACCTTCTGGAAGCCCGCTACCGCGAGATTGCTGAAACGCGGATGCAAGGCATCCCGATCCTCAACGGCGCGCTGGCGGTGAAGGCGCTTGGCATGCGCGTGTGGGGCGACCACATGCTGTGTGTGCTGCTGACGCCATGGTTCATGAACGTCGTTTTGCTGGCGCGGGAAGACGAGACGGAAAACCGGCCCGCCGGCAGCAAGCAGACTTTCGCCTTTCCCGCCGGCAGCTTCGAATTCATCCTCGGCCGCGAGGAGGGCATCGGGCCGCACTGGATGTGTTCACTGTTCTCGCCTGTGCTGGAATTTGCCGATCAGGAAACGGCGGAAACAACAGCGCTTGCCGCAATCGGTGAGTTGTTTGCCGACGGCGAGGCGCAGGGTGAGGCCGAACGCGAGATGGACATGATCTGGCGCGGTGAACTTCCCGAAGCACCGGTGGCCGGCATGGAAGAAGCAGGCGGGGATGCCAAGGAGACTGCGGACACGGAGGAACCGGCCCTCGATCGCCGCGCGTTTCTGACCGGAAGTCGCAAGAAGGCGGATGCGGCATGACAGACGCGGCGCTGAATGGCGAGAGCAGGGTGCTGATCCGATTGCCGCAGCATGGCAAGGGCAGGGTCGAGGTCGATCTGTCCGCTGTCGGCGACGTCGCCGGCATGCTTGCCGGAACGACAACGGAAGAAGCGCTGTTCCTGATTCCGACGCTGTTCAGCGTGTGCGCAACTGCACAGGCGCATGCCGCCGTCACGGCGGTCGAATCCGCCATGGGCGCGGAAGCACCACGCCGGACGCAAACGGCCCGGCAGGCACTCACGGCCATGGAAACCTTGCGCGAACATGTACTGCGGATCGCGCTCGACTGGCCGGGGTTCTACGGCGGAACCTCGCGCGCCGGCGATGTGCGCGCCGTCATGCAGTTTGTGCGGCGGCTCCAGACAGCATTGTTTGACGACGCGCCGGCTTTTCTTAACGGCATCGAACCGCGCAGCGATACCGCCGCAGCACTCGCGGTTTGCGATGAAGCCGAAGCGCTGCTTGAACGCGAGGTTTTTTCAGAGCCGCCTGCGATATGGCTCGGGCGGCTAGGCCGCAACACGATGCGCCGCTGGGCGCTTGCCGCCGGAACGCCGGCAGGCAATCTCCTTGCCCATGTGGCTGACAAGGGATGGCTGGATGCGGCTGCCGGCAATGAGCCATCCGCACCGGCATCATTGGACGATCTCCTGGCGGCCTGGCGGCAGGGCGGGTTTACCTGCGGTGCTGGCAGGACTCATCCGGAATCGACATCACTGTCACGGCGCGCCGGACATCCGGTGCTTGAGGCATTTGGCGGGACGGGAATCGGCGCGCGCCTCATCGCCCGGCTCGTCGAAGTGGCCAGTCTGCCAGGTGAAATCCGCGATCTGATTGCGGGTACGGGCAAGGCGGCAAAGGCTCTGTCGACCCGTGACGGCAACTCGGTCGCAGCCGTGGAAGCGGCACGCGGGCGTCTGGTGCATGCGGCCGAGATCGCAGACGGACGCGTTGTGCGCTGGGGCTTCCTGCCGCCGACCAACGTCAATTTTGCCCCTGGCGGGATTGCGGCGGAGTGCCTGGCACAGCTTGCAGCCGACAACGATGGCGAGCGGCTCGGTCTGGCAAGTCTTGTCGTCAATGCCATCGACCCTTGTGTCGCCTATGACGTGAGGATGCACTGATGCACGAGATGGCCATTTGCGAGAGCATCCTCGGCATCCTGAAGGATCAGGCGGCAAAGCAGCAGTTTTCCCGCGTCCAGCGCGTGTGCCTGGAAATCGGTCCGCTGTCCGGCGTCGAGATCGACGCGCTGCGGTTCGGTTTCGACGTCGTGATGAAGGACTCGCTTGCCGAAGGCGCGGTGCTGGAGATCGATGAAACCCAGGCGCAGGCCTGGTGCATGCCGTGCGGCGGCACCGTGCCGCTCAAACAACGCTTCGATCCCTGTCCCAATTGCGGGTCGCACCAGTTGCAGGTGACCGCGGGCGAGGAAATGCGGATCAAGGAACTGGAGGTGGACTGATGTGCAACGTATGCGGCTGCGGCCATGGCGAAGTTCGGATCGAGGGTGGGGGCAAGGACCATGGCCACGATCATCACGGCCACGATCATCACCATCACCACCACGATCATCATGGTCATGATCACGCCCATCACGATCACGATCACGGCCACGATCACCATCATCATCATGGCGGCGGGCACCTGCACGACTACGGGGCAGGGCCTGCCGGAGCGTCGGTTCCGGGCATGAGCCAGTCGCGCATGATCCAGCTCGAACAGGACATCCTGTCGAAGAACAATGGCTATGCCTCTGAAAACAGGCGCCATTTCGCCGATCACGGGATCCTTGCGCTGAACCTCGTCTCCAGCCCCGGCTCAGGCAAGACGTCGCTGCTGGTGCGTACGATCCAGGAGATCGGCGGCGACCTCGCCTGCAACGTCATCGAGGGCGATCAGCAGACCTCGGCCGACGCCGAGCGCATCCGTGAGACCGGCGCGCCGGCGATCCAGATCAACACCGGCAAGGGCTGTCATCTCGATGCGCACATGGTTGGCCATGCGGTCGAACACCTGTCACCGGCCGATGGCGGCGTGCTGTTCATCGAGAACGTCGGCAATCTCGTCTGCCCCGCGTCCTTCGATCTCGGCGAGGCGCACAAGGTGGCGATCCTCTCGGTGACAGAGGGCGAGGACAAGCCGCTGAAATATCCCGACATGTTCGCGGCATCAGACCTCGTCCTCGTCAACAAGACCGACCTGCTGCCGCATCTCGATTTCGACATCGAGGCGGCGATCGCCAACGCCCGCAAGGTCAATCCGGCGATCCGCGTGCTGAAGGTGTCGGCGCGCACCGGCGAGGGCATGGGCGCCTGGATCGCCTGGATCAAGGCGGCACGCGCCATGGCTCTGGCGGGCCATGAGACGCTCAAGGCCGGCGAATAGGGAGGGGCGATCATGTGTCTTGCGATACCGGCTAAGGTGATCGAACTCGCAGACGGCGACATGGCAACCGTCGCGCTTGAAGGTGTGAAGAAGCGCATTTCCGTTGCGTTGCTGGAGGACGTGACGCCAGGCGACTACGTGCTCGTCCATGTCGGCTACGCGCTGCACAAGGTCAGCCCGGAAGAAGCCGACCGGACTCTGAAGCTGATGTCTGAAGCCGGCGTTCTGGCCGAGGAACTGGAAGAAATCACCGGAGGTGCGGCATGAAATACGTTCAGGAATACCGCGCCCGCGATCTGGCGCAGAAGCTCGCAGCCGCAATCGCCCGCGAAGCCGATACGGGTCGCGACTATCACTTCATGGAATTCTGCGGCGGCCATACCCACGCGATCTTCCGCTATGGCGTTCAGGACCTGATGCCGGAGAACGTCAGGTTCGTCCATGGCCCCGGCTGCCCGGTCTGCGTGCTTCCCGTTCGCCGTCTCGACGACGCCGTGGAAATCGCCGAGCGGCACAATGTCATCCTGTGCTCCTACGGCGACATGATGCGCGTTCCCGGCACCAAGCAGCGCAGCCTGATCCGCGCCAAGGCCGACGGCGCCGACATCCGCATGGTCTATTCGACCATGGATGCGCTCAAGATCGCCCGCGACAACCCGGACCGTCAGGTGGTGTTCTTCGCCATCGGCTTCGAGACCACGACGCCGCCGACCGCGGTGGCAATCCGCAAGGCGCAGGCCGATGGGCTCGATAACTTCTCCGTCTTCTGCAACCACGTGCTGACGCCTGCCGCCATCCAGCACATCCTGGAATCGCCGGAAGTGCGCGATCTCGGCACGGTGAAGATCGATGGTTTCCTAGGCCCCTCGCATGTCTCATCGGTGATCGGGTCTGAGCCTTACGAGTTCTTCGCGGAGGAATTCCGCAAGCCGGTCGTCATCGCCGGTTTCGAGCCGCTCGACGTCATGCAGTCGGTGCTGATGCTGATCCGGCAGGTCAACGAGGGCCGCAACGAGGTTGAGAACGAGTACACCCGCGTCGTAACCCGCGAGGGTAATCTCAAGGCGCAGGAACTCGTCTCCGATGTCTTCGAACTGCGCCAGGACTTCGAGTGGCGCGGGCTCGGCATGGTGCCCTACAGCGCGCTGCAGATCCGCGAGGCCTATGCGGCATTCGATGCCGAAAAGCGTTTCGCGGTGAGCGAGAAAGCCTCGCGTGAGGTCAAGTCCTGCGAGTGCCCGGCGATCCTGCGCGGGGTCAAGAAACCGACCGACTGCAAGCTGTTCGGCACCGTCTGCACGCCCGACAACCCGATGGGCTCCTGCATGGTGTCGTCGGAGGGCGCCTGCGCCGCTTACTGGACCTATGGCCGGTTCCGGGCTGATGCACCGGCCAAGGCGAAAAAGGAGGTGGCGGCATGAACGCGCACGACACCGCCCTGAGCCAGCGTGCCGGCAATGTCGACATGACCCATGGTGGCGGCGGACGCGCCATGGCCGACCTGATCCGCGATCTGTTCGCCCGTCACCTGTCGAACCCGATCCTCGACCGGGGCCATGATGCGGCGATGCTCGGCGCGCAAGCCGGCCGGATCGTCGTGTCCACTGACGGTCATGTGATCTCGCCGCTGTTCTTTCCCGGCGGCGACATCGGTTCGCTTGCCGTCCACGGTACGCTCAACGACGTTGCGATGGCGGGGGCAAGGCCGATCGGCCTGACGGTGGGGTTCATCCTCGAGGAAGGCTTTCCGCTCGCCGATCTGGAACGCATCGTCATGTCGATGGCCGATGCCGCCCGCAAGGCCGGCGTTCCCGTCGTCACCGGCGACACAAAGGTCGTCGAGAAGGGCAAGGGCGACGGCGTCTTTATCACCACCACCGGTATCGGCGTCGCGCCCGATGATGTCGACATCGACGGCAGCAAGGCAAAGCCGGGGCAGGCGATCCTGCTGTCTGGCACCATCGGCGACCATGGCGTCGCAATCCTGTCGAAGCGCGAGAACCTCGAATTCGAAACCGAGATCTGTTCCGACAGCGCCGCCCTGCATACGATGGTTGCGGCGATGGTCGAGGCCGTTCCGGCAATCGCGGTGCTGCGCGATCCGACACGCGGCGGACTGGCGGCGACGCTGAACGAGATCGCGCGCGAATCCCGCGTCGGCATGATGCTGGACGAAGCGGAAATCCCGCTGAAACCCGATGTGTCCGCGGCTTGTGAGCTGCTTGGTCTTGATCCTCTCTATGTCGCCAACGAGGGCAAGCTGATCTGCATCTGCGAGGACGCCGATGCGGACCGGCTGCTTGAGATCATGCGCGCCCATCCTCATGGGGGCGATGCGGCGCGCATCGGCACCGTTACCGAGGATTCGAACACGCTGGTGCAGATGCGCACAGGCTTCGGCGGCACCCGCGTGGTCGATTGGCTTGCCGGCGAACAGCTTCCGAGGATTTGCTGATGCGCATCCTGTTCCTCTGCCACAGCTTCAATTCGCTCAGCCAGCGGCTGTTCGTCGAACTGCGGCAGCGCGGACATGATGTGTCGGTCGAATTCGACATAAACGACGCGGTGGCGATCGATGCGGTGAGGCTCTTCTCACCCGACCTGATCGTCGCGCCGTTTCTGAAGCGCGCGATCCCCGAAGCGATCTGGCGCGAGCATGTCTGTCTCATCGTGCATCCCGGTCCGCCCGGCGACCGGGGACCTGCGGCGCTTGATTGGGCGATCCTGAACGGTGAGCGCGAATGGGGCGTCACCGTCTTGCAGGCAGCTGAGGAAATGGATGCAGGACCCATATGGGCGTGGCGGCGTTTTGCCATGCGTGATGCGCCCAAGTCGTCGCTCTACCGCCACGAGGTGACCGAGGCCGCATGCGCCGCCGTGCTGGAAGCTGTTGGAAAATTTGATGCCGGGAGCTTCGAGCCAGACTCGCTCGAAAACATTCCCGGTGCGCAGGATGTCTGGCGCGGACCCGCGCGGCAGGCCGACCGTGCCATCGACTGGCAGCGCGACGATACCCGCACCGTGCTGCGCAGGATCAACAGCGCCGACGGCATGCCGGGGCTGCGGTCGTGCCTGTGCGGCGAGGATGCCCATCTGTTCAACGCGCGCGTTGCCGCAGGGCTTGCTGGCGCGCCGGGCGAGGTGGTTGCGCGCAGTGGCCATGCACTCGGCGTTGCGACGCGCGATGGCGCGGTGTGGATCGGTCATGCGAAGCAGGTGGGCGAGAAGCAGGTCAAGTTACCGGCCAGCCGTGTTTTCGCCGATGAAGCCGGGAGCCTGCCTGAACATCCCGGCTGGAGCGATATCCGGTACGAGGAATGCGGCGGGGCGGGCTTCCTGCATTTCCCGTTCTACAACGGTGCGATGGGGACGGATGCCTGCCAACGGTTGCTGGCGGCCTATGAAGAGGCGATTGCGCGACCTGCTCCGGTGCTTGTCCTGATGGGCGGACCGGATCACTGGTCGAACGGTCTCGACCTCAACCTGATCGAGGCCGCAAACAGCCCGGCGGAGGAATCCTGGCGCAACATCAACGCCATCGACGATCTTGCCGAAGCCATCGTGCGCACCACGGGCAAATACGTGGTTGCTGCGGTTGGCGGAAATGCCGGAGCGGGCGGCGTATTCCTGGCGCGGGCCGCCGACGAGGTCTGGATGCGGCAGGGCGCTATCCTCAACCCGCACTACAAGGACATGGGCAACCTCTACGGTTCGGAACTGTGGACCTACCTGCTGCCGCGCCATGCCGGTACGGAAAACGCCCAACGGATCACGCAGGCCCGGCTGCCCATGGGTGCCGAAGAGGCGCAAGAGCTCGGGCTTGCCAATGCGATCATCGATTGCGCGCAGCATGCTTTCGCAAGCGAGGTGGAAACGCGTGCGGCAGCGCTGGCCTCGCAACCCGATCTGGCCACGCGCATCCTTGCCAAGGCCAACCGCCGGGCCAGCGACGAGGCGCAAAAGCCGCTTGCCGAATACCGCGCCGGGGAACTGTCGCGCATGCGGCGCAATTTCTTCGGGTTCGATCCGAGCTATCACGTCGCCCGCTACAACTTCGTCCACAAGGTGGCGAAGTCGCGCACGCCGGTGACGATTGCCCGGCATAGGGAAACGACCATCGAAGGGCCTGCAAGGAGGGCCGCATCATGAGCGATCAGCCAACCATTCTCGTTGTCGACGATGAAATCCGTTCGCTTGAATCGCTACAGCGCATCCTCAGCGACGATTTCGATGTCAGGACCGCCAGCAACGTCACTGACGCCACCCGCATCCTCGAGGACGAGTGGGTGCAGGTCATTCTCTGCGACCAGCGCATGCCGGACCAGAGCGGGGTCGAGTTCCTGCAAGAGGTGCGCAGGCGCTGGCCCGACATCATCCGCATGATCGTGTCGGGTTATACCGATGCCCACGACATCATCGACGGGGTCAACGAAGCCGGCATCTATCAGTACATCACCAAGCCCTGGCATCCGGAAAACCTGATCCTGACGTTGCAAAACGCCTGCAAGCTCTACGCGCTGCAGCGTGAAAACGAACTGCTTGC
>JACKJR010000011.1 GCA_020637855.1 Rhodobiaceae bacterium | reverse complement strand
TTTGCCGGTGAGGTTGAAGCCCGCGCGACGGCGCTTGCCGCGCGCGATGACCTTGCAGGCCTTATCCTCGCCAAGGCGAACCGCCGCGCCCGCGACGAGGCTGGCAAGCCACTTGCCGAATACCGCGTCGAGGAGCTGTCGCGCATGCGGCGCAATTTCTTCGGCTTCGACCCGAGCTATCACGTCGCCCGCTACAACTTCGTCCACAAGGTGGCGAAGTCGCGCACGCCGGTGACGATTGCCCGGCACCGTGAAACACTCGGGCAAGGGCCTGCAAGGAGGGCCGCATCATGAGCGATCAGCCAACCATCCTCGTTGTGGACGATGAAATCCGTTCGCTTGAATCGCTACAGCGCATCCTCAGCGAAGATTTCGATGTGCGCACCGCCAGCAATGTCACCGACGCCACGCGCATTCTTGAGGACGAGTGGGTGCAGGTCATCCTCTGCGACCAGCGCATGCCGGACCAGAGCGGGGTCGAGTTCCTGCAGGAGGTGCGCAAGCGCTGGCCCGACATCATCCGCATGATCGTCTCCGGCTATACCGACGCCCATGACATCATCGACGGCGTCAACGAGGCCGGCATCTACCAGTACATAACCAAGCCGTGGCACCCGGAAAACCTGATCCTGACGCTGCAAAACGCCTGCAAGCTCTATGCGCTACAACGCGAGAACGAACTGCTCGCCGTGGAAATGAAAATGCTGCCTTCGAGCGCGGGCAAGGTGATCGACCGGCGCAAGCAGAAACTGCGCAAGGACTACGATTTCGACGACGGCATCATCCGCGGCAAGGACAGCCCGATGAATGCGGTTTGCGAGACACTGCGGCAGGTCGCGCCCTACGATGTCCCGGTGGTGCTGTTTGGCGCGTCGGGTACGGGCAAGGAACTTGCCGCGCGCGCGCTGCATTATGGGTCGCTGCGCTGGAGCAAGCCGTTTGTCGTTGAAAACTGCGGCGCGCTGCCCGACGAACTGCTGGAAAGCGAATTGTTCGGCCACAAGCGCGGCGCATTTACCGGCGCGGTTGAGGACCATACCGGCCTGTTCGAACGCGCCAATGGCGGCACCGTGTTTCTTGACGAGATCGGCGAGGTCTCGCCGGCTTTCCAGGTCAAGCTGCTGCGCGTGTTGCAGGAAGGCGAGATCCGGCCGGTTGGCAGTACGCGCACCATCAAGGTCGACATCCGCGTCATCGCGGCGACCAACCGAGACCTTGAAGAGGAAGTGCGGGCAAGGCGTTTCCGCGCCGACCTTTATTACCGCCTTGCGGGCATCGTCATCCGCTTGCCCGCGCTGAAGGACCGGCGCGGCGACATCCCGGTTCTGGCAAAGGCGCTGCTGGAAAGGACGACGCGGCAGCTCGGAAAGCCCGCTTGCGGTATCTCCGAGGAAGCCATCGAGTGCATGCAGAACTATGGCTGGCCGGGCAATGTGCGCGAGATGCAGAACGAGATTCAGCATTTGCTGGTCATGGCGCCGGACGGCAAGGAGATCGGCGCCGACCTGTTGTCCCGGCATATCCTGCGCGTAAATCCGGCAAGCGAGGAAGACGACGAGATCGACATTCTGGCCGGTTACGACGGAACGCTGAAGGACCGTATCAGCGCTCTGGAATCCCGCATCATCCGCGAGACCCTGATCCGCCATCGCTGGAACAAATCGCGCGCGGCGCGTGAACTGGGATTGTCGCGGGTCGGACTTCGCTCCAAACTGGAGCGCTATGGACTTGAGAACGTGAAGCCGCTGCCGGCACGCCGCGCGGCTTCGGGAGCTTGATGCGGACATGCTGGACGCGATTGGCAAATCGGCCAAGGAGCAGTTGAGACTGCAAGTGCTCGAGGGCGGCAGCGAAGACGTCTGGATCGAAGTGATCCAGAAGATGGACGAGGTCTATACCGAGCTCATCCAGTCGCAAACCGAGCTTGAAGCCAAGAACGCCAGCCTTGAGGAGGCGCACGCCTTCATCGGCTCCGTTCTGGGCGCCATGACCGACATTCTCGTTGCCTGCGATGCCGACGCCCGCATCCAGCAGGTCAATCGCGCGCTGGAAACCATTTCCGGGCGCCGCGAGCATGAACTTCTCGGTATGCCCGTCGTCGAAATTTTCGATGCCGAGAGCAAGGACGCGGTATCCGGCTTTCTGCACACCATCCGTGCCGGCGGACAGGTGTCCGAATGCGAGGTCTCACTTGTCGGTTGCGGCCAGCAGAAGGCGCTTATCTCGGTCAATTGTTCGCCGCGCCGCGACCATCGCGGCAAGTTGGTTGGCATGGTTATCGTCGGGCGTCCGGTTGGCGAGTTGCGCCGCGCCTACCGCGAGTTGGATGTTGCGCACCAGAAACTGACGCAGACGCAGCAACAATTGCTGGTGTCGGAGAAGATGGCCGCGCTCGGCCGTCTCGTCGCCGGCGTCGCGCACGAGTTGAACAACCCGATCAGCTTCGTCTTCGGTAACATGTATGCGCTGCGCCGTTATGGTTCAGCGATCACCCAGTATCTCGAAGCCTGCAATTCCGACATGTCGCGCGACGAATTGCAGGTGCTGCGCCGCGAGTTGAAGATCGACAAGGTGCTCAGCGACATCGCGCCGCTGGTGGAGGGAACGCTGGAAGGCGCGGAGCGCGTGCGCGATATCGTTCAGGACTTGCGGCGTTTCTCCAGCAACCAGAAGGAGACGCCGGAAAGCTTCAACGCGGTGCGCCTAGTGCAAACCGCGGCCGACTGGGTGGTGAAGGCGCAGCGCGTCAAGCCGGAGGTGCGCTTCAAGACCCCCGACACGCTGGAAATGACCGGCCTGAAAGGCCAGCTCCATCAGATCATCGTCAATCTGGTGCAGAATGCCGCCGATGTTCTGGTCGATTGCCAGGACCCGTTTATCGAGATTTCCTGTGCCCGCGAGGGCGGCGAGATTGTCTTCAGGGTCGCAGACAACGGCACCGGCATCCCCGAAAATCGGATCGACAAGATTTTTGAACCGTTCTTCACCACCAAGCCGATCGGCACGGGCACCGGGCTTGGCCTTTATGTCAGCTACAACATGGCGATGAAGCAGGGTGGCGACCTGACGGTGGCGAACCGTCCCGAAGGCGGCGCTGAATTCACGCTGAGGATTCCCGCGAATGACGTTGCCGCAGACTGATCGTCCCAAGGTCCGCCTGCTGTGGCTGCAATCGGGCGGTTGCGGCGGCTGTACGCTGTCGCTGATCGGCGCCGAGGGCCCTGATCTGATCACCTCCTTCGAGGCGGCGGGCATCGAGGTTCTCTGGCATCCGGCGCTGTCGGAAAAAAGCGGCAGCGAGGTCACCGACCTGTTGCAGGCGATTGTTGAGGGGCGGGAGACTGTCGACATCCTGTGCCTTGAAGGCTCGGTGATGCGCGGCCCCAATGGCACCGGACGTTTCCACATGCTGTCGGGCACGGGCCGGCCCGTCATGGAGTGGCTGAGCGAGCTTGCCGCAAAAGCGGCCTATGTCGTCGCCGTCGGCAGTTGCGCGGCCTATGGCGGCATCACGGCGGCTGGCGCCAATCATGTCGAAGCCTGCGGGCTCGCTTATGATGGCAACAAGCCGGGCGGTCTGCTTGGCGGCGATTTCCGTTCAGGCGCCGGTTTCCCGGTGATCAACGTTGCCGGCTGTCCGATCCATCCCGATTGGCTCACCGAGGCGCTGCACCGGATCGCGGCCGGGCGGTTCACACACGAAGACCTTGATGAATGGGAGCGCCCGCTCGCCTACACCATGCACCTTGTCCATCACGGCTGCGCCCGCAACGAGTTCTACGAGTTCAAGGCCAGCGCGGAGAAATTGTGCGATCTCGGCTGCATGATGGAGAATCTGGGCTGCAAGGGCACGCAGGCGCGCGCCGACTGCAATCGCCGCGCCTGGAACGGCGCCGGTTCCTGCCTTGATGGCAACTATCCGTGCATCAATTGCACCGCGCCGGGTTTTGAGGAGCCAGGGCACACCTTCACCCAGACGCCGAAAATTTCCGGCATCCCGGTCGGTTTGCCCACAGACATGCCCAAGGCCTGGTTCGTGGCGCTGGCTTCGCTGTCGAAGGCCGCGACGCCCGCGCGGCTGCGCGAAAATGCGGTTGCCGATCATCTCGCCCGCCCGCCGGTCGACAAACAGAAAAAACGCAAATGACGCGGCTGATCGTCGGACCTTTCAACCGGGTCGAGGGCGACCTCGAGGTCAAACTCGACATCGCTGACGGAGCGGTCAACGAGGCGCGCGTCGTCTCGGTTCTGTATCGTGGGTTTGAGCGCATTCTGGATGGCAAACCGCCGTTCGATGCGCTGGTCTACGCGCCGCGCATCTGCGGCATCTGTTCTGTGTCGCAATCGGTTGCCGCCGCCAAGGCGCTGGCTGACGCCATGGGGCTGGAGCCGCCGCCGAGCGGCCGGCACGCCGTCAATCTGATCCACGCGGCTGAGAACGTCGCCGATCATCTGACGCATTTCTACCTGTTTTTCATGCCGGATTTCGCGCGCGCGATTTATGCCGGCGAGCCGTGGCACGCGGACATCGCGGAGCGCTTCACCGCCATCAAAGGCACGGCGGCGCAGGACGTGCTGCCTGCGCGCGCCCAGTTCATGCATATTCTCGGCATCCTCGCCGGCAAGTGGCCGCATACGCTGAGCGTTCAGCCCGGCGGCTCGACCCGCGCCATTGCCGCCAATGAGACGGCGCGGCTCGCCGGTATCCTTGCGGCCTTCCGCCGTTTTCTGGAACGCACGCTCTACGGTGACAGGCTCGAGCGCGTATCGGAACTGTCATCGGTTGAGGCGCTTGAGAGCTGGGCGGCGGAAAAGCCGCCGGAGAATAGCGACTTCCGCCGCTTCCTGCATGTTTCGCGGGCACTGGAGCTTGAAAAGCTCGGCGCGTTTTCCGGCCCATGCATGAGCTATGGCGCTTACGCTTACGATGATGGGTATCTGTTTGCGCGCGGGGTTCTCGAGGACGGCAAGGTTAGCCCGCTCGACACCGGCGCCATTGCCGAAGACCTGAGTCACGCGTGGTACGCGGCCGCCGATGCGCCTCAGTTGCCGTATGACGGCGAGACCCGGCCCGATGCCGACAATCCCGATGGCTATACATGGTGCAAGGCGCCACGGCTTGGCGGGCGCGTGGTTGAGGTTGGCGCTCTGGCGCGGCAGGCGGTGAACGGTCATCCGCTGGTGCGGGAACTCATCGCGCGCGCGGGCGGATCGAACGTTCATGCCCGCGTCGTTGCCCGTGTTATGGAAATCGCGCGCGTCGTTATGGCGATGGAGCAGTGGGTTGAGGCGATCGAGCCGGGTGAGCCGTTCATACGCCATGGCGCCATGCCCGACATGGCGCAAGGCTTCGGCCTGACGGAAGCCGCCCGCGGCTCGCTCGGCCATTGGGCGAAGGTCCGCAACGGTGTGATCGAGAACTACCAGATCATCGCGCCGACCACCTGGAATTTCTCGCCGCGCGACAGCGCCGGAACCCCCGGCGCGCTGGAGCAGGCGCTTAAAGGAGCGCCGGTGCGCGCGGGCGAGCGAGAGCCGGTCGCCGTCCAGCATATCGTGCGCTCCTTCGATCCGTGTCTGGTCTGCACAGTGCATTGAGACGCGGATGACAGCGCGCACCGCAGAAAGACAGGGCCGGCGCATCAGGGTGCGCGGGCTGGTGCAGGGCGTCGGTTTCCGCCCCCATGTCTGGCGCATCGCGACCGATCTGGGCCTGCGCGGCCATGTGCTCAACGATGGCGAAGGCGTCGACATCGCGATATGGGGCGCGCCGGGCGATCTTGACGCTTTTGCCAGGCGGCTGACCGGGGAAGCCCCGCCGCTGGCCCGTATTGATGCCATCGAGCCGGCGGCGCTGGAGGGTGCGGAACCGGTGGCGGGCTTTGCCATTGTGGAGAGCGCCTGCGGCAGGATCGCAACCGGCGTGGTGGCCGATGCGGCAACCTGTGCCGCCTGCCTCGAGGACATCGGCGATCCTGGCAACCGCCGCTTCGGTTATCCTTTTACCAATTGCACCCATTGCGGGCCGCGGCTGTCGATCGTGCGCGAGATTCCCTATGACCGCGCCAAGACCTCGATGAGCGCCTTTCCCATGTGCGAGGCGTGCCGCGGCGAATACGAAGATCCCGCCGACCGGCGTTTTCATGCCCAGCCCAATGCGTGCCCTGAATGCGGGCCGCGCGTCTGGCTGGAAGACGAGGGCGGGGAAGTCGTCTGCACCGACCCGATCGCCGAGGTGGCGGCGCAAATCCGCGCCGGAGCCATTGTGGCGGTGAAGGGCATCGGCGGGTTTCATCTGGCCTGCGACGCGGCGAGTGCGCAAGCCGTCGATGCGCTACGGGCGCGCAAGCATCGCGCCGCCAAGCCGCTGGCTCTGATGGCTCGTGATCTTGACCAGATACGCCGTCATGCGCTTCTCAGCGACGCCGAAGCGGAACTGTTGTGTTCTCCGGCGGCTCCCATCGTGCTGCTGGCGATGGCAGGAGCGCTTGCGCCGGGCATCGCTCCGGGGCAGGACCATGTCGGTTTCATGCTGCCCTATACGCCTTTGCACCACCTGCTTATGGCAAGGCTGGACGCCCCCATAGTGCTGACGTCCGGCAACCTGTCCGATGAGCCGCAGGCGACGGATAACGCCGAGGCGCGCGAACGGCTTCGCGGCATTGCCGATCTGTGGCTCATGCACGACCGCGACATCGTCAACCGGCTCGATGATTCCGTCATGCGTATCGACGCGCCGGGTCCCGCCGTTATCCGCCGGGCGCGCGGGCTTGCGCCCGAGCCGCTACTGCTCGCAGACGGTTTCGCCGGATCGCCGAAGGTGCTGGCCATGGGGGGAGAATTGAAATCAGCCTTCTGCCTCCTGGCTGACGGGCAGGCAATCCTCTCGCAGCACATGGGCGATCTGGAGGAGGCTGCGACCCATGCCGACTACCGCAAGAACCTCGATCTGTACCGGGCCATCTTCGGCTTCTCGCCCGATGTGATCGCCGTCGATGCCCATCCCGACTACCTGTCGACGCAATGGGGCGAGGCGCTGGCAAAAGAAACCGGCGCGCGGCTGGTGCGCATCCAGCACCACCACGCCCATCTTGCCGCATGCCTTGCCGAACATTGCCTCGAGCCGGGGCAGGAGGGGAGCATCGGCATCATCCTGGATGGCTTGGGGCTTGGGCCCGACGGTGCGATCTGGGGCGGCGAGGTGCTTGTCGGCGGTTTTGGCGGCTACCGGCGCGCGGCGCATTTCCTGCCGGTGGCACTGCCGGGCGGGGCGCAGGCGATGCGTCAGCCCTGGCGCAACACGGTTGCACATCTGCATGCGGCGTTCGGCCCGGACTGGATAGGAGAGACAGCGGGCACCGCGCTTGGCGACCGGCTGAAGGACAAGCCGCACGCCATGATGACCGGTATGATCGAAAAACGGCTCAACGCGCCGCTTTCATCGTCCGCCGGACGGCTGTTCGATGCGGTTGCCGCAGCGCTCGGCATCTGCGCGGCCGAGCAGCAATACGAGGGGCAGGCGGCAATGGAGATGGAGGCGATGGCACGTCCTCATATCGGGACTGCGGAACCTTACCCGGTGCAAATCGAGAGTAAAGACGGCGCTCAGGTCTTGTCGTGGCTGCCGCTATGGCGCGCTCTCCTCGACGATCTGCGGCAGGGCCGGGAGGCGGGAGGCATCGCCGCATCGTTCCACCTCGCTCTGGCGGCTGCATTGGCTGATCTTGTAGTGGATCTGGCGGAGCAGGGTGCGCCGGACCGCGCCATCCTCTCCGGCGGGGTGATGCAGAACCGCATCCTGCTTGAAGCTTTGCACGAGCGTCTGACGCAGCGCGGGCTTAATGTGTTGGCCCACCATCGTGCTCCCGCCAACGATGGCGGGCTTGCTCTCGGCCAGGCCACAATTGCAGCCGGTGCCTGAATGCTTCGGTCAGGCTGCGGATGCCGGCGGCTGCGCCGCAAGGAAATTCTGATATTTGGACGATCGTTCCTGTTTCTTGTGTGGGACAATCGGGCTCTGCCGGATAAGTCATACGGCGTATGCACTCTGGGGTCTTGCGCGGGGCATGAAAGTGCGCTGGATGCGATGGGGATTGTAAAGGGGAGGGATAATGTTTGATTTGGCGACCGGCTTTCTGGCCAGCGTCGAACGCGATCCCGATGCGCTGGCCATTGTCGATGACGGGATACGTCTGAGCTATCGCGAATGGCTTGGCCGCATCTGCGCACTGTCGCAATGGCTGCAGGGCAGGGGTATCGGGCGGGGCGATCATCTGGTCACCGTTCTGCAGAACAGCTGGGAAGCGGCGACGATGCATTGGGCGAGCCAGTTCCTCGGCGTTATCCTGACCCCGATCAACTGGCGCGCGACCGACGACGAGCTTGCCTATGTGCTGAACGACAGCGGAGCCAGGCTCTGCATCTACGAGGGCATCTCCGCGCAAGCCGCGCAAACTGCCGGCACGGCAACGGGCGTGCCCGTCGTCGATATCGGGCAAATCGGCATCGCGGACCTTCCCGCAGATGGTGCGCCCGCTGTTGCGGCAAGTTCCGACGATTTCTCGATCATGCTCTACACTTCCGGCACGACCGGGCGCCCCAAGGGTGTGCCGCGCAGGCACAATGCGGAACGGGCAGCCGCGATCGCCCATGTCGCACAGAACACTTACCGGCAAGGCGAGGTTACGCTTGGCGTCATGCCGCTATATCACACCATGGGCGTGCGCTCGCTGATCGCCATGAGCCTGATCGGCGGCACGTTCGTGTGCCTGCGGCGCTTTGATACCGATCTGGCGCTGGAGCTGATCGCGCGCGAGAAGATCACATGCCTCTATCTCGTGCCGACGCTCTATCACGCGGTGCTTCACTCGGAGCGTTTTGCCAAAACCGATATTTCGAGCGTGCGGCTGTTAGGCTTTGCCGGTGCATCCATGACCGACGGGTTGCTGGAGCAGCTGGCAAGTGCGTTCAAGCCGGAGCTGTTCGTCAATCACTACGGTTCGTCGGAAATCTACACGTTCACGATCCATCAGAACGCGCCGGCCAAGCCGGGCTCCGCGGGCCGCGCCGGTCTCAACCAGCGCATCCGTGTCGTCGACCAGAACGCGAAAGACCCGGACGCTATCTTAACCTTGGGCGAGGAGGGCGAGATCATCGCCGACCTTTCGGGCGATGAATCCTTCGAAGGCTACTGGAACCGTCCCGATGGCGATGCCAAGGCCCTGCACGGCGGCTGGTATTTCACCGGCGACATGGGCCGTATGGATGAAGACGGCGACCTGTATGTTACCGGCCGCGTCGACGACATGATCATCACCGGCGGCGAGAACGTCTCGCCGGTCGAAATCGAAAGCCACATCTCGAAAATTCCCGGCGTCGGCGAAGTTGCGGTCGTCGGGCTTGCAGACGAGCAATGGGGACAGATCGTTACCGCCTTCGTCGAGCGAACCGGCAATATCACAGCCGGGGAGATTGACGCCTACTGCAAGGCAAACCTTGCCAACTTCAAACGCCCCCGGCGTATCGTTTTCGTGGACCAGATTCCCAAGTCGCCCGTCGGCAAGCTGCTGCGCCGACTTCTGGTTGCTGGCGAATACACCGAAATCCAGTAAGACCTACCGAACAAGACGAAACAGGAAAGCCCCGATGACAAGTGACTACACCGACCTTCATGGAAAAACCTTCGAAGGTTTCTCGGTCGAGATCGACGAGAGCAAGCAGCGCGGCGATATCGTGCTCGACAACGGCGAGTTCAACACCATCTCGATGGGCCAGCGCGACGAGTTGCGTTATGTCTTCGAGACACTCGACAAGGACCCGCGCGTGCGGGTCGTCGTCGTGCGCGCCATTGGCAAGCACTTCTCCTCGGGCGGCTATATCCGGGGGTTTCTCGAAGCCTCGCCGGAACACGTGTCCAAACTTGCCGACAATATCGCCGCCGCGTCACGCTGCGAAAAACCGGTGATCGCGGCCAACCGTGGCTATTGCTTCGGCGTCGGGTTCGAGCTGTCGCTGGCCTGCGACTTCCGCATCGTTTCCGAGACGGTCAGATACGCATTGCCCGAACAGAAGCTCGGCCAGATCCCGGGCTCCGGCGGGTCGGCGCGTCTGCAGAAGATCGTTGGCATCACCCGCACCAAGGACATCGTCATGCGGTCGCGGCGCATTACCGGCCAGCAGGCCTACGATTGGGGCATCGCCACCGAGCTGCACCCCGACGACAAGCTGGAAGAGGCGACCGACGCGCTGGTCGATGAACTGGTCGGTTTCTCGCCGATTGCGCAGCGCACCGCCAAGCGCCTGCTCAACCAGTCTGAGGAATGCGACCTGCAGACCGCGATCGAACTCGAGGGCCTGTGTTATTCGCGCCTGCGCCAGTCGGACGATTTCAAGGAAGGCGTCCTCGCGTTCCATGAAAAGCGCGCGCCGAATTTCCAGGGCAGCTAGAGCGTGTTCAGGAAAGGTGTGTAGCGGTTTTCCGCTTCGAACACGCGACCGGGCAAAGTCGGGAATTACGCGATCGCAACCTCGTCGGAGATATCGTATCCGGCCAGCAGGTCGTCGACGAGCGCGGTCGCGTTTTCCCAGTCGTAGGTACGGAAACTGTGCCCGCGCGTGACGAACTGCGCGCCGGCATAGAACATCTCGTACTGGGTGTGGCGGGAGCCGAATTCCGATCCGACCGCATCCCAGCAAGCCTTCAGGAACTTGGTGCGCTCGTCCGGCGACATGGCAGGTGAACACTGGGTCGTCCGGATGATGCGGCGCAGGTTTTCATCTGTGTAGTCCTCCACCGATGATGGCAGCATGATCAGCGCGCCGCCGGCAAGTTCCCGGATCTTCTCGATCACTTTCGGATAGAGCTCCTGGCTCAGGACCTGCGCGGCATAGACCTGCGAGCGGTTGGGAAGATACCACTCGCCGCGCATCCCGCCGCTTGCTTCCATGCCCGCCAGCATCGTCTCGATCATGTTCACCTGGGCTGCCAGATGGCCGAGCTGTTCGACGACCGAAGGTATGGTCACTGTTCCGATTGTCTCGGCCAGCTTGCGCGCCATACCCACCAGAAATCGCAGTTTCACCGAAAGCCTGATCTGTGCCTGATAGTTCTGGAAGATGTGACCAGGGGTGTCGTGGAACTGCGCCCGGCACATGTCGACGTTGCGGTGGACGAAGATACGCTCCCAGGGAACGTGCACATCCTCGAAATACATCAGCGCATCGTTCTCGTCGAAGCGCGACGACAGCGGGTTATCGAAGGTGGACACCGCTTCGGCTTCATAGGACTTGCGCGAGAGCACCTGCAGGCCCTTGGCGTTCATCGGCAGAGCGCAGGAAAAGGCGAGGTCTTCCTCGCCGGGCCTGAGCGGTTGCAGGTTGGCGACGAAAACCTCGTTGGCCATGATCGAGCTGGTGCCGAGCATCTTGGCGCCGCGGATGGTGACGCCGGTGGAATCCTCGTCCACGATCTTGGCCACCAGTTCGGCTTCCTGCTCGCCCCATGCTTGGGCACGGTTGGCCTGCGGATTGATGATCACATAGGTCAGGAACAGGTCGTTGCGGCAGGCATACTCGTAGTAGTCCATATAGGCCTTGGCGCGCTTGGGATCATAGGCCTCGAAAACCTCGATCCCCATGATCTGACCGGTGACTGCGGACGCCACATGATCCGGCGAACGGCCCATGAAGCCGTAGGAGAGACGGGCAAGCTGCTGCAACGCCTTGCGGCGCTGGACCAGTTCCTCGTAACTGCGTGAACGCTGCCATGAACGGCTGACGCGGCGATTGCCGCCGTTGGGCGCGAACGTCATCAGCTCGATGTTTTCAGGCTTGCCCTGGAAATCGTAGAAGGCTGCCGCCGACTTCACAGCATTGCGGAAGGCTGGGTGCGTGGTCACGTCATCGATGCGCTTGCCGTCGAGATAGACCGTGCGCCCGTCCTGTAACGATTTGATGTGTTCCTCGCCGGTGCGTGTGTCGGCCATTGCCTGCCTCCCGTGCATTCGAGCCGTTCGTCATTGCGTAAGGGGTAAAGCCAAGCGGCGTTGCCCACGCGTTGGCAATGATGATTACCTAACAAAGGAAGCTTTTCAAGAAGGCTATCTATTGATAGGTATGGTGCACGAGAATGTATCCGGTTCGGCAGAGCGCTGGAGACGGGAAGGCAAAGACGAAGGGCGGTTCATGGACGATACAAGGCAGGCTGGACAGCGCCCGGCTCATGGTGAAAAGACCGCGCAAACCCCAGCAAGGCAGCGTCTACCGCTGACGACGTCGCGCGAGGAATTGCTGCCCGGCGGCAGCGATCATGCGTTCCGCGAACTGGTCCACGAACTCTTCGCGTTCTTCGCCCGTCACGAGGAAATACGTTCCGGCCATGGGCGCTATATCGGT
>JACKJR010000010.1 GCA_020637855.1 Rhodobiaceae bacterium | reverse complement strand
GCAGGTTCACATAGGCCGTGCTGATGCCCAGAACCTTCGCCATTTCGGCTTGGGTCTGGTTGCGCTCGCGCCGCAACTGGCGCAATTGCGGGCCGATCAACGTTTTCGGCATTGCTGCGTTTTCCGTGGGTTTCCGATTTTACATTTTTACATAATGTGAAATTTGTTAATTACACTTATATCACATTTACACGAAAATTGCTGACCCGTCAAAACCAGAATGCTATCGAGTCGCTATCGCGCAAATCGAATATGCAGAATTGCAGACAAAGAAGCGCGGTGGTTCCTCGGGAGGGAAAACGGAAAGTACAATGACTTACAAGATTCTTATTCTCGGCGCGTCCTATGGCTCGCTGCTCGGCACGAAACTTCTCATGGCCGGTCACGACGTTACGCTCGTGTGCCGCGCTGAAACCGCGAAGCTCATCAACACCGAAGGCACGGAAGTCCGCATCAAATTGCGCGGCGAGGACGAGCATCGCTCGATCAAATCCGTGGACCTGCCCGGCACTGTGAATGCGCTGACGCCAGAGGAAGTAAATCCTGCGGATTACGATCTTGTCGGCCTTGCCATGCAAGAGCCCCAGTATGGCGCCTCCAGTGTCGCCAGCCTGATGCGGCGCATCGCGGAAGCGCGCGTCCCCTGCCTGTCGATCATGAACATGCCGCCGCTTCCCTATCTGAAGCGCATTCCCGGCCTTGATACTTCGAGACTTGAGGATTGCTTCGCGAATCCGCGTGTATGGGACGGATTCGACCCCGAACTCGTAACCCTTTGCAGCCCCGATCCGCAGGCCTTCCGCCCGCCGGAAGAAAAGGCGAACGTGCTGCATGTCGGCCTGCCGACCAATTTCAAGGCCGCGGCTTTCGGCAATCCCGAATACAACAAGATCCTCGCCGACCTGGAAGCGGATATCTCCGCGGTACGGCTCGACGGCCAAGACGTCCCGGTCAAACTGCGCGTTTTCGATTCGCTGTTCGTGCCGCTTGCCAAATGGAGCATGCTGTTGACCGGAAACTACCGCTGCATGACCAAGGCGGGCCTGCGTCCGATCAAGGAAGCCGTCCACGGCGACCCGGAAAAGTCGAGCCAGATCTATGCCTATGTGGACACGATCGCCCAGAAGCTTGGCGCCGATCCGGCAGACCAGGTCCCGTTTTCAAAATATGCAACGGCTGCTGAACGGCTGCTGAAACCTTCGTCCGCCGCTCGTGCGGTTGATGCAGGCGCAACACGCATCGAACGCGTCGATATGCTTGTTCAAAAGATCGGAAACCAGCTTGGTCTGGTGAACTCGGTGATCAACGAGACGGTCGAGATTGTAAACGCACTGCTGGCACGCAATGCGAGCCGCACCGAAGCGGCCTGAAGCGCACCCATATTCCGTGGCTGCCGGACATGGGCGTTATCCAAATCTCCGGCAACCCTCTCCGACTGGCGGCGGCGCGGCTTTCGCGGCGCCGCCATTTTCATGGGGCCCCGAATACAAAGCCTTGCGGGTATCCATCTGGCTCAAGCGGCGATCAACTCTTCAATCCCGGAGAGTTCCTTATCGAACTTGATACCGATATCGTCATCGCCGACGCGGGCAACCGTCGCCGCATGTGTCATACCGTTGGACAGTTTCAAACTGATCCTATCCCCTACCGATAATCCGCTGTGAGATGCAATGCGCGCACCGCTGGTGCTGGCATCGAGCATTTCGCTCCTGATGCTGCGCCCGTCGTGACAGATGACGACCACTTCGCGCATATGCTTGCGGCTGGCCTTGCGTCGCTCCTCAACATCCTTGGCGACATCATTCAGGAATCGCTCAACTTCCCGGGCAAGCTGCTGCGTTGCATCCGCCAGGCTCAGCGATGTCTGATCCACTTCAGCAGCAAATTCAGACGTCTTCTCGATTGAACCTGCAACACTGTCCACATTCCCGGAAGCCGTGGTCGTACCGGATGACGCCGAGGCGACGGCTTGCGAGATTTCCTGCGTCGCGGACAATTGCTCGTCCACCGACTTGGCAATGCTCGCCGTAAGGCCGCGAACTTCTTTCATGGATTCGGTGATTGCGAGGATGGCGCTCACGGCATTCTGGGTCGACCCCTGAATTCCGGACACCTGGGTCGCGATCTCCTCGGTGGCTTTTGCTGTCTGGCTGGCAAGTTCCTTCACCTCGGTTGCGACAACCGCAAACCCCCTGCCAGCTTCGCCAGCACGCGCAGCTTCAATTGTGGCGTTCAGCGCCAGCAGGTTGGTCTGTTCTGCAATGTCCCTGATCAGGTTCACAACCGAACCAATCTGCTCTGCCGCCTCGGAAAGCCGGCCAACATCCTCATTGGTCGCAATTGCCTTCGCCTCGGTGTCCGCCATCAGCGTGTTGGCTTCATTCGTTTGCGTCGCGATACCACCGATGGATGCAGAGAGCTCTTCAGCCGCTGCTGCCATGAGCTGAACGTTTTCCGAAGCGCTGCCGGTTGCCGAACGCGCGGATTGAGCATCGCCTGCGGCATTCGCAGCGATATCAGCCAGCCGTTCGGAAGCGCTGCGCATGTCCTGTGTCTTGGCGTTTGAGCTCTTCAGCGTTTCGTTCACGATTTCCCTGAAATTGGTGACCAGACCTTCGACATGCGACTGTCTGCGTCTTTCGCGGTCGCGCTCCTGCTGAGCCGACTCCTCGAGCCTGTTGCGGTCGATGGCGTTTTCCTTGAATACGCCGACCGCGCGGGCCATTTCGCCGATCTCGTCTTCCCGCGTCAGCTCACCGAGCTCAATGGAGACATCGTTGTTTGCCAGTCGGCGCATCGATTCCACCAGCCGTGAAATCGGCGGCACTATCGAGCGATACACGATCCACGACAGACCGATGGAGACGGTTATCAACACCAACATAATTGCGGAGAGCACCCAGAAGGTCGCGTTGGCCCTACTGACCAATGCCTGCGCATCGCCATGCAACGTCATGACGAACCTGTCCTCGACCGCTTTCAGCGCATCAATCCGCGCCGTACTCGCGGCAAACCACTGCGGGCCCGTGACGCCTGAAATGTCGGAGCCGAACGGCGCGCCCTGTGCGAGCTTGCGCAGTGCGACCACATCGTCCTGTACCGAACCGGAAAGCTGCTCGTCGAAAAACGCGATGTCATCGGCGTTTGCATGGCGGTGGAAGTTGGCGAACATGATGTCCTGCATCGCGCCAAGCCGGATGAAATTGCGGTAAATGCCTTCCTTGAACGTTCCGGAGCCAAAGCCGGCTGCGCCCATGGCGCGTTCAATGCCGGCACGCTCCTTGCCTTGCAGCAACCCTGTGTAGGCCGACATCAGGTGCAGGAGATGGCCGTCCTCGACCATGAAGCTGACACTTTCAACCATGTCCAGCAGGTCCGCGATCATCGGCGTGTAGTAGCCGGCCATCTCGGGGACCGTAAGTTCGAAGCTGTCAACCTTGCCGCGCATCTCCTCAAGCTTTGCCAATGCTGACTGCGCGCGCTCGTAAGGCCCGGCAAACTCGGGGATCGCCAGCCGCCCAACCGGCTGGGGTACTGTCTCGCGGAAAATCTTCAGCGCTGCTTCCGTATCCGCGCGGCGGGCGCCGATGACGTCAGCAAATGTCTTGCCCTTGGAACCGATAAATCCTGCGGAGATGCCGCGTTCCTTCTGGAGTTCGTGAACGAGACTTGAAATCATCGGTGCCGCATCAAGTACCTTGAGGGCAAACCGTGCCTCGGTCGCAGTCGTATATTCGCCGTAGAGCCTGTTTGAACCGATCGCGATCAGCGCAATCATCGGCACAAGGCACAATATGGCAAGACGCAACGCAATAGACCGGTTGAGAACGAATGCGGCCATGTTCTATCTCCCAAAATTCGTTCGATAATCGGAGGTTGGCTTGAATTCGCTAAAATTTATCTAAGCACAAAGTGCGTAAAGTTATTAATTTTTGCGTATAAATACGTAAATATGTGCCGTGCGTTCAAAATTTGCGCGCTTCCGTAAGGTTATTTCCTGAGTTCTTTGAACCTGGCAACCGCCTCGCGGGAATACCTCATGACAGAATATGGCGTGCGGCTGGAACCCAAGGAATGGCCGTCAGCAGGGCTTCTGCGGCGTGACACATCCTTGGGCGCGTAAATGACGACTATCGTCTGCCGCGAACTCAGCCATCGCCGTATGCAATGAGTTTATAGGGTGACGTTGCAGCGCCCGCCGTTGCAGTGACGGTAATAATAAGTGCATCCAGCGGGCGGCCCGGCTCATGCGCGGCTTTTGCCAGCACGCCTGAACCACCCCTGTTGTCAGCAAGCTCCACGACCTGGCCGTCCCGCTCCCCCTTGACGCTGACCTGCAGTGTCACGCCCGGCACTTCGGGCCTGACATCAATCGATACCACGCCTTGCCAGCCCTCCTGAGAAGTGGCCGGTTTTGGCAGGGATATGCGCCAGACATCAACCGGATCTGCACCGCCGATTTCTCCGGAGACCATTTCGTCCAACCGCCCCTGAAGCAGGCCATCGCGGCCTGAGGCAGCAGCGCCTGCGGAACTGCCCTGCTGGGTCGCAGGCGGGGCTTTAGGCGGGGCAGCCTGCGCAATGGTTCCGGTTCCCGTAACGCCGTCGATTTCCACTGCAAACAGTGCATCCGGAGCTACCCAATCGTAATTATCGGCGACCGATATGACCATGCCTTCGCCCGATGCGTCGGTATATTCGAGGGCGAAGGAGGTTCCGGGAATGTTGCGGGCGCGCGCGGCGCGTATCGGGACAGGGCGTCCATCGGGGAAGTATGCCTTCAACGTGAAGGCGCCGAGGCCGTATTTTGTCTCAAACGGTTTGCCGTCCGGACCGGGATAGGTGAGGTGGGACTGGAGCAGTCCTCTCACAACGATATGCTGCCCCTGCTTGCTGTCGATGCGATAGAACCGTGCAGTCTGTTTGGGAAGCATTTCGCCAACCGTGTACAGCCCCGGACCGACGGGAACAGCCTCCGCAACGCTATGGCCGCCCGCAATATCGTTGATGCATTTCTCGATCGTCCGGGTCCTGCGCAATGTAACGCCGACGGCCTGATCAATTGCCGATTCAAGCCCTGTAGCATCTGCGGCATCGAAGTAGGCTCCACCGCCTTCGCGGGCAATCGCGGTCATCTGATCGCGTTGGGCGGCATCGAGATCGAAACCAACCACATAGGTCGCGACGGCTATATTCGCGGCCTTGAGAGCAGCCGCAACCGCCACCGGGTCGCCGTTGCAGGTTTCTTCTCCGTCACTGACCAGCACAACCATCCGGTCACTGGCGGCAACGCCCTGCAAATCACGCCCGGCCGCCTCCAGGCTGGCGGCGATGGGTGTGTACCCATAGGGCCTGAGAGATGCGGAGGCGGCGAAATGGGCACCGGCTGCCTTCTGGCGGAAACCGCTAACCAACGCCGTATTCGGACAGGATGCTTCAGGCGTCTTTTCGACGGAGTCGTCAAATCCATACGCCCTGATGCCGACCAGCGCATCCGATCCATCCAGACGCGAAAGAGCCGTCCTCAACGCATTGAGGGCAATATCGAATTTCTTCCGACCCTGCAGTTTGGCCCCCATGGAGCCACTTGCATCGAATATGATTTCAACGGCAACCGGGGCGGTTGAAGTTGCAGATGCCTGCTGGGTACCGACACTGCCGCCTGTGATATCGAGTATATTCCTTTGAACGATGTCGAATGCCGGGCAATCCGGCACGCCGTTGTCCACTTTGGTCGCAGTTGTGGTCTGCGCAAAAACGTATGAAGCGTTGAATAGACCAGCCGTGAGCAGTACGGCACTGAAAGCTTTTCTGATCACTGTTGTCTCCCGTTCTGGAGAAATTGAGTGCGGAGACGAAAACCCTTATTGTGAGCAGCCGCTGGCACCCTGACTAATCGCAATATCCACTTCGCGAACACTGCCCATATCCACTGTGGTCGCGTTATAGGCGATCCCGCCGGATTTGCAGAAAACGGCGTTGAACGGCAACTTGTCGAGCATGCCTGCCGCACGCATCCGGGAAACCGCCATCGTTTCCTGAAGTGTCCATCCACGGTCCGCCATCTGGGATTCGTAGAAACTGCGCAACTCGCCATTGGTCATGCCCGATTGCAGAACAATCCGCATGCCATCATCCAGGTTGGAATTGTCCCTGCCCAGCTCCGTGATGGTCGCATCCGGTAATTCAGGCAAGTTCATTTGCTTGTACAGGGGCGGATAGTCGAGGTCTCCGGATATTGCCGGCCCGGCGGTGAAAACTCCGATGATCAAAAGCGTTGCCGAGGCTCTCGCGACAGGATTCATTGAAAACTCCTTTTCCGATGAGACGTAGCCAACACTGATTTTGCTACATGCGTTTGACGGCATGTAAATGTCTACTTTCGCGGTTGCAATCACCGCGTCATATGTCTGGCTGAAAATCTGCGGCAAGATTTGACGTGCGGAAGAGCAAAATCATGACTGGCGGAGAGTTCGGTACAAAGTTCGAATTCGGAGCCAAGCGCGCAGGGTTGGCGTGGCGGCTGCGCGCAAGCAAAGATGGCGGAGAGAGAGGGATTCGAACCCTCGATACGGTTTCCCGTATACACGCGTTCCAGGCGTGCGCCTTCGACCACTCGGCCACCTCTCCATACCAACTCACTCAGGAGATGAAATCCCGAGTGGGCGAAGACAAGCGCACGCATCTCTCAGAGTGATGCATATCCTTAAGAGGATATGCAGTGCGCCTTCGACCACTCAGGCCTCTCCATACCAACTCACTCAGGAGACGAAATCCCGAGTGGGCGAAGACAAGCGCACGCATCTCTTAGAGTGATGCATATCCTCAAGAGGATATGCTTCTTGCTCTTGCACATATCCTCGGGAGGATATGTGGCGCGCCTTCGACCACTCAGGCCTCTCCATACCAGCCCATCGGGAGAACGCTCCCAACCAACTGCGTCGGCGGGCTCGTGTTTAGGCGAGTGCGCAAGCGCATGCAACACCATGATGACAGCAAACTTTCTTGAAGCGCGCACTTGCTGATTGCTGCCGCTCTCACTAGCTTGTGACCGCGTCCGATTCCGGGTGCACCAGTGGTGATCGAGGCCCTTCACCACCGTAATTTGACAACAGTAACGGCGGATCATGTTTAGGCTCATTGCCCGCTTTTTCGGGTTCTGGATTTTCGCAGCCGCGCTCATCGCGCTGGTTCACGATGGTGCGCGCTCGATCGCAGCATCCAGCCTGGTCGTCACTTCGCTTGGCGAACTCTGGTTCTCGATCAGTGCGCCGACCCTCAATCTGACTCAGGCTGTCATCGAACGATATGTCGGAAGTTTCCTTTGGGATCCGATATTGCTCTCGATCCTGAAAGCGCCCGCGGCCGTGGTGTTGATGGTGCTTGCACTGATATTCGCATTCTTTGGCCGCCGCCCCCGCCGCGTGAACGCAGGCCTCGACCTTCGCTAGCGGACACCCCATATTGATTGCAGAAAGGAACGAAGCCATGTTCTTTCTGCGCAAGTCCATAACAATGCCCACGCTTTCGGAATCCCTGCCGGGCCGCGATGAACCGATCGCGACCGCGCAAAGCCACTTCGTTCTCGGCACGCCCCTGAAGGGTCCCTATCCGGACGATGCAAGACTGGCACTGTTCGGCATGGGCTGTTTCTGGGGCGCGGAGCGGATGTTCTGGAAGCTGGACGGGGTTTTCACCACCGCTGTCGGCTATGCCGGCGGTTACACGCCCAACCCGACCTATGAGGAAGTCTGCTCCGGCCAGACCGGGCACAACGAGGTCGTGCTTGTGGTCTACAGGCCGGAAGACATATCTCTGGAAGCGCTGCTGAAGGTCTTCTGGGAAGGCCACGACCCGACGCAAGGCATGCGTCAGGGCAACGATGTGGGTACGCAGTACCGGTCCGGGATCTACCTTGCCGATACGCCGGACAGGGAAGCGGCGGAGGCCACCCGCACAACGTATCAAAAGCAGCTTGGAAAAGCCGCGCGCGGGACGATTACGACCGAAATCCTGGATGCCCCGCCCTTCTATTTCGCCGAGGCCTATCACCAGCAATATCTGGCCAAGAATCCGTCAGGCTATTGCGGGCTGGGCGGAACAGGCGTCAGCTGCCCGATCGGAACCGGGGTATCCTCATCCTGAATCCGTCTGCGGCTACTCGATGTCGGGCTATTCGATGTCGTCAGGATCGAGGCTGCCGCGAAGTCCCTGGACCGTGCTCATATGCGCCGGAACGTTTGCCGTTTCGGCGATGACTTCCGCCGCCTGGCGGGCTGCCGGCGTGTCCCGGCGTACCGCGCCTGTCGCCAGCGGGCTTCCGTCCGAATCAAACACCGTATTGATGATATGCTCGGGCCGGTTGGTCGAAAGCGCAAACTGCATAGGCCTGGGGCGTTCCGCGGCGATCGCGGCTCCCGGATCATTATCCTGGCCAACATCCGAAAGGCTTGCGAACACGTGACGCTCGACAAACGGGCCCAAATTTGGCGCGGATACAATCATCACCGCGACAAAGACCGTCAGTGCAACCGTCGTTACAATTGAGGAAGAGGCGTTCCGTCCGGCAAGCGATTCATGGCCGTAATCGGAAAACGCGCGCGAAAGATCAAGGTCCGCATGGGACCCTTCGCCGATACGCAACATGGCGATACTCCAAAAATACTCAACGCAACTTAGTACACACACCGCAGGACACGCGGCGTTAAGACAGTGTCCACCACACCGGCTAATGCGGCGTTAACGCTGATTTTCCCAGCAATTATTGTGCAGGGCGGCGGCGCGGCGAAGGAATGGTGTCCAATATGATACGGGCCGGGTCGCCGCCGCGGCCCTGTGCAACCGTGTTGACACTGGCCTCGCCGCCGACTTCCAGAACAGTCCTGCAGTCGCGCGGCAGGCTGGCAAGCGTCAGCTCGGGTTTCGGCTTGCGCTTTGGCGGGTTCTTGGGCGGCGGAAGGAACCATGAATCCAGTTCCGCGCCGCAGCCATCGCCCGGCGGTGGCGGGTCCTGATTCTTGCATCCGGCTGAATCCGGCGGGCAATTCAGGCGAACATGGAAATGGTAGTGGTGGCCACCCCACGGCCTGATCTTTCTGAGCCAGGTCCTGTCGGTCCACTGGATGTCGCACAGCGCACGCTTGATGCCAGGGTTGATGAAGATGCGCGCAACCTCCGGATAGCTTGCCGCACGCGCCAGCAGCTTGGCGTGGGCAAGCGTGAAGATTGCCGGATCGACTTCCATCTTGCCGCTCTTGAGCATTGAAATGGCGCTGATGTCCTCGCGCTCCTGGCCCGTGAGGACACGGTTCGGCATCGGCGTCAGCCAGATGTCGGCATCAAGTCCGATCTGATGGCTGTTGTGTCCGGAAAGCATCGGTCCGCCGCGCGGCTGGGCAAGATCGCCGACCAGCAGACCTGGCCAGTCGCCGCTGACCGCCGCATCGCCCGCCAGGCGCTCAAGATAGGCGATCAACGCCGGATGACCCCAGTTGCGATTGCGCGACAGGCGCATCACCTGCCAGCTCTGCCCGGTGACCGGCAGCGGCTTGGCGCCCGCCAGACATCCACGCGCATAGGACCCGATCGAGCGGGACGCCAGATCGGCCGGCTTGGCAACCCTGCCGAAAAGCTTTTTCGCGGGCTGTTCGGCATGTGCCGGGATTGCACTGCCCAGCACGGGCATCAACACGACGCCAGCAAGGACAAACCGCAATGCGGCACGAGCTTGTTTGCTGAAAAAAGGCTGCATTCCACCCTGCTCCTTACGCGGTCAGGATCCCAGCGAATCGCAGACATTCTTTACCATGAGCCGCAAAGCGGCGTGAAATCACGTAAGCCTGCAACCATATCGGGCTTTACACGCCGGTTAACCCGACGGAAGATAAACTCAGGCCAGGAATATGGCCTGGTGTGGGCAGTGGCCCGCGTAAATCCCGGCATCATGCCGGGCCATCAGGGAGTACGAGGCAACACCATGCGTATCCTAGGTCTTCTTCTGGCCGGTCTTGTAGCCGGCTTCCTCACGTTTCAGAGCGCGCCGGCATCAGCCAACGTCATCGCCAAGATCGACATCTCGCAGCAGCGCATGCGCGTCTATGTCAACGGCCAGCACAAATACACCTGGAAGGTATCGACCGGCCGGCGTGGCTACGGCACGCCGACGGGGTCCTATTCCGTCAAGCGCATGCACAGGACCTACTATTCGCGCAAGTATGGCGGTGCGGCGATGCCGAACTCGCTATTCTTCCGTGGCGGCTTTGCAGTGCACGGCACCAGCTATGTCAGCCAGCTCGGCCGTCCGGCGAGCCATGGCTGCGTGCGCCTTCATCCGTCCAACGCGCGCACGCTGTTCAATCTGGTTCGCGCCCATGGCGCCGGCTCCTCGCGGATCGTGCTGACCTACTGATCCGAATCTGCTGAAAACACTGTTGCCGCGCCGCGGGGTTTCACTTCGCGGCGCGTTGCTATTTAACGTCCTCTTGAATGAGCAATAGGAGGACTGAGCCCCATGAAAACCTGGAACGTCTACCTGTCCGGCGAAATCCACACGGACTGGCGCGAGGAAATCATGGCCGGCGCATCCGGCCTGCCCGTGGACTTCTCCGCCCCCGTCACAGACCATGATTCCAGCGACGATTGCGGTGTCGCCATCATGGGAGCCGAGCCGAACAAGTTCTGGCACGACCACAAGGGCGCCAAGCTCAACGCCATCCGTACCCGCAGGCTGATCGAGGATGCCGACATCGTCGTCGTGCGTTTCGGCGAGAAGTACAAACAGTGGAATGCGGCCTTCGACGCAGGCTTCGCGGCCGCGCTCGGCAAGGCGCTGATTATCGTCCATGGCGTCGAACACCAGCACGCCCTGAAGGAAGTCGATGGCGCAGCGCTTGCGGTTTGCAGCGAGCCCTCGCAGGTCGCCGATATCCTCACTTACGTGATCAAGGGCACCTTGCCGAATGCGAAGGCGCAGGCGGCGGAGTAAGGCCGTTCCCACTTTTCCTGGGATCAGGCTTTCTTAGTGGCACAATCCCGGACGGAAAACCGGTATCCACTTTTCCTGGGATTGCTAGCCGTCCATCTTCAGCGCGTTGATGAAGGCTTCCTGCGGGATGTCGACCTTGCCGAACTGACGCATCCGCTTCTTGCCTTCCTTCTGCTTCTCAAGAAGCTTGCGTTTGCGCGTCGCGTCGCCGCCGTAGCACTTGGCGGTGACGTCCTTGCGCAGCGCGGCGATGGTTTCCCGCGCGATGACCTTGCCGCCGATGGCTGCCTGGATCGGGATCTTGAACAGGTGGCGGGGTATGAGGTCCTTGAGCTTCTCGCACATCGCCCGGCCGCGCCGTTCCGACTGCGCCCGGTGCACCATCACCGACAGCGCATCGACCGGCTCGCCATTGACGAGGATCGACATTTTCACAAGGTCGCCGGCACGGTAGCCGGTGATCTGGTAGTCGAAGGACGCGTAGCCGCGCGATACCGATTTCAGCCGGTCGTAGAAATCGAACACCACCTCGTTGAGCGGCAAGTCGTAGGTCAGCATGGCGCGCGAGCCGGCATAGGTCAGCTCGACCTGCTCACCGCGGCGTTCCTCGCACAGCTTAAGGATCGCACCCAGGTGCTCGTCCGGCGTCATGATGGTGGCGCGGATCCAGGGTTCCTCGATCTGCTCGATCTTGACCACATCCGGCATGTCGGCGGGATTGTGCAGTTCCAGCACATCGCCGTTCGTCATCGTCAGGCGGTAGACGACCGACGGCGCGGTGGCGATCAGGTCGAGGTCGAACTCCCGCTCCAGCCGCTCCTGGATGATTTCCAGATGCAGCAGACCGAGGAAGCCGCAGCGGAAGCCGAAACCCAACGCTGCCGAGGTTTCCATCTCGAAGGAGAAGCTGGCGTCGTTGAGGCGCAGCTTGCCCATGGCGGCACGCAAATCCTCAAAGTCCGCCGCATCGACAGGAAAGATGCCGCAGAAGACGACCGGCTGCGAGGGGCGGAAGCCCGGTAGCGGTTCGGCCGCGCGGCGCTTGTCCTCGGTCAGCGTGTCGCCGACATTGGTGTCGGCGACTTCCTTGATCGAACCTGTGAGAAAGCCGAGTTCGCCGGGGCCGAGTTCGCCCCAGTCGACAAGCTTCGGGGTAAAGATGCCGACCTTGTCGACATCATGGACGGCGCCGGTGCGCATCATCCGCACCTTCATGCCCTTCTTCAGCACGCCATCGACGATGCGCACGAGCACGACGACGCCGAGATAGGCATCGTACCAGCTGTCGACCAGCATGGCCTTCAGCGGTGCATCGCGCTCGCCCTTCGGCGCCGGCAAGCGGGTGACGATCGCTTCCAGCACATCGCCGACACCGACGCCGGTCTTGGCGGAAATTTCCACTGCATCCGACGCATCGAGACCAATCACATCCTCGATCTGGGCGCGGATGCGGTCGGGCTCTGCTGCCGGCAGGTCGACCTTGTTGAGGACGGGAACGATCTCGTGGTCGTTGTCGAGCGCCTGATAGACATTGGCCAGCGTCTGCGCCTCGACGCCCTGGCTGGCATCGACAACCAGCAGCGAGCCCTCGCAGGCGGCGAGCGACCGGTTGACCTCATAGGCGAAGTCGACGTGGCCCGGAGTATCGATCAGGTTCAGCACATAGGTCTTGCCATCTGCGGCCTTGTAGTTGAGCCGCACGGTCTGCGCCTTGATGGTGATGCCGCGCTCGCGCTCGATATCCATGGAATCGAGCACCTGTTCCTTCATCTCGCGCTCGCTCAAACCGCCGGTCATCTGGATGAGGCGGTCGGCAAGCGTCGATTTGCCATGGTCGATATGGGCGATGATCGCAAAGTTGCGGATCAGGGAGAGGTCTGTCATGGCGCGGGCTAATATCATTGGATTTGAAGAACGGGAAGAGACTTGCTTGGCTGTTGTTCCAGCCATTTGACCAAATTCCGCGAAGCACACATGCTCTGCGCCGAGGAGCCGAATCGGTGCGCGCAATACCGCCCTGTCATATCGCATGGAAACCGACCGGCCCGTCACGGTGGCGGGCGGTGGTGCTTGCCGCCTTTCTTACCGCGGCACCTTGCACCACACTGCACGCAGAGACGGCTCAGCCTAAGCAACAGCAAACGCCCGAGCAGCGCGAGGCCGCGCCCGCGCGCATGCTGAAACAGGCGCGGCAACTCACCGATACAGCGCTCGCTGCAACCGGTTCTGCGCGCATTTCCGGGCTGTCGGCTGCGCTCGATACGCTCATCGACATTGTCGACAAGCATCCGAAAAGCGACATCGCGGTTCAGCTTCGCGGCGGTAGGAGCATCGATGGGCTATCGATCGCCGGCCTCAGCACGCTGCTGTCCGGCCTTACCGATGGCGACCCGCTGACCGCCGCGCAGGCCGAGGCGCTGGCGGACGCGCGCGAGCGGGCCGCCCGCGACGACACCATGCCTGAGGAAAGCGGCACACCGCTGACGACGGGATCGATCAACCCGGCGCCGGATGATGTCGCGATTCTTGAGCCGGAGGCGCCGTCCATGCCGGTGCCGGACGACCATCTCTCGCTTGCGCCCGATGAAGCTGTTGCCGCCTGCGACCGGCTGGCGGCAAGCCCGAACGATGCGACCCGCACCGCCGACGGCATCTGGCAAACGGTGATGGACACCGACGCCGCCGTCCTCGCCTGCACACAAGCCGTGAAGGCCGCACCTGACAACGCGCGGCTGAAATTCCAGCTTGGCCGCGCCGTATACCGCTCCGGCAAGGCCGCCGATGCCGCACTTCTGTTCGGGCAGGCTGCAACACAAGGGCATCTGTCCGCGCAAGCGCAACTGGGCCTGATGCTGATCGCCGGCGACGGCATGGAGCGCGACGCTGCGCGCGGCTACGCGCTGGTGAAGGCGGCCGCAGACAAAAGCGACCCGTTCGCCATTGCCATGCTGGGCGAATTGACAACCCACGGCATTGGCACTGTGAAGGACGAGACTGCCGGGCTTGAACTCTACCGGAAGGCCGCTGAACTTGGCAGCCCGATCGGCATGCAGCGGCTCGGCGAAACACTTGCGGAAAGACAAGCCGGGCCCGAAACCGATGCCGACGCGCTCGACTGGCTCAACAAGGCGGTCGCCGCCGGCGCCCCGACTGCGCACCACATGATCGGTGTTCTCATCCGCGACGGGCGTGGGGTCCGCAAGGATGCTGCTGCTGCGTTTTCACATTTCCGGATGGCGGCGATGGCCGGTGACGCCCGCGCACTCTACGAGGTCGGTGCCGCCTATATGAACGGCCGCGGCGTCAAGGCCGACCAGCGGGAGGGGGTGTCGTGGATGCGGCGCGCCGCTCAAGCGGGTTTGAGCGACAGCTATTATTCGCTCGCATACGCACATGCTTTCGGGCGCGGCGCAGACCGCAACCCGAAGGAAGCGGCGCGCTACATGTTCCTGTCGCTTAAAGCCCGCAGTGAAACCGCCTTCGGCCAGATGACCCGCAACCCGGAACAGTGGCCTCCCGACATGCGTCGCGAACTGCAGCAGATCATGAAGGACCAGGGGGTTTATTCCAGTTCCGTCGACGGCAGTTTCGGCCCTGCGACGCTCCAGGCCATTGCCGCGCTCGCCGGCAGCTGACGTAGGGTAATCTACGTATTGGCCCTGACGTTATGCTTAACTTACCGTTAGTTTATCCCGAATAATATTGCCTAATAAATGTGCAGAACGCGCGCTTATTGACAACCGCGCCGCGCACCGCCGGCCGCAGACAAAAGGCTAGGGGGAACATGCCAAGGGATATAAAGCTCACGGGCAAAGAACGTTTCTTCGATGAAAACGAAATCATCGTCAGCAAGACCAATCTGAAGGGCCATATCACTTACTGTAACGACGTATTCCTGCGGATCGCAGGCTACACGGAAAAGGAATGCCTGGGGCAACCGCACAGCATGATCCGCCATCCGGAGATGCCGCGCGCCGTGTTCGCACTGCTTTGGAAAACGATCGAAAGCGGCCAGGAGATTTTCGCCTACGTCATCAACCGCTGCAAGAACGGTGATCATTACTGGGTCAATGCTCACGTGACGCCGAGCCGCAACGGTGCCGGCGAGATTGTCGGCTACCATTCCAACCGCCGCGTGCCCGACAGGCAAATTCTCGAAAACCGGATCATGCCGCTTTATGCGGAACTCCTGCGCGAGGAACAGCGCCACACCAACCGCAAGGACGGTATGCGCGCATCCACTGAAATGGTCGAAGCCATGCTGCGCGAGCAGAACATGGAGTACGACGAATTCATTGCGAAGCTGGCGGCCTGACGGCGGGAGGAGTATTCAAATGTTTTCCAGTCACTACAAATCCGCCGTCCAGAAGGCGCTGAAAGTGTGCGAAGCCGCCGCCGATGGCGATTTCGAGGCCCGTGTTATCGGTATCGACGAAACCGGCGAGGCGGCAGCGCTCCTGCACGCCATCAATCGCGTGATCGATCGCTGCGATGCCTATGTGCGTGAATCCCGTGCATCGCTGGAGTATGTCGCGCGGAACAAATATTTCCGGCGCATCAGCGAACGCGGCATGACCGGCTCGTTTGGCGAAGCCGCACGCACGGTCAATGGTGCAATGGTGTCGATGCAGGATCGGGTTTCCGGTTTCAGTGACATCGTTTCAACGTTCGAAAGCGAAATGGGCGAGGTGGTCGAATCCGTTTCCTCGGCGGCAACCGAGCTCGAGAGTACCGCGCAGTCGATGTCGCACCTGGCATCGGGCGCGAGCGACCAGTCCGTCGCCGTAGCCGCAGCCGCGGAGGAAGCATCCGCCAATGTCGGCGCCGTTGCGGCCGCGACAGAGGAAATGACCACGTCGGCGTCCGAGATCAACATGCAGGTCCAGAACTCCTCGCAGATCACCAACCAGGCGGTCGAGGATGCGCGCCATACGCGCGAGGACATCGCGGCATTGTCGAGAGCATCGGAAGAAATCGGCAAGATCGTCGATCTGATCACCGATATCGCGGATCAGACCAACCTGCTCGCGCTGAACGCGACAATCGAGGCTGCCCGCGCGGGAGAGGCCGGAAAGGGCTTTGCCGTGGTTGCGGCAGAGGTCAAGGGACTTGCCACGCAGACCGCCAAGGCGACAGGCGAGATCAGCGCGCAGATTTCCAGCATCCAGCAGGCGAGCAACAAGGCTGAAACGTCCATCCAGACGATCGCCACGACGATCGAGAAGGTGAACGAAATCGCAACCGCGATTTCCGCGGCAGCCGAACAACAGACCGCGGCGACGCGCGAAATCGCCCGCAACATCACCGAAGCCTCGACGGGCACGAACGAAGTCAGCGCGAATATCGGTATGATCAGCCAGTCGGTCAATGAAACCGGAACGGCTGCGTCGCAGGTTCTGGAAGCTTCGCAAGAACTCTCCAAACGCGGCGAGAACATGCGCGAATCGGTCGGCCACTTCCTGCACGAAGTCCGCAAGGTCGTGTGACCATAACAGCGGAACGCAACACGACGGGCGTCATTATGTGACGCCCGTACCTTCCCTGCGGTGATCGCCGGCAGCTTCCAGCGCACCGCGCGGCGTCAGCATGGCAGCATGCACACCACCGAAATAAAGGCTCGGTTCGGGCCATGCGCGATGCTCTTCGAAAGCTTGAACGAGCGCGCTGCGGTCATCCTCATCGAACAGTTCGTCAACCAGCACGTCCTCGAAGTCGAGGAAACCGCGCTCGATGTGCAGCCGCGGCGCGGCGACCGCATCAGCCAGCGGCAAACCGCGCAGGGCGATATTGGCCAGCACCTGAAGCACGGCCGTGCGGATGCGGTTCGAGCCCCCCGATCCCAGCGCAAGCGCCCCGCCATCGCGCCAACTCCCGACACAGGGACTCATCATCGAGGACAGCCTCTCACCGGGTTCCCATGCATGGAACCCGCGCGGATTGACGTCCTCCTCGCCGAGCATGTTGTTGATCATGAAACCGCAGCCGGGCACGAGGCGGCCATTGCCCTCGCCATTCGACACGGTGATGGCAACGGCATTGCCGTCCATGTCGGCCACGGAGACATGGGTGGTGCCGCGTTGGGCAACATGCCCGCCCGATGCGGGCTCGCCAATTAGCCGGCCGGCGTCCTGCGGGCTTTCGCGCCAGAAGCAATCAACGCTGTCCACCGCGCGTGCCAGTGCCAGCCAGTAACGGCGATCGCTCGTTTCGGTCAGCTTGCGGCACATGGCGGAAATCAGCGCGCCGCCAAGCGCCGGCGGCGGGTTGGTCCACACCGTCAACGGGCCAAGCTTCGCTTCTACGGGACGGCGCTTCTCGACGCGGTAGCTCTCCATGTCGACACGGCGCAAATGTCCGCCGTGAATTTCCGATTGCTGCGCCATCAGGCCAGCAATCTCGCCATGGGTGGCGATGCGGCTTCCCTCACGGGTGATGGTGTCGAGCGCATCGGCCAGATCGGGGTTCTTCATCGCAGCTCCGGCGGCATGAACACCTTGATGTTCTTCCGTCTGGCCAAACAGCTTCGCCGCATCCGGTCTGAAGGTGAGGATCGGCGCGACGACACCGAACAGTTTTGCCTGAAATGGAGATATCGACACCCCGTCGCGCGCCGCGGCAATCGCAGGCTCTGCGAGAACGCGCATCGGCAGGCGGCCATAGCGCTCGTGCAGTTCGAACAGACCGGGCACAAAGCCGGGGACCGCGCTTGCGCCCGCGCCGACATGAAAGCCTTGCGTCGTGGTGCCGAAATCGGCATGGACTTCTTCGAACTCGATATCGCTTTCACGCCGCTTCACGCCCGGCGCGTCAACAAAAAAGTCCAGGAATTCCGCCTTGCGGCGGCCTAGGATCGCGGCAAACCCGCCACCGCCGGGCGAGGCGAGAACGGGCTCGCAGACGCAGGCCATCCAAAGCGCGGCAATGGCGGCATCAACGACCGAGCCGCCTTCGCCCAGAACCTGGACGGCAGCGTCCGCCGTCAGCGCATGGCCTGCGGCGACGGCGGCACGGGACGTGCGTTTACGCGCTGCCAAGATATCACTCCCCGCAGCGCCAGACGTTTATTCGGCCGCGACGCGCAGGCCCGGCGCGGCGTTGAGCACCTGGCCGTCGACGTGATCGGCGAAGCGTTTGAAATTGTCGTTGAACATGCGTGCCAGCGACATGGCCTGATGATCGTAGGCGGCCTTGTCGGCCCAGGTCTCGCGCGGGTTGAGGATCTCAGGCTCCACACCTTCGAGCGCAACAGGTACCTCGAAACCGAAGATCGGGTCGCGTCGCATCTCCGCATCGCGCAAGTTGCCGTCAAGGGCTGCCGACAGCAGAGCGCGGGTTGCGGCAATCGGCATGCGCGAGCCGGTACCGTGCGCGCCACCGGTCCAGCCGGTATTGACCAGCCAGCAGTCGACGCCATGCTCGTCGATGAGACGGCGCAGCATGTTGCCGTAGACGCTGGGGTGACGCGGCATGAACGGCGCACCGAAGCAGGTGGAAAAAGTCGCCTGCGGTTCGGTCACCCCCTTTTCGGTCCCGGCGACCTTGGCGGTGTAGCCGGACAGGAAATGATACATGGCCTGGCTCGGATCGAGCTTGGCGATCGGCGGCATGACGCCGAAGGCATCGCAAGTCAGCATCACGACAGCGGTGGGCTGGCCGGCGCGCCCTGTCAGGCTCGCGTTGGCAATGGCCTCGATCGGATAGGCGACGCGGGAATTTTCGGTCAAACTGCCATCGTCGAAATCGGGCAGGCGGGTGATATCGTCGAGGACGACGTTTTCCATCACCGAGCCAAAACGCTCCGTTGCGCCGTAGATGGCCGGCTCGGCCTCGCGCGACAGGCGAATGGTCTTGGCGTAGCAGCCGCCTTCGAAGTTGAAGATGCCGCTCTCGCTCCAGCCGTGCTCGTCGTCACCGATCAGCGTACGCGACGGATCAGCGGACAGCGTCGTCTTGCCGGTTCCCGACAGGCCGAAGAAGACAGCCGAGCGACCATCGTCGGCAACATTGGCCGAGCAGTGCATCGGCATGACGTCCTTTACGGGAAGCGCATAATTGAGCGCGCCGAAAACCGACTTCTTCATCTCTCCGGCATAGGACGTGCCACCGATCAGCACGATGCCGCGCTCCAGATCGCATGCGATGACCGTTTCGCTGCGGCATTCGTGACGCTCGGGGTCGGCCCTGAAGCTCGGCAGATCGATGATGGTGATATCCGGCACGAAGGACTTGAGGTCGGCGGTATCGGGACGGATCAGCATGTAGCGGATGAACAGGGCGTGCCAGGCGTATTCGCAAAAGACACGGACATTGACGCGATGCTTAGGGTCGGCTCCGCCGTACAGGTCCTGCGCCAGAAGATCGCGGCCCTCGGCATGGGCGATCATGTCGGCGTGTAGCCGATCGAAAGCCTCGCGGCTGATCCCCTTGTTGTTGTCCCACCAGATCTGGTCCTCGGTGCCGGCGGTGCGGACAAGGAACTTGTCCTGTGCCGAGCGCCCGGTATGGGCACCGGTCTCGACGCAAATCGCGCCGTGCGCCGTCAGCTGCCCCTCGACGCGCGCAACCGATTTTTCCACCAGAACCGGCGCCAGATCATTCCACGCCAGTGAGCCGAGATTGCGCAGACCGAAGCGGTCCGCCCCGAAGCTTTCGTTGTGAACTCCGGATTCCTTTGCAACGTGCCCGTTCACGTCCCTCTCCTTAAGAAAAAGAAGCTCCGCCCACCGGGACTTTCACCGCCCGGTCTTTTTCGGAACTTCGCTCATCCTCCTGAACCCGTGTTTCGGGTCTTTTTTGTAAGGCGCGGAACCTAAGACCTGATCCAAGGCTGTGCAATACGCACTTTCGCCCAATAACGCAGCAGAGTTATCGAGACCGGGCTTCATCCGCCATCTGCTTCAGCGTCATGCGCAAGACATTGGGACTTTCAACGGCACGCGGGAACAGGATGCGGGTAAGCGCCATGCCGCGCCGCAGCGTCAGGCCGTCAGGGTCGCAACCGACACAGACGAACCCGTCGCCCTCTTCGCCGGCAAGGACGCAGGCATAAAGCTGCAACGCATCGGCATGATCCTCATTCATGTGAGCGACCGCGCTTTCTTCACAAGCGGCAAGCTCGCCTGCCCCCTGGATCGGGGTCAGCATATCCTGCGGGGCCAGATCGACGATGCGTCCGAAACCGGCAACGAGGTGACCCGCTTCAATCTCCATCCGGTAGAAAGAAAAATCCTTGAAACCTGAATAGAATTTCGCGTCCGGGTGATGACGCAGGTAACGATCGCGCGGGATTTCCTCACCCGTCACGGCCAGCGTTCCGGTCAGGCTGACGCGCGGCCGCGTCATCGGATCAGCGGAACCATCGTCATCCGTGCGCGCATCCAGCAACAGGGAAACGCGGTTGTCGGCGGCAAGATTGGCGGTGTGGACCGCAAGCGTCGACAGGAGCAACACCGGCGCACCGTCGAAATCCGGCGCGATGGCTGCCATGGAGGCGTATGGCGCCTTGGTTCCTGCATCCAGGGTCGCCAAAGTCCCGACGAGCGAGCCGCGCAGCAGATCGCGTGCGGCGGCCGGGGCGTCGAAAGCGCCTTCGTCATTGTCCTGGCGGGACTGATTTGCAGACATATTTCGGTTCTCCGGGTTCGTTTTGCCTGAGCGTCGCCCGCTCCTTGCGGGATGCCTGACGAGACAACATCCCACGAGCGTGTCATAATTTCGCCGCAGCGCCAGCGGAAGTGCGCTTACGGCTTGAGATCGTCGTTAAGCGGCGAACTCGTTCTGAGACATGTATATAGCCTGCCGGACCCGCATCTTCATGCGTTTCATTCAGATGAGGTTCATCCTCACTAGTGTCATTTACCGGTGTCCAAGTGTATCAACGTGCCCACACGGCCCATATCCTGCGCCCTAATATCGGGGTCAAGCTCCCGACCGATCATCGAAATCAGCAAGAATATAACGCCATGCCAACAATTGCCCTTGTCGACGACGACCGCAACATCCTGACCTCCGTTTCCATCGCACTGGAATCGGAAGGCTACCGGGTTCAGACCTATGCCGATGGCGCATCCGCGCTGGAAGGGTTGAAGACCAATCCGCCCGATCTTGCCGTGTTCGACATCAAGATGCCGCGCATGGACGGGATGGAACTGCTGCGCCGGCTGCGGCAGGCCTCCGAACTGCCGGTCATCTTCCTCACCTCCAAAGACGAGGAAATCGACGAATTGTTCGGCCTGAAAATGGGCGCCGACGATTTCATCCGCAAACCCTTTTCGCAGCGCCTGCTGGTGGAACGGGTGAAAGCGGTGCTGCGGCGCGCGCAGCCGAAGGATACCTCGGCGCCGAAAACCGATGCGGCCCGCGTTCTGGAGCGCGGCAATCTTGTGATGGACCCCGAGCGCCACACCTGCACCTGGGGTGGCAACAACGTGACACTGACAGTCACAGAATTCCTGATCCTTGAATCGCTGGCGCAGAGGCCCGGCGTCGTGAAGAGCCGCAACGCCCTGATGGACGCGGCCTATGACGATCAGGTCTATGTGGACGACCGGACCATCGATAGCCATATCAAACGGTTGAGAAAGAAGTTTCGCGCCGTCGACCAGACATTCGACATGATCGAAACGCTTTATGGGGTAGGATACCGGTTCAAGGAGGCCTGAGGCCTTCGCGAGTCCATGAGGATTGATGGCGATCGAGACCCACAATCGCTGGCCGGCACAACCCGACGCCGCGAAGGCATCGCGTGAAGTCGATGATTCCGATTCCGACGCGTTCGAGCTACGCGGCAGCGGCGGGTCGCGGCTGGTGCGCCGTCTGCGCGCCATCGGCAGTATCGTATCCTCGAGCCTGACGCGGCGCATCGTCTTTCTCAACCTCGCCGCCATGTTGGCGCTGGTGTGGGGCATCCTCTACCTCAACCAGTTCAAGGAGGGCCTCATCGACGCACGCGTCGAGAGCCTGCTGATCCAGGGCGAAATCATCGGCGCGGCGATTGCTGCTTCGGCAACTGTCGATACCGATTCCATCGTCATCGATCCGGAAAAGCTTCTGGAACTGGAGGCCGGCGAAAGCCTGACGCCGAGCGAACCGGATTCGCTCGATTTCCCGATCAATCCGGAAGACGTGGCGCCGATCCTGCGGAGGCTAATTTCGCCAACCAAGACGCGTGCGCGCATCTATGACCGTGAGGGCATTCTGATCCTCGACTCCCGGCACCTGTATTCCCGCGGCCAGATCCTGCGCTTCGACCTGCCGGCGCCGCAGACGGAAAGCGAAAACTGGTACGACTGGATCGCCAGTCACATCCGCCGCTGGCTGCAGCGCTCCGACCTGCCTGTCTATCAGGAACTCGGTCCCATGGAGGGCAAGGAATATCCGGAAGTCGCCGCCGCGCTGAACGGCACACCGCTCAGCGTTGTGCGGGTCAATCCCGAGGGCGCACTGATTGTCTCGGTTGCGGTGCCGGTGCAGCGCTTCCGCGCCGTGCATGGCGCGCTGCTGCTCTCGACCCAGGGTGGCGACATCGACGAGATCGTGCATGCCGAACGGCTTGCCATCGTGCGCACCTTCGTGGTGGCAGCCGCCGTCGCGCTGGTGCTGTCGATACTGCTGGCGCAAACGATCGCGGGTCCTGTCCGGCGTCTTGCATCAGCTGCCGAGCGGGTGCGGGTCGGCGTCAAGTCGCGTACCGAAATCCCCGACTTCACGAAACGGCAGGATGAAATCGGCCACCTGTCCGGTGCATTGCGCGCGATGACCAACGCGCTTTATTCGCGCATGGAGGCGATCGAGCGCTTTGCCGCCGATGTCGCGCACGAGATCAAGAATCCGCTCACTTCGCTCAGAAGCGCGGTCGAAACCTTGCCGCTTGCAAAAAAGGAAGGCGACCGCGACCGCCTGCTTGACATTCTCAAGCATGATGTCGGCAGGCTCGACCGGCTTATCAGCGATATTTCCGATGCCTCACGGCTTGATTCCGAACTTGCCAAGGGGGATGCCAAGCCACTCGATCTCGAGGCCCTGCTCGATGCCGTCGTGAAACTCAGCAACGAAATGCTCGAAGACAATCATCCGCATGTCGTACTGGAAATTCGCGATCAGGACCGCCCACTCATCATTCAGGGGCATGACAGCCGGCTGGGCCAGGTGCTCCACAACCTGATCGACAATGCCAAGTCGTTTTCGCCATCGGATGAACCAATCCACATCAGCACGCGCGCAGACAGGCGCCGCATCGAATTGCGCGTCGACGATACCGGACCCGGCATACCGCCTGAAAACCTCGAGCGGATTTTCGAACGCTTCTATACCGACCGTGGTGAAGGGGCTCCGTTCGGGCAGAATTCCGGCCTCGGGCTTTCGATCTCCCGCCAGATCGTTGAAGGCCATGGCGGCACCCTGCACGCGGAAAACCGTATTGGCGCCGATGGCAAGCGTATTGGCGCGCGCTTTGTCTTGAGGCTGCCGCGCGCGTGAGCCTAGTCCCTACGATCCACGCCACGTCCATCGTGCTCGGCACGCATGGCGTCCTGATCCGGGGCAAATCGGGTTCAGGAAAAACAGCGCTCGCACTGCAACTGCTTGGGCGGGCCGGCTCAGGGAATTATACGGCACTGATAAGTGACGACCGGACCATGGTCTGTCCGCAAAACGGGCGGCTGATTGCCCGCAGTGTGGAAACAATCGCCGGGTTGGCCGAAATCCGCGGTATCGGGATCATACATGCCAGAAGACAAGCCGCAGGCGCAGTCGTTACGCTGGTGCTTGATCTGGTGGATACGCAAGATGTCGCGCGGCTTCCCGCCATGCCTGACCGCACAACCTGCATAAATGGCATTTCCGTCCCCCTTATTCAGCTCCCTGACGCCGTCCACGGCAGCCTTGAAGCCAAGACCGAGGCCATTCTTGCCGTGCTTGATCTGTCTCACGCTTGCAGGCCGCGATCTGTGGATGGGTAAAACCGTGACTTGTGAAATGCAGGCAGGGCTTGCAGGTTTGTGTGTGTCCTGTTCAAGTGCTGCGGCCTGATGAAACGTTGAGAGAAGAACCGGAATGATCGGCCTCGTTGTCGTCACACATGGTCTGCTGGCAAAAGAGTTCCGTGCCGCCGTCGAGCATATTGTCGGTCCGCAGGAGCATTTCGAAACCATCTCCATTGGCCCCGACGACGATGTCGAACAGCGGCGCAGCGAAATCCTTGACGCGATCTCGCGTGTCAATCAGGGCGACGGCGTCATTGTCCTGACAGACATGTTCGGCGGAACCCCGTCCAATCTCGCCATTTCGATCATGGAAGGCGCGCCGGTGGAAGTTCTCGCCGGCGTCAATCTGCCGATGCTGGTGAAGCTCGTCAGCGTGCGTGGCGACATGCCGCTTGCCGAAGCTGTCCGCGCGGCCGGTGACGCGGGCCGCAAATACATCAGCGTTGCCAGTGAAGTCCTGTCGGGGCAGTGATTTGATCGAGGATGCGGAAAAGGTCTTCGAGGACGGCTCTGCCGTTCGCGCATGCGTGACGATTTGCAACGACAAGGGCCTGCATGCCCGCGCGTCGGCCAAGTTTGTCCGGTTGGCCGAACGGTTCGATGCCGACATTGCCGTCCGGCGTGACGAAGCCGTGGTTGGCGGGACATCGATCATGGGGCTGATGATGCTTGCCGCGGCAAAAGGCTGCGAGATCGAGATCGCGGCAAATGGCGAGGAAGCGAAAGACGCCGTTGCGGCACTTTGCGAGCTTGTGACCGAAGGGTTCGGTGAAAACGCCCCGCCGGAAAATAACGGGTGAGGCAGCAACACCCGAAGTCTTATATAAAGATATCTTTATAAATCTATTGATTGCCCTTCCCGGCTCTGATAACCCCTCCACGATCTGAAACTTGGGCCGGCAGGCAGGCGATGTACTCCCTGCAAGGACCGGCTTGGCCGCAACATCAGCGCGGCAATCAGTAAAATCATGAAAGGTCACGCACGTGAGCGCTGCCAAGGATTACGTCGTCGCAGACATCAAGCTTGCCGATTGGGGACGCACCGAGATCGAGATCGCCGAAACCGAGATGCCCGGCCTGATGGCGACGCGTGAGGAATTTGCCTCCGCACAGCCGCTCAAGGGCGCGCGCATCGCCGGATCTCTGCATATGACGATCCAGACCGCCGTTCTCATCGAGACACTGCAGTCGCTTGGCGCCGACGTACGCTGGGCGTCCTGCAACATCTATTCGACGCAGGACCATGCGGCGGCTGCGATAGCGGCAAAGGGCACACCGGTTTTCGCCTTCAAGGGCGAGACCTTGCAGGAATACTGGGATCTGGCGGACCGCATCTTCGAATGGCCAAACGGCGAAACCGCCAACATGATCCTCGATGATGGCGGCGACGCTACGTTACTGATCCTGCTCGGCGCCGATGCCGAAAAGGACCCGAGCCTGCTCGCCAATCCGTCCAACGAAGAGGAAGAGGCTCTGTTTGCGACCATCAAGCGCCGGCTTGAGAAAAACCCGGGCTGGTATTCGAAGGTCAAGGCCAACATCAAGGGCGTGACCGAGGAAACCACGACCGGCGTGCTGCGGCTCTACCAGCGCCAGAAGAAGGGCACGCTTCCCTTCCCGGCGATCAACGTCAACGACTCCGTCACCAAATCGAAGTTCGACAACAAGTACGGTTGCAAGGAATCGCTTGTCGACGGCATCCGCCGCGGCACCGACGTGATGATGGCCGGCAAGGTCGCACTGGTCGCCGGTTACGGCGATGTCGGAAAGGGATCGGCGCAGTCGCTGAAGGGTGCCGGCGCCCGTGTCATGGTCACCGAGATCGACCCGATCTGCGCGCTGCAGGCGGCGATGGATGGTTTTGAGGTCGTCACCATGGATGAAGGCGCCTCACGCGCCGACATCGTCATCACAGCGACGGGCAACCGCGACGTGCTGACGCTTGAGAACATGCGCGCGCTCAAGGACATGGCGATCGTCGGCAACATCGGCCACTTCGACAACGAGATCCAGGTCGAGAGCTTGCGCAATTTCCAGTGGAAGAACGTCAAGGACCAGGTCGACATGGTCACCTTCCCGGATGGCAAGCGCATGATCCTGCTGAGCCAGGGCCGGCTGCTTAACCTGGGTAACGCCACCGGCCACCCGAGCTTCGTGATGTCGGCATCCTTCACCAACCAGACGCTGGCCCAGATCGAGCTTTGGACCAAGGGCGAGCAGTACAAGAACGAGGTCTACGTTCTGCCGAAGCATCTCGACGAGAAGGTCGCAGCACTGCATCTGGCCAAGGTCGGGGCGGCGCTTTCACAACTGACCCCGGCGCAGGCGGATTATATCGGCGTGCCGGTCGAGGGTCCGTTCAAGTCCGAACATTACCGCTACTGATCCCGGGCGAACCCTGTCCCGGCCCGGTGGCCGATCACAATTCACAGGTTTCGGGCGCATGTGGCGCCCGGACTCTTTTTGTTCCGGTGGGCAGCCGCGTCCCGAGCGGTTAGAGTTCCCCGAATCAGCGCTCGAAAAGCGCCGGTCCAGAGCATTTCTGGTAGGTAATTTTGCGGATTTCCGGCCATTTTGTAGGCTGGATCAAACTCCGTGACAGTTGCAACATGTACATGCGCAGTTGCGTTCAGCGTTAGCCCTTCTGCCGGCTCGCACGGTCGCGGAATCGGTTCAAGAACAGTTGGAAACATACATTCGGGGGAACACATGGGCCGGCCACGCCGCAAGGTCTCAGGCGCGCTGAATCGCGCACCGGCTTTGCCGCTGGCAATCATGCTCGGCGCGGTTTTCCAATCGGGCGAAGCCTTCGCCCAACAAGAAGCATCGCAGGCTGCGCAACCGCTTTCACTTGCCGATTACTGGTCCGCTCTGCGCGACGCCCTAAGCGCAGAAGAGATAGCCGCCCTCAGCCTGAATCTCGCCCTGATCGCCTTCGCCGTGCTTGCAGCCATCCTGTATGTGCGCACCAAGGCGCAATTCTCGGCCTATCGCGCGAAAGCCGAGGCGCGCCGGCTGGCCATCGCCGCGCGCGCCGACCGGGCAGAAAGCCTTCTGGGCGCTGATGAGCAAATCCTGATTTCATGGCCGGGCAACGGCGCCGACCCGGACATACAGTTCAATTCCGCCGCTGTTCCCGACGGCCCGCGTGACAAGGGGCAGGTGCTTTCCTTCGAGACCTGGCTGTCGGCTGAGTCCGCTGCAGCCCTGGAACAGGCCGTCGCGAATTTGCGTGAGCACGGCAAGATTTTCGATCTGATGATCTCGACGCGCGGTGGAACGCCTGTGGAGATTACCGGGCGAACCGCAGGCGCGCGCGCCGTAATCCGCATCCGTGGTGCAACCGGCCAGCAGCGCGACATCAACGAACTGCGCGAGCGTCACCTCAAGCAATCGCGTGAGCTGCAAGCACTTCAGACGATGCTTGACCGCGTCGAACTGCCTGTATGGGTACGCGATGAACACGGTGCGCTGACCTGGGTGAGCGCCGCGTTCGCGCAAGCCGCAGGCGCAAAGACGCGTGACGAGGCTTTGGCAAGCGGTGCGGAAATCGCCCCCGCGGCCACCTTGGGAGAGATGGCCAAGGCACGGCAGGCACAGGCCTTGTTCCAGGGAAGAGCCGAGATCGGCTCGGACCAGCGGAAAATGGAACTGACGGAAGTGCCGCTTCGCACCGGTTCTGCCGGCCTCGGCATCGATGGTGATGCGGCTTCGCGGATGAAGTCCGCACTGGAGCGCGAAGCAGCGATCCGAGCCGAAATCCTCGACCGCATCGACACCGCGGTTGCCGTGTTCGATGCCAGCCAGCGGCTGACCTTCTGCAACAAGGCCTATCGCGACCTGTGGCATTTCGATCCTGCGTGGCTGATCCGCAAACCGGATTTCGACGAGGTCCTGGAAAAGCTGCGCGCGGAGGAGCGTGTGCCGACCCCGCCGGACGGCATGGACTGGCGCGAATGGTCGGCTTCGCTGGTCGACACGGCGGGCAGCGAGGTCCGCACCAGCGAGTGGGATCTGCCGAATGCATCACTCTCGCTCAAGCTGGAAACGATACCGCACCGCGACGGCGGCAGCACGCATCTGTTCCACAACCTCACCGAGAGCCTTGATCTGCAGACCAGGCTGTCGGCACAGGCTCGTGTCCAGAGACAGACGTTGGAGAGCTTGACCGAAGGCATTGCCGTGTTCGGACAGGACGGCAAGCTCAAGCTGTCCAACCCGCAGTTCGCGCGGATGTGGGAGCTCGACCGCAAAGCCCTGAAAGCCCATCCGCATATCGACGGTATTATTGCCGACTGCCGCAAGCTTCACGCGGCACAAGAGGACTGGGTCACGCTGAAGCAGAGCGTCTGCGGCTTCCTCGATGCGCGCGAACCGATCTCGCGCGTGATGGAGCGCAATGACGGCATGACGGTCGCGCTATCGACGGTGCCTTTGTCGGACGGTGCGACACTGGCTGTCTTCACCGACATCACCGCTGCCAAGGCTGCGGAGATGGCACTGCGCGAACGCAACGAGGCGCTTGAACAAGCCGCCGAACTGCGTGGCAATTTCGTGTCCAACGTGTCCTATCACCTGCGCGATCCGCTGCAGTCGATCATCGGCTTCGCACAGCTTCTCTCGGACCGCGCGATGACGCCCGACCCGGCGCAGCAACGCGAGTATGCCGGTTATATCCTGTCGTCCTCGTCATCGCTGATGACCATCGTCAACGACATTCTCGATCTCGCCAGCATCCAAACCAACGTGCTGGAACTGGATATCGGCGCAGTCGATGTGCGCGAGACGATCAAGACGGCAACCGACGCATTGAAGGACCGGATCGCCAAGCACGGGATCGATCTTGCCGTCGATGTCGCGCCGATGGCCGAACGCATGGAAGGCGACGCACGGCGGATCCGGCAGATGGTATTCGGCCTCGTCGCCAATGCGGTCGCCTTCAGCGACGAGGGCGGCAAGGTCATGGTCGACGCCTTTGGCGATGGCGACATGATCGCGATCAGGGTCAGCGATCAGGGTCCGGGCATTCCGGAGCGTTACAAGTCACGTGTCTTCGACAGCTTCGAAACCCACAGCCAGCGCGACGGCAATCGCGGTCCCGGCCTCGGCCTCGGCCTGTCGCTTGCCAAGGGCTTTGCCGAGAAGCACGGCGGCTCGATCGAGCTTTCCTCCGAACCCGGAGAGGGTACGACGGTAACGGTACGGCTGCCACGCAACCAGGCCAAGCCTGCCGAGGCGGCCGCCGCGAGCGAAGATGCCGGCGCCGGCATGGCCGCGACCCCGTCGCATGAGTGAGACCGGCGGCGCGGTCCGGGTCCTTCCGGATGCCGAGGCGACGGCGCGGCTTGCCCGCGAGGTTGCGCTTTTTGCAAGAGCCGGTGACCTGATTGCGCTTTCCGGCGATCTGGGCGCAGGCAAAACCACGTTCGCCCGTGCCTTCATCCGTGCCCTGGCAAACAACGAAGCGACCGAGGTTCCAAGCCCGACCTTCACCCTCGTCCAGACCTATGACGAGACCCGTATCCGGGTTCTGCATTGCGATCTCTACCGCGTATCGTCGCCGGACGGGACCGAGGAACTGGGCCTTGAGGATGCGCTTGCAGATTCCATCGTTCTCGTCGAATGGCCGGAGAATGCAGGCGACACCCTTCCCCGGTCGCGGCTTGACATCTCGTTCTCGCAACATGGCCACGGCCGGCACGCGCAGATGATCGCCACTGGCGCCGATGACTGGGCAAGCCGGCTTCACCGCATGGAGGAAATCAGGGCGTTTCTCGACCAGGCGGGACACGGCAATGCTCGCCGCGATCACTTGCAGGGTGACGCCTCGACAAGGCGCTACGAGCGTCTTTCCAGTCCGCAGGGGGGGATGATCCTGATGGATGCGCCGGCACGGCCCGACCCCGGCAAGCCGGGTGCGCCAAGCTACAGCCGCATCGCTCACCTGGCGGAATCGGTGCATCCCTTCGCAGGCCTCGCGCAGGCACTGCGGGACGCGGGCGCTCATGCTCCTGCGGTTCTCGCAAGCGATCTCGATGCGGGTCTGCTGCTGCTGGAAGACCTCGGCGGCGGCAAGGTGGTCAGCGATGGCCAACCGCCCGAGCCGATCGCGGAACGCTATCTGGAAAGCGTGCGTCTTCTGGCGCACCTGCATGGCCGGACATTGCCGCGCGCCGTGTCGTTCGGTTCTGCCGTCAAACACGAGATACCCGCCTTCGACATGGGCGTGCTCCGTGCCGAGGTGTCGCTCGTCCTCGACTGGTTCGTGCCGCATGCACGCGGCACTGAATGCGATGAAGCCGACCGCGCTGCCTTCTTCGCCGCATGGAACGAGGTCATCACCGCAACGGATATCCTGACCCGCAGCCCGACCTGGGTGCTGCGCGACTATCATTCGCCGAATATCGTGTGGTGCGAGCCCTGCGAGCCGCCGCTTGGACCATATGACCGTGTTGGTGTCATCGACTTTCAGGACGCGCTGTGGGGCCCTGCCGCCTATGACGTAGTTTCCATGGGACAGGACGCACGTGTCGATATAACCCAGACACTGGAGCAGAATATCATTGCCACATATCTCGAAGCCCGGACATCTGCCGGGCGTTTCGACGAGGTGGCGTTTCTCCGCGACTACGCTGTCATGGGCGCGCAGCGCAACACCAAGATTCTCGGCATCTTCGCCCGGCTGAACCGGCGCGACGGAAAAGCGCAATATCTTGCGCACATGCCACGGGTGTCCAACTACCTTCAACGTTGCCTTGCACACCCTGCTCTGGCACCAATCGCAGCGTGGTACAGGGAAAGGCTTCCCGAGGCGCTTGAGATCGAACCAAAAAAGACGGCATGAGCAAGAAGACGGCGAAGAAGACCGGCGGATTCGAAAAGCCGGATACCGCGATGGTGCTGGCTGCTGGGCTGGGCAAGCGCATGCGGCCGCTGACCGATTCGGTTCCCAAACCGATGATCGAGGTGCGTGGGCAGGCATTGATCGATCATGTTCTGGACAAGGCCGCAGAGGCCGGACTATCGCGCTGCGTGGTGAACGTGCATTACCTTGCCGATAAGCTCGAAGAACACCTGTCGGAGCGCAAGGCGCCCAGAATCGCCATATCGGACGAGCGCGGCCTGTTGCTGGAAACGGGAGGCGGCATCCGCCACGCCCTGCCGCAGCTCGGGAAAAAGCCGTTCTTCGTGCTCAACTCGGATTCCTTCTGGATCGATGGTGCACCGGCGATGCTGACACGCATGGCCGGGCACTGGGACCCGGAACGCATGGACGCGCTGCTCGGCGTGGCCTCGACAGCAACGGCAACCGGTTATCACGGCATCGGTGATTTCCTGATGGATCCCGAAGGACACCTCGAGCGCCGGCCCGAACACATGATCGCGCCATTCGTCTATATGGGCGTCGCGATCCTCAAGCCGGCATTGTTCTCCGAAACGCCTGGGGGCGCTTTCTCGCTCAATCTGATCTTCGACCGCGCAATCGAGGCAGAGCGGCTGTTCGGTCTGCGGCTCGACGGACGCTGGATGCATGTCGGCTCGCCGGAGGCTATCGCCGAAGCCGAAGCCGCCATCGAAGACAGCATCACCTGACAGAGCGATGGCAGGAGAGCGTAAACGCGCAAACGTTGTATCGATCCCGCCGGGAACGCCTTTTCTCGATTGCCTGGCACATAGACTGATCGACGGAACGCTGCTTTCCGGCGCCACGAACGAGTCCCGCCCCGTGCCCGCACTCGCGGATGCTACCGTGTTGCTGCCCAACCGGCGCGCGGCGCGGGTTCTGGCCGACAGGCTTTTGTTCCATGCCGGCAGGCCGGTCATGCTGCCGCGCATAATGGCGATCGGCGATGTCGACGAGGACGCGGCCCTGATCGGCGAGATCGAGGCCGGTGAACTCGCCGGCAATTTTGGCGCCGGGAGCAGGCTGCCGCTGCCGCCAGCCGTCAGCATGCTTGAACGCCATCTTGCCCTGACCCGGCTCGTCTACGAGTTCGGGCAGCACAAGGCGCGCGCGCTGAACTTTCCCGGCCGCAGCGACGGCCTGTTGATCCCGGTCGGCGCGGCGGACGCCAGCGCGCTTGCCCGCGACCTCGCCCGCCTGCTCGACGCGTTCGAGACCGAAGAGGTTCCTGCATCCGATCTGGTCAACCTGGTGCCGGAAAATCATGCCGGTTACTGGGATATCGCGCATCGCTTCCTGAGCATCGTGGTCGAGACCTGGCCGGAGCATCTGAAGGAGCGCAACCTGAGCGACCCGATCGCGCGGCGTAACGCGCTGATCCGCGCGCAGACACAACGGATTGCCAGGGAGCGGCCCGAAGCACCCTTTATCATCGCAGGATCGACGGGCTCCGTTCCCGCCACGGCAGCGCTGATGAAAACAGTGGCCGGCCTGCCACGCGGCTGGATCGTGCTTCCCGGTCTTGACCAGACCGCTGACGCGAAATCCTGGGAGGCAATCGGCGGCGAACATACCCATCCGCAATACGGGCTGGCACAACTGCTGCGATCACTCGGACTTGAGCGCGAAGACGTCTGCGAGCTGAGCGCAGGTGGAAAAGACGCGCCCTGCCCGCGTCAGCGTCTTATGACTGAAATCTTCCGGCCCGTGGCAACGACGGACCAATGGCACGAACACGATCCGGAAACCGGTGGCGATGCGTATGCCGGGCTGGCGATCCTGAACGCCGAAACGCCGCGCGAGGAGGCACTTGCAATCGCGCTGGCGCTACGTGAAGCAATCGAGGCGGGCAAGCCTGACGCCGCCCTCGTCACACCCGACAGGGGCCTTGCGCGGCGCGTGTCGGCGGAGCTGGCGCGCTGGGGGCTGCAAGTCGATGATTCCGCCGGCCGGCCACTTTCCTCGACACCTGCGGGAACCTTTCTCCGGCTCGTATGCGAAGCCGCCGCCGAAGACCTGGCACCCGTCCCCCTGGCCGCCTTGCTGCGCCACCGCCTGCTGCGCGACGCGCAAGGCGGCGACGCAACGGTGGCGCGCGACGCGCTGGAAGCACTTGCCCTTCGTGGCCGCAGGCCGGCACCGGGGATCGCCGGTCTGCGGCGCGCGCTCGATACAAGACTTGCCGAAGACCCGTTGCGCAACAATGTTGCCGCACGCTTGCGCGACCGGGCTGCCGGCGAGGCTCGCGCGCTCGTCGGGCATCTGGAGGCAGCGCTGTCTCCGTTACTTGCACTGCAAGGGAAAGCCGCCAGTTTCATCGAGTCCGTCGCCCTGCTTCGCGATGCGGCCATCACGCTTTCCGGCGGATCGGACGACGCGGGCATGCCGCTACTGTTCGGTGGCGATGACGGCATCCGGCTGATGCAGTTTCTCGATCAGCTTGCCGAGAGCTTCGATACCGGCATGAGGTTGCCGCTTGCCTCGGTGCCGCCGTTTCTCGCCAGCCTGATGGAAGGCATTCCGGTGCGCAATCCTGCCCGCGACCGGCGCATCGCCATCCTCGGGCCGCTGGAAGCGCGCCTGCAGCAATTCGGCCGTGTCGTGCTCGGCGGGCTCAACGAGGGCTCTTGGCCGGGCGACACCAAAACCGATCCCTGGCTCAGCCGGACGATGCGGGCCGGACTGGGCCTTGACCTGCCGGAACGCCGCATCGGCCTTGCCGCACATGACGTCGCCCAGCACATGGCCGGCGGCGATGTCGTGCTGACCCGGTCGCTGCGGAGCGACGGTTCGCCAACGGTTGCCTCGCGCTGGCTGCAACGGCTTGAGGCTGTTGCGGGCGAGAACACATACAAGGCACTGACCCGCAAGGGCGGCCGCTATCTCGGCTGGGCGCGCGACCTCGACCACACATTACAGGGCGATCTGCCAAGGGAGCCTGCGCCGTGTCCGCCTGTCTCCGCCCGGCCAAGGCGCCTGAGCGTGACGCAGGCGGAAACACTGATCCGCGATCCTTACGCCATTTACGCTTCAAAGATCCTGCGGCTCGATCCCTTGCCGCCACTGGATGAAGATGCCGACGCGGCACTGCGGGGATCGCTTGTGCACGATGCCATAGCCCGTTTCGTTGGCGAAACGAAAGACGCCACACCGAAAGATGCCGCAACCCGGCTCGCATCATTGTTCGAGGATGAGATGAAGCGCGCGGGAATTGCCGTGCATACCCGTGCATCGTGGTGGCCCCGGCTGATACGCATCGCGGCATGGTTTGCAGGGTACGAAGCGCAGCGGCGCGCTACGGGTCACAGGGCGGCAAGCCTTGAAGTGAGCGGTGAACTTTCGCTCGCTGCATCAGGCGGCGAATTCAAGCTGACCGCGCGCGCGGACCGGATCGATTTATGCGGCGACGGCACTCTTGCGATCCTCGATTACAAGACGGGCGCCCCGCCAACGGCAAAGCAGGTTGCTTCGGGTCTCGCGCCACAATTGACGCTTGAAGCCGCCATCGCCGCACGCGGCGGCTTTGCCGGCATCGCGACGGCACAGGCAAGCGAACTGGTCTATGTCCGCCTGAGCGGCGGCACGCCGGCTGGCGATGTCCGGGCCGTTGCGTCCGGCAGCGAAACCATGACGCTTGCCAGCGAAGCACTCAAAGGCTTCACCGATCTAGTCGCCGCCTATGACAACGCGACCTTGCCCTACCGGCCACGCGTCTCCGCCAAGCTCGCCCGCGCCGAAGAACCCTACGACCACCTGTCGCGATACCGCGAGTGGAGCACCGCCGATGGCGGTGAAGGGGGCAGCGAATGAGCGGCGTACGCGACAAGCTCCAAATCGACGAGGAGACAAAGGCACGGCAACAGCGCGCGACCGATCCGGCGCATTCGGCCTGGGTCACCGCCAATGCGGGTTCGGGCAAAACCTACGTGCTGTCACGCCGCGTATTGCGGCTGCTGCTGACGGGTGCCGACCCCGGCGCGGTGTTGTGCCTGACCTTCACCAAGGCTGCGGCAGCGCAGATGCAGACCCGCGTCTTCGAGGAACTGGCGACGTGGACGCAGGCCCGCGATAACGATCTTGCCACGGCTCTGAACGACCTGCTCGGAAGGTCACCCGACCGGCGCGAGACGCAACTCGCGCGCAGGCTGTTCGCGCGCGCCATCGAAACGCCGGGCAGGCTGAAAATCCAGACCATCCACGCCTTCTGCGAAAGCGTGCTGCAGCGGTTTCCGTTCGAGGCGCGCGTGCCGGCAGGCTTCACCGTGCTCGACGACGACATGGCGCAAGTGCTTAAAGTCCAGGCACGGCAGGATGTGCTTGCCGAGCCCGGCAGCGATGAACTTGCCGCAGCACTCGGGCGCCTCAACCTGCAACTCGATCCCGACCGTTTCGCGCGCCTGCTTGCCAGCCTGACCGACCGTCGCAACGACTTCGACATCTGGCTTGAAGGCAGCCGCATCAGTCAGGGCCGCGTGCGCGCGCATGTTGCAGGCGTGCTTGGTGTCTCGCCAGGCATCACAAGTCAGGAAGTCGTCCGCGACATTCTCTCAAGCCCGCACCTGCCCATCAAAGAGTGGACGGCAATCGCAAACGCCCTGTCGCAATACCCGCAGGCAAGCACCGATGTGACGGCGCGTTTGCTGCGGCAGGCAGCTTCTGAAACCGACGCGGGCGAGACCGTTGCACGGCTCACCGAAGTCTTCTGGAGTGACAGCAAGAACAAACAGCGCGACCGCCTGCTCAACGCCGAGGCGGCCAATGCGCTACCCGCAATCGCCCAGCGGCTTGAGGACGAACAGGCGCGCTTCCTGCCGCTGATGCAGACCTATCGTGCGGCGCGCATCATGGAACTCAATGGCGATCTCGCGCTTGCCGGCGATGCCGTTATCACCCGCTACGAACGCGCCAAGGCCGAGCGCGGCATGCTCGATTATGCCGATCTCATCGCGCGCACCGTCGGCCTGCTCGAATTCGGCCATGATGCCGCATGGGTGCTCTACAAGCTTGACCCCGGCCTCGACCACATCCTCGTCGACGAGGCGCAGGACACCAGTCCCGACCAGTGGCGTGTGGTGCGCGCGCTGACGGAGGAGTTCTTCGCAGGCGCCGGCGCGCGCCATGTGTCCCGCACGGTCTTTGCGGTCGGCGACCCGAAACAGTCGATCTACTCCTTCCAGGGTGCCGACCCGGCGGGCTTCCTTGCCATGGCGGAACACTTCGAGGCGCGGATTCCCGAAGACAGCGGATTTGAGACTGTCGAGCTGTTCCGTTCCTTCCGCACCGCGCCTGCCGTGCTGGAGGCCGTCGATCACGTCTTTGCCAACGCAGGCGCGAGGCGTGGCGTGGTGTTCGATACCGAGCGCCCTGTTGCTCATTCCGCCGCGCGCGGGAAAGCGATGGGCCGCGTCGAGTTGTGGGAGCCCATCCCCAAACCCGGGGCACCGGACGAAAACCCGTGGGATGCGCCACTCGACATTGAGCGTACCGACTCTGCGGAAAGCCTCCTGGCAAGGAAGATAGCGCAGGACATTCGTGCCACCATCGACAACGAGGACATTCTGCCTTCGACGCTAGCACCGGCGCAGGCCGGTGATTTCCTGATCCTGCTTAGAAAGCGCACGCGGCTAGCCGCGCCGATCATCCGCGCGCTGAAGGCCGAAGGCGTACCCGTCGCCGGCGCCGATCGCCTCAAGCTTACGGACTCCATCGCCACGCTCGACCTGATGGCGCTAATGCGGGCGAGCCTGATGCCCGACGATGATTATGCGCTGGCCTGTGCGCTGAAGAGCCCGCTGTTCGGGCTCAACGACGACGACCTGATGGAGATCGCAATCGGGCGGCCCGGCGCGCTGGCCGACGCGCTTCATACGCATCGCGGAATGGCAAGGATCGAAACCGCCGCGGAGCGCTTTTCCGAACTTGCCGGAATCGCCCGCAAGGAACGGCCCTTCACGTTTCTTGCTCACGTTCTGGGTGCCGAAGGCGGACGCCTTGCCTACCGCGAGCGCCTCGGCAACGAAGCCGATGATGTGCTCGATGAACTGGCTGACCGGGCACTGGCCTATGAACGAAGCAACGTGCCGAGCGTCGCCGGCTTCCTGGCCTGGCTTGAACGTTCCGGAGGCGAGATCAAGCGCGATCTGGACGAGGGTGGCGAAGCCGTGCGCGTCATGACCGTGCATGGCGCAAAGGGACTGGAAGCCCCGGTCGTCTTCGTTGCCGACACCTGCTCGCCACCACGCAGCGGACAGCGCGATCCGCTGCTGATCGTGCGCGATGAGGATATCTTCAGACCACCGCGCGCGGTGCTGTGGGACCCTGGCAAGGCTTTGCGGACGACAGCCATGCAAAAGCTGATCGATGACGGCGATGCGCGTGGCGAGGAAGAGTTCCACCGGCTGCTTTATGTCGCGATGACGCGGGCGCAGGACAGGCTCGTCATCTGCGGGGCGGAAACCGGTCGCAAGCGCGACGACGGTTGCTGGTACAATCTGGTCGAAGCCGCGCTATCGGAACGTCTTGAAGGCATCGGCGATGGCATGCGCCTCTTCTTGCCAGGCAATCCCGGCGCAGTGCCCACGGGGAAAATGGAAAAGCCGGAAACCATCTCATCCGAGCCGCTTCCCGGCTGGGCCCGGCGAGCGATGGAAGCGCGCCCGGAGGTCATGTGGCAGGCGGCCAGCTCGCTCGGCATCGGCACATATTCGTCCGGTCCTGGCGGGGCCGAAGCCCGCAGGCGCGGCACGCTGGTGCATCTGCTGCTGGAGCATCTGCCCGAAGTCGCCGAAGACAAGCGCAGGCAGGCGGGCGAGGCGTTGCTGAAAGTGCATGCCCATGACTGGGACGAGGATAAACGCGAAACGGCTCTGGGGGCGGTTCTCGCACTCATGAACGATCCCGCGCTCGCGTTCCTGTTCAGTTCGGGCAGCCGCAGCGAAGTGCCGATTGCCGGAATCGTGCAACGTACCGAAGGCGACGAGACGATCTCGGTTGCAGGCCGTATCGACCGGCTGGTCATCGGTGACAACACGATTACCGTCGCCGATTACAAGACCGGCGGACCGGTCCCCGCCAGCCCCGGAGACACGCCGGAACCTTACGTCGCGCAGCTTGCCGCCTATGCCGCCCTGCTTGGCGCGATACACCCGGAAAAGACGATTGAAGCGGTTCTGATCTGGAGCGATGCGGAGGGTGGCCCTGCGATCACGCGGCTGCCCGCTGAGATGCTCTGCGGCTTTGAAGCCGCAGACAGATTGACCGCGCAAGCATGACCTACTAAATCCGCGCCATGGCAAAACGCGACATCATCACCCTGCCCGATCCGCTGCTGCGCAAGACGAGCGACCCCATCGAGCGTGTCGACGACGAACTGCGCGCGCTGATCGACGACATGCTGGAGACCATGTACGAGGCGCCCGGCATCGGGCTTGCCGGCATCCAGATCGCCGTGCCGCGCCGGGTTCTTGTCATGGACGTCTCGCGCGACGAGGACGCCCGTGCTCCGCACGCGCTGATCAACCCGGAAGTGGTGTGGACGTCCGACGAGATGTCCCCTTATGAGGAGGGATGCCTTTCGATCCCGGAATATTACGCCGAGATCGAACGCCCGGCGCGCTGCCGCGTCACCTATATCGATCGCGACGGCAAGCCTCGGGAGATGGAAGCAGACGGCGTTCTGGCAACCTGCGTGCAGCACGAGATCGACCATCTCAACGGGCTTTTGTTCATCGACTACCTGTCGAAACTGAAGCGCGATCGCGTGATCAAGAAATTCGCCAAGGCCGAGAAACACCGCGCCACCCACGCGCTTTAGAGACATGGTCGCGTTTCCAGACGGAAAACCGGAAGCCGTTTCGCGGAAAAACGATTCACTGGATCGTTTTTATTCCCGCTCAACTCCTGGAAACGCTCCAGGATCAAATTTCGTAATGAAGGAAGCCTGACTTGCGTGTCGTCTTCATGGGAACGCCGGACTTCGCCGTTCCCACCCTCATGGAAATCATCGGTCAAGGCCACGAAGTCGTCGCGGTCTATACCCAGCCGCCGCGCCCGGCCGGGCGCGGGCAGGCGGAACGGCGTTCGCCGGTGCATGAGGCCGCCGCCGGGTTCGGGCTCACTGTCCTGACGCCGCAGAGCTTCAGGGACGAAGAGACGCAAGCCGGCTTTGCCGCACATGAGGCCGATGTCGCCGTGGTCGTCGCCTACGGACAGCTGCTGCCGCAGGCGGTGCTGGATACGCCAGCCGAAGGCTGTCTCAACCTGCACGCCTCGCTGTTGCCGCGCTGGCGCGGCGCGGCCCCGATCCAGCGCGCGATCATGGCGGGCGACGCCTCGACCGGCGTCATGGTGATGCGCATGGAAGCGGGCCTCGACACCGGCCCCGTCGCCATGACCGAACGTGTGGAGATCGGCCCCGACGAGACGGCGGGCCAGCTTCACGACCGGCTGATGCGGCTCGGCGCAGACCTGATGGGCCGCGCGCTCGCAGCCCTGTCGCGCGGCGCACTGAGCTTTCAGGAACAGCACGGCGAAACGATCTACGCGAAAAAGATTGAAAAAGCAGAGGCGCGGATCGACTGGAACAGACCGGCACAAGAAGTCCACAACCATATCCGTGGCCTGTCGCCTTTCCCCGGTGCATGGTTCGAGACCGTGCTTGGCGGCAAGACAGAACGCATCAAGGTGCTGCGCAGTGCATTGGCCCAGGGTTCCGGAGAACCGGGAACCGTGCTCGACGATGCGCTGACGATTGCCTGCGGCGATGGCGCGGTGTGCCTCGTCGAATTGCAGCGGGCAGGGAAAGGCGCGATGGCAGCCGATGCCTTCCTGCGCGGTACGGCCATTCAGAAAGACTCTCAGCTCAACTGAACCCAAATTCTTTCTTCAATATCTGAAACAATGCAGATGCGCCTTGCTCATCCAACTGAAACGTCTGACTCTTTTTCCCAGGGATTTTCCTCGCTTTTGAACCATATGAATCGATCTGTAAAAGCGTTCTGTCATCCCAATGAAACACCGAATAAGTCGCTGTAATTTCACCATGCACCTGGTTTCTATCCATCGTCTTTTTCGTGAACTTACGGATAAGTGCCATTGATTTTCCTCCGCGCTAAATGAGCACGCACTATGCCTAGGTATAAACTTACCATCGAATATGACGGTACGCCGTTTCTCGGCTGGCAGATGCAGGCCGACGGACGCACGGTGCAGGGCGTGCTCGCCGAGGCGCTGAAAAAATTCAGCGGCGAGGGTGTCATTCCCGGTGGCGCGGGGCGCACGGACACCGGCGTGCATGCGTTGGGCCAGGTTGCGCATGTCGACCTTGAAAAAGCCTGGCCGACGGACACCGTACGCGACGCGCTGAACGCGCATCTGCGGCCAGACCCCGTTTCCATCCTGTCTGCGGAAATCGTCAGCGATGACTTTGATGCCCGCTTCTCGGCAACCGCGCGGCACTACCGTTATCTGATCGTCAACCGGCGTCCCCCTTTGGCTTTGATGGCAAACCGGGCCTGGCTGGTGCATGTACCGCTCGATGCGGACGCCATGGCCGACGCGGCGCAGGTGTTGATCGGCAACCACGACTTCACAACGTTCCGCGCAGCAGCCTGCCAGGCGAAGTCGCCGGTGAAGACGCTCGACACCCTCACCGTGCGGCGCTCCGGCGAGACCGTCATCATCGAGGCAAAGGCGCGATCATTCCTGCACCATCAGGTACGTTCCTTTGCCGGCGCGCTGAAGTTCGTCGGCGAGGGCAAGTGGACGAAGCGTGACCTCAGGGAAGCGCTCGAAGCGCGCGACCGTGCGCAATGTCCGCCGCTTGCGCCGTCCGCCGGGCTCTATCTGGTGCAAGTCGACTACTGACCCTAGAGAAGCTTCACGGCAAGCTGGCTCAGGAAAAGGCTCGACACCGCGTTGAAGGCGACAAGACCAATGGCCAGACCCGTTGGCGCCCCAATAGCGATACGCGCGACCATGTAGAAGTAGCGCATGGCCAGGGCGAACAACGCCAGCGTCATCATGCCGGCGATCGTTCCCGGCATCAGCCCGAAGCCGAACATGATGCCGGGGACCGCGACCACCGCCGAGACGATGATCGTGCTCCAGTTCTGGGCGACAATGTAGGGCACCACCTTCTGCTCGATCCCCAACGGACGCGCCATCGCCAGGATGATCAGCGGATAGGCGAGCCAGTCAACGAGCGTGACGACGAACCGCTTCAGCACGAAAGCGCCATAGGATTGCGGCACGTCCATCGGATCGCCGGAGCGCGTGTCCGCCAACGCCAGCGTTTCCCACTCACCGTGAATGTAAAGAAGGATGACCGGAAGGATCACCAGGATCGCGAAGAAGGATTTCCAGAAGCCTTCGAAGCTGACATCGAAGTGACGCATGGCGCTTGCGTCGCCGCGCAGCAGGCCGACGGCGCCCTTGAGGCCTGAACGTATGTCGTCAATGCCCAGCATCAGGCTGTATCTACATTCAGGTTTCGGGCCCCCGGGTCGCGCTTCGCGCGCCAGAGGACAGGCTCAAGGCGCGTGACGGATTTTGCTTCTGAACAGGCGCGGTTCGTGTCGTGGTGTCGCCCACCACAAGCGGACCGCAACGCATTCAGGGGCAAAATCCGCCGTGTCTGGAACAGATATGGGTAAAATCGCTCATTTCTGCGTCGCAATACCTTGAAAGGGATTGGCCCTTTCTGCGCTATTGCTCCGGCGAGGCGTTCAGAAAAAGTGGTCCTCACTTTTTCGCTTCGAACGCCCGCCCACTTGTAAGGAGCGGGTGGCCTGATCCGAAAACCGGCGTCCACTTTTCGGGCCACCCGC
>JACKJR010000001.1 GCA_020637855.1 Rhodobiaceae bacterium | reverse complement strand
GCGTCGTAGATCGACTGGTCGCCATGGGGGTGGTATTTGCCGATGACGTCGCCGACGACGCGGGCGGACTTGCGGTACGGCTTGTTCCACTCGTAGCCGTTTTCGTGCATCGAGAACATGATGCGCCGATGCACGGGCTTAAGTCCGTCACGCACATCGGGAAGCGCGCGGCTGACGATCACGCTCATGGCGTAATCGAGGTAGCTGCGGCGCATTTCATCCGCGATGGAAATGGGCTTGATGTCGGAAGTATCTTCCGGACCCGCCGGCGGGCCCTCAGGGTTTTCGGTATCTGACAAGGGAACGTGTATCCAATTGTTTTTCTAGTGGTTCAGAATAGCCGATTCCCGCTAGGCGGGCCTAGCTTTGAACCAGCGAAAAACCGCAGATTTAACAGTCATTTTGGCGCCCCTGTGACAAGTGCATCAGATGCTTGACGTGACCACGCACAGGAAACGGCTTGCTCCTTCGAAAGGTAAGGTCCAGCATACTCCCACGCGACAGATGCGAGGAGGAAATTCCATGCGACGCCATAGCCGTGTGAATGCCGCAAAACCAACTGAAAACACACGTTATTTTCGATTATTGGTGGCATTCTTCCTGACGATCGCAATCGTCTACGCCATTCTAGCCGCGACAAGCCCGGCGCATGCGCAAAGCTTCAATTGCCGGTACGCCAAGACGCCCGATGAAGTCGCGATCTGCGACTACCCCTACCTCGGCAATCTCGATGTCCAGATGGCGTCGCTTTACTTCTCGATACGCCGGCAGCTGCACGGCAATGCGCGCAAGCAGCTGGAAAGCGACCAGAAATACTGGCTAAAGGGACGCAAGCGCTGCGGATATAACGCCGCCTGCATCGAGGATTCCTATAACCGGCGCATCTACCAGTTGAACTACAACTACTGAATTTCGAACGCCTCATGACCGTCCCTATCGAGTTCGCCATCAGCGCAGCAGCGACCCTATTCGTCGTGGTCGACCCGCTTGGCCTTGCGCCGATCTTCATCGGCGTTACCAGCGGGATGACGAGGGAACAGCGCCGGGAAGTCGCGATCCGCTCAACCTTCATCGCCGCCGTCGTATTGACGGTCAGCCTGCTGATCGGCAAGCCATTGCTGAGCGCTCTAGGGATCACCCTGCCCGCGTTCCGGGTCGCAGGCGGTCTGCTGCTGTTCTGGACGGCAGCGGAAATGGTTTTCGAGAAACGCCAGGAACGCAAGGAAAGCACAGCCAAGAAGACGATCGACAAGGATCACCTTGAGAACATCGCGGCCTTTCCGCTCGCGGTGCCGCTGATGGCCGGCCCCGGCGCGATCACCGCGGTTATCCTGCTTGCTGGCCAGGCTGACGGCAATTACATCCGCTATGGCGTCGTATTCGCTGCGATGGCGCTGGTTCTGGCGTCCTGTTTCATCGCCTACCTGCTGGCAATCCGCATCGAGAAGCTGCTCGGCATCACGGGTCGCATCGTGCTGACCCGGCTGCTTGGCGTCATTCTCGCAGCCCTCGCCGTACAATTCGTGGCTGACGGCGTGACCGCACTTGCCGCAGGCGGGTCCTGAGCAACTGACTTTTAATCAGTGGGGCACGTCGACCGTGAGCGTCTTGCTGCCGTAACCATGCACGCTGTCATGCGCACGTATGGTGATTGATCCGATCTCGCGCGGAATGGTGATCTCCGGCTGGCTACGGGTGAAGGGCTGCTCGTCCACATGAGGGTGCATCAGAATGCGGGTCGACAGCACTGTTCCATCCGGCGCGAGCACATCCCATTTGTCGGCGTAGTGGTTCCAGCCTTCATCGGCGTGCCGGATCGATGCGTGAACGATATAGGTATCGCGACCGGTACGCTCGATGACCGCGCTGACAACCTCGGGTTCACCGGCGAGGACCGATTGAATCGCGACAAGGGTTCCAAACACAGACCCGGTCACTATCCTGTACATATCGAATCCACTTCCTCGTGAGTGATACACGCGGGGTCAACACGAGCAGCCTACCCTCTCACTCGGGGGCGCTGCCAGTCACGAGGTTGTCATGGCCGCTCATGGCTCGAAAAAGGTGATCTTTGCGGCGCTTGCCGGCAATACGCTGATCGCGATCACGAAATTTGCAGCAGCATTCTATACCGGCTCCTCGGCCATGTTGTCGGAAGGCATCCACAGCCTTGTCGATACCGGCAACCAGGGCCTGTTGCTATACGGCATGAAGCGGGCGAGCCGGCCTGCCGACGAGCGCCATCCGTTCGGCTACGGGCCGGAGCTGTATTTCTGGGCCTTCGTAGTTGCCATCCTGATCTTTGCGATCGGTGCCGGCGTCTCGATCTACGAAGGCATCCATAAGATGGGAGACCCGCATCCGGTCAGCAATCCGCTGGTCAACTACGGCGTTCTTGCTGCCGCGATGATTTTCGAAGGCGCGGCATGGTGGATTGCCTACAAGGAATTCAACACCAGCCGCGGCAAGCGGGGCATGGTCGAGGCGATCAAGCAATCCAAGGATCCGACCGTTTTCACGGTGCTGTTCGAAGATACCGCGGCCATGCTCGGGCTTATCGTTGCGTTTGTCGGCATTCTTGCCGCACAGCTGACCGGTGCACTGTGGCTTGATGGTGCGGCATCCATCGCCATCGGCGTCATCCTTGCCGGAACCGCAATTGCGCTTGCGATTGAAACCAAGAGCCTGCTCATTGGCGAAGCGGCCGCGCCAGAAATGATTGAAGGTATCCGCGAAATCATCGCCGATCAGGGTAACCTGGTCACCAGCGTCAACGAGTTGCGCACGCTGCATAACGGTCCCGATGACATCCTGCTGGCAATCAGTCTCGATTTCCGCGACGACATTCACGCCGGCCAATTGGAAGAAATCGTCTATGTGCTGGAACGCGCGATCAAGGACCGTTTCCCCGCCGTGCGCCGTGTCTTCATCGAGGCGCAGTCGGTCTACCGGCATGCGCAGATCATCGGCGATGAAGCCGCCGCCGAAAAAGCGTCAGTTACGCCGGGTGAACAGGCGCATTGAGCACTCTGAGACGCCCTAGTCTTTATACGAATTTTCCTGTTTGTCCGAAGCCATTAGAATGGCTGAAGAAATTCCAGAGACAGACCACCAAGAGTCTGCCTACAGGCCTGAAAACGGGCCGGGGTACGGGAGAACCCCATGGAGCGCCGGCAAACGGCTGACCATTCCGACAGGATCGCCAGTGCGCTTTCAGGCGACGGACCGGCGCGCTCGCCTCTGGTTGCGTCATGGAGCCGTTCAGCACGCCTGCATGGTCTTGATCCTGAATCCGGCCACTCTCCCGACCGCCTCACCGATACCGAGCTCAGGGCTGTCCAGGATGCGATGGAACTGACCATCCGTGCGTCGCGTCCCAGCCTCGACAATCTGTTCCGCGCAGTCGGAAGCGCCGGCTGCTGCGTTATGCTCGCAAGCCCCGACGGCATTCCTGTGGAACGGCGCGGCATAACGGGCGACGACGCCGATTTTGAAGGTTGCGGGCTGTGGACGGGAACGCTTTGGTCGGAGGCCAGGGAAGGCACCAACGGAATCGGGACCTGCCTGACCGAAAAGCGCCAGGTCACGATCCATCGCAATCAGCACTTCCTGAGGCGCAATACCGGCCTGAGCTGCATGTCCGCGCCGCTGTTCGACCCCCATGGCCTCGTGGCCGGGGCTCTCGATGTATCCTGCGCGCGCGAGGACATGAACGAAGCCTTTGCCGGTCTTGTGGCGCATTCGGTTTCGGAGTCGGTGCGCCGGATCGAGGAAGAACTGCTCCGGCTCTGGTATCCGCATGCCAGGCTGGTCATGCTGCCATGCGAGGACAAGGGGTATGGTGGCCTTCTTGCCGTGGACAAGGACGATCTCGTGATCGGCGTCACGCAACCGGCGCGCAATGCGCTCGGCCTTGTTGCCGGCGATCTGTCCTCCAATCCGCGCCCGCTATCCGACTTGCTGGGCCTTGCTGCCGATGACGGTTTCGAGGCTGCCGAACGCGCCGTTTTGAGCCGGGCGCTGGCGCGCGCGGGCGGAAATGTCACGGCAGCTGCGCGCGAACTCGGCATAAGCCGTGCAACTTTCCATCGCAAACTGGGCCGCATCGGCAATTAACGTTCGCGAACTGTCGCAATTCTGAGACAGTTGTTGCGTGTGTCATGAGTCAGCTGGGCTGACTTTCAGCGTGTAATTCATGAGCTTCCTCCCATCGCAATACGCGATGCAGTCGCGAAGGAGGAAACACAATGAACATCGTCCAGCATTTCAAGGAAGCCAAGGCACCGTTCGCCGCGCGTTACGACAATTTCATCGGCGGTCAGTGGGTCGCCCCGAAGTCCGGCAGATATTTCGCCAACACCTCTCCGGTCACCGGGCAGGTGCTGTGCGAGATTGCGCGGTCTGAAGCCGCCGATGTCGAGGCGGCACTCGACGCCGCCCATGCGGCGAAAGAGGCCTGGGGCCGCACCAGCCCGGCCGAACGCGCTGTCATCCTGAACAAGATCGCCGACCGCATGGAGGACAATCTCTCCCTGCTGGCCACGGCGGAAACCTGGGACAACGGCAAGCCGATCCGCGAGACCACGGCAGCCGACCTGCCGCTCGCCATCGACCACTTCCGCTATTTCGCCGGCGCCATCCGTGGTCAGGAAGGTTCGATCTCCGAGATCGACCACGACACGGTCGCCTACCACTTCCACGAGCCGCTCGGTGTCGTTGGCCAGATCATCCCGTGGAACTTCCCGCTGCTAATGGCCTGCTGGAAGCTTGCCCCCGCTCTTGCCGCCGGCAACTGCGTGGTTCTGAAGCCTGCCGAGCAGACTCCTGCGGCGATCATGCTGTGGGCCGAACTGATCGGCGATCTACTGCCGGCGGGCGTGCTCAACATCGTCAACGGCTTCGGCCTTGAAGCCGGCAAGCCGCTGGCCTCGTCGAACCGGATCGCCAAGATCGCCTTCACCGGCGAGACCACGACCGGCCGTCTGATCATGCAGTATGCCAGCCAGAACCTCATTCCGGTGACGCTGGAGCTTGGCGGCAAGTCGCCGAACATCTTCTTCGATGATGTCGCCGCCAGGGATGACGACTTCTTCGACAAGGCGATCGAGGGCTTCGTCATGTTCGCGCTTAACCAGGGTGAGGTCTGCACCTGCCCATCGCGCGCGCTGATCCAGGAATCGATCTACGACAAGTTCATGGAACGCGCTCTGAAACGCGTCGAGGACATCGTACAGGGAGATCCGCTCGACCCGGCAACGATGATCGGTGCGCAGGCCTCCTCCGAGCAGCTTGAGAAGATCCTGTCCTATATCGACATCGGCAAGCAGGAAGGCGCCGATCTTCTGACCGGCGGCGAGCGTAACACCCTCGGCGGTGACCTTGCCGGTGGTTACTACGTCAAGCCGACCGTCTTCAAGGGCCACAACAAGATGCGGATTTTCCAGGAGGAAATCTTCGGCCCCGTTGTCTCGGTCACGACCTTCAAGGACGCCGACGAGGCACTGTCGATTGCAAACGACACGCTTTACGGCCTCGGTGCCGGCGTGTGGAGCCGTGATGCCAACACCTGCTACCGCTTCGGACGCTCGATCGAGGCCGGTCGTGTGTGGACCAACTGCTACCACGCCTATCCGGCGCATGCGGCGTTCGGCGGCTACAAGCAGTCCGGCATCGGTCGCGAGACCCACAAGATGATGCTCGACCACTACCAGCAGACCAAGAACATGCTGGTCAGCTATAGCCCGAAGAAGCTCGGCTTCTTCTAAAAGTCGATTTCTTCTCTCAGCTGTAGCAAAGGGGCGCCGGCCGCCACCGGTGCCCCGCCCTTTCAAGGAGGAACGCATGAACAAAGTCACTGCAACACCTGCAGCGCTCGAACTGCTTGCCGAGATTGTCGCGGACCATGGCCCCGTGCTGTTCCACCAGTCGGGCGGATGCTGCGATGGGTCCTCGCCGATGTGCTATCCGGTGGATGATTTTCTGATCGGTGACAATGACGTGAATCTTGGCGAAATCGGCGGCATGCCGTTCTACATTTCGGCAAGCCAGTATGAAGCCTGGAAGCACACCGATCTGGTCATCGATGTGGTGGAAGGCCGAGGCGGCATGTTCAGCCTCGATAATGGCCGCGAGAAGCGCTTCCTGACACGCTCGACCGTATGCGTGGCGCCGAATGTCACCACCATGGAAAATTAGAACGGAATATCGTCGTCGAGGTCGCCACCTCTTCCTGACGGCGCGCTTCCACCGCCGCCGCCCTGCATCGGGCTAGACTGGCCGAAGTCCGATCCGCCGCCGTAATCGCCGCCACCGCCGCCATCGTTGCGGCCGTCGAGCATGGTCAGCACCGAATTGAAGCCCTGCAGCACGACCTCGGTCGAATAGCGGTCCTGACCGGACTGGTCCTGCCATTTGCGGGTCTGAAGCTGGCCTTCGACGTATATCTTCGAGCCCTTGCGCAGATATTGTTCGGCGATGCGGCACAGCGGCTCGTTGAAGATCACCACGGTGTGCCACTCGGTGCGCTCGCGGCGTTCGCCGGTCGCCTTGTCGCGCCAGCTTTCCGATGTGGCGATGCGCAGGTTGGCGATCGGGCGCCCGTCCTGCGTGCGGCGGATTTCCGGATCGCGCCCCAGATTGCCGATCAGGATCACCTTGTTGACACTGCCCGCCATGTAGCCTGCCCTTTCGTAACATTCGTTGATGCCGCGCGTTCCCGCTCAGCCATTGCATGCGCGGACCCTAGCTGCTTTGTTTCCGCAATGCCCGCAGGCGGCCGCTCTTTTCCACAAGAGCCTCGCCATGAGCACATATGTTCATGTAATGTTCTAGTCACGACTCATGCGTATTGCAAGGGAGGTTCATGCACGCCAATGGCTGGCGGAACCGCTTGAGCGTCCTAAGTTATCGCATGGCAGCACTCGACACGCCCCGAACCCTGACGCCAGCGTAGGTACGCTGACGGAGACACGACCACATGACCGGCAAGACCATCTCGATCCGCGGTGCGCGCGAACACAACCTGAAGAACGTCGATCTCGAGCTGCCGCGCGACAGGTTGATCGTGTTCACCGGCCTGTCGGGCTCCGGCAAATCGTCGCTCGCCTTCGACACGATCTATGCCGAGGGACAGCGGCGCTATGTTGAATCTCTGTCGGCCTATGCGCGCCAGTTTCTGGAGATGATGCAGAAGCCCGACGTGGACCATATCGAGGGTCTTTCGCCGGCGATTTCCATCGAGCAGAAGACCACCTCGCGCAATCCGCGCTCCACGGTCGGCACGGTCACCGAGATCTACGATTACCTGCGGCTGCTGTTCGCCCGCGTCGGTATTCCCTATTCGCCTGCAACGGGCCTGCCGATCGAGAGCCAGACCGTCAGCCAGATGGTCGACCGGCTGATGGAACAGTCCGAAGGCAGCCGGCTCTATCTGCTCAGCCCGATCGTGCGCGGGCGAAAGGGCGAGTACCGCAAGGAACTGGCCGAGTTGATGAAGCGCGGCTTCCAGCGCGTGAAAGTGGACGGAACGTTTTACGAGCTTCCCGACGTGCCGGCGCTCGACAAGAAGTTCAAGCATGACATCGATGTGGTCGTGGACCGGATCGTCATTCGTGGCGACATCGCCTCACGGTTGGCCGACAGCCTCGAGACCGCCCTGCATCTGGCTGAAGGGCTGGCGGTTGCCGAATTTGCCGACGAGACCGACGAACAGGGCAAACCGCGCCGCCTGATCTTTTCGGAAAAATTCGCCTGCCCGGTTTCAGGCTTCACAATAGCTGAAATCGAGCCGCGTCTGTTCTCGTTCAACTCGCCGCATGGCGCCTGCCCGGTTTGCGACGGGCTCGGCACGCAATTGAAGTTCGAAGCCGATCTCGTCGTGCCCGATGAAAACCTGTCCATGGCCGACGGTGCGGTGTTGCCATGGGCCAAGACCGGCAATTCCTCGCCCTATTACGCGCAGACGCTGGAAGCCATCACACGCCACTTCAAGGCATCGATGACGACGCCATGGGCAAAACTGTCGGAAAAAGTGCGTGAAACCGTGCTCTACGGATCGGGGGTGGAGGAAATCACCTTCGTCTATGACGATGGCCTGCGCAAATACGAGACCAAGAAGACGTTCGAGGGCGTCATCGGCAACATCGAAAGGCGTTGGCGGGAAACCGAAAGCCAGTGGGTGCGCGAGGAACTGTCGCGGTTTCAGGGCAACCACCCGTGCGAGGCCTGCAACGGCCACCGGCTGAAACCCGAAGCGCTGGCGGTCAAGCTCGACGGCAAGCATATCGGCGAGGTCGGGGCGCTCTCCATCAAGGCGGCGGCGGACTGGTTTACCACCCTGCCCGACACGCTTACGACCAAGCAGAATGAAATCGCCACGCGGATCCTGAAGGAAATTCGCGACCGGCTGAAGTTCCTCAACGACGTGGGACTGGAATACCTGACGCTGTCGCGCGGGTCCGGCTCGCTGTCTGGTGGCGAAAGCCAGCGCATCCGCCTTGCCTCGCAGATCGGGTCCGGGCTGACCGGCGTGCTCTACGTGCTGGACGAGCCCTCCATCGGCCTGCATCAACGCGACAACGCCCGCCTGCTCGACACGCTGAAGCACCTGCGCGACCTCGGCAACACCGTCATTGTGGTGGAGCATGACGAGGATGCGATCCTTGAGGCTGATTTCGTCATCGATGTCGGGCCTGAAGCCGGCGTTCATGGCGGCATGATTGTTGCGCAAGGCACGCCCGACCAGGTGATGGCCAATCCGGCGAGCCTGACCGGACAGTATCTGACCGGGATGCGCCAGATCCCCATGCCGCAGGAGCGCCGGGAAGGCTCCAAGGTGCGGCGTTTGCGCGTCGTCGGCGCAAACGGCAACAACCTGAAGGATGTCACCGTCGATATTCCGCTCGGCACCTTCACCTGCGTCACCGGCGTATCCGGTGGAGGCAAATCGACCTTCCTGATCGATACGCTGTACAAGGCGGCTGCGCGCAAGCTCTCCAACGCGCGCGAGCACCCTGCTCCGCACGAGCGTATCGAGGGGCTGGAGCATATCGACAAGATCATCGATATCGACCAGAGCCCGATCGGGCGCACGCCGCGCTCGAACCCTGCGACCTATACCGGTGCATTCACGCCGATCCGCGAATGGTTTTCGGGACTTCCCGAGGCCAAGGCGCGCGGCTACGGGCCGGGCCGCTTCTCGTTCAACGTCAAGGGCGGGCGCTGCGAAGCCTGCCAGGGCGATGGCGTCATCAAGATCGAGATGCACTTCCTGCCCGACGTTTATGTGACCTGCGACGTCTGCAAGGGACATCGCTACAACCGCGAAACGCTGGAAGTGAAGTTCAAGAACAAGTCGATTGCAGAAGTGCTCGATATGACGGTTGACGAAGCGCGCGATCTGTTCGACGCGGTGCCTTCGATCCGCGACAAGCTCGATACGCTGCAGCGGGTGGGCCTGGGCTACATCAAGGTCGGTCAGCAGGCGACGACGCTGTCAGGCGGTGAAGCTCAGCGTATCAAGCTCGCCAAGGAGCTTTCAAAACGCGCGACAGGCCGGACGCTTTATATTCTCGACGAGCCGACCACGGGCCTGCATTTCCACGATGTCGCCAAGCTGCTGGAGGTGCTGCACGAGCTTGTCGGCCAGGGCAATACGGTCGCTGTGATCGAGCATAATCTGGAAGTCATCAAGACCGCCGACTGGATCATCGACCTTGGACCCGAGGGCGGCGACGGTGGCGGCGAGATCGTCGCCACGGGAACGCCGGAGGATATCGTTGCTGTGGAACGCAGCTATACCGGACGTTTTCTGGACGAGTTGCTGAACCGCCGGCGCAAGCGGGTCACGTCTGCGGCGGAGTGACGGTTCCCTGTATCATCTTCCGTCATACCCGGGCTTGACCCGGGTATCCAGGGCTGCAAGCGATGTGGTTGGCGCTCTGGATTGCCGGGTCAAGCCCGGCAATGACGGAGAGCTTCCTTGACTTAGCTGTAACCTTCGCGGAACCAGCGCTTGAGCGTCATCACTTCGGGAATGTCGCCGTTGTGGCGCATCCAGGAATCAACCGACCATTTGATACCGGTCGTCTTGTCCTTCAGCACCGCCGTATTGTGCGGGTAGCGGGTGTCGATGAAATTACCGCGTCCCTCGATCTTGGCGACGGTGTGATATTTCAGCAGCCCCTTCTTCTGCAGAAGGATCAGCAAACGGGCGGTATTGTGCGCTTCGTCGATGCAATCGAGCTGTGTCGGATCGCCACCAATGGTGTAGTTGCCGGCAATGTCCGTGGAGGTTCCGGCATAGTTCGCCGCATGGCGCTCGAAAAAGGCAACCGCCTGTTTCACAGCTTCACGCTCCTGCTCGGGACCATCGGCGCCGGTCGCAAGAATGTGGGTCAGCTCCGCGATATCGTCGTCCTTGAATGGAACTTCGGTTTCAAACCTGCATCCGAAGCCATGGCAGAAGATCACGTCGGACTCATGCGCGTTGACGCGCACATACTGCGACTGACTGCTGACCGACGCCTTCTGTGCGAAGACCGGTGTTGAAAATGAAAGACAAACGAGTGCAATAAACCCTGCCACGAGGGCTGCTAGCGGGTAACGGTTCGACACCTCACCACCTCTCCTGCCAGACAATCCGAAGCGGAATGAACACTGGCCTACTGATTTGAAGGCCAGTGAGCAAGTTCTTGATGGGGATCCCAATCTCAATCCGGCGTGATGTTGCATCGCGGTCACGCATGATCGCTTGATCCTTGCAGCCTCAACGCTATGGTCGCCGCCATGCAGAAACAGCAACTCATCAACATCGTGGGCGGTGGCCTTGCCGGCAGCGAGGCTGCATGGCAGGCGGCACAGGCCGGCGTGCGCGTCGTTCTGCACGAGATGCGGCCTGTACGCGGCACAGATGCACACAAGACGGACGGGCTTGCCGAACTTGTGTGTTCCAATTCGTTCCGGTCGGATGATGCGCAAACCAATGCCGTCGGCCTCATTCATCAGGAAATGCGCAGCTGCAATTCGCTGATCATGGCCAGCGCCGATGCCCATCAGGTGCCGGCGGGCGGCGCGCTTGCCGTTGACCGGCACGGCTTCTCCGATGCCGTTACGAAAGCGCTTGAAGATCATCCGCTGATCGAGATTTGCCGTGAGGAAATTCCCGGCCTGCCCGGTCCGGATAGCGGTTTATGGATTTTCGCGACCGGTCCACTCACGTCCGAACCGCTGGCCAAGGCAATTGCCGCGGCTTCCGGTGAAACGGAACTCGCCTTTTTCGATGCGATCGCGCCGATCGTCCACCGCGAATCCGTCAACATGGATATTGCATGGTTCCAGTCGCGCTACGACAAGGCGGGCCCCGGCGGCACGGGCTCCGATTATCTCAACTGCCCGATGGACAAGGCACAATACGAGGCTTTCGTTGACGCGCTGCTGGCCGCGGACACGGTCGAATTCCACGACTGGGAAGCCAACACACCCTATTTCGATGGCTGTCTGCCAATCGAAATCATGGCTGCGCGCGGCCGCGAGACCCTGCGCCACGGTCCGATGAAGCCCGTCGGGCTGACCAACCCTCATCCCGGCACCGAGAAGCCTTATGCCGTTGTGCAGCTCAGGCAGGACAATGCGCTGGCCACGCTGTGGAACATGGTCGGGTTCCAGACCAAGATGCGCTATGGCACGCAGGCCGACATTTTCCGGATGATCCCGGGGCTTGAGAATGCGGAGTTTGCCCGCCTCGGCGGCCTGCATCGCAACACCTACATGAACAGCCCGAAGCTGCTCGATCCGCAATTGCGCCTCAAAAGCCAACCCAATCTGCGTTTTGCAGGGCAGATGACCGGTGTCGAAGGCTATGTGGAATCTGCAGCATCTGGCCTGCTGGCCGGCCGTTTCGCCGCCGCAGAGGTTCTGGGCCGCGCACTCGGTCAGCCGCCGGCAACCACCGCCCTGGGCGCCCTGGTCAATCACATCACGCTTGGCCACCTCAGCGCCGAGCAGCAGGGCGCACCACGCAGCTTCCAGCCGATGAACGTGAATTTCGGCCTGTTTCCGCCGCTTGCCGATGACTGGCAGTATCCCCGCGACGAGCATGGCCGAAAGCCGAAGGGAAAAGCCAAGTCGGTCGCGCGCAAGCAGGCAATGACGCAACGCGCGCGCATCGATCTAGCCCACTGGCTGACAGCACAGAGTGCGCTCACCCCTGCTGCCGGGTAAACACCTTCAGGAAGAACATCCCACCGTGTTTGCGCACCGCGCAGCGCGCCAGAGAATCCATTGTCGGCGCCATTGCGACAGGCAGGCTTGCTCATTCAGCGGATCGTTCAGTTTCCTGTGCGCGGCCAGGTAATGACGCACCAGCGCGGTCTGCAGGAACGCGGGCGCGACCTTGCATGGAATCTGATCGGCATAACAGCCAACAGCTTCAACATGGTCATCGGCGGCATCGTGAAATGCCTTCAGGACCTGCCGTATTTCCGGGGTCGTCTCCCGGGCGATGATGTCCTCGCGGCACACGCCATGAGCAGAAAGAATATCAAGCGGGATGAAGAGTTGCCCGCGGCTTGCGTGTTTCGGAAGGTTCCAGAGCACGCGCGCCATCGTGCAGGCCACCCCGGCATGCCCGGCGATATCGGCCGTGCATGGCTGTTCGCCATCGTTCAGGATAATGGCCGCAAGCTGCATGACCGCAGAACAGGTTTCGCCGGAATAACCGACCAGATCGCGCATGGTCGGCATCGGATCGTCGTAGAGGTCGAAGATGCGCGCATCGACCATGTTGATTAGGGTGGTAACGGGCAGGTCGAACCGGGCAATGGTGTCCTTGACCGCGCAGAAGACAGGGTTGCCCTTGGAATCGCCACACGGCCTGGAATCGAGCGCATCCATCCACCATTGCATGCGGATTTCGCCCGGCATCGGCTCGCGCACCTTGTCACGCACGCAGGAAATCTCGGTGACGAAAGCATAAAGCGCATGCAGGTGCGGGCGCTTGTCGGCGGGGGCGAAGAGCGTTGCCAGATACCGGTCCTTGTCTGCCTCTCGCAACAGACTTTCGCAGTGGGCATATGCGCTTTCGAGTTCGGCCAGCACTGTCCTACTCCACCGCAATGAGTGCTGCGCCTACCGACCGGTCCTCGGCCAGCATCACGTTGTAGGTTCTGACAGCGGCACCGGTATCCATGAAATCGCTTGAAATGCCCAGTGAGCGCAGATAACCGCGCACCTCTTCTTCCACAAACGCAATCTGCCTACCCGTACCGATCAAAAGGAATTCGGGCAGTTCCGCGCTGTCTTCAAGTATGGAGAAATCTTTTTTTTCAAGGCGCGTCCCGTCTCTGGCGGCCCACTCGCTTATGCCGCCCGGCAATGCGATGATCGAACCGCGATGCGACATGCCGGCAAAGCGAAATCCGCCATTGCCGTAGGTGTCGATCTGCGCGCGCCCGGGGAAATGTGCCTTCTTCGACGGCAAGCCAACCTCTCCAATGCCGTTTTTCGGCCCTTCAGGGCCGAAGAAGAGAACCGGCCCGTCAGGATGTCGCCGGTGCTTCTGCGGTTGCCTCGCCACTATCCTTGCCCGCGCCTGGACGCAGGTTGAGGAAGATCAGGATCGGAGCCGCGATGAAGGTCGACGAGTAAGTGCCGACAAGCACGCCCCAGATCATTGCGAAGGCAAAACCACGAATGACCTCACCACCGAAGATATAGAGTGCAAAAAGCGCAAGGAGAGTGGTCAGCGAGGTATTTACCGTGCGCGAAAGCATGTCGTTGATCGACAGATCGATCACTTCGGTAATCGGCATGCGCTTGAAGCGCCGCAGGTTGTCGCGGATCCGGTCATAGACCACGACCGTGTCGTTCAGCGAATACCCCACGATGGTAAGCACGGCGGCGATACTCGACAGGTTGAATTCATAGCGGATGGCTGCGAACAGGCCGAGCGTGAGAAAGACGTCATGGCTCGTCGATACAACAGCGCCGATGGCATACTGCCATTCAAACCGGAACCAGATGTAGATCAGAATCGCAAGCAGCGCGGAAACGACCGCGATCGCGCCGCTCTGGACGAGTTCGCCGGACACTTGCGGCCCGACGATCTCGACACGGCGATATTCAACCGTATCGCCGAGTGCCGATTTCACCTTTTCGATGACGGCCTGCTGGGCAAGCTCTCCGCCATCCTGCTGTTCGACGCGGATGAGCACGTCGTCAGGCGAACCGAATTCCTGAATCTGCACGTCGCCAAGGTCGAGACCGCCGACCAGTTCGCGAATCTGCGCGATATCCGCGGGACCGTCCGTGGTCTTGATCTCGATCAGCGTGCCACCACGGAAATCAATGCCGAAATTGAGACCCAGCACGGCAACGAGTATCAGCGAGATGATCGTCGCTGCAATCGACGCGGTGAAGTTGAACGTCCGCCAGCGCATGAAGCGGAACGTCGTTTTTTCAGGTACCAGTCGCAACGCGCGCATGAAATCGGTCTGCCTTCGTTTCGATTAAGCCGTGATCAGATCGGCAAGCGGGTCGGACGGCGCCACTTCAGCCACAGCGATACGATCAGCCGGTTCAGTGTGAAAGCACTGAAGACCGATGTCAGGATACCGATGGCCAGGGTGACTGCGAACCCGCGAACCGGGCCCGATCCGAGATTGAACAGGATAAGCGCCACGATCAGCGTGGTGATATTCGCATCCAGAATTGTGCCGAGTGCCATGCGGTAACCGGAATCGATCGAGGATATGGCCGACCGGCCGGCGTTCATCTCTTCGCGGATGCGTTCGTAAATCAGCACGTTTGCATCGACCGCCATGCCTATGGTCAGCGCGATGCCGGCAATGCCCGGCAGGGTCAGCGTTGCCTGAAGCAGGGTCAAGGCCCCGAGCAGCAGCGCCACGTTCACCGCAAGCGCAATGTTGGCGAAGACGCCGAACAGTCCATAGGCCGCCAGCATGAACACGATAACAGCCAGTGCGCCGATAATGGACGCCGTTTCGCCTGCCGCGATGGAGTCCGCACCCAGCCCCGGTCCGACGGTACGTTCCTCGAGGATCGTCAAAGGTGCCGGCAGTGCGCCGGCGCGCAGCAGGATCGCAAGATCATTGGCGCCTTCAACGGTGAAATTGCCACTGATCTGCCCCGAACCGCCAAGGATCGGCTCGCGAATGACCGGTGCCGAAATCACCTCGTTGTCGAGCACGATGGCAAACGGGCGGCCCACGTTCTGCTGTGTCACGGCCGCGAACTTTCGCGCGCCCGACGAATTGAAGCGGAAACTGACGATCGGCTCGTTGGTGCGCTGATCAAATCCCGGCTGGGCATCGGTGAGGTCCTCGCCGGACACCATGACCCGTTTCTGGATCAGATAGGGCTGCGGCGGGTCGTCAGTGCTGTAGAGCACTTCGGATTCCGCGGGTGGCCGGGTCTCGATCGCCTGCTGGGCGGGCATCGACTGATCCACGAGACGGAAAGTCAGTTTCGCGGTCTGGCCGATCAGCGCTTTCAGACGGGTGGGATCGTCAAGACCGGGCACCTGCACGAGAATCCGGTCTGCGCCCTGGCGCTGGATGGACGGCTCCGTTGTGCCAAGTTCGTCGATACGCCGGCGCACGATCTCGATCGACTGTTCAACCGCCGAACCTATGCGTTGCTGCAAGCCCTGCTCGCTCAGGCTCAGAACGAACTGGTCCGGCTCGACAAAGCTGACTTCAATATCGCGGATCGGCGCCCCACCGGACAGCAGCGACCCGGAGACCGGGGTAGCGAGTTCGTTCAATGCGTCGCGGGCACCATCGACATTGGCCGTATCGCGAATACGGACCTGCACACCCTGCCCCTGAACGCCCAGGCCCGTGTAGCCAATGCGTTTTTCACGCAGCGCGGAACGGACATCGTCGCGCAATGCATCAAGGCGTTCCTTGACCACGGCATCTGAATCAACCGCCAGAAGCAGGTGTGACCCGCCTTGCAGGTCAAGGCCAAGTACGAGTTGGCGCTGGAACGAAGCCGGCAGGATGTCGACGACGGCGCGCGGCAGGAAGTTCGGCAACGTCAACAGGATGCCCAGCAGCGATACCGCCAGGATAAGAACGATTTTCCAACGCGCGAAATAAAGCATGGTGAGCCGGAACCGGTTTCAGACGAAGAGCAGTATCACGAGGGGCACATTGCGATAATATGCCCCGCCGAACGGGAACGGATTACTTCTTGCTGTCTTCCTTGGCGGATGCGCTCTTGGCCTTGACGGGTTCGGTCTTGGAGCGAACCTCGGCAATCGTCGAACGGATCGCGGTTACAGTCGTGTCGCGCGACAGTTCGAGCTGAATCTCATCATCGCCATCGGTGACCTTGGTCACCTTTCCAACAAGGCCACCCGAAGTCACGACCATGTCACCGCGCCGCAGGTTGGCAATCATTTCCTTGTGCTCTTTCATCCGCCTTTGCTGCGGACGCAGGATGAGCATGTAAATGATCAGGAAAATCATCAGGAACGGCAGCAGTTGCATGACGATGCCGCCACCGCCTCCCGCGGCTCCCTGCGCGTAGGCCGGAGTGATGAACAGGTCCATTTTCTCTTCCTTTACGGCTACAAGCCGTCATCTCTTTGCGGCTTAAAGCCCGTGAATGTCGTTTCGTTCCGGCGCACCGGCACGCAGGCTGTGCGTGACAGATTGTGCTTATGCGCCCGGGTTCAAGGCCGCCGGAATATACAATTGCAGACCCGCATTGCAATCACGCGTGCGCAATCGCTTTGCGGCGGCCACATCGCGTGTGCTAGCAAGCCGTTCCGGTTACCCCAAGTCTTTTCGGTGACCGTGGTTATCTAGTTCATCTCCCGTATGCAAGAAGCACGAATGACGACAATGCCCGATTCCGAAAGCCTCCTGCCCGTTCTCTGCCGCATCGCCGATGCACTCGACCGCCTCGGCCCGGCACCTGCCGCCCCGGCTGATCTTACCCGGGCGGATGCATTCGTATGGTCGAGCAGCCAGTCTGTGTTGACGCCTGTACAGCGGGTCAATCGTGTCGATATCGGCTTGCTCAAAGGCGTGGACCATGCCCGCGACCTGCTGTTTGAAAACACTTTAAGGTTTGCTCGCGGGTTTTCGGCCAACAATGCGCTGCTCTGGGGAGCCCGCGGCATGGGCAAGAGTTCCCTGGTCAAGGCGAGCCATGCAGCGATCAATGCCGAAGCCAAATCGCACGGGATAGAGCCCGGCAGCCTCAAGCTGATCGAAATTCACCGCGAGGACATCGACAGCCTGCCAGCCCTCCTGGCTTTGCTGCGCGACAGGCAGGAACGATTCCTGATCTTCTGCGACGATCTGTCTTTCGATGGTGACGACACGTCCTACAAATCTCTGAAGGCTGCGCTTGAAGGCGGCTTGGAAGGACGGCCGACCAATGTCCTGTTCTATGCGACCTCCAACCGCCGCCACCTGCTGCCACGCGACATGATGGAGAACGAGCGGTCAACGGCAATCAATCCGAGCGAGGCTGTTGAAGAGAAGGTCTCGCTGTCAGACAGGTTCGGCCTGTGGCTTGGCTTCCACAAATGCAGCCAGGACGAGTATCTCGATATGGTCGATGGTTACGCGAAGCACTACGGCTTGAAGGTGGATAGTGAAACACTGCATCGCGATGCACTGGAATGGTCCACGACGCGCGGGGCGCGTTCGGGCCGTGTCGCCTGGCAGTTCATCCAGGACGTCGCCGGACGGCTCGAAGTTCGCCTCTAGGCTTGTTCGAGCCGCCCGCGCCGTCTTCCCGCGCTTGATGGAGGTCAGGATCGCGCGGTAATCCCCCTTGGCCCCAACCCTCTGGCCTCTAGAGGGCGGACAGGTAGCGCAGCGGATCGACTGGTTTCGAACCCTTGCGCAATTCGAAGTGAAGCTGAGGTGACGTCACCTTGCCGGTCTGACCGGCCGTGGCGATGATCTGGCCACGTGTGACCTTGTCGCCGCGCGCAACCTTCAGGCTGCGATTGTGGGCATAGGCCGTGACCCAGTTGTCGGCATGGCGCACCAGAACCAGATTGCCGAGGCCTTCAAGCTCGGAACCGGCATAAATCACGACGCCGTTTTCCGCCGCGCGCACCGATGTGCCTTCCGGCACGGCGATATTGATACCTTCGTTTGCCGAACCGCTATTAGCCTCGCCGAACGCGCTGATCACGCGGCCCCGCGCCGGCCAGCGAAAGCCTTCATTGATCGCCTGCGGGGCGGGAATCGACGCTGTGCTGATCGGCTGATCATCAGGCACGGCCTGAGGAGCCGGCGGCACGGGTTGCGCAACCGCCTGTCTGACCGGTGCAGGATCCTGCGTACGCACCGCCACCTGCTGCGGCTTGGTGTTGATCACCGCTGCCGTCGAACCGGCACCGGGAATGGAGAGACGCTGGCCTACCCGCAGCTGGGACGGCGATGAAATGCCATTCTGGTTTGACAGCGCTTCAACGGTCACGCCGTAACGGCGGGAAATCGAGTACAGCGTTTCCCCGGTTGCAACAGTATGGGTTCCACCCGATGCCACTGGCGCTGCCGAAGCGCGCGGAGCCGGGGCCGTGCCGGTTGCCGTCGCGACACTGGAAACGTTATGCGATTTGGGAGCCGGCGTGACGGCCACTGGCTGCGGTGCCGGCGCCACCGGCTGCGCCCCGGTCACCCAACCGAAACGTGATGCCGAATAGGTCGGGATCGACAGTCGCTGACCGACGCGCACTTGCCTTGGATCGGAAATGCCGTTCGCCTGCATCAGCGCATCGACGGGTACGCCATAGCGGCGAGAGATCGAATAAAGCGTTTCACCCTGCTCCACCGTGACGTAAGTGCCGGGTTTTGCAGCTGTGGCCGCAGGCGTCGAAATCGACGACACGGAGTCAGGCGACCCGTCCGGATATCCCCCATTGTAGGACGGCTGCGAATAACCGCCGCCCTGTTGAGGATAGCCGCCCTGCCGGGAGTAATTGTACGAACCCTGCCCTTGCGGATAAGGCTGCGAGGGATACGGCTGGGATGGATAAGAACCGGGCGCTGCGAGCGGGGCCTGCTGAACTGCCGGCTGGGGAACGCCGGCCCCTTCATCGGGAACGCCGCCGTATCCCACACCCTTCTTGGGGGTGATCGAGCCGGTATAGTCATTGGATGAATTGAACATCGGCTGACTGAACCGGGTCGTGTCGGTGCTGCAGGCAGCAGCAGTCAACGCCAAAGCAGTTGCGGCTGTCAGCCTCAAGGCGGCACGGACAGCCCGTTCCGAAAATACGCTACGCATCGGTTCACTCACACACAAGAAACGCTACAAAAGACGTGTCTGAGTTAACCCCAACGCCGTAAACAAGGCCTTAAGGCGGCAATTAAATTTGCCGCGAGCGTCCTTTTACCAGGGGAGCGATGCGAATGGAGCCGATTTCCTCGAGTGAACGCCCTTCTGCTGAGCGCACGATGCGCACGAGCTTTTGCGGCGCGCCCATCTTCCCCAGCGGCAGAACCATCTCGCCGCCTTCCGTCAACTGATCGGCCAGATGTTCGGGCACTTCGTCGGTGGAGCCGCCGACGATGATCCTGTCGAAGGGAGCGTATTCCGAAAGGCCCAGGAAGCCATCGGCATGGGCCAGAAGCACGTTCTGGGCATCAAGGTCGAGCAGGCGCTCGGTGGCGGCATCAACCAGCCTCCTGTAGCGCTCGACGCTGAACACCTGGGCTGTCATGCGCGCCAGGATCGCGGTGAGGTATCCGCTGCCGGTTCCGATTTCCAGGACCCTGTGTTCCGGCATGATGCGCGCGGCAAGCGCCAGATCCGCAGCCTCCTGCACGCTTGAGGCTGTCTGCCCGCAGGCAATCGGAATGACACGGTCCGAGTAGGCGAATGCCGCAAAGCGCCGCGGCAGGAACATGTCGCGGGGAACCTGCTCGATGGCCGCCAGCAGGCGTACATCGCCAATACCTTGTGCGCGCAGACGCATGACCAGCTCCGCGCGGGCCACATGGCTCGCTCTGGCCGGTTCGGACGTGGTTGTGCCGGGATTTGCCATGGACGGCAGGATAAGCGTGCTTTCTGCGCGGGCTAGGTCATGAGCTAGAGACAAACCCATTGTATGCAGATTAATGAGTCTTGCCTCTAAAACTTTTCCACAAGGCTTTGAAGAGTCTCGCTATCCGTCATGTCGAGCTTGAGCGGCGTAACGGAAATATAGCCGTTGTAGATCGCATGCAGATCGGTGCCGGGAACCGGATTGGAGCGATGACGCTCGAAGGCAAGCCAGTAGTAGGGATTGCCACGCCCGTCGTGCCGGGCGTCGATGTGCAGCAGATTCTGGTCCCGGCGCCCCTGCCGGGATATCTCGACGCCCTTGACTTCATCGGGGGCGCAATCGGGAAAATTGATGTTGGCGACACAGTCCAGCGGCAGACCGGCATCAAGGCAAGTGCGAATGATGCGCGCGCCATGGGCTTCGCAACAGGCATAGTCGATCTTTTTGCCTTTCGCGAAGCCGTAAGCCTGGCTCAGCGCCATCGCGGGAATGCCGAGGATCGCACCTTCGAAGGCGCCGGCGATGGTGCCGGAATATTTTACATCCTCGGCAATGTTCTGACCGCGATTGACGCCTGACAGGACAAGGTCCGGCTTGATGTCGAGCAGATGGCGAACGCCCATGATGACGCAATCGGTCGGCGTGCCCTTCACGGCGAAGTGGTGCGGACCGATCTCGCGCAGCCGCATCGGGTCGTTCAGCGACAGCGAATGGGAAACACCGCTCTGGTCGAACTCCGGCGCGACGACCCAAACATCGTCAGACAATTCACCGGCTATTTTCTCAAGCGATTTCAGACCCGGCGCATGAATGCCGTCGTCATTGGTGATCAGAATACGCATGCGCCCTGCCCGGTTTTCTGGTTCTCAAGAAGCGGTGATCGTTTTCAGGCCGCCCATATACGGCAGGAGTGCATCGGGTATCGTGACGCTGCCGTCCTCGTTCTGGTAATTTTCCAGCACCGCGATCAGCGTGCGTCCGACAGCAAGGCCGGAGCCGTTGAGTGTATGCACGTAGGCGGGACGCTTGGCGTCCTTCGGACGGTAGCGTGCGCCCATGCGGCGGGCCTGGAAATCGCCACAGACCGAGCAGCTTGAAATCTCGCGATACGCGTCCTGCCCCGGCAGCCAGACCTCGATGTCGTAGGTCTTGCGCGCGCCGAACCCCATGTCGCCGGTGCACAGCGTGACGACGCGGTAGTGCAGTCCGAGCCCTTTCAGAATGCCTTCGGCGCATTCGCGCATGCGTTCCAGCTCGGCAAGAGAGTCCTCGGGCCGCGTGATCGAGACCAGCTCTACCTTGGGGAACTGATGCTGGCGGATCATGCCGCGGGTATCGCGGCCAGCCGCGCCCGCTTCGAGGCGGAAACACGGCGTATAGGCCGTGTAGCGCATCGGCAGCGCGTTTTCCTCGACGATGGATTCGCGCACAAGATTGGTCAGCGGCACCTCGGCAGTCGGGATCAGCCACATGCCGTTTTCTGTGCGGAACTGGTCTTCGGCGAATTTGGGCAGCTGACCGGTGCCGAACATGACGTGATCGCGCACCAGAAGCGGCGGATTGACTTCCGTGTAGCCGTTTTGAAGCGTGTGCGTATCCAGCATGTACTGGGCGATCGCACGCTCCAGCCGCGACAGCGCGCCCTTGAGGATCACGAAACGGGCGCCCGACAGCTTCGTCGCGGTATCGAAATCCATCAGCCCCAGCGCTTCACCAACCTCGAAATGCTGCTTGGGCTCGAAGCCGAATTGCGGCTTGTCGCCGGATTTATGCAATTCGACATTGTCGTGCTCGTCAGCTCCAACGGGCACATCGTCGAGCGGCATGTTCGGGATGGCGGCCAGAGCATCGTCAAGCTCCGCAACGATGCGGCGCTCCGCTTCCTCGCCTTGCTGAATGGCCGTCTTGAGGCTGGAGACCTCGGCCATCAACTGGGCGGCGCCTGATTCGTCGCCGGACTGCTTGGCCTTGCCGATCTCCTTGGAGGCGGCGTTGCGCTTTTCCTGCAGGGCCTGAAGCTCGTTGATGCGCGCGCGCCGCTTTTCGTCAATGGCCAGCAGGCGGGCTGATTCCGGTGCCGCGCCGCGCTTCTTCAAGGCTTCATCAAAACTATCAGGATTTTCTCTTATGTAATTGATATCGTGCATTTAAATGCCGTTCAAGATGTGTGATTTCGCGTGTTACACGATACAGGATCACGCACGAAGGCAAATGCCCGGTCCAAATCCCGTTCGACAGACGTCAGCCGGCCTGTGCTTCGGATTCCCCGGCGTTGCGTTCGCGACGCTTCTCAACCTGACGAACCGCCAGGATGGATGCTTCGTAGAGAAGCAACGTCGGCAGCGCAAGGCCGGTCTGGCTGAACAGATCGGGCGGCGTCAGGATGGCTGCCGCGCCGAAGACCGCAACGATGGCATAGCGACGGCCATGGCGCAGCATGTCGGCGGTGACGAGACCGGCACGGGCCAGCAGCGTCAGGATGACCGGAAGCTGGAAACACAATCCGAAAGCAAGGATCAGAGACATGGTCAGGCCGAGATATTCACTCACCTTCGGCAGCAGTGAAATCTTGGCAAGCCCCTCCCCACCAGCCTGCTCCATGCTGGAAAAGAACGACAGCGCCAGCGGCATGACGATGAAAAAGACCACCGATGCGCCGATCACGAAGAGGATCGGGGTTGCGACCAGATACGGCACGAAGGCGGAGCGCTCGTGTTTGTAGAGACCGGGGGCGACGAAGCGGTACAGCTGCGTGGCGATAATCGGGAAGGAAATGAAAAACCCGCCGAACACGCTCAGCTTGAGCTGGGTGATGAAATACTCCTGCGGCGCGGTGTAGATCAGTTCCAGCTCGTGACGGTCGCCGATTGCCCATTCATAGGGCTTGAGCAGAAGGTTGAAGATGTCGTCGGCAATGAAGAAGCAGCCGATGGAGCAGATAAGGAATGCAGCCATCGACCACATCAGCCGCTGCCTGAGTTCGATCAGGTGCTCGATCAGCGGGGCCTTCGAAGCCTCGATATCGTCTTCGCTGCTGCTCATTCATTGCCGCCTGAAGTTGCCGACGGTTCGGGATCGGCATTCTGCTTCTTCGCAGAGGCTCCGGATTTCGAGGTGCCGGAGGACTTGATGGGCTCGGCCGGTTGCGCCTCGCTGGACGCGGGATCAGCGGATGCCGGCTTGACCGGCTTCTCAACGGCAGCTTTTACGTCTGAGCCTGCCTTGGCCATGCTCTCAAGGCTCTCCTTGATCGGGTTTTTCGGAATCGCATTGCGCGCGCTGTCGATGCTCTTTTTCACATCATCCAGTTCGGCTTCCTTGAGCGCGTCATTGAACTGACGCTGGAACTCGCCCGCCATGCGCCGGGCCTTGCCGACGAACTGGCCGACGGTGCGCAGCATGCGCGGCAGATCGCGCGGTCCGACCACAAGGATCGTGACCACGGCGAGAACCAGCATTTCGCTCCAACCGATGTCGAACATGCGCCTGCCCTGACGCGATGCGGCAACTCAAAACCTGCCGCGCACCGCAATTTTGGCGAAGCTGGAGGGCTTGCGCCGCTCAGCTTGCCTTGGTCTTGGCCTTTGACGGCTTGACCGATTCTGCAGGCTGGTGGTCGATGGTCTTGGCATCGCCGGCTTCGTCGGCGGCGTCATCATCGTCCGCCATACCTTTCTTGAAGCTCTTGATGCCCTTGGCGACATCGCCCATCAGCTCGGAAATCTTGCCTCTGCCGAACAGCAGGACGAGCAGAACGATGACGATCAGAATCTGGAACCAACTCGGTGCCATGACCGATTACTCCTTATACCCGGAAGACTGCGTTGCCGGGGAAGATATAGGGCATGATCCCACGCCGCAACACACCCGCTCATGCATGATTAAAGAGCCGGCCTGTCAGCGCGCGGGGAAAACGAGGACATCGCTCGGGCGCACCCGAACCCTGACATCATTGCCGGGATTTTCCCCCGAAAGCCCGCGCACCCGCGCCGTCAATTGCTGATCCAGACCGTTCACGACCAGATCGACGACATCCACCTCTCCCAGGAAACGACGCGACAGAATGCGGCCTTCGATCGTGGCATACCTGTTGCGCCGGTCATCGGGATCGGCAGCCAGAACCTCGATGCCCTGCTGGCGGATACACACGATGGCCGGGGTTCCATCGGGAATGTCGGGCGCATCATATCGCCCGAACGGCGTTACGGCGGCACCGTTCTCGATAACGGTGACGATCTCGTTCACTTCGGAAAAAAAGCGTGCCGACTCTATGTCGATCGGGTTGTTGTAGAGATCGTGGGCACTGCCCGTCTGGACGATTTTTCCTTTTCGCATCAATACGATGCGGTCCGCCATGCGCATGGCTTCCTCGGGATCATGCGTGACGAGCACCGAAGTGGCGCGTGTCTCGCGCAAGACCGACAGCGTCTCGTCTCGCACGGAATCGCGCAACCGCTTGTCGAGCCCCGAAAACGGTTCGTCCATCAACAGGACGTTCGGACGCGGAACAATGGCTCGGGCGAGCGCCACACGCTGCTGCTCTCCCCCCGACAGCGCGTGTGGATAGTTGTTCGCATAAGCCTCCAGCCCGAGACGGGCCAGCGCGTTCATCGCCTCGCGTTCGGCATCGGCCCGCTGCAGCCCCTTCAGGCCGAACATCACGTTGGCGAGAATGCTCAGGTGCGGAAACAGCGCATAGTCCTGGAACATCAGCCCGACGCCACGCTTTTCCGGCGGAATGGTTGAGTGCGTGCTCGATACCTGGCGGCGATTGATGAATATCTCGCCTGCCGTGAGATTCTCCAGACCGGCTGCCAGCCGCAGCAGCGTCGACTTGCCGCATCCAGAAGGGCCAAGCAGGCAGATCACTTCACCGGGCGCAATTTCAAGATCGATCCCGCGCAATGACGGCGTGCGGTTGTAGGCATGATGGACGCCGCGAAACGACACCTCCGCTGCAATCGTCGCCCCGGCACGGGCACGCGGTCCGGCGACGGCATTGCCCTGCGCGGTGCTCTCGAGTGGTGACGGGGGATGCTGTGTCATATCCTGTCCGGCGAACTTAAATCCGGCACAAGACCGGCGAAACACGCAAACTAACGGTTTCGCCGTAAAAACATAGACCAACAGAGTCGAAAAATCCGGAAATCCGGGCCAGCTAGCTGGCGGAGGGCTCGTCCTCATCGGAGATGGACGCCAACTCCTCGTTGACATCATCTTCCTCAAGCGGGTCCTCGTCGGGCGCCAGCGCTTCGTCGTCGCTGGGTGAAGGAACCTTGAGGTTTTCCGGGATCTCGGTCTGCAGCAATCCGGCGGCCTTCAGCTCGTCCATCCCCGGCAGGTCACGTACGTTTTCAAGTCCGAAATGGTCGAGGAAGCCAGGCGTGGTGCCATAGGTCACCGGACGCCCCGGTGTGCGGCGGCGGCCGCGCATGCGAATCCAGCCCGTCTCAAGAAGCACATCCAGAACACCGCGGCTGATGGATACCCCGCGTATTTCCTCGATTTCCGCACGTGTTACCGGCTGGTGATAGGCGACGATCGCCAGGGTCTCCAGCGCCGCGCGTGACAGCTTCTTCTGCTCCACCTGTTCCTGGCGCAGCAGAAACGACAGATCATCGGCTGTACGGAAGCGCCAGCCGTCACCGACCCTGGCAAGGTTTACGCCGCGTTTGGCGTACTCGTTCTGCAATTCGCTCAGCAGCGCCGGCACATCGCAGCCGTCCGGCATCCGCGCGGCAATCGAGGCAACATCAAGGGGTTCGGTGGCAGCAAACAAGAGCGCCTCGACCATGCGCAATTGCGCCGCACGGGTGGCAAGGACCGTAACGTTGGGACTGAACGCGCCGTTGTCGCCCATTTCCTGCGTTCTCTGTGTTGTTTTGTCCGCCATCGCCCCCAAACTCCGTAAGCCCGACCGGCTCACTCTCCCCGCGCCGATCTTACCATCAATGGGGCGAAATGTCGGTCCTGTCGTAACTCGGCCATGCCTTCGCGCACCAATTCCAGACTTGCCGCAAAACCGCTCGCCATGATCGATCCACGCGCGGGCGTCTCGTCGAGATAGGACGCAAGAATGCGATCGATCGGCGTCCAGTCCGCAAGCGGCCCCAGAAGACGGGTCAGCGCCTCGCGCGCATCCGCCAGAGGCCACACATCGCGCGAACGCATGACATAGGTGCGCGGGACGCTCTTCTGACGCCGGTCGGCATAGGCTTTCAGAAGATCGATCAGGTCGGCATCCCATGAACTGCGCCGGATTGCCGTAACCCCTTCAGGTTGGCCGCGCGCGAAGACGTCACGCCCCAACCGGTTGCGATTCATCAGCTTTGCGGCCGCTTCGCGCATGGATTCAAGCCTGCGAAGCCGGAATGCAAGCACTTCCGCCAATTCTTCGCCGGTCGGCTCGTCATCCTCAGGTTCAGGCAGCAGGAGCCTGGATTTCAGATATGCGAGCCAGGCCGCCATCACCAGGTAATCGGCAGCCAGTTCCAGCCGCAGCTGGCGTGCCGTCTGGATGAAGCCCAGATATTGCTCTGCGAGCGCCAGAATGGACACGCGCGCCAGATCGACCTTCTGCGCGCGCGCCAAGGCCAGCAACAGATCAAGCGGCCCTTCGAAGCCGGCCACATCGACGATCAAGGCTTCGCCGGCCTGCTCCTGGCCGGCAGGGCGGACGCCGTGAGTGTCTTCCTCGAAAGTCGTTGTGCTCATGACGGCATTCCATAGCCGGTCAGCGCGGCAAACGCCTCGCGCAATGCGCCCGTATCGCAAGCGATTCGCCCGGCACGGTCCAGCGCCCTGTCGGCACGCTCGGCAGCGTCGCCTGAAAGCACGCGCGCGCCAGCGGCTACTGCGCGCATTTCCTCCATGTCGCCGTTGCAATGGAGCGCGATATCACAGCCCGCATCCAGCGCCGCCGCCGTGCGTTCTCCAAACCGCCCGGACAACGCTTTCATCGACAGGTCATCGCTCATAAGCAGGCCGTCGAAACCAATATCCCCCCGGATCACCTCGTCGATGACAATACGGGAAGTCGTTGCGGGGTTGTCCGGATCGATGCTCGTGTAGATGACGTGCGCGGTCATTGCCATGGGCAGATGGTGAAGTCCTGCAAAGGCAGCGAAATCCGTCAGCTCCAGCTCCGTGCGCGACGTCTTCACGAGCGGCAATTCCATGTGACTGTCGACCGTTGCCCGGCCATGTCCGGGGATATGTTTCAGCACGGGCAGAACGCCTGCCTGCATCAAGCCTTCTGATGCGGAAGCCGCAAGCTCGATGACCTGTTCCGCCGTATCGCCATAGGCACGGTCTCCGATTACCTCGTGGGTTTCGGGAAAGCTGATGTCGGCGACAGGCAGGCAATCGACATTGATGCCCAGTTCATGAAGATCCTCGCCAATCAGGCGCGCACCGGTCCACGCCGCCCGCCGGGCGGCATCGGGATCATCTGCATAGATGTCGGCGAAGACGCTTGCGGGAGGATAGGCCGGCCAGTGCGGCGGGCGCAGACGCTGAACCCGCCCTCCTTCCTGATCGATCAGAACAGGCGCATCATCCCGGCCGAGCAGCTCGCGGAACTCGCCAACGAGGTTCCTGACCTGATCGGGTGTTTCGATGTTGCGCGCGAAAAGGATGGCGCCCCATGGCGGGCGTTCCGAGAATAGCGCCCGTTCCGCCGGATTCAGAACCGTCCCGGCGATGCCGCTGATATAGGAGAAAATGGCCACCAGCTGATTAGAGACAGAAAAGCGGCAGCGTCAAGCAACGCCACCGCCTTTACACAGGCATCCGATTTCAAAGAGCCGGCACGCCGGCCCATCCTCAGCGCACGAAACAGTCGATACCGCTCGACTTCAGCTTGTTACACACCGAATTGGCTTCAGACGAGCTCTGCATCGGACCGAAGGCCGCCCGGAAGAAGACACCGCGCGTGCCCAGATCGGCACGTTGAACCTGTCCCTGATAACCGCTGAGCGCTCCGCCAGCTCGTCCCTGTACCCGGCTCAGGGCCGATTGCGCATCGGCTTCACTGCGGCTTGAAGCCACCTGGACAACGTAGCCTGACGCAATCGGGGCGGCGGCCTGCCTGGCGGGGGGCGCTTGACGTGGTGCTGCCGCAACCCGGGTTTGCTGCGTTGAAGGCTGCGAAGGCGCTACGGCAACCGGAATGCTGGTACGCGGCTGTACAACCGGTGCCGGTGCAGGCGCGCGCTGCTGGCGCGAAGGCGTCGAGATTATGATTGCAGAGGGATCATCAGCTCCGCGGCCAGATATGGAAACGCTAGCCGGTTGCCGCTGAGGGACGACAGCTGGCGGCGCAGGCGGAATTTGAGCCGGCGCCACGGCCACGGGAATCTGCGTCTGGCCATCGCTGGAAGCCGTCGGAGCCGGGCGCGTCAGCGGCAGCGGCACACCCTGGCTTTGAGCCTCCCGCTGGGCATTCTGGCGGAGCACATCAAGCTGGGAAACCGGCTGCTGCGTGTTTCCGGTGTTGGTTGCAACACGCGAAGGCGCCGTCCTTGGCACAGGCACTTCCGACTGAATTGCCGGAGCCGCCTCGGGTGCGGGCCTGGGCTGTTCGACGGCGACTACAGGTTTGGGTGCCGGCGGCGGCGGAGGCGTCTCGATCTGGCCATCCGGACGAACGGTCAGTGTCCTTACGCGCTTGGAATCGTCTTCCGCGCCCGTTGGCGGAGCAGGCGGTGCTCCTTCGCCGGAAATAACGCGAACAGAACGCCCATCAGCGCCAATCGCCACCTGCTCCTCGCGCGGAACGATCTGGCTGCTTGCCGTATCGTCGCTCGACCCGCCGATGCGGTCGTAAACGAGCTTGCCCTGCTGTTCGGGCCGGGTGGTCTGTTCCGGCATGGTTTTGACAGGTTCGTTGGATGCCTGAACAAGCGGAACGTCGTCGCCACCATTCATGAAAGACTTGAAGCCATAGGCGGCAGCGCCACCGACAACCACAAGCCCTATCAACGCGCCGACAACATAGACGCCACGCCGCGAACGTGGGCTTTCATCGTACTCATATCCGGTTTCGTCATATGGCGATGCGCCTTCATCCGGATCGGTGAACTCGGGAGCGTCATCGTCATACTGGATGCCCGGCTCGGGCACGGCCTCATAGCCATGGTGTCCGCCGGTGTGTACCGCGTATGGATTGTGACCGCCTGCCATAGCTGTTCCATAGGCCGGCTGGCTGGTTGATGGCGGCGCTTCATGCTTGTTATCTGCAACCACGCGGCTAAGCGCGCTTTCAAGGCTGGCAAACGGATCATCGGCATTGCCGCCTGACGGCATCGACGCCTGAACAGGATCGGGAGCAGGAAGGGATTCCCGCGGAGCAGGTTTCTGAGGCACGGGCTGAGCGGTCATGTCGCTCGACATGTCGCCCGGCTGGGCGAACGGATCAGCATCGGTGGAGAAATCCATACCGCGCAGAGATTCCTCAAGTTCCGAGGCAATATCGTCGCCGTAGGACTTAGGTGCCGGGGCTTGCCGCGGCTGAGGTTCCGGCGGGCGGGGAGCTGCAGCAGCTGGCTGCGGCTGAGCCGGCCGCGCAGCCGGGGCCGCGCCGCCACGGCTTTCCTCGATCAGTCTTGCGAGCTCTGCAAGGGGATCGTTTCCGGACGTGCTGCTTGCGGAACTATCCTGTCCGCCAAGCTCGCGTTCCAGATCGGCAAAAAGTGTATCGTCACCACCGGTGGATCGATCATGCGTCATGCGCCCAGTCCTCTTACGCGCAACCGGGCGTCCAAACAGGCTCCCTTAAGAGCCCACTGAAACCCGGTTCACCGGATCGTCAGTTCCGGAGCGATCAAACAAGCGGCGATCTTTCCGCCCGTCTTTCGCCCAGCCCTGTCCCGGCCGAGGTCAATCACCGCATCTCTTCTGCCGGTCTAACCCCCAGAACGGACAATCCCGCTGCGACAACATTGGCCACCGCAGCCACGAGATGCAATCTAACTGCTGTTAGTTGTTCGTTATTTTCATGAATAAAACGTAATTGTGGCAGGTCTTTGCCCAATGTCCACAGCCCGTGGAAGCTGCTGGCGAGGTCATAAAGGTAGAATGCGATGCGATGCGGCTCGCCGGCTTCGGCGGCACTTTCGATCAGCCTGGGGAATTCGGACAACCGGCGCACAAGCGCAATATCATGCTCGTTTTCGATTTCAGACAGATCCGCAGCAGGTAGCGGACGCAGCGGAAACGAGACCGACGGGAATACCTCGGCCGCGTTGCGGAAAATCGATTTCGCCCGCGCATGCGCGTACTGGACGTAAAACACCGGGTTGTCCTTCGACTGTTCCACGACCTTGGCGAAATCGAAATCGAGCGGTGCGTCGGACTTGCGCATCAGCATCATGAAGCGCACGACGTCGCGGCCAACCTCATCCGTCACATCGCGCAGGGTGATGAAATCCCCTGCCCGTTTCGACATGCGCACGGGCTCGCCGGCGCGGAACAGCTTTACGAGCTGGCACAGCCGTACCTCGAGCGAAGCCTCGCCATTGCTGATCGCCTTGACCGCGGATGTCATGCGCTTGACGTAGCCGCCATGATCGGCGCCCCAGACATCGATCTGGCGCTTAAAACCGCGCAGATATTTGTTGCGATGATAGGCTATGTCATTGGCGAAATAGGTATAACTTCCATCCGATTTCATCAGCGGACGGTCAATATCATCGCCAAATCCGGTTGAACGGAACAGGGTCTGCTCACGATCTTCCCAATCTTCCGGCAGTTGCCCCTTGGGCGGCGGCAGGCGGCCTTCGTAGATCAGATCGCGGGTACGCAGGTCCGCGATGGTCTCGGCCACCAGATCGCCTTCGCTTCCTCTGGTGAGCGTCTGCTCGGAAAAGAACACGTCGTGGACGATGCCGAGTTCGGCAAGGTCTTCGCGGATCATGTCCATCATCGCGTGGATGGTGGTCTGGCGAACCGTTTCCAGCCATTCGATTTCCGGCGTTCCAAGCAGGCTCTCGCCAAACTTCTCTTTCAGCGTGACGCCCACCGGCTTCAGGTAATCGCCGGGGTAAAGTCCTTCGGGAATCTCGCCGATATCCTCGCCGCAGGCTTCGCGGTAGCGCATGTACGCCGAACGGGCCAGAACATCGACCTGGGAGCCGGCATCATTGATGTAGTACTCGCGCGTGACTTCGAAGCCTGCGAATTCCAGCAGGCTCGCCAGTGCATCACCGACCACGGCGCCACGGCAGTGCCCGACATGCATCGGGCCGGTCGGATTGGCCGAAACATATTCGACATTGACGCGTTCCATGCCGCCGAGCGTCGATTTCCCGTACGAATCGCCCGCATCGACGATGGCAGACAGAACGCGCAGCCAGTAAGCCGGTGAAAGTCTGAGATTGATGAAACCCGGCCCCGCGATATCGATCGATGCCACGCCGCCGCCGGAAAGCCTTGCCGCAATCTCTTCGGCCAGATCGCGCGGCCTGGACGCAAAGACCTTGGACAGCAGCATCGCGGCGTTGGTGGCCAGATCGCCGTGGCTCGCATCGCGCGGCGGCTCGACGGTAATACGAAGCCCATCCGGCAATGCGACGCCGCGTTCTGCGGCCAGTGTTTCCACCGCGGCGGTCACGCGTGCCGCGAAATCCTTGAATACGTCCATGAAAATGTCCCGATCCTGCCGGTTTAGGCGGTCGCCCGCCTATCGCAATTCCGGCGTGCGGTCAAACAGTCTGCGGTGTTCGGCGAGCGCATAACGATCCGTCATGCCGGCGATATAGTCCGCGATACGGCGTGCACGGCGGATTTCATCCATCGAAAGTACGTCTTCACCCCACTCTTGCGGCATGAGATCCGGGGCTTCGAACAAGCGCGCAAACAGTTCGCGGACAACGCCTGCGGCCTTGTCCATTGTCTCGGTAACGCGGGGGTGGCGGTACATGCGTGTGAACAGGAATGCACGCAGGCTGGCAAGTTCGCCTGCAAATTCCACGCTGAAATCAACCAGCGGCAGGCCGGCATGGCGAACGGCATCGCTATCGGCCGGATTTTTTCCCGCAATGCGCGCCTGCGCCTCATGCAGAACATCCTCGATGGCTCGGGTGATCAGGCGACGGAAAGTTTCGTGAATGCGGCGGTGATGATCGAGTTCTGAATGTTCGGCATCCACGGATTCGACGATGCCTGCAATCAGGGGGACTTCTGCGGCAATCTCGTCGAGGGTGAACAGTCCTGCCCTCAACCCGTCGTCAACGTCGTGGGCATTGTAGGCAATGTCATCGGAGACCGCTGCCGTTTGCGCCTCCAGTGACGCGAAGGTCTCCAGTTGCAACGGGAATTGCCCGTCGAATTCGATTATCGCTCCGGGGATGGCCCTGCCCTCATATTCCCCCTCCGGGTTGCCCGCACTGTTCCGCAAGGGGCCGTTGTGCTTGACGATACCCTCAAGCGTTTCCCATGTCAGGTTGAGCCCGTCGAACCCGGCATACCGGCGCTCCAGGCGGGTTACGATGCGCAGCGACTGCGCGTTGTGATCAAAGCCGCCAAAGTCCCGCATCACATCGTCCAATGCGCGCTCGCCTGCATGACCAAAGGGCGAATGGCCAAGATCATGCGCAAGGGCAATGGCTTCAGACAGGTCAAGATCGAGACCGAGCACGCGCGCGATGGAGCGGGCAACCTGCGCCACCTCGATCGTATGGGTCAGACGCGTGCGGTAGTGATCGCCTTCATGGAAGACGAATACCTGTGTCTTGAATTGCAACCGCCGGAAAGCGGCTGAATGAATGATCCGGTCGCGGTCGCGCTGAAAAGGCGTGCGTGTCGGGCTTGGCGCCTCCGGGACCAGCCGCCCGCGCGAAATCGAGGGCTGCGATGCGCATGCGGCGGCATGTTGCGGGGTACCGGACACGGAAACGGGTTTCTCCAATGAAATCTGCGCGGATTGACAGATGCGGCAGCACACCTACGTTTACCTGCAACACAGACCGCAGGTCGACTCGCAAGCCTGCGATTACCGTCGGGTGCATGGAATACGCCATGAGCAATACACAACCCGTTACCGTCAGCGCCAGCGCGGCAAAACGCGTGGCACAGATCGTCGCCAAGGAACCGGCAGGAACGGCTTTGCGCGTTTCGGTCGCCGGCGGCGGATGCTCCGGCTTCCAGTACGAATTCAACCTCGTTCAGGAACGCGAGGACGATGACCTCGTCATCGAGCGAGATGGTGCGACTGTTCTCATCGATTCGGTTTCGCTGATGTATCTGACCGGCTCCGAAATCGATTTCGTCGATAGCCTGATCGGCCAGTCCTTCCAGATCCACAATCCGAATGCCACGGCCTCCTGCGGCTGCGGCACGAGCTTTTCCATCTGATGCCCAACCGAGGTTGAAACTGGTGCAAATCGCGACATGGAACGTCAACGGCATCAAGTCGCGCATCGAAAACGTTTGCGCCTGGCTTGAAGACCGGCAACCGGATGTCGTGTGCCTGCAGGAACTCAAGAGCATCGACGAGAACGTGCCGCGCGAAGGAATCGAGCGTCTCGGATACAATGTCGCCACGCACGGGCAGAAAAGCTTCAACGGTGTTGCCATCCTGTCGAAGCGGCCGCTGGAAGACATCGAGATTCGCCTGCCCGGCGACGACAGCGACGAACAGGCGCGCTACATCGAGGCAACCGTTTCAACGGACAACGGCGCGGTGCGTGTGGCGTCTCTTTATCTTCCGAACGGCAATCCGCTCGGCACCGAGAAATTCGATTACAAGCTTGCCTGGATGAAGCGGCTGATCGCACATGCCGAACACCGGCTTTGCGAAGAGCAGCCGTTCATTCTGGCTGGCGATTACAACGTCATTCCGATGCCGGAAGATGCGAAAAACCCGGAGAACTGGCGCGATGATGCGTTGTTTCAGCCGGAATCGCGCGGGTTATTCCGTGAACTCAGCCATCTCGGTTTCACCGACGCCTACCGCGCCTGTGATGCGTCCGCTGGTATCTATTCGTTCTGGGATTATCAGGCCGGCGCCTGGCAGAAGAACAACGGTATTCGCATCGACCACCTGATGCTGTCGCCGCAAGCCGCCGACAGACTGACCGGCGTGACAATCGACAAGGATGTGCGGGCCTGGGAAAAACCGTCCGACCACGTTCCGGTCATTATCGAATTGTCAGTGTGATCGAACCGGCAGCCTGAACGCTCTGCGATTTCCCCAAGACTCAATTTCGCTGAAATTCAATCCGCGCTTTCGGTCCAGGCGGCAGCGGCGGTGGTCGCTTGTATCTGCTGCTCGGAGCTGGTCGCCTGCATGGCCTTGAAGTGCAGCGACAGGACCCAGTCGCGATCGGACGGGCCGGCATGATCCTTCGCGATCAAAAGCCACTTGAGCCCTTCGACGGGACGCGGATGCACGTCGACACCGGAAATCAGCATGTCGCCAAGCAGCGCCTGCGAGGCCACATGCCCCTTCTTGGCTGCCGAATAGAGCCAGCGCACCGAGAGCGCGGGATCGCGAGGGACACCATTGCCGTCGAGATACATGCGCGCAAGCTCGTACTGGGCGTCGGCGTCGCCGAAATAGGTTGCCGCGTGCATGTACATGCGCGCCGCTTCGCCATAGTTCTGCGGCACTTCCTGAGAACCCGGAATGCCCGCCTTGTAGTAGTTGCCGAGCTGCACGAAAGCGTTGGAATAAACGCTGGCGAATTGCGAATGCGGATTGTCATCGGCATGCGCATTGGCGATCTGGCGGAAATAGTCGAAGGCGCGCTGGTCGTCCTCATCGACGCCCTCGCCTTCGGCATACATCTTGCCGAGCTTCCACATCGCCATGGCATGCCCGGCCTTGGCGGCATGTTCCAGAGCTTTCAGTGCGTAACGGAAATCGCCGGACAGATAGGCCCGCGCGCCGATCCGGAACGCCTTGACCGGGCCGACATCGTCGGTGAGTTCAGGCTTTTTGTCATCGGCGCGCACCTGGCCTGCCGCCAGCGCCAATGGCGCGGCGAGGCACAGCGCAAGCGCGCCCGTGGTCAGATGCTTAAACATCCGCATAGCATTTCACCTCGGCAGCGCCCCCCGGGTGTGTCACCGCACCGGCGCGGGCAGAGCCCACTTCCTGCGCGTATTTCCACAACACCCCAGACGTTGCGTCGTTGGCGCGCGGCTTCCAGGCCTCGCGCCGCTTGTTCAGCTCTTCGTCCGACAGGCGCACGTTCATCGTGCCGGCCGTCGCGTCGAGTTCGATTATGTCGCCATCGCGCAGCAAGCCGATCGGCCCGCCGACAGCGGCTTCCGGGCCAACGTGGCCGATGCAGAACCCGCGTGTCGCACCGGAGAAGCGCCCGTCGGTGATCAGCGCGACCTTGTCGCCCATGCCCTGACCGTAGAGCGCGGCGGTGGTTGCCAGCATCTCGCGCATACCGGGGCCGCCCTTGGGGCCTTCGTAGCGGATGACCAGCACTTCGCCTTCCTTGTACTGGCGCGCCTTGACGGCGGCGAAGCACTCTTCCTCGGAATCAAAGCAACGCGCCGGGCCGGTGAAGGTCAGCTTGGACATGCCCGCAACCTTCACGATTGCGCCATCCGGCGCGAGGTTGCCCTGCAGACCAACGACGCCGCCGGTGGGAGAAATAGGCTCATCGTGACGGCGCACGACATCCTGCTGGTCGTTCCACTGAACGCCCGCAAGATTCTCGGCCATGGTGCGGCCGGTCACCGTCATGCATTTGCCATCCATGTAGCCACCGTCGAGCAGTGTGCGCATCACCAGCGGAATACCGCCAACCTCATATAGGTCCTTGGCGACGTATTTGCCGCCGGGTTTGAGATCAGCGATATACGGCGTCCGCCTGAAAATTTCGCAAACGTCGAGCAGATCGAAGTCGATGCCGCATTCATGCGCGATGGCCGGCAGGTGCAGACCGGCATTGGTCGAGCCACCGGTTGCGGCAACGACGACGGCGGCATTGACCAGCGCCTCGCGGGTGACGATGTCGCGGGCACGGAGGCCGCTGCGCACGAGGTTCATGATCTGGCGGCCTGCTGCCATGCAGAAGGCGTCGCGAAGTTCGTAAGGCGCCGGCGCGCCGGAGGAATACGGCAGCGCAAGGCCGATCGCCTCGCTGACGCAGGCCATGGTGTTGGCGGTGAACTGGGCACCGCAGGCGCCAGCCGAGGGGCAAGCCGCCATTTCAAGCTCGTGCAGCGCCTCGTCGTCCATGTTGCCGACCGAATGCTGGCCGACCGCCTCGAACACGTCCTGAACCGTTACCGGACGGCCACGGAAGGTGCCGGGCAGGATCGATCCGCCATAGATAAAGATCGACGGCACATTGAGGCGAACCATCGACATCATCATGCCGGGTAGCGACTTGTCGCAACCGGCAAGGCCGACGAGCGCGTCGTAGCAGTGGCCGCGCATGGTCAATTCAACGGAATCTGCAATCGTCTCGCGTGATGTGAGCGAGGCCTTCATGCCCTGGTGACCCATGGCGATGCCATCGGTCACGGTGATGGTGCAGAATTCGCGCGGCGTGCCGGCAGCCGAAGAGACGCCCTTCTTGACCGCCTGCGCCTGGCGCATCAGCGAAATGTTGCAGGGAGCGGCCTCGTTCCAGCAGCTTGCCACGCCGATGAGCGGCTGGTGGATCTGCTCTTCGGTCAGGCCCATCGCATAAAGGTAGGAGCGATGCGGCGCGCGCTCAGGCCCTTCCGTCACATAGCGGCTCGGCAGGCGGCTCTTGTCGAATGTCTTGGCGTCCATTGACGCTTAAATCCCCTTAACGCAACTTGCAAAACCGCACACCGTGCGCGGACCAAGCGCATACTGTCTGCTCTCCTGCCATGGCAAAAAGACCATCTGCAAGGCGACTCGCATCGCCCCGCGCCGTTCGCGGACCGGAGTTGCAAGCTTGCAACACCGCAGGAGCGGCAGTGGTGAAATCGCCTCCAGCGGCAGATTCCGTGGAAGCCCTCCACAAATGCCGCAATGGCCGTTCAGCCGATCAGATACAGGGGTTTACGCGCCATTTTGTGGCGCAATCGGGGCGCAGCCGGTCACGATCCCGGCCCAAATCATGAATTGGTAAAGACTGTGTCTTTATGGCAACAGCGACTGCGGCACCGGCTCTCCTACCGGAGAGCGTCGAGGCGCGACACCGCTTCGCCGACTTTCACAAGACGCTCACGCGTCTCCTCGAGACGCTCACGCTGCTCTTCGACCACAGCCTCGGGAGCGTTGGCGAGAAAACCGGGGTTCTCGAGCTTCTTGGCAAGGCCACCGGCTTCCTTTTCCAGCTTGTCACGCTCCTTCGTGAGCCGAGCCTTCTCGGCGGCAACATCGACAATGCCCGCCAGGGGAAGAGCGATGGTCTCGGCCCCCACGATGGCCTGAACGCAACCGGATGGAACATCATCGGCGAATTCGAGATTATCGATACGAGCAAGGCGCAGGATTGATTCCTCATTGCGCGCGATCGCACCTTTCGCAGCGTCCGAAGCCTTGACCATGACGAGCCCGACCTTGGCGCCCGGCGCGACGTTCAACTCGGTGCGCACCGAACGGATGGTGGAGATCAGGTCGATCGCCCAATCGATCTCGCGCTTTGCATCCTCCGCCCGGTCGATCAGCGGCCCGCCGCCGCTGGGCCACTGGGTGTGCATCAGCAGGCTTTCGCGCTCTGCTCCCTCATCGACCCGCGCCCACAACTCCTCGGAGATGAACGGCATGACCGGATGCATGAGCTTGAGCATCTCGTCACGCACGAAAGCAGCCGTTGCCCGGGTTTCCGTTTTCTCCGCACCATCAGCACCGTTGAGGATCGGTTTGGCGAGTTCCAGATACCAGTCGCAATAGGTGTTCCAGATGAAGCGGTAGACCGCGCCTGCCGCATCATTGAAGCGATAGGCCTCCAGTGCCTCGGTCACCTGCCCGACTGCGCTCGCGACCTCGCCAATGATCCACTTGTTGAGCGGGTGGGACGCGGAAAGCGGGTCGAAATCGGCGATGCGCCGACACTCGTTCATCTCGGCGAAGCGGCAAGCGTTCCACAGCTTGGTTGCGAAGTTGCGATAGCCCTGGACACGCTGCTCCGACAGCTTGATGTCACGGCCTTGCGCGGCCATCGCAGTCAGCGTGAAACGCAGTGCATCGGCGCCGAACTTGTCGATCAGGTCGAGGGGATCCATGACGTTGCCCTTCGACTTCGACATCTTCTGGCCTTTCTCGTCACGGACCAGCGCGTGAATGTAGACGGTATGGAACGGCACCTCGTGCATGAAGTGCAGGCCCATCATCATCATGCGGGCAACCCAGAAGAAGATGATGTCGAAGCCGGTAACCAGAACGTCCGTCTTGTAGTAGCGCTTCAGTTCCGGCGTTTCGTCGGGCCAGCCGAGCGTCGAGAACGGCCACAGGGCCGACGAGAACCACGTATCGAGCACATCCTCGTCGCGGGTCAGGATTTCGCCGGGCTGGAAGTTTTCAAGCTTCTCCTCGACCCAGGCCTTCCACGGGCCTTCCTCGGCAATGTAGTGCTGGATGGCGGCGTCGAGCGCGGCTTCCTCATCTTCGGCAACGAAAACCGTATCATCCGGCCCGTACCAGGCCGGAATCTGATGTCCCCACCAGAGCTGACGGGAAATGCACCACGGCTGGATGTTGCGCATCCACTCGAAATAGGTCTTCTCCCAGTTCTTCGGCACGAAGACGGTGCTGCCGTCCTCGACTGCCGCGATTGCCGGCTTTGCCATGGTTTCGGCGTCGAGGAACCACTGGTCGGTCAGCATCGGCTCGATGACATCTTTCGAACGGTCGCCGAACGGCTGCATGATCCGCTTGTCCTCGACCATGATCATCAGGCCTTCGGCATCGATGTCGGCGATGACGCGCTTGCGTGCCTCGAAGCGGTCAAGACCGCGGTATTCGTCGGGAACAAGATTGATCGTGTCGACGCGGCGGACATCCGGCGTGCCGCCCTTCCTGACGATTTCCATCGCCTCGGCCGCGGCCTCAGCGTAGGGCTCGCCGTCAGAGCGCATGTGCGCCCTTGTATCCATCAGGCGGTAGAGCGGGATGTTGTTGCGGCGGGCGACCGCATAGTCGTTGAAGTCGTGCGCGCCGGTGATCTTCACCGCACCGGAGCCGAATTCCGGATCGGGATAATCGTCGACGATGATCGGGATCAGGCGACGGTGCTCTTTCGGGCCGACCGGGATCTCGCACAGCTTGCCGACAATCGGTGCGTAGCGCTCGTCGGAGGGATGCACCGCGACCGCGCCATCGCCCAGCATCGTTTCGGGACGGGTCGTGGCAATCGAGATGTAGTCGCGGGTCTCGCGCAGGGTGACGTTGCCGTCCTCGTCCTTTTCGACATATTCGTAGGCTTCCCCGCCGGCGAGCGGGTATTTGAAGTGCCACATGTGGCCGTCGACCTCGATGTTCTCCACTTCGAGATCGGAAATCGCGGTTTCGAACTTCGGGTCCCAGTTGACGAGGCGCTTGTCCTTGTAGATCAGGCCCTTGCGGTACAGCTCGACGAAGACCTTGAGAACGGCCTTCGACAGCCCCTCGTCCATGGTGAAGCGTTCGCGCGACCAGTCGCAGGATGCGCCGAGGCGCTTCAGCTGGTTGATGATCGTGCCGCCGGATTCTTCCTTCCACTGCCAGACGCGATCGATGAAGGCGTCACGCCCCATCTCGCGGCGTTCGGGTTCCTGCTTTTCGGTCAGCTGGCGCTCGACGACCATCTGGGTGGCGATACCTGCGTGATCGGTGCCCGGCTGCCAGAGCACGTCGCGCCCGCGCATACGCTCAAAGCGGATCAGGATATCCTGCAGTGTGTTGTTGAGCGCATGACCCATGTGCAGGGAACCGGTGACATTCGGCGGGGGGATGACGATGCAATAGCTGTCAGCGCCGGGTTCGGCGCCGCTGCCGGCCTTGAATGCGCCGGAATTTTCCCATTCCGCATAGATGCGCCCCTCAATGGATTCAGGCGCGTAGGTCTTGTCGAGCATGCTGTACACCGGATTGGTCTGACCGTGCCGAATACGCCTGCAACACCGGGCATTACGGCGTCACGTGGTAAAGACCACGCTCAGGTGACTGTCAACCGGCGTTATTGGCGCAGGCACCGGCAATGACAAACGAAAATGAAAGATGATCAGAAGGATCAGCGGCCGCGCGAAACCCGCTCGATTTCCTCGCGCACCAGCTTTTCGACCATGCCGGGGAGATTATCGTCGAGCCATTCCTGCAGCATCGGCCGCAGCATCTCCTTCACCAGATCCTCAAGCGTGTGGGAATCCCGGCTGAGAATGGTGTTGGCGAGCTTGCCGAAAGCACTGCCGACGGCTGCATCCGTTGCGGGTGAAATCAGGCGGTCCGCCATGGCTTCCGCCACAGTCTTGCCGGCTGCCTCGCTCTTTGCCGGTTTCTCCGCAACAGGCTCCGGTTCGGGCTCCTCGACCGCGAAATCCTCGAAAGATACTTCCGGATCGACGCCCACCACCTTCTGAGGCGTATCGGCGACCATATCGTCGGTCAGCTCAAGAATGTCGTCCGACGCATCGTCTTCCGCAGCTGCCGGTTCTTCCTGCGGTTTAGGCGCGGGAACTTCCTTGGCCACCGCGGGCTCGGGTTTCTTCTCGGCTACAGGTTCCGGTGCCGGCTCAGGCTTTTCAGCCGGTTTTGCGGCCTCCGCAGCCGGAGCGTCGTTCTCGTCGGAAATAATTTTTCGAATGGAGGCAAGGATTTCCTCCATCGACGGTTCGCTCTGTTGCGCCGCTTTCGACATTTGCCCCGCTCCGCCGCGTCGTCGATTCCAGCCGCCGCCTGCCCCAAGACGTTCGGGATGGACAGAATCATTACATGCGCCGGAGTATCGCAGGTTGAGCACCGGCGCAAAAGGCCGCCATCAGACCCTTCCACGGCTGATTTTCACACCAAGAAATTAACGAGTGCTGACCTGAGCGCTTATTGACCGTCGGAGGTGCGCAGCCCGAACCACTTGTCACGAACCTGGCCGGCATTGGTTTCCGGCTTGTATTCGCGCACCGAGAGCCCGATCCGGTTGGCCAGAAGCCGCCCGATCGCCGAATAGATCGACACGGACGCAACGACCTGATCCCTCTCCGCGATGACGCGGCTTACGCGGGCATCCAGCAGTTCCTGCTGGGCGTCAAGGACATCAAGCGTGGTGCGCTGGCCAACACGTGCTTCCTCGCGCACACCATTAAGGGCAATGGATGCTGCCTCGATCTGCGCCTGTGCGGAAATGATCGATGCGCGTGCCGCCTGCAATCCACCCCATGCGGATAGCACCGCCGCCTGAACCTGGGCGCGCGCCACATCAACCTCGAGCATGCGCTGGGTCCGGGTCTGCTTGGCCTGACGAACCTGTGAATATTCCAAACCGCCCTGATAGATCGGGACGGTGAGGACACCGAGAATCTGGGCGCTGAACGTGCTGTTGACAGTCGCGGAAGGCTCGGTGTTGTAATCGACGGTTCCCTGCAGCGACAGCGTCGGCAACAGGGCACCCTCGGCGACCTTGATCGCAAAAGCCGCTGATTCTTCCGAGAACCGCGCCGCCTTGATCGCCGGGTGATCGGACCTGCTGAGTGCGATCGCCTGATCGAGCGAAGCCGGAATCTGGCGGGTGAAGGGTTGCGGAGCTTTGAGATTTTTCGGCTCCCGACCGACGATCTGGATATAGGTCGCGCGGCTGGTCAGCAGTTGCGCCTGAGCAGCGTTGACCGCCGATTGGGCCGCGCTGGCACGCGCCCTTGCCTGGGCAACATCGGTGCGCGTGACTTCGCCAACCTCAAAACGGTCCTGAACAGCGCGCAATTGCTCCTGAAGCACCGACAGGTTGTTGTTGCGCAACTCCACGATCGCGGAATCGCGCACAACATCCGCGTAAGACTGCGCGGCCTGCAGGAGCACGTTCTGTTCGGTGTTGCGCAGGGATTCATGCGCTGCTCGCACCGCGGCTTCGGCCTGCTTGGTGGAGTTGATGGTCCGGTATCCGCGGAACAGCGGCTGGTTGACCGTCACGCCAAGGTTTCCAGGAGACGTGCTCGAACTTCCGCTGGATGACGCGGAGTTTGAATTGGTGTCGGTGTATTTCTGGCCGATCGAGGCCTCACCGGTCACGGTCGGGCGCCATCCTGACAATGCCTGGGCCACACCCTCGTCCACGGCTCGCGCTTCCGCCCGCGCCGCATTCAGCGTCGGATTGGAACCATAGGCATAGGACATTGCAGACATCATGGTCTCGGCGTGCGCGGAAAACCCCGCCGCAACACCGATCGCACCCGCCAGAACACCAGCGAGATAAAGCCTTCCCTGCCGCAATTGACGCACCCCGTACTACTCCCGTACAGCAGCCCTGTTCCGGAAGGGCGCGGCTTTGTCTATCCAGCCGCTGCCGCTTTCCATCGACCAACTCTCGCCCTGCCGACCTCGCGCGTGTCTCTGCTTTGCCAGCACTCAAAGGCAAGCAGTATCTATGGCGGTCGCCGAGCCCGACCACCCTAGTCCGGCTTTTTTCGAATGCAAGACAACAGGTGCCTGCTCGCGGGTTTCCCGGCCGCATGGCGCAAATGCGCCACATGCATGCGCGTATGAAGCGTGGAAGTTGCGGGCGGCTAGAAGACGAATTCAGGCGTGCGGGCAAAACCCGGGAGGGGCTGGATATTTGCGTCGAATGCAATGGAGCTGCTGATGCGCCCGTCCGTCTTGACGAAGAGCGTGGCGCGCCCGATCGGCCCATCCTGCACGACTGCGACAAGCCGCCCGCCTTCGCGCAATTGCCCGAAGAAACCCTCCGGAACCTGTTCGACGGCACCTTCCAGGACGATGACATCGTAGGGTCCCTGTGAAGCGAACCCGGCTTCCAGCGGTCCGGCGAAAATGGCGACGTTGTCGAAGCCTTCTCCAGCCAGGACATCCGTTGCGCGGGTGGCAAGGTTCTCGTCCACCTCAAGACCGACCACGGCGCCGCAAAAGCGGGAAATCACGGCAGACGTGTACCCGGTTACCACGCCGACATCGAGAACGAGGTCGTCTGCGCCTATGCCTGCAAGCTGGACGAGCTTGGCGAAGGTCATGGGCTCCATCAGGAACCGGGCTGCGCCGCCTTCGCCGTCAAGCGGAAGGTCCTCATCCAGATAGGCCATGTTGTGCAGAGATGCGGGAACGAATTTTTCACGCTCCACGCCAAGCATCGTGGTCAGGATGCGCGTGTCCGTGACTGCGTTCGGCCGAAGCTGGTTGTCGACCATGCGTTCGCGTGCAGCTTTGTAATCCATCGGTTTCCTGCCCCCGGACCCTATTGATGCGCCATGACGGCCCTGCCTTGGCGCCGTCTGCATGAACGTCATAGTCCGCTCCGCGCCAAGCCTCAACCGTTGCTTGGTGCCAGCAAAGGAAAAAATCCATTCCGGAATGAGATATAAGAGCTCATGGAGGCCACGCCCGGAATCGAACCGGGGTATACGGATTTGCAGTCCGCTGCGTCACCACTCCGCCACGTGGCCCTGAACCATGGAGAAGCCGGCGAAACGTGGTGGCGCCGGCGAGGTCGCTTTCTATGCCAGCGAAGAGGTTAAAAGCAAGTAGCACCAGTTCCTCCGGCCTTCGCAATTGTCACAAAACCGAATAGGCGGTTAGCTTCAGCCTCTGTCGACGCAACCAGATGGCTTCAGGCATGAAAACCTTCTTCAGCGAAAAGCACCGCCTGCATTTTCCACAGGCGGAATTGTCCGGCGGGGAATTCGTCACCCCTTTCGAGCGGCCATCGCGCGCGGAATACATCCTCAACCGATTGCGCGAGCGCGGTTTCGACGCCCCTGTCGCCCCGGACGAAGCGGACCGGAAACCGATTCTCGAGCTGCACGACGCCGGCTATGTGTCGTTTCTGGAAACCGCCTGGGATGAATGGAAGGCCGCCGGCTTTGCCGGAGAAATCATGCCGACCGCCTTCCCCGCCCGGCGGATGCAGGCGCGCTGTCCCGACCATATCGATGGCAAGGTCGGCTATTACGCGCTTGCCTGCGAGACGGCCATGACCGCTGGCACCTGGGAGGCGGCCCTGTCATCTTGCGCCTCGGCACAATCGGCACAGAAACACGTTGCATCCGGTGCGCGGGCAGCCTTTGCCCTTTGCCGTCCGCCGGGCCATCACGCGGCAATCGACATGTATGGCGGTTATTGCTTCATCAACAACGCAGCCGTCGCCGCGCAGATGTTCATCGATGGCGGTGCAGCACATGTCGCGGTGCTCGACATCGATTTTCACCACGGCAACGGCACACAGGATATTTTCTACGATCGTGGCGATGTGTTCTTCGCGTCACTGCACGGCCAGCCTGAAGATGCGTTTCCCTATTTTCTCGGTTACAGCGACGAAACCGGCGCGGGCGGCGGCGCGGGTACGACAGCGAATTATCCGATGCCTCCCGGAACGCGCTACGACGTTTGGAGCCAGGCGCTCGACGATGCCATTGCACGCACGGCCAAGTTCGGTGCGGAAGCGCTTGTGATTTCGCTCGGTGTCGATGCCTTCAAGGAAGACCCGATCAGTTTCTTCAAACTGACCTGCGAAGACTTTACCGATTGCGGCCGCCGCATCGGGACGCTTGGCCTTCCGACCGTCTTCTGCATGGAAGGCGGTTATGCCATCGAGGCGGTTGGCATCAACACCGTGAACGTGCTGGAAGGCTTTCTGGGAGCCTGAAAACTTATGGTGACAGAGCTTGCGGTCAGGATTTGCGCTCCCGCGTCGGGCTCAGAACAAAGAAAATGCAGAGCAGTATCGCGGTCAGCGCGATGAGCGCCGTGGATATGGCGTTGATCTCGGGCGTGACCGTCTGGCGCAGTTGGCCGAGCATGTAAGTCGGCAAGGTGTCCTGCCCCGCCGCCTTCACGAATTCGCTGATGATCACATCATCCAGCGAGATCACGAAAGCCAGTATCGCACCTGCGGCGATGCCGGGTGCCATTAGCGGCAGCGTGATGCGCCTGAAGGCTTGCCATGGCGTGGCGTAGAGGTCGGCGGCGGCCATTTCCAGGTTGAGATCGATGCTTTCCAGCCTCGCTCGGACCGGCAAATATGCGACTGGCACGCAAAATGCGGCATGAGCGAGGATGAGGTAGCCAAGGCCGGCGTAGCCTGTGGCGGCCTTGATCGAGGCGAAAACGATCAGCAACGCGGCGGCCATGATGATTTCGGGCATCATCACCGGTTGGTTGATCAGCAGATGTATGGCTGTACGTCCGGGAAACGTGCGCGTCCGCGCGACCGCTGCCATGGTGGCTGCAACAGTGGCAATGGCAGAGGCTGACGCCGCAACGGTGAGTGAGCGCATGAAAGCTTCCCGCACCTCCCGGTTTTCCAGCGCCGCCACATACCACTTGAGCGAAAACCCCTGCCAGAGAGCGCCTGAATCCCCGGCATGGAAGGAGTGGACAACCAGCGCGAAGACCGGCGCGTAGAGGACGGCAATACTGATCACGGCAACAGCGGAAAGGCCGGGTATGGTTTTCACCGGGAAAATGCTGCGTTTGCCCGTGGGCAAGGCCGCTGCGGGGTGCTCATCGGTCATCGGCACGCTCCGCGCAGAGAGTTCGGATAAAGATCACCAGAACTATCGCCACGGCAGCCAGCAGCAATATCGCTAGCGCCGCGCCGAGCGGCCAGTTCTCTGCCTGGCTGAACTGATATCCGATCAGGCTGGCAATCATCGCGCTTTCGTCGCCGCCCAGCACGCGCGGCGTTACATATGCGCCCAGCGAAGATACGAAGACGAGGATGGAACCTGCCACGATGCCCGGACCGGCCAGCGGCAGTACGATGCGGCGGAACACCTGCCAGCGATTGGCATAAAGGTCGTAGCCAGCCTCAAGCAGGCGGAAATCGAACCGCTCGATCGAGGCATGCAGCGGCAGCACCATCAGCGGCAGATAGACATATGCCATGCCGAGCAGCACCGCGCCCTCCGTATGGAGCATCTGCATGGGCTGATCGATGAAGCCGATCCAGATCGCCAACGTGTTGATGACCCCTTCGCCGCGGATCATTTCCAGAATGGCAATGGTGCGGATCAGCAGGCTGGACCAGAACGGTATGGTGATGAGGAACAGCCAGACTGTGCGTTGCGGCCTGGGACGCGTGGCGATGAAATAGGCCGTGGGGAACCCAAGAGCGAAAGTGACCAGCACGGTCAACAGAGACACTTTCACCGAGCGCCAGAATATCAGCAGGTGAGCGTCTGCAAGCTGTATCGCATCCCCACCGATGCCGTCGCTGAAGATGGTCTTGAACCATGCCTCGATGCCCGGTTTCCAGATCACGCCGCCATAATCGCCCGGCTCCAGGAACGAGCAGACCAGCAGGACAAGAAGCGGTCCGCTTGCACCGATCAGCAACAGCAAAACAGCGGGCAGAGAGAGAAGCCAGCTGTTGCGCGTCCGCCGGCTGTTGGCCAACGCTTCATGGTTTGAAGCAGAAGATGCGCTCGTCTCCATGGTCGCCATCAATCGGCCAGCACGTGGGCTGCGCCCTCGTCGAAGCGGACGCCGGCACGCATGCCCTTGTCATAGGCGGGCCCGCCGCTGGCGGCGTTTTGCAGCCGCGCCACAAGGCGTTCACCGCCATCGAGCTCCAGGTGGCAATGGGTATCCGTGCCTGAATAGACAGCTTGCGTCACTTTCGCAGGCATGGTTCCGGCAACGCCGAACTGTTCGAGGCGGACGTGTTCCGGCCGTACCGCGAAGGTCACACTGCCTTCCGGTTTGGCTGCACCAAGGCGCGCCGTGACGATGTGGCCGCTCGGCATCCTGATGTCGGCAACATCGCCTTTCACGCTTTGAACCGTGCCTTCGAAGAAATTCGATTCTCCGATGAAGCTGGCAACGAAGCGTCCCGAGGGACGGCTGTAGATATCTTCAGGCGACCCGATCTGAATCATGTGCCCGGCATTCATCACCGCGATGCGATCGGACATCGTCAGCGCTTCTTGCTGATCCTGCGTCGCGAAGACGAAGGCAATGCCGGTTTCCGCCTGCAAGCGCTTCAGTTCGAGCTGCATCTCCTTGCGCAACTTGTGATCCAGCGCGATGAGCGGCTCGTCGAGCAGCAAAGCCTCGGGGCGCGGCGCAAGAGCGCGGGCAAGCGCAACGCGAAGTTTCTGGCTTTTTGAAATCTGGTTCGTTGCCTGATTGGCGAATTGTTCCATCCGCACCAGCGCCAGCATGCGCGCGACGGTGTCGGATATCTCCTTGCGCGGTTTGCCCAGCATCTCCAGGCCGAAAGCAACGTTCCGGGCGACGCTCAGATGAGGAAACAGCGCATGGTTCTGGAATACCGTGTTCACCGGCCTGCGGTTCGGAGGTGTGCCGGTTATGTCCTCATCGCCGAGAAATACCGCGCCAGAGTTCGGCACCTCGAACCCCGCAACCATGCGCAGCAATGTGGTCTTGCCGCAGCCCGATGGCCCAAGGAGCGTGAAGAACTCGTTTGGACGGATTTGCATGGAAACATCGTCGAGCGCCCGGGTTTCGTTCTGCCCCGATCCGAAAACCTTGGAAATGCCCCGCGCCTCGATTGCGGTTGCCGGCTGTTTTCCCGCCAATCCGGTTCCCCTGCCCGACGCCGATATTGGCGAAAAGCATAAGGGGATAACAGGGCCGGGCCAAGCGGATTGACCATTATGAACAGGTTCACCGCCTGCCCTTTTTCCCGTTAATCCGGTTTACGCCATTTCGCAGCATTACCGCGCCCTTTCGCCTCATACGGCGCATGATTGCGAAGTCGGCAGACAAGACGAGAACCCCCAAGGGCACCATCCAGAATCCCAGAACGGGGAGGAATCCGAGCAGTCCCCCCAGAATCAGACCAAGCCCAAGCAGAACACGCGCGATACGGCTCGCCGGCAGTGTAATTTCATATTTTCCGACGCGGACGCTGCGCGGTTTGCCGCCCGTTGCGCCCGTGTCGCTGACCTCTGTGACTGGCATCGATATTTGTTCCAGGCCTTGAAATTCCGATTGTTTCCAGATGGGGTTTGCGTGAAGGGGCGAAAAGGTTTGCAAATGCCGTTTGCTCTGCTATTACCGCGGCCCTGATTTGACATTCCCCGGTAGCTCAGTTGGTAGAGCAAGCGGCTGTTAACCGCTGGGTCGCTGGTTCGAGTCCGGCCCGGGGAGCCAAATCGCAAACAGGCCCGGTTCGTACAACGCGAACCGGGCCTTTTTCATGGCTGCTCTCGCAAAGCACGGCAAAACCCGCCAAATTCATCACGGCATGAGCGAAACACATAAAGGGCCTGCAATTGTCTGGTTCCGCGAGGACCTGAGGCTTGATGACAATCCCGCACTGGCTGCTGCTTTGAAATGCGGCGGCGGGATTGTCGCGTTGTATATCCTCGATGAACAATCCGAAGGCTTACGTCCGTTGGGTGGCGCGGCGCGCTGGTGGCTGCACAAGAGCCTGGAAGCGCTGTCGGACGCGCTTTTAGAACGCGGCGCGCGCCTGATCCTGCGGCGCGGAAAATCCACTGAAACCCTTCTTGATGTTGTCAATCGGTCCGGCGCCACGCAGGTGCACTGGAACAGACGCTACAGCCCCGGCGGGATTGCCTGCGACACAGCCACCAAACAGGTGCTGACGGATTGCGGCATCACGGCGGTCAGCCACCCGGGAAACCTGCTGATTGAGCCCTGGGAGATGAAAACCGGCAGCGGCGGCCCCTACAAGGTTTTCACGCCGTTCTGGAAGGCTGTCAGGGAACGAGGCTGGCGCACTGAACCTTTCGCGGCTCCGCAGTTTCCCGCTTGCACTGCTGAAGGCATGGAAAGCGACAGTCTTGACGGCTGGGGCCTGCTTCCAACGGCCCCGGAACCGGATTGGGCCCGTGAATTTCCCGATCTCTGGCAGCCCGGCGAGGCCGGCGCACGAGAGCGGCTCAAGGCCTTCCTGTCCGATGGCATCGGCGGCTATGCCCGGCTGCGCGACCGGCCCGACCGCGAGAACACGTCGCGGCTGTCTCCACACCTGCGTTTCGGCGAGATCTCGCCGCAAATGATCGCTTGTGCCGTTTCGCAGGCCCGCGACAGCGGCGATGTCAGCGAGCGCGACGCCGACAAGTTCCTCGCCGAAGTGGGCTGGCGGGAGTTTTCCCACCACCTGCTCTATCACTTCCCCGACCTGCCGAAGGAAAACCTGCAGGCGAAGTTCGACGGTTTTCCATGGCGCAATGACGATGAAGGTCTGAAGGCCTGGCAGCAAGGCATGACCGGCTATCCGATCGTGGATGCCGGCATGCGCGAGTTGTGGCGGCATGGCACCATGCATAACCGGGTGCGCATGATCGCCGCCTCCTTTCTGATCAAGGATTTGATGATCCACTGGCGCGCAGGCGAAGCGTGGTTCTGGGAGACGCTTGTGGATGCCGATCACGCAAACAATGCGGCAAGCTGGCAGTGGGTGGCAGGCAGCGGCGCCGATGCCGCGCCTTTCTTTCGGATATTCAATCCGGTCCTGCAGGGCGAGAAGCACGATCCTGACGGCGACTATGTCCGCAAGTTCGTGCCCGAGCTTGGCCGTCTACCGGCGAAATACATCCACAGACCCTGGGACGCACCGGATGACATTCTGTCGGACGCAGGCGTCAAACCGGGTCAAACCTATCCGGAACGCATCGTCGATCATGCTTACGCGCGCAACCGCGCGCTCGCGGTATTCAAGGCGCTTAACAATGGCAAATGAACCAGCGGGCACATAATCACGAGGATTTGGCTGCCATGCGCCTTCGCATGGTTGCCGCTCCGATTTGACAAGGCTACCGTCGCGCGCTCTTTGAGGATTGAAGGATGCGGAGCGAGCCATATGAATTTCCATGAAGACATCGTCGGGACGATCGGCAATACGCCGCTCATCAAACTGCGCAAGGTGTCGGAGGAAACCGGCTGCACGATTCTCGGCAAGGCCGAGTTCATGAACCCTGGCGGCTCGGTGAAGGACCGCCCGGGCCGGCAGATGATTTTGGAAGCCGAAGCGCGGGGTGACCTGAATCCCGGCGGCCTCATCGTCGAGGGCACCGCCGGCAACACCGGCATCGGTATTGCCCTCGTTGCGCGCGCACGCGGCTATCGCACCGTGATCGTCATTCCCGATACCCAGAGCCAGGAAAAGAAGGACACGCTGCAGCTTGCCGGCGCCGAACTGGTGCAGGTGCCTGCGAAGCCCTACTCCGATCCGGACAATTATCAGCACGTGGCACGCCGGATGGCCGACCGGTTGCGGGAAAGCGAACCCAACGGCGTCCTGTTCGCTGATCAATGGAACAATCTCGACAACCGCAAGGCGCATTATGTCACCACCGGGCCGGAAATCTGGGGCGACACCGAGGGCAAGGTCGATGGTTTCATCTGCTCTGTGGGTACGGGGGGTACGCTTGCCGGCGTTTCGACCTTCCTGAAGGAGCAGAACAAGGACATCGTTATCGGCTGCGCAGACCCGCGCGGCGCGGCGATGTATTCACTGTTCACAGCCGGTGAAGCCAAGGCGTCCGAAGGCGGTTCGGTTGCAGAAGGCATCGGACTGGGGCGCAAGACCCCGGTGATCGACGGTATCCCGGTCGACACCGCTTTCCTCATCCCTGATGAGGAAGCGATGCCGGGACTTTTCGAGCTTGCAGACACCGAAGGACTGCTGCTTGGCGGATCGAGCGCCATCAATATCGCCGGCGCCGTCCGGCTGGCGAAGGAGATGGGTCCCGGCAAGACCATTGTCACGGTGCTGTGCGACCATGGCTCGCGCTACCAGTCCAAGCTCTACAACGCAGACTTCCTGCGTTCCAAAGACCTGCCCGTGCCGGCATGGCTGGAGCGGTCTTCCTCGATCAAACCGGACTTCGTGAACGCATGACCGAGTTGCTGTTCAACGATGATGCTTATCTGAAGAGCTGTGAAGCACAGGTTTCAGGGATCAACGAGCGCGGCGGCATCGTGCTTGACCGCACAGTGTTCTATGCGACCAGTGGCGGCCAGCCCGGCGACAACGGCAAACTGGTGCTGGCGGATGGGCGCGAGGTCATCATCGCCACGACCGTCAAGGGTGATGCCCCCGGCGAGATCGTTCATGTGCCCGCGCCGGAACAGGAACTGCCCCAACCGGGCGAAAGCATCACCGCTGTCATCGACTGGGAGCGGCGTCTCAAGCTCATGAAAATGCACACGGCCTGTCACCTTGTGACAGTCGCCTGTCCTTACCCGATTACAGGTGCTTCCGTTGGCGAAGAAACTTCGCGCGTCGATTTCGATATCCCTCAACCGCCGACCAAGGAAGAACTGACCGCGGTGCTCAATGAAATGATCGCGGCAGGGCACCCGGTCACGACGAAATGGATCAGCGAAGCCGAGCTCGACGCGAATCCCGGTCTGGTCAAATCCAAAAACGTCCGCCCTCCGCGCGGCACGGGCCGTGTGCGTCTTGTCCTGATCGGAGAAGACGGCGCGCTCGACAGCCAGCCCTGCGGCGGAACCCATGTTGCGTCCACGAGCGAAATCGGCAAGCTGGTCGTGACAAAGATCGAGAATAAGGGGCGCGAGAACCGGCGTATCCGTTTCGCGTTCTCATAAAAATCACTGGAGGAACCCGAATGCCTGACAGGCGGTCTGAATTCGTCGTATCAACCGAGTGGCTTGCGAAGCATCTGGACGCGCCGGACATCGTTATTCTCGATGGCAGCTGGCACTTGCCGCCAACGGGCCGCAACGGGCAGGCCGAATATGACGAAGCGCATATTCCAGGCGCCATGTTCTTCGATATCGATGCGATTTCCGATGAAAAGAGTGACCTGCCGCACATGCTGCCACGGCCGGAGAAATTCGCTTCCCACATGCGCAAGCTCGGTCTCGGCGACGGGCAGAAGATCGTTGTCTACGATCAGCTTGGCATGTTTTCGGCGGCACGCGTCTGGTGGATGTTCCACGCCATGGGTCATGAGGACGTTGCCGTGCTCGATGGCGGCCTGCCGAAGTGGATCGCCGAGGACCGCCCCGTCACACAGGATGTGCCAAGAACTCTCGAAGGTCATTTTTCCGCACGGCGCAACGCCGCCATGGTGGCCGATGCCGATGACGTCGCCGCGCACCTGAAGAATGGCACCGCCCAACTCGTCGATGCGCGCCCTGCCGACCGCTTTGCCGGAAAGGCACCCGAACCGCGCGGTGGCGTGCGTTCCGGTCACATTGAAGGCGCATGCAATCTTCCCTTCCCCACCTTGCTCAACGGCGACGGAACGCTCAAAAGCAACGCGGAAATCGAGGCCGCTTTCGTTGCCGCGGGCATTGATCTGGACAAACCGGTGGTGACCATGTGTGGATCGGGCGTAACCGCGGCGGTCCTCAGCCTCGGACTGGAAGCAATCGGCCGCAAACCCGCCGGCCTCTATGACGGTTCATGGGCAGACTGGGGCGCGGAAGGCGGGCGCGACATCGCCGCAGACTAATCACGTTCGCAAGACAATTTCCGGAATCAAAAAGGCGACGCCGAAGCGCCGCCTTTGTCGTCTCTATGCGAAACCGTGTTAGTGCAGAATCTGCGACAGGAACAGCTTCGTGCGCTCGTGCTTGGGGTGATCGAAGAAGCTGACCGGATCGTTCTGCTCGATGATCTGGCCCTGGTCCATGAAGATGACCCGGTTCGCCACCTGGCGGGCAAAGCCCATTTCGTGGGTGACGCAGAGCATGGTCATGCCGTCCTCGGCGAGCGACACCATGGTGTCGAGCACTTCCTTGATCATTTCCGGATCGAGCGCAGAAGTCGGTTCATCGAACAGCATGATGCGCGGGTTCATGCACAGCGAGCGGGCGATCGCCACGCGCTGCTGCTGACCGCCGGAAAGCTGGCCGGGATACTTGTTCGCCTGCTCGGGGATCTTGACCTTGCCGAGATAGTGCATCGCGATCTCCTCGGCTTCCTTCTTCGGCATCTTGCGCACCCATATCGGCGCCAGCGTGCAGTTCTCGAGGATCGTGAGATGCGGGAACAGGTTGAAGTGCTGGAACACCATGCCGACTTCGCGGCGGATCTCGTCGATCTTCTTCAGATCGTTGGTCAGTTCGATCCCGTCGACGATGATCTGGCCCTTCTGGTGTTCTTCCAGCCGGTTGATGCAGCGGATCATCGTGGACTTGCCCGAACCCGATGGTCCGCAGATGACGATGCGTTCGCCGCGCATCACCCTCAGGTTGATGTCCTTGAGCACGTGGAACTCGCCGTACCACTTGTGCATGTTGATGATTTCGATCGCCACCTCGGTATCGGAAATGTGCAGCTTCTTGGTGGCAGCACCGTTCGAGGCTGCCGCTTTTGCAGCTGCCTTCGGCTTAGCCGCGGCAGGCTTCCTGGCGGCGGCAGGTTTCCTGACCGCGGCTGGCTTGGCGGCGGCTTTGGCCGCCGGTTTCGCAGCGGCCGGTTTCGCCGCCGCCGGCTTTTTTGCAGCTCCCCTCGCGGAAGCCGCTTTCGGTTTCGTGGTTGTGGACCGTGTGGTCTTGGCCATCGAAAATTCCCCTCGTTACCGTTTGCGGCCCGTATCGAGCCGTTTTTCCATGAAAATCGAATAGCGCGACATGCTGAAGCAGAAGATCCAGAACATTATCGCGGCGAACAGATAGCCGGTGTGCCCCTGTGTCGGCGACGACCATGTCGGGTCCGTGAATGAGGACTGGATCTGACCCAGCAGATCGAACAGGCCGACGATCAGGACGAGTGTCGTGTCCTTGAACAGCCCGATAAAGGTATTCACGATACCCGGAATGACGAGCTTCAGCGCCTGCGGCAAAACGATGAGATTCATCTTTTGCCAAAAGGTCAGCCCGAGCGCATCGGCGCCTTCATACTGCCCTTTCGGAATCGCCTGCAGACCACCGCGCACGACTTCGGCCATGTATGCGGAGGCAAACAGCGTCACGCCGACCAGAACACGGAACAGTTTGTCGATGGTCACGCCTTCGTTCATGAACAGCGGCAGCACGACGCTCGACATGAACAGCACCGTGATCAGCGGCACGCCACGCCAGAACTCGATGAAGATTACCGAGATCAGACGCACGATCGGCAGTTGCGAGCGGCGTCCCAGCGCCAGTGCGATACCGAAGGGAAGCGACGCGGCAATACCGGTGATCGCGATCACCAATGTCACCAGCAATCCGCCCCAATTCGCCGTCTCGACATGCTCCAGACCGAAGTCAATCGAGAACAGCAGCATGATGGCCGCCGGTATCGCTAGTAGCACGGCAACCACCATCAACTGTTTGCTGCGCGAAGCGATGTCGGCCTGCCCGGCAATAACCGGAAGCAGCACCATCGCGAAAGCAATGATGCCGATGACCGCCAGGGCAATCCACGCCCATGCGCCCGGATCCACGTTGCCACCGGTCAGCAGGATGAAGGATACAACCGGAAAGATCAGCAGCATGAAAATCGTATTCGCCCGCTTGAACGGCAGGCTGGGCATCAGAAGGGGTATCAGCCCTCCCGCCAGCATCAGAAATACAAGATTCACCCGCCACCGCTCCGCATCGGGATAACGGCCGTAGATGAATTGCGGGAAATAAGCCTTTACATAGGCCCAGCAGGCACCGTGAGAGCCCACACAGGCTTCACGGTTCTCACCATTCCAGACTGCGTGAACAACGCCGAAATTGATCAGCGGCGGTACCAGCAGGTAGATCAGGTAAGCGCCGATAAGGGTCAGGATCGTGTTTGGAATGCTGGAGAACAGATTCTGCCGCATCCAACCTATCAAGCCGACATCGGAGATCGGTGCGGCGAGCACCTCCTCCATCTCGGTGCGGACCCAGCCGGCGCCGGACGAGGCAGCAAGCGGTTTTGTTGTTTTTGCCATGCTCCTGCTCCCCCTCACCGCTCAACCAGCGACATGCGGTCGTTGTACCAGTTCATGAAACCTGACGTGAGCAGGCTCAATGACAGGTACACGAGCATCCATATCCCGATGATCTCGATGGCCTGGCCGGTCTGATTGAGAACCGTGCCGCCGACAGAGACGAGATCGGGATAGGCAATGGCAACTGCAAGCGACGAGTTTTTCGTCAGGTTCAGATATTGGCTCGTCAGCGGCGGAATGATGACGCGCATGGCCTGTGGGATGACCACAAGGCGCAGCGTCGGCCCGGGCCGCAGTCCCAGCGCATGCGACGCCTCGGTCTGGCCGTGGCTAACGGCGAGAATGCCTGCGCGGACGATCTCGGCAATGAAGGTCGCCGTGTAGATCGACAGTGCCAGCAAGAGTGCCATGAATTCGGGAATGACCTTCATGCCACCGACGAAGTTGAACCCCTTCAACTCGGGATGATCCAGCGTCACCGGCAAGCCCGAAAGCAGATAGCCGAGAAACGGCAGTCCGAAGATCAGGGCAAGGCCGACCCGAAAGGACGGGAATTGCTGGCCAGTCGCCATCTGGCGCTTGCGCGCCCAACTGGAAACGACGAACGCACCGACGACACCGACGATGAGCCCGATCAGGATCAGGATCGACCCTTCACCGAAGACCGGCCGCGGCATGAACAGGCCACGATTGTTCAGGAACATTGTCCCGAACATCATCTCGAACGAATTGCGCGGATTGGGTACCGCGCGCAGAACGGCGAAATACCAGAAGAAGATCTGCAGCAGCAGCGGGATATTGCGCAATACCTCGATATAGACATAGGCGATGCGGGAAATGACCCAGTTGTTCGACAGCCGGGCGATGCCGACGACGAAGCCGATGACAGTGGCAAGGATGATTCCGAGGAACGCAATCAGGACCGTGTTAAGAAAGCCGACCCAAAGCGCCTGGCCATAACTGGACTCCTCGGCATAATCCACCAGCGACTGGATAATTCCGAAACCGGCCGTGTTCTTGAGGAACCCGAAGCCTGACGAAATGTTCTGCTGTTCCAGGTTCCGCGCAGCGTTGGTGATAAATTCCCACCCAAGCCATACAATCGCGGCCACCAGAACGATCTGGTAAAAAACGCCGCGAACTTTGGGATCGTAAATGAACGATGCCTTTGCAGGCGCTTCGCCCATTGTTTCCTGAATTGCCATTGCCCCTCTGCCCGCCTTTCGCGCCGCACTCTCGGGATGTGCTTGCGCTCAATGGGTCAAACGGCCTGCCCGGATGCGCAGTGGCAACCTTTGGTGCAGGCAACAGGAAATCCGGCAAATTGCTTTCAACGCCCAGGGGTGTTTCCCCGGTAGTCCAAAGCCAGAAACCGTCTGCCCCCAGACAGTTTGAAGCGGAATCCCTGCCTTCGTGGTTCCAGATCCTTACGCGTCTCCAGCAGTTCGCGCGCAGGGCCCGGTCGAGATTCTCCGGCCGGTATTGCCGGCCGGAGAGTATTCAAAGCAGCCGATTAACGAACCGGCGGTGCGTACTGCAGGCCACCCTTGCTCCACAGAGCATTCTGACCGCGCGCAATGCCAAGCGGCGTGTCCGGGCCGACGTTGGCGTCGAACATTTCGCCGTAGTTGCCAACCGCCTTGATGGCGTTGGCAGCCCAGTCGTTGCCCAGGCCAATGGCTTCACCAAAGCCGCCTTCGGTGCCGAGCAGACGCTTGATGGACGGATTGTCGGAACCCATCATGTCGCCGACATTGGCTTTGGTCACACCGAGCTCCTCGGCATTGATGAGTGCGAAGTACACCCACTTGGCAATGTTGAACCACTGGTCATCGCCCTGACGGACGACCGGGCCGAGCGGCTCCTTGGAGATGATCTCGGGCAGAACCACGTGATCGTCCGGGTTGGTCAGTTTCAGACGCTGTGCATACAGGCCCGATGCGTCCGTGGTGTAAACATCGCAGCGACCGGCATCATAAGCACCGACAACCTCGTCAGCCTTCTCGAAGGCGACGATTTCGTAGTTCATGTTGTTGGCACGGAAGTAGTCCGCAACGTTGAGCTCCGTCGTCGTACCGGTGTTGGTGCAAACGCTGGCGCCTTCGAGCTCGAGCGCAGAGGTCACGCCAAGCGATTTGCGAACCATGAAGCCCTGACCGTCATAGTAGGTCACACCGGCAAAGTTCAGGCCAAGCGAGGTGTCGCGGCCCATGGTCCAGGTGGTGTTGCGCGACAGGATGTCGACTTCACCGGTCTGAAGCGCGGTAAAACGCTCCTTGGCCGAAAGCGGCGTGAACTTAACAGCGTCGCCGCTGCCGAAGACAGCCGCTGCCAGAGCGCGGCAGTAATCAACGTCAATGCCGGTCCAGTTACCCTTGTCGTCCGGGTTGGAGAAGCCCGGCAGACCCTGGCTCACACCGCACTGAACGAAGCCCTTGGCCTTGACGTCATCGAGTGACGCTGCCTGGGCGCCGACAGCGCCAAAGCCGAACGCGGCGGTTACGACCGCGGCCGTGAAAAGATGTTTCATCTTGCAGCCTTTTCTTTCAATTGCTGTTCCCGGGCTTCGACCCGTGGCGTTGCTGGCTTCTTCACGTGAAAATCCGCGAAACTCTCGTCTCGCGATTCCCCACCAAGCATTCAGCGCCACAGGCTAGTCCCCTCTCTCACCTTCGCCATACACCGGGAGTTGCCCATACCGCTCCATAGCGCCGGAATTAAATAAGCACCGGCTATGAAGCGATGTGGCGGGCAGAAACGATCCGGCAGCAAGCCGGACAAGCCAGGAAGGAAAAGGCAGACGACGCGGAAATCCGCGCGCATGGATGCCATATAATGACACCCCCTGTTCCCCTCAGGCTGTCCGGCGGTTTCTCCGCCTTGTTGACCGTATCCGGCGACAGCAGCCCCATCCAAGGCGATCATCGCTGCAAGGTCAAGATTTTTACGCACTGCGGTATCATTCGTGATCAGAATAGGTAAACCGTATCGCCTGCGGTCAGGGCCGCATCATTTGCCGAAATGGCGGGCACGCGGGATTTTTGGGCAACCGGGAGGAAACATGTCGGACAAGAAGAACAGCGCGGAAAAAGGCCTCGGGACAACGGTCGTCAGGTCCGGCCGCAAGACGGAGGAGTATTTCGGTTTCGTCAATCCGCCGGTCTATCACGGCTCGACGGTGCTCTATCCCGATGTCGCCACGCTCAAGTCGCGCAAGGTGCGCTACACCTATGGCCGGCGCGGAAACCCGACGGCAGAGGCGCTGGAAGACGCGCTGACCGAACTCGACGGCGGCGCGGGAACGGTGCTCACATCCTCAGGCCTTGCCGCGATCGCGCTGGCCTTCATGAGCGTGGTGCGGGCCAATGGCCATGTCCTTGTCGCTGATAACGTCTATCATCCGACCCGTCATTTCTGCGACACGGTTCTCAAACCGCTTGGCATTGAGACGACCTATTTCGATCCCCTGCTCGCAAGCGATGGCCTGAAAACGCTGATCCGCGACAATACGCAGGCTATCTTCTTTGAATCCCCCGGCTCGCAGACATTCGAGATGCTGGACGTTCCGGCCGTTACGGCGATCGCGAACGATGCGGACATTCCCGCGATCATGGACAACACCTGGGCGACGCCGCTGTTCTTCCGGCCGCTCGAACACGGCGCCGACATCGCCGTCTATGCAGGCACGAAATATACCGGCGGGCATTCCGACATCATGCTTGGCACCGTGACAGCGAATGCGAAGCTCTGGAAAGACCTTCACAATACCTGGGGATCGATGGGGCTCGCCAGCAGCCCGGACGACATCTATCTGGGGCAGCGGGGCCTGAGAACCATGCATGTTCGGCTCGACCGGCACATGGCCTCGGCGCTCGAAATCGCGCGCTGGCTGGAAACGCGGCCCGAAGTCTCCCGCGTGTTGCATCCGGGGCTGGAAAGCCATCCCGGCCATGCTATCTGGAAGCGCGACTTCACCGGCAGCTCCGGCCTGTTCAGTCTCGTCATGCAACCGGGGCCGGACGAAGCGGTTGCGGCCTTCCTGGATCACCTGGCCTATTTCGGACTGGGCTATTCCTGGGGAGGATATGAGAGCCTTGCGATCCCGTTCGATTGTTCGAGCTACCGCACGGCGACCAAATTCGAAGCCGAAGGCCCGGCCATCCGCCTGCATATCGGGCTGGAGGATGTCGCCGACCTGAAAGCCGACCTCGAGGCGGGGCTGGAACGCTGGCGAAATGCGGGTGGCGGGGTTTGATGGTGTCCGGGCAGCAGTAGGCGATTTCAAAGCGAAACCCGAACCCGGGACCATACCCGCATCGTTTGTATCCGTCTTTTGTCAACCATGCCGGACATCGGTTGCGGCATTGAACATCGAAATCGCGCAAGCGGCTTGCCATAGCCGTGTTATGGTGGCACCTAGCACCTGCTGCACCGCTAGCCGCGGGCACGGATCGGGGCATAGCGCAGTCTGGTAGCGCACCTGGTTTGGGACCAGGGGGTCGCAAGTTCGAATCTTGCTGCCCCGACCATTCGCGGCAATGGCGTGTGGGCAGTACGCACCGACCTTGGAATGAACACTTGGGAATGAACACTTAAGGCTGGAAGACATACATGCGCGCAAAGATCTACCGCCCCGCAAGAACGGCCATGCAATCTGGAAAAGCCAAGACGCGCCACTGGTTGCTCGAGTTCGAACAGGCGGCTCCCCGCGAGGTCGAGCCGCTGATGGGCTGGACGAGTTCACGCGATACCCGTCAGCAGTTGCGCCTGAGCTTCGACAGCAAGGAAGAAGCGCTTGCCTATGCCGAGAAGAACGGCATCGATGCGCAGGTCTTTTCAGAGCCTGCGCGCCGCCGCCGTGTCGTCTCTTATTCCGACAATTTCCGCTTCGACCGCCGCGGGATGTGGACGCACTGAACTTCCCGCCTCGCGCCCCGGCGGCCCAATCAAAAACGGCCCCGTAGCTCAGTTGGATAGAGCACCAGCCTTCTAAGCTGATGGTCGCAGGTTCGAATCCTGCCGGGGTCGCCAATCTTTATTTGCAATGCAGCGCCTACTGGCTACCTGAAAATATCGCGTGGTGAACCTTTGCGCCTTGCGCAATGCCAAGCGTTTTCGCCGCGCCTCCGGCAATCTCCAGTACCGCTTTAACGTCTCCGCCCGAACCGATGACGTCGAGGGACAGCGGCTCGGTTTGCGCGGCAATATGATGGATCGTGCCATCCGCCCTGATGAACAGCATGTCGAGCGGGATCAGCGTGTTCTTCATCCACATGTTGACCTCGCGCTCGGCGCCGAAATCAAACAGCATGCCGTGGCGCTCGGCCAGTGAATTGCGAAACATGAGACCGCGCGCCTGCTCTTCCGGCGTCAGCGCCAGTTCAATCGTAAAGGCGACCGGGCCACTGGGTGTATCGATGGTCAGCGTATCATCGGCACGCGATGCAGGAACCGAAAGGGCGAGCAGAAGCGCGGAGACAAGCCAAGCCGCAATACGGATCGGAGCGAATATGCGCATGATCTTTTCTTCCGGATGCATCATTCCGGACACTCTTATCCGCCAATTGCGGCAAGGCAATCGCTTCACCCACTGAAGGTTAAGCGCGCGGGTCAGTGTGAGGAAAAGCCTCCCGGCCCGTCGGGTTTCAGCTCCGCGGCCATGACACCCTTGGGGCCATTGCCGAAGCGGACCAGAAGCGTCTGGCCCTGCCTGAGCTCGGTGAAGCCGAAGCGGCGCAGGGTTTCCATGTGCACGAAAATGTCCGGCGTACCTGAGCCGCGCGTCAGGAAACCATACCCGCGAATGCGGTTGAACCACTTGACCTCGACGCGCTCGAACTCACCCTCCGCCGTCACCGATACATGGGTGCGCGGTTCGACCTGAGCGGGATGCACGGCAGTCGATTCATCCATGCTGAGAATGCGGAACGCCTGAAGCCCCTTGGGCCGGTTCAGCGCCTCGCAGACGACGCGGGCACCCTCGTAAGCCGTCTGGAATCCGTCGCGGCGCAGGCAGGTCACATGCAGCAGCACATCCGGCATTCCGTTGTCCGGAATGATGAAGCCAAACCCCTTCGACACGTCGAACCACTTGATACGGCCCGCGATTTCAATGACATCGACGCCTTCGTCGCCTTCGATCCCTTCATCGCGAAAGGCCGCAAGATCATCGGCATGTGCCTTGCGTATGCCATCACCGTCCCGGTGACCAACATCGGCATAAGCTTCAGCCTGCCGCTCCGAGGCTGTGAGGTCCCCCCCCGACTTCGCCCCCATGACAACAACTCCCCCAAACGCACGTCTGCCGCATCCACCACCTCACCGGATGCCGAGCGGCCTACCGAGTGTCCAATCACCCGCAGGCACAAACACCTCGCTACGCATCACTGGCGCAGATGGCGCATTGATTCGATAAAGAGGATAACACCCCTTTCGCACACTGAAAGGGCAATTCTGCCTGATTTTCACAGACGCGTAGGTTTCGCAGCAAGTGTGGATTTATTGCGTCATACCTGCACGCGTCAGCATCCAGTGCGCGAATGCATCCGCGATGTTGGCACGAACAACGAGGCTTGCGAGCGGATCGAGCGGCGTTTCCTCGTTGTTGACGATGACGAGATCGGCCCCGTTCTCGGCCGCGATCATCGGCAAGGTTGCCGCCGGATGCACGACAAGCGAGGAGCCAATCGCCAGAAACAGGTCGCAGGCCAGCGTTTCGGCGCGCGCGCGCAGCATCTCTTCCTGTGGCATGCCCTGCCCGAACGAGATCGTCGCCGTCTTCAGGATGCCGCCGCAACGGGTGCAATCCGGCGGCTCGCCCTTCTCATGGAAGGCTTCCCGGATAAAAGCCAGTTCATGGCGGGCATCACAGGACAGGCACACCGCATAGGAGCCGTTGCCATGCAGCTCGATCACCTTTTCGGACGGGATTCCTGAAGCCTGATGCAGATTGTCGATATTCTGGGTGATCACGGCGGACACACGGCCCGTTCCATAAATCCGCGTTACAGCGTGATGCGACCGGCTTTCATGAACGCCTGTCGTCTCGGCTGCCTCGAAGCTGGGTTGGATCGCGAACTTGCGCCGCCAGGCCTCGCGGCGCGCATCAGGATCGGCCATGAACTCCTGAAACGGTATCGGCATGTTGGTCTTCCATATCCCGGTCGGGCTGCGGAAATCCGGGATGCCGCAGTCCGTGCTGACGCCGGCGCCGGTAAAGATCACGATGCGTGCCGCTGCATCGATCAGCCGGGCGAGTTGTCTGCCGCCATCTCCTGCTCCGGCAGGTTCATTTGTGAAATCGTGGAATTGCATCAGTGTCCGGTCTTGGATTTGTGAGCCCGTGACCTAATCTAGGATCAACCACAATCCAATTTCCAATCAGCGAGCGAAACTTCATGAAATATCTCCACACGATGGTACGTGTCAGCGATGTCGACAAATCCCTCGATTTCTACTGCGACAAGCTCGGCATGATCGAAACGTCGCGGCGAGACAGCGAGCAAGGCCGTTTCACACTGATTTTCCTGTCAGCACCGGATGACGAAAGCCGCGCCAGAGCGGAACGCGCTCCGCTGCTGGAACTGACCTACAACTGGGATCCTGAGGAATATGGCGAGGGGCGCAATTTCGGCCACCTGGCATTCCTCGTGGATGACATCTACGAGACCTGCCGGAAGCTGATGGATTCAGGCGTCACCATCAACCGCCCTCCCCGCGACGGATACATGGCCTTCATCCGCTCGCCCGACAATATCTCGATCGAATTGCTGCAGAAAGGCGATGCGCTTGCGCCAGCGGAACCCTGGGCATCGATGGGCAATACTGGGCACTGGTAGGAGGCAACCGGCCACCTGTTGAAAAATTCGCAAGCTGAGGCGCATGCAGCCTTGAAGCGGCGCAGTGGCATCTCTATAAGCGCTCTCTGGAGCGCCCTTCGTCTAGTGGTTAGGACACCGCCCTTTCACGGCGGAAACACGGGTTCGAGTCCCGTAGGGCGTACCAAAAATCCATAAAAATCAATAGTAAGCGGCAAGGCGCGGGAATATTCCGCCCATTTGATCCGCTTATGCTTTTCGATGCGCGTCCCGCACCTTACGGGACCCTTCTCGGATTCGGGCGTGCGCCATCAATCTTCCTTGCGGTTCACCCTGAATGCAGCCTCGGCGTCTATTTCACTGCTTGGCAGACCAGATTTATCGCGTATCCGGAGCAGTGTCAGGAGGCGGCGACGGAATTGCCGCAACGGTTCCGCAAAGCGCCGGTGAAACCGGACAAATCCGGGACGCGCAATATAGGCCTCTCTTTCTTCATCACTGAAATCATCACTGTGACAGACAGCATAGTGCTTTCGGACATGGTAGCAGTCCATATCTGCCAAAACCTGGAATATCCGGCGGGCGAGCCATCCATTACCCGGCCAAGATTTTGTTAAAGCGAAAGCAACCTGGAAATCGACTAGATGTGGCGAACCTGAGTGGTCGATGATGATGTTCTCACGCTTGTGCAGGTCAACATATGCAATTGATCGCTCATGCAGGGCGTGGACGAGGCGCCACAGCTCATCATAGAACGCGTAGCCTTCTCGATCGCGCCGGGTGAAAGGCCGACCATCGACGAAAGACCGCGCGATTGCGTTCCACTGGCGCTTGCCATCAACGCTGACCGGTCCAAGGCTTTTCGGTATGCCGTCAACCTCATCGAGGCGTTCAAGGAACCAATTCTCCCTGTGGGCCAGCCAACGCCCGAGCCAGGACATCGGCACACCAAAAACAGGCTGTTTTCGATTGAACTTGCTAATGACCTTCCCATGTTGGTCGTTTTCGTAAAGCCCCGTTGCAGCCCACGAGTCATGCTTGAATTCCTCGATCAAGGCATAGGACTGTCCACCGACTTCAATCCGGTCTGGCAAGCTTTGTCTTCCCAAAGCTCTGAAGACCGTCGGACGTTTTCTCAAGCTCGCCACGCTGAATGCCACTCTCCTATTACTTCTGTTGCCCGGGGCCCGTATTTCTTCTTCTATTGTAAGCCGATGTGAACAAGCTGAGTTAGATCAATACCAAGGTGACCCGCTCCCCGTCTTTGGATCGCCCCGGGCGGGAACTTCCAGGGTGTCTGGCATGGGGCGGGAGCCGCTGAAGAGCCTTTCATGAGCGATATCGGCGGCTTGCTGCCGATCGCGCTGTGGGGACGGACTGCGTTGTAGTCCTTACGACATTCCTCCATTTTCGAACGGGCGTCGTCAAGTGTCAGGAACCAGTAGGCGTTGAGGCATTCGTTGCGGAACTTGCCGTCGAACGACTCGATGAAGGCGTTGTCACCCGGCTTGCCAGGCCGCGAGAAGTCCAGTTCGACGTCTTTCTGGCAGGCCCAAAGGTCGAGATCGCAGGAGATGAACTCGGCGACCCGGATCGTCTTCGGATAGCCCACCTATCAGCAGGCGCACTCATCCGCCTGACACAGGATGAGCGCGGTCTGCGCCTCAGAAAACTTCGACCTCTTCAGGGAACTCTCCTTCTCCCGTCACCGGAATGATAATTGGAAAATTCCAGCTCAGAACGGTCCAAAAACGGGAGGCAAGCCAGTCCCTGTCAGCGGCATGCTCTGACCTCGTTTCATGCTGCTGGATGCATATTTTACATGGGCGTATCAATGGTGGCCACGACTTACATCCGGATTCGGGCCGCTTCCCGCCGCTCGGGTCCGTCCCAATCACCGGCAAGACCGTCGCTTTCCTCGGTACGCATGCCTCCCATGATGTGCCTGACCGTTTCTGCGAATTTCGCGAATTCAGACTCGAGCCGCTCGCTCTCGGCGCGGATCATGCCCGAAGACTGATCCACCTCGCAGCCTGCAACCGAAGTTTGCTCGGCCGCCTCTTGAACCTGGGCGATGTCGCCAGTGACCTCGGCGGAATGGGCCGCTGCCGCCTGGACATTCTGCGAGATTTCAGAGGTTGCCGCTCCCTGCTCCTCAACGGCTGAAGCAATCGCCGTCGCGGCAGAGGACACCTCGCCGATCACCTTGCCGATCTTTTCAATGCTGCCGACCGCGTTTTCGGTCGCGGCCTGGATCTGCGCGATCTTCCTGCCGATCTCATCCGTCGCCTTGCCGGTCTGCCCGGCCAGTTCCTTGACTTCTGCAGCAACGACCGCAAACCCTCGCCCGGCCTCACCGGCGCGAGCAGCTTCAATGGTCGCGTTCAGGGCAAGCAGATTGGTCTGGTTGGCGATATCGGTGATGATCGCAATCACTTCCCCGATTTCGCTTGCCGCCGAGGACAGGGTCTCCACCGCCTGCTGAGTGGCATGGGTCTGCTCAACCGCCTCGCCTGCCGTTCGCGCGGAAATTTCGGCCTGGCTGCCTATCTCCTTGATCGAGGCGGAAAGTTCCTCGGTCGCGGCCGCACTGGACTGGGCGCTGGCGCTGGTCTCTTCAGAGGCGCGTGCAACGGAAGCCGCCTTTTCCAGCGTAGCCGATGCCGACCCCGAGAGACGCTCTGCACAATGTTTCAAGGTCTCGTTGGCATCGCGCGATATCTCTATGGAATTCGTCATCATGTCCTGAAACAGATTGACGGCCTCACCGAGCTGATTGCCCTTGCGGGCGCTATCATCAAGCATCGCCTTGAAGTAGACGGACAGCGCCACGTCCATATCCACGAATACGGCTTTCTGGATGGCGACAATGGCAGCCGATGCCTTGGACGGCGAAAATTTCATCGCCCTGATAATCTCCTCCGTCAGCGCATTCAGAACGAAGAGATAACCGCCCATGTACCATTTGGGATCAAGGTCGATCTTGTGGTGCGCCTGGCCGATTGCCGTAACGCTTCTGGCGTATTCGTCATCGAAGCGGGCATCGAACAGGTTTTTCCAATGCCGAGCCTGGGCTGTTTTCAGGCGGTCCGACTGATCGCCAACCAGTTTCATCAGCAGTGGGACTGTGGCGACATGCGCATAGAATGTGTCGAGAACCCGCGGCAGGGCCGTTTCCACCAGCGGCCAAACTTCGTGCAGTGTTTGTACCGTTGCCTCATCAATACGATTGAAATCCACGCGATCAGCAAAACGGCGACGCTGGTCCTTGGATGCAAGTTCGACTTTCATGATCAAATCCCCGGCCTTGTAAAAGGCACCCCCCTAAGGAGTGATTGCCCTGACGTCCAACCCACGTGCGAATGCAAATTTATGGTTGTATTTTTTGCTTGGATCAATTCTCAGGTTAAAATATTTAACCCAAGGTAAACTCCATATTTTTATGTTTTACTATAAATACGTACAACAATTTACGTATGTTAGGGAAAATCGCCATTTTACATACGTAAAAATAATTACATTAATGCTACTTATGATTGTAATTTCAGATATGCGGCGGCAGCCGCAGTGCGTATCCAGAAGGCGTTCCAAAGATTGCGCCCTGGCCGTACTTAGCCAAGCGCTTCGACAAGCGTCTTGTGATCGATTTCGCCGATTGCCCTGCCGCGTGAAACAACACTGAGCGGCCCATTGGCTTTGCGGGCCTTGGCGAAAACCTCGCGCAGGCTCGTCTCAGCATCGACAGATACGCTGCCTTCCTTCGCTTTTGCCGCGCGGGTTTTGCGCATGACATCGCGGGCACGCAGCACGTTGAGCGGATTCATGTGCGCGACGAAATCAGCGACATAGGTGTTGGCCGGCTTGAGGATGATTTCCTGCGCCGTGCCGATCTGGATGATCCTTCCGCCTTCCATGATGGCGATGCGCGAACCGAGCTTCACGGCCTCATCAAGGTCATGACTGACGAAAACAATGGTGCGGTTGAGGCGCGTCTGGAGGTCGAGCAATTCGTCCTGGAGGTGATTGCGGATCAGCGGATCGAGCGCGGAAAACGGCTCGTCCATGAGCAGGATCGGCGCCTCGGTGGCGAACGCGCGGGCAAGACCGACGCGTTGCTGCATGCCGCCCGACAATTCCTGAACCTTGCGTTCGGCCCAGGCTTGCAGGTTGACGAGTTCAAGTTGCGCCATCGCCTTGTCGCGGCGCTCCTTCGCTGACATTCCCGCCAGTTCCAGACCGAACGCGACGTTCTCGACGACCGTTCGCCATGGCAATAGACCGAATTGCTGGAACACCATGGAAACGCACTCGCGCCTGAGACGGCGCAGGTCATGAGCGCTGCAGGACGCCGGATCGCAGGCCCAGTCCCCGTCACGCACGGTTACATTGCCGCGCACGACGGGATTGAGCCCGTTGACGGCCCGCAGCAGTGTCGACTTGCCCGAACCCGACAGCCCCATCAGCACGACAATCTCACCATGCGCCACGTCCACGGAGCAATCGTGCACGCCCAGTATCTGACCCGTCGCTTGCTGGATTTCCTCGCGCGTCCTGCCTTCGTCCATCATCGGCAAGGCCGTTTCCGGCTTGTTGCCAAAGACGATCGAAACCCTGTCGAAGCTGACCGCCGGTTTTCCGGCACTCTTTTTCACCGCCATGGTTCAGACCTCATCCTTGGCTCGGAACAGCCGATCAAGCACGATCGCCAGAATGACGATGACGAAACCGGCCTCGAAGCCGAGCGCGGTGTTGACCGAATTCAGCGCGCGCACGACGGGAACGCCCAGTCCGTCGGCACCGACAAGCGCCGCGATCACCACCATCGACAACGACAGCATGATGGTCTGGGTCAGGCCGGCCATGATCTGCGGCATGGCGTAAGGCAGTTCGACCTTCCAGAGCAGTTGACTGCCGGTTGCGCCGAACGCTTCGCCGGCTTCCAGCAACGATTTCGGCGTCGAGGAGATGCCGAGATGCGTCAGGCGAATTGGCGCGGGCACGACGAAGATCGTGGTGGCGATCAGCCCCGGCACCATACCGATGCCGAAGAAGACGATCGCCGGGATCAAATAGACGAAGGTCGGCAGGGTCTGCATCAGGTCGAGGATCGGGCGCAGTACCGCGTAGAGCTTCGGGCGATGAGCAGCAGCAATTCCGATCGGCACGCCGACGATCATGCACACGATGCAGGACGACAGCACCAGTGTCAGGGTCTCGGTCGTTTCCTCCCAGTAGCCCTGGTTGATGATGAACAGGAAGCAGGCAACCGTGAATGCGACCACGGCCCAGGACCGGCGCAGGTACCAGGCCAGCCCGGCAAAGACTGCAACGACAACAAAAGGATGCGGGGTCTGAAGCACCCAGAGAAACCCCGCAATCATTGCATCGAGAATGTTAGCAAGGCCGTCGAAAAACCACGCGGCGTTGTCGATCAGCCAGTCAACTACCGCTTTCGACCACTTGCCGACAGGTATCTTGCTGTCGGTCAGCCAGTCCATATCGATCCCCCTTTTTCAGCCCCTCGCGCCGTCACGCATTCGTGCTTATTTGGCGTTGGCACTCATCATGTCATTTCAATAGGATCGCTCAAGACTCTTGTTGTGCGACGGTCAGAATCTGGTTGCGGAGTGATTTGATGAGCGATCTCGTCTTCTACACAAATCCCATGTCGCGCGGACGCATCGTCCGCTGGATGCTTGAGGAAACCGGCCAGCCCTACGAGACCGAGATCATCGCCTTCGGCGCGCACAGGGAGAACGCCGATTTTCTCGCCATCAACCCGATGGGCAAGGTACCGGTCCTGACCCACGCGGACGCCATCGTCACCGAAGCCCCCGCGATCTGCGCCTATCTCGCCGACGCCTTCCCCGAAGCGGGCCTTGCACCCGATCCGGGAAGCCGTGAGCGGGCCGCCTACTACCGCTGGCTGTTCTTTGCCGCAGGTCCGATCGAACAGGCCGTCACGACAAAGGCGCTGGGCGTCACCGTTCCCGACGACAAGCGCGGCATGGTCGGTTTCGGCAGTCTCGATCTCGTACTCGATACGCTGGAGAACCATCTCAAGAGCCGCGACTACATCGCCACCGACCGCTTCACCGCCGCCGATCTCTACGTCGGCGCGCATATCGGCTGGGGCATGATGTTCGGCACGATCGACAAGCGGCCCGTGTTCGAAAGTTACTTCGGCCGGCTGTGCGAACGCCCAGCGGCAATCCGCGCGCAAGAGATCGACGACAGGCTTGCCGCCGAAATGCAACCGAAGAGCTGAGCGGGAAACGGCCACCGCATGCAGGCATGCGGTGGTCACTTGCATGATCAGAGACCGAGGGCCGACTTCACGGCGGCCATCGCATCGCCACCGTCCTTGGTTGTGACGCCGTTGAGCCACGTCCCAAGCACATCCGGATTGGCCTTCAGCCAGGCTTTAGCGGCATCGGCAGGGTCTGCGCCATCGTTGAGGATCGCACCCATGATCTCGTTTTCCATCTTCAGCGAGAAGACGAGGTTATTGAGCAGCGCACCGACGTTGGTGCATTCCTCTGCATAACCGGCGCGCACGTTGGTATAGACCGTCGCACCACCGAAGTTCGGGCCGAAGTAATCATCGCCACCAGACAGGTACGCCATATCGAAATTGGCGTTCATCGGGTGAGGTTCCCAACCAAGAAAGACGATTGGCTCATTCTTCTTCACCGCACGGGCGACCTGCGCAAGCATGCCCTGCTCGGAAGATTCCGCAACCTCGAAGCCCTTCAGGCCGAAAGCATCCTTCTCGATCATGTCGAGGATCAGGCGGTTGCCGTCATTGCCAGGTTCGATGCCATAGATCTTGCCGCCAAGCTTATCCTTGAACTTGGCGATGTCGGCGAAGTCCTTCAGGCCGGCGTCATAGGCGTATTTTGGAACGGCAAGCGTGTACTTTGCGCCTTCCAGATTGATGCCGAGGCTATCGACCGTGCCCTTGTCGAGATAGGGACGGATGTCGGCTTCCATGGTCGGCATCCAGTTGCCGAGAAAGACATCGATGTCCTTCTTCTCAAGCGATGCGTAGGTTACAGGCACCGACAGCACCTTGATGTCGGTGTCATAACCGAGTGCTTGCAGAACCGTCGTCGTCGCCGCCGTCGTCGCGGTGATATCCGTCCAGCCGACATCGGAGAAACGGACCGTATCGCACGATTGTGCCATGGCGGGTCCGGCGGCAAGCACAAACGCAGCTGCGGCGACTGCCGATCTGATATAAGTCTTCATGAATGACTTCTCCCTTGCAGGCCGCTCGAGACGGCCACTTCCCTGAAATTCAAGAGGTCCCCAGTCTTCCGGATTGTTCTTCCGTTTAAGGTAAAACCAAGCATCAAAGCCGGATACATGCAAGATTTATATTGATTGATGGATCAATCAAAAATACGCTTTCGCTTTTCACCCCCTTGTTCAACCGCGAGGCCCGCATGCCCAAGATCGGCATGGAACCCATCCGCCGCAGGGCGCTGATCGATGCGGCCATCGCAACCATTGGCGAGCGCGGATCGCTGGATGTGACGGTTAGCCAGATCGCGCGCCGTGCCGGTGTCTCGTCCGCGCTGGCGCATCATTATTTCGGCAACAAGGAACGGCTGATCATCGCCACCATGCGGCACCTGCTTACCGAACTGCTGACCGCTGTGCGTCGTGAACTGGCAACCGCCGAGACGCCTAGAGGGCGCATTTCAGCCATCCTGCGCGCGAATTTCGGCACCGAGCAGTTCGACAGGGCAACGATCGCCGCATGGCTCGCCTTTTATGTGCTGGCACAGGAATCGCCGGACGCGCGGATGCTGTGGCGGGTCTACGCAAGCAGGCTTTCTAGCAACCTACTCCACAGCCTGAAGCAGATCACGGACACGGCACATGCCACGCGCATTGCATCTGGCGCGGCGGCCATGATCGATGGCCTATACATTCACACCGCGCTGGAGGGCTTTCCAGGTGATGCGAGCGAAGCGATTGCGCTTGTAGAAAACTACATCGACACACAATTGGACGTTGCCGGGTAGATGAGCATGCGCGAGGCCGATTTCGTCATTATCGGCGCCGGCAGTGCCGGATGTGCCATGGCCTATCGCCTCAGCGAAGACGGCAGGCACAGCGTGCTCGTGCTGGAGTACGGCGGAACCGATATCGGCCCCTTCATCCAGATGCCCGCGGCTCTGTCCTATCCGATGAACATGAGCCTCTACGACTGGGGTTACAAATCCGAACCTGAACCCGGCCTTGGCGGCCGCCGGCTCGTCACCCCGCGCGGCAAGGTGATCGGCGGCTCTTCGTCCATCAACGGCATGGTCTACGTGCGCGGGCATGCGCGCGATTTCGACCACTGGCGCGAAGAAGGCGCCGATGGCTGGGGCTATGCCGACGTGCTCCCCTATTTCAAGCGGATGGAGAACTGGTCAGACGGCGGCCATGGCGGCGACCCCGCATGGCGCGGACAAGACGGGCCGCTGAACGTCACGCGCGGGCGCATGTGGAGCCCGCTCTTCAAGACCTTCATCGAAGCGGGTCGGCAGGCCGGCTATCCTGTCTCCGCCGATTACAACGGCGCGCAGCAGGAAGGCTTCTCACCGATGGAAATGACCATCAAGGGCGGGGTGCGCTGGTCGGCGGCCAACGCTTACCTGAAGCCGGCGCTGAAACGCTCCAATTGCGATCTGCTGCGCTGCCTGGCCCGGCGCATCGTGATCGAAAACGGGCGCGCCGTTGGCGTCGAGGTTTCACGCGGCGGCCAAATCGAGATTATCCGCGCCCGCAAAGAAGTGATCATCGCGGCATCCGCCATCAATTCCCCTGCCCTGTTGAAACGCTCCGGCATCGGGCCCGCAGACGAACTCAAGCGTCACGGCATCGAGATCGTCGCAGACCGGCCCGGCGTCGGCGAAAACCTGCAGGACCATCTGGAGCTCTATCTGCAGAAAGAGTGTTTGCAGCCGATCACGCTGTACAAGCATCTCAACTGGATTTCGAAGATGTTCATCGGCGCGCAGTGGCTCTTTCTGAAACGCGGCCATGGCACCACGAACCATTTCGAGGCGGCCGGATTCATCCGCTCGAAAGCCGGCGTCGAATATCCCGACATCCAGTATCACTTCCTGCCCGTGGCGATCCGCTATGACGGCAAGGCGCCGGCCAAGGCGCACGGCTTTCAGGTCCATGTCGGGCCGATGCGTTCCAAGTCGCGCGGCAATGTCACGCTGAAGTCCGCCGATCCGATGGACGCGCCCGTCATCCGCTTCAACTACATGAGCCATCCCGACGACTGGGCCGACTTCCGGACCTGCATCCGGCTGACCCGGGAAATTTTCGAGCAGGATGCCTTCAGACCTTACGCGGGCCGCGAAATCACGCCAGGCGCCGATGTGACCAGCGATGAAGCGCTCGATGCCCATATCCGCGCGCATGCCGAAAGCGCCTATCACCCCTGCGGAACCTGCCGTATGGGCCGCGCCGACGACAGACATGCCGTTGTCGATCCCGAGTGCCGCGTTATCGGCGTCGACGGCCTGCGGCTCGCGGACAGCTCGATCTTCCCGCGTATCACCAACGGTAATCTGAACGGCCCCTCGATCATGGTCGGGGAAAAAGCCGCCGACCACATCCTTGGCAAGACGCCACTTCCTGCCGACAATGCCGAACCATGGATCAACCCGGACTGGCGGACCAGCCAGCGCTAACTTCCCGGTGACACGATGCGCGCACAGCCACCCGCCTCGCATTTCGTCGGCGGCGCCTATGTCGAGGATCATGCCGGAGACGCATTCTCCAGCATCTATCCCGCCACGGCCGAGACCATCGCCACGTTGCATGCGGCAACGCCGAAAATCATCGCGCAAGCGGTAGAGACCGCAACCCTTGCGCAGAAGCAATGGGCGCAGACGCCGGGTGCGGCGCGCGGCCGTATCCTGCGGCGCGCGGCCGAACTCATGCGTGAGAAAAACCGTGAACTTTCCGAACTCGAAACGCTCGACACCGGCAAGCCTCTGCAGGAAACGCTCGTTGCCGATGCCGCTTCCGGTGCCGACTGCCTTGAGTATTTCGGTGCGCTGGCGGCAGACCTGACAGGCCAGCACATCGATCTGGGCGCGCCTGCAAATGGCTCCTTCGTCTACACCCGCCGCGAACCTTTAGGCGTCTGTGCCGGTATCGGCGCGTGGAACTACCCCATCCAGATCGCGTCGTGGAAAGCGGCCCCGGCTTTGGCTTGTGGCAACGCGTTCATCTTCAAGCCCTCGGAAACCACGCCGCTGACAGCGCTGAAGCTCGCCGAGATTCTCACCGAGGCGGGACTGCCCGCCGGGCTCTTCAACGTCGTGCAAGGCGCCGGCCCCGTCGGCGCGGCATTGTCGTCCAACCCCGGCATTGCCAAGATTTCGGTGACCGGCTCGGTGCCGACCGGCATGCGGGTCATGCGGGCAGCCTCCGACACACTGAAGAACGTGACCCTGGAGCTTGGCGGCAAGTCGCCCCTGATCGTTTTCAGCGATGCCGACATAGCAAATGCGGTTTCCGGCGCCATGCTCGGTAATTTCTATTCAACCGGCCAGATCTGTTCCAACGGCACCCGCGTCTTCGTGCACCGCTCGATCCTGGAGGCTTTCTTGAGGGCGCTGGCCGAGCGCACCGCCAAGATCGTCATCGGTGATCCGCTCGATGAGGCAACGCAGCTCGGTCCGATCATCTCACACGCGCAATACGACCGCGTGCTCGACTATATGGAGATCGGCAAGAACGAAGGCGCACGTCTCGTCACCGGCGGCGGGACTGCGGCGGTCGATGGCCTGCCCGACGGACTGTTCGTGCAGCCGACCGTTTTCGCCGACGTGACCGACGATATGGCGATCGCGCGCGAGGAGATATTCGGTCCCGTCATGAGCGTATTCAGCTTCAATGAAGAAGAGGAAGTCATCGCGCGCGCCAACGGCACCGATTTCGGCCTTGCCGCCGGCGTCTTTACCCGCGACATCTCGCGTGCTCACCGCGTGGCGGCAAAACTGAAGGCCGGCACCTGCTGGATCAATACCTACAATCTGACGCCCGTCGAAGCGCCCTTCGGCGGCACGAAGCGTTCCGGCATCGGCCGCGAGAACGGCCGCGCGGCCATCGAGCATTATTCGGAACTCAAGACGGTCTATGTCGAACTTGGCGATGTCGACAGCCCGTATTGAAGGCTGCGCTTTCCTGCTGGCCGCATAAGCTTGTCCGGAAAGTCTGCAACTTTTCGGGCTTATGCGCGCAGCAGCCTTCCAAGCTGAAGACAGCGGCCACCGCCAAACCGGGCCTTCGCACGCCACATGCGCGATGCGGATTTGTCCGTAGTACAGCCCCTGTTTGAAGCGTGCTATCGTGATACGAATCACGTTCCCAACAACCAGTTTCCGCTTTGCGTACCCCGGCTGAGCGGCCAGGTTTTGCTGCAATGGATTGCAGCAATGTTGGTGTTGTTTGATGCCGCTCTCCCGCTTCGGAACATCAAGGGAGGCAGACCATGACCACCAAGAAACAAGAAACGGCTGACACGAAGACCGATGTCGACATCCGGGAGGATGGCGAACTCCGGACAGACGTCGCGGCCACGCCTGACTGCGACAGCACGCTGGATTTCCTGCAACGCTGGAACATGGAACTCACCACGTTCTACGCACAGCGCTATCTGCAATATGCGGCACTGCCGATGCGGCTGTTTTCCTGCCGGTCGGTTGCGGAATTCGAGGCACTGCAGAAAGATTTTCTGGAGCAGCTGGCGGTTGACTACCGCCGCGAGGCGGCAAAGCTGTCGTGGATTTCCGGCGCTGCCGCCGAGGACCTAGATGCATCCGCGGTTGCCGAATATGCCGCACGCCTGCAAAAGGCCCAGCAGGACGCAGCCGCCATCCTGGAACAGGCCAAGGCGCAAGCAGATCGCATTCTGATGTCCGCGGAAAACCACGCCGCCCGCTTGAGCGAGCCGCAAGCTGAAGAAGTTCGAAAACGGGCCTGAGCGAATTATTGGTGTTTTGCCGGGTGTAACCGCGCGTGTCATGCCACTGCTAGCTCAGGCTTTGACATGCCTGCGCGGCTGAACGGAATTATTGCAGAAAAAAACAAATCTTCCGCAACGTTACTTATTACATTCCCAGTATTGTGGAATTTCCAAACATGATCGCGTTTGGTTAACACATTTTTATTTAAGTAAATCCACGATGGTCAGCATTCGCACGCAATCCGGGGCTGACACGAATGCGTAAGTTCGGAATTTCGAGAAAACTGTTTCTGGCCTTTGGTCTGATTGTCGCCATTTCCGTGGTCGCCACTCAAGTGAACCATGTTCTGCTCAAAGGTGTGAGCGACCGCGGAATCGAAGCTGGTGAAAAACTGGCTCCGCTCGGCGATGCCGCCATGGAAATCAAATTGACGGCAACGCATGCGCATCTGCTGTTTGAAGAGATCATGTCCGGCGATGGCGGCGAGAGCATCGATGAAGTCTGGAAACTGCTTGAGGAAACGCAGTTCTACGTCAACGCCATCATCAATGGCGGCTCCAATGACGAAGGCGTCTTCCACGCAACGAAGAACGCCCAGGTTCGCGAGAAGATCGGGGAAGTCCAGGTTTCGGTGAACGCCTTCATCGAGGCTGCAAAGAAACGGTATGCGCTTCTTGGCGATGGCCAGGGTGTCGGATCGCCTGCCGATGAGGAATTTGACGGGCTTTATGACAACCTGATCGAGCGCATCGACAGCCTGGCACAGCCGGCAGCGTTTTCCGCCGCTGTGCAGAAAGCATCCGGCGATGCGCGCTATCACCTTGCACACGGCCATCTGCTTGTGGCCGAAATCCTCGGCGGCGACGAAGGAGAAGATTTCGGTGAGGCGACCGGAAGCTTCGAGGCTGCAGGAAAGGCTCTCATGTCAATCACGGATGCGCAGGTCGATGCATCTGCCCGTGATGCAATCGTTGCCGACATCGGACGCCTGATCACGCTAGCCGAGACACGCTACGCGTCCAGCAAGAATACTGCCGGTGCCGGCTCTGCCGAAGACGAAGCCTTCGACCAGACATTCGAATCCTTCATCGCACTGGCAGACGAAGCCGAGGAACTCATCCATGACGACATGGATGCCGCAATCAGCCAGCTGTACAGCGAAGGTACATTCGCCAATTGGGCGCAACTCCTCAGCGCCATGCTCATACTTGGCGTCGCAGTTGGCTCCGGGATTTTCCTGAGCCGCAATCTGGCGGGCAGAGCCGTGCAGCTTTCCGCGGTCGCCTGCGATCTGGCAGCAGGGAATAGCTCGGTCGAACTCCCGAATTGGGCATCGCGGGATGAGCTCGGCCAAATGAAGGAGTCGCTTGAAACTTTCCGTGACTCGCTGATCGAGCAGCAGGCCCTGCAGGAAAAAGTCCGGGTTCAGGACCAGCGCCAGGAAGCGGACCGCAAGCGATTGCTCGCGGAACTTGCAGAGGAATTCAAGGCCAGCACGGAAACATGCTTCAGCGCGCTGGAAAATGCTTCCGGCGGCCTTCAGTCAGCAATCGACGTGATGGCCGATGCCGTGCAGAATTCAACGACGATGGTCGGTGCCACGACGGACGCTGCCGGCGGAGCATCGGCAAATGTGGGAACCGTGGCTGCGGCAGCCGAAGAATTGTCCGCCTCCATCGGCGAGATCAGCCGCCAGGTGATGACCACCGCAGAGGTCGTTGACACGGCAACATCGCGGGCGAGCGCCACGAGTGAAAAAATCTCAAATCTGGCTGAAGCGGTGGAAAAGATCGGCCAGGTCGTCACGCTGATCCAGGAGATCGCGGAACAGACCAATCTGCTTGCGCTAAATGCGACCATTGAGGCCGCGCGTGCAGGCGAGATGGGGCGGGGTTTTGCGGTTGTCGCTTCCGAAGTGAAAGAGCTTGCCAACCAGACCGCCAAGGCCACCGACGAGATTGGCGGGCATATCGCCGCCATTCAGGAATCAACCAGGGATGCCGTGCAGGCTATCCACGAAATCGCCGGCACGATGTCTGAGATCGAAACGAACACATCCTCGATCTCCTCCGCTGTCGAGCAGCAAGGATCGGCAACACAGGAGATTGCATCAAACGCGCAGGCAACATCGGTCCAGACCGATCAGGTTTCGAAAAACATGTCCAGCATGGGCGCAGCGGTCGGCACTGTGAGCGAAACGGCTACCCAGGTTCGCCAGTCGTCGATCGACATCGCGGCATCCACAGCAGATCTGCGCAAATCAATGGCGGATTTCCTGGCACGGCTCAACGCAGCCTGATCGCGGCGGAAAACAGTCACCGAAATGAACGAGCGCGCGGGGGATATTCCTTCCGCGCGCCTTTTCATTTCCAGCCCTGCATTCGGTGCGGTCAATTATTTGTTGTCGGGTCCCCGGATAACGGAATTTGGTCGTTTTCATAAATGACCGTGCCCGAACTCGTCGTGCCATACGAAGAGCCCGTCTCTTTCGAGGTCACGGTATCCTTCTGTGCGTCGGTCTGATCGTCGGTAGAACTGGTGGAAGGTCTCCTAAAGGTACCACTTACCTCGACCTTGCCGCCACTATCGGAGGTTCCGATGCTCGGATAGGGTAGCGGGCACCCGCCAACCACACTGTCGAGTTCCGTATCACCCAGCTCCTGGCCGGCGGCTTTTCCGGATTCGGTTTTCCTGGACTTCATAGCGGCCTCCCTTCCATCTGCCCCGGCATTGTCCTTCCCTGGATGACAACAATGCCAAAACGTTACCTGTAACAATGTGGGCATTGCCGGGCTGAATTCAACGTTTTGCTTGATGCCACGCCATCGGCGCCCGCTAACGAGGCCCCGCCGCCGCAATCCGGGACAGTCTTGCGCATTTGATCTGCCCCCAACCGGCGTCCTGCCGGCCATGTCAGGATACCTTCGCACCGTGGGGGGACGGAGCTGGACGCAATACCGTTTGGCAGAAGGAATAATCGCGATGCGCACGTTCAGGGTTGCAGCATGCCTCATTGCCGCCATGGTGCTTGTCGGCCCGAAGCAGACTGCCGCGGCCGAACAGATCGAATGCACCACCGAGCCCACCGGCCCCGCACCGGACGCCTTCGCTTCTTATTGCAGCAGATGCCACAAGGCCGAGACGCTATCGGATGAATATTTCGCCGGCGTCAGCGCCGAAGTGGCGCAGCAACGCGAGGCCGATCTGGCACTGTTTCTTGACCGCCACAGCGCCTGCCCGCACCAGCACCATGAAGAAATCGCGGCGTGGCTGAGGGAACTGGCGACGCAGAGGTGAATTCACGGTGACTGCCTCCCCGCTGCCGTTTTCACTCACTCCCACTCCATTTGTTCGAACACGGCTTGTGCGTTGCGGCCCGCAAGCGCCTCGAACTGATCGAGATAAGAAAACCCGGACTGATCGACATCGACAGAACCGATGATGTCGCCACCGCTGTCGATATAGGCCTGCATTTTCTCTCGAAGGTTCAACAGATAATCGCGCGTGTCGGCCTGGGCGCGCTCAAGCGTCGTCGCCGGACCATGTCCGGGAACGAGATGGTCGGGTTTCAGCGCTTCGATCGCGGCGAAGGTATCCAGCCAGGCGGCGCTGTCTGAAAACTCCATCACGCCAAGGATACGCCCGACATAAACGATGTCTCCGGTGAAGACCGTACGCGCCTCGGGCAACCAGACAAAGCTGTCACCCGGCGTATGGGCTGCGCCAACGTGATGGACCTCGATATGACGTCCACCAAGCTCGAGCGTATGGACAGAATCGAAGGTCACGTCGGCGTAGGCGGGCTCGGTCCCTTCCAGACGTTCTCCGATGAGTTGCGACAGCATGGTCATCTGCTGCGAGCCACGGGCCTTTTGATCCTCAACCGCAGCAGCCGATGCGATCACACGGGCGCCTTGCGCTTTCCAGTATCCATTTCCAAGCCAGCGATGATCCTGCCCGCCCGTATTGATAACGAAGGCCACTGGCTGATCCGTCAAGCCGCGCACGACATCATGCAACATCCTGGCCCCGGCACGCGTGCCACCGGGATCGATCAGAACCGCGCCTTCAGTGGTCTCAATCAGTCCGAAGGTTGCATTATTGCCGAGGTTCTTAGCGTTTCGCTGCTCAGCCGGGCCTTCCACGGCCCAGATACCTGGCGCAACCGCTTGAACATTGAGCACGTCTGCAATCGCGGCCACCGGAGTGAGCAGAGCGATGATGAGCGGCAGCACGACATGTTTCATGACCGGTCTCAAGGATCGTTGAAATTCCGGCTCGCGTCAGAACCGCGTGACGGAACGGATGGGGTCAAAAACCGCCATCAGACCCATGAAATCAAGCCCGCGAATTGCCGCAACTGGATCGCCTCGTCCCTCACGCCAGCAGCACACTGGCTCCGGTCGTCTTGCGGCCTTCGAGGTCTAAGTGCGCCAGAGCGGCGTCGGACAGCGCGTAACGCTGATTGACCTCGATCTTCACCTTACCCGAGGTGACAACGTCGAACAGGCCGTCCGCGGCTTCGGTCATCAGTTCGCGGGTCGCCACATGGGTCGCAAGCGTCGGGCGCGTCACGTAGAGCGAGCCCTTCTGCGACAGCAGCAATGGGTTGAGCGGATCGACGGGACCGGACGCGTTTCCGAAAGTGATCATCATGCCGAAGGGTTTCAGGCAGTCGAGCGAGGGATAGAACACGTCCTTGCCAACACCGTCATAAACCACATCGCACTTCTTGCCGCCGGTGATCTCGGCGACTCGTTCAGCGAAATCCTCTTCGCGGTAGTTGATGGCGTGGTGGGCACCGTGCGCTTTTGCCAGCTCGCATTTTTCCGCCGAACCCGCCGTGCCGATCACCGTGGCACCAAGTGCATTGGCCCATTGGCAAACAATCAGGCCTACGCCGCCGGCCGCGGCATGCATCAGGATCGTATCGCCCTTCTTCACCTTGTATGTCCGGCGCAAAAGGTAATAGGCGGTCAGGCCCTTCAGCATCATGGAGGCAGCCTGTTCATCGGTAACGCCTTCAGGGATTTTCACCACCTTGTCAGCGGGAATCAGGCGAGCCTCGGCATAGGCGCCCAGCGTCATCGGGTAAGCGATACGATCGCCGGCTTTCAAATCCGTGACGCCGGGACCGATCGCCTCGACGACACCGGCACCTTCCATGCCCGGTGTGAAGGGCAGCTGCGGCGCGGGATAAAGGCCGGTGCGGAAATAAACATCGATGAAATTGACGCCAATGGCGGTGTGGCGGACGAGCACCTGCCCTTCGCCGGGATCGCCGACGACGACATCCTCGAACTGCATCACTTCAGGGCCACCGTTCTTGTGGATCTGGATTGCCTTGGGCATCGGTTTCTCCGTCTTGTCTGTGTATCGGTGTTTTCGTTGATGACCGGCGGTCAGGAAGGGTTGCGCCGCCGCTTTGCCACGAGGTTCACCCCCTCCACGAGGGCAGAGAACGCCATGGCGAAGTAAATGTAACCGCGAGGTATATGGAACCCAAGCCCGTCGGCGACCAGTGCCACACCGATCAGCATCAGAAAGGCCAGCGCCAGCATCTTGGTTGTGGGATGGCGCTCGATGAACCCGGCAATGGGTTCGGAGGCCACATACATCACCGCGATCGCCACCATAACGGCGGCAATCATCACCTCGACATCGTCGGCCATGCCGACGGCGGTGAGAATGGAATCGACGGAAAAGACCGCGTCGATCACCACGATCTGCACGATGATGACGGCGAAGGCCGCCCCGGCAACAATAGCGGGTTTCTTCTCGTCCTCGGTGCCCTCGATGCCGGTGTGGATTTCCAGCGTCGCCTTGACGATCAGGAACAACCCGCCGGCGAGCAGGATCAGATCGCGCCACGTCACCGTGTGATCGAACAGCGTGATAACGGGATGGGTCAGCCCGATGACCCAGGTAATCGTGAACAGCAGCGCGCTGCGCATGAGAAGCGCGAGGAACAGGCCGATCTGGCGCGCGCGCCGGGCCGTATTTTTCTCCAGCGGGCCGGTCAGCAGCGACAGGAAGACGATGTTGTCGATGCCGAGGATGATTTCCATCGCCGTCAGGGTGACGAAGGCCGCCCAGACGGCAGGATCTGTCAGGAGATGAAGCATCGCTTCCCGCTACAGGAATGTGCCCCTCACATGCAAGGGCAGCCCCTCATATGGGGGCCTCTCAACCCTCCCGGTAGTAGTAGCTGTAGCCGTTCAATGCCGGCGCGCCGCCGAGATGGGCGTAGAGGATGCGCGATTCCTTCGGGAAGAAGCCCTTCCTCGTCAGATCGATCAGCCCCTGCATCGATTTCCCCTCGTAGACAGGGTCGGTCATCATCGCTTCGGTACGCGCGGCAAGGCGGATCGCCTCGTTGGTTTCTTCCGATGGCACCCCGTAGGCGGGATAGGCGTAATCGGGGTTGATGACGATCTCGTCGTCGCGCACCTTGCGCCCCAAGCCAACGAGATCAGCGGTGCTGTCGACGATCTCGCGCACCTGGGCGCGGGTCTGTTCGATGGTGCCTGACGCATCGATACCAATCACGCGGTCGGCCCTGTCCTGCGCCGCGAAGCCAACGATCATGCCGCCCTGGGTCGAGCCGGTGACGACGCAGACGATGATATAGTCGAACTTGAAGCCGAGTTCGGCTTCCTGCGCAGCTACTTCCTCGGCAAAGCCGACATAGCCGAGACCACCGTATTTGTGGACGGACGCGCCGGCGGGGATCGGGTACGGCTTGCCGCCGGCATCCTTCACCGACTGGATCGCGTCTTCCCAGCTCTTGCGGATACCGATGTCGAAACCGTCCTCGACCAGCCGGCTGTCGGCGCCCATCAGCCGCGTCAGCAGGATATTGCCGACCCGGTCATAGACCGCATCGTAATGCGGCACCCATTTTTCCTGGATGACGACGCATTTCATGCCGATCTTGGCCGCTGTCGCTGCAACCATACGGGTGTGGTTGGACTGCACGCCGCCAATGGACACCAGCGTGTCCGCGCCAGAGGCTATCGCATCGGGCACGATGTATTCGAGCTTGCGAAGCTTGTTGCCGCCGAAAGCAAGACCGGAATTGCAGTCATCGCGCTTGGCCCAGACCTCGACATCGCCGCCAAGCGCTTTCGAGAGCTGCGGAAGATGTTCGATCGGCGTCGGGCCGAAGGTGAGCGGATAGCGTTCGAACTTGGCGAGAAGCGACATCGTGAAGGGCCTTTCGTGCGGATTTCGAGTGCGCGAAGGCTAGCCTCTCGGCGCTGAAATGTGCTCTCATAATAAACGTAGATTTTGGCCCTTCTCCCCGAATAGTGTTGAATTATGATTGTTATTATTTATTTTTCTCCGTTTTTTGAAAGAATCTCTCATGCAAGCCGATCTTGACCGCACAGATACCCGTATCCTGCGCCTGCTGCAGGCAGACGGACGGCTGACCAACGCGGAAATCGCCAAGCGCACCAACACAAGTGCCGCCACCTGCCACCGGCGCATTCAGCGGCTCTTCGCGGAAGGCTATGTCACAGGTGTGCGCGCGGCGATCGATCCGCAAAAGGTGGAACGCGGGGCGCTGGCCATGGTCGGCGTGGTCCTCGACCGTTCAACGCCGGAAAGTTTCGCGGCCTTCGAGGAGGCAATCACCACCCTGCCCTTCGTGCTCGACTGCCATCTGGTTGCCGGCGATTTCGATTACTTCCTCAAGATCCGGGTGCGCGACATGGCCGACTTCAACCGCATGCACGGCGAGCGCCTCATCGCACTTCCCGGCGTGCGCCAGACGCGCACCTTCTTCGTCATGAAGGAAGTGATCGACAACGCACCGCTGGATTTCTGATCGGCGCGGCATTCGGCGCGGTTGCCACCTGCCTGCCCCCGGCACATAGTCGGTCGCGACCACAGGAACGGGACAATGGCCAAAACGCGCACAGCCTCACTGAGTTGCGAACTCGCCGTCGTCGGTGGCGGGCCTGCCGGGCTTGCAACCGCGCTGCTGGCCGCGCGCTCGGGGCTCAAAACCGTGCTGGCCGCACCCAAGGCCCGGCCCGACCATCGCACCTTCGCGCTGATGGCGGGCGCTGTCCGCATGCTGCAGCGGCTTGGCGCGTGGGAGCCGCTTCTGCCGCAGTCTGCGCCGCTGCGCCGATTGCGCATCATCGACGACACCGGGCGTCTGTTGCGCGCGCCGACGGTCGAGTTCGATGCCGGAGAGATCGGCCTCGATGCCTTTGCGTGGAACTTCCCCGCCGCGCCACTATCCGAAGTCCTCGGAGAACTCGTTTCCAAGGAAGCGAATGTTACGTGGCTTGGCGGTGTTATGTCGTCTTGCGTTGCCGGACCTGAGGGCTGCGATCTGGTGCTGGATGACGGGACCGCGATCCATGCCAATGTGGTGGCAGCCGCCGACGGGCGCGGTTCGCTGTGCCGCGAGGCGGCGGGAATTCCCGTCGAAACATGGCGCTATCCGCAGACGGCCATCGTCACAACGATCGCACATGACCGCGACCACATGGACGTTTCGACGGAGTTCCATCGCCGGACGGGCCCGTTCACGCTGGTGCCTTTGCCCGGCAAACTTTCCAGTGTCGTCATGGCGGAAACGCCGGAAGGCGCGCAGCGGCTTTGCGAACTCGATGATGCCGGGTTGGCGCGCGAGATCGAAAGGCGCAGCCACCGGTTGTTGGGCGCGGTCAGCATCGCAGGCCCGCGCGGCGCGTTTCCGCTGACCGGGCTGCTGCCCAAGGTCTTTTCGAAAAACCGTGTCGCGCTGATCGGCGAAGCGGGCCATGTCGTGCCGCCCATCGGCGCGCAAGGGCTCAATCTGGGCCTGCGCGATGCCGCCATGCTGGTTGAATGCCTCAGCCAGAGTGGCGATACCGATGCGGCGCTAGCGCTTTATGATCGGCGCCGGCGCGGCGATGTGGTGTCGCGGGCAACCGCGATCGATGTGCTGAATCGCTCACTGCTGTCGGATCTGGTGCCGGCTCAGGCGGTACGGGCGCTGGGGCTGTACGCAATCGCCCGCATCGAGCCGCTGCGGCGGCGGATCATGAGCGAAGGCGTTGCGCCGGGAGGCGGCTACACGCCTGCGATCATGCAACCCGATCCGGAGCCGGATGAGGACGGACTTTCGCTGGCCGTCTGAATCCAATTGATTTCACGCGCCCCATAGGGTCGGCACTTGCCACGGGCGGGGGACCATAAGCGTGCCGGCAAGGTTAGTCTCAACATTTGACAAGCTGATGGATTGCCATGCCTCCCGCCATTCCGGCGGTATAGGGCAAGGCGTAGTGACGTCTTTCTCCGCCGTGAAGCCGAAACGGTGGTAATAGGCGGGATCGCCGAAGACGAACGCCTTGGCAGCACCGTACCTGGCAAGCGCATCCATACCGACGGACATGAGTGCTGAACCAACACCCTGCCGCTGCTCGTGCGGACTGACGGCAACGGGGCCGACGAGCCCCACCACGGCATCCCCTTCCGCGACACCGCATAGCGTGAATCCGGCGTGGCCGACCAATTCATCCGAATTCATGGCGACGACCGAGAAAAAGCCGGAGGGTAAATTCAACAGCCCCTTGAGTAGCGGGAGCAGGTCCTCATCGGGAAATGCTGCGGGATAGAGACCGGCAAGCTGGCGCCAATCCGATTTCCGTGCCTCGCTTATGATCAGATCAGGCTGCATCAGAATACCGAATTCATCGCCCATATCCCGCTATCGAGCTTTGCCATCATCACTGTCCGGCCAGCAGGCGATAACTGTCTCAACCTTTTCAAGTTCGACCGGCGCGGCACGCGTCACCGGTTCATCCTCACGGAAGAGCGAACTGACGGGAACCGGCAGTGCCATCGCCGCATCCCCATCCGGCAAGCCGGCTTTACCGGAAAACAGTCCGCGCCCCATGAAATGCGGGTCGGTACGGGCTTCAGCCAGGCTTCGCACGACATTGGCGCAGCAGTCCTGACCATCGAAGATGGCACTCCAATCCGCGGCGGTTTTGGCGGCGATGCATTCCGCAACGGCAGCCGCGGTTGCCGCAGGGTCAATCGTGTCATCCACCAGAGTCTGAGGCAGTTCTATCAGCGCACAGAACTTGCTCCAGAATTTTTGCTCTAGTGCCCCAACGGCAATAAGCCCTCCGCATGCGGCCTTGTAGAGCCGGTAGCGCGGTGAGCCGCCGCTCAGCAATTCACCGCCCGACGCAGGCGGCTTGCCTGTCGCATCCAGTTGCGCCAGCCCCCAGAACGCCAGCGTGAACAGCGCATCTGTCATGGCTATGTCGAGATGGCAGCCTTTGCCTGTCTGGTCGCGCTGACGCAGCGCCAGCAGGATGTTGATGACGGCGGGGAATGATCCTCCGGCGATGTCGGCAATGAGTGCGGGCGGCACGGTCGGGTTTTCAGGGCTCCCGGGCGACACGGACAAGAGACCGCTTTCAGCCATGTAATTGAGATCGTGCCCCGGCACGTCGCGCTTCGGTCCGCCCTGTCCGTAGCCGGTGATCGAACAGACGATCAGGCGCGGATTGAGTTTTTCCAACGTGTCCGCATCGAAACCGAGCCGTTCGAGCACACCGGGGCGGAATTGCTCGACCAGAACGTCTGCGTCACGGATCAGGTTTTCCAGCGATTGCTTACCCGAGGCGGCCTTGAGGTCGAGACCGATCGAACGCTTGCCGCGATTGAGGACGGCGAACAGGGCCGATGTCTTGCCACGCATCGGTGGGAACCGGCGCATGTCCTCGCCTGCATGCGCCTCGACTTTCAGGACATCGGCTCCGGCTTCAGCCAGGATCAGGGTTGCCAGCGGCCCCGGCAGGAGTGTCGTCAGGTCAAGGATTTTAACGCCGGATAACGGATTCATATCAACACCTTACACCCAATATCTAATGCGCTGAATCAATACATTAAATATGTATATTATCCCATTGTTTTTACGGAAATAAATCGGTTGGAAGAAGGTTTCTCGTTGTCAGGTACAGCGCGGCCGTCAACGTGAATACCGAGGCCACTGTTCCGATCAGGATCGCGCTCGAGGCACGCTGTACGTATGTATCGTATTGCTGGGCAAGCACGAAGACGTTGAGCGCTGGCGGCAAAGCCGCCATCAGGATCGCGGTGTAGACCCATACGGCATCGAAACTGCCGACAATACTGAGAACGACAAGAACGATCGCCGGATGCACCACCAGCTTGATGAGTGTCAGGAACGGAAGTTCCCACGGCACGCGCTTGAGCGGGCGCAGCGCGACCGTCACTCCCATCACGAATAGTGCGCAAGGGGCTGCAGCGTTAGACAGAAACGTCAGGATATTGTCGATCGGCTTGGGAAAGCTGAACTGGAAATAGGCAGCGATGATGCCGGCAAGCGTCGCCAGGATGAAGGGATGCAGGAACACCTTCCTGGCAACGGAGAGCATCAGCGGGCCAAAACTAAGTCGCTCGTTACCGGACAGCGCCATCAGCAGCGGGACGAGCGTGAACAGCAGCGCATTGTCGAAACAGAAGATCAAAGCGGTTGGCACGGCCGCTGCCGGCCCCAGGGCCGCCAACGTGATCCCCGGCCCCATGTAACCGATATTGGAATAGGCGCCGGCGACAGCCTGGATCGTGGCTTCGGCGATGCGCCCGCGAGTGACGATGTAGCCAACGACGAAAGACAGCGAAAACGCCGCATAGGTCGCGAATGTCGTGGAGAAGACGAAGCTCCAGCGGCTCAGCTCCTCGAAAGGCGTTTGGGCGACCAGCCGGAAGAACAGCGCCGGCAGCGCGAAATAGACCAGGAAGATCGACAGCCACTCGAGACCGGCTTCAGGCCGCTTGAAAATACGTGCGGCAATATAGCCGATCAGGATCACGCCAAAGAACGGGGTGGCCAGGGCGACAATATCCTGCACGTGAAATCAATCCTTGCATGTCTTGGCCAGGTCCGCTCCGCCCCCGGCGAGCCAAACCTTGGAAAAAAGCGGCACGGCGATGGCGTGCGCGCACTTTAATCGATAGTTCGCTTGCCACGATCGGGAATTTGCGCTGAAACCGCAAGGTCCCGATAAACGAACTTTCCCGAGGAGTTCATTCATGCCCGCAGGCCGCACGCCGCGTCAGTTCTTCCGCCCGCTCGCCATTGGTGCGCCCGCCCCTTTGCGCGAACAGCCGGTGCGGCTTGAACGGATGATCCATTTCGTTCCGCCGCACATCGAGAAGATGCGCGCCAAAATCCCCGCCATGATCAGCCAGGTCGACGTCATCCTCGGCAATCTGGAGGACGCGATCCCCGCCGATCAGAAGGATGCGGCGCGGCAGGGTTTCATTCAAATGGCGCGCGATAACGACTTCGGCGCGACCGGCCTTTGGACGCGCATCAACTGCCTCAACAGTCCGTGGGTGCTCGACGACATCGTCGACGTGGTTAGCGCGGTGGGCGACAAACTCGATGTGATCATGCTGCCGAAGGTCGATGGCGCCTGGGACATCCACTATCTCGACCAGTTGCTTGCACAGCTGGAGGCCCGTCACGGCATCGCCAAGCCGATCGGCATCCATGCCATTCTGGAGACCGCGGAAGGCGTGATGAATGTCGAGGACATCGCGGCAGCAAGCCCGCGCATGCACGGCATGAGCCTCGGGCCCGCTGATCTGGCTGCGTTCCGGGGCATGAAAACCACGCGCGTTGGCGGTGGCCACCCAGACTATCAAGTGCTGGCCGATGCCGACGGTGACAAGCCGCGCGCGAGTTTCCAGCAGGACCTGTGGCACTATACGGTTGCCCGCATGGTCGATGCCTGCGCCAGTTACGGCATCAAGGCGTTCTACGGCCCGTTCGGCGATTTCTCCGACCCCGACGCCTGTGAGGCGCAGTTCCGCAATGCCTTCCTGCAGGGATGTCACGGGGCATGGTCGCTGCACCCCAGCCAGATCGACATCGCAAAGAAGGTCTATAGCCCCGATCCGGACGAAGTTGCCTTTGCCAAGCGTATTCTCGATGCCATGCCCGATGGAACCGGCGCGGTGATGATCGATGGCAAGATGCAGGATGACGCCACCTGGAAGCAGGCCAAGGTGATTTACGACCTCGCCGAGCTGGTGGCAGCGAAAGACCCGGAATACGCTGGCATCTACGGCATCTAGGTGAATCCCGGCCCGAATGGTGCCTGATATTCAACATATGTAGCGATTAAGCTTGAATTGATGCGCCGCAATGGCGATTTAATGTGACGATGGTTTGACGACATTCATTCCTCACGCCGTCGTTTGGATCATGCAAAGGCTCGAACACATACTCTCAATGGACAGACGCGCTGCAAAATTCCAGATCGGCCAGGTCGTGCGGCACCGTATTTACCCGTTCCGCGGCGTGATTTTCGATGTCGATCCGATCTTCAGCAACACCGAGGAATGGTGGCAGGCGATCCCGGAAGATGTTCGCCCGCACAAGGAGCAGCCGTTCTATCATCTGTACGCCGAGAACGACGAAACCGAATACGTCGCCTATGTGTCGGAACAAAATCTGGTTCTCGACGAGAGTGGCGACCCGCTTCGCCACCCCATGATCAGCGAACAGTTCGAACAGGTCGAGTCAGGCCGTTACCGGCCGCGTGAACAGATATTCCACTAGACTTGTCCTGCGGGCATGAAAAAGCCGGCCTCAAGGGCCGGCTTTTTGCAATCAGTCTTTAATCGCGCTCAGTTGCTCTGACCCGAGCCCTGCTGCTGCTCACGCTGTTGCTGGAAGCGCTGCTTGTTGCTTTCCGCGCGCTGCTGCAGCATGTCGTTGAAAGCCTTGCGCTGCTCCTTGTACTTGGCAACGTCAAGCGCTTCACCGTCGAAGACAGCCGTGAACCCGGTCAGGTCCATGCCAACGGCGCGACCTTTGCCGTCGGGAAGGGTCGCAACCGCAACGACAAGGTTTGCGCCCTTCTTCATCTGATCGATGAACTTTTCATCGATCTTGGCTTCAGCCTGACAGGTATTGGCCGTGCAGGTGATGTACTGGCCGGGGATAGGCTCGTTCTTGTCGACCTGAAGGCGCAAGCCCGGAGGCAGCAGGAAACCCTGCGGGACAACAATCAGCATGCGCTTCTTATTATCCGGCTCGATCATGATGGTGACCTCGGCGACGGGAACATTGTTCTTGTCGCGCGCTTCCTTGGTTACCAGGAAAATTTTCTGGCTCTGGTCCTGCGGATTCGACACCGCCACCTTGCGCCAACCGCTGTCGAACAGATCGCCTGGTTTTGCTACCGCTGCAGCCGGCTGGTTGCCGCCACCGGTATCCGACTGCGCGAGAACATTGGTCGCGCCGCAAGCTGCAAATCCGGCAATCGCCAGAGCCGAGAGGGTTAGGCGCAATTTTGCAGCAAACGGGGCTTCATTGCGTGTCATTGGGATTTCGTCCTTTTTCGCGTCCTTGCGCCATTTTCCCATGGCGCTATTGAACCATCCGGCGGCTGGCCGATCGTCTCTTTTGAGGCGGCACACGCCACCGCTGCCGGTGAGGTGCCAAATCCGGCGCGGAATTACAACCGCCATGTCACCCTGAACTGCGCATTGGGTAAATGCACTGGGCGATGCGGGCTCAATCCCACCGGCTAGGTACGGATCGGCTGATGCGATGCAAATGCGGCGATTCGGTGTCGTGCAGGCTGTATCGGTGTTCTGGAACCACTGACCCGGCCACAAATTGCAGCTAAGCTGTGCGCATGAAGAATCACCTTTTCTATCAAGGCTTCGCCGCTGCTGCCATGCGCTCCATATGTCTCGGGTTGCTGCTGATTGCCGGAGCAGGCACGGCGCAAGCAGAACCGGGCAAGCCTGCGCATGCCATCGCCATGCATGGCACACCGAAATACGAGCCCGGCTTTGCCCATTTCGGATACGTCAACGCCGATGCTCCCAAAGGCGGCGCGCTGACCATTGGCGTGCTTGGCAGTTTCGACAGCATCAATCCGCTGATCGTCAAAGGTGTGGCTGCACGCGGTGTGCGCGAGCATACGCTTGAATCGCTGATGGGACGGTCGCTCGACGAGCCGTTTTCGCTCTACGGCTTGCTGGCCGAAACCATCGAGACGGATGACGAGCGGACCTATGTCGAATTCACGCTCAACCCGGAAGCGAAGTTCTCCGACGGTAAAACCGTCACGTCGGAAGATGTCCTGTTCAGCTGGGACCTGCTGAAGACGAAAGGCCGCCCGAACCACCGGACCTATTATGGTAAGGTGGCGAAAGCGGAAAAGGTCGGCGAACGTGGTGTGCGCTTCACCTTCACAAACGATGTCGACAGGGAAATTCCCCTGATCATGGGGTTGATGCCGATCCTTCCCAAGCATGCGATCGATCCCGAGACCTTCGAGCAGACGACACTCGATGCCATGATCGGCAGCGGGCCTTACATGATCGACAACGTCGACCCCGGCGGGTCGATCACCTTCAGGCGCAATCCCGATTACTGGGCGCGCGATCTCGGCGTGAAACGCGGACAGGATAATTTCGACACCATCCGCTACGAGTATTTCCGCGACAACAACACGCTTTTCGAAGCCTTCAAGAAGGGGCTTTACGACGCCCGGCCCGAAGATGATCCCACCCGCTGGGCGACGGGATATGATTTTCCCGCCGTCAAGGATGGCCGCGTCGTGCTTCAGGAATTCGAAACCGGCGTTCCCAAAGGCATGTCGGCCTTCGTGTTCAACACGCGACGCGCTCCATTCGACGATATCCGGGTACGCCAGGCCCTCGTCCGGCTGTTCGATTTCGAATGGATCAACCGCTCGCTCTATTACGATCTTTATTCGCGCACGCAGAGCTATTTCGAAGGATCCGAACTCTCCGCGATCGGCAAGCCGGCAAGCGACGCCGAGAAGACGCTGCTGGCGGACTGGGGCGATTCCGTGCGCGACGATGTCATGGACGGTACGTATGGCCTGCCGCAAACGGACGGTTCAGGACGCGACCGCGAGGGTCTGCGCGCGGCACTGAAGCTGCTGAAGGATGCCGGGTTCGAAACGAAGGACGGCGTTCTGGTCAGCAAGACGAATGGCACGCCTTTCAACTTCGAGATTCTCGTTGCCAACAAGGAACAGGAACGCCTGGCGCTGACCTATGGGCGTACGCTGAAACGCGCCGGCATCACCGTGAGTGTCCGCCTGGTGGACGCGGCGCAGTATGAGCGCCGGCGCATCGCCTACGATTACGACACGATCCAGAATTTCTGGTTCGAATCCCTGTCGCCCGGCAACGAGCAGCTCTTCTACTGGAGCGGTGATGCGGCGAAGACCGACGGCACGCGCAATTATCCCGGCATCGACAACCCGGCCGTAGACGCAATGATTTCCGCGCTGCTTGCCGCGCGCGAACGTCCCGCATTCGTCGATGCGGTACGCGCGCTCGACCGCGTCCTCGTTTCAGGCGCCTACGTTGTGCCGCTGTTCCATCTTCCCAAACAGTGGATGGCCAGAAAGGCGACCCTGGGCGTGCCGGAAGAAACGTCGTTGTACGGGTATGTTTTCGAAACCTGGTGGCAAAAGCCGCAATAGGCAAAAAACGAAGGTTTGGGTGGAAATGATACTGGGCGATCCTGATAAATGGGACGCATATGCCGATGCAGGCGTCTATGGGGAATTGACGCTTGACGAGCTGTTGCGCCGTGCCGCACTCGATCATCACGCGGAAACGGCACTGTCCTGCGATGAGGGTACTGGCGCGTCGACATCCATGTCATGGGGCGAACTGGACGCCCGTGTCAGCCAGCTTGCCGATTTCCTGCTCGATCTCGGCATGAAACAGGATGATCCGGTCATTGTCCTTGCCGGCGCCGGGGCGCAAGCCGCGACAGCCCTGCTTGCCCTGTCGCGCGCCGGCATGATTGCCGTTCCGCTGTCACCCGTGACAGGTGCCCGCGAAACCGCTGCAATCGCCGAAACGCTTGGTGCGCGCGCCATCATTGCGGAAAGCCGCGTCGGTCCGCGCGAACTGGCGGAAGTTGCCGCCATGGCCGCGTTTTCGGCCTTCAATATCCGCTTTTTGCTCGGGTTCGGCTCCGGCCTCCCCGACGGGGTGATCGGGCTTGATGAAATCCTCGGACATGATGCTGGAGACAGCGGAGCTCCGGGTGGCGCGATGCGCGGCGGACGTGCCAGCGACCATGTCTTCGTGATGACCTGCGATGGCGATGGCGCCCAACGCAGCTTCCCGGCCCGCAATCACGGCCAGCTGATCGCTGCAACGCTGCCGCTGGTGGCCTATGGCGGTTTCAGCGCCAGCAGCGTAATCGCAACTCCGCTGATTGCATCTTCCCTCGCGGGCCTCTCGTTGCTGTCAGCCTGGCTGATAAGCCGTTCAAGGCTGCATTTTCTCGCCCCCTGGGAAAGCGAGGGCATCGCCGAAGCAGCAGCCGCGGCCGGGGCGACGCATCTGGCCGTCGCCGGACAGCTATGCGGGCAAATAGGACCGGTTGGCGAAGGTGTGACGCTGATCCGCTCCTGGCGCGACACGGTGGAAGCGGGTGCAACCAACTCCACTTCCACGATTGACATCGTCTCTCTCGGGGAAGCGGCTCTCATGGTCTATCGTGGTGGCGAAGACCGCAGCAACATCATCCCGCTCAAAGGCTTGCAGCTTGATGGCGACAGCGGCCCGGCCAGCCTCGAGCCGCGCATACAGGGCATCGTGCACAAGGCTGGTGCGGCAATCGAGCCGGGAAGCCTGATGCGCGGACCGCTCGGCGTGCGGGGCCCCGGAACCCCGGTCATGGCCTTCGCGAAGGACGAGACCGGCAAGACACGCTTCGTCGAGAACGGCTTCATGCTGACCGGATTGCGTGGTGAACTGGCCGAAGCGGATGGACCGGTTGTGCGCGTTCTGGGAGCAATGGGCAAGTCGGTTCGCACGGGGCAAATCGCGCTCGATCTTGCCGAAGTCGACACGCTTTATGCAGGCATCGAGGGATTGGAAGATGCCGCCGCCGTGCCGGTCAAGCACCCCATTCTCGGCCATGTGCTGACCATGGCCTATGTGGGGCAAGCCGAACTCATGCTCGAGGATGTGGCCGAAGCGCTCGAAGCAGCCGGTATCAGCGCCTACAAGATGCCGGTTTCCCTCCTGCGCGTTGATGCGATACCACGTGATGCGGATGGAGCGGTGGCCCGAAACGACATCGGCCATGGCCTTGGAAACACCCGGGCCGCGCAGGCGTGACAGAGCGCGCCGGGCTATCCGTCAGCGCCGCGTCCTATGCCGGGCCGCAGCCGCCGCCGGCCTATAATCTTGCCGCGGCCGCCCTTGCCGCCGGTCACCGGCATCGCGACAAACCTGCCTTCCGACTGTTCAGCGCCGATGAACCGCATGCGCCTGCGCAAACGGCCACATATGGCGAACTTGCAAGCCGCGCCGGTCATGTCATGGCCGGTCTGAAGGAGCTTGGCCTGCCTCCCCGCTCGGTTATTGCAATCCGGCAGCATACGGGCATTGCCTATGCGCTGAGCTTTCTTGCCATCACAGGTTCCGGACATATCGCGCTTGCGATGTCACCGATGCTGACGGCGCGCGAAATAGAAACCATCTCGAAAATCGCCGGTGTCGCCGCAATCATTCGCGATGAAACGCTTGAAGCGCATGATCGCGATGGCATCGCCGACTTGCGGATCGAGGCGCTTGAGCATGATGGAGCACGTTCCCGGCCTGCCGGCTTCGCCGACACATCCGCAAATGATCCGGCCTATCTCGTTTTCACATCGGGTACGGGGGCGGCGCCAAAGGGCGTTCTGCATGCTCATCGCGCGGTTTTCGGGCGCCGGCCCATGTATCGCGACTGGTACGATGCCAGCGAAGCTGATGTCTTTCTGCATACCGGTGCCATGAACTGGACCTACTCGCTGGGAACAGGCCTGCTCGACCCTCTCGTGCTCGGTGCGACGGCGACTTTCCTCGATGCCACGCCGGCCCCGCAATCGTGGAGCGACATTCTGCATGCCACGCAGGCCACGATCCTCGCGACCGTACCGGGGATTTACCGGCAGATGCTGCGTTCGGATTTTTCACTGTCACGTTCCGCGCCGTTGCGGCACGGACTGACCGCGGGAGAAGCCCTGCGCCCCGCCTTGCATGACGACTGGATTTCCACCACCGGCAGGCCACTGTGCGAAGCCTTCGGCATGAGCGAAATATCGACCTACCTTTCCACCGCCCCGGACATGACCTGGCATCCCGGATCGCCGGGCAGGCCGCAGCGCGGAAGAGCGATTGCCATCCTGAATGCCGAAGATGATGCCGATCCCGTTCCCCTGCCCCTGGGCGAAACCGGGATTCTCGCCGTACACCGTTCAGACCCCGGCATGATGCTTGGCTATATCGGCAGTGAAACTGCGGAAAACGCGGCATGGCGCGGAGACTGGTTTGTGACCGGCGATCTCGCGATCATGGACAATGACGGGTTCGTTCATCCGCAAGGGCGCGCCGATGATGTCATGAACGCCATGGGCTACCGGGTCTCGCCTGCGGAGGTGGAGGCGCAACTCCTCGCCTGTCCAGGCGTCATCGAGGCAGCCGTCACGAGCATCGAACCGGCGGAAGGTGTGTCGATCATCAAAGCCTTCGTGGTGGCAGATTCACGCACAAAGGAAGCTGGCCCCGAGGCGCTGCTCGGCCGCGTCTCGGGCAATCTGGCCCGCTACAAGCGGCCGAAGGAGCTTGTGTTCGTCGAAAGCCTGCCCCGCACCGCGAACGGGAAAATACAGCGCTCAAGACTTCGCCTGCTGTGATGTTGCACCGCGCAACAATTTCGCAGCGATCGGGACTGCTTATTTGCGAGCGAATCGGCGCATAAAGGTGCGGGTTTTCTGGCTGGAGAGAACATATGATGCGCGCCGCCCGCGTCCTTGTTGTTGGCGACACAATCACCGACGCCGAGCAGACCGCGAATGTGTTGCGCGCGCGCGGATTCGAGACCGCGGCATCCTCCGGGGAAACGGCGATTGCCGAGCTTCTGGCGTCACGCAGACCTGATGTCGTCCTGTTCGATGGGGCCGGTGAAAACGGCGAACACGATAACGACAACATAGAGCTTTTCGCCGAAGCGGTTCGCGGCACCGACTTGTGGCAGGACTTGCCGTTCATCATCCTGGGCGATGAAAATTCCGAACTGATGCCGGGCGATGCGGCGCTGCTTGTCGATCACCTGAGCGATAGGGCATTGCCTGCGGAACTCGACCATCGCATCAAGGCGGTGGCGCGGCTCGCCGTGATGCGTGCGGAAGTAAACCGCAGGGCGCGTACGCTCAAGCGCATGGGACGGCAGGCCGGGTTCGAGGTTTCACCGCCAGCCTTCGTAAACGATCCGACCATTCTCATCGTCGGTGCCGGGCGTGGCGCTCTGAAAGTGCAGAATGCCTATGGCGAGGGGCCGCGTTTCCTCGGCGCACCGTCCACCAATCTCGCGCTCGATATTCTCGAGAAGGAAAACGTCGATGCTGTCGTCATCGACGCGACAAACGATTCCGAACGTGCGCTGGACACCCTTGCAACCCTGCGGCGGATCGCAACGTGGACGTCGCTGCCGGCAATCGCAATAGTTCCGGAAGATGCCGCGGCCGGCGAGTTCTATGAAACCGGCGCCAGCGACGTGCTTCCCGTCGATGCCGAAGAGGCCCGCCTCGTCACGCGGCTGCATCTTCTGGTGCGCGAGCACCGTTACGCACGCGCAATCCACAAGGTATTCCGCAGCGCCGGACATATTCCATGCGATCCCGACTGCCCGCTTGCGTCGCGGGAGTTCGCGCTGAAACACCTCGTCGACCTCGTCAGCGGCTGCGACCGGCATGGTGATGCGCTTTCACTGATCGCAATCGCGGTGAGCGGTGGAACGGGTGCTGCGCGAATTGCCTCGGCTTTCGGCGGAGCATTGGCGAAGATGGTGCGCGGCGAGGATCTTGGTGCGCGTGTCGGCGAAGGCTTTTTCCTGCTGATGCTGCCGGGAACCGACGAAAAAGTTGCCACACGGGTGCGCGACCGGATTTCACGCGTGGTCGGCGCAACCGATTTCGGTATCACCGAGGACGGGGCGCCTGTCGTCGCCGATGTCGGATATGCCCTCGCCTCCTACCGTCCCGGAGATACAGCCGACAGCCTACTGGCGCGCGCGCTTGATGCGCTGTCCTGATGCGCTAGCTTAGTGTCCGGTCGTGTTTCGAACCGGAGCCCGTTTTCCATGACTGTCATGACGATCGATGTCGTATCCGATGTGATGTGCCCGTGGTGCTACATCGGCAAGCGGCGGCTTGAGAGCGCGCTTGCCATGCGCCCCGACATCCCCGTCGACATACGCTGGCGGGCATACAAGCTCGATCCCACGATTCCCGATGGCGGCGTCGACAGGGTCGAATACCTGGAAAAGAAATTTGGAGAGAAGGCCGGGGCTATCTATGCGCAGATCGAGCAGACCGGCCGCGATATCGGCATCGACTTTCGTTTCACCGACATCTCCCGCTCTCCCAACACCATGAACGCGCACAGGCTGATCCGCTGGTCCTACGGCCAGAACGCCCAAGACCGGGTCGTCGAAGGGCTGTTCAAGAGCTTCTTCGTCGATGGCGGCGATGTCGAGGACATCGAAACCCTGGGCGCAATCGCCGAAGATGCCGGTATGGACGGCAAGCTTGTCCGCGAGCTTCTGGAAACCGAAGCCGACAAGGACAGCATCGACGCCGAGATACAACAGGCGCATCAGATCGGCGTTCAGGGCGTGCCCTGTTTCATCTTCGGCGCGCGGCTTGCCGTGATGGGCGCGCAGGCGCCGGAAATCCTCGCCGATGCGATGGACAAGACGCTGGAAGCCATGGAAACCGCGCATACTGAATAACCTGGACCTGATCAGGTCTTTTCGGTCAGGTTTTCGGAGAACGCCACCAGAAGCTTCGTCTGCTGGATGTATTTGGAATCGTAAGCTTCCAGCGAACGGCTGTAATCGATCATCCGCGACAGCATCTTCGTCCAGTCTTCGCCGGTCTTGCCGAAGATGTTGGCATAGCCCTTGTCGCCCGGCTCATAGAGACCGATGGATTCTCCTTTCGCGTCGTATTTGACATTCACCGCAACAGACACCGCCATGAACGGGGCGGTTGCCAGCATGCGCTCTTTCTCCGTCATGCCCGCTGTTGCCTCGTCCCATGCGTCCTTGACGGCCTGCGGTGAATTCACCGGCGGGAAGACGAAGGTCTTCGCCAGCCCGCGCTCGACAATGGCGTCATCGTTGGTATCGACCTGCTGGCTTTGCGGCAGCAACAGATTGAAGGCGCCCTCTTCTGTCGTGACGCCGATCACGCCCTTGGGTTCGGCCAGGCTGTGCACGCGCTGCAGAACGTCGATGTCGTCCCTGGAAAGCGATTTGATATAGCCGAGCGGGTCGTTGTAGCCGCCGTTTTCGGCTGCATCCTGCACGATCTCGTTGAACCTCTGGCGGTCTTCGTTCGAGACACCGCGCATATACATCAGCCGCGTGTCTTCGCGATTGAACACGCTGCCGGTTTCCTGAATGCGCAGCAGCGCTGCGCCGACGGCTGCGGAAACGCCCGGTGCCTTTGAATAGGCCGTTCTGGAGACTGCGGCATCCGGAGCTGATGCTCCAGACCTAACCGCAGCTTCGGATCGGGATGTATCGGTCTTGTTCGCGCGTGCTTGTGAAATCGACGCAACGTACTGATTTGCGGAAACCTGCATAGGCTAATCGGCTTCTTCTTGTCGTCCACTCAAGTTGTTTTGTGTGGAATGCAGCAAGCCGCGTGCCAGCCCGAAAATGCTTGAAAATCAACATTTTGCCACAATCGGGAACGGCACAAAGTTGCCATGCGGCAAAATTTGCCGGGTAGATTCTGCCTATTCGGGCAAGGATTTCCCGATCACACGGCTTCCGCCATCTTGGCGAGATCCATCAGCAGCCGGCGTGTACCGTTGAGACGGTCGCGTGCAGACGGCCAGTCGCGCTTGAGCACGATCGTGTGGTCGGGCCGTACCTTTGCAAGCCGCCCCTCGCGGGCGACGAACTCGACGAGACCGTGCGGGTTGGCGAAACGATTGTCGCGGAACGACAGCACGACGCCGAGCGGGCCGGCATCGACCTTGCCTACGCCGGCGCGGCGGCACAGCAGCTTGATGCGCACCACTTCGAGCAGGTCGTCGACTTCCTCCGGAAGCCGCCCGAAACGGTCGGCCAGTTCCGCACCGAAACCATCGATCTCGATGTCGCTTTCCACCTGCGACAGGCGCCGGTAGAGCTGCATGCGCACGTCGAGGTCGGGCACGTAGTGATCGGGCAACAGCACGGGTACGCCGACGGATATCTGCGGCGACCACTGATCTTCGGCAAGACTCGCATCGCCGGAACGCAATGCGGCAACAGCTTCCTCCAGCATCGCCTGATAAAGCTCGTATCCGACCTCCTTGATGTGGCCGGACTGTTCCTCGCCGAGCAGATTACCGGCACCGCGCAGGTCGAGGTCGTGGCTTGCCAGCATGAAACCGGCACCGAGACTGTCGAGCGACTGCAGCACCTTAAGGCGTTTCTCGGCCTGCGGCGTCAGCATGCGGTTGGCTGGCGTGGTGAAGTAAGCAAACGCCCTCACCTTCGAGCGCCCAACGCGGCCACGCAGCTGGTAGAGCTGGGCAAGGCCGAACATGTCGGCGCGGTAGACGATAAGGGTGTTGGCGGTTGGAATATCGAGGCCCGATTCGACAATCGCCGTCGACAGCAGCACATCGTACTTGCCGTCGTAGAAGGCCGACATGACGTCGTCCAGCTCGGTCGGCGTAAGCTGTCCGTGGGCAATCGCGACACGCAGCTCCGGCACACTGTCATGCAGGAAAGCGGCGCAATCCTCGATGTCGGCAATGCGCGGGCAGACGAAGAAAGTCTGGCCGCCGCGATAGCGTTCGCGCAGCAGCGCCTCGCGCAGGATGACGGGATCGAACGGGCTGACATAGGTCCTGACCGCAAGCCGGTCGACCGGCGGTGTCGCGATCATGGAGAGCTCGCGCAGGCCCGTCATCGCAAGTTGCAGCGTGCGCGGGATCGGCGTTGCCGACAGCGTCAGCACATGCACATCGGCGCGAAGCTGTTTCAGCCGCTCCTTGTGCTGAACGCCGAAATGCTGCTCCTCGTCGATGATCAGCAGTCCCAGATCCTTGAACTCGATTGCCCTGCCGAGCAGCGCGTGGGTGCCGACGACGATGTCGACGGAACCGTCCTTCAATCCGGCTTTCGTTGCCGCAAGCTCCTTGGCGCCAACCAGCCGCGAGGCATGGGCAACGTTGAGCGCAAAGCCGGACAGGCGTTCTCTGAAAGTCTTGTAGTGCTGACGCGACAACAGCGTCGTGGGAACGACAACGGCAACCTGCTTGCCGGCGGCTGCGGCAACGAAGGCTGCGCGCAGCGCGACCTCGGTCTTGCCGAAGCCGACATCGCCGCAGACCAGACGGTCCATCGGCCTGCCGCTGTCGAGGTCTTCCAGAACGGCGTCGATCGATTGAAGCTGGTCGTCTGTTTCCGCATAGGGGAAGCGGGCGGCGAACTCGTCATATAGCCCGTCGGGTTTCTCAAGCTTCGGGGCGGTGCGCATGGCGCGCGCCGCGGCGACCTCGATGAGCTTCGCCGCCATCTCGCGGATGCGTTCCTTCAGCTTCGACTTGCGCGCCTGCCAGCCGATGCTGCCGAGCCGGTCGAGCGTGACATTGGCCTCCTCCGCGCCATAACGGGTGAGAAGCTCGATGTTCTCCACCGGCAGGTAGAGCTTGTCGTCGTTGGCGTAGTGCAGTTCGACACAATCGTGCGGCGCGCCGGCTGCCGTGATCGTGCGAAGCCCTGCGAAGCGGCCAATTCCGTGGTCGACGTGGACGACGAAGTCGCCGGGCGTCAGGCTTGCGGCCTCGGTGAGGACATCGGCGCCGGAGCGCGACTTCTTCCGGGGACGCGCGTAGCGGTCTCCGAGGATGTCCTGTTCACCGATGATGACGAAATCGGCGGTCTCGAAACCGCTCTCGATGCCGAGGATCGTGACCGCGACTTCGCCCGGCTTCAATGTGGCGATCTCGGCGAAGCCTGCCGTCTCGCGCACATTCTCCCAGCCGTGGCCATGGAGCATATCCGACATACGCCCGCGCGATCCATCGCTCCAGCAGGCAATCGCAACCTTCAGCCCCTTGCCGTTCAGCGCGCGAATGTGACCCACCAGCGCGTCGAAGACATTGGCCTGCTCATTCTGGCGTTCAGGCGCGAAATCCCTGCCCTTGTGCGCGCCGGCGTCGATGATGCGTGCGCCAGATGCTTCGCTCTCGGGCACCTGATACGGGTTGAGCGCGACAACGCGGCGACCTGCAAGCTGCGCCTGCCACTCTTCTTCCGGAAGGTAGAGCGTGGCCGGTTCCAGCGGACGGTAGGGCGCGGCGTCGTGGCGGCTGCCCTCCTCCAGCGCCGCCATGCGGGCACTGTAATGATCGCTGATCTGGGCGTGACGTTCCCCGTAAGCCTCGCGCGCCAGCGGATCGAGGCAAACGGGCGCTGCTCCGGCATAGTCGAAAACGGTTTCAAGTTCCGGATAGAACAGCGGCAGCCAGTGTTCCATGCCCTGATGGCGGCGGCCGGCCGAGATCGCCTCGTAGACTGGATCGCCCGAAGCCGTCGCGCCGAAGGCTGACCGGTATCGGCTGCGGAAACTGCGGATCGTATCCTCGTTGAACAGCACTTCGCTCAAAGGCACGAGATCGAGGCTGGCGCTTTGCGAGGTCGTGCGCTGCGTTTCAGGATCGAAGGCGCGGACCGTTTCCAGCGTGTCGCCGAAAAAATCGAGCCGGACGGGGGCCTCGGCGCCGGGCGCGAACAGATCGAGGATGCCGCCGCGCACGGCATATTCACCGTTTTCGCGCACCGTGCTCGTGCGCATGAAGCCGTTCGCTTCCAGCCATGTCACGATATGGGCGAGATCGACCATCTGGCCGGGACGCAGGGCAAGTGCTGATCCTTTCACCAGAGCGCGCGGCAGCATCCGCTGCATCGCCGCGCCAACGGTAACGGCAAGCACGACAGGGACTTTGCCGACACGCGGCGCGGCAAGCTGCGCCATGGCGGCCAGCCTCTGTGAAAGAAGCGCAGGCGTCGGCGACACGCGGTCATACGGCAGGCAGTCCCAGCCCGGCAGCGTGATGATCTCGATGTCGGGGGCAAAGAAGCTTGCAGCCTCGGCGAAAGCCGACAGGCGCGGTGCATCGCGCGCCACGAAAACAGCATCCACAGGCCCATCGCCGAGGTTCCGGCGCGCAAGATCAGCAACAATCAGTGCGTCATAGCCTTCCGGCACGCCGGCGACGACGGTCTCGCCGGGGCCGGAGCCGAACTGCAGGGCTTTCGCCTGCTGCTGTGATGCGCGCGCTGTCGCGGTCATTGGGATGTGTCCAGATCTTAGCGGGTCAGCGGCTGTGTCAGGCTGAATTCGCGCAACTGGCGGAAGACGGCGGTGTCCTGTTCCGACGGAACGGGTTTTGCCCCCGTCACCCACTCGAAAAGATCGGTGTCCTGACAGTCGATCAGCGCTTCGAACATCGCAAGATCGCTTTCCGGCATATCCACCAGGCGATCATCGGCGAAACGCCCGATCATCAGGTCCATTTCGCGCGTGCCGCGGCGCCAGGCGCGGATGAGGATGCGCCGCCTGCGCGGATCGAGCTGCGAACTGGAAAGCGTGGTGCCGGTCATGACCGCCAGATGGTTCGGGACAAGTATTCGGCACAGATAGCGCCATGGGCTGCAATCCGCCAGCCATGGAAAGACACAGAATCCCAGAAATGCGGCTTTTGCGGTGGGGCTCAGATCCCTGTCGAGTGCGATCACTGCCACCGGCAAGTCCCCTTCCCCCGGGAAAAGTATCCATCATTGACGACATACCAACTAGTCGGTATGTATGTGAATCAGGAGAACGAAATGCCTGAATCTACGGTCAAGCAGGACGCGAGGGCCAAACTGCTGGACGCCGCCTTGTCGGTGATCCGCACGAAGGGCTACGCAGCCACCACGGTTGACGAGCTCTGCAAGACAGCGGGCGTCACCAAGGGCGCGTTCTTTCATCATTTCAAAAGCAAGGACGAGCTGGCCGTCGCCGCGGCGGAGTACTGGTCGCAAATGACAGGGGCGCTGTTCGCACACGCCCCCTATCACGGTCCTGCCGACCCGCTCGATCGCGTCCTCGCCTATGTCGCCTTTCGCAAGGAGCTTCTGCGGGGCGAACTGCCGGATTTCACCTGCCTTGTCGGGACCATGGTGCAGGAAACCTACGAAACTGCACCGGCGATCCGCAACGCCTGCATGCGCAGCATAACCGGCCATGCCGCAACGCTGGAGGCCGATATCGAGGCGGCGATGCGCGCCCGCGGCATGGCGCCGGAATGGACCGCAAAGTCGCTCGCGCTGCACACCCAGGCCGTCATCCAGGGCGCTTTCATCCTCGCCAAAGCCACGGGCGGGCCTGGCATCGCCGCAGACAGTATCGATCACCTGTACCGCTACATCGAAATGCTGTTCGCGGCGTCGGTCCCCCCTCAAACAACCTGACAGGAAGGATATTCAATGCCCGGCACCGTAAAACTCCACCGCGTCATTGCCACCAAGCCCGAGAAGATTTACCGGGCTTTCGTCGAACCTGACGCAGCCGCGAGCTGGATGCCTCCTTATGGGTTCCTGTGCACGGTCCATGAAATGAATCCCGAGGTTGGCGGTAAATTCAGGATGTCATTCCGCAATTTCACGACCGGGAATGCCCATTCCTTCGGTGGCGAATATCTCGAACTGGTTCCCGGCGAACGGCTCGTCTTCTCTGACAGGTTCGACGATCCCAACCTGCCCGGCGAATTGAAGGTCACGGTGACACTGCGAGCAGTGCCGGTCGGAACTGAGATGACCATCGAGCAAACGGGCATCCCCGACGTGATCCCGGTCGAGGGCTGCACTCTCGGCTGGCAGGATTCCCTGCACAAGCTCGAAAAACTCGTCCTGCCTGAAATCAATCAGTGAGTTGAATTCCGCCCGAAGGGAGAAACCGACATGGAACCGACGATCTACCTCTTCTTCAAAGGCAATTGCCTCGAGGCGATGACCCACTATGCCGAGGTTCTCGGCGGGGAAATCATGGGCGTATTCAAGAACGCCGACGCGCCCAGCCCGGAGAATCGCATGCCCGGCAGCGACGACATGGTCATGAACATGGCCATGAAACTGGGCAGCGCCATCATCATGGCGTCCGATAATTCGCCCGAAATGTACAGCAAGCCGCAGGGTTTCTACGTTTCGGTTGATCCAGGTTCGCTTGAAGCGTTCGACCGCGTCTACGAGGCGCTGGCAAAGGGTGCCCAATCGGTTGGCATGGAGCCCGCCGAAACCTTCTGGGCGGATCGCTTCGCCATGTTCACAGATAAATACGGCACGCCGTGGATGCTGAACCATAGCGGTTCCAAAATGCCGGGGGCGCAGTCATGACCGAACTCGTCACCTGCGTGTGGTTCGACCACGGCGAAGCAGGCAAGGCAGCGGGCTTCTATGCCGCCACCTTTCCCGACAGCCATGTCGGGCGCGCGAATGCTGCGCCGGGAGATTTTCCCGGCGGCAGTGAAGGCAATGAACTGACCGTGGAGTTCACCGTGCTGGGTCAGCGGTTTGTCGGCCTCAACGGCGGACCGAACTTCAAGCCGAACGAAGCGGTGAGCTTCATGGTCGTCACCGAGACCCAGGAAGAGACCGACCGCTACTGGGATGCGATCATCGGAAACGGGGGCGCGGAGAGCGCCTGTGGCTGGTGCAAGGACCGCTGGGGCTTTTCCTGGCAGATCACGCCGAAAAGGCTGCTCGACCTGATGGCGAATTCCGAACCCGACGTGGCGAAGCGCGTCTTCGAAGCGATGATGACTATGACGAGGATCGACATCGCCACGCTCGAGGTGGCGGCGCGGGGATAACAGGGAGAAGCGCAATGAGTTACATCGACGGGTTTGTGATCGCGGTCCCGACTGCAAACAAGCAGAAATTCATCGACCACGCCAAAATGGGCGACGGCGTGTTCATGGATCTTGGCGCAATTCGCGTGGTCGAGTGTTGGGGCGACGACGTGCCCGCCGGCAAGGTGACCGATTTCCGCAAGGCCGTGCAGGCCAATGACGACGAGACAGTCGTCTTTTCATGGATCGAGTGGCCGGACAAGGAAACGCGCGACGCTGCTTTTGCGAAGATGAGCGAATGGATGAAAAATCCTGAAAAAGCCGACCCGCGCATGAACCCGGAATTGAACCCGATGCCGTTCGACGGCAAAAGGTTGATCTTCGGCGGCTTTATGCCGCTGGTCGAACTAAGCGGCAATAACACCGCCTAGTGGCTGACCTGCCGCGCGGGGCGGGTTACAAGGGGCTATGCGGCCCGACATCCTCAACTCCCTGTTTGCGCCTGCAACCGGCCTGCCCGGCATCGGGGCTAAGACGGCAGACCTGCTGACACGGCTGCTGCCGCTGCCCGAGGGTGTGGAGCCGCGCGTCATCGATCTTCTGCTGCTGCCGCCATCGGGCTTCATCGACCGGCGCAATCGGCCAACGATCTCGGGTGCCGTTCCGGGCAGCCTCGCAACGATCGAGATCACCGTCGACCAGCACAAGCCCTCGCCGCCTTATGGCCGCGCGCCCTACCGGGTGCTGTGTCACGACGAGACCGGCAGCCTGACGCTGGTCTTCTTCCATGCCCGCGAGGACTACATCCAGCGTGCCCTGCCGGTGGGTGAAAAGCGTTATGTCAGCGGCACGGTGGAGGCCTGGGGCGAAACGCTGCAGATGGTGCATCCCAACCGCATCGTCGATGCCGAGGGCCTCGCAAAACTTCCTCCCGTCGAGCCCGTCTATCCACTGACCGCCGGCCTGAAACGGGCAACCATCGTGCGCGCGGTCGAAGCCGCGCTGGATCATTTGCCCGAAATGCCGGAGTGGCAATCGCGCGCGGTGATGGACAAGATGCGCTGGCCAGCATTCCGCGTGGCACTGCAGCACCTGCATCGCCCGGAAGTGCCACAGGACGCTGCCCCGGAAGGGCTTTCATGGCGGCGTATCGCCTATGACGAGCTGCTTGCCGGCCAGCTCGCACTGATGCTGGTGCGCAAGAAGACGCTGAAGACCGCCGGTGTGGCGCGCGCGGGAACCGGAGATAAAATTCAGGCCATCGTCCGTGCTCTTCCATTCGGCCTTACGGGGGCGCAGGAGCGCTCCTTCGCCGAGATCGGCGACGATCTGGCTAGCCCTGAACGCATGGTGCGGCTGCTTCAGGGCGACGTCGGCAGTGGCAAGACCGTCGTCGCTCTACTGGCCATGGCACAGGTTGCAGAAGCAGGACAGCAATCCGCCCTGATGGCGCCGACGGAAATCCTCGCGAGGCAGCACTTCGCGACGCTGGGCGAATATGCCGGTGCCGCGGGACTGAAGGTTGCGTTGCTAACCGGAAAGGACAAGCAGAGCGAGCGCCGCGCCGTGCGCGAAGGGCTTGAAAGTGGTGCAATCGACATCGTCGTCGGTACACATGCGCTGTTTCAGCAGGACGTCGCCTTCAAGGCGCTGGGGCTGGTGGTGGTCGACGAGCAACACCGTTTCGGCGTGCACCAGCGTCTTGCCCTGTCGGCCAAGGGTGACCGGCCCGACTTCCTCGTCATGACGGCGACGCCGATCCCGCGCACGCTGCTGCTGACGCTGTACGGCGACATGGATGTCTCACGCCTCGACGAAAAACCGCCAGGCCGCCGGCCGATCGCGACCCGCGCGCTGCCAGACGATCGGCTTGACGACGTCATTTCGGCGACAGGCCGGGCGATTGAAGCCGGCAACAGGGTCTATTGGGTGTGCCCGCTGGTCGAGGAGAGCGAACAGGTTGACGCGGCAGCGGCAGAGGAGCGTTTTGCAGCCTTGTCGCAGGTCTTCCCGAGGCGCGTGGCTCTGGTCCACGGGCGCCAGGACACCAAGGCCAAACAGGCCGCACTTTCGGGCTTTCAGTCCGGCGAAACGCCGGTTCTGGTGGCAACCACGGTGGTCGAGGTCGGCGTAGACGTGCCGGAAGCGACCGTGATGGTGATAGAACATGCCGAACGCTTCGGCCTTGCCCAGCTGCACCAGTTGCGCGGGCGCGTCGGCAGAAGCGACCGGGCATCCTCCTGCCTGCTTCTCTACAAGCCGCCGCTGGGGGAGACGGCGCGCGCGCGCCTTGAGGTGATGCGCGAGACGGAAGACGGCTTCCGCATTGCCGAAGAAGACCTGAAGCTGCGCGGCGGCGGCGACGTGCTTGGCACGCGGCAATCGGGCATGCCGGGTTTTCGTCTGGCACAACCGGCGATCCATCTCGACATGCTGGAAATGGCGCGTGACGACGCCCGCCTGATCATGGAGACCGACCCGGACCTCAAAGGCGAGCGCGGCGGCGCCCTGCGCGCCCTGCTCTACCTGTTCGACCGGGATCACGCGGTGCGGTTGCTGGCTTCGGGCTGAGAGTCATGAAGCGGAAAGACGATCGCGGCCCCAAGCAGGCGTCAGTCTTTCCCGGCCTGCTGGGAGAAAAAGGATGCGCCTTTCGGGATAACCGGGGTCTCGATTTCGAAATTCATTGAACGGATGCGCCCCGGCTCGCGTCCGCGCACGATCCGGCCCTGATGCGGGCTGGGCACCGCGACGGGGGAAAGAGGTGCTGCGTCCGCGGCGGCGTATGTGACGATGTAGAGCGTCCTTGGCGACGCGGAGTTGTTGGCGGTAGACGCATGCGCGACGCGGCTGTGCATGAAACAGACTGCGCCCGCCGGGCCCGTGCAGGGGACGGCCTCTGCCTCGAAACGGGCGACATGTTCTTGCGATACCGCTCCGGTAAAAACGCCGTCCTGGAAATGCGACAGCAAGGGGCCGCGATGGGAGCCGGGCACGATCATGAGCGGGCCATTCTCCTCGGTCACTGTTTCGAGGAAAAGCAGAGCCGTGAGCGTGTCGTCATTGGAATGCGGGTCGAACGGGAAATCCTGATGCCACTTCACCACGGTCTTCGTGTGCGGCAGTTTGGAGTTCACCTTGGCATGGTGGAAACGCACATCCGGCCCCAAAAGATCGGCGGCCATGTCGGTCATTGCGCTGTCAAAGGCGACGGAGGCGTAGATGTCGGACACATCGGTGGGCGAAGCGACCCGCCGCAGCGACGGGTGATCCGGCGCATGGTCGTCCTCGATGTCGAACCGGGGGCGTCCGTCACAGATCTGCCCGTAGGGCGCGTCATGTGCGCGGCTCTCTTCGACCCACCCGGAAAACGTCGCCCGAAGTTCTCCGAGAGCTTCCGGAGTAACGGCATTTTCCACCACGATCGCGCCGTCGCGGCGGAACGTTTCAATCTGGTTTTCGCTAAGAGCGCGCATGACCCCGGACACCGAAAGGCCGTCTCGTCCAAGCCGGCCTGTCACGGTATCCCGACAGTTGGGCTTCGGCAACACGCACCAAACAGCTCCTTTGCCGCAATAGCCGCATCCAGCAAACGGCCGCAGGCCGGCAACCGGCAACCGCCTATTCACCGATCCATCTCGACATGCTGGAAATGATGCCCTGCTCGCCCTGCTCCATCTCTTCAGCCAGGATCACACGACGCTGTTTTGGCATCTTGTTGGAACCACCCGCAGAGCCGACCCACACGCTTTCCTCAGCCGTTGAAAAACCGGCTTTTGCCAATCATCTTGGCGGTGTCACAAGTCACGGAACTTGCCAGCCACGAACCATCCGTATGACTGGCCTGCCATATCCATTCGTCCGGCACAGCGTACGGGCGACTGACTTTTTACAAGGAGACGCGCCATGGAGCGGTTCACCGGCGGCTGCCTGTGCGGAGAGGTGCGATTTGTGGCGACTGGACGCCCGTACCGGGTAGGCCTTTGCCATTGTCTGGATTGCCGCAAGCATCACGGGGCGCTGTTTCATGCCTCCGCGATATTTCCGCAGGATGCCGTGACGGTCACGGGAGAACCACGCGGCTACACCGGGCGGTTTTTCTGCCCGCGCTGCGGCTCGCCGGTGTTCGGGCGCAGCGGCGACGAGGTCGAGGTAAACCTGGGCGCGCTCGACGCACCGGACCAGTTCATGCCGACCTATGAAAGCTGGACCATCCGCCGCGAGGCATGGCTGCCACCGTTTCCACTGAAGCATCACTACGAGCGCGACCGCAGCGATCCTACCAGCCGATCCGAGGATTATCTCTAGCGTCCAAGCCGGAGCGCCTTACGCCGGTTCCTTGCTGCGTCTCTCCGCCACTTCCGCCTCGACATGGGCCTTGGCATCATTCGCGTCCTTGAACGGCGGGATGACAAGCCCTGCGGAGATGGCAAGCTTTGCGGCCTCCTCGACCGTCATGTCGAGAAGGACGACATCCTTCTGCGGCACGAACATCAGGAAACCACTGGTCGGGTTCGGCACGGTCGGCATGAAGACCGACCACATGTCCTCCCCCTCGCCGACCCTGTGCAGCACCTCGCCGCGCGTTGCGGTGGAGATGAAGACGATGACCCAGGATTCCCTTCGCGGGAACTCCATCAGGCCGACCTTTTCGAAGCTGCCCTGCGACTGGCTCAGCACCGTCTCGAAAATCTGTTTCAGCGCCTTGTAGAGCGAACGGACCAGCGGCATGCGGTCGAGCAGACCTTCGCCGAACTTCAGCACGGTACGGCCGAACAGGTTTGCGGTCAGCGCGCCGAGCAGCGTTATGAACAGGATCGCCACCAACAGCCCGACACCGGGGATCGTGAACGGCAGGTAGTTGTCCGGGTTGTAATGCTTGGGAATCAGCGGCTTTACCCAGGTATCGACCCAGGCGACAAACGACCACGTCAGGTAGGCGGTGATGCTGAGCGGGGCCGCAATGACAAAGCCCGTGAGGAAGTAATTGCGGAAACGCGTACCAAGACCCGGCTTCTTCGGCGGCGCCGTCAGTTGCTCAAGGTGCAGCGCCTCGCCAAGCGTGTGCTCTTCCCTGCCCTTTCCGGCGGGTTTCTCACTGGTCATCAGCATGCCTTCACGTGCGCGGTATGCACCGCATGATTTGGAAACTTATCACGTCTGCACCATTTGCATCCGGTGAAACGACATATTTCGCCATCAACTTTCGACGGGTTTTCCCGCAACACGATGACGGTTCCATAACGGTATGCGCGATGGATGTGCCTGAAAGCGAAATCGCGGCGCTGGAGATGCGGCTGCTTTGCGATCAGCGCTTCGAGCCGCAAATCATGTCGTGGCAGGACAAGCGCGGGCATTGAGCTGGGCGCATTGCTATTCGCACTGACAGAAGCGCCGGGAATGGCGAAAGTCATTGCCACCATCCTGCTGGCCATGACTGCCCTGTGGATATGTAGGCGGCCTGAAGGCCGGGATCAGCAGGGCCCTCCGGGCAGGCCTTACCGCCATGCGTCAGCGTTTTACCGCATACCGGTCAGTTTCTTCGAAAACGTCGATGACGCGCGCTCCCGCCTTGATCACCGCCCCGTGCTCGACACCGGCAGGAATCGAGTAGCTGTCACCTGCCCGGTAGATCCTCGTCTCGCCGCCTATGGTGAACTCGATTTCCCCCTCGACGACGGTGCCCCATTGCGCCCCATGCGAATGCATGGGCAGCACCATATCCTTTAGGAAAGTGAAGAAGACCACCAGAGCATCGTCCGATTTCACGACAGCAGTCTGCACGACATCTTCGGGGAACGGCACGTCAATGCCGGGGAAGGACATAATGAAATCAGGATAGGGCACGAGCAAATCCTTTGCAGGCAGAGTGGCTGTAAGGCGATCATACGCTAGCACGCATGGCACAATCTGGCGCGTGTTACGTCTGCCATTCGGCTCATGAGCGACGTCGGGAGATTTTATCCTACGTCTTGAAGCCGGCGTGGATTGGATTCCCCAATGTTCCACAGACAGGCATCGCCACGGTGTGCGGCAGGTTCCGACATCATCCATCACGAAACCGTGAGGATAGCACCATCGCCTGTCCATCGCCCCAAATAGCTGAATAATTCCTACAAGCCGGCATCCGCACGACAGGCCACTCAGGATTGATGACATGAGACAGAACCAGCCGACCCGCCGCAGCATACTCGCAGCCGGTGCAGCCACCGCCGGAGTGGCTTTGACGACTGGCGTTTCGGGTCTTCTCACTCCTGCCCGCGCGCAAGGCCTTGCGGCCACCTCGTCGATGCGTGGCGGATCGAACAACTATCTTCCCGGTGCGCCGATCGTTGAGCGCATCGGTGGCGGGGGATTCTTGATGAGCGGCAGCGTACGCCGCGCCGGCGACGGTGCACCGCTTGAGGGCGTACGCATCCAGATCTGGGCGCACACGACCGAGGGGCATGAGCGCGATCCGCACAGCCACGGCGCAACGCTCACGGGCGCGGACGGTACGTTCCGTCTGGAGATGCCGCAGATCGTCCCTGCATTCGGTCAGCCGCACGGCCACCTCGCCTATGATGCCGATGTTAGTGGCGGCGCATTCAGGACCGTCTTCCTGCGCCCCGTGATGCCAAGCACGCATGACACGAGCCTCAGCGCGCACTTCGTGCTTCAGCCGGCCTGACAGGTGTGGCTGGCGGCCGTGTTCCAATCCAGGCGATCCTGATTTGGACCGCACTTGTGGTGGCCATCGCCGTTCCCATCGTCATCGCCGCGACAAGTCCGCTGCTGGCGTGGCGCCAGCCGGTTTACATCGCGGCCGGTCTGGCGGGAGTGACCGCGATGGCGCTCGTCCTCATTCAACCCTTGCTGGCGGGCGGGTATCTGCCCGGCTTGCCCGCGCAACGCGGGCGGCGCGTTCATCGCGCGGTCGGGATTGCGCTCGTCATGGTGGTCGCAAGCCATGTCGCGGGTCTATGGGTGACCAGCCCGCCCGACGTGATCGACGCACTGCTCTTCACCTCACCGACGCCATTCTCCCCCTTTGGCGTTGTCGCCATGTGGGCGGTATTCGGCGCGGCCCTGCTGGCTGCCCTGCGTAAACCGCTGCGTATCCGGCCAAGGATCTGGCGCCTCGGCCACACGGCATTCGTGATGCTGATTGCGGCCTGCAGCGTCGTGCATGCACTGCTGATCGAGGGAACGATGGGGACCGTGTCGAAGGGAATTCTTTGTGCCCTGGTTCTTGCTGCAACCGCAAAGGTCATCGCCGACTTGCGTACCTGGACCCTGCTTGCGCGCAGCAAGATTTGAGGGCTAGCCCTTCGTCGCAATTGTCCGCCTGAACCTGCCGCCTTTATAAGGTTCGCGCGCGCCAACCGCTGGCAGGCCGATCTGCCCGGCATAACCATTGCCTGTAATCATCAGAATTCCTGGCGAGAATACACCATGAAACCCTCACTCGTTCCCGGCATAAGCCTCACTCACAAATTCGTGGTGACAGACAGAAAAACCGTGCCCAGCCTGTATCCGGAATCGGACGAGTTCTGCGCCATGCCGGAGGTTTTCGCGACGGGTTTCATGGTCGGTTTCATCGAATGGGCATGCATCAAGGCGCTGATGCCGCATCTCGACGAAGGCGAGCAGACGGTCGGAACACATGTCAATGTGAGCCACCAAGCCGCCACCCCCATCGGCATGGAAGTCTCGGCAAACGTCGAGCTTGTGGAGATCGACGGCAAGCGCCTGGTCTTTTCCATCGAGGCCTTTGACGAGAGAGACCTGATTTCCAAGGGAACGCACGAACGGTTCGTGATCAACCGCAAGCGGTTCGACAGCGGTTTGCTGGAAAAATCCTCCGGACAGCCGTCTTAGCATTTACGCAACTGTCACCGGCTTCGCCAGATTGCGCGGCTGGCCCCGTCATCCACACGTCAAACTGCGGCGGCCATGCTTCTGCGCGTGGTAAAATAGAGCATGCTGACGATCGCCAGATTCAGCAGGCCGAACAGTGCCGCGTTGGCAAACGTCCAGAAATAAGCGCCTGTGAGGTCGAAAAAGAAACCGCCCTGCCAGCCGCCAAGGGCATGGCCGAACCATGCGAATGCCAGCACGATGCCGGTGGCCGATGCTCTGCGCGATGCCGGCGTCAGCATGCGCACCGAGACCAGAACACCGGTCATCACCCCGCCATAGCCAAATCCGTAGAGCGGCGCGAAGAGCCAGAATTCCTGGATCGATCCCAGTAGCATGAACCCCAGCATCAGGGCGGTTTGCCATGCCGTGGCAGCCAGCCATGCCCGCAAGGGGCCAATCATATCGGCGAGGCGACCGAAAAAAATGCGCCCTCCAATCGCGGTGACAAGAAGCAGGAGCAAGGGACCGCCCGCCTCCGCGCCTACGCCGCAAACGCCCTGAATGAGCGGAACCAGATGTATCAAGGGCACGGACATCCCGGCGCAGCAACCCAATACGGCCAATGAGAGTGCGGGAAGCACAATCCGCAAGGAAAGACCCTGCGCTTCACTGCTCGCACCGACGGACTGAACAGCCATATCCGGCGGTTTGCGCATCAAAATGGATAAGGGAATGATCGTAGCGGCGGAAAAAATTCCAAGAACCGTTAGCGCAGCCTGCCATCCCGATGTCTCGATCACATAGCCGGCACCATAAGGCACCAGGCCCTGCCCCAGTGCCTGTCCAGCCGATGCGATCCCGATCGCAAGACCGGCACCGGTTCGAAACCAGCCACCGACCAGCGCGACTACGGGTGCAAAAAGCGCACCGCCGCCGATGGCACCTGCCACGAAAAACAGTGCATAGAATTGCCATAGCGATTGCGCGTGAGCGGCGAGCAGAAGTGACAGCGACAGGCTCGCTGCTCCCAACAAGCAAACCACCCGTATCGCAATCCGGTCTGCAAGGTATCCCATGGCAACGCCGCCCAACGCGATGCCGATCAGACCGAATGAATTGATTGCGGCAACCTCGGCCCTCTCCCAGCCGAAATGAGCTTCAAGCGGCACGACAAAGGCCGAAAGCCCATTCACGAGCGTCCCCATGGCAATGCCAAGCACGAGCGCTGCGGCGATAACGATGACCCAACGATAAAACGGTTCTGGCGGACTGACGGCTTCGTCCATGGGAATTCACCTTTCAATTACGAAGGCTGATCCGCTTGGCGGGTACAGGATGCTCACGCCCTGGTTATTGCACCGGATGAAATTTGTGTCGTCTCACTAGTGGGTATACATAAGCTGGATGAAACCAGACACACACGGCACCAAAGACCGCATCCTGAAATCCGCGTACTCTTTGTTCTATCGCGAAGGATTTTCGCGGGTTAGCGTCGATGCCATTGCAGAGCACGCCAAGCTGACAAAGCGCACCATCTACTATCACTTCAAGAGCAAGGACGACATTGCCGCCGCCGCTCTGGAAGACCTGCACCGGCATCTGTTACCGCAATTCCGGACATGGATTGGGCCGGAAACGGCTGAGCCTGCTGAATTGATCGGGAACCTATTCGAAGCCTTGAAGAGTTGGGCCGAGCGCGACCCCTGGCTGGGTTCCGGCTTTTCGCGTATTGCCGCGGAACTTGCGGATTTGCCCGGCCACCCTGCAAGACGCGCGGCAAGTTCACACAAGGCAAGCGTCGAAACCTGGCTTGCAGACTTGCTTGCAACGAAGGGGGTTGCAGATGCGGTTCAGCTTGCCCGGCAGATCATGGCTCTGATCGAGGGAAGCACGAGCCTTTCACTCATCCACGGGGATACGCAATACATCCAGTCAGCCGGGATGGCGGCCGTGAGCCTTCTGTCGCATCGGAGTGCTTGAAGACGGGCTGGCCACCTACTCCACCGTCACCGACTTCGCCAGATTGCGCGGCTGATCGACGTCGGTGCCCATGAACACTGCCGTGTGGTAGGCGAGAAGCTGCACCGGGATCGCATAGACGAGCGGCTGCACGAAGGGATCCATCGCCGGCATTGTGATGACCTCGACGGCGTGATCGCCGGCCGCATTGGCGCCTTCGGCATCGGTGATCAGGATCACCCTGCCGCCGCGCGCTGCAACTTCCTGCATGTTGGAAACGGTCTTGTCGAAGAGCGGATCGCTCGGCGCCACCACGACAACCGGGGTTTCCTCGTCGATCAGCGCGATGGGACCGTGCTTGAGTTCGCCCGCCGCATAGCCTTCGGCATGGATATAGGAAATTTCCTTGAGCTTCAGCGCGCCTTCCAGCGCCATCGGATAGCTCAGGCCCCGGCCGATATAGAGCACGTCGCTGGCCTTGGCGAAGTCCTTGGCCATGGTCTCGATCGCCCCTTCCGCCTTCAGCGCGATGGAAGCCAGGCGCGGCACCTCGATCAAAGCCCTGGACAGGCGTGCAACCTCGGCGGCATCAAGATGGCCGCGTTCCGCCCCGGCCTTCAATGCGAGAGCTGCAAGAACCGAAAGCTGGCAGGTGAAGGCCTTTGTGGAGGCAACGCCGATCTCCGGTCCGGCGTAGGTCGGCAGCACCGTTTCGGATTCGCGCGCTATCGTTGACTCGCGCACGTTGACGATCGCCAGCGTGTGCTGCTTTTCGGCGCGGCAGTAGCGCAGGCTCGCAAGCGTGTCTGCCGTCTCGCCCGACTGGGAGATGAAGATCGCCAGCCCGCCTTCCTTCAGCGGCGTCTCGCGGTAGCGGAACTCGGACGCGACATCGATATCGACGGGGATGCGGGCGTATTGCTCGAACCAGTATTTCGCAACGAGACCGGCGTAATAGGCCGTACCGCAGGCCGTGATGGTGATGCGGTCGAGGTTTGCGAAATCGAACGGCAGCCCGTCAGGCAACTTCACCGTGCCCGCCGCCATGTCGAGGTAATTTGCAAGCGTATGGCCGATCACTTCCGGCTGCTCGTAGATTTCCTTGAGCATGAAGTGGCGGTGATTGCCCTTGTCGACCATCAGCGCGGACGCAAGCGACGTCTGCATTGGCCGCAGGACCTCGCAGCCCGTCTCGTCACGAATGACGAGGCTGCTTGAGGTGATCACCACCCAGTCGCCGTCCTCAAGGTAGGTGACGCGGTTGGTGAAGGGCGACAGCGCGATTGCGTCACTGCCTAAGAACATCTCGCCGTCGCCATGACCGACGGCAAGCGGGCTGCCGCGGCGTGCGCCGATCAGCAGGTCGTCATAACCCTCGAAGATGAAGACCAGCGCGAAGGCGCCTTCCAAGCGCTTCAGGGAGGCCGCCACCGCATCTTCCGGCGACAGGCCCTTGCCCATCTCGTGAGCGACGATCTGGGCGATGACCTCGGAATCGGTCTCGGTCTCGAACTTCGCGCCCGCTGCGGCGAGCTCGTTCTTCAATTCGCGGTAGTTCTCGATGATGCCGTTGTGGACGACGCCGACCTTGCCGGTGACATGCGGGTGGGCATTGCCTTCGGTCGGGGCGCCATGGGTTGCCCAGCGGGTATGGCCGATGCCGATGGTGCCGTTGAGCGGCAGTTCGGTCAGGCGCGCTTCCAGATTGCGCAACTTGCCCTCGGCGCGGCGGCGGGACAGGTGCCCGCCTTCCAGCGTCGCGATGCCGGCGGAATCATATCCGCGGTACTCAAGCCGCCTGAGCGCGTCGACCAGACCAAGAGCGACGGGTTGCTTGCCGATGATGCCTACGATGCCACACATGCGATTTGAGAATCCTTTTCAGGCCGCAACGTCATGGACGGAATTCATGACCGGTCCCGTTCGGGTGGGCAATTGACGTTTTGTTGCCGAATTTTACGCGAATTGGGCGCGTTCGTCGCGGATCACCCTTTCTTATGCTTACCGCGCCAGCGCGCCACCCATCCTGGTATCTCGACCTGCCGGCCTCGGCCGACGGCGAGCGTATCCGCTTCGACATCCTTGGTAATGACGCTGCCCGATCCGACATAGGCGCCAGCACCAATGCTGACAGGCGCCACGAGCGCGGAATTGGAGCCGATAAAGGCGTTGGCGCCGATTTCGGTGCGGTGCTTGGAAACACCATCGTAATTGCAGGTGATCGTGCCGGCTCCGATATTCGCCGCCTCGCCCACCGTCGCATCACCGACATAGCTCAGGTGATTGACCTTCGCGCCTTCGGCAATCCGAGCGTTCTTGATCTCGACGAAATTGCCGATGCGCACGCCTTTGGCGAGATCGGCACCGGGACGCAGCCGCGCATAAGGACCGATCTGGGCGTTCGCGCCGACGCGGCAACCTTCCAGGTGGCTGAAGGCCCGCACCTGAGCCCCGCTTTCAATCGTTACACCGGGACCAAACACGACGTTCTGCTCGACGATCACATCCGCGCCAAGCTTCGTGTCATGGTTCATGTACACGCTTTGCGGATCGCGCATGGTGACGCCGGATATCATGGCGGCCTCGCGCAGGCGCTGCTGCATTGCATATTCGGCGGCGGCAAGCTGAATGCGGTCGTTGACACCGCCGACCTCGGTCTCATCTGCAACGCGTGAAACGGTTTTCACGTCAAGCGAACGGGCCAGCGCGATCGCATCCGTCAGGTAATACTCGCCCTTGGCATTGTCGTTGCCGATGCTGTCCAGCAAATTCGGCATCAACTCGCCGGAAAAAGCCATGACGCCCGAATTGCACAGGGTAATGGCCCGCTCGGCGTCGCTTGCGTCCTTTTCCTCAACAATTGCGGTCAGTTCGCCCGCTTCGGTCACCAATCGGCCGTAGCCGGCCGGGTTCTCGGCTTCGAAACCCAGAACGGCGATACCTGCACCATCACGAAGCGCGTCAATCATGCGCTCAAGCGTCGCGGATGTGATGAGCGGCGTGTCGCCGAACAGGACGACGACATGCTTGTAACCTGCCTTGAGGGCCTCGCGCGCAGCCAATACGGCATGCGCGGTTCCCAGCCGTTCGGTCTGCACGAACACCTTGCAGTCCGGATGCATTGTGCGGGCGCAGGCCGCCACGTCCTCGCGGCCGGGTCCTACGACAACAGCTATGTCCGCACCGCCGGCTGCCAAAGCCGCGGCCACGACATGGGCCAGCATTTCGCGGCCTGCAATCTTGTGGAGGACTTTCGGCACGGACGAGCGCATGCGCGTGCCCTCTCCTGCCGCCAGCACGACAAAAAGCGTGTCTGCCATCTTCGATCAACTCCTGAACCCGGACGACTGCTCTAGCGCATCCGGGTAAATCTTCGGTTTGAATGTATCGCCAACTGCCGCGGCGACACGCCTTATCGTTACCCATTCGTTAACCGCATTCGGTGCATGGTGCCAGTCTACGAGGTTATCTCATCGTTGCGGGAAACCATGACAGACCAAGAACGCAGGCGCATTCGCGCCGCCGGCATTTCCACTGCTCCCACGAAGCACGGCACGCGGCTGCGTCAGCGCATGGTGATGACGTGGGCGGCGCTGGCCGGGATTGCCGCAGCCGCAGCCGTATCCACGATGCTGGGCGATGGCGGGTGGATCGCCAGATTGCTCGGCAATCGTGACGGCACAATGGTGGCCATGAACCTGCCGCCGGAGGCCATACCCGCCGCAGATGGATCGCCGATGGCAACTGGCTCTACCGGCAATCCGAAAAGCGCCGTTATGGCCGATATCGCCACCCTGAAAGCTGAAATCACCCGCCTTCAAACGGCGGTGCGCCGCGGCGAAATTGAAAAAAAGGCATTGCTCAAACGGATCGCGGAATTGCGCGGAGACGGACCTGACCCCATCCGCGACATCGTTACCGGCAGTCTGCCCAGATCGGCTGCAGGCTGGAATGCGCCGGGTAGCGGCATTACCGCCACATCGACCGCCATGTCCGACGAGATCAATCCCGTGCGTGCGCAGGCTCCGGACGTCAGGATGCACGAGGCGATGTCGAAATCGATGGCCGCCGAGTTCGCTTACGCTCAAACGAAGATCACAAACACGCAATTCGCCGTCGAGGTCGCCGCGGCCCAGTCCCTTTCCGCCCTGCGCCGCCAATGGGACGGGATTTCGAATTCCCACCCCTCGCTGCTGAAGGATTTCGATCCGGTCGTGAATGTGCGCGAAGACGCACGCGGCCTATCGCTGCACCTGCTTGCAGGTCCCGTGAGCAATGCTGCCGACGCGATCGACATTTGCGCTCAGCTTCGCGGCACCGGCACTGTCTGTGCCGCCGTCCCCTATGACGGGCAGCGTCTGCTGGGCGGCAATTGACGCCAAAACCCCTTCGGGCACCCCTGCCATTCCGTATTGTTGGTTGTGCACTTGGGGTTTGCCGCCTAGCAAGCTGAACGCACAGCTTGGATTCGGGCCACGGATTTCATGACGCACACAACATCGAAGGAAGACGCTTCCTCGGCGCGCACCCGCGCGTTCGCAGTCATGATATTTTCACCGCTGTTCTTCTGCTCGAACCTGATCATCGGGCGCGCGGCCAACGAAACCGTCCTGCCCAATACGCTCGCCTTCTGGCGCTGGTTCATCGCATTCGCAATCCTGCTGCCGTTCGCCCTTCCGGGAATAAGACGCCATTTCACCGCATTGCGCACGCATGCGGGTGAATTGTTCCTGCTCGGGTTTCTCGGCATGGTGGTCTGCGGGTCGCTGATCTACGTTTCGCTGCACCACACGACCGCCACCAATGCAACGCTGATCTACACGTCCTCGCCGGTGCTGATCGTGCTGCTTGAGTGGCTGTTCCGCGGCATTAGGCCCAGCTTGCGGCAAACGATCGGCATCGCACTTGCCTTTGCCGGTGTCGCAATCATCATCATGAAGGGCGACCTGCAACGGCTGCTGTCGTTCCAGTTCAATTTCGGCGATATTGGCGTTGCCATCGGTGCACTGGCCTGGGCGTGCTATTCGGTGCTGCTGAAGCGCGCGCATTTCAGGGCTCTGCCGACCATCGCGCTGTTTTGCGCCATCGCCTTTGCCGGATGGGTGCTGCTGTTGCCATTCATGGTATGGGAACTGGTGCAATTCGATGCGTTCCCGCGCAGTGCGAATGCCTGGTGGAGCATTCTCGGCGTGGCATTGATCGCTTCCGTTCTTGCGTTCTCGACATTCCAGTACGGCGTCAAGATTCTCGGACCATCGGTCGCCGGGATTTTCATGTATCTGCTGCCGATCTATGGCGTATCGCTGGCTGTCATCTTCCTTGGTGAGCAATTGCAGACCTTCCATCTGGCCGGCTTCCTGTGCGTCGCCGCGGGCGTTGCGCTTGCCACGCTGCCATCGCGCCTTATGCGTTGAGGCATAGCTTCCGCTCTTGAATCGAGCCGCAGGAATGCACACCTCCGCGAAGTGATGCATCGTGGCGACACCTTTGGGGAATTCCTCGGGCCGACTTGCCGACACGGCAACTCCGGGGCATTGTTCCGGCAAAATGTTCAGATGAGGCGACGTGCTGGTCCGATTCATGGCGAAAATGCCTGCGCCGGCACAACAACGAACGGATCGTTCATGCGTATTGTGACGGGAACCCTGTTGGCGGGGATCACCGGATTTGCTGTTTTTGCAGCCGGCGCCGCGCAAGCGCAAGGGTTGAGCAGCGACTATGCCGCTGCTTTCGAAGCACGCATCGCCAATCCGAGCGACACGACGATCCTTGGCGCATTCATTGACGTCGCCGTGCGCGAGGGGCAATACGATCAAGCCCTTTCAACGACCGAACAGCATCTGATCGCACACCCGCGAGATGCCAAGGCGCGGCTGATCGCAGGGCGCCTCTACAATCACCTCGGCTCCTATGAACTCGCCCGAAGGCAGGTCAACCATGCCCTTGAAATCGGGACGCTTTCTCCTGAGGAAACCGTTCAGGCGCAAGACCTTCTGCGGCGCATCGAAAAGTCGCTCAGCGGCTGGAGCGGTTCGCTTGCGCTGACAGGTGGTATACGCTCGGAGTGGATCGAGTTCGACAATGGCACCGACCGCGACGACGTCAGCCCTTTCGGTCGCATTACCGGAACGCTGCGGCAGGACCTGAAAACCGCGACGCGCGACGCAATCATCTATTCCGGCGTGGTCGAGGCGACGCACCGGTTCTTCGATGTGGACCTGTCCTCGACCGCCGGCGACCAGGATTATTTCCGCGGGCGCGGATCGGTGACCTGGGACAAGGGGCTGCCTGATCTGGGCATCGATTCGCTGCGCATGCTGCTTGGCGGTTACGTGCGTGGCGAAAGTTTTGATTCGAACACGGACGAGACCGAATTCGGCGGCTCGTTGCGGTTCACGGCACGTCCGACAGTGGATTCCTTCGTGTTTGCCGGGATCACCTACGGGTGGATCGATGGATCACAGAGCGTTCTCGCTGACCAGCGGCTCAATTGGGAAGCCGGTTTCAGTCACCGTATCTCCGGCAGTTGGTCCGCAGGCATCGCGGTCAAGGGCAGTTATGATTACGCCAACGGCGACCAGATCGGCGAATCGGCTCAAGTCGAGGCAAGCGTCGGGGGTATCGTCTACTCGATCCCCGAGCGTCTTGTATGGACACACAAGATCGGGGTTGCGTTCGGTGAACGCGAGTCGCCCGATCTTTCCCTGGGCCTGCCCTTCATGGTCAACACCGATTTTTGGCAGGTCAGTTCGCAGCACGACTTCCAGATCGGCGAGAAGCAGTACATCAGCCTCGACCTGATCTACAGCGAAACCGAATACGACACTGCAACCGCGCTGGACCGCAATTCGCTTGAAGCGATCCTGAGCTATACCCACATCTTCAACTGATACGGTTCAGCCGCGGCAGGAGCACGCCATGAACATCAGGAAATGGTCCGCAAGCATTCTTTCCGGATTGCTCGCCATATCAATGACGGCGAGCGGCGCGCTGGCTGCGGCCGTGGGAACCACGACCGCGTATCAGACCAATATCGTGCGCAACAATGCCGGCACACTTGGCGTTGGCGCTGAAATCTTCCTTGGCGACCGGCTCAAAAGCAATGAAACCGGGCTCGGCATGATCGTTTTCGACGATGAATCGAGTGCCAAGATCGGACCCAATTCCAGCCTGACCATCGACGAGTTCGTTTACACGCCCGGCTCGCGCAGCGGCAAGATCGGCATCACCGTCAACAGCGGTCTGACGCGCTTCTACGGCGGGCAGATTTCCAAGGGCGGCACGATGCAGATTTCCACGCCGCACATGGTGCTCGGCGCGCGCGGCGGCATCATCGAGGTCGTGGTGATCGGCCTGCTAGAAATCGCAATCCTGCGTGCCGGCCGAATGACCTGCATCGACGAGGACGGCAAAAAATATGTCGTGACCAATCCCGGTTATGCCTGCACGTCCGAAGGCGGCGGCCTCAAGGTTGGTTACGGCGGCATCGATCCGTTCCCGATCCTCGACAGCATCGACCGTGTTGCCGGCACGGGCGTTCCCGGCTCGACCGGCGGCAATATCGATATCTCCGCTTTCTGCGCTTCGGCCATCGGCCAGACCCTTTCCGCCTGTCAGTCCACCGATGGCTCCCTGCCCGGCTATATCATCGAATTCCCGGACAATGGCGGCTCCAGCAACCCGCCAACCGAAGGCGGTGATCATAAGAAGATGCCTTGCATGTATTGCCTCTCGGAAGGTTAGAGACGAGAGCTCGCTGTTAGCCAGGTATGATCACCGCCCTGCGCAATAACGGCTTTCATTGGCTGACAGGGATTTTTGTCGCAGCATTGCTGCTCATCGCGCATATCCTGCTCAGCCATCAGCTTGAGCCTATCCGAGCCCTCACATACGACCAGTATCAGCGGTTTTTGCCACACAATGCCGTTGAAAGCCCGGTCGTTATTGTCCGCATCGATGATGCCAGCCTTGCCGCCTACGGGCGCTGGCCATGGAACCGCTCCAAGGTTGCAGAGCTTGTGCGGCATGTTTCGGCCCAGGGCGCGGCCGTTATCGGAATAGATGTCCTGTTTCCCGAAGCAGACAGCGGTGAATCCGGCGAGCTGGGCGATGCAGCCCTGACCGATGCCCTGAAAGCTACGCAATCCGTGCTCGCGGTCAGCCTTGGAAACAACGTGACCACCCATGAAGCCGAGCCGAAGGCCGGCTGGTCCGTGGTCGGGGATGTGCCGGAAGAATTTCCCGGCTATTCCGGGCTGATCGCCTCCCTACCCCATTTCAACGAAGCCACCAAGGGGCTTGGCGTCATTCGCGCCGTACCGGATGCGGACGGGGTGCTCAGGCACCTTCCCGTCGTATGGCTGCGCACGCCACCGGGGACCGTGCAAAGCCCCGACACGCGCGGCATCCAGATATGGCCGTCCTTCGCACTCGAACTCGTCAGGCTGTATGCAGGCGAAGCGGGATTTGTCGTTCGCATGGCCGGCGGCGGCTTCGATGCGCTGCGCATCGCAGGCACGACGATCACGCTGTCGGAAGCCGGAACCATACGCCTTTGGGAAACCACCGGGGCGCCGCGGCAGGTTTCCGCGGCAAGCGTGATGCAAGGCGACCCGCAACCGGCGCTTGCCGGGGCGATCGCCATCATTTCCCTCGATGCGGTCGGAATTTCCGACTACCGCGTCACGCCGACGCGGCCTGCGCGCGCCGGAGCGGAAATCCACGCCGCCCTGATCGATCAGATGCTGACAGGCAGTTATCTCGATGAAATGCCGAATGCCCGGATTTATGAACGGGGCTGGTTTGTTGCAGCATCGCTTGCCACGATCCTGCTGTCGGGCTTCTTCGCACGGCGGATCTGGACCGGGCTGCTCTTTTCGGCCGTCATTTTCATCGTGCCTTTCGCTGCCGGCTTCTTCGCCTACATGAAATACGGCGAGCTGCTGGACCCGGTTCAGCCCGCGCTCGGGATATTCCTCGTCACGGCATTTGAAGGCTACACGCAATACCGGCGCAGCGAAGAACGGCGCGGCGTGCTTGCGCGCCAGTTCGGCCAGTTCCTTTCTCCCACTGTCGTTCAGAAGCTCATGAAGTCCAACACGGATGCGCTGCTGGGCGGCGAAAAGCGCGAGATATCGATCCTGATGACCGACATTCGCGGCTTCACGAACCTGTCGGAGAAGCTCGACGCAGACAAGCTGATCGCCATCGTCAACCATTTCCTCGGCATCGCAACGGAAGAAATCCTCAACCGTGACGGAACCATCGACAAATTCATGGGCGACGCGGTGCTGGCTTTCTGGAATGCACCGCTTGATCAGGAAGATCACCGCGCCCGCGCGCTGTCCGCCGCCCAGGCTCTGATCGGCCGTGTTGCATGGGAAAACGACCGGCTCGTCGAACAGGGGCTTGAACCCATCCGCATTGGCGTTGCGGTCGAGAGCGGCGTCTGCTCGGTTGGCAATTTCGGATCAAGCCTGAGATTTGACTACACCGCTGTCGGTTCGCCCGTGAACCGCGCCTCGCGGCTTGAATCGGTCACCAAGAAACTCGGCATCCCGCTCGTTCTCGGGCCGGAATTCGCAAAAGATCCTCCGGTCGAACTATTCCAGGCCGGAGCATTCGAGTTGCAGGGGATCGAAGGCGAAACCCCCGTCTACACGACATCGGATTACGTCCACCGCAACACATGATCCGGCAACGGCACGATCAGGGCCTGGGGGGGAATCCATGTCCCGGCCCCCTCGCTTGAACAGGCACCGTAACGGCTTTGCATTGCATATCGGCCGTTCGATCCCCATGTCATGATTACCGCGAGGTAAAGAGGGGAAAATCATGACCAAGGAAGCCAAGGTTACCGAACTGAGCGAAGCCAAGCTGGACAAGGTCGCTGGCGGCTCTCGTGCAACCATGGAAGCATCCGCCAGCAAGGAAACGGCCAAGACCGGAAGAGACGTGAAGCAAGACACCACGGATGTCTTCGCCTCTGATGGCGGGCTCGGCACCACGCGCTAGGGCCAATCTGCCTGTTCCCCGAACTCTTGAGCGAGGACGGTTCCCATCAGTGCCGGTATTGAATTCGGATCACAAGCGACGTTACGCTCGAGCCTGGAAGGCAGAATTGCACCGGAACCTGCAAATATTCGTCAGAATATTGCCCGAGGGAGACGGCCATGACCAAGGAAACCAAAGTCACAGAACTAAGTGACGACGATTTGGACAAGGTTGCGGGAGCCGGTGATCCGGTACCCTATCCTGAAATCAGCGGGGGAGAGACCCCGGTGGATACCAAAGAGGTGACACTCTCTGATAGTTCGGAGACGTCATCGTCCGCCAACGAGGGTGGCACATCCAAATCGACTGTTTCCGGCGTGAATAACTCGACATCCGGTTTGACGACTTCCGTCAACCTGAATGTGAAGGTCCAGGGCAAATAAATCACTCGGAGAAGGCCAATCGAAAAAGCTGGTGCCTACGATTTTACAGCGAGCGTTACGCTGTCGATGCATGCAGGCTTAATATCCCGATGGCCAAAAACCCAAAGTGAGGTGAAAGCTGATGTCAGAAGATAAAAAACCCGAAATGTTGAGCGAAGACGATTTGGACAAGGTCACCGGGGCCGGTGATCCGGTACCCTATCCGGATGTCAATACGAGCGGTGGAAACGAGGTCAACGTTTCCGGCCCTCTGGATGGCTCAACCTCGTCAGCCTCAGGAGATGAGGCTGGAACGACCAAGAACATCACCTCCAACACAACCGCGGGAAAAACCCAATACAAGACGGGCAGCAGCAAGGTGAAAGTCGAAGGCAAGGATGCAACCCGCTCCATTGACCTCACAAGCCAGTAGCGAACGGGAATATGCCGATCGCGGGCACGTTCATGCTCGAAAGACGCGAAATGTCAGAGAAAAAAGAACCCGCAATACTGAGTGACGACGAGCTGGAAAATGTCGCCGGAGGTGTCGAGCCGCTGCCCTATCCTGATGTGGGTTCATCCTCCGATGGCAACACAAAGGTCGAGCCCAAGGGCGATAAGGATATCCCGGCCTCGACGATCGAGGAGAGCGGAAGCACGACCACTGTCAGCGGAAAAAACAGCGGAGGAAAGCCTGCTCCGGTGCCGGGACCCGATGTGAAAGTCGAGGGCCATTAGAGCATCCCCACACAGGCCACTCCTTCGAGGAAGGGAACAATGACCAGCAACAAGAAACCCGAAACACTGAGCGATGGCGATCTGGACAAGGTCAGTGGAGCCGGTGATCCGGTGCCTTTTCCCGATATAGGTTCGGGAGGGGCGTCAGGTGGAACCAAGAAAGTCAAAGCCTCAAGCGGTGCGAGTGTCTCGGACTCTTCCTCCGGCGACGAAGCTGGTACGGACAAGGGCGTCACCTCGGGCAATAGCATGTCGAAGGCAATTCACAACTCCGGAGCTTCGGTAGTGCTCGTGGAAGGCGAGAATAAAAACCTCATAATCAATCAGGACTGATGCCCGGCTGGCCTACTGACAGGTAACTGGAAACCAATTCAATCTGAATGAAAGAGGACAACGATGTCGGATAAAAAGCAGCCGGAAGCGTTGAGCGATGGCGATCTGGATCAGGTCAGCGGAGCAGGCGGCGAGATACCCTTTCCCGACATTGGTTCGGGTGGCGGCAAGGAGTTCAAGGGCTCCGGTAATGTGAAAAGTTCATCGTCGTCGGGAGACGAGACCGGCACGGACAAGGGCATGATTTCCAGCAGCACTTCCGGGCCCGCTGAAGTCGTGACCGGCAGCATGGATACAAAGTTCGAAGGTGCACCGGGAACCACCACGGGTCCGGCGCCGACAAACCGCTCGACTTGACGCTTCAGGGACGAAGCAATCCTATTGCTCACTCAATAATTCAATCCGAATGCAGGAGCGCAACGATGTCAGAAAACAAGCAACCCGAGATGTTGAGCGACGATGATCTCGATCAGGTGACCGGTGCAGGTCCGATCCTGACCGCTTACACTGTGGCAAAGGCGGCTGCATCCGACCCGGCAGGCTTTGCCTCCAATTTCGCTGGCGCGACCAAGGATGGCATGAAAGGTTTAGCCGAAAGCGTAGGAGGAATAGTCGGTGACGTCGTCTCAAAATCGGTGGGTAGCGATATAAATGACATTGCCGATGATCTGAACAATGACGGTGACCCCAGCACTTCGTCGTCGACTCGCACCGAATGATGCCGATCCAACGGCATTCCGACGGAAATTGAACTGATTTTGAATTCGCAAGATTACCCTTGATGGGTAGGCAGCAAGTGGTTTCATCACCAGGAGAAGAACTATGTCAGAAAACAAGCAACCCGAAATGTTGAGCGACGATGACCTCGACGAAGTAACAGGCGCCGGCCCGATCCTGGCGGCTTACAAAACCGCCAAGGCTGTGGCTTCCGACCCGGTCGGCTTTGCCTCCGGCCTGGCCAGCGACGCCAAGGACGGCATGAAATCGAAATTGGGAGATGCGGTCGGCAAGGCAGCCGATATCGCCAAATCGGTAGGTGGCGATCTGGCCGACATAGCCGACGATCTGAACAATGACGGCGATCCGTCGACAAACGCCACGACGAATAGCGACAAGTGATCCGTCAGGAATTTGAACCGCTTTCGTTCAGCAAGGTTCAAGCGCAGCCATCGGCCATTGTCTGCGACAGGCAAACTGTGGGAGATGGCTGCCCGTGGCCTGCGCCAGCCAAGGGATAGGCAATTATGACCAAGGAACCCAAGACGCCGGAATTGACCGATGAGGACCTCGACAAGGTTCAGGGTGGTTACATGAAGTTCGATGGCCTCGAGCTTAAGGACAAGACGCCGACGCCTTCGAAGGATGTGAGCGCAGCCGGCAAGGATGATTTGAAGCAGCAGGCCGAAGCCGGCGAAAAAGGTATCATCCTTATGGATGAAACCGAGACGATCTGACACCAGAATTGCAGTCCCTATCCTATTGAGCGCCGGCTTGCGTGACATCGTGGCCGGCGTTTTCTTTGCTAGGCTACAAGCCCTCCCCTGAAGCCGCTATGGCAAGGAACTTGCTGTTATTCAATCTTGAGAAGGTGAAACCGGCCAAGTCCGTGTCAGAACGGGACGATTGTCCCGTGCTGGAACGCGATCAATTCGCAAACCGGTTCGCCTATCCGTCAAGAGTTGGGGCAGATGGCAAAATCGATCTACCGACAGGCCGCATTGGAGCGGCTGGCGTCTCCGGAACAGATTGACCGGCCGCACACACTCGTTGACGGAAAAGTCTGGTTCGCGCTCCTGACACTGTTTGCCGTCACTGCTGGCGCGATCGTCTGGGCCGCGACGCTGAAAGGCGACGTGATGGTCGATGGCCGCGGCGTCGTGCTGCAGCCAGCGGGTTTACGCGAAATCATCGCCGACAAGTCCGGACGGATCGAAGAACTCAACCTCGCACCCGGTGGCGTTGTCGGGCGCGATGTCATTGTTGCACGGTTCCGTCTTTCCGAACTCCAGGCCGAACACGCCGAAGCGCTGGCCGCACGCGGCGACGCAACCCGGCGTCTTGCCGAACTCAAGCGGATTTACGACGAACGCAATGCGAGCGAGCTTGCGGCCGAAACCGAGCGGCTTGCCGCGATTGCGGACGGCAAGCGCGCCATCCGGCGGAGCCTTGAACTGCTTGAGAAGAAGGCCACCGCAATTCGCGACCTTGTCTCACAGCGCATCACAAGCCGTGACGAACTCATCAACACGGAAATCCTCAGGACCGAGACGCTTGAACGCCTTGCGGTTCTCGAACGCGAAGAAGGCATTATCGGTTTGCGGCGTCTTGAACGCGAAAACGCCGCCCGCATCTCCTTGCTGGACGAGCAGCTCAAGCTTGAGGAAATCGACCGGCGCGTGACGCGGCTTCAGGAGCGTCTGGCGCGCGAGAGCGTGCTGCGCAGCCCCTATGACGGGCGCGTTGTGGAAGTGAAGGTGGAACGCGGCGACGTGCTTGCCGAAGGCGCGGCGCTTGCAACCATCGAGCCCACAGGCACCGCGACTTCCGGTCAGAAAATCGCCGTTCTTTTCGTCCCGGCCGACCAAGGCAAACGGGTGCGTGCCGGCATGGACGCGGAAGTTGTTCCCGGCGGCTATCGCCGTGCGGAATTCGGCTTCGTGCCGGCAAAGGTCGTGTCGGTTTCCGAGGTACCCGCCACGCCGGCAGGCATGCGCCAGGTCCTGCGCAACGATGCGCTCGTTGGTCAGCTTGCGGCCGGCGGTACGTTGTTCGAGGTCCGTGTTGCGCTGGAGCAGGATGCTGAAAAACCCAGCGGTCTGGCATGGTCTTCCTCGAATGGGCCGGATGCGCAGATCGAGCCCGGCAATCTTCTCGAAGCCAAGATCGTCGTTGACCGCATTCCCCTGATCAATCTCGTCGCTCCTAGGCTCTATTCCCTGATGGGACTTGGGGATGACTGAGGCTGCGCAAAACATGCCGCGCAGCTTGCGGGCGCGCGTCGGATCACGCGCCCGTACGCCAACGGTGTTGCAGCTGGAAGCAACCGAATGCGGCGCAGCTTCTCTGGCCATGGTCCTCGGGCGCTACGGGCGCAACGTGTCGCTTGAGCACCTTCGCGGTCTGTGCGGGGTCTCGCGCGACGGCACCAAGGCATCCAACATCATTCGTGCGGCCCGCCACTTCGGCCTCACTGCCAAGGGACTGAAGGCCGAACCCGGTCATCTGCAGGACCTGCCGATGCCGGCGATCGCATTCGTCGATTTCTGCCATTTCCTCGTCGTGGAAGGTGTCAGCGGCGATAAGGTCTGGGTCAACGACCCGGCATCGGGGCCGCGCGCCATACCGATGGACGAATTCGATGAGCGGTTCACCGGCGTTGTTCTGACTTTCGAACCCGGCCCCGATTTCGAACCGGGCGACCAGCGCCCGAGCCTGATCGCCGCGCTTGCCGAACGCGTGGCCACGGTCGGCGGCGGCATCGTATTTCTCATGATCGCCAGCCTGATGCTGATCCTGCCAGGGCTGATTGCGCCGCTCTTCGGCCGGGTATTCGTCGATTATGTTCTCGTCCGGGGGCTTGAGAACTGGCTGCTGCCGTTGCTGATCGGCATGGCGGCAACGGCGATCGTCCAGTTCCTGCTGCTGGAGTTCCGCAACAGGGCGCTCATGCAGACGGACACGCGATTGTCCGTCGATGGCGCCAGCGAGTTGTTCGGGCATATCCTGCGCCTGCCCGCGCTGTATTTCGGTACGCGTTATGCCGGCGAGGTTGCCGGCCGTATCGGCCTTGCCGATGGCATTGCGGGCCTGCTGACCGGCGAAGCGGCACAAACGCTGCTCAACCTAACGACCGCGAGTTTCTTCCTCATCCTGATTTTCGCGTTCAGCCCTTCCGTGGCATTGCTGGTGATCGTGCTGGCAGCGCTCAACATCGCGGCTGTGCTGCTGACCAGCCAGTTTGTCGTCGACGCGCACCGCAAGCTGTCGATCGACGGAGGCAAGTTGGGCGGCGTGGAAATTGCGGGCCTGCGCGATATCGAAACGTTCAAGGCTGCCGGAACCGAGGATGCCTTTTTCACCCGCTGGTCGGGCTTGCATGCGCAACTGACCAGCACCAGCCAGAACGTTGGCCAGCATATGGTTCTGATGCGCGCCGTGCCGCAATTCCTCAGCATGCTGACAACGGCAGGCGTGCTGCTTATCGGCGGGCTTGAAGTCATGTCCGGCGACATCACCATCGGCACGCTGGTGGCGCTGCAATCCCTGACGGGCAGCTTCATGGGACCGGTCGTGGCGCTCGTTTCGCTTGGAACGAGTTTCCAGCAGTTGCGTTCCTTCACCGAGCGCACAGACGATGTACTGCAACATCCGCTCGACCCGGCTTTCGAAAGACCCGAAAACGAAGTCGGCGCCCTGCCCGATGGCCGGCTGGCGCTGGACAATGTCAGCTTCGGCTATCTGCCTCTCGACCCGCCGCTGATCGAGAATCTCGATCTGTCGGTGAAGGCCGGCAACAGTGTCGCGCTCGTCGGCGGTTCGGGGTCGGGAAAGTCGACCATCGGACGGATCATCGTCGGGCTTTACCCACCCCAGCAAGGCGATGTGCTTATCGGCGGCAAAGCAATGGCGGAATGGCCGCGCACCGCACTGACCAATCGCATCGCCTATATCGACCAGACCATTACCCTGTTCGAAGGCACGGTCCGCGACAACCTGACCCTGTGGGACCAGACCGTGCCGGAAGCCGAGATCGTGCGTGCTGCCCGGGACGCCATGATCCACGACGTTATCGCCTCGCGGTCCGGCGCCTATGACGCCCATGTCGACGAAGGCGGCCGCAATTTCTCCGGCGGCCAGCGGCAGCGGCTCGAAATCGCACGCGCGTTGGTGTCCAACCCCTCGATTATCGTGATGGACGAGGCAACCAGCGCTCTTGATGCGGCTACGGAAGCCTCGGTGATGGAAAATATCCGCGCGCGCGGGGCAACCCTGGTCATCATCGCGCACCGCCTGAGCACGATCCGCGATTGCGATGAAATCCTCGTTCTCGATCGCGGCAAACCGATTGAACGCGGCACCCACGAAGAGCTAACCGCGCTCGGCGGCGCTTACGCGGCATTGCTGGAGACCTGATGCCATGGCGCGCAATGCAAAAACCGGCCGGGTGGCACTCGAAGCAGATGGCGCATCGCTGATTGCGCAACTGAAGCACTCAGCCGCCGCGACACAAGAAAGCCTCGGCAAGAGCATGCGCCGCCTTGCCAATGTCGTTGAATCCCGTGCGGGCCGTGTTACGGCCGCCCCGCCTGCGGCATTGGCCGTGCTGTCTGTACTCGAACGCTCCGGCTTCGATGCACGCCGCGAGAAGGTAGACCTTGAGCGCCTCTCACGTTGTGAGGATATTTCTTCCGCCGCCCATCTCCTCGGTGCGCGCAAAAGACGGCTCGTCCTGCCGCCGAAATGGTGGCTCGGCGACCACGGCGATTTCGTCGGCTTTGTGCAGAAAGAAGATGACGGTGACGGCGAGCCCCGCGCCGTCGCACTGCTAAAACGCCCGCGTGGCGGATATGTCCTGCACGATCCGGCACTGGGTACGGAACGCATCGTCGATGACGCCTGCGCGGAAACGCTGTCGGTATATGCCTGGATGGTTTACCTGCCGCTGCCGCGCGAGGTCACGGGCGCGACAACGCTCCTGCGCATGCTCCTGCCGGTTCTAAGGCGCGATCTTCAGATGGTCGGCCTTGCGGGTTTGGTGGCGGGGCTCGTTGGCGCGCAAATCCCGATCGTCACCGGGATCATAGTCGACCGCATTATCCCGTCGGGAGAGCGGTTCTTGCTGGTTGAGGCAGCGGCAGCCCTGCTGGTGGCAACGGCGGTCGTGCTCATTTTCGGCGTCGCGAGGGAAACCGCGCTCCTGCGTATCAACGGGCGGTCTTCCCTCGTGCTGCGGGCGGCAGTCTGGGACCGTGTGCTGAAGCTGCCGGCCTCCTTCTTCCGCAGCTACACGTCGGGCGAGCTTCGCCAACGCATCTCGGGCATCGAGGCGATGCGCCGCGTTCTCATCACAGTGGTTCTGACATCGACCATAACCGCGGCCTTCTCGGTATTCTATTTCGGCCTGCTGATTACCTACGATGTGAAGCTTGCGCTTGTCTGCCTCGTTCTCGCACTCCTGATCGTTGCGATAAATTTCGGGGTAGCCCTGCTGCAGCTGCGGCACTACCGCAAACAGGTTGAATACGCGGGCCGCCTGTCCGGCTTCGTGTTCGAATTGCTGGACGGCATCGTCAAGCTGCGCATTGCAGGCGCCGAGCTTCGCGCGTTCTCGCGCTGGGCCGACCACTATGCCGACGAGCGCGAGACGATCATCGCGGCGCAACGGATCGGCAGCCATGCATCCGCCTTCATGCCCGGCTTCTCGATGCTGTCGCTTGCGACCATTTATGCCTCCGCCGGCTGGCTGGTCGGGACTGATTTCACTGCCGGCACGTTCATTGCCTTCCTGTCTGCATTCGGCGGGCTGCAGGCCGGTGTCGGCGGCCTTGGCAGCGCCATTCTCGCACTCGTCGACGCGCTTCCGGACTGGCGGCGGGCTCTGCCGGTGCTGGAAGCGGAACCGGAAACCAAGGCCGACGCTGCCGATCCGGGAGTGCTTTCGGGCGCCATCGAGGTTTTCAACGTCAGTTTCGGGTATCAGGAATCCGCGCCCGTTCTGCACGATGTGACGCTTTCGGTTGCAGCCGGCGAGCATGTTGCCATCGTCGGGTCATCCGGCTCCGGCAAGTCGACCCTTGTGCGTCTGCTGCTGGGGCTTGAGAAACCCGATTCCGGAACGATCATGTTCGATGGCCAGGACATTGCCAGCCTCGACCCCACGCTTGTGCGCCGACAGATCGGTGTCGTGACCCAGAACGGACGTGTTTACGCAGGCTCCATCCTCGAGAATGTCCGTGGCGCGATGCCCGCGACGCTGGAAGACTGCATGCAGGCCTGCATCGATGCAGGGCTTGAGCGCGATCTTGAACAATTGCCCATGGGGCTGCACACGCCGCTTACCGAGGGCGGTTCCAGCCTGTCGGGCGGGCAGCGCCAGCGGCTACTGATCGCGCGCGCACTACTCGGCAAGCCGCGCATCATCATCTTCGATGAAGCCACCAGCGCGCTCGACAACCGCACACAGGCGATCGTCACCGAAAGCCTCGAAAAACTGTCCATTACCCGGATCGTCGTGGCGCACCGGCTTTCGACGATCCGCAACGCCGACCGGATCTGCCTGATCGAGAAAGGCACGATCACCGAAAGCGGCACCTATGCCCAACTCATCAAACGCAAGGGTGCCTTCGCGGCCCTTGTCGCCAAGCAGCTCGACTGAAGACGAGACGCAGGAAGGAAACCCCACCATGCGCCGGGCCCTGTATATCCTAGCCGAACTCGACGACAGCGACGTGCGCTGGTTCGTCGATAACGGCACGCATCGCGCCGTCAGGAACGGCGAGACGATGATCACCGAAGGCGTCGAGGTGGACACGCTCTACATCGTCACCAATGGCGAGGTCGGGGTGTATGTGGCCGGCAACAAGCAGGTCGCGAAGATGGGCACCGGCGATGTCGTGGGCGAGATGTCGCTGGTATCGCGGCAGGCACCATCTGCTTCGGTCAAGGGTCTTGAGGACGCCGAGGTTCTTGCCATCCCTCAGAAGCTTATCCGCGAGCGGCTGGAAAGCGATACCGCGTTTGCGGCGCGGTTCTACAAGGCACTGGCGGTCTTCCTGTCGGACCGCGTGCGTGAGCACGTATTGCGGCTGGGATATGGGGATACGCGCGCCGAACAGGCCGCTTTCGTCAATGAGAACGAGCTCGATGAAGCCATTCTCGACAATGTTCACATCGCGGGCGACCGGATGCGTCGGCTGCTGGCCCTGCTCAGCGGAAGGGAGGCCTGAGCCTGCCGCTCAGATGCTGCCGTCACCTGCGTCTGCGACGATACGACCGCTACCAAGACTTGTCGTCGTCACGTTGTCGACCTCATCAGCTTCTTTGGTGATCCTGCCGCTGCCCAGGCCGACTTCCGATACCTTGGAAGGCGCCGGGGATTTAGCACCACCGGAAACTTTGGCCAGTTCAGCTTCGGTCAGGCCGGATACGTTTTTCTTGCTGGACATTCCGTTTCCTTCGCAAGTCTGCCGTTCAGATGCCGCCGTCGCCTTGTTGGGCAACGATGCGGCCGCTGCCGAGACTTGCTTCCGATACTTTGTCGTCTGCTGGCTTCTTGGTGATCCGGCCACTGCCGAGGTCCATGGTGGTGACGTCCTCAATGGACTTGCTGCCGCCGGACACTTTGGCTAACTCGGCTTCGCTCAATTTGCTTGTTTTGTTTTTGCCGGACATTTCGTTTTCCTTTCCCTCTGGTCTTACCGACATGGGGACGGACCACGGTTTCCGCAAGGGAAACTGCACTCAGTCTGCGCTGACGAGTGCGTAGAGCCGTACCGGCTCGTCGCGCCCCCGGATTGGCCGAGGATCAAGCGAAATGACCGCCGGTGGGTCGGTCAGCGCCGCCATTGTCGTGTCGGAAAACAGCATCCGGTGCCCTGCTTCCTTGGTCAGTCCCTCGATGCGGGCTGCAACCGGCACCATGTTGCCGACGGCGGAAAAGCTGGAGCGCCGCGGCGCGCCAATGGCGCCGACAATTGCCGGGCCTGTATTGATGCCGACACCGATCGCAATCGGTTCCAGTCCACGGTCTTCCAGTTGCCGGTTCAGTCTGGGCAGTGACGCCAACATGGCCTTACCCGCGGCAACCGCATTGTCGGCATGGGGCACACCGGTTCCCGTAGCGCCGAAGATCGCCATGAACCCATCGCCGGTAAACTCGTTGATGATGCCGTTTTCCGCTTCGATCAGCGGCACCATCACGCCATGGAAAAGATTGAGCATGTCCACCACCTCATTGGGCGGACACGTGCCGCAGCGCGTCGTGAACCCGCGTATGTCAGTGAACATCACCGAAATCTCGCGCTCGGTGCCGCCAAGCGTCTCCGGCTCGTTGAGCAGTATCCTGGCGACGGTCTGGTCAACGTGCCTTCCGAGAACCTCTTCCACATGCTGCTTCTCGCGAAGTCCGGCCACCATGCGGTTGAAGCCGCCGATCAGGTGACCGAATTCATCGGCCCGCAAGAGATCGATTTCCGTGTCCGGCCCGAGGTCTCCCGCCTCGACGCGTTCTGCTGACGCGCGCAGCCGCGCGATCGGCTCCCCGATGATGCGGCCAAGCATCCAGGCAGAAAGCATTCCGAAAGCGATGCCCAGAGTTCCAACCATGAGCGGAAATGCCGCGCTCTTGAGCGAAAACATCTCGCTCGGCGCGGCAATCAGGAGCAGGGATATGATTGGACAGGCCACGGCCGACACGGCAAAGAAGATGCCGCGCCGCGGCAGGGTCAACGGTAGCGTTCCCGATACGCTCGAGGGCTGTTCATTGTCGAAGAAAACCGGAAACCAGAGCCGCTGGCCAACCAGCTCGATCACAAAGAACAGATGGGTCAGTGCGATTGCTGCGGACACCACCACCGACACCACGAGCTGAAACGGTACCCTTGGGTCGAGCGGTTCGGGATGAGTGTAGAGCGCGAACAGCAATGCGGGAATGGTCAGCAGCCAGGCCGGACCGGCAATCGCAAGGATCAGCCATGGCAGGTTGACGGCACGCCGTTGTGCCTTGTGCCACATGTCCGGATCGCTCTGTCTGGCGTGCGAGCGCACAGCCTTCACCAAAGACCAGATGACCAGAAAAGACAGCAGCAGCGCGAGCGGGTAAATCGCGATGTTGAACAGGTTCACCGCCGTTTCGAACCGCGCGGCCTGGCCTTGCGTCAGCAGCGGGCGGATCTGGGTCAGGTTGTACCAGATGTTGAAGGCGCTGCCCGTCAGTTGGGTCAGGACCGAGGCGAGAAAGGTCAAGACAACCCGGCGCACAAGGCCCAGGTTGCCTGGACCTTGCGCCTTCACATCCGGTCCGGCGGAAACGACCGTCATCGGGGGCCGCCGATCCGGCCCTGTATTGCGCCATGCTGCATACCCCGAAGCTACTGGCGGGATGTATGCTGCTCAAGGCGCAATTGCTTCGTGCAGTAAACGCAAGAGCATGCCGGACAGGCGGCGGCCGGGTTTCAGCCGCCGTCACCGAGCCGTTGCTTGAGTAGGTTCAGGTATTCCTGGTCAACCGGCTCGCTGGCAGGGGCCGCCGCAGTCAGCGTGCTGGCGTCGCGACGGCATGCCAGCTCGTAACCGGGCTGCAGTCCTTCCTTCACGCAATCACCGACACGCCAGCCCGGCGGCAGCGCTGTCAAATCCACGTTCTTCCACTTCGGATGCCCGCTCTCTCGCAGCCGGTCGAGATTGCTGACGAGAATGTTGGCGAAGTCCGACACAGCCTTGCAGTTGGCGCGGTGATAGTCGTTCTTGTCCTTGCGGTAGTCGAAGGTCATCAGCACCGCCTTGACCGCGACAACGCCAACGGAATCGGGCTGGAACGGATATACACCGCCTGCGATTTCCGCCGCGTTGTAGGTGGCCAGGAGCGGCTTTTCATTGATCGGCAGGAGATGGAAACGCGAACCGTCAATTTCCGGATCGGAGAACAGGCTCGCGGGCGCCCCGGTAACGTAGAACATGGCGTCGATCTCGCCGCGCTTGAGCATTTCGAGCGCATCGACCGCGCCAACCAGGACTTTTTCGACTTCCGGCACCTGGAGAATGTCGAGGATCAGGGTCGCGGTCAGATAGGTCCCGCTGTCGGCGACCCCGACCGCCACCTTGCGCCTGGCAAGCCCGCCAAGGGTCGCAATGTCCCATTTCGCCAGAACATGGACCTCCTCGTTATAGAGGGGGAACATGCTGCGGACACCAACGATGGCGCGGGCAAGATCGGGATCGGAATTCGCGTAGGTACGCACATATTCGAGCACATCCGACTGGACGATGCCGAACTGGGTGAAGGTCCGTTTTTTGACCGCAACCAGATTTTCAAGTGACCCGGCGCTTTCCTGCACGATCAGGTTGCGTCCGCACTCAGCACCAAGCGCGGCAAGGTCGCGCCCGATCTTGATGTAGGTTCCCTTTGGTCCGCCGGTCATGATGTTTGTTTCGGCGGACTGCGAGATTGCCTGCTGCGGCGAAAATAGCGCGAGCATGGCAAGGAAAAAGGCAGCATAGCGCATCACTGGCAGTCTCCTTCCAGCAATCGGATCATGTCGCGCATGGCAAGAACCGGCACCTGGCCGAGCACCGCAGGTAATGCGGAGGAAAGGCATTCTCCGGTTTCGAGGCGGGATTGCAGGTCAGCGCGCAGATCGGTTGATAGCTCCGAAAGGGCCGGAATGGCTTTCATGGCGGATGCAACCTGAACGGGGTCGCGCCGTTTCGAGCGCTGTTCTGCATCCAGCCTGCCCGACTTCCGCATTTGCGATGGCGACAGGGCTTGCGAAGACGCGTCCGAATCCTTTGGCTGAAGCGCATCGGCTTCAGCCCCGGCGGAAGCCGGTCGCACAGCTTCACCGCTCTGCAGGGCGGTTTCCAGAGGTTGGTCCGGTGCAGCGGCGAGTATCGCTGACGGTTGCGCTTGTTCGGCCACCGTCTCCTGCGGGGTTGCCGGCTGTGCCCCTTGCGGCTTGGCCATCAGGAGCGGGCCGGCGATAACCGCAGGCAGCGTGACCCAGGCGACAATGGACAGGATCGACGTGGAAGCGTGCTGGCTGTACACCGTCTTGTGGCGAGACAGTTTCGATGGTCCGGCTTCCTGCACGACGGGCAGCTTTTCGCGCTCGTCGGATTGTGCGCTTTGGAGGACCTCGCCGTCTCCAGCGGGGCACACCGCGTCACTGCAAGCTTTCTGAAGCTGTTGCAGGGGATCGGATTTCTGCGTTGCAGGCAATTCCCGTGCATCGTTTGAACCGGCAGCAAGGCTCTCCGCCAGTTCCTCTTCAAGAGACATTTCGATGGATGGCGGGCAGAGCGCGTCCTGCATGAACGGTGGAAGCGGTGCATCCACCGGCCATTCGCCGCTCTCCATTACATTTTCAGAACCCACCTGTTCGAGCCGCTCGACCTTGTCCATCGCTTCGCGCAGACGGTTGAAACCGGCACGATCGGCTTCGGCAGATTCAGGTGATGCGGTTGAATTCGAGGCAGGTGATACGGATGGGCAATCTTGTTCCAACTCCCCCGTCGGAACAGAACGCACGTTGGCTTTACCTCCGGCCATGGCAGTACTCCCCACTGGTGCCATAGCCCCCCGGCCAATCCGGATAGGGCCATAGTGTGGCTCAATTTTGGCGCTGGTTTCTGACGGGTGCTGCCGGGAAGCGCAGGCACGGAGCAACGGGGCTTTGCCTGTTGAAAAGCCTGGTGACCCCGACAGGATTCGAACCTGTGACCCTCAGATTAGGAATCTGATGCTCTATCCTGCTGAGCTACGGGGCCTGACCAATGGCTTTCACGCGGAGTAGTAGCAGAGCCGGACGCGGGATCAAATCCAAACTGCCCTGCCCTGATGGCGGATTTCGCAGGCGGGATTTCGTTGGATGCGCCGCGGCGATGGCATAAACTTGGCCTGACGCAATCGCTTTAGGGAACCGGCCATGACCAGCCACGTCTTTCCCCGCCATACCAAGTCCCGCCTGCCGACCGCGGTCCGCGGCGACGGCTGCTACATCATCGACAACCACGGCAAACGTTATCTCGATGGCTCCGGCGGAGCGGCTGTATCCTGTCTCGGGCATTCCGACCACACCGTGATCGAGGCGATCAAGGCACAGCTCGACAAGGTTGCCTTCGCCCATACCGGGTTCTTCACTTCCGAGCCTGCCGAAAAGCTCGCCGATATGCTGATCGAACACGCGCCCGAGGGCATCGACCGGGTCTATTTCCTCTCCGGCGGTTCCGAAGCGATCGAGGCCGCGATCAAGCTTGCGCGCCAGTATGCGATCGAGATCGGTCAGTCGAGCCGCACCCACATCATCGCGCGGCGGCAAAGCTATCACGGCAACACGCTGGGCGCGCTTGCAGCGGGTGGCAATATGTGGCGGCGCGAGCCCTTTGCGCCTCTGATGATCAAAACCAGCCACATCCCGCCATGCTATGCCTACCGTGAGCGCCACGAAGGCGAGAGCGATGCCGAATACGGTCTGAGGGCAGCCAACGCGCTTGAAGCCGAGATCGAAAAAGCCGGATCGGACAAGGTTCTGGCCTTCATCGCCGAACCCGTTGTGGGCGCAACCGCAGGCGCGGTGCCCCCGGTCGAGGGCTATTTCAAGCGCATCCGCGAAATCTGCGACAAGCACGGCGTATTGCTGATCCTCGATGAAGTGATGTGCGGCATGGGCCGCACGGGTTCGCTCTATGCCTGCCAGCAGGAAGGCGTCTCGCCCGACATCCTGACCATCGCCAAGGGATTGGGCGCAGGCTATCAGCCGGTCGGCGCGATGCTGTGTTCTGCCGCCATTTACGAAGCGATCGAGAACGGCAGCGGCTTCTTCCAGCACGGCCACACCTACATGGGACACCCAACGGCATGCGCCGGCGCGCTGGCCGTTGTGAACAAGATGATTGCAGAGAACCTGCCCGACCGCGTGAAGCAGAAAGGTGCAGTGCTGCGCCAGAAACTCGAGGAGCGCTTCGGCCAGCATCCGCATGTCGGAGACATCCGGGGCAGAGGCCTGTTCATGGGGCTGGAACTGGTTGCCGACCGCGACACCAAGACCCCGTTCGATCCCAAACTGGGTGTCAACAAGGTCGTCAAGAAAGCCGCATTCGAGGCGGGCCTGATCTGCTATCCGATGGGCGGCACGATCGACGGGCTGAGAGGCGATCATGTCCTGCTCGCCCCGCCCTTTATCATCGAAGACAGCCAGCTCGATGAGTTAATCGACAAGCTTTCCAAAGGCATAGAAGCGGCGGTGCCAGGGCATTGAGCCGGGGGTGACGTAAAAATGCTGCGCCTGCGAACAGTTTCTTAATTCTGTCATGCGAGTCTGATTGAGGACAGGCGCAGTGCACGCCCGTCCTTGTCTCAGGATATCCGTCATGACCGAACCGGTTGAACCTGGCCGTCAGCGCTTTTTGCGTGGCGCATCCGCACCGATCATCATGTGCCTGCTGGCCATCGCGCTGTCGGTGGGGGCTGGCATGCGCTTGGGCGTCGTGGAAACAATTGCGAAAAGCGTTTCCGGGCCTTGCGCCCACCTGGACAAGACGCGTCTCGATCCCCTCAACCCGGCGCAGCGCGCCTGCTATTGTCAGGTCGATGGCGGGCACGATGTCTGCCGGATGGAGATGGTTACGGGCTCGATCAAGTAGCCCGACAAGTCACAGTCAGTTCTTCGCCGGGTCCGCCGCGTCGCGCAGCTGTAACTGCACGGTTTCCGATCCGCCCCAACGGTTGATGCGCAGCGAGCCCGCAGCGTGAATGTTCTGACCGCGTTTTGATGCGAGGAATTCACCCAGCGGCGTATCTGCGGCACGGAAAGCAATGCCCTGGATCTTGGTTTCGTCCGGACCTGAAAGCCCCAGCCTGACGTGACCCTGCTCGGTGGTCTCGCAATAGGTTACGCGATGTGCCGGCAGGGCCAGAACCGGTTCCGGGTGGCCTGCACCGAACGGACCTGCCCGGTCGATATCGCGGACAAGGTCCTTGCTTGCCGCCGCAGCCGTCACCGCGCCATCGATACGCAATTCATCGCGCAAGGATGCCGCAGCCACCGCTTCCGCCAGTTTTGAGCCGATGTTCTCGCTAAATGCATCGAGCCGCGAGCGCGTCACGGTCATGCCGGCGGCCATCGCATGCCCCCCACCCTTGAGCAGAAAACCCTCGTCGACGGCAGCACGCACAGCCGCGCCGATATCGACACCCGATACGGACCTGGCCGAGCCGCTTCCCTGTTCGCCACTGGCGAAGCTCACCGCGATGGCGGGTTTCCGGAAGCGCTCCTTCAAACGCGACGCGATCAGCCCGACGATACCGGGATGCCAGGTGTCGCTTGCAACCACGACGACGGATGCGCCGTTCTGATCAGCAGCCTCGGCTTCCGCCATTGCTTCTGCCAATGCCTCCTGCTCCAGCGCCTGGCGTTCGGCGTTGAGCCGGTCGAGCTGTGCTGCAATGGTTGCTGCCTCCGCGGGATCATCGCTGGTCAACAGGCGCGCTCCCAGCGCGGCATCGCCGATGCGCCCGCCCGCATTGATGCGCGGACCGATCAGGAAGCCGAGATGATACGGCGTCGGCGCGTCACGCAGCCGCGCCACATCGCACAGTGCGCGAAGCCCGGCGTTTTCGCGCCGGTGCATGATCTTCAGCCCCTGCGAAACATAGGCACGGTTGAGGCCGGTCAGAGGAACGACATCGGCAACGGTGCCAAGCGCCACGAGATCGAGCCAGGAAAGCAGGTTCGGCAGGTCCGCCCTGCCCCGTTCCCGCAACTGCCGGAGCGTTTCCACAAGAACGAGAAAGACCACGCCGACCGCACATAGATGACCCTGGCCTGATATGTCGTCCTGGCGGTTGGGGTTCACCAGCGCGTTGGCGCCGGGGAGCGTTTCGCCGGTCTGATGGTGATCGATCACCACCACGTCCAGCCCTTTGGCGCGCGCGGCAGCGATGGTGTCATGGCTCGCCGTGCCGCAATCGACCGTGACAACGAGACTGCAGCCCTGTGCCTGGAACCGCTCGAACGCCGCCTCGTTGGGCCCGTAGCCTTCGAAAATGCGGTCCGGGATGTGGATGTCCGCTGTCACGCCAAGCGACATCAGGAAGCGTGCCAGCAAGGCACTGGAAGTTGCGCCATCGACGTCGTAATCGCCGAAGATGCCGACCCGTTCACTCGCCCGAACGGCATCGGCAATGCGGGCAGCCGCATTCTCGGCATCGGTCAGCGTGCGCGGGTCGGGCATCAGATCGCGCAGCTTCGGCTCCAGGAAGATGCCGGCATCCTCGGAGCCGACACCGCGGGCAAGCAGGATGCGCGCGACAATTTCCGGCAGCTCAAACTGTTCGGCGACACCACGCACCTGCCGCAGCGCGCCTTCCGGCAGACGGTCGACCCAGCGCCTGCCGGTCGCCGACCGGCTGACATCGAGGAAGGGCGCGCCCGCCGCCGGGCCGGTCATTGGCTTTCCAGTCGGATTCAGTGGAACTTGGCGAAGTGACGATGTTCGGCCTTGATGGTGCGCACGGTCTGGGTCGCCGAGCGCATCACCAGGGTTTCGGTGGTGATGATCGACTTGCCGAAGCGCACGCCGTCGAGGAGGTTTCCATCGGTGACGCCGGTCGCTGCAAACAGCACGTCGCCCTTGGCCATGTCTTCCATCGAATAGACCCGGTCGTGGTCCTTGATGCCCATGCGTGTCGCGCGCTCGCGCTTTTCCGGCGTATCGAGGATGAGGCGGCCCTGCATCTGGCCGCCAATGCAGCGCAGGGCTGCTGCCGCCAGCACGCCTTCCGGCGCGCCGCCGATACCGATGTAGATGTCGATGCCGGTCACGTCGAAATCGACGGTGTGGATGACGCCGGCGATGTCGCCGTCGCCGATCAGGCGGACAGCTGCACCCATTTCCCGGATTTCCTCGATGATCTTGGCGTGGCGCGGGCGGTCGAGCACGCAGGCCGTGATCTCGTTGACCGGAACGCCTTTGGCCTTCGCAAGCGCCTTGATGTTCTTCGACGGTGAGGCATCGATGTCGACGAGGCCTGGCTCGTAGCCGGGACCAATCGCGATCTTGTCCATGTAAACGTCGGGCGCATTGAGCAGGCTTCCGCCTTCCGCCAGCGCGATCACGGCGAGGGAATTGGGCATGTCCTTGGCGCAAATGGTCGTGCCTTCGAGCGGGTCGAGCGCGATGTCGACTTTCGGTCCGGAACCGAGTCCGACCTTCTCGCCGATGAACAGCATCGGCGCCTCGTCACGCTCGCCCTCGCCGATGACAACGGTGCCGTCGATCGGCAGGCGGTTGAGTTCACGCCGCATCGCATCGACAGCCGCCTGGTCGGCGGCGCGTTCATCGCCACGCCCACGCTGGCGCGCTGCCGCGACTGCGGCGCGCTCAGTCACGCGGACGATCTCGAGCGTCAATGCGCGGTCGAGAACGGAACTCAAGGATTCTTTGTCTTTAGCCATTTTTTCCTGCCCCGTTGGCATTACCCGTTCAGGCTTTTTCGATTCGGATCATTTGTGGACGGCCCTCAATATGCCCGTCCGCCTCGATCCTCGCCAAGGCCTCGCGGATATGTTCTTCCATTGTGTTGTGGGTGATGATGGTGACTGGCAGCGGCGTCTGCGAACCCGTCTCGCCACGCCCTTTCTGCATGATGCTTTCCAGCGAAATGCCGCTTTCGGCCATGCGGGTGGCAATCCCGGCAAGCGCACCGGGGCGGTCGTACACATTAAGCCGCACGTAGTAGGCGCCCGCATGCGCCTGCATGCCTGAACGGCTGACCGGGGTCAGGCTTTCGGCGGGAATGCCCAATGCGGGCGAGAACCGGCCGCGCGCGATATCGACGATGTCACTGACAACGGCGGATGCCGTGGCATCGCCACCAGCACCAGCCCCAACCATGGTGATCTCGCCGAAGGCGTCGCCATCGACTGCCACGGCATTGAGAACACCGGCAACGCGCGCCATGGGCGCCGATTTAGGCAGCATGGCCGGAGTAACGCGCTGTTCGATGCCCTGCTCGGTGCGCTGCGCTACGCCGAGCAGTTTGATCCGGTAGCCCAGTTCATCGGCTGCGCGCAGGTCTTCCTGCGAAATCGCCGAGATGCCTTCCAGATAGATCGAATTGAGGTCAACTTCGCTGCCGAACACGATCGACGCCAGAAGCGCGAGCTTGTGCGCTGAATCGTGCCCCTCGATGTCGGCTGTCGGGTCGGCTTCAGCGTAGCCGAGTGCCTGCGCGTCCTTCAGACATTCGTCAAACTCAAGCCCCTCTTCCTCCATCCGTGTGAGGATGTAGTTGCAGGTGCCGTTGAGAATGCCGAAGACACGATTGATTGTGTTGGCGGAAGCGGCTTCGCGGACGGTCTTGATGATCGGAATTCCGCCTGCGACGGCGGCCTCGAAGCCGATCGCCAGTCCGGATGCATCCGCCAGACAGGCCAGCGCATTTCCATGTGTTGCCAGCAACGCCTTGTTGGCGGTGACAACATGCTTGCCTGCTGCAAGCGCGGCTTCCACGGCTGCTTTCGCCGGGCCGTTTGCGCCACCGATCAGTTCAACGAAAACGTCGATTTCGTCGCTTGCCGCCAGTTCGGCGGGATCATCGAACCAGGCGATACCCTCAAGATCGAAACCGCGGTCCTTGCCGCGCGAGCGCGCGGATACGCCCGTGACAACGATGCTCCTGCCGGCTTTCGGCACGATGGCATTCGCCTTGCGCTGCAGAATGCCGGCCGCCGATGCCCCAACGGTGCCCAGGCCCGCGATACCAATGCGCAGCGGACGCGACATGCCCGATTGCTCCTGAATTCTTCTTTCCCGCCGCATGCAATGGACCGTGCGGCCCAGGGATGCATAAAGGCTTTGCGTGATGAATCGGCCTGAGGCCGCTCGCCCGAAGACGCACCGTTACCTGTTCAGGAACCGGCTCCCTTGAGCGCGATGACGTTGTGCATGGTTTCGGGCGCGGAGGCAAGGAACCGGCGCAGATTTCGCGCGGCCTGACGAATGCGCTGCTCGTTCTCCACAAGGGCGATGCGCACGAAGCCCTCGCCATGCTCGCCGAAACCGATGCCGGGTGAAACGGCGACGTCTGCCTTTTCCAGCAGAAGCTTGGCGAACTCGAGCGAACCCAGTTCCCTGAACTCCTCTGGAACCGGCGCCCAGGCGAACATGCTCGCCATGGGCGCGGGGATATCCCATCCGGCACGGCCAAAGCTCTCAACAAGCGCATCGCGGCGCTCCTTGTAGATCGCGCGCGTCGCGGCAATGCAGTCGTCCGGTCCGTTCAGCGCCGCCGTCGCGGCAACCTGGATCGGCGTAAAGGCGCCATAGTCGAGATAGGACTTCACCCGCGCGAGTGCGGCGATCAATCTTTCGTTGCCGACCGCGAAACCCATCCGGTAGCCGGGCATGGAATAGGTTTTCGACATCGAGGTGAATTCGACCGTCACATCCATTGCACCTGGCACCTGCAACACGGATGGCGGCGGGTTGTCGTCGAAATAGATCTCCGAATAGGCGAGATCCGACAGCAGGATGATGTCGTGCTTCTTCGCGAACGCGACCGCGTCGCGATAGAACTCGAGGTCTGCGGTCGCAGCCGTCGGGTTGGCCGGATAGCACAGGATGATAGCGATCGGCTTGGGGATCGAATGGTTCACCGCGCGCTGGAGCGCATCGAAGAATTCCGGCCCCGGTTCCGCAGGCACCGAGCGAATCGTGCCGCCAGCCATGAGGAAACCGAAGGCGTGGATCGGGTAGCTCGGGTTCGGGCACACCACGACGTCACCTGGCGCGGTGATCGCCTGGGCCATGTTGGCGAAGCCTTCCTTGGAACCGAGCGTGGCGACGACCTGGGTATCGGGATTGAGCTTCACGCCGAAACGGCGCCCGTAATAGGCAGCCTGCGCGCGCCGCAGGCCCGGAATGCCGCGCGAAGCCGAATAGCGGTTGGTGCGCGGCTTGCCGATCGTCTCGATCATTTTCTCCTCGATGTGCCGTGGCGTCGGCAGATCGGGATTACCCATGCCGAGATCGATGATGTCGCTACCGCGGGCGCGGGCGCCAGCCTTCAGGCGGTTGACCTCTTCGAACACATACGGGGGAAGCCGCCTGATGCGGTGAAATTCGTGCATGGAATTGCTCCGTGAGCCGAGATTGTCGCCAGTTACATTTCTCTTCAGGCAAAAATACGTCCGAGCATGCATTTATGGAATCAGATGCATGCTCCAAATCTTTATTTTGCCGCGTGTTCGAACAGGAAACCGCCAGGCACTATCCCTGAACACGCTTTAGCGGCCCTCAATCTTCTTGCGCGCGTCCTTTTCGGCCGTATCGCGCAAGGTTTCAAGTTCATTCACTGTTGCAGCACGCTCTTCGGGCGTCTTTGTCGCGGCTTTCTGCTCGGGCAGCGGTTGGCGAAAATCCGGTGCCGGGCCTGTAGGCTGGCGCAAATCATCCGGGAGATCGGGACGCAGGGGCGGAATGCTCGTGCCCGCGCAAGCCGACAGCAGAAACGCGGACAGACCAGCAAGAATAATCAGCCTGACGCACCGCCAGCCGGCCTCGTGCCTTCCGACACGATCAACCATATATCACTCCAACGTCATATTCTAACTTTACGAAAGGCCGCCCTACGGCTTCAATGTGGCAGAAGAAAAGTCGAACAAGATCAATAAATCGTTGCGCAACGCAACTGGAAACGCAAAGCCAGAGACAGGGCAACCTGAAATGACCGTTACCGACAACGCTCCCACTCCATACCAGATCAAGGATCCGGAAGCTCTGGCGCGCAATCTTGCCGCGCTGACCGAAGAGACCGGCAAGGCCGTTGCTGCCGTGCTGGGACCGCGCGAACGCGGCGAGGCGAAGATGCTGCTGGCGGCAGAAACCGCCCAGGCGTTTAAGACGCTCGCCGAGATCGTCGAGAAATGGAGCGTCAATCCGGCGAAACTCGTCGAGGCCCAGTCCGGGCTGACCAGCAAATACATGGAGCTGTGGACCAACACACTGCGCAAGCTTTCCGGAGAAGAGGTCAAGCCGCTTGCCAGTCCCGATCCTGGCGACAAGCGTTTCGCCGATCCGGAATGGTCCTCGCACCCGGTTTTCGACTTCATCAAGCAGGCCTATCTGCTGACGTCGAAATGGGCTGACCATATTGTCGAGGAAACCGATGGCCTCGATGAGCACACACGCGACAAGGCACGCTTCTACATGAAGCAGCTCGCAGCCGCGCTGGCGCCATCGAATTTCGTCTTCACAAACCCCGAACTGATGCGCGAGACGCTGGAGCACAATGGCGAAAACCTCGTAAACGGCATGCGCATGCTGGCGGAAGATATCGAGCGCGGCCATGGCGAACTTAAACTGCGCCAATCTGACCCTTCGAAATTCGGGGTCGGCGTCAATCTCGCCATGACGCCGGGCAAGGTCGTCTTCCAGAACGACCTGATGCAACTCATTCAGTACACGCCGACCACCGAGAAGGTGCTTAAGCGTCCGCTGCTGGTCGTTCCGCCGTGGATCAACAAGTTCTACATTCTGGACCTCAACCCTGAGAAATCATTCATCAAGTGGGCTGTGGATGCCGGCCACACCGTTTTCGTGATCTCATGGGTCAACCCTGACACGAAGCTGGCGAAGAAATCCTTCGCCGACTACATCAACGAAGGCCCGATAACTGCACTCGACGTGATCCACGAGATAACCGGCGAGAAGAAGGTCAACGCGATCGGCTACTGCGTCGGCGGAACACTGCTTTCGATCACGCTCGGGCTGATGGCTGCCAGGAAAGACAAGCGGATCGCCACGGCCACGCTGCTGACAACGCAGGTCGATTTCACCTATGCGGGTGACCTGAAGGTGTTCGTGGACGAGGAGCAGGTCGCTGCCGTCGAAGAGGAAATGAAGAAGACCGGCTATCTTGCCGGAAGCCGCATGGCGACCGCCTTCAACATGCTGCGGGCAAACGATCTGATCTGGCCCTATGTGGTCAGCAATTACCTGAAGGGCCGCAAACCGTTTCCGTTCGACCTGCTCTACTGGAACTCCGATTCAACCCGGATGCCGGCGGCCAACCACTCGTTCTACCTGCGCAACTGTTATCTCGATAACAAGCTGTCCAAGGGCAAGATGAAGATCGATGACGTGAAGATCGATCTTTCCAAGTCGAAAGTACCCATTTTCAACCTCGCCACACGGGAAGATCACATCGCGCCTGCCAAATCGGTCTATTTCGGCTCGAAATCCTTTGGCGGGCCGGTCGATTACGTTCTGGCCGGATCGGGCCACATTGCCGGTGTCGTCAATCCTCCGAACAAGAACAAGTACCAGTACTGGACCGGCCCCGCCCCCTGGGGCCATGACGAGACTTACGAGGAGTGGCTGGAGGAAGCCGAAGAGCATCCAGGTTCATGGTGGCCCTACTGGCAGAAATGGATCGAGACGCACAACGACAAGCTGGTCGATGCCCGCGAACCCGGCGGGGACAGGTTCAAGCCGATCGAAGATGCTCCGGGTTCGTATGTGAAAGTGCAGTCCTGATTGGATCAGGACTTGTATGAAATGAACTCAAGCAGCGAGCCGTCGGGATCGCGGAAATAAACGCTTGTGCCCTTCCCGCTTCTTCCAAAGCGGCTGACGGGGCCAAGCTCGATCCCGACATTGTGTGCCTGCAGATGCGCGATCGCATCGCCGAGCGGCCCGTCCCACTCGAAGCACAGGTCCGAGTTGCCGGGCTTGACCGGATCTTTCGCGCGCGGATGACCGATACCGTCCGGCCCGTGCAGGTTGAGCTGTGCGTTGGCGAAGCGATAGCACCACTTGCCATTTGGCACGGCAACGACTTCAGCACCCATCACATCGCGGTAAAACGCGTTGCAGACCTCCCAGTTTGAGACATGGACGACGCTGTGGTCGAGTTTTACTGGAAGATTCATGGCGCAGTCCTTTTCGCGATCACGGGAACAGCGCGACGTGGCCTAGCCCCGTCGTTTCCTCAAGGCCGAACATCACGTTCATGTTCTGGATCGCCTGCCCGGCTGAGCCTTTCACAAGGTTGTCGAGGGTGGAGACGAGGATCACACGGCCGGGAATGCGGTCGTCAAAGGCATTGAGCAGGCAATGGTTGGAGCCGCGCACCATCTGGGTCGCAGGCGGAATGCCTTTGCCCAGCACATGCACGAAGGGCTCGTCGGCATAAGACGCGCTCCAGGCGGCGCGGATGTCCTCCGCCTTCTGCCCGTCCTTCGGGCGCACGTAGATCGTCAGCAATTCGCCACGGCTCATGGGAACCAGATGCGGCGTGAAGCTGATCGTGGTGGCGATGCCGCTGGCGGCAGACAGTTCCTGCTCGATCTCGGGCATGTGCCGGTGCTTGCTGACGCCATAGGGCGACATGCCCTCGCCCGCCTCGCAGAACAGCACGTTCTCCTTCAGGCCACGCCCTGCGCCGGACACACCGGATTTCGCATCAATTGTGATGTCCGCCATATCGATCAAGCCGGCCTTGGCGAGCGGAAGCAGTGCCAGCAAAGCCGCGGTCGGATAGCAGCCGGGACACGCGACGAGCCGGGCATCGGAAACCGCCTCGCGGTTGTGCTCGGTCAGGCCGTAGACGGCCTCTCCCTGCATGTCCATCGCGGTATGCGGGCGACCGTACCAGGCTTCATAGGCCTCGGGATTGCGCAGCCGGAAGTCGGCGGACATGTCCACGAAACGCACATGGGGAAAGCGCTCCAGCACGCCTTTGGTGATGTCCTGCGTCGTCCCATGCGGCAGGCCGCAGAAGACCACATCGACGTTACTCCAGTCCGCGTCCTCGATCTTGGTCAGGTCCGGCAAGCCGGAAAAGCCCAAATGCGGGAAGACCGCCGACATCGGCTTGCCGGCGTGGGTATTCGCCGTCAGCGCGGCGATTTCCATGTTGGGATGGGTCAGCGCGAGGCGGACGACATCGGCGCCCGTGTAACCGGAAGCACCAAGAACCCCGACCCGGAGGATTGCGTCGACCATTGTCCTATCTCCTGCCCGCAAGGGGCGAATCTCTTAACCCGCGAGGGGCAACCCAAATCAGTGAAGCCGTTTGACGCATGAATTATGCAAAACGGCGCGGGCCGCAAGGTCCGCGCCGGAATATCGGTCTTGCTCGGGCAGAGCGTCAAACCAAGCCAGCGTCTTCCAGAATGCGGATCATCGGCTGAAGATGAGCTTCATAGCGACGCCACTCTTCGGAACTGCCGGTGTAGATTTTCTTCCGGATCTGAGCTTTGGAAACGGTCTGGATCATTCTTTTCCTATGATGAAAATCGAGGCAATCCGGCTGCCATTCAAGTCCAAGAAAGTCGAACATCTCGCGTGCAGTTGTTTCGGGGTCTTCGGTGAGCGCGCGATAGTTCATATCATATATACGGTTGGGGAACCGGCGTCGCCAGAAGTCCATCAGATCCGAGTACATTACGAAGTAATTCGCTACATCCTCCAGATCGTAGGCAAAATTATTGCCCTGACCAGCGAAGAAATATCTGAAATTCGACCAGCAAACCGCCCGGGGGTCGCGCACCATGTTGACGATTTTCGCTTCCGGGAAAGCGCATGCAATATAGCCGACCCAGCGGAAATTCAGCGGCATTTTGTCGGCAATAAAATGCTCACTGACGCCAATTTTATCCAGAGACTGCAAATAATGCTCGCGAACGCCCTTCAGCATGGAAGCATGATCGTCAGGGTGCTGTTTACGCATAGCGCCAACCGCCCTGGTCAGATCATTAAGTTCTCCTGCGCCATGAACACGCTCATGGCCGGAAACAATCTGCTCAACCAGTGTGGTACCGGAGCGCGGCATGCCGACGATGAAAATCGGAACGCGATTTGCCACAGACAATTCGGCTTGTGATATTTCAGCAATATCGCCCTCTTGCGAGAACTTGGCCTTCAGATCGGCGAATGACGAACTGCTGGCATCAAACTTGTTTCGCAGGCTTGCCTTGCGCAGGCGGTTCGCTTCCAGGAAGACGGGAAACGCGACATCGATATCACCCAGATCGTCATATGCCTTGGCCAAGGCTAGTTTGATATGGGCCCGGTCGGATTGAGACAGTGTCTCAGTTTCCGATAATGTTTCCATGTGGGCGATCAACGGGTCGCCTGCTTCAAATTTGGTGATTTCAGCGTATAGCAAATACGGCGAAGCAACCTGCGGGTGGCGTTCGATTGATTGCCGGTAATATTCGGCCGCCTTGTCGATCTGTCCCCAATCCGCGTGTATCAGACCCATCTGCGTGAGGGCTTCCGCAAAATCTGGCTGCAAGTCGAGTGCTTTTGCGGTGTGGACAACGGCTTCGTCGAACCTACCCATATCGTGGTAGATATTCCCGAGTTTGCAATGCGCCCCCGCATGGTCCGGATTGATTGCCAAAACCCGCTTTTGGTACTCGATAGTCGCATCAAGCTCCCCCACATACTGCATCGCGGCACCGAGCAGTATGAGTGCATCAAGATATTCGGGATTTATTTCAACCGCATGCTCGAATGCCGCAATGGCTTTGTCGACAGCGCCTAAATCCCAATGGAGCGTTCCCAGATTCTTACAGGCTTCGGCGAAGTCCGGCTTCAACGCTATGGCTTCGGTATAGTTGCTTGCTGCCTCTTCGTGCTTTCCCCGTTTTTGCTGAATAATCCCGATGTTATTGTAGACTTCCGCAAAGCCGGGATGGATTTCGAGCGCTTTTTGGTAGCTCTCGATAGCCTCGACGTGCTTCTCCTGCAGTTGCAGCACATTGCCAAGGTTGCTGTAGGCTTCCGCATACCCTGGATAATATTCGATCGCTTTCTTGTAGCATGCGGCCGCTTCGTCAAGATTTCCGACTTCCTTCAGAGCGTTGCCCAGATTGTTCTGCGCCCCGGCTTGACCCGGATTCAGTTTCAAGGCGCGCTGCAGGCTTTCAATTGCTTCTTCTACCCTGCCCAACTCAAGCTGCACGACACCCAGGCCGTTATAAGCCTCGGCATGATCCGGATTGATCGCGATCGCGCGCTGATAGCATTCGGCGGCTTCGACGAACATGCCCTGCTCTTTAAGCGTGTTGCCGAGATTGTTGTGGGCATCGGCAAAATCCGGCTTGATCGCAATGACTTTGCGGAAACAGGCCTCAGCGTCCGCAAACCCGCCTAGGGACGCATTTGCCATCCCTGTTATGTCCCACAGAAATGCCGATGAAGGGTGCTTGGCAGCAATTGCCGCCGATGCCTGCAGGACCATCCTGAACTTGCTCTGCCGGAACAAATTTATAAGCGCCTGAGCCTCGTTCTGCGGCAGATCGAGGCTTTGTCCATCTTGCTTCGCACCACCAAGAGCGTTCAGGGCCTTTTGCACTCGCAGATTGCTCGGAAACTTTTGCAGGACTGCTGTGTAAATCTGGCGTGCCTGTTCGTACTCGCGCTTTTTTTCATGCCTCTTGGCTAGCGACATTGCCTTTTCGATCGATAAGCTCATCACATACTCGCAATCATGCCGAAAATTCAAAGCGTGGCCTACACCAGCGGTCCGACCGCGCACAAGCGACGGGAACCGTACTTTCGCAACTGTGGCCACTCTGACAGCCTACCCGCAGGCTAAGAGCGCGGATAGGAGGCCGACTCAACCGCTCAAATCAGCCCGGCAGCCTCGAGAATACGGATCATCGGCCCCAGATGCGCTTCATAGCGGCGCCATTCTTCCGAACTGCCTGTATAGATCTTACGGCGCACCTGGGCTTTGGAAACCGTCCGCACCATGTCTTTTCTCTTGTGGAAGTCGAGGAAATCCGCCTGCCAGTCGAGTTCCAGGAATTCGAAAAGCGCGCGGGCATGCGTTTCCGGATTTTCAGTGAGCGCGCGGTAGTCCACGTCATGAATGCGGCCCGGGAAGCGGCTGCGCCAGAAGTCCATCAGGTCCGAATACATGACGTGATAGTTCGCCACGTCTTCCAGATCATAGGCAAAGCCGTTGCCGGGGCCCTCGAACAATTGCCTGAAGTTGGACCAGCAAACCGCGCGGGGATCGCGCACCATGTTGACGATTTTCGCTTCAGGGAAAGCGCATGCGATATAGCCGATCCAGCGGAAGTTCAGCGGCGTCTTGTCGATTATGAAACGTTCATCCGCTCCCAGCTTTTCGAGACGTTGCAGGTAGCCTTCGCGCACGCCCTTGAGCACTGCGGCATGATCTCCGGCATGCTTTTCGCGCATGGCGCCAATCGTCCTGGCCAGATCGTCAAGCTCTCCGGCGCTATGGACGTTTGCGTGGCCGGAAACGATCTGCTCGACCAGCGTGGTGCCCGACCGCGGCATGCCCAGAATGAAAATCGGAACGTGATGTGCCGGGCAGCGTTCCGCCTGCGGTATTTCTGCAATGCCGCGCGATGGCGAAAACGTTTCTTTCAACTCTGAAAACAGTGATCTGCTGAGATCGAAATCATAGCGCTGGATTGCCTTGCACAGATGGTTCGCCTCTTTGAAAAGACGGAACGCGGCATCGGTGTTGCCCAGGTCGTGATATGCCTTGGCCAGGGCAAAATCGAGGTGCGCCCGGTCCGATGAGGACAGATCCGCGGATGCCGACACGTCCTCCATTTTACCGATCAGCGGATCACCTTCTTCAAAGGTGTTGATATCGCCGTAGAGCATGTAGGTGATGGTGTGTTCCGGGTTGCTCTCGATCGACTGCCTGTAATGGTTTGAAGCCTCGTCCATTCGCCCCCAGGACGCGTATATCAAGCCAAGCTTCGTCAGGGCCTCGGGAAGGTCAGGTTGTATAGACAGCGCCTTCTCACAATGGGAAACCGCCTCTTCGAAGTTGCCCAGCACGTGATAGGTGGCCGCCAGATTGCTGTGCGCCCTGGCAAAACCCGGATCGATCTCAATTGCGCGCGCGTAGCTCTCTATCGCAGCGTCATAGGCGCCCATTTCATGGAGCGCATTGCCCAGATTGTTCGATGCATCGGCGTAATCGGGCTTGATTTCCAGCGCCCGGCGATAGCTTTCCGCGGCTTCGGGAAAGCTGTGCAATCTGTATAGAACCGTTCCCAGGCTGTTATGGGCCTCAGCCACGCCGGGAGCCAGTCTGATGGCTTGTGCATAGGCACCTGCAGCTTCCTCAAGCCGATCGAGCGCTTCGTAGGCCGCACCGATATTGTTGTGTGCCGAGGCAAAGCCGGGCTCGAATTTCAGCGCCCGGGCATAACTGGCAACGGCCTGGTGGAAGTCACCCAGTTCGCTCAGGGCGTTGCCCAGATTGCTATGAGCTTCGGCGTAGTCAGGCTTGATGGCCACTGCGCGCCGCAGATTGGCGGCGGCCTCTTCGGGGCTGCCCTGTTCAAGCTGCACGACCCCAAGGCCGTTATAGGCATCGGCAAGGTTTACATCGCGTTCGATCGCGCGCTGATAGCATTCAGCTGCCTGATCCAGCTTGCCCTGCTCCTTGAGCGTGTTGCCAAGATTGCTGTGAGCTCCGGCCGAACCCGGCACCACTTCAATCACCTTGCGGAAACAACCTTCGGCTTCTGCAAACCGGCCTAGGGATGCATTGGCGATGCCTGTCATCTCCGCAAGAAATGCCGAACTTGGATGGCTCGCCACCAGTTTTGCGGCTGCCGCCAGAACCTGTTCGAACCGGCCTTGCTGCAGAAACCCGATCAGGGCCTGTGCATGCTGGGGAGGCAGGTCGATGCCGGGGCCAGCCGGCGCCCCGCCGCCAAGCGCGTTCAATGCCTTGCGGGCGCGCGCATTGTTGGGAAACTGCTGCAGAACCGCCGCGTAAATCTGGCGCGCCTGATCATACTCCCGCTTCCTCTCATGCGCCTTGGCAAGCGACATTGCCTTTTCGACCGACAGGGCCATCGTAAACTCGCAATCAAACGGACGGTTCGAAACCTGACCTACACCAGGGTCACGAACCGGCACAAGCAAAAGGGGCTGCGTTTCCGCAGCCCCTCGAAACGTTCCTGGTCTTTCGGAGTGAAAGCCTAGCGCTTGGAGAACTGGATACGCGGTGTCGCCTTATTCATCAGCGGCCCACCATTCCTTGTAACGCATGTAGAGATTGGCGCCGACGCTTGCAAAAGGTTGCGGCGGCAGTTTTTTCGCCCTCGGCTCACTGGAGAAATGGCGGGTGACGTCACTTGCCAGCCCGAGCGCCAGTTCGGCGGATCCCATACCGGTCAGCGTGCCGCGTGCGGTTCCAAGGCCGTTCTGTACGCAAGCGGACCAGACGCCTTGATCGATCTCGCGCATGACGGATACGCCGTTGAGTGTCAGGCACAGATGCCCGGCCCAGCTGTATTGCTGACGCACACCGCTCAATTGCGGAAAACGTTGCACGAACTTGCGCTTGTGCACCTTCGCGAAGCGCACGACATCGGTTTCATTCGGGCTAAGTGCGGGATTCATCGTCGCGCAGGTGCGGGTAACGATCCGATTGCCGCCCTGGCCGATGTCGATCCGGCGCATGGTGGTTCCCATCGGATCGGAAGGCGTGATGCCCCAGCGCGGATGGCCCCCAAGCTGTTTGAGAGCATCCGTATCCAGCTCTTCCGTCATCGACGCATAGAGAAAGATCTGCATGAGCCGTCCGCGCTCAATCCCGAAGCTTTCGAGATGGCCATTATTTGCGAGGATGATGCGCTGAGTGTCGATGTGTGCCTTCGCGGTTCTGACGCGCCAGCCGGTGCCGTTTTGCTCGAACCCGGTCACAGGCGAGTTCTCGAAAATCGCGACGCCCGTCTCGCGAAGCCCTGCGGCCAGCCCGCGAATATAGCCTGCGGGTTGCAGCATGACCGTTCCCGGCGTGTACAGGCCCGCCAGATAATGTTCGCTGCCGGTGATCTCGCGCATCCGGGCAGCATCCAGCATTTCGTGTGCTTCACCGAGTTCCGTCAGGTGCCTGGCATAACTTTCATTATGCGCGTGAGCTGCCGCGCCCGCCGCGCCGTTGATTTTGCCGCACCCGTCGAAGAAATTTCGATCGATACTGTATTCCTCGACCGCCTGGCGCGCAAAATCGATGGCCTGCCGGTTGAGACCAATCATCCGCTGATCAGATTCCGCACCTGCGCCGGCATAGTCGTCCGATGTAAGTTCATGCGGCAGGTCGATCATGAAACCGGAATTGCGACCCGAAGCGCCTTCCGCGATGCGGCCCGCATCCAGCACGCCAATCTTCAGCTTCGCATCGAGTTGCCGCAGCCGCCGAGCCGCCGACAATCCGGCAAAGCCGGCGCCAACGATAACAATATCGACAGTTGTATCCGCTTCCAGAATAACCGGCTGCTGCTCACCCAGAATGGCATTCCAGGCCGCCGGGCCGCGATGGATTGGCAGCCGTGCCGCCCGGTACGTTGTCTGGCCCCGAATAGCGTTCAAGCAACGGCCTCGTCTTCGTCGTCGGACAGGTCGAGCCAGATCGTCTTCAACTGCGTGTACTGGTCATGGGCATGGATGCCGTTGTCGCGTCCTCCGAAGCCCGATTGCTTGTATCCGCCGAAGGGTGTCGTGATGTCGCCTTCACCGAAAGAGTTTACCGTCACGGTTCCGGCACGAAGCATGCGCGCGCCGCGAATGGCGCGTTTGGCATTGGAAGTGAAGAGCGAGGCGCACAGGCCGTACCCGGTATCGTTCGCCACCTGTATCGCTTCGTCGAAACTGTCGACAGCGATCACGCACAGTACCGGTCCGAAAATCTCCTCGCGGGCAAGCGTGCTCGCGTTGTCCTTGACCTCCGCGACGGTCGCCTCGACGAACGCGCCATCATGCGCCTTGCCGCCGATCACGATGTTCTCGGCTTTTTCGAGGTAGCTGCAGACCTTGTCGAAGTGGTTCTTCGAGACGAGCGCGCCCATGCGGGTGTCCGGATCGAGCGGATCGCCGGTATTCCACTGGCGGGCATGGCTTTCGATGCGCTTCAGCAGCTCCTTCTTGACTGACTTTTGTACGATCAGCCGCGAGGAGGCGGAGCAGTTCTCACCCATGTTCCAGAACGCGCCCTGGACGATGTGCTGCGCGACGCGGTCGAGATTTTCGGCGTCATCCATGACGATGGCCGGGTTCTTGCCGCCCATTTCCAGCACCACTTCCTTGGCATTGGATTGTGCCGAGTAGGAAAGAAACTTCTTACCAGTGACCGTTGATCCCGTGAACGATACGGCATCGATATCCATGTGGCGGCCAATGGGTTCGCCGACTTCCGCGCCTCCACCCGGAACAACATTGAATACATCTTTCGGAAGCCCCGCCTCCACCGCAAGTTCGGCGACGCGCAGCGCGGTGAGAGAGGTTTCCGCGGCGGGCTTCACCACCAGCGAGCAACCGGCTGCCAGCGCGGGGCCGATCTTCCAGGCCAGCATCAGCAGCGGAAAGTTCCACGGCAGAACAAGGCCGACCACACCGACGGGTTCGCGCACAATCATCGCAATGTGGTTGTCGGAAGCGGGCGATACCTGGTCGTATATCTTGTCGATCAGCTCTGCGTGCCATTTGAGGCAATGTATGGTTTCCGGAACATCGACTGTCTCGCAATCGAAGATCGTCTTGCCGCTATCGATCGATTCCATCACGGCGAGTTCGCGCCGGTCGCGGGTCATCAGCTTGCACAGGCGGATCAGCACGTCCTTGCGCTCGCAGGGGTGCAATTTCGACCAGCGCCCGTCCTCGAAGGCTTCACGCGCCTTTTCCACGGCAAAATCGACATCCTCTGCTCCACAGGCCGCGATGTCCGTCAGCTTCCGGCCGGTTGCAGGATTGACCGTTTCGAACGTCTTGCCGGAGGCCGCGGGGCGGTAGGCGCCATCGATGAAGGCACCCGTTGGCAGGTCAAGGCCAGAAGCGATAGACCGGTATTCCTCTTTCGTCAGCAAATCCATGTTCTCAACCCTCTGCCACGATTGCGGCGATTGTCTTCTTCAGCACGCGAACCACTTGCTCCAGGGCGCGCTTGTCATCCTTGTTGAGACCCGTCAGCGGCCTGCGGATTGCGCCAGTGTCGATACCCGCCAGCGTCACACCGTATTTGATCGTCTGGACGAACTTGCCGCCCTGTTCGAGCACATGCATGAGCGGCATCATTGCCGACATGATGCGTCGTCCCTTGTCGAAATTGCCTTCGACCCTGCAAGCCTGGTAGAGCGCTATATGTTCTTCCGGCAGGAAGTTCGACCCGCCGCAGACCCAGAAGGGCGCACCCCAGGCGAAGAATTCCAGTGCCTGGTCATCCATGCCGCAGCCAAGCTGGATGTGCGGATAGTCGCGCGCCAGAACGTGGACACGGTTGATGTCGCCGGAGCTTTCCTTGATGCCGCAGAAATTGCGCGAGCGCCCGACCCGGTCGAGAAATTCGTCCCCCATCATCGTGCCGGTACGGCCGGGATAGTTGTAGAGCATGACCGGCAGGTTCGCCGCCTTGTCGATGGCAAGCGCATTCAATGCATTCTCGCGCTCGGTCGGGACGGCATATGGCGGCGAAGCAAGCAGGATCGCATCTGCCTTCAACTCTCTGGCTGATGTTGCAAGAGTGGTGCTGTCATCAGTCAGCATCGCGCCTGTGCCGACAATGAACTGCGCGCGCCCCTTGATCCGCGCTTGCGTGAATTTCGCCAGTTCGATGCGCTCCGCTACCGTCTGGGTATAATTCTCTCCGGTCGAACCGCCGGAGATCAGTCCGTGCACGCCTTTGCCGATCAGCAGCTCGATGACATCGGCAAGCGCATCGAAGTCAATCGAGTAATCTGCTCTGTAGGGCGTGACGAGCGGCGTATAGATGCCTTCAAACTGGAAAATCGGATTCATTTTCGCGCCTCACGCGGTTTTCTTGTCGTTGTTTTCGCCGGCAAACCCAAGCTGGCCTTCAATTCCGGCGGGTGTGACGAACATCTCGATCTGGCCGCGCGAGAGATTCCAGTGCATCTCAGCCAGCTGCGCCGCACGCTTCTCGTCGCCCGCCTCGATTGCCGCGATAATGGCGTCGTGCTGCTCGCTGGCTTCCGAGAGCTTCTCCGCCATTGCGTTGTTGGAGGGCTTGTAGAAGGTCATACCGATGCGGGCATGATCTATAAGCAGCCGCTTGAAGGACGGCAGAAGGTATACATTGCCCGCCATCTCGCCCGTGATTTCATGGAACCGGTTGTTGGCAAGTGTCCGTTGCGACACCGATCCCTTCTGCAGGGCAACGACAAAATCTCTCTGGGCCGATTTCAGATCGGCAATCTGCACTGGTGTCCGGTTGATGGCCGCAAGCTGAAGAATGGCCCCATAGATCATCGGTGCGGCCAGGAAGAACTCCCGCAGCGTTGTGAACGACATGTCGGAAACGCGCGCGCCACGGTTTTCCCGCAGCTCCACATAACCCTCGCCCGCCAGCTCGCGGAGCACCTCGCGAAGCGGTGTGCGCGAAAGGCCGTAGCGTTCGGATAGGCTTGCTTCATCGAGGTCGGCACCCGGCTGAAGGCAAAGTGTCAGAATTGATGTCTTCAATTGCTCATAAGCATTCGTTTTTGATGTGACGGCAGCCAAGGCAGGAACCCTTCTCGTTTAATTTGTATACAAATTGCATACAATAATTTGCCTGTCAATATTGCTGCATAGGCCACCGTTGAAAGTCGCCCGTTTCTGTGATGCGGATTTTCTGGAATACGGGCCAAACGGCAGATTTCCGCCCAAGACGGCCGGGCTCATATGCCGATGACAATCGCTTGCGCCATGAAAAAGGGGGCTCCGGTTGGAGCCCCCTTGATGCCACTCGCACGCTTGGTGCTTTCGATCCTAGCGCTTGGAGAACTGGAAGCTGCGGCGGGCCTTGGCCTTGCCGTACTTCTTGCGTTCCACGACGCGCGGATCGCGGGTCAGGAAGCCGTTCTTCTTGAGTACGCCGCGCAGTTCCGGCTCGTAATAGGTCAGCGCCTTGGAGAGACCGTGGCGCACCGCGCCCGCCTGTCCCGACAGACCGCCGCCGGCGACCGTGCAGTTGATGTCGTACTGGCCGGTGCGCTGGGCAACGACCAGCGGCTGCTGCAGCAGCATGCGCAGCACCGGACGGCCGAAATACTCGTCGAACGGCTTGCCGTTGATCATGATGCGGCCGCCGCCCGGCTTGATCCACACACGGGCGATCGCGTCCTTGCGCTTGCCCGTGGCGTAAGCACGGCCATGCCCGTCAAGCTTCTGCACGTGAACCGGAGCGGACTCAACGGCAACGGGCGTCTCGCCCATCGCGCCACCGAGTTCCTCAAGCGACTGGATGGTTTCCTCGCTCATGCCTGCCTCGCGTTCTTGGAGTTCATTGCGGCAACGTCGAGCGCCACGGGCTGCTGTGCCTCGTGGGGGTGCTCGGAGCCGGCGTAAATCTTCAGGTTCTTCATCTGCTTGCGCGACAGCGGGCCGCCGGGCAGCATGCGCTCAACCGCCTTCTGCAGCACACGCTCGGGGAAACGTCCCTCGAGAATGTCGCCGGCGCGGGCTTCCTTGATGCCGCCGGGATGGCCGGTGTGACGGTAGTACACCTTGTCCTGCAATTTCTTGCCGGTGAACACCACCTTGTCAGCGTTGATGACGATGATGTTGTCGCCGCAGTCGACATGCGGGGTGAAAATCGGCAGGTGCTTGCCGCGCAGCCGCTTCGCAATCAGCGAAGCCAGCCGGCCAACGACGAGACCCGTACCATCGATCAGCACCCAGCGCTTTTCGACTTCGGCCGGTTTTGCCGAAATGGTCGTCTTCATGTTCGTTCTTTCTTGGCTAGTGGCGTCAGGGGACAGTCATGTCCGGGAGGACGCATCAGTCAGGCGCGGATATGTACAGACTGTCCCGCACCCCGTCAACCGCATATTTCCGGCATGAAATTCAAAATATCCTGCAATAACAATTACTTCAATATGTGGTTATATTTTACCTCACTATCGCGGAGGGATCGAGTAGGTCCCCACGACATGGGCAACGACGTCCTCGCAGCCATCGGATCGAAGCGACACCTCGGCAACCGCGAGACGCTTGCCGAGTTTCAGCAAGCTACAGTCGGCAATGAGGTCGGCTTGTTCGGGCTTGCGCAGGAAATTGATCGACAGGTTCGTCGTCACCGCGAGCGCCACGGGCCCGAGCTGGGCGAGAATGGCGATGTACATGGCGTAATCCGCGATGCTCATCATCGCGGGGCCGGAAACCGTACCGCCGGGACGCAGGTGCCGGTCGTGATAGAACAGGCGCACTGTCGCACCCATGGGACGCACGGCCTCGACCGCAAAGCTGCGCCCGCCGTGGTGAACCTGAGGGAACTCACTGTCGATGAAGGCCTCGAGCTCTTCGATCGACATTTTCAGTTCATGCGCCATTGCATCCTCTCGCGTGGCGTTGTGCCGGTTTCTTGGCTATTGTTCCGCCGGATGTGACACGAATACGAGCTTGAGGCCAGTGTATGGAAGCCCCCTCCCCGCATGGCGCGCATGACATGAGCGATACACCTTTACTAGTTCTCGATGACGGCCCCGTGCGCGCGCTGACGCTGAACCGGCCCAAGGCGCGCAATACGCTCACAGTCGAGATGATGTCGGCGCTGGAGGCAGCCTTTGCCGATATCGCCAGGACACCAGCCGTACGCTGCGTACTGATCCGCGCCGAGGGTCCCGGTTTCTGCGCCGGGCACGACCTGAAGGAAATGCAGGCGCATCGCAACGATGCCGATCGTGGAAGAGCGTTCTTCACCGGCCTGTTCACCCAGTGCACGCGGCTTATGGGTCTGGTGCGCGCCTGCGATAAGCCCGTGATCGCCGAGGTTCAGGGCATCGCCACGGCGGCAGGCTGCCAGCTTGTCGCGACGTGCGACATCGCGGTTGCCAGCGCCGAAGCCCGTTTCGGCGTCAACGGCATCGATGTTGGGTTCTTCTGTTCCACGCCCGCGGTCGCGCTTGCCCGCAACATCGACCGCAAGAAAGCGATGGAGCTGCTGCTGACGGGGCGGATGATGAGCGCACAGGAAGCGCGAGAAGCCGGGCTCGTCAATCACGTGAGCGAACCAGCGGACCTTGCTTCCACCGCCATGGGGCTAGCCACGACGATTGCCGGCAAGTCGACCGCCGTTACCGCGCTCGGCAAGAAAGCCTTTTACGAACAGGTGCAGATGCCGCTCGACAAGGCGTACGAACTGGCCAGCCAGGCGATGGTTGAAAACCTGTTGCTGTCAGACGCCGAGGAAGGTTTTTCAGCCTTCATCGACAAGCGTCCGCCCGAATGGCGCGACGAATAGATCCTTCCCTCTCCTATCATGGCCCCCTCATGAACCACGACACCTACGACGACGCCTATGTGCGCGGCATTCTGGATGATGTGAAAACCATCGCCATGGTCGGCGCCAGCGCGAACAGCATCCGGCCGAGCTACTTCGTCCTGAAGTACCTGATCGACAAGGGCTATAAGCTGTTCCCGATCAATCCGGGGCTGGCCGGCAAGGAAATCGTCGGCCAGAAGGTCTACGCCAGCCTGGGTGACGTGCCGGAGCCGATCGACATGGTCGACATCTTCCGTAACTCCGAAGCTGCCGGTGCCGTCGTCGATGAAGCGCTGAAGCTTTCACCACTACCCAAGGTGATCTGGATGCAGCTCACCGTGCGCAACGACGAGGCCGCGGCAAGGGCCGAAGCTGCCGGCGTGCGCGTCATCATGAACCGCTGTCCGAAGATCGAATACGGCCGCCTGTCAGGCGAAATCGGCTGGGTCGGGGTCAATTCCCGCACCCTGTCGTCCAAGCGACCGACACTTGCCAAACGCGGCTTCCAGCACCGCACCATCGGGAAATGAAGGGTGCCGAGCGGTCACTTTCAAGAGTTTCTATATGAACCGGGAACGTGTCTGCGACGTTGCGCAGCCGCTCCGGTCTGGCCTATGAGTTCAGCTGATGTGTCGTAACCGACCGCTAAAAGCCGCCCAAGAGGCGCATTTTCTGGAGGAAAGCAGTTATGAGTGAGCCCCGCGAACCGGGAATTTCGACACTGGCGATTCACGCCGGCGCGCAGCCCGACCCGTCCACCGGCGCGCGCGCAACGCCGATCTACCAGACCACGTCTTTCGTATTCGACGACGTCGATCACGCAGCTTCCCTGTTCGGTCTGCAGGCCTTCGGAAACATCTACACCCGCATCGGCAATCCGACCTGCGCGGTTCTGGAAGAACGTATCGCCGCGATGGAAGGCGGCACGGCAGCACTCGCGGTGGCTTCAGGCCACGCGGCGGAACACCTGATCTTCCACACGCTGCTGTCTCCCGGCGATGAATTCATCGCCGCGCGCCAGCTTTATGGCGGTTCGGTCAACCAGTTCGGCGAGGCTTACAAGAAGTTCGGCTGGAACGTGGTCTGGGCCGATATCAACGACATTTCCAGTTTCGAGAAGGCCGTTTCCGACAAGACCAAGGCGATTTTCATCGAATCCATCGCCAATCCCGGCGGCGCCGTCACCGACATCGAGGCGATCTCGAAGATCGCCAAAAAAGCCGGCGTACCGCTGATCGTCGACAACACGATGGCCTCGCCCTACCTGTGCCAGCCGTTCAAGCATGGCGCGGACATCATCGTGCATTCAGCGACGAAATTCCTCGGCGGCCATGGCAATTCCATCGGTGGCCTGATTGTCGACGGCGGCACCTTCGACTGGTCGGCAAAGGGCAAATACCCGTCCCTGTCTGAGCCGTGCGCTTCGTATCAGGGCATGGTGCTTTACGAGACCTTCGGCAATTTCGCCTTTGCGATCGCCTGCCGTGTGCTGGGCCTGCGCGACCTCGGTCCGGCGCTTTCCCCGTTCAACGCCTTCCTGCTGCTGACCGGCGTCGAGACCCTGCCTTTGCGCATGCAGCGGCACTGCGACAACGCACTGGCCGTTGCCAGCCATCTTGCAGGCCATCCCAAGGTCGAGTGGGTGTCCTATGCCGGTCTCGATGGCGACAAGTACAATGCGGCTGCAAAGAAATACTGCCCCAAAGGCGCGGGCGCGGTGTTCACCTTCGGCCTGAAGGGCGGCTACGAGGCTGGTGTCGCGCTGGTCTCCAATGTCGAGATGTTCTCGCACCTCGCCAATATCGGCGATACGCGCAGCCTGATCATCCATCCGGCTTCGACCACGCACCGCCAACTCACCGACGAGCAGAAGATCAAGGCGGGCGCAGGTCCGGAAGTTGTGCGTCTCTCGATCGGCATCGAGGATGTCGCCGACATCATCGCCGATCTCGATCAGGCACTTGAAAAGATTTGAAGCTTCGCACACAGCAAGCTGAATCAGGCCGGGGCGACTACCGCTCCGGCCTTTTTCATTTCATGCTGCCTGCCCGATCCAGCTAAGGTCAGGACAATCAGGGGGAGCGCCTTGGAGGAGCAGGTCTTCAATCGGCTGGTGCTGGCCTGGATCGTGCTGGCCATCGCGCTGATGCCGATCCAGCTCTTCGTGACGGCTCCCTACGGCCGCCACATCAGCAAACGATGGGGACCGGTCATCGGCAATCGGCTCGGCTGGTTCTTCATGGAAATCGTATCGCCGACGGTGTTGCTGGCGGTCCTGTTCCGGAACGGGGTTCCCGCCCTAGGCGCTGTTTGGATCTGCGTTGCGCTCTGGCTCGTCCATTACATGCACCGCGCGTTCATTTTCCCGCTGCGCACGCGCACGTCCGGCAAGCATATACCTCTTGTGATCGTCCTTTCCGCAGTTGCCTTCAACACGGTCAACGGCTGGACAAACGGCTTTTATCTCGGCAGCGGCTGGGCGGATTATTCAGGCTGGCTGGACGACCCGCGCTTCATCATCGGGATTGCCGTCTTTCTTGCCGGGGCTGGAATCAACCTGTGGGCGGATAGCAGGCTCATTGCCCTGCGCGAACACGGCGAGACGCATTACGCCATTCCGCGCGGCGGGCTGTTCGAAAAGGTCTCCTGCCCCAATCATCTCGGCGAGATCATCGAGTGGTGCGGTTTTGCGATCGCCTGCTGGAACCTGCCGGCACTTGCGTTCGCGGCATGGACTGCCGCGAATCTCGTCCCGCGCGCACTCAGCCACCATCGCTGGTACCAAAAGGAGTTCCCCGACTATCCGGCGGATCGCAAGGCGCTGGTGCCTTATGCGCTTTGAGCCATCAATGGCACGGATTTCCGTCCCAGCGCGTCTGCATGCACAACGGCGATGCCGAACAGGATGATGGCCACAACCTGATGAGCCAGCGCGACGTGGATCGGCACGCCGAACAACAGTGCCGATATGCCCAGGATCACCTGTACCAGCGTCACGGCAAGCATCAGCCCTGCCCGCCTCTTCGTTCTGCCGTTTACCGCATTGCGCATGGCGTCAAAGGCATGGAAGGCAATCAGCGCGGTCACGCAGTAGGCGAACATGCGATGATCGAACTGCACGGTGGTGATGTTCTCGAACGCGTTCAGCCACCACGGCGACAACTTGCCAAGTCCGTCGGGAACCAGCTTTCCATCCATCAGCGGCCATGTCGGATAGGCCAGACCTGCATCGAGACCGGCGACCAGGGCTCCGAGCAGGATTTGCAGGAAAACCGATGGCGCAACCAGTCTGCCAACGAATGAAATGCGCCATGTTTCCGCCTGCCCGGCAGGCCTTTCACCGACCTGCAGCGACAGCCAGACGAGGTAGGCAAAGATCAGCACCGCCATGCCGAGGTGCGCCGCCAGCCGGTACTGGCTGACATCGGTGCGCTCTACGAGACCGCTTGCGACCATCCACCAGCCGACAGCACCCTGCATCCCGCCGAGCAGGAACGCACCGAAGGTGAGCCACATCATGCGCCGGGTAAGCCAGCCGCGCGCGAGGAAGAATACGAACGGCACGATGAACAGCACGCCGACGAAGCGCCCGAGCAGGCGATGCCCCCACTCCCACCAGTAGATCGACTTGAACGCGTCGAGGGTCATACCCTTGTTGATCTGGCGATACTCGGGAATTTGCTGATATTTCTCGAATTCGGCCAGCCAATCAGCTTCGCTCAACGGCGGGAGCGCACCGGTCACTGGCTTCCACTCGGTGATGGAGAGACCTGAATCGGTCAGCCGCGTCGCGCCGCCGACCATGACCATGGCAACAACGGCAATGGCCAGCGCCAGCAGCCAGATGCGTACGGCGCGATCGGCATAGGCGGGACGCGTAGCCGCCCCCGGTCCTGATGCTGCCCGGATATCTTGCGCCCGCAGGCTCATTTCGCCGTGGTCCCTTGCGTTTGCCATCGAGACCGCTAACTACGGCGGCGGCACAATTCAGGCAAGGCAAAGCGGGATTTAAGCGCGCCTTTGCCGCAGCCGTTCACAACCAGAGGACCGCCATGACCGAGCAAATCCGCACCCGGCCGAGATTGAGGACGCTGGCAGGCGTGTTGCTGATCGTGGTCTATCTCGTGGCCTATTGCCTGATCGTCATGGCGTTGATCGCGACCTGGATGGTGGACAAGCCGATTGCCGTGCAGACCATCTTCTACGCCATTGCCGGCGTTGCGTGGTTGCTGCCAATGGGCATGCTGCTGCGCTGGATGGCGCGGGATTAGTCCGGTTGCGCGACCACGACAAAGCCCTTGCGCTCGAAGGCAGTACGCGCGGCGGAACCTTTGAGATACTCGAGGAAGCCGGCGTTGAGCGGATTGTCGCTCGCAGCAATTGCGGCAGCCGGATAGATGACGGGTGGATGCGTATCGTCCGGGAAAGTGCCAATGACACTGACATTTACATCGGCAAGCGCATCCGTTGCGTAGACGATACCCATCGGCGCTTCGCCGGTTGAGACAAGCGCAAGCGCCGCGCGCACATTGTCTGCCTGCGCCACTTTCGGCGCCACGGCGTCCCAGAGGCCCAGGCTTTGCAATGCCGCCTTACCGTAGATACCGGCGGGCACGGCATCGACCAGCGCCACCGCAAGCCGGCTTTCACCCAGCATTCCGACCAGATCCATACCGGGTGCGATTTGTACGGGCGCGGCATTCTTTCCGTGCGCCACCAGCACCAGCGAATTGGCCAGCAGGTCGAACCGGCTTCCCGCGTCGATCAGCCCGTCCTTCTCGAGTACGTCCATCCACTCCGCATTGGCGGAGATGAAAATATCGGCGGGTGCGCCCTGCTGGATCTGGCGCGCCAGCGCGGAGGAACCGGCGAGAGAAACGATCGCGGTATTGCCGGTCTCCTCGGCGTACTTCGCGGAAATCTCGTCCATCGCCTCCTTCATGCTGGCCGCGGCGAAGATGACGATCTCGCCGGCCCCCGCCTTTAACGGCAGCAACGCAAAGGCGGCATACAGAAAAAGCAGGATGGTACAGCGGCGCAGCGGCGGCATGATGCACATCTCAAGCGACGTTGAGGCGCCGCCCCTTGTTGAAGACCAGCGAAGGAATTCCCGACAGGAAAGTGTCGAGATAATGCATCGCCTGGAACTCTCCGTTCAATGAGATACGCGGCAACGCGTGCAGGTGGTTGGCATGGGCGCCGAACAGCACACCTGGGCGCGTTGTAACGCCGGTTTCGAAACCGCAGTCGCGCGCCAGGGCAAATTCCCGCAAAGCCGCCGACCCCTTGTCCCCATAGGGATATGCGAAATGGCGCGGACGGGCGGGAAGATAGCTCTCCAGGATTTCAGCGGAATTGGCTATCTCGGCCTCGGCGCGGTCTTCCGCGATCGCGGCAAGCGCATAATGATTGACGGTGTGTGCGCCGATGGTCACCAGACTGTCCTGCGCCAGTACCGAGATTTCGTCCCATCCCATGGCCAGGCGGCGTGTCATGGCGCCCATATCGACTTCATATCGTGCAGCCATCTCGCGAATGAACGCACGCTGATGATCCTGGGTCTGCTTGCGCAGCCACCAGTAGATGGTCTCATAGGCCTTGTATTTTTCGTCCGGGGTCTCGGTGTTGAACCCGGCCGGAAAGCCATCGAACTTGACCTCGAACTGGTTGCGATTGGCAATCACCGTCTCCAGAACCCGCCACCACAGTTCCGCCGTTCCATCCGGCATCGATGTCGCGACATAGATCGTGAACGGGCAATCAAGCGCCTTGAGAATGGGATATGCGTTTTCGAGGTTGTCCCTGTAACCGTCGTCGAAGGTCAGAACGGCAAACCGCTTGCCATCGGGCTGCCTCAGTCGCTCGGCGACCTCGGTGATCGGAATGATTTCGTATCCGGCCTTGCGAATCCGGCCTACGGCGCGTTCGAGAAAATCCGGCGTCACTTCCAGTATCCGGTTCGGCTGGAACGCATCGTCGCTTTCGTGCAGAACATGATGCAGCGTGAAGATCACGCCGCGCCCGCGCGTCAGGCCGGAAAGCAGATACGGCGCGCCTGTTGCGGTCAGCGCCGTAAGCCCCCCCTTAATGATGTTCATACGAAACCGGTTCATGATCAGCTCTGGTAACCCTTTTGCTGTTTCAATCGGGTAAACTTCCAAAAACATCCGGCAATATCGCACTTAGCCGGTTTCGATCATACGGCGGGAAAATGGCGGCAGCACCCGAAATGGAGACGATCCAGGCGATTGCCGGAGCGGCTTGCGAGCATTCGCCGCGCGCGGGAACCTATCCGCTGCGCGCCGAAGTTCTGACGCATGCCGGAGTGATCCGCATCACCATTCACGATCGTTTCGATACGGCCGCCCAAGTCTGGCGCGCCATGGAGACGTCCGGTGCGACCATGACGCCTTACCAGCGAATGGATTTCCTGCGCGCCTGGCACGAGCCTCTCGGAAAAAGTGAAGGCATCGAACTGCGGATCGTCGAAGGCCGTAACGAAACCGGGCAAGCAATGTTCATCTGGCCGCTCGGACTGTGTGGCGGGCCCGGATTTCGCAAGCTTGGCTGGCTTGGCGGCAAGCATGCCAATTACGGCATGGGCGTTTATGACCGCGACGGGATCGGCTCCGTCAAGCCGGAGGACTGGCGCAAGCTGATGGCTGAAGCCGTCCGTCTTGGCGGCGGGGATGCAGCCGTACTGCTCAACCAGCCCGAAACCTTCGAAGGGTTCGCCAACCCGCTTGCCGCACTTCGCAGTTTTGGTTCCGCAAGCGCATGCCATGCGATCGATTTGGGGCACGATTACAATGCTTTGATGGAGCGCCTGCGCAGCCGTTCGTCACGCAAGAAAATACGCCGCAACATCCGCCGCCTGGAAGAAACTGCCGGACCGGTCGAACTGCGCCACGCGGTTACCCATGCCGACATCATCGAGGCGCTGGCCGCCTTGCGCGCGCACAAGCAGCAGCTTGATGACAGCCGCGCCGACCGGCACATCTTCTCCGACAGCACGGTCATCGGTTTTCTGACCCAGGCAGCCATGCCGCATGATGACGGCTCACCCTCGGCGCTTGAAATTCACACGCTGCATGCCGGCGACAGAATCGTGGCGACCTTCGGCTGTGCGGTCAGCGACAAGCGTGCGGCGGGAACGTTCATTTCGTTTGATTTGGATGAGTTTGCCCAATCGGCGCCGGGCGAAATTCTGATCGCGATGCTTCTGGAACACTTCTGCGCGCGCGGAATTGAAACTTTCGACCTCGGCGTCGGCGATGCGGAATACAAGCGGCGGTGGTGCCATGACAAGGAACCGCTGTTCGACAGCGTTGTTGCGGCAAGCCTGCGCGGGCGGCTGCTGACAGCGCCGGTGGCATCCCTGAGCCTGAGGCTGAAAGCGCTTGTCAAACGCTCGCCGCGACTTCTCGGGATGATCCACTCCCTGCGCGGCAGGCTGGCCTGACCTCAGACCATCGCCGCCATGCCGTCTGGCGCATGATGCGGATACTCCGGCCCAACAACCGACACCGGACCTGCGGCAACATCGGCAAGCATGTGAGCCAGTTCATCCGCCACGTCATCGGGAATATCATTCGGCCGCACGACAGCAACTTCGCCGACGATCGGCGCCAGGGTCGCCGAATAAACCGGCGGCGCCACGATGATGATGGCGTCGTAGGCCTGCGCGAGCGCGCCCAGCATGAGCCTGGCGGCAACTTCGTCATCCGCGACCTCGGGGTCGCCAGCGCCCGGAGCGATAATATGCATTGCGCTTTCGGGATCACGGAACATGACGCTTGAGTAGTCCGCACGTCCGGATATCAGGTCAAAATAACCGCAGTCGGGCTCTTCTCCGAGCAGCAATGCGGAAAGCCCCTCCCCGGCCAGCGTATCGACAAGGATGACCTGCGCATCCTCGCCAGCAAGCTTGCGGCCATGAGAAAGTGCCGTGTCGTACATGACCGCAGGATCGCCGACGGCGGTGACCACCATTGCCGGTTCAATTACCGGGTGTTCCGCTGCAGTGGACTGCATGTCCGGCGCATCGGCATGTTCCGCACTTTGCGCGGAACCGGCGGATTGATCCATCACGGGCTCCGTGCGGGGGTGTTTTTCTCCCTGTCCCATGTCTCCGCGACGGGCGAGCGCGGCACCAGCGCGGAGCATGGCGGTCGCGATCGGGCCGGCCGGTTTGGCGGCCTCTGCCACGTCTGCACCCATGTCCATTGTTTCCGCTTCCGGCGGAGCGCCAGGCACGGCTTCCTCAGACTCCTGCATGCCGGGATCAAGATAGGGCTCAAGACGGCTTGCCAGTTCCTGTTCCTGCGGCGCGACCGCATCAGCCTTTGCCGCCGGCGTGAGCGAATAGGCCGATGCCAGCTCCAGCGTCATGACAAGCGCGGTCGAAAGAACAAGCGCCGCGACGGCTGCCATAACCGGGATACCAACCTTGGAGGGGAAGAACGGCTCCAGCGGAACGGTTGCACGGGAAATGATGCGGGCGTCGGCGGGTGTGAGTTCGTTGTCGTTTCGGGCTGCCGCCTCGCGGTAGCGGGCAAGATAGGTGGACAGCAGATCACGCTGCGCCTTGGCTTCGCGCTCGAGTGCACGAAGCTGCACTTCGCTCTCGTTGGCTAGGGCGACGTTTGATTTCAACGCATCGATATTGGTTTCGATCTGTTTTTCCCGTGCCGCAGCGACCGCAGCATCGTTTTCCAGGGACGCGACAATCTTCTCCACCTCCCCCCGGATCTGCCGGTCGAGATTGGAAAGCTGTGCCCGCAACTCCTGCATGCGCGGATGCGCCGGAAGGTATGTACTGGAAAGCTCGGCGATCTGGGAGGCAAGACGCACGCGCTCTTCCTGCAAGCGCTGGATCAGGCCCGAACTCGCAACTTCGCGTGTCTCGCTTGCTTGTCCGTTGTCCAGTTTTTCGCGGATAAGGCGGGCGCGCGCCTGTGCGTCGGAACGCTGCGCACGCGCCTGACTGAGCTGTGTTGAAAGCTCCGCGAGCTGCTGCGACTGGATGGTGGTGCCGGCATCATTTTCGCCACGCGAAGCACCCGATGTCGTGAACAGCCCGTTTTCGGTTCGGTACAGTTCAACCCTGCGCTCGGCGTCGGAAACCTTGGCGCGCAAATCGGCGATCTGCTTTTCCAGCCAGCCGGTCGCGTCGCTTGTCATCTTGGCGTTGATGTCGCGCTGGACTTCCAGATAAGCATCGGCAATCGCGTTGGTCGCATCGGCGCTCAACTGATCGCCGCGGGACCAGAATTGCACGACAATCACGCGCGTTTCGCTGACCGTATAGACCGTCAGATGATCGAAATATTCCCTGAGGACGGCCTTCCTGACCTCATCTTCCGAGCTGCTGCCCAAAAATGAGGTCAACGCCGTCAGCAGGTTTGCCGGGCGCAGTTCAGGATTGAACTCGGCCCGCTCGGCAAGCTTCAGCCTGTCGATGACGATGTTCGCCACATCAACTGACTTGACCACCTGAACCTGGCTCGCGACCGTCTGGCTGTCGATCGATTGCTGCCCGGTTTCGCCCTGGGGCCGGGTGAATGGTGATTCCTGAGGTTCGACGATTATGGTCGCCTCGGCCAGATATTCCGGCGGGGTGACCAGAACGTAGCCCACTGCGGCAAGGCCTGCGAGAATCGTTGGCACGATGATCCAGCGCTTTTTCCGCATAAGGGCGGCAAACACACCGAACACCGTAACTTCGCCAGACACAGGCATTGCAGCAACCGGCGCAGCCATCTGAACACTCATAACTTGCCAACTCCCACGAACAACACTGGGAGCAACAATCGGCAATTATGGTTTCGATCGCGTTAATCGCCTTGGGTGGTCAGTATTTCTTAACCACGCGCGCTTACGAATCCTAAACCAGATGAGGTGCTGAGGAACCCTTGAGATGCGCGCCATGATGGGCCGGGTGACATTGTTGATCTGTGTGCTCGCGGCCGGGCTTGCTGTTGCCGGCTGCTCGACGAGGCCTGCGGTCGACGAACGATTCGTGCAAGCCTTCAATGAGCCTTACCAGTTGGATGCCGGCGACAAGCTGCGGGTCATCGTGTTCGGGCAGGAAAACCTCACCAACAGCTACACCGTCGATGATGGTGGCGCACTCGCCATGCCGTTGATCGGTTCGGTGGAGGCGCGCGGGCATACCGCCAAACAGCTTGAGGGCGTGATCACATCGCGGCTTGCTGCGAAATATCTGCGCGACCCGCATGTTTCGGTCGAAGTCGAGGAGTACCGGCCATTCTTTGTCCTCGGCGAAGTCAACAGTGCCGGGAAGTTCCCGTATGTCTCGGACATGACCGGTGAAACCGCGGTGGCTATCGCCGGTGGCTTCTCGCCACGCGCGAAAAAGGATCTGATTCTGGTGACCCGCAAGGTCGATGGAGTCGTGGTCAGCCAGCAGGTGCCGATCAATTACCCGATACTGCCCGGTGATACCGTGCATGTTCAGGAGCGCTGGTTCTAGATATGCCCAAGCTGCGGATCGTGCACTGTTTCCGCGCGCCGCTGGGCGGGCTCTTCCGACATGTCATCGACCTTGCCGGCGAGCAGGCCAAGCGCGGCCACGATGTCGGCATCATCTGCGATTCGACGACCGGCGGCGCGATGGAGCAGGCGCAACTCGATGAGGCCGCCAAAGTCTGCACGCTGGGGGTCGGGCGTGTCGCCATGTCCCGCATGCCCGGACTTGGCGATTTCCAATCCGCCAGAACCGTTTCCGGGCACCTGAAGAAGATCAGGCCGGACATCGTCCACGGACATGGCGCCAAGGGCGGCCTTTATGCGCGCATGTTTCCGGTCATCTCGCACGACGGCAAGCCCGCCGCCACGGCTTATACGCCGCATGGCGGCAGCCTGAACTACAAGCCAGGCACATTCATCTCTCGGATTTTCATGGTTGTTGAGCGGATGCTCGAAAAGCGCACGGGCGTCCTGCTGTTTGAAAGCGCATACGGGCGCGACGTTTACTTCGCACGCGTTTGCCGCCCCAAATGCGAAGTCCGCGTCGTCCACAACGGTGTCCGCGATAGCGACTTCGACGACATTCCGCTCGACGATGATGCAACCGACCTGATGTTCATCGGCGAGTTGCGCTGGGCAAAGGGAATCGACGTATTGATTGCCGCCCTGAAGGAACTGTATCGGCAGAACGGAGACTGCCCCAGCATAACGATCGTTGGCGGCGGACCCGATGTGGATACGCTCAAGGAGCAGGCAGTCCCATTGGCTGACCGCATACGTTTTGTGGGGCCAGAACCCGCGCGCAGGGCTTTCGCCCGGGGATACGGCGTGGTTATCCCATCGCGGGCGGAATCCCTGCCCTATGTCATCCTCGAGGCGGCGGCCCTCGCCCGACCGCTGATCACCACGGACGTTGGCGGGATTCATGAAATTTTCGGTCCCGACAGGGACTGGCTCATTCCCGCTGACGACGTCGAGGCTCTCGCCTCCAGAATTGCCGATCTTGATGCAGATTCCGGCCCATGGATGTCGCTTGGCGAGCGATTGCGCAAACGCGCCAAAGACGGCTTCTCGATCTCGACAATGACCGATGGCGTCCTGGAAGGTTATTCCGCAGCGCGCGCGCGGCGCTAATTAACCTTGCATTCAGCGCATCCATTAAACGGTTGTTGAATCGTTTCGGGTATCAACGCACGCAACGTCAAAAAATGGTTCCGGTGCGTATTTCCGGATCGCGAAGAATGTTGGTTGCGTATCCATGACCCACGGCGAAAACATTACCCGTCAGACCCTGATGGCCTCAATGGCCGACACCGCAAATGGTTTTAGCCACAGTCGCAACGAAAAGGTCGAACTGAGCGATCTGGCCCAGCGCGTGGCAAGTGCTGCATCGGACAAAAGATTCTCGCCAGTGCTGTTGGCAGGACTTGTGCGGGCTACGGAAATTTTCGTCATACTGCTGACGGCATCTCTATCCTATGTCCTCTATCTGCAAAGCGAGGACGTCAGCGGAACGCTCTATCTGGCTGCGGTCACCTCCGGAACCGTTCTGGCCACGCTCGGCATGCGGCTGGTGGACATTCATTCGGTACAATCCTTCCGCGCCTTCGCACCAAGCATCGCCCGGCTGATCGCTGCGTGGATCGCGACATTCGCGATTCTTGCCGCGGCTGCCTTCGTGCTGAAACTCGGAGATGCCTATTCGCGCGGCTGGGTGCTGATCTGGTTCGCATGCGGACTCGTCGGGCTTGTTGCCGTGCGCGTGGCGCTCGTGCCAATTGTCCGCCATATCTCCGCACACCATGGCCTCGACAGGCGTGCGGTCATCGTCGGTGGCGGTGAGCGCGGCGCCAACCTGCTCGATGCCCTGGAACAATCCGGCGATACCGACATCGAAATCTGCGGCGTTTTCGATGATCGCAGCGACGAGCGTTCACCAACCCAGATCGCCGGCTATCCCAAACTCGGTACGGTTAGCGAACTGGTCGAATTCTGCCGTCAGGCCGCGATTGACGTGCTGATCGTGACGCTGCCGCTGACGGCAGAAAAGCGCGTGCTGCAAATCCTGAAGAAACTCTGGGTGCTTCCCGTCGATATCCGCCTGTCAGCGCATACCAATCAGCTGCGCTTCCGGCCGCGCTCCTACAGCTATGTCGGCCAGGTGCCGATGCTGGACGTGTTCGACAAGCCGCTGGCGGACTGGGACGCGTTCGTGAAGGCCACTTTCGACCGGGTCGTTGCCGCGCTCGTACTTGTTCTGGCATCACCTGTGATGATTGCGGTCGCAGCCGCCGTGAAGCTGGAAAGCAAAGGCCCGGTGTTCTTCAAGCAGAAGCGCTACGGCTTCAACAATGAACTTATCGAGGTCTACAAGTTCCGCTCCATGTACACCGACAAGGCGGACGCGAATGCCTCGCGGCTGGTGACCAAGGACGATCCGCGCGTCACCCGCGTCGGCAGGTTCATCCGCAAGACAAGCCTCGACGAGCTGCCGCAGCTGTTTAACGTGCTGCGCGGTGAACTGTCGCTGGTCGGCCCGCGGCCGCACGCGTTGCAGGCCAAGGCCGCAGAGCGGCTCTACGACGATGTGGTCGATGGCTATTTCGCCCGCCACAAGGTCAAGCCCGGTATCAGCGGCTGGGCACAGATCAATGGCTGGCGCGGAGAAACCGACACGCAGGAAAAGATTCAGCGCCGCGTCGAACATGACCTCTATTACATCGAGAACTGGTCGATCTGGTTCGACATCTACATCCTGGCGATGACACCGATCTCTCTCATGGATACGCGGAGCGCGTATTGACTGCTGCCACGGCAACAGCACAACCGGACACATTGCGCGGCCTGCGCTATCTCGCAGGCCGCCTTTTGCCGTTATCGCTGTGGCTCACGGTCTTCTGCGGGGCTTTCGCCTTCATAGAGCCCTCTCCCTACGAATATGGCTTCGTCGCGCTGACCATAATTGCCGCGCTGCGCGGCATGGCCATCCCGCCCGTGGTGATCATCCCGACTTTGCTTCTGGCGCTGTTCAATTTTGGCGGCATGGCATCGATGGCGACCATCGATGCCGACATGACACAGGTGAAATTCGTCGCCGTGTCGGCTTATCTCGCCGTCACCGTCATCATTCTGGCGCTGATCATCGCCGAAGACCCCGGCAGGATGAAGATCGTCAGGTCCGCCTATATCGCCGCAGCGCTCGTCGCAGCGTTCACCGCCATCGCGGGATATTTCAATATCGGCGGCACAGGCGATCTCTTCACCCTGTATGGACGCGCGCGCGGCACATTCAAGGACCCCAACGTGATGGGGCCGTTCCTGGTTCTGCCGGCGCTCTTTCTCGTTCTTGATATCCTGCGCGGCAACCTGCGTCAGGTCATCGTGTCAATCGCATTGCTGGCGCCGATCATGGTGGCCCTGCTGCTTTCATTCTCGCGCGGCGCATGGGGCCATACGGTCCTGTCATTTGCCGTGTTCGGCTGGCTGCTGTTTGCGACAAGTCGGACCCCGGGGTCGCGCGCGCGGATCGTCTTTTCCGCCATTGGTGCGATTCTGGCGGCTGCAGCACTCATCGTCGCATTGCTGAGCGTGCCGAAAGTCGCGCAACTGTTCGAGCAGCGCGCGCAACTCATTCAGTCCTATGACGGCGGGGCAATGGGCCGCTTCGGCAAGCAAACCATCGCCATCCCGGATCTGATGAAACATCCCAATGGCTATGGCGCGATGAAGTTCCGCACCAAGTTCGGCGAAGACCCTCACAACGTCTATGTGAATGCATTCGCATCCTACGGCTGGCTGGGCGGGTTCACATATGCCGCGTTCGCGCTGGTATCGCTGTTTGCCAGCGCAGTAGCAGCGCTGCGGCGAACATCGTTCCAACCCTATGCAATTGCCGTGTTCTCGACCTTCAGTGTCGTGACGCTACTGGGCTTCATCATCGATACCGACCACTGGCGGCATTACTATCTGCTCAGCGGAGCGGTCTGGGGGTTGTTTGCGGCGAGTTTACGTATGCCATCGCATCAAACGCGCACTGGCACATACGCCGAATAACGAAAAGCGCCTGGCGAAGTTTCCGCCTACGACAGTGCTATGGTTCCGCAATGGCGGGCTTCCGTCTCAGACAGGACCCAGCCGTCACAAATCACAATCCGCCCTGCTTCAAAATCGGCTGCGATGCGATTTTCAAGTTCGCCATGCTCCAACCGGGCGGTCTCGCTCATGGCATCGGCGGGATTGTGCTCGTGGCCGGATCGCAAATAGGCCAACCCGATCCGGCGCAGGCTTGCCATGCCGGGATTGCCACCTGAACCTGCCGGCATGCAGGACGAGGCATAGCCGGAATAGAGCGGCACGCTGTATGCCGCCCCCGCAAGCACGCTCACTCCCGTACCGGCAAGGAGAGCGCGTCGGGTAAAACGCATCCTGTCGCTCATATGATGCCCTCCTTCTCGAAGCGTATACGCAGGTGATCGGCAAGCCGCAGGGTCATTGCGATAATCGTCAGCGTCGGATTGGCACACCCGCCTGTCGGGAACAAAGAGCTGCCCGCGATGTAGAGATTGTTCGTTGCGTGAACGCGCGCATCGCCGTCTGCAACACCATTGGCCGGGTTCGCCGACATCCGTGTCGTGCCCATATGATGCGCACCACCGCCACAGCCCTGCAGCGCTTCGCGGGAATCTTCAGCGATCTTGCCAATGTCGATACGAGCGCGGCCGAAACCCGAGCGCCCCACCTCCTGGGCTATGGCGATCTGGGCAGCCACCACGGAGTTGTGATCCTGCGCCGAAATCTGCCAGTCGAGGTCGGTCTGGGAACGGCCGAACATGTCCTTTTCACCCGACAGCATCACCCGGCTTGCCGGGTTTGGCGTTTGCTCGACATAGTTCTTCAGGAGATAGGCTCCGGGAGGCGTATCCGACCGGCATTTGAGCGCCTGGCCGGTCGCAAACGGATCAGCAATCAAATGCATGATGTCCCCGGCATCCGGACCGCGGTGGTATAGATGCCAGAGCCGGTAGTACTGCTGGTCCACGGCACCCAGTTCGCTCCTGTACTTGGTCAACCGAAGTGCCTGCGTGAGCTCGTGCGAAAGATTCAGATGGCAGCGAACAGCGTATCCCTGATAGGGGATTTCGCTGAGATAGAGCCCGAATGACGGCTTACCTGATCCCGGCAGGATAAGTCCGCTCGGATACCAAAGGTGGTCCATGAAATAGCGGCCGACACAATCGGAATGATTACCGATGCCCATCGGCCGCTGCGTATTGCTGATCAGCAGCAGCCGTGCGTTTTCAATACCTCCGGCGGCAAGGATGAAAACACGCGATTTCACCGCGAAGCTGTTACCCGCGATCGTGCTTATATTGACCGTCGAGATCGACTGACCGGCCGCATCGTCGAACTCAAGTCCGGTAACATCCGCGTAGATGAACGTTTGGATGTTCTTTGCAGCACCTATCTCATCTGCGAATTCAAGGCCGAACCGGAACCGGTTGTATTTGGCCATGGTCGTGCGCACCCTGCCGGGGTCGAACGGAAATGTCTCAAGCCCCAGGGCAGCGGCAAGCGGTCCGGGTCTGTAGTCGAACGGCCCGAGCTTCATCAGGGCGTGGGCGCGCTCGTAATAGGGTTCCAGTTCATCATAGCCGTACGGCCAGCCGGAATGCTCGATCCACTCCTTGCGCTCGAAGTCATCGGGTTCCAGCGGCAGACACTGTCCACCCCAGTGGTTCGTCGTGCCGCCGAAGTAGCGCAGCCGCTTGGCCTCGGCGCCGTAATTGCGGCCTATGTCGGTAACGGTCGATTGGCGGTTGACCTTGGGGTCGATATTCATGCCGCCTGCTTCAAGAAGCACGACGCGCAGCTGCGAGCCCGCAAACTGCCTGGCAAGTGTCGTGCCGGCCGCGCCGCCGCCAATGATGCAGACATCGGCCTGCACCAGTTCGCCGGTCTCGACCTGCCGCGCATCAATGAAATTCCTGTAACTCATAAATCGATCCCGGCTGCGGGCTGCCTACTTCATTTTGTACTTGAAAAAAGCAACGATATCTTCGCGCATGCGTTCATCTTCGAAGCCGAAGAACGCCATTCTGTTATCCGGCACGACCTGTCGCGGATATTGCAGGAACGCACGCAGGCTGTCCTCGTCCCAGGTGAAGTCCTGCGCCTTGAAGGCCGGGGAATAGCTGAAATCCGTCGATCCCGCGTCGCGGCCTAGAACGCCGTGCAAATTTGGCGCGAAAGCACCGTATTCTGGTCTGTGGCACGGGGCGCAGTAATCGTGGAAATAATTCTCGCCACGCTCTACCGCAGCTGCCATCTCCTGGGGAACCGCCGCTTTGCCATCACAACCGGCAAGACCCGCCGCAGCAAGAACAACGACACCGTACACCCGCCACATACGGGAAAATCTACCGGACGCCATACTCAATCCTGAAACTGGCTACTTGCGCGGCACAAATATCCGACCGGTAGCCGGAACAGAGCAGCAGTCCATGAAGATTAGCATGCGTTCGCAGGCAGTTCAGTGACTAACGCGATCTTGAGTTAATGCAAACGGCTTAAAGCGGACCGTGCGGAGGCGGAATCGCTCAAGTAACAATCCGTGCGGCATGCGGCATGACCCGGAAGTCGATGGTTTCACCGAGATCAAGGCACTCGTCGCCATCGAGATGCACATGCCCCTTGAAGCCGGTGAGTTTGCAGATCGTCCTTTCAATGGGCCGGTGCCGCAGGACACGGCTGTCACGCTGCCCCCTGAAAAACTCCCACGCCGCGGTAAACAGGCCCCAGAATCGGGTGTTGTGCAAGGTGATCAGGTCGAGATGCTTATCGTCGGCGGTGATGTGGCGGGCGGGCTTGAGGTTGCCGATGTTGAGCTGGTTACAGACAATGAGCGAGTGGCTGTCCACTTCCTGCTGCTTACCGTCCTCGTCGTATGAAACCCGGAAAACGCTACCGCGATAATCATTCAGCAACAGGCGGTCCAGGCACAAAAGATAGGCAAATATGCCGAAGCGTTCCTTGAAATCACGGCGCGCACGCACCGTCACATCGGAAACAGCGCCGAAAATCGCCGCAATGAAAAACACATGGCGATTGTCGACGAGCCCGAGATCGACCGGTCTTGGCGTGCCGGACACGGCAAGCTCCAGCGCCTTGGACATCGCCCGCGGCAAACCTAGAGAAAGGGCAGCGATGTTGGCACTGCCGAGCGGCACAAAGGCCACGGCGACCTTGCCGAGCAGCTTGCGTTGCCACAGCCTTTCGAGGGTAAGACGCAGCGTGCCATCGCCTGCGGCAACAACGAAACGCACCTCCCTGCCCCGGTTCAGTTTGGCGCGGACATCCGACCAATCGCAGGCATCGATGGTGCTAAAGGACGCGGCCAGTTTTCTGTTCTGAAAAAACGCGCTCAGCCGCTCCATCGCGCCGTATCGCAACCGGCCCGCACTGGTGTTGTAGATGACGAAGTAGTGCCGGCCTGTCTCCGCTTTCATCCCCGGTTCCGTTATCTCGCTGGAACATCTGCCGCGCGCATGAATAGCCAACAGCTTCATACACATATTCGCTCCGGATGGCAGCACACAGTAGGCCTGCGGCTATTGGGCCACCATGGCACACGGGTTGCAGTTTCCCTGTTCTCAACCGTCTGGCGGCGGTGTTTTGGATCATTGTGGGACAACGCATGCTCAACGTGTCACGAAGCTGGACAGTTCGTGCCAGCGCTGCAATGGCGCTTTCCGTGGCAAGCGAGGCATTTCTCGTCGCCTGCGCGGTGGCAATCGCGCATCTCAGCTATCACCTTGCGGTATATCACAGTACAGGATCGCTGACGCGGCTTGGCATTTATGCGCTGCTATCCGGCCTCTCCTATGCGTTCGTCATCCTCATGCGCGCAGATCAGGACATCCATGCCGGCGCAGGCAAACGCGCCAACCTGGCCGAAATGTTCCTTGTGTGGAACAGCACGTTCGTCATCACCTTGTTCATATTGTTTGTCAGCAAGACACTAGAGGACCATTCGCGCGGCGCGATCCTGCTCAGCTATGTTTTCGGCTTTATCGGCATGATTTCGGCCCGCCTTGCAATATCCAAGACGGTCACCCGCGCGGTTCACCAGGGGCTGATCACGCCCAGGCGCATACTGGTGGTTGGAAATGCCGAGGAGATCAATCGCTTCGTGTCAGCGCAGGCTTCCGGTAACCGGGGACTGAGCGTCATTGACGCAATCCAGATTCCAATCCCGGGCAAGGATACCGAAAAGCTCGATACAACCGTCTCAGTTGCTGTCGAACGAGCACGCGAACTGGGACCGGACGATATTGTCATCACGATCCCTATGAAGCAGGCCGAAATCATCAAGCATATCGTCGATGCCATGATCAACGTGCCCGCCAATCTGTACATCGCACAAGATGGGCTGCTCGACCGCTTCAGGGATATCGGAACCGGCCGCATCGGTGATGTCACAGGCGTCGTGCTCAGCCGCCAGCGGCTGACACCATTCGATCAGGCTTTGAAGCGGGCCTTCGACGTTGCCGTTTCGGCAATCACGCTTGTTCTGCTTGCGCCGTTGCTGATCTTGATCGGCATTGCCATCAGGCTGGAAAGCCGGGGGCCGGCGCTGTTTATGCAGACGCGCTACGGGTTCAACGAGGAACCGTTCCGCATCATCAAGTTCCGCACAATGACCACGCAAGACGACGGCGCGGAAGTGAAGCAGGCCACGCGGGGCGATGCGCGCATCACCCGCCTCGGCCGGTTCCTGCGCCGCACTAGCATCGACGAGCTGCCGCAGCTCATCAACGTCTTGTATGGAGAGATGTCGCTGATCGGCCCGCGCCCGCACGCTGTAGCACACAACCGCTATTACGAGCAGCGCGTCATGCGCTATGCGCGCCGCCATAATGTCAGGCCGGGTATCACTGGCTGGGCGCAGGTGAACGGACTGCGTGGCGAGACCGACACCGATGAAAAGATGGCTCGCCGCGTGGCCTATGATCTCTACTATCTTGATAACTGGTCATTCGGCTTCGACCTGCGGATCATTGCGCGAACGGTTCTCACCATCTTCGGTAACCGTGACGTTTATTGAGACCAGGAGCCGTAATGACCACAGGCAACGCACTCAGCAAAGCGCAATGGTACGCGAACCGTCTGCGTGCGATGAGCGCGGGTGAAATTGCTCATCGGTTTACCGAACTCGCCAGAAAACGCCGTGCCGGGAAGCGCTCCTTCGGCTGGACATATTTCGCCGACACGCCAGACATATTGCCGCGCCTGCCACTTCCGCTTGAGCGTTTCCGCAGTGCAGGAAACGACCTGATCGGCACATGGAAAGCGGTTGCGTCAAAAAGCATGTCGCAAGGCTACCGTTTTCTCGGCGTGGATTGGCCGGAGGTTTCGCGAGACGGCAAATGGCACCTCGACCCCGGCACCGGACGCAACTGGCCGCAGGATGTGTACTGCTTCGGTATCGATTACCGGCATTCAGATCAGCTCGGAGACGTGAAACACGTCTGGGAACTCAACCGTCTGCAATACCTGCAGCCGATTGCAGCGCTTCACGCGGCAACCGGTGAAAAGGCGCTGGCGACATTCTGCCTTGAGGAGATCGAAAGCTGGATCGACGCGAACCCGCCCTTTGACGGCATCAACTGGACCTCCGGTATCGAACTGGCCCTGCGCGCGATCAGCATCATGTTCGTGCTTGGCGCAATCGGCGAAGACAATATTTGCGATGCCATGCGCGCGAAAATCTCCCGCTGTCTCGCCGCTCATGCCTATTGGCTGGCATGCTATCCATCCCGGTTCTCATCGGCGAACAATCACCTGATCGCAGAGGCGGCGGCGTTATTTCTGCTTGGAACCTTGTGGCCGGAGCTACCGTACGCCGGCGATCATGAGCGCTATGGACGCGAGACTCTCGTCACCGAACTGAACAAGCAAATCCTCGAAGACGGTGTCGGAGCCGAGCAGTCGCCGACTTATACATGCTTCACGCTGGAATGGCTCCTGCTCTGCCTTCAGACGGCAGAAGCGTCAGGCAAACCGTTTCCGGTTAGCGTCGATGAAAGGCTCCAAGCAGCCGCGGAACACCTGCGCTGGATTACAGACCAAAACGGTCATCAGCCAAGGATCGGTGACGATGACGAAGGCCGGGTCATCTGCTCGCAGACCAAACGGGAAGAATACTATTGTTCATCCGTGCTCGCTTGCCTGTGCTCACATTTGCAGCGCCCGGAACTGGCGCCTCCGGCAATTCCCCTTCATCTGCGCAACATTGTGATGGGTGGTGCGGTTGGCTGCGGCGAAGGGCCCAAAGGCTGGCGTGCGTTCGACGCCGGCGGATACACAATCTTCCGGCAAGATATGGCGGGCCGCCACACCTTGCTGGCGCTGGATCATGGACCGCTTGGCTATCTGTCCATTGCCGCACACGGACATGCTGACGCCCTCTCAGTCTGGATGCATGCGGATGGCGAGCCGGTGATCGTAGATGCCGGCACCTATCTCTATCATTCCGGCGGACCGGAGCGTGACCACTTCCGGGGAACGCAGGCGCATAACACGCTTTGCATCAGCGGCGAAAATCAGAGCCGCATTGCCGGGCCGTTCAACTGGTCGCAGAAAGCAAGAGCCTGGCGCATTCCCATGAGCCGGACCGAGGGCGGGCTGTGCGCTGTTGCCTGTCATGATGGCTACAAGAGGTGCTTCGGACTTGTCCACCAACGCAACGTGGCGCTCGCGGTTCCTGATGGTTACACGATCACCGATAGACTGCTCGGAACACCGCGGGAAGGAAAGACGAGCGCAGAAATCCGGTATTGTATCTCGCCTCACCTGAGCGTTCGGCAGGTGCGCGAAAACGCTGTCGAAATCAGCAAGAAAGGCGTCACTCTCGCCTGCATGGCATTCACGAATGACAATGACGGTCAACCCGTTTCGATACAGCTTGAGGATATTGAGGTCTCACCGGCGTTCGGGGCACTGGAAGCCGCAAGATGCATCGTTGTCCGGATGAGCTGCGATGAACTTTGTGCAGCCCCCCTGAAGACCCACCTGAAGATTTCTCACCCGAAGCCAGCTGCAGAAATCCAGGATTGGGACGCATCGACGTGATTGCCCCGATTGACATGAAAAACACTTCCAAAACCCCGGTATTCGTCGTTGGCCAACCGCGCAGCGGTTCGACAATCCTCACGCGCGTTTTGAACGATATACCGGGGCTGTTCATCATCAACGATTTCTACGTCCTGCAGAAAATCGACTCCAATGGACTGTGGAAGCAACTGACGTGCGAACAGGCGCACATGATCGCGGACTGGATTTACCGCATCATAGAAATACGCGCCGCGCAGGAAGTCGGAAAGACGCTTGAACAGCCGATCCATCTTACGCTCGACCAGCTCGGGGAACTGAAGAACTCAATCAACAAGCCGTGGCAGGAGGGCCTCCTCTGGCACGAAGTTCTCAGTTCATTCCGATCATCGAGGGCTGGCTGGAGGCGGACCGGACCATGCCGCGCAAGCAGCGGCATACGGCCAAGCGGGTGTTTGACCGGCTGCGCGAGGAATGCGGCTTCACCGGCGGCTATACGATCATCAAGGACTACATTCGGGAGCGGGAACGCCGTGGGCAGGAAGTGTTCGTGCCGCTGTCGCATCCGCCTGGCCATGCGCAAGCCGACTTCGGCGAGGCTCTGGTCCGGATTGGCGGTGTTGAGCAGAAGGCCCACTTCTTCGTGCTGGACCTGCCGCACAGCGACGCGTGCTATGTGCGGGCCTACCCTGCGGCGGTGGCCGAGGCCTGGGTGGACGGCCACATCCACGCCTTTGCCTTCTTCGGGGCGGTTCCGCAGTCTGTGCTCTACGACAACGACCGCTGCCTGGTGGCGAAGATCCTGCCGGACGGGACGCGCAAGCGAGCCACCCTGTTCAGCGGTTTCCTGTCGCATTACCTGATCCGGGATCGCTATGGCCGCCCGGGCAAGGGCAACGACAAAGGCAATGTCGAGGGCCTGGTGGGTTATTGCCGCCGCAACTTCATGGTGCCGATGCCTGAGTTCGCCACTTGGGACGCGTTCAACCTGTGGCTGGAAGAGCAATGCCTCAAGCGTCAGCACACCGTCCTGCGCGGCGAGAGCGAGACAATCGGCGAGAGATTGCAGCGCGACCTCGCCGCGATGCGTCCGCTCCCGGGGGCGCCTTTCGATGCCTGCGATCAGGACAACGGCCGGGTCTCGTCGCAATCGCTCGTGCGTTACAAGACCAACGATTACTCGGTGCCGGTTGCTTACGGCCATCAGGATGTCTGGATCCGGGGCTATATCCATGAGGTGGTGATCGGCTGCCGGGGCGAGGTGATCGCCCGTCATCCCCGGTGCTGGGATCGCGACGAACTTGTCTTCGACCCGATCCATTACCTTCCGCTGATCGAGCAGAAGATCAATGCGCTGGATCAGGCGGCACCGCTGCAGGGCTGGGACCTGCCGGAAGAGTTCGCCACCTTGCGCCGGCTGATGGAGGCGCGGATGAACCGGCAGGGCCCGCGCGAATATGTCCAGGTTCTGCGGCTTCTGGAAACCTTCGATCTGGCCGATCTGCATGCGGCCGTGAGGCAGGCGCTGCAGATGGGGGCGATCGGCTTCGATGCGGTGAAGCATCTGCTGTTGTGCCGGGTCGAGCGCCGGCCACCTCGGCTGGATCTGGACTGCTATCCCTACCTGCCCAGGGCGACGGTCGAGAAGACCGAGGCCCGCTCCTAGATGCGGTTGCTGTCTGGCGGTGCGGAGGGCGTGGCATGAATGACGCCCCGGAAATCCTGCTCGCCCATCACCTCAAGGCGCTGAAGCTGCCCACCTTCCTGCGCGAGCATCAGAAACTGGCCAGGCAATGTGCGGCGGAAGATGTGGACCATGTCGATACCTGCACGGCTTGTCGAACTGGAACTGATCGACCGGGGCGGCGGATGGTTGAGCGGCGCATCAAGGCCGCCAGGTTCCCGGCCGTCAAAAGCCTGGACAGCTTCGACTTCACGGCAATCCGCTGAACAAGATGCAGGTGCTGGAGCTTGCCGGTGCGAATGGATCGAGCGGCGGGAGAACATTATTGCTCGGCAGTGGCACGGGCAGACGCACATCTCCTCGGCCTTTGGTCTGGCCGCCTGCCAGAAGGGCCTGTCCGTCAGCTTCACCACCGCCGCAGCCTGGTCAGCGAGATGATGAGGCCCGCGACGAGCCGCCTGCGCTTCCAGAAGCAGATGGCCGGATACAAGCTGCTCATCATTGACGAGCTGGCTTCGTACCTGTCGAACCGGCGCCGAGCTGCTGTTCGAACTGATCTCGCAACGCCATGAGCGCGGATCGATCTGATCACCAACAATCTGCCTTTGATGAGTGGACGGAAACTCGGCTCCGAGCGCCTGACCGGTGCGCTGCTTGACCCTGACCCATCCGTCAATCTCCTCGAAGTGAATGGCGAAAGCTACCGCCTCGCCAACAGTCGCGCCATGACATGCCGCGTCTGAACGGCATCTCCCGTCTCAACCGTATCCGCCAGTACCGCAATCTGGACGAGATGCGCCAGCGCATCGAGACCGTGCTGGGAAACAACCGGTTTGCCAGTGCCGAGAATGTGCTTGGGCTTGCACGCGATAACATCCGCCCGGAAACACAGACCACGCCGGCTCCGGCGACCATCAAATCGACCGGCGAGCCGCTGACCATCGTCGTGCCGTGCCACAACGAGGCGCAGTCCCTCCCCTATCTCGACCGCACGCTGGCACTGCTGAGCGACCACCTTGCGGGACGCTACAAGCCGCGTTTCGTTTTCGTCGACGATGCCAGCACCGACGAAACGGCGCAGGTCCTGAAGCATACCTTCGGGAGCCGCGGCAACGCGCGCATCCTCACGCATACCGAGAACCGCGGCGTGTCGGCCGCGATCATGTCCGGCATTGCGGCGGCGCAAACGGACCTCGTCGCCTCGATAGATTGCGACTGCAGCTACGACCCGCTCCAGCTCGATACCCTGCTCGAACGCATGCGCCCAGGCGTTGCGATGGTTACTGCCTCGCCCTATCACCGCGACGGTCACGTCCTGAACGTTCCGGGCTGGCGGCTGGCTCTGTCGCGCGGCCTGTCGCTGATCTACCGGACGCTGCTGCGACACAAGTTCTCCACCTACACCTCCTGCTTCCGCGTCTATCGGCGTTCGGCGCTCGCCGGCCTCTCACTCGACCACGGCAATTATCTCGGTATCGCTGAACTGCTTATCCGGCTGGACCAGGCAGGCAAGCAGCTTGAAGAAGCTCCCGCGACGCTGGAAGCACGCCTGTTCGGGCGCTCGAAGATGAAGACCCTGCGCACGGTCGCGGGGCACCTGCGCCTCATCGCGGCAACCGCGTCAGGGCATTTTTCGCCATCCATCAAGATCGACACCACGCATGTCAAAACCCTGGAGAAAGATCGTGGCTGATACCATCATCCTGCCTTCCGATCAGGACGCATCGGGCCGGAGCCTCGGCGACGAGGAGATCGCACTCGTCACGCAAGCCATCCGTTCCGGCACGCTGACTTCGACGAAAGGATTTGCGGTCAAGGAGCTGGAGAAGCGCTTCGCCGAAATGATCGGTGTGGAATACGCCTATGCCTGCGCCAGCGGCTCGGCTGCGATCCACGTCGCGGTCGCGGCCATCAATCCGGAACCGGGCGACGAGATCGTCACCACGGCCATCACCGACATGGGCGCGCTGACGCCGATCATGTATCAGGGCGCGATCCCCGTCTTCGCCGATGTCGATCCGGCGACGTTGAACGTTACCGCCGAAACCGTCGACGCGGCACTGTCGGATCGCACGCGGGCGATCGTCGTGACACACCTGTTCGGCAATCCGGCGCAGACCAAAGCCATCAAGGCGCTCGCCGACAAGCGCGGCATTCCCGTCATCGAGGATGCGGCACAGGCGTTCATGGCGCGCGAAAGCGGCAGCGAGATCGGTTCCATCGGCGCCATCGGCTGTTTCAGCCTGCAGCAGGGCAAGCACATCACCTGCGGCGAAGGCGGTATCGTCACAACCAACGACGTAGCACTTGCGCGCCGCATGCGACTGTTCATCAACAAGGCCTGGCCCTATGGCGAGGCCGGTCCCGATCACGAGTTCATCGCACTAAACTACCGCATGACAGAGCTGCAGGGCGCAGTCGCTCTGGCGCAGTTCGACAAACTCGCAGGCAACGTGCGCATCCGCCGCCTCAATGCCGACCGCCTGACACAGGCGCTCGCCGGCATCAACGGCATCGCGACACCGCAGATCGCACCCGATGCGGAACACGTCTACTGGAAATACTGCCTGCGCATCGATCCGGACGCCCTGCCCGGCGGTCCGCCGGCGCTGGCCGCAGCGCTGAAGGACGAGAATATCCTGTCGGCACCGCGCTATATCCAGAAGCCGGCATTCGAATGCGCGGTCATCCGCGACCAGCGCACCTTCGGCAACAGCCGCTTCCCCTTCAGTCTGGCGCGCCCCGAAGCCGTCGATTATTCGCGCGAGCGTTTTCCCGGCACCTATGCCGGCCTTCGCGACGTCCTCGTCCTGCCGTGGAACGAGCGCTACACGAACGAGCATGTCGACTACCTGGCGGATGCAATCCGTACACATGCGAATTCGCTGACCAACACCGTTCTGGAGGTTGCGGAATGACCAGACTCGGCCTGATCGGCGCGGGCGCCATCGCCCAGACCTATATCGACGCGGCAGAGCGCATCGACGATCTGAAGATCACCGCGATCTGCGACATCAACGAACGCATCCGCGAGAGTGCCGCCGAACGCATCGGCTGCAAGGCCTATGCGAGTGCGGCCGAGATGTTCGATGCCGAAACACTCGATGGCGTCATCGTAACGGCGCCGCCGGCCGCGCACGAGGACCTGACGACGGAAGCGCTGAAACGCAGCATCGCGGTCTTGTGCGAGAAGCCTTTCACCGTCGACAGCTCGTCCGCGGTCGCCATGATCGCGGCATCGAAGCAGTCTGGCGCGCCTGTCGCGATGGCGTCGAAATTCCGTTACGTCGAGGACATCGTGAAGGCCCGTTCGTTGATTGATTCCGGCATCATCGGCGACGTCCTGCTGGTCGACAATCTGTTCGCCGCGCCTGTCGACATGAGCGCGCGCTGGAACTCCGAGGCAGCCGTCTCCGGCGGCGGCGTGCTGATCGACAACGGCACGCATTCGGTCGAGATCGTACGTTATCTGGCAGGCCCCATACGGATGGTCCGCGCGGTGACGGAAACCTTCGCCGGAGGCCTCGGCGTCGAGGATACCGCGATGCTCTTCGTCGAATGCGAGGGCGGTGCCAAAGCGCATATCGAACTGTCCTGGACGGTGCCGAAGAAGTCACCGAACTTCATCACGCTCTACGGCAGCAAGGGCACAATCGAAATCGGCTGGCAGGCCTCGCGCTACATGCGAAACACAGACACGGAATGGACCGTGTTCGGCAAGGGCTATGACAAGATCGATGCGTTCAAGCGCAACCTTGAGGACTTCCGGGGCGCGATACGCGGCGGGAAAATGCGCACGACCATTGCAGATGCGCTTGCATCCGTTCGCGCTATCGAGGCCGCATACCTCTCCGCCAGCAGCGGGGGCTGGTGTGACGTAGACGGCGAACCCGACCTCAAGGCCGTGGGTGTCACCGGCCTATGAGCGTCCGCATCCACGATACGGCCCTGGTCGAAGACGGCGTCAATCTCGGCGCGGGGACGAGCGTGTGGGACAATGCGCATCTGCGCGCTCCCTCACGCATCGGCTCGGACTGCATCATCGGCGGCAAGAGCTATATCGCCTATGGCGTGGAGATCGGCGACCGGGTCAAAATCAATGCGTTCGTCTATATCTGCTACGGCGTGACGATCGAGACAGGCGTGTTCATCGGCGCGGGAACGGTTTTCACCAACGACCGCTTCCCCCGTGCCTGCGACCCCGACCTCAAGCAATTGCAGACCTCGGCGCCGACCGAGGAAACGCTGGACACTTGCGTGCGCAAGGGCGCGACCATCGGCGCACGGGCGCTGATCGGCCCTGGCCTGACCATCGGCCAGTTCGCCATGGTCGGCATGGGCGCGGTTGTCACCCGCGACGTGGGCGACTTTCATATGGTGGCCGGGCACCCGGCAAAGACAATCGGCTATGTCTGCCGCTGCGGAGAACCGTTTGCGCGGTTCAGCGATGCACCGCTCGACATCAGCGAGGCGACATGCGGATGTGGTCGCAGCTACACCGTGCGCGACGGCATCGTCTGCGAAACCACTGTCGCCGGAGCGGCTGCCTAGGACGCATGTCATGACAACCCGTGGCAGCACGCATTGGGGCATCATAGGCGGCGGGATGCTGGGCCTGACGCTAGCCCATCGCCTGCTCAAGCAGGGCGACCGTGTCACGGTGCTCGAAGCCTCCGACCGCATCGGCGGCCTTGCCGATGCGTGGCGGCTCGGCGATGTGACATGGGACCGGAATTACCACGTCATACTGCCCGTGGACCGATCCCTGATCGCGCTTCTCGGCGAGCTTGGTCTCGACAGCGATATCAACTGGGCCAGGACCGGTTCTGACCTTTTCGACGGAGAACGGTTTTATCCTCTCAACGGCGGCATCGATTTCCTGCGCCTGCCGATACTGTCACTGATCGACAAGATGCGGCTTGCGGCGACAATCCTATATGCCTCCCGCATCCGCGACGGCAGCACGCTATGCGACACTGGCGTCGAGGACTGGCTGGTAAGACTTTCAGGCCAGCGCGTCTTCGACACGATCTGGCGCCCGCTGTTGCGCGCCAAACTTGGCGACATGTACAAGGACGCCTCGGCCCAGTTCATCCAGGCGATTGCCCGCAGACTGTATTCGGCGCGGGCACAGGGCGTTGCCCGCGACCGCTTCGGCACGGTCAGGGGCGGATATGCCACAATTCTGGAACGTCTCCTCGTTCGGCTTGAAGCCGCCGGTGCTGACATCATCACTCATGCGCCAGTTTCCGCCATTGATATGGTTGCCGGCGGGATAACCGCCGTTTCGAAACACAAGGCGTTCGCGTTCGACAAAGTAATCGTGACGGCCCCGCCGCCACATGCCGCCCGGATCTGCAAGACGCTCGATGCGGATGAAAAGGCACGCCTCAACAATGTGCGCTATCAGGGCGTCATCTGTGCGTCCGCATTGCTGACGAAACCGCTGCGCGGCGGTTACCTGACCTACATCACGGCGGAAGACTGTCCGCTGACGACGGTCATCGACATGAGCGCTGTTGCCGGCAAAGACGTCTTCGGTGGACGCACACTGGCGTATCTGCCGATGTATCTGGCAAGCGAGGATGCATTGTTCGACGCCAGCGACGAAGACCTGGAACGCATCCTCATCAGCGGTCTGAACCGGCTTTATCCGGACATCACGCGTGACGACATAGCGGCGTTTCGCATCTCACGGGCACGCCATGTTCTGCCGGTTCCGGTACGCGGCTATGCCCGCAACATACCCGGCATCGTCACTTCTGTGCCGGGACTTTACACCGTCAATTCGGCCAACATCCTCAACGGTACACTCAACGTCAACGAGACGATCGAGCTTGCCGAACGCGCGCTTGTCGAAATTGGCGCCGACACACGCCATACCGCACCGGAAAGCGTTCAGCCGAGGGCTGCGGAATGACGCGGCCCATCGCATCACTGTCCCTCGATCTCGATAATGCGTGGTCGTACCTGAAGACACGCGGCGACACGGCGTGGGAAACCATGCCGAGCTATTTCGGCATAGTGGTTCCGCGATTTCTGGCAATCAATCGAGACCTTGGCCTGCCGCTGACGGTCTTCATCGTCGGCGCGGATGCCGAAATCCCACACAACATTCCATGGCTGAAGGACATCGCGGCTTCCGGCTGCGAAATCGGCAATCACTCGTTCCACCACGAGCCATGGCTGCATCTTTATTCGCGCGATGAGACCGAGACCGAAATCGCCAGGGCCGAAGACGCCATTCACGCCGCCACGGGCGTTCGCCCGCGCGGGTTTCGCGGACCGGGCTTCAGTGTTTCGGAGCAGGTGCTGGAAACGCTTGCCGCGCGCGGATACGGCTATGACGCCTCGACCTTCCCGACCGTGATCGGACCACTGGCGCGGCTCTACTATTTCATGAAGGCGCCGCTGTCGTCTGCGGAACGTAAAACGCGCAACCGGCTGTTCGGACGCATTTCCGACGGGTTCAGGTCATTGAAGCCTTATCGCTGGGCACTTCGCACGAGCGAACTTGTCGAAATACCCGTCACGACGATGCCGCTGACGCGTACGCCGTTCCACCTGAGCTACCTGCACTATCTTGCAGGTTACTCGGAAACGCTGGCGAAGGCATATTTCCGTATGGCGATCGCGCTGTGCAAGTGGCGCGGCGTCGAGCCGTCCTTCCTGCTGCATCCGCTGGATTACATGGGCAAGGGGGAGTTCCCCGGCCTCGATTTCTTCCCGGCGATGAACCAGACGGCGGAAAAGAAACTCGCCTTCGCGCGATGGGCGCTGGCAACGCTGTCCAAGCACTTCGAGGTCGTGACGATGCAGCAGCATGCCAATCTGGTATCAGCGACACAGCTGCCGGCAGCCGACGTTGGTTCGTTACGGCAGGCGGCATGAACGCGCATCCCGATTTCCCTGATCGGGCACCTGTCCCCGCCTGCCCGATCTGTGCCGGCCATGCCACGCCCTGGCTAATAAAATCGGCCTATCGGCTCGTGCGCTGCGCGTCCTGCGGCCACGGTTACCTTGCCAATCCGCTGCCGCGCGACCACGTCGCGCGACAATATGACGACGACTATTTCTTCGGCGGCGGCGATGGCTATGCGGACTACACGGCTTCGGGCGACCTGTTGCGAGCGCAAGGGCGCTACCATGCCTCGTTAATCGCCCGGCATGCTCCGCCGGGGCGGATGATCGACATCGGAGCGGCCGCCGGCTTTGTTCTCAAGGGTTTCGAAGATGCGGGCTGGCAGGGCATCGGCATCGAACCCAACGCAACGATGCGGGTCTATGGCCGGAAAATGCTGGACGTAAATCTTATCTCCGGCGACGCTGAGAGCTTTTCAGCCGGTGATCCTGTCGACCTCGTCACCATGATCCAGGTAATAGGCCACCTGCATGACCTGCATGCAGCTCTTCGCAACCTGTCGTTTGCGCTGAAGCCGGGTGGGCTTTGCCTCGTCGACTACTGGGACCGCACCAGCCTACCGGCACGGATGCTGGGTGCGGGCTGGCACGAGATCAGCCCGCCGAGCGTCGTTCACTGGTTCGGGCCGGACGATCTTGCCGCAGCCTTCGCGCGCCACGGGCTGCACCAGCTCGACAGCGGTCGTCCGCGCAAGATCGTGCTCGGTCGCCACGTTGCCTCGCTGCTGCATCACAAGCTTTCGGAGAGCCGCTTGCTTGCGCCTATCGCGGGACTGACGAAGCTTATTCCGCCCGGGCTTCGCATCCCCTACCCGCCCCTGGATCTGAAATGGGCTCTTTTCCGCAAGGAAGCCGCATGAGCATTTTCCGCAGGGTTTCAGCATTGCTTCCGCCGGAAGAGTTCCAGCGGGTGGCGCGCTATATCGTCGTCGGCCTTGCATCGACCGGCACCTATTTCGTCACCTATGTCGCGGCAATCCTGGGCGCGGGTTCGCCGATCTGGCTGGCGGCCTGCGCCGGCTTTGCCACAGGCACCGGCGTTTCCTATCTTGGCAATGCTCTCTGGACATTCGGGCAGAAGGCGCAGGCCCGCAGTGCCGTTCGGTTCCTGACCGTGGTCGGGACCTCTTTCACGGTCAACCTCGCCGTTTCCGCCCTGCTCGAGTGGGCCGGCGTCCATTACCTGATCATCTTCTGTGTCGAGGCGGTCGCGCTGACGATCCTCAACTATGCCGGACATACGCTGTGGGCGTTCCGCCCACCGCATGCCGAAGCGGAATTGCAGCGCTGACAGCGCTTTACCCGATTGTTAACCCTAATCATTCAACAATGGCGCATTCGATGTGAGCCTGGCCGTTTGCCAGCGAAACGAGAGTGCTGCCACCGTTATGTCGCGTTCCATTCCGACTGAAAATGCCACGAAAACAGCCGGGAACCAGAGTTCTGCCGGTCATGCCGCCATTTGGGTGCTGATCGCGGCAGGCGTGCTGCTGGGAGCGTTGGGCATGATGCATTCTTTCAACGCACCGCGTGAGATCGCAGCAGCCGAACCCGCGCCCGCACGCACGCCAAGCGTGAAATGGAAACGCGAAACATCGGCTGGTTCCAAGGCCGGCAAACCTGTAGACGAAATCACCGAAAGCAACATCCAGATCGCCGGATTGCGGCTCAGGATCGACGAAACCCTTTCTTCCAGCTCCGTCAGCGACGACGTCAACGAAGCCGATGCGCGATTGCATTCGCTCATCACCCGCCATGACCGCCTCGCCGAGATGGTCGAGGATCTGCAAGCAAGCGGCATCAAGGTCACACTGAAGATCGAAGATCTCATTCCAAGCACCGTCCCCATCCGGTCATTCGGCAAACCTCAGGTCCTCGACACAGCCAATGCCAATGCCCGACACCCACTTTACGCGTTCGTCCGCGACATCCGCGAAGAGCTTGCCAATGCGCTGCGGGAGCCATCTGAGTCCGCGGATGCGCGTATCAAGATCGTCGAAGCCAGGCTGGACACACTGGCCATCCGCCAGTTCGGCGTGCTTGACCGGATCGAGAAGGAAGTCGAAAGCCGGCATAACAGGCTTGCGTCGGTTCCCCGGGCTCTCGGTATTGACGTTCCGGGCCGTAGCGAAAACGATGCCCTGGGCGGACCCCTCGTCCCGTTGAGCGGCACCAAAGCTGCGATCTATGCTTTCGAAACCCGCATGGAAGCCGTTGAGCTGACGCTCGCGAACCTCTCCGACATCGGTCGTATCGTGACGCGCCTGCCGGTTCGCAGGCCGGTTGGTGACAACGCCTCCATCAGCAGCGGCTTCGGGCCGCGCACGGACCCGTTCCTCGGTAAACCGGCGATGCATCAGGGGCTCGATTTTCGTGCCCGCAAGGGCGAAGAGGTCATGGCTGCGGGCGCAGGCACCGTTCTCAGCGCCGGACGCCATGGCGGCTACGGCAACATGGTGGAGATCGACCACGGACAGGGCCTGACCTCGCGCTACGCTCACCTGAGCCGCGTGCTGGTCAAGGAAGGCGACGTCGTTGCGCCTGGGCAACTGATCGGCAAGGTCGGCAGCACGGGACGCAGCACCGGACCGCACCTGCACTTCGAGGTGCGCCGCAATGGCGCTGCCCGCAACCCCATCACCTATATCCGCGCCGGCCGCAAGCTGTAACCACGCAAGCCCCCCTCGCCTGCTTGGCACAAGCCCGGATAACGGCTACTCATCGCGCCGGGGCAGAAACGTCGGATCAGGCAGGGGCTTAAGTGCAGTCCGAAAGACGATACGCATTGCTGGTTCTTGCCGGCATCTTCGCGGTCGCGCATCTTGACCGCAACGTGCTCGGCATCTGCCTCAATGCGATCGGCGCCGAGTTCTCTCTCTCGGATACGCAGCTTGGCCTTTTATCCGGACTGGTGTTCGCGATCGTGTTCGTGCTCGCAGGCCTCCCCGTCGCCGGGCTTGCCGCCTACGGCAACAGACGCAACATCGTGGCCGTATCCGCCACCGTCTGGGGCCTGATGACCATATTGATGGCAGGCGCACAGAACTTCACGCATCTGATTGCCGCACGGCTGGGCGTGGGGATAGGAGAATCCGGTTCAGTCGCACCGGCCCACTCGATGATTTCCGACCTGTATCCGCCAGAGCGAAGAACATCGGCGCTTGCGGCATTCGCGACAGGTGCAAATGCCGGCGTGCTTTTGGCGTTTCTCATCGGCGGCATAGCAGGCCAGGCTCTCGGCTGGCGCTGGGCTTTCGTACTGGCGGGCCTGCCAGCTCTGCTGCTGGCTGCGCTCTTGCGTTTCACGGTCCAGGAACCGGTGCGCGAAACGCCTCCCTCCAGGCAGGCCCGGCAATCCCTTATGCTGGAAACCATCGCCGCGATCCGGCATGACCGGGGCCTGCTTCACGCCATGATCGGTCTTGCCCTGACCGGGATCGTCACCTTCGGTGCACTGGCCTGGGTGCCGGCCTTCATCATCCGTGCCCACAGTCTCAGCCAGGCTCAGACCGGAATTTTCCTCGCCCTTGCCGGCGGCATCGTCGGCGGTCTCGGCACCTGGGGGAGCGGGCTGGTTGCCGACCGGCTTGGCGCAAAAGACCCGCGCTGGCGGCTCGGGGTCGTGATCGTTGCCATTCTCGCCGCAAAGCCCCTGGTCTGGGCTTTTCTGCTCGCCGAGCAAACGGCTTTTGCGCTCTCCTGTTTCGTGATCGCGGTCTCGGTCAGTGCGGTTTACTGGGGGCCGACATTCGCGCTCCTGCATTCACGCGTCAGCAATGAGATGCGGCCGATGGCGACCGCAATATTCCTCTTCACGTTCAATCTGGTCGGCCTCGGCCTGGGGCCCACGCTGATCGGCCTTGCCTCGTCCATGGTCTTCGCAGACCACGGCAATCATTCGCTGGGCCTTTCGCTGGCGGTCATACAGCTGATTGGCGTGTGGGGCGTTTGGCACTACTGGCAGGCGATGAAGACGATCGAACGCGCTTAGAAAAACGCGTTCGATGGAACAGGAATGCCTGCTCCATCTTTTTTTAGCGCATCGTTTTCCGCGAAAAACCGGTATCCAGTTTTCGCACGATGCTTCAGTCTATATCCGCCACTTCCTTACTCGTGCCGTAGACGCGTGCGGCCAATGCGGCTTCCATGAACTCATCCAGATCGCCGTCAAGCACAGCCTGCGGATTGGTGCTTTCCACGCCTGTGCGCAAATCCTTCACCAGCTGATAGGGCTGCAGCACGTAGGATCTGATCTGGTGGCCCCAGCCGATTTCCGTCTTGCTGGACGCGGTCGACAGCGCCTCCTCCTCGCGTTTTTTCAGCTCGGCCTCGTAGAGCCGCGCGCGCAGCATCGCCCAGGCCGTGGCGCGGTTCTTGTGCTGGGAGCGCTCGTTCTGGCACTGCACGACGATACCCGTCGGTATGTGGGTGATGCGCACAGCGCTATCGGTGGTGTTGACGTGCTGTCCACCGGCGCCGGAGGCGCGATACGTATCGATGCGCACATCGCTTTCCGAGACATCGATCTCTATCGTGTCGTCGACGACAGGATAGATCCAGACGGAAGCAAAGCTCGTGTGGCGGCGGGCGTTGGAATCATAGGGCGAGATGCGCACGAGGCGGTGAACGCCGGATTCCGTCTTCGCCCAGCCATAGGCATTGTGGCCCTTGATGAGCAGCGTACCGGCCTTGATGCCGGCCTCTTCGCCGTAGGACACGCCCATGATCTCGACCTTGAAGCCGCGATGTTCGGCCCAGCGCTGATACATGCGCATGAGCATTTCGGCCCAGTCCTGGCTTTCAGTGCCGCCCGCGCCGGCATGAACTTCAAGGTAGGTGTCATTGGAATCGGCTTCACCAGAAAGCAGCGTCTCGACCTGCCGCTTCTGGGCGATGGCAAGCAGGCTCTTGAGCTGGCCGCGCCCCTCCTCGACCGTAGCTTCGTCTTCGGCTTCCTCGCCGAGTTCGACCAAGGTCACCGCATCATCGAGTTCGCCCTCGAGCTTGCGGATGCCCTCGATCTGGTCAACGAGCTGCTGGCGCTCGCGCATGGTGGTTTGCGCGGCCTCGGAGTCGTTCCACAGTTCGGGATCCTCGGCGGCCGCATTCAGTTCAGCGAGCCGGGCCTGGGCGGCATCCCAGTCAAAGATGCCTCCTCAGGAGCGTGACCGACTCGCGGATTTCGTCAACGAGGGACTGAAATTCCGCACGCATTGGGACGGTGGTCTCCTTGGAAAATGCCGGACCGGACGGTACGGCAGAACTTGATTGGCACGGAAACCAGGACATGTCAGATTTCGATTAAATCAAAACCCGGCATGTTCTAGATCTTTGTTTTACCGCGTGTTTCGGACGGAAAACCGCGTTGCACTTTCCTGAACACGCTATAGCGGAGCCGGCGCATGGCGTAAACAGGGCATGCCATCCGCTTAACACAAGCATCTGAAAAGATCAGTACAGCCCGCCGGTCCCTTGCGTCACGGCACGGTCTGCATCCGGATTGACGGTGAGCGGGCGGCCGTATTCGTCAGCATAACCAATGATGGAATAGCTCGACGGCGGCTCCTGCCCCGGCTTGAACGCCTCCATGATGGCACCGGGATTTCCGGCAGCGGTGCGCAGGCCCGACTGTTTGTCGATCGGGATGAAATTGATGCCAGGCGGCACGCGGAACGGAACCGGGGGCTCATCGCCAAGCGCATCGCGCATGAAATCGGTGAAGATCGGCGCGGCAAGATGCCCGCCGGTCGCACCGCGGCCCATCGGCTTTGGCGTATCGAAGCCGACAAACACTCCGACGACGAGATCGGGCGCGAAGCCAACGAACCACGCGTCCTTTTCATTGTTCGTCGTTCCCGTCTTACCGGCGATCGGCCGCCCCAGAACCTTGACGCCGGTCGCCGTACCGCGCTGAACGACGCCTTCCATCATCGAGGTGATCTGGTAGGCGGTGTAAGGATCAAGGATCTGTTCGCGGTTATCGACGATTTCCGGCTCGTCCTGATTATGCCAATCGTCCGAACGGCAATCGGGGCACTGGCGTTCCTCGTGCTTGAAGATCGTCTTTCCGTGACGGTCCTGGATGCGATCGATCAGGGTCGGGGTGATCTTGCGCCCGCCATTGGCGAGAATGGCGTAAGCCCCGGTCAGGCGCAGAACCGTGGTCTCTCCTGCGCCCAGCGACATGGCCAGAACAGGCAGCATATCGTCATAGATGCCGAAATTCCGCGCATACTCGGTGATCAGGGGCATGCCCAGATCCTGCGCCAGACGCACTGTCATGACGTTGCGGGACCGCTCGATGCCCGTGCGCAAAGTCGATGGGCCGTAATACTTGCCGGAATAATTCTGCGGCCGCCAGGTCTTGCCGCCGATGCGGAACTCGATCGGCGCGTCCATGACAACGGAGGCTGGCGAATAACCATTATCGAGCGCGGTTGCGTAGACGAAAGGCTTGAACGAGGAGCCAGGCTGACGCTTGGCCTGTGTCGCGCGATTGAACTGGCTCTGGTCGTAGGAAAAGCCGCCGACAAGCGCCAGAACGCGGCCCGTCCATGGATCGATTGCACAGATGGCGCCGGAAATCTTCGGCACCTGCTCAAGCGTGAACGTACCGGGGTCTTCCTCAACTGGCTGAACGTAGACGACATCGCCCGGCGTCAGCACATCAGCAACGGTCCTGATCTTGCGTCCCTTGCGCTCTCCGGCTGTCCACTTCGCCCATGTGACCTGCTTGAGCGGAATCCGCCCAACCTCTCGCTTGGCGGCGATATGGCCATCGGGAAGGATTTCCGGTCGCAAGCCGATCGTCGCCTCAGCTTCGTCGACCTGAAGAATGACGGCCATCCGCCAGGGGGCGATGTCGTTCAGGGCATCGACCTTGGCAACAGCCTCGCCCCAATCGCCTGCAAGTTCGATGCGTTCGACGGGACCACGGTAGCCATGCTCTCGGTCATATGTGCGCAGGCCCGCCACCAGAGCCTTGCGGGCCAGATATTGCAGGCGCGGATCCACCGTGGCGCGGACCGAAAGACCGCCGCCATAGAGTTTTTCCTGGCCGTAGCGGTCGAGGATTTCGCGGCGGACTTCCTCGGCGAAGTAATCGGCGGCAACGATCTGGGCTCCCGTTGCACGCGGCGTCACGTTGAGGGGCTGTTTCTTGGCCTCCTCGCCGTCTTCAAATGTGACATAGCCGTTGGACACCATGCGATCGATCACCCAGTTGCGGCGCTCGACTGCGCGGTCGGGGTGACGGAAGGGGTGATAATTGTTCGGCCCCTTCGGCAAGGCTGCGAAATATGCAGCCTCGGCGATGGTCAGTTCATGAACCGACTTGCCGTAATACTGCAGGGCAGCGCCAGCGACACCATAGGCGCCCAATCCGAGGAAAATCTCGTTCAGATAAAGCTCGAGGATCTGGTCCTTGGTGAAGGCGCGTTCGATGCGCAGCGCAAGCAGCGCTTCCTTGAGCTTGCGCTCGATCGTCTGGTCGCTGGTCAGCAGGAAGTTCTTGGCCACCTGCTGGGTGATCGTCGAGGCGCCTACGAGACGGCGGCCGCTGCGGACGTTCTGCAGGTTCTCGAAAACGGCGCGGGCGATGCCGGTGAAATCGATACCGATGTGGGAATAGAAATTCTTGTCTTCCGCAGAAATAAAGGCGTGAACAATCCGGTCCGGGATTGCCTGAATCGGCAGGTAGAGCCTGCGCTCGGTTGCATATTCGGCCAGCAACTCGCCGTTCGATGCCTGAATTCTGGTCATCACCGGCGGCTCGTATTCACGCAGCGCCGAATATTCGGGAAGGTCCGCAGACACCTTCCAGATCACGTAACCTACACCGCCGGCCACGATCACGAAGACCACGACGCCCAGCGCAAACAGGTATCCGAAGAAGCGAAGAAGCATGTTCGCCTAACCGTTCCGTCTTTTCGTTTCTTCCTGGCCGCAGCGCAGGCCATGGCCACATCTTTTCAAGTGAACCCTATCATCCGGCAATACGCCCCGGAATGAATGCCCTGCCCGCACCCTTGCATGCAAATCAGGCCGGTTTCATGGCAACCCAAAAGCCGATCTGCAATGCCTCGCGGGGCTTCAAGAACCCCAATGAAGCGCGTGCGTCAATTAACTTTCTGTGCAAAGCCGCGGCCGAAATAGGCATCCACGGCCTGCAGCATGGCTTCAGTGACCTTCTCGCGCCATTCAGGCGTCTTCATCACCTTCTCGTCCTTGGCGTTTGTCAGATATCCCAGTTCGACCAGTACTGACGGCACATCAGGTGCCGCAAGCACATGGAAACGGGCCGAGCGCAATGGATTCTTGATAAGGCGGACCTGACCGCGGAATTCATCGATGAGGCCGCGGCCGAACATCTTTGAGAAGTTGCGCGTCTCGCGGCGCACGAGATCGAACAGGATACCGGCAACCTCGTCGGTTTCCTCCGACAGATCGACGCCGGCGATCAGATCGGCCCGGTTTTCGCGGTCGGCAAGCATCTGCGCGGCCAGATCGGATGCCTTGTCGGAGCGCGTGTAAACGGTCGCTCCGCTGATGCCGGCATAGTTGATTGCATCCGCATGCACCGAAATAAGCAGTGAGGCTTCGGCGTTGCGCGCGATTTCCACACGGTCGCCAAGCTTGATGAAGCGATCATCGTCGCGGGTCAGCTTCACCCGGTAGCGGCCGCTTGCCTCGAGTTTCTCCGCAAACAACAGGGCAACTTCGAGCACGACATCCTTCTCGAGCGTGCCCCCCTTGCCTTTCGCGCCGGGATCGACGCCGCCGTGCCCCGCATCAACGACGATCAGCGGCATGCGTCCGGCAGCACCGCCCGGGGGCACCGGCTGTAGCGGCGTTGCTGCGGCCGGCGCATTCGTCTGCGCGGGAGGCTCGGGTTTTTCGTCCGCCGGTGGCGGAGGCGCCAGCGCAAGCTCGCGCATGAATGTGCGGCGGTCGGCGGGCACGATATCCACCACGAGGCGGGCCGGCTGGGAATCAACCGGTTCCAGAATGAAGGACTTGTCGATGCTAAAAGGCCCGTTGGTATCCAGCACGATACGGGACTTGCCCGGAGCAAACCGGCCGTATCGATAAGCACTGACCAGACCGCGCCCGTCCGTTTCGACATCCGCCGAATCACCGAACTCGAGTTCGGGAAGGTCGATCACGACGCGATAGGGTTCCGGCAGCGCGAAGATACGGAACGCGACCATGCGGTCGATATCCATTACGAAGCGGGTGCGCTGATCATCGCCGGCCAGACGCGCAGCCCGCGCGACAGGCAGCGCCGATTCGGCGGATGCGCCACCAACAGCCGGAAACCCGGCAAAAGACATGCACGCCACAACCAGCATCAGCGCGGCAAATACAGACCGGAACCGCCCCAACCGGCGTATTGTTTGCAAAAATTGGTGCTGCATATCCCCGTTCGCACACGTTTATCTTCAAACGGCGGACTTCCCGCGCACGCCAGTACATCGGCAACAGCGCCCGGGAACCCTATCCGAATGCCACAACTCATTAAAGTTGGATATCGTTAACCATCACTTTCCAACGACGAAAAGCCCTATTTCCCGGCTTGAAGATGCAGCCATGCAACACCCGTCAGCGGCTTCTGCGCCATCACGCTGACGTGTCATGCAATCAATTCGCTTGCAAATTAGACGATACGATCTGATATACATTTTCTTGGGTAGGTTTCCGCCGCGTCACCAGGAAGCGTGCAACGTCTGAACCGCTTTGTTGTTTCGCGTCGGCTGGCCCGTACATGTTCCGAAGGCTGATTCTCGTATCGCGATATTCGCACCCGGCCGATTTCCGGGCGGCAAAAGGAAAATCCGATCCGGCTTCGGAATGGTGCCGTACAGGCCCGCAGACGCAAGGGTAATCGCGACAGCGATTTCCCGCACTTCCGCAATCACCCGGCAAGGCCGAGAGCCACCGGAGCGGGAGTTTTCAGACGGTACACGCGGACGAATATGGCATTCGACGCCATGTTCATGAGAACCGTCGACAAACCTCACCCGTGAAAGGCGGTTTCCGGATAACGGGGACTTGCCGCAATGACAGATTTCCATGCCACGGCAAGCCGTGCAGCATGACAACCGGGTGATCACATTCTCATGGTCAGCGCGCACCCGACTAACGCAATGCATCGCCAACCGCAGCTGTTTGCTGGCGGTCGCGGGCAATGGCGCGCAATTACTCAAGCGTTTCTCGCGGACAGACATGCCGCCTGGGATCGCTCCCCTTTCAATACATATCGCGCGCCGGACGGACAGCTTGTGCCGCCACGCAGCGGCATCGGGGCAGTCCGGCTCCCTGCGCGCGGAAAAATCGAGCAGGTACAATGGCAAACAAGATGCTCATCGACGCGACCCATCCGGAGGAGACCCGGGTTGTGGTCACGCGCGGCAACCGGATCGAGGAATTCGATTTCGAGGCCGCCAGCAAGAAACAGCTTCGCGGCAACATATATCTGGCACGCGTCACGCGCGTAGAGCCGTCGCTGCAGGCTGCCTTCGTCGATTACGGCGGCAACCGGCATGGGTTTCTCGCCTTCAGCGAAATTCATCCCGATTACTACCAGATCCCCTTCGCGGACCGGCAGGCCCTGATCGACGAGGAAGCCGAGGACGACGAAGCCGAGGATACCGACGAGGACAACGCTGCCTCGCCGGAAGATGCCGATGAAACGGATGCCCCTTCGGCAGACGCGGAAGCCTCCACAGACGAGGATGGGGATGACAGCGGCGGCGATAACGGCACCGCTGCGCTTGCCGCGGAAGACGATGCGGTCAGCGAACCGGCATCTGATTCCGACGAAGAAGAAAACGGCGATGACGAAGATGAGTCCAACGGCAACTCGGTCACCGAGGTTACCGAAGAAGACAGCGTAGAATCCGTTGGTAGCGAAGATGCGCTGGAAGAGCTTCCGCGCCGCGCGGGCCGCCGCAAGCGCAACTACAAGATCCAGGAAGTCATCAAGCGCAAGCAAGTCCTTCTGGTGCAGGTCGTCAAGGAGGAGCGCGGCAACAAGGGGGCCGCGCTGACCACCTATCTGTCGCTGGCAGGCCGCTATTGCGTTCTCATGCCCAACACCGCACGTGGCGGCGGCATTTCGCGCAAAATCACATCATCGGGCGACCGCAAGCGGCTCAAGGAAGTGGCGCGCGAGCTGGAAGTGCCGGAAGGCATGGGCGTGATCCTGCGGACGGCGGGTGCAAGCCGCACCAAGTCGGAAATCCGCCGTGACTTCGAGTATCTGCTGCGGCTGTGGGAGAATGTGCGCGAGCTGACGCTTGAGTCCATGGCGCCTACCCTCGTCTACGAGGAAGGCAATCTCGTAAAGCGCGCGATCCGCGATCTCTACAACAAGGACATCGACCAGGTGCTCGTGTCGGGCGACACCGCCTATCGCGAGGCCAAGGACTTCATGCGCATGCTCATGCCGAGCCATGCCAAGAACGTCCAGGTCTACAAGGAGAGCGAGCCGATCTATATCCGCAACGGCATCGAAGGACAGCTCGATGCCATGTTCAGCGCCGAGGTAACGCTGAAATCCGGCGGCTACATCGTCATCAACCAGACCGAAGCGCTGGTTGCCATCGACGTCAACTCCGGCAAGGCCACGCGTGAACATTCAATCGAGGATACCGCGCTCAAGACCAATCTGGAGGCTGCGGCGGAAATCTCGCGTCAGCTTCGCCTGCGCGATCTCGCCGGTCTGATCGTTATCGACTTCATCGACATGGAGGAGAAGCGCAACAACCGCGCCGTCGAACGCAAACTGAAAGATTGTCTGAAGTCGGATCGCGCCCGCATCCAGGTTGGACGGATCAGCCATTTCGGCCTGCTGGAAATGTCGCGCCAGCGTATCCGGTCCGGCATCATGGAAGGCAGCTTCGAGAAGTGCGCCCATTGCTCAGGCAGCGGAATTGTGCGTTCGACCGCTTCTGTCGCCCTGCATGTTCTCCGCGCCATCGAGGATGAATTGCGCAAGCGCGTTGCCGACCTGACGATCACCACCCAGTCGGGTGCTGCGCTCTACATTCTCAATCAGAAACGCGATCATCTGTTCGATCTGGAACAGCGCTACGGCGTACGTATTTCCATTCTTGGCGATGACACGCTGACCTCAACGCTGATGACCATGGAGCGGCATGCGCCCTCCCGCACCGATACGCGCCAGGAAACGCGTGTCGTCACGACTGACGACGCCACGCCGGTCGCGATGGATGACGAGGAGGAGGAGGACTTCGCACCCCGCGATGGTGAAGGCGGCGGACGCCGGCGCAGGCGGCGCAGGCGGCGGCGTGGCAGTGGTGACGGAGAGACCGCAGCAGACGGTATCGAAGAGATCGCTGCAAGCGATGACGACGACGGCGGCAGCGATGATGATGAGGCCGATGACGAACGCACTGCCGATGGCAGCTCGGAAGAGCGCGAAGGCGGTGGACGCAAACGCAGGCGGCGCGGGCGCCGCGGCGGGCGCAGGCGGCGCGGCCAGCAGGCGCAGCCCGGTGATGAAGAGGCCACAACGCAGGATGCCGGCGATGCCGCCAACGATAATGAATCCGGCGAAATCCCTGGCGAACCCGACGCGGGTGAGCCTGAGGACATGGAAGCGGCAGACACGGAAGCGGTGAGCGTCACCGAGGCGGAAGAGAAGCCCAAGCCACGCCGCCGCTCACGGCGCAAGAGCGCTGCGAATGAGGATGTTTCCGAAGCTGCCGTTGAACCGGCGGAAAATGGGGATGCTGTGGCTGCCGAAGAGACATCTCAGGAAGGTGTTTCGGAAGAAAAGCCCAAACGCGCGCGCAGATCCCGCGCCAAGGCCAAACCAGAGGACGAGGCGAGCGAAAGCGATATGCCTGCTGCGGCCGAAGCCGATTCTGCCGATGACGGCGCTGCAGCCGAGAGCGCGTTTTCAGCCGACGCCGATACCGGCGTTATGACAGCGCAAGCGGAAGCCGAACCGGTTGCAGAGGCAGAAGACGAGAAGCCGTCCGGCCCGCCGCGGCGCGGCTGGTGGCAGCGGGCATTGCGCAGCGACGACGCCTGATTCTCGTTTTTTCAGAATAGTTTACGGGCGCGGCTTCATGCAGGTAGCGCCCGTTTTCTTTTATCGGAACGCTTTCAGGAAACCATCCAGCCTGTCGATCGCCTTGGTGATGGTTTCGTTGGAGCCGGCAAATGACAGACGCAGGTAGCGGTCGCCGTTGAAGGGATCGAAATCGCGGCCCGGCGTTGCGGCAATACCGGCTTCGGCCAATAGCCTTGCCGAGAAGTCCAGCGAGTTATTGGTATAATCGCTGATGTCCGCATAGAGGTAGAACGCCCCATCGACGGGCAGAAACCGGTCTATTCCGATCTGAGGCAATGCACTCAGCAGGAGGTCGCGGTTCTTCGCATAGACGGCCTTGTTGGCTTCCAGTTCCTCATCCGCATCAAAAGCGGCAACGGCTGCAAGCTGCGATATGGCTGGCGAGCAGATGAACAGGTTCTGGGCAAGACGTTCCATGGTGCGAACGAGCGCGTCTGGAACGATCATCCAGCCGATGCGCCAGCCGGTCATACAGTAGTACTTGGAGAACGAATTGATCACGATCGCGTCGGGATCGTGGCGCAGCGCGGTATCCGCCGGAGCGGCATAGGTCAGGCCATGGTAGATCTCGTCGGAAATCAGCCACAGGCAGCGCTCATGCGCCGTCCTGCAAAGGCTTGCCAGGCGGTCCGGCTCGATCACCGTGCCCGTAGGGTTGCCCGGACTTGCCAGCAACAGGCCCGACAGGCTCTCGGCATCATCCAGATTTGCCAGATCCTCAGCCGTAGGAACCCAGCGGTCTTCGGCTCTCGTTTCAAGCCATGCCGTCTCGATGTCCAACGCTTTCAGGATGTTGCGGTAAGCCGGATAACCGGGCGATGCCAGGGCCAGCTTTTCACCGGCAGAAAACAGCGCCAGAAACGCCAGCATGAAACCGCCCGACGAACCGGGGGTGACAATCACGCGCTCGGGGGCGACGCTGACCCCGTACGCCGCAGCATAATGGGCCGCAATGCGCTCGCGCAGTTCGGGTATCCCGGTCGCCTCGGTGTATCCGAGCCTGTCGCCATCAAGTGCGGCACGGGCAGCCTCCAGCACCGCACGCGGGGCGCTTGCGGCGGGCTGTCCTACTTCAAGATGGCAGATGTCCTGCCCCTGGGCGGCCCGCCTGTGGGCATCACGCAGAACATCCATGGCGAGAAAAGGCTCAACATCGCCACGCGCAGCCAGCTTGCGGCCAGCTCTTTTCGCACGCTGCACCACCTCATCAGCACTCGGCATCACCGGAAACTCCATCCACATATGCTGTATCGCCTTTTTGGCGACAAAATCATGCCCGATGACCCGATTGGCAACGAGCAGACGGACTTGGTTCTGCATGCTATGAGCTTGTTCGGCAAGACACGGGTCGCGCAACCGTGATCCCTTGCGGTTTGACCAGAACCATCTGCGTTCCTAGTTTCCCGTCATCAGGACAGGGCACGATGCACATCAGGATGAAGCTTCCGACACCTTTGAACACGACTGTATTGAGCGCGGCCTTGGCCGCCCTGCACGCTCGCGTGTTCATGCGGCAGCTGACGGCGCTGATCCTTTCCGCCGCGCTTTGCCTTGCCAGCGTGCCCCAGCCCGCGCGCGCAGCCGGCGGCATCCAGTTCGTTCGCGATGCGGAGATCGAGGCCCTGTTGCGTGAATATATCGCGCCGATCCTGCGTGTTGCAGGCGTCGGGGGCGGCGGGCTGACGATCTACATCGTCCCAAGCAAGGAATTCAATGCGTTCGTCATCGACGGCAGGCGCATCTTCATCAATGTGGGCACGTTGCTGCAATCTGAAACGCCAAACGAGGTCATCGGCGTTCTGGCGCACGAAATCGGCCATATCGCCGGCGGGCATCTGGCCCAGCTGCGCCAGGAACTGCGCTACGCAACGGCCGTTTCCATTATCCAGCTCATCCTGGCAGGCGCGGCGGCGGCGGCGGGAAGCGGCGAAGCAGCCGGTGCCATCATGTCCGGCGGCCAGCAAATCATGCAGCGGACACTGCTTTCCTACCGGCGTGGCCAGGAGCAGGCCGCTGACCGTTCGGCGATCAATTATCTGAATGCGACCGGCCAGTCGGGCCAGGGCATGGTCAAGACATTCGAGCGTTTTGCCGATCAGCAAATCTTTACGACGCGCTATGTCGATCCGTATGCCGTCAGTCACCCGATGCCGCGCGAACGCGTTGCCGCACTCAGCAACCTGGCCCGCCAGAGCTCTTACTGGAACGCGAAGGATTCGCCTTACCTCCAGCTTCGCCATGACCTGATGCGCGCCAAGATTTCGGCCTATCTCGATCACCCTTCCACCGTCAAGCGGCGCTATCCCAAGCCCAATGACAGCCTTGCCGCACTGTATGCGCATACCATTGTCCGGATGCGCAGTTCAGACTATCGCGGTGCACTGAAGGGAATAGACCAACTGCTCGGCCAGATGCCGGATTACCCCTATTTCTGGGAAATGAAGGGCGAGATCCTGACCAACGCCGGGCGACCGCGCGATGCGGTCGCGCCGCTGCGCAAGGCTGTGGCACTTGCGCCCAACGATACCGCGCTACGGGTCGCGCTGGGCAAGGCGTATGTCGTGTCGGGGGACAAGAGCCTGCAGGGTAACGCCGTGGCGGAGCTTGTCCGCGTTACGCGCGAACAGCGCGACCATGCCGAGGCGCAACGTTATCTCGCCCGCGCCTATGGCGCCCTTGGAAAAATACCGGAAGCCAATCTGGCGAGCGCGGAAGCCTCCCTTGCAAGCGGTGACGACGATCAGGCGCGTCAGTTCGCCATGCGCGCCAAGCAGGGAGCGAAAGCGGGGTCGCCGATATGGCTTCGCGCAGAAGACATCTTGCAATACCGCCCTCCCAAGGGGTAACGCATCGAATATCAGCCGCGGTGGCCAGGGCCAATCAGCCGCGCCAGGCAAGAAAGGCAGACGCATATGGATATCAAGGGCATCCTGACGGGAGCCGCAGTTGCAGCCGTATTCGGTGCTGCCGGGTATTTCACGGCAGTCAACATGGACCAGCAACCAGCCTCCCCTGCTGGTGAGCCGGTGCAGATTGGCAGCCTCAACGAGACGCAGAAGGATGAGGTGCGCGCGCTGGTCCGCGACACGCTCGTTTCGAATCCCGAAATTCTCGAGGAAGTCTCGGTTGCACTGGAAAAGAAGCGTGCTGATGAAGAGGCCGAACGCCGCAAGGAGACAATCGCTGCGCAAAAGGACCTGATTTTCTCATCTGCAGACGATCATGCGGCAGGCAATCCGGCCGGCGATGTCACGATCGTCGAGTTCTTCGATTACAACTGCCCCTATTGCAAGCGGGCGCTCGGCGACATCAGTGCCTTGTTGGAAGCCGACCCGAACGTGAAGGTGGTATTCAAGGAATTCCCTGTTCTCAGCGAGGAATCCTATGACGCCGCTGTCGTCGGAGTCGCGATTGCCAAGCAGGGACTCTACATGGAATTCCATGACAAGCTGCTCTCGCATCAGGGACGGGCAGGCAAGCCACTTGCCCTGCAGATCGCCGAAGAGGTTGGAGCCGATATGGCCAAGCTCAACGCCGATATCGCCGACCCGGCAACCATCGAGACCATCCGCAAAACCCACTCGCTGGCCGATAGTCTCGGCATCAATGGCACGCCAGCCTATGTCATCGGCGGTGAGGTTCTTGTCGGCCTGGCCCCGCTTGCGGAGCTTCAGAAGCAGGTGAAATCGGTCCGCGACAACGGCTGCCAAGTCTGCTGAGAAGCGGCCGCCATAATCCCGGTTTAACGCAATCTATCCACACAGGTTGTTAAGCGGCCCGTTTCCCATGTATATCGCGCAGGCAAAGTTTTGTGCGTGCGCGGTATTTGCGTTGGAATGTGGCTGACCTTGCCCGCCCGTTTAAACGAACGGGCAGTTCCCGCGTTCACTCCAGCGCAGCGTTCAGGCGGTTCAGGGACCATTTCATGTCGAAACAAAATCAGGGCATAGACAAGGCGCTCATTCGTGATCTTGCCGCGCTGCTGAAGGAAACCGATCTCAGCGAAATCGAGATCGAGCAGAATGACGTGCGCATCCGTGTTGCGCGCCAGATGTCCGTCGTCGCACCGGTCGGCGCGGCTCCGGCCGCCCCCGCGCCAGCGCCTGCCACACCTGCCCCTGCCCCGAAATCCGCTGCGGCCAGCGACAAACCGGCTGCGGGAACGGTCGCTTCGCCGATGGTCGGCACCGCCTACCATGCACCGGAACCCGGCGCGAAACCGTTCGTGGAAGTCGGCGCAAGCGTGCGCGAAGGCCAGACGGTGATGATCGTGGAAGCGATGAAGACCATGAATCCGATCGCAGCGCCGAAGTCCGGCAAGGTCACCGAGATTCTCGTCGAGGACGGCCAGCCGGTGGAATTTGGCGAACCGTTGCTGGTCATTTCCTGACCACCCCGTGTTCCCGTTGGATGGGCAGCCTGAATGTTCGAGAAGGTCCTAATCGCTAACCGGGGTGAAATCGCCCTGCGCATTCTCAGGGCCTGCAAGGAACTGGGTATCGCGACCGTTGCGGTCCATTCGACCGCTGACAGCAACGCCATGCATGTGCGCCTTGCCGACGAAAGTGTCTGCATCGGACCGCCTGCCGCGCGCGACAGCTATCTCAATATTCCTTCGCTGCTGGCAGCCTGCGAGATCACCGGCGCTGACGCCGTGCATCCCGGCTACGGCTTCCTGTCGGAAAACGCCCGCTTCGCCGAAATCCTCGACGCACACGGCATCACCTTTATCGGCCCGACCGCGGAGCATATCCGCGTCATGGGCGACAAGATCGCGGCCAAGCAGACCGTTTCCGCGCTTGGTGTTCCGGTGGTGCCCGGCTCGGACGGGGCTATCGAGAGCGAGAAGGAAGCCTACAAGGTTGCCGCCGAGATCGGCTATCCGGTTCTGGTGAAGGCGGCTGCCGGGGGCGGCGGGCGCGGCATGAAGGTGGCCCTGACCGAGGACGACCTGCGCAATGCCATGTCGACGGCACGCGCGGAGGCAAGTGCGGCCTTCGGTGACGACAGCCTCTACATGGAGAAATATCTCGGCAAGCCACGCCATATCGAGGTGCAGGTGTTCGGCGACGGGCGCGGCAATGCCGTGCATCTGGGCGAACGCGACTGTTCGCTGCAGCGCCGCCACCAGAAGGTATGGGAGGAAGCCCCCTCCCCGGGCCTCAACGCGGCTGACCGCAAGCGGATCGGCGCGACGGTCGCCGAGGCCATGGCCGATCTGGGTTACCGTGGCGCCGGAACAATCGAATTCCTGTACGAGAACGGCGAGTTCTACTTCATCGAGATGAACACCCGGCTCCAGGTCGAACACCCGGTCACCGAAATGATCACCGGTATCGATCTCGTGCACGAGCAGTTGCGCGTTGCCTCCGGCGCATCGCTATCGGTGAAACAGGAAGACATCACCTTTCTGGGACATGCCATAGAATGCCGCATCAACGCGGAAAATCCGCGCACATTCGCGCCCTCTCCGGGGCAGATCAACTACTACCATCCCCCCGGCGGACTGGGTGTGCGTGTCGATTCCGGCGTCTATCAGGGCTATTCCATACCGCCCTATTACGACAGCCTGATCGGCAAGCTGATCGTGCACGGCAAATCCCGCAACGAATGCCTTATGCGGCTGCGCCGCGCTCTGTCGGAATTCGTCATCGACGGTATCCAGACCACCATTCCGCTGTTCTCGGAACTGGTGAACAATGGCGATATCGTCGACGGACGCTATGATATCCACTGGCTGGAATCACACCTCGCCGATCAGGCTGACAGCTGAACAGGCGTAAAACCGGAGGACCGAGCTTGAGCGGCGCGTCCGACGTGGCTTTCGAGATCACACCGACCGTTTTGCTGAAGGCGTATGCCTGCGGCATCTTTCCGATGGCCGAAAGCGAGGATGACCCGCAACTGCACTGGATCGAGCCGCACCAGCGCGGCATCCTTCCTCTCGATGCCTTCCATCTGCCCAAGCGGCTTGCCCGCACCATCCGCACTGCGGATTTCGAGGTGCTGATCGACAATGATTTCGATGCGGTGATCGAAGGATGCGCGGAGCCCGCACCGGGACGCAAGAAGACCTGGATCAACCCGGAAATCCGCAGACTTTACGGCGAGCTGTTCAAGGCCGGACAATGCCATACCGTCGAGGTCTGGCGCGGGGGGCGGCTGATCGGCGGGCTCTACGGGGTGCGGCTCGGCGGGGCTTTCTTCGGCGAGAGCATGTTCCACCGCGAGCGCGACGCCAGCAAGATCGCACTGGCCTTTCTCGTCGCCCGCCTCAAGGCCGGCGGTTTCACACTGCTCGATACGCAGTTCGTAACCGACCATCTGACGCGCTTCGGCGCCATCGAGGTCAGCCGGCGGGAATATCACGAGATGCTGGACGAGGCGCTGGAAATCCCGGCCGATTTCTACTGGTTGGCGATGCCGAGTTCTTCCGAAGACTGCTTGCAGCTCGTCAGCCACACATCATAGACGGGATGCTCGACGGCGTTCAGGCCGGGGCTTGCGGCAAACATCCAGCCGGTGAAGATGCGTTTGATCTTGGCGTCGAGCGTGACCTCGTCAACTTCAACGAATGAGGTCGTCTTCGGCGCCTCCGTGGTCGGACGCGAGTAGCAGACGCGCGGCGTCACCTGCAGCGCACCGAACTGCACCGTCTCGTCGATCAGCACATCGAACTTGATGATCCGCCCCGTGATCTTGTCGAGGCCGGTGAATTCGGCGATCGGGTTGTTGATGCGCTGTGCCGATGCCGGCTGGGCGGCAAGCAACGTCACCGTTGCGATGGCCGCGACAGTCAGGATCAGCCGTTTGACAGCGCTCATGACCATTCGTGATTTCCTAACAAGATCCGACCGTGAATTGTGGCCGCCGGAGACGTGAATCGGTTTTGCCCGTTTGACGTCACAAGCGCAATGTCTGTATCGCCGCAGTGGCGATATTTTGGCGAGGCGTCAGCTATTCAGCTTCGCATGCACACGCAATCGCACGTAGTCCGCCGTCCACTGCCCTGCCGTGTCGCATAGTGCCGGGCGCAACAAATCCTCCAGACCGCGCAGCACCTCGGCCCTTTTGCCATCGCCGTACTGGGCAAAGAACGGCGCGCGAAAGGTTTCCAGCCAACCCGCGATTCCCGTCGGCAACGGCGTGGGACGTGGAATCAGCGCGATTTCGTCTACCGTGAAGCCGCATGATTGCAGAACCTGCGTGTATTCACCGGGCGTTGGGAAATACCAGGGGTCGGCCAGCGCGGCATCGCCGCCATGAATGCGGGCCATGGCGCGCATGCCCGTGACGATTGCCGCGACATTGCCATGGCCGCCAAACTCGGCGACGAAGCGTCCACCGGGCTTGAGTGCGCGCGCAACGCCTGCCAGCACATCGCGGGGACGCGTCATCCAGTGCAGGGCCGCGTTGGAGAAAACCGCGTCGAACTCGGCATCTAAGGTCAGTTCATGCCCATCCATCAGACGGGCATCGAGCCCACGCGCTATCGCTGCTTCAATGAAATCGGGGCTGGCATCGACGCCTGTGACTTTCGCGCCTGCGTCTGCAATGCGCTGCGTCAGCGCGCCGTCGCCGCAGCCAAGATCAAGGATGCGCTCGCCTGCCTGCGGCGCCAGCCAGTCATATACACCAGCGCCCAGATCGGACACGAAGCGCGCATTGCGCTCGTATCCGCTGGCGGACCAGGTTTGTGAGGAATCGCTCAATGCAGAAACGGGTGAGACGTTCAGGGCGCCCAGGCTTCGTAGTCACCTGTTGCGGTCGGCCGTGACTTCTGGCTCAGGGTGCTGCCATCGGGACGATAGGCTGCCGGCGTGCCCGTCATGTTCGGAAGGTGCGGACGCTCCCACTCGCGGGCCTGGTAATCTTCCTCGGTTGGCGGAACATCGACCGTGTGGTGAAGCCAGCCATGCCAGGCGGCCGGAACGGTGCTTGCCTCGGCAATGCCGGAATAGACGACCCAGCGGCGCTCACCAAGCGGGGGCACGTTCGGATTGCGGTAATACTTGTTGCCGAACTCATCCTCGCCGACGAAATGGCCCTTGCGCCATGTGAAGAAGCGCGTGCCCATCGTCTGGCCATGCCACCATGAGAAAAGCTGCAGGATGAAGTATTTCATGGCCCTTGATTGCCCCGTGCCGTCTGCCCCGTCAATGCCCGGCAGGCATTGCGCGAACAGGGCACCGCCGGACGCAGCGGACTATGCACAAACTCCCAATGGCAATCAACACACAGGATTTGAAGCGTGGTCCACCCTGCCCTGAGCCGCGTATAGCGCGGTCAAGCATGGCAAGGCCTGTGCGCCTTGCCGGCACTAAGCCACAGTAGAACCCTTCGAGTTTTCGATTTTCCATCCATGCCAGCGCCGGGAACGTTTTTTGAGCACTTCGGCGCGGCGGGCATCCCGGGGGTCGACCGACGCGGGCTTGCGGGGCAATTCGTGTTTTGCGGCGATTTCCACGACCTGGGCGGCATCCGCCACTTCTTGCTCTTCCATGTCGTTCGCTTCGCCGCTGTCGGCGCGCATGACTGCTTCGAGCGCGTTGGCGCGCTTGATCGAATTGGCGAGCGGAGAGTTGCGGACCCGCGATTCGAGCACATCTCCCATGCCCGATACGATGATGCGGCCCTCTTCCTCGACCATCTCGCAACTGTCGCGAACCAGCCATTCCAGCCTTGAGAGCAGGACATTCGGGCTCAGCGGCTTGGCCAAGAGCGCGTTGCAGCCGGCGCTGAAGGCGCTGTCGATCACGCTGAGTGTGGCGTGCGCCGTGGCGACAATCACCGGTACGTGGCACAGCGATGGAAATTCGGGATCGCGCATGGTCCGTATCAGCTTCTCGCCATTCATCGGCGTCAGGTTCCATGCGGTGATCACCACAGACGGCGGATCGGCGAGCATCGAAGTCAATGCTTCGGATGCCGTGTCATAGGCGCGGATGCGCCTGACGCCGAAGGTTGCGAGCATCGACCGCAAGGTCGTCTGCATGGCGCGGCTGTTTTCTACAATGGCGACGTCGAGGTCGGCCACGGACAATCCGAAAGCGTCATGATGCGGCATGGGGGAAGGCCTCATCCACGTTGGAATTTGAACATTTTGCAGGCGGGATTATCGCCCCAACGCAGGAAATCTAGCATCGGCCTTTTAAGGCTCGCGCAATCGAATCGCTAAAATCCGAGGGAATCAAACGAATGACGTTTGTCACGCACGCGAATCGTGAGACGTTTTTGTATTCGCATCAGTGATTTGCCGTTACGGCACCCGGATTTTTCCAGGGGCGATTTCCACATATTCCACCGATTCACCACAATATTTAGCGGTTCGGTAACCCGGACACACTAATGCTTGACGTGTCGAAACGAGTCATCATACGGTCTGCCAACGTCACCTGAGTGACGCGGTGCGTGAGCCGGGACGTAATCCGGCCTCCAGAAAAGATGACCCGTCCGGCATGCGTTGTGTGGATTTCCACAAGCCGCGTGACGGGTTTCTTGCCCCGCACGCGAAGGTGGATATTGCGGTGAAGATCCGGGGATACCGGGCATAACCGCAAGCTGGCCGGCCGCTGGCCGAGCCGTGGGGGCTAAAAGACAGAGTTGAGGCAGCGAGTCGGGGATCATACCCCGGCAACGGGGGAATTTGCGCCGGTTGCGAGCAGCGCCGGCCCACTGGAGAGCAAAATGCGGATTGAGCGGCGATACACCAAGGCGGGCAAATCACCATTCGCGGGAATTGAATTCCGCACGACTTCGAGCGAAATCCGCAATCCGGACGGCTCGATCGTCTTCAAGCTCGACGACATCGTGGTGCCCGCCGCGTGGTCGCAAGTGGCAAGCGACATCATCGCGCAGAAATATTTCCGCAAGGCCGGCGTGCCTGCGAAGCTGAAGCGCGTCGAGGAAGAGACCGTTCCTTCCTGGCTGTGGCGCTCGGTCCCCGACGAAAAGGCGCTGAAGAAGCTGCCCGCCGAAGAGCGCTTCGGTTCCGAGATCGACAGCCGCCAGGTTTTCGAGCGCCTTGCCGGCACCTGGACCTACTGGGGCTGGAAGGGCGGTTATTTCGACGCCGAAGAGGATGCCCGCGCCTTCTTCGACGAACTCGCCTACATGCTCGCCACCCAGAAATGCGCCCCCAACAGCCCGCAGTGGTTCAACACCGGCCTGCACTGGGCCTATGGCATCGACGGCCCCAGCCAGGGCCATTTCTACGTCGATTACGAAACCGGCAAGCTGACCCGCTCCACCGGCGCCTACGAGCACCCGCAGCCGCATGCCTGCTTCATCCAGTCGGTCGAGGACGATCTCGTCAACGAGAACGGCATCATGGACCTGTGGGTACGTGAGGCGCGGCTGTTCAAATACGGTTCGGGCACCGGCTCCAACTTCTCGCGCCTGCGCGGCGAAGGCGAAAAGCTGTCCGGCGGCGGAAAATCGTCAGGCCTGATGAGCTTCCTGAAGATCGGCGACCGGGCAGCCGGCGCGATCAAGTCCGGCGGCACGACGCGGCGCGCGGCCAAGATGGTCGTCGTCGATATCGACCATCCCGACATCGAGGATTACATCAACTGGAAGGTGAAGGAGGAGCAGAAAGTCGCCGCCCTCGTCACCGGCTCCAAGATCTGCCAGAAGCACCTGTCGGCGATCATGAAAGCCTGCGTCAATTGCGTGTCGGGCGAAGACAACGCCGACTGCTTCGAGCCGAGCCGCAACCCGGCGCTGAAGCGCGAGGTGCGCGCCGCCAAGAAGGCGATGGTGCCGGAGAACTACATCCGCCGCGTCATCCAGTTCGCGAAGCAGGGCTATACCGACATCACCTTCAACACCTTCAACACCGACTGGGATTCCGATGCCTATCTGACGGTTTCGGGCCAGAACTCCAACAACTCGGTGCGCGTCACCGACGAGTTCCTGAAGGCGGTCGAGGATGGCGGTTCCTGGGACCTGATCCGCCGTATCGATGGCAAGGTGCACGACACGGTCGATGCGCGCGCGCTGTGGGAACAGGTCGGTCATGCCGCCTGGGCGTCGGCTGATCCCGGCATCCAGTACCACACCACGATCAACGACTGGCACACCTGCCCTGCGGCCGGTGAAATCCGTGCGTCCAATCCGTGCTCGGAATACATGTTCCTGGACGATACCGCCTGCAACCTCGCCTCGCTGAACCTCCTGCAGTTCCGCGATGAGACCAAGCGCTTCGATGTCGCCGCCTTCTCCCACGCCACGCGGCTGTGGACCATCGTGCTGGAAATCTCGGTGCTGATGGCGCAGTTCCCCTCGCGCCAGATCGCGGAGCTTTCCTACAAGTACCGCACGCTGGGTCTCGGCTACGCCAATATCGGCGGCCTGCTGATGACCTCGGGCATCTCCTACGACAGCGACGATGGCCGCGCGCTTTGCGGCGCGATCAGCGCCCTGATGACCGGCATCTGCTACCGCACAAGCGCGGAAATGGCCGGCGAGCTTGGTGCCTTCCCCGAGTATCAGCCGAACGCCGATGCCATGCTGCGTGTGATCCGTAACCACCAGCGCGCAGCGCACGGCAAGAACGACGGCTATGAGGCCCTCAACACGGCGCCCGTCGCGCTCGATCATGCCTCCTGCCCGCAGGACGATATCGTGGCTGCTGCGACCAGGGCGTGGGACGAAGCGCTGGAACTGGGGCAAGCCAACGGTTTCCGCAACGCGCAGGTCTCCGTCATCGCGCCGACCGGCACGATCGGCCTCGTCATGGACTGCGACACCACCGGCATCGAACCCGACTTCGCGCTGGTGAAGTTCAAGAAGCTGGCTGGTGGCGGTTACTTCAAGATCATCAACCGCGCGGTGCCGGAAGCCCTGCGCACGCTCGGCTACGCCCAAGAGCAGATCGACGACATCGTCACCTACGCGGTCGGCAACGGCACGCTGAAGGATGCCCCCGGCATCAGCCACAAGACCCTCGGCTCCAAGGGATTCGGCCCCCAGCAGCTCGAAGCCATCGAGAAGGGCCTTGCGACTGCATTCGACATCAAGTTCGCTTTCAACAAGTGGACGCTTGGCGAGGAATTCTGCACTTCGGTCCTGAAGATCGCGGCGGACCGTCTCGTTGATCCCCAGTTCGACCTGCTGGCCGAACTGGGGTTCACGAGGAAAGAGATCGAAGCGGCCAATACCTACTGCTGCGGGGCGATGACGCTGGAAGGCGCGCCGCACCTGAAGGCAGAACACCTGCCCGTCTTCGACTGCGCCAACCCGTGCGGACGCATCGGCAAGCGTTACCTGTCGGTGGAAAGCCACATCCGCATGATGGCGGCCTCCCAGCCGTTCATCTCGGGCGCCATCTCCAAGACCATCAACATGCCCAACGACGCCACCGTGAAGGACTGCAAGGAAGCCTACATGCTGTCCTGGCGTCTGGCGCTGAAAGCCAACGCGCTCTACCGCGACGGCTCCAAGCTCTCCCAGCCGCTCAACGCACAGCTCCTCGCCGATGACGACGACGAGGCGGAGGACGCACTCGAGGATCTGGCAGCGGCACCGGCGCAGGCGCGCGCAGCCGCCGTCGCCGAGAAAATCGTCGAGCGCATCGTGGAGCGGGCACCCGAGCGGCAGAAGCTGCCGAACCGGCGCAAGGCTTACACTCAGAAGGCCATTGTCGGCGGGCACAAGGTTTATCTGCACACGGGTGAATACGAGGATGGCCGTCTCGGCGAGATCTTCATCGACATGCACAAGGAAGGTGCTGCCTTCCGCGCGATGATGAACAATTTCGCCATCGCGATCTCGCTCGGCCTGCAATACGGCGTGCCGCTGGAAGAATATGTGGAGGCCTTCACCTTCACCCGTTTCGAACCGGCCGGCATGGTTCAGGGCAACGACACGATCAAGAGCGCAACGTCGATCCTCGACTACATCTTCCGCGAACTGGCCGTGTCCTATCTCGACCGCTACGACCTGGCGCATGTGCAGCCGGACAATCTGTCCTCGACCTCCATCGGTGAAGCCGAGGACGACGATGGCGATGCCCGGCCCGAAACGCCTGCGGCCCGCTATGTCTCGACCGGTCTTGTGCGCGGCAAGCCAGCGGAGAAGTTCACCGTCGTGCATGGCGGCGTGGTTGCACCGTCAGCTCCATCTGGCGGGCCGGTCGGCGCCCTGCAGGCCCGCGCTCAAGCCCTGGCGACAGCAACCGAAACCATTGCCGTGCAAGCCGCCGTCACCATCAGCGAGCCCGTGGTCAACACCAAGGCACAGCAGGCGGCGGAAGCGCGGATGAAAGGATATGAAGGCGAGGCCTGCGGCGAATGCGGCAATTTCACCATGGTGCGCAACGGCACCTGCCTGAAATGCGACACCTGCGGCTCGACCAGCGGATGCTCGTGATCGTGCACTGAGTACCCTCCCGCCTGAACTTGCGCCGCGGCTGTCAGTAGGCCGCGGCGTTTTGCTTTTATATCGCTCACGGCAGTTTCGCTTACGCTCAACGCCTGCGCGGGCGCGGCCAAAAAGTTGGCCGGTCGCGCAGTCGCGCTCCGGGTTCGGGCTTGCGCCCAGAACCCCGCATACTGCTCACGTCTATCTTGCCGCACTCAACACCGGATGGGATACGTAACGAACCCGAAGGGTTCGCAAGCCCGACCGGGCGCCGCGCACTTTTGCGCGCCCCATCGGAGCCGTGACACCGGACGCGGTCCGGTGGAACTGGCGTGAGATCAATAAATGCTCCAATTTCTCCCACCCGACCTGCCCGCTCTGTCAGCGGCGATCATGATCGTGTCGAGCTTCTTCACCTCGATGATCATGGCCGCAACCGGCTTTGGCGGCGGGGTGCTGCTGCTCTCCATCATGGCATCCATGATGCCGATCGCAGCGCTCATTCCCGTGCATGGCGTGGTGCAACTCGGCTCGAACGTCGGGCGGACGTTCCTGCTGCGGAAATCGGTGCAGTGGAGCTATCTCGTGCCCTTCCTGCTCGGCAGTATCGTCGGAGCTCTCGCTGGCGGCAAAATGGTCGTCACGCTCAACGACGCGGTTCTGCGCATCGGGCTGGCGATCTTCATCATCTATGCGGTGTGGGGACCGAAACCGAAGTTCAACGCGGCCGGTGCGCGCTGGCTGATTGCGGCGGGCGGCGCGTTCTCCACCTTCCTTACCATGTTCTTCGGCGCGACGGGACCGTTCGTGCTGGCGATCTATTCGCAAATCTTCCCCGACAACCGGCACCATTTCGTCGCCACCCATTCCGCCGCTATGATCATCCAGCATGTGCTGAAGATCCTTGCCTTCGGCCTACTGGGCTTTGCCTTCGCACCATGGGCGGGGCTGATAGCAGCGATGATCGCGACCGGCTTTGCCGGAACCTTCACCGGAACACGGTTGCTTCACCGCATTCCCGAGGCACAGTTCAGGATCGTCTTCAAGGTCCTGATCACAGCCGTTGCCGCGCACCTGCTCTGGCGCGGCATCGGTGCTTACTTGGCGGGCTGATCCGCAATCGCGGGCGCAAACCGGTTCGCCGGGTGTCTTCACAGATTGATTCAAGATTATTGCGCGGCGAATATTGAGTCTTTTGAATCGGTTGGCGTCGCTGGCTGGCAATTTGATTCCGGGCGGGCTTCGGCCGGATTGGGCTTCGACACCGCCATCTTTGATGGCTAGGCTCTCACGGGAGAAACCATATCGAAGGGGCTGGCTATGATTGAGGCGCTATTGGTGCTGCTGGCGTTCCAGCTTGCCGGCGAGGCGATCACCCATGCCAGCGCCCTGCCCCTGCCCGGTCCGGTGCTCGGGCTCGTTCTCTTCGCATTTGCTCTGAAGATGATGCCGGGGCTTGCTGAAAAAGTATCCGGCGTTGCCCATGGCATCCTGCGCAACCTGTCGCTGCTGTTCGTGCCAGCCGGCGTCGGCGTCGTGCAGCATGCCGATCTCGTCATCCATCAGTGGCTGCCGATCCTCGGGGCGCTGGTCATCTCGACCGCGCTGACGCTCGCGGTCACCGCTCTCACCTTTGTCGGAGTGCGCAAGCTGATGGGCGGACAGGGTGCCCAGAACGAAGGGCCAACGTCATGAGCGTCATCGAACTGTGGGTCTATCTTTCCACCAGCCCGCTGCTGTGGCTGACGGCAACACTCGGTGCATATGTCATCGCTGACAGGCTGTCGCAGAAGCTGAACCGCAACCCGCTGGCCAATCCCGTTCTCATTGCGGTGCTGCTGCTGATGGCGCTGCTTAAGATCAGCGACACGCCTTTCCCGGTCTATTTCGAGGGGGCGCAGTTCGTTCACTTCATGCTGGGGCCCGCAACCGTTGCTCTGGCCATACCATTGGTTGAAAACCTTGCCGAGGTGAAACGCAACCTCGTTCCCATGCTCGCGGCCCTTGCCGTTGGCTCGGCAACCGCCGTTTCCAGCGCTGTCGCAATCGCCTGGGCGCTCGGCGCGGACAATACGCTTATCGCCTCGATCGCGCCGAAATCGGTCACGACGCCGATCGCAATGGGCATCTCGGAACGCCTTGGCGGCCTGCCCGCCGTAACCGCCATCCTCGTAATCCTGACCGGCATCATCGGCGCGGTGATCGTCACGCCGATCATGAACCGGATCGGCGTGCGCGACTGGGCAGCGCGCGGTTTCGCCGCTGGCGTTTCCGCCCACGGGATCGGCACGGCGCGCGCATTTCTGGTCAATCCTGTTGCCGGCACTTTCGCCGGAATCGGGATGGGGCTGAACGGCGTCATCACCGCGCTCATCCTTGGCCTTGCCGTCGCCCTGCTCTCCTGAGCGGGTATACGGTCCCCATCCAGTAACCCTCGATTGCTTCATTCGGCCGCATGTATTGATTGTATCTTGAAACTAACTGACCGGTCATTTATTTATATGGCCATGTCAGAGACCACACCACGCAAATTCCGCCGCCGCGCCGAGGCACGGCCAGATGAATTACTCGACGCAGCGCTCGATCTTTTCATCGAAAAAGGCTTTGCCGCCACGCGCGTTGAGGACATCGCAAGCCGCGCCGGCCTGTCGAAAGGCGCGGTCTATCTCTATTACGAAAGCAAGGAAGCGATCCTGGAGGCGCTTGTGCGCCGCGGCGTCGTGCCGATCGTGTCGTCGGTTGCCGAAATGGGGCATGCCGCCCTGCCCGACCCCCGCACGGCGCTGGAGATGGCGATCGGCCAGGTCGCACAACGCATGTCCGATCCGCGCATTGCAGCGATTCCGCGCATCATCCTGGCGGAAGCCGGCCGCTATCCGCACCTTGCAGAGATGTACCGGGAGGAAGTTCTGTCGGTCGCCTTCGCCGCCGTCAGGCGCATGATCGAGAGCGGCATCGAGAAAGGCGTGTTGCGTCCAGTCGATCCGGAACTCGCGATCCGCTCGGTCGTGGGACCGCTCATCGCTCACGTCCTGCTTGCGCGCATCTTCGGCATCGAAAGCGATGCAAGCCCGCAAACCTTCATCCGCAGCCACCTGGACATCCTGTTCAAGGGCCTGCTCGCACCGGAGATGAGCCATGACTGATTTCATTGGTGCGGTGATTGGCGGCATTCTTGCCCTGTTCGGGTTGGGCGGAGCCCCGGACCATGAACTGACCGGTTATGTCGAGGGCGATTACGTCTATGTCGCAGTGCCGAGCGCCGGCACGATAGCCGAGGTCACCGTCACAGACGGCGCAAGAGTGATGGCAGGCGATGCCCTGTTCCGTCTCGACTGCACGGCGGAACAGGCAGCCGTGGATGCGGCGCAAGCACGCCTCGACGCCGCAAAGGCCGACCTGCGCGACCTGCAATCGGGCGCGCGCGCGCAAGAGCTTGCCGTCACCGAGGCCAGCCTCAGGCAAGCACGGGCTGAACTGGAGCTGGCGCGCGCCACGTTCGACAGATCGAAGGAACTGCGCCAATCCGGCACGATCGCGCAGTCGAAACTTGATACCGATCAGGCCGCGCTCACAAGCGCAGACGGCAAGGTCGCCCAGCTTGAGGCAACGCTTGAAACGCAACGCCTTGCCGGGCGTGAAGCGCGCATCGATGCAGCACGTGAGGCCGTGAAAGCCCAGCAGGCGGAGCTGGTCCGGGCAGCAAAGGCGTTCGAGGACCGCTTCGTGAGCACCCGGCAGACCGGGCTCGTCGACCGGGTCTATCTCAAGCCCGGCGAGCAGGCAGGGCCAAGCTCCCCCGTGCTGTCCCTGTTGCCCGATGGCGCACTGAAGATACGGGCGTTCGTGCCTGAAGCCGACCGCGCGGAATATGCCGTTGGCAGCAAGGTCACCGTGACATGCGACGGCTGTGGCGATGGCATCGCGGCAACTGTCACATGGACAGCCTCCCAGGCCGAGCATACACCGCCGGTCATCTACAGCCGCGACGAGCGCGCCCGGCTCGTTTTCGCGATCGATGCGCGACCCGATGGCGAAGCTGCTGCCCTCGCTCCCGGCCAGCCGGTCACGGTCAGGCGTGCGCCATGACCATGCCGCCAGATGTACAGAGTTCCGGCGAGCCGGTTATCGCGGTCGAAGGGCTGACCAAGCGCTTCGGCGAAAAGACCGTTGTCGACGGCTTCGACATGACCGTGCCGAAGGGAGCGATCTACGGATTTCTGGGACCCAACGGCTCCGGCAAGACGACCACGATCCGCATGATGTGCGGCCTGCTGACGCCTGATGGCGGCACGGGCACCTGTCTTGGCTACGACATCCTGACCGAGAGCGAGCAGATCAAGGAACGCGTCGGCTACATGACGCAACGGTTCTCGCTTTATGAAGACCTGACGATCCGCGAGAACCTCGATTTCATCGCCCGCATGTTCCGCGTCGACAACCGCAAGCAACGGGTCGACGCGGCGTTGGATGATCTCGGCCTTTCCGACCGCTCACACCAGCTTGCGGGGCATCTTTCCGGCGGCTGGAAGCAGCGCCTGGCGCTTGCCGCCTGCCTGATCCACGATCCCGACCTGCTCCTGCTCGACGAGCCGACCGCGGGCGTCGACCCCAAGGCGCGGCGCGAGTTCTGGGATGAAATCCGCAGGCTCTCGGATGCCGGCGTAACGGTGCTGGTTTCGACCCACTACATGGACGAGGCCATACAGTGCGATTTCATCACCTACATTGCCTACGGCAAGAAGCTCATCGAAGGTCCCTCGAACGAAATAGCCGAGCGTTCCGGCCTTGTTACGTGGCGGGTCGAGGGGCGTGGACTTGCGAAGCTTGAAGCAGAACTGTCAGGCGAGCCGGGCGTGGAACAGATTGCACGGTTCGGTACGGCACTGCACATCTCGGGCACAGACGCCAAGGCTCTCAACAAGGCCGTTCAGACCCACAAGCGCAGCGGCCTGACATGGAGCCAGCAGCCTGCCGGCCTCGAAGAGGTGTTCATTCACCTGATGAGCAGCTCACGCGACAATTTCGCGTCCGGGGCATGAAGCATGGAAATCCTGTCGCCTTCCCGCTTCACGGCCGTTCTGGTCAAGGAATTCATCCAGATGCGGCGCGACCGCATGACGTTCGCCATGATGATCGCCATTCCGATCGTGCAACTGATGCTGTTCGGCTTTGCGATCAACTCCGATCCAAAGCATCTGCCGACGCTGGTCGAGATGAACGACACAGGCCCGGTCACCCGCGCCGTCGTCGCGGCGATGAAGAATTCCACCTACTTTCATTTCGCGGGCATCTCCTCCGGTCCGAAAGCCAGTGAAGAGGCGCTGAAAACCGGCAAGGCCACATTCGTCGTCGTCGTGCCGTCCGGCTTTGAACGCGACATCATGCGTGGCAGCCATCCTACGATCCTGCTGGCGGCGGATGCATCAGACCCGGCTGCAACCGGCGGAGCAGCGGCCGCCCTGCCCGGCATCGTCGCTGCCGCGCTGCGCACCGTGGCCACGGGGCCGCTTTCGATGCTGAAAGGCGGCGAGGATGCCTTTTCGGTGACAGTGCACCGGCACTACAACCCTGCGGGCGTGACCAGCTTCAACATCGTGCCTGGGCTTCTCGCGGTCATCCTGTCGATGACCATGGTGATGATCACCGCGATCGCCATCGTGCGCGAAAGCGAACGCGGAACGATGGAAAGCCTGATTGCGACGCCGGTGCGGCCAGCGGAGGTGATGATCGGCAAGATCCTGCCTTATGTCGGCATCGGCTATGTGCAAACGGTGGTTTTCCTGATCCTTGCGGAAATCGTCTTCGGCGTGCCGTTCGACGGTTCAAGCATCGCCTTCCTGCTCGGCCTGAACGTTTTCATCGTCGTCAACCTGGCGCTCGGCTTCCTGTTTTCCACGGTCGCGCGCAGCCAGATGCAGGCGATGCAGATGTCGTTTTTCTACATGCTGCCGTCGATCCTGCTGTCCGGCTTCATGTTTCCCTTCGCCGGCATGCCGGGATGGGCGCAAACACTGGGGACGGCGATCCCCTCGACGCATTTCATCCGCATCGTGCGCAAGGTCATGCTGAAAGGCGCAGGTGTCAGCGAGATCATGCCGGATATGGCAGCGCTCGGCATCATCATGGCCGTGATCGTCACGATCGCGCTGCTGCGCTACCGCCAGACACTCGACTGAGAGGCGCCCTCAGCCCTGAGACATCTGCTGCGCTTCCACGGCAGCGACCGCTGTCATGTTGACCACGCCACGCGCGGTAACCGAAGGCGTCAGGATATGCGCGGGCTTGGCACCGCCAACAAGGATCGGGCCGACCGGCAAGGCATCCGTCATCGCCTTGATCAGCTCGTAGGCGATGTTGGCGGCATCGAGCGTCGGCATCACGAGCAGGTTGGCGCTGCCTTTCAGGCGCGAATGCGGGAAGATGCGCATGCGCAAAGCCTCCGACAACGCCGTATCGCCGTGCATTTCGCCTTCAACTTCGAGGTCGGGTGCTTCCTGCCGCAGGATCGTCAGCGCATCACGCATTTTTCTGGCGCTTGCCGTGTTCGAACTGCCGAAGTTGGAGTGCGACAGCAGCGCGATCTTCGGCTCGATACCGAAACGGCGGACCTGACAGGCGCAAAGCTGCGTCATTTCCGCCAGTTCCTCCGCACTGGGGTCCGGCGAGACGAAGGTGTCTGCGATGAAGTATGCGCCCTTCGAGTTGAGCAGCAGGCTCATCGCCGAAAAATCCCGCACGCCGGGTGCTGTTCCGACCACATCGCGGATTGTAAGCAAATGACGGTCGAACCGCCCCTCCAACCCGCATAGCATCGCGTCGCCGTCCCCGCGCGCCAGAGCAACGGCTGCGATCACGGTGGAACTGGTGCGCACGATCGTCCGCGCCGCATCCGGCGTGATGCCTCCACGGCAGGTTTTTTCCAGGAAAGTGTCGACGTAGTCGCGATAGCGCGGATCGTCTTCGGGATTGATCAACTCGAAATCCCTGCCGGGCTTGATCGACAGGCCGAAACGCTTGATGCGCGCCTCCACGACCTGGGGCCGCCCGATCAGGATCGGCTGGGCCAGTTGTTCCTCGATCGACACCTGCGCGGCACGAAGAGCGCGCTCGTCCTCGCCGTCGGCATAGACGACGCGTTTCAGTTCCGCCTTTGCGGCCGCGAACATCGGCTTCATGATGAAACCGGAGCGGAACACGAAGCGGTTGAGGCGCTCGTTGTAGGCGTCGAAATCCTCGATCGGACGGGTGGCGACGCCTGAGTCCATCGCAGCACGCGCGACCGCGGGCGCGACACGCAGGATAAGGCGCGGATCGAACGGATTGGGGATCAGGAATTCGGGGCCGAACACGCCGGTTTCGCCGCCATAGGCCTGGGCTGCGACATCCGAAGGCGGTTCCTGCGCCAACAGGGCGATCGCCTCGACGGCAGCCTGCTTCATTTCCTCGTTGATCGTCGTCGCCCCGACATCGAGCGCGCCACGGAAGATGAAGGGAAAACACAATACGTTGTTGACCTGATTGGGAAAATCACTTCGCCCCGTGCAGATCATCGCATCAGGCCGGGTTTCCTTGGCAAGGTCCGGCATGATTTCCGGCTCGGGGTTCGCCAGCGCCATGATCAGCGGTTTTTTGGCCATCTTCTTGAGATGATCCGGGGTCATGATGCCACCTGCCGACAGGCCGAGGAACACGTCGGCATCATCCAGCACCTCGATCAGTGAACGCTTGTCGGTCTTCTGGGCGTAGATCTCCTTCCAGCGGTCCATCTGCGCCGTGCGTCCCTCGTAAACGACCCCCTCGATGTCGGTGACCCAGATGTTTTCCCGCTTTGCGCCCATGGAAACCAGCAGCGAAAGGCAGGCCAAAGCGGCGGCGCCGGCGCCGGAGGTCACGATCTTCGCGTCTTCCAGCTTCTTGCCGGCAAAGGTCAGGCCATTGAGGATGGCGGCCACGACGATAATCGCCGTGCCGTGCTGGTCGTCGTGAAAGACGGGGATGTTCATCTTCTCGCGCAGGCGTGCCTCGACCTCGAAACACTCCGGCGCCTTGATGTCTTCGAGATTGATGCCGCCGAAGGTCGGCTCGAGCGCCGACACCACATCGACCATTCGGTCGACTTCGAGCGCATCGATTTCAATGTCGAAAACATCGATACCGGCGAACTTCTTGAACAAGACCGCCTTGCCCTCCATCACCGGCTTTGCCGCCAGGGGGCCGATCGCACCAAGACCAAGAACGGCGGTTCCGTTCGACACCACGGCAACCAGATTGCCGCGCACGGTGTAGTCCGCAGCAAGGGCTGGATCGTCCGCGATCGCAAGGCATGCCGCGGCAACGCCGGGAGAATATGCAAGCGCGAGATCGCGCTGGTTGCCAAGAGGCTTCGTTGCCCGGATTTCGAGCTTTCCGGGTTTCGGTTCGCGGTGATAGACGAGCGCGCCCGTCCGCAGGTCATCGGAAATTCGGCTGGTCACGAAAAACCCCTCCCCAAGGTATTTTTCACACGTTAGCCACCGGAATGCTCCAGCGGCAAGCCGTGTAGTGACAACTTGCGCGTATTCTCGAAAAACCGCGGGCTATGAGCCTTACTTCGGTAAGTCGAGACGGATATGCAGTTCGCGCAGCTGGCGCGCGCTGACGGTAGACGGGGCGCCCATCATCAGGTCCTCGGCGCGCTGGTTCATCGGGAACAGCGTCACCTCGCGCAGGTTCTCCTCACCCGCCAGCAGCATGACGATACGGTCGATGCCCGGTGCGATACCGCCATGCGGAGGGGCGCCATATTTCAGCGCATTGAGCATGCCGCCGAACTTCTCCTCCAGCACCGACTTGTCGTAGCCGGCGATGGCGAAGGCCTTTTCCATGATCTCCGGCAGATGGTTCCGGATCGCACCCGACGACAGTTCCACGCCGTTGCAGACGATATCGTACTGGTAAGCCTTGATATCGAGCGGATCCATCGTCTCCAGCGCTTCAAGTCCGCCCTGCGGCATCGAGAACGGGTTGTGCGAGAAGTCGACGTGCTTTTCGTCCTCGTTCCACTCGAACATGGGAAAGTCAACGATCCAGCAGAAGGAGAACTGGTCGGCGTCAACAAGGTTCAACTCAGTGCCGACCCTGGTGCGCGCCAGTCCCGCGAATGCCGCGAATTTCTTCGGCAGACCGGCGACGAAAAAGCAGGCATCGCCAACCTTGAGACCAAGCTGGTCGCGGATCGCATTGGTGCGCTCCTCGCCAATGTTCTTGGCAAGCGGGCCGGCGCCGCCATCCTCGCCCTCGCGCCAGAAAATATAGCCAAGGCCGGGCTGGCCCTCGGACTGCGCCCAGGAGTTCATGCGGTCGCAGAAAGCTCTGGAACCACCACCGGGTGCGGGAATTGCCCAGACCTCGACGTTAAGATCGCCCGCGATCATGTTGGCGAAGACCTTGAAGCCGGAACCGGCGAAATGTTCGGTCACCGCCTGCATCTCGATCGGATTGCGCAGGTCCGGCTTGTCGGAACCGTATTTGCGCATCGCCTCGGCATAGGGAAGACGCGGGAATTTCTCGGTGACGCGTTTGCCGTTTGCGAATTCCTTGAACAGGTCGCGCAGCACGGGCTCAACCGCCTGGAACACGTCTTCCTGTTCGACGAAGCTCATCTCGATATCGAGCTGGTAAAATTCGCCGGGAGAACGGTCGGCGCGGGCGTCCTCGTCACGGAAACACGGCGCGACCTGGAAGTAGCGGTCAAAGCCGGACATCATGATCAGCTGCTTGAACTGCTGGGGGGCCTGCGGCAGCGCGTAGAACTTGCCCGGATGCAGGCGCGAGGGCACCAGGAAGTCGCGCGCGCCTTCAGGGCTGGAAGCGGTTAGAATGGGCGTCTGGAATTCGAAGAACCCCTGCTCGCGCATCAACTGGCGGATGCGCCAGATGATATCGCCACGCAGCATGATGTTGTTGTGAAGCTGTTCGCGGCGCAGGTCGAGGAAACGGTACTTGAGGCGGGTTTCCTCCGGATATTCCTGCTCGCCGAAAACCGGCAGCGGCAGCTCGGCTGCGGCAGACAGGACTTCCATCTCGGAAATGAAGATTTCGACCTCGCCGGTCGGCAGATTCGGGTTCACGGTCTCGGGGGAGCGCGCGATCACCTTGCCGTCGATGCGGATGACCCACTCCGAGCGCACGGTTTCGGCCATGTTGAAGGCTGGCGAATCGGGATCGGCGACGACCTGGGTCAGGCCGTAGTGGTCACGCAAATCGATGAAAAGCAGCCCGCCATGGTCGCGAACACGATGAACCCAGCCGGAAAGGCGTACGGATTCGCCAACATTGGACGCGCGCAGGTCGGCGCAGGTATGGCTGCGGTAACGGTGCATTGAACTCTTCCGGAAACAGTTTGGGAAATTCAGGGCGGAGAAGCACAAAGAACGCTTGTCTTGTCAAGGCGAGCGGGCGCTTAATACGTCTGTGCCGCCCGCAGAGCGAACGATTCAGAACAACCAAAGCCTCAGGCCACCCCCCCCAATGACCGGCATTAAAGCCCTGCTTCCCCTGCTCGCCGCCGCGGGCGTTCTGCTGGCCGGAAACGGCATGCAGGGCACGCTGATTGCGTTACGGGCGGACATCGAGGGGTTCTCCACCATCGGCGTCGGCATCATGGGCGCAGCCTATTTCGCGGGCTTTCTGATCGCTTGCGTGGTGGCACCGCGCATGCTGCAGGCAGTCGGGCATATCCGCGTCTTTGCTGCGCTGTGCGCCATTGCGGCGATCGGCACGCTGGCGCTGGCCATTGCCATCAGCCCGCTGTCCTGGTCGGCGATCCGCTTTGCCATGGGGTTCTGTTTCTCCGGCCTGTTCACCACCATCGAGAGCTGGCTCAATGCCAGCGCCCAACCGGAACAGCGCGCGCGTCTGCTGTCGCTCTACCGCATCATAGACCTGTGCGCGGTGACGGGCGCGCAATATCTCATCCCCGCTTTCGGAGCCGGCGGATTCGCAATCTTTTCGATCATGGCGATGCTGTTCTGTCTGTCGCTGGTGCCTGTTTCACTCAGCGACCGCACCAATCCGACGCCGCCGGAGGATTTCCATTTCGATCTGAAGGCGCTTTGGACGCTGTCACCGCTCGCCTGCATGAGCTGCATCAGCATCGGCCTGACGAATTCGGCATTCCGGCTGATCTCGCCGCTTTACGCACGCGACATCGGCCTCGACGAAGCGGGTATCGCCACATTCATTTCCGCCGGCATCGCAGGCGGCGTGTTGCTGCAATATCCGCTTGGATCGCTGTCCGACCGGATCAACCGGCGCTGGGCCATCGGCATCGCGACAACCGGCGCCGTTGCCGCAGGCTTGTTCATGTCGTTTATCGCCCGCGACAATGCCCTGCTCAACCTGATCGGCATTTTCTTCTTCGGTGCATTCGCCATGCCGATCTATTCGCTGTCTGCCGCGCACGCCAACGCCAGGGCGAAACAGTCGCAATATGTGCTGGTCGCGGCTGGGCTGATGTTCTTCTTCTCCGCCGGCGCGATCATAGGGCCGCTGGTCGCCTCGATGGTGATGGAGCGTTACGGCGCATCGGCCCTGTTCATCTACACCAGCGCAATCCACGGCTTTCTGATGGTCTTTACCGGCTTCCGGCAGATCAGCGGGCCAGAGATCGGGCAGCCGCGCGGCAGGTTCGTGGCATTGTTGCGCACCTCCCCCTTCATCTATCGTCTCGCACAGCGCGGTGATGATTCGAACCGCAATGCTAACGTTACGGAAAGCAAGGCCGACGTTTAAACCGCTATCTTGACGAAAACGAGCGACAACGCCACGCAATACAGGTTATATCCCTCGCTTCATGGAACTCATAACAACAACGCAAGCACTGGCGGCAGCCTGTCAGGAGCTAGCCAGCCACCCCTTCGCCACCGTCGACACGGAATTCCTGCGCGATACGACGTTCTGGCCCAAGCTGTGTCTCATCCAGATGGCAAGCCCGGAAGGACGCTTGAGCCTTGTCGATCCGCTCGCGGAAGGGATCGATCTCACCCCCGTCTTCGAACTGATGCGCAATGAGGCCGTGCTGAAGGTCTTCCATGCCGCGCGTCAGGACATCGAAATTTTCTACAACCTGTCGGGTTCGGTGCCTCACCCGGTGTTCGACACCCAGGTTGCGGCCGCGGTTTGCGGGTTTGGCGAATCCGTCAGCTACGACCAGCTCGTGCGCAAGGTGAAGAAAGTCGAGATCGACAAGTCGCACCGTTTTACCGACTGGAGCCGCAGGCCACTTACCGACAAGCAATTGCGATATGCCGCCGCCGACGTAACCCATCTCATCGAGCCCTATCAGCATCTGGCCGGAATGCTCGAGAAGAACGGCCGGGCGCAGTGGATCGCGGAGGAGATGGAAATCCTCACCTCGCCGGGCACCTACCGGCTTGCCCCGGAGGACGCCTGGAAGCGGCTGAAGATGCGCGCGCGAAAACCGCGCGAACTTGAAGCGCTGAAGCGCTTGGCGGAATGGCGCGAGCGCGAGGCCCAGACCCGCGACGTGCCGCGCGGGCGCATCATCAAGGACGACGTGATCTACGAAGTTTGCACGCAACTGCCGGACACCACGACTGCACTGGGCCATATCCGTGCCCTGCCACGCGGTTTTGAACGCTCCAAGCAGGGCGAGAGCATCCTTGAGATCGTAAAGTCCGTAAAGGAAATGGGCGATTCCGACCTGCCCCGCATGCCGCGCCCCGAACGCAGGCCGCAGGCGCATCCCGCCGTTACCGATCTGCTCAAGGTCCTGCTCAAACAAGTCAGCGAGGATGAAGGCGTTGCATCACGCATGATCGCGACAGCCGAGGAAGTCGAGATGATCGCGGGCGACGACAATGCCGATGTCCCCGCCCTTTCCGGCTGGCGGCGCGAAATCTACGGTGAACTGGCGCTGCGGCTGAAACACGGCGAGATAGCGCTTGCCGTGGATGGATCGAAGCTTGTCCGCGTCGAGCGCGAACAACCGGCAGAAAAAAGGAAAACCGCGGTCAGCCGATGATCCGGGTCTCGGTGTTCAACGACAGCACCCTGGCCAGTTGCTTGAGGCGGCTGGCGAGACGGTTACCGGCAAGTGCCTCGCGCGACTTCGGCAATTCGAGAACGAGCTTGTCAGCGTCTTTCAGGATGGGCGTTTCGTCGAGCACGCCTGCCATGCTGGCCGTGATCAGATAAGCGACGCGAAGCGCGCCGCCGAGTATGCGCGCGCGCTCCTGAAGCCTGGAATTGACCATGGACCTGAGCCGGTCTGGAAGACCCGGCGAATTGACGCCGTTGTGACGGTGAGAGACCGTCAGCGCCATGAACATGCGGCTTTCGTGGTCGATACCGACAAAGGCCGCATTGGCAATGATGTTGATGCTCTGCTCACCGCGGTAATCCGGGTGCGCACGCCAGCCAATGTCCGCGAGCAGCACGGCCGCATGACGGATTCGGCGATCGTTTTCCGATTCTTCAAGCCCAAGCGATTCAAACAGGCGATCGGTCCAGCGCACCAGTTCGCGCGCATGTCTTGGCGAGCGTGAACGCAGATACGCCAGTTCCTCGGCAGCAACGATCAGCGGGTCGGCTGAACGTGCCTCATCGTCGAGAAGCCCGTATAAAAGTCCCTCGCGCACACCAAGCGCCGACACCACGATTCGCTTCGGCCGCATAACGTCGAGAACACCTTCGAGCACGGCGGCGCCATAGGGCAGCAATTCCTGGCGGATATCGGAAATATCCACCCGCTTCTGCAGCTCACGCAGCTTGCCACGGAGGATTTCCTGCACGAACTCGCGCGCGTCCTCAACGCCGATCTCGTAGTTATGCATCACGTGCAGCGGGTAGTCGGCGCGCGCCATGTGCAGCTTTGCCATTGAACGGAAGGTGCCGCCGATGGCGTAAAAGTTCCGCCCGAACCCCTGCGCGGCAATGCCGCTGGAACCGAGCGCTTCGGTCACGAGTTCCTCCGCCTTGCGATGGTTCCCTTCCGTCAGATCACGCAACCTCAAGGCCCCTAGCGGCAGCGTCGTTCCCGCGCCGTATTGATGGTCGCATACATCGATCAGTTCGAGGCTGCCGCCGCCAAGATCGCCAACGATGCCGTCAGGCTCGTAGACGCCCGAAATGACGCCGTATGCGGCGTAGAGCGCCTCATCGGCACCAGTGAGGACACGCACCGGCACACGGCAGATCGCTTCCGCTTCAGCGACGAATTGCGAACCGTTGGCGGCCTCGCGCGCGGCTGCGGTTGCAATCACATGAAGATCGGCAACGCGCATCTGATCGCAAAGCGCGCGGAACCGGCGCAATGCCGTCAATGCGGACTTCACGGCGTCATCGTCGAGGCGGCCGGTTGTCGCCAGATGCGCGCCCAGGCCGCACAGCGCCTTTTCGTTGAAGACAGGCGTCGGGCTGCGCGTCAGGCCCTCATAAACGACGACGCGGACGGAGTTGGAACCGATGTCAATGACCGCGACTGGTTCGATGCCGGGAAGGCGGCCGGGCGCACCATCGGCCAACAGGTCGTCCTGGCTAGAACCTGACGGAGCTTGCAAGACTACGGGGCGAGTGTTTTCGAAGCGATCGTCCACGGCCTGACAAACTCGGGTTGGTCATGAAATATTTGTGCGCATTAAAGGGATCTTCCCCTTCGGCACAGGCGATCCGCTCGGAATTCCCGTCGGCATTGATACGGTAGCTTTGCTGATTGTCCAGCATGTTGGCAACCATGATCTGGTCAAGAACCTGTTCATGGACGGTCGGGTTGTGGATAGGCACCATAACCTCGACCCGCCTGTCCAGGTTGCGCGGCATCAGATCGGCTGAGCCGATGTATATGATCGCCTTGAGCGAGGGCATAGCCTCACCATTCGCAAAACAGATGATTCGCGAGTGCTCCAGGAAGCGCCCGATAATCGATTTGACGCGGATATTTTCCGACAAGCCCGGCACGCCGGGGCGCAGGCAGCAGATGCCGCGCACGACAAGATCGATTTTCACGCCTTCCGCGCTCGCCCGGTAGAACGCATCGATGATTTCCGGATCGACCAGCGAGTTCATCTTGCACCAGATCGCGGCTGGCTTGCCTTCCTGAGCGTTGCGGATTTCCTGGTCGACATGGCCAAGGAGCTTCTTCTTCATGGTCATGGGCGACATGGCCATGAGCTCAAGGTCCTTCGGCTCGGCATAGCCCGTGATGTAATTGAAGATGCGCGCCACATCGCGGGCGATCGCCGGATCGGCGGTGAAGAAGGACAGATCGGTATAAATACGGGCCGTGATGGGGTGATAGTTGCCGGTTCCGATATGGCAGTAGGTGGTCAGCTGACCCTGCTCGCGGCGCACCACCATGGACAGTTTGGCGTGGGTCTTCAGTTCAACGAAGCCGAACACGACCTGTACGCCGGCCCGCTCCAGGTCGCGCGCCCAGCGGATGTTGGCTTCCTCGTCGAAGCGTGCCTTCAGTTCCACCAGCGCGGTGACGGACTTGCCGGCTTCGGCAGCTTCGATGAGTGCGCGCACGATCGGTGAATTCTTCGAGGTGCGGTAAAGCGTCTGCTTGATGGCCAGAACATCGGGGTCGCGGGCGGCCTGATTGAGATATTGCACCACCACGTCGAAGGATTCGTAGGGGTGATGGATAATCAGGTCCTTGGCCTTGATCGCGGCAAAGCAGTCCCCGCCGAATTCGCGGATACGCTCGGGAAAGCGCGGCGCATAGGGCACGAACTTCAAATCGGGCCGGTCCACCTCGACCAACTGATCCAGTTCGTTGAGCGACAGCATTCCTTCGACAGTCACTGTTTCGTCCGGGGTCACGTGCAGTGCCTCGGCGACGATCGAACGCAGATTTTCCGGTGTCGATGCCTCGATCTCAAGGCGGGTCACGGACCCGCGCCGGCGCCTCTTGAGCATCGTCTCGAACTCGCGCACGAGATCTTCGGCCTCTTCCTCGATCTCGATGTCGGAGTCGCGGATGATGCGGAACGCGCCACGGCCGCGGACCTCGTAACCGGGGAACAGCCGCTCGATATAGAGGCCAATCACATCCTCCAGGCTCATGAAGCGCAGCGGAGCGCCCTGTTCCACGGGCAATGCGATGAAACGGGTGACCTGCAAGGGAACGCGGATCAGCGCGGTCATGCTCTGTCCCTTGCGCACCAGCTCCAGCACCAGCGAGAAGCCGAGGTTGGGGATGAACGGGAACGGGTGCGCGGGATCGACTGCCAGCGGCGTCAATACCGGAAAGATATGCGCCAGGAAGAACTGATCGAGCCAATCGTGCTCACCAGCCGACAGATCATCACCCTGCACGAGCACGATCCCCTCGCCTGCGAGTTCCTTGCGCAAGGCAACCCATTGCGCCTGCTGGCTTGCGACAAGATCGTTCACGGAATTGGCAATCGAGCGCAATTGTTCGCTGGGCGTCAGGCCATCGATGCTGAGCGCGGAAATGCCCGCGCGTTCCTGATCAACGAGGCCGGAGACGCGCACCATGAAGAACTCGTCGAGATTGTTTGCCGAGATCGACAGGAACCGGAGACGTTCGAGCAACGGATGGTCGGTGTTGGAGGATTCCTCCAGGACCCTGTGATTGAAGGCCAGCCACGACAGTTCCCGGTTGACGAAACGCCCGGGCTTTTCAAGCCAATCGGCCGGTGAAACCGTTTCCTGGGGAACGGAATCATTGGCAGCCTGCTTGCTGCGTGCCACCGCACGCGTCTTGCCGGCATTCTCGGCGCTGGAGCTTTGAGGTGCGTTGTCCATCGGGTGATTCAGCCTGCATTGAATGAAGGGAACAGCGCGATCCCGGCAGAGCGGGTTTGCATCAAACCTCCTGCCGCAGCACATGGATTCATAGATTTATTCGCCTGGTGTGACAATTGAGTGTCCACCAGTGCATGTCCACGAGGCGCCCACCGCCTCAACCGATCTCAATCTTCCCCGGCAATGACCTCACGAACGATCCCGAGAGTTACCGTCCTGCGTCTCTCGACGCTTTTGCGCTCTACGGCGGCGACAAAGCGCTCCGCCGCCTCGAAGCTACGCTCCAGCCGGGGAACAGCGTAACGCAGCGCGTTGGCGGCAACCGTCATTTGCCGATCGGCCATCAGCTTCATGATCAGGGCTGCAAAGAGCGCATCATCGGGAAGCCCGATTGTCACGACGCTCGCCAGACGCAAGCGCGTGCTGACGTCCTGCGTTGCCAGCCCCCACGCCGGCGGCGGCGTCCGGGAAGTCAGCAAAAGCCGGATGCGCTGCTGGACGGCAGCGTTGAGGGCATGAAACAGCGCCCCCTCGTCCCGCATTCCGGTGTCTCCCGGCATGTCCTCGATGATCCCGGCACCGGCAGCCAGCATACGAGCGGCGGCTTCTTCATCAAATGAGCTGGCATCGGCGCGCACCGCATTGCTCGACTTGCGCCAGACCTCGGACAAGTGGGTCTTGCCGGCACCTGCCGGACCCACGATCACCAGTATCGGCGGAGACAAGGTCTCGAAGCGGTCTACCGCCCCGACGGCTGTCGCATTGCACTCGCTGACGAGGAAGTCCTCCCGTTCCATGGCTGGACGGAAGGCAAGATCGAAGGAAAGCTGGTTCGAATTTCCGGCGGGCATTCGCGATCAGTCTTCGCTGTCCTGCGGACCGGCCGTCCCATGATATAGAGGACTTTGCAGGTATTTGCCGACCGCGAAACGCGCGACGACACCGATTGCCGCAGCGACCGGAACCGCCAGCAACATTCCAACGAAGCCGAACAGGTAGCCGAAGGCAAACAGCGCGAACATCAGCCACACCGGGTGCAACCCGACATGCCCGCCAACGAGCTTGGGCTGGAGGATGTTGCCTTCAATCGTCTGGCCGACAATGAACACGACCGCAGTCGCCGCAACGTAAGTCCAGTCTGGCCAGAACTGCACCAACGCGACGCTGATGGCCACCAAGAAGCCGCTGATCGAGCCGACATAGGGAACAAAACTGATCAATCCGGCTCCAAGTCCGATCAGCAGGCCGAAATTCAATCCGATCGTCGTCAGGCCAATCGCGTAGAACCCGCCCAGGATCAGGCAAACCATGGTCTGGCCGCGGATAAATCCGGCGAGAGCTTCATCGATCTGCGACATGATCTCGCGCACGGTCTGCTTGTGGTCGCGCGGCAGCAGATCATCGAGGCGGGCGATCATGTTGTCCCAGTCGACCAGCATGTAGAAGGCAACGACCGGCGTAACGACAAACAGCGCCACCATGTTGACCACGGCCAGGCCGCCATTGAGCAACGACTTCATGAAGGTCCCGAACCAGGCTGCAAGGTTCTGCAGGATCGTGCCGATATTGCTTTCTATTCCCGAGGTTCCGTCATGAAGGATCCGCCCGAGCCAACCCTGCGACCAGCGGTCGAACAAGGTCTTCAGGCGGTCCGCATATTCAGGGAACCGCAAAATGAGTGCGTCGAGCTGACTGGCAAGGACAGGTACGAGCGCGACCACGGCGACAATGAAAATCACCGTGAAAACAGCCAGAATGAGCAGCGTTGCCGCAAGCCGTGGCAAGCCCATCCGCTCCAGCCTGTCCGCCACCGGATCGAGAAGATAGGCGAGCGCCATTCCGGCGACGAACGGCAGCAGAATGTCGGCGAACAGCCAAAGAAGCGCCAGCACTGCCGCCAGAGCAATAACCCAGAATCGCAATTGCTGGTTCAAGGTCAATTCGGGTGCCGTCCTCTCGGGCGTCGTACAAACCGCGCTCAGCCGGTCTCGTCAGGATCAGACAAGTGGCGAATCCAGGTCAACAGATAGGCGATCGCCGAGGCAATTGTCAGGCCCGCTACTATCAACGTCCCCGCTTTTATCAGCGGCCCGGCGGATATTTCAAAGGCAATCGCTGCCAGGACCATGCAAACGAGTGTGATCTGAAATGCCGTGTTGACCTTTGAAATCTTCAGCGGATCGATGTCTATGGGATTGCCCATCAGGGCGGCAACGCCAATGCCACACAGAATGAAAATATCGCGGCTGACGACAAGGATGGTCAGCCAAATGGGGATTTGACCCTGTATGCCGAGCGCCACGAACAAGCTTACGATGAGCGCCTTGTCGGCAAGCGGGTCGAGATAGGCCCCCAATTCGCTTCTCTGATTGTAGCGCTTGGCAATGAACCCATCGATTGCATCGGAAATTCCGGCACTGATGAACAGCCAGAACGCCAGAACATGCCAGCCCAGAATGACGCTGTAGATAATCAGCGGCACCGTAACCAGGCGCAGGATCGTGATGATATTTGGTATCGTCATGCGTCGGTTGGCGCCGCGGGTTTACAGGACCAGGCGCTTTGCAGCCTCTTATCGAAACGTGATGCGCCAGTTGTTCGAAGCAAGGTTGTGTTCAACCACAAGACCGTTATCCGACAAAGCCCTGAATAGCGTCTCACGATCTTTCCGGTACCAAAGCACAACCTGCTGTGCAGTTCCATCTGCGTGCAATTCGAACGCCGTCACCGGCTTTGCACGCGCAAGCTTTCGCCCGATAGACAACTGATCGACCGTTCCAGCCACTTCAAAGGTGATCTGCGAGACGCCATTGCCGGGCTCCTGTACCACCGCGCCTGTTGCTTTTGGCGTACTCCGAGCGTCTTGCGGCGATGCCGTTTCCTCTGCCGCGGGCCTGTCTGGCTGGGATTGCGCGGCTGCCAGGCGCAACTGCGGCATTGCTTGATGCTCTTTTGCACTGATCAATTCCGGTGTCATGCGTTGCGTCTCGGCCGGAACCATAGGGACGCCATTGATCAAAACGCCAGCCGAAGGCCCGTGCGACTGCATCTGTTTCCAGTGATCGTCAAGCCACTGAGAAATGAGACCGGCCGCAAAAGCGAGCGGATCGTCGATATCGGGAGCGATCAGCCTTGTTTGTTCAAAGCGCCCTGCACCGCTGTCGCCAGCCAGGCGAAAGCGCGCCGGAGACCCGTCCGTCGCATCGGTGAATTCGGCGATCATCGCGCCTTGCGCCGAATGACGCACACGCAGATAGTCAAGCGAAACCCGGTCCAGCGCCTGCAGATGCTCTGCTGATTCCAACCTGTCCTGCATCGAGCCTGATGCGAGTTTGAACGCCATCAGCCAGGGCGTGCGTATGGCCGAAGACACCGCCTCGTTCCATTCCGGCGCGTCGTCATAGAGCGCAACACCGCCTGCCGTCACATGGACCGGAATGATCAGCACCAGGGGACCGGGCTTGTCGTATATGCGCACACCGGAGCGATAGAACAGCTCGGCAATGCGGTCACGGTCGAAGGTCACCGAAGCCTTGATCGAATAACGGGTTGCACCTGCCTGCTCGGAGACCACGTTGAATGAGGCCATCAGGGCTTCGGCCCGCGAGCGGGTCGGCACCGGCAAACGCGTGATATCGCCGGAGCGTGCCAGCCGCGCGAACAACTGCGACAATGCTTCCTTGTAGACGTGATCGAGCGCCTGCTGTTTCGCGGAAACCGCATCGCCGGCCATCCGCTCGGCCTCCAGGCCGCTGACGGTGTACACGTCCCTGCCCCACGCCGCGGCGTGCGGCACGTTAAGGCACGACAGGAAAATGAGCAGGACGAACGTCAGCCCGGTCGGGAAAGCATGTTTCATTGCGATGGCCATCGGGAACAATCAGCGTAAAGGAAGCGTTCACCAAGTTTCGCTCACGCGCCCTGACAATGGATTAACGCAGGAAAACCCACCGTAAGCCTTGCGTTTATCGGCTGTTTTGTTCAGATGAAATCAGTTGCCCCCATATTTCGGAATTCATCATGAGCAAGAACAGCCGTCCCGGACTGAGCTATGCGCAAGCCGGCGTTGATGTCGACAAGGGCAATTCTCTCGTCGATGCAATCAAGCCGCTTGTCCGCGCCACGCGCCGCCCCGGCGCGGACGGCACGATCGGCGGTTTCGGCGGCGTCTTCGACCTGAAGGCGGCCGGCTACACCGATCCGCTGCTGGTTGCCGCCAATGACGGCGTCGGCACCAAGGTCAAGGTGGCGATCGAAACCGGCATCCACGATTCCGTCGGCATCGACCTCGTCGCCATGTGTGTCAACGACCTCGTCGTCCAGGGCGCCGAACCACTGCTGTTTCTCGATTACTATGCAACGGGCAGCCTCGACGTCGTCGCCGCGCGCGAAGTGATCGCGGGGATCGCTGCCGGCTGCAAGCAGGCAGGCTGTGCGCTGATCGGCGGTGAAACCGCGGAGATGCCGGGGCTTTATGCGCATGGCGATTACGATCTGGCCGGTTTCGCGCTTGGTGCGGTAGAACGCGGCAAGCTGCTTCCCGCGCATAACATCGAACCCGGTGACAAGCTGATCGCGCTCGCCTCCTCCGGCGTTCATTCCAACGGGTTCTCGCTCGTGCGCCGCATCGTCGAGCGCGAGGGGCTATCGTGGGATACGCCTGCGCCATTCGCGCCGCATACGTCGCTGGGCCGTGCGCTCATGGAACCCACCCAGATCTATGTGCAGTCGCTACTGGCCGCGATCCGCGCCGGCGCGCACATCAAGGGGCTTGCCCACATCACGGGCGGTGGGTTGACGGAGAACCTTCCGCGCGTGCTGCCGGACGGCGTCGATGCGCAAATCGATCTGAGTGCCATTTCCGCGCTTCCCGTCTTCGGCTGGCTGGCAGAAGCCGGCAATATCGAAGAGGCCGAAATGCTGCGCACGTTCAATTGCGGCGTCGGCATGGTCGTAATCGTCGAGCCTGGCAGCACCGACGATGTTTGCGCCGGATTGCGGGCAAGCGGAGAAGACGCCTACGTTATCGGCGAACTGACCGACAACACCAGCGCGGCACCCGAAGTGCGCTATAGTGGCACCCTGGAGTTCCTTTCAACCGGTGTAGCCTGATGCCCAAACGCACGGCGATCCTGATTTCCGGACGCGGCAGCAACATGTCGTCGCTGATCGCAGCCGCCATGGCGCCGGATTATCCGGCACGGATAGAACTCGTGCTCTCCAACCGCCCGGATGCCGGCGGGCTTGAGCGCGCCCGCGCAGCCGATATCGAAACCGCCGTTGTCGATCACAAGGCTTTTGAGACCCGTGAAGACTTCGATGCGGCGATGCAGGCGGTTCTGGATGAACACAATATCGAACTCGTCTGCCTTGCCGGCTTCATGCGCATTCTGACCGATGGGTTCATCGCTCAATGGAGCGACCGGATGATCAACATCCATCCCTCGCTCCTGCCTTCCTTCAAGGGATTGAATACGCACAAGCGCGTTCTCGATGCAGGCGTTCGCATCGCAGGCTGCACGGTGCATGTGGTGCGCCCCGAAATGGATACCGGCCCCATCATCGCGCAGGCCGCGGTTCCGGTTCTGCCGGACGACACCGAAGACGCACTGGGTGCCCGCGTTCTGGAGGCAGAGCACATCCTTTATCCGCGCGCACTTGCCCTTTATGCGTCGGGCCAGGCGCGCGTTGTCAGTGAACGGATCGTCTTTTCAGGGGATGCGGCGAGCATGGACACGGCGATCTTCTCGCTGCCCTCTCGAGCCTGATTTACAAAGTACCCTGATTACTTGCAGGCTTTCATCTGCTCGTTCCACACACGCGACGCCGAACCGCTCAGCTTTCCAGCCGAAACGACCGATGCGACCTCTTTGTCGGAGAGCTTCTTCGCCGTCCGGCTTGAGGCGCAGCGGCAGGACTTTGCGAACTCCTCGAACAGGTTGCCACGCGTCGATGAGCTTTCGACGCACTGATCGAGCATGACGAGACGAGCCTTCTCTCGCGGGGCCGGGTCGGCAAAGCTCATCGTGGGTGCGAATGCGAATGCCGCAACCGCGGCAGTCAGAATGATACGAGTGATCATCATGCGGGAATACTCTCGTTCTTTCCTTGTGCCGTTTCTTTGTTCTGTACTGCCGGATCAGGCCGCACCCAGACATGATTGTCGTGAAAAGCCGCACCGCCATATGGTGCGACAGGGTCGGAACGGGTCAGCGTGTTGATTCCCGCGCCATCGGTGAAGGCATCATTGGGCCAGATGCCTTCGCTGATCAGGATCCCTCTGCACACACCATCGAAAAACTTCGCATTCAGGCGGACCTGACCGCGTACATTGCCGAGAATGACTGCTTCGCCGTCGCGAATCCTGAGCGCTTCGGCATCGGCGGGATGCACCAGCACTTCCGGCCTGCCCTCTTTCGACACCGACCCCGGCGTCTCGTTGAAGGTAGAGTTCAGGAACGAACGCGCCGGCGCTGTTACCAGCCGGAAGGGATGAGCGGCATCGGCATTCTCCGTGACATCCCAGAAGTCGGGAAGTTTCGGCAGCGCTTCGTAAGGCCCCATCGGCCCGTTATTGGGCGCCTTCACCTCCGTCCAGTCCGGAGCGAAGCGGAATTTGCCGTCGTGGTAGTGGAAGCCTTGCGTGTAGTGCGCAGTGTCGAAATCCGGCTGACAATCGATCCAGCCTTGCTCGTAGATCTCTTCGAACGTGCCGCGCTTTGACGCTTTCAACATCGCGTCAATCAGTTCGCGCGCGTTCATGTCGTTGGCGCGATCCTCGACGCCGAGCCGCTTCATCAGCTCGCAATGGACGTAATGGTTTTCGCGCGTCTCGCCGGGGCCGTCGATCAGCTTCGGGCCCAGCGACAGGTACTGATGGCCGCCGCCACGGTAGATGTCGTCGTGCTCGGTAAACATGGTGGCCGGCAGCACGATGTCGGCCATTTTCGCCGTTTCGGTCATGAACTGTTCGTGCACGCAGGCGAACAGGTCGTCGCGGGCAAAGCCCTGCTTCACCAGGGCCTGTTCGGGCGCCACAGAGACCGGATTGGTGTTCTGGATCAGCATCGCGGTGACCGGCGGACCGCCGAACAACGCATCGGCATCGCCGGTCAGCGCCTGACCTATGCGGCTCTGGTCGATCAGGCGGATCGACGGATCGCGGCGGTCAGCTGCGGTGGTGATGTTGTTATTGAGATTGTAGATCGCGCCGTTGTTGTGAAACGCGCCGCCGCCTTCCAGCGGCCAGGACCCCATGACCGTCGCGATGCAGGACGCGGCATGCATGTTGACCGCACCGTTGCGCGAACGCGTGAAGCCGTAACCGAGGCGCAGGAAGGTGCGCTTTCTCTCGCCCAGCAGCGCAGCGAAGGCATCGATCTGCTCAACCGACAAACCCGTGATGGGTGCTGCCCAGTCCGGCCCGCGCGTTTTCAGGTGCGCTTCCAGCTCGTCGGGGCAATCGGCGAATTCCGCCATGTATTCGCGGTCCGCATGGCCATCGCGGAACAGGCAGTGCATCACCGCGCATGCCAAGGCCCCGTCGCTGCCCGGTTTCAGACACAACGCCAGATCGGCCTGCTTCATCGTGTCGTTCATGTAGACATCGATCACGACGATCTTCGCACCGCGTTCCTTGCGGGCCTTCGTCGCGTGGGTCATCACATTGACCTGCGTGGAGACCGCGTTGGTTCCCCAGATCACGACGCAATCGGACTTCGCCATCTCACGCGGATCGGGACCTGCGAGTTTCCCCGTTCCGGCGATATAGCCGGTCCAGGCCATGTTGGTGCAGATGGTGTCGAACTGTCCGGAATAGCGCTTCAGGTGACGCAGGCGATGGATGCCGTCACGCTGAATCTGGCCCATTGTTCCGGCATAGAAATAGGGCCAGACGGTCTCGCTGCCATGTTTCTCCTCGGCGCGGATGAAGGCTTCGGCGACTTCGTCGAGGGCGGACTCCCAGGAAATCTCCCGGAAATTGCCCTCACCTTTTGCGCCAACGCGTTGCAAGGGCTTCAGCAGCCTGTCGGGATGATGGTTGCGCTCGGCATAGCGGGCGACCTTGGCGCAGATGACGCCGGCTGTGTAGCTCTGGCTGTTCGCGCCGCGCACCCGCCCGATCATCGCACCGTCGAGCACCTCGACATCGAGCGCGCAGGCCGACGGACAGTCATGCGGACAGGTCGATTTCAGACGGGCGATATCGGGCTGCTTGTTCATGGCCGCGAGACTAACGCCAGCCTCGCGTAATTTCCACAAGCAGTGCGTTCAATTGGCCGTCATGGCGGCCATGCACAAACGGCGCCGCCATCGCTGGCAGCGCCGTTGAATTTCAAGTCCGGCAGGGAAAGATCAGCCGACGATTTCGTTGCCGGAGAAAAACTGGGCGATCTCGATCTTGGCGGTTTCCGGCGCGTCGGAGCCGTGCACCGAGTTCTCGCCGACCGATAGGGCATATTCCTTGCGGATCGTGCCGGCATCGGCGTTCTCAGGGTTGGTGGCGCCCATGACTTCGCGATACCTGGCGATCGCGCCTTCGCCTTCCAGAACCTGCACCACGACCGGCGCGGAGATCATGAACTCGACAAGCTCGCCGAAGAACGGGCGTTCCTTGTGGACCGCGTAGAAGGTTTCGGCCTGATCTTGCGTCATGCGGATGCGCTTCTGGGCGACGATACGCAGGCCTGCGGCCTCGATCAGCTTGTTGATCGCACCGGTCAGGTTGCGGTTGGTCGCGTCGGGTTTAATGATCGAAAAGGTGCGTTCCAGCGCCATGGTCGGGTCGTCCTCTTGAAATCTGTAATTGTGAGGGAATTCGCGGCGGCTTATACGCGGAGCTTTCGAAGCCCGCAAGGCAGCGGACGATTATTGCGGCGCGCAATTGGCGACCAGATCGCGCAACTCGCCGAAGCGCTGCGCCAGTGGATGCGTCTTGCGCCAGGCCAGCGCGACGCGGCGGTTGGGTTCGGGATCGCTGAAACGCAGGGTGCGCACGCGTTCCTCCCGGCCCGAAATGCCGTGGGCATACATTTCCGGCACCAGCGTGACCCCCTGCCCGTTGGCAACAAGTTCGACCAACGTGCCGAGATTGGTCGCCCCGCCGCCACGCTTCGGCCCTCCCAGCGACGTGCCACAAGCATTGAGCACCTGATCGCGCAGGCAGTGGCCATCCTCCAGCAGAAGCACGCGCTGATCGGCAAGCGCGGAGAGCGGCAATGGCCCGGCATTTGCCGGCGATGCGTGTGCGGCAACCAGCATGAAGGCTTCTGTGTAGGCCTCTGCCGTATCCACCTGCGGGTGATCGAGCGGCAGGCTGGCGATGACGAGATCGAGATCGCCGGTGACCAGTTCGCGCATCAGCGTTTCCGTCAGCGTTTCGCGCAGGATCAGGTCGATGGCCGGATAGCGCGATGTGATTTCAGGAAGAAGGCGCGGCAGCAGGAAGGGGGCAATCGAGGGAATGATGCCAAGCCGCAAGGGGCCGGCAAAAGCCCCGGCCCGCGCCTTTGCGAAGTCCTCGATCTCGCGCACATCGGCAAGGACACGGCTCCCGCGCGCAGCAATCTCCGTCCCCATCGCCGTCAGGCGCGCGCCGCCGGGGTGGCGCTCGACAAGCTCGACGCCAAGCCGGGCTTCCAGTTCGCGGATCTGGACCGAAAGCGCAGGTTGCGTGACGCCGGCAAGTTCGGCTGCCCGGCCGAAATGGCCGGTTTCAGCCAATGCATCGAGATAACGGAGCTGTTTCAGGCTGATCATCGCACTTCTATATCTTGATAAATTTTTCCTATCAAGAACTAGAGAAAATACAATTTGCTTTTATTGCTCGCCCCTACCATGTTCCCGTCAGGATTCCCGAATACCAGCCACCAGCGCTTGCATCCCCCCACACAGGCAGGCGGGCGGCGGGAAACGGGTGAGGACACGACAGGAGGACGATATGGACAAAAGGATAGAGAATTCAGGCGGGTGCCCGGTCATGCACGGCGCAATCACCGAAACCGGCGCGACGGTCATGGATTGGTGGCCGAAATCGCTGAACCTGGACATCCTGCATCAGCACGACACCAAGACCAATCCGCTGGGCAAGGACTTCAGCTACCGCGAAGCGCTCAAAACGCTCGATGTCGAGGCGCTGAAGAAGGACATGCATGCGCTGATGACGCAGAGCCAGGAATGGTGGCCGGCTGACTATGGTCACTACGGCGGCCTGATGATCCGCCTCGCCTGGCACTCGGCCGGTTCCTACCGCTTGGCAGACGGCCGTGGCGGTGGCGGTGCCGGCAACATTCGCTTTGCACCGCTGAATTCCTGGCCGGACAATGGCAACCTGGACAAGGCGCGCCGCCTGCTGTGGCCGCTGAAGAAAAAGTACGGCAACGCGGTCTCCTGGGCCGATCTGATCATTCTTGCCGGCACCATTGCGTATGAATCCATGGGCCTGAAGACCTTCGGCTTCGGTTTTGGCCGCGAGGACATCTGGCACCCTGAAAAGGACACCTACTGGGGTGCCGAGAAGGAATGGCTGGCGCCGTCTGATGAGCGCTACAGCGATGTCGGCAAGCCGGACACGATGGAAAACCCGCTGGCCGCCGTGCAAATGGGCCTGATCTACGTGAACCCGGAAGGCGTGAACGGCCAGCCCGATCCGCTGAAGACCGCAGCGCAGGTGCGCGAGACCTTCGCCCGCATGGCCATGAACGACGAGGAAACCGCGGCCCTGACCGCCGGCGGCCACACCGTCGGCAAGGCACACGGCAATGGCGATGCCGGTGCGCTCGGCGCCGAACCGGAAGCCGGCGGCCTCGAAAACCAGGGCTTCGGCTGGTTGAACCCGAACATGAGCGGCAAGGCCAGCAACGCCGTGACGTCGGGCATCGAAGGCGCATGGACAACCCATCCGACCACCTTCGACATGGGCTATTTCGACCTGCTGTTCGGCTACGAATGGGAGCTGACCAAAAGCCCTGCCGGCGCCAACCAGTGGCAGCCCGTCGGCATCAAGGAAGAGCACATGCCGGTCGACGCAAGCGACCCGGGCGTCCGCCGCATGCCGATGATGACCGATGCCGACATGGCCATGAAGATGGACCCGGCCTACAACGCAATCTGCCAGAAGTTCATGGCCGATCCGGACTATTTCAAGGACACGTTTGCGCGCGCCTGGTTCAAACTGACCCACCGCGACATGGGCCCGAGGGCACGCTATGTCGGCCCGGATGTGCCCGCAGAAGACCTGATCTGGCAGGACCCGATCCCGGCAGGCCCGGACAATTACGATATCGGCGCCATCAAGTCGAAAATCGCGGCTTCCGGCCTGTCCATAGGCGACCTGGTTTCCACCGCATGGGACAGCGCCCGCACCTTCCGCGGCTCCGACCTGCGCGGCGGTGCCAATGGGGCGCGCATCCGGCTTGCTCCCCAAAAGGACTGGGATGGCAACGAGCCCAAGCGTCTTGCCAAAGTGCTCGGTGTTCTGGAGCCGATCGCAGCTCAGTACGGCGCAAGCGTTGCCGATGTCATCGTGCTTGGCGGCAATGTCGGTATCGAGAAGGCGGCCAAGGCCGCCGGCCACGACATCACCGTTGCGTTCTCTCCGGGACGCGGCGATGCGACGGACGACATGACGGATGCGGATAGCTTCGATGTGCTGGAGCCTGTCGCCGATGGGTATCGCAACTGGCTCAAGGCAAACTATGTTGTCAGCGCGGAAGAACTGATGCTCGACCACACCCAGCTTCTGGGTCTGACGGCACCTGAGATGACGGCCCTTGTCGGCGGAATGCGCATGCTCGGCACCAACCATGGCGGCAGCAAGCACGGCGTCTTCACGGACTTCGAGGGCTCCCTGACGAACGACTTCTTCGTCAATCTGACCGACATGGGCAACAAATGGGTTCCCGTTGAAGGCGGCACTTACGAAATCCGCGACCGCAAGACGGACAAGACGAAGTGGACCGCGACCCGTGTGGATCTGGTGTTCGGATCGAACTCGATCCTGCGCGCCTATTCGGAAGTCTATGCGCAGGACGATGGGCAAGAGAAGTTCGTGAATGACTTCGTCGCAGCCTGGGTGAAGGTCATGGACGCCGACCGCTTCGACATCGCATGAGGCTCACGTCTCAGAGCAGATAATTTCGGGCGGCGCCTTGTGGTGCCGCCCGTTTTCGTTTCAGACCCCGGGGTCAGGCCGCGGCCGGCATCGAAGCACCCAGTCCGTCATATAGGCCCAGCATCCGCCCGAACCATTCGGTGACCTTGTCGTCTTGCTTGAGCAACGCAAGTTTGCTGGTGACACGCGGCCACTGCAACGTGCCGAAGACGATGTAGTCGTGATAGAGCGGCTGATCGCCGCCAATCCAGGGCTGCTTGCCAAGCATGACGCGCAGCGGCGTCAGCACGGCATAAAGCTCCTCGATCCGCGCTTCTCTGCCTGACTGAATATCTTCCAGCGTTCCGCCGAGCCGCTTTTCGCGGGTCTCGCGGAAATAGGCTTTGTCTTCCTCGAACAGCCCGTCGTGAATATCCCTGACGCAGCAGCGGGCCAGCACGGGGGTCAGGGCTGCATTGGCCCAGGACTCGATAAACCGCGCCGCAGCTTCTCCACCCGCACCACCAAACAGGCTGGGCTTGTCGGGATAGGTTTCTTCCAGATAGCGGGCGATGTCGAAACTCTCACTCATCACCTTGCCACCGTCATCGATGACAGGGAGCGTTTTTTGGCCGCCGCCGCAGATCGACGCGATCTTCAAAAAACCGGTCGGATGCGTTTCGTATTCCAGCCCCTTATGGGCGAGTGCCATGCGAATACGCCAGCAATAGGGTGAAAACCGCCGGTCGCCCTGACCGGCAAGATCATAAAGTGTGATGGGCATCCCCCGCTCCTTTTTCGGCCAATCCGATCACGATCGGGGAGAAACTCGCGCAGGATGCCCGTCAAGGCAATGGCGCAGACGACAGCCTGCAGCACCTTGTGCGTTCATTAATACGCAGTCGCGATCGAAATTTTCTCGTTCTTCAACAGCTTGCCACTGGTCGAGACGAAGAAAAGCTGAATCAGCGATTTGCCGCCTGCCGAAGTCTGGAACGTGTAGTGCAAAGAACGTTTGCCGCATTGGCCACCACTCATCGCCACAATGATGGTCACGGGCTTTGCGTCACGGTGAACCGCACGCCCTCCCGGCGCGCCATTGCGCTTGCCAGTTATGCGCGCGCAGTTTGCGGGCGAAGCGATGCCCGCGGTCACGCGTATACTGCTGCCAAACCCGGTTTCCCGGGCGCTGGAACCGGTTTCAGCGCTGGCAGACAGGGGGGTGATTATCGTAGCGGCTGAAGCAAGCGATGCCGCAAGAACCGCAGACCTTGCGAATTTCGTTCCAAACATGACGTATCTTCTCCTCGCGTTCCCCGCCCCGGAACAATCCCGTTAGTGCGATATGGGAACGCACACGCAAGTTGCAAAGGCGAAATGCGCATTGTTGTTGCTGCCGTAAAACGATTTGCCTAGGTTCGCGCCGATTTCCACCCCGCTAAACCAAATCGACCCATGCTGCACGTCAACGACCTGACATACCGGATCGGCGCCCGCGTCCTGCTCGATCATGCGACCGTCGCGCTGCCCGATGGCGCGCGCGCGGGGCTTGTCGGGCGTAACGGCACCGGCAAGTCGACGCTGCTGCGCATCCTGCTCGGCGAACTCTCGGCGGAATCCGGCGGCGTCATGCTGCCGCGCGGCGCGCGCATCGGCACTGTCGATCAGGAAGCTCCCGACGGGCCGCAGACGCTGATCGATTTCGTTCTCGACGCCGACACCGAGCGCAAGGCATTGCTTGAGGAAGCCGAAACGGCGACCGACCCGCATCGCATCGCAGAGGTACAGACGCGGCTTGCCGACATTGACGCCCATGCGGCCCCTGCCCGCGCAGCACGAATCTTAAGCGGTCTGGGGTTCGACGAGGCCGCGCAGCAACGCCCCTTGTCCACCTATTCCGGCGGATGGCGCATGCGCGTGGCGCTGGCCGCGATCCTGTTTGCCGAGCCCGATATCCTGCTGCTCGACGAACCGACCAACTATCTCGATCTGGAAGGCACGCTGTGGCTGCAGTCCTATCTGGCGAAATATCCGCGCACGGTGGTGATCGTCAGCCACGACCGCGACCTCTTGAACACCTCCGTCGACACGATCGTGCATCTCGACCGCGGCAAGCTCACCGCCTATCGCGGCGGATACGACCAGTTCGAACGTCAGCGCGCCGAGGCGCAGGCGCTTCAGATGAAGCTGAAAAAGAAGCAGGATGACCAGCGCCGGCACATGGAGGCTTTCGTCGAGCGCTTCCGCTACAAGGCGTCCAAGGCTCGCCAGGCGCAGTCGCGTCTCAAGGCGCTGGAAAGACTGCAGCCAATCGCCGCCATGGTGGACGACACCATGGTGCCGATCCACCTGACGGGGCCTGAGAAACAGCTTGCCGCACCGATCGTGGCGCTCGACAAGGCATCTGCAGGGTACAGCGCCGGGCAGCCAGTTCTGGAAGGTATTGATCTGCGTATCGACCCCGACGACCGGATCGGCCTGCTTGGAGCCAACGGCAACGGCAAGAGCACGCTCGCCAAGGTCATCAGCGGGCGGCTCGATGTTATGGACGGGCGCCTCAAGCGTTCCGACAAGCTTACCGTGGGGTATTTCGCCCAGCACCAGCTCGACGAAATCAATCCGGCGCAATCGGCCTATCAGTTGCTGCGCGAACTGATGACCGACCAGAGCGAAGCGCGCGTTCGCGCACGCGCGGGCGCGCTTGGCTTTCCGGGCCAGAAGGCGGATACCCCTGCCCGCGATCTGTCTGGCGGCGAGAAAGCCCGGCTGCTGCTGGGCCTGGCGACCTTCCATCAACCGCACCTGCTGATCCTCGACGAGCCGACCAATCACCTCGATGTCGATGCGCGCGAAGCGCTCGTTCAGGCGATCAACGAGTATTCCGGCGCGGTGATCCTGATCAGCCACGATAAGCACCTGCTGGAAACCTCCGTCGACAGGTTGTGGCTGGTGGCGAACGGAACCGTGAAACCCTATGACGGCGATGTCGATGATTACCGCCGTCTGGTGCTGGAAGCCGCAGGTCTCGCCCGGCGCGCCGGCAAGGACGACAAGGCTTCGCGCGATCCCAAGGCTGACAGGCGCAAGGTGACCGCTGACCAGCGTAACGCGCTACTGCCCTTGCGCGAAGACATCAAAGCCAAGGAGAAGCGTATGACCCAACTGGCGGCGGGTATCGCCAAACTGGATGCGGCTTTGTCGGAACCGGGGCTATTCGAGAGAAATCCCAAGCGCGGCGCCGAACTTTCAAAACTGCGCGCGGAGGCCGAGCGCTCGCTGATAAAGACCGAGGAAGAATGGCTGGACGCGTCTGCGGCGCTTGAAGAGGCCGAACAAAATGAATCAGTTTGAGCGGATAAGATTCTGATTCAACTTTCGTTTTTCGCCTCCGCCTTCTTCTCCCAGCGTCCACGGCCATCCTGCTGCCAATAGGTCAGGTCGTGACCGGCTTCCTTGGCCTCCTTCCAGAAACCGCGTGCTTGGGTAAGCGCTTCATCGTCGCGCCCGTCGAACATGTAGACGATGCGCTCGTATCCGTTCAGGGCGTCCGTGCCGGCGCGGTCAACCACGAACAGCACATGGGCGCCATTGGGGTTGGCGGCTTCAGTGGTCAGCAGCGCCGGTTCGTCCGGCGCACCGGCTTCGCTGTCGCGGCCATGCGGCAGGAAGCTGTCCTCGCGATAGGTCCAAAGCGCGGTATCGAGCGCCTCCAGACGCTCGTAGGACCCACAGCGCACCAGCGCCTTCCAGCCGCGCTCCAGCGACTTCTCCACCAGAAGCGGCAAGGCCTGCTCCAGCGCCTGGCGCTCAAGATGATAGAAAAAGATTTCCGGCTGCTCGCTCATTGGCGCCAACAGTGCGAATGTTCTTGAAAATAGGCAACCGGCAAGGCCACCTGGAGCGCATGAAACAGATCGTTTTCCACCCTTCCTTCGAGATGGCCGGCAAGCTCGCGAAGGTCATGGAGCGTATACGGCCCGTTTGCGAAGCCGCGGACCTGAGCGAAGACAGCATCGGCATCGTTCTCGCCGATTATGCGCCCGGAGCCGATGAAGCCGATGTCGCCGCCCATAATGGCGGGGTGGCGTTCTATCCGGCAAGCACCGTCAAACTCGGCTGGGCGCTGGTCGCACTTGAGCGCATCGAGGCTGGCACGCTTGAGCCGCACGACGAGCTGGAGCGCTGCCTGAAGGACATGATCGGCATCTCCTCCAATGCCGCGACCAACTATGTGGTCGACTGCGTGACCGGCATCACCGGCGACACGCTGCTCGAAGGCGACGATCTTGCAACTGCACTGGACGCGCAGCAGACGGCAACGCGGCGGCTTGCTTCTTTGAACTGGCCGGAATGGGAAAAATGCCGGATCGTGCAAAAGGCCTCCGACGAGGACCGTTACGGGCGCCACAAGCAATTCCTCGATGCATTGGGTCACAATTCGCTGACGCCTATGGGCGCGGCGCGGCTCTTGCACGAGAGCATGTTTGCAAATTCGTTCAGCGAAACCGTAATGGCCCGCATGCGCGAGTTGAGCTCCCGGCCGCTCAAGGCCGCAGAGATTGCCGCTGAGCCGATCAGTCAGGTTTCGTCCTTCCTCGGCGGAGGCATGGCATCCGCCCTGCCCGCGGACTCGCGGCTTCACTCCAAGGCCGGCTGGTCGATGTATACCGGGGACGATGCCTCGCAATGGCACAGACACGACGTTGCTTTCGTGGAGATACCGAACGGATCGGGTCTTTTGACCGTTGTCTTCACCCATGGCGAAAAAGCGGCCCGCAGCGAAACCCTGCTACCGGCGATCGGCCAGGCGATTGCCGCCGTTTGCTTGCCGGGACCACGCGCATCGACATAGATTCGCGGCGACAAGAGAGGCTTCGATGACAACTCCTGCAACCGTCAACATCGCGCTTTGGGCGACCAATATGGGTTTTGAGGTCGATAGCGTGGCGCAATGGACCGAACGGCTCGCGGTGCGGTGTCGGGAGGCGGCCGAACAGGGCGCCGACCTGATCCTGATGCCGGAGCATTTCGCGGAAACCTGGTTATCGTTCAAACCGCACGGGTTGATGCCGGCGCAGGAAATGGCTTTCCTCGCCAGTCAGTCGCCTGCGGCCGTAGAGCCGATCGGGGCGCTTTCGCGCGAGTACGGCATCGCAATCGTCGCCGGCTCGATTCCCTGGCAGCATGAAGACGGCGGCATCACCAACCGCGCCTGGACGTTTTTGCCGGACGGGACGCGGCTTTGGCATGACAAACTGGCGCTGACTCCCGGTGAACAGGATCCCGAAAACTGGTGCCTGACGCCGGGTAAGGATTTGCGCGTTTTTGAATGGAATGGCCTGCGTTGCGCCGTACTGATCTGCCTGGACGTGGAAATGCCGGCCTTGTCCGTGCTGCTCGCGCGCAAGGACATCGACCTGCTGCTGGTGCCCTCGATGACCCACCAGGCCAGCGGCTACAGCCGCGTCTTCGGATGCGCAAAGGCTCGTGCGGTCGAACTGATGTGTGCCGTGGCCGTGGTCGGTTGTATCGGTTCGGCACCCGGCTCTACCCAGAACCCGCGCAATAACGCAGCGTGCGCCGTCTATCTGCCCTGCGAGCCGCAACTCGGCTTTTACGGCGTGCACACGCAAACCGAACTCACCGACGGCACCAAGGGGGAAGATCCGCTGGTTATCGCCCGAGACGTACCGGTCGGCACGATCCGGGCAATGCGTCACGGAAGCGCGGAGGTGTGGCCCGGCGGATGGGACGCCCGACATGTGAGCATCATCGATGAGACGCGCGCGAAGGAAGCGGCGGAGTAACGCCGCAACCTTCTGATTTATATCTATTTTTCGTAATGATCCGCGACGAGGCGATCAAGAAGCCTGACACCGAAGCCCGACGCCCAGGTATCGGAAATATCCGAGGACGGTGAAGCCATCCCGGTCCCGGCGATGTCGAGATGCGCCCACGGCGTCTCACCCACGAAACGCTGCAGGAACTGGGCCGCCGTGATCGAGCCGGCATAGCGTCCGCCAGTGTTCTTGATGTCGGCGAACTTGGACTTGATCATCTTGTCATAGGCGTCGCCAAGCGGCATGCGCCAGACCTTGTCTCCGGTTGCCTCACCTGCCTCGAAAAGCTGACCGGCAAGATCGTCGTCATTGCAGAACAGGCCCGCACGCGCGGTTCCAAGCGCAACGAGAATGGCGCCCGTCAGCGTTGCCAGATTGACGACGAATTGCGGCTTGAAGCGATCGACCGTGTAGTGCAGCGCATCAGCCAGGACGAGACGGCCCTCGGCGTCGGTGTTGATGATTTCAATAGTCGTGCCCGACATGGCGGTGACGATGTCGCCGGGCCGCTGGGCCGCGCCATCGGGCATGTTCTCGACCAGACCGATGACGCCGATCGCATTGACCTTCGCCTTGCGGGCCGCGAGCGCGTGCATCAGCCCGGTAACGCAGGCGGCACCGGCCATATCACCCTTCATGTCCTCCATGCTGGCGGCAGGCTTGATCGAGATGCCGCCGGTGTCGAACACGACGCCCTTGCCGACGAAGGCGACGGGCTTGGCGTTTTTCGACTTCGCACCGTTCCAGCGCATCACGACCATGCGGCTTTCGCGCGAACTGCCCAACCCGACACCGAGAAGCGCGCGCATGCCAAGCTTGGTCATTTCCTTGGGCGTCAGCACCTCGATCTCGACACCGAGGGAAGCAAGTTCCGAAGCCTTGGCCGCGAACTCGACGGGGCCAAGAATGTTGGCGGGTTCGTTGACCAGATCACGGGCGATGATCACCCCTTGCGCAATGGCTTCGGTTGCCTTGAACGCCTTCTTGGCGCCGGGCGCATCGGCGCACTGGATCGTCACGGAAAGCGGCTTGTCCTTCGATTTCGAGGCCTTGCCGTTGTCCTCGTCATCCTGGGTCGTCTGATATTTGTCGAATTTGTAGGCGCGCAGAAGCATGCCGGCCGCAATTGCAGCCGCGGCCTCGGGACCGTATTCGCCATCCGGTCCATCGGCGAGAAGCGTGACAGGTCCTTTCGACTTGGAGATCGCGGCCCAGATACGCCCGCCCAGCGCCATGGCCGCGTCCTGCTCATCGCCGATCTGCTCGGACTTGGAGTGCTCGGCAACGGCTGTCAGACGATCGAACGCCGCATTTGCCGGGGCATAGATGTTGAGCACGCCCGATGAGCCGGTAAAGTTTGCGGCTGCCGCCGCTTTTCCCAGTCCGGCATCACTTGCCACGCCGCCGGCAAACTTGCCCAGCTCAAGCTTGGCGCCTACGGGAATGACGACGGTTCCGGATTCAACCTTCGAGAACGGCTTAAAGCCGATTTTGGGCAGATGAGCCATTTTGTTCCTGCTGTTTTCGTACGGACGCCCGAACGGGCAAATTCATATTCAAATACCGGATCGGTACTGCGATTCACATACACTCAGCGTATGCACATAACAAACGTACCGGTAACCTCCTAGCTGCCAGAAATATGCCTGATTGGCGTTTAATCAATGCGCAGGGTATGTCGGCTATTGTGGCGACATGCCGAACGCAGAAGAGTAAACTTTCCCGATCCTGCGGATTCGGCAAAGAGTGTGACGCGTATCCATGTCCCTGATAGGACGATATATTTTCCGGCAAATCCTGTTTGCCTTTCTGCTGACACTGGTCACGCTGGTTGTGCTGCTGTGGCTAAGTCAGGCGTTGAAGCAGGTCAGCCTCGTCATGGCACAAGGCCAGACGCTTCTGCTGTTCCTGAAAGTCACCGCACTCGCTCTTCCGGCTTTGATTGTGGTGATTGCACCGGTTGCACTCGTCATCGCGATCATCCACGTCCTGAATCGGCTGAACAACGATTCCGAACTCGTCGTCGTCACTGCCGCAGGCGCGCCGCGCATGCAGGTCGTTTCTCCTGTCATGTCCAGCGCCCTCATTGTCATGCTCCTGACTGCGTTCATCAGCCTGTATCTTCAGCCGCTGGCGACACGGCAGTTCCGCTCGATCATGACACAGGTGAATGCCGACGTGATCGCGTCAATGGCTCAGGAAGGCCAGTTCACCCGTATCGGCCAGCTGACGCTGCACATTCAAGCACGCGAAAACGACGGCACATTGCGTGGACTGATGTTGCACGACATGCGTGATCCGGCACGCGTCTCCACCTATCTTGCGGAGCGCGGACGCATTCTGGAGGAAGACAACACGCCTTTCCTCATCATGGAGAACGGAAATCTGCAGCGAGCCGGCGAGACGCCTGAATCAATCACCATGGTCGCGTTCGACCGCTACGCGTTCGATTTAAGCCAGTTCACCGAAACACAGACGTCGGTGAACCTGCATTCAAGGGAACGTTCGACATTCGCGCTACTGTTTCCCGACACATCCGACCCGTACTACCAGGAGAACGAGGGGCGTTTCCGTGCCGAGCTGCATGAACGCGTTTCCGCCATCCTGTATCCGATCGCATTTGCGGCAATTGCGCTGGCGACGGTTGGTTTTGCACGAACATCGCGGGAAAGCCGCTCCAAACTCGTCGTTGTGGCGGTTGTCTGGATTATCGGGCTGCGCATGTTCGGCTTCGCCGCCATGAACCTCACCCGCAAGGAGGTCTGGCCGGTGTTTTTAATGTATGCGCTGCCGCTCTCGGCAATTGCGGTTGCTCTTGCGGTCGCATTCGGACGCACCAGGAAGATTCAGGATCTCGCTGTACAGCTTTGGAATCGCGTACCTTTTGCCTACATCTACGAGCGTACCGGACTGACCCGGCTTGGTGACTTCCTGAGGCCAAAATGGCGGATGATGCTGCGCCATTCCGGATTGTCGGACTAGGGTCCGGACGCGATTGGGATTTGGAGCGTGGTATGAGGAAAGATCACCCGGTTTCAGGAGCAAAAGCGCAGGAAGGGCCAATCCCTTTCAAGCTTTCGCGACGCAGAAACGGGCGATTTTACCCATATCTGTTCCAGACGCGGCGGATTTTGACCCTGATTGAGTCCAGAGCCTGACGCCATGAAACTGATGACAAGCCGGATGTGGGCCTACATCGCGCGGCGTTTCATGTTCAACGCCTTACTCGTTTTGACCGTCATCTGCGGGATCGTGTTCGCCGTTGAGTGCATCGAGAACCTGAGGCGTGCCTCAAATGCCGACAAGGCAGCCGACATTGTGTTCGTGCTTTCGTTCCTGCGCCTGCCCTGGCTGGTCGAACAGATTTTGCCGTTTGCCATGATGATTGCCGCCATGATGACATTCCTGACGCTCGGGCGCAGCCATGAGCTGACCGTCGCCCGCTCCACCGGGATGTCCGTTTGGCAGTTCACCGCTCCGGTTTTACTGCTTTCACTCGTCATCGGTCTTTTCTCGACGCTTGTGCTCAATCCATTGGCGGCCGGGTTATTGGCGCATCACGGCGAGGTGTACAATGACGTCTTCCGGGGCGGGACCGGCGCTGAGGAGAACCGATGGATTCGCCAGGGCGGCGGAGCTGACGGAGGCTCGAGCGTGCTTTACGCACGGGGCAGCCACGAGCTTGGAAAACGCCTGACTGGCGTTACCGCATTCGTATACGGCCCGGATGGCGGCTTCCTTAGGCGAATCGAGGCCGAAAGCGCAAAGCTCGGCAATGGTGTTTGGGATCTGACCAAAGTCTGGACCTATCTGCCGGAACAAAAACCGGTGTTTTCGGAGACCGGCTACCTGGCGACGAACCTGAGCGCCGAACAGGTCGGAGAATCGCTCGCCGACCCTGAATTCGTGTCTTTCTGGGCGCTTTCTGGCCAGATCGAACTCACCGAGCGTTCCGGCCTCAACGCAAACGGTTTCCGTATGAAATACCAATCACTTCTGGCTCGCCCGCTGCTTTATGTCGCCATGGCGGTCATCGCCGCTAGCGTTTCATTGAGACTGTTTCGTTTTGGCAACGTTGGAAGGATGATTCTAGGTGGCATCACAGCGGGGTTTCTGCTTTATGTGGGTATCAAGGTTACGGGGGATATAGGAGCAGCCGGCGCCATCGGCGCAACGGCTGCAGCGTGGGCGCCGCCCTTGGTGGCGTTGTTCATGGGTACGACCGTCCTGCTGTTTCAGGAGGACGGCTGAGTGGGGGGCGAAGACACATCCGTTGCACCCAGCAAGCCGGGTACTTTCCGGCTGCATGGCACTTGCCTGAGCCACGGCATCAAATCCGGGCATGAAGGCGATTGGTGCAACTGCATTTCATGGGGAAACCAAACGGGACGCTGATACGAACGGAATGAGTGCGGGTAGGACAGATTTGGCGCACGCGCGTGGCAGCCGGCGGGTTGCTGCGGGCGTTTTCGCGTGCCTGCTCGCGGCGGTCTTCGCGCTCGTGTCTGCCGTGTCTGCAACGTCTCCCGCACGCGCCCAGACAGCCGTCGATGCATCCGGCCAGCCGGCCAATGTCGTCAGCACCCCCTTCGGAGATTTCCAGCCCGATCCGAACGAGCGCATGCTGCTGGAGGCCGACGAACTTATTTACGACTACGACAATCAGATCGTGACGGCTGTCGGCAACGTCCAGATCTACTATTCCGGTTATGTCGTGGTCGCCGACCGCGTGGTGTACAACCAGAGCACGGCACGGCTGAAAGCGATCGGCAATGTGCGCATTACCGAACCGAGCGGCAATCTGATCATCGCCGACTCCTTCAATCTGAATGAAAACCTACGCGACGGCTTCGTGGATTCGCTTCAGGTGGTTGCACCCGACGAATCCCGCTTCGGCGCGGCCAATGCCGAACAGCGCGGCGACACCTTCATCTTCAACCAAGGCACCTTTACCGCCTGCCCGGCGTGCAAGGACAATCCGCGCAAACCCCTGACATGGCAGATCAAGGCGTCACGGATCATCTACGACCGCAAGGAAGAAGTGGTCTACTACGAGAATGCCCGCTTCGAGTTTCTCGGTGTTCCGATCGCCTATGTCCCGTACTTTTTCCATCCCGCGCCGGAAAGTAAGCGCAAGTCCGGTTTCCTGGCTCCCGAAGTTGAGTTTTCCAAGAGCCGCGGCCTCAGTGTCGGCCTACCCTATTTCTGGGCCATCGCTCCCAACAAGGACCTGACGATTACACCCGTCGGGTTCACCAATCAGGGGCTGATGCTCAAGGGCCACTATCGCCATCGGATGGCAAACGGCACCGTTGAGTTGCGCGGCGCCGGTATCAGCCAAACAGATCCCGGCGAGTTCAGCGCGCCCGGCAACGTCCATGATCGCGGTTTCGTCGAAACCTGGGGACGATTCAATATCAACGAGTTCTGGGACTGGGGCTTTGACGGCATCCTCGTTTCCGACCGCACCTTCGTAGGCGACTACCGCCTGAGTTCGCAAACACACGGGCGTTCGCAGCTGTTCCTGACGGGCCTGTCGACGCGCAACTACTTCAATGCGCGGGCGGCACACTACACGGTGCTGAACGAACGCGACTATCAGGACGAGCTCCCGGTAGTCCACCCGGTTGTCGACTACAACTATGTCCATGGCCAAAGCGTTGGCGGCGGCACGGTGCGCTTCAATGCGAACCTGACGAGCCTGACGCGCGATGAAGCGGACTACATGCCGCTGAATTCAGTATGCGACGAAAGCATTCCGGCTACCGTGACAGCAGCAAACTGTTTCCTGCGGGGCACCCCGGGCACGTTCTCGCGCGCGACGGCTGGTGCCGACTGGAGAGCAACCTACAACATTGCCAACGGGCACCTGTTCACTCCGATGCTGTCGGCGCGCGGCGACCTTTTCTATGGCAACGTGACTGATCCGGACGGGTTGGTTTCGGGCTTTACGGCGACCAACGACCGCTCAATGGCGCGTGGCATGGTCGCTGCCGGACTTGAGTGGCGCTATCCGCTTCTGGCCACGCATAGCGGCGGATACAGTGTGTTCGAACCCATCGTGCAGGTTATCGCCCGCCCGGATGCGAAGAACCAGGGTGTCAACGCTATCGTGAACGAGGATGCCCAGAGCTTCGTCTTTGACGACACGAACCTGTTCGCCTGGAACAAGTTCTCCGGCTACGACCGGGTCGAGGGCGGCAGCCGCGCCAATGTCGGCTTCAAGCTGAAATCCAAGTTCAACAACGGCCACACGGTCGATGTGGTCTTTGGACAGAGCTATCACCTTGGGGGCGAAAATCCGTTCCCCACAGATTCCGGACTTGAGACTTCCCGCTCCGATTTCGTGGGCGCGGTTTATTTCTCGCCCAATCCGATATTCCGTCTCGCGGCCAAGTCGCGCTTCGATCAATCCGACCTTTCGTTCAAGCGCTCCGATCTTCAGGCCGCACTCACAACCGCCAAGTTCTCGGGCACGCTCACCTTCTCGCAGATCGATGCGCAACCAACACTTGGCTACAGCGAGGACCGTCAGGAAATCGCTGGAACGGCAGAGTACAAGCTGCACGAATACTGGTCCGTCTTCGGATCGGCACGCTATGACATCGCCGATACGCGCATGCTCTCGCACAGCGTTGGCCTGAAGTACGAAGACCTGTGCTATTCCGCCTCGATCGTCTACGAGAACATCAATTACTCAACAGACGAGATCGAGAAAGACGAACGGATCATGTTCCGCTTCACCGTGCGCCATATCGGTGACACCCAGATCTCCACCGGCCTGCCTGACAATTGATCGTTCGCCCACGCAGAGCCACAATGGTGCCGGGTTCGCCAATTAGATGAAGCGGCGTGACAACAATAGCGACAACGCGACAGCCGCAATTCGCATGACCGGAACCGGAAAAATGATTGCCAAAGAGAAATCCGCACGGATGCGCATGGCAGTGCGCTTGCCGGCCATTCTTGCGGTTTTGATCGCAGTGACATGCGCATGGGTGGGAAATGTCAGTGCGCAGACGCGCGTCGTTGCACTGGTCAATGACGAACCAATCACATCTTATGACGTGCAGGCCCGCGCCAAATTCATGAGCGTTGTTTCACGCAAGTCTCTCAGTGCAGCCTTGCGTGCCCAGGCGCTTGAGGAGCTCATCGAAGAGCAGTTGAAGTTCCAGGAAGCACGCCGTCTCGGTCTGAAAGCCTCTGATGAAGCGGTGGACAGTGCCTACGCACAGATTGCACAGCGGCTGAAGATGACGCCGACAAAACTCACAGCAGCGTTCCGTTCAGCAGGCGTCAACACCGCAACATTGCGGCGGCGTATCGAGAGCGATGTCGTCTGGAACGAGGTTCTGCGGCAGCGGTTCCGGCAGGAAGTGAACGTACGTGAGCAAGATGTCCTGAGCGCCATGGGGACCAACGGCGAACCGGTTGAGGAAACCACGACCGAATTCGAGTTGCAGAAGATCATCGTCATTCTGCCGAAGAACGCGAGCAATGCCACTATCGCCCAACGCAAGAGCGTTGCCGAAACTTTCCGCCAGCAGTTTCAGGGCTGTGCGGGAACCCATGATCTTACCCGGCAGTTCGAGGGCATCGTTTGGGATCGCTTCGGGCGCAAGGTTCTGGCCAATTTTGACGAAGAAGACCGCGCCAGGCTGTCGGAAACCGGCGAAAACCAGGTGACAAAACCGCGCCAGACAAAGAACGCGCTGGAAATGTATGCGGTCTGCTCGCGGCGAGAAGTGCAGGATGACACTGCCGCGCGCCAGAAAGCCCAGAATGATTTGATGAATCAGCGCGGTCAGGTGATGGCGAGGCGGTTGCTGATCGATCTCAAGCAAAGCGCGTTGATCGTTCGCCGCTAGGACCGGAATCACGCCATGGCGGCTCTCCCACTTGCGCTGACGATCGGCGACCCCGCCGGGATCGGGCCGGAGCTTGCCGCGATGGCCTTCCTTGCGCGCAAGCAGCAAGAAATCCCCCCCTTCGTGCTCGTCGGCGATGCCGCGATCGTCGCGCGCAGGGCGACAGCTTCCGGGCTTGGAAAACTGCCGCTGAAGCTGATCGATCCCAACGAAACGGCCAATGCGGCCAACATATTCACCGAAGAACTCCCGGTGCTGGCGGTCGCAGGCTCAGGAGGCCGCCCGGCTGCCGCGGGCAAACCCGACCCTGCCCAAGCAGAGCTGGTGACCGGCTCGATCGAGACATCGGCAAACCTCGTCCATGCGGGAAAAGCTGCAGGCGTCGTCACCAATCCGATCAGCAAGGAAGTGCTTTATGCGAGCGGCTTCCGGTTTCCCGGCCACACCGAATACCTTGGCCAGCTGGCGCATGATCTCTGGCAGGTCGACGCGCATCCCGTGATGATGCTTGCGGGTGCAGACCTGCGCGTCGTCCCGGTCACCATCCATATCCCGCTTGCCAGTGTTCCGGCTGCATTGACGCAAGAGCTGATCGTCACGACCGTGCGAACGCTTTCCCGCGACCTTGAAAAACGTTTCGGCATTTCCCGCCCGCGTATTGCCATTGCAGGGCTCAATCCGCATGCCGGTGAAGGCGGTTCGATCGGCAAGGAGGAAATCGCGACGATCGTACCGGCAATCGAACTGCTGCGCCGTATCGGTATCGATGTTACAGGCCCCCTGCCCGCTGACACCATGTTTCATGCGCGTGCGCGTGAAGCATACGATGCGGCTGTGTGCATGTATCACGACCAGGCGCTGATCCCGATCAAGACCATAGCCTTCGATACCGGCGTCAATGTCACGCTCGGCCTGCCGTTCGTGCGCACCTCGCCCGATCACGGAACCGCTTTCGATATCGCAGGAACCGGCAGGGCAAACCCATCAAGCCTGATCGAGGCACTGAAGATGGCTGCTGCCATGGTCGCGCGCGAGCAGGCGCTGGCCGCCAGCGCCGCATGAGCAGTTCTACGCTCGAATCCCTGCCGCCACTTCGGGATGTCATCGCCGAGCATGGCCTGCGGGCGACAAAGTCGCTGGGGCAGAACTTCCTGCTCGACCTCAATCTGACCCGCAAGATTGCCCGTGCAGCCGGCCCGCTTGAGGGGGTTCATGTTCTTGAAATCGGTCCCGGGCCAGGTGGTTTAACCCGCGCTTTGCTGCTGGAGGGTGCCAGGCACGTTACGGCCATCGAAAAGGATGCGCGTTGTCTCGATGCCCTGTCGCAGATCGCATCGGCAGCAGGCGGACGGCTCAGCGTCGTCGAAGGCGATGCACTGGAGCTCGACCACCGCGCACTGATGCAAAGCGCCAATGGCGCCCCCTGCCGGATCGTTGCCAACCTGCCCTACAATGTCGCAACGCCACTGCTGACGGGCTGGCTTTCAGCCGAGCCGTGGCCAGCATGGTTCGACCGCATGGTTCTGATGTTCCAGCGCGAAGTGGCGGAACGCATCGTGGCGAAACCGGGAGATGCGGCTTATGGACGGCTGGCGGTCCTGGCGGGCTGGCGCGCACACGCCCGCATAGTCTTCGACGTGCCGCCTCAAGCCTTCACGCCGCCACCGAAAGTCGTTTCATCCGTGGTGCAGCTTGTGCCGAAACCGATTGAACATCCCTGCCGGCTCAAGGCACTCGAAACCGTGACGCGCGCCGCCTTCGGCCAGCGGCGAAAGATGCTGCGGCAGAGTCTGAAATCCGTCTTTCCCGACCCTGCCGCGGCTCTGGAAGGTGCCGGTATCGCGGAAACGGCGCGTGCGGAAACGGTTTCCATAGAAGGCTTTGCCGTGCTGGCGCGGGCACTCGACAATAGAGATTAAGCTCTATTCCATCGCCTTGAGATCGGCGGAAATTTTGGCCACGCCCGCAGCAAGCCCGGTCTGGCGTTTTGCCGACGTGCGCGCGGCGTGGAGGATGGCCAGCACTTCTTTCACACTCTCTTCCAGATCGTAATTGACGATGACATGGTCGTACTCGTCCCAATGCTGGATTTCGGTGCGGGCATTGGCAAGGCGGCGCTTGATGGTGGCGCCATCATCCTCGGCGCGGCGCTCAAGCCGCTCACGCAAGGACGGCGCATCAGGCGGCAGGATGAAGACGCTGACCAGATCGTCACGCGCGGCCTCGCGGATCTGTGCCGCGCCCTGCCAGTCGATATCGAACAGCACGTCGCGGCCTTCCGACAGCGCCTGCTCCACTTCCTCGCGCGGCGTGGCGTAGAAATTGCCGTGCACCTCGGCCCATTCGAGAAAATCACCGGCTTTTTGCTTCGTGAGAAAGTCGTGTTCGCTCATGAAATGATAGTGGACACCCTGCATCTCGCTCGGCCTTCTGGCGCGCGTGGTAGCCGAAATGGAGAGACTGAGACCGTTCGCCCGCTCAGCCTCCAGAACGGCACGCGAGATCGTCGTCTTGCCAGCACCGGAAGGCGAGGACAACACCAGCATGAGCCCGCGGCGGGCAGTGGTCTGCGTATCGCTCATATCGATTGCCCCCTGCCCTTATTCCAGGTTCTGGACCTGCTCGCGGAACTGGTCGATGACACCTTTGAGCTTGAGCCCGATGCGCGTCAGGTCGATGTCATTGGACTTCGAACACAAGGTGTTTGCCTCGCGGTTGAATTCCTGCGCGAGGAAATTCAGATCGCGCCCGACCGCACCTCCCTGCCCGAGAAGCTTCCTGGCGGCGTCCACATGGGCATTGAGACGGTCGAGTTCCTCGCGCACATCGGCCTTGGCCGCGGCAAGCAATGCTTCCTGATGCAGACGTTCGGCATCAAGCTGCGGCGCGGCATCGGTCAGTTGCATGATCGTTTGCCTGAGCCGCTCCGCAATTGCTTCCGGCGCACGCCCCGGCAAGGCGTCGGCTTCAATGACCAGCACCGAAACGGTGCCGAGATGGCCTTGCAGCGTTTCTCCGAGTGCTGTTCCTTCCGACAGGCGTGCGGCGGTCATTGCGGCGAGCGCCTTTGCAAAGCCCTCCTGAACCGCTGCATCGAGCTCGGTCTGGGCGGCATCGTCAAGGCCGGCTTCACGCAGATCGATCACACCGCGCACGGCGAGTATGCCGTCAACACTGGCGGGCGTGGCACCGGTCTCGCGTGCGATGTCCGCCGAGATGCGTTTGACCGCGTCAAGGGCCGCGGGATTGATCACCAGTTCGGCAGGCTGCTCGCTTTCGCGCTTGAGGCTGAGATTGGCGGTCACCGACCCGCGCGACAGCCTGGCCGATGCGGTGCTCCGCAGCGCCGCCTCCAGCCGCTCATAACCACCGGGCAAGCGGAAACGCAGATCGAGCCCCTTGCCGTTGACCGAACGAAGCGTCCATTCCCATTGGTAGCCACGAGATGCGCCGGATACCGCCGCAAAGCCAGTCATGCTTGCCAGCGCGCCGTTCTTCAAGATTTCATGCCCCCCGTCGCCCAGCCCTATTGTGTCAGGGTCTGCGTGCCTTCAGATGCCGAAGCACCCTCCTGCTTCCTGTTTTTCTCGATCTCGCGCCAGCGCGTGACATTCTTGTTGTGCTCGTCCAGCGTTTCGGCAAACGCGTGCCCGCCGCTGCCATCGGCGACAAAGAAGAGGTCCTTTGTATCAGCAGGACGTGAAACCGCCTCCAGGGCCGCAACTCCGACGTTCGCGATCGGGCCAGGCGGCAGGCGGTCGATCTGATAGGTGTTGTAGGGGTTGGCGGCATCCAGTTCGGACTTGGTGATGGTGCGTGGCTTGCCCCACGCATCTCCGCCATAAAGACCGTAGAGAATCGTCGGATCGGACTGCAGTTTCATCTTTTTGCGCAAGCGGTTGACGAAGACCGAAGCCACGCGCGGGCGCTCCTGCGCGAGGCCGGTTTCCTTCTCGACAATCGAGGCCAGCGTCAGCAGTTCTGCGGAGTTCTGCAGCGGCAATCCGGGGTCACGGTTCTGCCAGGCAAGTTCCAGCGCCTTGTTGAGATCGGCGCGCATGCGTTTGACGATCTGTTCGCGCGGCGTACCCCGGCTGAACTTGTAGGTCTCAGGCAGAAGCGAGCCTTCGGCGGGAACATCCAGGATTTCGTTGCCGGTCAGCATCTCATGCGCATTGACCAGCGCGATGATCTGCTTGCTCGTCAACCCTTCAGGCACGGTCAGCGAATGCAGGATCGCCTTACCGGACGCGAGCTTGTCCATCACGTCATGCATGCTGATGCCGGCATCGAAGGAATATTCACCCGCCTGAAGTTTGTCCTGCGCCTTGTACAGGAGGACGGCTGCGTAGAAGACCCATGCGTCATCGACGAAGCCGGTCTGTTTGATCACGCCTTCGCGCTTGAGCTGATCGGTGATCCCGCGCACGCCCTGGCCGCGCGGAATGACAACGGTCTTCGTCTCGGCCAGCGGCCCCGGCTTCTCGAACCAGGCCTTGCCGATGTAGAGCGCTCCGCCGCCGATCAGAACGGCAAGAAACAGCAGCGAAAACACACCGGACAGGAGAACGACAAACGGGTTGCGGCGGCCCTTGGGCTTGCGCCTGGGAAGTTTCTCGCGCCGCCGTGGCTGCTCCGGTTCCAGCTCAGGCTCGGGCTCAGCTTCAGGTTGCTGCGCGACGATCTCTTCTTCGTCCTGGGAACCGTTATCACTCTGCGGTGTTTCGTTTTCCGACACGGTCTACCTTCCGATCAAGTTCAGGCCTTGTGATCCGGCGCAAAGGTGTGGTCCGCCAATGTGGCAAAACCGCGAACCCGCAGCACGGCAGGAACACCCGCTATGCCGATCAGGCATCCGCCCTGCGCATGATCAGGGAGGCATTCGTCCCACCGAAACCGAAGGAATTGGTCAGGATCGTGTTGATCTCGCGCTCGCGCACCTTGTGGGGAACAAGGTCGATCTCGGTCTCGACGGACGGGTTGTCGAGATTAAGTGTCGGTGGCGCAACGTTATCGCGGATGGCCAGAAGCGAGAAAATCGCCTCGACCGCACCGGCTGCACCGAGCAGGTGCCCGATTGCCGATTTGGTGGACGACATCGACAGGCCAGCTCCACCGTTGCCGACAAGACGTTCGACGGCCGTCAGCTCAATTTCATCTCCACGCGGCGTCGATGTGCCGTGTGCGTTGATATAATCGATTTCCGAAGCGGTGATTTCAGCGCGTTTCAGAGCGGCGAGCATGCAGCGATAAGCGCCATCGCCATCCTCGGACGGTGCAGTGATGTGATAGGCGTCGCCCGACATGCCGTAGCCGATGACTTCACCGTAAATCTTCGCGCCGCGCGCCTTGGCATGCTCGTATTCCTCAAGCACGACAACGCCGGCCCCCTCACCCATGACGAAGCCGTCGCGATCCCTGTCGTAGGGCCGCGAGGCGCGCGTCGGGTCGTCGTTGAAAGCCGTCGACAAGGCGCGGCAAGCGGCAAAACCGGCAAGCGCCAGACGGCATACGGCCCCCTCCGCGCCACCGGCCACCATCACATCCGCATCGCCATAGGCAACGAGCCTGGAAGCATCGCCGATCGCGTGGGCGCCGGTCGAGCACGCCGTGACCACGGCGTGATTCGGCCCCTTCAACCCGTGCTGGATCGAGATGTGGCCGGACGCCAGATTGATCAGGCTGCTGGGAATAAAGAACGGTGAAATCCGCCGAGGCCCACGCGTTGAGAGCAGATCGGCGCCGTTCTGGATGCCCATCAGGCCGCCTATCCCCGAGCCGACCATGACGCCAGTCCGGGTCTGATCCTCATAGGTCTTGGGATGCCATCCGGCGTCATTCAGGGCCTGTGTGGCCGCGGCAATGGCAAAGACGATGAAGCGATCGATCTTGCGATGCTCCTTCGGCTCCATGTACTCGTCGGGATTGAACGTATCACCGGAGCCATCGCCGAACCTGACGGGACAGGCGATCTTCGCGGCAATATCGTCAACCTCGAATTCGGTCACTTTTTTCGCGCCGCTGTCGCCGGCGAGCAGCCGCTTCCACGTCAGCTCGATGTTTGCACCGAGCGGCGTGATGGCTCCCATTCCGGTAACGACTACGCGACGGACCATGCCTCAAAATCCGCTAAAGGCCGCGTCCGAAAGCGAACGCGGCCGGTTGAACTGCCTTGAAATCCATAAAGGACGTTAGGTCAGGCGGCGTTCTTTTCGAGAAATTTGACGGCGTCGCCAACGGTCAGGATGGTTTCGGCGGCGTCATCGGGGATTTCGCAACCGAATTCTTCTTCGAACGCCATGACCAGTTCGACCGTATCGAGACTGTCGGCGCCGAGGTCATCAATGAAGCTGGCGTTATCCGTGACCTTGTCGGCTTCCACACCAAGATGCTCGACGACGATCTTTTTCACGCGATCGGCAATGCTGCTCATAACGTCTCCTCGATACTGCGTGCGCAGAACCTGCGATTCTTTTTCCTAAAACTCCCCCGCCAGCCCGTCAGAACCACCGGAGACACGTGGATCACAGCGTTGTTCCCGGCAGATGCCGAAAACGATGCCATTCACCTTCAAAGTGAGCGCCAAGCATCGGGATTTCCTACAAATCCTTGGCGAGCCGGACGCTCGTAACACACTTTATTTCACTTGGCCAGAAGTTGAGATTTACCGTTCACAGCCTTGATGCATGTCCGCGCCGGAACGAAAAAACCTCCCCATCAGCCCTCGTTCATACCATCGCCATGCCGCCATTCACATGCAGGGTCTGGCCGGTCACGTAGGAAGCCGCATCGCTTGCAAGATAGAGCGCTGCAGCCGCCACTTCATCGGGCGTGCCCAGACGACCCGCCGGAACGCGGCCTAGTATGGCTTCGCGCTGCTTGTCGTTCAGGACGTCGGTCATCGCGGTGGAGATAAAGCCCGGCGCGATGCAGTTGACGGTAATGTTGCGGCTGGCGACTTCATAGGCAAGCGACTTCGACATACCGACGATACCGGCCTTGGCGGCGCAATAATTGCCCTGCCCCGGATTACCGATGGTTCCGACGACAGAGGTGATGTTGATGATGCGGCCGCTCCTGCGGCGCATCATGCGGGCGACCGCCGCGCGCATCAGGTGGAAGGTCGCGGTCAGATTGACCTGGATGACGCTGTCCCATTCCTCGTCTTTCATGCGCAGGAACAGGTTGTCACGGGTAATGCCTGCATTGTTGACGAGAATATCGACCTGCCCCATTGCCTCGTCGGCGCGGTCGATCAGCCCGTCGACGGCTTCCATGTCGGACAGATTACATACCAGCGGATGCACACGCTCTCCCAACTCGTCCCTCAGGGCGTTGAGCGCATCCTCGCGGGTTCCCGTGACGGCGACCACCGCACCCTGGGCATGCAGCGCACGGGCGATCGCGCCACCGATTCCGCCACTGGCGCCGGTGACGAGCGCGGTCTTGCCTGTCAGATCGAACAGATTGGCGGTCATATCGCTTAATTCCCTTGTATATTTTACTTCACGGCTGGAGCCGTATCAGGCTTTCAGTGCCGCGATATCTTCCGGTGCGCCGACACTTTTCGCCACGAGCGAACGGTCGATGCGGCGGACAAGCCCGGACAGCACCTTGCCGGCGCCAACCTCATAAAGCGTATCAACACCGTTGGCGGCCATCCACATCACCGATTCCCGCCAGCGCACGGTGCCCGTCACCTGCTCGACAAGGCGCTTCTTGATTTCAGCCGGATCGGAAACCGGCGCTGCAAGCACGTTGGCAATGACGGGGACGACCGGCTTGTTGATGGTCACCTCGTCGAGGGCAGCGGCCATGACTTCAGCCGCAGGCGCCATCAGGTCGCAATGGAACGGTGCGCTGACCTGCAAGACGATGGCGCGCTGGGCGCCGCGCTCGCTTGCAAGCTTGGCCGCGCGTTCAATGGCCGCCTTGTTGCCGGAGACGACAACCTGGCCACCGGAATTGTCATTGGCAGCCTGGCAGACCTGATCTTCCGCCGCTTCGGCGGCAATCTCGGCAACCGCTTCGTAATCGAGCCCCAGGATTGCGGCCATGCCGCCCTCACCGACGGGAACCGCCTGTTGCATGGCCTGGCCGCGGACCCGGACCAGACGCACGACATCTGCAAGAGAAAAGGCTTCTGCCGCCGCAAGGGCTGCATACTCGCCGACGGAGTGGCCGGCAACGTAGGCCGCGGTATCCGCAACCGGCATGCCCTCTGCTGCCATTGCGCGAATGACGGCCATGCTCATGGTCACAAGCGCCGGCTGGGTATTCTCTGTCAGCATCAGCGTTTCTTCCGGGCCTTCCCACATGATCTGGGTGAGTTTCTGGCCCAGCGCATCATCGGCTTCTTCGAATACGGCGCGCGCTTCGGGGTAAGCGTCGGCGAGCTCGCGGCCCATGCCCACTTTCTGGCTGCCCTGACCGGGGAAGGTGAAACAGATCGTCATGAAGGATTTCCGGGTTGTTTCCGTTTGCGGCGGGTCTAGAACCCGTCAGCGTCATTATGTCAAGCGCATAGCCCTGCATTATTGCAACGCCAGTGTTGCAGTTTATGGCGTTTTGGGTATAAAGCGCGCTTCCCGCGAAGGCCCGGCCGGGGGCTGAACGGAAGGCTGGCATGGAAATGCTGTCGAAACAGCAGCCAAACCAGCAGGAAATCTGATCAAGTTCAGGTTCTCCGTCTTCCCGTGTTCCCGCTCTTCGAGACCTTAATCGCGAATGCCTTTCCTGCCGGTCCCCTTGTCTTCGGGACGGAAAGAGGCTTTCGAACGAGGCTCCGCGCCAGTCTTCGCAACGGCACATTGAAGAAAGGCTAAGAAGCCATGCCGCTTTACGAGCATGTGTTCCTGGCGCGCCAGGACGTTTCCGCTCAGCAGGTCGAAGCGCTGACGGAGCAGATGACCGGAGTTATCACCGAAAATGGTGGCAACGTCGGCAAGAAGGAATACTGGGGCCTGCGCCCGCTGTCGTTCCGCATCAAGAAAAACCGCAAGGCTCACTACCAGCTCATCGACATCGATGCGTCTCCTGCCGCGGTTGCGGAAATGGAGCGCCAGATGGGCCTGAACGAAGATATTCTTCGTTTCATGACCATCCGTGTTGAAGAGCATACCGATCAGCCGTCGGCCATCCTGACGCGGCGTGACCGCGACGACCGCCGCGGCGGCCGTGGTGACCGGCCCGAGCGTGGCGACCGCGGCGATCGTGGTCCGCGCGGAGACCGCCCGCGCCGCGATGATCGCGACGACAACGATTCTTCGGAGGACTGATCCATGAGCACATCCAGCATCGCCCAGATGCCGGTCCGCCGGCCGTTCTACCGCCGCCGCAAGACCTGTCCGTTCTCCGGCGCCAACGCACCGAAGATCGACTACAAGGATCCCAAGCTGCTGCTGCGCTACATGTCCGAGCGCGGCAAGATCGTTCCCAGCCGCATCACCGCGGTTTCGGCCAAGAAGCAGCGTGAACTCGCCCGCGCCATCAAGCGCGCGCGTTTCCTCGGCCTGCTTCCTTACGTGATGGACTGATTAGAGCGCTTCTATAAAACGCTCTATTCTTACAGTTGACGCAAATCCGGACGGAACCGAAGGTCCGCGCAAGCGAAAACCGGTTTCCACTTTTCCTGGGTTTGCTTGCTATTCCGGCGCGCCGTTTGAAATGGCGCGTCGACGGCCTTAAAGGCCAGAAATCAATCAGGTTGGGGCGGGCGGCAGGTGCCTGATCCGTTCCTAACCGTTTCTCAGGGTCAGGCCTTGAGGCAACGGGACAGCGAAACTGAAATGAACACGAACCTTTTCATAGGGATCGGAGCGGGCCTTGCCTCCGCGCTGCTGTTTCTGTCGGTGACGACGGGAAATCCGGCTGCGGTCATGCTGTTCTACGCCGCCCCCCTGCCCCTGTTCATCGCCGGCTTCGGCTGGGGCCTGTTCCCCACGCTCGTTGCCGCCGCGATCGCCACGGTGACGACCGCGGTTGTCGCACATTTCATCTTTGCGGGAATCTACATCGTCAGCTGCGCCGTCCCATGCGTCTGGCTGGTGCGGCTGGCGCTGCTGTCGCGGCCTCTCGATGAGAGCGATCCGCAGGGCCCGCGTGAATGGTACCCGGCTGGCCGGCTGGCGCTGTGGGCCGCCGCATTCGGCGCCGGCGTCGCCATCGCCTCCATCGTCATATTCGGCGGAACCGCCGAAAGTTATGCCGTCACGATCAATACGGCTTTCCGCACGATGTTAGGGGGAAGCGGCGCGCCGCTTCCTTCCGGAGCCAATCTCGATGTGCTGATCGGCATCATGACCACATATCTCGCCCCGGTTTCGGCTGCCCTGTGGACGTTGTTCGCACTCCTCAACATGTGGCTGGCCATCCGCATCGCGGCCATGTCGGGACACGCGATCCGGCCATCCATCGGCCTGCGCGACATGCGCTTTGCGCAGCAGGCATCCGCTGCCTTCGCGGCAGCGCTGGCCGGTGCATATATCGGCGGCACGGTCGGGCTGTATGCGAAAGCAGTTCTTGGCGCGCTTGTCGCCGTGTTTGCCGTACTCGGCATCGCTGTCATCTACAGCGTGACGCGGGGTATGGCCGCGCAGCCCTTCATCGTCGCCGGCGTCATTCTGTCCGCGATGCTCATCCCGTTTGTCGTGCTGATCATCGCGCTTATCGGCATCGGCGACACGATTTTCGATTTCCGCAACCGGCGCAGCGGCCCGCCCGCAGTCCCGGGAGGCGAATAACCTCAACCCGATTCAAGACACCTGAAAGGAACATCCCATGGACGTCATTCTTCTGGAGCGCATCCCCCGCCTCGGGCAGATGGGCGATATCGTCAAGGTCAAGAACGGCTATGCACGCAACTTCCTGCTGCCGCAGGGCAAGGCGCTGCGCGCGACCGAAGACAACAAGACCAAGTTCGAGAACGAGCGTGCCCAGCTCGAAGCCCGCAATCTGGAACTGCGCAGCGAAGCAGAGAAGGTTGCCGAGAAGCTCGAAGGCCAGACCATCACGCTGATCCGCCAGGCCGGCACCAATGGCCAGCTCTACGGTTCGGTTACGGCACGCGACATCGCCGAAGCACTGACCGAGGCCGGGTTCAGCGTCGGCAAGGCGCAGGTGATGCTGCACAATCCGATCAAGGGCATCGGCATCTCCGAGGTCGGCATTCGCCTGCACGCCGAGGTCGAGACCAATGTTTCGGCCAACGTGGCTCGTTCGGAGGACGAAGCTGAACGCCAGGCGCGCGGCGAAGACATCATGGCAACCGAACGCGAAGAAGACGAAGTCACCGCGGAAGCCTTCTTCGAGGACGCAGGCCTTGCCGCCGAGCTCGACGAAGAACTTGCCGACGACGAGAACGAAGCGCCTGCCGCCGAGGCTGAGGACGAAGCCTAGGAATGAGGCCGGGTTCATCCCGCTCAATCTGACGATCAACGGCGCCGGACATCTCCGGCGCCGTTTTTCTTTGCGCCGCTTCGAAGCCGAATCGCAAAAAACATGGCAAGCGGAATCTGGGAGAATTCGGGCTTTTCCGGAATTGCGGGGAAGAGTCGCACGACTCATCCACCCTCCGGTTTGTCAATGCTGAAACGAAACGCATAAGCCGCTAGACCAAGTTTAGCGATGTTGCGTGACGCTCGTTTCTCCCCGCGCCTAAATCGCCTTACATATTCATTCAAACGATTCGCACACTGGGCGGCTCGCAGCACAGGCAGGCACGGCATGTCCGTCACACCGATCAAGTCGGTTGATCAGAGAAATCCGGAATACCGCCAGGTTCCCCATAACGTGGAGGCCGAACAGGCACTGCTGGGCGCAGTCCTCGTCAACAACGAGGCGTTCTACCGGGTGTCGGACTTCCTTGAGCCGCGGCATTTCCACGACGGCGTGCATGCGCGTATCTTCGAGGTGATGAGCCAGATCATCCGTGCCGGCAAGACGGCGACGCCGGTGACGCTGAAAACCTTCCTCGATGGCGACCCGCCCGTTGGCGAGCTGACCGTGCCGCAATACCTGACACGCCTTGCGGCTGCCGCCACCACGGTCATCAACGCGGAAGACTATGGCCGCGTGGTGCGCGACCTTGCCACGCGGCGCGAACTGATCGGCGTCGGCGAGGATCTCGTCAACACCGCCTATGACGCTGCCGCAGACGTGACGCCTGCAAAGCAGATCGAGACGGCGGAGCAAAAGCTCTACGAGCTTGCCGAAACGGATAAATACGGCTCCGGCTTCGTCGGCTTCGCGCAGGCCGTGCGCGGCGCAATCGATGTTGCCAACAACGCTTACAAGCGCGACGGGCACGTGTCGGGCATCGCCACGAACCTGCGCGATGTAGACGAATTGCTCGGCGGCATGCAGCCTTCCGATCTCGTCATCCTCGCCGGACGTCCTGCCATGGGCAAAACGGCGCTTGCCACCAACATCGCCTATTCGATGGCACAGGCACACCGAACCGAAACGCAGCCCGATGGGCGCGAAAAGACCGTCAACGGCGCAATCGTCGGTTTTTTCTCGCTGGAAATGTCGGCTGAACAGCTCGCGACGCGTATTCTTTCAGAGCGGGCCAGTGTCGGGTCGGACCGCATCCGCCGCGGCAAGATACAGCCCGACGAGTTCCAGAGGCTTGTGGATGCGGCGCAGGAGCTTGAACGTATCCCGCTTTATATCGACGCGACCGGTGGCCTCACCATCGCCCAGCTTGCAGCCCGCGCTCGTCGCCTGAAGCGCCAGCGCGGCCTCGACATGCTGGTGGTCGACTACCTGCAGCTGCTGCAAGGTTCCTCGCGGCGCGCCAGCGACAGCCGGGTGCAGGAGATCACGGAAATCACCACGGGTCTCAAGGCTTTGGCGAAGGAACTGAATGTTCCGATTCTGGCGCTGTCGCAGCTTTCGCGCCAGGTTGAATCGCGCGACGACAAGCGCCCGCAACTGGCGGACCTGCGTGAATCGGGCTCCATCGAGCAGGATGCCGACGTGGTTCTCTTCGTCTACCGCGAGGAGTACTATCTGAAGAACCGCAAGCCGAAGGAAGGAACGGAAGAGTTCCTCGCCTGGGAGAACGAGATGGAAGCCGTCCACGGCATTGCCGAACTGATCATCGGAAAGCAGCGTCACGGCCCCACCGGCACCGTCAACCTGCAGTTCGACGGCGAGTTCACACGTTTCTCCAACTATGCCCATGGCGGTCTGCCCGACCGCTACGAGTGATGCCCAAGCGCTTGTCCGACGATCTTTATCCCGACGGCCGCTCCATTTACGGCGAGGCCTGCGCGACGCTGAGCGTCGATCTCGGTGCCCTTGCCGCCAACTGGCGCATGGCGAAAGAACTCTCCGGCAATGCGGAATGCGGGGCGGTGGTCAAGGGCAACGCCTATGGCACCGGCATCGAACAGGCCGTGCCCGCGCTGATGAAGGCTGGCGCGCGCACCTTTTTCACCGCAACGCTCGGCGAAGGCCGCCGCGTGCGCGCCTGCGGTGGCGGCGATATCGCCATCTATGTCCTGAACGGCCTGCTGCCGGGAACGGCTCCGGTGTTCAGGGCTTGCGATCTTCAGCCCGTGCTGGGGTCCATTGCGGAAATCGCCGAGTGGCGCGAAGCCGGCGGCGGCAAGGCCGCGCTGCATGTCGACACCGGCATGAACCGGCTCGGTGTCGACGAGGATGAGATACCGCTGATCGCGGCCAATCCAGGCTTCGACGTGTCGCTGGTGCTGACGCACATGGCCTGTGCAGATGAACCTGCGCACCCGCTCAACGCGCGCCAGATCAGCCGGTTCGAAACCGTGCGCAAGGCGTTTCCCGGCGTGCCGGCATCGCTTGCCAATTCCGCCTCCATCGCCTGGCTCAAATGCGCCGGCGATTACGACCTGTCGCGGCCCGGCATCGCGCTTTACGGCGGTGAGCCGATCGAGGGATACGACAATCCCTTCTCAGCCGTCGTGCGGCTCGATGCGCCGGCCCTGCTGGTGCGCGATGTCGCGGCTGGCGAGAGCGTGGGATACGGCGCGACCTGGATTGCCAAGCACGATTGCCGCATCGCCGTGGTGGGGATGGGTTACGCGGACGGCTTTCACCGCAATACCAGCGTCACCGGCGATGCAAAGCCCTATCATGCGGCGATCGGCGATAAGCCCGTGCCGCTGGCGGGCCGGGTCAACATGGACCTGCTGACCTTTGACGTGACCGGTATCCCGGACGCCGGACGCGGGACGCCGATCACCATTCTTGGCGGGCCTATTCCCTTATCCGAGACCGCAGCGCATTTCGGCACCAATGTCTATGAGGTGCTGACGTCGCTGGGAGCGCGCTATGAGCGCCGCTACACGGGAACTCTTTAGGCCATGGCGCGCGCGACGACCCGCTTCGTATGCCAGAACTGCGGCGCCCAGCACATCCGCTGGAACGGGCGCTGCGACAATTGCGGCGAGTGGAACACGCTGGTCGAGGAAGACACGGCCTCCGCCCCCGTCGGCAGCACCCAACGCAAGGCGCGTCCCGGCCGCCCCGTCACGCTGTCCTCACTCTCCGGCGGTGATGATCAGCCGCCGCGCATTTCAACCGGTGTCGCCGAACTCGACCGCGTTGCCGGCGGCGGTCTTGTGCGCGGCTCCGCCCTTCTGGTCGGCGGCGATCCGGGTATCGGTAAATCGACGCTGCTGCTGCAGGCAGCGGCAGGTCTGGCGAAGTCCGGCCGCAATGTCGTCTATGTCTCCGGCGAAGAGGCCATCGATCAGGTGCGCCTGCGCGCAGCCCGGCTGGGGCTTGAAAAGGCAGAAGTCGGGCTTGCGGCTGAAACCAACGTGGAGAACATCCTCGCCACGCTGGAAGCGGGCAAGTCCGCCGATTTCGTCGTCATCGATTCCATCCAGACGCTGTGGACGGATTCAATCGAATCCGCGCCCGGCACCGTCGCTCAGGTCCGCGCCAGCGCGCAGATGCTGATCCGCCATGCCAAGCGCACCGGTGCCGCAGTGGTGCTGGTCGGCCATGTCACCAAGGACGGTCAGATCGCCGGGCCCCGCGTCGTCGAGCACATGGTCGATGCCGTGCTCTATTTCGAGGGCGACGGAGCGCACCAGTTCCGCCTGCTGCGTGCGGTCAAGAACCGCTTCGGCCCGACCGACGAGATCGGTGTCTTCGAAATGAGCGACAAGGGATTGCAGGAGGTCGCAAACCCCTCCGCGCTGTTCCTCGGCGAACGCGATGCATGGGCGCCAGGTGCTGCCGTCTTCGGCGGCATGGAGGGCACCCGTCCGATCCTCGTCGAAATCCAGGCGCTAGTTGCCCCCTCCCCGCTGGCAACGCCGCGGCGCGCCGTGGTCGGCTGGGATTCGAACCGCCTGTCCATGGTTCTTGCCGTGCTCGATGCCCATTGCGGGCTGAAACTCGGGGCGCAGGACGTCTATCTGAACGTGGCGGGTGGTCTGCGTATCGTGGAACCGGCGGCCGATCTTGCGGTTGCCGCAGCGCTCGTTTCCTCGATGGCCAAGGCCGCATTGCCGGCGGATGCTGTGTTCTTCGGGGAAATCAGCCTGTCGGGCGCGATCCGCCCGGTCGGGCATGAACCTGCCCGCCTCAAGGAAGCCGCAAAGCTGGGCTTTTCTCGCGCCGTGTCGCCGGCGCGTTCTGCAAACAACAATCCGGAAGGACTGAATGTCACGCGTATCGATTCGCTCACCGGACTGGTCGCCATGATCGCGTCGCGGGCGCCAAGAACGGGTGAAGACACCTGACAAGCCGGCAAGTTTACATCAATCAGCCATGACCGCCCCTGAATTAGCCTTCCTTCGCCTAAGAGACTCGCACTCGCCAGGAAATTGGTTTATTCGGGCATCCGCTACGGCCTCGTTCTCCCTGACCAGGGAGAAGGCAGGCCGGCATGGCATTTCCTGAAACAGGCAAGGCCTACATGTTCATTTCCGGACTAGACATCATCCTGATCATCGTCGCGCTGATTTCCGGGCTGCTGGCGATGGTTCGCGGACTGACGCGCGAAGTGCTGTCGATCGCCTCATGGGGCGCCGCAGCCATCGCCACCGTTTTCTCCTATTCGCGCTTCAAGCAATTCGCGCGCGAGCAGATCGATCCCGATCAGCTCGCCGACGTGATCCTGATCGGCGGCACGTTCATTCTCGTGCTGATCGTCGTGTCCTACATCACTTCGCGGATTTCCGACTTCATTCTCGACAGCCGTATCGGCGCTATCGACCGCACGCTGGGGTTTGCCTTCGGCGTCGGACGCGGACTTCTGCTGGTGGTCGTCGGCTACCTGTTCTTCGCCTGGCTGGTTCCGGAGAAAGACCGGCCGACATGGGTGCAGACGGCGCGCTCGCTTGAGCTGATCGAGACGACCGGCGACATGCTGATGAACATGCTGCCTGAAGATCCCGAAAGCGCCATCCTCGACCGGGTGCGCAAGGAACTTGAAGGCGACGATACGGCGGGCGATCCTCCCGAGGAGGGATCGGAATCCGGCATCAACGGTATCATCGAAGGCCAGCCGTCATCCGGCAATTGAGCGAAACCGGGTCATGCGATCCGGAGAGACATCGCGCGGAGGTGTTATGAGCCAGGACGAAAACCGCGAAAGCGAGATGCCTGCCCATCCGTTTGACGACGACCATCTGCGCGAGGAATGCGGCGTTTTCGGCATTTTCGGGCATGAGGATGCAAGCGCCCTGACGGCACTCGGCCTGCACGCCCTGCAGCACCGCGGACAGGAAGCCGCCGGCATCGTCAGCTTCGACGGCACACAGTTCCACAACGAACGCCATATCGGCCTTGTCGGCGACAACTTCACCAAGCCCGCCGTCATCGACCGCCTGAAGGGCAACCGGGCAATCGGGCATACGCGTTATTCGACAACCGGCGCGCCGGTGTTGCGCAATGTGCAGCCGCTGTTCGCAGAGTTCCATGGCGGCGGATTTGCCGTTGCCCACAACGGCAACATCACCAATGCGATGAGCCTGCAGCGCAGCCTGCAGCGGCGCGGCGCAATCTTCCAGTCGACATCGGACACCGAAACCCTGCTCCACCTGATCGCGCAGAGCGATCCCGGGCCGATCATGGACCGGATGATCTCGGCTTTGCGCCAGATCGAGGGTGCGTATGCTCTCGTCGCCATTTCGGAAAAGAAGCTGGTCGGTGTGCGCGACCCGCTCGGCGTGCGCCCGCTGGTGCTGGGCGAACTCGATGGCGCGCCGATCCTGGCATCGGAAACCTGTGCGCTGGACATCATCGGCGCTCACTACATCCGCGATGTCGAACCGGGCGAGCTGATCCTCGTCACCGAGGATGGCATACGCTCACTGCGCCCCTTCCAGCGCGAGGCGCCACGGTTCTGCATCTTCGAGTACGTCTATTTCGCCCGGCCTGATTCCATCGTCGAGGGCAACAATGTCTACGAGGTGCGCAAGCGCATCGGCCAGGAACTGGCGCGTGAGCTGCCCGTGGAAGCCGATGTGGTTGTTCCGGTGCCCGATTCCGGCACGCCGGCTGCCATCGGCTTCGCGCAGGAATCCGGCATCCCCTTCGAACTCGGCATCATCCGCAACCATTATGTCGGCCGCACCTTCATCGAGCCAACCGATGCGGTCCGCCACATGGGCGTCAAGCTGAAGCACAATGCCAACCGCCGGATGATCGAGGGCAAGCGGGTCGTGCTTGTCGATGATTCCATCGTACGCGGCACCACTTCACTCAAGATCGTGCAGATGATGCGTGAAGCCGGCGCGCGCGAGGTGCATATGCGCATCGCCAGTCCGCCAACAACGAACTCCTGTTTCTATGGCGTCGATACACCGGAGAAATCCAAGCTGATCGCCTCGCGCATGTCGGTTCAGGACATGGCGCAGTACATCAAGGTCGATACGCTTGCCTTCCTGTCGATCGACGGGCTCTATCGCGCAGTTGGCGAACCGGGGCGCAACAGCCCGCTGCCGCAATTCTGCGATGCCTGCTTCACCGGCGAATACCCGACCCGGCTGACCGACCGTGAAGCTACCCGCGACAGCGTACGTCAGCTATCCCTGCTGTCCGAGACCGCATGAGCGAGTTGCCTGATCTTTCCGGCCGGGTGGCACTCGTCACCGGGGCAAGCCGCGGCATCGGCTACGCGGTGAGTGTGGCGCTGGCGAAGGCCGGCGCACATGTCATCGCGGTCGCGCGCACAGTCGGCGGTCTCGAAGAGCTCGACGATGCGATACAGGCCGCAGGCGGCCAGGCGACGCTCGTGCCTTTCGACTTGAAAGATACCGATGCAATCGATCGTCTAGGCGCTGCGATCTTCGAGCGCTGGAAAAGGCTCGACATCCTGTTTGCCAATGCCGGCATGCTCGGCCCCCTCACCCCGGTGGGCCATATCAAGCCGAAGCAGTGGGATGAACTTGTCGCCATCAACCTGACGGCAAACTGGCGGCTGATCCGCGCCCTCGACCCGCTTCTCAGAGCAAGTGACGCCGGTCGCGCGGTCTTCATGACCAGTGGTGCGACCTACAGCCCGCGGGCCTATTGGGGCGGCTACGCGGTCACCAAGATGGCGCTGGAACAGCTTGCGCTGACCTATGCGATGGAAACAGCGAACTATCCGCTGAAGGTCAATCTGGTGAATCCCGGCCCGATCCGCACCGCCATGCGGGCGCAGGCGATGCCGGGCGAGGATCCCGATACGCTGAAAACGCCCGCGGACATCGCGCCGAAAATCCTTGCGCTCTTTGCACCGGATTTCGAGCGGCACGGAATGATCTACGATTTCCCGCAGGATGGCTTTCTGGAACGGCCCCGGCCAACCTCCGCTGAATAGCGTCGTTTGGTTTTCTTTTCCTGACACAGCTTCCGGACGGAAAAGTCTGCAACTTTTCCTGGAGTTGCTTATGCGTACGGATTATCCGTCTTGCGCACGATCAGGCGCACGGTCGTTCCGGTAAGCTTGAACGTCTCTTTCAGATTATTGACGATGTAGCGCCGCCAGGCCGCAGGTACGGCGTCGGGCCGTGAACAGAACGCAATGAACGTCGGCGGGCGTGACTTCGCCTGGGTGATGTAGCGCAGCTTGAGGCGCCTGCCGGCAACAGCTGGCGGAGGGTGCGCGGCAATGGCTTCCGCAAACCAGCGATTGAGCTGGGCGGTCGGGATACGCGTGTTCCAGCGCTGATGCGTTGTGAGGACCGCGCGCGCCAGATCGCCGATGCCAAGCCCCGTCTTGCCGGAGACGGGAACCAGCGGGCAGCCGCGCAACTGTGGCAACAGGCGATCGCATTCCTCGCGCAGAACTTTCGTCGCCTCCTTGCGGTCCTCGACAAGGTCCCACTTGGCCAGCGCGATGACCACGGCCCGGCCCTCGCGCTCGGCGAGATCGGCGATGTGCAGGTCCTGTTTCTCGAAGGGCTGGGTCGCATCGACCGTCACCACGACGACTTCCGCAAAGCGCACCGCACGCAAGGTATCGGCAACCGAGAGCTTTTCCAGTTTGCCGGTGACGCGGGCCTTCCGGCGCATACCGGCTGTGTCATACAGGCGGAATTCCTTGTCCTTCCAGCTCCAGTCGACGGAGATGGAATCGCGCGTGATACCGGCTTCCGGACCGGTCAACAGACGCTCCTCACCGATCATCTTGTTGATCAGCGTGGATTTCCCGGCATTGGGCCTGCCGACGATGGCAACGCGGATTGGCCCTGCCGGGCGTTCATCGCCGTCTTCTGAAATATCATCGCTGGAGGCGGCTTCGGCGTCTTCGGCCTCTGCGGCTTCGGCGAGCGGTATCAATGCTTCGAAAAGATCGGCCATCCCTTCGCCATGCTCGGCGGAAAGCGCAACCGGATCACCCAGACCAAGCGAGAAAGCCTCGTAGATTCCCGCCTCTCCTGCACGGCCCTCCGCCTTGTTGGCGACGAGGATGACATTGCCGCCGCGCTTGCGCAGCAATGCCGCGAAGTGCTTGTCCATCGGCGTAATGCCCGCGCGCGCATCAATCACGAACAAGGCCGCATCGGCCATGTCGATGGCGGTTTGCGTCTGCGAGGTCATGCGCCCTTCAAGGCTTGAAGGATCGGTTTCCTCAAGGCCGGCGGTATCGATGACGGTGAACCGCAGATCACCCAGTCTGCCCTCGCCCTCGCGGCGGTCGCGGGTTACGCCGGGCGTGTCATCGACAAGCGCAAGGCGCTTGCCGACCAAGCGGTTGAACAAGGTGGACTTGCCAACATTGGGCCGCCCGACAATCGCGATCCTGAGCGGCATGGTGGCGGCCCCCGAGCCTGCCGGGGTCAGTTGAAGACGTTGAGGCGGCCGGAATCGTCGAGAACCAGAACACGGCCGGCGGCACCGATCGGCGGGATCAGAACAGCCTTGCCAACCCTGGTTTCGGAAATCGTGCTGCCATCAACCGGGCTTGCCCGCAGAATGCGTCCGTCCGACGAGCCAAGCCAAAGGGCGTTTCCGGCCAGCAGAGGACCAACCCAGGTCGTTTTCGCAGGCAGATTCGCCGACCAGCGGAACGAGCCGTTTTCCCGGTCAACGGCGAGAAGCCGGTTGTCGAGCGTGGCAACGAAAATCGTGTTGCCGGAAACCGCCGGGGTCGAGGAACTGGCGACATTTGCGCCCCAAAGCCGGTTGCCGTCCTTTATCGATACGGCCGCCAAGCGGCCGCCGACACCCACGGCATAAGCCGTGTTGCCGACGATGACGGGGCGTGCCGCGACATCGCGGATGCCGGAAACGGTGGAGAAACGGCTCTGCCCGGTCAGCTGGTCAGACCACAGAGGCTGTCCATCGTTTGCGTTGAAGCCAATGATTTCGCCGGAGCTGTAGGGCACGATCACGCGGTCGCCGGAAACGGCAGCGCTAGAAGGCGCCATGATACCGGCGGTTTCCGAAATGCCGTTAAACATCCAGGCTTCGGTGCCGTCAGCGGTGTTGATTGCGTGAACCACGTTGGTGGCCGAAACGACGTAAACCTTGCCGTCGGCAACCGTTGGCGCGGAGCGGGCGGGCGCAGACAATCGCGCTTCCCAGACTTGCGCGCCGGTAGCGATATCGAGCGCCACTAGCGTGCCATAGGCCGTAGCGACGAAAACCCTGTTCCCACCGGCTGCGAGCCCTGCGCCGGATGCACCGCGTCCGCGTTCCTTCTCCGGCTTGGTTGCAACCGTCCATGCACGACCGCCGTTGGACAGCGATACAGCCGAAACATTACCACGGGCATCCATTGCGACGGCATAGCCTTGATGGACGATCGGCGTGGCCAGCAACCGGCTGCGGCGTGCCGAACCGGCCCCGATCGGGACTGCATAGGCATAGGCACCGGAGCCGGTCGAAAGATGTCCGGGTGCATTTGTCGCAGGGCCGCCCGGATTCGGCCATTCGGGAAGAAGCTGGGCGGACGCAAGCGACACCGCTGCACCCGTCACGGTATCGCCTGTTCCCGTCGCGGGAAGCGCGTCGCGGCGTTCGCCGGGCACCTTGGGCTCAGCCGGCATAAACGGCTCCATCAGGCTCCCTAAGGTCGGCATCTCGCGCGGAGGCGAACAGGCGGCCAAAGCACCGGCGGCAACCGCAATGGCGATGACCGGCAACGCCACGCGCCGGAACAAGGATACTCGCGATACGCTCACTGCCCACTCCCCTCCCCGGCATTGCTGCCGGCCAGTCTGCTCGTCAGGAGCGACTGCATCAATTCGATCCGGTTGCGCAGATCCTGCGGTGTTGCCGGATCGCCCATTATAGCATCAAACCACTTGGCCGCTTCGGTGAATTCACCCGTACGGTATGCGGTCATGCCGAGTATCTCGCGTGCGGAATGACGCAGCGGCGCTGAATCCGTGGTCATCTCCTCCACCCGCGCCTTCATCTGGGCGAGGTTTGCGGTGTCAACGAGAAGATATCCGGCCCGGATACGCGCCACGTCCTGCAGCAGTGCATCAACGCCGTTATCGGCTGCAATAGCGTCAAAGGCATCGACGGCAGCCTGCGTGTCGCCGGCTTCCGCCTGCGCGGAGGCAAGCCGCAGGCGCGCCAGCATCTCGTAGCCGCTACCACCTTCGGAAATCTTCGAAAGCGCGGCAATCATGTCCTGAGGCGCATCATCGCCTCCGCGAATGGCATTGTAATAGGCCTCACCGGCCGCGCCGGCCGTGCGCGCCTGATACCACTGCCAGAAGCGATAACCGCCAGTGGCAACTACGATCAGAATGGCTGCGCCGATCACGTAGGGGCCGAAACGGTCCCACGCCTTGTTGAGCTGATCGCGGCGCAGCTCTTCATCGACCTCGCGGAAGAAATCGCTCATCTATGACGGGCCTTAAGTGTTTCCGATTGTTATTTCCCAGCCCGTTACAAACGGGTTGGGACTACCCGGTTTGCGCTACAGGGAATCCCGTGGGGGTGATAGCGCGTGCGCAGCTTGCGCGCAAACTATCTGTGCCCCTGAGCGCGCTTCGGTCGCCATGCAGGGTTAACCGGCAGATTGGGGCATGAGGATGGCATCCGGCAGATGGCTCAATGCGGGTCCTTCTGCGCATAAGTCTCCTCCTCAGCCGGAAACGTGCGGTCGCGAACGGCCGTGGCATAGGCTGCAAAGGCATCGTTCATCGCAGAACCGACTTCGGCGAACCGGCGCACGAACTTCGGTGCCTTTGGCGTCAGGCCCAGCATGTCCTCGGTAACGAGGATCTGACCATCGCAGCCGGCCGATGCCCCTATTCCTATGGTCGGAATGTCGACGATCCCGGTGATCCGGCGCGCCAGAGGTTCTGAAACCCCCTCGACAACGAGCGAGAAGGCGCCTGCCTCGGCCACTGCCCTTGCATCCGCCTCGATGGCGGGCCAGCCATCGCGGCTTCTGCCCTGAACGCGAAAGCCGCCAAGCACGTTCACCGCCTGAGGCGTCAGGCCGACATGCCCGATGACGGGAATGCCCCGGCGAACGAGAAAATGAACCGTCTCCGCCATGGCGACGCCGCCTTCAAGCTTGACCGCCTGGGCGCCGGTTTGCGCCATCAGGCGGGCGGCGGATTCGAAAGCCTGCGCGGGACCCTGCTCGTAGGACGCAAAGGGCATGTCGATCGCGACCACCGCATGGCTGGAACCGCGCACCACGGCTGCCCCGTGGGCCGCCATCATGTCCAGCGTCACCGCAAGCGTGCTCGGCAGGCCATAAACGACCATGCCCAAGGAATCGCCGACAAGCAGCAAATCGCAGTGAGGATCGGCCAGCCGGGCGGTCTCAACGTCATAAGCTGTGAGCGAGACAATCGGCACGCCACCCTTGCGGGCGCGCAATGCGGGGACTGTCAGACGGGTCGCAGATTTCTGTACGGACATGATGCCGCCCCTACATGACCGCTACACCGATCAGGGCCGGGTGCAGCCAGAAAGCAAACAAGACGAAGGCCGTCGCACCGATCACGACAGCGATGAGATCGTTCGCCGCAGGTGCCGCCCTTGCCTTTTCCAACGCGATGACATCGACAGGCTGCCGCTTGAGCCAGATGCGGTCAATTACCGCCCAGGCGAGAAAAGAGCCGAACAGGATGACGGAAGCCAGGTCCCCGTTGGCCAGCAGATGTCCGAGGGCCCAGACCTTGATGGCTGCCAGCATCGGATGCTTGACCGCGGCCTTGATGCGGCCCGGCACGACGAACGCCGCCAACAGCACCATGGCGATCATCATCAACACGAGGTTCACATGACGCAGCCACGCCGGCGGATCATAGAGCTGAGGCACACCCATGGCGCGCGCCTGCCCGTAGCCGATGACGATCAGGACAAGCCCGGCAAGTGAAATCACCGAATGGAAAGCGCGATATCCCGTCTTGCCAAAACGGGCCAGCAACGGGTTCTTGATGCCAACGATCTGGATACTATGGACGCCAAGGAGCAGTACCAGGCCGACGATCAGCAGCAGCATTTTTCGTTCCTTTCGTTTCTGCAGCGGGATTTTGCGCATGCAGCATCCGCCGTATAGCCTCTTGGCTCAGGCTTTTGAAGGACATGGCATGAGCGCGGACGATGAAAAGATCAGAAAGGTGCTGCTGGAGCGCCGCCGCGAACTGGAAACGCTGACGGATATAGCCGCGGACGGCAGCGCGCCGGTGACACTCGACCAGCAGTCGGTCGGCCGGCTCAGCCGGATGGATGCAATGCAGAGGCAAGCCATGAGCCAGGAGCAGGAACGCCGCCGGGCCGGTGAAATCCTGCGCATAGAGCGGGCGCTTCAACGCCTCGAGGAAGGTGAGTACGGGATTTGCGCCGAGTGCGGCGAGGACATTTCAGCCAATCGGCTCAGCGCCGATCCAGCCGCGCATCTTTGCATCACATGCGCGCGAATGGGGGAACGCTGAACTTTTGAGCGTTAGGCTACTGGCAACCATCATTGGTCTTTTAAGACATAAAGCGCGATCACGGGCTTGTTATGATGCCGCAGTGTCACCAAGTCTTAAAACCATGGTGTTATAAGCACAAATACGCAAAGTGTTGCCGTAAGGGAACATCCGGACGCCGAATAATCTGTATATTGCGCGGGAATCAAATTCCGTGTGCTTATGTAACGAGGGGAATGGGGCTCGTGAAACTGAACGCAAAACTTCATGCAACCGGTCTTGCTTGCGCTGTGTGTGTTGCCGCGCTTTTCAGCGCACCCGCCAGCGCGTCTTCGATTGCAGCGACTTTCATGCCGGCGGTTGAAGCGGAAAATCCGTCCGTTGGCGTGACCGGGCCTGCACCGGCAGCCGCACCGATTGAACTAGCCAGCTTCTCCGCAGCGAGCGGAAAAGCCGTCAAGGACAGCGTCGAAGTGTTGCGCGGTTCGTATGAGGACAATCAGCCTCTGACCGACATCGCCCTGCGCCACACGAACATAACCTTCTTCAGCTACAACCCGATCAGCTTCAAGCGCAATCCGCCGGAAGTGGCCGGCGACAACGATCCGGTTTCCAGCTTCGCCTATGCATGGGCGGATGAGGCCCAGCCGTTCGATCAGGTCGTTGCCGTGGTCGATCTGTCGGACCAGCGCATGCGCGTGTTCGTCGAAGGCGTGCAGAAGTACGAATGGAAAGTGTCGAGCGGCCGCCGCGGCTATGGCACGCCGACCGGCGAATGGCGCCCGTACCGCATGCATACGCTGTGGCGCTCACGCAAGTACAACAATGCGCCGATGCCGCATTCGGTGTTCTTCCACGGCGGCTATGCGGTTCACGCAACCGGTGCCATCGGCAATCTGGGCCGTCCGGCAAGCCACGGCTGCGTGCGCCTGCACCCGAAGAACGCCAAGCAGTTCTTCGCTCTGGTCAGCGAATACAAGAAAGACGGCACGATCGTGCGCATCGTGCGCTGACGCCGTACCTTTCAATGAGAATTGGGAAAGCCGCCTTCGGGCGGCTTTTTCAGTTCAGGCCAGAATCACTCCCACTCGATCGTGCCGGGGGGCTTCGACGTCACGTCGTAGACGACGCGGTTGACGCCCTTGACCTCGTTGATGATGCGGGTGGCGGCGCGGCCTAGGAACTCCATGTCGAAATGGTAGAAATCAGCGGTCATGCCGTCGACCGAGGTCACCGCGCGCAGCGCCAGCACGTAATCATAGGTGCGGTAATCGCCCATGACGCCAACGGTCTGCACCGGCAGCAGCACGGCGAATGCCTGCCAGATGGCATCGTAGAGACCGGCTTTCCTGATTTCGTCGAGATAGATCGCATCGGCGTCGCGCAGTGTGTCGAGCTTTTCGCGGGTGATGCCGCCGGGACAGCGGATGGCAAGGCCCGGCCCCGGAAAGGGATGGCGGCCGATGAAGGTGTCGGGCAGGCCCAGTTCGCGGCCGAGCGCCCTCACCTCGTCCTTGAAAAGCTCGCGCAAGGGCTCGACCAGCTTCATGTTCATGCGTTCGGGCAGGCCGCCGACATTGTGGTGGCTCTTGATCGTCACCGATGGCCCGCCTGAGAATGACACGCTCTCGATAACGTCGGGATAGAGCGTGCCCTGGGCGAGGAAATCGGCGCCGCCGATCTTCCCGGCCTCTTCCTCGAAGACGTCGATGAACAGTTTGCCGATGGTCTTGCGCTTGGTTTCGGGGTCGGCTTCACCCTCCAGCGCGGAGATGAATGTCTCGGACGCGTCGACGTGGACGAGCGGGATGTTGTAGTGGTCGCGGAACATATCGACCACCTGGGACGCCTCGTCTTTTCGCATCAGGCCGTGATCGACGAGAATGCAGGTGAGCTGGTCGCCAATCGCCTCGTGGATCAGCACGGCGGCGACCGATGAATCGACGCCTCCCGACAGTCCGCAGATCACCTTGCCGTCACCCACCTGTTCGCGAATCTGGGCAATCGCCTGCTCGCGGTAGGCAGCCATGGTCCAGTCGGCCTTGGCGCCGGCGATGTCGCGCACGAACCGGGCGAGCAGTTTCGCGCCGTCAGGGGTGTGGTAGACCTCCGGATGGAACATGGTGGTGTAGATGCGCCGCTCCTCGTCCGTCGCGATCGCAAAGGGCGCGTTGGGTGACGTGGCGCGCACGGCAAAGCCCTGCGGCAGCTTGGTCACGCGGTCGCCGTGGCTCATCCACACCTGGTGGCGCTCGCCTACCTTCCAGATGCCCTCGTAAAGCGCGGAAGGTTCGTTGATTTCGACGAAGGCACGGCCGAATTCGGCCGCATGGCCGCCCTCTACGACGCCGCCCAATTGTACCGCGGTCGCCTGCTGGCCGTAGCAGATACCGAGCACCGGCAAACCGAGATCGAAGATTTCCTGCGGCGCGCGCGGCGAACCCTCGCGCGTGACGGAATCCGGCCCGCCCGACAGGATGACGCCCTTCGGCTTCAGCCTTTCGAAGCCCTCCGCGGCTTTCTGGAAGGGTACGATCTCGCAATAGACGCCGGCTTCGCGCACCCGGCGCGCGATGAGCTGCGTGACCTGAGAACCGAAATCGACAATGAGGATGGAATCGGGATGAAGCTCGGTGACGTTTTCCATCGCGGCCCTTTACGGAATCTTGTCCGAGTCGGCAATGGCCCGACCGGATTACTGTTTTCCACCGCCGCCGACAGCGTGACTGGTACGCACCAGTTTGGCCATCAGATTGCGGTTGAAGCTGGCTTCAACGGTATGACGGATATCCGGATTGCGGTCGAGGAAAACCCGGAAGCGGGAACGTTCGAAGGACATATAGTGGGCAGGGTTCGTCACCATCACGGTAGCGGTCGCGGGCTCGCCGCTGAGGAAACTCATCTCGCCTAGAAAGTCGCCCTCACCGCAAGCGCCGATGATGCGCCCGTCCTTTTCGACCTGCACCGCACCGCGTGTCATCACGATCAGTTCCGGCACCATTTCCCCCTGCTTGATGAGTACGGTTTCCGGAGGCACCTCGCGCATCACGCCAAGCTTGAGAATGCGCCTCACCGCCCGCATGTCTGCCTTGGGCAGAAGCGCATTTACAACGATACGCTCCTCCTCGCTGAGCGCGCGCTTGCGGTTTTCGAAAACGATGATGACCAATTGAACGAGATTGGTCAGAACGAAGACCGTCTCCCAGAAGACCGTGACAGGATCGTTGAGGCCAAAATAACCGTAGGTGCCGGAGGTCACGCCCGCTGAAATGGCGATGACGCGTAGCCACGTCATGGAGCGCATCATCATCGACAGCACAAGCAGCACGTAGGACAGATGCCCGACGAGCTTTCCGGCCGAAAACAGATTTTCTGCTGATAGATCCATGAAGATGGTTATGCGCCTTGTTCGCCATGGCGCAAGTACAATTGAGAGGCAGATGTGACCGTTTTCAGGCGTTTTGCATCGCCATAACGCGTTTTACGGTGTCTCGCTCGTGCATCCGGCTGCGATGCTCGATCACCAACGGAAACTGCGCGACGTCGACACCATCGGACTCAAGCCATGAGGAAATCGCGAAGAGATACGGATCGCAGATGGTGAATTGCGATCCCATGACCCAAGGCCCCTGAAACATCTCGTTCTCGATAAGAAAGAAGCATTCGGTCATGGTCTTCGACACATTGGCGGTCATCGCCTTCAGCGCTGCCTTGTCGCTTTCTTTCACCCAGCGCGTTCCCCGCATCTTGTGGGCATGGGCGACATGTACGGTCGAACACAGGTAAGCGCAGAACGACTGCACCTGCGCCAGGGCGAACGGATCGTCGAACGGAGCCAGTTTCGATTCCGGATAGGTCTGCGCGATATAGGCGAGCGTTGCCGGTGTCTCGGTGAGGATGCCGCGGTCTGTAACCAGCGCGGGCACGCGGCCTTTCGGATTGACGGCGAGATATTCCGGCGTGCGCTGCTGCGCGTTCCTGAAATCCAGGCGCACGGGCTCGTATTCGGCACCGGCCTCCTCCAAAGCGATCAGCGTTGCCACTGCAATCGTCTGCGGCGCGTAGTAGAGCTTCAGCATGCGGTCTCCAAGATTTGCGGGAGGAAAAACACCGGGCGCACTCTTTTAGAATGCGCCCGGCGTAAGGTCGAGATGCCACATGGGCAGAACTGCATTGCGCCGCATGGCGGCAAGGCGCCGGGCTTCGCCCTCTTCCAGAAACCGGGGAAGAGCATCGCCCTTCGCAAAGCAGAACTTCTTCGGCAGGTCGGTGTAGATCGAACGCGGCGGGGCATCGTCCTCGATGTTCTTCAGGCGCACGCCACTTTCCGGCGTATGCATGAAGATCGACCGGATGCCGACATCCTCGACGATCACCCGCAGGGCGGCCGCCATCGCCGCCTCCTGCCAGATGGCCTTGTGGGCCCATAGCGCCTGGAACATGTAGCGCTCGATACGCGCAACGGGGATCTTGCGTCCGTCGAGCACGACATTGCGGCCGGCTTTTGCTTGCGCGTGCAGGGCATTGGCAAGACGCAGCCAGTCGGTCTGCACTTCCTCGATCAGCGCTTCACCATCATTGAGATCAAGATCGATACGGGCCCAGGCAAGCGTGTTGTAGCCGCCGCAATTGCCAGGATGGCTGAAGTAGGCGAAGGGCGAGGCTTCGCCAGGACGCAGATACTTGTGATAGGCGGCATCATGGCGGCTGGTGAAGTCCAGCCGCACGACGAGGTTCACACCGCGCCGGCTGACCTGCCAGCCATACCAGTCGGGATAGTCGCCATCCCATGTCTCCAGATTGATCGCATAGTCCTGCGCCAGGTCGGGATGATCGACCGCCAGACCGTCGGCCAGCAAGAGCGCCTCGAACCCAATCCGGCCGTTGCCCATGAAGCCTGCAAGCTGCGCCATGTTCGGGCGCGCCAGAAGACGGCCGAAACGGCTTGCGCGAAGCCGGGTAATGGGAACGTCGCGGTCAAGAATATAGCCCAGGAGGCGTGGCGCATAACTGTCGCGGGCATAGGCGTAAGCACGCCGGGCTTCCGGCTGGGTCAGGATGATTTCTTCTGCTGCATCGGCTCGCATGGGTTTTCTCCCGCGAGCCGCGCACGACGCAACGGCCCGCTATCTGGGGGCTGGACGGAATCCGGGCGGGGGCCCGAATCTCGTGCTCATGACGTTGCGTGGTCTCATCGATCTCTTCCGATCAGGGGTGGATGGTCTTCGCGGCAGCACACATCATTCTGCCGTTGCGACAACCGGATAACCGGCGAATTTGGCAACCAAAAGGCTGGAATGTGAAAAAAGCAGGTCAGGCGGGTTTGCGCTGCATCGCGCCGACGAAGAAGCCGTCAGTCGCGGTGCGGCGTGGCGTCAGTGTCAGGCCCTCTGCGGAGGTGATTGCTGCTTCGAGCAAGCCCGCCCCGACATCGGCGCCGAGCCTTGAGGGCACGAGTTCGCGTATGTCGGTAAGCGTGAAATCCGGGTGGCGCCCGAGGAAAGCCTTCACTTGTGCGTTGTTTTCGGCAGGCAGGATCGAGCACGTGGCATAGACCAGCGTACCGCCGGGCTTTACCGTTGCAGCCGCCATGTCGAGCACGGCAACCTGTTCGCTCAGCCGGTCTTCAAGCGCCTTTTCCGAAAGCCGCCATTTGGCGTCCGGCCTGCGCCGCCACACGCCGGTTCCCGTGCAAGGCGCATCGACGAAGGCGAGATCGAGCTTGCCGGCGATGCCTTCCAAAGCTTCGGGCGTGGATGGCAGCACCTGCGTGTTGCGGACGCCGGCACGCTGCAAGCGTGCGTGGATCGGGGCGAGACGGTTGGCATCGGCGTCGTAAGCGTAGATCTGGCCCTTGTTGGCGGCCAGCGCTGCCAGCGCCAGCGTCTTGCCGCCGCCGCCGGCGCACAGGTCGCCAATTTGCCGGTGCGCGGGATCAAGCGCCAGGATCGCGGCAATCTGCGAGGCTTCGTCCTGCACTTCGACGCGTCCACGCTGATAGGCGGCGTCGGCCTGGATGTTGGGTGCGCGCTGCGGGCCCTCTCCGGCCGCAATCCGCAAACCCATCGGTGACCATTGCGTGGCTTGAGCCGAAAAGCGCGACAGCGCCTTTTGCGCCTTGGTGCGATCGGTCTTCAAAGTGTTGACGCGCAGATCGACCGAGGCGCGGGCCGCCAGTGCAGCGCCCTCCTCGATGCGCTCGTCACCGAAAGCATCCGTGAAAGCCGCATCGAGCCATTCGGGATAGTCGCCGCGCACATGGGCTGGCGCATCGGCAAGCGCCTCATCGCTCAATCCCCTGCGGATCGCCGTCTTCTCGGCATCCTTCAGCGGACCGGTGCTGTGGCGGTCGGAGGCGAGCGTCACCTCGATATGGTCGAGATCGTTGCCCCACAGGCAGGCGTAGGCGGCGAGCGCCAGCGCATGACCGGTGTCCTTGTTCATGATCCAGGACAGAGACGCCTTGCGGCGCAAAGCGTCGAAGACGAGGTTGCCGATCGCCGCGCGGTCGCCGGAACCCGCAAACCTGTGCGACACGCCCCAGTCCTTCAGTGCTTCAGCGGCAGGCCTGTGGCGGCCCGCGATGTTATCGAGCACTTCGGCTGCAGCCGCGATACGGCCTCCGTCACGCATGGCGTTGCACCTACCCGTTATCCGTCAGACGTTGGACGGGTAGTTGGGGCTTTCGCGAGTGATCGTCACATCGTGGGCGTGGCTTTCGCGCAAGGAGGCCGAGGAGATGCGCACGAACTCGGCCTTGGCATGCAGTTCCTCGATATTCGCCGCGCCAACATAACCCATCGCTGCGCGCAATCCGCCGACAAGCTGGTGAATCACACCGCCGGCCGGCCCCTTGTAGGGCACCTGCCCCTCGATGCCTTCGGGCACCAGCTTCAGCTTGTCGCGCACCTCGGCCTGGAAGTAGCGATCCGCGGAACCGCGTGCCATGGCGCCAACCGAGCCCATGCCGCGATAGGCCTTGTAGCTGCGGCCCTGGTGCAGATAGACCTCGCCGGGACTTTCGTCGGTGCCCGCAAGCAGCGAGCCGACCATGGCGCAGCTCGCGCCCGCAGCGATTGCTTTTGCCAGATCGCCGGAAAACTTGATGCCGCCATCGGCAATGACGGGAATGTCGTGCTTGTTGGCCATCTCGACGGCATCGACGATGGCCGTCAGCTGCGGAACACCGACACCGGCGACGATGCGGGTGGTGCAGATCGATCCCGGCCCGATGCCGACCTTGACCGCGTCAGCGCCGGCGTCGATCAGCGCTTGCGTACCGCTCGCAGTCGCGACGTTGCCGGCGACCACCTGAACCGAATTGGACAGTTTCTTGATGCGGCCGACCTGCTCCAGCACACGCTCGGAGTGGCCATGCGCGGTATCGACCACGATGACGTCGCAGCCGGCGTCGATCAGCCGCTCGGTGCGCGAATATCCCTCTTCTCCAACGGTGGTGGCTGCCGCCACGCGCAACCTGCCCTGCTCGTCCTTGCAGGCGTTGGGATGGAGCTGCGCCTTCTCGATGTCCTTCACCGTGATCAGGCCGATGCAGCGGTAGTCGTCGTCCACCACGAGCAGTTTCTCGATGCGGTTGGTGTGCAGGAGGCGCTTGGCCTCTTCCTGATCGACGGTCTCGCGCACCGTGATCAGGTTCTTGGTCATCAGTTCGCTGACCGGCTGGGCGGGGTCATTGGCAAAACGCACGTCGCGATTGGTGAGGATGCCGACAAGCTTGCGCTGCTCGCCATTTGCGTCACGCTCGACAACGGGAATGCCGGAGATGCCGTTGACCTTCATGATGTCCAGCGCCTCGGACAGACTCTGTTCAGGCGCAATGGTCAGCGGATTGACGACCATGCCGGATTCGAATTTCTTCACCTGCCGAACGGCCTCGGCCTGTTCGTCCTGACTCAGATTGCGGTGAATGACGCCCATGCCGCCAGCCTGCGCCATGGCGATCGCCATGCGGGCCTCGGTGACTGTGTCCATGGCAGACGACATGATCGGAATGCCGAGGCGGATCGACTTGGTCAGCCGCGTAGCGGTGTTGACCTGGCCCGGCATCACTTCCGAGCGCCCGGGCTTCAGCAGCACATCGTCGAAGGTGAGTGCCAAAGTTCCGAAGGCATCATTGGAATTGTTGAGTTCGCCAGGCATCATCGGCTCCGCGTTAAAGGCGTTTTCCAGATACCGCCTCGCGTCCACCGGCCCTGCGCGAAGGGTCAGCGGCAATGTCTCGGCCTTGATGGCCACGACTTTGCGAAAAGCAGGCGGAAGCGGAAAACGCGACCGTCGTGGCCGGGCTTCTTATCACCCCATTGCGACGGGCGGAAGTCATAGCAGCGTCAATGCAGGCATATGGCTGCAACAATCGGTGTTTTGGCTGACAGGAAGCGGGTTATTCCGCTTCGCTCTCACCGCGAAAGCCCTGTGCGAGCACATAGAGCTCAACCGATTCGGGCCGGCTTGCCGGCGGCTTGACGTGCTTCACGGTTTCGAATTTCCGCTTCATGTCGGCGAGCAACGTCTGTTCCGTTCCGCCGCGGAAGACCTTGGAGAGAAAAGCGCCGCCAGGCGCCAGAACCTCGCAGGCGAAATCATAGGCCGCCTCGAACAGCGCCATGGTGCGCAAATGGTCCGTCTGGCGGTGCCCCGTGGTCGAGGCCGCCATATCGGACATAACCAGATCGACACGTCCGCCCAGCGCCTCACGGATACGCTCGGGCGCATCGTCATCGAGGAAATCGAGCTTCAGGATGTCCGCCCCGGGAACGGCGTCCATATCGAGAATGTCGACGCCGACGACCTTGCCGTCCGGCTTCACCTGCTCGACGGCGACCTGCGTCCAGCCGCCGGGGGCGGCGCCCAGGTCAAGGATACGCATGCCGGGCTTCAGCAACGGGGTTTTCTCGCCGATCTCGATCAGCTTGAAGGCCGCGCGCGAACGGTAGCCCATGGCGCGCGCCTTTTCGACGTACGGGTCGTTCAACTGGCGTTGCAGCCAGCGTGTCGAGGAATTCGAGCGTTTGCGCGCCGTCTTGACCCGTGTCTTGAGACTGCGCGATCCGCGCCCCGATGTGTTTGTCATGCCCGTTGCTCCGAACCAGGCTGCAACGCGGCGGTATTCCCGCCCTGCCCCTGCCATGCGCCGTCCTCGGCCATCAGGGACATCAGGATACCCTCGCGCAAGCCCCGGTCGGCGACGCGCACCCGCGCCCAGGGCCATCGTAGGCGGATCGCCTCAAAAATTGCGCAGCCGGCCAGAACGAGATCGGCGCGATCGCGGCCGATGCAGGCGTTGGCAGCGCGCTCATCATAGCTCATCGCCATCAGCCGTTCGTTGACGGTGCGGATCGAGTGCGGCCCCATCCAGGTTCCATCGACGCGCCTGCGGTCATAACGCTTGAGGCCGAGATGCACACCGGCAATGGTCGTCACAGTACCAGACGTGCCGAGCAGATGAACGCGCCCGCGCGGATGTTTGTCGAGCGCCTTGATGGCAGGAAATGCGTCCAGCATTTCCGCCACCTCGCCAACCATGGCGTTGAAAATATCCGGTGGCACATCGACGCCGCCGTGACGTTCCGCAACGCCAACGACGCCGACGGGAAGCGACGTCCAGCCCACGGCCGCCTTGCGCAGCATGGAGCCGGCAAAGCGTCCATTGGTCTTCCTGCCCTTGAAGTCCAGCACCACGATTTCGGTCGAACCACCGCCGATATCGAATACGACGACGCCGGTCGCGTTCGGGTCGATCAGGGACGCACAGCCGGCAACGGCAAGATGCGCCTCGGTTTCACGCGAAACGACTTCAAGCGTCAGGCCGGTTTCCTCGTGGACGCGATCGAGAAACTCCGCCCCGTTTTCCGCCCGCCTGCAGGCTTCCGTTGCAATCAGGCGGTGGCGGTTGACGCCATTGATGAGCAGCTTGTCGCGGCACGACGCCAACGCCTCGACGGCACGGTCCATGGCCTCGTCCGAAAGCCTGCCCGTCAGCGCGAGGCCCTGCCCCAGCCGGCAGACACGCGAGAAAGCATCGACGACGCGGAACGCGTTGCGCGTCGGTTTCGCGACAAGAAGGCGGCAGTTGTTGGTGCCAAGATCGAGCGCTGCGTAAACGGCTTCGCCAGGGGCATGGCGGCGAACATGCGGCGCGGCTGAGCCATTCCCCGGCCTCGCGGCGCCGTTTCCATTCGCCTTGCCGGGCTTTGCTTTCGGCTTGTCGCCATGAGCGTCGGCCGCAGCGTCCGTCGTGCTTGCGCCTGCCGGGCTTTCCTGAGGCTGGATAGTCTGTGTCTGGCTGACCGGCGCATTTGCGGAAAGCGCATTTGCGGAGTGCGTATTTGCGGAGTGCGTATTGCGCCTATTGCGGCGGCGAGACGCACGTCCGCCCCGCTTGCCGCGGCGCTTGCGTTTACGATGCGCCGGCGCGCCGGGGTTACCCGGCGGCTTTCCTTCTGGTCCGTCCACGACCGTATGTCCCGTGCAGGGCTGCCTACCGCGATCCGGGTGCAACGCCTGCGGATGAAACGCGCGTTGCTGTTCCGGCGCCAAGCGCCCAATTTGCTGTTGCATCCACCCTAACAATTCGCGAGCCTTCTGCAAGCCCGCATTTTCGGCATGAATGCCGAAGATATTCTCATGATATCAGCCGTTTGATCCGACCTTCCCGGACTGGAGACATCGCATTTGAAGCGCGCATTCATCAGTGAAACCGCCGATTTCCTCGGTCTTGTCGGTCAGGAAGTCGCTGTCAGCGACTGGTTCGAAGTCGATCAGAAGCGGATCGATCTGTTCGCTGACGCCACCGACGACCGGCAGTGGATTCATGTCGATGCGGAGCGCGCGAAGGCCGAATCCCCATTCGGCGGCACGATCGCGCATGGGTTCCTCACATTGTCGATGCTGGCTCTATTGTTCGAAAGCACGGTCGAATTGCCCGCGACCGGAATGGGCGTGAACTACGGGTTCAACAAGGTTCGTTTCACCGCGCCGGTTCGCGCGGGCGCGCGCGTCCGGGGCCGTTTTCTGCTCAAGGAGGTGCAGGACCTGAACCCCGGCGTGCATCTGGTCTGGTCAGTGGTGATCGAGATCGAAGGCAGCGACAGGCCGGCCTGCGTGCTCGAATGGCTCACCCGGCGCTATCCGTGAACTAACGATTCTGGGTGTCAGGCCATCGGAATAAGCACGGAATCCTCATTCGCCTTGCGCGCGACAACCGTGACATTCGGGTCTGTGTCCAGACCCTCGATCGGGTTCGTCAAAGTAACCGTGAAGGCCGCGCCACCGCGTGCTTCCTGCAGCGCATTGAGCAGGCCGGCGGTCGCTTGAGCACCCGCGCCATCTGTTGAGACGATGTAATTGCCGGCCCTCACCTTGCCGAGGAAGTCCGCATCGAGGGATTGCGCGGTCGCGCCGTGGGGGAGCTTGATAACATCGAATTCGGCCTCGCCGTTGCCATCGAGCAGATCCTTGGCCTTGAGCCCTTCATAGAGCTCGGCACCCGTCGCATCACCGGTGAGCAGGATTGTCTTCTTCTGGCATGAGACCAGCGCCGTGATGGTGCCTGAGTCCGCGGCATCCGTATCCGGTCCGATGACAACAACCTTCATATGGCCCATGTAGACATCGCCCCACCCGCGGCCAACGGTTCCGCCATGCGGTTTGTTGCCGGCAATCCCGTGCTTTTCCAGTTCAGCCTTGAGGCGGTCTTCCTGTGGTGCCGACTGCATGGATGGGTTGTGCCAGAACTGCTTGAACTCGGCGAGCGAGGTGTCCGTGTTGTGGCTGACGCTTTCGAAGAGACCAACCATTCCCTCGAGGCTGCGGCTGTCGGAATGCGTGACCATTCCCAATTCGAAGATGACCGGGAACAACAACCCGTATTCATCGGCAAGGGCTGCCACACGCGATTTGAGTATCCCTGAGCCCATAGACGGAGCACCGCCGTTAACGAGCACAAAGTCGGGAGCCAGAGGGCTGCCGTAATGGAGGATGAGGCAATCGCCTTCACCGGCGTTTAGGCATTCGATCTTGAACATGGCTCGGTTTCCCCCACAGGTCCTGTCGTCTGATTTTTCAAGCAACATACCGGCAAGCCCCGTACTCCGGAACCGCTTCTGGCGGCCAAAGTCTGTTGCTCAGGGCGGTAAACCGGAAAGGACGCAAGCATGGAAACCGGCGCCATGAACCTGCTTGAGGGAACGGATTCAAAGCCCCGATGGAGAAACGCAGGGGAATAAAAGCCTCTATGAACCCATCGCCAGACGGATCATTACATGGCTGTTGCGCGATTCAGGGCGATGTCTCGCAAGGTTACAGTTGAGACATCCGTGTTACCGACCGGCTTCAGCGTGCCAGAAGATCGCGAACCGCCTGTCGCAATACGGCTTCGTCATCGGGGGTGTATTCCGGATTACCCGCCCTGTGGCCCCAGATGGAATCGATCACGCGCAATTCCGCATTCGGCATCTGCGAAACCTCGATCTCGCTGTCAGCCTGCATGAAATAGAGATCGGTGCTGGACGGCAGTATGATCGTATCTGCCTTGATGGCGCCAAGCGCTGCGGCCAGGTCGCCGTTGAAAATCTCGTTGGCGGAAATATCCGAATTCGCCCAGGTATCGACCATGGAAAGCAGATTGACCGGATCGCGGCGCAGGAAATTGCCCTCCCAGGCCCGTACCAGATAGTCCTCCAGCGAAGCGAAACCTGCCTTCTGCCAGGCACGCTCGCGATAAAAAGTCTGGCTCATGGCCCAACCGGCATAAATTCGTGCGAAGGCACGGATGCCGGCGACAGGACGCGTCTCGAACCAGCCACCGCGCCAGCCCGGATCAGCGGTCAGTGCAGTGCGCAGCCCGTCCAGAAAGACCTTGTTGTGATCGGACGTTCGGGCGGCAGTGCACGTTGCGCAGATACGCGCAATGCGATCAGGGAAGATCGCGCCCCAATGCAATAATTGCTGACCGCCCATGGACCAGCCATATCCCAGATGGATGTGCTTCACGCCGAAGCGTTCGCGCAGCAGCCGTTCCTGGGCATGAACATTGTCCCAGTGGCGGATCGGCGGATTGCGGCCAAGGGTGAATGGCTCGCTCATGTTGCTTGGCGATGTCGACAGGCCGTTTCCGAGCTGATTGGGGATAACGATGAAATAGCGTTCAGGATCGAGCACCCGTCCAGGCCCGATCAGCCACTCGATATCGGTGTGATGGACGCCGTAGGAAGTCGGATAGAGTATGACGTTGTCTTTGGCCCCCGAGAGCGCACCGTAGGTCTTGTAGGCGAGATGTGCGCGGGGAAGCGTCAGACCACATTGCAGGGTCACGGCACCAAGATCGAATGTTTCAAAGTCACTCATCCGCCAATCACCTGCCTATGGCATGGGCCAACGTGGCGCCTAATGCATAGAAGCGGCGCTTAAGGCCCGTGAACCGCTCTGTATGCGCATCCCTCGCCTCGACAGGAAATGCGTCTTCACCAGCACCGGTGAATGCTTCTGCAACCGCACGGCCAAACACGGTTCCCGGCCCTATGCCGCGACCTGAATAACCGAATACGGCATAGCCGTTCGGGCCGATCCGCAAAATCTTCGGCAGATGATCGCCAGTCATGGCGATCTTGCCGAACCATGCATGCTCGAATGGCTGATCGCCGGCTTCGGGAAACAGCGCGCGAAGTTTGCGGCGTGCCCAGCCACGATGCAATACGCCGCCGAACGCATCAAGCGATCCCATGGCGCCAATGATCACACGGCCGGCCCTGTCCTTGCGGAACGAGGACATTACGGCAGCCGTGTCCCATCCCCCCTCTCCTCCCTGCAGGATTTTATGCCGCACATTGTGACCGAGCGGCGCCGTGGCCATCTGAAAGAAGCAGAGCGGAATGCTTTGAGGCGGCGCAATCCCTTTCAGCCCGTCAAAATAGGCGTTCGTCGCGAGCAGGAGATGCTTCGCCGTCACGACGCCCTGTTTCGTCTCCACGCGCCATGAATTGCCGTCGCTCGACACACTCGCCACCCGGCTTTGTTCATGAAGATGCGCACCCGCCGTCTGTGCCGCGCGCGCAAGACCGCGACAATAAGCCAGAGGCTGGATCGTTCCGGCACGCGCATCATGCAGGGCGCCATGGAATTGATCCGACCCTGTTCGCTGCGCCGTCTCTTGCGCCGACAGCAGTTTGACCGGTGCGCCCTGGGCGGAGAGCTGACGATAGCGCTCACGCAAATCGTTCAGGCCGGCGGGCGAATGCGCGCAGTGAAGCGTGCCGCTGCGGATCGACTCGCATTCGATTGCGTGGCGGTCGATCAGCGAGAAAACCAGATCCGGAGCGGACGCCAACACCGTGGACAGGCGCGCCCCGGCTTCCTCGCCCAAAATTTCCGCGATGCCTTCCGGAGGGGTCCAAAGACCGGCATTGACGAGACCGACATTACGCCCCGAGCCGCCATGCCCGATCGTCTCGGCTTCCAGCAGACGCACGGACATGCCCTTCAGGGCCGCATGGAGGGCCGCAGAACAGCCGGTGTAACCACCGCCGATCACCACCAGATCGGCTGTTTCGTCACCTGCAAGAGGCGAGGTTTCGACATGCTCCTGCGCAGTTGCGCTCCAAAGGCTTCCTTCCTCCATCGCCTTGCCCATGAACTGCCCGCAATCCTTGTTGGCCTCGACAATCGATGAGCAGTTCATCACACGGCGGATCGGCGCAAAAGCCCATTGTTGGAGGAGGCTGCGCAGTTTCAGGCTTTTGCAGCCAACTGCCGCTGCGCATCCATTCCCATGGAAAGAAGCAACGGGTCTTCCGCCTGCCTGCTCATGAAGCCCGTTTTCGAGGAAAGCCCACGCCAGCCTTCGGCAATAAGTGCCTGAGCAACCGCGCCCCCCAGCGTGGTGCCGGGCCCCAGAATGATGATCGCATCGGGCGCGAACTCACGAATGCCCGTGCGGATGGAGGCGGTAAAGTCGTATGGCTTGGTTACCTGATGGCCAAACGTGTAGTCCCAAAGCGCGTGCGTATCGGTGGCATGGGGAAACCATGTCTGCCCGCGTCCGTCGATCAGCGGACACGCGGGCTGGCGGAACATCGATGCTGGCAGTGCCGCCTTGCCCTGCGCAGATACCGGAGCCTGCAGCGGGGTGTGGAACGCGGCGTGGTTTACAAGCCGCATGGGGAAGCGCCCATCGACTGGAGGCAGCCGTTTTCCCGCTGCTTCGAGCGCTGCCTCGTCGCCACCGAAAACGATCATGCCGCCAAGCGATATGGAGAGATAAAGACCGGGGATATCCTCCGTCAGGGCCAGCAGTTCCGCACGCTTTCCCGGAATCGCGTTCCATTCCGCGTCAACGTAGGGATAGAGCATCTGACCGCCGATCAGTGCGTCCTGCATCAACGTGCCCATGGTGTTGACCACCTTGAACCCGCCTTCGGCATCCAGCGCCCCTGCGCAGGCGAGCGCGATGTACCAGCCCATGGAATTGCCCGTGACAGCCACGATGTCGAACCGGTCGCGATCGATCGACAGGAAATCCGCGTAGGCGCAGGCGTAGATCAGGCCCGATGCGTTGTCGCCGCGGGTGAACTTCACGGCGCTGAAGCGCTCTGCCCCGTCAAGCGCCGAGATCGGCTCCTGCCCGCGCGCAACACGTTCGGCATCGAAGCCTGTGAAAAGACCCGCTCGGCCACCATGGTGGCGAACCAGATAGCCGAGCTCTTCCTTATTGTAGGTGCCGCGTCCGGGCGCGACCACAAGGGCGGTTTTGCGGGTCATGTCATGCTCCGCTTGCCGCAGTACGCGGACCGGATAGGCGCAAGGCTGCTTGCACGATCGCGTCCCGACTTGGCAGCGTCGCCGCATAGGCCGGGCCGGTGGCGATGAAACAGTCCTCGGCGGTGAGGCGGGAAACGGGCTGGCGCGTGCGTTCGTTGAAGAGCGTCATCAAAGCCTCGCTCTGCGACCCCGTGCGGCGGCATTCATCGACGATCAGGACCTTCTTGCAATTTGCCGTTGCATCAAGAATGGCCTGCTGCGGCAGCGGCGCGATCCAGCGCATGTCGATGATACGGGCATTCAGCCCGTGCTGCTCGGCCAGGACTTTCTGCGCCTGTAGCGATAGATGGAAGCCATTGGCGTAGGAGACGATCGCAAGGTCCTCGCCATCGCCTTCTACGCCAACCTCGCCAAGCCCGATCGCCGCCTCGCCAGGCGCGGGATAGGTTCTGGTCCAGCCGCCATCGCCGGCTTCATGCAGATCGCGCGTCATGTAGAGCGCGATCGGTTCGACAAAGACCACGACCCGCTGTTCCTCGCGGGCAAGGCGCACGCACTCGCGCAGCATAAGGGCCGCATCATACCCGTTGGAGGGACAGGCGACGACGATGCCGGGAATGTCGCGCAGCACGGCGAGCGAGTTGTCATTGTGAAAATGGCCGCCAAAGCCGCGCTGGTAGCCAAGGCCGGCAATGCGCACTACCATCGGGTTGGCAAACTGGCCGCTGGAGAAGAACGGCAGCGTTGCCGCCTCGCCGCGGATCTGGTCTTCGGCATTGTGAAGATAGGCGAGAAACTGGATTTCGGGGATTGGCGTGAAACCGTTCTGCCCCATGCCGATGGCGAGACCCAGGATCGACTGTTCATCGAGCAGCGTATCGATCACCCGGTGTGGACCGAAGCGCTGCTGCAGCCGCTGGGTGACACCATAAACGCCGCCCTTGCGGCCAACATCCTCGCCCGCCAGCACGATTTCCCTGTGCTCCAGCATCAGGTCCGTCAGCGCCATGTTGATCAGCTTGGCCATGTGCTGCGGCTCGGCCATGGCGCGCATGTCGGGGGCTCCGAACGTTTCCGCCCGAGCCTCGGCACTCGGGCCGTTGGTGGGCGCGCAAGTGCGTGCCGGCGGCACGATCGAGGCCATCACGTCCGCGGCGGTTTTGAGCTTCGGCCTCGTCACCGCGTCCTCGGCGACCCGCGCCGCGCGCTCACCCGTTTCATCATAGATCGCAAGGATGTCGTCTGCCGAGCAGATGCCCTCCTCAATCAGCCTGCGCGCGGTGTGCAGCAGCGGATCGTTGGCCTCTGCGGCTTCGATTTCTTCCTTGGAAAGATAGACCTGCTGCGCGTCGGGACCCGCATGTCCGTATAGCCGGACACAGCTCATGTGCAGGGCGGCTGGCCTGCGCCTGCGGCGCACCCATTCGGCGGTTTCGCGCGTGGCGGCATATGTGGCGACGACATCGAGGCCGTTGCAGGCGACGTAACGCAATCCCGGACACTGCGACAGGTTCGCAGCAACCCAGCCGTCCGGCGTCTTGACCGAAATGCCGATGCCGTTGTCCTCGCAGACGAAAAGCAGCGGCAGGGCAATGCCCTGATACGACGTCCAACCCGCGGTGTTGAGCGCGCCTTGCGCGGTGGAATGGTTGAGCGAGGCGTCGCCGAAGGAGCACATCGCCAGCGCATCATCCGGATACGCCAGATGCTCAGGCCGAAGCCGGCGGGAAAGACCGATCGAGTAAGCTGCCCCGACGGCCTTGGGCAGATGGGAGGCGATCGTCGAGGTTTGCGGCGGGATACTGAGCGCCTTCGATCCCAGCACCTTGTGCCGCCCGCCGGAAATCGGGTCTTCGCAGGAGCTTGTGAAACTCAGCAGCATGTCCCACAGCGGCGTCTGGCCGGGAACCTGCCGGGCGCGGGCGATCTGGAAGGCGGCGTCGCGGTAGTGCAGGAACGCCGGGTCTGACGGACGCAGGGCTGCGGCGATTGCCGCATTACCCTCATGGCCGGAAGACCCGATCGTGTAGAACCCCTGCCCGCGCGCCTGAAGCTTGCGCGAAATCCGGTCGAGCTGGCGGCTGAGAACCTGGGCACGGAAAATCCCGGCAAGCGCCTCGCGAGACAGCCCCGCGTCCTGTAGCGACACCGTTTCGCCCGCAGCCGGGAAATCAGCCGCAGCCAGCCTGTTCAAAAACGCTTCGTGCACGATGTCCGCGCGATCCATTTTCCTCCGCCTCCTGCGTACAGCGGACCACGACAAAATCCGGAGGAAACCTGGGGGTTCTGTTCAGGAAGTCACGCCATGGGCGAGTCCGATATTTACAGCACCGTGTCTTTTGTCTGCAATGGCGCGCAGCCGAAAGCCGATAAGCTGAAGGCAGTCAACTCGATACCGGTGCCGCATGCGCTACTCAGCTCTTTCCATCCTGATGAACGGACTTCGCGGCAACCGGTCCTGGAAACCGGCATGGCGGGAGCCGGAGCCGAAGGCTCACTACGACGTCATCATTGTGGGCGGCGGCGGGCACGGCCTTGCCACGGCATATTATCTCGCCAGGGAATTCGGCATCACCAATGTCGCGGTGCTGGAAAAGGGCTATCTGGGCTCCGGCAATGTCGGGCGCAACACGACGATCATCCGCTCCAATTACCTGCTCCCCGGCAACAATCCGTTTTACGAGCTTTCGCTGAAGCTTTGGGAGGGGCTGGAACAGGACTTCAATTTCAACGCCATGGTCTCCCAGCGCGGCGTGCTCAATCTGTGTCATTCCGATGGACAGCGCGATGCGTTTATCCGGCGCGGCAACGCGATGCGCCTGCACGGGGTGGACGCTGAATTTCTCGATCGCGAAGCCATCAGGCGCATGCTGCCGTTTCTCGGCTTCGATAACGCGCGCTTCCCCATCATGGGCGGCCTGCTGCAACGCCGCGGCGGCACGGTGCGGCACGACGCGGTTGCCTGGGGCTTTGCGCGCGGCGCGGACATGCGCGGCGTCGATATCATTCAGAACTGCGAAGTGACCGGCATCCGGCAGGAAGGCGGCCGCGTAACCGGTGTGGAGACATCCAGGGGCTTCATCGCCTGCAACAAGCTTGCGCTGGCGGCTGCCGGCAATTCATCGCGCGTTGCCGCGATGGCCGGCATGAAGCTGCCCATCGAAAGCCACGTCCTGCAGGCGTTCGTTTCCGAAGGGCTGAAACCCTACATCGATTGCGTCGTCACCTTTGGCGTGGGTCATTTCTATATCTCGCAATCGGACAAGGGGGGGCTCGTGTTCGGCGGCGATATCGACGGCTACAATTCCTATGCGCAGCGCGGCAACCTGGCGATGGTCGAACATGTGATCGAAGCCGGCAAGACGATGATCCCCGGACTTTCACGCGTCCGCGTGCTGCGGTCCTGGGGCGGGATCATGGATATGTCGATGGATGGCTCGCCGATCATCGACCGCACCCATATCGACAATCTCTACCTCAATGCCGGGTGGTGTTATGGCGGCTTCAAGGCGACACCCGCCTCGGGGTTCTGCTTTGCCCATCTGCTCGCACGCGGCGCGCCGCAGGAGACGGCAGCCGCATTCCGTCTCGACCGGTTCGCACGCGGTTATCTCATCGACGAGGACGGCAGCGGCGCGCAGCCGAACCTGCACTGATCATGCAGAAACGGGATCATTGAAATGGCCAGTCTCGTCCCCTGCCCGCATTGCGGCCTGAGACCGAAAGAGGAATTCACCATCAAAGGCGCCGCCTTGCCGCGCCCGTCACCCGATGCGGGCGCCGATGCCTGGCTCGATCACGTCTATCTGCGGGACAATCCCCGTGGCGCGCTTGATGAATTCTGGCACCACACATCGGGATGCCGCAGGTGGCTGATCGTCTCGCGCGATACGTTCAGCCACGAGATCAGCGCCTGCCGCGACGCCGCAGACCCGGCGAAGGAACGATCATGACCGCCTTCCGCCTGCCGCATGGGGGCCTGATCGACCGGTCAAGGCCGCTTTCCTTCAGCTTCGACGGCAAGTCGATGACCGGCTTTGCCGGCGATACGCTGGCTTCGGCGCTGCTCGCCAACGGACGGATTCTGGTTGGCCGCAGTTTCAAATACCATCGCCCGCGCGGCATCCTGACCGCGGGATCGGCCGAACCTAACGCGCTCGTAACGGTCAATACGGGAGGACGAACCGAGCCCAACACGCTGGCAACCATGCAGGAGCTCCATGAAGGGCTGCGCGCGGCCAGCCAGAACCGCTGGCCATCGCTTGCGTTCGACATCGGCGCGCTCAACGGCCTGCTGTCGCCGTTTCTTGGCGCGGGTTTCTACTACAAGACCTTCATGTGGCCGGCAGCCTTCTGGGAAAAGCTCTACGAGCCGCTGATAAGGCGGGCTGCCGGACTGGGCCGCGCCTCTCACGACGCCGACCCGGACGATTACGAGAAATGCTGGGCGCATTGCGATCTCCTCGTCATCGGGGCCGGTGCAACAGGACTTGCCGCCGCCCTGACGGCTGGCCGGGCCGGAGCGCGCGTGATCGTCGTCGATGAACACCCGGTGGCCGGCGGTGGACTGCTTTCGGAAACCGCAATCATTGGCACACAGGCGGCCGCGGATTTCGCGGCAAGCTGCGCGACAGAACTGCAGTCCATGCCGAATGTACGCCTGCTGACGCGAACGACCGTCTTTGCATGGTATGACGGCAATGTCTTCGGCGCGGTTGAGCGGGTGCAGAAGCATGTCGGTTTTCCCGCACCCAACCTTCCCGTCGAGCGGCTTTGGCGTATCGCAGCCAAACAGGCGCTGCTGGCGACCGGCGCGGAAGAACGCCCGCTCGTCTTCGGCGGCAACGACATCCCCGGGGTGATGATGGCGGGCGCGATGCGCCGCTATCTCAATTGCCATGGCGTGGCACCGGGACACCGCGTGGCGATCTTCACCACCAATGACAGCGGCTATGGGCTGGCGCGTGACCTGGAAGCCGCCGGTATCGTCCCCCAGGCCATCATCGACAGCCGCCGCGATGCCATTCCCGATAGCTACTCGGGAAGCGCACGGGTTGTTTCAGGCGCCGTCGTCAGCGATGCCTGCGGGAGAAAGTCGCTTTCCTCGATTTCGGTATTGCAGAACGGCAAGAGCGAAGAGCTGAAGGTGGATGCGCTTGCCATGTCTGGCGGCTTCAGCCCGGTCATCCATCTGGCCTGTCACCGTGGCGGCAAGCCGCAATGGTCCGATGAACACGCGGCATTCCTTGCGCCTTCATCGCAGAAGGGGCTTGCACTGGCCGGAGCAGCCGATGGGACAGCCGGCCTTCAAGCCTGCCTCGAAGCAGGCGTAAGCAAAGCTGCCGCTTTGCTGGGTTCGCTCGGCTTCACCGCAAAGCCCCAAGCGCTCGGGCCTGTGGAGGGTGATATCGCCGCAGGCCCGGCAAAGCCGCTGTGGACCATTCCCGGCATCAGGGAGAAGGCATTCGTCGACTTCCAGAACGATGTCCACCGCAAGGACATCACACTTGCCACCCGCGAAGGTTACGGCCACGTCGAACTGGCCAAACGCTACACCACAACCGGCATGGCGACCGATCAGGGCAAGCTGTCGAACGTGAACGCCATCGGACTCCTGGCGGAAGAGCGCGGCGTGTCACCCGCGGACGTCGGCACCACTACATTCCGGCCCTTTTATAGCCCGGTATCCTTCGGCGCGCTGGCCGGAGCAACGCACGGCAAGCACTTCATGCCGGCGCGCATGTCGCCACTGCATGAATGGGCGAAAAAGAACGGCGCTGAATTTGTCGAGGCCGGCCTCTGGTACCGCTCCGCATGGTTCGCGCGCGATGGCGAATCTGGCTGGCGGGAAAGCGTCGACCGGGAAGCCCTGAACGTGCGGAAGAACGCCGGGCTGTGCGATGTCTCAACCCTGGGCAAGATCGAGATTACCGGCGCGGATGCTGCCGAATTCATCAACCGCGTCTATTGCAACGCCTTCCTCAAGCTGCCGGTCGGCAAGGCGCGGTATGGCCTGATGCTGCGCGAGGACGGGTTCATCTTCGACGACGGCACCACCAGCCGGCTTGAGGAAAACCGTTACTTCATGACCACCACCACGGCAGCCGCGATTGCCACGATGAACCATCTGGAATTCTGTGCGCAGGTTCTCTGGCCGGGCCTCGATGTCCGGCTGGCCTCGGTGACGGATCAGTGGGCGCAAATGGCGGTCGCGGGACCAAAGTCACGCGCGATCCTGCAACAGATCATCGACGATGACATATCCAACGATGCGTTCCCTTACCTTGCGGCGCGGGACGTCTCCCTCTTCGGCGGGCAGGTTCATGGCCGCCTGTTCCGGATTTCCTTCTCCGGAGAGCTGGCTTTCGAACTGGCCGTGCTGGCTGACTTCGGCGAAGCCACCGCCGATGCGCTGATGCAGGCAGGCGACACGCATGGCATCCAGCCCTATGGTGTCGAGGCCCTGTCGGTTCTGCGTATCGAAAAGGGGCATGTCACCCATAGCGAGATCAACGGAACGGCAGTGCCCGCCGATCTCGGCTTTGGCAGGATGGCTTCGTCTGCGAAGGCGGATTTCATCGGAAAGCATATGCTGTCGCGCGATGGCCTGTCGGCCCGCGACCGTCTGCAACTGGTCGGGGTCATGCCGCTCGATACTACGGCGTACTTCCGCAGCGGCGCGCATATCCTCGCCAAAGATGCAGACGCTACCCTGGAGAACGATCAGGGGCACGTCACGTCGAGCTGTTATTCGCCGCACACAGGCTCACACATCGGACTGGCGCTGGTGAAAGGCGGCAGCGCGCGCCATGGCGAGGAAATCTTGATCTGGAACGCCCTGCATGGCGAATATGTGCCGGGACGTTTATGCGACCCGGTGTTTGTCGATCCGGCAAACAGCCGACTGAGCATGTGAGGCCGCGATGCCGGAGTTTCAAATCAGCCGCCGCCCTGCCCTCAGCGACAAGCAGCCCGTTACGGGTCCGGGCATCGAGATCAGCACCCCGCCTCCAGGCGCTATCCTGCATGCGTTGGCGCAACCGGGCGATGCCGGGGCGCGCGGGTTCATCGAAAGTGCCCTGATGTCCGACATTTTCAGCATCCGCCCGGTCTCGCCGGGGCAATGGTTCTCTGTCGCAGACGATCCCCTGTCGCACGCGGACTTCCGCAACCTTTGTGAAGCGCTGGAACCAAGAGTGGACCTCGTCGATCAGAGCCACGGGCGAACGCGCATCATCGTGCAGGGGCCGCAGGTCGAAGCGATGCTCGCGAAAGGAACCGCCATCGATCTGCACATCGATCAGTTCACGGTGGGGTCTGCGGCATCCACACTCATCGGCCATGTCAGCGCGCATTTGACCCGCACCGGCGAGCACTGTTTCGAGATCCTCGTCCTGAGGAGTTTTGCGGAAAACATGTGGGACGATCTGGTCCGCATGAGCCGCGAATTCAACTAAAGCCCCCGCAGCCCGGCTTCACACGGTTTCCAATGGGTCCACCCCAACAGCTGACATAGCCTTGTCCCGCTGTATTCCGTTCAGCCGCGATGGTGAAGCACGGCGGCCGCTGCCGCGCCTCGGCATAGCGGGTAGGACGAAGCCCTGCTGGTGGGCAGCACGGGTAATGAGCCATGCTTTTATCGCCGCCCCCGAGACAGCAACCAGTAGCCCGCCAAGCGGCGGCCACACGGCCATAAGCGCCGCAGCTGCAATCATTGCCGGGACATAGACGCGCGTGGCCAGAGCGAGGCTTTGGCGTGCTTTGGGGGGGATGCGGAATGTCTTCGCGCCGCGAACGAGCCACAGCCATGTGCCGAGCGTGACCATTCCCGCGGCCACGCCAGCAACGATGATCCATGTCGCCGAGGCCGCGCCCGGAACCAGCACGGACGCGAACAGGTAGAGCCCCGCCCCTTCCGCAAGTCCTGTGGCGACCAGCAGCAGCGGAACAGGCGATGCGCGCCAGACCGGAATACCCTTGGCCGCATGGAGAATGCGTGCCTGGCAGTACAGGAAGGCAGCGGCGGCAATGCCAATCAGCGCGGCCAGCGACAGCGACGCATCTGTCGGCAGGGCCAGCCCAATCAGCGGGAACATCACCGCGACAACGTAGATCTCGCGCGTCATCCATGAGGTCTGCGGGCGGCGGATGGCGTTGAGGAACCGGCCCTTGCGGCCGATTTTCAGAAACACGAAGAACAGGCCGAGCGCGATCAGCGTTGCGCCTGCGAATAGCAGCGCCTTGCCCGCTGGAGGCGTTGCGAGCCCGGAGAGGATTGCGGCGCTCGCGATCAGCAGGAACCCCGAACCCATGCCGCCCAGAATGAAGTTCATCGCCGCGCGCATGTCCCAGAACGTCTGTACCCCGCCTGCGAGGGGATCGCTGCCGGGCGCGATATCGTCGGCATGCGCGTCCGTGTCCGGCAGGCCCTCAATGCTGCCGGGCACATCGTAGAGATATTTGATCTGCGGGTCGGTCTTCAGGAAATCGTTGATCTGAAATGTATGGCCTTTTGCAAGCTGCGACACCCGGCTATCGGAATCGTTGAAATCCCCGAATGTAATGGCCTGCGCAATGCAGGAGGCCGCGCATGCGGGCGTAACCTCGGAATCTACGCCGGGCGTCAGCCCGCGATCCTTTGCCTCATCGATGCGGTCGATGCAGAAGGTGCATTTCTGCGCAACGCCGATGCGTTCGGGATGCGCCGCATGGGTCTCCTGAACGGTCGGCCTGCCGTAGTAGAACTCCGCCTCATGCGCGATCGTACGTGCCTGATAGGGACAGGCGACGGCGCAATAACCGCAGCCGATGCAGGTGTCGTAGTCCATGACGACAAGGCCGTCGTCGCGCTGGAAGGTCGCTCCTGTCGGACACACCGGCACGCAGGGCGGCTCGGCGCAATGCTGGCAACCGACGACGAGGAAGAAACGCGACACGTCGGGAAACTCGCCCTGCTCCACGTCGAGCACGGAGCGCCACTGGATGTCCGGCGCGGTATCGTTGGCATGCTTGCAGGAAATGGTGCAGGTCTGGCAGCCGACGCAGCGATTGACGTCGACCACCATGCCGTAGCGCGGGTTTTCGGAAGTCATCGTCACGCGCGTTTCTTTCGTTTGCCGCTCTGGTCCGCGTCGCGCTCGACACGCACCCGGGTGATGTCCGAACCGCTACCGGTGGAATCCGTCAGCGACAGCGACAGGGCCGTGAGCGAATTCAGGCTCGGCAGGTTGAAATCTTTTGCGACCGGCGTCGCCCAGTGATCGAACTGGCCGATCATCAGGATCGTGTCCGGCCTGATGCCGTTGCGCAGCACAGCGCGTCCGCGCGTGACGCCTGTCGGAGACGTGATCAGTACCCAGTCGCCTTCGGCAATACCCGATTTCGCAGCCGTTTCAGGGTTGAGGATAACGCCGCGGTGGCCTGCAACATTGTTGGCGACCTCGCGGATCATCGGCAGGCCGACATTCGCGCCCCAGGCATATTGCATCGAGCGTGCCGTCAGCGCCCATAACGGGAAGTCTTCCGGGTTTTTTCCGACTTCGCGGATGTGGTCTATCCAGATATCGGGAAAGGAGATGTAGGAGGGCATCGGCTCGTATTCCTCGAGCTGATTTTCCCACCAGTTGACGCCGGCTTCATGCAGCCGGTTGGCAAGCTGGCGGCCGTGCCGGTAGACGCGCTCCTGATAGGGAAGTTCGAAACGCAGGCCCTTCTCGCGCAGCGTCTGGGCAAGGAACCAGCTCGTTTCCGCGAACTCGCGCAACATGTACCCCTCGCTCTTGAACCACTCCAGGTCATGCACCTCCGCCCCATCGGAAACCTCGTGGCTTGCCGCCTTCGCCACCTGCCCCCAGATTTCCTCGACCGTTGGTGTCGCATCCGCAGGCAATGTGAAATCGTAGTCTTCGGTCTTCAGCTTGATACCGGCCGAACCGCGGTTGATCGCGGCGACATATTCCTTCAGGAGGCCTGCGCGTTTGGCCAGCTGCGTGGAAATCTCCGTCATGTCCATGCAGTCGACGGTCTTCTCGCCGACCGGCTGGCGGATGCCCCAGCCCTCCTTCTTCCAGAACGCCTGCATCATCTTGGTGTTGCCGACACGGATCAGCTGAAGGCTCTCAAGGTCCGTTGCCTCGGGCAGCAGGATGTCGGCCATGTAGTTGGTCTCGTCCTGGGTGTAGGCAAAGGCGACGGTGAACGGGAACTCGGCAATACGTTCCGACACTTCCGGCGCGTTCCACGACGAGATCGACGGGTTGGTGCGATAACAGAACCAGATGTCCGGCTTTGTCGCCGTCGGCCAGTTCTCCGGCTGCTCCTTCTGGAACAGCCACGGCAGGTGCGCAGGTCCCAGCGCCGGCGACCACGGGCTGTCGGCGGCCAGCGGCACCAGCGTGTTGTAGGCGTTGCGGATTTTTGGCTTCGGCTGCCAACCGTTGCGCGAGGTTTCGTTGAACGGGAAATGCATGAACCCGTCCTCGCCGTGGCGCACGCTGTCGGCGCGGTAATGCGCGGGGCGCACCAGCTTGACGTTGGTGCCGAGCACGCCGCCGGGCACCTCCAGCGCACCGACGAGCACGGCAAGCACCGTGCGCGCCCAGGTGGTCTGGTATCCGCCCCAGCCGTTGTTGACGCCCTTGCCGAGCATCACCGCAACCGGACGGTAAGGGAACGTCTGCCCGCCGATCTCGATGGTTTCGCCGATCGAGGCATGCGCGAGATATTCATCCGCGATGCGGCGGATCGTTTCAGCCGTGATACCGGTCTTTTCCGCCGCCCAGTCCGGCGAGTATTCCCGGACGTGCTCGATCAGCTTCTCGAAGGCGGTGACACCGGGAATATCCGTATGCACCCAGTCCTGCCCGTCGGGCCCCTTCTCGACGCCGCTGACCTTGCCTGCACCCGTCAGCGCGGGCTGCGCGCGCCCTGTGTTGTAGGCGACGGCCTTGCCGGTTTTCGCATCCCACACCAGCGGCTCGTGGCTTGCCGTGTCGCGCAGGAAGAAGCCGTTGGGTCCGACAAGGTAGGGCGAATTGGTCATCTCGCGCAGATAGGCGACGTCGCAGACTTGCTCAGGGTCGCGCTCGATCAGGATGTGGTGGATCAGCGCGAACAGGAACGCCGCATCGGTCTTGGGCCGGATCGGGACCCACTCGCCGGCAAGCGCGCCCGTCACCGACAGATGCGGCTCGACCTGAACGCGGCGCAGGCCATGGGCGCGGGCGTCGGCCTCGCGCCAGACACCGACCACCCCTCCTGACGCCTCGACATTGGAGCCGCAATTGATGACGAACTTGCAGCGCGGCACATCGGGCGAAACGATGAACGCGCGGTGCCACAGCTCGCCGTACAGGTGCTCGGAGTGATAGCACTTCACCCCCTGCCCGGCACCGAAGCCCAGGTCGACCGCGCCCCATGCCGAGAGGAAGGCCGGAAAGGTTCCCATGTACTGGGTCGGCGTGCCGCCGCCGCCGAAGCTTGCCGCAACGCGCGGATAGCCGGCTTCGTCGCGCAAACCCTTCTCGCGCACCTCGCGCAGCTTGCCGGCGACGATGTCGAGCGCCTCGTCCCATGATATCGCCTGCCAGCCGGGATCGTGTTCGCGCCCCTTGTTCGGGTTGGTGCGCTTCATCGGCTGCTGCACGCGGTTGGGATTGTAGGTCTTCTGGATCAGCCCGTAGGCCTTGACGCAGACCCGCCCGTCGGCGGGGTGCTTGCCCTCCAGCGTGTAGTTGGACTCAACCCGCGTCGCGATGCCATCTTCCTCCTCAACCCTGAGAAGGTCGGGGCCTGCAACGCATTGATAGCAATAGACCGGCTTCTTGATCCGCTGGTTCTGCGGTTTGTAGCCCCGTCCCGATGCACTCATGCCACCCTCGTCCGCTGGTCACATCGCCAAGCTGTGCCAATCCAATTACCAATTTTGGTTCAGTTACGCAATTTCAATTGCGCAGAAAGGGTCTCCCCGATGTTTTCCATTGGATTCAAATCAATTCCACCCCATAGGGATTGAACATTCATCGTGGCGAGAGATTGATTTTGACGGGGCGATTTGTCCGATACTCGATTTTGGTGATTAAAAACCCGATATATCGTTGACTTAAATTGCGAATATGAACTAATTTGCCTGAATTCGGGGATAACCAGGGGATGCCGGATGGGCAGTGCCGATACGCTCGAACGCGACATAGTGATCGACGACAGCCGACTCGTCAGTTTCATGGGGCCCGAGCTCAGGGTCTACGGTACGCCGCGCATGCTGGCTGATGCCGAAATGGCCTGCCGCGACCTGCTGTTGCAGCAGTTGGGCGATGGTCTCGACAGCGTCGGCGTCGGCGTTCAGCTCGAACACACCGGCGGAGCCGTCGAGGGCGACACGGTGACCATCAGCGCCAAGTTGAAATCCTTCGATGGCCGCAAAGCCGACTTCGATGTTGAAGTGAGGCGAAAGGGCAACGTGATCGGCCGCATCGGGCATCAGCGCGCTGCCGTGCCTCTCGACAAGCTGAAACAGCGCATCGTCGCCATGCAACAGGGCGACGCCTGACCTCCGAACCGGGGCAACAGCAATGCCGGAACGTTCCTTCAGAAAAGAAGTCGAACAGCTCACGCTCGGCCATGGCGAGACATTTCACGGCGAAGGCATTCTCGCGGTCACCAAGGCGCTGCTGCAATCGGGCGTCTCCTATGTCGGCGGATACCAGGGCGCGCCGGTTTCCGCATTGGTCGATGTTCTTGGCGATGCCGGCGATTTGCTGCGCAAGCTCGGAATCCATCTTGAAACCAACGCCAACGAGGCAGGCGCCGCGGCGATGCTCAGCGCCTCGGTGAACTATCCCGTACGCGGGGCGGTGACGTTCAAGTCCATCGTCGGCACGAATGTTGCCGCCGATGCGCTATCCAACCTCTCCTCCCCCGGCGTCGTCGGCGGCGCACTCGTCATCATCGGCGAGGACTATGGCGAAGGTTCCAGCATCATTCAGGAGCGCACGCACGCGATTGCCATGAAGTCGCAGCTCTGGCTGCTCGACCCGCGCCCCGACCTGCAGCTCGTCGTCGATCTCGTCGAGAAAGGCTTCGAGCTATCCGAGGCCTCGAACACGCCGGTACTGATGGAACTGCGCATCCGCGTCTGCCACATGACCGGCGCCTTTCAATGCCGTGACAACCGCCAGCCGGAATTCAACCTCAACAACGTCATCCCCGAGCCGGTCTTCCACAAGGACCGCATCTCGTTGCCCCCCGCGACCTACGTGCAGGAGAAGCTCAAGGTCGATGTACGCTGGCCCGCCGCGCTCAAGTTCATCTCGGAAAACAAGATCAACGAGGTCCGTGACGGCACGGCGTCGGACATCGGCATCGTCATGCAGGGCGGCATGTACAACCATGTCATTGCCGCGCTGCGGGCGCTTGGCCTGGCCGACACCTTCGGCAACAGCGATATCCCGCTCTACGTGCTCAACTGCGTCTATCCGCTCGTGCCGGACGAAGTGGAGAATTTCTGCAAGGGCAAGCGCGCCGTACTCGTCGTCGAGGAAGGCCAGCCGAACTTCATCGAGAAGGACATCAAGGCGCTGTTGTCGGACGCGGACATCAAGACCCGCGTGCACGGCAAGAACGTGCTGCCGATGGCCGGGGAATATGTCGCCGGCGTCCTCATGGACGGGATCTCGCAATTCCTCGGCCTTGCCAAGTCCGCGAAGGTACCTGCCGCCCCCGCGTTGAAGACCGTCAAGACGGTGGAGGAACGCAAGCGCGTGGCGATGGACGTCCTCGGTGAGCCGGTCCCCGCCCGCCCGCCGGGCTTTTGCACCGGCTGCCCGGAACGCCCCGTCTTCGGTGCCATCAATCTCGTGCAGGAACAGGTCGGCAAGCTGCATGTCAGCGCCGACATCGGCTGCCACAGCTTTGCGACACTGGAACCGTTCAAGGTCGGCAACACGATCCTGGGCTACGGATTGGGGCTCGCCTCCTCGACGGGGCTGTCCTCGATGATGAAGAACCCGGTCGTGTCGATCATGGGCGACGGCGGCTTCTGGCACCAGGGCCTGACCACCAGCGTCGCCAACCACGTCTACAACAAGGACGAAGGCGTGCTGATCATCCTGAAGAACGGCTACTCCGCCGCCACGGGACATCAGCACATCCCTTCGACCGGCACCAACTCGCGCGATCAGGCAAGCTCGATGGACATTGCCGGTGCTCTCAAGGGCATCGGCGTCGAATGGGTACGGCAGGTTCCCTCTTACCGGGTCGGGCGCATGGTCTCGGCTCTCAAGGATGCCGTCCGCGCCAAGGGGAAAGGCCTGCGCGTCATCATCGCCGATGGCGAGTGCATGCTGGCGCGGCAGCGGCGCGAGAAGCCGCAAACCGCGCAGGCGCTCGCTGCGGGACAACGCGTGGTGCGCACCCGCTACGGCGTCGACGAGGACACTTGCACGGGCGATCATTCCTGCATCCGATTGTCCGCCTGCCCGACGCTGACGATCAAACAGCCATCCGACCCGCTGCGCACAAGCCCCGTCGCGCATGTCACCAATGGCTGCGTCGGCTGCGGTAATTGCGGCGAGGTCGCCCATGCGGCGATCCTGTGTCCCTCCTTCTACCGTACCGACATCGTGCAGAACCCGAACTGGTTCGACCGGACGCTGGCGCGCATGCGCGCCGCGGTGATTTCCGCACTGGCGCCGAAGAGCGAGGTACGGACATGAGTTCAAACACGGACCAGACCGGCTCGATCCTGATTGCAGCGCTTGGTGGCGAAGGCGGCGGCGTGCTTGCGAACTGGATCACGTCTGCCCTGTGGAACGCGGGTTACTACGCGCAGGGCACTTCTATCCCCGGTGTCGCGCAGCGCACCGGTGCCACGACATACTACATCGAATACTGCCGCATACCCCTCAGTGAACTGGGCGGCCGCCGTCCGGTCCTGGCGCTAAATCCCGTGCCCGGCCGGGTCGATGTCATGATCGCCTCGGAGATCGTGGAGGCGGCACGCGCAGTCCAGAACGGAATGATCTCGCCGGACCGCACGACGATGATCGCATCCGGTCACCGCGTCTACGCAACGCCGGAAAAGATCCACATGGCCGACGGACGCTTCGACACGGAAAAGGCGCTGAAGGTCGTGCACGACTTCTCCCGCCGCGCCATCGTGTTCGATATGAATGCGGTTGCCGAACGCTCCGGCACGGTGATCAATTCCGTCCTCTTCGGCGCGCTGGCCGGTTCCGGAGCGCTTCCCCTCAAGCCCGATGATTTCGAAGCCGCCCTCAAGGCCTCCGGCAAGGCGGCGGAAGCGAACATGCGCGGCTACAGGCTGGGTTTCGATGCCGCCAGTACCGGTTTGCTGCCGGAAGAGGCCCAAACAGCGGTACAACCGGAAACGGATTCCGCCAATGATCCGGCAGTCGGCAGCCTGCCGCTTGAAACCCGCTTCATCGCCGGCCACGGCCACCGGCGCTGCCGGGACTATCAGGACGACGCCTATGCCGCAGATTATATGGAATCCGTTATGGCGATGGCCGGTCTCGACCGGACGCTTGGCGGAGCCGATCGGGGCTGGGAACTGACAAATGAAACGGCACGTCATCTGGCGCTCCGCATGACCTACGAGGACGTCATGCGCGTGGCCGATCTCAAGTCGCGGCCCGGACGTCTTGATGGTATCAGGGCGGAATCCATGGCGGGGCCCGACACGGTCGTCCGCGTCACCGACCACCTGAAGCCGGGCCCCGAGGAACTCTGCGCCGTATTGCCGGAACGCCTAGGCCAACGCTTCCTCGATCATCTCGCGCGCCCGGACCGCAAGGACCGCTTTCATTTCGGCATGCGCCTGCGGGCCGATACCGTGACCGGCTATCTTGCTTTCCGCCTGCTTGCGCGGTTGCGGGTTCTGCGTCGGCGGTCCTGGCGTTTCGCGCAGGAAAGCAGGCTGACCGAGCGCTGGCTCGATGCTGTTCGCCAGGCTGCCGCCATCGACTACACCTTCGGTGTGGAGACCGCGAAATGCGCGGACCTCGTGAAGGGCTACGGCAGTACCTACCGGCGCGGTGTCCACAATTTCGACCGGCTGTTTTCCGGTCTTGTCGAGCCTGCGATTGCACGCGGCGAGAATGTGGCCGAACGCGTGAAGGCGACCCGCGCCGCCGCATTGCGCGATCCCGAAGGCCATGCGCTCGATGACATTCTCACACCGGAAAAACCGGTGCTTTCGGCGGCCTGACCATGACCCAGCCATCCATTGTCTCCGGTCTGTCGGAACCCCCGCTGCTCGATATCACCATAGGCACGGCGCTGCGGCGCACGGCGGCGGACTTCCCCGACAATCCCGCCATCACGAGCCTTTTCGAGGGCCGCCGACTGACCTATCGCGAACTGGACGCGGAAGTGGACCGCATGGCCCGCGCGCTGCTTGCCCTGGGCGCGCGCAAGGGCGACCGGCTGGCGATCTGGAGCCCGAACCGGTCCGACTGGCCGATCCTGCACCATGCCGCCGCGCGCGTCGGCCTTATCGTCGTCACCGTCAACCCCGCTTTCCGGGCCGAGGAGATGGCCTATGTGATCTCCGATTCAGGCGCGCGCTTCCTGTTCGCCTCCCCGAGCTTCCGCACATATTCCTATGAGGACGCCATCGATTCCGTACGCCCGCGCCTGCCCGCGCTGGAGCATGTGGTGCTCTTCGGCACGGGCGAAGGAGAAACCGGCTGGGAGAATTTCCTGTCGCAGGCCGGGCAGATCGGGCAGGATGCCGTGCAGGCAGCGGAAAGCGCCGTCACGAGCAGCGACCCCTGCAACATCCAGTACACCTCCGGCACCACGGGACGCCCCAAAGGCGCGCTGCTCACCCATCGCAACCTGCTCAACAACGGGCATTTCGTCGGCGAGCGGCAGCGTTTCGGTCCACAGGACACGATCTGCCTGCCGGTGCCGTTCTTTCACTGTTTCGGCATCGGGCTTGGCGCGCTGGCCGCGCTGACGCATGCGAGCGCCATCGTCTTGCCGGGCGAAAGCTTTGACCCCGTCGCCTGCCTGGAGGCCATCGTGTCCGAAGGCTGCACGGCGTTCTACGGCGTGCCGATGATGTACATGGCGCTGCTCGATCACCCGAAATTCGCAGACTACGACCTGTCCAGCCTGCGTACCGGCTGCATGGGCGGTGCGCCCTGCCCCATCGAGACCATGCGCCGCGCGGTTGAGCGTATGCACATGGGCGAGATCACTGTCGTCTACGGCATGACGGAAACCTCGCCGATTTCCTTCCAATCGCTTCCCGACGACAGCAACGACACCCGCGTCTCCACCGTCGGCTGCATCCATCCCCATCTCGAAGCCAAGGTCACCGATCCGGCGAACGGAAATACGGTTGCGCGTGGCGAGCGCGGCGAGTTGTGCGTGCGCGGCTACTCGGTGATGCGCGGCTACTGGAACAAGGAAGAGGAAACCGCACGGGCCGTCGATGCCGAAGGCTGGATGCATTCCGGCGACATGGCCGTGATGCGCCCCGACGGTTACGTCCAGATCGTCGGGCGGATCAAGGACACGATCATTCGCGGCGGGGAAAACGTCTATCCGCGCGAAGTCGAGGAATTCCTGCTGACCCTTGCGGGGGTCGGCGAAGCCTATGTCTTCGCGGTTCCCGATGAGAAATACGGCGAGGCGGTCGCCTGCTGGATCAAGCCGGCGACGGGAGCCACGATCAACGCCGAGGAAATCCGCACTGCCTGCAAGGGGCAGATCGCCACGTATAAAATCCCGGCCATGATTCGTATTGTCAGCGAATTCCCGGCGACGGCGTCCGGCAAGGTGCAGCGCTTCCGGATGCGCGAGATGGAACTATCGGACGATGTTCCTGAACTGACCGGCAAGCGCTGAGCGACATATTAGCGAGGCTCGCACCGGGCGCATGACTACCAGTCCAGACACAGCGATCGCGTCATCCGGCAGTCTTTACGCCGCGCGGCCCGACATTCATGTGCCAGCCGGTTTCGAGCGCAATTGCGCAATGGGCGACACGATCACACTGCTGTCGCAACCTTGGGCGTTCCTGATCGTGCGGGAGGCGTTCTTCGGCGCGCGGCGGTTTTCTGATTTCGTCTCCCGGCTCGGCATCCCGCGCGCGACGCTTTCGGCAAGCCTGTCCAGCCTCATCGACGACCGGTTGCTGGAAACCAGAAGCCACTCCCAGGGCTCGGCATGGAAGACCTATCGCCTGAGCCAGCGCGGAGGCGAGCTGTTTCCGATCTATCTCGGCTTCGTCAGTTTCGGCGACACATGGCTGACGGACGGCGTTCCGCCGCTGGCGCTTTACCACGCAAGCTGCCGGTCCTGGTTTTCGCCGCGCATCGTGTGGGCGGAGACAGGCGGGGCAGTCGACCCGCGCCAGATCGACGTGAAACTTGAGGATAACTACTGGCGCCCCAGAAGCGCCCAGGAACCGCGCCGCCGCCGCATTGTCAAAGCGGACGGGCAGATGGGAATGCGCGCCTGTTCGATGGAGCGGCTTTTATCGATCGTCGGCGACCGCTGGACCTTCCTTATCCTGAGGGAAATGTTCCATGGCAACCGCTCGTTTCAGGAGTTTCTCGACAACCTCCAGATCGCGAGCAACATCCTGTCGCAGCGGCTGCAATCGCTGGTCGATGGAGGCATGATCGAGCGCCCTGCGGCGGTCGGCCGCTCAGGCTACCGGCTGACCGCGAAAGGCATCGACATCTACGGCCCGATGATCTTGATGAAACATTGGGGCGACCGCTGGCTCATGCCGCAAGCGCGCCCGACAATGGATTTCATCGACCGTGCGAGCACGCAAAAGCGCACACCAACGGTGGTCTGTTCATGTTGCGGGCACACGCCGGAACCGCTCCAGACAGGCTATCGGGGCCGTGATGCGGGCGTGTTTTCGATATGAAGCTCTTCCATGCAACGCCGCGAGGTGGACCGAAAAGCCTCAGGCCGGATACCGGCTGTCATGTACAGGTCTAGTCGATTGCGGAAATTTCCGGCAGCGGGGCTGTGATCGGCCGGCCCTGGGTCAGTCCTTTCACGCGCTCGACGATTGCTTCGCTATCGATCCCGAAATGGCTGTACAGATCCCCGATCGTACCGGTTTGGCCGAAATGTTCGACACCCAGCGAGATGACCCTGTGCCCGCCGACGGAACCGAGCCATGACAGGGTTGCGGGATGGCCATCGATCACCGTGACGATCGTGCAATGGCGCGGGAGGTCGGAAAGAAGCCGTTCGACATGCGAAACGGCGCCTGAATTGCCCTGCGAACGGACCCGCTGAGCAGCGTTCCAGCCCGCATTCAGCCGGTCCGCCGATGTCACGGAAAGAACACCCACATCGCGCCGGTATTCGCTCAGTATGCCGGCCGCCCGGATGGCCTGCGGAGCGACCGCTCCCTGATAGGCAATCACCACATCACTGTTGGGACCGGGTTTACGCAACCAGTAACCGCCATCGACGGCGCCTTGACGGAAATCGTCATTGACCCGGACGCCCGGCTGTTCGATCGGATTCGTCGTCAGGCGCAGATAGACCGAGCCGCCCGTTTCGTCGCGCAGCCATGTGCGTTCATCCCGGTCGCCATTGCCTTCGCGCTGCAGATAGTCGAAGGCCCATTGCATGATGACGGCAAGTTCATCCGCAAATGCAGGTTCGAAAGCCGCAAGGCCATCCTGGCTCATGCCGATCAGCGGCGTACCGATGGACTGATGGGCGCCCCCTTCCGGCGACAGGGTGACACCCGATGGCGTGCCGACGATCATGAAACGCGCATCCTGATAGCAGGCATAGTTCAGGGCATCGAGGCCACGGCAGACGAACGGATCATAGACGGTTCCGATGGGAATCATCCGCTTGCCCCAAAGCGAATGGCTCAGGCCCGCGGCACCGAGCAGCAGGAACAGGTTCATTTCCGCGATGCCGAGTTCCAGATGCTGCCCCTGCGGCGTGAACTCCCACTTGGCGGTAGAGGGAATGCGGTGCTCGATGAAGGCGTCCGCCATTTCCGCGCGGGAGAAGAGCTTGCGGCGGTTCACCCAGGGGCCGAGGCTGGTGGTTCCGGTAACGTCAGGCGAAGTGGTGAGGATGCGCGCGGCAAGCTCGCTGTCGGAGCGGGCGAGATCGTCGAGGATCTTGCCGAACGCCATCTGGGTTGAAATCTCGCGATCCGCGGGAGCGGCGATGGAAGGCACGGCGAGCCTGCCGTCCGAATAACGCCGCGCGCCCTTGGCGAAGAACGGCGTTTCGGCAACAAAACGCTTCAATCGTTCCGGGTCCCCTACTCCGGCAAACGGTTCCCATTCCTGCCCCTCGGGCACGTTCATGTGCTTCTGCCAGCCGGCCATCTGCGCCTTGGTCATCAGGCCGCCGTGATTGTCCTTGTGGCCGGCGATCGGGGTTCCCCAGCCCTTGACTGTGTAAGCGAGGAAGCATGTCGGGCGGTCGTGATCGATCGACGCGAACACATCCGCCATCGTTTCCACGCAGTTGCCGCCAAGGTTTTCCATCAGAGCGGCGAGTTCGGCGTCGCTGCGGCTGCCGATCAGGGCACTCACGTCTCCCTGGTCGCCGAGATCGTCCAGCAGGCGTTCACGCCACACGGCGCCGCCCATAAAGGTCAGGGCTGCGTATTCGGCGTTCGGACAACGGTCGATCCATTCCCGCAGACGCTCGCCGCCGGGTTGCTCGAACGCATCGCGCTGAAGCGCGCCATATTTGACCTTGACGACATCCCAGCCGAAGGCGCCGAAAATCTTCTCGATCCGCTCGAAGAGACCTTCGCGCACGATGCCGTCGAGTGACTGCCGGTTGTAGTCGATAATCCACCAGCAGTTTCGCAGGTCGTTCTTCCATCCTTCCTGAAGGACTTCATAGACATTGCCCTCATCGAGTTCGGCATCGCCGACCAAAGCCACCATCCGCCCGACCGGCGCGCCTTCACCCCATGACTTCGACTGGACGAAGTCCTGCACGATCGAAGCCAGCGCGGTGATGCCGACGCCGAGGCCGACGGAGCCGGTGGAAAAGTCCACGTCGTCGACGTCCTTGGTGCGGCTGGGATAGCTTTGCGCGCCGCCATAACCGCGAAAGTTCTCAAGCTTTTCGCGTGACAGATTTCCCGCAAGATACTGGATTGCATGAAATACGGGCGACGCGTGCGGCTTGACCGCGATGCGGTCCTCGGGACGCAGCGCGGAAAAATAAAGCGCGGTCATGATGGAGACCATCGAGGCGGAACTTGCCTGATGCCCGCCGACCTTGATGCCGTCGCTCTTGGGCCGCAAGTGGTTGGCGTTGTGGATCATCCAGTGCGAGAGCCAAAGCAGCCGCTGCTCGATCTCCTTCAGGCAATCCTTTCTGGAAGTCATCGTGTTCTCCGCGCGCGATCGACCGCAATTCCCCGCTCCCGCTTCCCGCCGTGCTGGCTTGCGCAGCGGTTACGGGCAGGCATTTGTATCACGATAGCTTCAACGGCACGCGGCTTCTTGCCAATTATGCCACGATTTGCTCAAGTATTGGCTGATATTGACTGATATTGAGGTAATCATGGCAGAAATCGCCAAGCTTGACGCGATCGACCATGCCATCCTGCATGAACTGCAGGCAAATGCGCGCATGTCCGTTCAGGATTTGAGCCAGCGCGTCGGACTGAGCCCCTCGCCATGCGCACGCCGCATCCGGATTCTTGAAGAAACGGGGGTCATTTCCGGATACCAGGCGCTCGTCAATGAAGCGCGGGCAGGATTCGCGTTCTCCGTTTTCGTTTCCGTCAAACTCGATCGGCAGGTCGACGACACTCTGAAGGAGTTCGAGACGGCAATCCGCGCATATCCCGAAGTCGTCGATTGCTGGCTGATGACGGGGAACCGCGACTATCTGCTGCGCATAGCTGTCCGCGACATTGCGGAGTTCGAACATTTTCTGACAGGCAAGCTCACGCGCATCCCGGTGGTCGCGTCAATCGAGTCATCGATCCCGCTCAGGCGCGTCAAATCAGGGATGTCGCGTTCGCGATAACGGCGACCCGGCGTTCCGTTCCCACCTGAAGCATCGCCGGACCAGGACGCATCCATTCGGCAACTCGTACAGGCGAGACTGCGAAACACCCTCAGGGTCCTGAATCAGCCTTTGCGGGTTCCGTTCTCCTGCGAGATCAGCCATTTGCGCACGCTATGAAACTTGTTGTTCAGGTGCAATTTCAGAATGCTGGCCAGCGCCTCGCCATTGCGGCTTTCAAGTGCTGAGATGATCTCTTCGTGTTCGCTGACGGCCTGTTTCCAGCGCGCGTCCGATGCATTGGCCATGAAGCGTGCGCGACGTATTCTCTGGGCGAGCGAGGAGTATTGCGCGCTCAGCGTGCGATTGCCCGCGGCCTCCAGGATCAGCTCGTGGATTCTCTGGTTGAGCTGGAAATATTCGGGCAGCATGCGCGCCTCGTAGCAGGCGACCATCTTGCGGTGCACATCCTGAATCTCTGCAATCTGCTCATCGGTGATGTTGTGGCAGGCCAATTCACCGGCAAGCGCTTCCAGAGCGCCCATGACCGGGAACACATCTTCAAGGTCCTCCACCGTGAGGCGGGCCACGGTCGCGCCGCGATTGGGGGTAAGCTGAACCAGCCCGTCCGAGGCCAGCACCTTGAGCGCTTCGCGCAAGGGTGTTCGCGACACGCCGAACCGTTCGCACAATTCGCGCTCAGGAATCTTTTCACCGGGCTGCAGAGCTCCCTCTACAACGAGCCCGCGCACGCGCTCGACAAGTTCGTCATAAAGCGTTCGCCGCTCGATGGGCCGGGCCTGTTCCGCGAAGCTCATGAACTTGCTCCTTCCCCAGGTGTGTGATCCTCAAGCGCGCGCATCAGGATACACGCGACATGCTCCGCCTTCCGGTTCGCGCCATGGGCGATCTGATGCCGGCAGGATGTGCCGTCAGCGACGATCAGCGTGGACCCGTCGGCTTCGCGCACTTTCGGCAGCAACGACAATTCCCCCATGGCCAGAGAAACCTCGGCGGTTTCGGCCTGATACCCGAATGCACCCGCCATACCACAACATGACGATGCAATCATCTCGACTTGGAGTTCCGGCACACGGGCAAGCAGGCGCTGCACCGGTCCCACGGCATTGAAAGCCTTCTGATGGCAGTGTCCGTGAAGCAGCGCGCGCTTCTCGGGCAGAGGCTTTAGGTTCAGCGAAATCGTTTTGTCCTGCAGCATCCGATCGAGATATTCCTCCAGCATCAGAAACTGTTGCGACCATTCCGGCTTCCACACCGACGGCAGCATGGCAGGCGCCTCGTCCCTGAAGGTCATGATGCAGGAGGGCTCGAGACCGACGATGGGCTTGCCGCGGTCGAGCGCGGGCCGCAGTGCTTCGATCGTGCGCATCATCTCGCTGCGCGCCTCATCGGCAAGGCCGGCTGACAGGAACGTTCGCCCGCAACACAAGGGCCGCCCCACGGGCGCAGAGGCATATCCGATCTCGAGCCCCGCCGCCTCGAGCACGCGCACCGCCGCAGCCAAGTTTTCGGGGTCGAAATAGCGGTTGAACGTGTCGGCGAAGAGGATGACATCAGCCTCCTGCGGGCGCGGTGCGCCTTCCGGTGCGCGGAAGGTGTCGCGCCGCCATTGCGGCAATGTGCGTGCAGCCGACAGGCCCGCATAGCGTTCCGACAGACGCGCCAGTGCCGGAACCCGGTCACGCAGGTTGGCAAGCCAGTGCAGACGGCTTGCAAGCGGGGCATAACGCGGCAGGAAGGCGACAAGCGCGTCGCGCAGGCCAATGCGTTTTTCCCGCGCGCGGGCGGCCAGCACCTCGATCTTCATCTTCGCCATGTCGACACCGGTCGGGCACTCGCGCCGGCACGCCTTGCACGAAACGCACAGTTTCATGGTGCCAGCCATCTCGTCGCTGGTGAAGGCGTCCGGCCCGAGCTGACCCGACAGCGCCAGCCGCAGGGTGTTGGCGCGCCCGCGCGTCAGGTCGCGTTCGTTGCGGGTCGCTCGATAGGACGGGCACATCACGCCATCGTCGATTTTCCGGCAGGCGCCGTTGTTGTTGCACATCTCGACCGCACCCTGCAGACCACCGGACGCGCCGGTGTAATCGGACCAGTCGAACACCGTCTCGCGGTCCTGCGGGCGATAGTCCCCGTGGTAGCGGAAATAGTCGCGGTCATCCATGCGCGGAGGACGGACAATGCGGCAGGGATTGAGCGTACCGGCAGGGTCGAGCCGGTCCTTCACCCATTCGAAGTTTTCCACCATGCGGTCGCCGAACATGGTGCGGTGGAATTCCGAACGCACGATGCCGTCACCGTGCTCCCCCGAGTGCGATCCCTTGTAACTGCGCACAAGCTCGAAGGCCTCCTCGGCGATGGCGCGCATCGCCTTGGCGTCGGTATCGAGCTTGAGGTTCAGCACGGGGCGCACATGCAGCGTGCCGACGGAGGCATGGGCGTACCAGGTGCCGGACGTGCCATGTTTCGCGAAGATACCGGTCAGCTTGTCCGTGTATTCGGCAAGGTCCGGCAGGCGCACCGCACAATCCTCGACGAAGGACACCGGCTTTCCCGCCGACTTCATCGACATCATGATGTTGAGGCCCTGCTTGCGCACATTGATGATCTGCGCCTGCAGGTCCGGGTCTATCGCCTCGACGACCCCGCCCTCCTTCTTGCCAGGATCGTCCCACCTGAAACCGAGATCGGCCATCAGATCGCTTAAGGCCCTGAGCCGGCGCAGGTTTTCGGCCATCTCAGGTTCAGCGAACTCAACGATCAGGAGTGCCGCCGGATCGCCGCGCACGAACTGCTCGACCACCGGCCGGAACATCGCAATGTCGCGCGCGAGCGCGATCATCGTGTCATCGACCAACTCGACCTGCGTCGGCTCCAGCGTGACCAGATGCTGTGCGGCGTCCATGGCGTCATGGAAGGTCGGGAAATGGCAGACGCCGAGAACCTTCCCGCCAAGCGTCGGAGAGAGCTTCAGCGTGATCTTCTCGCTCAGCGCCAGAGTACCTTCCGAACCGACGAGCAGGTGGGCAAGATTGTTGGTTACGCCGTTCGGCACCAGCGCGTCGATATTGTAGCCGCCGACGCGGCGGATGATGTCGGGGAACCTTTCACGGATCTCCTTGGCCTCGCGCTCGCCCATGTCCAGAAGATCGCGGAACAGCGCGGCGCGGACATCGTTTGCGCCGCCGAGGTCGCGGGTGACGTCCTCGAACCGCATCCGCGATCCATCTGCCATCAGCGCGTCGATAGCCGATACGTTATCGCGCATGGTGCCGTAGCGGATCGAGCGCGAGCCGCAGGAATTGTTCGCGGTCATGCCGCCGATCGTGGCGCGCGAAGCGGTCGAGACATCGACCGGACACCAGACCTTGCGGCTCTTCAGCTGCGCGTTGAGGTGGTCGAGCACGATGCCCGGCTCGACGGTCGCGGTCATCGCATCGGTGTCGACATCGACAACCCGGTTCAGGTGTCGGCTGAAGTCGATGACTATGGATTCGTTGACGGTTTGGCCGCACTGCGACGTGCCGCCGCCGCGTGGCAAAACGCTGACGCCTGCCGCACGCGCGACCGCCAGCGTCGCTTCCACGTCGGCAAACGTCCTGGGGATCACAACGCCCAGCGGCATCACCTGGTAGACCGACGCGTCAGTCGCATAGCGGCCGCGGCTGAAGGCGTCGAACATCACGTCGCCCTCGACCTCGGATTGCAGCGTTTCCATGGTGTGGACATCCAGTCTGGAGCCGGATCGGGCCATTGACACCATTCCCAAAGTGTATTTTGTATTCAAAATTCGATTATCCGGTTTAGGCGCCGGACGCAAGAATGAGTGCCGCTAGAGAAAAGCCCGTCAAGGGCACGGCCACGCACAGGGAGAGGAAACATGGCGCCACCGCGCACCGGTACGGGCAGGCATTTTCTGCAGATTCCGGGACCCACCAACGTTCCAGATCGCGTTCTGCGCGCCATGGACTTCCCGACCATGGACCATCGCGGCCCGCAATTCTCCGAAGTTGGAAGCAAGGCACTCGACGGCATGCGGTCTGTATTCAAGACCCAGGGCCAGGTGGTGATCTATCCCGCATCCGGCACCGGCGCATGGGAAGCGGCCCTCGTCAACACGCTGTCGCCGGGCGACAAGGTTCTGATGTATGAGACCGGGCACTTCGCCACGCTGTGGAAGAGGCTTGCGGAAAACCTCGGCCTTGTCCCGGAGTTCATCGAAGGCGACTGGCGCCACGGCGCCGATCCTCAGGCGATTCAGGACAGGCTGCGCAAGGATTCAGCCGGCGAGATCAAGGCGGTCTGTGTCGTTCACAACGAGACATCGACCGGCAGCGTCACGCAGATTCCGGAAATCCGCGCGGCAATCGACGCGGCAGGCCACGACGCGCTGCTGCTGGTCGATACGATTTCCTCGCTTGCCTCGCTTGATTACCGCCATGACGAGTGGGGCGTCGATGTCACGGTTTCCGGCTCCCAGAAGGGACTGATGCTGCCGCCCGGCCTGTCGTTCAACGCGGTATCGGATAAGGCGGTTGATGCCTCGAAGTCGGCCGGGCTTTCGAAATCATACTGGTCATGGTCCGAGATGAAGGGGCCAAACGAAGCCGGCTACTTCCCCTACACGCCCGCGACCAACCTTCTATATGGTCTCGTCGAAGCAATCGACATGCTGCACGAGGAGGGCCTCGACAATGTCTTCGCCCGCCATCAGCGCCACGGCGCGGCAACGCGTGCCGCGGTCAAAGCGTGGGGGCTGGAAGTGCTGTGCGCCGAACCGCGCCATTATTCCGGCGTGCTGACGGCGGTGCTGGTGCCGGATGGTGTCAGCGCGGACAACTACCGCAAGGTGACACTTGAAAACTTCAACATGTCACTTGGAAACGGCCTGTCGAAGGTGGCCGACAAGGTGTTCCGCATCGGTCATCTTGGCGACTTCAACGACCTGATGCTGATGGGTACGCTGTGCGGTGTGGAGATGGGGCTGGAACGTGCCGGCGTGCCGCACAAGAACGGCGGGGCGCAGGCTGCACTCGACTACCTTGCGGGGCGGTCCACGTCCGCTGCCTCGCAGGCTGCCTGAAACGTGCAACAAGCACGGTCAGAAAAAGAAGACGAATAACAAAGCTAAATCCGTAAATCGGGAGGAAAGATCATGAAATTGGGAAAACTGCTCGCAGGCGTCGCGGTTTCGGCGCTGCTCGCAACCGGAGCATCGGCCGAAGGGCCAACGCTGAAGTTCGGCCATGTCGGTAACCCCGGCTCGCTGTTCGAGGCAACCGTCAACAACTTCGCCGAATGCGTCAACGCTACCGGCAAGGCGACGGTCGAGGTCTTCGGCTCCTCGCAGCTTGGCAAGGACAAGGAGCTGCTGCAGAAGCTGAAGCTCGGACAGGTCGACTTCGCGCTGCCGTCCTCGGTGATGTCCTCGGTCTCCGATGTCTTCGGCGTTTTCGAGATGCCCTACATCATCAAGGACCGCGACCACATGCGCCGCGTCTGGGACACGCTCGGCGAGAGCACTTTCCAGAAGGCGGCAAATGACAATGGCTATCGCATTGTCGGTGTGATGGAGAACGGCTTCCGCCATATCACCAACAACGTGCGCGCGATCAACGTGCCCGACGACCTGAAGGGCATCAAACTGCGCACGCCAAAGGGCGCCTGGCGCGTCAAGATGTTCCAGGCCTATGGCGCCAACCCAACGCCGATGGCCTTCTCCGAAGTCTTCACCGCGCTGCAGACCGGCGTCATCGACGGCCAGGAGAACCCCTACGCCCAGATCACCTCGGCGAAGTTCCAGGAGGTGCAGAAGTACCTGTCGATCACCGGCCACGTCTACACGCCGGCCTACATCACCACTGCCGCCGCCACCTATGACGGCTGGCCTGCCGATGTGCAGGAGGCAGTGTCGTCCTGCGGCAGCTCTGCGCGTGACTATGCCTACAAAAAGGCAGCCGAGCTCGAGGGCGAACTGCTGCAGGTGATCAAGGACGCCGGCGTTGCCGTCAACGATGCCGACAAGGATGCCTTCATCGCGGCATCCGGCGGCATCTATGACGAATACGCGAGTTCCGTTTCGGGCGGCGCGGACCTGATCAAGCAGGTGCAGTCGCTGGCCGCGGGTTCCTAAGACCTCCACTATCCGTGCCCGCGCGGGCGTCATGCCCGCGCGGGTAACATTTGTTCAGAATGCCCGTGTCCGCGATACCGCGCGTATCCGCACGCCTGTGCCGGGACTTGTCCTGATGTTGAATCGAATAAGCGGTGCCATGCAATGGATCCTCGAATGGGTCCTCATCGCGCTGATGCTCGCCCTTACCGGCGTCGTGATTGTTGCCGTGACGTTCCGCCTGAGCGGCAATTCGCTCAGCTGGTATGACGAGATCGCGGCGATCCAGCTGTCCTGGGTGACCTACTATGGTGCCGCGCTCGCCGCCCTGAAACGCCGTCATATCGGCTTTGACACGGTGTTGCTGGCTATCCCGATGCCGTTGCGCATGCTGGCGCTGGCCGTTGCCGAGGCAATCGTGATCGGATTCTTCGCGCTGATGACGTGGGCGGGCATGCGTGTCCTCGATGTCCTTGCCGGCGAGCGCCTCGATTCACTGACCTGGATCCCCGTTCAACTGACCCAGTCGGTGATCCCGATCGGCGGCGCGCTGTTCATCATTTGCCAGTTGCTCTCCCTGCCCGAATACTGGTCGAAGACCGCTGCGGGCATCAGTCTTGAGCACGCCGAGATCGAGGAAGAGGTCGAGGCCGAAATGCACAAAGCGGGGCAAGCCTGATGTTGATGCTTGGCCTCTTCGCTGCCCTCGTGGTGATGATCTGCCTCAATGTGCCGATCGCAGTCGCGCTGGCCGTTGCCGGTGTCATCGGCCTGCTCGTCACCGAGGGTCCCGGCAGCCTCGTTACCGTCGCGCTCGACATGTATGACGGCTCGACGAAGTTCTCGCTGATCGCCATTCCGATGTTCGTGCTCGCCGGAGCCATCATGAACGCCGGCGGCATCACCGACAGGCTGATCAATTTCGTTACCTCGATCATCGGCTTCGTGCGCGGCGGCTTGGCAATGGTCAATATCGGCGTTTCGCTCTTCTTCGCCGAGATTTCCGGCTCCGCCGTTGCCGATGTCGCCGCGCTGGGATCGATCCTCATTCCGCAGATGAAGAAACGCGGTTATTCGGGGCCGCTGGCCGCCGCGATCACCTCGTCCTCGGCTTCGCTGGCGATCATCATCCCGCCGTCCATCCCGATGATCCTGTATGCCACTTCGGCCAACACATCGGTGGAAAGGCTGTTCGTCGCAGGCGTTGTTCCCGGCCTCCTCGGCGCTGCCGGCCTGATGGGCGTCGCCTATGCCTTCGCGCGCAAATACAATCTGCCGACCGAGGAAGCGTTCAACTTCGCGCGGCTTCGCCACACCTTCATCGACGCCCTTCCCGCCTTCACCCTGCCGGTCATCATTCTGGGCGGCATCTTCGGTGGCTTCGTCACCGCGACCGAAGCCGCGGGTCTTGCGGTACTCGCGGCGCTCGCGGTCAGTGCCTGGTACCGCCAGATCAACCTGCTCCATCTTAAACGGGCCATGCTCGACGGCGGCATGCAGACTGCGGTCGTAATGGTCCTGGTGGCCGCATCGGTGCTGATGGGCGGATTCCTGACCCGTGCCCAGGTGCCGCAGGAGATCGCGGAAGGGATCCTCAGCCTGACCGACAACAAGTGGGTGATCCTGCTCATCCTCAACGTTTTCTTTCTGATCATCGGCTTCTTCCTGCATTCCGCCGCCGCGATCATTCTGGTCGTGCCGATCGTCATTCCGCTGATCAACGCCGCCGGCATCGATCCGGTCCACTTCGGCCTTGTGGTGACGCTGAACCTGGCAATCGGCCAGCAGACCCCGCCAGTCGCCAGCGTGCTGATCACCGCCTGCGCGGTGGCGCGCGCCAATATCTGGCAGGTGACCAAGGTCAACGTCTATTTCGTCGCCGTCCTCCTCGCGGTGCTGCTGATCTGCACATACGTGCCGCAGGTCCCGCTGTTCCTCGTCGATTATTTCTACGGATAGGCCTCCTCAGAACACGCAAGGGAAACCAGATGAAAGACAAGCTCGACATCCTGCTCATGGGAGCTTCGTACGGGTCTCTTCTTGGGGCTAAACTGCTGATGGCGGGCCACAACGTGACCTTCGTCTGCCTTCCCGTCGAAGCTGACCTGATCAACTCGGACGGCATCCGGGTGCGCCTGCCGCTGCGCGGCCGCGACGAGCCTGTGGAGGTGCATTCGGCAAACCTGGCCGGGGCTTGTAATGCTGCGGGACCCGGCAGTGTTGATCCAGCGAAGTTCGATCTCGTCGGCCTGGCGATGCAGGAACCACAATACGGCAGCCCCGGCGTGGCGGAACTGCTCGACAAGGTGGCGAAGGCAGGCGTGCCGTGCATGTCGATCATGAACATGCCGCCCCTGCCCTATCTCAAGCGCATTCCCGGCATCGACACTTCGTCGTTGCTTGATTGCTTCACCGCCCCGGAGGTTTGGCAGAGCTTCGACCCCGCTCTGGTGACGCTGTGCAGCCCCGATCCGCAGGCGGTTCGTCCTCCCGACGAACCTGCCAACGTGCTTCGTGTGGGCCTGCCGACGAATTTCAAGGTCGCCCGCTTCGAGGACGATGCGCATACCGCTATCCTCAAACGCCTGCAGGACGACATCCTTGCCGCGCGCTACAAGGTCGATGGAGTGATGACCGAGCTTCCGGTGAAGCTCAAACTTCATCAGTCGCTCTATGTCCCCTTCGCCAAGTGGAGCATGCTGCTGGCCGGTAATTACCACTGCGTGCGGCCGGATGGCGCGGTCTCCATTCGCGATGCCGTGCATGGCGATCTGGCGAAGTCGCGCGCGATCTACGAATGGGTCGACGAACTCGTCCAGTCGCTTGGGGCTGCGCCTGAAGACAAGGTACCGTTCGAGAAATACGCCAACGCCGCGCTGAGCCTTCTCAACCCCTCCTCGGCAGCCCGCGCCCTGAACAATGGCGCGAAGAACATCGAACGGGTCGACAGGCTGGTTCAGAAAATAGCTGCCCAGCGCGGCATGACACTGGACGCTGTCGACGAAACGGTGAAAACCGTCGATGCGCGGCTTGCGCAAAACCGCGCCGCGGGCTGAGATCGCCGCTTCGCGTTTCAGGGCAGACGTAACGAAATGACGCTCACGCTCGACAAGGCACGCCAGATCCTCGACACCGCGCTCAAGGGTGCGCGCGAGCGCGGCATGAAGCCGGTGACAATTGCCGTGCTGGACGCCGCCGGTTCGCTCAAGGCACTGGCGCGCGAGGACGAAACCTCGCCCATGCGCCCCGACATCGCTCACGGCAAGGCCTATGGCGCGATCGCCATGGGGCTGGGATCGCGCGCCATCTTCAACCGCGCGCAGGAGCAACCCTATTTCGTGCAAGCGATGAATTCACTTGCCGGCGGCAGGCTGGTGCCGGTGCCCGGCGGTGTACTGATCCGCGATAACGGCACGATCATCGGTGCGGTGGGCATTACCGGAGACAGCTCCGATAACGACGAGGCCTGCGCTGCCGCCGCTATCGAGGCAGCGGGTTTCACACCCGACGCCGGTTGAACGGATCCGTCCCTGTTTCCGCAGAACGCGGCTAGTCGTGGCAATCCGTTTCGCGCCAGACATGGCGTACCGATGAGGTGGGGCCCCGTCTTTTCGCTCAGGCCGCTATGGTCAGAAACCGAACCGCCATCAGGCAAATGACCGCCAGAACGGCATAGTCGAACATGCGTGCATCGAAGCGCTTACCGATCATGGCCCCGACCGGCATAAGGCAGGCCACGGGGATGAGAGCGAAGACGCTCTCGGCAAGATTGACCGGCGTTATCAGTCCGGCTACCGCGTAGCTGACCATCTGGATGACTGCTAGCGAGCAGTAGATCAGCGATATGACAAAGATATAGACCGGCCGGTCGAAGCGGATCGCATTCAGAAAAGTCACCACGATCGGCGCTGCGACACCGATGGCACCCTGCATGGCCCCTGCAGCCAGGAATGCCGGCGCCGATATGGCCCTTGCCCTGTCGATGCTGAGGCCGACATTCGGACGCAACAATCGTATTGCGACGAAAGCGAGCAGCATCACGCCCAGGGCCCTGAACACGAGGACACCTGGAGCGGCCTTCAGGAAGAGCGTTCCGATGACGATGCCGATGCAGCTTGCAACGAGAATGCGCGGCAGGAAGTCGATTGCCTCACGGTGGGCCCTGTGGCTGATCGCCTGCCAGCCGTTCGAAACGATCGACGGCACGATGGTTATCGCAATGGCGTGCGGCACATCGAGGAAGTTGGCGAGTACGGGAATGGCTATGAGCGGAAGGCCCATGCCGGTTATGCCCTTGCAGATCGCGCCAGCCCCGATACTGACGAAGATCAGCGCCAGTATCTCGATACTCAAGCGATTGGCTCCACCTCACCGATGCGCAGGAAATCATCGACGGTTTGCCACAACACGTGCCGGCGCAGGCCAAGCGGCGTGCAATGGGCAAGTCCTGCCAATACGCTGAACTGCCGATCGCCGTTGGGCAACTTTTCGAAAAAGGCCATCAGGTCGGCCATCGTGGCGATCCCGTCATGTTCGCCGCGTACGACGAGGACCGGCGCACTGATCTTTTCCGGATCGACCAGGGGCAGCTTCGTCGTCATGTCGAGATAGGTGCCGGTAGGCACAAAATCGGCATAGGACAGTTGCAGTTTGGCGCAGGCGTCGATCAGGCGCGGGTCGCTGGTGCCGGGTTCATCGCGGGTGAAGATGCTCGATATCATCGCCTCGTCGATGCCGCGGCGCGCGTTTTTCCTGTATTGCTCCACGCCTTCGCGCCGTTTCGTCAAAGTCGGAGAGTCCTTGCCAGTCCACACGAAGGCATCGAGTGCGAGGCGCTCCACCTTGTTGGGCGCGCGCTGGGCAAAGGCCGCCGCACGCAAGGCGCCGGACGACAGGCCGTAGAGGTGAAAGCGGTCCTTGCCCGTGACGTCGGCGATGACTTTGGTTGCCGCGAGTAGGTCTTCCACACCGCAGGCGACATCGGAATTGGAATCCGTCTTGGTCGAGCTGCCGTAGCACTCGTGATCAAGCGTCCACACGTCCCAGCCGCGTCGCGCAAGCCAGTCCATGAAGGAATAATCCGGGAGTTCCGGCACCGTAAGGTCGAAACTCGGAATGGCCGAGAGCGAGGAACCGTGGACCAGTATCACGGGCGGACGCCGGCTGCTCACGTCCTTCAACTCGGGCGCAAACTTGTTGCGCATGTAAAGCGACACCGGACCCTTTCGGGCCCAGTGTTCCTTTGATGTGACGTCTATTGACGCTGTGTTCATTGCGGAATGAACTCGTTCGTGAAGGTGGAATTGAAGTCGATCTTGTTGTCGCCCTTGGGCTGCAGGTAGTTGAACACCTTTTCGGCACCAGCTGCCGTCATCATTCCGGTCGGATTCCAGATCGGCACGACCTTCGCATAGGCCGCCGCATTGGCTTCCGGCGTCAAGTTGTCGAACTCCGCGTTCATGATCGCCTTGCCCTTGTCGGGATCGAGCAGGGTCGTCTGCGCTTCAGCGAAAATCTTGCCGATGTCCTTCAGGAAATCGGGCTTCTCAGCGATGACGTCGGGGTGCGCGACGACCGTCATGAAGATGATGTCGTTGAAGGCCTCGACCTCACCGTTCATCATGTTGACGAGCGTTCCGCCAAGCCCCTTTTCCTCGATCAGCACACCGGCCGGCTCGAATGGCATGCCGGCATCGATCAGGTCGTTCTGCATCGCGCCGACATAGGCCGAGGCCGCGCCGCCGAGATAGACAAGTTCAATGTCGCCGGGCAGTTCCAGTCCGTACTGACGTGCCAGGACGGTCAGCATCTTCTCGCCCGATCCACCCGCCGACGGGGTGCCAACACGTTTGCCCTTGAGCAGCTTGACGCGTTCTTCGAGCGTCTTGCCCTTGCCGGCTTCGAGAAGCTCGTTGTCGGCGACCACGTTGTTCAGCGGCCGGCTCGAGATGTCGAAGATCGCAACCAGACGACGCCCCTGGGCGGCTGCGGTGAGAACATGTTCAAAGCTGGTGATGCAGACGTCGGCCTGTTTGGTGAAGCAGGCCTGAAATGCCAGGGCGCCGCCCTTGGTGTAGGTGACGTTAGCCTCGTAACCGTATTTTTTGAATACGCCGTCGCGTACCGCAACGTAGAGCGGGCCGACAAAGTAACCGTGACCGGCCACGGCGATTTCGAGCTTCTGCTGCGCGCTGGCAGGCAGTTGCAGGCAAAGCAGCGCAAAGGCTGCCGCCGCAAGTTTCGTCAGGCGTTTCATAACAACCTTCCTTTCCTCCGTTTTGGCAGGCTTGCCCTGCCGGTTCATCAGCGCGTGGCTTCTTCCGGCCCTAGCGGCTGACAACTTTCCAGTTCTCTAGTCGAGACTGGAGAAGTCCCACGAGTTCGTTGATGATCACCGCGATGATCGCGATGACGACGAGAGCAGCGAAAACACCTGCCGTGTCGAATTCGCTGCCGGCCTTCTGAACCAGATAGCCGAGCCCCTTGTTGGCCGCGATCAGCTCGCCGATGATCGTGCCGATCACCGCATAGGGAACCGCGGTCTTCAGCCCGACGAAAATCCACGACGTCGCCGATGGCAGCACGACCTTGGTCAGCAGTTGCCAGCGGCTCGCCTTCATCAGCTTGAGGCTGTCGACGAGGTCGTGATCGACCTCGCGCACGCCGGCGAATGTGTTGACGAAGACGATGAAGACCACGAGCACGGCGGCAAGGGCGATCTTGGATTCGATGCCGAGCCCGAACCACAGGATGAAGAGCGGCGCCAGCGCCACCTTGGGCAGTGCGTTGAAGGCCCAGATATAGGGATTGAGCAGGCGGCTGAGGAACGGCGACAGGCCGAGCATGACCCCGCCGACGATGCCGGCGAGCGAGCCGATCACGAAGCCGATGATGGTGGCGTAGATGGTCGCCCACATGTGCTCGTAGATCTCGCCCGACGCGAACCAGCCGTATGTCTTCCTTGCGACGGCGACGGGATCGGAAATCATGAAGCTGTCGACCAGCGTACCGGAGCTTGCGTACCACACCGCCATGAACGCAAAGCCGACCAGGATCTGCAGCACCAGCATCACGGGCCGGCTGACGCTGCCGAGACCCGCCTCGCTATCTCCCGCTGCCGTTTCGATTTCGTCGATGGCCGCGGCACCGATATCGTCCTGGCTCATATCCGTTCCTCGTCGTACTGGTCCTTCAGGTGTTCCCAGACCGAGTTGTAGATGTCGCGAAACTTCTTGGTGAAGCGTACCTCGCGCACATCGCGCGGGCGCGGAATGTCCACGACTTCGTCATAGGTGACCGTTGCGGGGCGCTTGGAGAACACCACGATCCGGTCGGCCAGCGTCACGGCCTCGACGAGGTCGTGGGTTACCAGCAGGATCGTCTGGCGCTTCTCCGTCCACAGCTTCAGCAGCAGATCATGCATGGCCAGACGCAGCTGCGCATCGAGTGCGGCAAACGGCTCGTCCAGCAGCAGCGCCTGCGGTTCGTAGAGCAGCATGCGGGCGAGACACGCGCGCTTGCGCATGCCGCCGGACAACTCGCTCGAGAACTTCTCCTCGAACCCGTCGAGACTGACCTCGGCCAGCATTTTGCGGGTGCGCTCGTAGCGTTCCTCCTTGGAAACGCCGGCGAGTTCCAGCGGCAGGGAAACGTTGTCGATCACGTTGCGCCACGGCAGCAGGTTGTCCTTCTGCGTCATGTAGCCGGCATGCGTGTTGACGGTGGTGACCTGCTCGCCGTCGTAGAACACCTTGCCGCCCGATGGCGGATAGAGGCCGGCGATCATGTTGAGCAATGTCGACTTGCCACAGCCGGAGGGGCCGATCAGCGCAACGATCGAGTGCGGTTCGATCGAGAGATCGACCTTCTTGACCGCATGGACCTCGTCCTTGTTCTTGCGGAAGGTCTTGCTGATGTTCTGCAGTTCAATCATTCGTATGCCGTCCGCAATTCAGAAGATCATTCGCTGGTGACCGCCATCGACATCGATGTTGGCACCGTTCATGAAACTGGCCCGCTCCGAGGCGACGAAGGCCACCGCGTTGGCGATGTCCTCCGCCGTGCCCCATCGTCCCAGCGGAACCGTATCGCCCCAACCACTTTCCTGCTGCTCGAGACTGCGTCCCAGATAGCGTTCCTCGTCGATATCGATGGAAGTCGACAGCGGACTCTCGATGCGGCTCGGACAGACGGCGTTGACAAGTATGCCATCGCGGCCGAGGTCGTCGGAAACGGATTTGACCAGGGCGAGCTGCGCGGCATTGACCACGGCGGAACCCGGGACGTTGCGGCCGGGCACCTTGCCAGCCTGGCCGATGATCAAAATGATGCGTCCGCCGCCGGCAGCGCGCATATGCGGCGCCCCGGCACGGATCAACTCCCACGGCCCCAGCACCTTGGTGCGGAAATGGTTCTCGACATCTTCCGCCGGCAACTCCTCGATGCGTCCGCGAAGGTGCGTTCCCGCGTTGCTGACGATGACATCGAGCCTACCGAAAGCTGCCACGGTTTCCTGCACAAGCAGCGCGACATCGCCAGCGTTGCCGACATCGGCAATACAACGGCGAACCCGGTCGCCTGCGCCAAGTGCGGCGACAGTATCGTCGAGCTTTGCGGCATCGCGGCCGCACATCATCACCCGCGCGCCTTCCTCGAGAAGCTTTGCGGCGATTGCCTTGCCGATGCCGCTTCCGGCTCCGGTCACGATCGCGCATTTGCCTTTGAGTTTCAGGTCCACGGCGACGCTCTCCTAACCGAACACGTAGCGGTGGTAACCGCCATCAACGGAAACCGAACTGCCGGCGATGAAGCCGGCGCGCTCGGAGACAAGAAAGGCCACCGCATCGGCGATTTCCTGAGGCGTACCGAGACGCCCGAGCGGGTTGGCACGGGTGAAGCCCGCCGCCGCGATTTCGCGCGAAACCGATCGCTTGACCATTTCCTTGCCAATGATCGACTCAACCAGTTCGGTGCCGATGTATTGCGGACACACCGTGTTGACGCGGATGTTGTCGCGGGCGACCCCGTCTGCGACGGATTTCGACATCGCCATCACCGCGGCATTGGTGATGCCGGAGGGAATCCGGTCGGGATGAGGATGGCGGGCCGCCTGGCCGACGACATTGACGATCGCGCCCCCGCCCTGACCGCGCATGGCGGGCAATACGGCACGGATCATTCCCAGATAACCGAACAGCTTCACGTCGAGATGGTGCTGCAACTGGTCCTCGGTCATATCGTCGAGACTGGCGCGCACATGGGTGCCGGCATTGTTGACGAGAATGTCGATGCGCCCGTGCTTGTCGAGAACCTTGTCGACGAGGACCTTGCGCTGGCCGGCATCCGCCATGTCGGCGATGAATGACACCGCCCTGCCATCCAGCCGTTTCAGCTTCTCCAGGGCAGCATCGAGCGCCTCGGCGTCGCGGCCGCAGACTGCGACCGAGACACCTTCGCCCGCCAGCCGCTCGGCGGTCGCAAGGCCGATGCCCCGCGACCCGCCGGTGACGATGGCTATCTTGCCCTGAAGACCAAGGTCCATGGATTCAGGCTCCTACCACAGACCCTTGAGGCGTCCGCCGTCAACGTTCAGCGATACGCCGGTGATGTAGCTTGCGCGCTCCGAGCACAGGAACACGACCGCATTTGCAAGTTCCTCGGGCCGTCCGAAGCGGCCAAGCGAATTCTTCTTCTGCGCCAGCCTTGTGGCTTCCTCGGCGTTATCGACGCCGAGTTCCTCCTGAAGATTGCCGAGGTTGCGTTCCCACAGCGCGGTCTTTACCCAGCCCGGGCAGATCGCGTTGACGAGCACGTTATAGGGCGCGAATTCCGTCGACAGCGACTTGGTCAGGTTGAGCAGAGCGCTGTTGGTCATGCCCGAGCCGAACATGTAGGGATCGGGTTCCTTGCCTGCGCCGCCAATGGCGCTGACGATGCGACCCCACCGCTTTTCCCGCATCACCGGCCACACGACACGCATCATACGCATGAAACCGAACAGCTTGGTATCGAGCTGGGTCTGCAGCCCTTCGTCGGTCAGGGCCGCAAAACGCCCGGAATACATCGTCCCGGCGTTGTTGAAGAGGATGTCAACGGTCCCGTATGTGTCCATCGTGTGCTTGAAAAGCTTGTCGACGCCTTCCTGGGTACTGGTGTCTGCCTCGATGGAGTGAATTTCACCGCCGGTCTGCTCGGCAAGCTCCTTGCAGGTCTTGGCAACCTGGTCGCCATGGCGCGAGCAGGTCATGACCTTCGCGCCCGCCTGGAGAAATTCACGGGCGGTTTCACGCCCGATGCCGCGGCTTCCACCAGTAACGATCGCCACGCGATCCTTGATTCCAAGATCCATCTGAGAGCTCCGTTTTTCCTCAAGTTTCGGGATTATTGATCCGCCCCGCACCGATGTGCGCGGCGAGAAATGCGAGATTGCGCTCCATCGACAACGCGGCGCTGGGGGCGTGGAATTCCTTGCGATGATCGCAGTTGAACCCATGATCGGCGGGATAGACGTGGGCTTCTATTCCGGGGTTTCCGCTCTGAATTATTTCCCGATCCGCTTCGGGGATACGCGGATCCTCGCTGCCGAAATGCATCATCACAGGCGCAGCGATCTTCTCGTGCGCGAAAGGAACGGTCTGGCCGCCGTAATAACTGATGGCGCAAGCGACGTTGTCGAACCGTGTTGCGGACAGGAATGCAAGCGTTCCGCCCCAGCAATACCCGATGACGCAAACCGGTCCGTAGCGGGATGCTTCATCGACCGCGGCCTTTACGTCGGCAACGGCTGCATCCCAGCCAACCCGCTCGCGAAGCTCGCGGCCAATCGCTACACCTTCGGCGTTGTAGTCGAGTTCGGTTTTCCGCTGTGCGCGATCGAACAGCGCCGGTGCGATCGCGCATGCACCAAGGTCGGCGTAGCGTTCGCATGTCTCGCGGACATGCGCGTTGACCCCGAAAATTTCCTGGAGAATGACAGCGCCCCAATGCGCATCGCCATCAGGCTCCACGCACCAGGCGTCGAGTGAGTGGCCGTCTTCCGCACGCAGCCAGATGCTCCGCCCATCGCGATGGCGCGGCGGATCGTTGCCAACAATTGCCGGCACGTCTTTCCTCCCCTTGCCGGCCACATTCTTGTCAACGGGCGGTCCGGCGGTTGCAGACATTTTCTGTCTGTCAAAATTGTCCTACAATCATATTCGACAAATAAACGCTGTCAATGCAGAATGTTTGCTGCAGCGCGGCAGTGTCCATATGCTGACTGGGCTGATTTGGTGTTATATGGGCTTGAATTCGGCTGATTACACCTGAATCGCAACCGTTATCCGGAAGCTTGCCGTGCCGCGTCACCACAGATCGACGGGCAAAATTGTAGAACAGACTAAAGGAGACAGCGACGGATGTCGGTTGAACTGGTCCAAGAACGCAATTCAGACCAAAGGCGTGGAGGAACGGTCGACTTCGTCGTCCAGCATCTGGTCGACGGTATTTTGCATGGCCGTTTTGCTCCCGGACAGCGTCTGGTGGCGCGTGACCTGACCGAGGAAATGGGCGTCAGCCGCGGATCGGTACGCGAGGCATTCCGGCTTATGGCGGCAGACGGCCTGGTTGATCTGGTCCCGAACAAGGGCGTTACGGTACGCCGTCTCTCGCGTCATCAGACACGCGACCTGTTCGAGATTCGCGAGGTGCTGGAAGGCCTTGCCGCCAAGCTGGCGGCGCAGAGGATCAATGTAAATGACAACCGGGCGATGTTCGAGTCGATGTGGCGGACCGTACGCCCACGCGGTCATCACCTGGCCTGGGATATTTTCATCGAGCATAACCGATTGTTTCACCGCACCATCGTGAGTGTCGGCGGCAACCTGCTTCTCAAAGACGCCATCGACAAACTGCAACTGCCGATCATGATGGTTCAGGTCGGGCGGATGATGGCAGACGAGAACATCCAGCAGTCGGAAAACGATCATGCGACAATCGCCGATGCGATCCTCGACGGCGATCCCGGCCGGGCAGCCGAAGCCATGCAAAACCATCTTCGCGAACTGGCTGACTGGGTTCTGGCGCTCCCCGACTCAGCTTTCAAACGTGAAGAGAATTAAGGGCGATATTGACCTGCCCCCGTCTTTGGATCGCCCGGACTGGAGCTTGCCGCTCACAATTGTCTGGGCGCAATCGTGCCGGTTCAGCAATTTCCTCAGGAATTTCAAACTGCTTTTCGGTCGCGGCACTACGATATCGATGCTGAATACATAGCCGAAATCACGTCGAATCAGACCTGCGGCAAGTCCACATGAAGCCGTCGCCAGAATTCTCAATCGGCAAGACTTTTGTCATTTTGTGACACAATCGCAAACTCTATGCGCGCAGCGCGCTATGGCCATGTTGCTGAATTCTTCCTAAGGTTTTCGCTTGGCAGTCAAAAAAACAGCAGGTTGCCAGTCGATCTAGATATCGAAATTGAATCCTGGGGAGGATCAAATGGCCAATAAAGAAACAGATACCAATGTATCGACGCCGACGTCGCGGCGCCGGTTTCTCAAGTTGGGTGCGGCGGGCGCAGCCGGGGCTTCGGCTGCCGTTGCCATGCCCAATATCGCCCGCGCGCAGACCAAGACCCTGAAGATGCAGGCTGCCTGGGGCGGCGGCATCTTTCTTGAAAATGCCCAGTCCTACGTCAAGCGCGTCAATGACATGGCGGGCAGCGCGCTGAAGATCGACCTTCTGCCGGTCGACTCCGTCGTCAAGACCAGCCAGATGCAGGATGCGGTGCACCGCGGCGTGCTCGATGCCGCACACTACGTGCCGGCCTACTGGTACTCCAAGTCCAAGGTTGCCTCGCTGTTCGGCACGGGCCCCTGCTTCGGCTGGTCCTCGAACGAGGTTCTCGGCTGGATCTATTACGGCGGCGGCCAGGAACTGTTCGACGAACTGATGGGAAGCCTCGGCCTCAATGTCGTCAGCTTCTTCAACTCCGCCATGCCGGCACAGCCATTCGGCTGGTTCAAGGAGGAAATCAAGGACGTTTCCCAGTTGAACGGCCTCAAGTACCGCACGGTCGGCCTTGCCGCCGACGTTCTGCTCGAGATGGGCATGTCGGTCGTCCAGCTTCCCGGCGGCGAAATCCAGCCCGCCATGAAGTCCGGCCTGATCGATGCGGCCGAGTTCAACAACCCGACATCGGACCGCGACTTCGGTATGCAGGACGTGTCCAAGCATTACCACCTGGCCAGCTTCCACCAGAGCCAGGAGTTCTTCGAGGTCACCTTCAACAAGCAGACCTACGATTCGCTGGCCGACGAGCTCAAGGCGATCCTGAAATACGCTTCGGAAGCAGAGAGCTCGAACTTCTACTGGCATAACACCAAACGTTATGCCGACGATCTCGTGAAGCTGGCTACCGAACAGGGCGTCAACGTTTACCGCACGCCTGATTCGGTGATGGCTGGGCAGCTCGATGCCTGGGACAAGGTCGTTGACCGGCTGTCTTCGGAGGATCCGTTCTTCGCCAAGGTGATCGATTCGCAGAAGGCCTATGCGAAGACGGTGATGAACTACCTCAACCTGAACCAGCCCGACTACAAGCTGGCCTACAAGCACTACTTCGCCTGATCATCAGCTGTTCTGAAATACCAAGGGCGCGGGGGAAACTTGTCCCCGCGCCGGATTCGCATGGAATTTGCGGGCAAACCGCATCCGGTTCTGGGGTGAACACATGACGAAAATCATCCATGCCATCGAAAGCCTGAGCATTTGGGTCGGACGGGCTTTTGGCTGGTGTATCCTGATACTCACCTTCTCGGTGTCCTACGAGGTTTTCGTCCGCTACGTGCTGAATTCGCCGACCGTGTGGGCCTTCGATATGATGATCCAGATGTATGGTGCCCTGCTTCTCATGGCCGGGCCCTATGCGCTGGCCCAGGACGCGCATGTGCGCGGCGACGTCGTCTACCGGCTGCTTCCCGTCCGCTGGCAGGCGCGCATCGATTTCGTTCTCTACATCTTCTTCTTCTTTCCCGGCATGCTGGCACTGTTCTGGTATGGCGCGGAGATTGCCTCTGATTCCTGGCGCTATAAGGAAGTGAGCTGGAACAGCCCGGCGCGCATCCAGGTCTATTTCTTCAAGACACTGATCCCCATCGCCGGCGGTCTGCTGATCCTGCAGGGCCTGGCCGAGTGCATGCGCTGCTGGAAGGCGATGCGCACTGGCGTGTGGCTCGAAAGGCTCGAAGACGTCCGCGAGACGGAGGACAGCCTCATCTCCGGAAAACATCCCGCCGAACTTACCTGAGCGTCGGCGTCAAGATCCGACATGTTTGAGTCCCAGATTCTGGAGCCTGCAAGGCCATGACGAACCCCGAAGTCGCAATCCTGATGCTGACCATGTTCATCTTCCTGGTCCTGCTGGGATTTCCGGTCGCATTCACGCTGCTCGCCATGGGGGTCGGCTTTGGCTACTATGCCTATCTCGATGCTGGCTCGATCCACGGCGTCACCGACGTACTCAACAACAAGATTTTCTATCTGCTGAACCAGAACACCTACTCGGTGATGGAGAACGATACGCTCGTCGCCATCCCGCTGTTCCTGTTCATGGGCTACGTCGTCGAACGCGCCAATATCGTCAACCGGCTGTTTGAATCGCTGCAGCTTGCCGCCCGCAACCTGCCGGGCTCCATGGCCATTGCCGCGCTGATCACATGCGCGGTCTTTTCCACCGCTAGCGGCATCGTCGGTGCGGTGGTCACGCTGATGGGCCTGCTGGCCTTTCCGGCGATGGCGGGTGCCAACTACAACAAGTCGTTCGCCTCCGGCGTGATCTGCGCGGGCGGCACGCTTGGCATTCTCATTCCGCCCTCCATCATGCTGATCGTCTATGCGGCGATCGCCGAACTGTCGCCCTTGCGGCTCTATGCGGCGGCGGTTTTCCCCGGCCTGATCCTGGCCGGCATGTACATTCTATACGTGCTGCTGCGGGTGACCTTCCAGCCATCGGTTGCGCCGCGCCCACCCAAGGACGACAGCATCACGATGGGACGGATTTACCGGGACCTTCTGGTGTCCTTCGTGCCGCTGACCGTTCTCATCATGCTCGTGCTCGGCTCGATTCTGGGCGGGCTTGCCACGCCTGCCGAAGCCGCCGCCATGGGCGCACTGGGTGGTCTTGTGCTTGCCGTCCTCTATCGCGCGCTGACCTGGCAGAAGGTCAAGGAGTCTGTGTTCCTGACCGCCAAGGCGACCGCCATGGTGTGCTGGATGTTTGTCGGTTCGTGGACCTTCGCATCGGTCTTTTCCTATCTTGGGGGCCACGACGTCATCGAGCACTTTGTGCTATCGCTGAACATGGAGCCCTGGCAGTTCCTCGTGCTCTGCCAAGCGATCATCTTCCTGCTCGGCTGGCCGCTGGAATGGTCGGAAATCCTGATCATTTTCGTGCCGATCTTTCTGCCGATGCTCGATAACTTCAACGTCAATCCCTACTTCTTCGCCATGCTGGTGGCGCTCAACCTGCAGACCTCGTTCCTGACCCCGCCAATGGCGATGTCGGCCTATTATCTGAAAGGCGTGCTGCGCGGGCAGATCGAGCTTATTCAGATCTTCCGGGGGATCATGCCCTATCTGGGCATCGTGATCTTCTGCATGGTGCTGATGTACCAGTTCCCCGGCATTGCCCTGTGGCTGCCCGACTACCTGTTTGGGCCTTATGTCCAGTAAGGCGCTCTGGCCTCTGACGGCGGCGCAAGCCGTATCGGGCATCCTCGCCGGGGAGTTCACCTCCGTCGAGATGGTGTCCTCCTGTCTTGAACGCATTGGCGGCAACGATGCGTCGATCGGCGCATGGGCCTGTCTCGATGCCGATACGGCAATACGGCAGGCGGAGACCATGGATGACCTGCGCCGCCGCGGCATGCCGACAGGTGCGCTGCACGGTGTTCCCGTCGGTATCAAGGATATCTACGACACGGCCGACATGCCGACGGCGTGGGGCGTGCCGGAATACACGGATCGGCTGCCCGCGGCGGATAGCGCCGTTGTCGAACGCTTGCGCGAGGCAGGTGCGGTCATTCTCGGCAAGACGGTGACCACACCGCTTGCCTTTTCAGAGCCCGCGGCAACCCGCAACCCGCTTGATCCCGCCCGCACGCCGGGCGGTTCTTCCTCAGGTTCCGCGGCAGGGGTCGCCGCCGGTCACATGCCATTGTCGATCGGTTCCCAGACCAACGGGTCCATAGTCCGACCGGCTTCCTTCTGCGGCATCGTCGGCTACAAGCCGACGCGCGGCATCGTCTCCCGCCGCGGTTGTCTGCAGACTTCCGAAACCCTCGATCAGGTCGGGCTGTTCGCCCGCACCCTGGAGGACGCGGCCCTCATCGGCGATGCCATTGCAGGCTATGACGCAGGCGATCCCGCGTCTTATCTGCGTCCGCGTCCGCGTCTGGTTGAGGGCGTGCGGGCCGAGGCGCCGGTGGAGCCGGCGCTCGCCTGGTTCGAGATGCCGTTCGCGGATCGGATATCGGACGATGTCCGTGCCGGCTTCGAGGAACTGATCGCAGCGCTGGGCGATCGTGTCGAGCGCATTCCCGCACCCGGAGCATTCACAGAAGTCGTCCGTGTTCACAACGTCGTCCACGAGTACGAATTCGAAAAGAACATCTGCGGCAGGCTGGGCTTGCCGGACGAGGTCATTCCCGAGGGCTATGCGGAAAAGATAGCGCGCGCCCGCGCCACCAGCGAAGCGGACTACCGGGAAGGACTCGCCTTCCTCGAGAAGGCGGGTGCCTATTTCGACGCCTTCTTCAAGGATTACGATGCGATCCTTACGCCGTCGGCGCTCGGCCAGGCTCCCCTGATGACCGAGGGCACCGGCGATCCGATCTGCTGCACGGTGTGGACATTCGCCGGCCTGCCATGTCTGTCGCTGCCCTGGCTCAGCGGGGCCGATGGTTTGCCGGTCGGCGTGCAACTGGTAGGCTGCCGCGAACGCGATGATCGTCTGTTCAGGACGGCGGCCTGGCTGGAGCGGCGGCTTTCACAAGACGGCGCATAAACGATTGCGGTTGAAGGAACGGGGAACACAATGAAGAACGGCATCGCGACAATTACCGGCCTGATCGGCACGGCCACCCTGGTCATATTCATCACCGGGCTCGCGTACTCCATTTCGACCGGCTTCGCCGGTTTCTGGGGCGGGTTGCCATTCTGGATCATATCCCTCTCGGTCCTGTCTCTTGCCGCGTACGACTGCTGGGACGAATGCCTGCGCAGGAAATCGCGTTGAGACGGTCCGGCATGCTTGCTGAAAAACCCGTTCTCTGGATCACGCGAAAACTGTCCGACAACACGATGGCGCGCGCTCGCGCCTCCTATGATGTCATCGACAATCCCGAGGACCGCACGTTCACGGCTGACGAAATCGTTGCGATGAGCGCGAAGGCCGATGCCATTCTCCCGTGCCATTCTGAAGTTTTCGATGCAGGTGTTACCGCGCGGCTCAGCGATAGGGTGCGCATCATCGCCAACCATTCCGTCGGGGTCGATCATTGCGATCTACCTGCGCTGAAGGCGCGCGGCATCGCCGTCACCAACACGCCGGATGTCCTGTCCGACGCCACGGCTGAAATCGCAATCCTGCTGATGCTGGGTGCGGCGCGCCGCGCAAGCGAGGGCGAACGCCTGATCCGCGCCGGTCAGTGGACCGACTGGAGCCCGAGTTTCATGGTTGGTCGCCAGGTCACGGGCAAGCGCTTCGGCGTGCTCGGCATGGGGCGCGTCGGGCGTGTGGCTGCAATGCGCGCGCGCGGCTTCGGCATGGAAATCCATTATCACAACCGCAACCCGGTCGAAGGCGCTGATGGTGCGATCTATCATGGGGATGTCGAGGAGTTCCTGTCGGTTTGCGACGTGTTGTCGATCCATTGTCCGGCGACGGACACGACACGGGGATTGCTGAACCGTGAGCGGCTGGAATTGCTTCCCGCCGATGCGATCGTTGTGAACACGGCGCGCGGTGCTATCGTCGACGACGATGCGCTGATCGATGCGCTCAAGCGCGGGCGCATTTTCGCCGCCGGCCTTGATGTCTTCAACGGCGAGCCGAGAATCCATCACGGATATGCAAGCCTGGAGAATGTCTTCCTGCTCCCCCATATCGGCAGCGCGACAACGCAGACGCGCGATGCGATGGGGTTCCGGGCGCTCGACAATCTGGATGCCTTTTTCGCAGGCCAGGACCCGGGCGACCGCGTTGCCTGAATAGGCAAAGTGAATAGCCCCTAGATTGGTAGACGCCTTCTTCCCTAATTTTGAGGCACGGAGGCCATGATGGGCAAAGTCAATTTCAGGGACGATTTCAAACGGGACGCGTTGGCCCGGATCACCGGGCGGGGCGACCCGTGTTGCACGCCCGGCCAGTTTGGCCGGCAGCAAGCGACATGATCAGGTCCTAACGCAGCTGTTGGAGGGGTCAAAGAATGGCTCCATGCCGATCCTGGCGGGGATGCGCTGGTTGGCAACGACGAGTTCATAGGTGCCCGACATCAGAAAGTCGTCATCGATGCCATCGGCGCTTCGCACATAGCCGTAGCCGATGCTCTTGCCGATCGTGTAGCCATAGCCGCCGGAGGTCAGATAGCCTACCGTTTCGCCGTCGCGCAGGATCGTCTCGCGCCCGACGAGAACCGCATCGGGATCGTCCAGCGTGAAACCAGCGAGCCGCTTCTTCAAAGGCTGACCGGCACTCTCCTCCAGTGCCTTTCTGCCCATGAAATCGGTGTTCTCTTTCAGCTTCACCGCCCATCCGAGCCCGGCCTCGAACGGAGTGTCGTTCGGCGTGATGTCGGACGACCAGGCACGGTATCCCTTTTCGAGGCGCAGGCTTTCGAGCGCCCGGTAGCCGGTCGGACGGATGTTATGCGCCCTGCCCGCTTCCATCAGTACGTCGAACACCTCGCCGGTCGCGCCGATCGGGACATGCAGTTCCCAGCCGAGTTCGCCGACATAGGTGACGCGCAAGGCGCGCACCGTGTGACCGGCAATGTCGATCTCGCGCACATGGGCGAAGGGAAAAGCTTCATTGGAAACGTCGGCGGCAGTCACCTTCGCCAGTACGTTGCGAGCCTTCGGGCCCATCAGCGATAGCGTGCCCCATTCCTCGGTAATGTCGGTCAGGGTCGCGTCGCTGCCTGCGGGAATGTGGTCGGCGATCCACGCCAGATCGTGTGTGCGGAAGCCCGTGCCCGTAACGATGTAGAATTTGTCCTCGTCGATCCGGGCCACCGTGAGATCGGCCTCGATGCCGCCGCGGCTGTTGAGCAGTTGCGTATAGGTCAGTCGTCCGACCGGCTTCGAGACATCGTTGGCACAGATCCACTCGAGCGCCTTCAGGGCGCCCGCACCGGTGATTTCGTATTTGGCGAACGAGGACTGATCGAAGATCCCGACTTTTTCGCGCACATGGGTGTGCTCGTCGCCGACCGGGCCGAACCAGTTCTGCCGGCCCATCGAATAGACGTCTTTGGCCTCCATGCCTTCGGGCGCGAACCAGTTCGGGCGCTCCCAGCCGAGCTTGGAGCCGAACACGGCGCGATGCGCCTTCAACCGCTCGTAGAGGGGTGAGACGATGCGCGGCCGCCCGCTCTCGTATTCCTCGTGCGGGAAGCCGATCGTGTAATGCTTGCCATAGGCCTCCAGCGTCCTATCGCAGACCCATTGCCGATCACGGTGCAAGCCGGAAAACCGGCGGATATCGACGCTCCAGAGGTCCAGCGGCGCCTCGCCGGACATCGTCCATTCAGCAAGCACCCAGCCGGCGCCGCCGCCCGACGCGATACCGAAAGCGTTGAAGCCTGCGCCGACATACATGTTGGCGCATTCCGGCGCGCTTCCGAGGATGAAGTTGCCATCCGGCGTGAAGCTCTCCGGCCCGTTGATCATCTGCTTCACCCCGGCCTCCGCCAGGGCCGGAATGCGGATCATCGCCTGTTCCATATGCTGCTCGAAGTGATCGAAGTCGTCATCGAACAGCCGGAACTCCCAATCATTCGGTACATCGCCCGTGGTCCAGGCTTGAGGGTTCGGCTCGTAGCCGCCCATCACGAGACCACCCACCTCCTCCTTGAAATAAGTCCGCCGATCGGGATCGCGGATCGTAGGCGCATCGGTGGCGAGGCCGGGGATCTTCTCGGTGATGATGTACTGGTGCTTGACCGGCTGCAGCGGCACGTTGATGCTGGCCATCTCGCCGACCTGACGCGCCCACTGGCCGGCGCAGTTGACGACCTTCTCGCAGGCGATATCGCCCTTGTCCGTCTTCACCCTGATGATCGTGTCGCCGTCCACCTCGAAACCGGTCACCCGCACATGCTCGTGTATCTTCGCACCGTGCATGCGCGCGCCCTTGGCGAGCGACTGGGTGATGTCGGAGGGGCTTGCCTGCCCGTCGGTCGGCAACCAGCTCGCACCGACCAGATCGGACGTGTCCATCAGCGGCCACATCGCCTTCACCTCCTCCGGCGACAGCAGATGCATCTCCATGCCGAAGGAACGGGCCGTGGTGGCGAGGCGGAGAAATTCCGTCCAGCGGTCCTGATTAGTCGCCAGCCGCAGGCAGCCGGTCATCTTCCAGCCGGTTGCAAGTTCGGTCTCCGCTTCCAGCCCCTTGTACAGGTCGACCGAATATTTCAGCACGCGCGTGATCGACGCCGACGAGCGCAACTGGCCGACGAGGCCCGCGGCGTGCCAGGTCGAACCCGATGTCAGCTGCCCCATCTCCAGCAGCAGGACATTCGCCTTGTGGTCCTTCGCCAGATGATAGGCCGTGGAGCATCCAATGATGCCGCCGCCGATAACGACGATCTCAGCCTGTTGGGGAAGCGTCATGATGATGTCTTTCCGTGTTTGGAATGATATCGATCGAGCGCGGCGGACAGCCGCGCGAGGTTTTCCTGCGCATAGGCTACGTAATCGACGCCTGGTGCGCTCAGATGCAGTTCCGACACCATCGCCCACATCGCCTCGCGCAGCAGCGAGGCGCATTGCATGGCGTCGAAGGAACGTTTCACGGCTTCGTCGGAGGAGCGGCCAAAATAGCCGGCGAGCAGACGCTCCGCCGTCTCGTCATCCATGCCGGAGTTGGAAGCCGCGCCGGCGAGGTCGAACATTGCCGTATTGAAACCGGCATATTCGAAATCGATCAGCCATAGCCTTACGCCGTCGTCGAGGAAATTTCCCGGCAACAGGTCGTTGTGGCCGAAAATGATCGGCAGCGGCACCTGCGCCTCTTCCAGTTCGGCGGCGAGTTCCAGATAACGCGGCAAATTCGGCACATGGCTGCCGCCGCCCGCTTCCAGAGTGCGCGCATAATCGCGAATGACGTGAAAAACCCAGAACATGAAGCCGGGCCCGGAAATCGCGGCCGGCATCTTGTGATGAAAGTCTCGCAGCAGATGCGCAATCCGCTCCGGCTGCGCCCTCATGTCCTCTTCCGTCCAGGTCCGCGCTTCCAGGAAGGCGGAGACCATGGCCCCCGGTTCTGCATATTCCACTTCGGGCGAGAAGCCCGCCGCATACGCGGCGCGCGCGACCGATACCTCGCGCTCGCGGATGACATGATGGAACGCATAGTCCCTGCCGAACCGGACGACATGCTTGCCGGCCGCGTCGGTGACAAGCCAGCTTTCGTTCGACAGCCCGCCAGTCAGCGGCTCCATGTCAACGCGGCCATTCCAGCAGGGCAGCGCAGCAATTCTGTCCAGCCCGTTCATCCCCACCCTCTTGTCTCGGCCATATCCGCGCCCGAATAGTGTCCGCTGTACTGTCAGACGGACCCAAAAAATCTCAGATCGACCGACAATGTGACTTTGCTCAGGAAGCGAATATCGGCCCAAACCGGCTCCACCAGTAACGCACCGTCTCGCGGCTCATGTCGATCCCGCTCGTGCAGCAGGTCTTCGACGTTCCTCAATGATTACGGAAAGCGAATGTACATCGTGACCGCCAGGCGGATGATCTCGAGCGCTGTCTTGAAGTAACGGAAGGGCTTCGAATTTGACATGCCGGCAAGGCTAGGACGCACCCTCCCCCGCCTCAACCCGTTTTCCTCTCACTGTGCCGCTGAAACGGTAATGAGTGCGAAAAGCCACCCTGTTACGGGCGGTTAGGCTGCCGGATCGGCGGTGGAGACTGTTGGAATGGGTGGTTGGCTGGGGAACCTGGATTCGAACCAGGACCGACGGAGTCAGAGTCCGCTGTTCTACCGTTAAACTATTCCCCACCACGGTGACGCGGGAATGGTCGATACATCAAGCAATTAGGGCGCGCAACCCCGGACTGCGGTTTTGCAGTTTTGGCAGGGTTTTGCAGTACGCGTTCCGCGCCTATTCCGTTCCCTCTCGTATCTACGCGCATATTGCACGCAAGAAATCCGGGCAGCTTGACAGACCAGAAGTTTGTATCGATAATTGATATGTTGTTTCAATAATCGATACAAACATCAACCAAATAAAATAATTTGCTTGGGAGGAACCATGATCAGACGTCTTCTGGCGGCATGTGCCGTCACTCTTGCCGTGGGCTTGCTGCAGCCCGTCAATGCGCAGGAAATGACCCTCAAGTTCGGCCACGCCGCATCCTCGAAACACCTTTTCCAGGATGGCGTGCAGATGTTTGCGGATGCCGTTGCGGAAAAAACCGGCGGCAAGGTCAAAATCGAGGTCTATGGCGACCGCCAGCTTGGCGATGACAAGCAGCTGCTCGAAGGCCTCAAGCTCGGCACCATCGACGGAGCGCTAGTGTCTGCACCAGTGCTGCCGCTCGTGATCGGAGCTTCATCGTTCGATGCCTTGCAACTGCCGTTCCTCGTCGGCAGTTACGAGCAGATGGCCGACCTGTTGTCTTCCGGCATCGGCCAGAAGCTGCTCGACAGCCTCGACGAACAGGGGCTCAAGGGGCTTGGCTATATCGAGGCGGGCCAGCGTCACTTCCTGGCCCGCAACAAGCAGGTCGAGACAATCGACGACTTCAAGGATCTGAAGACCCGCATTGTTCCCACCCCACTTCACAAGGCCATCTGGGAAGCCGTCGGCACAAACCCCACCGGCCTCGCCTATGGCGAAATCTATTCAGCGCTTGAGACCGGAACGATCGACGCTGTGGAGATCAATCTCTCCTCGATCCTGTCCGAAAGCCTGTTCCAGGCCGGCAAGCATGTGACGCTCACGGGTCACTACTTCTGGCCCGGCGTGCTGATGATGGGTTCCAAGTTCAAGGACCTTCCGGAAGACGTGCAGGCCGCCATGGTGGAAGCAGGCCACGAGGTCATTGCCAAGCACTATGCGCTTGCCGCCTCGCAGGAAGCCGATACCAAGACCAAGCTGGAGGCCGAAGGCGTGACCATCACGCCGCTTGCCGACCTCGAGGCCATGCGCAAGCTCACGCAAACCGTGGTCGATGCCTGGATCCCGAAGGGTCCGCTGATTGGCGAATTCGTCAAGGCAGCCCACGGCATGTAACGACACGCGCCGGGGGCTTGCTGCACGGCGGCTCCCGGCTAATCCGCTTGTCCGGCATCCCGGAATTCATGAACCGGTCAACATTCGTTTCCCGGAAAGCCTGATCCATGTCCCGCATCATCGACATATACAGGACACTCATGCGCCGGCTTCTTGTCGTGCTGCTGGCTGCCCTGCTGGCGATCATGGGCGCACAGATCGTCTTCCGCTACGGATTCAATTCCTCGCTGATCTGGGCGGAAGAAACGTGCCGCTACCTGTTGATCTGGGTCAGTTTCCTCGGCATTGCGCTTGCCTATGAGCGTGGCGAGATCGCAGCTATCGACCTTCTGCGCGATGCGCTTCCCCCGCGCGCGGGCCTTGCTCTGGCGGCGATCGTCAACCTGCTTGGCGCCATCCTTTGCGGCGTGCTTGCCTTCTACGGCTACCGCTACGCAAGCCTTGCCGGCGGCCAGCCCATCCCCGCGCTGCGGTTTCTGCTGACCGATACGTTCGGCGCCGGCGCCTCGGCCCTCGCACCTCGGTTCTTCTGGGTATATGCCGCACTTCCCCTCGGCATGGCGATCCTTGGCATCCGCCTGCTGATCGACGTTGCGACCTATGCAAGCCTGATGAAAAGCGGTGGACGCGCCGCCGATATACGCCTTGCCGGAACGCCGGAGGCAGACGCGTGATCCTCTATCTCGGCGGCTTCTTCCTGTTCCTAGCGATCGGCATGCCGGTGGCACTCAGTCTCGGCATGGCATCGCTGGTCTACCTGATCGGCAATGGTGACACACACCTGCTTGTCGCCTTCCCGCAGCGCATGATCGCCGGCATCGACAATTTCGTGTTGCTGACGATCCCGTTCTTCATCCTTGCGGGCAACCTTATGAACGCCGCCAGGCTGACCCAGCAGATCGTGCGCTTCGCGCAAATGCTGATCGGCCAGATCCGGGGCGGGCTTGCGGCAGTCAACATCATCGCCAGCATGATGTTTTCAGGCGTCAGTGGAGCTGCCACGGCGGAAGCCTCGGCCATCGGTAGCATCATGATCCCGGCCATGCGCAAGAGTGGATATCGGGGTGAATACGCAGCCGCGCTGACTGCTGTCGGATCGTTGCTCGGACCGCTGGTGCCGCCCTCGCTCGGTCTGATCCTCTATGGTGTGCTGACAGGCACGTCTATTGCCGATCTGTTCCTGGGTGGCATCGTTCCGGCGTTCCTTCTCTGTGCGCTGCTCATCATTTATGCGTTATGGCGCGCGCGTCGCGATGATCACCCCGTACCGCCCCCGGTGCCACGCGAGGAGCGCGGCGAAGCGATAATGGCCGCACTGCCGGCCCTGTTCCTTCCCGTGCTGATTGTTGGTGGTATCCGCAGCGGCATCTTCACACCAACGGAAGCTGCCGCCGTTGCGTGTTTCTACGCGCTTGCAATCGGTGCACTGCTCTATCGCTCGCTCTCGCTGAAGATCATCGCGCAAAGCCTTTACGAGACGGCCACGCTCTCGGCCGGTGTCATGATCGTCGTTGCCATGGCCAGCATGACCGCCTTCGTGCTGGGCATCGAGAACATGCCAAAGCAGATCGCGGAAATCCTACTTGGCGTCACCGACTCGCCTGCCCTGCTGCTTCTGCTGCTCAATGTCGTGTTGCTGGTGTTCGGATTCTTCCTTGAGCCGCTGGCGGCACTGATCCTGGCCATGCCGATCCTGAGCGCGCTTGTGCCCGCACTTGGTGTCGATCCCGTGCAGTTCGGCGTGATGATCGTGCTCAACCTGATGATCGGCATGATCACGCCCCCGGTCGGCCTCGTCCTGTTCATCGTGGTCGCCATCAGCCGCGAACCGCTGCCGAAGGTTGCCAGGGCCGCATTGCCGTTCCTGGCAATCAGCGCACTCGTTCTGATGATGGTTGCCTATGTGCCGCAGTTGACGCTGTTCCTGCCGAGCCTGTTCCGCTGAGGGAGTGCAAGAATGGTCGAACTCGACAAATCCACGAACCAGTCGACCCAAGTCGCTTTCCTGCTCATCGAGAAGATGGTGGAGATCGGCGAGCCGGTGGGCTTGAGCGAGCTTGCGCGGCGGATCGGTATGCCGAGGGCACGCACGCATCGCTTCCTGCGCACGCTGGCATCGATGGACTATGTCACGCAGGATCCCGAGACCGAACGCTACCGGTTGACCTTGAAGCTCTACCATATCGGCCAGGCAATTTCCGACCGGACCGGGCTCCTGACGGAAGCGCGTCCCCTGATGACAATCCTGCGCAACGAATTGCAAACCACAGTCACGCTCTCGCTGCTAGAAGAAACCGGCATGCGTGTCCTCGATATTGTGCGGGCTGAATCGCCTGTCCAGATCGTTACGCGGCCCGGTTCGCTGCTCGATTTCCATTCCTCGGCGCAAGGAAAAGTGGCGCTTGCCTTTGGCCCCGAAACCCTGTGGGACATTGTGCGCGCCAAACCGCTGCAGGCATGGACCGAAAACACCAATACGGACCTGTCCGCACTTGAATCCGAAGTGAAACTGACCTGCAAGCGCGGCTGGGCCGATGCGCCCGACCAGACGCTGATGGGTGTGAATGCCGTCTCGGCCCCGATCTTCGATCTGACCAATCAGATGCAGGCGACCGTCACGGTCGCAGGACCGAACACAATGATCGGCTCACCGCCCAAATCTCAACTGGTTGACCGCGTGGTGGCCGCAGCACGGTCCATTTCGCGAAATCTGGGTAACACGGAGTATCCCGCATGACGCAGTATTCGCTGGCGATCGACATCGGCGGCACATTCACCGACGCCGTACTGTTTGCCGATGACGGGCGTACTTTCGTCGACAAGACGCTAACCACTCACGGCAACCTGATCGAGGGCTTCTTCCGTGGTGTCGATCTCGTGCTGGGGCGTGCCGGTGTCACACCGCAATCAGTCAACGATGTGGTCGTGCACGCGACCACAGTCGTCACCAACGCTCTGATCGAGCGCAAGGGGCCGCCGACCGGCTTGATCCTCACAAAGGGATTCTCCGACATCCTCTACATCCGCGAAGAGCACCGCTACGACATGTACGATCCGCAGATCGAATATGCCGAGCCGCTAATCCCACGCGAGTGCACTTTTGTTCTGGACGAGCGTGTCTATGCGGATGGCACCGTTGAACGCCCGGTCGGCGAAGCCGAAGTCGAGGAGATCATCGCGCAGTGCCGCGAACGAGACATCGTTTCCGTCGCGGTCTGCCTTCTCAATGCCTACCGCAACGGCGTCAACGAGGCCGAAGTCGCACGTATTTTCGCTGAGAAAGCACCGGATATCTTCGTCTCCGTTTCGCATGACATCGCACCGCAGATGCGCGAATACCTGCGCACCTCCACAGTTGCCATCAACGCCTACACCGTTCCGATCACGAGACCCTATCTCAATGCGCTGATCGAGGAGCTTGGGCACCGCGGTTTCAAGCAGCAGCCGCTGATCATGCTGTCGAACGGCGGCGTGATCGGAGCCGAACGCGCCGGACGCACACCAGTGCGCATGATCGAATCCGGACCCGCGGCCGGCGCGTTAGTCGCCTCGCATTTCTCTCGCCTGTTGGACAAACCGGAACTGATCTCGTTCGACATGGGCGGCACAACGGCCAAGGCCTGCATGATCCAGGGATACGAGCCGCTTGTCACCGGCACGTTCGAGGTCGACCGGCGTTACCGGTTCATGCCGGGCAGCGGCATGCCAATCACGGTTCCCTCAATCGACATGATCGAGATTGGCGCCGGTGGCGGGTCGATTGCGTCGGTGAATTCGCTAGGGCTTCTGAAAGTAGGCCCGGAAAGTGCCGGCTCCATTCCCGGGCCGGTATGTTACGGGCGCGGCGGCACCGATCCGTGCGTAACCGACGCCGATGTCGTTCTCGGCATCCTCGATCCCGACAACTTCCTCGGTGGCGACATGCGACTTGATGCAGCGGGGGCGCGTGCTGCCTTTGCTGCGCTGGGCGAAAGGCTCGGCCTTGATGTCGAACATGCGGCGTGGGGTGTATTCGACGTTGTGTGCGAACAGATGGCGGCTGCAACCCGTGCTCATGCAACCGACCGTGGCATCGACTACCGCGGCCTGCCGCTACTTGCGTTCGGCGGCGCAGGCCCAGTGCATGCCTGCATGGTCGCTGAACTGGTGGAGAGTACCCAAGTGATCTATCCGCCTCTTGCCTCGGTACTTTCGGCCTTCGGAACGCTGGTGACGCCAGCACAAATCGACCTCGTCAGGAGTCTGGTGGCGCGGGTTGATGGGCTCGACTGGGAACAGATCGGCAAGACCGTCTCCACCATGGTCGAGGAAGGCAGGGCGGCACTGGCGGAAGCCGGAATCGATGACGCCGAGATGCAATTCTCCTTCGGTGCAGAGTTGCGATATCTCGGCCAGCAGTCGGAAGTGAAGATCGCGCTCGATTTCGATCCTCGGAAAGTTCGCGATGCGGACCGCATCTGCGAACTCTTCGAAGCAGAGTATGTTACCCAGTACGGACTGAAGCTCGACACCATGCCGATCGAACTCGTCAACTGGATCGTGACTGCCAGCGGCAAAACGCCGAGCCGGGGTTCGGGTGTGCACAAGAGGCACGACGAGCAGCCGGCACACAAGACCCGCACCGTCTACCTCAGGGGAGAGGCGACACCGGTTTCGGTCTACCAGCGCGCTGATCTTCGTGTCGGTCAGGTCCTGGATGGACCGCTGATTGTGGAAGAGCGCGAGACCACCTCATTCGTGCTGCCGGGATGGACGCTCGCGCTTCATCCCGATGGCAGCATGATCGCAAGTCGCACCAAGGGAGCGTGAACATGGATGGCGTCGAACTCCAGATTCTGTGGAGCAACCTGATCGGCATCGTCAGCGAGCAGGCACGCGCCCTGCAACGTGTCGCGTTCAGCCCGATCGTGCGCGAGGCCGGTGATCTCGCCAACGGATTATTCGACCAGCGGGCACGCATGGTCGCGCAGGCCGTAACCGGCACGCCGGGACACATCAACTCGCTGGCGGCTGCCGCCGGCAACCTGCTGGCGGATATCGATCCCGAAACACTCAAGCCCGGCGATGTGCTGATCACCAACGACCCCTGGATGTCTGCGGGCCACTTCTTCGACATCACCGTGCTGTCGCCGATCTTCCGGGAGAATCGCATCATCGGCTATGCCGGCTCGACCATCCACCATACCGACATCGGTGGCTACGGCATCGGGTCCGGTGCACGCGACATCCATGAGGAAGGTCTCTGGATACCGGTGATGAAACTTTACAACGCGGGAGAACCGAACAGCACTCTGTTCGATATCATCCGCCGCAACGTGCGCACGCCCGATGCCCTGTTCGGCGACCTCGCCGCCCAGGTGTCCAGTGCCAATATTGCCGCGCGGCGGCTCAATGCACTGTGCGATCGTTACGGGCTGGTCGATATCGAAGCGTTGTCGGACGAGATCATCAACCGCTCGGAGGAAGCGACACGCGAAAGCATCCGTAAGCTTCCCGGCGGGGTCTATGAAGGCGAGTCGCGCTTCGACGTTCCCGGAGGCGAGACGGTTGTGCTGAAAACCGCTGTTACCATCGACAGCAATGCCGGCGAGATCACCATCGACTTTGCTGGTTCATCAGGCCCCAGCCGTATGGGCATCAATGTCGTCCCGGCTTATACGCACGCTTATGCCACCTTTGCCGTACGTTCGACGCTCAACCCTGATTTGCCCAACAACGCAGGCAGTCTGGCACCGATCAAACTGAAGCTGCCCGACAGCTGCATCGTCAATGCCAAATACCCCTCCCCGGTCAATGCGCGCCACGTCGTCGGCATGTATGTCCCCTTCCCCATACTCAAGGCGCTGTCTCATGTCGCACCCGACCGCGTGGTGGCTGAAGGCTCCGGCGCTGTGTGGACGGTGCAGATCAACGGCCGTGACGAGGCCGGTAATCCGTTCACGAGCTCGATGTTCAACTATTCCGGCGGCATGGGCGCGCGTGCTTCGAAACCCGGCCTGTCGGCCATCTGCTATCCGACCGGCGTTTCGGCGGTGCCGGTCGAAGTGCTGGAGGCTTCCTACCCGATCGTGTTCGGCTGCAAGGAACTGGAGCGCGGTACGGGTGGCGCTGGCGCGCAGCCCGGCGGCGACGGCCAACGCATCAGCTTCCACATGCGCACGAACAGCCCGTGGCTTCTCAATACGGTACCTAGCCGGCTGCATGAGGGGCCTGAAGGTCTGCTTGGCGGCGCAGATGGCGCGGCGGGACGTTATGAAGTCAACGGCAAGCCGGAGCTGCGTGCCGGTAAAATCGAAATGAAACCCGAAGATGAAGTGCTGATGGTTACACCGGGCGGCGGCGGTTTCGGAGCGGCTTAAACACAAGAATATGGAGACCAACAATGTCGCAGGACACAGAAAAGAACGAGAGCCTTCAGCCTTTTCGCATGCCGGTCAAATGGGAGGACCTGCCCCGTTTCCCGGTGCGCGATTTCGTTTCGCGGTCCGGGTTTCGCGGCGAGAACGTCATGCTGGTGATGAACTGGCTCGAGCCGGGCATGGAAATCAAGATCCACAGCCACCCGTTCGAGCAGATCGCCTGCATCCTGACAGGGCGCATGCTGTGGGCCGTCGGCGACGAGGAATTCGAGGTCGGCGCCGGGGAAGTGCTGCGCGTACCGCCGGACGTGCCCCATGGCGGCAAGCCGATCGGCAATGAAACGGTGATGAACCTCGATATCTTCTGTCCGATCCGCGAGGACTACATGGAAATCGTCGAGCACCAGAAGGGTGATTTCTAATCTGACATCCAGTTCGCCAGCGCGCGTGCGGCCGGGCGCGGCTGACGCCCCGGCGGGAAGACCGCGTGCAATTCCACCTCGCCCAGCGACCAGTCAGGCAGCACACGGACCAGCGTTCCCGCCGTTAGTTCCGCCGCAATGCCCCAGGCTGAAGAAACCGTCAGACCTAGACCGGCACGCGCGGCAGCCGTTGCGCCCTCGTTCGCGGCGCAGGTCACCCGGCCCGAAGGGCGAGTGCGCTGATTTTCTTCGCCACGGGTGAACACCAGCTCCTGCGGCGTGACGCCCGGACCGGCGATGAGGTCGTGGTGAGCAAGGTCATTGGGTTCATTGATCGGCGTGCGTGCCGCGAGATAGTCCGGCGACGCGGCCAACACGCGCGGCGAGGCCCCCAGACGGCGGGCCACGGCAGTGCTGTCTGCCATGCTGCCTAAGCGGAATGCGATGTCGATCCCCTCGCTCACCAAATCCTGATGGTTGTCTGAAACCGCAAGATCGACCGACAGATCAGGATGACGGGTAAGGAATGCCGGCAAACGCGGCACGATCATGCGCAGACCAAAGCTGGACGACAGCCCTATGCGCAGCCGCCCCTTGAGCCTGCCGTCGCCGCGCGCGACGTGATCGGCCTCCTCCATCGCATCGAGAACGGCTTCCCCGCGTTCAAGATAGTCGGCACCCGTTTCTGTCAGTGCCACGGCCCGCGTCGTGCGCGTCAGCAGCGCCACGCCCAGTTCCGCCTCCAGTTCCGCCACGATCCGCGACGCTGAGGATTGCGAAAGCCCAAGTTCGCGCGCCGCCGCCGAGAAGGAGGCAAGACGCGCGGTCCGGGACAGGACACGCAGGGATAAGAGACGATCATTCATTTGAAATTCAGATATATGGTAATAGAAAACACAGCCTACTGCCCTTAATTCAAATATACCAGATTTCCCTTCGTGCAAACGGCAAACCCGAAGGAGGGACAATGATGGCTAACGTCGCTTTTCTGGGCCTTGGCGCGATGGGCGCGCGCATGGCCGCAAATCTGATCGGCGCAGGGCATTCCCTCACTGTCTGGAACAGGGACGTAGCGAAAGCCGCGCCTCTGGCCCGGGCCGGAGCACGTGTCGCAGCCACGCCCCGGGAAGCCGCCGGCGGAGCCGATTTCGTCATCGCGATGCTGCGTGACGACGAAGCCTCGCGCGTGGTGTGGACAGACCCGCAAACCGGCGCGCTTGCCGGCATGAAGGACGATGCCATTGCCATCGAGTGTTCGACGCTGAGTCTTGCTCACACCTCCTGGCTGACGCGGGAGGTTACCTCACGCAAGCTTGCCTTCATCGATGCACCGCTTGCCGGCTCCCTGCCCCAGGCGGAAGCAAAGGTGCTGATCTTCTTTGCGGGCGCTGCCACGGACGATCTGGGACGGGCCGACCCCATATTGAAAGCCATGGGCGCGGCGGTTCATCACGCCGGGGCGGCGGGCGCCGGAATGGCGGTGAAGCTTGCCGTCAACACGCTGTTCGCGGCGCAGGTCGCGGTGATGGCGGAACTGACGGAAATGCTCGGCAAAGCTGGGCTCGACGCCGGCGAAGCGCTTGCGATTATCGGCGCGACGCCGGTGTGCTCGCCGGCGGCAAAGGTCGCAGGCGAGATGATGGTGAAAGACGCCTTCACGAAGATGTTCCCGGTCGAACTCGTCGCAAAGGATCTGCGCTATGCCACCGAGGCTGCCGGAGGCGGCGGCATAGCGCCTGTCACAGACATGGTGCGGGCACGCTATGAAGAGACTAACCGGCAGGGTTTCGGCAACGAACATCTGACTGCGGTGGTCAAAACGCTGAGGTAAACAATGGGCTCCCGGGCCATCAGCAGATGCGTCCGGGACACCCTACACTGTTTCCAGCCTGAATTTCAGGAACCGCTCACCGTCGTAATCGACGTCACCAACATAGAACGCGCCGAGGCGTTTCAGGGCGCCCAGCTTCGTGCGTGACGGCGGCAGCAGGAATGTGACGGAGGAAATGCGCTTGTCGGCACGGGCGAAGGCCAGAGCCTTTGCGGCGATGCGCGCACCTAGGCCGAAATGCTCAGGCTTTAGCACGAGGCCGAAATCCCATTCCCCGTCCTCTTTCTGGAAACCGCCCCAGCCGGCATAGGAGCCATTACACAGAATGGCCCAGTGGCCGAGGCCGTCGCGGCGCCAGTGGTCTTCCTTCTTGCGGATGAATGCAGTGCAGCCCGCCTCGTCCCACGCAGCTGTCAGCAGCGGCATGTGCTCGCCGACACGCGGATCGGACATATGCGCGATGATCTCGGCCGGATCGATATCCGGCAGACGCACAAAGCTGATTTCAATTTCGGATTTAGCCGTCAAGAGAACTGCTCCTGCCCGGATTGGTCGGAGCAGCGCTTCTTTCCCAAAGCCGCGGCAGCGTCAACTCACATCGCCGTGCGCATAAGAAAACGGGGCAACCCAAAGGGCGCCCCGCATTAGCTTGGAGAGCAGAAGCAGAAACGCGCTTCGCTCGGGGAGAGATCAGTGTCAGGCCGCGGCGGAAGCTGCGGTCGGGACTTCCGAGATCGTCTTCAGAACCTGCGAAGCGATCGCATAGGGGTCGCCCTGAGAGTTCGGACGGCGGTCTTCCAGGTAGCCCTTGTAGCCGTTCTTGACGAAGGAGTGCGGCACACGGACCGAAGCGCCACGGTCGGCAACGCCGTAGGAGAACTTGTTCCACGGAGCCGTCTCGTGCAGGCCGGTCAGACGCATGTGGTTGTCCGGGCCGTAAACGTTGATGTGGTCCATCAGGTTCTTTTCGAACTGGGCCATCAGCTTCTCGAAGTACTCCTTGCCACCGGTTTCGCGCAGGTAGGTGGTGGAGAAGTTGCAATGCATGCCCGAGCCGTTCCAGTCGGTCGCGCCGAGCGGCTTGCAGTGATATTCGATGTCAATGCCGTACTTCTCGGTCAGGCGCTGCAGCAGGTAGCGGGCCATCCACATTTCGTCGGCAGCCTTCTTGGAACCCTTGCCGAAGACCTGGAACTCCCACTGGCCCTTGGCCACTTCGGCATTGATGCCTTCGTGGTTGATGCCGGCCTCGAGGCACAGGTCGAGGTGCTCTTCGACGATCTGACGGGCGACATCGCCAACGGCGCTGAAGCCGACGCCGGTGTAGTACTTGCCCTGCGGCTCGGGATAGCCGGCAGCCGGGAAGCCGAGCGGACGACCATCCTTGTAGAAGAAGTATTCCTGCTCGAAGCCGAACCATGCACCCTCGTCGTCGAGGATGGTGGCACGTGCGTTGGAGGGATGCGGGGTCTCGCCGTCAGGCATCATGACTTCGCAGAGCACCAGAGCGCCGTTCGTGCGGGCCGGGTCGGGATAAACCGCAACGGGCTTCAGCACGCAGTCGGAGCTGCTGCCTTCCGCCTGCATCGTCGACGAACCATCGAAGCCCCACAGCGGAAGCTCTTCAAGCTTCGGGAAGGATGCGTATTCCTTGATCTGGGTCTTGCCGCGCAGATTGGGGACCGGGGTGTAACCGTCCAGCCAGATGTATTCGAGTTTGTACTTGGTCATAGGTCGATCGTCTCTTTAACAGGTGTTGACGCCATTTTCGGGGAGGCCATCCGAACAAGAATCATCCCCGCCAGCCCGTCTTTACCCCGCGCGCAAAACGCGCCCGGTAAGACCAGGAATCCCCCATTCATATGCAGCTAGTGTGCCAATCGGCATGAGAGATGTATTTTTGTGCAATTTTGAAACGCCGCAATACCGGCTTAGAGTCGACAAAAATTCATTTATTCTTTTTATTTCAATATATTACATTGAATATAGCTGCATTTTATATACGCACAGTGAATGAAGTTTCTTGCCTATTTTTTAATCCGCACAACAAATAAGCGGGGGTACAATTTGAACAAATGATCATCAAATAGGCGTTTTTTGACTTGTTATTATGCAATTGTTTTTAAGAGTCTGGTACCAAAGCAGCCCGCATCATTGATGCGCCAGGAACTTCCAGAAAGGAGACTGACCATGAAAGCAAACGAAAATCGGGGATCGGCGACGATCCTGCAATTCCCCACCGGCGGACGGGCGGGCCTTGGTGGACGCCATACCGACAGTTATCTGGCTTCGATCGCCGAGCCGGAGGCCTATGCCGGGACGTCCTACAGCGAAGCCTGGTATCACCAGGAAGCCATTATGGATGACAATAAACCGCGCGCGCGCAACTGACGTACCGGATCGAAAGCAACCCATGCCAGATCATGTACCCAACGTCCGACGAAGGCAGTATGCCGAAATCGGGTTGCAAGACTGAATGGCCGGCCTCTGACACAGGTCGGCCATTTTGCTTTTCACGGCTCTTTTCGGCCTGCCCCTGCCCTGCTTCAGAACTCGACTTCGAGCTCGAGGATCTCGTCTTCCTCTGCCAGCGCGCCCTCGATCCATTCGGCCATCGGCTCCCACGCATAGATCGTGTCGCAATAGGCGGAAAGCTCCGGCTCAAGCTCGACGGCATAGGTGCGGAAGCGGGTACAAACCGGCGCGTACATGGCATCGGCAATCGTCGGTTTGCCGAACAGGAACGGACCTCCATACATAGAGAGACATTCGCTCCAGATATCCTTGACGTGCTGAACGTCGGGCCGGGCGCCCGAGAAAATCTTGAAATGCTGATGCCGCGTCTTGATGTTCATCGGCAACGCGGAGCGGAGGTTCGAAAAGCCGGAGTGCATCTCGCCGGAAATCGAGCGGCAATGCGAGCGGGCAACCCGCTCCGTCGGCAGAAGGCCGGCATCCGGGAACGTCTCATTCAGGTAATTCGCTATGGCCAGCGTGTCCCAGACCTCGACGCCATCATGGCTAAGGCGCGGCACACGCACTGTCGGCGACAATAGCAGCAATTCCTGGCGCTGTTCCGGATCGTCCGGATCAACCGGTATTTCCTCAAAGTCCAGCCCGGCCATGCGGCAGAGCAGCCAGCCGCGCAGTGACCACGAGGAATAGTTTTTCGACGAAATCGTTAGTGTCGCACGTTCCACGAAATCCCCACCTGCCTACTTGATTACGCCGCACCGCATATAATTGTGTCGCACCGCAGCAAAATATGCACTAGTTTTTTACGCATACCCGCTGTGGCAACAAATGGGGGGCTGCATGCTCTATCAAATGTACCAGTTCCAGGACGACCTGATCGCCCCGCTCAGGCGATTTTCCGATAGCCTGCGGCCTGGAAGTTTCCCGGGCGTGTTGGCCAAGGCGCCGTTCCTCAATACCGGCGCAAAGCATCTGAGTGCGCTGATGGAGATGATCTCCCGTTACCAGCTCACCCATACGAGCCCCGGCTTCGGCATCGACAGCGTCATGGTCGGCAATCGCGAAGTGGCGGTCACGGAGGAGGTCGCGCTCGATCTGCCGTTCGGGCAGATGCTGCATTTTGCCAAGGACATCGACAGCCCGCAGCCACGTATACTGGTCGTGGCACCGCTATCGGGTCATTTCGCAACGCTGCTGCGCGGCACCGTCGAAGTGCTGTTGCAAGATCACGACGTGTACATCACTGACTGGAAGAATGCCCGCGATGTGCCGCTGGAGGCCGGGCGTTTCGGAGTCGAAGAATATGTCGACTACCTGATTCGCTTCATCGAGGAGATGGGGCCGAACGGCAATATCCTCGCGGTCTGCCAGCCCTGCGTCCAGGCGCTTATTGCGGTTGCCCTCATGTCGCAGGACAACCATCCGGCAACACCGCGCACCATGACCTTGATGGCGGGGCCAATCGACGTTCGCGAGAGTCCCACCGCGGTGAACCTGCTTGCCAATGAAAAACCGATCGACTGGTTCAAGCGCAACCTGATCGCGACCGTCCCGGCACGCCATGCCGGAGGCGGGCGGCGGGTCTATCCCGGTTTCGTCCAGGTCTTCGCCTTCATGGCGATGAACATGAGCCGGCACCGCAAGGCGCACCGCAAGCTCTACGATCTCCTCGCCAAGGGCGAGAATGAGGAGGCCGCGAAGATCAAGGATTTCTACGACGAATATTTCGCCGTGCTCGATCTGACGGAGGAGTTCTATCTGGAGACGGTGGACCTCATCTTCCAGCAGGCACAGCTTGCCAAGGGCACCTATGCCCATCGCGGGCGGCTGGTCGATCCCGGCGCCATCCGTCACACGGCGTTACTGACGGTCGAGGGCGGGCGCGACGATATCTGCTCGCTCGGCCAGACAGCAGCAGCACACGATCTGTGTTCATCGCTCAGGCCGCACCTGAAGCGTCACCACCTGCAGGCCAATGTCGGCCACTACGGCATCTTCAACGGCAAGAAGTGGGAGCGCGAAGTCTATCCCGTCGTGCGCAACATGATCCTCGCCATGGAATAACCGGAAAGGCCGGGAGTTCTCCGGGATGGAGATGCGCTCTATGAGCCGGCCTTGCGCTTGCGCCGGGCTTCTTCTTCCCGTGCGTCCCGGACCTCTGATCCGCGCATCTGGGCCGCAATCGACTTGAGCTGGGAAATGAGCTCGGAAGACCCAGCGTCCAGAGCCTCGATCACCTCCTGCGGAGGTACCTTGCACAGCCTGGAAAGCGGCTCGGGGCGTCCAACCAGATAGCCCTGAATTTCATTACAGCCCTCTCCCGCCAGCAATTGCAGCTCCTCGATCGTCTCAACGCCTTCGGCAACGATCGCCATGCCGAGCGCACGGCCAAGGCGCACGATGGTCTCGACGATAGCCAGCGCGTTTTCCGTCTGCTGAATTGCCTGAACAAAGGTGCGATCGATCTTGATCGCATCGAACGGGAAACGGCTTAAATACCCAAGAGACGAATATCCGGTGCCAAAATCGTCAAGCGCGACGCGAACGCCGAGCCCTTTCAGCTCTTTCAGTATCCTGAGAGCATGCTTGTCGTCATCGATAAGGACGTTTTCGGTGATCTCAATTTCAAGCCGGGAAGGATCGAGCGATGCCGCTTCAAGGGTTGTGCGGACCGTTTCGACGAAATCCTTCTCCCTGAACTGCAGCGGGCTCACGTTCACACTGATGCGTTCGTCTTCGAGGTCTGCCGAAGCGATCGCGCAGGCCCGCCGCAAGACCCACTCGCCGATCGCGACAATACGGTTTGATTGCTCCGCAACCGGAATGAAGTCACCAGGCATGATGAGCCCTTTGACCGGATGGTTCCATCGGATCAAGGCCTCGTAACTCTTGATCTGCTGTGTGGCGATATCCAGCCGTGGCTGCAGATAGAGCTCGAATTGCTCTTCCTCGATCGCGGCAGACAAATCCGCTTCGAGCCGCTGGCGTTTGCGCACCGCCTCGTCCATGCCCTGCTCGAAGATGCAGAAGGTGTTGCGGCCGAGACTCTTGGCCTTGTAGAGCGCGGTGTCGGCGCGCGAGATGATGGTCTCGATATCCGTTCCATGGGCCGGGCACAGGGCAATGCCGACACTTGCGCCCGTACGCAGGATCAGTCCGTCCCCGCAGTTGATCGGCTGCGCCAGGACATCCACCAGCCGGTGTGCCATGTCGGCCACCTGGTTGGAAAACTGGATATCGCGCTGGATGATGGCAAACTCGTCGCCGCCCATGCGCGCCACCGTGTCTGCGCGCCGGGTGCAGCCGAGAAGACGTTCGGCGGTCGCCTGTATCACCTTGTCGCCGACCAGATGCCCATGCAGGTCGTTGATGTCCTTGAAACGATCGAGGTCGATCAGAATGATCGCCGCTCCGTTCCCTGAATTTTCAATGCTGCCGACGAGATGTTCGAGACGATGACCGAACAATGCCCTGTTCGGCAGATCCGTCAGGGGATCGTGTTGCGCAAGATGCCTGATCTGCTCTTCGGATGCCTTTCGTTCACGCAGGTCAACGACTGCAGACACGCGCGTGAGTTTGCCGCGATACATTATTTCGCGGGCACGAATTTCGATCGGAATATGCTCGCCGTCAGAGCGGATCGCGATCAATTCGTAAGGACCGCTCTCGGAGCGATTCATTTCCTCGTCAAGTTTGTCCCAGTGCTCTTGCGGCGTTAACTGCCTGATCGGCTTTCCCTTCAGTTCGGACAGCGGCAAACCATAGAGATCCTCGATTGCTTCGTTTCCGTCGATGATGATGCCGTCGACGGAAATGACAATCGCCTCGAATGTTGCGTTGGCGAGCGCTTTCATGCGCTCGGCCTCTTCATCGTCACGCCTGATTTCCTTGGCGATGCCGCGCTGGATTTCCTCGTTCTCGATGGAATCCATCAGTGCGTTGAAAAGCACCGTCATGCGTTCGGCTTCATCGCCGGGGGCCACCGGAAGGCGCAAGCTCAGGTCCGCCTTGCCTGAAACGAGCTGGCCTACCGCATCTTCCACATGACCGATGCCAAGGCGTGTCCCGTGTTCGGATTCATTCAACCCGACATCTTCGCCGGCAGCATCGACACGAAGGGCGACGAACCTGCGTAGCAAGTGGAAGAAAGCCAACCCGAGCCCGAACGCCCAGAAGAAATTCAGGGCAGAACCCAGCGTCTGCACGGCAAGCTGATCGATGCGCGCAAGCGGGAGACTGCCCGCTGGTGCAAGCAGCGCCAATCCGAGCGTGCCAACGATCCCCGCGACGCCGTGGACCCCGACCGCACCCACCGCATCGTCGACCTTGAAACGGTTCTCCAGCACCTCGATGCCATAAAGCGCGGAAGCGCCGCCCAGAAAACCGATGGCCATGGCTCCTGATGCGTCCAGCACAGCACAGCCCGCTGTTACCGCAACCAGTCCGCCGAGCATTCCTGAAAACGCCTTTTCCGGCAGCAGCAGTTTCACCCGGTGCCAGCCGACAAAATAGCCGGCGGCCGCCCCCATGGCCGCGGCAAGAACCGTGTTGGCGATGATGTGCGCTATGTCAGCCGACGCCTGTAGCGTCGATCCGCCGTTGAAACCGATCCAGCCGACGAAGAGCAAAAACGCGCCGGTCGTTGAAAGCACCGGGCTATGACCGTGAAAACGCACCGGGTTGCCGTTGGCGTCGAAGCGCCCTGCCCTCGGGCCGATCACGATACAGGCAGCAAGCGCAACCCACGCGCCCGTTCCATGCACGACGGTCGATCCGGCGAAATCGATAAAGCCCATGTTGGCGAGAAAGGCTCCGGGGTTGCCGGTCAGAGCCGCCCCCCAGGCCCAATGTACGAACACGGGATATACGAGCCCGGATATAAAAACGGCACACAGCACATAGGCCGGCAGGCGCATGCGCTCCGCCACGGCGCCGGAGACGATCGTCGCCGCCGTTCCGCAGAACATGACCTGGAAAACGAAGAAAGCCAGCCCCCGGGAATCGAGCCCCGACAGCATCAGCAATCCGGGATCGTAGCCAAACAGAAAACCACTGGACGTGCCGAATGCGAGCATGAAACCCAGCACGGCAAAAGTGACAACGGAAAAGACGAAATCGAGCAGGTTCTTCTGGGCAACGTTGATGGCGTTTTTGGAACGCACCATGCCGGCTTCAAGCAGCATGAAACCGACCTGCATCAGCAAGACCAGGGAAGCAGCGACCATCACCCAGACGAAGTCGAGGTTGCTTTGAAGCACCCCGGCCGATTGCGCGGTTTCGCCGGCACCTGCGGCATGCGGCAGAAAAACCGCAGCCCAAACAGTGCAGGCGATCACTCGCCCGCGCCAGGTAAACCGAGAATGCATGCCCGTCGCCTTGCAGATACTCTGAAAATCAGAGCGATTCTCGGTTTATTTCCTTAAATTTCGCTCAATTCAAATCTAAAGCGAATGATATTTTATGAGGTTTGTGTGTGGTTTTACGGATTCAACTTGCTTGAATTACTTATGCACGGAACCCATGCGAAATTCGTTTTCAACCGACTTCGCGGCGCAAATGATCGTCGCCCACGCCCTCGAGCATGTCGGAAATATGAATTGTATCCAGTTCGCGGATGAAGACGTTGAAGCCACGTCCGATCGCAGCGTTGGCATTCTGATCGATGATGTCGTCATTGTCGGAAACATCGTCGAACAGATCCGCGGGCCCGCATTTCTGGAACCTCGGCTCGAAGGCCCGCACGACAAATCCAACCGTGAGCACATCGGGCGAAATGCCCAGATGAATACCGCCGCTGCGTCCGCGCGTCGAAACGATCAGGCCTGACTTGGTGGCAACCTTGAGCAGTTTGAATATCGTGTATTCGGTCAGGCCCGTGGCCTGCGCGATCTCACCGACCCGGACGATCTTCGGGTGAAACTGTGCGCAGTAGGCCAGCACGCGCAAGGCATATCGTGTCTGTTCGGTCAGGCGCATCAGGTCTCCCGGGCGATTATTCCGCATTCATAACAGACAATTGCGCCAATGACAGCCGTGCGAACAACCGATGGGCGGCCAGACAATCACGCGCCGTGGACCCATGCCCAGGCCGCGTCCGCATCATTTCCGGAAAAACTGCGCACCTGACCTGGAAAGAACGGAGCGAACATGCGCATGGCAACGGCAACGTATTCCGGCGCATCGACCAGCGCCATGCGCTTGAAATCATTGTAATGCTTGAAGCCGAGGGCCGCGTCATCCCAGGCCGCATGCAATTCCCAGCCGTGGAAATCCTCGAACAGGATCAGAACCGAAACCTTCCCGTGTTCTGCAAAGGCCCGTTCCAGCTCCGGGTTGAGCGTTTCCTGATAATCCTTGTCCGTAAGCTTGCCCGTCGCCTTGAAGCCCAGCACGCCGTCCTGGCTTTGCGGCAGTTTCTCAAACATCACGTGCGTCCCCTACTGTTCGGCCACATCCTACTATGGCCTTGAACAGAGGCGATTGCGCGGCATCAAGCCTTCCGGGGTGCCTGCGCCTCGGCCTTGCCGCCAAACAGACGGCGGATGATGACAAAGAACAGCGGCACGAACAGCACGCCAAGCGCGGTCGCGGCAATGGTGCCGCCCAGCACACCTGCGCCAATCGCGTTGCGGCCCGCAGCACCAGCGCCGGAACTCAACACGAGGGGCGTTACGCCCAGCGAAAATGCCATCGATGTCATCAGGATCGGACGGAAACGCAGCCGCGCCGCCTCGCGCACGGCGGTGAAGAGATCATCGCCCGCCTCCTGCCGGTCGCGGGCGAATTCCACGATCAGGATCGCGTTCTTACCCGTAAGGCCGATGGTGGTGAGGATCGCAACCTGGAAGAAGACATCGTTGGAATGCCCGCCGAGCCACGCGGCGAACAATGCACCGAACACGCCGATCGGCATCGCCATCATCACGGCGGCAGGGATCGTCCAGCTTTCGTAAAGCGCTGCAAGGCTTAAGAAAACGACCGCCAGCGACAGGGCATACAGCAAGGGTGCCTGGCCGCTGGTCTGGCGCTCCTCCAGCGACAAGCCGGTCCATGACAGGTTGTAACCGCCGGGCAACTGGCCACCCAGGCGCTCCATCTCGTCCATGGCCTCGCCGGTCGTCGTCGTTCCTTTCGGCGTGCCCTGCAACTGCATCGCCGGAACGCCGTTGTAGCGGTAGAGGCCCTGCGGCCCGAACCGCCAGTTTCCTTCGGCAAAGTTGGAGAACGGCACCAGCCCGCCCGTGGCGTTTCGCACACGCCAACGCTCGATGTCGGATGGATTCCTGCGGGCGTCCGACTGACCCTGGACGTAAACCTTCTTGATGCGGCCGCGATCAACGAAATCGTTGACGTAGCGCCCTGCCCAGGCGATCGCCAGCAGCGAGCTGACATCGCTTGCAGTGACGCCCATGGCTCCCGCCTTGCGCCAGTCGATTTCGAGGTTGAACTGGGAGGCGTCCTCAAGACCGTTGGGGCGGATCGACCCTATCAGCGGGCTCTGTGTGCCCATACCAAGCATCTGATTGCGAGAGGCAAGCAGTTCTTCATGCGTCTGGCCGCCGCGCGCCTGCAGATAGACGTCGAAGCCGCTGACATTGCCAAGTTCGCGCACCGCCGGCGGCACAACTGGGAACACGAAGGAATCCCGGATCTGGCTGAAGGCGCCGAAAGCGCGCCCGGCAATGGCCTTCACGGCCTGATCGGGACGGGTGCGCTCGGACCAGTCCTTCAAGCGCACGAAGCCGATACCGACGTTCTGCCCGGAGCCGGCAAAACTGAAGCCCACAGCGGTGAAGACGGCCTGGACGTTTTCGCTCTCGTTATTGCGGAAATGATCCTCGATGCGCTTCATGGTCTGAAGCGTGCGCTCCGCCGTCGCGCCCGATGGCCCCTGCACGAAGACGAACATGATGCCCTGATCCTCGTCGGGCAGGAAGCCGGTCGGCGTGCGCATGAACAGCCCCGCCATGCCCGCGACAAGAACCAGGTAGATCACCATGATCCGCAGCGGCCTTGCGGTTATCCAGCCGACGCTGGCCCCGTAACGGTTGGTCAGGGCCGTGAAGCTGCGGTTGAACCAGCCGAAGAAACCGCCTTTTTCATGTGTCCCGTTGGCTTTTAGCAGAGAGGCGCAAAGCGCCGGCGTCAGCGTCAGCGCCACGACCACCGACAGAAACATCGCCGAGACGATGGTGACGGAGAACTGCCGGTAGATCACGCCGGTGGAACCGCCGAAGAACGCCATCGGCACGAACACCGCCGACAGAACGACGGCGATACCGATGAGCGCGCCGGTGATCTGATCCATCGACTTGCGCGTCGCCTCGCGCGGAGGCAGGCCCTCCTGCTCCATGATGCGCTCGACGTTCTCGACGACGACGATGGCATCGTCGACCAGAAGGCCGATCGCCAGCACCATGGCCAGCATGGTCAGCGTGTTGATCGAGTACCCGAAGGCGGCCAGCACCGCGAAGGTGCCGAGCAGGACGACGGGAACGGCAAGGGTCGGGATCAGCGTTGCCCGGATGTTGCCGAGGAACACCAGCATGACGAGGAAGACGAGGCCGATCGCCTCGAACAGCGTCTTGACCACTTCTTCAATCGAAATGCGCACGAAGGGCGTGGTGTCGTAGGGAATGGTGTAGACAACGCCATCGGGGAAGAACTGTTTGAGTTCCTCTATCCGGGCACGGACACGGTCCGCCGTTTCAAGCGCGTTTGCGCCGCTGGCAAGCTGAATTGCGATACCGGCTGCGGGCCGCCCGTTGAAGCGGGCGATGGTTTCGTAGCGTTCCGCTCCGATCTCGACCTTGGCGACATCCTTGAGCAGCACGAGACCGCCATCGGTCTGCGCGCGTAGAACGATCTGTTCGAAATCGGCAGGCTTCGTCAGCAGCGACTGGGCGGTGATAACGGCATTGAGCTGCTGGCCCTCGACCGAGGGCAGCGAGCCGAACTGACCGGCGGAAATCTGCGTGTTCTGGGCGGAAACGGCGGTCACGACATCGCCGGGCGTCAACTCGTAGGCAGCGAGTTTGGAAGGATCGAGCCAGATGCGCATGGCGTAGGGCGAGCCGAAGACCCGAACGTTGCCGACACCGTCGATGCGGCTGATTTCCTCAACGATATTCGAGGACAGGTAGTCGGACAGATCGACCTGCTCCATGTCGCCGGTCTCGGAAATTAGGCCGATGACCATCAGGAAGCCGGCGGACGACTTACGCACCGTGACGCCCTGTCGCTGCACGACCTCGGGCAGCAACGCGGTTGCCTGCGAAACCTTGTTCTGGACCTGGACCTGGGCAATGTCGGCGTCGGTTCCGGTTTCGAACGTCAGCGTGACCGTGGCCGCACCTGCAGAGGTTGAGCTGGAGCTGAAATACCGCAAGCCATCGAGGCCGGTCATCTGCTGTTCGATGATCTGCGTCACCGTGTTCTCGACCGTCTCGGCCGAAGCTCCGGGATAAGTTGCCGATACGCTGACCGACGGCGGCGCAATCTCCGGGTATTGCGCCACCGGCAAGGCAAGGACAGACAATATCCCGATCCCCATTATCAGGATCGCGATCACCCACGCGAAAACGGGCCGGTCGATGAAGAAACGCGCCATTTATATGTTGTCCTGTCTGCCGCTCAGCTTGCCTTGGCCTGGCGCTCTTCCGGCTCGACGGTCGCGCCGGCCCGGGTCTTCTGCAGCCCTTCGACGATGATGCGATCGCCGGCGGCAAGTCCGCCCGTAACGATCCAGTATGAATCGCGGGCCCGCGACACCGTCAGCTGTTTCTGCTCGACAACATTCTCGGCATTGACCACGAGCGCTGTCGGTCGGCCGCGCTGATCGCGGGTGACGCCTTCCTGGGGAACCAGGAACACATCGCGCAGCACGCCTTGCGGCATCTCAACCTGCACGTACATGCCGGGAAGAAGCAGCCTGTCTGGATTGGAGAACTGGAGCCGAAGCGTCACGACGCCGGTCAGTTCATCGACGTAAGGGTCGGCAGCCTTGAGCGAACCGGTATGCTCGTATTCGTTGCCATCGGCGAGTTTGAGAGAAACGTCCTGCTTGGCGCCCTCAAGCTTGCGCGCGGTGATGCCGCGCTGCCATTCGATGAGCTCGGCAGCGGATTGCGTCACATCGACGAAGACGGGATCGATGGTGCGGATCACCGCGAGCGGATCGGCCTGACCATTGGTGACGAGCGCGCCGCGCGTCGTCAGAGAGCGTCCGATCACGCCGGATAGCGGTGCGCGGACCGTCGTGCGTTCCTTGTCGATCTCGGCGGCAAGGAGATCGGCCTTTGCGACATCAACGGCAGCGGCGGCGGTTTCCTTGGCTGCGAGCGCGTCGTCGAAGGTGCTCTGGCTGGCGACCTTTCGGGCGAGCAGTTCCTTGTAGCGATCAGCCTCGCGCTCGGCAGCGCGCAACTGCGCTTCGGCCTGGGCAAGCTGGGCTTGCGCAGCCACGACGCGGACCCGGTATGTCTCGGGATCGATCAGATAGAGTTCATCGCCAACCTTGACGTCACTGCCCTCCTCGAACCTGCGCTCGGTAACGATACCGCTGACCTGCGGGCGCACCTGCGCGACACCGGACGCCACGACACGACCCGGCAATGTTGCCGTCAGGGTCACGGTTTGCGGCTCAACCGTCACCACCGTCACCTTCGTAGGCGGTGGGGCTCCCTGCGCATGCGCGTCGGGTGAACCCGGCAAGAGGGTCAACGCCACAAAGGCAACCAAAGCGAGGGACCGCGCCCGGCAAATTAAAGGCATCAAAAGCTCCTTGAATCTCTCCGGACACGGCTTTGCCATGCGACAGGCCGTGTTGTTAGCCAAGATGATGCATGGCTGCCGTGCATCAGCCCCTGACTTTCGGAAGCATATGTTTCATCTGGTTTTGCATCGCAGCATATAGGACAGGCGGCCAGGACGGGAATAGCTTCCCGAACCCGAATGATGTGTATTGCAGCGGGAAAATTCCGTTTCGGCCTGATGCAATTGCAATGCTGCAGCTTTGCTGCTTTGAGTGCGGGTCCGATCACCATCGCACCTCATGAGCGCCCGTCATGACCGACAGATATGCCGTATTCGGCAATCCGGTAAGCCATTCGAAGTCTCCGCACATCCACATGGCGTTCGCCCGTCAGACGGGTCAGGACATCAGCTATGAAGCGATTGAAGCACCCGTCGGCGGGTTGAAAGAGGCCGTTTGTGAATTTGCCGAGGCCGGCGGAAAGGGCTTCAACATCACCGTACCCTTCAAGCTCGACGCGCTTGCACTTGCCACATCGCGCTCGCGTCATGCCGAGCTTGCCGGCGCGACCAACTGCATCAAAGTCGAAGGAGAGCAAATCCTGGCGGAGAACTTCGATGGCGTCGGCATCGTGCGCGATATCGAGATCAACCACGGTTTTACAATTGCCGGGCGCAAGGTGTTGCTGGTGGGTGCGGGCGGCGCTTCACGCGGCGCGATCCTGCCGATCCTGGAGGCCGGACCGGAGACACTGGCGATCGTCAACCGCACGGCAGCAAAGGCGCTGGACCTGAAAGCTGCCTTCGCGCCTTTCGCGGATATCGCCGCCTCGGGCTATGACGACCTTGCGGCAGAGCATTTCGACCTCGTCATCAACGCGACATCGGCCAGCCTGCATGGCAATATGCCGCCGCTGGCGCCGGACGTCTTTGCCAAAGGCTGCCTCGCCTACGACATGATGTACGGCAAGGGGATGACGCCGTTCCTGCAGCTTGCGCGCGGCAGCGGCGCGGCGGCTCTAGTTGATGGCGTCGGCATGCTGGTCGAGCAGGCAGCCGAGGCCTTCGCATGGTGGCGTGGCGTGCGCCCCGACACAGCCCCCGTCATCGCGGACCTCACCGTCCCGCTGACCTGACCTTCCATGCGGCAAGCGCCTCAGAACATGCGTCTTTTCAATTTGTAGAGTATTTTCTGCTATTGCTGCGGCTGCGCAGAGACCTAAAGGCAAAGACCCCGTGACTTCGATCGTATACGTCCTGAACGGCCCCAACCTGAACCTGCTCGGGCAACGCGAGCCGGATGTCTATGGCCATGAGACGCTTGCCGACGTGGAAGCCGCTTGCCGGGAAACGGGTCGCGATCTCGGGCTCGACATCCGCTTTCATCAATCGAATGCCGAGCATCAGCTTGTCGACTGGATTCAGCAGGCGCGCGGCGAAGCAGCCGCAATCGTCATCAATCCGGCCGCATTCACCCACACCTCGGTTGCCATTCTCGATGCGCTCAACGCCTTCGATGGCGCAGTGATCGAAGTGCATATCTCCAACGTTCACAAGCGTGAAGCCTTCCGGCACCATTCCTATGTGTCGGGGCGTGCCGATGCGGTCATCGCCGGCTGCGGCACACAAGGGTATCTGCTGGCGCTGCAGCGAGCTGCAAAGCTGGTCACCGCCTGACACCCGCTCAGGGGTTTTCATAATTCCTTGTGCAAGGCACGCTTGCGTGAAAACGCAGGAGAGCAAGCGAATGGCGACGCGCGGAATCTTGGCACTTATCCTGAGCGATGCCATCAGCATCCGCTACGGCACCAGCAGCATGCAGATTTTCACGTCACGAAACCAACCTTCGGCTATCTACTGAACTGAGCAGCGCCTGGGGTCATGACCCTGGGGCGTGCTTCTCCCAGATACCGGCAAATATTTGCCCGGCGTCTGCATGCTCGAATATCCTGCCGTGGCTCATGACAATGCGCCTTACGCCGCGTGCCGTCACCCAACGAATAAGCTCACGGACATTGCCTTTATCCTGAATCGCAAAGCGATGATAAAATGCAAGGCCGGGCTTTCCGTAACAGCCGATCAGGCGAAAGAATGTCTTCTCGGCGAGATAATGTTCTTCCCTGTAATTATACAGCATGTCGGCGGTGATCAGCGTGCCGGTCGGCTTGTGAAAAAGCAGGGTTTCGCGCAAGCCGTGGCCGGAAAAGCTGAATGACTCGATATCGCCGCCGAGATCGGGCAACGCCTGCGGCGTGACTATTTGTGACCGCCCGATCCGTCCAATCTTGGCCTCCAGCCCTTTGGGTATCAGAACGCGTGCCTGCGGAAAGTGACCAACCGCTTCGCGCAAGAACATGTGGTGATAAAGGTTTGGCGCGATGATGGTCCCGACATCTCCAAGCCTACGGATTGCGGCGAGGTCTTCTGCCTCCAGGTGGACAGGTGAATAAAGCGACAGCCCCTCCCCGGCTGCAATGATCGTCATGCGGAGCGAGCCCTTGCAGCCGAGGGCGGTAAAATGGGACTCGACGCACCAAAGCCCCTCGTCGATTGATACCAGTGAATCGGGAATGTTGGTCATCGCCATGCTTTTTGCATGATCATCCCGGAGACGGGCAATCAGGACACAATAGAGCCATGCAGTTGTGAAAGGAGTTTGTTCACGCCGAGGCAGCCTTACTCCCCGCGCGGGAAACGCTGGTTTTCCTCGACCACGTTCAGGTCCATATGGTTGCGCATGTAACGTTCGCTGGCCTTCTGGAGCGGCTGGAAATCCCACGGGAAATAAGCGCCGTTGCGCAGCGCCTCGTAAACGACCCAACGCCGCGCCTGACTTTCGCGCACTTCAGCATCGAAACGCGCCATGTCCCAGCGCCGGGCAACATCCTCGGCGAACATCCTCTCGACCGTCGCGTGAGCGGGGTCGCCGGCAAGATTGACCCTTTCGTGCGGGTCGTTGGCAAGATCGTAAAGCTGCGGCGGATCGAGTTCGCAATGGACGTATTTGTAGGGTCCCGAGCGCACGCAGACCAACGGTGCTTCGGATGCTTCGGCGGCGTATTCCATCAGCACCGGCGTCTCGCGCCTCTTGCCGTTGATCAGGCCGAGGAGGCTCTCACCGTCGGTCCATCTCAGGACATCGTAGATATTCGCGTCGACCATGGCGGCGAGCGTGGGACCGACATCCATCGTGGAGACGTTCTCGTCGATGCGCTGCGGCTTGAGGCCGGGCCCCGAAATCATCAAGGGCACGCGTGACGACCCTTCGAAGAAGTTCATCTTGAACCACAGCCCGCGCTCGCCAAGCATGTCGCCGTGATCCGACACGAAGACGATCACCGCCTCCTGGCGGGTCGCCTCAAGGGTCGCAAGAATGTCGCCGATCTTGTCATCCAGATAGGAGATATTGGCGAAATAGGCGCGACGCGAACGGCGGATATCCTCATCCGTGATGTTGAAGCTGCGCCAGTCGTTGGCATCGAAGATGCGCTTCGAATGGGGATCGTGATCCTCATAGGCCATCGCCGGCACTTGCGGCAGCAGGTGCTCGCAATCTGCGTAGAGGTCCCAGTATTTGCGCCTTGCCACATATGGGTCATGCGGGTGCGTGAAACTGACCGTCAGGCACCAGGGCCTTTCGTCGTGGCCACGGGCGAGATCGTAGAGCTTTCGCGTGGCGTGATAGGCAACCTCGTCATCATATTCCATCTGGTTGGAAATCTCGGCGACACCGGCCCCCGTAACCGACCCCATATTGTGATACCACCAGTCGATGCGCTCACCGGGCTTGCGGTAGTCCGGCGTCCAGCCGAAATCGGCGGGATAGATGTCCGTCGTCAGACGTTCCTCGAAGCCATGCAACTGGTCGGGACCGACGAAATGCATCTTGCCCGACAGGCAGGTCTGGTATCCCGCCCTGCGCAGGTGATGGGCGTAAGTCGGGATGTCGGAGGCAAATTCCGCCGCATTGTCATAGACACGGGTACGGCGCGGCAACTGCCCCGACATGAAGGACGCACGGCCCGGCGCGCATAGAGGCGATGCCGTATAGGTATTGGGAAAACGCACCGAACGTTGCGCGAGTGCGCGCAGGTTGGGCACATGCAGCCATTCGGCAGGACCATCCGGAAACAAAGTTCCGTTCAGCTGATCAACCATCAGGATCAGGATATTCGGTTTGGTCATGGTGCCCTCTCGACCTGCGGGCTGGATGTCCCGGCAGGCATTCCGCTTGCGCAAAATGGCGCGAAATTCACGACGCCACCCTAGGCCAACAGGTTGTGTTTGTTACAAAAACTGTTTTTGGTTGACGGGTCAATCAAAAACCGCGACGCTATCCTTGCTCTATAATACTGACATGCGCGTGCGTTATGTGACGGCCCGGGGCGGGAGCCGTCCGGACTGCTCCAAAATATCCAGAGACACAGGGAACCCGAAATGAGCAAATCCAGCGGATTCATCACAGATACATCGATCTCAAGGCGCGGCATTTTGCGTGGCACCACCGCGCTGGGTGCAGCGGCGCTGATTTTGCCCTATGGCACGCGCCGCGCGGCGGCGGAGCCCAAGAAGGGCGGCACGCTGCGGATCGGCATTGCGGCCGGCAACACGTCCGACAATTACGATCCCGGCAAGTGGGACAACCAGTATGTCCAGGTCTTCGCCACGGCCCGTCACGGCTACCTGACCGAGGTCGCCGCGGACGGATCGCTGATTGGCGAAGTTGCCGAAAGCTGGGAAGCATCGCCCGACGCCAAGACATGGACCTTCAAGATCCGCAAGGGCGTCGCGTACCATGAAGGCGGCGAAGTCACGCCTGAGGATGTCATCGCCTCACTGAACTATCACCGCGGCGAGAACAGCACGTCGGCAGCAAAGCCGTTCGTCGATCCGATCACCGAGATCAAGGCCGATGGTGATACCGTCGTCATCTCGCTCGAAGCCGGCAATGCCGACTTCCCGTTCGTGATGAGCGACTATCACCTGCCGGTGATGCCCGCGAGTGGCGAGGCCATCGACATCAAGAGCGCCAACGGCTGCGGGCCGTACAAGGTAACGGCCTATGAGCCGGGTGTCAGCGCCGAACTGACCCGTAACCCGAACTACTGGAAATCGGACCGGGCCCATTTCGACGGCGTACAGCTGCTTGCCATCCTCGATCCGGCAGCACGCCAGTCCGCACTGCTGACCGGCACGGTCGACGTGATCAACGCGGTCGATCTGAAGACGGTCAAGCTTCTGGAGCGCGCACCCGGCGTCAAGGTTCTGGCCTCCGCTGGCACCCAGCACTACACCTTCGCAATGGATACCCGCGCAGCGCCGTTCAATGACAACAACGTGCGGCTCGCCCTCAAACACGCGGTCAACCGGCAGGAGCTGGTCGACAAGATCCTGTTCGGCTACGGCGTGATCGGCAACGACCACCCGATCGGCCAGTCCAACCGCTACCACGCCGACGACATCGAGCAGAACAGCTACGATCCCGACAAGGCCAAGTACTATCTGAAGCAGGCCGGTCTCGACAAACTGGATGTCTCGCTGTCGGCTTCGGACGCCGCCTTCGGCGGAGCCGTCGATGCGGCGGTCCTGTATCAGGCCAGCGCCGCGAAGGCCGGCATAAACATCAAGCCGGTGCGCGAACCCAATGACGGCTACTGGTCGGACGTGTGGATGAAGAAGCCGTTCTGCGCCGTCTACTGGGGCGGGCGCCCGACCGAGGACTGGATGTTCACCACCGCTTACGCCGCAGGCGCAAAGTGGAACGACACGTTCTGGGACCACGAGAAGTTCAACAAACTCATGGTCGAGGCGCGGTCCGAACTCGACGAGGACAAGCGGCGTGCGATGTATGTCGAAATGCAGGACATCCTGCGCACCGAAGGCGGCGTCGTCATTCCGATGTTCGCCAGCTACGTGATGGCGCATACAGACAAGATCGCGCATCCCGAGCAGGTTGGCGCCAACTGGACGCTGGACGGCTTCCGCGCGGTCGAACGTTGGTGGTTCGCCTGATCGCAATCGATCCAGGCGACGGTGAAATCAGGGGCGGCTTTCGGGCCGCCCCTTTTTCGTTCGCGCTTTCGCGCATAGTGTCGCAGCGAAGGAAACGCACAGAAACGGGAGAGCGGCGTGGACGAAAAAGACAGGCTTGCAGCCGGCATGAAGAAGCGCCGCGCTACGCTCGGCGATGCCCATGTCGACCGATCCATGAAAAATGCGACCGATTTCAACCGGGAATTCCAGGAACTGATTACCCGTTATGCCTGGGGTGAAATCTGGACGCGCCCCGGTCTCGACGACCGCACGCGGCGCTTGATCGTGATTGCCACCACGATGGCGCTTGCGCGTTGGGAAGAATTCGATCTGCACCTGCGCGCGGCGCTGAGCCATGGCGTGGCACTCAGTGACGTCAAAGAACTTTTCATGCAGCAGGCGATCTATGCCGGCGTTCCCGCCGCCAACACGGCATTTCACCGCGCCGCCACCATCATCGGCGAGTTGGAAGGACAAGGTGTGAGCATCAACCGGGGCGAATAAGGCCGGGTTGCATTCCCCCGCCGCCGCGTGTTGTCCTGCGGCCTGTTCCAATCGACACTCACCGGAGGGTGCATGCGCCTGGCGCTGGCCGACGTTTATTCCGCACGCGCACGTATAGCCGGCGTCGCGGCACGCACTCCGCTGGCTCCCTCGCCTCACCTGAGCACGGTTTCCGGCCAGGATTTTCTGCTGAAGCTTGAAATCGCCCAACCGATAGGCGCGTTCAAGCTGCGCGGTGCGGCCAATGCCATCGCTGCCCTGCCCGACGATTGCACCGGGGTCACCTGCTGCTCGACCGGCAACCACGGGCGCGGCATCGCCTATGCGGCGCGGGCGCGGGGGCTTCGCGCGGTGGTCTGCATGTCGGAGCTGGTGCCGCAGGCGAAGGTGGACGGCATCAGGGCACTCGGCGCAGAAGTTTGTATCACCGGCAAAAGCCAGGACGACGCACAAGCGGAAAGCACGCGGCTTTGCAAAGCGGAGGGGCTGGCCGAAATCTCGCCTTTCGACGATGCCTCCGTCATCGCCGGACAAGGCACCATCGGGCTTGAGCTTCTGGAAGACCGGCCCGATCTCGACATGATCCTTGTGCCGCTCTCCGGCGGAGGGCTTGCCGGGGGCATCGCGCTTGCGGCAAAAGCAATCAAGCCGGACATCCGTGTCATCGGCATCTCGATGGAGCGGGGCGCGGCGATGCATGCTTCGCTTGCAGCAGGCCACCCGGTCGAGATCGAGGAGGTCGCAAGCCTTGCGGATTCGCTCGGCGGTGGCGTCGGGCTTACCAACAAGCTGTCGTTCGCGCTGTGCCGCGACCTGCTCGACGATGTCATCCTCGTCACCGAAGCAGAGATCTACCGCGCCATGCAGACGCTCTATTACGAGGATCGGCTTGTCGCGGAAGGCGCATCCGCCGTCGGCATCGCAGCACTGCAGGCGGGGAAACTGCCCCCGCTGAATGGACCGGTCGCGGCCATCATCACCGGGCGCAATGTGGACATGAACGTCTTCACGCAGATCGTGACGGGCAAGGACGTGACCCTTGGAGACGTTACAATCAAAGGGCAAGCCTATGGCGCATGACATCATCGTCGTCACCGAAGCCGAATTGCGACAAGCCGTAAAGCTCGACATGTCTGCCATCGGGACGGTGGAGCGCGCCTTCGCTGCATTGGCAACCGGAGAGGTCATCATGCCGCCGATCCTGTCGATGGCAATCCCGGACGCCAATGGCGAGGTCGACGTGAAGACCGCCTATATCCCCGGCTTCGAGGGGTTCGCCATCAAGGTCAGCCCCGGTTTCTTCGACAATCCCAAGCTCGGCCTGCCGAGCCTCAACGGGCTGATGATCCTGTTTTCCGCCAAGACCGGTCTGGTCGAGGCGTTGTTCCTCGACAACGGCTATCTGACGGACGTGCGCACTGCCGCCGCCGGTGCGGTGGCCGCCAAACACATGTCGCCTGCCGCGGTCGAGACCGCAGGCGTCATCGGCACCGGCGTTCAGGCGAAACTGCAGATGGAAGCAGCTTTCCTGGTGAGGCCGTTCAAACGGGTGCTTGTCTGGGGCCGCGACAGCGAAAAGGCGCAAACCTGCGCTTCGGAGCTTGCCGCAAACCTCGGTGTCGAGGCTCGCGTGGAAAACGACCCCGGACAGCTCGTCGCCGAAAGCCAGCTTGTTGTGACGACAACGCCGGCGCGCACACCGGTCCTGAATGCGGACTGGCTGCATCCGGGGCTGCACATCACCGCCATGGGCTCCGACCAGGGCGAGAAGAACGAGATCGACCCGCAGGCTTTGGCTCGGGCCAGCGCCTATATCTGCGACCGGGTCAGCCAGTGCGAGAAACTCGGTGAACTGCGCTCGGCAATCGCGACCGGCCTGTGGGACAAGGGCACTCCGGCTGAACTCGGCGAGGTTGTCGCGGGCAAGGTCACAGCGCGTAAATCCCCCGACGACATCACCATCTGCGACCTGACCGGAACCGGCGCGCAGGATACCGCGATTGCAACGCATGCGCTGGGGGCCGCGAAAGCCGCCAGGCTCGGCACGATCATTCAAGCGTAACCTTTCGGGCGGCCCTTTTCCGGCTCCCGCGAATGCGCTACTGGTAATCCATCCCACGCAATAAAGGCATTGCGCGCTGCTGCCTGGGTGCCTGGAGCCACTGGCGACCGGCCATCCTCCTGTCAGGTCATCACCCTCATGGGCAAGCGACCCGGCAGCGCGGGTCCGCGTGCACGAGGCTCCTCAGTACTTACCGGCAATGGCGGCGGGCCGCCGCCTTACGAGGAGAGACACATGCTGAAGAACGATCGACTCGACCAGTGGGACCGGGAAAACTTCTTCCACCCCTCGACCCATCTTGCCCAGCACGCGCGTGGTGAAAGCCCCAACCGGATCGTAACCGGCGGTTCCGGCGTCTTCATCGAAGACCGCGACGGAACGAAACTGCTGGACGCCTTCGCAGGGCTTTATTGCGTCAATGTCGGCTACGGGCGCCGCGAGATAGCGGAAGCCATCGCCGCACAAGCGAAAGAGCTCGCCTACTACCACGCCTATGTCGGCCATGGCACGGAAGCCTCGATCACGCTCGCCAAAATGGTGATGGAGCGCGCGCCGGCTCACATGTCGAAGGTCTATTTCGGCCTTGGCGGATCGGACGCCAACGAGACCAACGTCAAGCTCGTCTGGTACTACAACAACATCCTCGGGCGGCCGGAAAAGAAGAAGATCATCTCGCGCTGGCGCGGCTATCACGGCTCTGGCCTGATGACCGGGTCGCTGACCGGCCTTGAACTGTTCCACAAGAAGTTCGACCTGCCGCTGCCACAGGTGATCCATACCGAGGCGCCGTACTATTTCCGTCGCCCCGACCTTGCCATGAACGAGGCCGATTTCACCGCTCATTGCGTCAGCGAGCTGGAAGCGCTGATCGCGCGCGAGGGCGCGGATACGATCGCCGCGTTCATCGGCGAACCGGCGCTCGGTACCGGTGGCCTTGTGCCGCCGCCTGAAGGCTATTGGTCGGCGATCCAGAAGGTGCTCGACAAGCACGATATTCTTCTCATCGCAGACGAAGTGGTCACCGGTTTCGGGCGGCTTGGCACCATGTTCGGTTCGGATCACTACGGGATGAAACCGGACATCATCACCATCGCCAAGGGACTGACATCTGCCTATGCGCCGCTATCGGGTTCGATCATCGGCGACAAGGTCTGGAAGGTGCTGGAACAGGGCACTGATGAACTCGGTCCCATCGGCCATGGCTGGACTTATTCGGCGCATCCGATCGGGGCGGCAGCCGGAGTTGCCAACCTGAAGCTGATCGACGATCTCGGGCTGGTCGCCAATGCGGGCTCAACCGGCGCTTATTTGAAGAAAGCGCTGAAAGACGCCGTAGGCGGGCATGCGAATGTCGGCGACATACGCGGCGAAGGCCTGCTCTGCGCGGTGGAATTCGTCGAAGACAAGGACAGCCGTACCTTCCTCGACCCGGCGAAGAAAACCGGGCCCGCTGTTGCCGCCGCCCTGCTCAAACGCGGCGTCATCGCGCGCGCCATGCCGCAGGGCGACATCATCGGCTTCGCGCCGCCGCTGTGCATCACGCCGGCGGAGTGCGACGTGGTCGTCGAGGCAATGGCCGATGCCGTCAAGGACGTGCTGGGATAAGTTGCTTTTTTTGCCGCATAGTCTCATCTGAAAAGTCTGCAACTTTTCAGGACTATGCGGGCGGACGACATCATCGGCTTCGCGCCGCCGCTGTGCATCACGCCGGCGGAGTGCGACGTGGTCGTCGAGGCAATGGCCGATGCGGTGAAAGAGGTGCTGGGGTAATTATCGAGACTGGCCGGGCGGCGGCGATACGATCCCGTCGCGCAGCAATTCGGCCTCGTTGCGCCCGGCCCGGGCGCGGTAGCTCGGCATGGTCCAGCCGAAGATCAGCGCCCCGCCGCGAATGGCGAAAGCAAGCGCCATCGCCAGCAAAGCCGACAGGCCCGGCACCGCGCCTGCGGCATCGGCGATCGTGTAAAGCGCGGACCCTGCAGCCGCCGCGCTGACGTAGATTTCCGGGCGCAGCAGGACCGATTTCTCTTCCGCCAGAACGTCGCGCAGGATGCCGCCGAAGGTGGCCGTCGCCATGCCTGTGACAATGGCGATTGCGGGCGATCCGGTTGCTTTCAAGCCGACGGCTGCTCCCATGGCGCAGAAGGCAGCCAAGCCCACCGCGTCAAGCCACAGCAGGATGCGGTAACGGCTTTCCATCATGTGCGCTGTGAAATAGAGCAGCACTGCCGTTGCCGCGCAGATCAGCAGATATTCCGGGTTCCGGACCCATGTAACCGGCACATGTCCCAACACGAGATCACGGAACGTCCCGCCACCGATTCCGGTTACGCAGGCCAGAAACACAAAGCCGACAATGTCGAGCTGTTTACGCGATGCGGCCAGAGCTCCGGTTGCCGCAAAAACAGCAACACCGGCAAAATCCAGTAATATCAGTATGTTCATGCCGCCCGATGCTCCCTATGCCCGTCATTTTTCAGCGATCATAACGGCTGCAACCTGATACCGTCACATTCATTGTTCAGGCTTGGTTCATGTTGAATGTTTCAAGCATGGAGATTGTTTCGCCGCCACCGGCGGCAAGGAGTGGAGGCTCAGATGCGCACCATCTTGATGGCTATCATCGCTACGTTCGTGATTGGTCTTACCCTGCCTTCAGCCGCAAACGCGGCCAGCGGTGACTACGACCAATCTCCGGGAAGCCCGCTTTACAGAGGCGGCAATAACAATAACGGTGTTGGCAACAACAGGTTTCGGTCGCGTGACAGGAACTATTTCTACTACGTCCCTGCGCCGCGCTATTACTACAATCCGCGCCCGCGCCGCAGTTACCGCCGACAGGAAAGCTACTGCTCATACTGGAGCCGCCGCTGTGCCGCGAACTGGGGCTACGGTGGCCGGAATTATCGCGGCTGCATGAAATATTACGGCTGCCTCTGAGGCATCGCAGCCGACGAGCAGATCGCGCAAATCAACCGGGCCTGACCAAACGCCGTTCAGGCCCGGTTCATGTTGACTGTCCGAACAATACGGTTCGCACCGCCGTGACAGGCGGCAACCGAGTGGAGGACAGAATGCGCACCATCTTGATGGCTATCGCCGCAGCTTTTGTGATTGGCCTTGCCATGCCTTCGGCTGCACACGCGGTCACCGGCAACATCAATCAGGCCCCGAAAGCAGAAAACGCCAATGGACAATTGCTGTTGGCACACGGCAGGCACGGTCGCCGTTTCTACCGGCGTTATCCGCGCAGCGGCATCTACTTCTATTACAACCCCGCGCCGCGCCGCTATTACAACTATTATCCGAAGCCGCGCCGCAGTTACCGCCGCCAGGAAAGCTACTGCTCATACTGGAGCCGCCGCTGTGCCGCAAACTGGGGTTATGGCGGTCCGGACTATCGCGGCTGCATGCGGTACTACCGCTGCTACTAAGGCCAGTGGCTTACAAGACCGTGCGAAATTGCCTGATCCGCAATCGAGCGGGTCAGGCTCTTGGTCCGTATGCCAGACGGTAGGCCAGCGCGACACCGCCTGCCCCGAGCTGGATTTATTTCGCTCACGGCCAGTTCGCTTCGCGAACAGCCTCCGCGGGGGCGGCCTTTCGGCCGGTCGCGCAGTCGCGCTGGATTTATTTCGCTCACGGCCAGTTCGCTTCGCGAACGACCTCCGCGGGGGCGGCCTTTCGGCCGGTCGCGCAGTCGCGCTCCTGGCGGGTCAGGCTCTTGGTCCGTATGCCAGACGGTAGGCCAGCGCGACACCGCCTGCCCCGCCCACGATGTTACCTAGCGTCACGAAGACAAGATTCTGGATAAACCCGCCAAAGCCAACGGTCGCGCCGCCAAGCATGCCTTGCGGGATCAGGTACATGTTTGCGACCGAATGCTCGAACCCGAGCAGGACGAAGCCGGCGATCGGCCAGATGATTGCGAGGATCTTGCCGGTAACGGTACGTGCCGCGATGGTCAACCAAACGGCCAGGCACACGAGCGTGTTGCATAAGGCGCCGCGGACAAATGCCTGCAATGGCGACAGATGCGCCTTGCCCTCCGCGATGACCGCAGCGGTATGGCCCGCAGCACCGTCGAGTATGCCGGTCATGGACATGGCCGCTGCAATCGCAATGGAACCGATGAAGTTTCCCAGATAGACGATTGCCCAGTTGCGGCCGAGCTGGCTTGCGGAAATCTTGCCGTCGACGGTCGCCATCACCATCAGCGCGTTGCCTGTAAACAGTTCCGCGCCGCCAACGATGACAAGGATGAGACCAAGCGAGAAGACCACGCCTCCCAAAAAACGGGCCGGCCCGAAGCCCGGATCGACTCCAGTCATGACCATCGTGTACGCAGCAGCCCCCAGTGCGATGAAAGCACCCGCGAGAGTGGCCAGCGTCAGCATGCGCGCGAAACCCAGATTGGCCTTGGCTACTCCTGCCGCCTCGACCAGATCGGCGATCTCGGTCGGCTTGTAGGCATCAAGCCCGGTCGGGTTTACTTCCGCCATGTCACCTCTCGTTACTCAGGAAATTTGCAACCCCGAACGGGCAATAGAACAAGGGCATGCGACAATCCTGTGAACTGCCACATGGATTGCCATGACAACGGTTTCAGGCGAAGCGGTCAAGTTCGGCTGCACGGGCAATCACAGCGAGTGCATTGCGGTAGGTCGGCACTTCGACGAGATGGCCGTCGAGGTGAGCGCGGTCCTCGCCACGTTTTCGCGCCGCCTCGAATGCCTCGACAATGCGCGCGGCTTCCAGGCACTCCTCGTGCGATGGCGTGAATGCGGCATTTACGGCCGCGCCATGCTCCGGTGCGACCAGTGATTTGGCCTTGTAACCAAGCGCACGGGCTTCGGCGCAGTTCCGCTGCAGGCCGTCGATGTCTGAAAAGGTGTAAGGATAGTCAATCGAGATCATGCCCGCTGCCGTACAGGCTGCATGGAAATGCGCACGCGCGAAGGCAAGCTCTGTCCCTTCCCTACTGCGTGGCGCGCCGAGGTCCGCGGTCATGTCCTCGCTCGCCATCAGGCACGCCACAACACGCGGGTGTGCCTGTGCGATGTCGCGAGTTAGGAACAAGGCGGCGGCGCTTTCGATATTGGGCACGATACGCACCTCGCCCGGCTTCATGCCGAGCCGCTTTTCGTGTGCCGCCACAGCCTCCGCAAGAGCAAGGATATCCTGTGCGCCCCTCACTTTCGGCAGCATGACGATGTCGGGCCTGCCCTCCATGACCGCGGCAAGATCGTCCGCGCCATCCTCCCAAAGCGGGTTTATCCGGACAGCGGCAATCGCGTCAGCTGCGCGCCAGGCTTCAAACAGATGCGGGGCATTCTTGCGTGCCTCCGGCCGCTTCTCGGGAGGCGTGAAATCCTCAAGCTCGAGGATAACGGCATCCGCTTTGCTGAGAGACGCCGTTTCCACTACGGCCTGAGGACCGCCGACGAACAGCCACGACCGGCATAGATGGATCGGCCGCATGTGCGTCCCCGTTCCGGTCAGATGTTTTCAAGGCCAAGGGTGAACAGTCGACCGAATTGCGGGAGGCGGTCATCGATGCCGGCAAGGCGCAGCATGTGCCAGGCAATCGCATGATTGCTCGACGTCACGGCTAAGCCCGTCTTCTTTTCCAGTTCGGCGACCGCCTCGACCAGGCGCACGCTGGTGCAGGAGACGAAGACCGCGTCGACGCCGCCGGTTGCGGCAAGCGCGATGGAAGCTTCGGCGATCGATTTCGGGGTGATCCGCGCAACGACATTGTCGTTGGGTTCCTTGAACGAACCCATGACCGGCACTTCGAAGCCGCCATCCTCGAAATAGCTGCGGATGCCTTCGTTGACGATGTCGGAATATGGCGTGAGGACCGCGATGCGCCGCGCGCCAAGCGCTGCAAAGGCGGTGAAAGCGGCAGTGACCGGATTGGTCGGAGCGGCTTCCGGCCGCGCCTCTTGCAACAGCGCGCTGACCCGGTCGCGGCCGATAACCATCGAAGCCGAGGTGCAGCCGAAGCCGATCGCATCGAACGGCATTCCGGGCAGCAGCAGGTTGGCGGTCGGAACGATACGCGCTTCCATGTCTTTCAGGGTTTGCGGCGTGATCTCCGGATCGTTCTCTATGCGCGCGTGATACATCGCGACGCCGGGCGTCTGCGCCAGGATGAGTCGACACTCATGCTCGATCGTGTGGTCGCTGGCGAGCACAACAAGCCCAAGCCGCGCACGCGCAGCAATGCCGCCGTCGGTCTCGTAGCCGAACTTCAGAATCTCGCGTGCCGGCTTGTCCTGAACGTTCATCGCTTACGCCTCGCTGATAGAGCCGACACTATTGCAGTGTCAGACCATCCATGTCGATCTCCGGTTTTCGACCGGCAACAAGATCACGGGTCACGCGTGCCGAGCCGCAGGCCATCGTCCAGCCGATATGGCCGTGGCCGGTATTCAGAAACAGGTTGCTGTATCCCGCCTTGCCGAGATAGGGCGATCCCTCCGGCGTCATTGGCCTCAGGCCCGCCCAGTAGTCCGGTTTCGCATAGTCCGCGCCCGTTGGCAGCAGTTCCCTGATCTTGCGCGTCATCACCGCGAAATCGGACGGCTTGTGGCTGTCGTCATAGCCGGAGAATTCCGCCGTCGCGGTGACCCGCAGCCGGTCTCCGAGGCGCGAATAGGCGATCAGGTTGTCCTCGTCGACGGCGCCGACGCTGGGCGCAAGATTGCTGCCGGCTATGTCGAAGGTGATCGAATAGCCTTTCACCGGGTAGATCGGCAGGTTCAGGCCCAGCGGCTTTGCCACATGCGGGCTGTAGATGCCCATCGCCAGCACATAGGCGTCGGCTTCCATGCGGCCTTCACTGGTCAGCACACTTGTGATCCGGTCACCTTCCCGATCTAGCCCTTTAACGGTAACCCCGGTTTTCAGCGTGCCGCCGCGCTCAACGAACAGGCGCGCCATCTCGCGGGTGAACTTGTGCGCGTCACCCATGCCATCGGTTTTCGCGTAAATGCCACCGGCAATCTTCTCCTTCGCCGGAGCAAGGGCTGGATCGAGGGCCGCGACCTGCTCGCGATCGAGGATGTCCATCTCCTGGCCAAGCTCGCGCAGGATCGCCATGTTGGCGATACCCTTATCGAGGGTCTGCTGGCTGCGGTGGAAAAACAGCAGGCCGTTGTCGCTGCCATCGTAGGCGATCTCGTTCGACGCGGTGATGTCGTGCATCACTTCGCGCGAATAGGTGCACAGACGGTGCTTGCGCTGCGTGTTGGCGCGGGCGCGTTCGGCGGTGCATTCGCGCAGGAATTTCAGCGTCCAGCCCCACAGCGCCGGGCTCAGACTTGGACGGAATCTGAACGCCTGATCGTTACGCCACAAGGATTTCAGCAAAATTTTCGGCGCCTTGGGAGACGCCCAGGCAAAGGCATGGCCCGGAGCCACCAGCCCCGCATTGGCGAAGCTGGTGAACTGGCCGACGCCTGAATTGCGTTCGACCAGCGTCACCTCGTGACCGTCGCCCTGAAGTTCGAAGGCGGCCGTTGTGCCGATCACGCCGCCGCCCAGTACGATGACGCGCATGAAACAGCCTCCCCTGCGGATTTAAAGCGCTGCGATGATGCCGATTTCGACGGTGAACTGCGGCGCGGCCAGACGCGGGCTCTCGACGCAGGCACGCGCCGGTGTGCTCCCCGGCGTGACCCATGCGTCCCACACCGCGTTCATCTCGGCGAAATCGTCCATGCTGCACAGCCAGATGGTGGCGCTCAGGACCTTCGACTTGTCGGTGCCGGCTTCGGAGAGAAGCAGGTCTATGCGGCCAAGAATATCCTTGGTCTGCTCGGTGATAGACGCGCCCGGTGCTTCCAGCGCCACCTGACCTGCCAGATAAACCGTGTCGCCGTGGATTACAGCCTGGCTCATACGCGCGCCGACATCGATACGCCTGATGCTCATGAAATGCCTCCCGTTATTCGATTGCTTCGGGTTTCGACCTTATGACCGCATCGCCGAAGCGGCAATAACGGGCATGCATAAGAGGTAGAACCATCAAACCCGGATATGGCGGCAACGGGCCATTGCATCGCATGGCAAACCCGCTCACCCTGCACCGAAAACGCGAGAGGATGCGACGATGGCTCACACCCAGCATATGCAGCAGTTTTATATCGGCGGAGATTGGGTCGCCCCCCTGCCCGGCGGCAGCAGCAGCGCCGTCATCAATCCGGCAACGGAAGAAGCTTTCGCACAAGTCGCGCTGGGAACACCCGGGGACACCGCGCGGGCGATAGAGGCTGCGCATTCCGCCTTCCCCGCCTTCTCGAGCACCTCCGTTGAAGAACGCATCGAGTTGCTTGGCGCGATCCGGGCTGCCTACAAGGCGCGTATCGCCGACATTGCCGCCGCCATCAGCGACGAGATGGGCGCGCCGCTTGCCTTCGCGCAATCGAGCCAGGCGCTCGCGGGGCTGGCGCATATCTCCGCAACCGCCAAGGCGCTGAAGGATTTCGCTTTCGAGAGCCAGCGCGGCACGACGCGCATCGTGCACGAACCGATCGGCGTGTGCGGGCTGATCACGCCGTGGAACTGGCCGATGAACCAGATCGCCTGCAAGGTGGCACCCGCGATTGCCGCAGGCTGCACCATGGTACTCAAGCCCAGCGAGATCGCTCCCGTCAGCGGCGTCATCTTCGCGGAAATCATGCATGAGGCCGGCGTGCCGGCAGGCGTGTTCAACCTCGTCAATGGTGACGGGCCGACCGTAGGCCAGGTGCTGGCAAATCATCCCAAGGTCGACTTCGTGTCGTTCACGGGTTCGACGCGCGCCGGCATTCTGGTCGCCAAGGCCGCCGCCGATACGGTCAAGCGCGTGGCGCAGGAACTCGGCGGCAAGTCACCCAACATCATCCTGCCCGATGCCGATCTGGCAGCCGCCGTGACCGGCGGTGTCCAGGCCTGTTTCGAGAACTCGGGTCAATCCTGCAACGCGCCAACACGCATGCTCGTGCATCGCGACCAGCATGCCGAGGCGCTCGAGATCGCCAGGGCCGCCGCGCAAGCCCATGTGACCGGCGATCCGCGCAATGCCGATACCGATCTTGGCCCCGTCGTCAACGAAACGCAGTTCAACAAGATCCAGAACCTGATCGAAACAGCGAACTCGGAAGGCACGCGGCTTGTCACCGGAGGAGCGGGGCGCCCTGCCGGTCTCAACCGGGGGTATTTCGTCAAGCCGACCGTATTCGGCGACGTCAGCAACGACATGACCATTGCGCGCGAGGAAGTGTTCGGGCCGGTGCTGTCGATCCTGCCCTATGCGGACGAGGCGCAAGCAATCGAGATCGCCAATGACACCCCTTACGGCCTTGCCGCCTACGTCCAGTCCAGTGATCTTGACCATGCCCGCAAGGTCGCCCGGCAATTGCGCGCGGGCCAGGTCGAGATCAATTATCCCGACTGGGACACGTTCGCCCCCTTTGGCGGTTACAAGCAGTCCGGCAACGGGCGCGAATATGCCGACTGGGGCATTCACGACTTCGTGGAGACGAAAGCACTGGTCGGCTACGGCGAGGCCTAACACCGCTTTTCATCTGGCCACCGGTGCGGCAATTTTGCGCCGGGTTTTACCGCCGTGAAGTTTGCGTAGCGGAGTTGCTGTCGTTATATTGTTTAGAAAGATTCCAAACTGCTGAAATCAGCAGTTCAGCGACAACTCTCAGAAGACGATTCAACCATGATCAATCGCATTTTCAGCTTTGGCCGCAGGGACTTCTCATCGCTTTCCGAACAGGAGGTTCTGGCCCTTGCGATCTCGTCGGAAGAAGACGATGCGCGCATCTACACGGCCTATGCCGATGGCTTGCGCGACAGTTTCCCCGCCTCCGCGAAGGTCTTCGACGAGATGGCGGAAGAGGAAAACGAGCACCGCCGCCGGCTGATCGAGCAGCACAAGAAACGCTTCGGAGAAACCATTCCGCTGATCAGGCGCGAGCATGTGCGCGGCTATTACGAGCGCAAGCCGGACTGGCTGGTGCGCCCGCTCGGCATCGAGAAGGTGCGCGACATGGCCGAGCAGATGGAAAACCAGGCGCACCGTTTCTATGTCGAGGCCGCCAAACGCACTGGCGACGCGGATACCCGCAAGTTGCTGGGCGATCTGGCACAGGCCGAGAAGGGGCACGAGTCGCTTGCCCGCCGCCTCGGCATGAAGCACACGCCCGACGACGTGAAGGAAGAGGAAGCCGCGACCGAACATCGCCAGTTCGTGCTGACCTATGTACAGCCAGGCCTCGCCGGGCTGATGGACGGCTCGGTCTCGACACTGGCGCCGATCTTCGCGGCAGCCTTTGCCACGCAGGACACATGGCAGACCTTTCTCGTCGGTCTTTCGGCTTCCGTTGGCGCGGGCATCTCGATGGGCTTTACCGAGGCCGCGCACGATGATGGCGTGATTTCCGGGCGCGGGTCACCAGTCAAGCGCGGGTTTGCGTCGGGCATCATGACCGCCATCGGCGGCCTCGGGCATGCCCTGCCCTATCTGATCCCGCATTTCTGGACTGCAACGAGCATTGCCGCGCTGGTCGTTCTGATCGAACTTTGGGCGATCACATGGATCCAGAACCGCTACATGGACACACCGTTCATGCGTGCCGCCTTCCAGGTCGTGCTTGGCGGAGCGCTGGTCTTCGCGGCGGGTGTTCTGATCGGCAACGCTTGAGGCTAAGCTGTGCGGAAGATGACCGCGCAGCCGACTCCCTCCGCGCCCGATGCCGCACAGAAGAAAGACGCAGCCAGCGTCTTCATCTCCTATTCGCGCAAGGACCTTGCCTTTGTCGACCGGCTGCAGACCGCGCTGGAAACGCGCGGCATCAACGCCGCCGTCGACCGCGAGGCCATCGCCAAGGGCGAGGAATGGTGGACGCGTATCCGCCAGTTGATCGAGGAAGCCGATACGATCGTCTTCGTGCTGAGCCCGGACTCGGTTGCTTCCGCCGTATGCCAGGACGAGGTGGACTACGCCGAGACGCTGAACAAGCGGTTCGTGCCCGTGGTTGCGCGCGATGTCGCGGGGTTCGACGTTCCCGCCCAGCTATCCAAGCTGAACTACATCCACTTCATCACGATGCCGGCTGTCGGAGCCACGGGAGATTTCGACACCGCCGCCGACGAGTTGGCGGAAGCGATCTCGACCGACATCGGCTGGATCCGCGAGCACACCCGCATCGGCGTCCTGGCAGGCCGCTGGATCGCGCGCGACAGGAATGCCGCGCTGCTGCTGCGCGGCGGGGAATTGCAGGCGGCGGAAAGCTGGATCGCATCACAACCCGCCAAGGCGCCGGCCCCCACCGCCGCGCATCAGGTATTGATCGGGGAAAGCCGCAAGGCAGCGGCGCGGCGGCAACGCAACTGGCTTGCAGGCGCGCTCGCCGCCGTCCTGATTGCCAGCAGCCTGGCCGTCTGGTCGGAGATCAACCGGCGCATCGCGGTCGCTGAAAGAAACCGCGTCGAGCGGGTTCTGGAACGTACGACCGAAGCGACGAAGCAACTGGTGATCGACATCGCAAACCGCTATGCGCCGCGCCGGGGCATCCCTCGTGACATGATCGTCGCTATTCTCAGCCAGGCCCGCAAGCTGGTGGCGGAACTCGAAAGCGTCGGCGAGAAGCGCCCCACCCTGCTGCTCAATGGCGGTCTGGCACTGGCCGAACTCTCGGCTGCCATGCGCGCACAAGGCGAGGATCAGGCAGCGCTCGAAACCGCAGAAGCGACAGTGGCCGTGTTCCGCAAGCTACGCGCCGTTGCGCCCGCCGATCCGGGCTGGCAGAGCGGACTGGTCGTCGGCCTCGACCGGCTCGGCGACATCCGGTTCGATCTCGGACAGCACGATGCGGCGCGAACAGCCTACGACGAAGGGCTGGAAATTGCCCGCTCGCTGCCTGCCTCTGTCGCCCGCGATCGGCAGATCGCATCCGCGCTGGAAAACGTCGGGCACAGCGATGAAGCTGCCGGCCAGCTTGACGCGGCGAAGGTCAATTACATGACCGCGCTCGAAACGTGGCAAGCCCTGCCCGATGACGGCAGCGACGTGGAGCGGTTGCGCGCCATCGCCGCAACGCTGGAACGCATCGGCGATATCGCATCGAAAACCGGGGACATTGATGCTGCACTTTCCGCCTATCGCGACAGCCTTGCACGCACCGAGACGCTTGCCGCGCAGGATGAAAACAATACCGACTGGCAGCAGGACCTCGGCACGGCACACCAGAAACTGGGCGATATGCTGCTCCAGACCGGAGATGGCGCGGGTGCGCTTGCACAGTACGAAGCGCACCTGAAGATCGCCACGCGCCTGCACGAGTCCGATTCCGCATGGAGGCCATGGCGGCGTGCCCTGATGATCGCGGGCGAACGCCTTGGCAATGCCGCATATACGCTTGGCCAGGGCCAGCGCGCGCTCACCGCATTCGAAAGCGCGCTGGAGCATGCCCGCGTGCTGGCCGGCACCGCAACGGTTGCCGGTGGCGGTCTCGATGACCTCTCGCGTCTGATGCGTTCTACGACGCTGGCCGCCGCGAGCGTCAACGGCAATGGCGATGCGGCAAAACGCGCGCAACAGATGGTCGGGGCGTTCCGTGACATTGCCGTGGCATCGGGGGCTGAAAACATCGCCGCATATGAAGCGCCGCTGCTGAGCGATGCCGCCTGGTTTCAACTCCTGACCGGCGCGTTCGATCTGGCCCTTGCTTCCGCCCGCAACGCTGCCGCACTTGCTCCCGATGCCGTGCTCTATCAGTCCAATCTGGCGCATGCTCTGATGTTCACCGGAGCGGTGGATGATGCACGCAACATCTATCTCGCTCACAAGGATGCCGAGACGATCGGCGGCATGAACTGGCAGGCCTATATCGCGTCCGATTTTTCAGCCCTGCGCGAGGCGGGCTACATGCATCCGCTCATGGCGGAAATCGAAGCGGCCTTCCGATAGCCAATTTTTCCGGGCTATGCTGACCTTGAATGAATGAAAACAAGACCGGAGGCAGATGTAATGCCGGCCCTTCTGACCCGCCTGGCCCCTATCCTGATGATCATGGCGCTTGCCTTTGCCGCACCGGCACGGGCCGAAATGTGCCGTATCGCCGATCCGACCGGCACGCCGCTCAACGTGCGCGCAACGCCTGGCGGCGACGTGGTCAACCGGCTGAAAAACGGCCGCAAGGTTTTCAAGGACGCCATCGATGGCTGGGATGACGAAGGCAATCCGAAATGGGCGCATGTCGTCGGCGAGTACAAAGGGCAATGGCGCGACTGGGGCTGGGTCTTCATCAACTATCTCGATTGCGGCCACGACGCCCAAAACCGTTTCCCGATCATCTTCGAAAACCCCAGGGACATGGTTCCAACGGGCATTGTCGTGCCCTGGGGATATGAAGGCCAAGCCCCGCCCAAGCTCGACCATGAATGCTTCTTCTATGGCGATGGCGGATATTCGATGTCGCTGTCGGATGAACTGGTGCAAGCCTACAGGGCACGCGGCTACAATCAGGAACAGCTTTGCGTAGTCCTGCGAAGCCCGGGACTCAAATACGACCCGCAAACCGGAAAGCGGCTGCCGACATTCATCGTGGTAGACCCGCAAGCCTTGGCTCAAGCCAGGCAATCCGGCTTCTTCGAGGGCTTCGAGGCGACAGAGGAACTGCCGCTTCATGCACCGGACTGCTTTGCCAAGTCTCGTGTGAGTAAACAATCAGGCATTGTCTCGCTCAACATCGCCTGCGATATCCGCTTCGACCCCTGGACCGGTGTGGAACTGTCGCCAATGGAACAGGCTTACTACAAGCAAAACGTTGCGCTCGCCATCGAAGGTGCGGCGGGTCCAAGCGGCAATATCGCCGGCAAGGAACTCATCGTATCGGGACAGAACCGCGCCACCAATGCCAGCATTCGCACGGTTATGGACATCCGCAAAGGCAACAGGTGATGCCGCTCGAACGCTTCGTATCCGCGCAAGCGCCGGTATTCGACGATGTCGTCGGCGAACTGGCGGCGGGACGCAAGCTGTCGCACTGGATGTGGTTCATCTTCCCGCAGCTTGCCGAGCTCGGGCGAAGCGATCGCGCGCGCTTCTATGGTGTCGCCGGGCTGGACGAAGCGCAGGCCTATCTCGTCCACCCTCTTCTCGGGCAGCGATTGCGGCAATGCGTTAGACATGTGCTGGCGCATACCGGCAAGAGCGCGCATGACATCTTCGGCTCGCCCGATGATGTGAAATTCCGCTCGTGCCTGACGCTGTTTCACGAAGCATCGGCAGATGATGATGACAGGGCTTTGTTCGCAGAGGCTCTGGATGCGTTCTACGACGGGCCCGATCCGCTAACGCTGGAACTTCTCGGCGCGTAAAGCCCCGCTCTGGTTCAACCGAGCCATCCCAGCACCCGCCACCAGAACATGTTCAACGGCCATACTACGGCCAGCATGGCGCAAGCCAGCAGGAAGCAGAACCGCGTCATGTCGCGTGGAGATACCGCACCGGACTGGATGGCGACCGCGAAAGGCGGGGCCTGATAGGGAAAGAAGACGGTCGAGAAACCCATCACCTGGGTCATGGCGACAGCCTCCACCGACAGGCCGGTCGAATGCGACAGGCTTCCCGCGATCGGGGTCAGTATGGCAGGCACCGCCACGACCGTGACAAGCAGCGCCAGCAGCGCTGCCGCGCCACTCAGCAGCAGAACGGATCCTGCCGGACTTCCCATGGCGAACCCGGCCACACCGCTCATGATACCGGCAAGCTCGGCACCAAGGCCGGAGTACTGGATCAACGTACCGACGCCGACGACGCCAGCGACGTAGAAGACTGGCTCAAGGCCAACCGCACGTAATGCCTGCTGCGGCATCAGGCCGTTACCCGGCCACAGGCATGTCACGGCAGCGAGCATACCGACCCATGCGGTCGGCAGGCCATGCAGGCTGTCGCTCGCCCAAAGCAGGATTGTCATGAACAGAACGATCGCCAACCGTTTTTCGGGGCCTGACAGCGGTGGCCTGACATCCCTGCCCCCGGAAACGCTGACCGCTTCTTCTCCCCTGTAGAGAACGGCAAGCAGGCACGCGATCAGTCCCAGGCTGACCATTCCGATAACCGGGAAATGCAGCAGCATGTATTCGGAGAAGGCCGGAGCCCCAATGCCAGTGGATTCCATCAGACCGGCCAGCACGTTGTTTGGCACGCTCGCCGGCAGGATCGAGGTTGCCGGTATGAAAGTGCCGAAGATGCCGGCGAGCATCACGGCGCTTGCTCTGCGGCCCGCCGGCTCAAGACCAATCTGCTTCACGGTCGCTTCCAGCAGCGGGATCATCAGCAGGATGCGCCCCATCGAGGATGGCATGAAGAACATCAGGAACGCGCCGAAAAACATCACGCGCCACAGCAAACGGACGAAGGCCATCTCGCCGGAAGGTGCAAGCATCGCCCCCATCCGGTCCGCGAGACCCGTATGGCGCAACGCTGCTCCGATTATGGCGCCGGATACGACCAGCCATACGGCGGAACTGGCAAAGCCCGCGAGGAAAACCGTTGGCGGAGCGAACGCACCAAGGGAGCAGACCACGAAGAACAGCAATGCTGTGAGGTATTCAGGGATCAGGCGCGCAGCGAGCAGCCCCATGGTCGCAACGCAGACCAGAAGCGCGGCGAGCATGGCGTATTCCTCGCCCATGCGCCCGGCGACCACGCCTGCGGCCTCGATCAGAAGCGCAGCCGCAATCAGATACCACGCAAGCCCGTGGCGTTGTGTGCCCGCCATTACAGCCCTCCGGTGCGTTGTTCCCCGTCAACGGTCTATCCAATTCGGCAACGGGAAGGAACGCAGTGTCAGGCAGAGCTACGATGCACCGATGCATGGCCCCTTTAGCGGAAGCGCCAGGCTTGAGTGCGCGACAGCACACCGCGCGACAGGATCGCGTGGACGATGCGGGCGGCGGCATTGGTGTAGAAGATCATCATGCCCATGGCGGCAGCGGGTGCGATGTCGCCGGCGTCATCCATGTTCAGCACCGCGACCGAGGCCAGAGCCGTGTGGGTGGAATAGAGGAACACCACGGCTGAAACCGTCGTCATCGCGTTGACGAACATATAGATCGATATGTCGAGGATTGCCGGCAGGCAGACCGGTACGGTCACACGCGCGAACAGCCGGTGGAACGGCGTGCGAAGCGAGGCTGCCACCGGCTCGAATTCCTTGTCGATCTGCTTCAGTGCCGTCAGCGCCGTCAGGTGTCCGACCGTATAGAAGTGCGTCACCGCTGAAACCACGAGGATCGTCATCGTCCCGTAGATGAAGTTCAGCGGGTTGGCCGGGTTGTTGAAGAAGAAGATATAGGCCAGACCGAGCACCAGCCCCGGCACCGCCATCGGCAGCATGGCGAGGAACTGGAAGAGCCCGCGCGCAGTGCGGAAGCCGTCGATCTTTTCCACCATATAAGCGCCGGTGAAAATGATCGCTGTGCCGATCGCCGCCGTCAGCAAGGCGAGCTGGATCGAGTTGCGGTAAGCCTCCCAGCCGCCGCCGTCCATACGGTCGAAATCGTAATTTTTCAGCGACAGCGACAAATCATAGGGCCAGAACTTGATCAGGGCCGCGAACTGGCAGGTGCCGATGATGCCGAGGATGAAGATCGCAACGACAGCGCACCACCCCAGGCAGGCCATGTCGAAACGGCGGTTCGGCCGCGCCTCGTAAGGCACCGAGCGCGCCGACAGCAGCGCCACCTGCTTCTTCTGCACGATGCGGTCGACGATGAATGCGATGATGGCCGGGATCAGCAGCACGACGGATACCACCGCGCCCATCTCGAAGTTCTGCTGGCCGATCACCTGCTTGTAGATGTCGACGGCGAGCACGTTGTATTGCCCGCCGATCACCTTGGGCAGACCGAAATCGGTGATCACCAGCGTGAAGACGACAAAAGCCGCCGAGATCAGGCCGTATCGCGCACCGGGGATCGTCACCGTCCAGAAGGTGCGCCACTTGCTGGCGCGCAGGGATTCAGCCGCCTCGTAGTGGCGCTGGTCGGAAATGGACAGCGCGGTCGAAATGATGATCAACGCGTGCGGGAAGGTGAAGAACACCGAGCCGATAACGATGCCCAACGGCCCGTAGATGCTCTCGCCCAGCAACAGTTCCTTCATGTAGCCCTGGTTGCCGAACATGTAGACCAGCGCGATGCCCGGAAGCAGCGAGGGCACGAGGATCGGCATCATCGCAATCAGCCGTAAGGCCGGCTTGAATGGCATGCAGCTGCGGTTGATCGCGTAGGCAAAGCCGAAAGCCAGCAGAATCGTGATGGCCGTGCTGACGGAGGCGATGAAGAAGGAATTCTCGATCGACAGGAACAGCGAAGGCGTCGAGAAGTAGGTCTTGTAGTTGGCTAGGCTGCGCGATTGCACCGGGCGCAACATGACGCGCCGGAACGTGTTGCTGTCGACTTCCTTCCACTCAATCGAATTGAACGGATCGAGACCCACGAGATAGGGCGCGTTCTCTACCGTGCCGCGAATGCGGTATTTGACCGGACTGCGGAAACTGAAATCGGGAAAGAAGCTCGTCGCCGGCAAGCGCCCGTCGGAAATCGTGTCCAGGTCGGCAGGCGGTACGGCGCTCAACTTGTCATTGAGTGCCTTGGCCGTGACCGGCTCGCTCCAGTTCGTTCCGCTCTCGTCGCTGACCTGAAATTCGTAGCGGGTGAGATCGAAGCTGTAGGTCGTGAAGGACTTCGACAGCATTGCATAGAGAGGCAATGCGAGCGCTGCGAAGAGATAGGCCGCGATCACGATCATCAGGCCGCGCTTCACCAGCGCATCGTTATCGAGCCTGATGCGGGCGGGACGTCCCTGCGGCAGTGTCGCGCCAATGTCAGACATGACCTACCCCGCCTTCGCGAAGACGAGGACACGTTCGGCGGGAAGTTCCACAGTCATGTCGATACCCTCCTCCAAACCGAGACGGCGCACCGCATTCATCGAAAAATTGGCGACCATCGGAACACCTGCCAGCGATGTGCCGCCGAGGTGGGCGCGCCAGTATGAGCCGAGGAATTCCATTGAATCGATTTTGACATCGATGAGATTGGCGCCTCTGCTGCCGCGTGCTTTTGCGCGCTTCGGCCCTGCCGAATGGGGGATGACATCCTCGGGCCGGATCACCGCGATGACTTCACCGCTCTTGGGGGCGTCCTCGGCCTTGAAGGTGATGGCCGCCTTGCCGATCTTCGCCTTGCCCGCAGCCACCTTCGTATCGATCTTGTTGGTTTCGCCGATGAAATCGGCGACGAACAGGCTCGCGGGGTGGCGATAGACCTGCGTCGGGGTTCCGACCTGCTCGATAACGCCGTGGTTCATCACCACGATGCGGTCGGCCATCGACAGCGCCTCTTCCTGATCGTGGGTGACCATGATGGTCGTCACACCCAACTTCCGCTGTAGCTCCTTGATCTCGTGGCGCAGGAAAACGCGCACCTTGGCATCGAGCGCGGACAGCGGCTCGTCAAGCAGCAGAAGGCCGGGCGAGACGGCGATGGCGCGAGCCAGCGCGACGCGCTGCTGCTGGCCGCCGGACAACTGGGCGGGGTATTTCTTCGCCTGATCGGGCAATCCGACGAGATCGAGCAGTTCCTTGACGCGTGCGTTGATCTCGGCGCGCGGACGCCCCGCGTTCTCAAGCCCGAAGGCAATGTTCCTCTCAATCGTCAGGTTGGGGAACAGCGCATAGGACTGGAAGACGATGCCGTAATCACGGCCCGAAGCCGGCAATTCGGAAATATCCTTGCCGCCCTGGCTGATGGTTCCACGCGTCTGCGGATCAAGGCCGGCGATGGCACGCAGCAATGTTGTCTTGCCGCAACCGGATGGACCCAGAAAGCAGATGAATTCGCCCTGATTCACATCGAGCGAAATATCCTTGAGTGCGAGGAACTCACCGAACGCTTTCCACAGTCCCGTGATGCGCAGATAGGGTTCCGATGACCCGGCAGGCTTCTGCGCTTTCGGCTTTGCCGTACGCCGTCCCCGCGCGGTCGAGGTACTCATGTCGTTGCCAGCCCCATTTCATTGATCGGGCGCCGCGGCGGTAGCCACGGCGCCCTACATCATGTCAGCCGAACAATCCGATTATTGCCCGGATCGTTATCAGCCCTTTGGCTCGGACTTGGAGTCGTAGCGCTTGGCCCATTCCTCGAGAATAGCGGCACGATTGTTCGCCGCAAACTCAAAGTCGTTGTCGATCATCTTCTCGGTCAGGTTTTCCGGGAAGAACTTGACCGGCTTGGCGACGCCCGGCATGGCAACAACGGCATAACCGGTGTTGTACATCTCGTTGGCGGTCTTGGTGATCGACCAGTCAACCAGCGTCTTTGCTGCTTCGAGCTTGGAGGTGCCGGCAACGATGGCGGTTGCTTCCATATCCCAGCCCACGCCCTCGGAAGGAACGATGATCTCGATGGGCGCACCATCGGCCTTGGACTTGGCGCCGCGGAAAGCGAAGGACACGCCAATCGGGATTTCGCCAGCGGCGGCCATCTTGCAGGGCTTGGAGCCGGAGTGGGTATAGGCGGCAATGTTCTCATGGAGCGCGTCCATGAACTTCCACCCCTCGTCCTTGCCGAACATCTGCAGCCAGCTGGAAACGTCGAGGAAGCCCGTGCCCGAAGACGCCGGGTTCGGCATCACCACGTGGCCCTTGTAGACCTCCTTGGTGAGGTCCTTCCAGGATGCGGGCATCGGCAGACCGAGCTTCTCGGCTTCGACCGTGTTCACGCAAACCGAGGCAACCCATGCATCCATGCCGACCCATGCGGGCGGGTTGGATTTGTCGACGAACTTGGAATCGAGCTTGTCCACGCCTGCGGGCGCGTAAGGCTCAAGCATGCCTTCGGTCTTGAGCAGCAGCAGCGAGGTTGCAGCAAGACCCCAGACGACATCGGCCTGCGGGTTGTTCTTCTCCGCCAGAAGCTTGGCGGTCACGACGCCGGTGGAGTCGCGAACCCAGTTGATGGTGATGTCGGGATGATCCTTGTTGAACATCTCGGCGTAGCGCTTGAGGTCTTCGGCCTCGACCGCCGTGTAGACGGTCAGCTCGGTGGCGGCGAAGGCCACCGAGGAATTCAATGCGGCGGCGAACACGCCGGCGATCAGTGTCAGCTTGCGGGTCATTGACGCTTTCCCCTGGTCTGCTTGTTGCAGTTGCGGCGAGAGAGGCTGGAGGACAATTCCGGCGGGCAACCGGCTCCCCCAACCACGCCCGGATATAATGGGTATGTGACAGCCGTTTGAACGTCTGTCACACGACCGGACTGGCTCTTCCGGCAAGAATAGTGGAAATCGGCCCTGAATAAGTAAAATCTATTCCATTTATGGTTGGATCGATTCAATCGATGAATCTTTTCATCACTCGGAAATGGCAAGCAGGATTACGCCCGCGGCCACTATTCCCGCAGCGATAAGCCGGCCGATCCAGGGGCGTTCGCGGAACACAACCAGACCGATCAACGCCGCGATGATGACGCTCGATTCTCGCACCGCCGACACCGCACCCAGCGGTGCAATGGTGGCCGCATAAAGCGCAATCCCGTATGCAAAGATCGAGAACAGACCGCCGACCATGCCCTTTGCAAACCTCTTCTTCGGAAAGGGCTCGCGCCTGCGCCAGCGGCCATAAAGCACCCATGCCGTGATGGGAATTTCGGAAAAACTGAGCCAGGCAATATAACCGAGCGTGCTGACGGCACTGCGGATGCCGATGCCATCGACCACCGAATAGATCGCGATTGTGCAGCCAAGCACCAGAGCGACGTATACGGCGCGCCTGTCCGCGTTGGCGGCACCGCGCAGCAGCGCCAGCATGCAAATGCCGAGCGACACGGCGACAAGACCGGCGATGCCCGCAACAGGCATGGTCTCGCCAATGACGAGAAATGCGCCGAAGGCAACCAGCGCCGGCGCCATGCCGCGCGAGATCGGATAGACCTGCGACAGGTCGCCGAAACGATAAGCCTGGAACAGCAGGGCGTAATAGCCATAGTGAATGACGATCGAAGCGATGAGATATGGCCAGCTCGCCGGATCGGGCACGGCAACGAAAAAGATCGCTACAGCGCCGAACACCGAATGGGCTGCGGCGACGCCCGCCAGCATGATGGCCTTGTCGGAGGATCCCTTGACCAATGCGTTCCACAACGCGTGCAGGAACGCGGCGATGAGAACGATCGAGAGTGCGAAAAGCGACAAGGGTTTGGTCCTGTTGCCGCGTATGCGGCGGGGTGCTGCGTCAGGGTGTGAAGGTCACGCCATGGGTTTGCGAAGTGAGGCGGGGGTCTTTCGATTTGACGAGAACGGGCCGGCCTTCCAGCGCCTCGAAACAGCGCTCCAGCGTTTCGTCTTCAAGGCGCCGCATGGCTTCATGGGTGTAGAAGGTCAGATGCGGCATCAGGATCACGTTGTCCATGCCGAACAAGTCGCTCAGAGGGTGGCCTTCCAACGCCAGCGGCTCCTGAGAAAAGACATCGAGCCCGGCACCAGCGATGCGCTTTTCCTTCAACGCGATCAGAAGCGCAATCTCGTCGACCAGCGCGCCGCGCGAAACGTTGATGAAGATTGCCGAAGGCTTCATCGCCGCGAATTCTGATGCTCCAATCAGGTGGCGCGTCTGATCCGACAGCGTGCAGTGGACCGAAACCAGATCGCATTGCTTGAGCATCGCGTGCAGGTCATCGACCTTCTCGACGCCAAGGGCACGCATCGTATCCGCCGTGACGTTCGGGTCGTAGCCGAGCACACGGGCGCGGAAGCCCTGCCCCGCCATGCGCGCCATCGAGCGGCCGATGCGCCCGACGCCGACGAGGCCCAGCGTCTTGCCGGCAATATCATTGGTGAGCCATGCCTGCTGCGGCCAGGCCCAACCGTCGCGGTGCATGGTGCGGTCGAGGGGAACCAGTTTCTTGGCGAGTGCGATCATCAGCGCGAAAGCGCCTTCGGCCACCGTCTCCTCGGCATATTCGGGCACGTTGACCACGGGCACGCGGTGCGTCTTGGCCGCGTCGATGTCGATGGCGTCGATGCCGACGCCGTATTTGACGATGGCCCGCAATTGCTTCGCGCCTTCGATCACCCGCACGGTGACCGGCGTGTAGCACATCAGGATCAGGTCGGCGTCGCGGGTCGCCTCAACCAGTTCGTCCTCGCCGATGCCGTCGGGCAGCAGGACGAGATCGTGTCCCCTCTCGCGCAGCACCGCGTCGACATGCGGGCATTCGAGTTCGCGGTCGGTCCGGACGATCTTCATGCAGGGGTGACCGCCTGGATCGCGTCCTCGACGATATCGAGCGCGCGGTCGAGTTCCTGGCAGGAAATGACCAGCGGCGGCGACAAGGTCAGGACGCAGCCCTGGCTGATCTTGAAGCTGAGACCGGCATCGAGGCAGCGGTAATAGATCTGCTCGGCGAGATCGTTGCCGGGTTCGCGCGTCTGCTTGTCGGTGACGATCTCGACACCGAACATCAGGCCGCGCCCGCGCACATCGCCAACGATGGGCGACTTTGCTGCAAAGTCCCTTAGCCGGGTCATGGCCATTTCACCGAGCTCGGCTGAACGCTCCACCAGCCCTTCCTCGCGGATGATGGCGATGGTGGTCAGGGCTGCACGGGCCGTAACCGGGTTCTTCTCGTGAGTGTAGTGGCCGATCGCGTAGTCGCCGGCGACATCGAGATCGCGGCGGGCGATGACGGAGGCAATCGGCAGGATGCCGCCGCCCAGTGCCTTGCCGAGCACGAGGATATCCGGCGTAACGTCGTCATGCTCGCAGGCGAAGAATTTCCCCGTCTTGCCAAGGCCGGTGGGGATTTCGTCGAAGATGAGCAACGCGCCATGACGGTCACAGGCTTCGCGTACCTTTCTCCAGAAGCCCGGCGGCGGCGGCACCGGCGTCGCGCGCATCGGCTCGGCGATGACGGCGGCGATGTCGCCTTCCTTCTCAAGGGCGTATTCGACCATATTGGCGCAGGCGATGCCGCAGGTGTCGGGACCGGGATGTCCGTAGGGGCAGCGATAGCAATGGAACGGCGCGACGTGCTCGGCGCCCGGCAGCAGCGGGCCGGCGATACCGGAGCGGAACGTCGCCTCACCACCGACGCTTGCCGCACCGAAGCCTGCCCCGTGAAACGCATCCCAGAACGACAGCGTCTTGAAGCGGCCCGTCGCGGCGCGGGCGATCTTCAGCGCCACCTCGTTGGCATCCGATCCGCCGGTGGTGAACAGGCACTTGCCCAAATCCCCCGGCGCAAGATCGGCGAGCGTCTCGGCAAGCTCGACAGCCGGTTCGCAGGTGAAGCGGCGCGGCGAGAAGCTTAAACTCTCCAGTTGCTGCTTGATCGCGGCAACCAGACGGGGATGGGCGTAGCCGATGTGATGGACCGAGTTGCCGTGGAAATCCATGAAGCGGCGTCCGCCGGCATCCTCGATCCAGATACCTTCCGCCTTGACGATTGCGGAGACGCACGGGCTCGACAGGCTCTGGTGCAGGAAGACGTCCGCATCGCGCCGGGTCAGTTCGGCGGTTGCGGGATCGCTGTTCTGCTCCAGCCACCTCTTGCGCGCGGCAGAGGTGTTGGACTCACCCTCCGTGTGGACGATGCGAATGTCCGATCGGCTCATGGCTTCTCGCCGCGGGCAAGCCGGGCGTTGATGTCCTCGATCACCGGCTCGATGTCGGCAATGGAATCGATGACGTAGTGGGCACCGGCCTTGCGCAGGATCTCACGGGTTGCCTCAAGACGTCGCTGGATTTCCTCCGCCGGCAGCGATTTGTCCTGGTCGGGGGTATCCATGTCCATATAGTTGGAATAGCGCGCCACGCCGATGCCCCAGCAACCGGCATTGAGCGCCTCGCCGACGCCGGACGTGGTGTCATCCACTTTGATGACCGACTGCACGGGATAGATGCCGAGGTTGTCGAGGTTCTTGAACACCATAAACGGACCGGGTCGCGCGCCGTGAATGACCTCGTCTCCGGCAACAGATGAATCCGGCCTGTAACCCTGCTTGGCCGCTTCTTCCTCGAGAATATCGACCATGGAGCGGGTGAACCCCGTTGTGCTGCCGATCTTGATGCCGGCCTTTTGCAGGCGCTGGGTGACTTCCGCAACTCCGGGCAGGAGCCCTGTATACTTGCGCAGGCAATCGAGCTGCATCGGCACGAAATCGGCGAACATCGCGTCCACCTCGGCCTGGCCGGGGTATTTGCCATGTACGCCCTTCCAGCGTTCACGGATCGCCGGCACTTCGGTCAGCGCCTTGATGTGCAGGTCCTTGCGCAAACCCATCGGACCGCGCGCCTCGGCCATGGATATCTCCACGCCGTGTTTTTTGAACACATCCACGAAAACGACTGCCGGCGCCACGACATAGGCATCCGCCGTGGTGCCGCTCCAATCGAGGATGACGGCCTTGACCTTGCCGCGATAGGACCGGGAATAGACGAATTCGGACATGCGTTTCTCCTGTGTGGTTTTGATTGCGCCAGCGATGGTGACGCGAAATGGGATCCGGCTGGTATCGTGAGTAAACCTCAGGCGGCAAGCCGCGCGCGTTCGGCAATCGCGGCTTCGGGCGGGGCGGCGCTGCCGACACCCATTTCGGCAAGGCACTCGCCGGCGGCGGCCACGACGCGGCGCATGACGTGTTCATCCATGCGGCCGATGCAGCCGACACGGAAACTATCCACTACCGTCAGTTTGCCGGGATAGATGATGAAGCCCTTGGCCTTCATCAGGTCGTAGAACGCCCCGAACGAGAAGGCGGGATGGGCCGGGTTGAAAAATGTGACGATGATCGGCGACAGCCAGCGGTCATCGAGCAGTGTTTCGAAACCGAGTTCGCGCATGCCCGAAACGAGCGTATCGCGGTTCACCGCATAGCGCGCGCCCCTGCCCTTCACGCCGCCCTCTTCCTCGTGCATCTCGAGCGCCTTCAGGAAGGCGGCGACCACATGGGTCGGCGGCGTGAAGCGCCACTGGCCGGTCTTGTTCATGTAGGCCCACTGGGCGTGGACATCGAGACTGAGCGAGTGGCTACGCCCGCTGGCGGCTTCCAGTTCGGCCTTCCTGGCGATAACGAAGCCGAAGCCCGGGACGCCCTCGATGCATTTGTTGGCGGACGAGACCATCGCCTCGTAACGGATCGTATTCACTTCAAGCGGGATCGCACCAAAGGCGCTCATGGAATCGATCAGCAGCTTGCGGCCGCGCGCGTAGACCGCTTGCGAAATCTCCGCCACCGGATTGAGGATGCCGGAACTGGTCTCACAGTGAATGGCGACCACGTGGGTGATCGACGGATCGGCATCGAGCGCGGCACCGACCTCCTCGCCACGCGGCGGCAGGTAATCGCCCTTGTCGATCAGCGTGTAATCGCGGCCGAGATATTTCATCGTCTCGGCAGCGCGCAGGCCATAGGCGCCGTTGGCCAGCACCAGCACCTTGCCATCCCTTGGAACAAAGGAACCCAGCATCGCCTCGACGCAGAACGTGCCGCTGCCCTGCATCGGCACGCAGTCGTACTCGCCGGCCTCGTCACCGATCAGCGCCAGCAGGCGGCGGCGCAGATCAGCGGTCATGGCGCGGAAATCGCCATCCCACGAGCCCCAATCGCGCAACATCGCCTGCTTGACTTCGATGGCCGTGGTCAGCGGGCCCGGCGTCAGCAGATAGGGTTCGCCCAGCTCAGGTGCCGGAAACGGTCGTGAAAATGCGCTTTTCGGGTCTTCCCGCATGTCCTGCTTCCTTCCCGCGGGCGTCCTTCGTTACGGCAGAGCCCGTTGTCATAAAGAAGCATGTTCCATGCGCTGAACTATCTGTAAAATCGTTATTTCAGATTGATGTATCAATTTTATCTATTTTGTCATACGGCATGCATCATGCCGATGCTGCAAGGCGGCTTTCCAGCAGATCCCCGCTCTGGCTCAAGAGCGGATAGGCCACCGTAACCAGCAGCGAGTTGATCTCCTTCAGTCCGCGCACGACTTCCAGGTGGATGTCGCTGGTGGCGATGCTTTCCTCCATGCCCGATTGCAGGCGGGCAAGGTGACGCTGGTGGCTGTCGCGCTCCAGCTTGCGCATCAGCTCCTTCTCGCGCACGAGCTGGCGGGCGGATTCCAGATCCTCCGACACAAGCACGTTCAGCGCGAGCTGCATATTGGCCATGACGCGCGCATGCAAAGCATTCATCTCCTTCCAGCCCTCGCGCGAGAAGGAAAGCCGTTTGTCGGTCTTGTCCTGAACGAGACGCATCAGGTTCTTGGCGATGATGTCACCGATATGTTCAAGATTGATCGCGAAGTCGGTGAGCTCGATGCCGCGCCGCGCTTCATCTTCGGAAAGCTGACCACTGTTCACCTTGGCGATGAACAGCTTGATGCCCGTGTGTGCGCGATTGACCTCACGATCGAGGCTGCGGACGCGGGCGACCTGTTCGGAATTGCCGCTTTCGAAAACATCCATCACCGGACGCAACATCTGTTCTACCGTCTCGCCCATGCGCAACAATTCACGGGTGGCACTGGCAAGAGCCAGGTTCGGCTGCGCGATCACACCGGGGTCGAGCGCGCTGATACGCACCGAAGCCAGGTCTTCAATTTCCGATGAGCCACTGTCACGAACGATGCGCTCCATCAGGCTGGCGGCATAGCCTGCCAGCGGGAGGCTGATGACAAGCAGCACGGCGTTGAACAACAGATGGAAATTGATCAGTTGCCGCGCTTCGCCTGCCCCCAGCAAATCGAGCGGGAATGGTGAAATCTGATAGGCCAGCAGCGCGCTAACCGCAGCTGTGGCGCGGAAGCACAGGTTTCCGACCGGTATCCGGCGGGCGATTGCGGGTTCGTTGCGCGTCAGCCAGACCGAAATGGCGCCGGCACCGAGGTTTGCCCCCAGAACGAAGGCCACGCCGACTTCGACCGGCAGCATGCCCTGTGCGGCGAAGGCTGCAAACAGCAGGAGTGCGGCAACGCTTGAGTGGATCAGCCAGGCAAAACCCGCGGCGAGCGCGAATGCGGTGATGAAATCGCCACGCAGGTACTGAATCGCGAGCGGCAGAAACGTGCTGTGACGCAGCGGTTCCGTCGCCTCGCCTATCAGCCGTAACGAAAGCAGGATCAGCGCAATGCCGAGCAGGATGCGGCCGATCTGCTTCAGCAAACGCGAATCGAACTTGAGAAATAGAACCGGCCCCGCGATCAGCAGCACCGGCATCAGCCAGGACAGATCGAACGACAACACCTGCACGACAAGCGCGGAACCGACATCAGCGCCAAGCAGCGCGGAAAGCCCGGTGACGACAGGCAGGATGCCGCTTGCGGCAAAGCCGGCAGCAAGCATCGCAACCGCGGTCGAGCTTTGCAGCAGCACAGCAAGCACCGTCCCCGCGGCAGCGGCCTGCAGCCTGCCCGCACGCGCGCTGCGCAGCGCATCGCGCAAGCTGCTTCCGGCAGCGCGCTCCACGCCGGTACGCACCATGCGCACCGCCCACAGCAAAAGCATGACCGCTCCGGCCAAGTGCAGGACGACGAGCGAAAGGTGCATCAACAAGCTCCGGATATGCGTTGAATCATGATTTCAGCGCGCTTGCCTATTATAAATCAAATCGTTAGTTCTGATATTTGTATCGTTGACGTCGATCGTTAGCCGGAAGGTTTGCCCATGCGGTACGTCCAGCTTCGCGCCTTTCATTACGTGGCTGTCTGCGGCGGGTTTTCGCGTGCCGCAGAAGAGCTGCTTCTAACGCAACCGGCGATCTCCGATCAGGTACGCAAGCTGGAAGAAGAATATGACGTTCTCTTGTTCAACCGGCACAAGAAGCAGGTCACGCTGACGGAAGCGGGCGAAAAGCTCTTGGTGATCACGCGCAAGCTGTTCGACAACGAGCAGCAGGCGCTGGAACTGCTGACCGAGTCGCGGGCGCTGCGATCGGGCACGTTGCGGATCGTTGCCGATGCCGCGCATCACCTGCTGCAGGTGCTTGGACGGTTCCGGGAGAGTTTCCCCGGCGCGAAGGTCATCGTGTGGGCCGGCAATTCCGACAGCGTCGTCCAGAGCCTCTACAACTATGACGCCGATATCGGTGTGCTCGGCGATATGTCCGCAACCCGAGACTTCGAGGTGCTGCCGCTCAACTCGACGCCGATCATCGCTTTCGCGGCGAACAGCCATCCGATCGCCAGCCGGAAGAAAGTGAGCTTTGCTGAATTGGCCGACCTGCCCCTGGTGATGCGCGAGCAGGGATCGCGCACCCGCAAGATGCTGGAGGATGGTGCTGCGCAAGCGGGCGTGTCGCTGACACCTGCAATAGAGGCGGAGGGGCGCGAGGCGGTGCGCGAGATCGTCGCCTCCGGCGGAGGCATCGGCTTCGTCTGCGCAGCTGAGTTCGGACAGGACCCGCGCCTCACGCGCATCGAGATCGATGCTCCCGAGATGCGCATGGATGAAGCGCTGATCTGCCTTCGCGAGAGGAGCCGCGGCAAGCTGGTGCAGGCATTCCTCGCAACCGCGCGTTCGTTCCAGAAAGAAACTCAGTCCTGACGTTTCAGCACGCGCGGCAGATGCGAGATATCAGGCAGGCAGACATCTGCGATTGACGCCAGCACGTCATGCGATCCCGTTCCGCTCAGAACGGCGATAACCGCCCCTGCTCCGGCGGCGCGGCCCATGTCGAGATCATGGGTGTTGTCACCGACCATGGCGACCTCATGAGGCTTGCAACCGACGCTTCGGCAGAAAGCATGGAGCATACCCGGCTCCGGTTTCGCGCCATGCCCGGAATCGTACCCGCAGATAAAATCGAGCCGGTCAGCGACACCGAGCACTTCCATCGTGATGCGCGCCGAGGCCTCGTTATCGCTGGTCGCAACACCAAGCGCGAAGCCGGTCTGGACGAGCTCGGAAAACAGCGAGCGCACATCCGCGAGCGGCACGACGGCATCGGCTGTGGAGGTGAAAATTTCGTCCAGCGCGCGGGTTAGCCCGGCAGCATCGAACGTGCTGCCAGCCTCGATCATGCGGCCCGCAATGTCGGCCGCATTACCCGCGGCGAACACGCTGCCTCCCGCGGTCTTCCCCGTTGCCGCATTCATCCCGCAAGCTGCGAGAATGCGTGCTTCAAGCTCCGCATCCCCGGCCGACGCGAGGGCGGCGGCGCGGCGGTTCACCGGCCCCCAGGTAGCGTCGTAGTCGATGATCGTGCCGTCCTTGTCGAACAATATCGCACGTAATCCCGGCGGTGCGCGCCACTGATCCATCGATTCAAGCGACCTCGAAATCATGAGTCTTTTCAGACTCCTGGCACAAAAAGATAAAGCTCAGATTCTGATTCATGTGATTGAAAAACCGATTCATCACGTTCTGAATCTGATTCAAGACCCCCGCTCAACAATCTGACCTAGAGTCAAAAATCATATCGGGGAATTTACCTATATTTTCACCGGATTTTGCCTCGAACCGGAACAAATAAAAACGCCGGAACCGGCCATTTTCACAGCCTGTCCCGGCGCAATTTCAAGCAAACTAGAGCAGGCGTTCTGATGAAACACGAACACCTGTTCTACCTTTTAAGGTCGCATCGCTTTTTGCGGAAAACCGGTATCCACTTCTTCGCGCGATGCTCTAGCGCGTGCTTCAGGCAGCGCTGAGGTTGACGGCGGAAGACTTGCCGCGACGCTCGTCGACCTCGATCTCGTAGTTGATCGCCTGGCCTTCATTGAGCGTGCTCATGCCGGCGCGCTCGACAGCGCTGATGTGCACGAACACGTCATTGCCGCCGCCTTCCGGCGCGATGAAGCCATAGCCCTTGGTTGCGTTGAACCACTTAACAGTACCCTTCGCCATCTTGTCTCTCCGTTGTCGATGTCGGGCAGGATCACCCCTGCCTTTAGGTTGAACTTTTTGGAACCGGCCACCGCATGCAGCCGGCGCCGGTCATGCAATCTGCGGCGACGCTATGTTGCCGAGCATCCGCGCCAGTCCGGTTCTGTCTTGCTCGTTCCGGACTTGGCCTTCACGACGGACGTTCGCTTCACGAACCGCATTTACCGGGGCCACCGCATTCTGTTTCTTGCGGGACCGGCGGCGCTTGCGGCGCGTCTTCTGGACGGATTGGGGTTGCGGCAGCTCACGCTTGGACGAGCCTGCCGGAGCGACCGCGATCGCCTCGTCCGCGCCGCCCAGCGAACGGCCGATCAGCCGCTCGATGTCGCGCAGCAGTTTGCGCTCCTCAGGGTCGCAGAACGAGACGGCGGTGCCGCTCTTGCCTGCCCGCGCGGTGCGTCCGATCCGGTGGACGTAGGACTCCGGCACATTGGGCAGTTCAAAATTCACGACGTGGGACACGTCGTCGATGTCGATGCCGCGCGCGGCAATGTCGGTGGCAACCAGGATGTTCACCCGGCCCGCCTTGAAGGCGCCGAGTGCACGCTCGCGCTGACCCTGGCTCTTGTTGCCGTGGATCGCCGCGGACTGCAGTCCGGCCTTGACCAGATGGTCGCTGACCCGGTCGGCGCCACGCTTGGTACGGGTGAAGACGATCGCGCGTTCCACATCGCCGTTGCCAAGCACCTTGACCAGTTCGGCACGCTTTTCCGCATGCGGCAGGTGGATGACCGACTGATCGATGCGCTCGATGGGGCGCGAGGCCGGGGCAACCGAAATCTCCACCGGATCTTTCAGGAACGCGTCCGCAAGCCTGCGGATTTCCTTCGGCATGGTTGCCGACAGCAGAACCGTTTGACGCTGTTTGGGCAACTTGGCGAGGATGCGCCGGATCGCCGGCATGAAGCCGAGATCGAGCATCTGGTCGGCTTCATCGAGAACGACCTTCGTCGTTTCATTGAGGCGGATCGCGCCGGACGCCATCAGGTCCTCGAGCCGGCCGGGTGTGGCGACGAGAATATCGACGCCGCCCGCCATGGCACGGACCTGCGGGCCTGCCTTCACGCCGCCGACGACGACGGCATGGGTCGTTTTCTCAAACCGTGAATAGGCCTTGATGCTGTCGGCGATCTGGGCGGCGAGCTCGCGCGTCGGCGCCAGGATCAGCGCACCGCAGGTTTTCTTGCCCTGAGCGGTCGAGCGCGAGGCAACCCCATGAAGCAGCGGCAGCACGAATGATGCCGTCTTGCCGGTGCCCGTCTGGGCAATTCCGACAATATCGTTTCCCGCCAGCATCGCGGGAATCACCTGTGCCTGAATGGGTGTGGGAGTTTCGTAGCCTTCGTGCGCAACGGCACGCAGGAGTGACTCGGCCAAGCCGAGACCTTCAAAATGTATCAAGAGGTAGCTTTCTTTCGCATCGCCCGTTCGAAACCGGATATGGGGTCCGGGGCGACGGCTTTCAAATCTCGTAAGTGGCTTGCGCAGAACAGCCACTGGGGGTGAGACGCTTTACTAATGCGTCCTTTCCTGGCCGCTGATCGTGTCGATCCACTGCCTGGAGCGCGGGCCGTCGACATCAATCGTCTACGCACGGCCTGCTGGCGATGAGGAATCACATTGCGGAGGAAATAGCAACAGCAATTCGTAATTCTCTCCCGCTGGACGGTTGCGAATCCTGCGCCTAACCTCTTGCCGTCAGGTCTGGAATCCGCCCGGAAAGAAATTGCCTTGGAAGACGAAAAAAACATGCCTGAGCAGGACCCGCACGCCTTGCAGGGCGCGCGCAACAACACTCTGGAGGCTGCAATCGGCCGCGAGGTGCACGGATTCCGCAAGAAGCTCGGCATGACGGTGGCCGAACTTTCTGCGGCTGCCGGCATCTCGGTAGGCATGCTGTCGAAGATCGAGAACGGCGCCACCTCACCGTCTCTGACGACGCTGCAGATGCTGTCGAGTGCATTGTCCGTGCCTGTTACCGCATTATTCCGGCGCTTCGAGGAACGCCGCGCCGCCGTCTTCGTCAAGGCTGGCGAAGGCCTGCAGATCGACCGCCGCGGCACCCGCGCCGGGCACCAGTACCGCCTGCTGGGCCACACCGGCAGCAGCGACGGCTCCGTCGTCGTCGAGCCCTATATGATAGAGCTCACCGAACAATCCAATGACTTCACCCTGTTTCAGCACTCGGGCCTTGAGTTCATCTACATGCTGGAGGGCGAAGTGCGCTACCGGCATGCCGACAAGCTCTATACGATGCAGCCGGGCGACAGCCTGTTCTTCAATGCCGATGCGCCACATGGGCCGGAGGAGAAGATTCAGCTGCCGATCCGCTATCTCTCGATCATCTCCTACCCTCGCGGCGAAATCGGCTGACATACGTAAAGAGCGCTATGCCGCCTCGCTTGCTGTGCGGGCGATGCCTGCGATGCTCCGGAAATGCTTCTCGCAAGTTGCGCAGCAGACGTCGCAGAGTCGATATGCGGATACGCCGGGCAGGGATAAGCCATCGGTTTCAGCCTAACGAGGCCGGCACACAGAAGTATCGCGTAGGGTTTTGCCGTAGCACCAGCTTCTAGAACCGGTAGTTGATCCCCAAACGTACCGTCTCGTACTCCAAGTCCGAATAACACCTAAGGTTGCAAGATGGTGTATTAAATTCAACCCGACCCAGATCAGCCCTCAGATACTCGACCTTAGCGGTCCAGTTTTGGAAAAAGGCCCATTCGATACCGCCACCCCAGACAAAGCCGTCAGCATACTCGTCAGCGAGGGCGGCGTTGACCGTGCCCTCAAACCTTGCCGCATATTTGGCAAAGGCATAGCCGGCAGTACCAAAAAACAGAAACTGTCCATGGGCAAAGCCCAAACGTCCGCGAATGGTACCGAAATTATCAAGCTCGGATATACAAATGCCGGGAGCCCCACAAACAAAAATTCCGTTGGTATTGCTCACGGCCTCAACATCGGCAAAGCTGAAATCACCCTCGATGCCTACGACAAACGAATGCTGCAATTGGTAGTTGTAGCCCAACGTAACGCCGGCAATAACACCTTCCCAGTTGTCGGCTGCCGAAAAAGCCGGCACGGACCTTTCATCGAACCGGTTATCTCCGAACGACGCCCCGATAACGCCACCGACATAACCGCCGGTCCAGCCGGCACTTGCCATATCGTCGACCGCCCATGCCACGCTCGCAGAAGCATGGGTGAATGCCAGTGCGGCAAAAAACGTCCGTCTTGCCACCCGCTTCCAAGACTTATTCATCAATGCCCTCCAGCCGCATAATATTCGTTACCGAAATCTTAACACAGCATATTGTACGGGCGTGTTACCTCAAGGGCACATTTGTGGATAATTTCGGAAAATGACTGCATTCCGCGCATGCGAACTTTGGGATCGCGGTCGACAGGACGTGCCAGCGTGCTACGGCAATAGCCTTGTATTCCGCTCAACTCCTGGAATTGCCCTAGAGCGTCCGTTCCACGTTCATCACCGCCGGATCGTCCGGCGCGACGTGGGCGGTAAAGCCGAGTTCTGCCATCAGGTGCAGCATGCCTTCGTTCTCGGCAAGGACAGACCCTTCGATGGTTCGCAGGCCGTGGTCGCGGGCAGCATCCATCAGTGCCTGCATGAGGCGCGTGCCGAGCCCCTGATGCTGGCGGTTGTCGGAGACGACGATGGCGAACTCGCAACTGGTCTGATCCGGGTTGATGGTATAGCGGGCAACGCCCTGCTGTACGGGGCCTGAATCCTCGCGCGTCACCGCAATCAGGGCCATCTCGCGGCTGTAGTCGATCTGGGTGAAGCGCACCAGCATCTCCGGCGTCAGTTCCTTCATCGCATGCATGAAACGCATGCGCTTTGCCTCCGGCGACAGGTTGCGCACGAAGGTCTGTTCGCTGTCGGCATCTTCGGGCCGGATCGGGCGGATCGTCAGCGGCGTGCCATCGGCGAGGAATTCCTCGCGGATGAGATGGCGCGGATAGGGTACGATCGCCATGTGGTCGTAGCGCCCGAACCGCGCGAGCTTGCGCGAGATGCGGATGCGCGCATCGACCGCCACAACGCCTTCGGGGCCCGCGAACAGCGGGTTGATGTCCAGTTCGATAATCTCGGGAAACTCGCAGGCGAGATCGGAAACCCGCAACAGTACATCAACCACAGCCTTGCGGTTGACCTCAGGCCGGTCGCGGAAGGCGCTCAGAAGTTTGGCGACGCGGGTACGGTCGATCTGCCGGTTTGCGAGCACGGCATTGAGCGGCGGCAGGGCAACGCTTGAATCACGCAATATCTCGACCATCGTCCCGCCCGCGCCGAAGAGGATCGAGGGACCGAAGACAGGGTCGCGGCTGACGCCGACAACAAGCTCGCGGGCATCATCCATCTGCGCCATGGGTTCGATCGTGACGCCGAGGATTTTTGCGTCGGGCCGCGCCTTCGCCGCGTTCTCGGTGATTTCCTTGAAGGCCGCTTGCACATCGGCGGCGTTCATGATGTTGACCTTGACGCCGCCGGCATCGGATTTGTGGATGATCTGCGGCGAGTGGATTTTCATCGCAACGGGAAAGCCCACGGTTTCGGCGGCGATCAATGCCTTCTGGCGGCTGTCAGCCTCAAGCGTCGTGTTCACCGGGATACGGAAAGCCCGCATCACCGCCTTCGATTCGATGTCCGACAACATGGTGCGCCGGTCGGCCAGCGCCGCCTCGATAATCATCCGCGCGCCTTCGACGTCCGGTGGGTCGAGATCCGACAGCGGGCCGGGTGTTTCCAGTGCAAGCTGGCGATTGCGGTGATGGCGGGCGAGATAGGCAAACGCCTCGACGGCGCGCTCGGGTACGGTGAAATCCGGAATACCAGCTTCGCTCATCAGCCTGCGCGCCTCGGCAACGGAGGACTCGCCCATCCAGCAGGCGAACACCGGCTTGCGCCCGTTCTTGCCGACGGCCTCGATCAGTTCGCGTGCCGCATCGGTTGCAGCGGTCATCGCCTGCGGTGTCAGCATGACCAGAACGCCATCGAAGGCTGGATCATCGATCGCGGCGCGGGCGGCTGCGAAATACATGTCGGGGTGCGCATCGCCGAGAATGTCGATCGGGTTGCGGCGCGACCAGTAAGGCGGCAACAGCGCGTCCAGCGCTTCGATTGTCTTGTGCGAGGGGTCGGGCAATTCCAGATGCATGTCGCCTGCCCGGTCGGCAGCCAGCACACCGGCGCCGCCGCCATTGGTGATGATGCCGAGATTGGGACCTTTCGCGCGTTTTCCCGAAGACAGGATTTCGGCTGCCGCGAAGAGCTGACCGAACGTCTGCACCCGCACCGCGCCGACGCGCTCAAGGGCTGCATCGAAAACCGCATCAGACCCGATCAGCGCACCAGTGTGTGTGTGGGCGGCTTCCGAGCTTGCATTATGGCGACCGGCCTTGAGCACGATAACCGGCTTGATGCGGGCTGCGACGCGCAAGGCGCTGATGAAGTCGCGCGCATCGCGTATGCCCTCGACATAAAGCAGGATCGCATCGGTGTGAGGATCGGTTGAGAGAAAGTCGATCACATCGCCAAAGTCGGTATCGGCGGAATTGCCGAGCGACACGATGGCCGAGAAGCCCAAGTGATGCGGGCCGGCCCAGTCGACGATGGCGGAGCATAGCGCGCCGGACTGGGAGACAAGCGCAAGCCGGCCCTTCGGAGGAGCAGACTTCAGGAACGTTGCATTGAGGCCGATCTCCGGGCGTACGATGCCAACGCAGTTGGGCCCGATGAAGCGGATGCCGGCCTTGCGCGCAACCGCTGCCAGTTCGGCTTCCCGCGCACGCCCCTCCTCGCCAATCTCGCCGAAGCCTGCGGACAGCACCACAACGCTGGTGATGCCGGCCTTGCCGCATTCGGCGAGGATGCCGGGAATCGTGGCCGCAGGCGTGGCTATGACCGCAAGATCGACCGGCGCGCCAATCTCGGTGACGGAAGCAAAGCACTTGCGGCCCAGCACTTGCGCATGGTGCGGGTTGACCGGGAACAACTCCCCCTCGAATCCGGCAGCGATGATATTCGCGAAGACTTGTGCCCCGACGGAGTCGCCCCCCTCGCCCGCGCCGACAACGGCAACGGAAGCGGGATTGAACATCGTTTCATACCGGTTGGGACCCATAATGGCCTTCTTTCAAGAATCAAGGGAAAATCATGCCAGATTCCGCACATGTTAGCAGGTGCAACAATGATATTCCGCAATTTACCAAGCGTTAGCCGGATTCTTCCGCATCAATGTGTCATTGATATTGCAGTGCAGCAAGGCTGTCGTCACGTCAGGCAAAAGTAGCCTTTGCCTGCATGGCGATACCGCCTTCGCCATTCACAGCCTGAAGATCGCATCCATCACCGGCAGCGTTCATGGCGCCCGCAACCGTGAAGGCAGAGATGTCGAACAACGGGCTGACCGCACGAAAAGAGAAGGTCTTCAATGGGCGGCCCTTCGTTTCGGCACGGGCGAGTTCGGCAAGGCAAGTGGCGATGAGCGGCCCGTGCACCACGAGGCCGGGATAACCCTCCACGCCCGTCGCATACTCGCGGTCGTAGTGGATGCGGTGGGCGTTGAAGGTCAGCGCCGAATAGCGGAACAGCCAGACGGGGTCGGGCCTGTATTGCCGCCGCCAGGGTATGGCGTCCAATTGGGCTTGCGGCGGAGGCGGCGGGGCTTCAGAGCTTTCCTCACGGTAGACGATGGTGTGCTCGTCCTCTAGCGCCAAACCTGTTGCGGTCGAGACAGCATGGCGCACGCGCACGAAGACCAGAGGGCCGGTGCGGCCCTGCTTTTCCTCAACCGAGAGAATTTCGCTGTCGCGGGTGATCGTATCGCCAACCCGGATTGCATCATGAAAGCGCATCGTCGCGCCGGCGAACATGCGCCTTGGCAGCGGGACCGGCGGCATGAATCCACCGCGCGCGGGATGGCCGTCGGGACCGATTTCCGACTGCCGCGCGCTGGGTGCAAAGAACATCCAGTGCCACAGAGCGGGCAGCGGATCGCCAGTGCCGGGCGCGGCGGCGTCCGGCCAGTCGAACAGTGCGGCCATGCCTGCTGCCTTGGCAGGTGTGACGATGTCGCTCGCGGACTCGCGGTTACCGATCCAGTCCGTGAGATCAGGCTCGCTCATTCCGCGACATCCCGCTTGCTGCCGGGTGCAAATTCCGCCCGCAACGCATCGGAATGTTCGCCGCATGCCGGCACGGAGCCGAAATCGGTCTCACGGCCTGAAAAGCGCATCGGGCTCGAAACGAGATCAACTGGGCCGTTTGGCGTCACGACGCTCTGCTGGCGCAATTGCGGGTGGGCAAGCAGATCGGCAACCGAATTCAGGTTGGCATAGGCGATGCCGGCGGCGGCAAGACGCTCCACCACCTCATCTCGCGTGAGCGCGGCAAAGCAGGCGGCGACGCCTGCGTCTACCGCTTCGCGGTTTTCAACGCGTGCGGAGTTACTGGCAAAGCGGGGATCATCCGCCATATCGGTGCGCTGGAGGACGGCGTTGCAGAAGCGTATCCATTCGCGCTCGTTCTGGATCGCGATGACGACCTGCCGCCCGTCCGAAGTGGCATAGGCGCCGTAGGGCGAAATCGAGGGATGGTTGACCCCGACACGTTTCGGCGAGTGGCCGGTGAACTTCTGGAACATCAGCGGGACCATCATCCAGTCGGCAAGGCTGTCGAACAGCGACACCTTCACGCCCTGCCCCTTGCCGGTACGTTCGCGTTCGAAAAGCGCCTGCATGATACCATTGAGCGCATACATACCCGCCGCGATATCGACGATGGAAACCCCGACCCGGCCCGGTCCTTCCGGCGTGCCGGTAATGGAGGCGAGACCCGTCTCGCACTGGATCAGCAGGTCGTATGCCTTCATTACCGCGTAGGGGCCTTCCTCTCCGTACCCGGAAATGTCACAGGTGATGAGGCGGGGATAACGCGCGCGCAAGTCGTCCGAGCCGAAACCCGCGCGCGCAGCCGCACCGGGAATGAGGTTCTGGATGAACACATCCGCTTTCGAGATCATGCTCTCCAGAAGTGCCGCATCATCGGCGTTCTTGATGTCGAGCTCGATCGATTCCTTGCCGCGGTTGAGCCACAGGAAGTGGGTCGACTGGCCGTGGGCAACCGCATCATAGGCACGGGCAAAATCGCCGCCCGTTCGTTCCACCTTGATGACACGGGCACCGGCATCGGCCAGCCGCGAGGCGGCAAACGGGGCCGCGACCGCCTGGTCCATGGAAACCACGAGAATGCCGTCCAAGGGCCCGGACATCAGTACGACCTCGGCAGGCCGAGTACATGTTCGGCGATATAGGCGAGGATCATGTTGGTGGAGATCGGCGCAACCTGATAGAGCCGTGCCTCGCGCCATTTGCGCTCCACGTCGTATTCCTCGGCAAAGCCGAAGCCGCCATGAGCCTGCAGGCAGATTTCAGCGGCCGCCCACGAGGCTTCCGATGCCAGCATCTTGGCCATGTTGGCTTCCTTGCCGATGGACGCCCCCGCCTCGAAGCGGGATGCGGCCTGCTCCACCATCAGCTTTGCCGCTTCGGTCTGTGCGTAGGCGCGGGCGATGGGGAACTGGATGCCCTGGTTCTGGCCGATGGGCCGGCCGAAAACGTGGCGGTCGTTTGCATAACCAACCACCTTGTCGATGAACCAACGCGCGTCGCCAATGCATTCCGCCGCGATCAGCACACGCTCGGCATTCATGCCATCGAGCACATAGCGGAAACCCTTGCCCTCCTCGCCGACGAGGTTCTCCACCGGTACCCTTAGATTATCGAAGAAGACCTCCGTGGTGGAATGATTGATCATCGCGCGGATCGGCTTGATCGTCAGACCCTTCCCCACTGCCTCGCGCATATCGACAAGGATCGTGGAAAGCCCTTCCGTACGCCGTTCCACCTTGTCCTTCGGCGTGGTGCGCGCCAGCAGAAGCATCAGGTCTGAATGTTCCGCCCGCGAGGTCCAGACCTTCTGGCCATTGATCACATAATGATCGCCATCCCTGACAGCGGTGGTGCGCAGCGACAGCGTATCGGTGCCGCTGGTGGGTTCGGTCACACCGAAGGCCTGAAGCCGTATGTCGCCGGACGCTATACCGGGCAGCCACTTCTGCTTCTGCTCCTGCGAGCCGTGCCGCAGGATAGTCCCCATGATGTACATCTGGGCGTGGCAGGCAGCCGCATTACCGCCGCTGGCGTGGATTTCCTCAAGGATCGCGGCGGCTGAACGCAGGCCCAATCCGCTGCCGCCGTAGTCTTCCGGGATCAAGGCTCCAAGGAAGCCTGCTTCGGCGAGTGCCTTTACGAAGGCCGTCGGATAGGCGCGTTCGCGGTCCTGCTCGCGCCAGTATTCGCCGGGAAAACGCGCGCACAGCGCACGCACCGCTTCGCGGATCGGGGCAATATCGTCTTCGGCAGTCATGCCACCGCCCCCGCTAGCGCGGCCTCAACACCAGCGGCAGTCGCGAACAGGGCTTCGTCCTCGCCATTCCTGCCCATCAGCATGAAGCTCGTCGGCGCATCGCCGGGCGCATGGGTCGGCAGGGCAATCGCGCAGCGGTCGAGCCAATTGCCGACGGAGGGGTTGCGCAGCAGCAGCAGGTTGTTGCGGGTGTAGCCGTCATCGTCTGCGCAATCGGCGAAGCGCGGCGGCACGATCGGGATTGTCGGCATGACGATGGCATCGAAAGACGAGAAGGCCAGTTCGGCCTCCTCGATCATGCGGGTGCGCTCGGCAAGGATATGGGCGTATTCGTCGGGACCCTGCTGCTCGGCGCGGCGGATGCGCTTGGCCACGCGCTGATCGTATTGCTCTTCCCTGTCCTTGAGATACTCCCGGTGAACCTGCAGCGCCTCGGCGGTGACGAGCCCGCCACGGGCGTTGATTTCAGGTATCCGGTCAAGCGGGTCGAACGTCACGTCTACGAGCCCGGCGCCGGCTGCAGACAACAAACGAAGCGACTTTTCGAAGGCAGCGGCAACGATGTCATCCATGCCTTCGAGAACAAAGTTGCGCAGAACACCAAGCTTCGTGCCTGCCAAGGGTCGTGGTGCGAGGTCTTTCAGCGGCTCATTGGCAAGCACGGCGAATGCGGAGGCGCAGCAGGCAACCGAATTGCCCAGCGGGCCGATGGAATCGAGGCTCTTCGAAAGCGGAAACGTTCCTTCCTGCGGCACGCGCGACGCGGTCGGCTTGTAGCCGGTGATGCCGCAGCAGGCGGCCGGGATGCGGCACGAACCGCCGGTATCGGTACCAAGCGTCAGCGGCACGATGCCTTCCGCAACGCTGACAGCACCGCCCGATGACGAGCCGCCCGCGACGCGTCCAACCTCACGTTGATACGGAGATGCCGGATCGCCGTAGTGGACGTTCATGCCAAGACCGGAGAAGGCGAACTCGGTCATGTTGGCGCGGCCGAAAGGAATGAAGCCCGCCGCACGCAGACGTGCCACCGGAGCTGCATCGGCCATTGCCGACGGGTTATCCGCGAAGATACGCGAACCCGCCGTGGTCACCTCGCCCTTGATGTCGAACAGATCCTTGATAGACACCGGGATGCCGGCGAAGGGCGACGGCGCCCTGCCCTCACTGCGCGCCGCATCGGCGGCATCCGCATCGGCCCGAACCCTATCCGCATCTATGCTGATGAAGGCAACATCGCCCTGGTGCTCGGGACCTTTGGCGCGCTCCAGGCACTGCTCGACAAGAGCGCGCGAGGTCAGCTTTCCCGACTCGAGATAGCGGGCAAGGGCGGCGAGTGTCATCGGTTTCGTCACGGCGTTTCCTGTGTACCTGTTGTTCTGTCAGGCCTTGACCAGTACGCCCTTCACGGCGCGCCCGGCAAAGGCGTTTCTGGTATCGACGATCAGCGGCGCATTCGCCGCGATCAGATCATAATCCGTCTCGTCATGGTCGGTCGCAAGCAGCACCGCATCGAGATTTTTCAGATAATCCGCCGTCAGTTCGACGCTGCGCCTTCCGGAAAGGCCGGGATGGGCACGCGTCGGCTTGATCTCGGGAATGAACGGATCGCAATAATCGACCCTGGCGCCGAGCACTTCCAGCTTCTCGATAAGTTCCAACGCCGGGCTCTCGCGCAGGTCGTCGACATTCTTCTTGTATGCGGCGCCGGCGACAAGGATATGCGACCCGGAAAAGGGTTTCCTGCGATGCAGGCTCAATGCCAGGCCCAGCTCGGCAACGACATGGTCGGGCATGGCGCGGTTGATCTCGCCGGACAGTTCGATGAAGCGCGTGTTGATGCCGAAAGCGCGCGCACGCCAGGTCAGATAGAACGGATCGACGGGAATGCAGTGCCCGCCAAGGCCGGGACCGGGATAGAACGGCATGAAGCCGAAGGGCTTGGTCTTGGCCGCGTCGATCACATCCCAGACATCGATGCCCATGCGCGCATAGATCAGCTTCAACTCGTTGACGAGCGCGATGTTGACCGCGCGAAAGACATTCTCGGTGATCTTGACGGCTTCGGCGGTTTTCAGGTCGCGGGTCTCGACGATCCTGTCGACAATGACGCCATAAAGCGCACGGGCGCGGGCAAGCGCCTTTTCATCCGCGGCACCGATTACCTTGGGGATCGAACGGGTATCGAAATCGGGATTGGCAGGGTCTTCGCGTTCCGGCGAATAGACAACGTCGAAGTCCTGCCCCGCCTTCAGTCCAGAGCTTTCAAGAATCGGTATCAGCACATCGTCGCAGGTGCCGGGATACGTGGTCGATTCAAGCGAGATCACCTGCCCCTTGCGCAAAATGCCTGCAAGCATGCGGGCTGTGTCCTCGACGTATTTCAGATCAGGATCGCGGTGTTCGCCAAGCGGCGTCGGCACGCAGATGATGATGGCATCCGCTTTCGAGAGCGCTGCCGGCTCCGCCGTGCCTTCGAAGCGATCGGACGCAGCCAGCGTAGCGATCCGTCCCGTGCCGATATGGCTGATATAGGATCTGCCGGCAGCAATCGCGTCGATCTTGGCCTGATCGATATCGAAACCGATGACATGCATTCCCGCTTCATGGAAGGCGAGGACAATCGGAAGGCCGACATAACCGAGACCGATCACGGCCACGCGGGCGCTGCGGTCTTCGATGCGTGAAATGAAAGCGTCTTGTGACATGGGCAACCAATTCAATGTAAGGCAGGCCCTATTAGCACGCGCGGTAACGATGTGCAGCGATTGGTTGGCCCGTTGAATTGCATCAAGGTCCCGATCAGCTATACCGGGCAGATAAGCAAATTACGCGGGCCTTGCCCGCACCCATGTTTGCCGGATGTACAATGTCTTCTTCGATCATTCCCGTCATTCTGTGCGGCGGAACCGGACAACGGCTCTGGCCGGTGTCGCGGTCGACCCATCCCAAACAGTTCCATCCGCTGTTCGGCGCTCTCTCGCCATTCCAGGCAACCGTAAAGCGGGTGAGCGGAGAGATGTTTGCAGCGCAGATCATCGTGACCGGAAACGATCACCGTTTCCTGGTCGCCGATCAGTTGCGCCTCATTGAAACGGAAGCGGAAATCGTACTTGAGCCGATGCGGCGCGATTCCTGCGCAGCGATCGCGGCAGCCGCCGAAATCGCGGCAAGAAGAGATGAGAACGCGCTTATACTCGTGCTTGCCGCCGATCATGCCATCACTGACGTGAACCGCTTCCTTGAGCATATCAGGCGAGGCGCGAAAGCCGCCGAGGCCGGCCGGATCGTGACATTCGGCATAAAGCCGGGCGAGCCGGCAACGGGATACGGCTACATCCAGCCGGGGGCAGCGCTTGACGGCATTGAAGGCGCAAATGCGATTTCCGCCTTCGTCGAGAAACCGGACCGGGAGACGGCGGAACGTTATGTCGCGGAAGGCTATCTGTGGAACTCGGGCAATTTCCTGTTCCGCGCCCGCGATTTCCTGAACGAGCTGGAGCATCTGGCAACCGACATAGCAGAGCCCGTGCGCCAGTCCGTTGAGAATGCCACCAGAGACCTCGACTTCCTGCGCCTCGATCCGGAACATTTCGCGCAGGCCCGCGCCATTTCGGTCGACTATGCGGTGATGGAAAAGACGGAACTTGCCGCCGTGGTGCCATCGGATTTTAGCTGGTCCGATATCGGTTCATGGGATGCCGTCTGGTCGATTTCCGAAAAAGGGGAACACGGAAATGTCGCGGTCGGACGCGCCGTGTTTCACGATGCTTCCAACTCTTTCGTCCACTCCCCCGGCGCGCTCACCACCGTGCTCGGACTTGATGATGTCGTCGTCGTCGTGCTGCGCGATACGGTCCTCGTCGCCAACCGCAACAAGGCGCAGGACGTCAAGGCGCTGGTCAATCAGCTTACCGAGGCCGGATACCGGGAAGTGAGTGAGCACTTGCAGATTTACCGGCCCTGGGGCGACTACGAACAGGTTGACGCCGGCCACCGCTACCAGGTCAAGCGCATCACCGTGAAGCCGGGCGGGCGGCTTTCGCTGCAAAGCCATCGCCATCGCGCGGAGCACTGGGTGGTCGTGACGGGCACCGCAAAGGTGACGGTCAATGGCGAGGAATTCATCCTCACCGAAAATCAGTCGACCTTCATCCCGCTCGGCGCCGTCCATCGGCTCGAGAACCCCGGCAAGATCGCACTGGAACTCATCGAGGTTCAGTCGGGCAGCTATCTGGGAGAAGATGACATCGAGCGCTACGAGGATGTCTACGGACGCGACTAAGCCGCGAAAGCCTGTTTTGCGGCAACCGATATGTCATGCGATGAAGGCCTTATCGGCTCTGCCCGTCTTGCGAGGTTTCCAATGAACGGTATCGACATTGTGGTTAGGCATGTCGACGGGTCCGTATCCGGCTTCGCGGAACGCTGCAGGGAATACACCGGCGATTACGTGCCGTGCCAGTATCGCGACCTTGGCGAACTGCGTTACGTCCTGCGCTCGATCAGCGAAAACGCGCCGTGGGCCAATGTCATACTCGCTGTCCAGGACAAGCGGCATGTCCCCGATTACGTCGATACGCGTGCGCTTCGCATTGTGGAGCATGATGCGTTCATTCCAGCCGGGCATCTGCCCACGTTTCACTGGGCGACCATCCTTGCCCATCTGGATCGCATTCCGGGTTTGAGCGAGCGTTACATCGCATGGTCGGACGACGTTGCCGTTTCACGCCCCATCAGCGCGGACGACTTTTTCGACGCCGACGAGCTGCCGAGAACGGGTTTCGGAAAATATCCTGTTTTCCCTGCAACAGGACCGAAAGTCAGCCGTTATCAGGCGATCCAGATCGAAAGCAGCAAGTTTTTCAGGGAGAAAACCGGCCGTAGCGACTTCTGCCTTCTCTACCCGCACATGCCGGTGGCGATGACGCGCGCCTTGTGGCGCGAACAGTTCGAACTGTTTGGCCAGGACCCCGTCTATTCCACCACCGTGACCATGAAGAGCCGCGGCAAGGAAGATGAAATCCGGAAAATCGACCCCACCCATCTGTTCACGAACTGGGTCGATATCTGCAAGCGCCGGCGCGGCCCGGCTGCACGGTTTTTCTCGATGATGCGGGAAGCATTGCTGCAGAGCCTGTGGCAGATACCGCATGTCACGCCGGCGATCCGGCCGCGCTTTGGCAAATACGCGATCGTCAATGATACCGATCGTATGAAACACAACATGGCGCGCCTGCTGCGCGAGCAGGCAACGTTCCTCAATGTGAACGACGATGCCTATGACAGTTGGGGCTGGCCGGGCTCGGAGCGTGAGGTCAATCCGGAATCCCTAGATCTGTTGCACGGGACTTTGGCACAGTTGTTTCCGGAGCCGGGGCGATACGAGTGGATGTGAACCACAGGGCGCCGCCAGTCGAACCGCGTCTGCGAAATCATGAAATGCCCTTGCACTGATCAAGCCGTTGTTTCGCAAAACGAGCAAAAGCCATGAACACGCATGAAATCGCAAGCGATGACAATCCAGGCTTTGCGACCATAGCAGCGGGGCGGCTCGAGTATGCCGAAATGGCGGTCGATCTGGCCCTTTCGCTGCGCGAGCATCACGACAATCCGGTTTGCCTCGTCGCGGATGACACATGCGGTCAACATGTGCGCCGGAGATATCCGGGCGTATTCGATCTCATCGCCGATCTGCCGCCCAGGTTCGATATGCGCTCAACAGCGATGAAGTTCTGTCTTGCGGAAGCCGTCCCCTACGCAAACGCCATCTTCATAGACGCCGACACGCTTGTGTTGTCTCCACTGGACAAGGTCATCGAGCAGACGCTGCGGCATGACTTCATCATGATGGGGTCATTCCTGCTTCCCGACACCAACAAAAAGCACCATGGATATTCCGTGCGTATGCTCATCCGCGAGTTCGCGCTGGAACACTATTTCACCAATCACTCCGGAGCATTCGGGTATAACCGCGACTATGCGGCTTCATTTCTGGATGACTGCATCGCGCTCTACAGGAATGAGCTTTACACTCTGCGCAATCGCATGCGTGGAGTCGTATGCGATGAGATCGCTTTCGGCATTGTCGCGGCCCGCCGGGGAATGACTCAGATGAGCAAACCTTTTCCGGTCATGTGGGGCGCTGAACTGGCCGAATTCGACCCCGGCGATATCCGCAAACCCCTGTGCCATTTTCACAGACCGGTCTCACCTGCGGGGCTCGATTGGCTGATGGATGAAGTGAAACGCCGCCGGCTTGCGCAAGGCCTGCCTGCGGTTTCCGAAAAGGTCTGGAGGGAACAGTCGGGCAACCACATGAGGAAAGCTTTTTACAAGCTCCTCGGAAACGTTCTGCCGCTGGCCAAAAGATGAGTGTGGACAACGCTGCCAGCGAGCATGGGCTGGGTTTCGTCACGGTTGCCTCCGGCAATATCAAATATGCCGAGATGGCTGTCGATATGGCGCTCTCGCTGCGCGAGCAGCACAGTGAGCCGATCTGGCTTGTCGCCGATGAAGCATCCGCCCGCCATGTGAATCAGAACTATCCCGGAATTTTCGATGGCATTTCCCTTATTCCGGCCGGTTACGATCTTGTGCGGACACATAAATTTGCGATTGCCGAAGCCGCACCCTGCAAGCGGGGTATCTTCATTGACGCCGACACACTCGTTCTTGCGCCGCTGGACAAGCTGATTGCCAAGACCCGCGGTCACGGGTTCGTCATGATGGGGGCGTTCCTGCCACCCGATAGTGACAGAAAGCACCACGGGCGTCCTGTGCGTGGGCTGATCCGTGAATTCGGCCTGGAAAGGTATTTTACCAACCATTCCGCCGCATTTGGATACGAGCGCGAATATGCTCGCTCGTTCCTGCGCGAATGCCACGAGGTCTATACCCGCCGCCTCTACACCCTGCGCCACAGGCTGCAGGGATTCGTCGGCGACGAGCTGGCCTTTGGAATCGTTGCCGCGCGCCGTGGCATGGAGCCGATGGACAAGCCGTTTCCGGTGCTGTGGTCAAACGAGCTTGCACGGTTACAACCACACGACACCTGGAAGCCGCTTTGCCACTTCATCAATGCACCTGCACAACCCGCACTGGACTGGATGATGGACGAAGTCCGCCGCAGACGCCGGGAACGCGGGTTTGCGCTGGTTTCAGAACAACATTGGCGTCAAAAGGCGGCCCGCAGGCAGAAGTCGCGTCCGGTCAAGCGGCTTATTGCCCGCATCAAGGGCCTGATTTGCGGAAAGGAATTGGTAACCAAACATTAAACTATTGATTTTAATAAATAAATGAAGGTAGACGCGACGAACTTCATGCTTTTTCCCGCAACAAATCGCGCAAAGTAATGCCCTTTGTCCGATCCACCAATGTTGCATTCAAGACACACCGTGAACTGCCCTGCTCGGCTAAAGGGAATTCGACATGGAATCACACGCGAATGCTGTTAGGAGTATCCGCTGGGCCATGATGAATTTGTTTTCCAAAGCTGCCGCTTTTATGGCGCTTGTGCTGTTGGCTGGGTGTGCGGCGTTGCCGGCCCAGGGACCGGCGACGATTGATATTGTCCATAACGACAATCCTGCGGCCAGCGGATTTGAACTGATCGACGTAGACGGATCCGAGGTGCTGTCCGCTTTGCGGTCAGCTCCACACGATAGCCTTAGCGGGAGTTTCGGTGGCCAGGGGCGCCCCGGGGAAACCACGATCAGCGTCGGTGACACCATCGCCGTTACGATCTGGGAAGCCGGAAGCGGGGGCCTATTTTCCGGTTCAACCGACCTGACCCAGGTTTCAAGCGGCACGTCCGGCAAGGCAACCATCCCCGAGCAGCCCGTTGGCCGCGATGGCGCCATTACGGTGCCCTATGCTGGACGTGTGAAGGTTTCCGGTCTGACTCCTCCCGCCGTTGAACGCGCAATCGAGCGCCGCCTGGAAGACCGTGCGATCCAGCCTCAGGTGCTGGTATCGATCACCAAGCAGATCAATGCATCGGTGACCGTTGCCGGTGAGGTCAATTCCGGTGCACGCGTTCCCCTGTCAACGCGCGGCGACCGTTTGCTCGATGTGCTGGCGACCGCTGGCGGTGTGCGCATCCCTGTCAGCGAAGCCATGGTGCGGTTGTCTCGCGGAGGCAGTACGGTGAGCGTACCGTTGCGCACGGTCGTGAACGATCCGGCTGAAAACATCTACATGAGACCGGGAGACGCGCTGACGATCGTGCGTGAGCCGCAGGTGTTCTTCGCGGTTGGTGCGACCGGCCGGAACGACGAGATACCGTTCGGGGCAGACCGCATATCCGTACAGCAGGCCATTGCGCGTGCCGGCGGCCTGCTCGACAACCGGGCCGACCCTTCAGGCGTCTTCCTGCTACGGTTCGAGCATGAGCAAGTCGTTTCGATCCTGAAGCCGCAAAGCCCGCTTCTTGGTACCGGCGCCCTGATACCGGTCATCTATCGTTTCAACATGCGCGACCCGCAGGCCCTGTTCGTTGCCAGCGCCATGCCCATGCGCAATCGTGACGTTCTGTATGTCACGAACTCCAAACTCAGCGACCTGAGCAAGGTGACCCGCCTGTTCTCAACCATCGCCCAGCCGGCTCTTGCAACAGCCAACGCGATCAAGTGATCACGTGCGGCATCGCCGCGCACCAGGCGCAAGTTGACGCCAATGGAACCGTTCGACGTCGTACTGCCGTTGAAATCCGAATTTGAAGGACGCGGTTCCGATCTGCGGCGATGCCGGACCGGCTTGCTTCCCTCGATTGTCTGTGCCGGAGCCCACAAACATATCCGGACGTTTCACATAATATGCCCGAAAGCGGAAATGCGTGTGGTTGAGGCCATGCTGTCCGAATTCGGTTCCTACTTCGATTTCGCCCTGCGGCCGGATGATGACCTGATCTGTTCCCCGATCCTCGAAGGGCAATTTCAGAAAAGCGGCCTTTACATTCAACAGCTGATAAAGCTGCAGGCTGCCCGCTTGGTGAATACGCCTCACTATATGACACTGGATGCCGACATCCTGTTGCGGGCAAACTTCGCCGCGTTCCTTGAGCGACATGAAGATGCGATCCCCTATCATCAGGAGCCTGCAACCTTGCATCGAAACTGGTGGCGCGCTTCCGCCCGCGTGCTGAGACATTTCCGGGCCATGAAGGGTGACGTCATGGGCGTCACACCGGAGTTCCTGATAACCGACGTGGTTAGAGACCTGATCGACCGCCTGCAAAACCTTGCCGGCCGCCGGGGAAACGACAACTGGCAAATCCACCTCATGATCGCGGCCTGCCGCTCCAGCCTGACCTGGAGCGAATACAGCCTGTACTGGACATATTTCTCAAAATCGTACCGCGGGCCTCACAAGCACGAGGCCAGCCGTATTTACGACTACTGCGGAACGAAGGAGCGGGCTCTGCAAGCAATCAGGAGCGCAAATCCCGCGCCCGTCATGATCGCCCAGAGTTCATCGATCGGTCTGGACGCATTCGACGATGTGGTGCACGCATTGGGCATCACACACAACTGACGCTCAAGGCGCAGGTTGCCACGTCAGTGTTACCTGCGCCCCTTTACAAGCCTTGAAACCTCATTGCCCAATCGCTTGAGGAGTGACGGATTGCGGATCCGGCCCGCGTGCAGAACCCTGTCGGTGTCGATCTCGTTGAAGCCCCAGAAACTCCTCTGCGAAATTCGCAAGCGGTTGGGCTTGAATGGCACGCGAACACCGGTCTGCGCGGTCGTATCCATGACCGGGGAGAGGATGTCGCGCCAGAAATCAGCGGTCAGGAATGCATCGAACACACCGGTGAAAGCGTGTATTGCATCATCACCGAAACCATCCGGCGGCCCGAGCAGGAAGGTGTTGGGCTTGCCGAAATAACGCGCCTCGATACCGACGCTTGAGCTGATCGAGGCAACATGCGCGATGCGTTCGCTTGCCAGCAGGCGATAGATGTTTTCGCCGGTCACCTCGGCATTTTCAAACCGTGCGGCCAGTTGCGCAACAATGCTGGTGTCCTTCTCCAGCGGATGAGGCTTGATGTAGATCTTCGGGAAACGCGCAGCGAGCGCGTCGGTCTGCTCACCGAAATCATCAATCGAGACGAACTTCCCGTTGCGGATTTGCGAGCGGTCGCGTCGCATCTGATGCACGAACAGCAGACTGCCGGGGTCCGGTTTGAAGCGATGGTTTCTACGCGCGGCCGCAGCCTGGACACCCGCCATCAACGAGATCTGCTCTTCGGGAATGGCATGGGCGGCGATGCGGGCGTTTATGTCCGGCGCGCTGCTGCGCATACCGAAAAAGATGTCGTCCATGAAGCGGACGGGATGGATGACGATGTCGATGAACGGCGTTCCCGCCTTGCGCAATGCCTCCGTCAGATACCGTGGCATCTCGAAGCCGATCACCATCCTGCAATCGAAATAACGCAGGATTTCTTCCTCGAACGGCTGCGGGCAACTCCCCTCCTCCAGCAAGCCGGCCCAGTTGTCCATATCAATCGAGTAGCCAGCAGCTCTATAGAGCGCCTCAACCGCCGCATGGTCGATCCCGCCGGACACCACCCCACCCTGGTTCCAGCAGACCATGCCGGTTTCGCAACCCGTTGCCAATTCGACCTGCCGGTGCAGCAAATCGCGGCACCACTGAATGTTGTAGTGCTGGGTCGGGCGCGGCCGGCCGGATTCAGGCCTGAGGAAATCCCCGGTGAAGATGATGGATGGTTTCATTCCGTGCTGGCTCGCATCCGGTAGGCCGGTGGATTTCAATTTCTGGCCTGTAGATCAGCCAAACGCCGCCCGAGCAGCATTCTCATAACATGCTCACTCATGATGGAAAGCAAAGGAGGCAATTGGGTGTATTTCTTTAGCGCTAACAGAGAACCTCCAGACGTCAGTTATCAAACACGTCGCCTACCATTTTCTGCCCCACCCTCAATGGAGCTGAATTCTTCTGATTTAATGCACTATTAGAAATAATGTCATCCAAAGCTGCAAAGTGGTTGGACCACTCCGGTGCGTGAAAGTTTTCCAGCCGCTGTAATTGTTTTGTCCGCGCAACCGACTCGGGTTTCGAATAATCCAGAATGGCATCGCGCCAGCCGGGACCATCGAGAGGATGTATATAGTCAGGAAGTCCTTGGCCAGCTTCGCGAAAAACAGCGATATCAGAACATATGGCCGGGATACCCATTCCAAGCGCTTCAACAAGCGGCATGCCCCAGCCTTCCGAGAAGGACGGGAACAAAAGCGCATAAGATCTTTGGAGCAAATCGACGATTGTCTGATCGCTCACCCCGCTTAGTTCAACTACGTGGGATTGCATGGCAGGGCATCGCTCGAGCATGTCGAGAACGTTTTCATTCTCCCACCCTCGTTTGCCGATAACATAAAGCTTCGGCACATCTTTCCGGCCACTCTCAACAAGCTCACGCCACACATTCAGAATAAGAAGATGGTTCTTGCGTGGCTCGATGGTGCCCAGCATGACGAAATGCTCCGGCTTGGCTTCCGAAACAATTGCCTTGTTCTCCAGGAATCGTTCCTCCAGGCCGATATAAGCCACCCGCACGTCAGGTTTCGGAAACCCTAGATCATCAAACAGAAATTCAACACGCGACTTGGTATTATTGGAATTCACAAGAATCTTGGGCTCAACCTGCGCAATAACGCGCATACGCTCTCGATGTTCGACTCCAAACCCGGGGCGAACATACTCCGGAAAGTCAATTGGAATAATATCATGGATGTAAAATATGAATTTAACAGACCAAGACATTAATAAATTTAAAAATAAATCTTCATTTCCCAATCCATGATGAGACGTATTAACGTATATTATATTGGTTTTGCTAAATTTTTGTAAAATTTCCAATAATTCTGAATCATAATATTTATTATTTTTGCTAGATATATTTTCTGTACTTATCTTATATCTTTTTTGCAAATCGTTTAAATATTTAACCGTCGGGATAGATACTGCTGCCGCACTGAATATCGCATGCCGAATTGGTTTTGGCAGATGCCATACCCAATGAAATGCCTTCGGCAAAATCGGCCTTAGATCATTCTTGCGGAAAAAAGCGTAACGGTCCAAGTAACTCTTTTTAGCGAGGCTATCTAGTTCGAAAATGCCGGATTTGGCAGGCACTTCATTATCATTGGATAGTATCGGCGGGTTGATCTTGAATTTCTTTGTTGTGAATGCAACCCCATCAACCCAACTGGCCCAAAGATACTTTAGCAACGCATCAGAAGCACGTTTGTTAATCCTGGCCAAACCGCCACCGGTCTGAAAAACAAAAATACATCTCTCACCATGCTTATCTACAAGATGTTTCGCATATCGCAGATCAACACGATCGATGCCGGTGGGTGTCTTCTCGCGGTGACGATGAACAAGCCTCGTTACGTCATAGAGAACAATAGCTCCATCGGAAGGCATCTGACTAACGCCCCCATCTCATGTTGAGCGAATACCGATGCGCATTTTCAGTAAAATCTGGAATTCTTATATCTATCTCTTCCGTATCGCCTAATATATATCTCCAATAATCAATATCAAAAATATTTCTTGGCGCCGCAATATAATTTTCAGAACCCAATTCCTCTTTTGATTCAGAATAAAATAAATCCCCAGATGTCAATATTCTTTTCGTTTTCTTTCCAAAATAGCGAGCCTCATGAAGCGCCCCTGAGGAAAAAGCAGCCACGAGATCAAATTCATCGCAGGCAAGCGCGTCATAAACATTGATCTCAATGACCTCGCAGCCACCAACACCCTTAAGGGTTTCCATTACAGAAATTTTGTCCTCCCGGTGCGGATGAAATTTATAATATACCTTATTGTATACTCCTCTAAGTGCGATCAGTGCGTCCTGAAGATTGGTTTGGCCGACAACCCTGCCGTCTTGTACCAACGAAGAATCAACTTCGATTTGCCCCAGGAATAGAGCTGAATTGAAGTCAGGCCGCTTGCCCCGCATGATCCGAACCGTTCTTGCTGCGGAAATTCGTGCAAAATCATAGAAGGTCTTTTCGGGCACGCTTGTTGCCCTCAACCGGGTCGCGATATCCGTTACATTGGAACGCACACCAAACATGTAATCCGGCAGAAACCTCACAGGGTGGTTTGCAAGATCGATGTAGGGAATGCCTTTCCTGCTTAGCACATCAATCATGTACGGAGGCATTTCAAAGCCAATGACAAGGCTGTCATACAGCTCCTGTGCAATAGCTGTTTCGACCTCCTCATTGCCCAACCCGCCGTAATACGAGGCCCAGCTATCAGAACTCAGCTCCACACCGAGCTTTCTAAAAGCAGAAATCCGGTAAAGAAGATTCCCGGGCTCCTCTCCTGTTAATAATTTGCTCGGCAAAGATAATAAATTTTCCAAAATAGGAGAAAATAAACGACTGACCCATTCAATATTAATCCTCTGCGGACTCAGATTATGCTGAGGAACACGATCATCAATGCGGAATATATCAGATGTAAACACTATTTTTCGTATAGATGTTCTATTTAGAGTTGGAATATTCATTGCGATCAAACTTCATTTGACGAACGGAAATCACGATTACCTGACGATTCTTCTAGAATCAACGCGCCAGCAGATATTAAATGTTTTTAGCGTATTCATAAAATAATATTTTTTACGGTCTTAACGATTATTGCAAAATTTTTAAGTTCCTTTTACCCAAAATTTCGGAAACGCAGATGTGGTCTATATGATATAGCTGAACCACTTCATCTTAGTGGGCTGTTGCTTCATGGAGAAAGCTTCAGGATGCGTGTTAACAATGGAGAATGAAGCTGGAATGATATCAGGGAGACGATCATTTGCAAGCAGCACATGGCTTGCCTCCACGATCCCCGGCGCGCTTTGAACCGGATTTTTATATGACAATCGCAGTAGCTTTTTTCAGTAGGGGCTTAGTGGCATCCTTGCCTGCACTGATTTTATAGGCAGACCGCGGTCTTATTTGGCATCATCGCGTTTGTGGAGTGAATGTGATCCGATTTCTAAAGGCTAGTTTGGCTAAGCTAGCCATGAAAAATACGGACCTTTCCGTCCGGCTGGTCACTTATAAAAACGAGCTGAGAGCGAAAGGCGGGCCATCAACCCGTATTCCTGCGCTCGAAGCCGGGCTTGCCAAGCGTGGCGTGAACGTAGCAGCGGGGTACTTCGGAGACATTGAACTCGAAGGCAGCAACCTGTTTCACCTCTTCAATGTAGCTTCCCTTTATAGCGCTGAGCAGGCGATGCGAGGGCTTAAGTCCTTTGGACACCCCATCATTCTCTCCCCCATTTATCTCGATGATCGGTGCCGTCACTTATGGACAACCCGTGTCATTAAGGCATTCACCGACACATCACGCTTCCAGGCGGCAATTGACTTTCTTAGTGACTTGCCCGGTGAAGCAGAGGCTGCGCGCGCCAGACATATCCTTGAATCAAGAATATACCCCGATGGTGAAAGCTCGGTCGCAGACTGCCAGCGTATCAAACGCCTTATCATGGCATCTGACCATCTCATATTTCTTAGTGCATATGAACGTGCTCTTCTAACTGACTTAACTTCTACCCCACTCACTGGAACACTCATTCCCAATCCGGTTGACAGTGCAAAATATCGACATGCCAGCAAAGATATGTTCGAAAATTCTTATCATGTGCGAGATTTTGTCCTGTGCGTTGGAAGAATTGAGCCACGCAAAAATCAACTTTTACTTGCGGCTGCCCTTTCGGGCACAAGCATTCCGCTCGTCCTTGTTGGCGATGAAACGCTTTACCCAGACTATGTAAAGCTTATTCGCGCCGTTCCGAATCTTGAACTAATCACCACTGGCCATCTTGATTCCGCGAGCGGAATGTTAGGCTCTGCGCTGAAAGCCTGCCGCGTGTTCTGCCTTCCCAGCTGGTCTGAGGGAGCGCCGTTGGCTGCACTTGAAGCAGGCGCTGCTGGGTGCAACATGGTACTCAGTTCGTTTTCCGGCGAGAAAGAGTATTTCGGGGATCTCGCTCAATATGCTGACCCGTCGAATCTTGCCGCACTGCGCGAGAAAGTTCTTTCGGCCCACGATAGCCCCCCGTCTGCGGGTGCGCGCGATACCCTGACAAGATTTGTTTCGAAAAAGTATTCGATTGATCTCCACACCAAATGCACACTCACACTTTATAGAAACGCCCTCTTGAATTCCTCACTGCAGAAAACAGATAGCGAAATTCAGAAGAATATTTTTTTACCTCTTGATTTTTATAACAAAAATAATGTTGTATACTTTGATATAACTGACTTTTTTTATGAAAGAAAAATTTATGATAATGAATTATATATAATAGATCGCCTATTAGATATTATTAATGAAGCTGATGGGATCGTATTTATTTTCTGGAATCAATCTAAAAATCAATTTTTTGAAATAAGCCGTGAGTTTATAAATAATTTTGATTCCTCCCCTACAAATCAATATCTCCACGATATCAAACGAAATCAAAATTTAGTTGAAAAGTTATCATATGGATCTTCGGTACTCACGCTAGGAAGATCATGGCATAGAAATAGAAAATATTTGAACTCTCTAGAATATTTAATAATTTCATCTTCTTCGCGCCTTACTGTATTTATGTGTGATCTGCCATATATTGATCAGCCTAATTTACGCGATCAAGAAAAATACGCGGCAATTGATCTTCATCTGGGTCGTCTTTGTAGATTTGTGAATGCTTTCTGCGTTGCAAGTGAATCAACGCACCAAAATTTAAGCGCTTACCTTAGCCGTCACGGCAGATTCGATCTGCCAATTTCAGTGGTACCGCTTGGCCACGGCCTTCTCGGCGACCAAGTCGGGTACACAGCATCTCCCCAAACCACAGACCATCACACAATTTCAGAGTTGGTTGAGAACGGCCATTATGTCCTGTCGGTAGATTCCACACTTCCTGAGATGAGCCGGGATCTTCTTTTTCGAGTTTGGGGGGACCTTGTCGCAGAACTCGGGGCGAAAGCTCCTTCACTCGTAATTATTGGTAAGCAGCTAAGTGAGAAGTCGCTTGATCAGAACCACATCGATCCGGAGATGTTCCCTCGCATTGTCATACTAGATACCGTATCCGACGAGGACCTGAAGCGGCTTTTTGAAAGTTGCATGCTGACCGTTTTCCCTTCACTCCACGATGGTTCGGGGCCAGCAATTGGAGAAAGCCTGAGCTTTGGAAAAATCACGCTCGCTTCGAACCGCCCACCAATAAACGAGACCGCTCTTGAGACCATGGATCTCATAGATCCGTTTGATCCGGCGGCATGGCTCAAACGGATCAAGCTCTACGCGTCGTCACCAAGCCACCGGAAACAGCGCGAGCTGGAAATAGCTGAGAAATTCACCAAAATTGACTGGCGGGAGACATTAGAGGGCTGTTTGGTTGCTACGCGCACTGCCCCCCCAAGACCCATTGAAGTACAGCCCTGGGATTTCGATTGCATCTTTGATTTCGCTAATACGGAACATTTGGCAACAGTTGCTGCAGAACCGCTTTACACCAACGGCGATGGAAGCCCGTCAGGAATACGGCTTCGGTTGAAAATCACGACACTGAAAAACCCGAGCGCATATCTTCATCTTGCGTGCGGCGCGCTTCGAACCGGTATCGCACGCGTCCTTTTCAATGGTGAAGAGATATCCCGTATTGCTTTCCTGCGGGCGCCTGAAATTGTCCGGTGCATCCCCCTACCAATTCATTCCGCCACAACAGAGGACCATGAACTCGTCTTGCAGGAAGTGGGTCCCATAGGCTTGCTGCCACACAAGTTTGTGCTTTCTGAAGCCGCTGAGATCAAGTCGCCCGCTATTTTGAAATCAATCGCCCCCACGCCGCGCTTGACTGAACGGCGCATAGAAATTGATCCCTCGGGACCCGATCTCGACCTGCTCAGGCTGATTTTTACTGACGGCTGGTATTCTCTGGAAAAAAACCGTTGCTGGTCGACGGATCGCGCGACGTTGCACCTTCCCCTTGGCGATCAATCTGGCAGCGACTATGAGCTAACGCTCGAAATGGCTTCGGTGTTAAATACGACCGTTTCAATCTCTCATGGTTCTTCATATGAGAGAGTGATCGATGTTTCGCCCGGAAAATATCACACTTACACGATCGATATTCCGGCCGGGATTATTGATGCAGCCGCGACCGTCCTTGATCTCGAATTGAAGATTGAGAATCCTGTCATTCCGGCCAAAATCAAAGATAGCGATGATTGGCGCACTCTTGGTGTTGCCGTTGGTAGCCTGAGCTTGAGGCAAGCACGTTAGGTAAGCGTGATTGCACAGGCTATTATCACCCGAATAATATCATGATACGCTTATGGCAGGAGTGATCTGACATATTTAACAGTAATCTAATTAATAACACTCAAATAAATCATTCATTAAAACACAATAAATCGTCCACATTGTATTTAGTAAAATTATTTCTCAAAAAATTTATATAATCTTTATCCGTATTAAGTTTTTTAAAATTTTTTATGTCACGGTCATACACGGAAATATTATTAAATTTTCCACGTATTATTCGCAAAGCCTCCAAAGGGTTTATTTCTCTTTGTGCGCTTAGGCAATAACTATTAAATTCTAATAATACAATCGGATTATCTCGCGATATAGTACGCGCAGCACCCTCCAGAACATCTATTTCAAATCCTTCAACATCAATTTTAATCATATCAACGTTTTTGATGCCATGGGATATAATAAATGCATCAAGGGATATGCACTCAACTTCAACGAGTGGGAGGAATTTCGCCCCCTCAGACTCGGGAAGCACAATAAAATTCCCGCTCGCAAATGCCGGCACATCGCGAAGCAAGATCGCCCCGGTCGATTCCCCAATCGCAAGGCCATATGTATGTACGTTCGATATACGATTGAATGATATCGTTGATTCTAACTGCTTCAGCGTTGAAGGGTTTGGCTCAAAAGCATATACAGAATCCGCCTTCAAAGAAAAGGCCAAAGACGTTACGCCTATATTTGCACCGATATCAAATACGTTATTGATTTCGTCAATTTTATTCATTGCGGCCACAATATGTTGAATAGAATGACCGCCAACATCCTCATAATATTTACCTTCCCCATATATGCGGAATTCATTTTCAAGAATATCGATATTTTTGTAATTCATAATCACACCCCTAAAACTTTATGCCCTATCGCTACTTTGGAGTTATTTTCTGTCGACCGGCAATCAGCAACTGCTAACGGGGCGCTTTCGCCTAACCAATATCAAGACCACACGACAATCTAACCGCATCATGCCCGGCTTGAGACGAGCCATGCTGCAGTGTGGCGTAGCGTTTGATCGCAATTACAGGTTACACCATATGGCGATCACCAAGCACAAAGCTATTGTCTTGCCCACGTCCCCTTTGTAAGAGGCGTTGTCGATCAAGCCGGCCGTCGATTTCACAAGACAGACCATTGCCGTCCACAACACCCGCCAATCCATGCCATGATCATCATAGCTGCCGGATTACCGTGTGCGTTGTATGAATGGGGAAGTCTGGCTTTCCGTCACATAAACAGTCGGTCTGGCCTTCGTTTTCCGCTGCAATCCGTGAGAGTACACGAAGATCTCGAGGCACCAGAAAATGGCAACGCCATCTTCTTTTCCCAAACGCCAAACGATGCTCTCGCACGGCTAGCGCGCGATCCGAATACCCGAGTGGTTGTGTTCAGCCAAGATGGCGTTTCCTCGGTGGATTTCGTCATTAATCAGAGCAACCTACCGTTCTTGACCGCTCTCAGGCAGGTCAGTTTGTCGGCCGCGCTCATCCAAAGCAATCTGGTCCAAACATGCCGGCCCGTGGATATACACGATGTCGATCCCGAACAATCCCGGGACATGATTGACTGGATTGGCAAACTGCTTGGCGCATCTTTAAGCCCAAGCGATATTGATTTCGTTCTGGACAAAACCGGGCCTGCACCTAATCCGAACACCTCACCGTCGGCCTCGATTGGAGCAGCCGAAATCCAGATCATCGAGCAGGTACTTGGCCCCTCCTGCGACCATCTGTGCGCGCAAGGTCAGCAGAGTGTTACCTGGCCACATAACGTACTGACGCGCCAGCCCGTAAAGGAGGTTGAACAGATCACTGCCCCCGAGATGGCCATCGATCTGACAGGGCCGTCGAGAATCGTGCTGACCGGCCCACACTTTCACCTGGCCCGTGGCAAGTGGGCAGGAAGCGTCGTCATAGGGTTCACTAAAGACGCGGGTGGAACGCCACTATCACTCACGCTTTGGCACCCGTCGAAAGAGCCTGAGACACTAAAGAAGGTGAATTTCAAGCCCGATGCAGGAGGCGTCTACGGCTTTTCCTTCACCTTTGACGTAACCGAGCCACACAAACCCATAGAAGCACTCTTGCGGAGCGAACGCGGGGCTATCGATGGTCGCTTCGCACTGGCAAAAATTGAATTTTCTCCGCTGGAAACCATCGGACACGATGGTCAAGTTATGACCAGGGCAGTTCCCTAGCATCCGCCATTTGCCGTTCGCCAAGGCAATCGGTCACTTAATGGGTAACCACCCGTTTTTTCAATGAATTCCGATGCTCCAGAACTCGCCATTATTTGCGTAGGTGGCTAAATTTTTTACGCCGTGAGTATGAAGTTGAAACTAGCGTTCGATATCGACGTTTTCCCAAACCGCTGTGATCAACCACAATCCTATCGCGCTGACCCCCAGCGCCCAGGCAAACCCATATGCGAAGTCATAATAAGTCGTGAATGTCGGCCCCATGAAGCCCGCGCGCACCCCTTCAAACGCATGGGCAAGTGGAAGGTAGGTGATCACCTCACGCGCCTTTTCCGGTAGCCATGCCACCATGAAGAACGCCCCCGATGTTGTCGTGACAATAAGCTGAATGGGCGGGATGATCTCTTTGACGGTTTTTGACCATGCGGTGAGCCCTGCGATCAGGCATCCGAAGCCAAAGCCGAGCGCGCCCATCAGCAACCATCCCATGATTGCTGCATAATAATCCTGAATGGGCGCTATCACGCCTAAAATGATCAAAATCGACGTAACGATGACCATCGCGGCGGTGGTCCCGATAAATTCAAGTGCCTGGGTCGCGAAAACGATGTCCAGATATGTGATGTCGCGGTGATACAAAAGATTGCGGTTCTTTTGGATCAGATTGATCCCCGCACCGGTCGACATGAACCGCCACAGTGAGAGCGGCATGAATCCCGACAGTGCAAATGCCGCCACATTAATGCCACGGCCATCCAGTCGGCCGCTAAGTGTCCAGAAAATCACGATGAGCAAGGTCAGGAGGATCGGCTGCATAAGCAGCCACACGAAGCCAATATTGTCACGTCCGTACCGGCTCAGCAGATATCGGATAACCAACGCGTCGAGCACGCGAGACTGCACGTATGCAGTTTCTCGAAATCCCCGTAGCGGCAGCAGCGGGGGGGGCTGCTTATTGCTCAATTTCTCAGCGCCCAGACGTAGCATGTTCGCGAACGCCCGTTCTTACCAGCCAGTACACAAAGAACAACAACAACGAAGCCAAGGCTATGACCAGAATTTGATGCAATCTCTGGGGCTCTTGTGGGATATCACTCGCCCGTGGCCGAACAACGTGGACAAGATACAGCATTTGTCTACGGGATTCTTGTCTGGCGGTATCGAGACTTTGCCTCGCCTCCTCCAGGCTCTTCACAAGGAAGCCTTGTCGTAAGATCAGGCGCTCATACTCTGCAATCTTATTTGCCAATCCCTCTGATGCACCTGAAACCTGTTGGCGTTCTTCGGCGATCTGTGCAGTTAGCGCAGCAACTCGCTCATGGAGCGTAGCAATGCGCGGTGACTTTGGCGAAGCCGCCTTCAAGCGCCTAATTTCCGTGTTAGCCAGAGCCAGTTCGCCAGACAGCTCGCCGATACGCTCGACGACTGCGAGCGATGCCTTCTCCGGATCAAGCAGCAGTTCTCGATTGCGGTAATTCTTGATGTCCACCTGGACTTCGATCAGCCGCTGCTGGGCGGCATTCACTTCGTCTTGGGCGAACTCAACCGCATCCTCCTGCATACGGTGGTTGATACGGTTGACCAGATCCTCACTCAGCAGGAGCAATTGCTCGGCGATCCGCTGAGCGTCCTCTGGGCGAAAGGCCTCTACCCTCAGCGAACTGATCCCCGTCGTGACGTTGTAGAACACCTGAACCCGTTCGAGAAAATAATCGTGCAACTCGACCTCGGAATCCGTTCCCAGAAACTTGGGAAAGGCGGACATAAAATCAGCCTCATCGCGAGAGAATATCTCGCGCAAAGGCAACCGCTGCTGGAGATCGTGAACGGCATCGCGTGACCGCATGTATTCATGCACAGTGTAGGCATCATCACGAGACGTGGTGATCCCAGTTACCTGTAGGAACGATTGCAATCCGCCGATTGATTCCTTGCGGGCAGAATTGACCACGAATGAAGCTTCGGACACATATCTATCGGCTGCGATCAAGCCATAATATAATATAGCCAGTACCGTCGGAGCGAAAAACAGGGCGCCAACCAGCCAGCGCCTGCTATTCGACGCCGACCCATATTCCCTGACGATCTCACCAACAATTGCTTTCCCACCTGTCGCAGACAAGCCAGGCTGGGATTCACTTTTATCAAGCTTCGAGGACCGAAGCCTCGCAAGGAAACCTTGACCGCTTGCCAGCAAACCGGTGCCCGGCTGCTCCGCGTTTCGATCTGACATGTAACCGACCTATTCCTTGTCAGGACCTGTCCTTGCCTCAGAAAACACCAATTTGTTATGCGGTGATTGAGGCCTGTGATAAGCACCATTCGGCCTGCGTCGCAAATCTAAAAAAACCAACTCATGGCACAGAAACTGGACCAAAGCGACTATATCGAGCTTGTACCTCTTCGGCGAAACATCGAAGAAGCGCGCCATCCGCAGACCAATTGGTCTTGGACCGCAATTCTGGCGATGGTTCGGCGAAACATGCTCTTTATGTTGCTTTTCGTCCTTCCGGTGGTGACTTCTGTTATCTATTTTGGCCTTCTGCTCTCGCCGCGCTATGCATCTGAGATTCAGTTCACAGTGCGAAAAGCATCCACCCAGGCAGAACAAATGAGCCAGGTTGTAGATACAACCGGCCACCGCGAGGCAAACTTTGTCCTCGCGTATGTGAAATCGCGCGATGCGCTGGAATATCTGGAGCGCGAGGTCGACATCCGCACCCTATTGTCGCGCCCAGAAGCTGATCTGTTCTGGCGCTTTCCTCCCCTTTTGGGGCGATCAAGCAGCGAAGCATTATACGAACACTATCTTTCATTCGTTGACGCCCAGTATGACGAACGAACCAGTATCAGCACCTGGGAGGTTCAGGCCTTCCGGCCCGAGGATGCGGTTACGATCACCAATAGCCTGCTGAACGGCGCGGAAAAGCTCATCAACGAATTTAACGAGCAAGTTCGGTTCGATATATTACGCGCGTCACAACTGGAAATCGCCCTAGCGCGACGCCAATCGGAGAAGGCCCTGGGCGAGCTGACCAAATACCGAATCAAGTCCGGCACGGTCGACCCAAGTGCCAATTCTGAAGTTATACTCAAGACTATCGCCGAGCTCGCTCAGATGCGCACGAGCTTGCAGACAGAGCTAATCGAGCGATTATCGGCATCACCAAATAGTCCTCAGATCGAGGATCTAAGAAAACGGATCGCCGCGCTTGAAGATCAGATTGCAACCGAACGGAGTCAGATCGGCAACGTAGGAGAAGCTCTGGCCGAACAGATCGCCGAGTTCGAGCGATTGACACTTGAGCGCGAGTTTTCAAATCACGCCCTAGCATCGGCGTATGCATCACTTGAGGCGGCACGGAGGGACGCTCAAGGCGAACGGCTGTACATCCAGTTGGTCGCAAGCCCTCGCGAAGCAGACTATCCAAAGTATCCGCGACGGTTGCTGTCCATCTTCCTGGCAACCGCAGGCTTTTTGGCCATATACTGGATCGCGCATTCGCTGGTACGGAATTTCTGGGAACACGCGAAGAACTGACGGAAAGGCAGCGCTTTGTCGCTTCAATCCGAAAGAAACTATGAGACTGCCGCGGCGTGTCGAACATCCGACTCAACAATACCGCCGATGCTGGCCGCGCTCGATGTCGTCAAGGATTTCACTACCTCGGCAGGCACACGCCGGGTGCTTGATGGCATTAGTTTTTCTATCAGTAAGGGAGAAAAGCTCGCGGTACTCGGTCGCAACGGTTCGGGCAAGACTACACTCATCCAAATCCTGGCCGGCGTCGAGCGCCTTACATCGGGATACATCCACCGTGGACTGAAGCTCTCATGGCCGCTTGGTTTCTCTGGTGGTTTCGAAGGCGAGTTGACCGGTTATGACAATATCCGGTTCATCTGCAAGATTTACGGCGCTGATTTGGAGTATGTCGTCGACTACGTTGCTGATTTTTCCGAATTGGGCAACTTACTGCATACCCCCGTTAAGACCTACTCCAGCGGTATGCGGGCAAGGTTGGCATTCGCGCTCTCGATCGCGATCGATTTTGAATGTTACCTGATCGACGAGGTCGTGCTTGTTGGAGACAAGCGCTTCAAAGAACGATGCGAGGAGGCCCTGTTCGAGAAGAAGAGCAACAAGGCCATGTTGCTTGCTATTCACTCGATGGAGTTCGTCAAGAACTATTGCTCCGGAGCGCTTGTTCTAAAGGATGGTCGCGGCCGGGTTTTTTACGACACAGACCTTGCATGCAAAATTTATGCTTCGTTGTGAGAGAAATTGAAGCGGCTCGTCGGGCGTATAGCCTTGGCTGAGATTCAATTCTCTCAAATCAATAATGTACTAACGACTTGATCGAAAATAACTAGAATCAAGGAAGTTCCGATCATTTGCATCCGTTGCCCAATGCTGGCAAAGGAATACAAACAATGTTGAATGGCACGTATTCCCGGAATCATGCAGCAGGCTGACAAAGAGCACGGTCGTGACCCCATAGCCATTGTCGGTATTGGCTGCCGCTTTCCCGGAGGAATCAATTCTCCGCAAGACTTCTGGCAAACGCTGATCGAGGGCCGGGACGCGACGAGCGAGGTGCCGGCGGATCGGTGGGACATCGAGGCTTTCTTTTCCGGCGACCCTGAGGCCGCGCAGTCGGTCTACACGCGGCGCGGAGGTTTCCTCGGTGACGTTACCGGCTTTGACCCTCAGTTCTTCGGCATTTCCCCGCGCGAAGCCGCCGGTATGGACCCGCAGCAGCGGCTGTTGCTCGAGGTGACGTGGGAAGCCTTCGAGGATGCGGGTATTCCTCCCCAGCAATGGGCCGGCAGGCGGGCTGGCGTATTCGTCGGGTTGTTCACCCATGATTTCGAGAACCTGACTATCAACCCGGAAGAAGCGGCCGGTTTCGGGCCGCATAACGCCACGGGCATGTCGACGACGATTGCGGCCAACAGGCTGTCCTACGCGTTCGATTTCACCGGCCCGTCCATGGTCATCGACACCGCGTGTTCGTCTTCGCTGGTGGCGGTGCACCTGGCCTGCCGGAGCCTTCAGAACGGTGAATCGGACATAGCCGTTGCCGGTGGCGTCAACCTGCAGCTCAGTCCGGAAATGACCATGGCCCTGTGCAAGGCCTCGATGCTCGCGCCGGACGGACGCTGCAAGAGCTTCGATATCCGAGCCAACGGCTACGCCCGCGCCGATGGTGCCGGCATGGTGGTGCTCAAGACGTTGAGCGCCGCGCTGGCGGATGGCGATCCCGTCTATGCGGTGATCCATGGCAGCGCGGCCAATCAGGATGGCCGCACAACGGGCATTACGGTTCCCAACGGCGAGAGCCAGCAAAAGGCGATGCGCGCGGCGCTGTCTGAAGCCGGTGTCGCGCCTGCAGAAATCTCCTATGTGGAAGCGCATGGCACAGGCACGCCGGTTGGCGATCCGATCGAGGTCACGGCCCTGGGCACGGTTTTGGGCGAAGGCTCTCCGGATCGAGCGCCTTGCGTCATCGGCTCTGTGAAAAGCAATTTCGGGCACACGGAATCGGCTGCCGGCGTTGCGAGCCTGATCAAGGTCGCGCTCATGCAGCGCAACCGCATGATCCCGCCCAACCTGCATTTTGAAACTCCGAATCCTGCCATTCCCTTCGAGGCCCTGCGCGTGCGCGTTCCCACCGCTGCCGAGCCATGGTCCGGCAATCATGAGGGCCGGCACTGGGCCGGAATCAACTCATTCGGTTTCGGCGGAACCAACGCACATCTTATCGTTGGCGAAGCACCTGAACGCGATGAGGAACCGCTCAAGCCAGTGAACGGCGCGGCACGGTTGGTCGTATTGTCAGCAAAGAGCGATGCCGCGCTTCAGGTGCGTGCGCGCGATCTTTCAGCACGGCTGCAAGGCGAAAGCTATGACGGCGAAGACCTGGCCGCGATCGCGTCTGAACTTTCCCTTGGCCGCGAACACCTCGGCCACCGGCTCAGCCTTGTCGCGCGAAACCGTGACGAAGCCGCCGACCTGCTCGAAGGCTTTGCATCAGGTCTGCGCCAGCCCGTCATAGCATCCGGGTCGGCCGAGACGGGCACCAAACGAAACATCGCCTTCGTTTTCTCCGGTATGGGGCAGCAATGGTGGGCGATGGCGCGCGGATTGCTCGATGCCGAGCCCGTGTTTGCGAACATGATCCGCATGCTTGATGCCGCTTTTACACGGCATGACAACAGCTGGTCGCTTCTGGAAGCCCTCACCGCGGAGGAAGCCGGATCGCGCATAGACAGAACCGAATTTGCGCAACCGGCCATCTTCGCGGCTCAGGTCGCGCTTGCCGATCTGTGGGCATCCTGGGGCATCCGGCCTGACTTCATTACAGGCCATAGTGTCGGGGAGATCGCCGCCGCTCATGTCGCTGGCGCGCTTTCGCTGGAAGACGCCGTCACCATCTGCGTCCACCGCAGCAGGCTTCAGGCGGAACTTGCCGGGCGCGGCGGCATGCTTGCGGCTGGTCTCTCTCGTCAGGCTGCGCAGGTGCGTATCGCAGCTTTCGGAGGCAAGGTCTGCATTGCCGCGGTCAACAGCCCCGAAAGCGTGACGCTTGCCGGCGACCACACAGCACTTGATGAGCTTGCCTCTTCGCTGGAAGTCGCAGGCGTTTTCGCGCGCAAGCTCAACGTGGAACTGCCTTACCATTCACCGGTCATGGAAGAGATCGGCCCGCGGTTTCGTGACGCGCTGGCGGGCATCGTTCCAAAGCAGACAACCGTTCCGCTCGTCTCCACGGTCACCGGTGAGACAATCGCCGGCGAGACGCTCGATGCGGACTACTGGTACCGTAACATCCGCCAGCCCGTGCTGTTTGTAGACGCGATGGCAACGCTGCTGGCGCAAGACGCAAACGTTTTCGTCGAGATCGGCGCGCACCCTGTGCTGGCCCCATCGATACAGGAATGCTGCGCATCGTCCGGAGCAGCAGCAAAGCCGGTCGCGTCGCTCAGGCGTCACCAGGATGATGCGACAACCTTCCTGAACGCGGTGGGACAATTGCACTGCCTTGGCGTCGCGGTTGATTTTACTTCGCATTACCGCAGGCCGCACAAGCATCTGTGGCTGCCGGCCTACCCCTGGCAGCGGGCACATCACTGGAGTGAATCGAAGGGATCGCAAGCCCGGCGAACGGGGCGCGAAGGTACAGGCGGGCGGGTAACCCACCCGCTTCTTGGCGCACGCAGGAATGGTCCCGAACCGGTTTGGCGGGACACGCTGCAGCCGGGCAAACCCGGTTATCTGGCCGACCACAAGGTCGAGGGCACCGTGGTCTTCCCTGCCGCTGGCATGATCGAACTCGCCCTTGCCGCGGCTGCGGAGGAAACCCCGGACCCGGACGCAATTGTCCTTGAGGATTTCCACATTGCCGCGCCCCTGATCTTCGATGGCAAGGCCCCGGTTGCAACCGAAGTGACCCTTTCGCAGGGCCGGAATTTCACATTCCACTCAGGCCCTGCCTTTTCGGCTGACGGGCGCTGGACCCTTCATGCATCCGCGCGCCTCACCGAGGCTGGCACAGATGCAGCCACGCCGTCACTCGACTGGACCCGTCTCGGGCGCAAGCTCGACCTGATGCCGGAGAAACCCGACTTTTACGGGCACCTTGATGCGTCCGGCCTGCAGTACGGGCCGGCCTTTCGCGCCATCGACACGGTTTGGAGCAGCAAGGACGAGGCCATCGCCCGCATTCTGATCCCGCCGCAAATCAGCGAAACTCTGTCCCGATACCGGTTCCATCCGGCAATCCTCGATGCAGGCTTCCAGATGCTTGCCGCCATGTCGGATGGCCGCACGTTCCTGCCGGTCAGCATCTCGCGGCTTGCGTTGCATGGAGCCACCGTTGATATCGCCTGGGCCTATGCGCGCATCACCGACAGCAGCGACACGCGGATTACGGCCGATATCGAGTTCGTCAACGAGAATGCGGAAACGGTGGCGACCGTTTCCGGTCTGGTCTGCCGGCCGCTCGAAAGCGCGGAGCGATCAAACCGGTCGCTCACGGATGGCTATCTCTACGAGCGCAAGTGGATCGCAAAGGGTAACGAGCTGTCTGCCGCAGCAGCAGGACTCATGCCCACTCCGGACAGCATTATCGCGGAGTTGCAGACGCACGAAGGCCGGAGCATTTCGCCACAAGCCACACCGAGGCTTGATCAACTGGCAGCATGCTATTTCCTCGACGCGCTGAAGGAACTCGGCTGGGTGTGGCGCGAAGAGGCGGAGTTCACAACCGATGAGCTTTGCGCGCAAACTGGCATTGCTGACCGCCATGTCCGCTATGCGGGTCTCATGCTCGGACATCTCGCCGCTTCGAGGCTTCTCGAAGCGCGTGATGGAAAGTGGCTTGCCGCTGGCAAGCTCCCCGACACCGATGCCGCATCATTGTGGGCGGAACTTGCGCGGGACTATCCGGCCTGTCATGCCGAACTTGCGCTGTTGCATCGGCTTGGAGGCGGGCTCGCTGACATCCTGCGCGACACACTGGACCCGCTCGCCGAACTGTTCCTGACCGGCTCACCGGTCGCTGAACATTTCTACGGCGACGCGCCTGCCTTTGCTCCCTTCAACGGGTTGATTGCGGATAGCGTTCAGTCGATCCTCTCACGCCTGCCGGATACCGAGCCAATACGCATTCTGGAAGTGGGCGCGGGAACCGGCGGATTAACGGCATGCCTGTTGCCGCTGCTTCCGCCGGAACGGACGGACTATCTTTTCACGGATGTCTCGCAGAGCTTCATCAACCAGGCGAAGAACCGATTTCGCGACTTCCCCTTCGTGCGTTACGGGCTGATGGATGCCGAGCAGGATCCCGCCGACCAGAGCCCCGGCAGCGACACGTTCGATCTCGTGATCGCCTCCGATGCCCTCCACCCCACCGCCGACATCGCGGCAAGCCTTGCCAACATCCGCAAGGCATTGGCGCCGGGCGGCATGTTCGCGCTGATGGAACTGACTGACCCGCCGGTGTGGTACGAGATGATATTCGGTCTGCTGCCCGGCTGGTGGCACTTTGGCGACAGGGAGCAGCGAACGGACGGTCCGACCCTGTCGCAAGACGAATGGCTTGCCGCACTTGAGAGCGCCGGGTTTGAAGATAGCGCCATCCTGCCCGCATTCCGGACGGATGCCCCTGCCCTGCATTCGGTGTTCCTCGCAGCGAAACCGGCGGTTGCAAAGCAACAATCTGGCATCGGGAAAACCGACAGCGCTGCGGAGAAAGAATTTGCAGCTCCGGCGGTCATTCTCGCATCAGACCCGGAAATAGCCGAACGTCTTGCAGAACGTTTGCGCGCAGACGAACGCGACGTGTCGATGCTGATTTCCGGCCCATTGAAAAAGGGAGGTGCGGCGGAACTCCTGACAGACTGTCTCGCTTCCTGTGCACAGGCGCCAGATGTGATCGACCTGCGCAGCCTGTCGACACCATTGCCCGGCAAGGACGCGTTCGCCTCAACGCCATCGGATATCCTCACCGGCACATGCGTCGATCTGCATGCGGCCATCGTGGCTCTCGGCGACAGGCAGTGGCCGGACAAACCGCGGCTCTGGGTTGTCACATCAGCGGCAGAGGCAATCGCCCCGGGTGAGGATATCGATATTTCGCAAGCCTCGGTTCGCGGCTTTGCCCGCGTGGCGATCACCGAGCTGGCCGATATCGAAATCAGGCTTGCCGATATCGGCTCGGCCGAAGCCGATATGCTGGCATTGGCGAACGAAATCCGTTCCCCGACTCCGGAAGACGACATCGCGTTTCGCTACGGGCGGCGTTACATCAGCCGCGTCGTGCGGCGCCGCAATCCCCGCAAGGGAACGCAGGGCGAGACACCTTTCGCCTTGCGGCAGCTTGACCGTACATCCCCGCAAAGCCTGCGCTTCTGCGAGATCGATGTCCCGCCCCCCGGCCCGGGAGACGTGCAGGTTTCGATGCGGGCAGCCGCCCTCAACTTCAAGGACTATGCCATCGTGCGCGGGCTGGTCGATTGGGACCGCGACGGTATCGGGCAGGAAGGTGCGGGTATCGTAACCGCCGTCGGACAAGGCGTTGACGATCTTGCGCCCGGTGACGCCGTCATGGGAGCCGTGTTCGGGCATGGTCTCGGCAGCTTGGCCAATACGCCGGCATTCCATCTCATCCGCAAGCCCGATCACCTGAGCTTCACGGAAGCCGCCGGCACGACGATCGTTCATCTTGCTGCCCTGCACGCATTGAAGCGGCTTGCAAATCTCAAGGCCGGCGAAACGGTTCTGATCCATACCGCGACGGGCGGGTTCGGTCTTGCCGCGATCCAGGTGGCGCAATTGCAGCGCGCGCGCATCGCCGCGACTGCAGGAAACGAAGAGAAACGGGATTACCTGCGCGGTCTTGGAATCGCGCATGTGTTCGATTCCAGAAGCAGCACCTTTGCCGATGAAATCCTGCAGCTCACATCCGGACGGGGTGCCGATGTCATCCTGAATACGCTGCCGCCAGAATTGAACCGGCACAATTTCCGGGCGCTGGCCCCGGCAACAGGCCGTCTGATCGATCTGGTCAGCAACCAGAACACCGTCGAGTTCGCCGACCAGTCGCTTAGCAAGGGCGTCTCCTACCACGTCTTCGACCTGATCGACCTGACCGATGCCGCGCCGGACTATGCGCTAGGTCTTCTGGAAGAGTTCCGCGATCTGCTTGAGAGCCGGAAACTGTCACCCGTCGCATACCACAGCGTGCCTTCCGATCGCATCGGGGAAGCGTTTGCCGCGCTTCGCAAGGCAAACCACATCGGCAAATACGTTGTCGATTTCGAGAACGGCTATCCCGACGTCCGGCCTGCGGCCACAGGGCTGCATCTCAATTCCGATGGCGCATATCTCGTGACAGGCGGCTTGAGCGGGTTCGGGCTGGCGACAGCCCATTGGCTGGCCGCAAACGGCGCACGCCATCTGGTGCTGGCCAGCCGCAAGGGAGGCGATGCGCCTGAAGCCGCACACGCACTGAGCGCGCTGCGCGAACGTGGCGTCAACGCTGAAGCCGTTGCCTGCGATGTCGCCGATCCCGCACACGTCAAAGCACTGATGAGGCGGTTCGGCAAGGACCTGCCTGCCCTGCGCGGCATCGTTCACGCAGCCATGGTGCTTCGGGACAAACCGATCGCCGAGCTGACCGGAGACGACATCCGGGACGTGCTCGCGCCCAAGGCCGACGGCGCATGGCTGCTGCATACGCATTCGCTGAGACAGCCGCTCGATTTCTTTATCTGCTACGGCTCGGGCTCCAACGTCATCGGCAACCGCAACCAGGCCAATTACACCGCTGCCAACGAGTTCATGGAAGCGCTGATGCGCCAGCGGCATGCACAAGGCCTGCCCGGGCTTTCGATCAGTTGGGGCGCCATCGGCAACACCGGGCAAGTTGCCAGCGACAGCGACCTGAAGGCCGCCATGATGCGTCAGGGCGTATCGGCCATCGACGCCGGGCAGGCATGGGCGGCAATCAGCCATGCCTTGCAGAACGGATTGCCTTCGATCGCTCCCTTCAACATCGACTGGACGGTGGCGAGCAAATATTCCCGCTCGATCGCCAATTCGCCGAGGTTCGAACTGGTTCTTGGCGAGCGCCATCACGATAGCGGCAACAAGGCGCCCGGCACCGGGGGCTCACAGACGGCTGACGATCCGCGCACGCTCGACCATATTGTCATCACAGAGGTCGCGGGCGCACTCGGGCTTGATCCCGGCAATCTCGATATCAACACTCCGCTGCCCGATCTTGGCTTCGATTCTCTTGTTGCCGTCGAACTCGGCGTCGCGCTGGAGCGCGAGACAGGCTACAACATGCAACGCATGGCGCTGCTGCGGCCGGAGCTGACGACAGCGGAGATTATCGAGAAGATCGCCGCGAGCAACGGTGACGCCGTGGTGCAGGGACAGGAACCGGAGCCGGCAATACCGCAGACAGCTGCAAATTCTGACGAGCCTGCCGTAGTGGACGATATGAGCGACAGCGAAGTCGATGCACTGCTGAAGGAACTCACCGCCGGGGAATGAAGCGTTGGGAAATACCGACGACCAGCTGTCCAAACTGTCCGCGCAGGAAAAGCGGGCACTTCTCGACAAGCTCCTGAAGGAACGCCAGCGCAGTCAGCTGCAAGGGGCCGATCGCTTCGGCTTCCCGCCGGAATATGCAGCACTCGCGGCCCTGTACGAGAATGAGGATGGCGACGGGATCGCCGATCTGTTCTTTCAGTCCTTCGAAGGGACCAACGGCAATCTGGCGTCCATCGCCGGACGGTCTTTTTCGAATTTCTGCAGCTACAATTACCTCGGCATGTCCGGTGATCCGGATGTTTCGCGCGCGGCCATTAAGGCGATCGAGACCTATGGCACGTCGGTCTCCGCCTCACGCCTCGTTTCCGGCGAGCGCCCCTTCCATCGCGAACTGGAACAGGAAATCGCGGGCTGGATCGGCGTTGAGGATTCAATCGTTTTCGTCGGCGGTTTCGTCACCAACGAGGACACGATCGGTCATCTGCTCGGCCCTGACGATCTCGTCGTCTACGATTCCCTGATCCATGCCAGCGTCCAGCAGGGCGCGCTGCTTTCCGGGGCACGTGCCCACCCCTTCCCGCATAACAATCTGGATGCGCTCGACAACATCCTGCAACGCCAGCGCAAGCAGGCGCGCAGAACACTGATCGTGGTCGAAGGCATCTACAGCATGGATGGCGACATTCCCGACCTGCCCCGCCTGATCGAGATGAAAGAACGCCACGCCGCGCTGCTGATGGTCGACGAGGCGCACTCGCTTGGCGTGCTGGGCAAAACGGGACGCGGCATCGCGGAGCATTTCGGCGCCGACCCCAAGGCCGTCGATCTGTGGATGGGAACGCTCAGCAAGTCGCTTGCAAGCTGCGGCGGTTATATTGCCGGCAGCAGCGATCTTGTGAACTACCTGCGCCGGACCGCGCCTGGCTTCGTCTACAGTGTCGGCATTTCGCCTGCGAACGGGGCCGCGGCTCTCGCCGCCTTGCGCAAGATCGCCAAGACGCCTGAGCGTGTTGAAACCTTGAGGCAACGAACGCGGCTGTTCCACACTCTGGCGCGTGACGCCGGCCTCGATACCGGTGGCGCCCATGCCGATTCAGCTGTCATGCCAATTATCGTCGGGCATACCGGCCCCGCGCTGGCGCTGTCTCGGGTGCTGAAAGACGCCGGCATCCTGGCCCTGCCGATCGGTTATCCCGCCGTGCCTGAAAACAAGGCGCGGCTGCGGTTTTTCATCAGTAGCCTGCACACCGAAGAGCAGATCCGCGAAGCCGTGGAGGCAATGCGCAAGCACAAGGAAAACTGAAGGGTCAGTCCGTCTTCGTCACCACGAGACAGGCATTGATGCCGCCGAATGCGAAGGAATTCGACATCGCCGCGCGCATCTCTTTTTGCTCAGGCCCATCAAGCGGCAAACACAGATTGCACTCGGGATCGGGCTCCAGAAAATTGATCTGCGGCGGCACCGTGCTCTCGCGCATGGCCATCACCGTCACCGCCAGTTCCAGACCGCCGGCTGCTCCGAGCGCATGGCCTATCACCGCCTTGCTGGAGGATACGGGAAGGCGATCCGCATAGTCGCCGAACACGTGCCGGATGGCAGCCGTTTCATTGATGTCGTTGCGGACCGTGGCTGTCCCGTGCGCGTTGATGTAGCCGATATCTTCAGGCGATAGCCCCGCATCGGCCAGCGCCGTCTCCATGGCGACGCTGGCGCCGGTGACATCGGGCTGGATCATGTCGCGGGCATCGCTTGTCGTGCCGTAGCCTGCAAGCCACGCAAGAGGTTTTGCTCCGCGTGCGGCCATCGCGTCTTCCGATTCAAGCACGAACACGCCGGCGCCCTCGCCCACGACCATGCCGCGCCGGCCTTTGGAGAACGGCCGGCAATGATCTGGAGTGAGAACGCGCAGCAACTCCCATCCGCGCATGGATACAGGCGTGAGCGGTGCCTCGCTGCCGCCGGCAATGACCCGGTCAACGATGCCTGCACGGATCATCTGCAATCCCAGGCCGACAGCCTGGCTTGCCGTCGAACAGGCGCTGGCAATGGAAAAACACGGGCCGGTAATCCCGTAAGCCATGCTGACCGACGCTGCCCCTGTCGATGGGATTTGCCGGGGAATGCTCATCGGATGATGGCTCCGCTCCCCGCGATAGAACAGGTAGCTGCCTTCATCCATGGTGTTCAGACCACCGGACCCGGTGCCGATAATCACCGCCGTCCTTGGCCCGCCGAGTTCAACGCCATCAAGCCCGGCTTGCGTCACCGCCTCAGCGGCAGCGACACAGGCAAACTGCGCATAGCGGTCGCAGAACATGAGCTGGCTCTTGCTCAGATGCTGCTCGGGAGTGAAATCCGGAACGCTTGCGGCGATACGGACACGCAGGCTCTCGCCACGCGGCATGTCGAGCGGACGGACCGCACAAACGCCATCGCGCACATGCTGCCAGAGCGGGGCAACGCCGATGCCCGCTGCGCTGACAGCTCCCATGCCGGTGATGCCAACTTTCATCATTTGCCGGCGACTTGCGCGTCCAAGGATTCCGCTTTTGCAGCCTCGCCCACCGCAGCGACAAACTCGGCAAGGTTGGTTGCTGCCGCCAGGTCGTCATCCATGGGCAGATAGACATCGAATTTGTCTTCGATGCCCATCAGGATCAGAACCACATCAATCGATTCAAAACCCAGCGTTTCCAGGGTGGCATCGGGGCGGATCAGATCACGATCGATCTTGCCCTCTTTCTCGATGATGTCGATGATCTGTTCGAGACGTTCCGGGTCACCCAGATCGGGCCACTTGATGGTTGATTCCTTACCTGTATTCATCGCGTAATCATGCTCATAAATTTCCTGAACGCTACAGGGCCTTCTCGAACATTCCGTATTTGCGCACAATATGAAACGCGTTGTGCTCAAGAATTTTGCCTAGCGCGGCATTGTTGTCGAGAACCCAGCCTGCTTCCAACCAATTGGATTGTCCGGGATAATCGGTGAACCTGTTGGCGATTTCCTCCACGACACGCATCGCGATCGCGGCACCGCCAACCGAATGGCGCAGGTGCGATGCCACGCCCAGCAGGATGATCCGGCCCGTCGAGAACCTGTGAAAAACGGTTCTGAAGCCGAGTTTGACCCAGCCCAAAAGCGATGGCTTGGCGCCGAGATCGGCGGTGATCTCCATCAGGTTCGGCAGGATCATGGCCACTGCGACCGGCTGGCCATCTTTCTCGGCGATGATCCCGTATTCCTTTTTCAGGAACGGCTTCATGTCCTTGGCAATGCCCTCAAGGTCCTCGCGCTCAATGGGCACAAAGCCCCAGTTGTCACACCAGGCGTCGTTGTAAAGCGCACGCATCGTTTCCAGCTCGCCTGCGATGTTGCGCAGGTCGAGCGGACGCAACGTGACGCCTGCGGGCAAACGCAGCCGCGTCTTGCGATTATCCTGTGATCCGTAAAATTCAATGGATGTCTTCGAGCGCCAGAAATGCAGCTCGCGGCTTTGCATGTATCCTCTGGCTGCGAGATGGCTTGCAAGGTAGACAGGATGCCAGGCCGCCATGATCATCGCGGGCTCTTCCTGACCTTCCAGCAGGAGACCCGGCATCTCGTTCATCGACAACGTGCAGGGACCGACTGCGCAGGCCTTCCCCTCTTCGCGCAGCCAGGCTTCCGCTTGATCGAGAAGCGCGCCAATGACTTCGGGATCATCGATCGCGTCAAGGCAGCCGAACAAGCCGGCATTGCCGAACGCGGCTTGCGGCTGTGCATGATCGATCTGCGCCGAAATCCGTCCGACGGGCTCGCCATTCCGCCGAGCCAGCCAGTATTGCGCTTTGCCGTGCTTGAAGAACGGCGCCTTTTTCGGATCGAGAAACGACCGGGTTTCCATGTCGAGCGGAGCGGCATATCCCGGCATCCCCCGGTAAAGGCGCTCGGGCAGACCGATGAACGCGTCAAGGTCTGCATCGGTCTCGACCGGCTGAACCGACAATGTCATGAAAAACTCCGAAGCAATGGGACTATCGGTCGGGTGAACGCAGCACCGGCCATTGAACGCGCTCGGCAAGGTGCCCGCATGATCGATATGCGGCGTGATATTAATCAATTCGCAGCGTCTTTTTCCGGCGCGGACCTTATCGAAGCGGTTTTCAGGCGGTCAAGCGGCTGATCTACATCCCTATGCTGAAGATCGCGGCGCAATTGCCGGTTTCTCCGGGAGCGTGTATCCCGGACGTGTCGATTGTGAGCCGTCGGCTTGAGACTGAGCAAACCTGCAAACGCCCTGTAAGTGTTTGTATCGCGAATGAGTCTGGACCATGCCCGGTAGCCCTGAGCACATATTGATCACCGGCGCTTCGGGCGGCCTTGGCGGCGCGCTTGCGTCCCACTATGCAAGCACGGGCCGGACCCTGTCTTTATCCGGCCGAGATAGCGGACGGCTTGCCGCGATTTGCGGTCAATGCCGCAGCAGTGGCGCCATGGTACATGGAGAAATGCTGGACATTACGGATGCGGCAGCAGCTCAAGCATGGATCGAGGCCCGCGACGACAAGCTCCCCGTCGATCTGGTCATTGCCAATGCAGGCGTGGGCGGTGCCGATGTGGTTCCCTCCATTGAGGGAGAGAGCGGCGCACTGGCGCGTGACATCATCAACGTCAACACGCTCGGTGTCATAAATACCGTGACGCCACTGCTTTCTCGCATGGTGGCGCGCGGCGCTGGCCATCTGGTGCTCGTGGGGTCGATATCAGGCTCAATCGGCATGCCGCAATCGCCGGTCTATTGCGCTTCCAAGGCTGCCGTCCAGATATACGGCGATGCCCTGCGCCGTCTTCTGCGTCATACGGGCGTGCGGGTTACCAATGTCCTGCCAGGCTTCGTCGATACCACGATGAGCCGGTCGCTCGACATGCCCCGCCCCTTCTGCTGGAGCGCGGAGAAAGCCGCCCGTCACATCGCCCGCGATGTCGCGCGCGGCAAGGGGCAAAGCGTGTTTCCCTGGCAGTTGCGGTTTGCAATTGGTTTGGCAAAGGTCCTGCCTGTTCCACTCGCCGATATGATCCTGTCCTCGACCTCCGGCATGGGATGGAGCAATGCGCCCGAACCGGAAGCCCCTCACGACGATCAAAGCTCACTCGGGTAGCGCGGAAACGGGCAAGTGACACTCATCTTTGCCGAGATAGCGCTCGCAGGTTTCCTGTTTGTCCACCTGGCGACTGCCGCTTTGACCATTCTGCGATTGCGCAGGCCGGCTGTGAGTCCCGGGCAATCCGCCCTTAGTGAGCCTGTTGGCGTCATCGTCCCCGTTGCCGGCCTCGATGCCCGCGAAGCGAAGATTGCCACGACGGCATTGCGTCTGGTGAACCCAGACGTGGAGATCGTCTTTTGCGCGTTTGACGAAAGCGAGCCGGCGGTTGCCGTGGTCCGGGCGGCGCTGGAACAGCACCCGGATGCGAATGCACGCCTGCTCATCGGCCGCGAACACACCACGCGCAATCCAAAGCTGGACAATATCGAGAAAGGCTATGCGGCCATAAGCGCCGATCTGGCCGTTTCCGTCGATGGCAACATTGACGTTCCCGCCGACCTGATCGGGCGGCTGATGTCGGTTCATGACGCGCGCACGGGGGTCAGTTCTGCAGTTCCCATCGGCACGCAACCAGAAACCTTCGCCGCTGACGTCGAGTGCGCCGCTCTGAATACGTTCTACGCCCGCTGGCAGTTTTGCGCCGACGAACTGGGCGACGGCAAGGCAAACGGCAAGGTCTTCATGGTGCGCCGGTCGTTGCTGGAGCGCGCAGGCGGCGTGGACAAGCTCGGCAGCGATACCGCGGAGGATGCCTCGGCGACGAAGATCGCAAACGGATTTGGCCTCAAGACCCGGTTGATCACCAGCCCGGTTGCATGGCCAATCGGGGCACGATCGCTTGCCGAGGTGTGGAGCCGCTATCTGCGGTGGGCGCAATTGCGCAAACAGTCTTATCCGGCGCTCTATGTCCTTGAAAGCCTTATCACACCCGCTCCGGCCATGGTTCTTGCCGCCGGGATCGCATACGCGCATGACCTGTCACCGTTCAGCGTCATGATGCTCCTGCTTGTCATCTGGTATGGCGTTGAGGCTGCACTTGCACATGCCGTGGGCTGGCCGTGGACCTGGCGGTTTTTCCCGGCCTGCCTTGTGCGCGATGCAATGATGGTGACGATCTGGCCAATTGCCATGGTCAAACGCACGTATCTGTGGAGGGGAAGGATCATAGATACCTCGCCGGATACTGATTGAAGATGCCGGTTTGACTAATTTTGATGCAAATCAACGTGAGGTTGTGTGCTATGGGCAACACTTGGTGAACAAAACCCGGTTTGCGGACCTTCTTCGAGGCATTCGCAAGAAGAAACAGTATAAGGGTTTGGTTACCATGTTGAGGCTACGCTTCGCATCTGCGGTGTGAGGCGTAAGGTTTGACTTTTTTGCGGGCCGCGCGGATTCGGGGAATAGTGCGGACCTGTGAACGAGGTCGGCGCAATCGGGGTCAGGGGCAGAAATTCCATTTCGCAAAACTCAGGTAAGCTGTGCTCCCTAGAGGCAGTTTCAAGCCGTGTTTCGCCAAGCCCTGAAAATTTCCGGTCGCACGCTCAAACCTGAACGTGCATGGCCGGTGTTGCTGCCTAGCGATCATGCGTTCGCAACGTATCGATGATGTCTTTATAGCTGCCTGGATCGAGTGCGACTGAATATGTCTACCAACGCAATGCTCTTGTCGTTTCTGTTCGCCCTTCTGACCCTTTCGGTCGCCCTTTATGCGAGCCTGGAGCTGCGAATGCTGCTCGGCTACTGGCGCATGAAAGCCGATTCACAAGGTTCAGCGGATTCCGATACCGATACTTCCGGACATCAGCCTGCTCTCCCCCGTAGCGAACCTCCCACCGTGAGCGTTTTGCTGCCGATCTATAACGAAGGCGCGACAGTCCTTCCCCTGTTACAGGCGGTGGCCGAATTCGATTACCCGCATGAGCGGATGGACATTCAGGTTCTGGATGATTCCACCGATGAGACGCCGGCGATCGTTGCCGCCGAAATCGAGCGGCTGCGCAGGGAGGGTATCCCGATTTCCCATGTGCGCCGCAATTCGCGCAAGGGCTGGAAAGCCGGCGCACTCGATCATGCGCTTGAGGACTCCTCGGCCGAATTCGTCGCAATCTTTGATGCTGATTTCGTGCCCCCGCCGCAGTTTCTGCGCCGGGCACTGCTTGAAAGCGATTCATTCAACGACCCGCAGGTTGCCTTCGTCCAGGGCCGCTGGACTTACATCAACGAAGATCAGAACCTGCTTACACGGACCCAGGCCATCCTGCTTGACCGTCATTTCGTGGTGCAGAAGCCCTATCTGACAGCCAATCACGGCACGACGGTTTTCAACGGCTCGGGCGGAGTGTGGCGGCGCGCGGCCATCGATGCAGCGGGAGGCTGGTCATCGGATACGCTGTGCGAGGATCTCGATCTCAGCTACCGCTGCGCTCTGAACGGCTGGATCGGCGTCTACGATGCGATGCTCGACGTTCCCAACGAAATTCCCTCGAATATCTTCGCCTTCAAGCTGCAGCAGCGCCGCTGGGCCAAAGGCAGCGCCCAGTGCATGCGCAAGCTGGCGCTGAACGTGATCAAGTCGAAAACGTTGCAGCACCGCAGCGACGATCTCTATGTGCTGATGGGATACACGATCCATCCGTTCGTGTTGCTGTATGCGCTTCTCCTCCCGTTCGTCATCACATCGGGCGTCCCCCTTTCGATGATTTGGGCAGGAAACACCATCCAGTTCATTGCAAACGCCATCGCGATCGCCGGCTTCATCACGACAGCCGTTAATTCGCACCGCAATCTGAGCCTCAAATCGGTTGGCAACGTACTGCTCGCGACGTATCTCGGCATCTCGCTGATGGTGAACAACACGATCGCCTTCGTCGGTGGCTGTTACGAGAAATTCAGCGTCTTCGAACGTACCCCGAAGGCGAAGAACCTGGCCGGATCACAGTCTCTGCTGGGGTCTGTGGTTCACTGGGGCATCTTCATGGAAGTCGCCTTTACCGTGTACATGTTCGTGGCGGCAGGCATCCTGATCGGAGCCGGTCACGGGTTCCTTGCCATGCCGTGCGTTCTTCTTGGCGCAGGCATGCTGCTGGCGCTCGTCTACCAGCTTCTCCTGGCCCTGCCCCAGCTCGTATCGGTCCGCGCCAGCGAGGCTTGATTCCGGCTCGCGATTACCGCAACCCAATCGCTGCCATCGCCAAATGAACCAGCGTTTGCGGCCTGCGCGGCGGCACGGGCCCGAACATGAACTCGATGAAATTGCGGAAAGTGTGCGGACTGCGCGAAGCGATACGGCAGAACAGCGACATGGTTGCCGGTGCCGACAGCAGCACGCGCAGCAGGTAGGTTTCGCGAAAGTGCCGTCCGAGATAGGCCATGAAGCGCTGTTCAAAGGCTGAGAGGGCATCGGATGGTCTGGCCCCCTTCTGCAGGGCTGCACCGAGTTCCTCGCCCAGCCAAAGACCTGCCAGCATGCCGTAGAAGATGCCCTCACCCGTCAGCGGATTGATCATGGATGCCGCATCGCCGATGAGAGCGGCATGATTGTCCGGATACGCAAGCGGCGGCATCTGCGAAGCCAGCGGCAGGATTGCCGTCCAATGCTTGCGGAAAGGCCCGGACACGACCCCCTCGAGAGTGGCGCTATAGCGGGCAAGGAGCGCATCTAGTTTTTCGTGCTCGCCGCGAAAACTGGTCGCAAAGGCACCGATGCCAACATTGGTGTGGCCTTTTCCGTCCGCAAAAGCCCACCCGTAACCAGGCCGGGGGAAATCCTCGCGAATGTCGAAACGCACCGCCGCATGCGCACCGCCGACAGCATCGCCATAGGAGCGGATGGCGATGCCTGTGTGCGCGGCGGCGTTGAAGGGCTGCCCCAGAACGCGGCGAACGCGGGAACGCGCGCCATCGGCACCGATCAGCACATCCGTCGTGATCAGGCGATTCTCGCCGCTATCGGTATTCTTCAGAGAAAGCCGCCACCGGCTCTGCGTGTATTCGGCTCCCGACAGACTCCAGCCGGTCAGATCATTTGCGCCGCGCGCGATGGCAGCCCGGAACAGCGTATCGTCGAATTCCAGCCGGGGAATCACGTATCCCAGAACGGAATCGGGATCTGCCGGATCGGTATCCAGGACAGCCGGAGGCGCCTGATACGCCGACAGGGTAATGTTGGCTGCGCGCCCGCGGCCTTTCAGCACATCCGTGAGATCGAGAGCTTCGAGAACAGGAACAACACCCGGTCCGATGCCATCGCCGCAGCTCTTGTCGCGGGGAAATGCTGCGCGATCGACCAAGGCAACACTCTGCACGCCGGCAATCAGCAAAGCATTCGCACAGCTTGCCCCAGCGGGGCCTGCACCCACTACAGCAACTGTGAAGTGTTCAGATCGTTGGTTCGAGGTGGTCATCCCCACCCTCGTGCAGCGCAGTTCCGTCGCCGATGTTAGAGCAAGTCAGTCCCTCGAGGAACTGCGATAGCGGGAAGACTGATCGTAGTAATCCTCAAAGCCAACGCGGCGGCGCAGCTCGGCGAAGTCCATCAGCATGGATTGGCGCCGTTGCGTATCGCCATCGCGCAATGCACCGAGCACGCCGGTCATCGCGTTCATGGCGGCTGCCATCAGCGACAGCGGATAGGCGGCGATGACATAACCAATATCCTGCAGCTCGTCTGCGCCGAGGTCCGGCGTCTCGCCGCCCTCGACGATGTTGGCCATCTGCCAGCCGGGAAGTTCGGCGCAGATCGTACGCATCTCTTCCACGCTCTTGGGCGCTTCAACGAAGAGGATATCGGCGCCAAGCTCGCGGAACTTCGCAGCCCGTGAGATCGCTTCACCCAGCCCGTGTTCGTGGCGGGCGTCGGTGCGTGCCAGGATCAGGATATCTGTACCTTCGTTGCGGGCATCGACGGCGGCGCGGATGCGATCGAAGGCCTCGTCACGTCCGACGACTTCCTTGCCCTTGGTGTGGCCGCAGCGCTTGGGCGCAAGCTGGTCCTCGATCATCACCGCCGCGCAGCCTGCCCGCGCGAAGCCCTCCACTGTGCGGCGCACGTTCATGGCGTTGCCATAGCCGGTATCGCCGTCGCCGATCATGGGTATGGAGATTGCGTCACAGATGTTGCGCGCCTGTTCGACGACCTCGCCATAGGACATCAGGCCGGTGTCGGGCGCGCCGATGCGCGAGGCCGATGCCGCAAACCCCGACATGAAGGTCAAAGGGAAACCTTCCTGCTCGATCAGCTTTGCCGACAGCGCATCGAAGCAGCACGGCATGGTAACCAGCTTGCCTTCAGAGAGCAGGTAACGGAGCTTTTCGGGTTGCGAGGCTGTCATGAGCAACTACCACTTGAAGGGAATGTAGAGAGCCAGGTCGGGCCAGACATAAAGCACGGCGACCGTAATCAGCATCAGAGCCAGGAACGGCAGCACGCCGCGGGAGACATTTCCAAGGCTGGTCTTCGCCACCGACTGGATGACGTAGAGATTGAGACCGACCGGCGGGGTGATCAGCGCGCATTCGACCATGACGACCATATAGACGCCGAACCAGATCGGATCGAAGCCCATGTTGAGCGCTGCGGGCAGCAGCACCGGCGTCATGATCAGAACCATGGACAGCGCCTCGAAAACGAGGCCCATGAGCAGCAGGACCACCGACACAACGAGGAGAAATGGCAGCGGGTGATCGATGTTCTGGCCGATGAGCACCGAAACATCCTGCGGTATGCGATAGAGCGTGATCGCCTTGCCGAAGATCTTGGCGCCGGCGATGATCAGCAGGATCGCAACCGTCGTCGCCATGGCCTCGAAAACCGCTTCCTTGAATCCGTTCCATGTCAGCGTGCGCAGCACGAAGATAGTGATGAGCAATGCCGCGGCAAAACCGATCGCGGCAGCTTCCGTCGGCGTGAACGCACCGCCATAGAGGCCGCCGATGATCAGCGCGGACAGCGCGAACGGAGCCAACGCGCGCCTTGATGCTTTCCAGCGATGCTCCCAGGAAGCCGGTTCCAGGTTCTGCTGAGCGCCGATGAAGCGCGCATGGAACATGGCGAAGGCGATGAACAGGCCGACAAGCGCAAGCCCCGGACCGATGCCTGCCAGGAACAGCGCGATCACCGATTCCTCGGTAACGAAACCGTAGACGATCATCGGGATCGAGGGCGGGATCAGTATGCCGAGCGTGCCGCCTGCGGCGAGCAGGCCGTAGACGAAGCGCTTTTCGTAGCCGCGCGAGATCATTTCCGGAATGGCCACGGTGCCGATGGTGGCAGCGGTTGCGACCGAGCTTCCCGAAATCGCGGCGAAGATGCCGCAGGAAAGTATGGTGGCAATCGCCAGGCCGCCTGGCCAGTGGCCGACCCATGCCTGTACCGCTTCATAGAGATCGCGCCCGACACCGCCTTTCAGCAGGATGTTGGACATCAGCAGGAACAGCGGCACGGCGAGCAGGATGAAACCATCGAGCGTCGACAGCAGCGCCTGCGGTGCCATCAACGGCGAAAAACCGCCGAGCATCAGCATGCCGAGGCCGATCCCGCCGAGCGCGAACGCAACCGGCATGCCCGAGAGCAGCAACGCGAACAAAGCGATGAGGATCAACGCGACGGTCACTCGTTCGGCACCTTGTCGGAAAGTGTGATCTCGCCGCGAACCAAGCGCACCACCTCGACAAGCGCCTGCACGAAGAGCAGTGCAAAACCGAAGGGCACTGCAAGCTCCGCTACCCATGACGGCAGGTTGAGCAGGCTTCCCGTGGTGCGGCCGCGCTCGAAACTGTCGAAGAAGATCGCCCAACCCTTCCACACGACCACACCTGAAAACAGCGCAACCGCCAGCATCGCAAAGAGATCGAAAGCGATTTGCCCCTTGCGATCGAGCAGCGAAGTGACGGCCGTGACGCGGATGTGGCGGCGCGCGGCGAGCGCCCAGGCCATGGCGATCAGCGAACCCCAGATCAGGCAGAGCTGGGAGAGTTCGGCAGCCCATATCGTCGGGCGGGTGAAGAAGTAGCGGGCGACGACCTCATAGGTCAGCATCGCGCCCGATGCCACGAACAGGGCTGCCGCCACCCACGCCAGAAGCGTCGTCAGTCGCGTAAATGCGTTCACGCGCGCAGGCTCCTCAAGCCGTCTGCGACCAGCGCACCGCCCAGCGCACCGAACACAACGCCGAAGGCCGCTTCGAACCAGCGCGCGGCACGAGCATAGGCACGGGTTGCAACGGAAGTGGAAAACATGAGCGCATAGGCGCTGTAAACGACAAGCGCAGAGATCGCACCGACCGGCGTGAACCAAATCGCCCGATCCGCTGCAATGCCGTGACCGAACAGGAATGCGACAAGGGCCGCCCATGCGAGCACAGACTTCGGATTGGTCAGAACCACGAGAATCCCTCGCATGAAGCTCGCCACGTCACTCGTCTTCGACCGGCCCGGCACGATGCGGACCTGACTGCCACGCACAGCTGCAAGGATCGCGCGTGCCGACAGGAACAGCAAATAACATCCGCCAACGATCTTCATCAGCAAGAGCGAAGCCGGCACCGCCAGCAACAAAGTGGCCAAACCGAGCGTGGTGACAACAATCCAGACAGCGGAACCGACAGCTACTCCCAGAGCAACGAACAGGGCCGCGCGACGGCCCTGTCCCAATCCGGTTGAAGCCACCGCCATGAGGTTCGGTCCCGGCGCGAGCTGAGCTGCAACGATCCCGAGCCAGGCAGCGAAGAACGCTTCCAGCATGACGGTGGTCCCTTGGTGGAAGCGTCAGAACTTCTCGGCAGCCTCCAGAACCTGAACGCCGAGGTCGCCAGCCGCGGTCTTGTAGCTGTCGTAAACCGGCGCTGCGGCAGCCTTCCATGCGGCAAGTTCCTCGGCGGTCGGCTCGTAGACCGTCATGCCGTTTTCCTTCGCAGCCGCATAGGCATCCGACTCGATCTTCGACATCGCGTCACGCACGTTGTTTTCCGCGACGATGGCCGCATCCTGGATGACCTTCTTGTGCGCGTCAGACAGCTTGTTCCACCAGTCGTTGTTGACGACGACGATGAACTCGATGTCGGCGTGGTTGGTAACTGTGATCGTGTCCATGACCTCCCACAGCTTGCGCGACTTGACGCCGGAAACACCTGTCATGCCGATGTCGACGGTGCCGCGCTGGTAGGCGAGATACTGCTCGGAGCCGGAAATCAGCGTCGGCGCGCCGCCGACTGCGGTGGTGAAGTCGCCAAGCGTCTTGCCGAACACGCGGACCTTCTTGCCCTTCATATCGGCCGGGCTCTTGATCGGGCCGCCGTTGGACAGAAGGATCGCGCCTCCATAGGCCTGCCACCACAGCACCTTGGAACCGGTGCCGGCGATTGCCTCGTCGATCGGGCCACGCACCGGCGAGCCCGGCGCGACGGCTGCGCGGACCTTGTCTTCAGTGTTGAACAGGAATGGCATGTAGAAGACGTCGACGGCGGGAATGTCGCCGACATAGCGGGTCAGCGAGGCAACGCCCGCCTCGATGGCGCCGGAACCGACTGCGGCGGGGACTTCCTTGTCCTTGTAGAGCTGCGCGGAATCATAGACCTGCACATCGATCTCGCCGTTCGAAGCCTTTTCGACTTCCTGCTCGAAGAGAACGAGGTTCTGGCCCAAATGGCTCTTCAGCGGCAGTTGCAACGTAATGCGCATGGTGACATCGGCGGCAGATGCCGAACCGACACCGAGCGAAAGGGCAAGCGCTGCAGCGCTGATAGCGGATACAAACTTCATGGATTTTCCTCCCGTACGATTTTTATGGGAGGAATTTGCATTGCGCCGGCAAACAGGTCAACGCATGGCGGCAATGCATCCGCCAGAGAATGCGCAAAGCCTATATTCTCTTTTGCACACCGGCCTCGGTGACGATGGCCTCCAGCGCAATGTCATGAGGCTGGGGAAAGATCGTCGGGATCGAAGCAGACGCATATCCAACGCCCAGAACCACCGGTTCATGGGTCAGCACGGCAAGCGTGCGGTCGAAATACCCGCCGCCATAGCCGAGCCGGAAACAATGCGGGTCGAAGCCGACAACCGGCGACAATATGATGTCCGGTTGAACTGCACGCGCGTTCTTGGGAACGGGAATGTTCCAGAAACCCTTCTCCAGCGGCTCGCCCGGTGCCCAGGCATGGAATGCCAATGGCGCATTGCGCTCGACGACAACGGGCAATGCACACTGGGCGCCGGCAGCAGCCACTTGCGCCATGAGCGGGCGCAGGTCCGGCTCTCCGCGCAACGGCCAGTAAAAACTGATGGTCTTGCCGGACACATCGCCGAAAAGCGGCATCAGGTTTTCCGCAATGGCTGCCGCCATGCCGGAGCGCTGCGATGCCGGTACGGCAAGCCGCGCCTCGATCAAGCGTTTGCGCTCACCCTTGCGCCAGCGCATGACGTCGCTGCGCTGCTGCGGATCGACCGTATGGAAAGACCCGTCGGCGGACTGCTCCAGTTCATGCGCGAAGCAGGGTGAGGAGGACTGGCTGTCGTCTTCGGTCATGGCTGCTTCCTACCACAACCAAGGCAAGACTACATCGGCATCCAGCTCATGTGTTGTTCCAAGCTCATTGCCCGGCTTGATCTGACTGCAAACCTCGCTCAGCCCGACCCCAGGGATAAGCCGAGAATCTTCCACTGATCATTTTCCTTGACCAGCTTGAACTCGATCGGCACGACGCCGCCGTCGGTGGTCGTCAGCTTGCCTTTCAACGTGCCGATACCATTCTCGACAGAACGCTCGGAGAAACTGTAGTCCGCTATGTTCTTGAGTGCCGGATAGCGCTCGATGAATGCCGCGTACTGCTCAAGCGAGGTGCTTTGCTGGAAAGCAATGGATGTTTCCGCATATGCCGCCTCGATATTGCCGGCGCGCAAGGCGTCCAAGTGCCTCCCGACCGGCTCGGTAAGCCCGGAAGTCGCGAAGTAACCGATGGCAAGAATGCCGACGATGAACACGACGACGCCAATCAGTATCTTCTTCCACAGGGCCATCTTGGCCTTTGCAGGAGCGGGCGCGGCAGATTGCAAAGGTGTCGCAGAGGCGGCCTTTGCAGCCGCTGAGGCGGCAGCATCCATGGCTGTTCCGCAGTCCGGGCAGAAATGAGCGCCATCCGGAATCTTTGATCCACAGTTTGCACAGAACATCGACCGACCTCCCGTCACAGGCCCGTGGGCTATCCCACTTTCCAATATCGTTATTCCAGATGCAGATATTCAAATTGCGAAATGTCAACTGGACCCCTGGCGTGTTCTCGCCATCAACAAACAGCGAAGACCGCACCAAACTGACCGAATAAGGCCAAGCTACATCCGCATCCGGCTGCCCTGTGGATCGAACAGCGGTTCATGCTGCAAGCGAGCCGAGCGGCGCTCGCCGAGGATTTCAATCTCGAAGCCATCCGTACCACCGGCAGCAAGGCCGGCGGGGATGTAGCCTTGTGCAACGCTTTTCCCGACATGATGAGCGTAGCCGCCCGACGTGACCCAGCCGACGACCTCGCCGCGATGCCAGACAGGTTCGTCACCGATCACGTCAGCGTCCGCCGCATCGACGAGGAAGGTGACGCGCAAACGTTCAGGGCCATCCTGTTTTTCCTTGATCGCCGCATCGCGGCCGATGAAAGCGTCCTTTTCCAGATCGATGAAGCGGCCGAGCCCCGCCTCGTACGGTCCGTAGATCGGGCGCAGCTCCCGCGCCCAGGTCGGAAAGTCCTTTTCAAGCCGCATCGACAGCAATGCGCGCACACCAAAGTTGGCAATGCCGAATTCCCCGCCTGCCGCCATGATCGCATCATAGAGGCGGCGCACGTATTCCGGCGCCACCCAGATTTCGTAGCCGAGATCGCCGGTATAGGTGATGCGGCCGACGAGCGCGGGCACGGCGCACAAGTCCATTTCCCGCACGTCCATGAACCGGAACGTTTCACCTGACACGTCCGCGTCGGTGAGCTTAGCCAGCACATCGCGTGACTTCGGTCCGGCGATGGATAGCCCTGCGAGTTTCATGCCCAGCGCCTCGACACTGACCGATCCGTCACCGGGCAAGTGCTGCTCGAACCAGCGCATGTGGTGCACCTGGGCATGGAGCGATCCGAACACCATGAAGCGCTCATCCGAGAGTTTGGATACGGTGAAATCACCGATCAGCCTGCCGCGTTCGTTCAGCATCGGTGTCAGCACGATACGCCCGGTCTTGGGCATGCGGTTTGCCATCAGGTGCGACAGCCAGCTTTCCGCACCGGGTCCCCTCACCTCATATTTCGCAAAACCGGAAATCTCCGTGACACCGGCACCGCCCCGCACCGCCTCGACCTCCGCCTTCACATGAGGAAAATCGTTGGAGCGCTTGAACGAGACAATGTCTTTCGGCTCAACGCCTTTCGGCGCAAACCACAACGCCACCTCCAGCCCCCAGGATTCACCCATCACCGCGCCCTCGCCAAGGAGCCGGTCGTAGAGCGGCGTGGTCTGCAGCGGACGTGCGGCCGGCAATTCCTCATTGGGGAAACGGATGGAGAAACGGCGGGAGTAGTTTTCGCGCACCTTCTCGTTGGTGTAGGCGCGCGTAGCCCAGCCGCCGAAGCGCGCCACATCCATGCCCCAGACATCGAAACCGGGATCGCTATCGGCCATCCAGTTCGACAGGGCAAGACCGACTCCTCCCCCCTGGCTGAAACCGGCCATCACCGCGCACGCGCACCAGAAGCCGGGCAGACCACGAACCGGACCGACGAGCGGGTTGCCATCCGGGGCGAAGGTGAACGGGCCGTTGATGATCTGCTTGATGCCGGCGTTCTGGAAGGCGGGAAAGTGCTCGAAACCGATTTCGAGCGAGGGGGTTATCCGGTCGAGATCGGGGCTGAGCAATTCATGGCCGAAGTCCCACGGCGTCTGCTTCGGCTGCCAGGGCCTGCAGGCGCGCTCATAGGTGCCCAGCAGCATGCCACCGCGTTCCTGGCGAGTGTAGATCTCGCCGCCGAAGTCGATGCAGCCAACGATTTCCTTGCCGGTCTCGGCGTTGATCGCCGCGACCTCGGGCATGTCATCGGTCAGGATATACATGTGCTCCATGGCGAGCACCGGCAGTTCGAGGCCAACCATGCGTCCGACCTCGCGCGCCCACAAACCGCCGGCGTTGACGACATGCTCGGTCGTGACTGTGCCCTGCTCGGTGACCACGTCCCACTTGCCGTCCGGGCGACGGGCAATCTCCATCACGCGGTTGCGCAGCACGATCTCGGCGCCATTGATGCGGGCCGCCTTCGCATAGGCATGCGTCGTCCCGGACGGGTCGAGGTGGCCCTCGACGGGGTCCCACATGGCGCCGACGAATTTCGTCTCGTCGATCATGGGACAGAGTTTCTTGGCTGCGGCGGCGGAAATGATCTCGGTTTCCATGCCGAGATAGCGCCCGCGCGCATGCGCCATCTTGAGCCAGTCGAGCCGCTCGGGCGTGTCGGCAAGCTGCAGCCCCCCGGTCAGGTGCAAGCCGCAGGACTGGCCGGAAATCTCCTCCAGTTCCTTGTAGAGACCTACCGTATAGGCTTGCAGACGGGCGACATTGGTATCCCCGTTGAGGGTATGGAACCCGCCCGCGGCATGCCATGTCGAACCGGACGTCAGTTCCGATCGCTCGATCAGCACGACATCGGTCCAGCCCTTCTTGGTCAGGTGGTACAGCACCGAACAGCCGACGACACCGCCGCCGATGACCACGGCCTGAGCATTGGTTTTCATGACGCGTTTCTCACCCCGGCTTTATGCTTTCTAGAAATCCGTCGGCGCGCCGCCTTCGCGCTTGCGGCGCTCGACAAAGGCCCCCAGTTCATCGCGGATGGCATCATCCATCGGCGGCGGCTCGAACTCTCCGAGCATCTGCTTCCAGATCCCTGTGGCGCGTCTTGGGGTCCAGTCGGCACCGGCATCGAGCCAGGCGTCGTGGTTGCGCCAGTCCGACAGGAACGGCGCATAGAATGCCGTTTCGTAACGCGCCTGGGTATGTTCGGTGCCGAAGAAATGGCCGGTCGGGCCAACTTCGGTGATTGCATCGATGGCGAGATCGTCTGCGCTCACCGTCATCGGCTGCATGTAGTGAATGACCTGCTGCAGCATCTCGCAGTCCATCACGAACTTCTCGTAGGAGGCGCACAAGCCCCCCTCCAGCCAGCCGGCGGCGTGATAGACCATGTTGACGCCGGAAGAGACACAGGCCCACAGCGAAAACGCGCTTTCCCATGTCGACTGGTTGTCCGGCGCATTGGCAACGCAGGCGTTGGAGGCGCGCAGCGGCAGACCGTAGAAGCGCGCCATCTGGCCGGACATCTGAGTCGCGCGCATGTATTCCGGCGTGCCGAAGGCGGGGGCGCCGGACTTCATGTCGACGTTTGATGTGAACGAACCGTAGCCGACGGGCAGGCCGGGTCTTATGAACTGCAGCAGCGCGACTGCCGCGAGCGCCTCTGCGACCGACTGGCAGACGGCGCCGGCAATGGTCACCGGTGCCATGGCGCCGGCAAGCGTGAACGGCGTGACGATGACGGGCTGGCCGCGGCGGGCCAGCCGCATGGCCCCATCAAGCATCGGCCAGTCGTGCTTCAGCGGCGAGGACGAGTTGATGTTTGTGTACATGCGCGGCGCGGCGTCGAACTCGTCGTGGCTCAGGCCGCCTGCAATGCGCACCATCTCCATGACGTCCTCGACGCGTTCGCTGCCAAGGCAATAGGCGTGCATCACCTTGTCGGTCAGGGTCAGCTTGTCATGCAAACAATCGAGGTGCCGGACACCGGGATGAATATCCAGCGGCTCGACCGGATAGCCGCCCATGAAGTGGATGCAGTTGAAGCTCTGGCTAAGCTTGACGAGATCGCGGAAACTTTCCCGATCGCCCGGTCTGCGGCCGCGTTCAAGGTCGGCACAGCTCGGCGGACTCGATACGTTGCCGAACACCATACGGTTGCCGCCAATGGTGATCTTCCGTTCCGGGTTTCGCGGCGTGATGTCGAAGCTCGCAGGCGCTTTCGCCACCATTTCCATGACGAAGTCACGCCCCATGCGGACCCTGTCACCATCGTCATCGACAAGGCAACCGGCCTTGCGCAAATGCGCCTTGGCCTCATCGTTCAGGAACCAGATACCGACATCCTCGAGGATGCGCATCGCGCCCTCGTGGATCGCCTGCATACCGTCTCCATCCATCGGCTCTGTTGGAATATCGGCATTGACCGGAACCTGCCACGGCATCTGCGCGATGCCGGTTTGCTTGCCCCGGCGGTTGGCACTTCTGCCCCCGCGGCGGCGGTGCTCGCCGGATGAGGCTACCTGATCTGACACATCTATCGGCTCGGCCACGCTGACAGTCCCGTTTCTTGCAGTCAGCCAAGTTTGTCAGCATTCGCCGCGTGCCGCACCCCGGCCAGCGAGTGTGTGCATGAAATGTCGCTTAAGGGACACAACGTGGCGGGCGTTCGCCATGCAAGACGGCAGGAGAAGATGTGCGCCCGAGGCCGGCATGCGGCCATTCCGGTCACATCATTCGGGCGCTTTGCCCTTCGTGAGTGCGACTTCCACCGCCGCGTGGATTGCATCGGTGCGGTTCTCGAACTGGTGCGCGGACGGTATGCCGTCGAGCGCGCCAAGCATTTCCAGCGTTTCGCGTGTCTTGCCACCCAGGCCGGAAATGAAGCAGGCTTCATGCTCCTGTGCGGCCTTGGTGATCAATTCTTCCAGCGCCAGGGCCGCGCTTGTGTCAATGCGCGCCGCCTCGGTAAAATCATACACAATCGCCATCTGTCCGGCGGATTTGGCGCCCACGCGCGAGGCGAGTTCGCGGGCTGAAGCGTAGGAAAACGATCCGCGCAGGAACACCACCGAAACGGCACCTTCGGCCCTGGCAAGATCATCGCGTTCGGCAGGTGTCAGCGGGCTGTCGCCATTGGGCAGTGCCAGCCGCGTGACGCCTTCAAGCTGCTCTTGCTCCTGCCAGCGCGCGGTCACGAAACTGGCCAGGATGATGCCGGCCGCGACAGCCGTGATGAGATCGACGAAGACGGTCAAGGCAAACGTCGCGAACATGACGAAGACCTTGTCGCGTGGCGCGCGCCGGACGCGGCGCAGATAGCCCCAGTCGATGATGTCGTAGCCGACCTTGAACAGGATACCGGCGAGAACGGCATGCGGCACCCGCTCCGCCAAGGGCCCAAGGCCCAAAACCAGCGCGAGCAGGATCAAAGAGTGAAGCGCGCCGGAAATCGGCGTGCGGCCGCCGGCGCGGACATTGACGACGGTACGCATCGTGGCGCCGGCGCCAGGAAGGCCGCCAATGAAGCCTGCGATCATGTTGCCGATACCCTGGCCGATCAGTTCGCGGTTCGAATTGTGGCGCGTGCCGGTGATCGAATCCGCCACCAGCGATGTCAGCAGGCTGTCGATCGAGCCGAGCAAGGCAAGCGTTGCCGCACCGGAAATGACCCGGGGCAGATCGTCGATCGGGATGCTCGGCCAGACGATCTCCGGCAGGCCGGTGGGCACATCGCCAATTACAGGGACACCAGGAAACAGAAACAGACCCGCAAGCGTGCCTGCAATCAGGGCTGCGAGCGGCGGCGGCAGGATGGCGCGCAGACGCGGCGGCCAGAAGATCATGATCGCCAGCGAAAGACCGCCGATCACCAATGCGCCGATGTCGATGTTGCCAAGCGCGGAGGGCAGAGCCTGCAACGTTCCCAGCGGGCCGCCACTGGCGGTTGGCAAACCGATAAAAGGCAGAATCTGGATCACGATGATGATGACGCCTATGCCCGACATGAAACCGGAGACGACGCTGTAGGGCGTGTAGGAAACATAGCGGCCAACCCGCAAGGTCCCCAGAATGATCTGGCCGACACCGCCGAGAATGACGATGGCGAAGGCTTCCGGGAGATTGCCGGCATGCTGGGCAACAATCGCCGCCATCACCACGGTCATCGGTCCGGTTGGGCCGGATACCTGTGATGGCGTGCCGCCAAGAACGGCGGCAAAGAAACCAACGGCTATGGCGCCATAGAGGCCCGCAATTGCCCCGACACCCGACGCAACGCCGAACGCGAGAGCAAGCGGCAGGGCGACGACAGCCGCCGTCACGCCACCAAAGATGTCGCCGCGCAAGTTTCCAAACATGACTGAGTGCTGCCTCGATCAGGCCCGCGACATTCGCAGACTTTTTACGGTATTGATTATGTACAATTTGTCCCCCACCCCGTCCAGCGGATTCACGCGGCAGCCAGAAATTGCATGGCAGATAAGCCGGATTGTCGCGGCTAAAGCCAGCGGCGGACGCGGGCCTTGTAGTCACGGTAAGCCTGCCCGAATTCGGCTTCCAGCATCGCCTCCTCGTCAAGAATGACGTAGCGCGTCACCGCCCACATGAACGTCGGGATCATCACCATCCCCGGCAGTGTTCCAAGGATAAGCGATACGCCGAACAGGATCAGGGAAAAGCCGAGATAAATCGGATTTCGCGAGAACCGCAGCATGCCGTCTGTGACAAGCACCGAGGCCTTGTGAAACGGATGCACGGTCGTGCGGGCACGAAAGAAGCGAATGACTACGTCCAGCATGAGTGCAAGGCCGAGGAAAATCTCGAAATAGCCGAGCCCCCTCAGCCAGTCAGGCAGGACATTGCCTTGCGGGACAAGCTTCCAGAACAGCACCACGCCAACCAGGCAGATTGCGAACCAGCCCGGCGGCGGCATCCGCTTTACGACGATCTCGGTCCATTTACTGCGATCGCGCTGCATGCCCTGAGTTTCTCCCGCATATGCCCCCGGCAGAATACAGGGGCAGCGCTACAATGCGATGGCCTTTCGCATCAGCACGGCTGAATCCGGACACAGCGTTGAAAACTCCTCCGTCGCGCGCAACGCCTTTGGGGCTTCGCTGCGATCCACTCCAGCGAAGCCGAGTTTCTCGAATGCACCAGGTGCCGTGTCGGTCAGCAGCCAGGCCATGCGCGCTCCGGCATCGAAGGCGCGGCGCAGCAGCAGCGGCACAATCGCCTTTGACAACCCCTGCCCGCGCCGGTCCGGCGAGACAACGACAGAACGGATCAGAGCATCCTCTCCCAACGGTTGGAAACCGCCGAATCCTGCCGGCTTTCCATCCGGCGTCGCATAGGAAAAGAAGATCGCGCCGGAGCTTGCCAGATCGCTGACCGGCAAAGCTTCGGTCTCCAACGCGGCAACGAGTTGCGGATCGTCCGGGCCGATGCGTTTGTCGCGCGCAAGGGCTGCACCGTTGCTGCGCGTCAGGTCCGACGGTACGGGAACGTCGATCAGGTCGAACACCACCTCGGCGGGTCGGCACAGGGCAACGCCCAGGCCTGTGCGCACGAACGGGCGGTTGATCAGGACCGGCTCGCGCAGCATGGCATCGAGCAGGTCATCGCCACTCAAACCCGGATCGTCGAGGCCCATCGCATCGTATGGCGTGCCCTTGCGGCGCAGGCAATCGCGCACGCTCATCCCCGCATCGGAAATCGTGCGCGCCAGCGTTTCGCGGTCCGGCGGCGTTTCTCGGTACAGCACGATCTGCGGATCAAGGGCGCAGGCTTGAAGGATATGCAGGACGTTGCGCGACGTCCCGCATTCGGGGTTATGCCAGATGACGAGACGCACGCTCAGCTTTCCTGCACTTCCTTTTCGCGAACGGCGGCTGCATCGCGCAACAGCCATCCGCATACGATAACCGCCAGCGCCGCACCGACGAACTGGGCCACGATGAAGCCCGGCGCGTCAACGGGGCGGATACCGGCAAAAGTATTGGAGAAGGCGCGTGCGATGGTCACCGCCGGGTTCGCGAACGAGGTGGACGCGGTGAACCAGTAGGCCGCGGTGATGTAGAGGCCAACGGCCATGGGAACCGCCTTCGGCGCGGACTTGATCGTCGCGAAGATCGTGAAGACGAGACCGAAGGTCGCCACCACCTCCGCAAACCATTGCGCCGAGCCGGTACGCACCGTCAGCGACGCCTGTATGATGGCGAGATCGAACATCATGTGCGCCACCCACACGCCGATCAGACCGCCGGCGATCTGCACCACGACATAAGCGACCGCCTCGGAAACGCCGATCTCCTTGCGCAGCAGGAACGCGAAGGTCACGGCCGGATTGAAATGCGCGCCCGAAATCGGCCCCAGCATCGTGATCAGCACGACGAGGATCGCGCCCGTGGGAATGGTGTTGCCGAGCAGCGCGACGGCGATGTTTCCGCCGGCCAGGTTCTCCGCCATGATGCCGGAGCCGACCACGGTCGCCAGCAGGAAGGCGGTGCCGATGAACTCCGCGCCGAGCCGGCGATCGAGCCCGCGTTCCATCAGGCCGCTCCCTTGGCATCGGCGTCGTTCGTGGCGCCGATCGTGTCGAGACGTTTCTGGAGCGCCATCCTGTCGAGGCTTGCCATCGGCAGGTTGACGAAGATCGAGATGCGGTTGGACATCATCCGGTAGGTGTCGGCGAAGGCGAAATGCTTCTCGGCCTCGGTGCCTTCCACGGCAGCGGGGTCGGGCACACCCCAATGCGCCGTCATCGGCTGGCCCGGCCAGAACGGGCAGGTCTCGCCGGCGGCGTTGTCGCAAACGGTGAAGACGAAATCCATTTCCGGCGCATCGGGACCGGCGAACTCGTCCCAGCTTTTCGAGCGCAGGCCGGAGACGTCGTGGTTCATCTTCTTGAGCAGCGCCAGCGCATACGGATGCACCTGGCCATTCGGCTTCGAGCCGGCGGAAAAAGCCTTGAAGCGGCCCTGCCCCTCGCGGTTCAGGATTGCCTCGGCAAGGATCGAACGGGCGGAATTGCCCGTGCACAGGAACAGCACGTTTTTCGGTTTGTCGGACATCGTCAGCACCCTTGTGTTTCGAAACGGCCTGCAAGATCGCCCAGCCCGCCACAAATTTCGGGTCGTCCGTTGCAGCAGTCCTGGGTCAGGAAGGTCAGCAGTTCGCGCACGCGCTCGAAGCGGACCGAATAGATGATCCGCCTGCCCTCGCGCCGGGTCTCGACGAGCCCGGAACGCTCAAGCCCCGCGAGATGGAACGACATCCGCGTCGGCGCAATGACGAGCGCTTCGGCGATCTCGCCGGAGGCAAGTCCATCCGGCCCCGCCTTCACCAGCAGACGAAAGGCTTGCAGGCGGTCTTCATGGGCAAGCGCGGACAGCGCGGCGACGGCTTGAGCATCGATCATGCAATACTACAAGCATAGTTGTAGCATTGGATCAAATTACAGTTTCATGACATCCCGCACCCCTGTGGAGACGCCGGAAACAGCGTGGTGAGCTTGCGGTTTTCCCCCTTCGCATTCGCACGTCAAGCGGTGTAGGCTGTTGCGCAAATCCGGCTGCAACATCCGCTGACCGGGCACTCGCCAGACTTGAAGCCATAAAGGAACCGGGCCATGAACATGCTCGCCGCGCCGCTGCAGAAATTCGCCACCAACTCGCTCGAACAGCAGTGGATGCCGTTCACGGGCAACCGCGATTTCAAGGCCAAGCCGCGCCTCGTGGTGAAGAGCGAGGGCATGTATCTGTGGGACCAGAACGGCGGGCGCATCGTCGACGGCTCGTCCGGCCTGTTCAACGTCGCGGCAGGCCACGGGCGCACGGAAATCGCCGAGGCCGTCCATGCCCAGATGATGCAGAACGATTATTCGCCAGGCTTCCAGCTCGGCCATCCCGGCGCCTTCGCGCTCGCCGCCAAGCTCGCCAACATCCTGCCCGAGCCGATGAACCATGTGTTCTTCACCAACTCGGGTTCTGAATCCATCGACACGGCAATCAAGATCGCCTTTGCCTATCACCGTGCGCGCGGCGAGAGCCAGCGCCTGCGTCTGGTATCGCGCGAGCGCGCCTATCACGGCGTCAACATGGGCGGCGTGTCGCTGGCGGGACTGGTCAAGAACAGGGAATCCTTCCCCGTGACGCTGCCCAATTGCGTGATGCTGCGCCACACCTGGGACCCGGAGCAGCTGTTCGTGCGTGGCCAGCCGGAAAAGGGCGCCGAGCTTGCCAACGACCTGCAGCGTTTCTGCGACATGTATGGCGGCGCAACCATTGCCGCCGTGTTCGTCGAACCGGTCGCAGGCTCGACCGGCACGCTGGTGCCGCCGAAGGGCTATCTGGAACGGCTGCGCCAGATTTGCGACGCCAATGGCATCCTGCTGGTCTTCGACGAGGTCATCACCGGCTTCGGCCGCCTCGGCAAGCCGTTCGCGGCGGACGCCTTCAACGTCCAGCCCGACATCATCACCATGGCCAAGGCGCTGACCAACGGCGCCATCCCCATGGGCGCAGTCGCGGTCAAGGACGAGATCTACGACACCGTCACCGACAGCGCGCCGGAGAACGCCATCGAGTTCTTCCACGGCTACACCTATTCCGGCCATCCGGCAGCTTGCGCTGCGGGGCTTGCGACGCTTGACATCTACGAGCGCGAGGGCCTGTTCGAACGCGCCCATGAGATGACCGATTACTTCCTCGATGCGATCTGGTCGCTGAAAGACCTCGACATCGTCAAGGACCTGCGCGGCTACGGCATGATGGCCGGCGTCGAACTGCATCCGGAAGCCGGCAAGCCGGGCATTCGGGGACAGGAACTCCAGAAGCAGTTGTTCTGGAACGGCTGTCACATCAAGTTCACTGGCGACACGGGCATCGTCGCACCGTCCTTCATAACCGAGAAGCAGGACATCGACCTGATCGTCGAGATCTTGCGCAAGACGCTTCAGGCAATCTGAGGACACACAGCCTGCAGGGGGATCAGGCCGGCATGCTGCTGGGGGCCATTGCGGACGATCTGACCGGCGCCACCGATCTGGCGCTGATGCTGGTGCGTGGCGGCATGCGCACGATCCAGGTGATCGGCGTACCCGTCTCCGGCGATGCCGAAAAGCTGTCGGAATATGACGCCGTCGTCGTCGCGCTGAAATCGCGCACGATTGCCGCGGACGAAGCCATCCGCCAGACCCTGGCAAGCGCCGATGTGTTGCGCGAGGCCGGCGCGCATCAGCTGTTTTTCAAGTACTGCTCGACCTTCGATTCAACGGACAAGGGCAATATCGGCCCGGTCAGCGAGGCGCTGCTGGATTTCCTGAAAGTTCCGCTGACGCTCGCCTGCCCTGCCTTTCCCGCAAACGGACGTTCGGTCTATCAGGGCTATCTGTTCGTCGGCGACAAGCTGCTCAACGAAAGCTCGATGCGCAACCATCCGCTGACGCCGATGCATGACGCCAATCTGGTGCGTGTCCTTCAGCGTCAGAGCGAAGGCGAGGTCGGGCTGATTTCGCACAGCATTGTCGATAGCGGGCCCGCGGCAATCCGCGAGGCTCTGGAGCACGCTGCAAAAAGCGGGCGGCGTCAGGTTATCGTGGATGCCATCAGCGAACGACATCTGGTCGATATCGGACGCGCGGCCGACGGGATGCCGCTGATCACAGGCGGATCGGGCATCGCCATGGGGCTGCCAACGAACTTCATCCGCGCCGGCCAGCTCATACCCGCCGATGTTCCCGAGATGATGGAAGCGCCCGAAGGCCGCCAGGTCATTCTTGCCGGCAGTTGTTCGGAAGCAACGCGCGGACAGATCGCACATGCGATCGACGCCGGTATCCCGGCCTGCGAGATCGATGCCGACATGGTCATTGCGGGCGAGCAGACCGCCACTGAACTTTGTGACTGGGCGCTCGGGCAGGACAAGGAACGGCCATGCCTGATCTATTCCAGCGCCGATCCCAAAATCGTTGCCGCGATCCAGCAGCGCCACGGGATCGAAAAGGCCGGGACCGCCATTGAAAGGCTCATGTCGGAAGCGGCCAGGCTGTTGGTCGCGAAAGGCTTCACCCGTTTCCTCATCGCCGGCGGCGAGACATCCGGCGCCGTCGTCAACGGGCTCGGCGTTCCCGCACTGGAAATCGGACCGGAGATCGATCCGGGCGTTCCCTGGACGCGCAGCATCGGCATGCGCAGGCTCGCACTGGCGCTCAAGTCCGGCAATTTCGGTGCGCCGGATTTCTTCATCAAGGCCTGGGGGATGCTGTCGTGAGCCACGTCGTCACATCGCACGCGCGGGAGCTTACGACCGCGCGCGACCGCATCGCGGAGACCGGGCGTTCGATTCATTCGCGCGGTCTGACATTCGGTTCGACAGGCAATCTCAGCGTCCGGCTTTCCGATGGGCGGCTGGTGATGACACCGACGAATGTTTCGCTTGGCGATCTCGACCCGGCACAACTGTCGATGACCGACAGCAAGGGCTCGCATATCAGCGGCGAGAAGCCGACCAAGGAAGCGTTCCTGCACGCCACCATGTATGGTGCGCGCGAGGACGCGGGCGCGGTCGTCCACCTGCATTCAACCCATTCGGTCGCCGTCTCATGCCTTGCCGACGTCAACCATGCCGACGTGCTGCCTCCCCTGACCGCCTACTACATCATGCGCGTGGGGCGGCTGCCGCTGGTCGATTACTTTCCGCCCGGCGACACCGCATTGGCAAAAGCCGTCGGCAAGCTTGCCGGCAAGCATCATGCAGTTCTGCTCGCCAACCACGGGCCGGTGGTAGCCGGCCGCGACATCGATACAGCGCTGTTTGCAACCGAGGAGCTTGAGGAAACCGCGAAACTGTTCCTGCTGCTTCAGGGCAAGCGGACGCGTCCATTGACACCGGCACAGGTCGAGGACCTGCGTGACCGCTTTCCTTCTTAGGGCATGTGTTCAGCCGCGTGTTCCTGATGGAAAACCGCTTCCCGTTTCGCGGAAAAACGATTCACTGGATCAATTTTGTTTCCGCTCAACTCCTGGACACGCCCAAGTCCTGCGTTTCGCGCATGGGGCGCACGGCTTTCAGCCGCTACCTGGACGTGCTGGAAATGAGTATTCAATTCAGATGAGCGGGCGCGTGCCTGCTTAAGGGAAAACATGCCTACACAATTCGATCTGACAGGCCGCAAGGCGATCGTTACCGGCGGAGCTCAGGGCATTGGACGGGCGGTTGCCGAGCGTTTCATCGCCAGCGGCGCGGACGTCGCCCTGTGGGATGTGGATGCCGCTCTTGCCGAAAAAACGGCGAACGAAATAGGCGCGATCGCGGTTCGCGTCGATGTCAGCGATCCGGATTCGGTCAACGTGGCCCTGAAAGAGACGCTGGACAAGTTCGGACGCATCGACATCGCCGTCAACAATGCCGGGATCACGGGGCCGAACACGACGACATGGGACTACAAGCCCGAGGACTGGAACCAGGTCATGACGATCAACCTGACCGGGCCGTTTCTCGTGTGCCGCGCGGTAGCCCCGGTGATGATCGAGCAGGGCTACGGGCGCATCGTCAACGTCGCCTCGATCGCCGGCAAGGAAGGCAACCCTAACGCGGTCGCCTATTCGGCTTCCAAGGCCGGCGTGATCGCGCTGACCAAATCGCTGGGCAAGGAGCTTGCCGGACACGACATCGCCGTCAACTGCATCACGCCCGCGGCGGCAAAGACGGCGATCTTCGAGCAAATGACGCAAGAGCATATCGACTACATGTTGTCGAAAATACCGCGCGGCCGCTTCGTTCTCGTCGAGGAAATCGCATCGCTCGTCACGTTCCTGGCAACGGCAGAAAACAGTTTCACAACCGGCGGTGTCTTCGACATCTCCGGCGGGAGAGCAACATATTGACCATGGTTTCGCAGGGCGGATCCCCTTCGCGGCTCGACGCCACAACTGATGCGGAACGCGCGCAACGCCTGAAGGCCATCGGCCTGATGTGCATAGCGCTGATGTGCTTTTCGACGCTCGACACGACGGCGAAATACCTGACCGCGAGCTTCCCTGTCATCCAGATCATCTTCTGCCGATACCTGTCTCATGTATTTGCGGCCATTGGTACCACGCCCCCGAAAGACTTGCCGCATGTCTGGCGCACGCGGCGCTGGGTTCTGCAAATCCTGCGTGGCCTTTTCATGCTCGGCGCGACCTCGTTCAACTTCATTGCCGTGCAATACCTGCAACTCGCCGAAACGATGTCGATCTTCTTTGCAACACCGCTGATGGTGGCGCTGCTATCCGGCCCGCTGCTCAACGAATGGGTCGGCCCACGCAGGCTGGTTGCGATCTGCGTCGGTTTTACCGGCGTGTTGCTGGTGGTCCGTCCCGGACTTGGCGGGCTTCCTTGGCAGGCGATCTTCTCGGTGCTGGCGATGCTGTCCTACTCGGGCTACGCGATCACGACACGGATGCTGGCGCCAACGGAGAAATCGACCACGGCCCAGTTCTATTCCGCCACCATCGGCACCCTCGCCTTCCTGCCGCTGGTCATCGGCGTATGGCAGACGCCAACCTCGCTTTTCCTCGCCTTCCTGCTGCTGGCAACCGGCTTCATCGGCTTCACCGGCCACCAGTTCATGATCGCCGCGCACAGGATTGCGCCCGCCGCCATCCTGTCGCCGTTCATCTATACGCAAATCTTCTGGATGAGCCTGCTCGGCTACCTGATCTTCGGCGACATTCCCGGCATCTGGACGATTGCGGGCGCCAGCGTCGTCATAGCCAGCGGCCTGTACCTGTTGTGGCGCGAGCGCGTTGTGAAAGAGGCTTGAGACCGCTGGGTTACCCCTTACGGGTGATCTCCACGCCGTTGAGGACTTCGTAAGCACGTATGACATGAGAGTCATCCCGCCTGCCCAACCCCTGCCCCGATGCGGCGAGGAACATCTGCATTGCGGCAGCGGCCATAGGCAGGCCTACGCGTGCCTCCTTACCCGCATCGAGAACCAGACCCAGGTCCTTGACGAAAATGTCCACGGCACTGGTCACGGGCGGCTCCGCCTGCAGCATGCGCGGGCCCCTGTTTCCCAGCATCCAGCTTGCCGCAGCGCCCGACATCAGCACCTCCTGCGCCAGAGCCGGGTCAATACCCGCCTTGGCCGCAAGCTGGGTTGCCTCGGCGGCAACGGCGATATGCGCGCCGCACATGAGCTGATTGACTGTTTTCATCATCGAACCCAGGCCGGGCTCGTTACCAAGTTTGTAAACGTTGCCCCCAAGGATATCGAGAATCGGACGGGCAATGGCGAAAGCTTCCGCACTTCCCGACGCCATGATCGTCAAACTGCCGGCTTCCGCCCCGACCGCGCCACCCGATACCGGCGCGTCGAGGAATTTCAATCCCATTCTGTCGAGCCGTTCAGCCGTTGCCCTGGCGCGGGACGGGGCCTGCGTGCAGCTAGCAATGACCAGCGCACCTTTCGGCAGCGTTTCCGCAGCGCCTGCCTCGAACAGCACGGCCTCGGCCTGGTCGGCGTTGACAACCATCAACAGCAGGACATTACACCCCACGACCGCATCGGCGAGATCGCGCGCGGGATGACCACCAGCCTCTGCAAAAGCAGCAACGGCGCGTTCATTCAGGTCCGCACCACGGACTTCATGACCGGCCCTGACCAGATTGACCGCCATCGGCAGGCCCATGGCGCCGAGGCCGACAAACCCGATTTTCATGATTACATTCCTTCTGCACAGCCGCTATCCGCTAACGGATGAGCCCGATACGATGAATATGATAAGGACAGGAAGCATTCCGGGGAACTCCGGCAAAACCAAAAAGGATTAATCAATGGCAAAGCCCGATCTGCTGATGCCCGGACAGATGATGGGGATGATCATCGACCAGCTCGAAACTGCATTCAACGTCCACAAGCTATGGGAAGCCAGTGACGGGGAAGCTTTGCTCGAGCAAGTATCGGACACGGTTGTCGCCATTGCCTGCGGCGGCCACGTGACCGTCGATGCAGCATTGATGAGCCGCATGCCCAAGCTGGGAATCGTCTCCAATTTCGGCGTTGGCTACGACACTGTCGATGCGGCATGGGCCGGACAGCACGGCGTTTATGTCACCAACACGCCCAATGTGCTGACAGAGGAAGTCGCCGATACAGCGATGGCCCTTCTGCTCATGACAGCGCGGGAATTGCCCGCGGCAGAACGCTATCTGCGCGCCGGGAAATGGCCGCAGAGGCCGTATCCGCTGACAAAATCGACATTGCGCGACCGCAAGCTTGGCATTTTCGGGCTCGGACGTATTGGCAAGGCGATCGCCAGGCGAGCCGAGGCTTTCGGGCTGGATATCTCCTATTACAACCGCAGCAAGGCCTCCGATGTGGCCTATGCCTACCATGATACGCTGGAAGGTCTGGCCTCTGCCGTGGATACCCTGATGGTCGTCGTTCCGGGAAGCGAATCGACCCAGCACGCGGTCAGCACTGATATACTCAAGGCGCTTGGCCCGAACGGCATCCTGATCAACATCGGGCGCGGCAGTGTCGTGGACGAGAACGCTCTCATCAAAGCACTGAAGGACGGCACGATCCATTCGGCGGGGCTCGATGTCTTCGAGGACGAGCCGAACGTGCCGCAAGGTTTGCTGGACATTGATCGCATCGTTCTGCTGCCCCATGTCGGCTCGGCATCGGTGCACACGCGTAACGCCATGGGCCAGCTTGTCGTAGACAACCTGCTCAACTGGAAGAAAACAGGCAAACCGCTGACGCCGGTCAACGAAACGCCGCTACGCTCGTGAAACTTGATCGATTTTTCCTCACTGACGCTCCAAACCCTGTTTGAGTCCAGACCCCGGTGTCGCAATTCCGACACCGTTCGGCGCCATCACATGCGCTGCTGCCGATAAATATTGGAGGCGACGTAGCGCCAAGCTTATGCTTGAATGCCGCGCCGACCAGCAGCGCAGAACACGCAGACCTAATTGCGCCGCCAATTGACATGATGATGGAGCCACCATGCCGGTGACTATCCCGTTTCGTCCGGTTGCGACCGCCGCTTTTGCCGCTCTGGCTCTTGGCCTGACGGCAAATATGGCGGCTGCGGAACGTTTTACGCTTGCCGGCGCGGACGGGATCGTTGTCTGCGGGCTTTCGCTGGAGCCGCCCGCCGCAGGCGCCCAGCCGCTTACAGCTCCCGATGGCGGTTCCTTACCGCCACCCGGCAGTGTCGTTGCGGATGCGGAATGCGCACCGAAATTCACCACGCTACCGCAGATGACCCAATGGATCGGCGGCAACGATGGCACACCGCTGCAGTTCCTCGGCAACGAAGGACAGCTGATGATCGAGTTCCAGGACATCGGCGATGGCATCCGTGTGGGTCGTTTTCCCGCAGGCGGCATCGCTTATCTGGCGGTCGATGCGGCTGCAGCAGGTGATGCGGCTGCCGCGCAAAGCGAAGGAACCGGCGGAGCCGGTATCGCGGGAACATGGACGTTTGCGCGCGGCGCTGACGGCAGTTCACCGCTTTGCTCAGTCGCGATGTCGGATGAAGACGGCAGCGCCGGGCTTCCCGCGCTGACACCACAGGACGGCTGCAGCGATGCCATCACGGTACTCGACCTTGCCGGCTGGAAGCTGGAAGGCGGGTTACTCAGCGTTCTCGATTCCACCGGCAAGGAGCGCCTGAGCTTCTCGCAGCAGGATGGCCCGGTATGGATTCGCGATCCCGGCGGCTCAAGGCCGCTATTCCTTATCCGGACGGGCGAATAGCACTTCCATTCAAGCGATCTGTCCGCCCAGTTCATCTTCAATGTGTGCCAGGATAATCGACTTGAAATCGGCATCCGCCGTGAACCCCAGATCGTACGCACGACGCGTGTCGAACCGAGACGGCCAGCCGGCGACGATGGTTTCGATGAACGGGTCGCGCTCCTGACGGACACGTGCGGCAACCTTTTCTCCCGCAACCTCCCGCAGCGCCGCGATCATATCGCCAACAGAAATGCCAAGACCCGGCATGGTCAGATTACGGCGCGGTCCAAGTGCCTTCCCGTCCAGCCCCGCCGCGTGGATCAGGAAACCGATTGCCGCGCGTGGACTGGCGAGCCAGTGAACCACTTCGGTTGACACCGGCAGCACGGCTTCGGCACCTGCCAGCGGCTCGCGGATGATGCCGGAGAAAAACCCGGATGCCGCCTTGTTGGGCATGCCGGGACGCACGCAGATGGTCGGCAGGCGGATACCGATGCCGTCGAACATGCCCTTGCGTGTGAAGTCGGACAGCAGCATCTCGCCGCAAGCCTTCTGCGCGCCGTAGGAGGTCAGCGGCGTCAGGTGGAAATCGTCGGGAATAACGTCCGGAAACGGCGCGCCGAACACCGCAAGCGATGACGTGAACACGACCCGCGGGCAATAGCTCTCATCGGCACGGATCACTTCGAACAACATGCGCGTCGCGTCGAGATTGACCCTGTATCCCTTGTCGAAATCGGTTTCCGCCTCACCGGAAACAATGGCCGCCAGATGAAAGATCACGTCCGGCTTGCCGGCAATCAGCTTCCCGGCGGCGCCCGGTACAGAGAAGTCGCTTGCGAATGTTTCGATTTCAATGCCGGCATCTGCCGGCGTTGCCGGCATGACGACGTCATGCAGCGTCAGCCTTGTGACTTTCCGGCCCGCCAGCGTCCCGTCGGCAATGATGCGGTCGGTCAGCTTGCGGCCGATCATTCCGGCCGCTCCAAGGATCAGCACATGCATCTTCAAATCCCTTTCTGCGGGGAATTACAATTACAGAGTCCAGCCACCGTCGATCTTGATCTCGGTGCCGGTGACGAAGGCGGATTCATCGCTTGCGAGATAAACGGCCAGTGCCGCGACTTCTTCCGGCTCGCCGATGCGCCCCGACGGCTGGCGCGACATGAACCATTCGAGCGCCTTTTCGTATCCGCCCATCTCCTCGCCGAGCGCACTCACCCGCGCGTCCCAGCTGGGCGAGCGCACCGTGCCCGGGCAAATGGCATTGCAGCGAACCTTGTCCTTGATGAAGTCGGCGGCAACCGCCTTGGTCAAGCCGATCACGGCTGCTTTCGAAGCGCCGTAGGCATGGCGTTTGGGCGTGCCTTTCAGCGAGGAAGCGCCCGACGACATGTTGATGATCGAACCGCCGCCCTTGCGCTGCATGCCGGGCAGGAAGGCGCGGATCGTGCGATGCATCGATTTGACGTTGAGATCGAAGGAGAAGTCCCAGTCGGCGTCGGAACACTCCAGTACCGAGCCGTGATGCACGAAGCCTGCGACATTGACGAGGATGTCGACGTCGCCAACCTTTTGCGCGAACGCATCGACTGCCCGCGTCGACATGACGTTCAGCTTGCGGCGCTTGGCGCGTTTGATGCCGTCGAGTTTGGCAATTTCGATATCCGTCGCCCAGACGGTTGCACCTTCTGCCACGAAGCTTTCCGCTATCGCCCGGCCGATCCCCTGCCCCGCCGCGGTCACCACTGCGATCTTGCCCTTCAGACGGCCCGCCATGGATGCTCCCTCATTGCTGCTGTTGTTGCTGTTGTTGCTGCTGCCGCGATGCATTCGCGGCCAATGGTGTTTTCTGGCGGCCTGCGGCATCGAAATTATCGGGATCGAGCCAGCGCTCGAAGGCTGCGCGGACTGCAGGCCATTCGCTGTCGATGATGGAGAACCACGCCGTGTCGCGGTTCCTGCCCTTCACGACCAGATGGTTGCGGAAGATGCCTTCAAAGTGAAAGCCGTAGCGCAGTGCCGCCGCTTTTGAACCTTCGTTTGCATTGTCGCATTTCCACTCGTAGCGGCGGTATCCGAGTTCGTCGAACACGCGCTTCATCAGCAGATACTGCGCCTCCGTACCCGCCGGCGTCTTCTGGAGCGCCGGTGCGTAGTTGATATGGCCGACTTCGATAACGCCGTGTTCCGGCACGATGCGCATCAGGCTCGCGACGCCTGCCACCTTGCCGGTGGCAGTATCGATGATCGCGTGAAAGAGCGGATCTTCGCCAAGGTAGGTTGCGCCCGCAAACGTCATGAAGTCATCACGGCTGGCGAACGGGCCATAAGGGAGATAGTCCCAGATGCGTCCTTGCGCATCAGCAATGTAGGCGTCCCAGAGGCCTGCAAAATGCTCCGGCGTAACCGGCTCGACGCGGCAGGTGCGGCCTTCGAGCGCCGTGCGGGGCGGGCGCTGGCGCGGCAGTGGCGGGATTGGCGATGTCATGACTTTCTGTCTGCGGATGAGGCGAGGAAGGGATTGATGTCGGCGCTGGTGGCATTGGTCGAGACGAAGCTGAAAGTGCCCTTGTCCCTGATCTCGGCAGCCGCGCGCATGAAGCCGCCCAATGCCGCGCGGATCAGTTGGGGGCCTATGCTGACCCGTTTGACGCCGAGGGATTCAAGCTCGACCAACCCGAGCGGATGACGGCCGACACCGCCCAGGACATTGACCGCCGCGCCGCCCTCGCGAACAAGCGTGGCAATTTCGTGCGCATCGGTTATGCCGGGCGCATAGATAACGTCCGCACCGGCTTCGACGAACTTCCGCAGCCGTTCGAGCGCGAACTTGAACGGTTGCTCGACATCGAACAAAAACGCCTCGCAGCGGGCCGTGAGCACGAAGGGAACGCCGGTTTCCTGAATCGCCGTGCGCGCCGCCACGATGCGCTCGATTGCCAATCCTTCCTCGTAGAGGGGCTCTTTATTGTCGCCGGTTGAATCCTCGATCGAGCAACCGGCGAGACCTGCGTCTATGGCGTCCAGCACCGTCTCGCGCACATCGATGGGGTCGTGGCCGAAACCGTTCTCGAAATCACCGTTGACCGGCAGGCCGGAGGCTTCGCGGATCAGGCTGGCATGGTCAATCGCCGTTTCGCGCGAGACAGCCATCTCGCCATCGCGCACCCCTTGCGTGAAGGCCAGTGCCCAGCTCGCGCTGGCCAGTGCCTTGAAGCCCATTGTGGTCAGGATGCGCGCCGTACCGATATCCCATGGGTTGGGCATGACGAACAGGCCGTCCTGCAGATGCAGGTCCATGAAGGTCTGACAGGCGGCACGGTCTGCCGGCATGGTTTCCTCCGTTTCTTCGGGCCACTTGGCGGGCATCTCACCGTTGATACTTTACCACCGCGTTCAGTACCATGGCATAGTTGCATAGCTGCGGTCCGTTCATCCGATTTGGAGCACCTTCACATGGCGATTCACTTCTTGTCTGAAAACACTTTGCGCACAGCCACTTGCGCGCTTGCTCTGGTAGGCGGATTCATCTTGTCCGGCGCGGATAACGTTCAAGCCGCGTGCGAGAATGCGACCACGACCGTCGAGATGGGCGGGTGCCTTGAGAAAGAATACAAGCGCGCCGACGCCGAGTTGAACCGGATCTGGAAGCTGGTGCAGAAGTCGATCGAGGCGAGCGACTATGTGCCCGCCGACCAGCGCAAGATCTGGAAGCAGGTTCTGCTTGAGGGCCAGCGCGGCTGGATCAAGTTCAAGGAAAACGACTGTCTGCAGGCCGTTCCCTACGAGTGGTATGGCGGATCGGGAGCCGGCAATGCGGCAATGTCATGCGCGCTCGATATGACCGAAGCCAGAACCAAGGACCTCAAGGCGCGATATGGCATCGACTGAAGAAGGCGTCTATTTCACCGAGGCTTCCGCAATCGCCGCGAAGATGGCATCCAGCTCACCGGCCAGTTCCTTCAGGGCGTCACCGCCCTCGTTCATGTAAGGCGCAAAGACGAAGGTTGGTGTCTTGTAGGAGAGTGTCGCGGTGCCATCGGCATTCTCGGTGAGATAGAGGCGGATCGGGGCTTCGATGCCAGCGGCGATGCTCGCCTCCAGCATGCGGCGAGCAAAATCGTTTCGGTAGACGCCGATCACCCGGTTGCCGGGAATGGTGATGCCCTGCCCCGCCGCGCCAGCGGAGGCCGAGGCCTGCGTCACCAGGCCCATCTTGCCGGCCTTGACCGCTTCTTGCGTGTCGGCCACCAGCTGGTCGAAGCTCTTCGATGTTGGCAATACCTGCCAGCCCTCGCGCGCATCGAGCGCCAGGGAGGCGCCAGCCATGAACATCAGCAACGCGGTGGTCAGGCCGGCACGGATCATCGCAGGCATCATCGAGGTTTCCTCCCTATGTATGCGAAGATCACAGATTACGTGGCCGGAGGATCAAGACCCAATCCCAATCACGTGAGCGGTATCGGAATGACACACATCATGGCGTAGGATCGCGGCCTGAATGTCATGGAGGAGATCGGATGAGCGAGCGCAAACAGGGCGGCTGCCTGTGTGGCAACGTGCGCTACGAGGTCAGCGTGCCACAGCCGGAATACAACATGTGCCATTGCGGCATGTGCCGGAAATGGTCAGCGGGACCCTACATGTCGGTGCATTGCGCAGGCGATGACGTTACCTGGATCAACGACACTGGCCTGCGCTGGTTCCGTTCCAGCAAATGGGCTGAGCGCGGTTTCTGCTCAACTTGCGGATCAAGCCTGTTCTACCGGCTCGCGAACCAGCCAGAGATGATGCTGATCGTGTCGGTCGACTCTCTCGACGATGCATCGGGCATCGAGCTCAAGCGGCATATCTATGTCGACGAACAACCCGACCGCTACGCTTTCGCCGACGCCACCCCGCGCGTCACAAAGGCCGAACTGATGAAGGAATTCGGGATCGAACCGGGCAACGACTAAAAAGTCGGGCACTCAGCCTACTGCCCCGGGGCAGCCGGTTCACCGTCAGGCGCGGCCGCAGATGCATCGGCACCTTCCGCCGGCACGGGCGGGGGTGGCGGCGGCGTTTTGGTCAATGCCAGTTCGGCTTCCGCGAAGGATGCCGGCGCGACGAGACGAATCTCGCCTTTCTGCACCTGCGTGATCGCAGGCACGGCGCCGAGGTTTTGTCCTTCCTCGAATTGCGTCGCATCATAGGGCATGCCGTGATCGGCGAAGCGGGACACGGCGAGCGCGGCGGTGACCGCCTCGCGGTTTCGCGAACCTGCCTTGTCGATGGCGTCGATCAGCAGCCGCGTCGCATTATAGGCCATGAAAACCTCATGCCCGTAAGGCAGATCCAGCGCCTTGGCGGCACGGATACGCGCCGCCTGCTGCGGACTGCCGGGGTCATACCAGTGACAGGCATCGGCAATGCCCTCGGCGATGTCGGCATGCTCGTTCAGGAACAGCGGGCTGGATGCGGCGCCGCCGAACAGCGAGGCGATCAAGCGCGGAGCCTTGGTGCTGCCTTTCACCGCGCGGACCAGGTTGGCGTAGTCCTCGAAGAATACCGCCGGCACCAGCACGTCGGGATCGACAGCCTCGACGCGGCGGACGATTGCACGGAAATCCTCGATGCCGACGGCTGTGGGCACGAGCTCGGCGACCTCGATGCCGACCTGATCGAAAACATCGCCCAAGCGCAGCGCCACGCCACGCCCGTATGGCGCATCGACATGGACGATCATTACGCGGCGGCCATCGTCATTCAGATCGACGATCTTGTCGGCAAGCGCCAGCGACGCCTGGGTATAGCCCGGGCCGAGGCGGAATACGTTCGTCAGTCCACGCCGGACAATGCGGTCGGAAACGCCGACATCGACGCAGAAGGGAATGAGGCGTTCGGCCGCCGCTTCGCTGGCAACGAGCGCGATGCCGCTGGCATAGGCGCCGACAATGCCAAGAACTCCGGCATCGTCGAGCGAACCGACCGGTGCGCGGGCGCTTTCGGGAACGGACTCGACGTCGGCGGTAACAGCCTCCACCATTGCCCCGTCGAGGCCCTTCAGCCCGCCATTGGCATTGACGTCGGCAATTGCAAGCTCGGCGCCGGCGCGGCATTGCTTGCCGGCATTGGCATAAAAACCGCTCGTTGGATGGATCAGGCCGATCTTCACAGTATCGGCCGCGCGGGCGCGCAACACGAACGGCGATGACAGCGCAGTGGCACCAATGAGTGTAGCCGCGCCCGTCAGGACACGGCGGCGGGTCGGGATCAAACGATTCGTGTCGGCCTTCATGGACGAAATGTGTAGCCGCTCAATGGGGACGGGAAAAGGGCAACGGCGAAATTCCAGGTTCAGAAACCGCCGCCAGTGCGAAAACCACCGCCACCGGTGCCTCCACGGCGGCTTCCACCACCGAAAATGCCACCTCCGCCACGGCTGCCGCCGCCGAATATGCTGCCTCCGCCGGAGCGCCTGCCGGGGGTAAAGATCGGGCCGGAGCGCGGCGAGGGAAAATTACGCCAGCCGAAATCCGGATTGGCCCGGGTGCTGCGCTTGTGGGCGCGTTCGATCTCGCGCCACATGCCGCCGCTGGTCAGCACGCCATGCAACACGCCGATCAGCAGGTCCTTGAGCAGATTATCGTTGTCGAAATAGGACGACACGTCATCGAAACTGCTGCCGACATAGCGCTGGCGAACGGCTTCCAGTTCGGCGCGCCGGCTATCGAGGTTCTTCAGTCCCTCGCGGTCGCGCTCCACATCCTCTTCAATGTCCCCGATGTCGTCGCGGATATTGTCAATGCGTTCGACGATCTGCTCGTCCTCCTTCGTCGCCGTCAGCATCGCTTCGCGCAGCAGCGCGCGTAAATCCTGCCGCGACAGTTCGAATCCGAGCAGCTCAACAGCCTCGCGATAGGCGCCGTCGTCGCCGCGCACGAGCTGGCCTCGCTCCGCCTCGAGCGCGTTGCGGCGCGCGCTTTCCTCGGCAATACGTCCATCAAGCGCCGCCACTTTCGCGTTGGCATCGACAAGCGCCTTCTCGAACTTTGCCAGACCATCATTGCCGCGTGCTTCGTCTTCCACATGCTTCAGCGCCTCACGCGCCGCTTCCAGCTTCGCGCGCTGGCCCGCCACATGTTCATTAAGGCGTTTGGGGATTTCCAGAAGCATGCGGTAGTTGGCGGCGGCATCGATGTATCTGACGATTCCCGCAACCCAGCGATCGAGCAGCCGCGTAAGCCCGCGCCCGATGTAATCCTTGGTGCCGAACTTGCGCTCCCACAGATACATGAACAACGGATCGGCCTCGTAAGGCTGACCTTTCTCGGCGCGGTCGTCATTTGCCAGTTGCGCCTTGCGCTCTGCTTCAGCCACGACGCGTTCAGCTTCCTCGGCAACCGCAAAGGCGGTCTTGTAGGTTTCCGTCTTGCGGAAGGCAGCCTGGAATTTCGCCAGTTCCGCGTCATAGGTCGTCTGTGCCGCATCGGCGGCATCGGCAGCCTTTTCGCGATCGGCAGTGAGTTTCTGCCGCTCGGCCTCGCCCTTGGCGATCTCGTTTTCGATACGGTCGAGATCTGCATTGTGACCCTTGATGAGGTCTGCGGCGCGGCGTTCGGTTGCGCTCAGGCGATCCCCCACCTCGCCACGGCGGATCACGTCGAGCCGCACCTGCGCGAGCTTGCCGAATTCACCTGCCTCGGCAGTCCTCAGCCGGGCAACGGAATCCGTCGCCTTGCGGATGCGCGCGGACATCTTCTCCTGATCCTCGCGGATGTCCGCAATCGCCCGGTCGATTGAATTCAGTGCGTCGCGTCCCGAAAGCATCGCCTTATTACCACTCGGTGATCGTGCCACCCATTACGGGGATGGCGTATACGGGTTCAAGACGCCCGCGCGGCTTGGTGGCAACGCGGTTGTTCTGGATGATGCCATCATCCTGTTTATCGGCACGCACCTGCGCAAACACGTTCTCCGACACGCGCACCCCCCACTTCGTCACCCTCTGGAGCGTGCCGTTCTCCTCGTTGCGTATGGTGACGGTGACCGGGTTTCCATCATCATCGAGCGCCTCGACGATCAGATAGAAATTCTGCGCGTCCGGATTGGCATCGGGAATGCGCCAGACGCCGGAGAGTTCGCCTGGCCGGGACACGATGGTGATCTTGTATTCACGCGCCAGCTCATCGCGCAGCATGGTCAGTTCGGTTACCGAAAGGCGGGCCTGGCCGATGTTTTCCTCGCCCAGCGCACGCTCGCCTTCGGCCATCAAGGCGGCAGCCTTTTCACGCGCGGCGCTGGTTTCGGCGAGCTTCGCAATCTCCTCGCCAAGCTCGACGATCCGTTGCGGCAGTGTTTCGGTGAGTTCGATGCGCAGTTCTTCGGCGGCGCGCTGCTGCGGCCACTTGTAGCCGATCAGCCAGCCGCCCCAGGCCAGCGCAAGCGCGACGACAGCGGCGGCGACAATCTTGCCGATCCTGCCGCGGCGCACGTAGAGCTTCGCCAGCGTAACGTTCAGCCCCGGCGCGGGCGGGGTGTAGACGAAGCGGTTCTCCTTGAGCGCCTTGACACCTTCGAGAAGGATTTCGTCGCTGACCTCGATCCCCTGCCCGCGATAAATCTCGCGAAGCCGCTCTATGAGCTCTGCCTCACGCGTTTCCTCGCTGAGTTCGCGCGCGACGAGATGCTCGCGATGGCGCAGTGTGTCCACCACGTCCATCGCCAGCATGATGTCGTCGAGCGGAGCGCTCGCGGTTGCAGTTTCGGCCATGAGCTAAACGCTATTCGAGCAGCAGGGCGTTTCCGTCCGCTGCGAGTTTGGCGAGACGGCGCTTGCCGTCTTCGACCGCATCGCGGATTTCCTCGGAATTCTTGGTCGCGAGAAGGCGCATCTCGTTGATGATCTCGCGCGAGCGTTCCTGGAAACCGACGACGGAATCGACCAGCATCTTGACCGAGGATGCCTGAATGGTCGGCCCGTAGCCGGAACGGATCGCGGCTTCCTGAACCTGGTCACCGACTTCGGACAAGGTCTCAAGCGACTTGGAGATGCCTTCCTTCATGGCGTCCAGCGTCTTGGTCGCCTCGTGCAGGCCGAACATTCCGGTAAAGGATGCCTTGAGCGCGGTCAGCACGGTCTCGTTGGTGGAGAAGAAGCTGACGGCCTGCGCATAGACGCGGTCCTTGGCGGACGTGGTCTGCACCAGCCGGGCCATGATGACCTCGGAGGTGTTGTAGCCGATCGTCAGGTTGTCGGAGAGATCCTTGGCAATCTGGTAGCGCTTCTCCTCGTCCTGCATCTCGCGCATGCGTTCGTCGCGGGCGAGTTCGAGGCGGGCGCGGGCCGCGGGCTCCATCTCGGAAGCGGCATTGGCGACGGCGGACGCAGCGGTGGTCAGCGCGTCCTTGCGCTTCTGCAACTCGCCTTCCGCCTTTTCGAGCACTTCGAGCGCCAGCACCTCGGCATGCTTCAGCGCGCCGCGGAAATCGCGGTAAGCGTCAAGGATGACCTGTTCGCGGCGGATCTGGTCCTTGGTGTCTGCGGCGACTTCCAGATAGGTCGACTTGATGTCGTCGAAGCGGTCGGCGATGTCGCCGCGCGTCGCCTTCATCCAGATGTTGCCGAAGCGCTCCCAGGTCGAGATATGACCGTCGGCAAGCTGGTCGACCATCGACTTGGCGTCGTCGCGGATGGAATCGAAACCGGCTGTGATCTTCTCGTAGCGCTCGCCGATATTCATCGCCGCCACCTGCTCGCGCACCACCTCGTTGAAGAACGAGGCCTGCGTCAGCGTGCGGGCAATGGCGACAACCTTGTCGGCATCGAGTTCGGAAATTTCGTTGAGCAGCGGCACGATCGGCTGTTCGGCGCTGTCGGGTTCGGGAATGATGCCGACATCGCGCAGCATGGTCATGGCGCGGTCGAGATATTGCATCGGCGTGTCGAGAATCGCCTTGGATTTCGCTGTCATGTTTTCAGAAACCTCCCGTTCCCCTGAATCGATGCCGCTTGGGCCAAGTTCCATGTATGCATTGCCCCGCCTTAGTGCCATGGGCCAATTGCTGTTGGGCGCACTTTAGCCGGAATTCGCCGCAAGGGTAGCCTTGCGACATGCGCTTTTTGTACTTTCCTCATGACGTTACCACGACCAGCCGGGGATCAATGCGATGCAGCTTGCCCAATTCAATATCGCCCGCCTCAAATATGATCCCGACGATCCGCGCGTTGCGCCGTTCATGAAAGCGCTCGACGCAGTCAACGCGATCGCGGAACGCATGCCGGGCTTTGTCTGGCGATTCACGGACGAAAGCGGCAACGCGACCGAAACGCAGGTCAGCAACAATCCGCGCATCATCGTCAACATGTCGGTCTGGGAAGACGCAAAGTCACTGGAAGAATTCGTCTGGAAGACCGTACATGAAAGATTTTACCGCAAACGTGGCGACTGGTTCGACCCCTACGGCAAACCTCATCTGGTCATGTGGTGGGTCGAGGACGGACATCAGCCCACCGTGTCGGAAGCGCTGATGCGGCTTGGCACGCTGCAGGCCGGCGGCCCGAGCGGGAAGGCGTTCGGCTGGGAAAGCCTGCGCGATGCCAACCTGTGGCGCGAGAAACGGTGCGCGTGAGACGATGCGGCGGGTTTTCAAACATTTCAGCTATTGGTTCGCCCTGCTCTATCTGCTGCCGGTTCTCGTCGCAGCGGGCATCTGGTTTGCCGAAGCCAAGCCGATGAGCTGGCGGCAGGCGGACTGGAGCAGCAGCGGCCAACTTGCCGGAAAGCCGGGAGATGAGGCGGAAATCCGCGTTTATTCGGCGCGCGCGGGCCGCTACAAGGGCATTGTCGCGGTTCATTCCTGGTTGCTTATCAAGCGACAGGGCGCACATGCTTATGACCGCTACGAGGTGGTCGGCTGGGGCAATCCGGTGCGCCACAACGCCCATGCGCCTGATGGACGCTGGTACTCCAACGAACCGGAACTGCTGACCCTCGTGCGCGGCAAGAAGGCGCAGTCGCTCATCCCCGGTGTGCTGGAAGCGATCAAGTCCTACCCCTACGACCGGCGCGGCACCTACCGTGCCTGGCCGGGACCCAACTCCAACACGTTCGTCGCCCATGTGCTGAACGAAGTGCCGGAGATCGGCGCCGTGCTGCCGCCGACGGCGGTTGGCAAGGACTTCCCTGTCGATGGCAGCATCCTGGCGCGTACCGCCGGCGGCTTCCGGCTATCCATGGGCGGGCTTGTATCGCTGACGCTGGGCCTGCGCTGCGGCATCGAGCTTAATCTGCTTGGGCTTGTTGCCGGGTTCGACATCCTGCGTCCGGCTCTGAAACTGCCGGGGATCGGCCGGATCGGGTTGCCCACAGCACGGACTTGATTTTGCACCGGCCTTGGGGCTTTGGTCTCTCCAACATTTTCGGAGCCCCGATTCCATGTCCGGCAAGACGCTGATAGCCCCGTCGATCCTGTCCGCCGACTTTGCAAAACTCGGTGAGGAAATCCGCGCCATCGAGGCGTCGGGCTGCGACTGGGTGCATGTGGACGTGATGGACGGGCATTTCGTGCCCAACATCACCATAGGCCCTCAGGTGGTGAAGGCGATCCGCCCGGTCACCAAACTGCCGCTCGACGTGCACCTGATGATCGCACCGGCAGATCCTTATCTTGAAGCCTTCGCTGAAGCCGGCGCGGACTACATCACCGTTCATGTCGAGGCGGGCCCGCATCTCGATCGCTCGCTGCAGACGATACGGGCGCTTGGCAAGAAAGCCGGCGTGACCATGAACCCGGCGACGCCTGTCGAAAGCATCAAACACGTACTCGACCGGATCGATCTCATCCTGATCATGAGCGTCAATCCGGGCTTCGGCGGCCAGTCGTTCATCCCCGAAGCGCTGGAGAAGGTGAAAACCGCGCGCCAGATGATCGGGCGGCGTGATATCCGCCTTGAAGTCGACGGCGGTGTAACGCCCGATAACGCGCAGGCGCTTGCAGAAGCCGGCGCAGACGTGCTCGTCGCGGGCTCCGCCGTGTTCAAGGGCGGGCCGGAGAAATATGCCGCCAATATCAAGGCGATCCGCGATGCTGCGGCGCTTGCGGGAAGCATCTCAGTGTAGCCGAAATTTCCCTGTTTGATTGTACGCAATGGCAATAGAGTCACCGAAGGTCAGACTTGCGACTCGTTGCAGATCGGATTGCGGAGACAGTGGCAAATGAATACCGGATATAGCGCCATAGGACGGGTCGCGGCTATCGTCGCGATTGTCATTGCCACAGCCTGGGTGCTGGGCGTTCGCGCTCAAGGGCGCATCGACCCCAAGCGCGGCGAAGCCCTGGCCAATACCTGGTGCATCAACTGTCATCTGATTTCGAATGACCAGACCGCTCCGGCATCCGCCGATGCGCCTCCCTTCACCACGATGGCAACGGATGACGGCTACAGCGATGAACGCCTGCGTGCCTTTCTGCGCGAACCGCACGGGCCCATGGAAGGCTTCAATCCTGACGAAAAGCAGATCAACGACCTGATCGCCTATATCCGTACGCAGGCGCCGTGACCGCGGACGCGGAACCGGCTATCTCCCCTTCACCGCGCGAAGTCCCGCTGGCGCGCGTCGAAGGTATGATCGTCGTTTTCCTGACTTCGGCAGCATCGCTGATCGTCGAGATCGTGGCGGGGCGGATGCTGGCACCCTATGTCGGCATGTCGCTCTACACCTGGACATCGGTGATCGCCGTGGTTCTGGCGGGGCTTTCGCTCGGGCACTGGATCGGCGGGCATGCGACCGAGCGCTTTCACAATCGTATCCGGCCGTTTCTTGCAGTCATCCTGATAGCCGCCGCGGCAAGTACGCTCGGGGCCATCATGATCCTTCCTGCCGCATCGCAGTTCCTGCTCACCCGGTTCGACACCGCAGTCGCCGGCATCACGGCACTGACCGTCTCGGCCTTCTTCATCCCGTCTGTTGCCGCAGGCATCCCCTCGCCACTGATCGCGACCGGGCTGGTCGAAGCCGATCCGGGCCGCAAGGGCCGCGCGCTTGGCGGGCTGTTCGCCGCAGGCGCAACCGGCTCGATCTTCGGCACGCTATCGGCCGGATACCTGTTCATTTCATGGCTGGGCAGCACACGCACGCTGATCGCCTGCGCTGCCATCTACGCCGGACTTGCCATGCTGATTGCCCTACGCGGCCGCAAGCAGCTCGCAGCAACTACCGCCATCGCCATTGCGGCGGTCCTGCTTGGCGGGTTTGCCATGCGCGGCATGGCCAAGTTCTGCGATGTCGAGAGCCGGTACTTCTGCATCCGGTCCGTCGACATTTCCGCTCAGGCCGGCGAACCGGCCCGCGTCATGGTGCTGGATCATCTCGCCCACTCGATGTCGGCGAAGAACGAGCCGCGCCGGCTGCTATGGCCCTACCCGCAGCTTGCAGATGCCATCGCACGCTTCGAAAAGGGCGGGAGCTTCAAAGCGTTCTTCATCGGCGGCGGTGCTTATTCTCTGCCGCGCGCATGGGCCGACCGGGGCATCGATACGACCGTGGCGGAGATTGATCCGCAGGTCACGGCCGTGGCCGCGCGCGACTTCTGGTTCGACCCGTCGACGACAAGGGTCATCCACCGAGATGCGCGCGTTGCGCTTTCTGCCGAGCCGGCAGGTTCCTACGATGTCATCGTCGGCGATGCCTTCACCGACGTCGCGGTGCCGCCGCACCTGATCACGGCAGAATTCGCGGCGATCGTTGCCTCGCGGTTGAAGCCGGATGGAATCTATCTCCTGCATTTCGTGGCGCCAGCCTCGCGGCTGGACGCCCTGTTCGCCATGAAGCGCACCCTGATGACGGCCTTTTCCAGCGCTGACATCTGGTTCGACGCCGATCCGGTTTACCAGGACTCCCGCCGCTCCTTCCTGTTCGTGGCGCGCAAGAGCGGGGTCGCGCCGGAGCATGAGGGAACCGGCAACTGGCAGAGATTGGACCCTGAAGAAATCGACCGCCGCGTTACTGCAAGCAATGTTCCCGTCCTTACCGACGACTATGCGCCGATTGACCGGCTCGTCGGCATGGCGCGTATCGGCATCGACTGATCGGGACGACAAAAGACCCGCCGCACCGGCAAGGCGCGACGGGCAATGTCTCTGGCAGAAAACCCTGTTATCAGCCGAAAATGTCGGCGGTGATACCGGCGTACCAGCCGACGGATTCCTCATATGTCGTCTTGCGGACCGCCTCGCTTTCACCGGTCTGGCTGATGAAGGTCGACGTCGAGGCGATCTTCTCGTCCGTGGGCTGGTATTGCGCGCCCACCTTCACGCCATCATCGGTCTCGATCAGGCTCCAGCAGGTGTTGGAATAGCGCGCCGGGAATACCTTCGATCCCATCAGATCGCCGCGCACCGACATCGCCGCCACCTTGGCCTGACTGTTGGCCGAGAAACCGGATTTCGGCATGTCGCCGGCGATCGAGGCATCGCCAATGACATAGATATTGTCATCGGCCCTGGAACGCATCGTGTAGGGATCGATGGCGCAGAACTTCTCATCGCCTGCAAGCCCGGAATCGGTCACGATCGCGCCGGCCTTCTGTGCCGGAATGATGTTGAGCAGCGCGCCTTCGAAAATGTCGAGATCAGTCTCAACCTTGCCTTCGGCAACGTCTACGCCCTTGATGCCGCCATGCACATCCGGCCCGAACCACTCGACCATGCCGGGGTAGTACTTCATCCAGCCCTCCTGGAAGAGGGCCTGTTTGGAAAACTTGGGCTTGGGGTCAAGGACAATGATCTTGGCGTCGGTCAGTCCCTTGGATTTCAGGATATGCGCCATCATGGATACCCGCTCGTAGGGACCGGGCGGACAACGGTAGGGATTGGGCGGCGCGACCATGACGATCTGCTGCCCGTTCTCGACGGCATCGAGCTTGTTCTTGAGAAGCAGCGTCTGCGGTCCGGCCTTCCAGGCATGCGGCGCGATCTGTGCTGCCTCCTGCGAATAGCCGGGTACGCTGTCGTAGATCAGGTCGATGCCAGGCGACACGACGAGGCGGTCGTATGGCACCTTGCTGCCGTCCGCCAGCATGACTTCCTTCGCATCGCGGTCGATCGCGGTTGCCATCTGGTGAACAATCTTGATGCCATACCCGGATTCCAGACGGCTGTAGGAATGGGTGATCGAGTCGAACGTGCGGAAGCCGCCAAGATAGAGGTTGGAAAAGAAGCAGGTCGTGAACGTCTTGTTCGGCTCGATGAGCGTCACATCGATTGCGCCTTCGGAATCCTTGGCAATGTATCGCGCAGCCGTTGCTCCCCCCGCCCCGCCACCGATGACGACAGCGCGCGGCTTGGCCTGTGCGCGCAGGATGTGCGGGGCCGCCAGCGTTGTTACCGCCGTACCAAGAGTCAGTTGCGCAAACCTGCGCCGGGTCAAACCGTTCATGGCCATTTCCTCCCTTGATGACGGGTCATTGCCCGAGTTGGCTGAAGTATGCGGCGAGAGATGCAATTTCCTCGTCGCCCAGATTGCTGGTGATCAGTTTCATGACCGGGTGGTTGCGGACGTTGCTCTTGTATTCGAACAGGGCCCGGATGAAGTCTTCCTCGGGCCAGCCGACAATGGCCGGGATGCCCTCGTCCGCCCCGCTTGTCTGGTGGCAGGTCACGCACTCCGTCGAAAGGTATTCGCCATAAGCGGTGTCACCCTGCATCGACATGGCCGCGGCACCGATTTCCGCGCCAGCCGGCCCGTCGGCGTCGGACCGTGCAGCAAAGTCATCCGGCTTGACGGTGGATAGGAAGGCGATGATGTCTGCGCGCTCGCCATCATCATCGAGCCCGCGAAAGCTCATCGAGGTCCGCCGCACGACGGAGCGCGGATCGGTGAGAAAGCGATCGAGATTTTCGCGCGTCCAGACCAGGCCTCCCGAGGCGACATCACGCATACCCTGCGAGTAGCCGAAGCCCTCGACCGATGCAGCGGGTCGGCCAATGACATTGAAGAGGTTCGGACCGATGCGGTTGCCCCGTTCGGGGTTCAGTTCATGGCAACGTTCGCATTTGGAGAACAGCTCGCGCCCGCGAACATGTGCCTCTTCATCCGAGGCACGGACATCGGCACACACAAACAGCACCGCAAACACAGCCAGAGCCGCCGTACGGCCCATCAGAGCAAACCCGCCGATGGAGCGGAATGCATGCATGTTTGCGTGTTCCTCCCTTTGGGACGGGGCTTATATGCCCCGTTGCCCTGTTGGCCCTGTTCGGGTTTCGCGTTGATACTTCTGGCGCTCAACGGCCAAATTCAGTCGATGCCTCCGCCGCCTTCCTCATCCGCATCAGGCGTCACATCGAGAATGCGGGCGCGCCCTGTGATCTCGACGCTCTCCTTGCAATTGCTCATGCAGGGCTCGCCCTTCGCAAGGGTCGGTGTGTCGGGACGGTCATCATCGATGAAGTTGGCCTCGTTCGGCATTTTGATCGTGGTGAAGTTCTCCTTCGAGAGAACGAACTGGTCGTCGGTGACAATGTCGTTCATGTAGAGCAGGAACGCGGTGATGGCGTAGACCTCATCGGGTTCCAGTGACTGCGCGTCACCGAAGGGCATGGCCCGGTTGATGTAGTCGAAGACCGTGGAGAGATAGGGCCAGTACGAGCCGATCGTCTTGACCGGCCTGTCCGACTTCAGCGTATCCCTGCCGCCGGCAAGCACCGGCCAGCGGTCGACACCCTCGGCGAAATCGCCATGGCAGACCGCGCAGCGTTCGGAGAAAATCGCCTCACCCTGGGAAACCGAACCGGAACCTTCCGGCAGCCCCTGCCCATCCGGGCGCACATCGATGTCCCAACCGGCGACCTCCTCGCTGGTCGCTTCGTGACCGATCCCGAATTTCCCGGCCTGCGCCAGCCCGGCCGTCAGGACGATGCCGGCAGCCAGAACACAGGCGGTTACCAGTCTGGACTCAGGAAACCTCGACATTTTCCACCTCGCCGCTGGCCTGGACGTGCCAGGTCTGAATTCCGTTGTTGTGATAGATCGAGTTGGTGCCGCGGGCGACGCGCAGTTCATCCTTGGTCGGCTGGATATAGCCGGTGGAATCAATCGCGCGCGACTGCAGCAGCAAGCCCTCGCCGTTCCACTCGAACTCGAAATAGAACCGGGTCAGAGCCTTCGGCAGCACAGGACCGTCAATGCGCGCGGTGCGCCAGTTCTTGCCGCCGTCAAGCGTCACATCGACCCGCTCGACAGTGCCGCGACCCGACCAGGCAAGGCCGGAAATGATGTTGTGGCCCTTGACCATGAGCGGAGCCTGAGGGCTCGGGTTGGTGATAACCGACTTGCAATCCATCTCCCAGGTGAAGCGCCGCGCCTTGCCGTTTTCCAGAAGATCGGTGTATTTCGAAGTTTCCTCACGCGCATGCCACGGTTCGTCGCCGACCTCGATGCGGCGGATCCACTTGACCCACATGTTGCCTTCCCAGCCCGGAACCACGAGGCGGGCCGGATAGCCTTGCTCGCGACGCAGGGCTTCGCCATTCATCTTGAAAGCGATCATGCAGTCGTCCAGCGCCTTTTCGATCGGCACGGAGCGGTTCATGCCGGCAGCATCGCCGCCTTCCGGCATGAGCCATTTGGCGTTGGTCTTGAGGCCAGCTTCCTCGAGAATGTATTTGAGCGGCACGCCGGTATACATTACGCAGTGGACCATGCCGTGGGTGAACTGGCAGCCGTTGAGCTGGGCACCGCGCCACTCCATTCCGGAGTTGGCCGCGCATTCCAGGAAGTAGATCCGGTTGACGCGCGGGAAGCGCTTCAGGTCGTCCATGGTGAAGATCATCGGCTTGTCGACAAGACCGTTGATCATCAACTGGTAGTCGGCCGGATCGACCTCGGCAGCGCCACCGTGATGGCGCTCGAAGCACAGACCGTTCGGCGTGATGATGCCGTCGAGTTCGTGCAGCGGCGTGAAGTTGATCGAGGATTGGGTGTCGGCGGTCAACCATTCGACGTTGCGGCGCACGACGTGAGCCTCATGCTCCGAAGGCATGCCATAGGGATGCGCGTCGACACCGTCCCCAAGGTAATGCGACCAGTCGGCAACATTCGGCGCCTGGTTTTCCGGGTTACCAGTGGCACTTGCCAGACCAGGGACGGCACCAGCGGCGATTGCTCCGCCTGCCGCGGCACCCGCTTTCAGGAACGCGCGGCGTGCGGGCATCTGCACGGTTCCGGGCGCCGATTGTTTTTGTTTGCTCATGGTGTGCACTCCTTGAAATGCATCCGTTACCGCCGGCCACTCAGGCGCCGACGACCTTGACTGCGCGGTTTTCGGGAAGGGATACGGTGCCCTGCTTGCCGACCCAGTCCATGACGACATCCCAGATCGGCGGGCCTTCGGTGCCCTCGTTGACGCTGGCCCAGCCGGCAACGGCGTATTCGCGGGCCGGATCGATGGCCTCACCGGTCTTGAGAAGCGTCATGTCGGAGATGCGGCTGCCTATCGGTTTGGCGATATCGATGGTGTAGCCAAGCCCGCCAACGCGGACCATGTCGCCGCCCTGCTGGTAATAGGGATCGGGATTGAACAGGTTGTCGGCGACGTCCTCGAGGATCTCGTGCAGGAACTGACCGGTCATCGGCAAGCGGTAGGTCGCCGGATAGGTCATGCCCGTGGCGTTGAAGATGTCGTCCTCGGTGATGTCCTGACCGGGGAGCAATGACGTCCCCCAGCGGAAGCCGGGCGACAGGGCGATCTCGGCATCGCGCTCTTCCAGCATCGCGGCGCAGATGAGGTCATCGAAGGTGCCATTGAAGTTGCCGCGCCGGTAGAGCAGCGAATCCGTCTTGCCGACAACGCGGTTGAGCTTCTCCTCGTAGGGTGCGCGGACCTTGTCGATCATCGCCGCCATGTCCGCGTCCGGCGTGATCACGTCGGAGAAAATCGGGATCAGCTTGTGACGCCAGCCCTTCATCTCGCCGCCGGAGACATCGAGATCGATACGGGAGAGGAACTTGCCGTTGGAGCCCGACGCAATCAGCAGCGTCTTGCCGATGACAACCGGTTCGGGAAGCGCATCGTGGGTGTGGCCGGTCAGGATCACATCAATGCCGGTCACGCGGGAGGCAAGCTTGCGGTCAACGTCAAAACCGTTATGCGACAGCAGGACGACAAGCTCGGCACCCTCGTCGCGCGCCTTGTCGACATTTGCCTGCACGTCCTCCTCACGCACACCGAAGGACCAGTTCGGTATCATCCAGCGCGGATTGGCGATCGGCGTATAGGGGAAAGCCTGACCGATAACCGCTATCTTGACGCCGCCGCGCTCGAACCATGCCGTGGATTCAAACGCCGCTTCGTCCCATTCCGTGTCGCGGACATTGCCGCCCAGGAACGCGAATTCGAGCCCCTCGATCAATTCCTTGACGCGGTCCTGGCCAAGCGTGAATTCCCAGTGGCCGGTCATGGCGTCGGGCTTCAGCGCCGTCATCAGCTCGACCATGTCGGCGCCCTTGGTCTCAAGCGCGGTATAACTGCCGTGCCAGGTGTCGCCACCGTCGAGGAACAGCGTATTCTCAGCGCCGCGTTCTGCGCGGATCGATTTCAGCACCGTGGCGATCCGGTCGAGGCCACCCAGCTTGCCGTAACTCTGCGCCAGAGAGACGAAATCAACGTTCGTCAGAGCATAGGCGTGCGGCGTACCGGGTTCGATATTGTAAGCCTTGAGGAAGTCCTCGCCGGTGATGTGCGGCGGCAGACCGCTGACCTCGCCAATGCCGAGATTGACCGAAGGTTCACGAAACAGGATCGGCTTGATCTGGGCATGGATGTCGGTGAGGTGAACCAGCGAGACGTTGCCGAGCGGCTCGAATCCGAGCAGGTCGGCCTCGGTCAGACGCTGCTGGGCTGCGAGCCGGGTCATGCCAAGTGATCCGGCCCCGGTCATGGCAGCGGTTGCGACCGCCACCTGCAGGAATTCCCGTCGTGAAAAGATGCTCACGGCTGCATCACCTCGCTCTCACACCAAATGCAGAGCGTTCCTTTCGCCCTGCGCCAGACAAAGCATCTCCGTTGCGGCGCAAGGCCGCCCGTATCCCTTGCCAATGAAAAACCATCTCGTTTTCAACCGGCGGCAGATGTTATCCGCCACCGGAATTGTCTTGATGCTGCCTAGTTGCGGACAGCCGGCGTCTCAACCGAAAGGCCCGCCCCGCGCGAAGCAAGATAGGCTTCAAGCGCAACGAACTCATCAGAGCCGCGCTTGTAGGGCTTGGCGCGCACCTGATCCATGCAGCCCTTGAAACGACGGTGCAGCGAACCGACGCCCTGCCATTTCAGGCGATAGGTCGGGAAGCCGTTGATATTACCCTGGCTGAGCAGGTCGGCGCGGATGTACTTGCCGTAATTATCGACATGGCAATTGGCGCAGGCCATGTCGAGCTGCCCGACACGGGTATAGTAGAGCTCCTTGCCCTTCTCGATCCATGAGGCCATCGGACCATCGGTCTGCACGGTCATCGGCATGCCGCGCGACTGCAGCCCGACATAGGCCGTCATGCCAAGCATTTCACTGGATTCCCACTTCCAGGGTTCGGCACCCATGCGATCCTTGCGGCAGGAATTGATGTGCTCTTCCAGCGTCCAAGGCTTGTTTGCCGCCTCATTCCACCTCGGCATGTTGGCGCGCACGCCCTTCATGCTTTCCGCAGCATCGCCGTGGCAGGATTCACAGGACTTGCCCTCGCTGCCATCCACGGCAGACCAGAGTTCTTCACCCTGTTCCACGGCGAGGAATGCCGGGTTCTGGAAATCATCCAGCTCAAGGGCCTGGGTCTCGCGGGTGCGGTATTCCCAGCCGGAGATGACCTCCGGTGCGAGCGGGTGGTCGTCGGGCACCTTCACATGAGTCGTGAACGTCTCGCCATCGATCGTCAGCATCGGTTTGTCCTCTGCCGAAACCGCGGCAGCACCTGCCGCCACAACCCCTCCGATCGCAATCGCCGCCGCTGCGTATGTCCATTTCTTCATCGTCTGGTTCCCTCCGTGACGCGATCACTTACCGCCGCGCCTTTATGTTTGTCCGGACGCCGTGAGCGGGCTATTCGACCTTGATGTCGGCACTGGTCTCGTAGACCGAGCCGTCATCATCGTTCCAAGTGAACTTGAAGGTCCCGGATTCGGTGACCTTGGCCGAGAATTCGAAGAACGGATTGGCCGAGATCGCCGGTTCCAGATCGCAGGTGAACACCGGCTGCCCGTTGAACTCGCAGGTGAACTTGTTGATGATCGAACGCGGAATAACGTTGCCGTCCTTGTCCTTGCGCTGGCCTGATTCCATCTTGTGGCTGATCAGCGTCTTGATGGTGATGACCTCGCCCGCTGCAGCGGACTTCGGGACTTTCACGCGGGGCTTTGCACTAGCCATTTTGCCTGTTCCTTTGCTTGGAATTACCTGATCGGGGTTGCATCGGGGGGCGGATCAACCGCCGCAGCCGCCGATGGTCACCTTCACGGTCCGCTTGTCCATGTAGAACGAGCCGTCGCTCATCTTGGCGATGGCAACGATGTCCTGCGTCTTTGCAAGCCGCATACGGGTCTGCGCCGTGGCCTCACCGCTCATTGGGGAGAAGTGGAAAGTCGCAACGCCAGGGTTCGGGTTTCCCGCAGCAAGAATGATGACGTCGGCGACGTAGTCATCGGATGTCATCGGGCTTTCGATGGAAATTCCGATCGGCACCGTATTGCCGTTTTCGGCGATTTCCGGTGCATCGATAGAGACGCGGCCCGTCTGCGGTTCTGCACCACCTGTGAATTCCTTGATGGTGTCGGCAATTTCGGCGGACCATGCCGGGCGTGCCGGCAGGCCGACGATTCCCGTCACGAAAGCGGCAGCGCCCAAGGTCAGGACGGAGCGGCGCGTAACTGTTGCAGTCATTGCTGGTATCCTCGTTGGGGTTTCAGCGTCAGGCCGTTTGAAACGGCGCTATTCCTTCATGGTCAGCAGGTAGGCGACCACATCCTCGACTTCCTGGGCAGACAGGATCGTCTTGTCGGCGAACTTGTCGGCAACGCGGTGCAAGCCTTCGGTGCGATAGAAGGCCGGCATGATCGTGTCTTCGAAGACGGCCTTGGAATTGGCGACGATCAGGCGAAGCTGGGCTTCGCTCCAGCGATCGGCCGCGCCATCGAGCGTTGGGCCAACCTCGCCATGGAAAGGCTGATCAGACAGGGCGGATATCGCATGGCAAGACAGGCAGTTCCCGCCCTTGCGGTTGAGCATTGCCGCCTTGCCGTTCTCCGGATTGCCGGCAACACCAGTCAGCGACGCGGGAATGCCACCGTCGACGACATCATACTTCGGCGCCTCGTCGGCAAGCGCAATGCCCGCGAATAACCCGATGCCCGCGGCTGCAAGCGCGCTGCGGATATACCTCGACCGCAATGATTTCATGCTTTCGTTCCCTCCGGTTTCCTTCAACCCTTCTTCCGCACCCTGGTATTTATGTCCGGGAACGGCGGGGCCGTTGGCGATCCGTCATAGTGCCCGACATGTTTTGCCGCACACAATACGCAACCGCCTTGCTAGAACCCTAACAACGGGAATCGAATGAATCAATTCCGATATTCATATTTTTGAATACTTCTTTCGGTTACCCCGCCTCACCGTGGCGTAACCCACTCCTCGATGCGCCCGAGACTGGGGAAATTTTCCAGAAGCCAGAAAGAAAACAATGACATCTGCCCAGTCAGGAAAAAGATGCCGGTAAGCACGAGCAGTGCGCCCATGACTTTCTCGACCGTGCCCATATGACGCTTGAACCGCTGCATCAGGCGCAGGAACGGTCCGGCGAAAAGCGCGGCAAGCATGAACGGCACGCCGATTCCCAGCGCGTAGACCGCCAGAAGAAGCGCCCCACGCGAGACCGTGTCCTCCGCGCCGGCAACAAAAAGGATCGCTGCCAGCACCGGCCCGACGCAAGGCGTCCAGCCGAAAGCAAAGGCGACGCCAACCAGGAATGAGCCGATCAAACCCGCCGGTTTGCGTTCAACATGGACGCGGGCTTCGCGGTACAGGAAAGCGATACGGAAAACCCCGAGGAAATGCAGGCCCATGACGATAATCAGGGCACCGGCTACGTAACCAAGGATTTCCAGATGGCTTGAAACCCATTTTCCAACCAGCGAGGCGCTCGCACCCAGCGTCACGAACACCGCCGTAAAGCCCAGCACAAAGGCCAAAGCCGACCGGACCACGCGGCCACGCGCAGCAGATACGTTTTCCTGGCCCGTCAGTTCATCAAGACTGACACCGGCAAGAAAACACAGATACGGCGGAACCAGAGGCAGAACGCAGGGCGATACAAAGGACAAAATCCCGGCAATGAACGCACCGGTCAATGTGACATCAAACATATCCTACTCCGATCACCGGCCGGCGCTTTGCGCTATAACGACGTGGGTTGGCATGGAGCCATAACGGTCGGCCTGCACATGTGCCACTCATGAAGTCTCAACAAGCCGTGACTTGAAATCCAGCACAGGTTTTACACATTCATATTTCAGCATGTTATAAGGTCAATAGAGAAATTATATGCCGCATCGCTACCAGTCAGCCTTGCATGATATAAATCATGGCAAATCTGGCCGGATAGGGCACAAAGCAGGCAGAACATTTGTGATGAAAGACAGGTTGACCATTACACTTAGAGCTGTTGCCACGGCCATTATGGTGTGTGCGCTGTCGGGTGCTGCGGCAGCGGCAGAGCTTGTCATGCTGGAACGGGACGGCTGCGAGTGGTGCGCCAAGTGGGACGCGGTCATTGCGCCGATCTATCCCAAGAGCGAGGAAGGCAAGAGGGCTCCGCTACGCCGTGTCGACATCAACAGGCCGATGCCTGAAGATCTCGCCGGCCTGAGACCCGCCAAATTCACGCCAACCTTCATCCTTATGGAAGATGGCAAGGAGATCGGGCGTATCAGGGGATATCCGGGAGAGGACTTCTTTTGGGGTCTTCTGCGCGAACTGGTGGCCAAACTGCCTCCAGATGCTACAAAAAACAGTTGATTGCCGGTACAGTTCACGACGAATCCAAGAAAGAAGACCCGAGACAAATCAATGAACAGTCTGCAGCAGACAGAAGCCGGCGGGCAGCGGCGCCTGAGCGACGACGATGTCGACATCCTGTTCGACAATGCTTCGCGCGCGGCGGATTTCCTGCGCACGCTCAGCCACGAGACCCGTCTGATGATCCTGTGCGTGCTGTGCCAGGGTGAAAAATCCGTCGGCGAAATGGAAGAATTCCTGTCGCTGCGCCAACCGACGGTTTCGCAGCAGCTTGCACGGCTGCGCTCCGAGGGACTGGTAACAACGCGGCGTGACGGCAAATCCGTCTACTACAGCCTGGCAAGTCCCGAAGCTGCACAGATGGTCGGCGTGTTGTATGACCTGTTCTGCAAACGCGACGAGAAAGCGTGACGATCCGTCCCATTGCCGTATTGAGATAAATCGTCAAAACACAGCCCATGCTTGTGACCAATAGAGGAAACTCGAGGACATGAAGAAACTTGCGATCGCAGCCGCTGCCCTTTTCGCGGCAACTTCACTTGTGCACGCCGAAGGCGATGCAACAAAGGGCGAGAAGGTATTCAAGAAGTGCAAGGCCTGCCATGAGATTGGTGAAGGCGCCAAGAACAAGGTCGGCCCAGCCCTGACCGGCGTTGTTGGCCGCCCGATCGCCAGTGTCGCGGATTACAAATACGGCGATGACCTTGCCGCCAAGGCATCCACGGGCGCGTGGACTGAGGAGCTTTTGTTCCAGTACCTTGAGGATCCGGGTGCCTTCGTTGGTGGCAAATCCAAGATGACGCTCAAGCTCAAGAAGGAAGATGACCGCCACGACGTCATCGCCTATCTGAAGACGTTCTCCAACTAAGCTGATTGATTGATCTGTGTTACGGGCTGGCTAGCGCCTGCCCGCATGGGCAATCCATCCACGCGACAATCCACACACGCAAAGCCCGGCGGCAACGCCGGGCTTTTTTGTTTGCTGATGGTGATGTCAGTCAGTGACGGCGGCTGCGTACCGGTACAGGCGCCAGAACCGCTGCGGGAACGGGCTTGCCGCCCCCTTTTCCGGAGTCGTCCTCAGGAGCGCCGATGCGCATGATCGCCCAGCCCATCGCGACGCTGGAAAAGGTAATCAGGAAGCCGCCGAAGAGGAGTGCCACCGCGATTGCGGGTGATTGCGTGTTGCGGACCAGGGTTCCAATCCCCTGGGTGTCGGACAGGATGAGACCCGCGACAACCATGGTGGCAACAACCGCGCCAATCGTGAAATTGATGGCCAGGAGCCGGAAAAGCGGGTTTTTGAGCAGTTTTGGAATGGATCCAGCCATGGCATTCGCTCCTTTATCCGGGAGAATTCATCGGATTCGAGCAATCAGAATGCCACAAAGCCGCCCTGCTTTCACACAACAATGTGTATGACAAATTGTCATATGCTTGATTGATATATGTCTTATCGTTATATGGCGTATTCCGACCCGCAAGGTCCCACTGCGAAGAATTTGACCAGAGTACATTACGATGAATGTCAGCACTCTCTGCCTTGCCTTCCTGTCTTTCGGGGAAGCGTCCGGCTACGACATCCGCAAGGCATCGACGGAAGGCAATTTCAGCCATTTCGTCGACGCCAGTTACGGCGCGATCTATCCGGCGCTGGACCGGCTGGAAGGCGATGACCTCGTAACCCGCCGTGTCGAGGTTCAGGACGGCAAACCCTCCCGCCATGTCTATGCGCTTACCGACAAGGGGCGTGAAGCGCTTGTTTCGCAGCTCATGGAGCCGGTTTCGCCAGACAAGATGAAGTCCGAATTTCTGCTGCTGACATTATGTGCCGAACATCTGCCGCAGGAGCGCCTCGAACAGGCGCTCGACCAGCGCATTGCCGAAATCGACGCACTGACCGAAGACCTGAGCTCCAAGTCATCGGATTGCAATCACGCCCCGAGCCAGTGGGTGATCAGATTTGCGACCCTGATGAACCGGACCAAGCGCGATTACCTTAAAGCCAACCGCGATGCGCTGATTGCACTGGGCAAACCGGCGCAATCCGCAGCAGCCGAGTAGGAAAGCATTTCCCCCATGCGCAAGTCCTACCTTCTCGCCATTTTCGTCCTGCTGGCGCTTGGTGCTTGGCTCTATTCGGGCAGCATCGTCGTCGGCGGGCGCGAAGACACAGAACCCACGATTTCCGAAGCTCAGCAGGCTCCAGCCAACGAGGCCGTGCAGCGCGTCTCGGTGCTGCGTGTTTCGGCACAGATGCGTCAGGCATCCCTCCTCCTGCGCGGCCGCACCCAGGCCGAGGACAGGGTTGACGTGCGCGCCGAAACCGAAGGCGCGATCGAGGAACTCGCCGTCTCGAAAGGCGATCGCGTCAAGGCGGGCGACCTGCTCTGCCGCATCGACACGCGCACCCGCGAGGCACATCTGGCCCAAGCGAAAGCACAGCTTGCCCAGGCCGATGCCGACTACGAGGCCGCAAAGAAACTGGCCAAGAACGGCTATACGGCGGAAACGCGCGTGCGCACGCTGAAAGCCCAGCGCGACGCGGCGATGGCCGGGGTCGAGGCCGCGGACTGGGACATGAAGCGCACTGAAATCGTCGCACCGATTTCCGGCATCATCGAGAAGCTCGATGTCCGCCGCGGCTCGCTGCTACGCGCCGGCGATGTCTGCGCAGGCATCGTCGATACCGATCCAATGCTGGCGATTGCCCAGGTGTCGGAGCGTGAACTGGCCGGCATCCGCAAGGATGTCATGGCCACAGTGAACCCCGTCACCGGAGGCAGCTTCACGGGCAAGGTCACATATATCGCACCGGCCGCCGATCAGGCGACGCGCACTTTTCGTGTCGAAGTCACACTGGACAACACCAGCGGCACCCTGCGCGACGGCGTGACATCAACGATCAACGTCCCGCTTCCCGCGCAAATGGCGCATCTGTTCCCCTCCTCGGCGCTTGTGCTGCGCGATGACGGAACCGTCGGCGTGCGCGCGGTTGGCGAGGGCAACAAGGTCGTATTCCATGCCGTGATGCTGCTGGCCGATGAAACCGACGGCGTTTGGGTTGCCGGCCTGCCCGACACGGTTGATCTCATCGTGACGGGACAGGACTACGTTGCAGAAGGCGCAACGGTCGAGCCGGTGATGCGCACCGCGGAGGCCGGTCAATGACGGCGCGCGGCAAAGCCAGCGTCCGCGAGGACGATGTTCCCGAACATCTCGGTGTGATCGCAGCGATCCTGCAGCGCCCGCGCGCGGTTCTGACGCTGATGGTCGCCATGCTGCTTGGCGGCATCATCAGCTATCTGACGATCCCGAAGGAAGCCAACCCCGATATCGACGTTCCGATCTTCTACGTCTCGATCCTGCAGCAGGGCATCTCGCCGGAAGACGCCGAGCGGCTGCTGATCCGGCCGATGGAAACCGAGTTGCGCGGGCTTGACGGTCTGAAGGAAATCACCGGCGTCGCCAGCGAGGGGCATGCCGGCATCGTGCTCGAATTCGATATTTCCTTCGACAAGGACAAGGCGCTGACGGACGTGCGCGAAAAGGTCGACCAGGCCAGCGCGGAATTGCCTGACGATGCCGAGGAACCGCAGGTTTTCGAGACCAATTTCTCGCTGATCCCGACCATTGTCGTGAACCTGTCGGGACAGGTGCCGGAACGCACGCTCTATCAGTTCGCGCGCAAGCTGCAGGACAAGATCGAGGCGATCCCGACGGTTCTTGAAGCACCGCTGTCAGGCCACCGTGAAGAGCTCGTCGAAGTCATCGTCGACCAGACGAAGCTCGAGAGCTACAACATCAGCCAGTTGCAGCTTTACAACGCTGTTACTGCCAACAACCAGATGGTGGCCGCGGGCGCGATCGAAACCGGCAAGGGGCGTTTCAACGTCAAGGTGCCGGGCCTGTTCGAGAACACCCGAGACATCTACTCGCTTCCCGTCCTGCAGAGCGGGGACGGTCTCGTCACGCTTGGCGACGTCGCCGAAATACGCCGCACCTTCAAGGACGCGAGCAACTATTCCCGCTTCAACGGGAACCCGGCCATTTCCATCGAGGTGAAGAAGCGGCTCGGCACCAACATCGTCGAGAACAACGCTGCCGTGCGCGCTGTCGTTACGGAAGCGACGAAGGACTGGCCGGCGAGCATCAAGGTCGATTTCGCGCTGGATGAATCCAAGCACATCTTCGAGGTGCTCAAGTCGCTGCAATCCTCGATCATCACCGCAATCTGTCTCGTCATGATCGTCGTGGTCGCAGCCCTTGGCGCGCGCTCGGCACTGCTGATCGGCTTTGCCATCCCGACATCGTTCATGCTCGGCTTCCTGATCATCAATCTCGCCGGCATGACGGTGAACATCATGGTGCTGTTCGGCCTCGTGCTGACCACCGGCATGCTGGTCGATGGTGCTATCGTCATCGTCGAATATGCCGACCGCAAGATGGCTGAGGGCATGCACCGGCGCGATGCCTATATCCGCGCCGCCCAACGCATGTTCTGGCCGGTGTTCTCGTCGACCGCGACGACGCTTGCCGCCTTTATCCCGATGCTGCTGTGGCCGGGCGTTGCCGGCGAGTTCATGAGCTACCTGCCGATCATGGTGATCGTGGTGTTGTCCGCTTCGATCGTCACGGCGATGATTTTCCTGCCCGTGGTTGGCGGCCTGATCGGCAAGTCGGAAGCCCGACAGGAAGACATCGACACGGCACGCCACCTGTCTGGCGAGGCGCATATGGATCTCAACGAGATTCACGGCATCACCGGCAGCTATGTTCGCTTGCTGTCGCGTCTGGTTCGCTGGCCGACGCTGGTCATCGGTTCGGTTGCGCTGATCACGGTCGGTGTGTTCAGCTATTTTGCAAGCCATGGCAACGGCGTCGAGTTCTTCGTCGAGGAAGAGCCCGAACGCGCCGTCGTGCTGGTTTCCGCGCGCGGCAACCTGTCGCCGCAGGAAATGCGCGACATCGTTGTCGGCGTCGAGGATGAAATCCTGAAGACGCCGGGCATCAAGCATGCCATCGCCTTTGCCGGCACCGCCCAGCCGGGCGTGAAGCTCGGCGACGTGGAAGACAAGCCCGTCGATGCCGTCGGTCAGATCACCATCGAGCTCAACGACTACTGCTGCCGGCGCAAGGCGAAGCCGATCTTCGAGGAAATCCGCGCCCGCACTGCCGACATCCCCGGCGTGCATGTGGAAATCCGCAAGATCGAGGGCGGACCGCCCACCGGCAAGGACATCCGGCTTGAGGTCACCGCGCAGACCTATGAGCAGGTCAAGGAAATGACGGGCATCATCTCGAACCATTTCAGGAACGAGATGGAGGGCTTGCGCGACATCGAGGATTCCCGTCCCCTGCCCGGCATAGAATGGCAGCTTGACGTGGACCGAGAACAGGCCGCGCGCTTCGGCGCGGACATCACGTCGGTCGGTGTCATCATCCAGCTCGTGACCAACGGCGTGCTCGTCGGCACCTACAGGCCCGACGACAGCGACGACGAAATCGACATCCGTGTCCGGCTGCCGCAAGGAGAGCGTTCGCTTGAACAGATGGATGCGCTCAGGGTCCAGACCGACCACGGCCTTGTGCCCCTGACGAATTTCGTCACCCGCAAGCCGCAGTCGAAGGTTTCAACCATTACCCGCCAGAACGGCGCGTTCTCGATGCAGGTGAAGGCGAATGTCGCCGCGGGCCTGCTGGCCGATGACAAGGTCAAGGAAGTCGAGACCTGGCTTGACGGGCAGACGTGGGCGGACGGCGTCAATTTCCGCTTCCGCGGCGCCGACGAGGACCAGAAGGAATCCGGCGAATTTCTCGGCAAGGCAGCTGTTGCCGCCGTGTTCCTGATGTTCGTGATCCTGGTCACGCAGTTCAACAGCTTCTACCAGACCATCGTCACGCTGCTGACGGTGATCCTCGGCGTAACCGGCGTGCTGATCGGCATGATGGTCACGGGCCAGCGCTTCTCGATCATCATGACGGGAACCGGTGTCGTCGCTCTTGCCGGCATCGTGGTCAACAATGCCATCGTTCTGATGGACACCTACAACCGCATGCACAGGGAGATGGGGCTCGAACCGGTCGATGCTGTGCTGCGAACAGCGGCACAGCGCCTGCGGCCGATCTTCCTGACCACCTTCACCACCATGATGGGCCTGGTTCCCATGGCGACCCAGGTGACGGTGAATTTCGTCAACCGTGAAATCGAGGTCGGCGGCATCACGTCGACATGGTGGGTGCAGCTTTCCACCGCGATCATTTTCGGCCTCGGGTTCTCGACCCTCCTGACGTTGATACTGGTTCCTACCCTGCTGGCCGCACCAAGCGTCTACAAGGAAACCTTCGTGGGGATTTATCGCAAAGCCGTCTCGCTTGCCGGACGCGGCAAACCGGGTTCCGGGAGTAGCAGCACAAGCGGCAAGGGCAAGAAGCGCAAGGGCGGCAAACCAGGCAAACCCGCAAACGAACCGGGCAGCCCGACACAGCCGCCAATGCCGGCGGCAGCCGAATAATCAGCTTGCGTTCTTACCGCTTGATTTGCGGGAGCCCTGGCTTGTTGGCTTTGCATCTTCCGGGACGGGTTCGTGGGCTGCCGGGACCACGGCAGGTTTCACCTCGGCATTCAAATCGTCGAGCGGGTCGGCACCCGCATCGCCATGGGCACGGGCCAGCGCCCGGTACCGCAGGACGCCGACGGGTATCGCGGCAAGGTACATCAGCGATCCCACGGCAAGCGTCGTCCAGGGGAACGACAGCAGCAGCGCGAAGAACATCACCACGGCGATCATGATCGGCAGGACCATGTCCCTGCGGACACGCTCGCCACTCTTCTTCAACGACAGCGTGGGCAGACGGCTGACCATCAGGAAGGCCACGCCCATGATGTAGAACGAGGCGACGACGGCCGTCAGGCCCACATGCGGCGTGCCGATCAGTTCCAGATAGATCGGCAGCAGCGCGATCATTGCGCCGGCAGGTGCCGGCACGCCTACGAAGAACCCTTGCGCCCAGGCCGGTTTGGGCGGGGCGTCGAGCGCGACGTTGAAGCGGGCAAGCCGCAATACCGCCGCCAGCGCCAGCACCAGTACGGCGATCCAGCCAAGCGATTTCAGCTCATGCAGCGCGAAGGTGTAGAGGATGATGCCGGGCGCGACGCCGAAATTCACGAAATCGGCGAGCGAATCCAGTTCCGCGCCGAAACGCGAGGTGGACTTCAGCAGCCGTGCGATGCGCCCGTCCAGCATGTCGAGGATGGCGGCGAATGCTATTGCCGCAATGGCCAGTTCGAAACGGTGCTCGATCGCCAGGCGCATGGATGTGAGCCCTGCACACAGCGCCAGCAGCGTGACCATGTTGGGAACCAGCAGGCGCACCGGAATGCGCCGTAACCTGGAAAACCGCCGACGGCCGTTCTTGCGGTCAGGCTCGAAGGGGGGAAACAGGTTCGTCATCGCTTGGCCAATCCGGACATTGCTCAACTGACTCTTACAGGATGGGCCGGCCCGGTTTCGGAAAGATGTGCGAATATGGTTTCCCCGGCAATGGCGCGCTGGCCGACGGCGACCCGTGGCCGGGTGCCGCGCGGCAGGAACACATCGACGCGGCTGCCGAAGCGGATCAGGCCGATGCGGTCACCGACGGTCACCGGTTCCTGCTCGTTGACGAAGGTGACGATGCGCCGGGCAACGAGGCCGGCAATCTGCACGACACCCACCTTCACGCCGGAAACCGTGTCGATGACGAAGCCGTTGCGTTCGTTGTCCTCGCTCGCCTTGTCGAGTTCGGCATTCAGGAACAGGCCCGGCTTATAGGCGATCCGGCGGATGCGTCCGGTGACCGGCGCCCGGTTTATGTGCACGTCGAAGACATTCATGAACACCGAGATGCGGGTCAGCGGCTGGTCGCCCAGCTCAAGCTCCTTGGGCGGGCGCACTTCGGCAATCGCCGAGACCCGGCCGTCGGCGGGGCTGACCACAAGCCCCTCGCCCAGCGGTGTCACCCGGGCGGGATCGCGGAAGAAATACGCGCACCATGCGGCCAGCACGATGCCGATCCAGAAAAGGACATCCGACAGCATGCCGACAACGAAAGCAGCGATGATGAACAGCGTGACAAACCGCCAGCCTTCGCGATGAACGGGAACAATGGTCCGGCGGACCGTATCGAGAAGCGCCATGTCGTGTGCCGGTTACTCAGTGAGCCTCAATAGTGCCTTGTAGGACGTTGGGGCAGACGTTGTCGATATGCTTCGCGATCATACAGGGTTGCGGGTGGCAGCGCGGTCGAGACCAAGATACCCCTCGGCATCCTCTTCCACGGTGCGGCGCAAGCGCTCGGCAGCTTCATCGGCCTCGCGCTGGCGCTGCCACATGCCCGCATAAACGCCGCCGCGTTCGATCAGGGCATCATGGCGGCCGCGCTCGACGATCTCGCCCTTTTCCAGGACGATGATCTCATCGGCACCGATGATGGTCGAAAGCCGATGGGCGATCACGATCGTCGTGCGGCCCTGCGACACGCGGTCCAGCGCAGCCTGGATTTCCTTTTCCGTGTGGCTGTCGAGGGCAGACGTCGCCTCGTCGAGGACGAGGATCGGCGGGCTTTTGAGGATCGTGCGCGCAATCGCCACCCTCTGCTTCTCGCCACCGGACAGCTTCAGGCCGCGTTCACCGACCATGGTGCCGTAACCTTCCGGCAAAGCGCTGATGAATTCGTCGATCTGGGCGAGCTTGGCAGCATTCTCGATATCTTCGTCACTGGCATCGATACGCCCATAGCGGATGTTGTAGCGGATGGTGTCGTTGAACAGCACCGTGTCCTGAGGGACCATGCCGATGGCGCGGCGCAGGCTGTTCTGGGTGACATCGCGAATGTCCTGGCCGTCGATGGTGACCGAACCGCTGCTGATCTCGTAGAAGCGGAACAGGATGCGCGAGATGGTCGACTTGCCGGCCCCCGACGGACCAACGATTGCAACCGTCTTGCCGGCAGGCACCTCCAGCGAGATGCCCTTCAGGATCGGCCGGTTCGGTTCGTAGGCAAACCGTACATCTTCAAACCGGATTGCGCCTTCGCTGACATCCAGATCGGGAGCACCCGGCTTGTCGGCGATCTCGGGGTCCTGTTCCAGAAGCTGGAACATCTGCTCGATATCGACCAGCGCCTGCTTGATCTCGCGGTAGACCGTGCCGATGAAATTGAGCGGCAGGTAAAGCTGGATCAGCAGCGCATTGACCATGACGAAAGCGCCCAGCGTCTGGGTGCCGGCAACCACTTCGCGCGCGGACATGAGCATGCAGATCAGCATGCCGCCGGTGAAGATCGCCATCTGGCCCGCATTGAGCACGGCAAGCGAGACATAGGTCTTGATGGCAGCCGTTTCATAGCGCGCCATCGAGCGGTCGAAACGGGCGCTCTCCATCGTCTCGTTGTTGAAGTATTTCACCGTCTCGTAATTCAAAAGGCTGTCGACGGCCTTGGAATTGGCTTCGGTGTCGGAATCGTTCATGGCCCGGCGGATCGACATGCGCCACTCGGTCGCTTTCACGGTGAACCACAGATAGAGCACCATCATCACGACCAGCGTGACGAGGTAGATGACACCGAACTGAAACGCGATAACGAACGCGACCAGAACGAATTCCAGAATCGTCGGGATCGTCTGAAGCAGCGTGAAGCGGACGATGATCTCGATCCCCTTGACGCCACGCTCGATGATGCGGCTCAGACCGCCGGTACGCCGTTCCAGATGGAAACGCAGCGACAGGCGATGCAGGTGCTCGAAGGTCCTGTAGCCGAGGGTGCGCACCGCGTGCTGGCCGACACGGGCGAAAATAGCGTCACGCACCTGCTGGAAACCGAAAGCCAGGAACCGCCCGACACCATAGGCAATGACGAGGAATGCCGGCACGGCGGCAAGCTTAAGCCAGTCCGGCACTCCGACGGCAAATCCGGCCCCGCCTTCCAGTGCATCAACGGCCCACTTGTAGGCATAGGGCACCAGGACCGTCAGCACCTTGGAGACGACCAGCAGTACCATTGCAATAACGACGCGCTGCTTGAGGTCGCTGCGGCCCTGCGGCCAGATATACGGCCACAGGCTGGCGAGTGTCGCGAATGTGTTGCCGCTTCCATCGAAGCGGCGCTTGGGTGACGTCTGGAGCACGCGTGTTCCCGGGAACGGATCAGTGGATCAAACGGCCAAAAGCCGCAGCGGCCCTTTCAGGCTGCTGCGGTCACGGCCATGCGGATAGATGTCCGCAAAGATAGTTCAGTTCTGCTCGCCCTCAACCACCGGGATGGTGAAGACCTGGCCCGGGAAGATTAGATTGGGATCGTTGATCTGGTTGCGGTTGGCTTCGAAGATCAGCGTGTATTGGACACCACGGCCATAAATCTTCCGCGCAATCCGCCACAACGCATCGCCACGCTCGATTTCGACACGCGGCGCCTTCCCGGTGGAACCATTGCCCGTATCCCCGCCGGTGGAGGGCGAGGATGGCGCTGCCGGCGCATCTGCGGCAGAGCTGCCGCCGGGCGGCGGCGCGCTGGCTACGTTCGTACCGCCATCCGCAGGCGCGGCCGGCTCGGAGGCAGGCGGCGGCGCACTGCCCGATGCGGGCGCATCCGCAGGTGCAGAACCGCTGGAGCCAGAAGAACCGTCAGACCCTGCATCGGTACCGGGCATCGTGGGTGCGGGCGGCGGAGCCTGGACAGCCGGAGCAGAGCCATTGGCATCACCGCCAGCGGGTGCGTCCGGGGCTGACGCCATAGCATTGCTGCCGCCATCAGACGACGTGCCGGGCTCTCCGGAGGCCGGGGGTGTATCCGTGGCAGGAGCACCGGCAGCAGGAGGTACGGAAGCAAGGTTCACGCTGCCGCCGTCGGCGGGCTGGTCCGGCTCGTCCTTGGCAACCAGTTCGACGCGGTCGAACTTGACCTGGGCGCGGGCGATGACCTTGGCAGCGTCATCGAGCATATCGGCGCGCACCGTGTGACGGCCCGGCGCAATGGCACGCGTTACCATGAGTTCCCAGCGGCCGCCGTCATCGGCCTTGGTGTCGCCTGCATGTTCATCGTCGACATAGACGCGCAGCAGAGCACCGGCAGGCGCTTCGCCAACGAGAGCAAGCTCGTTGTTGCCATTGCCGTCGGCGGGTGAGACCTCGAAGGCGCGAATGTAGACTTCCGGCGCAGAAGCCTGACCGGCAGACGCGTCACCACTGCCGGCACCATCCGTGGCCGGCTGGTCGGCAGATCCAGCATTGTCGCCGGCAGGTTGATCCGAACCACCGGCGGGCTCACTCGGCGGTGGAGCGGCCGCAACTTGTGTTCCACTGCCGGAGCCATCTCCTCCCGAAGCCGGCTGATCGGGCTCGGGCGCCTGCACGATCTGCGGCGGCTTGTTCTCATCCTGAACGACGACGAGCGGCGCCTTGCCGTCGCCGGGTATCTCGATTGCCACCGTTTGCTTGCCGGTGATGCCGACGCCTGCCTCGTTGCGCGCGATCAAAGACAGCGTATGCGCGCCCGCCGACAGCGGGCCATCGAGCACGGTAGCGAATTCGCCAGCGGCATCGGCGGTCAGGGTCTCGGCGATCTTGTCGTCAAGAATGATCTCGATCGTATTGCCGGCGCCCGCTCGGCCGGCGACAACCATGCTCCCGTCCGGTTCGACGCGCACGATGTCGAGTTCGGGAGGCAGGGCATCCGCCACGGCCGGCTCGGAAGGCGCCGCGGCCGGCGTATCGCCCGGCTTGTCAGCAGAAGCCTGCTGCCCATCGCCAGTGCCCGGCTGCTGCTGATCTCCGGCAACCGCGGGCCCGTCTGCGGCCTTTTGCTGATTCTGCTGGTAGAGCAGATAACCGGCAAGTGCTACCGCACCAAGGCCGAGTGCCAGAAAGAACCCCCGAAGCTGGGTCGATGTCGCCATATTGAACCTTTCGCCGCCAATCGCTGGCGTACAATGTTTGCCGCGTGAAAGCTCTTGACCATCACGCGGTCTTGGAATCCTTGTAGGGTCGAGACCCTTGAAACAAAAACTACTTGCTGCACTGCGCCATGTCACGCTTTGCAAGCGGTATTGGGAAGGGAAACCGACTTTTTTATGAGCGATATACGAAGCATTTGTGTCTATTGCGGCTCAGGGGCAGGTGAAAACCCCGCCTACGCGGATGCCGCGCGGCGATTCGGCGCACTGCTCGCCGACAATGACGTCCGCCTCGTCTATGGCGGCGGCGGGCTTGGCCTTATGGGAACCGTGGCGCGCGCCGTGCTGGAAAGCGGCGGCGAGGTTCTCGGCATCATTCCGGAATTCCTGAAATCACGCGAACACATGCTGCGCGATGTGCAGGACCTGATCGTCACCGAGGACATGCATCACCGCAAGCGGCTGATGTTCGAAAACGCCGACGCCTTCGTTGCCCTGCCCGGCGGGATCGGAACGCTGGAAGAGCTTGTCGAGATGCTCACATGGGGCCAGCTCGGCCAACACACCAAGCCGGTGATCATCGCCAATATCGATGGTTTCTGGGAGCCTCTTCTGGGGCTGCTGAACGAGATGGAGCGGGAAGGCTTCATCCGCCCCGGCCTGATGGCGACCTATCAGGTCGCGTCGGAGGCGGAAGACATCCTGCCGCTGATTCATGCCGAGCTCGACCGGCGCAAGGACGGCTCCGACAATGGCGCGCTGATCGGCAAGTTGTAGGCCCGGATGAATACGCCGACGCACATGCTGGTCGCCGTCGCCGTCTTCGCCAGGCCCGGCCAGCCGCGCGTCAATGCAGCCGCCTTCATTGGCGGCCTGTTTCCCGACCTCGGCATTTACGCGCTGTGGGCCTACAGCAAGATCGCCGGAATTTCCGAGCACACGGTGTGGCGGGAAATCTACTGGCAACCGCCATGGCAAACCCTCGTTGCTTTCGGGCATTCGATGCCGATCTTCGGCGGGCTGCTCGCTGTACTAGCGCTGGCCGGCGCGTTCAAAAACGGCTCACGGCTCTGGCCGCTCGCCGTCTTCTGCATGGCGATCCTGCTGCACATCGCGTGCGATTTTCCGGTTCATGTGGACGACGCACATCCGCATTTCTGGCCGCTGAGCGACTGGACGTTCCACTCGCCGCTGTCCTACTGGGACCATCGTCACTACGGCGACTGGGTCTCGAAGGCGGAAATCGCCTTCGCGCTCGTTCTGGCGGCGATCGTCTGGAAACGCTTCTCGAGCCCGTGGGTGCGGGCAACGCTCGGCATCGCCGCGTCGACCTATGTGCTGGTGCCTTTGTATTTTTCTATGATGCTTCACTGACGCGCGAAGCGCGCAGGTCTCTGATCAGCGGCCATGAATAGATTGCCACAGCCGTCCAGATGAAAACGAAGCCGATTGCCCGTGCCGGCGAAAACGGCTCGCGGAAGACCAGAACGGCAACCAGAAACACCATTGTCGGCACCAGAAACTGCATGATGCCGAGTGTCGAAAGGCGCAGGCCTTTTGCGCCATTGGCAAACATGATCAACGGGACCGCAGTAACAACGCCGATGCCGAGCAGCAAGGCGATATCCGCCAGCCCGGTCGGCCCGAAATGACTTTCGCCACGGCTGACGAGAACACCAATCCAGGCAAGAGCGATGGGACTGAGGATGAGCACCTCGAGCAAGAAGCCCTGGTTCGGGCCGATGGGCAGCATGCGCCGGCACAGCGCATAGAGCCCCCAGGCCGCAGCAATCAGGATTGCCGCCCAGGGCAGACCACCCGCATCCCATGTGATGATGGCGACCGCAAGTGCGGCAAGACCTAGTGCCAGCACCTGAGCGCGTGTCAGCCGCTCCTTGAGAACGACAGCCCCGAGCAGCACGCTGAATAGCGGGTTGATATAAAAACCCAGCGCGCCCTCGATCGTGCGGTTGACGCTGACGGCCCAGAAATACGTGCCCGAATTGATCGAGATCAGCGTCGCACCCAAAAGGGCCATTCCCAGCATGCGCGGGCTGGTGAGCGCCTCACGCAACTCGCGGATCCGGCCAAGCATGACCGGGACCATGGCGGCCACGGGAACCGACCAGATGACCCGGTGCGCCAGGACTTCGGTCACCGGAATATGGTCGAGCAGCTTCAAGTAAAGCGGCATCAGACCCCACGTGACATACGCACCAAGCGTGAAGAAGAACCCGACTCGGGTGTCAGAATGCGATGCGGCGGTCATGAGGCTTCCGGAAGCGGGATCGGCTCTTCGCCATATGCCCGCAATCCGCCGGCAAATGCCAACGCATTCACGTCATGACAGCCATTCGCGCCGGGGCGCATCCTTTCGCTCACGGCTATTCCTCGCTGCGCTCGGGCCTTGCGCGGGCGCGGCCTGACCGGCCGGTCGCGCAGTACTAACGATGATATGGCTGAACTCACCGCGTGTTCGAGGCACAAACCAATCCGAAGGATTGGCAAGCCCGACCATGCGCCGCCGGCTTTCCGGCGCCCCCGCGGAGGCGTTGAACGAAGTGAAACTGCCGTGAGCGATAACTAAGCGGCTGCCATCGCGGGCGCGGCGCCGTCGCGCACCAGCTTGTAGGTGATGGAATCGATCAGCGCCTGAAACGAGGCGTCGACGATATTCGACGACACACCGACCGTGGTCCAGCGGTTACCCTCGCCGTCGCGGCTTTCGATCAGCACGCGTGTCGTCGCTCCCGTGCCGCCATCGAGGATACGCACCTTGTAGTCGGCAAGTTCCAGGTCCTCGATAAAGCGCTGGTAGCGGCCAAGGTCCTTGCGCAGCGCCATGTCGAGCGCGTTGACGGGACCGTTGCCCTCGCCCACCGACATCAGCGTCTCGCCGTCGACCTCTACCCGCACCACCGCTTCCGACACGGTGATCAGTTCACCGACCGCGTTGAAGCGGCGCTCGACCATGACGCGGAAGCCCTGCACGTCGAAGAAACGCGGCAACTGGCCGAGCCTGCGGCGCGCCAGCAGCGAGAACGACGCGTCCGCCGCCTCATAGGCCCAGCCCTTGGCCTCGCGCTCCTTGACGGTTTCCAGCAATGACGTGAGACGCGGATCGTCCTTGGACACCTCGATCCCGAGGCGGCTCAGTTCCGCGATCAGGTTCGACTTGCCAGCCTGATCGGATACCAGCAGCCGGCGGTAATTGCCGACGGTTTCCGGGTTAACGTGCTCGTAGGTCGTCGGGTCCTTGGCGATCGCGGAGGCATGAATTCCCGCCTTTGTGGCAAAGGCGCTTTCGCCGACATAGGGCGCCTGACGGTTCGGCGCACGGTTCAGCATCTCGTCGAAGGTGTGGCTGACCTGCGAAACATGCGCGAGCTGGTCAGGCGTGACGCCAAGCTCGAAGCGCTCCGCGTAAGATGGTTTCAGTATCAGCGTCGGAATCAGCGAGATCAGGTTGGCGTTGCCGCAGCGCTCGCCGATGCCGTTGAGCGTGCCCTGCACCTGACGCGCACCGGCTTCGATCGCGGCAAGGGAATTGGCGATCGCGTGGCCGGTGTCGTCATGGGTGTGGATGCCGACATGGGTGCCGGGCACATGCTGGCAGACGGCCGTGACGATCTGCTTCACTTCTTCAGGCAATGTGCCGCCATTGGTGTCGCACAGCACGACCCATCGCGCACCGGCGTCATAGGCGGCTTTGGCGCAAGCAATCGCGTAGTCCGGGTTGGCCTTGTAGCCGTCGAAAAAATGTTCGCAGTCGATCATCGCCTCGCGGCCCTTGGCGACGATGGCCTCGACGGACTGGGAGATCGACTTGAGGTTCTCTTCGTTGGTGGTGCCGAGCGCGACGCGGACGTGGAAGTCCCATGACTTGGCGACGAGACAGACCGCATCGGCCTCAGCCTCCAGTACAGCGGCAAGGCCGGGATCGTTCTCCACCGACCGCCCTGCCCGCTTGGTCATGCCGAAGGCTGTGAGTTTCGCACTCTTTGCGCGTTTTTTGGAGAACAACGCGGTGTCGAGCGGGTTCGCGCCGGGATAGCCGCCCTCGACATAGTCGATGCCGAGACGTTCCAGCAACGCGATGATCTGCACCTTGTCTTCCAGTGAGAAATCGATGCCGGGGGTCTGCGCCCCGTCTCTCAGCGTGGTGTCGAACAGATAGATGCGTTCAGCGCTCATCGGTCTTCCTCCGGCCGTCCGTCCTCGGGCGGCCATGTGTCGGTGTCGTGGTCGGGATGCTGGTAGCTGACGACCGTTTTCATGAACTCGGTAATCTTCGGCTCGTCATCGGGTTTGCGGATCGGTAGTTCGGCAAGATGATCGACAAAAGGCAGGCGCGGATCGGCGTTCACCTGAACCGCCGGCGCACCGAGCGTTGGGTCGTCCAGCGAGCCGATGGAAACCTCGACCGGCCCGCCATAATCGAAGGTCAGCGGCGTACCGCACGCTTCGCAGAAACCGCGCCGCACCTTGTTGGAGCTCTGAAACCATTTCGGTTCGCCGCGCGTCCATTCCAGCCCATGCGCTGTCACCAGCGGACCGTAAAACGCGCCGAACGCCTTCTGGCACATGCGGCAGTGGCAGATCGACGGGCGGCCAAGGCTCTCGGTGCGGTAACGCACCGCGCCGCACTGGCAACCGCCTGTTATCTTCGTGCTCATACTGCCTCCTTGCCCGCGTAGCGGTCTGTTGCGCGGATCAGCTGATCGAGGATGCCGGGTTCGGAGAAGGCATGCCCCGCCCCCTCGACCAGACGGAAATCAGCCTGCGGCCAGGCCTTGTGCAGCCTCCAGGCGAAATGCGCCGGGCACGGCATGTCGTAACGCCCGTGCACGATGGTGCCGGGGATGGCGTGCAGTTTGTGCACATCGCGGATGAGCTGGTCATCCTCCAGCCAACCGCCGTGGACGAAGTAGTGCGTCTCCAGCCGGGCGAAGGCGATGGCATAGTCCTCCTCGCCGAAAACATCGCTGGTGGAGGGTTCCGGCAGCAGCGTGATCGTCTCGCCTTCCCACATGCTCCAGGCCTTCGCGCACCTGATCTGCTCGGCGCGGTCATCGCCCGTCAGCCGCCTGTAATAAGCGGCCATCATGTCGTGGCGTTCGTCTTCGGGGATCGGCGCGACGAAGCGCTCCCATTTGTCCGGGAACATCTGCGACACGCCGAACTGGTAATACCACTCCAGCTCCGGGCGGGTAAGCGTGTAGATGCCGCGCAGCACGATCTCGCTGACGCGGTCGGAATGCGTCTCGGCATAAGCCAGCGCCAGCGTCGAGCCCCACGAGCCGCCGAAGACAAGCCATTTGTCGGCGCCGATCATTTCGCGCAAGCGTTCGATGTCGGCGACGAGATGCCATGTTGTGTTGTTCTCAAGGGAAGCATGCGGCATCGACTTCCCGCAGCCGCGCTGGTCGAACAGGATCACGTCATAGAGCTCCGGATCGAACAGCCTGCGGTGCACCGGCGAAATCGTTCCGCCCGGCCCGCCATGCAGGAAGACAGCCGGCCTGGCGCCCTTCGTACCCGAGCGTTCCCAATAAATCTTGTGGCCGTCGCCGACATCGAGGTGACCTGAATCGAAGGGTTCGATTTCCGGATAAAGGCCGCGCAGCATGATCATCCCCTATCCTCCGGTGAACCACCCTGGGGTGGCCAGGTCTCGGTGTCGTGATCGGGGTGCTGGTAATTCACCAGCGTTGCGAGAAAGGGGGCTGCCTCCTCGTCGTCCATCGTATGGCGTTCGGGGAGATGGGGGACCGCGTCGGCCCAGGGCAGCTTGCCCTCAACGCCATAGGCGATTGTCGGCGCAAGGCGCGCAGGCTCATCGAAAGCCAGAACCGACAAGGCCAGTCCGTCGGGGGCTTCATAACCAAGCGGCGTGCCGCATCTGCCGCAGAAGGCGCGGCGGGCATGGTTGGAGCTCTGAAACCACGACGGCGCGCCGCGTGTCCATTCGACCTTGAGGCCACGCACCGACGCGAGCGCCAGCGCCTGGCTGGCGGACGCCTTCTGGCACATGCGGCAATAGCAGACCGAAGTATCTGTCGGCTCACCGTGAACGCTGAAGCGCACCGCACCGCACTGACACCCGCCGGAAAAGCTTTGCGTGCCCATCGCCTAGAGCACCCCCTGCCACTTCAGCGCCAGCCAGACGACGAGTGCCAGCACAACGAGCTTGATCGCCGCGTAAACGATCCATCTGCGGGGAAAGGGCAGCGTGTCGTGCCAGTCTTCGGGTTTCTTGTCATCGCTCATGGTTCAGACCCTGCGTTCCAGGTGTTTCGTCATCGTCGTGTTGCGCAGCGTGACACCGTTGCGCTCGCGGACATTCTCGCTGGCGGCGCGATAGCCGCGGGACGCGAAGAAGACTTTCGCGGCGTGGCTTGCCTCAGTGCTCAGTTCGGCAATGCGCTGCTTTTCCGCCTCGCGCTCCAGCGCGTCGACCAATGCCGTTGCGACACCCTGCCGGGCGACATGCGGCGAAACGTAGAGAAAGTCGATCACCGCACCGTCACGGGTCGCGAAGCCGAGAAGCTTGCCGTTGTCTTCGGCGACCATTGCGCAATCGGCAAACAGCCGGGCTGCGAAGGCTTCGCGGTCATCGGCGAACGACATCCACGCCGCGCGTTCCTCGGCGGTGTAGTGGTCAGCCGCAAGCGCCTCGATGCTGTGCCGGAACAGCGCGCGCGCCGCGTCCACGTCAGCCGCAAAGAAGGGGCGTATGGTGAGGTGTGAGGTCATGAGTGCAAATCCCCCCGTGTCTGTCTTCTGGCATATCGCCTGGACCGACCTGCGCTCGGTAAAGACTGGATTCCGGCTTTCGCCGGAATGACGGCGAGTGTGCGGGAAGCCGAGGAGCCAAACTCCAACGTCATTCCGGCGAAAGCCGGAATCCAGAAGCAATGGTTGCAACACCCACCCCCCTCATCCTGAGGAGGCTGCGAGTGCATCCGTCTCGAAGGATGAAGCCGCAACCCCGCTCTTCGAGACGCGGCTACGCCGCTCCTCAGGATGAGGTTGCTTGGGTTGTGCCGCACGCTCACCGCACCACCTCCCACGTGGTCACCGGCGCACCGGTTTCCGGGTCCTTGCCGTCCTTGAGCTGGATACCCTTCCCGGCCAGCTCGTCGCGGATGCGGTCTGCCTCGGCCCAGTTCTTTTCTGCGCGCGCTGCAAGGCGAGCCTTTATCTGCTCTTGAATTGCCTCGTCATCAGATGTCTTGGGAGCTGAAAACTCGATGATGCCGGATTGGGGGCGATAATCGACCTCGATACCTCTTTCTTTCAGCGCTTCAGATTCTTGCTGGAGCAGTTGAATGCTTCCATTGGCAGCATGAACCCGCATAAGCTCAACCGTCCCAAACAGGGTCGAAAGACGGCTCGGTCCCAGCTCTTTGCCAAAGACATTTTTTCGATAGAGATCCACCTTGGCTGGATCAAATAATCCAAGCGCGTGACAATTCTTGAGCAACTCCAAACGGAACTCATCATCTCGAGTTGCGCTATCAGCACATTCTCTCAAGTAAGAGATCAATGCAGGAGTATTCAAATCATCCGCTAAGATCGAAGCGGCTTTTTCAGAGAATGCCGGCTTTCTCGCTTGGCGGAGGAATACAAATGCATATTCGTCTTGGGCAAGTAGGCCTATGTCAGCCCACCGCTCTAATTCCTTCCTACTTTCTTCAAGAGTACTGACGGTCCAATCGATTGGTTGCCGATAGTGCGTCTTCAGCATTGCGTGCCTTAACACTCCTCCGTGCCAAGGACGCCCGCCGAATTTTTCCGTGCGCAGCAGCTCGTTGATGGTGATGAAGTTGCCCAGCGACTTGGACATCTTCTGGCCCTCGACCTGCAGGAAGCCGTTGTGCATCCACACGTTCGCCATGACGGGCGTGCCGTGGGCGCAACGCGACTGCGCCACTTCGTTCTCATGGTGCGGGAAGGCAAGGTCGATGCCGCCGCCGTGGATGTCGAAGGTTTCGCCGAGCAGTGCCGCCGACATGGCCGAGCACTCGATGTGCCAGCCCGGACGACCCCGCCCCCACGGGCTCTCCCAGCCCGGCTGATCGCCGGCTGACGGCTTCCACAGCACGAAATCGGTGGCGTTCTTCTTGTAGCTTGCCACTTCGACGCGGGCGCCGGCAACCATCTCGTCGAGCGAGCGCTTGGCCAGCTTGCCGTAGTCGGGCATGGAGGCGGTGTCGAACAGCACGTGTCCGTCGGCGGCATAGGCGTGGCCGCGCTCGATCAGCTTGGCGATCATCGCAACCATGTCGCCGATATGTTTCGTCGCACGGGGCTCGTGCGTCGGCGGCAGGCAGCCGAGTGCCGCGACGTCTGCGTGATACTGATCGGCGGTCGTCTTCGTCAGTTCGTCGATTGAGACGCCATCGCGGGCGGCGCGCTCGATGATCTTGTCATCAACATCGGTAATGTTGCGGGCGTAGGTGACGTGGTCCTCGCCGTAGACATGGCGCAGCAGGCGGAACAGCACGTCGAAGACGATGGCAGGACGCGCGTTGCCGATATGGGCGTAGTCGTAGACCGTCGGCCCGCAGACATACATGCGCACGTTTGCAGGGTCGATGGGCGCGAAGGTTTCCTTCGTCCGGGTCAGCGTGTTGTAGAACTTCAGGTCCACGTCGTCTTCCTCGCCTTAAAACAAAACAGCGCCGCCGCTGGCCGGGCGTTCTGTTCCTTTTGATGTCGAGTAGACGAGAACGGCCGGGCCAGCGTGTCGCTAGCCGATAATGATCCCGCAAATGCAAATATTGCGTGTCGCCGTCATGGCGCGGAGATTGCGCAGAGGTCGCGCCAAAGGTCAAGCGCGGAATTCGGGGCCAGCCCCTAGCCGGCCAGTTGCAGCGGCAGGCGCACACCCAGCCTGATCAGATCCATGCGCAGCGTCTCCGGCGTTGTGAAGTGGATGGTACGGAAGCCAAGCTCCGAGGCCGCATCCACATTGTCCTTGCGGTCATCGATGAAAATGCAGTCCGTTGCCTGAAGGCCGGTACGTTTCAGCAGGCGGCGGTAAATCTCCGGATCGGGCTTTAGCAGGCCTTCTTCGCCCGAAACGACGGTGACATCGAACTCTGATAGGAACGGATAGGCGGCTACCGTGACCGGCCACAGTTCGGCGGAAAAATTGGTGATCGCGTGGACGCGATACCCCTGTTCCTTGAGGTCCATAAGAATGCGCACGCTGCCGTCGATGGCGCCGTCCAGCGTTTCCAGCCAGCTATCGTAGAAATCGGCAATGCGGCCGGCATAGTGCGGAAATTGCGCCACGCGTTCGGCAATCCCCTCCGCGCAGGAACGTCCGAGGTCCTGCCGCGCGTGCCACTCGGGCGACACGACATGGGCCATGAACCAGGCGCGCTCTTCCGGATCGGGGATGGTTTCGCGATAGACACGGTCCGGCTGCCAATCGACAAGCACGTTTCCAACATCAAAGACAATTGCGGGTTTAAGGGGCATCCGGACTCGCTGGTTGGGGGAATGGAAGCCCTGTCTATTCTGTTTTGCCGATAAAAACACCCCGGCGCCAAGGAAACGCCGGGGTGGATCGGGGCGTGGCCCCTGCTCCGCCGGGGGGAGGTGGCGGAGCTATCGTCTCGAGCGGTCCCTCGAGAAGCTCAAGCTTTCTGGCCTGCCGTTCCCGTCGGCATGGTGTCCTCGCGTTGCGGCGGCAGGCGGTCGCCGCCCGGCAGACCGGCCATCTCGGCGCGCCACGGACGCCACTTCTCGAGAGCAACCATGACACCTGTCAGCGCCACGGCGACGATCAGCGCCAGCAGCCAGTACGGCATGCCGAGGAGCTGGTCGAAGGTGATCTTGCCGAAGTCGCCGACTTTCAGCAGGCCTTCGATCGCATCGATGTTGTAGCCGTAGACCATGGCACCGAGGATGCCACCGGCAACCGTCGCCCATGCATCCTTGTAACCAACGCCGATCTGGGCAAGCGCTGTGCCCGGGCACGCGCCGGCGATGACGATGCCGGCACCCAGAAGCAAACCGCCGACGATCGTGGACCCCATCACCGCTGCTTTCGGGTGCAGGGCGGTGAGGCCGAGGCCGTTGAGCACGGCAAGCACGACGAGGCCTGTCGCAACCGCTGCGAAGAACATCTTCAGCATGGTGAAGTTGGTGAACTGGAACTGGCGAACGAGGACGCCTGGCTCGAGCACGCGGGATTTCTCCAGCGCGACGCCGAAGACGACGCCCATGGCAAGACCGAGAATGACGAGCATTAAAGTGGTCATCTTGAAATCTCCTTGAATGCGGGTTGCGTCAGGCGCGCTTGAAGGCGAGCGCGGTGACGATGCCGCCGGCGAACATGGCAATGACGGCAACGGTCGATCCGACCGCAAGCTGTGCCATGCCGGATACGCCGTGGCCGGAGGTGCAGCCGCCGGCGATGCGGGCGCCCATCAGCAGGATGAAGCCGCCGACAAAGCCCATGATCATGCGTCCGCCAAGCGATTTGACGCTGGTCAGTTCGCTCCATGCCTTGGCGAAAGACGGGCGCTTTACCCCGCCAAGGCGGGCTGAAATGTAAGCGCCAAGAGCGATGCCGATCACAAGCGCCGACTGCCAGTAGTATTTGTCGGACGTCATGTGCTTGGCGAAATAATCTATCTGGGCTGCGGCGGGATCGAATATCGATGCGATCCATGCAGCCGCCGTCACGAAGGACGACGATGCGCCCAGCGCGGTGTCTGCGAGCATGAATGCCGGGATCTGCAGTAGCCCGATGACGATGCCTGCCGCGTAAGGCGACCAGGCGGAATCAGTCAGCCGGATCATTGTTTCCTCCATCAGTGGTGAGACTGATGGCTTTATATCATTACATTCTAATGTTTGTATATATAAGAATGCATACCTCCGCCGTGCGTAGCGCGCGGCTTAACCTTAATTTCGGGCTACGATTGCGCATATCGCCGTAAGAAGGCATAAAGAAATGGACTTCGGCGCTGCTCCCGCCCCCGATATCCGGGAGTTTCCAGCGCCTGACGGCGACCTAACCAACCAATAGCTTCGGCGGCGGCTCCATCTGGATCCGCCGCCTTTTCTTTACATCCGGCAACAGATGTTAACGCGGGGCGTTTTAGTCGAGCGAACGTATTTGCCGGATCACTCGTCGAGGTAGTCGGCGCAGCGTGGCGGTTCCTGGTCGCCCCAAGGCATGATCGGAACCGTGGATGTCGAATTCTGCGGGCTGCCCTCGATCAGCTTGTCGGTATAGGCGAGATAGACCAGCACGTTGCGCTTGGTGTCGCAGCCGCGCACGATGCGCATCTTCTTGAAGAAGATCGAACGGCGCACCCGGAACATCTCGTCGCCCTGCTCGAATTTTTCCCTGAACTTTACCGGGCCAACCTGACGGCAGGCGATCGAGGCATCGGACAGCTCCTCGGCCACGCCGAACATGCCCGACAATCCACCCTTTTCAGGAACCGTGAAATGGCAGGCGACCCCTTCCACAAGCGGATCGTCGATACCGTAGGTCGCCAGCTTGTGGTCCGGCGTCAACAGCTTGAAAACGGTCGATTTCTTGAAGATCAGGTCCGGTTCCTGCGCGTTGGCGCCAGCGGACGCGGCAAGCAGGGCGAAAAAAGCAAGGGCAAGGATTTTCAGACGCGGCATGAGACAGGATTTCCATTGATTTCGGCACGGCCAGGCATTGCCGGCACGCGTCAAGTTGGTTTTCGGCGCGTTGTATTTCAAGATACGGGCGATCCCGACGAGGCTATTTCAAACAGTAACGCTTGAAACCATTAGCCGCGCAACATACATGGCGTCTATCCGGTCGCATGCGTTGCCCCGTCATGGACAATCCGCCTTTGAAACTCGCCGAATTTCTGCCTGATCGCCTGCTTGTGCTGGCGGAGGTCGTCGCTCAGCCGCTGGCCCGGCTGTGTTCGGAGCAATACGGCCTCACAATCGCCGAATGGCGCATACTGGCGGTTCTGAACGAATCCGGGCAACTGACATCGGCTGCGATTTCTCACGCAGCATCAATGCATAAGGTCAAGGTTTCGCGCGCCATTGCGGGGCTTGAAGGCAAAGGCTTGATCGAGCGCACGGCAAACCGCGAGGACATGCGCGAAACTTTTGTGGCCCTGACAGACAAAGGGCTGGAAATCTATCGTGAGGTTGCATCGCAAGCGCAGGAATTCTCATTGAAACTGACAGCCAGACTTTCAAAATCGGACATGAACGCGCTTTGGCGTATCATTGACGTGCTGAACGAATCTGCCGGTGGTGACATTGGTTGATGCGGCCATGGAATATTCATAAAGCATTTCTAACTTGATCCATCGGTTCGCGGCCCGGTTTCCTCTTCCAGAAACCGTTTCGGCAAACGCGGCAGGAAAGCGGCTAATCGTGTCCATCAGGATGGGATACAGTGCGGAAACACCAATGGCGGCGCAGCGGCATGGCCCTGCGGCCTCCATGCACATGCGCGTTGTGCTTTTTCTGCTGATTGTTGCGCTCATGACGGGTCTCGGCCCGGTTCAGGCCATCGCGCAGGGAAACAGGGAAGTCTGCGCCCAGCTTGAATCCGAGCTTGCGCGCATGCAGGCGCCAGCGGCACCGGCTTCCGCGGCGTCCATGCGCGAACTGGACAAAGCACGCGATATTGCCCAGAGAGCGGAAGCACGCGCACGGCGCGCGGGCTGCTTCCAGCGCGGGTTCCTGATCTTCCAGCCTCAGAAGCCTGCCGCCTGCCGCCAGCTTGAATCGCAATATGCCCGCGCCAATGACGCCTATCGCCGGCTTGCGGCGCAGGTCGGCGGCTCCAGGCAGCCGCAGGCAAGCCGCAGCGTACGCGACCGCGTGATCCGGGCACTCGCCGCCAACAATTGCGGCGCGCAATACATCCGTTATGCCAATGCCAACCGGCGCAGCGTCTTCTCATTCTTCCTCGGGCCGGATGCCTATGTCGAGGAACCGATGGCGCCGCGCGGCGGCTACCGCACCCTTTGTGTGCGCACCTGCGATGGCTACTATTTCCCGATCAGCTTTTCGACGGTGCCGAGCTATTTCGGCAAGGACGAACAGACCTGCCGGCAGGCCTGCCCCGGCGCGGAGGTCCAGCTCTACGTCTACCGCAACCCGGGCGAAACGCCGGAGAACGCCCGCACACCTGACGGGGCGGCGATCACGGAACTTGCAAACGCTTTCCGGTACCGCAACGAGATCGTCGAGGGCTGCGGCTGCCGCGGTCCGCAGATCGCGGAAGGTCCGGCGAACGCGTCGCGCGTCAAGATGACGTTCTCGCCCGGCCTTGTTTCCGACAGCAACGAGGATGCCGAAACGGTGCCCATGCCGCGGCGCAGGCCGAGCCGCTATGCGGTCAGCGACATCGAGAACCCGTCGGTTCCGGTCGGAATCGAGGAAACGCCGACACGAACCAGCGCCAATACGGTCGCGGCCAGCGAAGCAGAGCCCATGGACGCACCTAAGCGGCGTGTGCGCGTAGTCGGTCCGCAGTTCTACTATTCCCGATAAGCGGCAGCAGAGCCGCCATCTCAGGACCGCTAGAGCGTCCCGTCAGCGCGACGCGCAAAGGCATGAACAAGCCCCTGCCCTTGCGGCCGGTCGCCTGCTTCAAGCCATCCGTCCAGGCTTTCCAGGTTTCGCCGTCCCATGGCTCCGGCGGCAAGGCCGCCAGGGCAGCCTTGAGATACGTTCTGTCGTCCCCGGTCAGGTCAATGTCTTCGGGCAGCGGCGGGATATCCGTTCCGGTGACGGTTGCGCACCAATAGCCGGCATCGCCGAGCTTGCCGAGGTTCTGCGACACCGCGTCCCACAGCGTCTCTCCGCCATCCGCGCCCATGACAGCAAGCCTGCCCATGACATCCCGGTAGCTGTAGCCGTGGACGGTTCGCGCATTGAGGCCGTCGAGTTCCGCGGGGTCGAACCGTGCCGGGCTGCGCGAGATCGCCGACAGGTCGAAGTGTTCCGCCAGTTCGGAAATATCACGCACAGGCTCGACGGGAAGCGATGTGCCGATCAGCACGGCAAGGGCTGCGACCGCCTGCGGCTCGTAGCCTGCCTCACGCAATCCCTGGATAGACAAGGAGCCAAGCCGTTTCGACAAGGCTTCGCCTTTCGCGTCCACCAGCAGGTTGTGGTGCGCGAACCGCGGCGCTTCCACGCCCAGCGCACGAAAAATTCCGATCTGCACGCCGGTGTTGGTGACGTGGTCCTCGCCGCGGATGATGTGGGTGACGCCCATATCGATGTCATCGACGATGCTGGTGAAGGTGTAGAGGAACGTCCCGTTCTCGCGTATGAGCACCGGATCGGATAGCGATGACATGTCGATTGTCTGATGGCCACGCACGCCGTCTTCCCAGGCAACCGGCTCGCTTTCGAGCAGAAAGCGCCAATGCGGCTGGCGGCCTTCGGCTTCAAGCGCGGCCTTGTCTTCGTCCGAAAGCTGCAGCGCGGCGCGGTCATAGACCGGCGGCAGACGGCGCGCGCGCTGGCGCATGCGTTTGCGTTCCAGCTCTTCCGCCGTCTCGTAGGCGGGATAGAGCCGGGCGGCTTTTTTGAGCTTTTCGGCAGCCTCGTCGTAACGCGACAACCGGTGCGTCTGGCGGGCCTCCTCGTCCGGCACGATGCCGAGCCATGCAAGATCGGCGCGGATCGCCTCGACGTATTCCTCGCGAGAACGTTCGGTGTCGGTGTCGTCAAAACGCAAGATGAAACGCCCGCCATTGGCTTTCGCATAAAGCCAGTTGATCAGCGCGGTACGGGCGTTGCCGATATGCAGCCTGCCGGTGGGCGACGGCGCGAAGCGGACGGTAACGGACATTGAAGAAATCCTTTCGCCGCCCGCTATACAGGGCAAGACGGGCAGATGAAATCCGCAAAAGCAATCCGAAGGAGCCCTTCAGCGCGTGAACCGTTCTCCACCACGAGTCGCGATCCCAGTCATACAGGTGGAATCGAGCGACAGTCCGCAGCGCTCAATCATGCGCCGCGACACAATGTTTGTCTCGCTGGCAAACTCCTGGACCGACCGCGCACCGAGCTTCTCGACGCAGCGGCGCACCATCTCGGCGTTGACCGCGGCACCGAGCTTCATGCCGCGATGGCCAGGATCAACGGCCACCAGACCGCCCCACGCCGTGCGACTGTGCCGGCTCATGGCGTTGTAGGGCATGTGACCGCACGCCGTTGCGACGATCTTTCCATCAGGACCGCGCACGGCAAGGCTTACCATGGGCTCGGTCATCCCAACGATCATGCGGCCCGAATACGGTTTGACGCCATTGCGCTCCATGCAGGCCTGCATGTCCTGAACGACGCGCTTGGTCAGTTCCTCCTTGCGGACGATGGAATAGCCTTTCGGAAGCTTGCGCGTGTCCTCGTTGGCGGTATGCGAGAGCACCGCCTCGGCCGATCCCTTGAAGACGTTCCACCAGTCAATGCGGAAATCGCGCTCGGCCAGGATCGCCTCCGTCTCGGAGATGCGCTCATTGGCAATCATGCGCAGGGCGAAGTATCCGTCCTTCTCGAGCCGTGCGAAGATCGCGTCCCAGCCGAGCGCGTCGATGTCGTCGACGCCGAGCATACGTCCGCCATTGACCGCGCCCTGCACGGTCCTGCACCACACAACCATCTCGTCAACGCGCTGCTGAAGCCGCTTTTGTTCCGGCGTGCCGCAATACCAGCCCATGCCCTTCCCCCGTATCGGGGCGGCAAGATACGCAACGGGAGTTAAAAAATCAGCCTGTTTGCCAGTGCCTTGGGGCCACGGCTCTATTGGAGAAATCCGAACAGCCAACCCGATGCCATCGACCCGGATGCGGCCAGGAAAAGGTAGAGAAGAAACGGTTTCAATTTCAGCACCGGGAAGATCGCCATCGCGCCCCAAATGCTCACCACGCCACCGGAGACAAGGAAGGCCATCGCCGCAGCCGACGACATACCGTGCTCCATGAGCGCGCGCGTCAGAGGCAGTGCGGCATAACCGTCGACATAGGCCGGGGCTCCGACGATGACGGCAAGCGGCACAGCGAACACGCTGCCACGCCCGACATAGGCCACCAGGGCATCGGGCTGAAGCCAGGCGTTCAGCAGGAACTCGGCCGCGAATGCCGGCGTCAGGACAAGCAGCATGAAGCGTGTGGTGGACCATAACGAGCGGACAAAACGGGCGACCCGCTCGCGATCACGCCAGATCAGCGGATCGAAGGGGACGGGACTGCCGCAGCCGCCGGCCTCGCCGAACGAGCCGACAAGCCGGTTTGTCCGCAACGGCGAGCGGTTCCACGCCCTGCCGGCAAACACGCCCGTTACGGCGCCGCCGAATATGCCCAAGCCGATTGCGGCGAGCATCTTGCCGATTGCGAACGACCAGCCCAGTGTCGCGACCGTCGCCGACAGAAGCGCCGGCCCGGTGATCGGCGATGACAGCCAGAACGCCATCACCGGCGCCAGCGGTACACCGCCGGCCAATAATCCGGCCATCAGCGGCAGAACCGTGACGCCGCAAACCGGCAGCAGCGCGCCGACAACAGAAGACGCCAGAACGGTCCAGGCCGTCTTGCCGTTAAACACGGCCGCGACCTGGCCGCCGGCGCCGCTTGCCATGATCCAGGCCGTGAGCACAACGCCGGGTATCACGATGGGCGTCACATGAAAGATGCTGGTGACGACGAAGAAAGCGACATCGCGCACCATTTCCGGCTGCCAGAGCAACAGCGCAGCGCCCGCGAGCGCGATCAGGACATAAACCGTCCGCATCGTGGGTTGAGCCGCCTGAACGATCGCCTGGAGTGACAATGAACCCTCCTGTTTTCGGTGACGGCAATCTGGCAGGTCGACAGATATTTATAAAACGAGTAATTTCCAAATCAGCTATTGGAAATATCGATATCATGCCTCATCTCGACAGCGATCTTCTGCGGACATTTCTCGCCATAGCGGAAACAGGAAGCATCTCCGCCGCGGCCTTGCGCATCAATCGCTCCCAATCGGCGACAAGCCTTCAGATCCGCCAGCTCGAGACCGTCGCCGGCCAGGCGCTGTTTGTCAGGCACGGCCGCGGCGTCTCGCTGACCGCAGCCGGCGAGCAGCTGCTTCCCGTTGCCCGCAATGTGACGACATCGCTGGATATCGCGCTTGCCGATCTGCGCGGCGACCGGCTGGAGGGCCGGTTGCGGATCGGCGTCAGCGACGATTACAGCCGCGCAACGCTGGTGCGCATCATCGCGGGCTTTACATCGCTGCATCCGGACGTCGAGCTTGAAGTCCAATGTGCGCTTGGAACCCGGTTCGAGGCGGCACTGGAGACCGGTGCGCTCGACCTTGCAGTATTCGAGGTGGCCGAGCCCGCCGCCGGTGACGAAATCCTGCGTGAAAACCAGCTGATCTGGATGTGCGGGCGCGACAGCGATTGCGCATCGCAAGCCGTTCTGCCGGTTGCGGTGTTCGATCATGCCTGCTGGTGGCGCGATGTCGCTTTGACGGGCCTCGAAGCCGCCGGGCGACGCTTCCGCATCGTGTTCACGAGCGAAAGCGTCGTGGGTGTCCGCGCGGCTGTTCAGGCCGGCATCGCCGCCGGGCTGCTCGGCACGCACGAGGAGCCTGAAGGCGTGGCTCCGCTGCCGGGAGTGGAAACGAGATACCCGTCGTTTCTCGTCTTGCGCAGGGGGCGCGATGCTCATGGCCCGATCTGCGATGCGATGTGCAAGGCCGTCGGCAATGCCTTTTAGCGGCGGCCGCAACGTCCGCTAGTCGACCCTGGTCGCCAGCTTCAGGTCCTTCAGTTCGGCAGGCGTGAAGAAGTAGAGGCTTTGCTTTGGCGTGCGCATGGCGTGGGTCCAAACCAGCGGATCAACGCCGAAACCGTCAAGGAGATCCTGCACCTCGGCGGCAACGCGCTGCGCTTCGCCGATACCATCATCGATGCTGCCGAATATGCCGCTATCGACATAGACCCGGTGGACGCCGATCCAGGCGTCCTTGCTGGCGATGCGTTTGACGCCGGCAGCAAACAGGATCGGACAGGACGAGGCGCAGTAGCCGTCCGCATCGACCCGCGTCGTCAGTCCGGCAGCGCGGATACGGCGAGCGAGCGCGACTGCCTCCGGCACAACTCCGCCAGGGGAATGCAGCACCAGTTCAAGCTTGCCGGGTTCGATGTCGCCGGGCAACGCGGACAGCGCGCGTTCGAAGGCATCGAGCACACCGAAGGTGATGGTGCCCTCGCCACGCAGCACCTTGCCATCGCGCTCGAAGGTCATCGGTGCGGACTCCGAGATCGATGGCCCGCGCACTCCGGGCGGCGCCGTGCGTCCCGGCGCAACCGGGCGTCCGCGCTCGAGATAGGGACGGACCTGATCGCCATCGGCGGGCGGACGCGTCACCACCGGACCGGTGCGGCGCATCAGTTCGTTTGCCCCGCGATCAGCTGTGAAGGTGTCGTAGATGTCGTAGCCCAGCAGCCCCGCCGTTGCGACCATGACGAAAACGAGCATGGAAACCGCGAACCAGTCGCGGTGTACGGGACGGATTTCAGCGGCAGCGCGATCAGGCGCCATCGGAGCGTCCGGTCTTCGAGGTCAGCGAGGTGATGTTGGCGGGTTCGCGGGCGGGTTCGGGCGGCTTGGCGACATCCGCTTTACCCGACACCGCATCGGCCGCATCGCCATGCTTGCGCATGCGCTCGTAGAGCTTTAGCGCCACCATCAGGTCGGCCGCCGTCATGCGGTTTTCGGGGACTTCCGGGTCCTCGGTGTTGCGGATGGCAAGCTGGACGATGGACAGGATCACCACCAGCACGGCTGGCATCAGGTCGATGGAGATGGCGCCGGCCCAGCTCGGCAGGAAGTCGGTTGCGTAGCGCAGCACGGCCTCGGGCTTGGACAGCGGCACGAAGCGCTCAGGTGTTGCTGCCGGACGGTTGAGGATTTCGTCAGCCGCGCGCGCCAGCGCCTTCGCCTCTTCGGAAATCGCGTTGGCGACATTGCCGACGACGAGGTCCTGACGGGTGCGCAAGTCTTCCGTACCGCCATCGGCGACGGGCGCGATGAAAGCGCGTTCCAACCCGTCGGCAGCGCGGCGCACGGCAGGTGCGATGGAGGTCTGCTGCATCGATGCAATCACACCGGTCAGCGCTACGGCTTCATCCGAGAACGCATCGCCGCGTGGTGCGACGGGGCCGTTGCCGGATACGAGCCTGCGCATGGCGGAGAGATGTTTCTCGCCCTGGCTGTAGAGCGCGTCGACCTCCTCGCGGTCGCTGGAAACCTGGCCGGCAAGGGCGGTCAGCTGCGCCGACATCTGGCCGAGAAGCTGCACCACAGTGCCGGAACCGGACGTACCGGTCAGCGCGCCGGACTGGCGCTCCTGATCGGCCAGGCGGGCGAAACGATCGGCGGCAAGCTGGATGTCGGGCAGGATCGACTGGGCTGCGAGCGCATTGTTGTGCGCGGTGTCGAGGTCGCGGGAATAGGATTCCGTTGCTTCGGCGAGATGCTGTTCGAGGGCAGCGGAGCCTGCCAGCGCGGCAGCATTAAGCCACGACGACATGGCGATGATCATCACCGACCCCAACGCCATGGCGCCGTAGAGCATGCGGCGGATGCGCGCTTCCCTGACGTGCGGCAGGAAGCGGATCAGGTAGGACCAGAAAGCGTAGATGCCGACCGAGACGGCAGCGGAATAGATGATCGCGCCGAGGAAGGTCAGTGTCGCGGAGCCATCGAGCAGGTCGCGCACGCCGAGATAGGTGTAGACGCCCGACGCAATCGCGAGCACGGCAAGTGTCGCACGCGTCGTCAGCGACAATTCGTCGATGCCGTGGCGGAGGGTCTGGGCCATTAACGCGGCTTCCTTTGCGTCTTTGCGGTCACTACGTAGTTTGACGTTACCGGAAACCATTTGTCGCGGGAAATCGTGGCGGCAATGGGAAAGCATATTACGATTGCTGCTCCGACCTCACCCGCATAGGCTGCATCCGCATAATATGAAACCGCGGGGCGGGATGGGCATGACCATATTGGGCTATACTCGGATTTTCACTGACGAGAACGACACATCGCATTTCGAGACATGCGAAATCACGCTTGAGCAAACCGCCTACGCACCCCCCGCAGACCCACTGTTCACCTCCTCCCCTGAACCGGCGACGACAACCCTGTTCCTCGAACTTCCCGCCGGGTGGGCAGGCGAATGGCACCCCACACCGGTGCGGCAGTGGCTTATCCTGATGAGCGGGGAATGTTCCTTCGAGGTTGGAAGCGGAGAAAAGCGTATCGCAAAAGCCGGCGAGGCCATTCTGCTTGAGGATATGGCCGGCAAGGGACACAGAACGGTCGTCCTCAGCGATGAACCGATGCGGATCGCAGCGATCCATTTGCCCTAGGCATCGGACAGATCGCGCGCCAGCAGGTTGCGTGAGACCGCAACCAGCAGCACAGTGGCGGCGAGCATATAGGCTGCCATGCCGTAGAGCTGCAGGTCGAACGCGATACCGGCATCGATCAGCACACCCAGCACGAAGGGAGCCGCCGCCGTGGACAGGACCATGGCGGAGATCGCCATGGCACGGATCGCGCCGAGGTGGCGCACGCCGTAGATCTCCGGCCAAAGAGCACCCGACACGTTGGCCATCATCCCCGCCGTCATTCCGAACGCCGTCATGGTGAGGGGGACGACCCACGGATTGAGCGTGGAGGCCAGCAAGGCCGCGCCGGCGGCTTGCGGCAACAGGACAGCGGGCAAGAGATGGCGGGCCGACCATTTGTCCACGAGAAAACCCGCGACTAGCGACGTAACAACCGAGGACGCCGCATAGACCGGAAAGAAACCGGCGAACCAGGCCAGTTCCCAACCCTTGGTCTCGGTCAGGTGAACCTGATGGAAAAACACGCCTGTGCCGATGAAGGACGGCGCGAGGAACGCCGGCAGCAGCAGGTAGAAGACGGGATCGCGCAGCACGTCCGTCCGCGTCCACTGGCGTTGCTCCGAAGCCTTGCGCGCCCCGCCCGCGTTTCGTGTGTGCTGCGGCGTGCGGTTCTCGCGCAGCAGCCACCAAAGGCCGGGTGCGGAAACGATTATCAGCACGCCGGCCACGATCATCCAGATTTCGCGCCAGCCGAAGATTGCCAGCAGTGCGACGACAATCAGCGGGAACGCAGCTTCCGATGCCGGAAAGCCGAAGCCCGAGATGGCGAGCGCGCGCCCGCGCGTTGCCACGAACCAGCGCCCGATCAGGGTCTGGGACGTATGCGTCATCATCCCCTGCCCGAACAGGCGCAGGCCGTAGATGGCTAGGAACAGCATGACGGGACCGGCGGCAACGGACATGACAAGTGCGGCGGCCGCCAGTCCGCAGGAGACCATGACGCCGGCAATGGCGGGATTGCGGATATCGGCAAGGCGGCCGACCCAGATGATGCTGATGGCGCTTGCCAGCGTTGCCGCGCCATAGACCGTGCCAAAGCCGCCGTGGCTCAGGCCCAGTTCGCCGCGTATCTCGCCGGAAAACAGAGAGATGAAGAACGTCTGGCCGAAACCGGACATGAAGGTCAGCAGAAACCCTGCGGCAAGCCAGCGCGCGTTGTCGATGAGGAAGCGGAACATGACGCGCGGTGTACGCCAGTTGCGTCAGCGAAGATAGCCGCAGCGGCGCTACGTTCGGACATGCCCCGCAAGCAACGGAGGCTTAAGGTAAATTACGTAAGCTTGCCTCGATGAGAGAGGTAAGCCGATGACGTTCACGCTGTATCAGCCCGGCAAGTCCGGTCACGCCACGATGAAGCTTTCGGAGCTGATCGGTGCTCTCAGCCATGCGCTCGATCTGACCGAGGGACAGCCGGAGGGCCACTGCAAACGCAGTTGCTGGATCGGCACACGCATCGGCATGACATATGGCCTCGATAATAGCGCGCTATCAGACCTCTATTTCACGCTATTGCTGAAGGACCTGGGCTGTTCCAGCAACGCGGCACGCATCTGTCAGCTTTATCTGACCGATGACATCACCTTCAAACGCGACTTCAAGACCATAGACACCTCAATGAGCGCTGCGCTGCGCTTCGTGCTCAACAAAACCGGGCTCGAATCCGGTCTGGTCGAGCGCATACGGGCACTCATCAACGTCGTACAGAACAGCGGCGAGATCGCACGCGAACTGTTCGAGACCCGTTGCCAACGCGGCGCAGACATCGCGCGGCGATTGCGTTTCAATGAAACCGTGCAAGCCGGCATACGTTGCCTGGACGAGCACTGGAGCGGTGCCGGCAAACCGGAAGGTGTTTCGGGTACGGACATCCCCATCGGCGCGCGTATCGCGCTTCTGGCGCAGGTCATCGATGTCTTTCACACCGAGCAGGGTAAAGACGCCGCAATCAGTGAAGCGCGCGCACGCAGCGGGACCTGGTTCGATCCCTCACTCGTAATCGCATTTCTGGACATTGCCGGAAAACCCGGTTTCTGGGAGCCATTGGAAACAGACGATCTCGACGCCCATCTGCTGGCGCTGGAACCCGCGCAGCGCTCCGTTGAAGTCGATGAGGACTATCTCGACGATATCGCCGCAGGCTTTGCCGATGTGGTCGATGCCAAGAGTCCCTTCACTGCGGGTCACAGCCAGCGTGTCACGCTCTATTCCGACATGATCGCCGAAGAATTGGGCCTGTCCAGCGACCATCGCCGCTGGTTGCGCCGTGCAGCGCTGCTGCACGATCTCGGCAAGCTGGCCGTCTCGAACCAGATCCTCGATAAGCCGGGCAAACCGACCGATGAGGAATGGGCGGCGATCCGCAGCCATCCCGTCCACAGCCGGGATATTCTGTCGAAGGTTCGCGTCTTTGCCGATCTTGCGCCGATTGCCGGCGCGCATCACGAGCGCCTCGACGGCAAGGGATATCCGGACGGACTGAAAGCTGAACAGCTCAGCCTGGAGATGCGCATTCTAACGGCCGCCGACGTGTTCGACGCGCTGTCGGCGGATCGCCCCTACCGCAAGGCCATGTCCATCGGCGAAGCGCTCGCCATTCTCGACAAGGATATCGGAACCGCCTTCGATGCGGACTGCGTAGCCGCGCTCAAGCGCGGGCTGGAACGGCTCGGCGCCGACGCAAAAGCGGCCTGAGCTCAGCTCCGGTTTCAACCTTCCTGTTTCAGGATGACGAACTCGCCTTTCGCATTGCGGCGTGCGGTGCACCACTTGTCGGCTTCGTCCAGCATGGCATTGGAAGCTGCAGAACCGGTTTCGGCACTTGTAAGCCTTTGTCTGCCGCGCTCTCCTGTGATGGCCTGAACCCAACGACCGTCCTCTTTGCGCATGTCGTGATACCAGTGGGTCACCGTGCCGCGATAACCGCCATTGTCACCGGGATGGATGAGGATGTCGCAGTTCTCGCAGATGCCGCGCTCACCATCGATGTTGCAGTCGTAGAACATGTAGCCCACGGCGACGGCGCGGCTTTCCGGCAGCCCCTTTCGGAGCATTTCGTCGAATTCGGTGTAGTCCTCGCCGCATGCTGTGAGCGCCAGAGGTGCGGCAAGAGCGGTCAGGATGGCGGCGGTGCGGACAAGCGTCATCGGGTCTATTCTCCCTCGTAGCGATACAGCCGTTCCGTCTCGACCGGGAATTCCGGGATCGGTGTGCCGGGGTCGCGGAAGGCGTTGACGATCGGGTAGCGGCGATCCCTGCCGAAATTACGGCGGGAGATTTTCACGCCGGGAGCGGCCTGACGGCGCTTGTATTCGGCGATATAGAGCAGCCGCTCGACCTTCTTCACCGTCGCCTCGTCGAAGCCTTCGGCGACGATGTCGTGAACGGCGCTCTCGTCCTCCACCAGCCGCGTCAGGATTGCATCAAGCACATCGTATTCGGGCAGCGAGTCCTGGTCCTTCTGGTTCTCGCGCAGTTCCGCCGTCGGCGGCTTGGTGATGATGTTGGGCGGGATCACCACGCCTTCCGGACCAAGGCAGCCATCCGGCTTATGCTCGTTGCGCCATGCGGCAAGGCGGAAGACTTCGGTCTTGTAGAGGTCCTTGATCGGATTGAAGCCGCCGTTCATGTCACCGTAGAGCGTGGCATAGCCGACGGAAACCTCCGACTTGTTGCCTGTGGTGACCACCATGTGGCCGAACTTGTTGGAGATCGCCATCAGGATCGTACCGCGGGCGCGCGACTGGATGTTCTCTTCCGTCACGTCCGGCTCGCGGCCTTTGAACAGATCCTTCAGAGACGCTGAGAAGCCTTCGACGGGATCGGCGATGGGTACGATGTCGTAAGGCACGCCGAGCGCGTGTGCGCAGTCGGCGGCGTCTTTCAGGCTTTCCTCCGAGGTGTAGCGGTAGGGCATCATCACGCAGTGGACCTTGTCAGCGCCCAGCGCGTCCACGGCAATCGCCGCGCAGATTGCTGAATCGATACCGCCCGACAGTCCCAGCACGACACCGGGAAATCCGTTCTTGCCGACATAGTCGCGCAGGCCCGCCACGCAGGCTTGCCAGGTCAACTCGTCATTGCCGGAGAGTTGCGCGGACGGCCCTTCGACGCAGCGCCAGTCGCCGCTTTCGCGCGACCACACCGTCAGCGCCACCTCCTCAGTAAAGGCCGGCATCTGGAAGGCAAGCGAGCGGTCGGCATGCAGCGCGAAGGAGGAACCGTCGAAGATCAGCTCGTCCTGACCGCCGAACTGGTTGACGTAGACGAGCGGCAGTTCGCTCTCCACCACGCGGGCGACGGCAACGTTCATGCGGACGTCATGCTTATCCGTCCAATAGGGCGAGCCGTTGGGCGAGATCAGGAATTCCGCGCCGGTCTCGGCCAGCGTCTCGCAAACCTCTTCCTCCCAGATGTCTTCGCAGATCGGGACACCAAGCCTTATGCCCCGGAAGTTCACCGGGCCGGGCATGGGGCCCTGCTGGAACACGCGCTTTTCGTCGAACACGCCGTAATTGGGCAGTTCGACCTTGTGGCGGATCGCGGTGATGCGGCCCTCGTCCAGCATGCAATAGCTGTTGTAGAGCGCATCGCGCTCGCGCCACGGCGTACCGATCAGCACGGCGGGACCGCCGTCGGCGGTTTCCCTGGCAAGCTCCTCGACGGCTGCCATGCAGGCAGCCTGGAATGCCGGCTTCAGCACGAGGTCTTCGGGCGGATATCCGGCGACGTAGAGTTCGGGGAATGCGATCAGGTCGGCGCCCATCGCCGCGGCCTGCGAACGCATATCGCGGGCCTTTGCGATGTTCTTCTCAACCGCGCCTACGGTTGGATTTGCCTGCGCGATGGCGAGCTTGAATTGGTTTGTAATCCCGGTCATGGCCGAGATTTATCTTGGCTTGAAGCGAAACGAAACCGGTTTTGCGCGAAACGCTGCTCTCATGCAAACGCATAGGCGTCCATGGCGATGACGCCATGGTCGACGCTTTTGTGCAACCGTTCACCGGCAACCCCTGCCCCGCCGGCGCCAAGCACGACGAACAGCGGCAGCAGGTGTTCCTCGGTGGGATGGTTCTCGCGGGCGAATGGGGCCTGTTCGCGATAGCGCACCAGCGCGCGGGTATCGCCGGCTTCGATACGGGCCGCAAGCCAGTCGGCAAATTCCTGCACCCAGTATTCGGGAGTCGCGTCCGCGGTGAATCCGCCGGCGAAAAAAGCTGCGAGATTATGCGTCACCGCACCGGAGCCGACGATCAGCACGCCTTCGTCACGCAGCGGCTCGATCGCCTGGCCCAGCGCGAAATGCCAGGCCGCATCGCGGTGCGGAGATACCGACATCTGCACGACGGGAATGTCGGCATCGGGAAACAACAGCGCCAGCGGCGTCCATACGCCGTGGTCGAAGCCACGCGAGGAAACACGGTCGACCGCAAAGCCCGCAGCTTCCAGCAGGCCGGCGGCACGCTCGGCAATCGCCGGTTCGCCCGGAGCGCGGTAAATGATTTCGCGCAGGCGCGGATCAAAACCGCCGAAGTCATAAGTCATGCCCGGGTTGGGGTCGGTCACAACCGAGACACCATTGGTTTCGAAATGCGCCGAGACCATCACGATCGCCTTGGGCTTCGTGATCTTCCCGGAATATGAGATCAGAAAGTCTCGGGCGGCCATGTCGCGCAGCACGATGTCGGGCGCGCCATGAGAAACGAACAGCGTCGGCATGGGGGAACGCGAGGGGGCCATATCCGGTCCTTTCAAGGCGTCATAAACATGATGCCGCTAATATGCGTGCGGACGCATGTTTCCGGGACTGCCCTTCACGTCAATTCAGTATTCTGATTTCACGAACAGTCTCGTCAGGCAATGCCTGAACCGTTCGGATAAACAGGCGTGCCGTCATCCAGTTCGTAATAATCCGCCTTTTCGCTCGCCATGATATGCCAGCCGAGCGGCAGACCGGTCGGCTTGTCGATACTGCCGGCCATGATCGACACAGTCGGCTTGCCGTCGGGCACCCAGAACATCAGCGAGCCGCAAATGCCGCAGAAGCGGCGGGTGGCGCTTTCGCTGGCGCGCCAGCCTTTCAGGTTTTCGTCCCCCGAGACGGTCAGCCCGTGCGATGCGACGCGTGTGGCGACGACGTGATGGCTGCTCTGGCGGCGGCAGCTGTCGCAGTGGCAACCAACGAAAGGACGGAACGGCCCATGTGCGGAATACGTCACCGCCCCGCAGGCACAGCGGCCGGTAATGACATCGTCTGATGAGCCTATCTCGGTTTTCATGTCCTCGTCTCCATCAGTACGGGTCCTTTGGTGCACGATCATCCGACAGCGAAGCTTGGGTGCGCGATACCAGCAGTTCGATGGCATCGGCCAGATGCTCTTCCTCGATGTGATGGTCGCCGCGTTTGACGCGTATCCTGTGCGCCTCGATCATCACATCGGCATGGCTGCATCCGCGCGGCGGCTCGAAGCGGTAGGACGCCAGTTCGATCAGCAGGCCAAGCGGATCGGTAAAATAGATTGAATCCATGAATCCGCGATCCTTGGGACCGGAATGCTTGATGCCGCGTTCATCCAGGCGCTTCACGGACTGTTTGAACGTCGCCTGGCTGACGGCGAAGGCAAGGTGATGCACGCAGCCCGGCTCGGTTGGCGTGCGGCGCGGATCGGGCTTGCGGGTCTCGTTGGTGAAGACCGTAATCAGCCGCCCGTCGCCGGGATCGAAATAGAGATGTCCCTCGTCCGGATTGTCGAGATTGGGCTGATCGAAGACGAAGGGCATACCGAGCAGCCCTTCCCAGAAGTCGATCGACGTCTGCCGGTCGGCACCGGTGATCGTTATGTGATGCACGCCCTGGACTTGCAACTTGCGCATGACTGATCTCCCCGGACCGCGAGTAGCGGCCCTGTCCGTCGGATGAACGGCCCTGCAGAAGCAGAGCCGCCTCACCCGTCATGGCATATCAGACCTGACGCCTTGTCTAGAGCCCGCTCACCGCGTGGGCGCGTTCGCCGCCCTTGCGCACCCGTGACAGTTCCTCGGCTATCAGGAAAGCAAGCTCGAGCGCCTGATTGCCGTTGAGCCGGGGATCGCAATGGGTGTGATAGCGGTCCGACAGATCGGCATCGGTGATCGCCGCCGCACCGCCGGTGCATTCGGTAACGTTCGTGCCGGTCATCTCGAAATGCACGCCGCCGGGATGCGTCCCCTCCGCGCGGTGCACCTCGAAGAAGGTATGCACCTCGCTCAGGATCCGGTCGAAGGGGCGTGTCTTGAAGCCGCTCGCCGCCTTGATGGTGTTGCCATGCATGGGATCGCACGACCACACAACCGTGCGGCCTTCCTTTTGCACACGGCGGATCAGGGCGGGAAGATGATCGGCCACCTTGTCGGAACCGTAGCGGCAGATCAGCGTGAGCCGGCCCGCCTCGTCTTCCGGATTGAGGACGTCAATCAGCTTCATCAGCCCGTCGCCATCGAGCGAGGGACCGCATTTCACACCGATCGGGTTGCGGATGCCGCGCATGTATTCGACATGGGCGTGGTCGGGCTGGCGCGTGCGGTCGCCGATCCACAGCATGTGGCCGGAAGTATCGTACCACTCGCCGGAAGTGGAATCGATGCGCGTCATCGCCTGCTCGTAGCCCAGAAGCAGCGCCTCGTGGCTGGTGTAGAAGTCGGTTGAACGCAACTGCGGCGTGGTGTCTCCGGTAATGCCGCAGGCGCGCATGAAGGACAGGCACTCGCCGATACGGTCAGCCAGCGTCTGGTAGCGGTGGCTCTGCGGGCTGTCCTTCAGGAAACCGAGCGTCCACTCGTGCACATGCTCCAGGTTGGCGTAACCGCCCTGGGCGAAGGCGCGCAGCAGGTTCAGCGTCGCGGCCGACTGCCTGTAGGCCTTCATCATGCGTACCGGATCGGGAATGCGCGCCTCTGAGGTGAATTCCGGCCCGTTGATGATGTCACCGCGATAGCTCGGCAGCTCGACGCCGTCGATCGTCTCGGTCGGCGCGGAGCGCGGCTTGGCGAACTGACCGGCGATACGGCCGACCTTCACTACAGGTTGCGCGGCGCCATAGGTCAGCACCACTGACATCTGCAGGAAAACACGGAACAGGTCGCGAATCTGGTCGGGGTGGTGCTCGGCAAAGCTTTCGGCGCAATCGCCGCCCTGCAGCAGGAAAGCCTCACCATGGGCAACGCGCGCGAGATCGCGCTTCAGCCGGCGTGCCTCGCCTGCAAAAACCAGCGGCGGAAACCGTTTCAGCTCACCCTCGACCTCAGCCAGAGCGGCCATATCGGGATAATCAGGCACCTGAACGATCGGCTTGCTACGCCAGCTTTCGGGAGACCAGTTGTTCGCCATGATCGAACACCTTCATTTCATACGCTTTTTCAAGCACTTCAAACAAATTTTCACGCGCGCGGTCAACACCGCACAGGGCGCAGGTTGCGCCATGTCAACCTGCCATCCGCCATCCCCAGCCATGACAATTTGGCAATGGCGGATGGCGAAAGGTGGGGGTTATACACCCATCGTCAGCATCAGGCTACCATTACGGCCTGGCAGCTTGGGAGGACGGCTTGGAACTCGAACATGACCACGACGTGGACGCGATCCGCGAGCGCCTCGCCGACGGACCCAAGGTCAGTTACATCCGCGACTGGGTCTATGGCGGCATCGATGGCGCGGTGACGACATTCGCCATTGTCGCAGGTGCGGTGGGGGCTGACCTGTCTTGGCGCGTGGTGCTGATCATGGGGGCCGCCAACCTGCTTGCCGACGGCTTTTCCATGGCGGCTGCCAATTTCACCGGAACGCGGGCGGAAATCGAAGACTATGAACGCCTGCGTCACATGGAGGAGCGCCATCTGCGCGAACACCCGCACGGGGAACGCAAGGAGCTCATCGAGATCTACCGGATGAAGGGTTATCGCGGACGCAGCCTCGTCGGCATGGTCGATCTCATCATGGCCAACCGGGACCACTGGCTCGACGTCATGATGGTCGAGGAGCATGGTCTGTCTTCAATGCAGCGCTCCCCCATAAAGGCGGCGCTGGCGACATTCGCGGCCTTTATCATATGCGGAATGGTGCCGCTCATTCCCTTCCTGCTGCCGGTCGCAAATCAAGCTTTCACCGCCGCAATCATGACAGCGGCAACGTTCTTCGGCGTGGGATCATTGAAAGCACGCTGGTCGCTGATTCCCTGGTGGCGTTCGGGACTTGAAACTCTGGGTATCGGTCTTGGCGCAGCCATTGCCGCATATGCAATCGGTGAGGGCCTTGCCAGACTGATCTGAACGACGTAAGCGCCGGTTCACAACAAACTGCCGGGAACTGGACGGGCATTCATGCGCTTCATATTAATGGCTTGCGGAACGCTGCTGTTCTCGGCTTTCGTCATCCTCGCCGGTTCCGGACTGCTGTTCGGCGTGATCCCCCTGCATGCGCGGGCGATCGGGTTTTCCGACACGTCAATCGGTGTGCTCGGCTCGTTCTATTTTGCGGGCATGCTGCTTGGCTGCGTCATCGCGCCGACATTGCTGCGCGCGGTGGGACATGTGCGTGTCTTTGCAGCCGCCGCTGCCATTGCCACGGCCATGCCGCTGGGCCATGCCCTTTTTTCCGAACCGCTCGCGTGGGGGTTTATGCGCCTTGTGACGGGCTGCTGCTTTGCCGTCATCTACGCAATCATCGAAAGCTGGCTGAACGAGCGCGCAACCAACGAAATCCGCGGCATGGTGCTTGCCGTCTACAACATCATCAACTACGCCGCGATCGCTTCAGGCCAGCAGATGCTGCGGCTCTATGACATCGGCGGATTCGAACTTTTCTCGCTGACAGCCATCCTGATCTCGATTGCCGCAGTGCCCGTGGTACTAACACCGACAACGGCTCCGACACCGCCGGATTCCCCCAAGCTGAGACCAATCTGGCTCTACCACATCTCACCCGTTGCCTTTGCCGGGGCAATCGCGGTCGGGCTGGTCAATGGCGCGTTCTGGTCGCTGGCACCCGTCTATGCAACGTCGCTGGGGCTTAGCGCGTCCGGTTCGGCCGATTTCATCACCGCCTCAATCATCGGAACGGTCGTTACGCTTTTCCCGATCGGGCGTGCTTCCGACCGGATGGACCGGCGCACGATCATGGCCGTCGTCACCGGCCTGTCGGTGATTTCCGCCCTCGGACTGGCTCTTTTCGCAATTCTGGGTTTGAGTTCCTACTGGGTCCTCATGGGGTTGAGCATGATCTTCGGCGCCGCCGCGATGCCGATCTACGCGCTTGCCGGCGCGCATGGCAACGACCATGCAAAGCCCGAGGAGCTGGTTCAGGTCTCCACCGGACTGCTGCTGCTCTACACGATCGGAGCGATCATCGGCCCGATCATCACATCCCTTCTCATGTCGGGTTTCGGCGCAGGCTTCCTGTTTCTGTGGGTAGCCGTTATCCACACCCTGCTGCTCGGCTACACCATATGGCGCATGACCCAGCGCGCGCCGGTCAAGGAAAAATACCGCGAGCCGTTCGTACCCATGCCGCGCACATCGCCGATGGCGGTCGAGCTTTCGCCGCTTGTCCAGGATGAAGACTCCAGCAGCGTGCAATAGGCGATTGCCGCACGCGCTGTAAGCATGCAAACGTTAGGCCGTTATGTCGCAGCAAGAACCATCCTTCACCATCGGCATCGAGGAAGAATACCTCCTCGTCGACAAGGCGTCCCGCAACCTCGCCAACGATCCGCCCAAGGCGATCATGGAGGCGTGCGAGAAGAAGCTCGCCAAGCAGGTCAGCCCTGAATTCCTGCGTTGCCAGATCGAGGTCGGAACCACCGTGTGCAAGAGCGTGCAGGAAGCACGCAAGGAACTTGCGCATCTGCGCGGCACCATCGCGGAGATTTCCGGTGAGCACGGGCTTGCCCCGATCGCGGCTTCCACCCACCCCTTTGCGCGCTGGGAGGATCAGCACCATACCGACAAGGAGCGCTACAACGCGCTTGCACGAGACATGCAGGTGGTTATCCGGCGCATGCTGATCTGCGGCATGCACGTGCATGTGGCGGTGGAGGACGACGCGCTGCGCATCGACCTCTTCAACCAGCTCGCCTACTTCCTGCCGCATCTGCTGGCGCTGTCGACCTCCTCGCCGTTCTGGCAGGGCATGCAGACCGGGCTGAACAGCTACAGGCTCAGCGTCTTCAAGGAAATGCCACGCACCGGCCTGCCTGAGGAGTTCGATTCACCGGGGCAGTATCAGCGCACCGTCGACGTGCTGGTGAAGGCCGGCGTCATCGAAGACGCCACCAAGGTGTGGTGGGACCTGCGCCCTTCCGCCCGGTTCCCGACGCTGGAAATGCGCGTCACCGACACCTGCACGCGGCTTGACGATGCAATCGCCATCGCGGCCATGTTCCGCTGCCTGACGCGCATGCTGTGGCGGCTCAGGCGCTCCAACCAGCGCTGGCGCAATTACACCCGCTTCCTGATCGAGGAAAACCGCTGGCTCGCGCAGCGTCACGGCGCAAGCGGCAGCCTGATCGATTTCGGACGCGGCGAAATGGTGCCCTACTCCGAGCTGATCGAGGAACTTCTGGAGCTTGTCCGCGAGGACGCGGAACATTTCAACTGTCTTGGCGCCATCGAGCATGCACGCCAGATTGCTAGCGAAGGCACCAGCGCGGACCGGCAGATCAAGGTCTATGAAACGGCCATCGCCAATGGCGCGGATGAAAAAGAGGCGCTCAAGGCCGTTGTCGACCACCTGATCGCGGATACTGTGGCGTTTTAGATTCGCACCTTACGTTTACGTAAACGTAAGGTTACACACTTCCCTTCACATGCCGCCGCGTTGGCGTACGCATCGTCACCAATTCTTCCGCAGCGGACGGATGCAGCGCGATCGTTGCGTCGAAATCGGCCTTGGTCGCCCCCATCTTGACGAGAACACCGAGAAGCTGCGCCATTTCGCCTGCGTCGGGCCCGACGACGTGACAACCAACGACACGGTCCGTCGCGCCATCGACCAGCAGCTTCATAAGCATGCGGCCATGGCTTCCGCCAATGGTTGCCTTCATCGGCCGGAAACTCACCGAATAGACAACGACATCATCGAGCACGTCGCTGGCCTGTTCCTCGGTCAGGCCGACCGTACCGATCTCCGGTGTCGTGAAGACCGCCGTCGCAATGTCGGAATGATCCACGAGCCAGGGCTTGCCGCCATACAGGCTGTCGGCGAAGGCGTGCCCCTCGCGGATCGCAACCGGTGTCAGGTTGACACGGTCGGTGACGTCGCCGACGGCATAGATATTCGGCACATTGGTGCGCGAGTGGGCATCGACGCGGATTTCGCCCTTGTCTCCCGTCTTGACCCCCGCGCTTTCGAGACCGAGCCCTTCGGTTGCCGGCACGCGCCCGATGGCAAACATGATCTGGTCGGCTTCCAGCGCCTTGCCGCTGGAGGTATGACCGATCAGACCTGAAGCCGCCTTCTCGATCTTCGTGAAGGTTTCGCCAAGCACGAAGTTCACGCCGTTCTGCGCCATCTCGGAGCGCACATGGGCGCGCACCTCGTCATCGAAGCCGCGCAGTGGTTCGGGGCCGCGATAGATCAGCGTCGTCTCGGCACCCAGCCCTGCAAAGATCGAGGCGAATTCCATGGCGATGTAACCACCGCCGGCAATCACGATGCGTCCAGGTATCTCTTCGAGATGAAACACTTCGTTCGAGCTGATGACATACTCGCGGCCGGGCAGGCTTTCGTCGATGTTCGGCGTGCCGCCAGTAGCAATCAGGATCGTCTCGGCCGTGACGGTCCTGTCCTCATCGATCAGCCGAACCGTATGGGCATCCTCAAGCCGGGCGTAACTGGAGAATAGCGTCACACCGGCCTTTTCCAGATTACTCTGGTAAGCGCGCTCCAGCCGGGCGATCTCGGCATCCTTGTTGGCAATCAGCGTCTTCCAGTCGAAGGACCAGTTGTCGACACTCCAGCCGAAACCGGCGGATTCCTCGAATTCGGCGGGAAACCGGCTGGCATAGACCATCAGCTTCTTGGGCACGCAGCCGCGGATGACGCAGGTGCCGCCGTAGCGATAGCCTTCGGTGATCGCGGCGCGTGCGCCGTGCTGCGAGGCGATACGGGCCGCGCGCACGCCGCCCGATCCCCCGCCAATGACGAACAGGTCGTAGTCGTATCCGCTCATACGTTACCCATCGTGGTGATGCCGCCAGAACCGGCGATCAGCGCGCCGCCGGCGATGCCGATGAACAGCCCGTGCTCGATGAGACCGGGTATGCGGCAGAAAGCGGCTGCCAACCCCTCCGGATCGGGGATGGTGCGGAAATGGCAGTCGAGAATGGCATTGCCTTCATCCGTCATGAAAGGCTGGCCGTCATGGGTCATGCGCCGGGCGATCATGCCGCCGCAGCCGTGGGCGCGCGCGGCTTCCTCGACATGGTGCATTGTGGCGGCGAGACCAAAATCGAGCACCTCCAGCGGCAGCGGAAAGCCGCCGAGCGTTTCCACTACCTTGGTTTCGTCCGCGATGACGATCATGCGGCTGGACGCGCAGGCCACGATCTTTTCGCGCAGGTGCGCGCCGCCGCCGCCCTTGATCAGCCGCAGGGCGGCATCGATCTCGTCGGCGCCATCCACGGTCAGGTCGAGATGGGGCGTCTCGTCGAGGGTGGTCAGCCGGATGCCGCAATCGGCGGCGAGCCGCGCGGTCGCGTTGGAGGTGGGAACACCGACAATATCGAGCCCTTCGGCGCTGACGCGCTCACCCAGAGCGCGGACGAAATGGGCCGCCGTCGAGCCGGTACCAAGCCCGACCCTCATGCCTGAAGCGACGAGGCCCGCGGCGCGTACGCCGACTTCCTTCTTGTATGCGTCAAGATCGGCCATGTGTCACAGGCCGCCCATCAGCATGTATTTCAGCTCGACATATTCGTCGATGCCGTGACTTGAACCTTCACGGCCTATGCCGGATTCCTTGACGCCGCCGAAAGGTGCAAGCTCGGTCGAGATCAGCCCCTCGTTGATGCCGACCATGCCGTATTCGAGCGCCTCGCCGACCCGGAAACAGCGGCCGATGTCGCGGCTGTAGAAATAGGCTGCAAGACCGAACTGGGTATCGTTGGCCATGGCGATAACGTCTTCTTCGGTCTCGAATTTGAACAGCGGCGCAACCGGACCGAACGTCTCGTCGCGGCTGACCAGCATGCGCGTCGTCACATCGCGCAGCACGGTGGGTTCGAAGAAGGTGCCTCCAAGATCGTGGCGCTGTCCGCCTGTCACCACGGAAGCGCCCATGCCGACGGCATCCTTGATGTGGCTTTCGACCTTCTCCACCGCGGCTTCATTGATCAGCGGCCCGGTCGTCACCCCGACCTCGACACCATTGCCAACCTTCAGCTTCAGCACTTCGGAGGCGAGTTTCTCGGCAAAGGCGTCATAGACGCCGGCCTGGACATAGATGCGATTGGCGCAAACACAGGTCTGCCCGGCATTGCGGAACTTGGAAATCATCGCGCCCTCGACCGCCCTGTCGAGATCGGCGTCGTCGAAAACGATGAAGGGGGCATTGCCGCCCAGCTCCAGCCCGACTTTCTTGATCGTGTCCGAACACTGGCGCATCAGCAGCTTGCCGATCTCGGTGGAACCGGTGAAGGAGAAGGCGCGCACGTCCGGATGGCCGGTCAGGACCTTGCCGATGGCGCTCGCCTTGCCGGTGATGATGTTGATCACGCCGTCGGGGAAGCCGGCGCGCACCGCAAGCTCGGCCAGGGCGAGCGCGGTCAGCGGCGTTTCGCCCGCGGGCTTGACGACCGCCGTGCAGCCGACGGCTAGCGCAGGCGCGATCTTGCGCGTGATCATCGCGGCGGGGAAATTCCACGGCGTGATCGCGGCGCACACGCCGACCGGCTGGCGCTGAACGACGATGCGGGCATCCGCCTTGTGGCTGGGGATCGTCTCACCGTAAACCCGCTTGGCCTCTTCGGCATAGAACTCGACGAAGGAAGCCGCATAAACGACCTCGCCTTTGGCTTCCGCAAGCGGTTTGCCCTGCTCGGCCGTCATGATCATGGCGATGTCATCTGCGTTCTCGATCATCAGATCGAACCAGCGCCGCATGATCTGGGAGCGTTCCTTGGCGAGCTTCTTCGCCCAGCCGGGATATGCCGCCTTCGCCGCTTCGACCGCCCGGGTCGCTTCCGTCTCGCCGAAATGCGGCACGCTTGCAATGACGTCACCCGTAGCGGGATTGGTCACCGGCGTATCTCCCGATCCAACCCATTTGCCGCCGATGAACGCCTGCGTTTTGAGCAGGCTGGTATCGTTGAGTTTCATGTCAGGCCTCCCGTGCCGCAGGCGCTATCAATGCCGATCCTGGAAACACCCGCTGAATAGAATTTGACCTATCACGCCGGCAGTTCCATGCGCCACAGCGAATGTCTGCCATGCGTTTCACGGCGGCTATTTGCCATCCTTTTTCCCGCCGTCCCGGGCCAGACGCTCCGCCCGCAGCTTCTCATAAAGCTTCATTACGGCATCGGGACCCTGATCGAGCTCAAACCGTGGGGGCGGGGGCGCCGGGGCAGGTTCCGGCGGCGGGGCCGGCGGTTCCGGTTGGGGCAAGGCGCCGTTCGGGCGTGCGGAAGTCGGCGGAATATACGGTGCTTCGTCATCGTCGTGCGTGCCGCGCAATTCCGGCGCGGGCATGCTGGGTTTTGGCGGCTCGGCATTCATACTGCTCGTCGCCTCGACCTCCCAGCCGCGCACGGAAGCTTCGGCAGTCATTCCCGGGCCTGCCCTGGCATCGATATTGTCCGGCGGATTCGCGCCCGCCGAAGGCTGCCTGCCCCGCGTCAGGACCAGCGGCAAAGGATCGTCAATCTCGGATGGGGGCGGTGAAGCTGGCATTGCGGGATCACGAACCGGCGGCGCGAACTCCCTGACCGGTGCAGGTGTGATGCGGCGCGGCTGTGGCTGCGCAGGCCGGGGCGGATGCGCGGGCCCGGCAACTGCCGGCAGGCTCTGTTGCGGCGGTGGAGGCGGGGGCGGCACCGGTGTACGCGGTGCTGGCGGTGAAGACGCCTCTTGCGGCGCCGGCGGAGGCGGTGCCTTAGGATTCCTGGGAGCTGCCCGGCGAGGCTTTGCGGCAGCCGGTTTCGCAGCCCTGCCGCGTTTGGGCTGTGGACGGCGCGCCGTTTCCGGTTTCATGCCCCACACAACCAACGCAAACCCAAGCATCATGATGGCAAGGCCACCGATGGCAATATCCTGGAATGGACCAAGACTTGCCGCATCGAACACGCTGCCGGCAACGGTCGAACGCATGTCCGCCGGCATGCGCGACAGAACCAGAAAGGTCGTTGGAACGGCAATCAATAACGGCAGAAGAACAGGCAGCAAGACCGCTGAAATGCCGGTCCAGAATGCGAGTGCGCGACGAGGCAGTTCGGCAAGAGAACGGTAGAGAAGAAGCAGAGCCAGGATGGGCACCGCCCAAAGCATATAGATCATCGGCAGCACGGCGCGAAGTGCCGCGGCTGCCGTATCCGCTTCGGGGATATCGGCGACCAGCATGCGAATGCGGCCCAGGCCCAATTCAAGCCGTTCGACAACCCTGGGGGCGGCAAGCAGCGGCTCATCCACGCCGAGAAACCCGTAGACCGGCAATGCGGTGGAAGCCATGAGCAACAGCGCGACAACGGCTTCGGGATGGCGCCGGAACCATCCTCCAAATGCGCGGACACGCGATGGAAACGACCGAACCCCTCCACCGATTCCGGATCCCGTTACCAGATAGATTTCGACTGCCTGCTGCCCGGAGGGTTCGAAATCAATTCTGTCCCCCTTGACCGGGGTTTCGGATTCGCGCCATTGAGCCAAGGCAAAACGGTAGCGTCGACCGTCTTCGGCGCGCAGTACGCCTGTGCCGCTGGACTGATCAAACCCGAGTACTTCGCCGCGCATCGCGCCCTGTCTATCCGCCTGCCGCTACCCCTCCGGAAACCGGATGCCTCATGGAGCGCCGTGCCGATACCGTTTTCAAGCCGGGCGGAGTCATATATGCCGAAGGCCGAAAGGTAAAACCCTTCTGTGAAACAATACCATGGCCATGAATTCATATGGCCGGCACAAAACCCCGGAAAAGGATAATCCCTTGCAGACAACACTGCCGCCCGTTGCCGTCTTCGATCTCGACGGAACGCTGGTAGACACGCTTCCGGATCTGACCGAAGCATTGAACGTGTCGCTGGAAAGCGAGGGTCTCGTACGCGTTTCGCTCAATGATGCCCGCAATGGAGTCGGGCATGGCGCACGCAGGATGATCGAATATGCCGTTACCGCGCAGGGTGTTCCTGCCGAGGAAGAGCGCGTGAGCCGCATGCACGCGCGGTTCCTGGAGTTCTACCGCGACAACATTGCCGTGAGCAGCCGCCCGTTTCCAGGCGCCGAGACCGCGCTCACCGTCCTCTCAGAGCGTGGCATCCTGCTCGCCGTGTGCACCAACAAGTATGAATCCTTTGCAATTGAGCTGCTCGAAACCCTTGGGATGGCCGGCCGCTTCGCCGCAATCGCCGGCGGCGACACCTTTGGCGTGTCCAAGCCCGATCCGCTACATCTGACACGTACCGTTGAAGCTGCGAAGGGCGGACGCGCCGTGATGATTGGCGACAGCAACGCGGATGTTGGCGCTGCCAGGGCGGCCGGCATCCCGTCGATCGCGGTGGCATTCGGCTATTCGACGATTCCTGTGCGTGAACTGGGCGCTGATGCGCTGATCGACCATTTCGACGAACTGGAAGCCCATGCCCTGCAGCTTCTGGAGATCGAAGCGGCCAAGCCGCTAAGCGCTTGACTTCGCATGCAAGCCAACATTAATACGGCCACCCTTCGATAAGGGATTTCCCCGGGGCGGTTAGCTCAGCTGGTAGAGCACTGTGTTCACATCGCAGGGGTCACTGGTTCAAGTCCAGTACCGCCCACCATTCTTGCTTCGCGGGCAGCCGCCACGCCAGCCCTGCCCGCCATTCTTGCTTCGCGGGCAGCCGCCACGCCAACCCTGCCCGCCATTTCCTCTCTTCACGGTGTCACGGTTTCACGGCTGCGATGAAGCGCCGGAAAACCGGGTTCACGAGCCCTTGCGCTCGTTACGTGCTCAATAGTCGTTGAGGATCAAGCGGAACTGCCAAGGGCGATATGAAGTCGAATCATTGCTTAACCGCCCGATGCATTCGTCCTTTATCTGCTCCAGCGGCTGTCACATCCTTGCGACACACGTGACCTGATTGCCACACTCCTTCAGGAATGTGGCATGGAGCACCTTATTTGACGTGCCGGAAGGCTTTGACGGGTTGATTTCATTAACCGCGTGCGGGAACACTCCCGTCTTACGCACGGTGAGCCAATTGGGCAGACCAGATGTCTGGTTTCATGCCGGGCGTGGAATAGATTCAATGCACATGGCGCTGCTCCTAGCTGGTCAAGTGCAGGAATCGTGAAAGCGGATTTCCGGATAGCGGCTGCAGCCATCGAAATGGGGCGGCACGGAATCAGATGTGATTGAGCCTGTAGATACAGGTGAAGCAAAGGAAACGGCCGCTGCCACACGGCATTCCGGCCTGCAAACCGAGGCTGAAAATGAAACGTTTTTTCCTCGCCCTTCTGGGCATTGTGACAGCAGCCGTGGTCGCCATGCCGACCGCGTCCTACGCCGAGTTCGATCCTATCACCGGGCAGGAATACGGATCGGGTTTTGGCGGCTCTTCTCCGGTCAAGCGCAGGGTAGTGGATTTCGACACCCAGTATCCGAAGGGTTCGATCATCGTCAAAACCGGTGAGAAGCGTCTTTATCTGGTTCTGGGCGATGGCAAGGCCCTGCGCTATGGCGTTGGCGTCGGCCGTCCCGGCTTCAAGTGGTATGGCTCGCATCGCGTCAGCCGCAAGGAAGAATGGCCAGGCTGGACGCCGCCGGCGCAGATGCGCAAGCGCGTTCCCAACCTGCCGGCCTATATGCCCGGTGGCCCGGCCAACCCGCTTGGTGCCCGCGCCATGTATATCGGCTCGACCCTGTACCGCATTCATGGCTCCAACGAGCCGTGGACGATCGGCGGCGAGGTTTCTTCCGGCTGCATCCGCATGACGAACAATGACGTCAAGGATCTCTACGAGCGTGTGCGCGTTGGTGCCCGCGTGATTGTCACCCGCTAAGGCCTTCGAGGCACAACACTTAGCAGGCGGGGCCGGGTCGCTTGGGGGAGCGACCCGGCCTTCGACATTTAAGGGCAAATTTTCTGGTAAGGGCAAATTTTCGGACTAAGGGCGCGTTCTGACCTTCCGGAGACGAAGTCGGAACCCTAGTTCTTCCGGCTGACCGGCTCCCGGCTCAGGCCCTTGTCTTCCAGTTCTGCTAGATATGCCGCCCACAGCTCATCGTGTTCCGTACCCAGCTTGCGGAAATAGTCCCACGAATAGATGCCCGAGTTGTGCATGTCGTCGAAGCTGATGCGAACGGCGTAATTGCCGACCGGCTCCACCTTCATGATGCCGACATCGCGCTTGCCCGGCACGGTTTGCTTCTGTGACGGCGTATGCCCCTGCACTTCCGCACTTGGGCTCAGCACCCGCAGGAACTCGGCGGTGAGCTCATGGCTCTCGCCATTATCGAAACCGATCGTCAGGCTGCGCTTGTCCTTGGACACCCTGATTTCGGTGGGCCAGGCCTTGCTGTTCGTCATCTTATTGTGCTTCCGGCGTTGATCGCATTCATCTTGGCAGGTTAGCTAGCACAACAATCGCCAGCGTCGATAGAACGGCGTCAACAGCAGGGAGAAAACCCAATGTCACGCAACGAAAGGCGCGCAATGCGCAAGGAAGGCGGACTCGACGATACTGCTTTTCTCAAGGTTGCCGACAAGTTCATCGATGTCGCCAATCGCGAGAACCGCACCGTCAAGGCGACCGAGCTGCATCTGGCTTTCCTGTACGCAGCGGCCCGCTACAGCGCCTATGTGGGGAACGTGATCCTCAAGGTCGAGGAACACGAACCTTTCGTCGAGCACATGATGAAGCAGTATCAGGAGATGCTGCGCCAGAACCTTGCTGACCCGAATCTGGCCGGCGCACAGGCCGATCCAAGCGAAACGTTGAACTGAGCCGAGAGCCTCTCTGCCGGGCTTGACCCGGCCATCCAGAATCAAGGGGCCGCATTCGCCGCTCAGGATGCCCGGGCAAACCCGGGCATGACGCATGAGAACATCACGTCTCCTCGTCGCCACCGCCGACGTCAAATTCTGCGTCCGTATCGACGGCTTCGCGCGCCAGAGCAACATTCTCATCGCGCGCGCCGGCTTCGGCGGCATCATCTTCTTCGGCAAGCACCTCAGCCTCTTCCGGTTCTTCTGCTTCCGGCGGCTTGTACCCGCCGCGCTCGTTGATCAGCGCAAAATCCTTGTCCTTCATGAATCCGCGGCCAAGCTGCCATCCGCTCCCACCGGGTTTCAGATCGGTGATGCCGAAGTCCTCGATGATGTTCTCGTAGTCATTGAGCCCATCGAGATTGGCCAGCACAGGGTCAAGCGTCCACAGCTTGCGTAGCGCCTTGCGTTGCAGGGCGGCGGGAACGCCCTTCTTCACGAATGCGCTGAAGTCGGATTCCTTCGTGAGGCTGTCGATGTCGATCAACTCGGCGGGATGAGGCTCGTCCGGATGCTTATCGATGTCGGCATCGGCAAGCGCTGCGTCAGCATCGGCAGCAGCATCTGCAGGCACATGCTCCGCCTCTGCCGCAGGCCCGGCTTCACAGGCGTCTTCTTCTGTCGCGGGGGTCTCGGGTTCCGGTTCCCGTTTCAGGCGCGACCAGCGCGACAGGAAATTTTCCTTATCCGTCATCACCATCTCCCCGACCCGAGGCATAACGGCCTGCCTTGCCGAAAATGGGGTCCTTGCCGAACTGATGTTGAACAAGGGCCGGAGCGGTGTCGCGCTGCCTTTTGACAAATCCGTCCGGTTTGTAGTGACCGTCTATGAAATCCTTCACCCAGGCGATCAGCTCAGGAGGCATGGGGACCGGCTCTACGATTTCCTCGCCTTCCATAAGATAGCTCTCTGCCTCATAAGGCGCACAGGTCGCAAGTTCCACTTCGTATGGGAAGTCCCCCTCCCCATGCGGCATCATGACGATGAACACTTTCGGCATGGGTTCACTGAGATTGAGCTTGTAGGCTTCAACCTCCGCCCGATGCAGCGAGAGCGACACCACGCGTGCAAGGTAGGCCTTTACCCGCCCTGCTTCACGCATCAGCTGCCAGTGTTCTCCGGCAGGATAGGCGGGGATAACGCCAACCGGCATCCACACCTCATCCACCCACCTGCTCTCGGATTCCCTGCGTTCGACCACGACGCCGACGCTGATCGAGACCTGCAGCGGTGGCCTGCTTCCGCCTGTTCCGTCCCCGGGGTCCTGCACGGACATGGCCTGCGCCTCTCCCTAGCCTGCCGTTGCACGGCAAATCGATCATTCCGCATGTCAGCGGACTTGTTTGTCCACGCGTGCGGCCTATGCTTGTTATAGACCGTGAACTCATAAAGGAGATGGAATTTGGTATGAGCGAATTTGGTTTCCGGAAAGGCGCGAAGGCGCAGGAAACCAAATGGTTTTCAAGCCTTTGCAACGTATCCGGGGAGCAAAGTCGCCATACCCTGCGGACGACGAAATGGCTTCATGCGACTGTGTCAGCACACTCGACCGGGCAGATAGCCCGCTCTTCACATGCTTCCTTGTCTCATATTGCCATTTCAGCCGCCAAATCCGTCTCCTTTATGAGTCCACGGCCTTTAATGATTATAGCGCCCGCAGCGAAAGCTTGAAGGGCGCAAGACGGTTCCCACCGCCGGGAGGAGAGTACGGCCTTGAGCGAAGCGATGGATATTGCCGGACGCAGGATTCTGGTCTGCAATTGCGAGAAATCGATGGAAATCGATGCCGATGCACTGGCCAAGGCGCTTGCAGCCAAACCGGGTGCTATAAAAACGCATCTTTGCCGCACCGAAATCGAGAGCTTCCAGACAGCCTTGTCAGGCGGCGGGCCGGTGCTGGTTGCCTGCACGCAGGAAGCAGCGCTGTTTCGCGAGTTCGCCGAGGAAATCGGCTCCCAAACGCCAGTGACCTTCACCAATATCCGCGAGAATGCAGGGTGGATGAAGCCGCAGGCACGCGGCGACAAGACCAACCTCAACGCAAAGATGGCCGCGCTTCTCGCAGAAGCCTGCGTCAGCGTGAAACCGGCCCGTCAGCGCACAATCACCTCAGGCGGCATCTGCCTCGTCTATGGCGCGGGTCAGATCGCGCTTGATGCCGCACAAAAACTGTCGCACCGGCTTTCGCCCAGCGTGCTGCTGACCGATCCGCGCGACATCGTTCCGCCGGCAACCGGCGAAGTGCCGATCTATACCGGCCGCATCAACCGGGCCGCCGGCTCGCTTGGCGCGTTCGAGGTTGTCGTCGACGGTTATGCACCGATGATGCCGTCCTCGCGTGACGGAGCACAGTTTCTCATGGCGCGCGACGGCGCGTCGGCCCAGTGCGATCTGATCCTTGATTTGTCCGGCGGCACGCCACTGTTCACCGGCGCCGACAAGCGCGATGGCTATTTCCGTGTCGATCCGGGCAACCCGGTTGCCATTGCCGAGGCGTTGTTCGAACTGGTCGATTATGTCGGCGAGTTCGAGAAACCGATCTATGTCGATTACAGCGCAGACATCTGTGCCCATGGCCGTTCCGGCAAGACCGGCTGCAGCAACTGCATCGATGTGTGCCCCGCCGGCGCGATCACATCGGCCGGAGACACCGTGGCAATCGACAATGGCATTTGCGGCGGCTGCGGCAATTGTTCCGCCGTGTGCCCGACGGGAGCGGCAAGCTACGCCTATCCACCGCGGAATGGTTCGATCGAACGTCTGCGCGCGCTTGTCTCGACCTATCTCAAGGCCGGCGGCTCCGACCCGGTCGTGCTGTTCCACGACGAAAGCCACGGCAATGAGATCATTGCGGCGATTGCCCGCTTCGGGCGCGGCCTGCCGGCGAATGTGCTGCCTTTATCGGTCTTCGCTTCAGGTTCGGTTGGTCATGAGCTGATCGCGGCAGCCTTCACCGAGGGCGCGGCGCGCGCGGTGATCCTGACCGATCCGCGTAAAGCCGACGACTACGCCGGGCTGGCGCCGCAGAAAGAGCTTTTGGACGCACTGCTCGACGGCCTCGGTCACGGTAGCGCGGGCCGTATCGAGATCATTTGCGAAGCAGATCCCGACAAGGTCGAGGCAAGACTGCACGAGGCAAAACCTCCCAAGCCTGTTCCGGCCAGGGGCTTTGCCGCCGTCGGCAGCAAACGCGAGGTGGCGCGCGCCGCGATCAACGCCCTGCGTGAAACCGCACCGCAGAAACCGGACTGCATCGCCTTGCCCGCGTCGGCACCTTACGGGCGCATCAGCATCGATACCGAAGGCTGCACGCTGTGCCTGGCCTGCGTTTCGGCCTGCCCCGCCGGTGCGCTCCACGACAATCCGGAAAAACCGCAAGTCCGTTTTCAGGAACAGGCCTGCGTGCAGTGCGGCCTGTGCGCGGCCACCTGCCCGGAGAAAGTTATCACGCTGGAAGCGCGCTATGATTTCACCAATGCGGCTTTCGAACAGAGCATCCTCAACGAAGAGGAGCCGTTTGCCTGTGTACGCTGCGGCAAGCCGTTCGGATCGGCCAAGACGGTGAAGCGGATATCCGAACAGCTTGCCGGCAAGCACTGGATGTATGCAGGCGATGGCGAGGCCAACGTTATCGAGATGTGCGACGAATGCCGCGTGCTCACCATGTCGGAGCGCGCCGACAATCCGTTCGCGGCCGGCTCGCGGCCGCGCACCATCACCACCGAAGACTATCTGAAGGCACGCGAGGAAGGCGTCGAGGGCGATCTGTCGCTGGAGGACTTTCTCAAGGACGGGTGAGCAAATTGCATTCTGACGGAATCGGAGCGCCTGCTCTTTTTCATGGCCGCATCGTTTTTCGCGCGATGCTTCAAGTCAGTTTTCCGGCGGAAACTGCTGTTCGCAAAACTGGATGGCGCGGGCACGGAAATCTGCCGCCTGGCCATCGTTGATTACGCCGTCTGTCAGCATACCATCGACCTGCGCGGTGCGCTCACCGATACAGGCGAACAGTTGCGGGTTGGCTGCCGCCGCTTCCTCCTGCGGGGGCAGAATATCGTCTCGGTGATGCCATGCGATGACGGCGATACCGGCGACGATAAGCAACAGTGCGATCACGCGCGCGGCGCGCGAATCCGCAAATGCCGGCTTGCCCCCGGATTGCGTCATGTGAGGCTCACAAGCGGCAGGTTGACGAGCAGGTTCTGCGGCTTCATGCGCAGCCTGCCGCCACGGGTCATGGCAAGCCCCAGATAGACGGGTTTGCCGCGCATGTTCTCGCGCACCGCCTTGCGATCGCGGATGTCCATGCGGAACAGGCCGATGATCTGCTCCATGTCGGTCATGCCGAGGTCGTCGCCATTGTAGAGCGCATTGAGGATGCGCGTTGCTTCGGCATCCAGCCCGACATGCCACGACCAGCGCTCATCCTTGATCGACTGCATCGGCTGGATACGGCTTTCGATACCGAGAAAATGCTGCACCCAGGCTTCGAGAACCCGGGCAAACGCGTCGAGCGCCGGCTGGGTGAACCGGAAGTCGATCACCGTGTCAAAACGGTCCGAGCGGCCCCAGTATATCTGCGAGTTCTCGTCGTCGATGACATCCAGCGTCACCTGCTTGGTGGTATTGGATTCAACCAGAAGCTGGCCCAGTCCGCCCATGCCGCCGGTGGTGGCGTACATCTCGACGATCTCCTCGTCGGCCAGCATGACGCGGCTGTCGTTGAGACTGACGTTTTGTTCGCGGAAGAACAGTTCGGCTGCGCGAAGCCGCATCGGATCGCGTACACCTTTGAGAATGTTGCACAGGATTGCGTGCACCATCTGATCAACGAAGACCGGCGGCAGCGCGGGCGGATTTCCACCGGAAAACAGCGCCAGGTAAGCGGCTTCAAGCGAGTCATGGGCTGCCAGATGATCGCGGAAGCGCAGGACAATCCGGTAATTGTCGCGCGCGTCCTCATCGGCGATCGCGATGATGTCCTGTTCGCTGACGCTACCGAACGGATTGGCCATGAGCCGGTCGAACAGCGCATGTTCCTCGGCACAGGATTCCTCGACCGGGTGCACCTCGGGGCGGGTGAAATAAGCACGCAGAAACTCCGCCGTGACAGACAGTTTCCCGCCGTCACTGTGCTCAAGCAGCTGGTAGCCGGCGGAACGCCAGAAATCGCGGCCGACCACATGCGCTTCAGTGCTGTTACTCATCGGCCACGTCCCAGATACGGGTATGAAGTGGTTCGCGCGGCGGGGTAACCGTGCGGAATTCCTCGCGGATTTCGCCATTGTCATCGTGAAAGCGGCGCAGCGTGAACACCGTGTTGATCGGTGCATCAGCCACGAGACCGGCGACGAAATCCATCTCCTCATGCGCTACCGGCAAGGCGCTTTCAACATCCGGTGCGCCATGTGCCTCACAGAAGTGAGCGGCCAGCGCTTCGGTCATTTTCCCGTAATCGTCATTGCCGATCTCGGCGACCGTGGCGAAGGTCGAGCGCCCGAAACTCTCCAACGACAGAAAACCGTTGGCAAATGCCTGCCTGGTCTTGCCGGTGATCGCCTCGCGCGCCATTCCCGCGAAGGCAAAGCCTCCCGGCACGGCCCATTCGTCCGATCCGGCGGCCTTCTCGAACACGTGCTCGTCGGACTGGTCGAAGCGTATGGTGCGCAGCAGCTTCACGAGCGGGCACCACCGGCAATGTCCATTTCGCGGATAACGGCAAGCATGGGATCAAGCGCCTCGACCTTGCCGTCCGCCGTCTTCATCAGGGCCGCACCACGCTCATCCAATCCGATCAGCGTTCCATCATGCGCCTTGCCCGCATGGGTGATTGTGGTTTCCTCGTTGTAGCCGTCGGCGCGGAAAACATAGTTGTCATGGACCGGCTTGAAGCCGTCCTCGCTCCAGGTGTGGATCCACACCAGCAAGTGGCGGGCAAAGGCTTCGACCAGATCGACCGTATCGATGTCGCCGCACCCCTCCTCCTCGAAGGTGGTCACGTCCGGCATCTTGCCGGGATCGACATGATAGTGCTCATGGCGCATGACGAGCCTGAGGCCTGCGACCATCCACATTGGCGCACCATCGTCGTCATCGGCATCGGCAACCACCAGCCGCAATTCGCCGATGCGCCCGCCATTGAGCCGCACGGTCATCGGCCACCCGAAGGTCAGTGCCACTTCCGGCGGGCTGATCGCGCCGAAACAGTCGGCGAAGGCGACCTGCGCGACAAAAGCGATTTCGGCGGCACGCTCGCGCGCGATGTCGGGTTCGAGCACGAGTGCTGTATCGAACACGTCATGCGCGCGCGACCAGACGAAATCCCCTGCCCCGAACGATCCACCGCGCGCACCGGCAACGGCACGCGCCAGGGCGTCTTCCTCCGCTGAAATCTCGTGGCCGGTCAGCAGCGGCGGAAATTCGGGGTCGCGCGCAGGTTCGGATACCGGCGCCTGATAGGCAGGATAATCGCTCACGTGCTGATCGTTTCCTCGATCGTGTGCTTAAGATCAGTGCCTTCTGCGGTCAGCACCATCTTCACCTTGACCGGCTTGCCGCCGCTTTCGCGCAGCAGCGCTTCTATCTCGCGCTGCGAGGTGACGCCGACCTGTTTGAGGAACTTGCGGATCGCCATGTTGACCTTGTCTTCGTCCATGATCTTCTCCCTTGCGGGCAGCTATCGCCCGCTTCCATGAGGAGGAACAGACCGCAATTCTATCGCGGCTGCAATTCCAGAGTGATTTCCTCGCCGTCGCGCAGGATGCGCAACGCAAGATTTTCGCCGGGCGCAAGCAGCGCCAGAGCGGCGCGAACGTCGCCGGGGCCAAGCACGCGGCGATCGCCGGCGTAGAGGATTCTATCGCCGACCTTCACGCCGGCAAGGGCGGCCGCGCCATCTGTGGTAACGGCTACGGCTTCAGCGCCGGCCTTGCCCGTTTCACCCGCGGCCAGGGCCGGTTTAAGCGCCATGCCGGAAGCTGGCGGGCGGTAAGTACCCTTCGTCATCAGGGCATCGGTGACCATGCGGGCGAGTTCGATGGAAACGGCGAAATTGACGCCGATGTTTGCATCCGACTGCTTGGCGAAAATGGCGGACACAATACCGGCGAGCCGCCCGTCTTCATCGACGAGCGCACCACCCGACATGCCGGGATTCACAGCCGCATCGGTCTGGGTGAAGTCCTCAACCGCGTTGAAGCCGACGTCGGAGCGGTGGACTGCGGAAACAACACCGCAAGTCACCGTATGATCGAGGCCGAAAGCGTTGCCGATGGCACAGACCGGCGCACCGGGATCAGGGCTGGCATCTGCCCATTGCAATACAGGCAGGGCCTGTTCAACGCGCAGCAGCGCGAGGTCAGCCGCATCGCTGACAGGGCCGGGAACGGCTTCCACGACGTTGCCGTCGATGTCGCGAATACGGATATGACGCGCGCCCTCAAGTACGTGGGCTGCGGTCACGATCCATTGTCCGTCGCCGATAACGACGCCTGAGCCTTCCGGCGCTTCGGCATCAGGTGGCCTGCCGGGCCAATCCGGCAAGACGGAAACCACCGAGGCCGCGGCCTTTGCCGCAACCTCGCCCGCTCCGGCTGGAACCGGAAATGCAAGAATGATTGCCGCAAGCAGTGCGGCCAGACGCAGGACAATCAGAGCCGCACCGCTCCGTTGTCGCTTTGGAACGTGGCTTGCGCGGAACGGTCCATCGAATGCAGCACTCCGTAAGCGGCGAACCCAACGACGACCATAACCACAAGGCTGGCGAGGAAGGCTTTCATCTGTACATCTCCCCTGTTGTTTCTATTGTCCCGAAGCGGAGGCAGCCGACGGATCGGTCGCACGCTTCAGATAGGCTATCAGCGCATCGCGGTCCTCAACCGACTTTAAGCGCTGCACCGGCATCTTGGAACCCGGCGTTACCACATCCGGCCCATCGTCGAACAGCTTTGCGATGGTCTCATCGTTCCACACGATGGTGCTGTTCTTCAGTGCGTCCGAATAGGCGTAGCCCTCAAGCGTCCCGGCATGGCGCCCGAAGAGACCATAGAGCGAAGGACCGGCGCGGTTGGCGCCATCCTTTGTCAGCGTGTGGCAGACGCTGCACTTGCGGGCGAACTGGCGCTCTCCGGGATCGGCATCGGCGCTGATCTGGAAACGGCGCGGAAACTCTCCCATCGGCGGTTCAAACGCCTTGCGCGGGCTGATCTGCCAGAGGAACGCGGCATCGTCGAGGCCGGCCAGCATCGCCGCGGTCCCATCTTTGGCAAGGCTTGCGCCCCAGATCGGCCCGTTCGGATTCTCGAATGTGTGCAGCAGGATCCAGTCGGCCATACGATAGACCCGCACCACGCCATCGGCCCCGCCAACCAGCGCCATACCGGCCTCGACGGCGATATCGGCGGACAGGATCGGGCCGTTGTGGACGGCAAGGTCCACAAGAACCTCTCCGCTTTCGATGTCGACAACGCCCGCGGACCCATCGAGAGACCCGAAAAGCAGGGATTTTCCATCAGGCAGGGCGCGTACGATATTGAGGCCCCAGCCGTGGCTGTAAATGGGGCGGCCGGGTTTGCGTTCTTTCACGTTCCAGGACTGGATCGTGCCATCGTAGGAAGCCGAGTAGAGCGTTTCGCCATCGGGGGAAAAGGCAACATCGTTGACGTTGCCGCGATGGCCTTCGAAAGCGGCAAGTTCTTTCAGCTCCTTCAAGTCATAGAGCCGGACGCGGCGGTCCCATCCCGCGGAAGCCGCATAATGCCCGTCCCTGGAAACATCGACCGCCAGCACCTTGTCGCCCGGCCCCCGGAACCGCTTGAGCATTTCGCCGGTATCCAGGTTCCAGACAGCGACCGAGCCGTCATCGCTGGCCGTCACCGCTATATCGGTGTTCGGCACGAATGCCGCGTCATTGACGGCGGCATCATGGCCTTCAAGGCGCATCAGTTCCCTGCCCTTGTGCGCCTCGAGCCCCCAATAGATCGCCGAATAGTCGAAAGACGATGTGAGCGCGTGGGCACTGTCTGCACCAATGGCGACGGAACGTACGGGGCCGCCGTGCCCCTCGAGCGTTTCCGGCATCGAGGTTGCCGCATCCCCTTGCGCATGTGCGGGGGGATTGATGGGAACAACGAACGCCAATACGGCCAGTACCCATGCTGACAACATGGGCCGGCATCGGGTTCCTTGACCGGACGGGATACGTTTCAAAAAGTTCGGCATGTTGCTGCCACCAAGGCATTGGTCCGCATCACTTCATCTGTGCGGGACAAAACCGTTCTTATGGTACTTTTTAGTGGCAATCCCGGAACAGGCAACAACAGGCAAGGCCGGCGTGCTCCGCCAGCCTTGCCCGTGTGGTTCTATTCGGCTGGAGCAGGCTTCGTGGCCTCGGCATCGCTTTCGGTCATTTCCTCGACCCAGATGCTGTGATGCTCCTTGGCCCAGTTGAGATCTACCTCGCCGGACCCCATGGCATCGAACGCACCCTCCATGCCGATCGAGCCGATATAGATGTGGCCCAGAATGACGGCGATGAGGAACACCGCAAGGATGGCATGCCACAGTTGGGCGAATTGCATCTCCTGCATCGGCGTCAGGGTGGTCGGCAGATCGAAGCCGAGAATCCAGTTGAAGCCGAGCATATTGAGGATCTCGAAGGTCTTCGCGAACATCGGATATTCGAACGGGAACAGCAGCGACCATCCCGACAGCGAAATCGACACCCCGCCCAGGATCACCAGCCAGAACAGAACCTTCTGGCCGGCGTTGAACTTCCGCGCCGGCGGGTGCGAGTGTTTGGTGAACAGACCACCGGCCTTGGACATCCAGATCAGGTCGTAGCGGTTGGGAATATTGTGCACGGCCCACATCAGCAAAATGATCGCCAGCCCGAGCATGAAGGCAAACGACAGGTAGTTGTGCACAAATTTGCCCCAAAGGGTGATCGTCCCGAAAGCCTCCGGGCCGATAGCAGGCAGCAGCCAATAGCGGCCATAGAGCAGGTTGAGGCCGCTCAGCGCCAAAATGATGAATGACACGGCAAGAAGCCAGTGGCCGAACCGCTCGAAGTCTTTGAAGCGGGTGATGGTGGTTCCCGACTTGCCCTGCTCGATGCGGATGCGCCCTCTGATCAGGAAGAACAGGGCCAGCACGACGATCATTCCGGCGATGACCCAGATGCTGTAGGTCGACAACGGGCCATTGTGCATGTTGCGCCAGTTCTCGCCTTCCGACTGGACCAGCACACCAGCCTTCTTGTCGGGAATGGACACCGTCCCGCGCAGGCCACGGCGCACATCGCGCCACTGCTCGGAAATCGGGCTGGTTCCCTCGACATTGCCGGGAACGCTGCCGCCCTGGAGCGTCTGGCCGCCCTGGAGTTCCTGAACAAGCTTGGGATCAAGGCCGCTCTGCGCCATCGCAGGACTGCTCGCTGCAAGGCTGGCGAAAGCGATGACCGCCAGCACGGCAAATACGGCAAGCGGGCCGGTCAATCGGGAAATCCAGTTTCGAGACATGGTCTGCCTCCCCTGTGAACATTTTGTTTGGCGCCCGAGGCGCATCTCATCAGAACTGTTGTATGTGCGTGCGGGCACGAAGCTCACCGCGATCCTGTTCGTTCAGCTTCTGGTCGGGCATGCCCTCGTAGACGCCTTTTTCGAAGGTCAGCGGCCTGTCCTGCTCGTTTTCACGGCAGGCCGACAAGGTGAACGCCAAGCTCGCCGCCGCAATACAAATCCCGATCCTGGATAGTAGCCGTTCGCTCATACGTTCCTCATGATTGTTTCTGTTCCGGTTGCAGCCGGAGCAGTGGCGGAGGCGCAAGTCCTGCAGCCATCCATTCGTGAATCCACTTGGCTGTTATAGCGCATCAAACGAGCTTACAGCAATCGGTCAACGCCTTCCGCCAGGCCTGCGGAAAATCGTCAAGCCCTTGATTTGACGCTATTTGTTATCTTTCCGCTGCCAACTCCGAGCGATATGCGAAGGGCGGCCCGAAGGCCGCCCTTGCGGGTATTGGAGAGCCGTCAAACCAGCTGTTTACGACGCGCCGCCGGGATAGGCCTTGCCCCATCCCCATGCGCCGGAGCCGAAGCCGCGGCTGACGATGCGTTCCCGGTAGATCGCCGACACCACGTCGCCGTCACCGGCAAGCAGCGCCTTGGTCGAGCACATTTCCGCGCACAGCGGCAGCTTGCCCTCGGCCAGACGATTGCGGCCATATTTCTGGAACTCGGCGTCCGAGAAATTGTCCTCGGGCCCACCAGCACAGAAGGTGCACTTGTCCATCTTGCCGCGTGAGCCGAAGTTGCCCACCTGCGGATACTGCGGCGCGCCGAACGGGCACGCGTAGAAGCAGTAGCCGCAACCGATGCACAGGTCCTTGGAGTGCAGCACCACACCTTCTTCGGTCTGGTAGAAGCAATCCACCGGGCACACCGCCATGCAGGGCGCGTCCGAACAGTGCATGCAGGCGACGGAAATGGAGCGTTCGCCTTCATTGCCATCGTTGATGGTGACCACGCGGCGGCGATTGATGCCCCACGGGATCTCGTGCTCGTTCTTACATGCGGTGACGCAAGCGTTGCATTCGATGCAGCGTTCGGCGTCACAGAGGAACTTCATCCTAGCCATTTTTCAAAACTCCTCCCGCTTTACGCTTTTTCGATCCGACACATGGAGACTTTCGACTCCTGCATCTGCGTGACCGAGTCATAGCCATACGTCATGGCCGTATTGGCCGCCTCGCCAAGCACATAGGGATCGGCACCGTCAGGATACTTGGACCTGCGGTCCTCGCCCTGGTACCAGCCGCCGAAATGGAACGGCATGAAGGCGACGCCTTTGGTGACACGTTCCGTGACCATGGCCATGACCTTGACCTTGGCCCCTTCAGGCGTGTGCACCCAGACCATCTCGCCGTCGCGCAATCCCAGTGAATTCGCGTCATAGGGGTTCACTTCGACGAACATGTCCTGCTGCAGTTCGGCAAGCCACGGGTTCGACCGGGTCTCGTCACCACCGCCTTCGTATTCGACCAGACGGCCCGAGGTGAGGATGACCGGGAAGTCCTTCGAGTAATCGTTCTTCTGAATCGATTCATAAAGGACCGGAACGCGGTGCATCCGCTTGTCGGCATAGGTCGGGTAATCCGCGACCAGATCGCGCCGCGTCGTATAGAGCGGCTCGCGGTGCACGGGCACCGGGTCGGGGAACTGCCACACGATCGTACGCGCCTTGGCGTTGCCGTAGGGGGCGCAGCCATGCTTGATCGCAACGCGCTGGATACCGCCGGACAGATCGACCTTCCAGTTGACGCCGTCCGGCTTGTCACCACCGATCTTTTCGATCGTGGCGCGCTCGTCGTCGGTGAGATCGCCGTCCCAGCCGAGTTTCTTGAGCATGCCATAGGTGAATTCCGGATAGCCGTCCTCGATCTCCGATCCGACCGGATAGACGCCTTCGGCAAGCAGGTTGTGCTTGACGCCGTCGACCTCGCGCTCGACACCGAAGCGGGCACGGAAGCCCATGCCGCCCTCGGCCACCGGCTTGGAGACGTCGTACAGGTTCGGCGAGCCGGGATGCTTGATCTCGGCGGTGCCCCACGACGGCCACGGCAGGCCGTAGTAGTCGCCATCGCAAGGACCGCCATTGGCGCGCAACGTGGTCTTGTCGAAGGTGTGCTGATTGGCCATGTGGAGCTTCAGGCGCTCCGGCGACTGGCCGGTATAACCGATCGTCCACATGCCGCGGTTGATCTCGCGCAGCACGTCCTCCACCAGCGGCTCGTCGTTCTCCACCTTGATGTTCTTGAACATCTCGTCGGCGAAGCCGAGCTTCTTGGCGAACTTGTAGGCGATGGTGTGGTCGGGAAGCGACTCAAAGAGCGGCTCCACAACCTTCTCGCGCCACTGGAACGAACGGTTCGACGCCGTCAGAGAGCCGTAGGTCTCGAACTGCGTCGCCGCCGGCAGCAGGTAGACTCCGTCGGTGCGGTCGTGCAGCACGGCCGAAACTGTCGGATAGGGGTCGATGACGACGAGAAGATCGAGCTTCTCCATCGCCTTCTTGACGTCCTGCTGACGGGTCTGGGAGTTCGGGGCGTGACCCCAGAACACCATGCCGCGGATCGAATTCGGCTGATCGAGATTGTCGCCGGCTTCAAGAACGCCGTCGAACCAGCGGCTGACGGGAATGCCGGCCGCGTTCATCAGCGACTTGTCCTTGCCTTCGGCGTCCTTCACGGTCGCAAAGCGCGCGACCATGTCGTCGTAGGAGACATCCCACACACGGCTCCAGTGCTTCCACGACCCGGCAGCCAGGCCATAGTAGCCGGGCAGCGTGTCGACGAGCACGCCGAGATCGGTAGCGCCCTGGACGTTGTCGTGACCGCGGAAGATGTTGGCGCCGCCGCCCGACGTTCCGATCGTGCCAAGAGCAAGACCCAGCGCGCAGTACGCACGGGTGTTGTTGTTACCCGTGGTGTGCTGGGTGCCGCCCATGCACCAGATGATGGTGAAGGGCCGGTTGTTGGCCAGCGTGCGGGCAACGCGGCGAAGCTGCGAGCCGGGAACGCCGGTGACACGCTCGGTCTCTTCCGGTGTCCAGCGGGCAACTTCCTTCTTCACGTCATCCATGCCGTAGACACGGGTGCGGATGAATTCCTTGTCCTCCCACCCGTTCTCGAAGACATGCCACAGGATGCCCCAGATGAGTGCCACGTCCGTGCCCGGACGGAAGCGCACATATTCATTGGCGTGGGCAGCCGTGCGCGTGAAGCGCGGGTCGCAGACGATGAGCTGGCTGTCGTTCTGCTCCTTGGCCTTCAGCAGATGCAGCAGAGACACCGGGTGCGCCTCGGCGGGGTTGCCGCCGATGAGGAACATCGCACGCGAATTGTGGATGTCGTTGTAGGAGTTGGTCATCGCGCCGTAGCCCCAGGTGTTTGCAACACCCGCGACCGTGGTCGAGTGACAGATACGCGCCTGGTGGTCGACGTTGTTCGTGCCCCAGAAGGCAGCGAACTTGCGAACCAGATAGGCCTGCTCGTTGGAATGCTTGGCCGAGCCGAGCCAGTAAACCGAATCCGGCCCCGACTCTTCGCGGATCTTCAGCATCTGGTCGCCGATCTCGTTGATCGCGTCATCCCAACTGATCTTGGTCCACTTGCCGCCAACGAGCTTGGTTGGATATTTCAGGCGGCGGTCGCCGTGAGCGTGTTCGCGTACCGAAGCGCCCTTGGCGCAGTGGGAGCCCAGGTTGAACGGGCTGTCGTAGCCGGGCTCCTGACCCGTCCATACCCCGCCCTGGACCTCGGCCATCACGGTGCAGCCCACCGAACAGTGGGTGCAAACCGATTTCTTGATCTCAACCGGGCCAGGTCCGCCAGCGGCTTCCGCCTTCTGGACCATCGCGCCGCTGATCGCCGATGCCGCAGCCAATCCACCAACCGTGAGGCCGGAGCGGCGCAGGAACGTGCGCCGGTCGATCGTCGAGCCTGCCACATCGGAGAGGATCTGGGCGAGGCGTGCACTCTTCGCGGCGCCTTCCGTCTTCTTCCTCAACATTGGTTCATCTCCTCAAGCTGTTTTCTGATCGTCGCTTTAACCGGGCAGCGCCCGATCAGAACCGCGCGGATTTGTAGAAGGTCTTCACGTGGTCGGTTTCCCGGTATCCGGAACCTGCCGGAGCAGCGCTTGCCGCATCCGCCTTGTCGGTTCCCGCGACCAGGGCCGCGCCGCCCGCTACCGACCCAAGCCCCGCAAGCTTGAGGAAGCCGCGGCGATCGGTTTCGACATCTTTGGTCTTGCCTGCCATTTCCCTCTCTCCCTTGTCGGTGCCCGCCGGCGTTCAAGGCGCAGGCCAGCTTCCGTCTCTCACATTTCCGGCAGCGCCCACTGCGGGTGCTGCTTTTCAAAAAAGCCTTTCGGCCCGTTCATCGCGCCCGCACACTTGCGCAGCCCGCGCCGGAACCCGGCGCGCAACTCAAACCATCGAAAACGCGGCCTCCTCGACCTCGATCATGGCGCGGCCGAGCCGGCCGACCGGTGCGTAGAACACCGATGACTTCGCCTTTTCCAGATCGCGGAAGAAATGCGTGGCCCAGGGGGCCATATGCGCTTCGAAGAATGCCTTCTGGGTCTCCAGCGGGGCCGGCACTCCGAAAGTACCGAGGATAAGACCCGCCATGACCTCGCAAATCGCGCCGATATGGTCTTCCGGCTCCTTAACACTGTCTGCCCGCTCGATACCAAGCCGGGACAGGTCGCCGCGCAGCTTGGCAAGCGGCTTTTCGTGAAGGAATCCAGTCAGATAATAGGAGCCGTACGGAACCAGCTCACCGCGCCCAAGACCGATGAACAGGTCATGGTATTCGCGCTCGACCGTTGCGGCATCGACCTTGGCCGCGATCGTGGCAAGCGAGGAGATCGCCTGACCGATTTCGCTGTCATCGCCCGACAGCAGCGCCGTATTGGCCAGTTCCTTGGTGGAGGGCGCACGCGCAAGCAATCGGCCAATCAGCCGATAAAGGTGCCCGCGTCCGGCTTCCTCATCGCTCAAAGCGACGATTCCAGCCGGCGTCTGCACAGCGCTTTGCTGAGCGTGCATGTATTATTGACTCCTCCCGAATCCGATCATGCACGGCTATTGTCGCACAGGCAAATTCGCCTCACCTCAAAATCGCAATATTATTACGTTTTATTTCTTATTTTTGTTATTTTATTTTTCGCGCGACTCTCGCAGAGAGAATGGGTTGGATTTTTTCCCTCGTTGAACAGGCGTTCGCAACTGCACAAGGAATAAATGGAAATAAAATCATCTCCTTGTGTAATTTTATTTCAATGCCGTTTGAGGACGCCCTGCAATCGCGCCTGACCGACACCGCCGCGCCGCCAACCGGCCTCATTATGATCGCACCGAGTGTTGAGGTCGGCGCGCGTCCTGCTAAATAGAGCGTGGCATGCCACAGAAGCATGCACAGTGAAGAAATATTGGCGGCACAAGACAAGGTTCAGGCCGCCGGGGACGGGATTTGATGAACGTTGTTTCTCCGGATGCGATGACCCCAGCCGCGCGGCGTCTTGTCGATCCGTTTCAGCGTGCGGTGACATATTTGCGCGTTTCGGTGACGGACCGCTGTGATTTCCGCTGCGTCTACTGCATGTCGGAGAACATGACCTTCCTGCCGAAGAAGGATCTGCTGACGCTGGAAGAACTCGACCGGGTGTGCTCCGCCTTCGTCGATCTGGGCGTGCGCAAGCTGAGGATCACCGGCGGTGAACCGCTTGTGCGGCGGAACATCATGTGGCTGTTCAAGGCGTTGTCGCGCCATCTGGGCAGCGGCGCACTCGACGAACTCACCGTCACCACGAACGGCTCGCAGCTTGCACGCTTCGCCAGCGAACTGGTTGATTGCGGCGTGAAGCGCGTCAACGTCTCGATCGACACGCTCGATGCGGACAAGTTCAAGGCAATCACCCGCTGGGGCAGTCTCGACAAGGTCATGGAGGGCATCGACACGGCCCTTGCCGCAGGGCTGTCCCTGAAGCTCAATGCCGTTGCCCTGAAGGGCGTCAACGAGGACGAGTTCGATACGCTGATCAAATTCTGCCACGACCGCGGCATGGACCTGACCCTGATCGAAACCATGCCGCTTGGCGAGATCGATGGCGACCGCACCGACCAGTACCTGCCGCTGTCGCAGGTGCGCGAAGACCTGTCACAGCGCTGGAGCCTGGAAGACATCGACTACAATACCGGCGGGCCGGCGCGCTATGTGCGCATCGGCGAGACCGGCGGGCGCCTCGGCTTCATCACGCCGATGACGCATAATTTCTGCGAAAGCTGCAACCGCGTCCGCCTGACCTGCACCGGCACGCTTTATATGTGCCTGGGCCAGGAAGACGCAGCCGACCTGCGCGCGCCGCTGCGCGCCAGCGAGAGCAACGAGCCGCTCACCGCCGCGATTCAAGAAGCCATCTCGCGCAAGCCGAAGGGCCACGACTTCATCATCGACCGCACGACGAAGCGGCCGAGCGTGGGCCGGCACATGAGCGTGACGGGCGGGTGACGGGCTAAGCCCGACCACCCCTGAAGCAGTCAGAACGGCAGCGGCTCCGCCTGAACCTCGGTGAATATCCAATCCCTGAATGCGTGGACCTTAGGCGTCATCCGGCCCTGATCGTCCGGCCTGTAGACCAGCCAGACAGCGGTATTACGCACCGGAACGGAAACCTCGAACGGCAACACCAGCCTGCCGGCATTGAGGTCGCGCATCGCAAGGGTCCTGCGCCCAAGAACGATACCCGCCCCCTCCATCGCTGCGTCCAGGCCATGATCGGCGTGGTTGAAGCGCAGGCCGCGATCGACATCGAGGTCCGGCACACCGGCCGCCTGCGCCCATTCTCGCCATCCGGGGGCACCGTCCACAAAACACAGGGAATCGTCATGCAGGATCTGTACCGACGCCAGATCGGCCGGCACGCGCAACGGATGCTGCGCCAGAAACGCCGGCGAGCAGATCGGCGCCACGGCCTCGTCCATCAGCTTCTCGGCGACAACGCCCTCGTAGTTTCCACCGCCGAACCGGAGCGTGACGTCAATGCCGTCGCGCTCCAATGAGGCCACGGCCAGACTGGCGGCAATGCGCAGATCGAGATCGGGATGGGCGTCGACGAACTTGTACAGCAGGGGAGCCAGCCATTTCGCGGCCAGCGCGGGCCCGGTTCCCACAACCAGCCGGTTTACGGGCACCGCCGGGCGGACCTGCGCCATGGCATCGGCAATGCGATTGAATCCGTCGCGCAATCCCGGCAGGCAGCGCGTACCGGCATCGGTCAGGCGAATGGACCTGTTGAGCCTGACGAACAGCTTCTGGCCAAGCATCTCCTCGAGCTGACGCACCTGATGCGACAGCGCCGAAGGGGTCACGTTCAGTTCCTCGGCCGCCTTCATAAAACTCAAATGACGACCCGTTGCTTCAAATGCGCGAAGCCACATGAGTGGAGGAATTTCGCGTTTCATTCGTGAAAATCCGTAATTATTTCAACTCACTACACGTGCGGTTCTCGGAAACTGGGTGATTCAAATTCGGAATCTCCAACAGGGATGGTATGTCATGAACAGATTCAGATGAATTTGACTCATTCGATAACTGAAAACAATGCGTTTGTCGCAAAGCGTGGCGAACCATATTTTCGCAAGCGTCGGCAGTGCTCCTCCCCTCACCTCACGGCCGCACCGGAGACAGACCATGACCACGCAATTCCATTCGATCGACCCGGCGCAGATCGATCCTGAGACACTCAACCGCTTCATGGCCGAGGGCCGCCGGCAGCGCTCGCTTGCCTTCCACAATTTCGTGCGCGCAATCTTCAACCGCGAAGCGGTGCCCGCCGCGCCGGATGTCCCGGCGAATGCTGTCTGCTGCAATCACTAGAGGCACGAGCGGGCGCCGGCGTAACGGCCGGCGCCCCTCCGCTTTCGGCGACGTGGATCGCTGCCCTGCGTTCCCGGCATGGCTCGGAAATGGGTATTGCCCCATATAGGTTCGGCATACGACCAAACCGCCAGAACCCCGCCGGACGTTTCCTCATGAGCCAACCCCTGACCGATCGGCCTGCCTCGACCGTGGCGCCTGTGCTGGCGCCATCGATCTTTCTGCTGATCGTCATTGCAGCTATCGGCCCTGTTGCGCTCAACATCTGCATGCCCTCGATGCCCGGCATGCAGACCGCGTTCAACACCGATTACGCAACGGTTCAACTGACACTGACGGTCTACCTTGTCGCCATGGCCGTTTCGCAACTGGTTCTGGGCCCGTTGTCGGATCGCTTCGGGCGCAAGCCGGTGCTGATCTGCGGGCTGGTGTGTTTCATTGCCGGCTCCCTGTTCGCAACCTTCGCGCCGACTATCGAACTGCTGATCCTTGCCCGCCTCGTGCAGGGCCTTGGCGGCGCGGCCGGCATCGCCATTGGCCGGGCCATCGTGCGCGACTGTTTCAGCCGCGAGCGTTCGGCCAGCATGATCGCCTATGTCACCATGGGCATGGTCGTGGGGCCGATGGTTGCGCCCTATATCGGAGGCAGGCTCGACGAGGCCTATGGCTGGCATGCAACGTTTCTGGCTGTCGCCACGGTTGCCGTTCCCGTGCTGCTGACGGTCGTTGTGATCCTCCGCGAAACCCACGTACACGAGGGCAATCGCGCCGTTTTCGCACCGCTCGTCAATGGCGCATCCGTTCTGCTGCGATCGCCTGCGTTCTGGGGATACGCGCTGACGCTCGGGTTTGCGTCGGCGGCCTTCTTCGCCTTCCTGGCCGCAGCACCTCTGATCGCGGTCGACTTTATGGGCATGAGCCCGTCGGAATATGGCAAGTACTTTCCGCTCGGCGCGCTCGGCTATATGGCCGGCAACTTCATGTCGGGCAAATTTTCCGAGCGGGCGGGCCCGGACCGGATGATCGGCCTCGGCAACGCCCTCGGCATCGCCGCGACGCTCGCCATGGTTATTGCCGCCTCGACCGGTACATTGCATCCGCTGGCGCTGTTCGTGCCCATGGCCTTCACTGCATTCTCCAACGGCCTCGTGCTACCCAACGCGATCGCAAGCTGCGTTTCCGTTCGGCCCGACCTGGCCGGGGCCGCGTCCGGTATCTCTGGCGCCATCCAACTTGGCATGGGGGCGCTGGCGACTGTAATCACCGGCCATGTGCAGGACGGCACGCTGCTGCCGCTCGCCATCGTCATGGCCGTCTCGATCCTGATCTCGGTCGCCACGGCGCATATGGCGCGCATTCACATGCAGCGCTTGCACACCCGCTGAACCGCGCGCAATCTCGCAGCCACATAAACAAAAACCCTTGAGCGAAATGCCTGCCATGTCCGACGCGCAATCAGACGCGCCAGCAGCCTCAGCCGCTGCCACGATCCTGAGCGAAAACCGGCGCGGCATTGCCTCGATGCTGGTTGCGATGTTCGGATTCATCGCCAACGATGCCTGCGTCAAGCTCGCTGGCGAGACGCTGCCGCTCGGCATGATCATCTTCGTGCGCGGCATGATCGCCAGCGTGATGCTTGCCGCACTGGCTGCCGCCATGCGGCAAGTCAAACCGATCCCGCGCAGCGCCTGGAAACCACTTGGCGGACGCATCGTCGGGGAATGGTTCGCTACGCTGCTCTATCTCACGGCCCTGCTCGCCATGCCGATCGCCAATGCGACCGCGATCCTGCAAGCCATGCCGCTGGTGATGACGGTGATCGCGGCTTTCCTGTTCAAGGAAAAGGTCGGCTGGCGGCGCTGGAGCGCGATTGCCTGCGGCTTCGTCGGCATGCTGATGGTGGTGCAGCCGGGCATGGAAGGTTTCGACGCCAACGCGCTCTACGCCGTAGCGGCGCTCGGCTTCATCGCCCTGCGCGATCTCTCAAACCGCTATATCAGCCGTGACGTACCGACGGTGATGGTGACCTTCGCGACCATGTTCGCGGCGATGGGCATGGGGGCGGCCATGGTGCTGATCGACGGCTTTACGCGCTGGCCGGATGCGCGCGAAATCGCGATCCTGAGCGCGGCCGCCGCGTTCCTGTCACTCGGCTATTACTTCATCACCGACGCCATGCGCACCGGCGAGCTTTCCGTCGTCGCGCTGTTCCGCTACTCGATCATCGTGTGGGCGTTCGTGCTGGGATACTTCATCTGGGGCGACGTGCCGGGCCTGTTGCGCCTTGCAGGCATCGCGCTGATCGTCTCCAGCGGCCTGTTCGTTATCTATCGCGAGCGAGTGAAGATGCGGAGGCTGCAGGCGGCTTTGAAAGCCTAGGCTTCTACTCTTTTCTGGCGAAGGCTCCGGGCGGAAAACCGGTTCCCACTTTTCCTGAGCCTTCGCTACTCCATCACGATAGCCGGAGCCGCCTTGGCATTCTCCGCGTCGGAGAGTTCCGCCCAAACCGTCCTGGCGATCTCGCCGAAGATCTTCGCATGCGGGCCTTGCGGGTCGGAGACCACAGGCGGGCGGCCGGCATCGGACTTCTCGCGGATATCCATGTGCAGCGGGACTTCGCCGAGGAACGGCACGCCGATCTTCTCGGCTTCCGCCTTCGCGCCGCCATTGCCGAAAATGTCGGACCGGTCGCCGCAGGAGGGGCAGAGGAAATAGCTCATGTTCTCGATGATGCCGAGGATCGGCACGTCGACGCGGCGGAACATGTTGATGCCTTTTCGCGCGTCAATGAGAGCCAAGTCCTGTGGCGTGGAGACGATCACCGCGCCCGATAGCGGCACCTGCTGCGCCAGGGTCAGCTGCGCGTCGCCGGTGCCCGGCGGCATGTCGACGACAAGCACGTCGAGTTCGCCCCACTGCACCTCGCGCAGCATCTGGGTGATGGCGGAAATCACCATCGGCCCGCGCCAGATCATCGGCGTGTCTTCCTCGACCAGAAAGCCCATGGACATGACCTTCAGCCCGTAACCCTCAAGCGGTTTCAGCACCCGGCCATGCACCGGCTCAGGCTTGCCCGTGACGCCGAGAAGGCGCGGCTGCGAGGGACCGTAGATATCGGCATCGAGCACGCCGACACTCAATCCCAGAGTCTGCAGCGCGAGCGCGAGGTTCGCCGTCGTCGTGGACTTGCCGACGCCGCCCTTGCCCGAAGCGACGGCGATGATGTGTTTCACGCCGGGAACGCCTGCGGCCTGCGGAGCGGCTTGCTGTCCGCCAGGGCCTTTACCCGCCATCGGGGGCGGAGGTGCCATGTTGCCGGGCGGGGGCGCTTTGGCGGCAGGAGCGGAGCCGTTACCGCCACCGGCCTTTTCTGCCGTCATGGAGACGATGGCCTTCTCGACGCCAGGGATTTCGGAGACGACGCGCTCGGCGGCCTGGCGCATCGGTTCCAGCTTCTGCGCCATGTCGGCGGGAACCGAGATCGAGAAGATCACCTTAGCCCCGGAAATGAAGATGTCGGAGACGATGCCGGTCTCGACCAGATCGCGTTTCAGGTCCGGCCCGCGCACGCGCTTCAGCGCCTCCAGCACGGCTTCCTTGGTCACACTCATGTCGTCCCCGTAAAATTATGGATTGGCTCTTGCCGCGTTAGATAAGAGAGCGGGAATGCACGTCAAACAGGTTTAGCTGTTTAACCCCTGCTTCTTGCGCAGGTAGCCCTTGCCCGCGCCCCAGACGGCGCCGAGCACGACGGCGATCGGATAGACCATCGGCTCGCCGGTTCCCGCGCCCACCATGTTCCAGATGAAGAGAAAGATCACCGCGCCCGCGGAATAGAGAACGGCGTATTTGGCCGGCAGGCCGAGACGATTCAGGCTGTTGAACATTCGTCGCATGTGCTCCTTTATCCTTGCCGCATAGCCTGATCCAAAAAGTCTGCAACTTTTTGGGTCTATGCGCGCGGCCCTTATTCTTGCCGCATGTTCTTATCCGAAAACCGGTTCCCACTTTTCGGGAACATGCGCGCGATCATTCCTCGAAGTCGAGAATTTCATGCCCCTCGAGATTTAGCGCGTCATGCCGCGAAGCTGGCGCATGTAGCCGGCAGCCGCGCCGAAGATCACCCCGAGAAGCCCGGTATAGGCATAGCCGCCCAGCGTCATGGCGCCCGGGTCCTTCAGGTTCAGGATGAAGACGGCGATCACGGATGCTGCCCCGATCAGGATCGCGTATTTCGCCGGCAGGCCGTATTTGTTGAGAGCGTCGAACATGTGTGGCGTTCCCTTTGTTCCTTGTTGGCCGCATTTCTAGTCGGGTCAGGGAACAGAGGCAATGCGGGTTGGGGTGCTCTCGCTGGTGAAAGTGTTTGAAGCGACCCAAGACCTTTATTCAGGAATCTGGATTCCGGCTTTATTGCTTCCCTGTCGTGCCTACGGCACTCCTCGCCTCTTGATTGCCGGAATGACGTTGGAGATGAGACGCCACGACACAATCACACTCACCGTCATTCCGGCGAAAGCCGGAATCCAGTAATTAGATCAGATGGAAAAACGCCCTTGCGTCTACATCCTCGCGTCGAAGCGCAACGGCACGCTATACACTGGCGTGACCAGCGACCTGCCCAAACGCCTATATCAGCATCGTCAGGGCGATACTGACGGCTTCGCGGGCAAATATGGCGTGCGTTTCCTTGTCTGGTTCGAAATGCACGACACCATGGAGCAAGCCATTCTGCGCGAGAATCGCATCAAGGAATGGCAGCGTCAGTGGAAACTGGAACTGATTGAGAAAGACAATCCGGACTGGCGCGACCTCGCTGACGATATTGTCTGACGCAGACGGAGGGATGATTTTAAGAACTGGATTCCGGCTTTCGCCGGAATGACGGCGAGTGTGTTGTGAGCGTTGCAGACAATCCCCACCGCAGCCCCGGCTTGCGTTGTCGTGGAGCCGTTGAACACAACCTCCGACGCCATTGCGGCTTGCTTATGTTGGAACCGTCGCAGCCAACCTCCAACGTCATTCCGGCGAAAGCCGGAATCCAGTCTTGATGTTACGCCGCCATTTGCCAGGCATCCGATAAATCAACCCACAGGTCGTCACCCCGGACAGCGCGGTGCCACTAGCACAAGCGCGTGATCCGGGGTCCATACGCCAGCCCAGCAGACGAAAACATCCGCCTCTTCCATTCCCACCTCCCTTCCCCTCCCCCCCTCCCCGGTCTATCTGTTGGCGCATGAGTGCGAGCAACAGCGGGACGGACATGGCCGGTGAGGCGGTGACAAAGGCGAAGGGTGGTGTGGACACAAGTGGCGAGGCTGCTGGTGAGGTCGCTAGTGACAGCCTCACTGGTGAGTTTATCGTCGCGCCCAACCCGGACGATCCGGCGCTGTCGGCAGCTGTTTCAGGAATAGATCATACGGGAACGCGGGTTGACACCCGTGTCGTGCAGGAGCGCGCGCTGACGCTGTTCCTCAACGCGCAGGAAGTCGTCACCATGATGACCATCGGCGACCATCCCGACCTGCTCGCCGTCGGCTATCTGCTCAACCAGAACATGCTGCGCGCCGACGATGTCATCACCGGCATCGATCACGACGACGACCTCGGCGTCGTTGTCGTGCGGACTGAGCGCGCCACCGACTACGAAGACAAGATGAAGAAGAAGGTCCGCACCTCGGGCTGCGCGCAGGGCACCGTATTCGGCGATGTGATGGAGAGCTTCGAGAGTATCTCGCTGCCGAGGACTGCGAAGCTCAAGACCTCGTGGCTCTATGCACTGACCAAAAAGATCAACACCGCGCCGAGCCTCTATCTGACCGCCGGCGCGATCCACGGCTGCGTGCTGTGCGAGGCTGACCGTCCGCTCGTCTACATGGAGGATGTCGGCCGCCACAACGCCGTCGACAAGATAGCAGGCTGGATGTTCATGAACAGGGCGGAGCCTGCCAACAAGATCTTCTACACCACCGGGCGGCTGACCTCGGAGATGGTCATCAAGACGGTGATGATGGGCATCCCGATCCTTGTCTCGCGCTCGGGCTTCACCGCCTGGGGCGTTGAGCTTGCCAAACAGGCGGGGCTGACGCTGATCGGGCGCGCGCGGGGAAAACGCTTCCTCGCCGTTGCCGGCGAAGACCGCATCGAGTTCGATGCCGACGCTTCCTACGACGAAGGCGAGGACAAGAAGCACCGCAGGAAGGGCGAAGGGGATGATTAGGCTGACGGCACAGTTGATGCTGACCTATTCTGAATTCCGGCTTCTTTGCTTCCCTGTCGTGCCTATGGCACTCCTCGCCTCTTGACCGCCGGAATGACGGAGAGTGTGTTGGTGCCGCCCGAAACAATCTCCAACGTCATTCCGGCGAAAGCCGGAATCCAGTAAACCGCAGAAGCGAATGGTTATCAGAACAGTTGAACTGGCGAGGATTGCATCTTGAACAGCGTCAGTGACTCAGTCGCAGGCGTCGTCCTCGCCGGCGGCCTGTCGCGGCGCATGGGCGGCGGCGACAAGACGCTGCTGAGCGTCGCGGGCGCGCCGATGCTGAGCCGCGTCATCGACCGGCTGAAACCGCAGGTGGGCAGCCTCGTGCTCAACGCCAATGGCGATCCGGCGCGCTTCGCAGCATACGGGCTGACCGTGGTAGCGGACCCAATCGAGGGTTTCGCGGGGCCTCTGGCGGGCGTGCTGGCGGGATTACGCTGGGCGTCCTCTTTTGCTTTGGCGCAGGATCCGGGCGCAAAACCGGCTTCCACTTTTGCTGATCCTGCGCCGGTCAAACTTCACCCGCGCTATATCGTCAGCGTGGCTGGCGACACGCCGTTTTTCCCGCGCGATCTCGTATCCAGGCTGCTTGAAGCCGCCGATGGTAAAGACCGCATCGTGCTGGCCTCGTCCAATGGCCGCGCGCACCCGGTTATCGGGCTCTGGCCCGTTTCGCTCGCAGATGACCTCGACGCCTTCCTGACGGCGGGTGAGACGCGCAAGGTGCTCGTCTGGGTCGACCGGCACGACAACACCACCGTCGACTTTCCGATGCTTGAGACCGGGACCGAGCCGCTCGACCCGTTCTTCAACATCAACACACCTGAAGAGATCAGTGTTGCCGAACAGCTTGCGGTAGCGGGCGTCTAAGTCCTATTGATTTTCCCATGACCAAGTCTCCTCCCGTCTTCGGCGTGACCGGCTGGAAGAATTCCGGCAAGACGACGCTGACCGAGCGCATCATCGCAGAGCTGACCGCGCGCGGCTTTGCCGTCGCCTCGGTCAAGCACGCGCACCACAAGTTCGACATCGATACGCCGGGCACGGACAGTTTCCGCCACCGTGAAGCGGGCGCGCGCGAAACGGCCATTGTCGGCGGGGCGCGCTGGGCGATCATGCACGAGCTGCGCGACGAGGCCGAACCCTCCATGGACGAGGTGATCGCCCGGCTTTCCCCCTGCGACATCGTCATCGTCGAGGGCTACAAGCGCGAGGCGCATCCGAAGATCGAGTGCCGCCGGGCGGACGCGCGCAAGGGCGAGCCGCTGACGCTAGCCGACGCCAACATCGTGGGCATAGCCTCGGATACCGGCGGAGCCGCCGATGGCACCAACCCGAAGAACGTTCCGGTCTTCCAGATCGACGACATCGCTTCCATTTGTGATTTCGTCCTCGCGCATTGCCGCTTGCCTGCGCGCGCAGGCGGCGCGAAGGTCGAAGCCTGATGACTGCCAAAAAGCTTCTCGACGACTGCTTCCTGCACGACAAGGACCGGCTGCGCCATGACGAGGTTCTGGCGATCCTGCGCGAGCGCCTGGCTAACGTGGCGACGCCGGAGGACGTGCCGCTCGGCGCGGCGACCGGCCGTGTCGCGGCAAACGACGTACGCGCGCCCCGCAACGTTCCCGCCTTCGACAATTCCGCCGTCGACGGCTACGCGGTGCGTCATGCCGATCTCAACGCGGACGCCGACACGAGCCTGTTCGTCGCCATGCGCGTTGCTGCCGGCCATCCGGCGAACGAGCCGCTGCCGGAGAAGTCCGCCGCGCGCATCTTCACCGGCGCGCCGATGCCGGCGGGCGCCGACACGGTCGTCATGCAGGAGGACTGCGAGGCGGCCGCATCCGACGAGATCGGCGAACTGACGCAGGTCACCATTCCAGCCGGCGTCAAGCCCGGCGCCAACCGCCGCCGCGCCGGCGAGGACCTCGCCGAGGGCGCAACCCTGATCGATCCGGGCCAGCGCCTGCGGCCGCAGGACATCGCCGCTGCCGCCTCCATCGGCCACGGAAGCTTAAGTGTCTTTTCGAAGCTGAAAGTGGCGGTCTTCTCGTCGGGCGACGAGATCGCCGAAGCGGGAACCGAGCTCGGCGACGGCGGGGTCTATGACGCCAACCGCCCGCTGCTGACGTCGCTGCTCTCCTCGCTCCCTGTCGAGGTCAACGATCTCGGCATACTCCCTGATACAGGCAAAGCGATGCGCGATGCGCTGTCGAAGGCGGAGCGGACGGCGGACGTCATCATCACCTCGGGCGGTGCCAGCCGCGGCGAGGAAGATCATCTGATCGAGAGCCTCGACAAGCTGGGAAAAAGGCACCTGTGGCAGATCGCGATCAAGCCGGGCCGGCCGATGGCGATGGGCCAGATTGGCGACACCGTCGTCTTCGGGCTTCCCGGTAATCCGGTCGCCGCCTTCGTCTGCTTCCTGCTCTATGTGCGCCCGGCGCTGCTGGCGCTTGGCGGGGCGCGGTGGAGCGAGCCGCGCCGCTTCATGCTGCCGGCGGCCTTCGAGATACCGAAGAAGAAGCCGGACCGGCGCGAGTTCCTGCGCGGGCTGCTGACGCCGGGGCCCGACGGGCTCAACGTCGACAAGTTCGCCCGCGACGGATCGGGGCTGATCACGGGCCTGCGCGCCGCAGACGGACTGATCGAGATCCCCGAGGACGCCACGAGCGTTACCCGTGGCGAGCCGGTCGCCTTCATCCCGTTCGGCGAACTTGGGTTATAGGGAGCACGGCCATGTTCAGCGCAGAGAGCCTTTTCTCGATCGTCCTGGCCTTTGCGGTCGTCACGGCTTCGCCGGGACCTGCGAACATCGCGACGGCAACCGTTGCGATGCGCCGCGGGCGGCGAAACAGCCTGATTTTCGGCGCGGGCCTCGCCTTCGGACTGGCGTTCTGGGGCGTGATCGCGGCGACCGGCATGGGCGCCGTCCTGCAAGGGTCCGTCCGCTTCCTCATGGCACTCAAGATTCTCGGCGGGCTCTATCTCCTGTGGCTCGCCTTCCAGTCCGGCCGTTCGGCACTGCGCGCATCCGGGTCGGGTCCGCGCACAATGGCCGAGGGCCAATGGTTCCTGCGCGGCCTGATCCTCAACCTCTCGAACCCCAAGGCCGTCGTTGCCTGGATGGCGGCGCTGTCGATGGGCATGGGCGCGGACAGCGGCAGCGGTCAGGTGATGCTGGCCACCGCAATCTGCATGGCGCTCGGGTTCGCGAACTACACCGCCTACGCAATGGCCTTCTCGCTGCCGGGCTTCATGGCCGGATACCAGCGGTTCCGCCGCTGGATAGAGGGCGTCGTCGCAGCTCTCTTTGCGACTGCGGGCTTCGCCCTGATCCGTTCCGCGCTGGCGCGATAACCGACATGACCGAACCGCACGGCTGGAAACTGGACGAAACGGTTGCGACAAGCGCCGGAGAGGTCGCCGCCGGGCGCGCCGGCGAAGGGCCGGCTCTCGTGCTGGCGCACGGCTGGCCGTGGTCGTCGTATTCCTGGCACAGGATCATCCCGGAACTTGCCAACAACTTCACGGTGCACTGGTACGACATGCCGGGATACGGCCAGTCGGAGAAACATCCCGGCCAGCGCACATCGCTCGACGTTCAGGGCGAGGTGTTCGCGCAAATGCTCGCCCACTGGGGCCTGTCGCGCCCGCGCGTCGTGGCGCATGACTTCGGCGGTGCGACAACGCTGCGCGCGCATCTGCTGCTGGGGTGCGACTACGAGCGCTACGTGCTGATGAACGTGGTCGCCATGCGCCCCTGGGGCTCGGAGTTCTTCGAACACGTCGGCAGGCATGTAGACGCGTTCCAGGGCCTGCCGCCGCACATCCACCGCGCGCTTGTCGATGCCTATATCGGCGGCGCGCTGATCTCCGACATCGCGCCGGAGGATCGGGAAAACCTCGTCGCGCCCTGGCTCACCGAGGACGGCGCGCCGAGCTTCTACCGGCAATTCGCGCAGGCCGACGAGAAATACACCGCCGAAGTCGAGCCGTTGTTCGGCAGCGTGCGCTGCCCGGTGAAGATCGTCTGGGGCGAGGATGATCCCTGGATCCCGCTTGCGCGTGGCAAGGCGTTACACGCCCTCATGCCGGAGGCGCAATTCGCCACCTTGCCCGGCACCGGTCATCTGCCGCAACTTGAAAATCCGCAAGCGGTCTTGCGCGAAATATTGGCCTTCCTGTGAGGTGGCTATTCTTAGTTGCCCCGTGCCACTGCTGCACCTAGACTTCTGGCATGCGCACAAACGCAAAACCTGTTCGTCCCCGTGCATGGCTGGCCGCAGTCACGTTGCTGGCGGCAGCAACGTTCCTGCCCACCGGACAGGCGCATGCCTGCGCCTGCTGCGGCTCGTATCAGGTGGTCAATGTCGCATCCTGGGACGTGCTGAACGTGCGCTCCGGGCCAGGCGTGGGTTTCCGGATCATCGAGACGCTTGGGCCGGGCGAGGCCTGCATCGGGTTGACTGGCGAGCGCCGTGGCAACTGGGTCCGCGTCAATGCCAAGGGCATCACCGGCTGGGTCAACCGGAAATATCTGCGCTGGCTGCCGTGAGGCATGTGAACCTGCTGCGAATGCGGCCTTACCCTCTCCCGTCCTTGAACGGGCTCAAGACAGCATAGAGCGTCGTGTTGACTGGGGCGGACAGTCCCGCCTCCTTCGACAACCTTGCGACTGCGCCGGAAATCCATTCGACCTCCAGCGGGTAGCCGTGCTCCAGATCGACGGCGGTGGAGGCGCGCATCGGCGCCGGCAAACCTTGGGCGAAAGCCCATGTATCCGCCTCGATGTCGCCGGGCAGCTTGACGCCGCGCGCACGGCCGAGCGCCGCCGTCTCGGCGATGATGGCGCGAAAGGTATCGCTCAAGGCATCGTTCGCCATGATGTCGCCAATGGTGCAGCGCGCTGCCGCCGTGACACCGGAAACTGCGGAGAAAAGCACGAATTTGGACCATAATTCGCGCTCGATATCGTCAGTCGGCGGGGCGTTGGAACCTGCCGTGTTGATTGCCTCCCGCAACGCGTCGATCCTTGCCGAAGGGCTGCTGTCGCGTTCGGCGAAGACGAATTTGTTGAATTCGCCGGTCTGGCCGATCACGCCGGGAGCGGAAATCGTCGTGGAAATGAAGGCAACGCCGTTGCCGACGTTTTTCTCCGGCAGGATCTGCGCCAGCCGGTCGGATGCCTCCACGCCATTGAGAAAGGGGATGACGATCGTGCCGGCGCCCAGCATCGGCCTGCAGATTTCTGCCGCCGCATCGAGCCCGCCGCATTTGACGCCGAAGATGATCGCGTCGACCTCGCCGACCTCCCTCGTATCATCGGTCGCGATCCACGGCGCTACATTGTGTGTGCCGTCATGTGCGTTGAGCGTCAGCCCGTTCGCTTGTATTGCGTCGAGATGGGCACCGCGCGCGATCGTTGCGACCTCATGACCAGCCTTGGCAAGGCGCACCGCCAAGTAGCCGCCGATACCGCCCGTCGCCACGGTTGCAATCTTCATTGAACTGTCCTCGCATCAGTCGGGCAATGCTAGGTTCGTGAGGCTGCATGTGCAATGCTTCGGGAAAGACCAAGGGAGAGTGCAATGATCACCGCTATCGTCAGATTCCCGCTTCCTGCGGGAACGAGCCTTGAAGAGGCGAAGACGCTATTCGAGGGCTCGGCACCGAAATATCAGGACCTGCCCGGCCTTGTGCGTAAATACTACCTCTACGACGATGGCCCGACCGGCGGCGGCGTCTATCTTTGGGAGAGCCGGGAAGCCGCGGAAAAGGTCTATACCGACGACTGGAAGAAGATGATCGCGGAGCGTTACGGTACCCCGCCGGACATCATCTATTTCGAAAGCCCCGTGATCGTCGACAACGCCTGACAGGCCAACTGCATGACAAGCATCATCCGCCCGCTGAAACCGCGCGACAGCCATGAGCCGCACCGCGTGGCAACGCCGCTTGAACTGCTGTTCGACCTCGTCTCCGTCATTGCGATCGCCACTGCTGCCGCGGGGCTGCATCATGCCATTGCCGAGGCACACGCAACACAGGGCGTCATATCGTTTGTCCTGGCGTTCTTCGCGATCTGGTGGGCCTGGATGAACTACACGTGGTTCGCCTCCGCTTACGACAACGACGACACACTGTTCCGCCTGCTGACGATGGTGATTATGGCGGGATCGCTCACGATGGCGGCGGGCATCGGCGCAATGTTCGAGCATTTCGACCTGACGCTGGTGGTTATCGGCTACATCATCATGCGTATCGGCATGGTGGTGCTATGGCTGCGCGCCGCGCGCCACGACACAAGCAGGCGCGCCACAGCCCTGACCTATGCCGGGGGCATTGCTGCGGTACAGGTATTGTGGATTGTCTACGTCGCGCTGCTGCCGATGCCACCCACCTTCGGATACGCCCTGTTCGCATGCGGCATCGTGCTTGAGCTGGCCGTGCCGGTCGTTGCCGAGCGAAAGAGCGCCACCCCGTGGCACCGTCACCACATTATCGAGCGCTACGGGCTGCTCAACATCATCGTGCTGGGCGAAACGCTTCTGGCCGGCTCCTTTGCTCTGCAGCGGGTCACGACTGGTTTCGAATGGGCCTATGTGCATATCGCCCTTTCCGCGCTGGTAATCGTATTCTCGATGTGGTGGCTCTATTTCGCCCGCGAGGAACATCTCGAGACGACCGACCTCGATCGGGCCCTGCCCTGGGGATACGGGCATTTCGTCATCTTTGCCTCGGGTGCCGCCGCGGGCGCCGGATTCGCGGTCCTGGTCGATATTATCGCGCATAAGGCACATGTTGCGCTGATAGCGGGCGACTTTGCGGTGGCAATCCCCGTCGCGGTCTATCTTGCGGGCCTGTGGTTCGTGCGCGACCGCTTCTGCCTGCCTCTGCCCGCGCGCCAAATACTGCTTGTCTTCGCGGCGCTGATTCTGGCTGCCCCGCTGACGCCCATGGCGCTTGAGGGGATCGCCGCCCTGACCGTGTTCGCCGTCATGGCGCGCAATATTCTCATACACCGACACGGCCGGTAGGCGCACCGCATCGCAATACGGTTGCCAAGTCCGCGATTTGTGTGGGTAAATGCGTTCCCAACGCGGCGGCGCGCCCGCCGCGGCAGGCCGATGCAACGGAGCGTTGCCCATTTGCTTCCGTCCGCGGCCGAAATGGAAGGCGCAAACAGGCACGGTCAGGACCCGCGGGTCAAAGGACCGGCCAAACCTAGAGACGTGAGAGGGACAGCATGATCAAACGCATGTTCGCGGCCGCCATCATGGTCGCAGCCGCATTCGGTGTCGCCGAGGCGAAGGAATGGACCAAGGTCCGCATCGGCACCGAAGGCGCCTATCCGCCCTTCAATTATTTCGACTCCAACAATGAACTCCAGGGCTTCGACGTCGACATCGCCAAGGCGCTTTGCGCGGAGATGAAGGTCGAATGCGAATTCGTCGCCCAGGACTGGGACGGCATCATTCCGGCGCTCATTGCCAACAAGTACGACGCCATCATCGCCTCCATGTCGATCACGCCGGAGCGCATGGAAAAGGTCGACTTCACCGCCAAATACTATTCGACGCCGCCGGCCCTGATCGCCCCGAAGGACAGCCCCCTGACGGCAACCGACCCCGGTTCGCTTGAAGGCAAGACGATCGGCGCACAGTCGGCAACGACCCACGCGACGTTCCTTGAAGACAAGTACAAAGGCTCGACGATCAAGCTTTACGGAACCCAGGACGAGGCCAATCTCGATCTCGCTTCCGGGCGCCTCGATGCGGTTGCCGCAGATTCCGTCGTGCTCGGCGAGTGGCTGAAAACCGGCGATGGTGCGTGCTGCAAGATGGTCGGTGCGATGGAGAACGATCCGGCCTATTTCGGCGATGGCGCGGGCATCGCGGTGCGCAAGGGCGAGGACGATCTCAAAGAGATGCTCAACAAGGCAATCGCCGCGATCCTCGAGAACGGCACCTACAAGCAGATCAACGACAAGTATTTTGACTTCTCGGTCTATTGATCCGCTGACCTTATGCAATCATCCGGCAGGCCATGCGCCTGCCGGATGCCTGACACGCCGGACCCGGGGGATATAGCGCCGGCATGGGGGAACTGTTCGGATATCTGAGTTTCGGGGCAGACGGCTGGGGCGATGAAATCGCCACTGGTGTCTGGCTGACGATCCGGCTTGCGCTGGTGACGCTGCCGTTTGGCCTCGTGATCGGCTTCTTTGTTGCGCTGGCCAAAAACTCCGAGGAGCCGCTGCTCAAGGCAGCCGCCAACGTCTACACGACGATCTTCCGCGGCCTGCCGGAGCTTCTGACCCTGTTTATCGTCTATTACGGCGGCCAGATCATGCTGGCGCAGATCGCCTCCCTTTTCTATGACGGCTATGTCGAGGTGAGCGGGTTCGTCGCCGGTGTCGTGGCGCTCGGCGTGGTTTTTTCCGCTTTCGCCAGCGAGGTTTTTCTCGGCGCGCTGCGCGGCATCGGGGCTGGCCAGTACGAGGCCGGCTACGCGCTCGGCCTGACGCGGGCGAAAACGCTCAGGCTGATCATTGTGCCGCAACTGATCCGCCTTGCCCTGCCCGGCCTGTCGAACCTGTGGCTGGTGCTGCTGAAAGATACCTCGCTCGTTTCCGTCATCGCGCTCGACGATCTGCTGCGCAAGACCAACATCGTCGTCGGCGCAACCAAGGAACCCTTCTTCTTCTACTCCGTCGCCTGCCTGATCTACCTGACCCTGTCGGTGATTTCCTCACTCGGCATCAACCGGATCAACACTTGGGCCAACCGCGGTCAGGTACATCACCCATGACAGCGACTGCCGATGCAACCGTCGTGCGCCCGCCGCCAGCCAAGAAGGGCTGGACACCGGCGCGCGTCGGCGGTGCCTTATGGGTCGCGCTATGGCTCGTGATCGCATTTCTCGCAGTCCGGCTGGCGGTGACCGAATACAGCCCCGCCTTCTATGCCCGCTACGGGCCGCGCATCCTGCACGGCCTGCTGATCACCGTCGAACTTGTGGCACTGTCCGTGAGCATCGGCGCGGCAATCGCAATTCCGATTGCATTCGCACGCGGTTCGAAAAATTCCATCATCAGCGGTCTGGCCTATTCTTACGTCTACTTCTTCCGCGGCACGCCGCTGCTGGCCCAGACCTTCCTCGTCTATTACGGCGCCGGGCAGTTCCGTGAGACGCTGGAAGCAGCGCACATGTGGTGGTTCTTTCGCGACGCGTTCAATTGCGCGGTCTTCACATTCGCGCTGAACACCTCCGCCTATCAGGCGGAAATCTTCCGCGGCGCGATCGATTCGGTGCCGAAAGGGCAAACAGAGGCCGGCGAGGCGCTCGGGCTGTCGCAATGGCCGATCTTCAACAAGATCGTCGCGCCACAAGCGATGATCATCGCATTGAGACCGCTCGGCAACGAGATCATCCTGATGATCAAGGGATCGGCGATCGCTTCCATCATCACCGTATTCGACCTTATGGGCGAAACACGGCTCGCCTTCTCGCGCACCTACGACTTCCAGGTTTACCTGTGGGCGGCGGTTCTCTATCTCTCGATGGTGGAAATCCTGCGCCGTGTCTGGGACCGCATCGAGGCCCGGCTGACACGGCATCTGAAGCGCCTAGGCGAGTAACCGACATACCGGAATAGAGCCCGCGCGAAACACACGAACGACCAGGAGAATTTAATAGCATGGCGAAAATCGCATTCATCGGCCTTGGGGTCATGGGCTATCCGATGGCAGGCCATCTGAAGGCGAAAGGCGGGCACGAACTCACCGTCTACAACCGCACCCCCGCAAAGGCCGAGAAGTGGGCCAAGGAACATGGCGGCCGTACCGCACCGACGCCTGCGAAGGCGGCCGAGGGCGCGGAGTTCGTGTTCTGCTGCGTCGGCAATGACGACGACCTGCGCTCCGTGACATTGGGCGAGGACGGCGCGTTCGCAGGCATGTCCTCGGGCGCTATCTTCATCGACAACACGACCGCGTCCGCAACCGTCGCCAACGAGCTCTACGAGGCCGCCAAGGCCAAGGGCATCGGCTTCCTCGACGGCCCGGTATCCGGCGGGCAGGCGGGCGCGGAGAACGGCGTCCTGACCGTCATGGTCGGCGGCGACCAGGACGTGTTCGACAAGGCCGAGCCGGTGATCGACTGCTTTGCCCGCTCGGTGCGCCTCATCGGCCCGTCGGGCGCCGGCCAGCTCACCAAGATGGTCAACCAGATCTGCATCGCGGGTCTCGTGCAGGGGCTGTCGGAGGGCGTGCATTTCGCCAAGAAAGCGGGCCTCGACGTGCCGACCGTGTTCGACGTCATCTCCAAGGGCGCGGCGCAGTCGTGGCAGATGGAGAACCGCTGGGAGACGATGAACGCCGGCAAGTTCGACTACGGTTTCGCGGTCGACTGGATGCGCAAGGATCTTGCGATCTGTCTTGCTCAGGCGCGCGGCATCCATGCGCACCTGCCCGTGACCGCGCTCGTCGACCAGTTCTATTCCGAAGTCCAGAAGATGGGCGGCAACCGCTGGGATACGTCCAGCCTGGTGGCGCGGCTGGAACGGGACTGATTGCACGCCATTACTCCTGTCCGCCGGCACCTTTCAGGATGACGATGAAGCCGGCGGACAGGATCAGGGCCGTGCCCGCAAGCGTCGTCATGTCCGGGATTTCACCGAACATGACAAAGCCCAGTAGCGCGGCGAAGACGAGATAGCTGTAGTCGAAACTGGCGACGACGACGGGCGCGGCCAGCTGGTAGGCCGCAGCCAGCCCAAGCCCAATCCCGACCATGAGGACGGCGAGGACAGCGATCAGCAGAAACCCGTCCGTTTCCAGCGGCAGCCACGGTCGGAACAGGAACGGCCGGATCGCTCCGGCGGATTCAATCCCCTGCCCGGCCATTCCCGGAATGGCAATCAGAATGCCCGTAGCGAGCAGAACGACATTCAGGGCCAGCGCCAGCGACGCCGCGTGCTCGTCCTGGCATTTGCCGCGCGTGATAATTGCGGCGACGGCGTAAAACAAACCCGACAACACCGGCAGCAAGGCTGCCGGCTCGAATACATCTGCACCGGGGCGCAGAAGCACGAGGACACCGAGAAACCCGATCCCCACCGCGAGCCAACCCCATCGGCCGGCCCGTTCATCAAGAAAACGGGCAGCGAGGAGCACGATGAAGAGGGGGCCGGTGTAGAAGCCTGCCGCCAGAGTCGACAGCGGCAGAAACGGCAACGCGGCATAGAGCGACAGATACATCAGCGACAGGCAAAGCGCGCGTGATATCGGCCACGCGCTCAGGCCGCTGCGCCATGCGGACAGGGCGCCCCGGCCTGCCAGAGCTGTAAGCACCGGCAGAACCAGAAGCGATCGCAGTACAAAAATCTGGCTCAGCGGCAAGTCCGCGCTTGCCCATTTCACCAAGGCATCCTGAAGCGCCATCAGCGCGACCGCACAGACGATCAGAATGACGCCGCGGCTTGTACGCTGCGGCCGCTGAACGACTGGATTGGCTGTACCAGACACCATTTGCACCCTCTTCCGATATGGACGGGGTGCAAGCTAGAGGATACAGATTATTTAGTGTATGTTGAATTGACTGGATATTCTTTTGAATGAAACTCAATAATTGATGCGATGAGAGACGGTCTTGGCGTATTTCTGGAAGTTGCGCGCGGAGGTTCGCTCAGTGCGGCGGCTCGCAGGTTGGGGATCAGCGTTTCGGCGGTCAGTCATCGCCTGAAAGCGCTCGAAACGGACATGGGTGTGGAACTGTTTGCGAGGACCACCCGGTCCATCAACCTCACGGCTGCTGGAAGCGTTCTGCTCGAGGGGATCGGTCCGGCGTTCGATGAAGTGTCGGCAGCCATTGAGCAGGCCCGCACCGCCGGACACGCCACTACCGGCACACTGAAGCTGACGATCCCATGGAGTGCATACAAGATCGTCATCGCACCGCATCTGGCGGAATTCTCCAGCACCTATCCCGACATCAGGCTTGAGTTCTCGATGAACGAGGGGATGGTCGATATCGTACGAGAAGGCTTCCATGCCGGCTTCCGCCTCGGCGACATGCTGGCGGACGGCATGATCGCGACCCGCCTCACCCCGGAACTCAAGGCCGCCTATTCCACCGCGCCGGCCTATCTCGATCAGCACGGCCGCCCGGATCATCCGCAGGACCTGCTGCATCACCGCTGCATCCGCTACCGCTTCGTCAGCGCCAACAGGATCGCCGACTGGCGTTTCAACATCGATGGGCGGGAAGTAACGATCGATCCGCCCACAAGGCTCGTTTTCGACAGCTTTCGCGCAGTCGTGCGCGCCGCCCGCGACGGACACGGGATCGGCTGGTCGCTTCGCGCCGTCGTCGAGGATCATGTCGCAAACGGCAGCCTCGAAACCGTGCTCGATCGCTTCACCTTCCCGCACCCGCCGTTCTACATTTTCTATCCCGAGCAGCACCGGCGGCTGGAGCCCTTGCGCCTGCTGATCGACTTTCTCTCGCGGCGCACAAGGTGACGGCCTTTGGCACCTGAAAGCGTAACAATGCCCGCCCGCAAAGCGCTGATCTGCACCTATGGCAGCCATGGCGACGTCGAACCGTTCGTCGCGCTCGCCAAGGGATTGCAGGCGTCGGGCGTTGAGGTTCTGCTGGCAACCTCGGAGCGTTTTGCGGATTGGGTCGGGCTATACGGTGTCCCGTTCTTCCCGATGAGCGACAAGTCGCTGGCCACCATCGACTCCGAAGACGGCAAGACCATGCTGGAAGGCAGCAGCGGCTGGCTCAAGAGGGTCGCCGCCGGTATCCGGCTGGCCAAAGAGTCCGGCCCCATCAACAAAGAGCTGATGGCGCAGACATGGGAAGCGGCGAATGGCTTCCGGTCCGATGTCATCATCTTTCATGTCAAACTTTTCGCAGCACCGCATGTGGCCGAGAAGCTCGGCGTCCCTGCCATTCTGGGCACGCTCCAGCCGATGATCGTGCCGACAGCAGCCTTCCCCATACTCGGACTGCCACAGCTTCCTCTGCCCGGCTACAACCGCCTGACCTATGCGCTGGTGCGCTCGGGAATGGCGATGTTCCGGAAGGCCATCAACCGCTTCAGGAAAGATGCCCTCGGCCTGCCGCCGGTCGGCAGGGGAAACCATGTGCTGTTTCCGCCCGGCGTGGGCACCATTCCCGTGCTGCACGCGGTCAGCCCGCATGTCCTCCCACGCCCGACGGACTGGCCCGACAGCGCGCATGTCACAGGGTACTGGCGGCTCGACAGGGCTAAGGATTACACGCCGCCACCGGAACTTGCCGCATTCCTGGAGAGCGGACCGCCGCCGGTGTTCGTCGGGTTCGGCAGCATGACCAGCGCCGATCCGAAGATGCTCGGCAGGCTGGTGACGGGCGCATTGCGCAAGGCGGGCCAGCGCGGTGTCGTCGCGAAAGGCTGGGTGGAGCTTGAGGTGGAAGGTAGCGGCGACATCATCGCAATCGATCCGGTGCCTTTCGACTGGCTTTTTCCGCGCATGGCTGCAGTCGTCCACCACGGCGGCGCGGGCACGACGGCGGAAGGGTTTCACGCCGGGGTGCCGTGCGTGATTTGCCCGTTCTTCGGCGATCAGCCGGGATGGGCGAGGCTCAGTGTCGAACTGGGCGTCGGCGCAACACCGGTTCCACGCAAGCGCCTGAGCGAAGACGCCCTCGCGGCGTCCATCCGGGAGGCCATTTCAGACGCAACCTTGCGGGAGAATGCAAAACGGCTGGCGCAAAAGTTGCGGAAGGAAGATGGGGTGAAGGCGGCGGTCGATATGATCGTCAGGGTGATGCAGTCGTAGTCACGATCTCCCCCATGCCCTACCCCACAAGCGCGTCTACGATCCGCTCCAGCTCCGGGCTCCGTCTGCCGGCGGCGGGAAGGCCCAATACCAGCGAGCGGCCGGTGGTGCAGCGGGCATCAAAGGGCTGTACGAGACTTCCGGAGTTAAGCGCTTGGCCGATCAGGCTCGAATGCCCCATCAGCACGCCCGCGCCCGCCTTCGCCTCTTCAAGCGCAAGGCTGTAAAGGGAATACCGGGGACCGGCAGCGGGATCCTTCAGGCGGGCCCCGGTAGCTTCGCTCCAGATCGCCCAGTCCGTCTGCCAGCTTTGATCATGCAGCAGCGGCACGGTGTCCAGTGCCTCCGGCGCATCGAGCCTGTCTGCGAGTGCAGGCGCACAGACAGGAAATATTTCGTCGACGGCGATTTCGATTTCGTTCGCGCCGGATTTGACCGGCTTGAAGAACAGCGAAAGATCGAAAAGTTCGCGTGCAAGATTGGGCGGCGTCTCCATCGCCGTCACCGAGATCCTGATGTCGGGGACCTCGCGCCGGAGCCTTCCCAAACGCGCCGGCAGCCATAGCTGAGCGATACTGGGCAACGTGGCGATGTGGATTTCAACACCCGGGCGCTGCAGCCTCAGGCTCTGGGTCGCAGCGCCCAGCGCATCGAAGGCGGCCACGAACTCCGGCAAAAGCGAGCGCCCCAGTTCGGTAAGCTCGACGCCCTGGGCGCCGCGCCGGAACAGCGGCTTGCCCACCCAGCCTTCAAGGGCTTTGACATGCTGCGAGACGGCTCCGGCCGTGACGCCAAGCTCTTCGGCTGCCGCGACGAAACTTTGCGTTCGGGCTGCAGCTTCAAAGGCGCGCATCGCATTCAATGGAGGGCCCTTGGGGCGGTTGGGAGCGACACTCATTTGAGGCTTAGTTTTTCTATGCCAAGTTTTAGATATTCTGATTTGAACCACTTCTGCTGAGAGCGCAATCTCAAATGGATGCAGGAGGAGTGAACATGACGCTCGCAACAAGAAACTGGGTTCCCGCGAATAGCGAAATGCTGGTTCAGGACATCGCACAAAGAACGGCGGTAACCGCCTCGGATGTGCTCCTGGATCGCATCCAGCACCTTGCGGAGAAAAACCGCGCTATCCACGAAGAGGAATGTTTCAACCTCAACCCGGCAACCAACGTCATGAACCCCAAGGCCGAAGCGCTTCTGGCCTCGGGTATCGGGTCGCGCCCGTCACTGGGTTATCCCGGCGACAAATACGAGATGGGCCTTGAGGCAATTGAGGAGATCGAGGTGATCGCGGCGCAATTGTGCGCCGAAGTGTTCGACGCCCGTTACGCCGAGATTCGCGTCCCATCGGGCGCTATCGCCAACCTGTACGGCTTCATGGCGACGTGCCGGCCAGGCGACACCATCATCGTTCCGCCCGCAACGATCGGCGGACATGTGACGCATCACGCGGCAGGCTGCGCCGGACTTTACGGGCTCCGCAGCATCGAGGCACCGGTGCGTGCTGATAGCTACACGGTCGATACCGACGCGCTGCGTGATCTGGCAAAACGCGAGCGTCCGAAACTCATCACGATCGGCGGCAGTCTCAACCTCTTCGAACATCCCGTGGCGGATATTCGCGCGATCGCGGACGAGGTCGGGGCAAAGCTCATGTTCGATGCCGCGCATCAATGCGGCATCATCGCGGGCAAGGCCTGGAGCAATCCGCTGACGGCAGGTGCGCATTTCATGACGATGAGCACCTACAAAAGCCTCGGCGGCCCCGCCGGCGGACTGATCGTCTCAAACGATGCCGAGATTGCCGAAAAGCTGGACGCAATCGCTTTTCCCGGCATGACAGCGAATTTCGACGCGGCGAAATCGGCCGCCCTGGCTGTAACCATGCTGGACTGGCGCGACTTCGGCGAAGCCTATGCAGCCGAGATGATCGCCATGTCCGCGGCACTTGCCGATGCACTCCAGGATACCGGGATGCCGGTGTTCCGGGGGGCGCCGGGCGCAACCGCATCGCATCAGTTCGCAATCGAGGCAGCAGCATTCGGCGGCGGTCAGGCTGCGTCCAAAGTGCTGCGCAAGGCAGGCTTCCTTGCCTGCGGTATCGGCCTTCCGGTCGCACCCGTGGAGGGCGACATGAACGGCTTGCGCATCGGCACGCCGGAGCTGGTGCGATGGGGCATGACATCGGGCGACGCAAACCGCCTCGCAGCCTTGATCGTTCGCGGCCTTTCAGGCGAAGCGGTTCAACCCGAAGTTTCCGAATGGCGGCGCAGTTTCGACAGGCTTTATTTCATGCACTGATCTTCGGGCTGCCCGCTTCCATCACCCGTCACTCACCCGGTGGCGGGGGTGGGCGATCACCGTGCCGGGGGCCGTCATCATCGCGGCCGCCGTGACGTCCGCGCTTGCCGATGAATTTCCAGTCGACCTTCTGACGCAGTTCGTCGGGCATGGCGCGCGCAGCCTCCAGAAGGACCTTGTCGAAAGCTTCCTGCGCATTGGCATTCGCCTCGTGGACCCGGGCCAGATCACGGGCAAGGGCCGTTTCGTCGAGGGTGGGGGCGCGCATCGTTTCGGCTGCCTGCCGGCGCGCATCGCGGATGGTGCGACCCGCCTCGCGAATGTCCTCGCGGTGCGCCTTGAATGCTGCGCGGAAATATTGCCGCGCGGCCTCCGCCGTTTCGCGGTCCATGCCGCGCTCGATACCGCCACCGAATCGCGATGGGCCCATGTGCCGCCAGGCGGCGAAGGCACCGAGTGCGAAGACGTTCACGCCAAGCGACACGACAAGGGCAATGGCCAGAACCCAGGCCCAGTTTCCACGGATCGTCACAGCAATTCCTCCGTCACAGCACCGCTATCGGTGTAGCCCATGGCAGATGCCATGTCGGCGGCAACGTCATCGGTCGCATCGAACAGTTGCGCGCCTGCGGTATAACCGCCGAAAAGGCAGGCCAGAGCGAAGGCGGCGGCAGGCAGCGAAAAGCGCGGACGCAACAGCGCGCCAACTCCTTCATCACGCTCATCAGCAATGCGCGCCATGATCGAGGCGCGCAGATGCGGCGGCGCGGGCCGGGCTCCCAGCGCGGAATTGAGCACTTCGTCGAATGCTTCGATCTTGTTGTCAGAACCTGCCATCGAACTGATCCCTTAATGTCTTTCTGGCGCGGAAGATCGCTTGTTCCACCGCGCCCGTGGAGAGGCCCATGATTTCGGCGACTTGCGGATTCGAATGCCCGCCCGTCACCGACAATACCAGCGCCAGGCGCTGACGCGCGGGCAGCTTGCGGATTGCCGCGCTCACCTGACGCAGCGCATCGCGATCCGCCGCCTCCGTGTCGGGCGCCGGCGCAGTGTCCGCCGGATCGATCTTGTCCCCGAAGGGAAGCCATGCGCGCAGCTTGCCGCGCCGGGCATGATCGACGCACAGGTTGGCCGCGATCGTATGCAGCCAGGTCGAAGGCTTGGCCTTGCCGGGTGTGAACCCGTCTGCCTTGCGCCAAACCCGCAGGAAAGTTTCCTGTGCGATGTCTTCGGCATCGGACGCCTTGCCGGTGAAACGGTAGGCAAAGGCGTGGATGCGGTCGAGGTGACGGTCCATGAACGCACGGAACGCGCGCTCATCGCCCTGCCCCACTCTTGCGAGCAAGTCTTCATCGTCTGCCTCGCCTGACCGCTCCAAGCTTTGGCCTCCCGTTCGAACCGCGCCCGAAGTCCGGGCGGCAGTAGAGACGAAACCGATCGCGGCTTCGGCGTCAACTGCCGGGCCGGCTGCGGTCGCCAGCCCGGCAGTTGCGAGTACAGCGGTATGCATGGGGATGCTGCTCCCCAACCCGCTGTTACTCGCTGCGCGGGCCGCGGGGGGAGCGGTCCTTGCCGAAGTGATCGCGAATTTCGTCCTTGGTGACGGCACCATCGCCATCGGCATCAAGGCGTTCCAGCATGCGGTTCGGCATGGCGGTGAATTCATCGGCACTGATGCTGCCATCGCCATTGCTGTCGGCCGTGACGAACCCGCTGGCATCGCTGAGGCGGCGTGCCGCCATCAGATTCTTGCGGGCTTCGCGTGCGGCTTCCTCAAGCGCTGCGATTTCCTTCAGCGTCACCTTGCCGTCGCCATCTGCATCGATCTTGGCGAAACGGGCGGTCCGTGCGGCCGTAATCTCTTCCGCAGTGACCTTACCGTCGCCATCAGCATCGAGATCGTCGAACATACGGCCCATGAATTCGCCGCGGTGACCATGATGGTCTCCGCCGCGCATGCCTTCGCCATGATGGCGGCCGGGGCCACGCATGCCGCCATCACCGTGGCGCCCACCGCCCATGTGATAGCCGCCGTGACCGCCCATATGGCCGCCGCGATCGTGGTAGCCGTAACGCTGGCCATCGCCGTCGCCGCCTTTCATGTGTGCGGATGCAATGCCGACAGGCAGTGCCAGAAGCGCAACGGCAGCAGCCGTCAGCAGTAGCGGACGCTTGCGAAGCCTGGACGTCTTGGGGGTGTTGATCTCATTGGGGGACATGGATCATCTCTCCTGTTGGTTAGAGCATCGTTGCGAAAAGTGGGTACCGGTTTTTCGCGCAAAACGATGCGATCGCTAAAAAGGTGAACTGTCTGCAGCATCGGCATGGCGCCATCAGCCGCGTTCAACCCATTCAACGCGAGGAAGAGAAAACCCTTACGCAAGGTGCGGGGATTTTTATTTCCCCCTGAACTTCGCCGCCCTCTTCTCGCCAAAGGCCGTCACGCCCTCGATGAAGTCATCGAGCTTGCCGCATTCGGCCTGAAGGTCGCGCTCGACTGCCAATTGCTGCGGCAGGGTGTTATCCCATGCGCTTTCGACCGCCTGCTTCATGCGGGTGAAGGCAGCCGTGGGACCTGATGCGAGACGGGCCGCGAAGGCCTGGGTCTCAGCGACAAGATCAGCATCGGGATAAACCGCCCAGACCATGCCCCAGTCTTTCGCGGTTTTTGCGTCGACCGGCTCACCGGTCATCATCATCGCAAGCGCGCGCTGGCGCCCGACAAGGCGCGGCAGCACCCAGGTTCCGCCGGCATCGGGGATCAGCGATATGCGGCAGAAGGCTTCAACGAACAGCGCGCTTTCGCCCGCCAGAACGATGTCGCAGACGAGCGCCAGATTGGCGCCGGCACCGGCGGCAACCCCGTTTACGGCGGCGATGACGGGAATCCTCAATGCCGTCAGCCGTTCGACAAGAGGGTTATAATCCCGGTCGAGCGCCTCGCCGAGATCAGGCTTTCCGTCCGCTTCGGTGGACAGGTCTTCGGTCAGGTCCTGACCTGAGCAGAAGGCCCTTCCCTCTCCCCTGAGCACGAGACAGCGCACGCTGGCGTCAGTTTCAAGCGCATCCAGCGCCGTGCGGAAATCGGCATGCATCTGGCGGCAAACGGCGTTGAGCTTGTCGGGCCGGTTAAGCGCGATGGTCGCAACGCCCTCGGCAAAGCCGCATGACAGCGTTTCAAGCCCGCCCAGATCTGCAAATGCCATTCCCGTCTCCCACGCCTTGCCGGCACTTATGCCTAAGGAATTGCTATCGTTGGCGAAACCTTATCTCAATATATTTTCTGTAGAACCCACTCTTCTATCTCAAAGTAGCTGGGCCAAACAGAATGACGGAAACTGCTGCAATCGACGCCTTGATGTTGCTGGCGCAAGAAGGATCCAGCGACAAGCGCAGGGAACTGCTTCACGCCGTCACGGACCTGTTTCTGGCTTCGGAAACGGTGACCGCATCACAGTCGGCACTGTTCGACGACGTCATGACACAGGTGGCCAGCGAAGCCGGCGTCGAAGGACGTCGCGACCTTGCCGAACGTATTGCTCCCGTCGGGCATGCGCCGCGCGGCATCGTCAATAACCTTGCCCGCGACGAAGATGTCTCCGTTGCATCTCCGGTGCTGAAACAATCAACCGTTCTGACCAACGAAGACCTTGCCGAGATCGCCGAAAACCACGGCGACGGGCACATGGAGGCCATGTCGGAACGCCAGTCGATCGGCTCGATCGTAACGGATGTCCTTATCCGGCGCGGCAACCACGCTGTCCTGCGAAACGTTTCCGGCAACAAGGGCGCAGAACTCTCCGAAAACGGCGCGCGCACGCTGTCGGAAAGAGCTCTCGACGACCATGAGATCCAGAGCAATCTGTACAAGCGCCAGGACCTTCCCGAAGCGGTACAGAAGGAAGTGCAGAAGCGCGGAGATCCCATGACCGACGCGCTGCACAAGCAGGCTCTCGCCAACCCGGTTCATCAGATGATGCCGCAAATTGTCGAGGACTTCGCACACTTGTCCGGACTGGATTCGGCGCGCGTGAGAAAGATGATCCTGAATGAGCGTCTCGATCTGCTCGTCATCATCTGCAAGGCGCTGGAAATGGACGAGATCGTCTTCGAAGACATGCTGCGCTATCGTGCCGCGCTTTCCGGCAAGGCGAACATCGAGACCACCGAGCTGGTCGAGCAGTTCAACATGCTTCCCGTGAATGCGGCGCAGCGCATGGCCCGGTTCCTGAAGGTCCGCCAGTCGGCCGCCTGATCCGCTTTTCAGATAAGTTCCTGCACCCGCGCCCGCAGCCCGGGCAGCAAGTCCGTTTCGAACCACGGATTCTTGCGCAGCCAGCCATTATTACGCCAGGAAGGATGCGGCAGGGGAAGCCGTGCCGGCCCGTCACGTTCTTCTTCAAGATACGCACGCCAGTTCGCCACCGTTGCGGTGAGGCTTTCTCCGGCCGGGACATCGAGATGATAGGCGCGGGCATATTGCCCGATGACCAGGATCAGTTCGAGCTGTGGCATTGCCGCGAAAACCCGGTCATGCCAGGTCTGCCTGCACTCGCTTCTGGGGGGCAGGTCGCCACCGCGGGAATCCTGTCCGGGAAAACAGAACCCCATCGGCACGATGGCCAGCCGTCTGGAATCGTAGAATTCCGCCTCGCCGATCCCCATCCATTGGCGCAGGCGGTCGCCCGAAGGGTCGGTGAAGGGGCGCCCGGAGGCATGAACGCGGGTGCCAGGCGCCTGTCCGCAGATACAGATGCGGGCGGTCGTGGAAATCACGGCAACGGGATTGGGTTCATGGGGCAGCGGTGTCCCGGAACGCGCGCACACGCTGCAGGCCGAAATCTCCTCGGCCAGCCGCACGATGGTTCTGCGTGCCTGTGGTCCGATCACCACCGTCATGGCGTGAAATCTCCGAGACCGGTTATTTCCATGGCCAGTCGAACCCCGTGATCCATCCGTATATACCGCGGCCGGCGCGGTGGTCACGGGGTCTATCGAATTCGCCGCGCCATATCCCCTTGTGTTCTGCAGCCGCACGCGCCTCTGCGATATCATAGTCACCGTAGGCAACCGCCCACCCCTCGCGCACGAGCGTTTCGTTGATATCGATGCTGCCTGTCCGGCACTTGGCGAGCGCGCGGCCATAGCGGTCGTATCCATCAATCCGGCAGGACACCTGCCGGTCGCGCGTCATCGTGCGCAGCACATCACGGGCGTTACGGCCGCACGGCCAGGATTTCCCATCCTGCCGGCACTCCTGGCTTAGCTCGGGCGCGTCTAGGCCAACAAGACGTATTTCGTATGTGCCCACATGAAGTGAATCGCCGTCGATGACACGGGCATGGCCGGTTACGTCGGCCGCCGTTTCGCGCGGTAGAAAACGGGCGACGGCAACCAATCCCGCGATGACCAGGAGGCCTGTCAGGACATGGCTGAGCCTTGCGGCGATATGGCTGCTTTTACGGTTCGGTCGCACCGGATTGGTAACCTCATGGCAGGATGTTGTTAACCAATTGGCAGGCAATATGGCGATTGCAGGTCCGGCCGGCCTGCTGTGTGTGAGTCTGCTGTGCGTCTTTCGTTCGCCGGGGTCAACCGGCAAGCATGCGCGCAGACACGCCGCGGGGCTGGCCCGGGGGGAACCTGAAGAGTTTTTTGCGAGTAACCGGCCAGCATTCCCGATGAGCGCATCAAGCGATAGCCAGACGCAGCCTCAGGCTGTTGCCAGACCGCGCAAGAACGCGGCGGCGTTGCGCGACATTCGCGCCCGTCTCAATTCCAAGACCGGTATCCTGCCCGCTTTCGACCGCGAGCTGCTGTCGTCCTATGCCAAGAACCAGCTCAGCATTGCGCCACTGACAACGCTGCTGTCGATCGTACTGGCTGCCGGCGCAGCCACTTTCTCCAGCATCCCGTACGTGGGCTACTGGCTGGTCGGCGTGATGTTCGCGTCGGCCATTTCACTGATCATCTGCAGGCGTTTCGACCGCAAGGACATTCCCGACGAACGGCTGAAGACCTGGCGGCAGCGTTTCGTGTCACTTGAATTCTTCACCGGCACGTTCTGGGCCACGATCCTGTTTCTTCCGGTCGTGAAGGATTCAGCGCTTCATGCCGTCTTCCCGCTTGCGGTCGGCCTCGTGCTGCTTGCCATGCGCACGGTTGGCGCAAGCAACATGCCCGCGGCTGTGCTGGCAGGCACGATGCCGATCACGCTCGCCGTACTCGGGCGCTATGCCATGATGGGCGGACAGATGGCACCCGTCATGGGCGGCATCGCCATCGGCGCGCAGGTGCTTTTTGCGATGATGACGTTCCAGCTTTACCGCGCCGTCATCCAGATGCTCGGATTCCGGGCCGAAAAGGACGCCATCTTCGGCGAACTGGAACAGGCCAAGGCGATCTCTGACGAGGCGCGCCGCAGGGCGGAACAGAACAACCTCGCCAAGTCGCGCTTTCTTGCCACCATGAGTCACGAGTTGCGCACCCCGCTCAACGCCATCCTGGGCTTCTCCGAAATCATGAAGGATGAAGTCATGGGGCCGCATCAGGTCGAGACTTACAAGGAATACTCGACCGACATCCACAAGTCGGGCCGGCACCTGCTGAACCTGATCAACGAGATTCTTGACCTGTCGCGTATCGAGGCCGGCCGGCATGAACTCAACGAGGAAGCGATCCTGCTCGTCGCCACGGTTTCCGATTGCGCGCATCTGCTCGAACATCGCGCCAAGGAAAAAGGCATGACCATCACCGAGCATTACGAGGGCGATCTACCCCGGCTGTGGGCTGACGAACGCTCGGTGCGCCAGGTGACGCTCAATCTGATCAACAACGCGATCAAGTTCACCCCGTCCGGCGGCCATATCGATGTCACCGTCGGATGGACCTCGGGCGGCGGGCAGTACGTCTCCGTTCGCGACAACGGCCCCGGTATTCCCGAGCAGGAAATTCCAACCGTTCTGCAAGCCTTCGGACGCGGGTCTGCGGCGCACAAGGCGGCGGAGGAAGGTTCCGGTCTTGGCCTGCCGATCGTCATGGGGCTCGTCGAGCGCCACGGCGGCAAGTTCTCGATCAAGAGCAAACTGCGCGAGGGCACAGAAGTGATTGCGACCTTCCCGCGCGAACGGGTGATGAAGGCCATGCCCGCCATGCATCACAAACCGCAGGGACCATCCCAGCCCGAGCCGCCGATACCGCAGACCGAGGCGGAAAAGGCAGGCTTGCGGAAGAGCGCATAAGGATCAGGCCTTGCCGCTGACACCAGCGGCCTCGAACGTCGCCATTCCGGTGTGGGTGGCGACAGCGGCCTTGACGATACCGGCGGCGAGCGCGGCGCCGGTCCCCTCGCCCAGTCTCATGCCGAGCGACAGAAGCGGTGCCTTTCCGAGCTTGTCGGCGAGCCGGGCATGCCCTGCTTCCGCCGAGAGATGTCCCAGCAGGCAGTGGTCGAGCGCAGTTTCATTCAGGCGATGCAACACGGCAGCGGCAGCCGTCACCGGAAAACCGTCGAGGATCACCGGAACGCGCTGGTAACGGGCTGCAAGGATCGCGCCGATGATCGCGGCGAACTCGCGTCCGCCAAGCCGGCGCAGCGCCTCCAGCGGATCGTCGAGATGGCCAGCGTGCACGGCCAGCGCCGCATCGACGGCGTCGGCCTTGCGCTTCAGCCCGTCATCGCCGACGCCCGTACCGCGCCCGACCCAGTCCGCTCCCGCTCCGCCGAACAGGCCCGCGCACAGGGCTGCGGCAGCGGTGGTGTTGCCGATCCCCATTTCGCCGATGCAGAGCAGGTCGGACCCGCCCGCCACCGCCTCCATGCCGTAGGCAATGGTGGCCGCGCAGTCCTTTTCCTCCAGTGCGGGTTCTTTGGTGATGTCACCGGACGGCATGTCGAGCGCAAGGTCGAAGACCTTCAGCCCGAGATCACCGGCAGCGCAGATCTGGTTGATGGCCGCACCACCCGCCGCGAAGGTCTCGACCATCTGGCGGTTCACTTCCGGGGGATAGGCGGACACGCCATGCGCAGCGATGCCGTGGCTGCCGGCAAATATCGTGACGACCGGCCGGGTCACGGCGGGTTCCGCCTTGCCCTGCCAGCAGGCAACCCATTCAGCAATATCCTCAAGCCGGCCCAGAGAGCCTTCAGGTTTGACGAGCCGGGCTTCCCTCTCGCGCGCAGCCATGGCGGCTTCCTGGTCGGGGCCGGGGAGTTGCGCCACAAGCGCGCGGATGTCATCGAACGGCAGTCCCGTTGGCCCCATGTTCATCTCCGGCAAAATTCCCTGTCGCGTGGTTCTTAAACTACGCCGCGACGTGGCCTATATCCGCTGAGGAAGCAATGCAAGGAATGGCGCAATGGCGCTTGTGAAGACAAGCAGGAAAAAACCGGAGAAAGACCCGCTCGATTTCTCCGAGTTCGGTCCCGAAGCGATGTGGAAGCGGGCGTGCCGCGACGTGAATGCCGCGCTGCGCTTCTATACCCGCCTGCCGCTGTTCGGGCGGTCAGCGGAGAACCATGCCGCCCCCGATTTCACCGTCATGGCATGGGCAACACCAGTCGCCGGCGCAGTCGTCGGCATCATCGGCGCGGGCGTTCTGATACTTGCCTTCAACGCCGACCTGCCCGCCTTCGTCGCCGCCGCCTTCTCGCTGGCTGCCATGCTCATCACAACCGGCGCCTTCCATGAAGACGGACTGGCCGACACCGCCGACAGCCTTGGCGCCTACACGGTGGAAAAACGGCTTGAAGTGATGCGCGACAGCCGCGTCGGCACTTTCGGAGCCTCGGCTCTGATCCTGTCGCTCATGCTCAGGGCCGGGCTTGTCGCCGCAGTTGCCGACAGTCACGGCGTGTTTGCCGCCGCCATGATGCTGATTGCCGCAGAGAGCATGTCGCGCGCGGGCTCGCTGGCCATCGGTTATGCGCTTGATCCCGCGCGGCCCGATGGAGCTTCCATCTCGGCCGGACGGCCCACCGGCGACGGGTTCTTCCATGCGGGACTTGCCGCCGGGCTCATCACCGCCGTTGCCGCCGCAACCTCTCTCGGTTTCCTGGCGGGGCTTATCGGCGTTGTCGCCGTCTACGCGACCGCCTTCGGCATGGTGCGCTTTGCCGCGCATACCTATGACGGTCAGACCGGCGATGTCGCCGGCGCAACCCAGCAGGTCGCGAATATCGCTTTCCTTGCGACGATCGCAATCCTGCGCTAGGTGCGGCAGGGCTATTCATTCCTGGCATGTCAATTTCCAAAGGCTGTCCATGAGCGCATTTCAAGGCCGGCGATTTCCGGGGCCTCCGTCGGCTGAAGCCGTCGAGACGCCGTGTATCGGCATCTGCAACATGGACCGGACGCGCGGCATTTGCCGCGGTTGCGGGCGCACGATAGATGAGATTGCCGGCTGGACGCAGATGAGCGCGGCCGAGCGCGCGCGCATCATGAGCGCATTGCCGGAACGCTTGCGCACAGGCGGGATCGAGCCATGAGGGCGAGCACGATCATCGCCCTTGTCATCGTCGTGGCGGGTGCCGCGGTTCTGATCTTCAGCCATGAAGCGGGAATGATCGGCGGCATCAGCAACGACCAATTCGCCAGCATTGTCGCCATGGTCGCCATCCTCATCTGGATGGGAGGCGGTGCCTTCAGCGGCCGTTTGCGCACCGATATGCGAAATTTCATGATCTGGCTCGGCGTCGCCGCCATGCTCGTCGTCGGCTACACATTCCGCGACGAATTGAGGCCAATCTGGTCGCGGATTGCGGGAGAGCTCAATCCGTCGCGCCCGCAGGTTTCCGGCGAGGATGTCATCCTGCGCCGCAGCGCTGATGGACATTTCCATGCCCGCGCGCGGGTCAACGGAACCGAGATGGAATTGCTGGTGGATACCGGTGCAAGCCGTGTTTCCCTGTCGCAGGCCGATGCGCAGGCCGCCGGGATCGACCTCTCCGCCCTGCGCTATACCGTTCCCGTGCAAACCGCGAACGGCGAGGTCTTCATGGCCGGCACGCATCTCAATGCCGTGATGATCGATACGATCACCGTCAACGATGTCCCTGCCTTCGTAGCACCGCCGGGCGCATTGTCCGGGAGTGTTCTGGGCGTGAGCTTCCTCGGCGCGCTTTCCGGCTACAGCGTGCGCGGCGACACGCTGACGTTGTCGCCTTGATGTTTCGGGACCGGGATCCGGGCGAAGAACCGGTATCCACTTTTTCTGATCCCGGCCCATCGTGAGATCGAATACATGCTTTCCTTTATCGCCGCAGTCTTCCTGCTGATCATCACGCCGGGTCCCGGCGTACTGTCGATTGCCGGCGTCGGTTCTGCCTTTGGCTTCCGGCCCGGGTTCGCCTATCTGGCAGGTCTCGGTGTCGGCAACAGCGCCGTCGCATTGGCCGTGATCAGCGGGCTTGCGGCTATCGTGCTGGCTGAGCCTGCCATCCGCACCGTGCTGCTGTTCGCCTCGATCGCCTATCTCTTCTATCTGGCTGCGAAGATCGCGCTATCGGGATCGAAGATCGCCTTCATCGAGGCGGAAAAAGCACCGGGCTTCATCAACGGGCTGATGCTGCAGGCGATCAACCCGAAGTGCTATGCGGTCAACACCACGTTCTTCACAGGCTTCGGATTCTGGCCGGAAAGCTTCCTTGCCGAGACCATCGTCAAGCTGATCCTGCTGAACCTGATCTGGATCCCGATCCACTTCGCCTGGCTCTATGCCGGGGTCAGCCTGAAAAGGCTCGATCTCGCACCCGGCACGCAGCGCGCCATCAATATCTTCATGGCCGCGGCCATGCTTGGTGTCGTGGCTCTGGCGGCGCTGCGCTGAAGGCTGTTCCTTGCGCTTATTCTTGTCCGGAAAGTCTGCAACTTTTCGGGAATATGCGGCGAATTACTCCGCCGGTTCCGGTTCGGCCTCGGCGGGCACGCGGCGCTTCTTGCCCATCATGAGCAATGGCCACAGCGGATAGGATTTCACGTGCATGTGCTTCCTGAGCGGCGATTTGACCACGACCATCAGGATGGCGATCGACAGCAGGCACCAGACGGCGGGAACCTCGTTGGGATTGTCCGTCGTCAATGAAGCCAGGAACGGTCCGAACGTGTAGTGGAACAGGTTGAGCCGCCACGAGCCGTAGATCATCGGTATCCAGAACACCGCCAGCATGTAGGTCCAGAAACCGTTGGTGAGCGGCCAGATATTGGATTCGCCGATGTCGTTGACCGGAACGAGCCAGGCGATATGCCAGTTGCCCGACACCGAGCACAGTTCCGTGCCGCAAAGCGGCCGCCCGAGCCGGCAGGCCCCGGTCCAGTCGAACGGGAAGAGCTGGATCAGCATGAAGATCGCCGAGAAGCCGGCGATCGAATAGGCCCATGTCTGAACGCGTTTGCGCACGTCCTCGGGGATGAAATAGAGCGCGATCATGTTGGCGAAGAACGGCTGGAAGGCGATGTGCAGATAGCCCAATAACGTGGCGATCTGGTTCGACGGAAGGCCGCACTGGTCAATGACCGTATACGTATAGCCCTGCAGCAGCTCCATCAGCGAGAAATAGCCGAGCGGCAGATAGAGCAGCGGGCTTTCCTTCTTCCACGCCACATAGGCAGTGGTGGCCATGCCGGCCGCCGCCAGCGTCAGTGATGCTTCCCCGCTCCAGCACATGGCCGGTCTTCTCCCCGATACGCGCGGTTCTCCCCCAAGAACCACAAAACGATTCCACTGCAGTACGCAGGTGAAATTACCTTATGCACGAATGGACAGCAGGAGCAAATCGCGGCGTGTCACAATTTTGAGCGCCGGAGCAAACTCGTTTGCTGCCGATGATGGTTCACAAATCCCTGCCGGGGACCACGCAATTGGCGCCATATGCCAGCCGCAATCTTAAATTCTGCGTGGAATGATGACCTCAATGGACCGGAAGGTCCGCAAAAGCACAACACAAACCCGCAGGAGACGGTATGCTACGGCTTGCCCTCTCGATCGCATTCGTCATTGCCGTCATCGCGATCGTATCACCAAAACTGGAAACACTTGCGCTCAGTTCGCCCGGGCGCGATGAGCAAATTTCTGCGGTCCAGTCATCGAACTACAAGTCGCTCACGCTTGAGGCCGACCGCAATGGCCATTTCCGTGTCGAGGCGGTCATCAATGGCCGCCGGGTGCCCATGCTGGCGGATACGGGAGCGACATCCGTCGTACTCAACGCGGAAGACGCACGCAAAATCGGCCTGAGGCCGCATGATGAGGATTTCACCGTCCGCATGAATACGGCGAACGGCGTTTCCCGCGCGGCACCGGTTGTTCTGAAGGACATCCGCATCGGTTCCATCCGTGTGAAGAACATTCAGGCACTGGTCGCAGAACCCGGAGTGCTGGATATCAATCTTCTCGGCATGACCTTCATCGGCGCGCTCAATCGCTTCGACATGAAGGGCGATACGCTGACACTCGTCCAATAAACACACCCTGCCTGCCCTTCACTTACGGTACGGAATGGTCTAGCCCAATAAGGGCCGAGACCACCTGCGCGCTTGCCCGCCACGCCAATTCGACGAGACATCATGAGCTTTCCAAAACCCCGTGCCGACCTGAAGCCCAACACCGCCGACTTCGAACGCCTGCCGCTGGTCAAACCAACCGGCTTTCGCGAATACGACGCGCGCTGGCTGTTCGGCGAGGAATTGAACCTTATGGGCGCGCAAGCCGTGGGGCTTGGCATCGCCACGCTGCTGGGAGAACTTGGCAAGCCACGCGAGATCGTCGTCGCGCACGATTACCGGAGCTACTCGGCCTCCATCAAGATGGCGCTTGTCTCCGGCCTGATGGCGGGCGGCTGCAAGGTCAAGGACCTTGGCATGGCCGTCACGCCGATGGCCTATTTCGCACAGTTCGCGCTTGATGTGCCCGCGGTTGCCATGGTCACCGCCAGCCACAACGACAATGGCTGGACCGGCATCAAGATGGGCGCCGACCGTCCCCTCACCTTCGGCCCCGACCTGATGAACCGCCTGAAGGAGATCGTGCTCGATGCCGCCTTCGACATGAATGGCGGCGGCAGCCTGGAGACCATCGAGGGCTTCGCCGAGACCTACATGGCCGATCTGGTTGAGGGCAAGAAGCTGAAGCGGCCGATCAAGGTGGTGGCGGCTTGCGGCAACGGCACGGCGGGCGCCTTCGCGCCCGAGGTGTTGCGGCGGCTTGGCGCAGAGGTCATCGAACTCGATTGCGAACTCGATCATTCCTTCCCGCGCTACAATCCGAACCCGGAAGACATGGAGATGCTGCACGCCCTGGCAGCCGCGGTGAAGGAACACGGCGCGGAAGTCGGCATGGGCTTTGACGGCGATGGCGATCGCTGCGGCATTGTCGACAACGAGGGCGAGGAAATCTTCGCCGACAAGGTCGGCGTGATGATCGTCCGCGACCTGTCCGCCCTGCACAAGGATGCGCTGTTCGTCGCCGACGTGAAGTCGACGGGCCTCTACATGACCGACCCCGTCCTCATTGGAAACGGGGCGAAGACCGACTACTGGATGACCGGGCACAGCCACATGAAGCGGCGCGTCACCGAGATCGGCGCGCTCGCCGGTTTCGAGAAATCAGGACACTATTTCTTCAACCCGCCTGTGGGTCGCGGCTATGACGACGGCCTCGTCTCCGCCATCGCGATTCTCGAAATGATGGACCGCGCACCGGACAAGACCATGGCCGATCTGAAGCGCGCCCTGCCGCGCACCTGGGGCTCGCCGACCATGAGCCCGTTCTGCCCCGACGAGATCAAATACGATGTCGTCAAGCGCGCCGTCGGACACTTCTCCAAGGTTCATGCCGATGGCGGTTCGCTGGCCGGTCAGAAGGTCAAGGACGTCGTCACCGTCAACGGCATCCGCATCGTTCTGGAAGACGGTACATGGGGGCTGGTGCGCGCCTCTTCCAACAAGCCGGAACTCGTCGTCGTTGTCGAGAGCCCGACCTCGGAAGAAGCCATGCGCGCGATCTTCGCCGAGATCGACGGCTTCCTCGCGCAACAACCCGAGGTTGGTGAGTACAACCAGAAGATCTGACGCGCCGGGTTTACACACTGTAAGCCCTGCCCGGCGATCGGCTGCATCGATTCACATAATCGATACTCCCTGCACGCCATGCTCCGCGGACAACTTGGTTCGCCGGAGAGATGCGACATGATCCTTGAATACCTGCACGAGAATTTCGGCATCGGCGCATATGAGTATTTCTCCGTCATCTTCATTTTCGTTGCGGTGCTGATCGCGCTTTACGGCAAGCATACCGACGCACGCACTGGCGATTATGGCAGCGGCGGCACATTCATCGGCATCGACTTCAGCGGTGGCGGTGGCGATTGCGACGGCGGTGGTGGCGAAGACTGCGGCGGCGGTGGCGATTGACGCAAAGTTGCCTCGTGGATTTCCAGTCCCGGCGGAGCGGCCAAACTGATTCAACTGCAAGTTCCTGGCAGATTGATTCAATGTGTTCACGTGAAGCAGGATTTGATTCCGTTTTCACATGTAACCATTTGTTCTTTCTCTAATAATTTGGACTCTTAAAGTCCTGAGGCTGTGATTCAGATTCAAGCGGAAATCCACTGCTGAAGTTTTGAATCACCTTGAGCAGGCAGCCGAGGTATCGGTGCGTGTTTTTCAATTAATTGACAAAAGCAACTAATTGGCAATTAAATGCCCGTGCTCGAATGGTGAGGCGGCAGCAATGGAAACAGCGAACGAGACGATCGCGCAGGTGCGACGCTTCAGCCGGTTCTACACCGCGTGGATCGGCGTTCTCAACGAAGCGATGTATGACAGCGAGCTGAAGCTTGGAGAAGCGCGTATCGTCTACGAGATTGCTCATCGCGATACGGCTACGGCATCGCAACTCTCCGACGACCTCGGCCTTGATCCCGGCTATCTCAGCCGCTTGCTGAAGACGCTGGAAGAACGCGGGCTCATTACGCGCAAGCCCAGCACCCAGGATGCACGGCGCAATATCCTTGCCCTGACAGCGAAGGGACAAGGACAGGCCGATACACTCAATACGCGATCCGACGAGCAGGTGAAAAGGTTGCTCGAACCGCTCGGAAGCGCCGAGCGCGCCGCCCTGCGCGAAGCTCTTGCGACGGCAGAAAGCCTACTCGGCGGACTGAGCCGGACAGCTCCCGTCTGCCTGTTCCGCGATCCCGAACCCGGTGACATGGGATGGGTTCTGCACAGGCAGGCCATCCTCTATTCACGCGAGTATGGATGGGACGGGCGCTTCGAGACGCTGGCCATGAAAATCTGTGGCGAGTTCATGCAGTCCTTCGATCCGGAAAAGGAGCGTGTCTGGATTGCCGAAATGGACGACCGGATCGTCGGGTCGGTTTTCGTGTCGCGCGCCTCCGACAACGTTGCCAAGCTGCGCATGCTCTATGTCGAGCCCGACGCGCGCGGCCATGGCATCGGCCGCAAGCTGGTCGGGGAGTGCATGTCGTTTGCGCGCCGCAGCGGTTACACGCGCATGACGCTTTGGACCAACAACGTGCTGACGGCTGCGCGCGCGATCTACGAGAAGGCCGGCTTCGAACTGGTCGACACCAATGCGCATGACGACTTCGGCGTCCCGCTCATTGGCGAAACCTGGGAGCGCGATCTCTAGGCCGCTGCCCGCCCCTGCCCTTCCACAGCGGCGAGCGCTGCGTCGAGCACCTCGAGACCAGCGCCCTCCTTCAGCGAGTCCACCGTCAGGATACGACGCCAGGCACGCGCGCCGGGCACGCCCTGATAGAGCCCGATCATGTGTCGGACGATGCGGTTGAGCTTCTGGCCCTTCGTCAGCTCGACCTCGATATGGGGCCGCATCGCATCCACGGCCTCGCCGCGGTTTGCGAGGGGCGATGACGCATCGAACAAGCGCGCATCAACCTCTGCCAGCAGCCACGGATTCTGATAGGCGGCGCGGCCGAGCATGGCGCCATCGACATGAGCAAGATGCGCCTCCGCCTCATCGAGCGACAGGATACCGCCGTTGATGACGACGGGCGTGCCGGCAAAGGCCTGCTTGAGGCGATAGACGCGGTCATAATCGAGCGGCGGCACGTCGCGGTTCTCGCGCGGGCTCAATCCCTTCAGCCACGCCTTGCGGGCATGGACGATGAGGACATCGGCGCCGGCATTGACAACCGCCTGCGCAAAGACCGAGAGCGCAGCCTCGCTGTCCTGATCGTCGATACCGATGCGGCACTTGACCGTCACCGGCACATCGACCGCGCGCTTCATCGCTGCAACGCAGTCCGCCACAAGTCCGGGCTCGGCCATCAGGCAGGCGCCGAACGCGCCCGACTGCACCCGATCGGAGGGACATCCGCAGTTGAGGTTGATCTCGTCATACCCGAAATCCGCGCCAATGCGGGCAGCTTCCGCCAGCTTGTCCGACTCGCTGCCGCCAAGCTGCAGGGCGACCGGATGCTCGCTCTCGCCGAAACCGATCAGCCGCTCGCGCTCACCGTGGATCACCGCATCAGCCGTGACCATCTCGGTATAGAGCAGCGCACGTCCCGTCAGCACGCGATGGAACGCACGGCAATGCCGGTCCGTCCAATCCATCATCGGCGCGACGGAGAAACGGTATGGCGGGCAAGCTGTCATGGCGCGTGGAAATAGCGGTGGAGGAAGCACAAGTCAAAAGGCCGTTCCCAGGCCAAGCGCCTTATCCCCCGGCGAACAGGCTGGAGTTCCCTACAGCTTCAGGCCTGCTTTCCAGCCTTGTGAATTTCAACAGGCGTCCTTTAGCGGGCATTGTTCGTGGAAAGCCCTTATTCCGCCGTCCAGCCGCCATCGAGCATCAGGGAACTTCCGGTCATGAGTGACGAGGCGCTGGAGGCAAGAAAAATTGCGGCACCGGTAATGTCCTCGACCTGCCCAAGACGCCCGAGCTTGATTTTTGATAGAACGGATTTGCGGAAGCCTTCGTCTTCGAAGAAGGGTTTCGTCATAGGTGTTTCGATGAAGGTCGGGCAAATGGTGTTGACCCGGATCCCATGCGGCCCGAGCTCCACCGCCAATGCCTTGGTGAAGCCTTCAAGCGCCCATTTCGATGCGCAATAGAGCGTCCGGTTCGCCCCCCCGACGTGCCCCATCTGAGACGACATGTTGATGATCGAGCCTGAACGTTTCTCCGCAATCATCTGCCGGGTGATGGCCTGTGTCACGAAGTATACCGCGCGCATATTGACGTTCATGACCGCGTCGTAGTCTTCCGGCGTGATGTCAAGCAGTGGCTTTGGACGGTTTGTCCCGGCGTTGTTGACGAGAATGTCATATGCGGGCCGCTGCGCGATTTCCGTTGCAAAGGCGTCTGTGTCCGTGACATCACAGGCGAGCGTATCCGCCTTCAACTCGCGGGCGGCGAGCGTATCGGCCATGGCTTTGATTGCATCCGCGCTGCGCGCGCACAGCGTGACCGCCGCTCCGGCAGCAGCATAGGCTTCGGCAATCGCCCGGCCGATACCACTGCTTGCGCCGGTCACGAGCGCGCGTTGGCCGTCGAGCCGGAAATCAGGTGCTGTGGCCTGCGTCATCTCTTGTGGTCGTAAAACGCAAATACGAAGACAGTTGTGGTTGCCGTCATCACTCACCGGCCTCCATGTCGCGCTTATGCGCGGCCAGGCCCATCAGCCGCCTGTCACGCCACTGCGAACGTTCGCCAAGGCTGCCAAGGGGAAGCGCCTGACGTCTTTCCGCCTCGACGCGCGAGATCAGCTCTTCGCTCCAGGGCTGCGGGTCGGTGCGCTCCTTGTCGATGTCGAGATACAAACCGCCGAGCCTGTTCGCATAATCGCGTACGCCGCCAGGCGCATTCAGGTCGATGGTCTCGAACGGACCCATGAAGGACCAGCGCAATCCCAAGCCTTTCGAAATAGTGGCGTCAATGTCGGCAGCCGAACAATATCCCTCCTCGAACAGCGCCCAGGCTTCTCGCAGCAATGCGCCCTGGAGCCTGTTGAGGACAAACCCCTGCAACTCGCGGGTGACGCGGATGGGGTGCTGGTCGACGGCATGCATCAGCGCATGCACCTGATCCACGGCCTGCGGCAGCGTCCAGCTCGCGGGAACCAGTTCCACGACCGGCACGAGATAGGGCGGGTTGACCGGATGGGCGACGAGACACCGCGGCGCGATCGACAAGCCTTCGGTGAATGCGGAGGAAGGAATGCCGGACGAGGACGAGCCGACGATCGTCTGTTCGTCAAGCAAGTCGTCGAGCTGCTCATAGAGACCACGTTTCACATCGACGCGTTCCAGCACCGATTCCTGGATATATCCAACACCCGACACCGCGTTTTCCAGCGTGTCGCAATACGTGACGCGCCGGCTGATCTCGTCCGGTCCTTCAATCAGGCCGAAGCGTTCAAGATCGGCCAGGGACTGCTTGAGCTTGTCCGGCAGTGTCGCCACGAGCTCGGCGCTGTGATCGAACACCCGAACATTCAGACCGGCACGCGCGAAGACAATCGCCCAGCCAAGGCCGACCAATCCGGCGCCGACAATCGCGACGCCGGATGACCCGATATGTGTCTGACTGCTCATGCGACGACTGAACTCGTGCCGTCGGCAAGGCAGATTTCGCTGATCCGCAGATTTTCCTTGGTGATGCGGGATGGGAAGCGGTCGGCAAGACCTTCCTCGTGGATCGGAATGACACGGGTGTCGTCGTAGCCCGCCTGCTTCATCATCTCCTCGGTTGCAAGCAGGAGGTTCATTTGGCTCCCGACCGCCAGACCAACGGGGGTGTACATGGTGTCCACACCAACCACGGAACCGTCGTTCTTCAGGTTAGTGAACTGATAGACGAGGTCTCCGGCCAGAACCCACGTATCCTGGCTGTCCGCCTTGCCGTCATTGCGCACCGTGACCCACATCGAGCCGAAGGTGTGGCTGTCGCGGGCCAGATGCACATCGACTCCCGGCAGCACGTCTTCCAAAGATCCCTCGACCACATTCAGCCGGCCCTGAGCGGCAAGGTTGACGCCGCGCAGGATATCGCCCGGATCGACCGCGATCATCATCCACCGCAAACGTTCCGGCAGGGACATTGCCCAGACCCATTTTTCGATCTCGTCGCGCTGGATGTAGAAGGTGGCGTTGGGAAAGTCCTCGACATTGCCGAAGTGATCGAAATGCGCATGGGTGATGAAGACGGTATCGACGTCTTCCGGCGTCAGGCCGAGTTCAGCGAGAACAACCTTGGGCGAACGCCAGTTTTCGACACCGAACTTGTCGCCGAGAAACTTGCCGTAATCCTTGTCGTTATAACCGACATCAACGAGTGCGACGTGGTCCTTGCTGCGGATCAGGACATAGCAATACGGCAGCTTCACATAGCCCTCGTTGTGGGCGCCATAGAGCACGCCGCTCTTGTGATATTTCGGCACATAGCAGTACTCGAGAACATAGATCGAATAGTCGGCCATTTTTTCCTCCCGGCTTGATTCAGATGATTTTTTCCGACGACGTTTTTCCGGACACGCTGCACGTGCAGCATGCGTGGCTGAAATCGACTGGGGTGATGTTCGCATCCGGCTGAGCCGTGGCGACCAGAAGCCGCTGTGCGCCATGAAGCTTGATGATGATTTTGCGCATGTGGGCTTCGCGGGCATCGCGGCCGAGGATGGCGGAAAGCGCATCCATATCCTTTGCCGCCGCCTCCAGGCGCACAACGATGTCGGCCAGGACCGCATGATGACGAGCCGCAGAGGCAGGCGCTTTCAGGGCGCGTTGCCTCTCGTGCGCTTCCGAGAGACGCTCAAGCGCGATGCGATATACATCGTGGTCCAGCGCAAGATCGCTCTTGCCGCTGGTCATCGCTAGCAGCAGAACGCCGCTGAGCTGCGCCAGCACGCGGTTCAGCGTGTCATAGACGGGGCGCGCGTGCGCGAGATAGCCGGCGATCGCCTCATCCCCGAAACCGGCATCTATGATGAACTCGACATCGGAGGCATCGGGCACGTCCCATACGCCGCATCCGGCTTCGTGCAGTTTTCCATCCCCATTCCTGACGGCGGAATTGTTCATCGAGCATCATCCTCTTTCAGTCGCATGGACGTGCGGACCATCAGGCGGCCGGGCAGGAAGCGTTGCTGGGGCTGACTGTCCTCCTGCGAAAGCAGGCGGTTGATCTCGATGATCACCTCGTCGATCATCGCGTTCATCGGCTGGCGCACGGTCGTCAGTTCGTGCGAAGGCCAACTCGCCATGGCAATGTCATCGAAGCCGATGACCGAGACATCATCGGGTATGGAAAGTCCGAGCTCGCGGCGGGCGGCGTCCATCGCACCAATGGCGATAATGTCGTTGCCGCAGAAGACGGCGTCGGGCTTGCTCTTGCCGGCGAAGAGTTCCTTCATGCCGATGTATCCGGCTTCATAGGTGAAATCCCGGCCCGAAATAACGGCTGGCTCTGGCAAGCCCACCGCCGCGCAGCCATCACGAAATCCGCGCAACCGATCGACGTTGGTGCTGGCGTCATCGAGACCGGAAATATAGGCCGGTGCCTTGTGACCTGCCCCAGCCAGCGTTTCGGCGACGAGACGCCCGCCCGAGTAATTGTCGCAACACACAGCGCTGACATTGGCACCCGACACGTAGCGGTTGAACAAAATGACCGGCGTGCGTCCCTCAACGCATTTCTTCACCGTCTCCGATGACATGGTTGCGGCAAGGACGATGGCGATGTCGGGGTTGTACTGGGTCAGCAGCGGCAGGGCCTCGTCCACACCACTGGTTCCATCCGATGTGAACAGCATGGTGTGGAGGCCGAGCGCCTGCAGCCGCCGCGTCAGTTTCACCACCACCTCGGGATAGAAGGGGTTGGTGATGTTGCTGACGAACAGTGCGGCGATGCGGCTTCGCTGCGTGATCAGTCCACGGGCGAACAGATTGGGCGAGTAGCCCATCTCGTCGGCCTTCTTGAGAACACGCTCACGCGTCTTGTCCGCAATCGTGGGGTCATTGCTAAGGGCGCGCGAAACGGTGGCGACAGACACATCGAGAGCCTTTGCGATATCCTTCACCGTGACCCGGCCCTTGGCGGGCCAGGTCTTGCGATCGGGTTTTGCCTTGCTCTTCTGCATGTCGACCTCGCTAGCGCAGAGCCTGTCCGGCCCCACCGCCAGGCTTAGCTTGTGCTTCCAGCGGGTTCGGCAGGCTGTCCGTATCCAATGTTGCGTCCGCCGTAGCGGCGCACACGTACATTGCACTGCTCCGCATGACCGACAAAGCCTTCGAGCATGCACAGGCGAGAGCCGTATTCCCCAACCAGCGTCGCCGCCTCGTCGGTCAGGATTTTCTGATAAGAATGGGTCTTGAGGAATTTGCCGACCCATAGACCGCCGGTGTAGCGCCCGGCCTTCTTGGTCGGCAGTGTGTGGTTGGTGCCGATGACCTTGTCGCCATTGGCGACATTCGTGCGCGGCCCGAGGAACAGAGCACCATAACAGGTCATGTTATCGAGGAACCAGTCGTCACGGTCGGTCATGACCTGAACATGCTCGGAGGCGATCTCGTCGGCCGTCGCCAGCATTTCGTCATAGGTGTCGCAGAGGATCACCTCACCGTAATCGCGCCAGGAAACGGCAGCAGTTTCCGCCGTCGGCAGGATTTTCAGCAGCCGGTCGATTTCGGACATCGTGTCTTCGGCAAGCTTGCGGGAATTGGTCAGCAGAACCGCAGGGGAATTGTATCCGTGCTCTGCCTGACCCAGCAGATCGGTGGCGCACATTTCCGCATCGACCGTGTCGTCGGCGATCACCATGGTTTCAGTCGGACCGGCAAACAGGTCGATGCCGACACGCCCGAATAGCTGGCGCTTGGCTTCGGCGACGAATGCATTGCCGGGGCCCACCAGCATGTGAACGGGGTCGATGGTTTCGGTGCCCAGCGCCATAGCGCCAACGGCCTGAATGCCGCCCAGCACGTAAATCTCATGCGCGCCGCCCATATGCATGGCAGCGACGATTGCCGGGTGCGGCTTGCCGTTGACCGGCGGGGCTGAGGCAACAATGCGCTTCACGCCGGCAACCGAGGCTGTCAGCACCGACATGTGCGCGGATGCGACCATGGGGAACTTCCCGCCGGGGACATAACAACCGACCGACTGTACCGGAATATTGCGATGTCCGAGGATGACACCCGGCAAGGTCTCGACCTCGATATCGGTCATCGAGGCGCGTTGCGCTTCGGCGAAACCGCGAATCTGGGCTTGCGCGAAACGGATATCCTCCATATCGCGAGGAGAGACTTTCTGGATGATGGCTTCGATTTCCGAAGCGGTCAGAAGAAAGGCCTGCGGAGAATATTTGTCGAATTTCTCACTGAGTTCGCGGACGGCCGCATCACCTCGCGTCTCGATATCCTTGAGTATGGATTCCACGGTGCCGCGAACTTTTGCGTCTTCCTCGTTCCGCTCCGTCTCGGACTTGCCACGCTTGAGATATGTCACAGCCATCTTTCGTTTCCTTGTCGTCATTGCGGCCAAGGGACATTGCCCCCGAACGTTCACCCTCATAGCCGGTAAACGCCGCTATTTTTCAACCCGGCATGGTGTGCCTGCCGCCATGAAACTGGCGGCAGGCGGATTATTTTATCAGGGTTTGACGGTGGCCTCGACCTTGGTCAGGTGGTAGAGGTCCGCCGGCGCATCGCACTTGCGGCAGTTGATCCCCGGCTCATTGGGGGCCGCCTTGACCGCATCGGCCGGCAGCGGCTGGATTTCCGCACCCGGCGTCGGTTTGCCTTCAAGCGCGGATGCGAGCGAAAGCTCCGGCAGCAGCTCGGGATTGAAAACTTCCGTCACGAATGAGCTCGGAACCTTACCTTCGGGGAACGCGTTGCAGCCGTTCTCGAATGCGTCGCCTTCACACAGCTTGACGGCAGCACCCGGAACCCACGGCAGCGGGTACTCGATATTACGCTGGCCTTCCGGAAGAGCATCACGCTTGCCGTTCAGGATTTCCATCATGATCTTGAAGGCGAAGCCCGATTGTGCGGGCGGGGAGCCTGCCGAAACGCCATCAATTCCGATCTTCTGATAGTCGGGATTGGCAAGGGCCAAGCGGAAACCATTTGAGTTTTCGCCGGTGATGGGAACGAGACGATCGGGATTGGCCTGCTGCAGGGCCTGGATCGCGCCGAACTCACCTGCCTGGGCCCAGATGCCGTCGACATCGGGATGGGAGGCAAGAGCCTTGGCGGTTTCCTGCTGCGTGGTGCGGTCGTCCCAGTAGCTGTAATATTCCGCCACGACCTCGATGCCGGGATACTGGTTGAAGATGTGCATCGCGCCATTGGTGTGGCGGTCATCGACCGAGTTGCCGGGCACGCCGCGCGACAGGAAGATCTTGCCCTTACCCTTGAGCGCATTGACCAGGGCCTGTGCAGTGTTCTCGCCGAAACCCGATGTGATGTAGCTGATATTGTAGGCGCATTGCTCGGTGACCGTTGCATCATACATGAACATCAGTACGCCCGCATCGCATGCGCGCTTGACGACACGGTTGAGTGCCGTTGAGGAGATCGGGAAGCTGACGATGCCGTCTGCCCCTTTCGCGATCATGCTTTCATAGTCGGAGATCTGCGCTTGCGGATCGGTGCCCGAGATCACCTCGACAAGCTCGACAGTATCACTGAATGGCGGTGTGGCCGCGAGCGCCTTGACGATGTTGGCCGCCTCACTCTGCCAGGAATTTCCCGAGTAGCTTAGCGAAAGGTAGATCAGCCACTTGCCGTCTGCGGTCTTGGCCGAGGCTTCATTCGTCGAAACAGCATGTGCGCCTGTTCCGAGTAATGCTGCCAAGGCAACTGCCCTGGCTGTTTTAAAGAAGTTCATTCGATTTCCTCCTGTCTGGAACCGGAAAACCGGTCGCTACGCGGCACTTTGAAAGTCCGCTTGGAAGACGCCCCAACGTGCGTCTCCTGATTCTCCCGTCGGCTCACGGGAATTGGTGTCTTGGAAACGTTTACAATTTTGGTCGAACAAATGATCGGTCATTGCCGCCCTATCCTCGTTTCCGGAATTGCTCTCTCAAGAATGCGAAGGACTCGTCGCGCAGGGCTATCAGCGCGATCAGGATCACTCCGCCTTCCATGATTGTCTTCCAGCCCTGTTCGAATCCCAACGCGGTGAGAATCGTGGCCAGCGTCGTCAGCAGCAGCGCGCCGCCGACCGTTCCGACGAAATTGCCTTGCCCGCCGAGAATGGACGAGCCACCAACGACGACGGCAGCGATCGAGGGCAGAAGATAGGAATCGCCCATGCGCAGCGTCGCGCCGTTCGCATATCCGGCCAGCATCATCCCGGTGAACCCGGCGCAAAGGGCCGAAACGGCATAGGCGCTGACGATCAGCAGGCCGCTGGGAAGGCCTGCGATATAGGCGGCCAACGGATTGTTTCCGACCGCATTCAGCTTGCGGCCGAATGCCGAGTACGACTGCAGGACAGTGCCGATGATCACGAAGACCAAAAGCAGATAGATCGGTGCGGGAATACTGAGGAACTTGGCCTGCATGAACCCGCTGAGAAACGGCGCCGGATAGCCGCGAGGCGTGCCTTGGGTAAAGCCGAGGCAAAGGCTGTAGACAATCAGCCCCACGGCCATGGTCATGATGAAAGGCGGTATCCTGAAGTAGGCCACGCCGATGCCGCTGATGGTGCCGACCAGCACGCATGCGCCCAATATGGCGGGGACGAGATAGAAGAGACCCTCGTTGGAGCCGTTCATCAGAGAAGCCGTCAGCACACCGCCAAGCGTGATTACGGATGCGATGGAAAGATCCAGCCCGCGCACCAGGATGACCAGACCCTGACCGAATGCGCAGAACACGAGAAACGAACCCAGATAGAGGATGGTTTCAGCCTGCGACCAGCTTCCGAAAGCCGGACTGATGGCGCGCGATGCCAGGATCATCGCAATGGTCAGCCCGAAAATCATGACCACGGTCACGAATTCGCCGCTGATCCTGGCGCTTGAACGCTTGTCCTCGATGTCCATGGTCGCGTCCGACATAATTTCGTTTTCCTGCATCATCGGGACTTCCGCTGCCTCGTTACAGCCAGCACGAAGGCGGAAAAAAGCACTGCGAGGATCATGATCGCGCCCTGAACGACGCCGGTGTAGAAAGACGACACGCCCACGGCGAACAGCACCTTCTGCATCAGCATCAGGGTCGCAGCGCCGAATAGCGAAGCGGTGACACCGCCCCTGCCCCCGCCGAACGCCGTGCCGCCCAACGCGACGGCGGCAAAGCTCAGCAGCAGGAAGGGATCACCACCATTCGGATTACCCGTGGAGGTCTGGGCTGCCAGCATGTAGCCGGCTGCGCCATAGAAGGCACCAGCCCACAGGAACGAAGTGAAACGCGTTCTGGCGACGTCGATGCCCGACAGTGCCGCGGCATTTTCATCCTGCCCGACGGCAATCAGCGAGCGGCCGGTATTGGTGCTCCGGAAGACCGCCCAGAACAGCATGATTGCGACTGCAATGACGCCTGCAATCGGAACGATGCCAAAGAATGAGGCGGTCAGTTCATAGGCCATGAAGTCGGACACAAAGCCACCCGGAGCCTTGAGTATTAGCAGGGCAGCGCCCTTGCACATGATCATGGTTGCAAGCGTCGCAGCGATGGCCTGAATGCGAAGATATGCGACGACAAACCCGTTGACGGCACCGACCAGCAAGCCGATCGCGACAACCATCGCCAGATTTGCCACCCCGCCGAGCGGCCCCTCCATCGGCATTACCGCGACAACGACATTTGCCAGCGAAATCACACCGGCCACGGAGAGATCGAAACCACCCTGAAGAATGACGAACGTCGCCCCGGCGGCAGCCAACATCAGGGGAAGGGAGTTGTTGAACAGCGCTTCGATCGAATAGAGCGATAGAGCCGAAGGCTCCACCAGACCGTAGACGACCCACATCAGGAAATAGATGGCGATGATGGGGAATGCGCTTTCGGCAATTTGCCTGAGCGAGGGCAGAGTGCGCGGTCTGTGAGGGGAAGTGATCTCTATGCTTGCCATGGATCAGACCGCAATCTTCATTTCCTGGTTGTGCCCATGCGCGGCGGCGAGCAACCGTTCTTCTGTCAATTGCGCACGTGGTACATTGGCGACGACCTGCCCGTCGTAGATGACGAGGCAGCGCGTGCTCAGGTGAACCAGTTCGGAAAGTTCGGATGAGTAGAACAGGACCGTGCCGCCAGCAGCCACATGGTCTCGCATCATCGCGTAGATTGACTGCTTGGTTCCCACATCGACGCCACGGGCAGGATCGAACAGCACGAGGCATTTCGCCCCGGTAATCAACGCGCGAGCCAGGAGCACTTTCTGCTGATTGCCACCGGACAGGTTGCCGACCTTGAAGTCCAGATAGCGTGGCGATAGCGCCACCTTTGCCACCACATCGGCGGCGAAGTTCTTCTCCAGTCCCGAATAGACGATGCCCGCCTGGCCTGCCTGGTCGATTTTCGGCAATGTGATGTTGGAGGCAGCAGTCAGATTGGCAAAAATTCCTTCCGTCTTGCGTTCCTCCGGCACAAAGGCAATGCCTGCTCCGGCATTGATGGCGCGCCGCGGCGAACCAAGTTCGGCGGCTTTTCCGCCAACGCTAATCTCACCGCTCTCGAACTTGATTACGCCGCCCAGCGCCTGGAACAGATCCTGCTGCCCCTGCCCTTCCAGGGCCGCGACGCCAACGATTTCGCCGGCCCGCAGCGCCAGGTCCAGGGATCGGACCTTGCCGACGTTCAAATTCCGCACGCCGAGTATGACCTGCGCGTCTTCCGGCACTTCGGCCGGCTCCACGAAGGCGCTATCGGGACTGCGCCCGACCATCATGGAAAAAATACCGTCGTCATCGACGCCCGAAAGATCGACCGTATCGATACTGTTGCCGTTGCGAAGGACGGTTGCGCGCTGGCAAATCTCGCGCACTTCACCTAGCCGGTGGGAGATATACATCACCGCGATCCCGCGCGACGAGAGACGCTTGATCTGCCGGAAAAGCCATTCCGGGTCGGGAAGCGCTGCGGTCGGCTCATCGAGAATAAGTAGCCGGGTGGCATGGGACAGGGCGCGCGCGATTTCGATGCGCTGGCGTTCGGCAAGCGAGAGATCCTCAACGATCGCATCTGCTGTGATGTCCGAGATATCCCATTGCGAAAGCAGGCCAGCGGCGCGGCGCAGGATACCCGATCTGGATTCCGGCCAGAATGCCGTCTTGGAGGCTCTGGGAAGCAGGAGATTTTCCCCGACCGTCAGGTTCGGGATCAGGCTGAGCTCCTGGAATGCCGTGGCAACACCTTGCGCCCGCGCCTGCAAAATCGACTGGGGACGATAGGTGTCTGCGGCAAGCGTCATCTCGCCGGAATTTGGCTGCACGACGCCTGACATGATCTTGACCAGAGTGGACTTGCCGGCGCCGTTCTCGCCGAGGATCGCGTGAACCTCGCCTTCCGCAAGGCCCAATGACACGTCACTCAGCGCAACCGTGGCGCCATAGCGCTTGGACAGCGCTGCTGTGTGAAGTACATGCGACTCCACGTCATTCCTCCCAGAGTGACTATGTTTTTATATTTGTAAACGTTTCCATTTGTTTTGGAAACGATTACAATCCTATGTTGATCACGCTCGCCTCGTCAACAATTTTTAACTGCCCGGAAAACGGAAAGCGGTCCCGCGCGGAAAATTCCGCTGGAATGGCAAGGGGATGTCTGTGAGAAAATCTTTCAGTAGCCAGGAGGGATGGAGCATTTCCAATGCCCTCACATCCCCATTACACCTACATATAACAACACATGTCCGGCATTCCCTTACGGGCGAATACCCATCAAGATGCTGGTAGTGAAAGTCACTTGAGTCAAAGCACCCAGGCTGACTGCACGAGATATGCACGAGCTTAAAATAAATATTTGAAATAATTGAACTTTCCGTCCAATCCATCATCGGGGCGACGGAGAAGCGGTATGGCGGGCAAGCTGTCATGGCGTGCGGAGATAGCGCGTGACAGCGGGAGAAGTCAAAAAGGAAAGCGAACACTACAGGCAAAGCGAATGCATGCCGACATCAGCGGTCAAACCGCAAGCCGAGACAGCAGACATTGCCAGCACCGCCTCACAGTTTTCCGAAACGCTTGAAGGCTTCGACCGCATCCTTGATCACCGCCTCGTCAATGAAGCAGAAATCATCTTGCCGGTTCTTCTCAAGCATGGAGAAAGAGCTTTCGGGTAAGGCTTTTCCCCGCCGGATACCGGACATTCCCGTTTGCTGATGCACGACTGTCATAATGTCATGTAAGCTTGCCGCCTGCCCTGCACGGGGCGGGATATCCGTTGGCAGCCAGACCAGACTTGACGGTTAGCCGGCTGCCTGATCTCGGGAGGTATGATCGGGATGAAAAAATTTACGCTCGCAGCCAGCCTGTTCGCTGGCGCAATCGTTCTTGCCCTTCCGGCAAAGGCCGAAACGCTTCGCCTGCTGACCTGGGGTGGTTATGCCCCTGACAACGTAATCGAGCTGTTCGAGAAGGAAACCGGCCACAAGGTCGAGGTGACGCTTTCCAACAACGAGGAAATGATCGCCAAGCTGCGCGCCACCGGTGGCGGCGGCTTCGATCTCGCCCAGCCGAGCCAGGACCGCATCGCCGGCGCCCAGGCCGAGTTCGACATCTACAAGCCGATCGACCTGTCCAAGATCGATGCTTCGCTGTTCATCGATTCGATGCTGGAATCGACCAAGGCAAACACGACCCTTGACGGCGCGGTCTACGGCGTGCCGCATGTCTGGGGTACTGACGGACTGGTGCTGAACACGGCCCAGGCCGGCATGGTCAAGGACTACATCGACCTGTGCTCGGACGCGGTCGCCGGCAAGGTATCTTACCGCCTCAAGCGCCCGACGCTGATCGCCTTTGCCTTCTCCATGGACATGGATCCCTTCGCCGCCTATGGCGACCAGGCCAAATACGAGGAAATCCTCTCCAAGGTCGAAGCCAAGCTCGTCGAGTGCAAGAAGAACGTGAAGACCTACTGGGGCGGTGGCGACGAGATCACCAACCTGCTGCGCTCCGGCGAAGTCATCGCGGCAATGGCATGGGACACCGGCGGCTGGAAGCTGAATGCCGAAAATCCCGACATTACCTTCGTCGCTCCGTCATCGGGTGCGCTCGGCTGGGTTGACACCTTCGCGTTGCCCAAGCGGGGCCGCGCCGATGAGGCGGCATACGCCTGGATCAACTTCGTCATGCGCCCGGATATCGCCGCGATGATCACCGCCGCGGCCGGCAACTTCACCGCCTCGAAGGGTGGAGACGCCGGCGTGGACGAAGCGCTGAAGGCCCGCTACCAGGCGAGCTTCCCACCCGAGGCGATCGAGAACATCAACTGGTATCCACCGGTTCCCGCCGGTCTGGAAACGCTTGAGGGCGCCGTTCTCGACCGCGTCAACGCGGCCAACTGACGGCCACCCGCATCCACGGGCGGTGCCGGCATACCCGGCGCCGCCTTTTTCGACAAAACGGAACCGGACACGATCCATGGCCGAAGCGACAGCCGATCTCGAATGCCGCGGAATAAACAAGGACTTCGGCACCTTCAGAGCCGTCAATGATGTTTCGTTCGCCGTACCACCGGGAACGTTTTTCTCCATCCTAGGGCCGTCCGGCTGCGGCAAGACAACGCTGCTGCGCATGGCCGCCGGCTTTCTGGAGCCGACCAGCGGCGACCTGCTGATCAAGGGCCGGTCGATGCTGAACGTGCCGCCCAACAAGCGGCCTGTCTCCATGGTCTTCCAGCATCTAGCCCTGTTCCCGATGATGGATGTCGCCGCCAATATCGGCTTCGGCCTGCGCCGCCGCGGCGAACCGCGCGAGGACATCGCCCGCAAGGTTGACGCGGTGCTCGCCCGTGTCGGTCTGCCCGATGTCGGCAGCCGGCGCATCGAGCAGCTCTCCGGCGGCCAGAAACAGCGCATCGCAATTGCCCGCTGCATGGTTCTGGAGCCTGACGTGCTGTTGCTCGACGAGCCGCTCGGCGCGCTCGATCTGAAGCTGCGCGAACACATGAAGGTCGAGCTGAAGCAGCTCCAGTCGGAGTTCAACACCACCTTCGTTTACATCACCCACGACCAGTCCGAGGCGCTTGTCATGAGCGACCAGATCGCGGTGATGAACCACGGCGTTTTCGAGCAGGTCGGCGGCGCGCGTGAACTCTATTATGATCCGAAGACCGCCTTCGTTGCCGGCTTCGTCGGTGACAGCAACCGTTTCTCCGGCACAATCGAAAGCATCCGCGGCGGCAAGCTGAAAGCGAGGACCCCGAGCGGATTTGCCATGACCGGCACATCCGCCGCAGACGGACTGTCCAAGGGTGACAGCGTCGACATCTTCGTGCGGCCGGAAGCCGTGCGGCTTGCCCTCAGCAAACCCCCTGTTTCAAAGCTCGCCAATGCCACCGCCGGCACGGTCGACAGCATTCTCTTCAACGGCGCCAACTCCCGCGTTCTGGTGCGTGACGAGGCGACGAAAAACGAGATCGATGTCGCCATACCGCAGACCGGCGAATTCGCAGGGTTAAAGCGCGGCGACAAGGTTTACATCGGCTGGGACGCGGACCAGACCCGGTGCTTTGCGGCAGGCAAATCATGACCGGCGACCGCTCACGCCTGACGATGATCCTCCTGATGGCGCCGCTGCTGATCTGGCTGACGGCGCTGATCTTCATTCCCCACGCCGAGATGTTTCTCGTTTCGATGCGCGAGAAGGTCGGCGTGCGCCAATACGAATTCGGCTTTGCCAATTACGCCACCTTCTTCAACGAACCGCTGTACTGGAACACGTTCGTTCGCACCGCGCTGATGTCGGTCGCGGCAACCGCGCTGACGTTAGTGATCGGCTTTCCGGTCGCTTATTACATCGCCAAGATGACGCGCGGTCGCTCCAAGACGATCCTGTTCCTGCTCTGCCTGATCCCGTTCTGGGTCAGCGAACTGGTGCGCACCTATGGCTGGATGATCCTGCTGCGCGAAAGCGGACTGTTCTCCGGCCTGCTGCAATATGTCGGGCTCGCCAGCCAGCCGATCGAATTCCTCTATAACGATGCGGCCATCATGGTCGGCCTCGTCTACACCTCGATGCTGTTCATGGTGGTGCCGCTGGTCACGACGCTGGACAGTCTCGACGATTCCATGATCGAGGCCGGATACGACCTCGGCGGCACCGGCGTTTCGATCTGGCGCGAAATCGTCATCCCGCACGCCATGCCCGGCATCGTGTCGGGTTGCATCGTCGTGTTCATGCTGTCGCTCGGCAACTACCTCACGCCGATCCTGCTCGGCGGCAAGGACAGCCTGTGGTTCACCGGGCTGATCTACACCCAGTTCATCACCCGCTTTAACTGGGAACAGGGAGCAGCCTTCGGCTTCCTGCTGCTGGCGCTGTCGTCCTTCATCGTCTGGGCCGGGCTGAAGCTGTCCGGCCAGACCCTCAGTCGAACAATGGGACGTTGATATGATCCCGACGATCCCGCAGAAACCGCTCCATGTCTGGGTCTGGCGAGCCTATGTCACGGCGTTCTTCGTCTATCTGGCGCTGCCGCTCACCGTCGTCTGCGTCTTCGCCTTCAATGACAGCCTGTTTCCCTCCCTGCCCTGGCAGGGCTTCACCTGGGATTGGTTCTTCGGCACGGAGCAGCCGCGTCTCGGCGTCTTCAATGAGCGCCCGATCATGCGCTCCATCGGCACATCAGCCTTTGTTGCCGTCTGGGTCGCAGTGCTGTCCGTCGCTGTCGGCACCTGCAACGCGTTCTTGTTCGAACGCTACGACTTCCGCTTCAAGGCCCTGCTCTACGTTTTGATGCTACTGCCGCTGGTGATCCCCGGCATCATCCTTGGTATCTCGATCCTGGTCGCCTCGAACTTCCTCGCCAATACGCTGGAGGACGCGACCGGTCTTTGGTTCGACAATCTGCGCCCCGGCCTGCCGCTGGTCATCCTCGGCCAGTTCTCCTTCATCGCGACCTTCGCGACGCTGGTCATCTCGGCGCGGCTGCAGAAGTTCGACCGCTCGCTTGAGGAAGCAGCCCTAAACCTCGGCGCAACGCCATGGGGCGCTGTGCGCACGATCACCCTGCCCTACCTGTTTCCGGCCATCGCCGGCGCAGCGGTCGTCGCGGTGCTGATGAGCTTCGAGAACTTCAATACGACGCTGATGCTGGTCGGCTCAGACGCGCCGCTGACCATCACCATGTTCGACCGGCTGAAGGAAGGGTCCACGCCGGTCCTCAACGCCGTATCTCTGCTGCTGATGGCAGCCTCCGCTGGTCTTGGCCTCCTGTCACTCGCCTTGCAGGGAAAGAAGGCATGACCCTCGCAATCGCGACATCACCCCGGCGAAATTAGAACGGTCTGCATGGCAGGATACTCATCGACACCGCTGATAAAGAAGCTTGGCATCAAGCCGGGCTTCGCCAGCCAGGGTCAGGAGCTGAGGGTATAGGGTATACGGTGGCTTTTACGCAGCAGACGAATTCTCCATGCCGGTTTCGCTTCGCTGAAAACTTCTTGGCGCTTTAATTTTCGCAAAATCCATGCATGAAGCAAGCGACCCGGTTCTTCCGTTGGGCTGCAATATCAGGATGAAAACGCTTCGAGCCTGATATGCTGTCAAAGAAAGGACGGCTCTCTATCCGTTGTTTTGCTACCAATAAATTTCCTCGTGAGTGCACGAGATTTGCACAGGCTTAATTATAAATAACTGAAATAATTGATCTTTCCATCCAGCCCATCATCGGAGCGACGGAGAAGCGGTATGGCGGATGGGTTGTCCTGGGGTGCGGGATGTCGCGGAGCGGCAGAGTAAGTCAAAGCCGGGCCGGAATGGCTTGCGATTACGCCTACCTGGCCAGCCATCCGCCATCGACGGGCAGCGTTATGCCGTGGACGTAGTCTGCGGCAGGTGACGCCAGAAAGACTGCCGCACCAGCAATATCGGAGGGCTGTGCCCAGCGCCCCGCCGGGATGCGGTCAAGGATGGCCTTGTATCGCTCGGGGTCGTTCCTGAGGGCCTCGGTGTTGTTCGTCGCCACATATCCCGGCGCGATCGCATTGACGTTGATCCCCTTGCCTGCCCATTCGTTGGCGAGCAGTTTCGTCAGGCCCGCCAGCCCCGACTTGCTCGCCGTGTAGGAGGCAACCCTGATCCCGCCCTGAAAGGACAGCAGCGAGGCGATATTGATGATCTTGCCGCTGCCGCGCGGAATCATTTCTCTCGCCACCGCCTGCGAGAGGAAGAAGGCCGACTTGAGGTTGGTGTCGACAACCGCGTCCCAGTCTTCCTCGGTGAAGTCAATGGCATCGTTGCGGCGGATGATACCGGCATTGTTGACGAGAATGTCGACCGCGCCGGCCCAGGAAAGCGTCTCTTCGACGATACGGGCATGATCGCCGGGCGTCGAAAGGTCGGCCGTGATGGACAACACGCCGGCATGATCGTGGCCGATCATCTCGCGCGTCCCGTCAATCGGCGAACGTCCGGCGCAGACGACCCTCGCACCGGCCCGCGACAGAGCCACCGCGATCGCCTGTCCTATGCCGGTATTGGCACCGGTGACGACCGCCGTCTTTCCAGAAAGACTGAAACCTGCACCCTCGGTGCTCATCGCAGGGTTTCCATGGCGATCATGTCCATGTCGGTGAAATCCTGATTGTCGCCTGCCATCGACCAGATGAAGGCGTAGCGTCCCGTGCCGGCGCCGCAATGGATCGACCAGCCCGGAGACAGGATCGCCTGTTCGTTGGCGATGACGAGATGCCGGGTCTCATCGGGCTCGCCCATCATGTGGAAGACACGCGCCTGCGGCGCCATATCGAAATACAGATAGACCTCGGAGCGGCGGTCGTGGGTATGGCACGGCATGGTGTTCCACACCGAGCCTTGCTGGATGTCGGTCATGCCCATGACGAGCTGGCACGACTTGCAGACATCGGGGTGAATGTACTGGCGCAGGATACGCCGGTTGGCATCCTCCGCCGTGCCCAGATCGAGACGGATGGCATCATCCATCCGGATCGTGCACACGGGATAAGCGTGATGGGCAGGCGTGCTGACGAGATAGAACTTTGCCGGACTGTCCGCCGACAAGCTGGCGAAGCGGACATCGGCGATACCCATCGGCACGTAGAGGCAATCAGCCTTGTCCAGCCTGTAGGGATTGCCGTCGAGCACGACTTCCCCCGGATCGCCGATATTGAAGACGCCAAGCTCGCGCCGGGACAGGAACGGGTCGGCTCCGACCGGTTTCGAGGATACGAGGCTGAGTTCCTCCGACACCGGCATCGCCCCTCCCATGATCGTGCGATCGAGATGGGAATAGGTGAGAGATATCGCACCGGGAACGAAAACCTGATCCACAAGAAAATTTTCGCGTAAGGCGCCGGTGTCGAACTGACGGGCCTCGTGAGCACTGATCGCCTGCCGGACAGGAATGTTCATGTCGGTGTGTTCCATTCAGGTTGCCGGGTTTGTCAGGCGATGAGATCGGTATCGACAGCCGGGTCGTAGATGAAATAGTCCGGCCAGAGATCACGAAAGACGGCGATGTCGAGCTGCAGCTTGTCGAGATGCACGTTCATGCACGCGACCGCCTTGTCGGCGTCGCAGTTCTCCATGGCGTCGATGACGGCAGCATGTTCGCGCACGATAAGCTGCATCCGGCCGGCTTGCGGCAGGGTCAGTCGCCTGTAGCGCTCGATCTGAACGCGCATCTGCTGGATGACTTCCCATATGCCGGGATAGTGCGCGACAGTGGCGATGCTGGCGTGGAACTCCTCATCGGCGCGGTGAAAGGCGGGTTCGTCGCCCTTGTCCGCCAGCTCCTGCTGTTTCTGGATGATGGCGCGCAGCGACAGTATCTGGCTTGGCGTCGCGCGCGCGGTTGCCGCACGCACGATCACCTCTTCCAGAGCGCGGCGGGCAACGATGCCTTCGCGCAGCTGCGACAAGGGTATGCGCGACACGAAGGTGCCGGACTTGGGCAGCACATCGACAAGACGTTCCTCGGCAAGGCGCAGCACCGCCTCGCGGACTGGCGTGCGGCTGATGCCATAGCGCTCGGTGATCTCGCGTTCCAGAATGGGCGTGCCTGGAACGAGGGTCATGGAAATGATGTCGCTGCGCAGGTCGTGATAAACGATCTCGGAGTTCTTGGCGGCTCGTGGCGCACGAATTCCATGTGCCGGCGGCGCATTGTTCGCCCGCCGTGCCCGCAGCCTCGTACCTGTTCCGGAATCCGCCATTGTCCCTTTATCTGTTCTCTCGCGGGGCCTGCGATCGCCTTCGGACCTGCCACCCTCCCCCAGATGCGTTGATTGTCCGATAGCAGCCATGTGGTCCCTGTGCCAGTCCGCAGCGCTTGCGGGTCATTCGTTTGTAGTATATCAAATATATCTTGTATACTAGATAATTGAAAATCTGCCCGCAACCGCACAGGCATCAAGGGCAGGCATATGGGAGGAAAACATGATAGGCAGCATCGTCCGGTCGGCCCTGGTGGCCGCCGTTATGGCCGTTGTCGCTGCGGGTATGGCGCAGGCGGCGGAACTGAAATGGGCCCATGTCTACGAAGAAGGGTCCGACTATCACAAATGGGCGCTGTGGGCGGCCGACGAGGTTAAAAAGCGCACCGACGGACGCGTGACCATCAACGTCTTTCCGGCTTCGTCGCTCGGCAAGGAAGTGGAAATCAACGAGGGTCTGGGTATCGGCGCTGTCGATATCATCTACACCGGCCCAAGCTTCGTCGAGCGCTACTACGGACCGATCGCGATTTCAGACTATCCTTTCATCATGAAGGGTTTCGATCACTGGAAAAAATATCGCGGCAGCGATCTCTTCAGCGATCTTTCAGCCGGCTACAAGGATGCCACCGGCCATACCGTGATGGCGCTTGTCTATTACGGCCAGCGCCACGTAACCTCGAATTTCCCTATCCTCAAGCCCGAGGACATGAAGGGTCTTAAGATCCGCGTGCCGAACTCGCCAGTCATGCTGATGTTCCCGAAAGCGGTCGGCGCCAATCCGACGCCGATGGCTTTCTCCGAAGTTTATCTGGCCTTGCAGCAGAAGGTTGTGGACGCGCAGGAAAATCCGCTGCCGACGATCAAGTTCAAGAAGTTCTACGAGGTTCAGTCGAACATCAATCTGACCGGACATCTGCTCAACTCGCTCCTGATCATCACCTCCGAAACCGCGATGGGGGCGATTGGAGACGATGCGTCCGTTGTGCAGGATGTGCTGAAAGAAGCCGCGGCAAACGTATCCGACGCGATCTACAAGGCCGAGCAGGATCTGGTGGCCTGGTTCCGCGAACAAGGCACGACGGTCAATGAGATCGACCGCGGACCGTTCCAGCAGGCAGTCTTGCCGAAGCTGACCGAATGGGACAACGTCCCCTACACGAAGGAACAGTTCGACCGGTTGCAGGCTCTCGCCAACTGAGGCCCGCATGAGCAAATTGTCTGTTGACGATCAGACGGAACACGAGCGCGCGGCCCGGGCCGCGCGCTCCGATCTGTTTGCCGAAGAAGATCACGCACCCGTCGAGATCAGGCTTGTCGATTTGCCCGGACTGATCGCACTGTGGAGTCTTGCGATCATTGTCTTCCTGCAGTTCTTCACGCGCTACGTGCTCAACGACAGCCTTGCGTGGACCGAAGAGATCGCCCGCTACGTGTTGATCCTCGTTGCATTTCTCGGCGCGATCACCGTGACCCGCAAGGGCACGCATATCTTCCTGGAGTTCTTCTACCGCTACCTGCCGGCAACGGCCGGCAAATGGCTTTCCGTCGCCATGGAAGCAATGAGCCTGTTCTTCTACGGCTATATGGCAATCATCGCCGCGGAACTGGCGCAAAAAACCAGAACCAAGATGGCATCTGCTGAAATCCCCAAGAGCCTCGTCTACTGGGCAGTCGCCGCGGGGCTTGCGGTTATGGCGTTCTATTCGCTCGTCTGGCTGATCAGAAAAATGCGGCAGAAACCCGAAGACGTCGTGCGCGATATCGAAGCGCACACGCTCTCCGATCTCTGAGCGATCCTGAGAAAACCCACATGACCCTGTTCCTGATGTTCGTGGTTCTGTTCGTGCTGCTGGTTGCCGGCGCGCCCGTCGCCGTTGCGCTCGGCCTGTCCTCGCTGTTCTTCATCGCCAATTCCGGCATGCCGAACCTCGTGGTCCTGCACAACATGGTCAACGGTATCAATTCCTTCCCGCTGATCGCCGTACCTTTCTTCATTCTGGCCGGCCACCTGATGAACACATCCGGCATCACCAACAAGATCTTCGCATTTGCGCGCGCCGCCGTCGGCTGGATGCATGGCGGCCTTGGACACGTGAATGTCGGCGCCTCGGTGATCTTCGCCGGCATGTCGGGGGCTGCCGTCGCGGATGCGGGCGGGCTTGGCAACATTGAAATCAAGGCTATGCGCGATGCCGGCTACGACACGGATTTCGCCGTCGGCATCACGGCTGCATCATCCACCATCGGACCGATCATTCCGCCTTCCCTGCCGCTGGTCGTCTACGGCGTCATCGCCGATACCTCGATCGGCCAATTGTTCGCGGCAGGCCTTATCCCCGGCCTCATCATGGCCCTGTCACTGATGATCATGGTCGCGATCTATTCACGGATCAGAAAATATCCGCGCGACGACCGGTTCCGGTTCTCCGTTTTCTTCCGCGCGTTTGGCGATGCCATTCTGCCGTTGTTCACGCCGATCATCATCGTTGGCGGTATCCTGTCGGGCGTGTTCACACCGACGGAAGCCGCGATTGCCGCTGTCGCCTATTCGCTGCTTCTGGGGTTTGTCGTCTACCGCACCCTCAACTGGCAGCGCGTGCTGAAGGTTTCCATGGACACGATCGAAACGACGGCCTCGATCATGCTGATCGTCGCCGCTTCGGCGATCTTTGCCTGGATACTCACCGCCAATCAGGTGGCGCTGCATTTTTCCAACGTCATGCTGTCGATCACCGACAACCAGACCGCCCTGATCCTGATTATCACGCTTATCGTGCTCGTTATCGGCTGCTTCATGGAAACGATCGCAGCAATCACGATACTGACGCCCGTACTGCTGCCGGTGGCGATTACGCTGGGAATAGACCCGGTGCATTTCGGCATCATCATGATCCTCAACTTGATGATCGGCCTGCTGACCCCGCCTGTCGGACTGGTGCTCTATGTCTTGTCGAAAGTAGCCAATGTTCCGTTCGAACGCTGCGTGGTTGCAACTGCGCCGTTCCTGGTGCCGCTCGTGACGGTCCTCCTGCTGCTCACTTTCGTGCCTGAACTTTCCATGTGGCTGCCGACCGTGCTTTATCGTTGAAGCCGCAACGCAAGACAGGCTCGACACAAGATGATAGCGACCGCCGACAAGCCCGGCTCCAGCAGTGTGATCATTCAGCTCAACGCACAAGACAACGTGGCGATCTGCTCGCGCGGCCTCGCCCCCGGCGAAGCCATAGATAATCTGAACGTGAAGTCCGTCGTTCCCCGTGGCCACAAGATCGCGCTTACCGGCATCGCCGAAGGACAAGCGGTGCGGAAATACGCGCAGATCATCGGCTATGCCTCGCAACCGATCGCAGCCGGTGATCATGTCCACACCCACAACCTCGCCTTTCAGACGTCAGCGCCAGAACATACGTTCTGCGCGGAGCGGCGGGAGACGGAACTGCTGCCCGCAGATCAGCGGGAGACTTTCGAGGGCTATGTCCGCGCTGACGGACGGGTCGGCACGCGCAACTACATCGCCGTCATTACCAGCGTGAACTGTTCGGCGACCGCCGGACGCCTGATCGCTGAGCACTTCACGCCTGAAGCGCTGAGCGCCTACCCCAATGTCGACGGCGTTGCAGCCTTCGTGCATGGTACCGGCTGCGCCATGGCGGCCAACTCGGAAGGCATGGACAATCTGCAGCGGGTGATGTGGGGCTATGCAAAGAACCCCAATTGCGCAGGCGTGCTGATGGTCGGGCTTGGGTGCGAGGCCAACCAGATAGATTTCCTGCTCGACATTTACGGCATTGAGCGCGGACCGCTCTTCCGCACCATGAACATTCAGCTCATGGGAGGCTTACGCAAAACCGTCGATGCGGGCATCGGGATCATCAAGGAGATGCTGCCGCATGCCAACGAGGAGACACGGCAGACCGTTGATGCCTCACACCTCACTCTGGCGCTGCAGTGCGGCGGGTCCGACGCCTGGTCTGGCGTCACCGCCAACCCGGCCCTCGGTCACGCATCCGACCTCCTGATCCGCAACGGCGGCACCGCCGTGCTCGCGGAGACGCCGGAAATCTATGGTGCCGAACACCTGCTGACATCGCGTGCGCGCGACGAGAAGACCGCCCGCAAGCTGCTCGAGCGCATTGCCTGGTGGGAGGATTACACCCGCATCAACGGCGGCTCGATGGACAACAACCCCTCCCCCGGCAACAAAGCCGGCGGCCTGACCACAATCCTGGAGAAGTCCCTAGGCGCGGTTGCCAAAAGCGGCACGCAGAGGCTGGAGGGCGTGTACCGCTACGGCGAACCCATCGACCGCAAAGGCTTCGTCTTCATGGATAGCCCCGGATATGACCCGGCCTCGATCACCGGCGAGATCGCGTCCGGGTGCAACATCGCAGCCTTCACCACCGGACGCGGCTCGGTGTTCGGCTCCAAGCCTGCCCCTTGTATCAAGATCGCGACCAACAGCGAAATGTACAATCGCATGTCGGACGACATGGACATCAACGCCGGCACAATCGTCGACGAGGGCGCAAGCATCGAAGACGTGGGCGAACAGATCTTCCGTCTGCTGCTGGATGTCGCCTCCGGCAAGCCATCGCTTTCGGAAGCGCAAGGGCTTGGCGATTACGAATTCGTGCCCTGGCAGATCGGCGCGGTGATGTAAAAACCACTGGAAATTCGGCACAAAATGAGACTGTTACTCCCCGCCGCCGCGCCTGACGCATGATCATAAATCAATAATGAGCCACGAGTATAAGGTTCAAGTCTGAGCAATTCCGTTCATGCGCATTTCTGCCGCATATTAAGATCTGCGGCACTGCGTGGAATCAAATATAACTATCTGAATTCATTGAATATTCCGTCCAATCCATCATAGGAGCGACGGAGAAGCCGTATGGCGGATGGGTTGTCATGGGATTCAAGGAACGAATACAAGAGCGCAGGGAATAATGCTATTTAACTCATAGGTTGACCCGCGCGTGTTCCTCGGAACTCATGGAATACGGATTGCGCATCATCACCGCTTGTCGGGATAATATCGATGATGCCTGTAACTGAGAGAATGGCGCCACACAGAGCTTGCCGCGAAGCGTCCCCTGTCCCGCTTCGACATATCTGCCTTTTGAAGCGCCATTTCAATCACACTAATGAGCCCTGCCCCAGAAGGTGGAATTACAGGCAGAAGCGAACGTGATGGTTCTTTGATATGAGCGCATTCCAGACTGTGGAGGAGTACAATGGAACGCGCTGTCGGCGTTTGCTGGAATCGTCGATGTTCGACAAGACCCTGCAATTCTCCTTCAGCAATCCGATGCGGGCCTGGCTGAAAACTGAAGTTGTCGAGCTGGGCAGGAATATCCAGCTTTGGAGAGTGCGTTCAACCGGGCACGAAATCAGTTTGCAGGAGCCCGGCAAGTTCACCTACTTGCTGCCGCTCCGGGGGCGCCTTGATACAACTGTCGGTGACGGTGAACACAAGGCTGAAGCTGACAGCGCACTTCTGTTATCGCCGAATGAGCGGCGGACCCGGGTTTCTCCAGCACCACGTTCGATTTACGAAGCGCTTGTCCTTATGTTTCCTCAAGGCAGCATCAGGAATTCCGCATCTGGCCACAGGCTGACGCAGGGCGACCTTGCCATGTCCCTTCCGGCTGGCTGCGAATGTGGAGACAGCCTTCGCGCGTATACGTCTTTTCTTGGCACCGAACTATCCCGCAGGGCGTCTCCGGTCGCACGGCCGAATTCGCTGGCTCATGCGGGGGCTCTTCTGGAAGAGATGTTCATCGGCGCGCTTGACGAGGATGAGCTGCGCGCATCCAGACGAACATCCGCCGGCATCAAATACGTCGAACGTGCCGAAGAACTGATGCGGAGCCGATATGACGAAGCCTTGACGATGGCCGAGATAGCGGATGCGTTGAATATCACCCCGCGTTCGCTGCAATTGGCGTACCGTGAACACCTGGGGGTTACACCTCGCGCGAGGCTGACCCAAATCCGGCTTGAAGCGGCAAGAGCTCTGCTGCGCGGGGCCGATCCGGATCAAAATGTCGGCAGCATCGCTTTCGACTGCGGTTTCACCCATCTCGGGCGATTTGCAATTGCCTACAGAAAAGCCTTTGGCGAGCTACCTTCAGAGACCCTTCGGTAGCCGGGAATTGTCAGGCGTCATGGCTTGTCTGCTCCGGCTTCACGCGCGGAGGCAGTAAGGCAGCGAAAATATCGAGAGATTTTCGCCAATCGGATACTTCGGCCGTAAAGTGGATATTCAACCAAGCTCCACTCATGATTTGATTCAATTGCGGTCGAATGCGGAGAAGGTGCGTGAACCACGTGGCGAACAAGGTATATTGACGATCCAAGTACGGGCCGCCAAGCTTCACTGAAGCTGGGGAATGAAACGCATGCATTAGGCGAGATTGCCGGAGGAAAGTTGCATGAAAAAGGCATTCTTAGCGGTAGCAGTCGCTGCGACAATGGCAGCATCATATCCTTCCGATAGCTTTGCTTTATCGGACAAGGACAAAAAAGCGATCATCGCCGGCGCGATATTGTTGGGCGCTGCCGCCGCTGCTGCGTCGTCGCACGATCATCGCCACGAATACCACCGTAACGCGCCGCAAAATTACTATCGTCCACCCGGGCCGTTTCATCCAAGACCCAACATAACCTGCTATCCTGCGGAACGTAGCTGCTACCGTGACAACGGTCGCTACGCTCCACGTTGGACCCAGCAGTATTTCGGTTATTGAGGGGAGCGGTCATGGACAAGTTCAGAAAAGCCGCTTTGGCGATAGCGATAACGGCAGGCTGCTTCGCAACGGCCACGGCGGCAGAAGCGCCGGTCTCCAAATACATTCTTTCGCATGCAGTCGGCTTCGCTGACGGCCAGCTTTCGCTCGAACAGGAAGCGCATCTGAATGTCATCGCATACCAGTCTGCAGTGAGTGCGGTCTGTGGCGGTTTCGTTGTCGACGATGCCAAGTTCTCGAAGGCTTTCGAAAAGCTTGATCACATTGAGGCGGCCTCGATGAGCGAGGGCGAAAAGCGCTACCACGAGCGCCACCTGATGGTGGTGTTCGGCGTCGCGGTGGGCGCTTTTCTCGCCGACGCCGCAAGTCACGAAGGCGAATTCTGCGTCGATGCCGAGGAACTGCGCAAGGACGCGGACTTCGGGCACATCTGGCAGTGAACCGGGGAGCGTGGAATTGCTCTATTCCGGCTGGTCCACACCATGGCACCAGCCGTAACGACAAGCCCATCCCCTTTGAGTGCGGGAGACTGTGATGTACGGCTGCTCTGACTTCCGGCAGATACTGCTTCGCTTGTGCATTGTCGTGGCCGCGGTCATTCCATGCACCCATGCCAGATCAAGCGATGAAATCGTGGTCGGGGTTCCCTATTGGCCTTCGGCAGAAGCCACAGCCAACATCATCGGTGAGATTATCGAAAGCAGGTTGGGCGTTGATGCACGCCTTCAACCTACGGGGACTCTGGGAATATTCGTTGGTATCGACAAGGGCGAAATTCAGATTCATCCGGAAATCTGGCGCCCGAACCTGAACAAGCTCATCACGAAGTACAGCACCGAACACGGCACGCTGACGCTGGCTGCAAACGCGGTTTCCGCTGCGCAGGAAATTTGCGTCACGAAAGGCACTGCCGAGCTTACAGGCATCAAGAGCGTACAGGATCTCGCGAATCCGGACATGGCCGCAAAGTTCGACAGCGACGGCGATGGCAAGGGCGAGATCTGGATCGGTGCTCCGACCTGGTCGTCCACCCTCATCGAGCAGATCAGGGCGCGCAGCTATGGTTATGAGAAAACCATGACACTGCTGCAGGCTCCCGAAGATGTCGCGATGGCCAATGTCGATGCAGCCATTGCCGTCGGCAGACCGGTGGTATTCTTCTGCTACGAGCCCCACCACGTCTTCAAGCTGCATGAGATCGTCGTTCTTGATGAGCCGCCTCATGACCCTGCCAACTGGCACATCGTCTTGCCGGGCGAGGACCCGGAATGGCTATCGAAATCGATGGCCGGCAGCGCCTGGGACAAGGCCGAGTTTCATATCGGCTATGCGTCTTCGCTGACCGCGTCGGCGCCGCGCGTTGCGGGTCTGCTCGAAAAAATCACGTTCACTCCTGAAGAGATCATCGACATGACCTATGCGATCAGCGTCGAGCGCAAATCGCCACCAGACGTTGCGGCATCATGGATTGCCGCGAACGAAGACAAGATCGAGGGGTGGGTCAAATGAGGCGTATTCTGGGGCATTTCCCGCTTTGGATCAGTCACAAGCGTCGCGTGGCAGCGGCTGCTATCGCGTTGGTCGCTCTAGGGACTGCGGCGTCCTATGCCACGCAATCCATGATCTACGACCCCGAGCAAAGGGCATGGATTCGGTTCGATCCAAGCCAGGCACGCATTTATTATCGAGCTCACGGGACAAACCCGGAAGTGTTCCGGCGCCAGGTCGTGACGTTCCGTACCGCCGAGCGGCCCGGCACCATCATCATCGATGGCGACAAGCATTTCCTCTACCTTGTCCAGCCAAATTTCCAGGCGATCCGTTACGGGATCGGTGTCGGGCGCGACGGCTTCGGATGGGCCGGAATCGTTCGCATCGGCCACAAGGTGGAATGGCCGACATGGACTCCACCGGCGGAAATGGTGGCACGCGACCCGAACGCAGCCAGATGGGCAAACGGCATGCCGGGAGGACCTGATAATCCCCTCGGTGCTCGCGCAATGTATCTCTTCGAGGGCAATCGCGACACGATCTACCGTATACACGGTACGGTCGAACCATGGTCAATCGGCCTGAACATCTCTTCGGGATGCATCCGCTTGCGCAACGAAGATGTGACGCATCTGTACGAACGTGTGCAGGTCGGTGCAAAGGTCATCGTGCTGATGCAGGGCGCGGCTCTCTACAAGGGCGTGTGATTGCGCCGAAACCAGCTTGCAGAAGACGGGGGATTGATGGTGACGATCAGCAGCAACCGAAACACGAAGGCCGTGATTGCGCTCATGCTTGGGGCTATCGTTTCCGCCTGCAGCTCTGGAGGATCAGGCGGCGGCAACAATCAGGTTATCCGGCAAAAGGTCGAGACCGCTCCGGCGGATCTGCAACTGCTCTGCGCGGGCGAAGCGGCAAAACGCCGTGGCGCGGACAGCTCAAAAGTGCTGCCAACGGGGTCATCCGTCATTCAGCCCGGTCTATACAGCGTCCAGCTCAACGTGAACGGCACACCATCGACCTGCACGATCGACGATCAGGGCAATATTCAGTCGATCACGTGAATGGAGCAAAGGGAACCGTCCAACACTTTGTCTTCGGATGGCATCAGAAACCATGGAGACTGCAATGCGTATGATCCGGTTTTTCTTGACGGCATCTTTCTGTGGGATGTGTGCAGGATCTAGCGCAGCTCAAGACGCCAAGCTCCCCGAAATCGGTCCGGATCTTCTCGCATTTTCCGTCGAGAATATGGATACAAGTGTCGATCCTGCCAACGATTTCTATCGATATGCGTCAGGCAGTTGGCTCGATCGGGTGGAGCGTCCCGCGCGGTTCGGAAGCTACGGCATATTTGCGATCATGACCGATCGGCTAACCAAACAGGTCAGCGTGGTTGCCGCCGAGGCTGGAGAAAAGGCCGCGTCCGCACCGAAAGGCTCGCCCACCCAACTCGTCGGCGACTTTTACAAGGCCTACATGAATGTCGAGGCGATCGACGCCGGCGGCATCGAGCCAATCCGGGGCATGCTGAACGATGTCGAGGCGGTAGAAAGTTTCAAAGACCTGACAGCGATCATGGCGCAGCAGGCTGCCTCTGCCGGGCCGGGCATCTTCGCCATGTTCGGCCCTTCGCAGGACCCGGCTGACGGCAGCAAGTTCGCGATGTTCGTGATCGGGCCGACTTTTGGTCTGGATCGCCACTTCCAGGAGGCGCTGCGTGGTGCGCCTGACAGTCCGACGCTATTGGCCTATCGGGCCTTCATAAACAATCTGCTCGTGGCGGCGGGATACCAGGAGGACGAGGCGTCTCGCGTTGCCGGCGTGTCGCTCGATATAGAACGCAAGATCTACACCTCGTTTCTTACACCCGCGGAGGCAAAAGACCCCTCCAACAGGTTCAACCCGATTTCCTTTGAGGACGCTCAGGCGCTGGCGCCAGAGATCGACCTCGACGCCTATCTGCAAATCATCGGTTTTTCCAAGCCGGAGTGGTTCTACAACTACGAGCCGCACCTTCTGACGGCTCTATCCGAGCTGTGGCGAACGACTCCGATGGAAGATCTCAAGGATTACGTTGCCTATAGGATCATCGAGGACTACGCGCCCTATCTCGCGTCGAAACTGCAGGTGCCGGCTCTCGATCTCAACGAAGCCATTCTGGGCGCGCGCTACGAGCCGCCACGCTCGGAGCGCATCTACAAAATCCTGCTGAAGAATATGGGGCATCCTGTCAGCCAGCTCTTTGTCGAAAAATACTTCTCGGACGAGACGAAGGCCGAGGTGCTCGACATGATAGAGCGGATCAAGGCTGTATTCCGTGAGCGGATCGAGACCAGTTCGTGGCTATCCGACCCCACAAAGGAAGCAGCGTTGGAGAAAGTCGACAAGTTCTATTACAAGGTCGGATATCCGGACACCTGGATCGATTTCAGCAGCGTCGATATAGGATCTGACCCCGTCGCCAACATGATTGCGCTCGGCCGTTTCCAGATGGAGCGGCAGTTGGATCAGCTGACCCGGCCTCCCGAACACGACGAGTTCTCGACCGAGTCCACTCTCCCCATCGCGATGAACGCAGCCTACACGCCGATAATAAACGGTTTCGAGATCACCGCCGCGATTACTCAGCCGCCGGCATATTCGTCGGACATGGATGCACCCCTCAAGTTTTGCCGCCTCGGCGCCATTATCGGGCACGAGATGACCCATGGATTCGATTTCAGTGGCCGGCAATATGACGCGAACGGCAACTATCGGAACTGGTGGACCGAGGAAGATACCAAAGCCTTTATCGTCGAGGCGACAAAGCTGATCGATCAGGCAAATGCCTACGAGGTGCTACCGAACGTCTTCATAAACGGCCAACTCGGGGTGGGCGAAAACATGGCCGACGTCGGGGGCATAACCCTCGCCTATGAAGCGCTCAGAGGCTACCTGGAGGAACACCCAGACGAGAATGTCGAGATCGACGGAATGTCCCCGGCAAAGCGGTGCTTCGTAGCCTGGGCACAACTATGGACAATCAAGGCGACGGACACCTACCTGAAGACAATCGTTATCAACGATGGTCACGCGCCGGACTTCTACCGGTCGGTCGCCGCTCTCCAGCATGTGGATGCATGGTACGAGACCTTCGGCATCAAGGAGGGCGATCCGATGTGGCTTCCACCCGAGAAGCGGGCACGCGCTTGGTAAACGCCGGCAGTCGATCGGCGTTGCTTGCCGGCAACCGTCGCAGCAATTGAGTGTTCAGTCTTTGTCTATCTTGATCCAACAGCCACGTCGGTAATCAGTCATCGACTTTCGTGTGTAGGAGAGAAGAGTATGACAAATAGAATATTGAAGACCGCAAGGCTGGTGGCGTTGTTTATGCTGGCATGCGGGCTCCCGGCTGCAACCGCCAGCCCCGCCTTCGATTGTTCGAAGGCCGAGCACGAGATTGAGCAGCTGATTTGCAGCGATGATGAATTGGGGAACCTCGACCGCGAACTCGCCGGCGTGTTCAAGAAATCGATCGAGGTGCTCAAGGGCGTTGTTGGTGGAGATGCCGCGATCAAGGAGCTTCGTGCTTACCAGCGCGGCTGGATCGGCGGGCGTAACGACTGCTGGAAGGCAGACGATAAACGCGCATGTACGCTCTACAGCTACCAGAGCAGGATCGCGCAGCTTTCCGCATCCTACGGTCTCGCCCCGCATGGCAACCCGGTTGAATACGTCTGCAACGGCAATCCCGCCGACACGGTCACGGCAACCTTCTTTGAAACCGATCTACCCTCGGTCCGTTTGGAGCGCGGAGACTCCCAGCAGATCGGGGTTCTCCAGCCCTCGGCATCGGGCAGCCGATATGAAGCCGAGTTCGGAGTGACATTCTGGATCAAGGGTGATGAAGCGCAGGTCGAATGGCCTCAGGGCAACGCTTTCACCTGCATCGCCCCCGGATAGGACAAGCGCAGATGACGTCTGCAAGACGTATTTTCAGGCCGGCAAGAACGGCTCGTATGGCGGTACGGGTTGCCATGTTTGTCTTCGGCGCAACTTGCCTGGCTCTCCCTCAGACCACTTCTGCGCAGGAACTGACCGATGTCGTCGCGTTCTTCGCCAAGGTGCGGGCAACACATGGCAGCGGAACCGCCCGCAAAACCAAGCCCGTCGATGTTCGCCCGGCACAGCCCGGAGAAATAGTGGTCTCGATCATCAAGGGCGAAGGAAAGGAAACCCAAAGTCCCCCTGCAAAGTCCGGCGACATGGTCGTTCGCAACCGTTGCCCGCAGACCGGAAACGAGGAAATCCTCGTTCCTGCTGCTTCCTTCAAGCGTCGCTACGAGGGGCCGATCGGTTCCGCGTCAGCCGATGGCTGGGCCGCCTACCGTCCGCGTGGCGTGGAAATGTCCTACATCGTCATTCCCGGCGATCAGGCCGAGTTCGTTTTCATGGCCCCCTGGGGTGAAAAGATGCGGGCCAGACCGGGCGACATACTCGTTCAGGATCCTTCCGATCCCTCCGACACATACCGGATCGCCAGGATTTCATTCGAATGCACCTACGAGGTGGTCGATTGAGTGTCAGACGTATCGCAATAACGCCGAGCGTTTTCGCGGTCACGCTATCCATAGCCATGGTGCTCGTTGGCCTGATCATCCTTCTTGATCGCCATCAGAACCGGGAAGTTGCATTTGCCGCAGCCAAAGGACTGATGCAGCAATCCACCGAAATCATTCGCCGCAGGATTGCCGCACATATCGACCCTATCGAGATGACGCTGGCGCGTGCCGGGTTCTGGCACGAGGCCGGCGTGGCACCGACGCAGGCCGGGCATCCGCTGCGTGCGCGTTTCATCCAGATCCTGGAAGAACTGCCGCAGATCTCGTCCCTGTTCGTCGGGCTTGAGACCGGCGACTATTTTCTTGTCGGCCCGACCCGCCATCGCCCGGCGGAAAGACTGGCCGAAATGGGCGCGCCTTCCAACGCCGCATATATCGAGGAAATCATACTGCGCTCTTCGGTGGACGGGGTTCTGCTCATCGACCGGTTCCTGGACGAGCGCGGGCGGTTGCTGACGGAGACCCGCGCGACAGAAGAAGATTTCGATCCCCGCCTGCGGCCCTGGTATTCCGCAGCACTGGGCTCCGAGAAGCCTGCCCGGACGGACGTCTATACGTTCGTCGGTTCAGGGAACCGGGGTCTTTCCATGAGCCAGCGCATCGACGGAGGCGTCGTCGGCGTGGACATCACGCTGCTTGAACTCGACAGTTTTCTACGGGAGGCGCGACAGGCCCGGGACGGCATTCTGGCGATCTTCGGCAGTGACCGGGATGTCATCGCAAAATCTTGGGACGGCGACGGTCATCGAGGCGATACCGATCTCGATACGCTTGCGCGGCACGGAGCGCAAAACAATGCCGGCGGGCAAGACGATGTCGGCTTCGTGGATGCGGGTGGACGTAAATGGATTGTCCACGCCTCGCCTGTACGGCTGGGCGGTAGCTCGGCCGAGACGCTGCTCGTCGCGATGGCTGTCTCGGACATAATCGCACCTCTTGAACGCATCTCCGCAAATACGTTGATCGCATCGATCCTGCTCGTAGCCGCCAGCATTCCGGTCATCTGGCTGGTATCGAGGCGCATCTCCAAACCGATATTGGGGCTGAGCGAAGACGCCGAACGGATCCGGCATTTCGACCTGGAGCGCGAAGGGGAAGTCGACTCGGTGATTGAGGAGGTCCATCGGCTGCAGCTTTCCATGTCCCGGATGCGCGAGAACCTGAAAATATTTGCCCGCTACGTTCCGAAAGCATTGGTGGCAGGATTTCTCGAACGCGGCCTTGGCGCAGACCTCGGGGGGACGCGACGAGAGATTACTGTCCTGTTCATGGATCTGGAAAACTTTACCGCGATGTCCGCGGGGATCGAACCGGAAGAAGTGATGGCCCGCATGTCCGATTATTTCGAAGCCGTGACCCGGGTTCTTCTGAAGCATGGGGCAACGGTAGATAAATATATCGGCGATGCGGTCATGGCATTCTGGAACGCCCCCGACGAAGTGCCGGACCATGCCATTCACGCCTGCCAGGCAGCACTTGAGATCGTGGGCGTTGCCGCCAGGGTTACTGCCGGCTGGACATCAGGGGATACGCGCCCGCTTCGCACGCGCATCGGCATCCATACCGGAAACGCGATCGTCGGCAATGTCGGCAGTTCGGACAGGATGAATTACACCGCACTTGGCGCAACGGTGAACCTCGCGGCACGGCTTGAGCCGCTCAACCGAGAGAGAGAGACAAATATTCTGGTGAGTTCGGATGTCGTAAACGCGGCAAATGAACGGTTCGTGTTCAGGAGCGCGGGCGATGCCGCGCTCAAGGGTTTCAAGGAGCCCGTCCCGGTATTTGAACTCTGCGGGTTGGCAAGCAGTTCCTCAAACGCCGAAACGGCAGGACATCAGGATTAGTCGGGCCAATGCCGGGCGTGGATTACTGGTCGGCATTGCCACCATCGCTCACGGCGGCACTGCCGGGCTCGTAATCGAAATGCCACGGCTCATCCGGAGAAATGAGAGGCCCTTTGAAGGAGGGGCCGGCCGCCGACACGCTTTCCTTCAGCCTGACATCCCATCCCTCCGCGCGCCAGACTGTCTCGATCTGTCGGGAGTCGGCCCCGGCCACGATCTGCCCATCCTTCATGACCTGGAAATCGATGGCGTGCCCTCGGCCATGAGCTGTCAGTCCCGGGGCTGCAAGATTGGCCCGCTGGGTGTTGCTGAAACCGGAAAGCCATATCCGCAACTTCTCTGGATCGATTTCTTCTACTTCCGGAGCGCCATCTCCAAAATGCTCTTTCCAGGCCGCAAGGATTTCGACAGCCGCAACGCCGACGGATTCGTTGGCGTTCCAATTTCTGATCTGGACATCGAGGCTGCGTATTCTCGTGTTTACGTAAAGCTCGTAGCCGGGATTTTGTTCGGAAAAATGTGTGCTTACGGCGGACACTTCCGCTAGCAGCGCCTGCTGCTCCGGCGATCCCTGGAACGCCTTAATTTTCTCTTCCGTCCAGCTCCACCGATCCGCGAGTTTCGAGCCGGCACGCACGTAGCTTCTAAGGGCGAGAAGCCGTCGGCCCACCTCAGGTATATCGGCAAGCGCCTCATTCGCAGGAGGTGGTGCGAGGCGCAATATTGTGTCGGCAAGCGAACCTCTTTCGTTGGCCGCGACACCATGAAAAACTGCCGAGAGCGCTATCGCGGTAATAGTCAGGGTTCTCACGTTAGCCATCCGTCGCCTCCGAACGACGCACGTTGTAGAGACATCGTTCAAACCTATCGACTTTCCCCTATTTCTGTTTTCAGCAACCGTTCGAACGGTATCGGCTCCAATGCGCCGGGGTCAGAAAACGGGTCCGAGAAAGCGTAGATCACGAACATGACCAGCCCGCTGAAAGCGCCATAGACACTTAGCAATACTATGTGCAATCGGGTCGGCGAAAACACGAAATAGGGAATGGTGATCAGGACGATTCCAACGATGGCAGCGATCCAGAAGAGCGGATTGACGGTGCGATTTGCATTGTTCTCTCGCTCTTGCCTGAATTCGGCAATCAACTGAACCTTATTGATCATGTGATCCCGCAATGCTTCCTGCCGTGGGTTGTCGGGCACAAGATCAAGTACGGCCTGATATATTTTCTCCCGAAGCGCCCAGCCTTCGGCGCTCAATTCGTTTCCCTCCGCAAGAATCCGCCACTCCTTGTCCACCACAAGCCGGACGTACCTGCTCAGTGACGATTGGATGGCGCTCTTTTCTTCCGCACCGTATCTGTCGATGTCATTGTAGATGTCGGCGACCGCCGTCGCCTCTCGGACCAAATTTCGCTGCAGTTCTTCATATGAAACAAGTTCTTGCGCAAATACGAGCGCTAGAATGAGACCGTGCAAGGCGGAAACCCGGATAATAACCGAACCCGCCAGGGTCTCGGTATCTGATCCGAAACCGGCACGAACAAACCGGATACCGCTAAAATACACGCTCCAAACGATCAGCACAGAGCCAGATACGAACAGCAGTGCGATAAAAGCTGAAGCTAAATACATGGGACCTCAATCATGGCGGCCTGCTCCACGTATCGCTCTAGCCATCTGGCAATAATAAATTTTCTCAGCCATCCATGTCAGTCTTTTAATTTGAATGCATTGGGGCGAGTTGCCACCCTTTCACTTGCGCCGATCAATCTATCGTGCACCGAATCGCGAGCAATACTGCAAGAGGGTTTTCCTTCTGAGCGCATGGGATTGGCACAGATTGAATTATAATTATCTCAAATAATCGATTTTTCCATCCAGTCCATCATCTGCGCGACGGAGAGGCGGTATGGCGAATGGCTTGTCATGGCGTGCGGAGATAAGCGATGGAGGAAGCACAATTCAAAAGGCCGGGCCGGTACGATCATGCCTGTCAGCCCACGCACCACCAACCCATCCAACGTGGCGCTTGAGATCAACGTTCAGTGCAACCGGGACATTTTGGGCCGCCCGGTCGGTGTTGCAGCCTGAAACATGGACGCGTGTGGATAAGACCAATAGCGTTCAAGCCTATCCAACAGGCAAATACCAGTATTTCACAGCATTCCGCATGATTGACGTACCTCAGTACGCATCATAACTTCGGACGGCGAGGAACGCCGAATGAATAAGCCTACCGTCCATGACATCGCCAAGGAGGCGGGTGTCAGCCTGGCAACCGTTGATCGCGTTTTGAACGCGCGCCCTGGCGTGCGCGAAAAGACGATTGCCAAAGTGCAAGGAGCCGTGGAGCGCCTCGGTTATGTCCGCGACACGTATGCGGCCAATCTGGCGCGGCAACGGCTATATCATTTCACCTTTGTTCTGCCCGAGGGACCGAGCCAGTTTACGGACACGCTAAAGGCGGCGCTGAAGGAGGCCACCTCATCACAAATCGCGGACCGCATCGTGCTCAAGGTCGTGACGGTGCCGCTGCATGATCCGCATGCGATTGTCCGTACGCTGCGGTCGCTGAACGCGGCACGGCTGGACGGCGTCGCGATCATGGTGCCCGAAACGCCGCAGGTGCGAGACGCGGTCGCGCGCTTAAAGGATGCAGGCGTGAAAGTGGTTGCGCTGGTCTCCGATCTTCCCAACTCAGCGCGGGATTATTTTATTGGTATCAATAGCATAGCAGCAGGACGAACGGCCGGGTTGCTAATGGGGCGGCTTATTCCGCGCGAAGGCGAGGTGCTGGTCGTCACGAATTCCATGCGATCGCGGGACAGCCTCGATCGACGCCTGGGGTTCGATCAGGTCATTTCGAACGACTTCCCCAGACTCAAGGCCCTCCCCTCCATTGAGTCCTATGACGATGCCGAGCGCATGGAAAAAATTACGCGCGAAGTGATCATGTCACGGCCCGACATCGTCGGGGTCTACTCGATGGGAGCCGGCAACATGCCGCTGCTGAGCGCCTTACGCAAAAGCGAACGCCTGGCAGAGCTTGTCGTCATTTCACACGAACTCACACCAGCCACGCGACAGGCGCTCATGGACAATGAAATTGCCGCGGTCATCGCGCAAAACGTTGGGCATCTGGTGCGCAGCGCCATGCGCATCCTGCGGACCCTGAGTGACGATCTGCCTATATTCGAGGCACAGGAACGCATCCGCATCGACATCATCGTCCGCGAAAATCTCCCCTGACCCCGCTTCAAACACCCGCGAATCCCACTCTTTTAAAGCCTGCCCGCTTGAAATTACACGACCATCACCTGTGGAAAGGCGTTCAAATTTGAGGATCGTACCTCAAAAAATTGTAGACAAGAGGTACGTTCCTCATTTATAGGGAAGATAGCACACCCGAGGACCCAATGAGGGGTGCATCTGAATGCCTTAGGTCATGAACTCATAAAGGAGATGGATTCTGGCATGAGCGAATTTGGTTACTGACCAGGCGCGATAGCCGCAGGAAACCTTGCCGGTTTTCATGGCTTCGCAACGAAGTCGGAGGGCAAATTCGACATTTCAGCCGCCAAATCCGTCTCCTTTATGAGTCCATGACCCAGCGTTCTCAATACGGGAGGAAAATCCGATGAAGAAAGCGCATATATTTGCGGCAGCAATGTTGGCGGCTGTTGCAGCCCAACCCGCCGCGCAAGCCCGTGCGGACGATCTCACGCTGTGTTGGGCGGCATGGGACCCTGCGAACGCGCTGGTCGAACTGTCCAAGGACTTCGAGGCCAAGACAGGCCACAAAATGAGCTTCGAGTTCGTGCCGTGGCCGAATTTCGCCGACCGCATGCTCAACGAGCTGAATTCCGGCGGCAAGCTCTGCGATCTGATGATCGGTGACAGCCAGTGGATCGGCCTTGGCGCCGAGGCCGGGCATTACGTCAAGCTCAATCCGTTCTTCGAGAAGGAAGGCATCTCGATGGGCGATTTCATCCCCGCAACCGTGACCGGTTATGCGGAATGGCCCAAGAACACACCGAACTACTGGGCGCTGCCGGCCTATGCCGATGTCGTCGGCTGGACCTATCGCAAGGACTGGTTCTCCGAGCCGGAACTGCAGGCGGAATTCAAGGAAAAGTATGGCCGCGATCTTGGCGTTCCCAAGACGCTTGAGGAACTCAAGGACATCGCCACGTTCTTCCAGGGCCGGGAAATCGACGGCAAGACCGTCTACGGCGCTGCCATCTATACCGAGCGCGGCTCGGAAGGCATCACCATGGGCGTGACCAACGCGCTCTATAATTACGGTTTCAAGTACGAAAACCCGGACAAGCCCTATGATCTCCAGGGCTATGTGAACTCGAAGGGTGCCGTCGCAGGTCTTGAGTTCTACAAGGCGCTGTACGACTGCTGCACGCCTCCGGGATCGTCGGACTGGTACATGTCCGAGGATATCGATGCCTACAAGTCGGGACAGGTAGCCTTGCAGATGAACTTCGCCTTCATCTGGCCCGGCGTGAACGCTGACCCGAACGTGGGCGGCGACAAGTCCGGTTACTTCGCGAACCCGGCAGGCCCGGACGGCCATTTCGCACAGCTCGGCGGACAGGGCATATCGGTGGTGTCCTATTCCGAGCACCAGGACGCAGCACTTGAATACATCAAGTGGTTCGCACAGCCCGATATCCAGGCCAAATGGACCGCAGCGGGCGGCGCCTCGGCCATGCGCTCGGTCGTCGAAGCTCCGGACTTCCCCGACAAGACCCCCTTCAACAAGGCCTTCCTGGAATCCATGGCCATCGTGAAGGACTTCTGGGCCGAGCCGTCCTATGCCTCGCTGCTGCTGTCGATGCAGGATCGCGTCCACAAGTATGTGATCGCAGGTGAAGGCACCGCTCAGGAAGCGCTGGACGGCCTGGTCGCCGACTGGACCGAAGTCTTCCAGGACGACGGCAAGATGTAACCAACATCCAGATAGCCCGGCCTGTGTGCGGGCCGGGCTATCAGCCAAATTCGTGCGGGATGAAGTGGCTGCTGGCCCGCCCCGCTTACCTTCTCACCTTATTGCTGGGTAGACTGTCTCATGTCCGGGACAACGATAGATCACGTCGCCAGAGCAACGCCGCCGAAGGTCGCGCGCCGCATCAAGGGGCTGTCCGACAGGGCGATCGCATGGATCTTCGTCGCGCCGACGATCTTCCTGCTGCTGGCGATCAACATCTTCCCGCTGCTGTGGACCATCTACCTGAGCTTCACGAATTACCGGGCAAACCGCCCGAATGCCGAAGTCAAATGGATCGGCACGCGCAATTACGAGCGCATCCTGGGCGACGCCGACATCTGGCTGACCATGCAAGCGACAGCGCATTTCCTGTTCTGGACGCTGGTTCTGCAGGTGCTGATCGGCTTCGCGCTCGCCTGGCTCATCAATCAGAAATTCAAGGGCAACGATCTGTGGACGACCATCATCGTGCTGCCGATGATGCTGTCGCCGGCCGTTGTCGGCAACTTCTGGACCTTCCTCTATCAACCGCAGATCGGCCTGTTCAATTACGTGGTGGCGTTCTTCACCGGCGCCGACCCGACGAGTTTCACCATGATCGGCGATGTGTCGCTTGCGCCCTGGGCCATCGTCATCGTCGACACATGGATGTGGACGCCCTTCGTGATGCTGATCTGCCTCGCGGGCCTGCGCTCGATCCCCGAAAGTATCTATGAGGCCGCTGAATGCGACCGCGCGTCCAAGTGGCGCCAGTTCTGGACGATCACGGTACCCATGGTGCTGCCGTTCCTGATGCTCGCGGTGCTGTTCCGCGGCATCGAGAACTTCAAGATGTTCGATCTCGTCGTCCAGCTCACCGGCGGCGGGCCCGGCAACACCACGACGCTGACCTCGATCGACCTCAAGCGCGAAGCATTCGAGAAGTGGCGCACCGGCTACTCGTCGGCCTACGCGATCATCCTGTTCGTCACGGTCTTCGGGCTCGCCTCGATCTACGTCAAGGCGCTGAACAAGGTGAAAGAGCGATGAGCGGCTATTCCGTCACCGAACCCTCTTCCACCCAGAAGTGGGTCGCGGGTGTCCTCGTGATCGGTTATGCGCTGATCACGCTGATGCCGCTGCTGTGGATCCTGGCGACCGGGTTCAAGTCGTCCGCTGACTCGATCGCCTATCCTCCGAAGGTGACCTTCCAGCCGACACTGGAAGGCTATGTGAACCTGTTCACGACCCAGACCCGGCAAACACCGGAATACCTCGACGCGCATCCTCCGCAGACCTGGTACGAGGAGATCGTTCACGACAAGGGCATGGTGATCGCGGGGCCATCGCGCTTCGGTGAGCGCTTCATGAACTCGGTCATCATCGGCTTTGGCTCGACCTTCCTGTCGGTCTTCCTCGGCACGCTCGCGGCCTATGCCTTCTCGCGCTACCGGATTCCGCTGAAGGACGATCTGCTATTCTTCATCCTGTCGACACGGATGATGCCGCCCATTGCCGTGGCGATCCCGATCTTTCTGATGTTCCGCAACCTTGGCCTGTCGGACACCCATACCGGCATGATCCTGCTCTATACGGCGGTCAATCTCTCGCTGTCCGTCTGGCTGCTTAAAGGCTTCATCGACGAGATACCGCGCGAATACGAGGAAGCAGCCCTGATCGACGGCTATACCCGCTTTCAGGCCTTTACCAAGGTGGTGTTGCCGCAGGCCGCAACCGGCATCGCGGCGACGGCGATCTTCTGCCTGATCTTTGCCTGGAACGAATATGCCTTCGCCGTGCTGTTGACGTCCGGCACGGCGCAGACGGCGCCGCCCTTCATCCCGACCATCATCGGAAATGGCGGTCAGGACTGGCCGGCAGTGGCCGCCGGCGCAACGCTGTTCCTGCTACCGGTGATGGTTTTCACCATCCTGCTTCGCAAGCACCTGCTTCGCGGCATCACCTTCGGGGCGGTGCGCAAATGAGCAAGTTTTTCAATGAATTGCTTAAGCTTCGTCGCGGCGCATGGGAAATGATCGCTTCCATCCTCATCGCGCTCGGCGTGCTCATGCTGATGCAGCCATTCGTGTTGTGGGCCTTCTCTTACGCCTTCTTCGTCACGCTTACGGGCACGGTGATGTTCATCATCGTCAGCCATTTCCCGGAGGGCGAGTGATGGCTGAGATCGTGCTCAAAAATGTCCGCAAGGATTTCGGCGATTTCACCGCCGTGCAGGCTTCCTCCTTCAAGGTCGAGGACGGCGAGTTCTTCATGCTGCTGGGACCGTCCGGCTGCGGCAAGACGACAACGCTGCGGATGATCGCCGGCCTCGAACTTCCAACCTCCGGCGAGATCTATATCGGCGGTGAAGAGGTGGGCCAGAAACCGGCCAGCCAGCGCGACATCGCCTTCGTGTTTCAGATGTTTGCGCTCTATCCGCATATGAACGTGCGCAAGAACATCAGCTACCCGCTCGTCAGCCAGGGCATGCCCAAGGCACAGGTCAACGAGAAAGTTGCCGAAGCCGCTCGCATCCTCGGCATCGAGAAACTTCTGGACCGCCCTGTGGGAGGTCTGTCTGGCGGCGACCGCCAGCGTGTCGCGCTGGGCCGCGCCATCGTCCGCGATCCGAAATGTTTCCTTATGGATGAGCCGCTCGGCGCACTCGATGCCGAGTTCCGCGAACATATGGCCGAGGAACTGCGCGCGCTGCACGACCGCATGGGCGCGACCACCATCTACGTGACACATGACCAGCTCGAAGCCATGCAGATGGGCGACAAGATCGTCGTCATGAACCATGGCGTTGTCGAGCAGTTCGGTACGCCGCAAGACATCTACGACAAGCCGGCGACCATGTTCGTCGCCGACTTCATCGGTTCACCGTCGATGAACTTTCTGAAGTTCCACGGCAAGCTCGATGCGGCTGCGACGAGCGTCGAACTGCATCACCAGAAGCTGCCGGTCCCCGCCCTGCGTGAGCCCTTCGAGGGCGACATGGTCTATGGTGTGCGGCCTGAGCACATCACGCTGTCCGACAAGGCGAAATATCGCGGCGAGATCGTCGCCACCGAGTATCTCGGCACAACGCAGATCGTGACTTTGCAAACCCACAACGGGGACGTCAAGGCGCGTGTCGCTTCCGACCAGAAGGCACAGGTTGGCGAGACAATCGGGCTCGCGTTCAACGGCAAGACCGTGACCCTGTTCGACAATCAGACCGGCCGCGCGCTCAGGTCCGTGCTGAACGAGGGAGTGCTGTCCCATGGCTGAGGTGGCACTCAAGGGCGTAACCAAGAAGTTTGGTTCAACTGTTGCTGTCGATGACGTGACGCTGACGGTCGAGGATGGCGCCTTCGTTGTTCTGCTTGGACCCACGGGTGCCGGCAAGACGACCATGCTGCGCCTCATCTCCGGTCTTGAACGGCCCGATGCCGGCGACATCGTCATCAGCGGGCGTTCGGTGATCGGCGAGACCCCGGCCCAGCGCGATGTCGCGATGGTGTTCCAGCAATACTCGCTTTATCCGCACATGAGCGTGCGCGACAATCTCGCATTTCCGCTGCGTTCGCCGATCCTCAGGACGCCGGAAGACGAGATAAAGCGCAAGATCGCAGAAGTCGCGGAAGTCCTGCACATTTCCCACAAGCTGGATAACAAGGCCACCGCGCTTTCAGGCGGCGAGATGCAGCGTGTCTCCATCGGCCGTGCGCTTGTTCGCGATCCAGCGATCTACCTGATGGACGAACCGCTGAGTTCGCTGGACGCCAAGCTGCGCGCCGATTTGCGCATCGAACTGAAACGCATTCAGGCAAGCCTTGGCGCGACGCTTCTCTATGTGACGCACGATCAGATCGAGGCCATGACCATGGCAACCCATATCGGCGTGCTCGACGAGGGCAAGCTGGTGCAGTTCGGGGCACCGCGCGACATCTACGAAAATCCGGTGAGTCTCTATGTGGCGGACCGTCTCGGGTTACCGCGGATCAACCGGCTCCCCGCCGATCTCTTTGCGGGCGCGCCATCCGGCGCCAAGACAATCGGACTGCGGCCGGAACATATTCAACAGGGCGACGGGAAGCCAGCGAAAGTCGTTCGCGTCGAACACCTTGGTGATCAGACGCGCCTGCATCTCGATCTCGACGGACACGCCGTCGTCACCCTGAGTGATGCGCATACTCCGCTCGAGCCCGGCGACACGCTCGCCATCCAACCCAGGAACGCACTCTATTTCGACGCCGCCGGCGCACGGATCGCCTGAGGAGGAAACAATGAAGCAGTTCATAAATACAAGAGAGACCCTCGTTGCAGAAGCAATCGACGGAACGCTGCGCACAGCAGGCGGGCGCCTCGCACGCCTTGATGGCTATCCGCACATCAAGGTCGTCGTGCGAACCGACTGGGACAAGTCGAAGGTGGCGCTGGTGTCTGGCGGAGGCTCCGGCCATGAGCCGAGCCACGCCGGTTTCGTCGGTCAGGGCATGCTGACGGCAGCCGTCTGCGGCGAGGTCTTCGCCTCCCCTTCTGTCGATGCCGTTCTCGCCGGCATTCTTGCCGTGACCGGCAAGGCGGGCTGCCTGCTGATCGTGAAGAATTACACCGGCGACCGGCTGAACTTCGGGCTGGCGGCCGAGCGTGCCCGCGCACAGGGACTGAAGGTTGCCATGGTGATTGTCGATGACGATGTGGCGCTTCCGGACCTGCCGCAGGCGCGCGGCGTCGCCGGTACGCTGTTCGTCCACAAAATCGCAGGCGCGCTTGCCGAACAGGGTGCCGATCTCGAGACCGTTTCGACAACCGCCGAACAGGTCATCAAGGGTGTCGTGTCGATTGGCATGTCGCTTGATACCTGCACCGTACCAGGTACTCCGAAGGAAGATCGCATCGGCCCCGGCAAGGCTGAGCTGGGCCTTGGCATTCATGGCGAAGCGGGTATCGATCAGGTCGATTTTTCGTCCGCCCGCGGTGCCATGGAAATGGTGGTTGACAGGCTCGCGCCAAATGTAGGCCCAGGTCCTCATGTCGCGCTGTTGAACAATCTCGGCGGCGCCACGCCGCTCGAGATGGCCGTGCTGGCCGAGGAACTCGTAAAGTCGCGCATTGGCGAGCAGATTCGCTGGATGGTCGGGCCGGCGCCGATGATGACTTCGCTGGACATGCAGGGCTTCTCGGTGTCGCTGCTGCCGGTGACCAAAACTGACGAGGCAGCTCTCCTGGCGCCGGTTGCGCCCTGGGCATGGCCGGATTGCCATCCTGTCGGCGAAGTGCAGATCATAACCCTGCCTGATGGCCTGACGCCGATCAAACCTACGCCGTCCAAGAACCCGGCGACGCGCGCATTCATCGAGCGCTGCTGTACAATTCTGATCGCAGCGGAGGCGGACCTAAATGCGCTGGACGCCAAATCCGGCGACGGCGATACGGGCAGCACATTGGCCACCGCTGCCCGTGCGCTCATTGGCGCATTGGATGCGCTGCCGCTCGCCGACCACACGCAGCTCTACCGGGCCATCGGGCTGGAACTGAGCCAGACCATGGGCGGATCTTCCGGCGTTCTGCTGGCGATCTTCTTTGCAGCCGCTGGCGATGCATCGGCAAGCGGCATGGATGCCATCGGCGCTTTGAAGGCGGGGCTCGACCGCGTCCAGCAGGTTGGCGGCGCAGGACCCGGCGACCGTACGATGATCGACGCACTGTTGCCCGCGCTTGAGGCGTTACCCGGCGGACTGGGAAATTCCGCCAAGGCTGCACGCACGGGGGCGGATGCGACGGCGAAGATCACCCATGCCCGTGCCGGACGCGCCAGCTATCTGCCGGAGAGCAGTCTGGCCGGGCACAACGATCCCGGCGCCGAGGCCGTGGCGCGGCTATTCGAGCAGATTTCGGGTGCAAGCGAATCCGCTGGTCTTGCCAGTTGAGGTTGACCGCACGGATCGCGCGCGCGAGCTGAATCCGCTATAGGGCAGACCGGGAAAACCATTACTAGGTCAGCCCAGTCATCCCGTCGCTTGTTCCTGCTGGGTAACTTCAGCGAAACTGGAAAAGAACTTGCCGGCGAGCTTCTTTGCCGTCGAGTTGATCAGGCGGCTTCCAAGCTGCGCGATCTTGCCGCCGACATCCGCCTTGGCGGTGTAACGAAGGATCGTCGCCTCGCCATCTTCCTCGAGTTCCACATCGGCGCCACCCTTGGCATAGCCAGCGACACCGCCGTTTCCTTCTCCCGATAGGGAAAAGCGTTCCGGCGCGTGGGTTTTGTCGAGCGTCACCGTGCCGCCGAACTTGGCCTTAACCGGCCCGACCTTGAGCACGACCTTTGCCTCAAGCTCGGTATCGGAGTGCTTGATCAGTTCCTCACAGCCGGGGATGCACTGCTTCAGGATATCCGGATCGTTCAGCGCCTCGTAAACGCGTGCGCGCGGGGCCTCGATCCTTATTTCATCTTGCATTTCCATGGGATTTCCTCACTCAACCGCAACACGAGCGGCTCATCAGCATGGCCTCGACCACGAGATTTTGCCGGTTTCGAATTTCGTCCGCTTTCGCTGGCTCCGGCGGGTCGCAAGACGTCTCCGGCTCACATGCCAGAGCGATGTCTGCACGGGCCGGACAACGGTGCAAGTAACGTCTGAAAACGTCAACCACCATCATTTCGGCTTGCCTCCAGACTGGCGCTGACTGCGGCGGCGAAGCTGTACGATCTCGGCGAGGATCGACAGGGCTATTTCCTCCGGCGTGATCGCGCCAATATCAAGACCGGCCGGCGCCTTCAACGCGGCGAGGCGGTGTTCTTCAACACCATTGTCGCGCAGCTTGGCTGCGATCGTAGCAGCTTTTGCCTTGCTGCCGACGAAAGTGACATGGGCTGAAGGGACGGACAAGGCTGCCCGTAGTGCTGCCTCGTCACCGCGCCCTTGCGTCGAGACGACGATGTACTTGTCGCGCGTTTCCTGCGCATCGACCATGAACCCTTCGATGCGCGTATCGGCATTGGCGAAGACGCCCTGCTCTTCCGCCGGTGCGCAGACAGTGAGATGAAAGCCGAAATGCGGCGCGGCATCGGCGAGCGCCACTGCCACCGGGCTGGATCCCAGTATCACGATTGCCGGCGACGGCAGCATCGGTTCAATGAAGATATCCATCGTTCCCTTGCTCGGGCACATGTTGCGCGCAAACTGCACCCCTTCCCTTTCGCTTCCCGCCGAGACGCCCAGTTCAGCCAGCATGTCCTCCGGCTGGACCGAGACAAGGCGCGACTGTCCGTCTTCTATGGCATCGCGTGCAGCCCGCAGCACCGCGCCGCGAGCACAACCACCCCCGATCCAGCCGCTATGAATTGTTCCATCGGCGCGGATGATCGCCTTGGCGCCGGCCTTGGCCGCCGTTGCGGCAACCGTGCGCACAACGGTTGCAAGCACAAACGCCTCCCCGGCGTTGCGCAGGTCTGCGACCTGTTTGAGGATGTCGGTCTTGTGTTCCATGTCCGCTCCCTCAGATGCCGCCGAGCCAGGGTTCAAGCGCCGCGAGATCGGCGAGCGTATTGGCCGGGGCGAAATGATCGAGATGGGGCAGTGCTGCCGCCATGCCGCGCGCGACGGGTTCGTATCCCGCCCAGCCTTTCAGCGGATTGAGCCAGACGATGCGCGCGCCGCGCCGCTTCAGCCGTGCCAGGGCCTCTGCAATCAATTCGGGCGGGTCGGTGTCGTAGCCATCGGACAGGATAATGACGACGCTGCGCCCGTTGACCGATTGCGCCGCATACAACTCGTTGAACCTTTTCAGGCTGGCGCCGATCTTCGTGCCACCGCCGAAGCCTTCCGCCATCATCGACAGCCGGTTGACCGCGCGTAGCGTATCGCTGTCGCGCAAGGCATCGGAAATCCGCGCCAGCCTGGTGTGAAACAGGTAGGCGTCGGTGGTCTGGTCGGCGGAAATGAGCCCCTTGAGAAACGCCAGGAAGACGCGCGCATAGACCGTCATCGAGCCAGAGACATCGAGAAGTGCCACGAGGTGCGCAGGCCGGTCGGGCCGTGTCTTGCGGAACAGGTCAATCGGCTCGCCGCCCCGGCTGACGCTGCGGCGCAGGATCCTGCGCAGGTCGAGCGCCGCACCACGCGCAGCCGCCTTGCGCCGGCGCGACCTGCGGTCGACGATTGAACGCGCGATGCGCTCGGCAACGCTTGCAGCGCGCTCGACATCCTCCGGCGTCATGAAGCGGCGCAGATCGGTGCGCTCGATGGCCTTCGACGTGGTGGCGATGAGCTTGCCCGTGCCGTGTGATCCAACACCGCCCTCCCCCTCATCATCAGGCGTATCGGCCTTGCCGGCTGCCTTTGCAGCGCCTTCGCCGACCCGATTCGTATCAGAGCCCTTCTGTTTCAGATTGTGCGCGGAGTGATCGACCGCTGCTCTATCGCGGCTTCGTCCGCGATTGCGCCAGTAAGCGTCGAACAGTTCGTCAAAACGGCTGGTCTGGTCGGCGTCGCAGACACAGATCGCCTTCAGTGCCGAACGCACGTCATCAAGTGCGCCGACATCTACGCGCGACAAAGCCGCAAGCGCCGTCTCGGTCTCGTTGAGACCGGCGGCGATGCCGTTCATGCGCAGATGCGCCATGAAGCCGGCCATCCGCTCCGCCGGTCCCTCGGCACGCTCGGCAAATCGCGTCACCTGCATCACGCAGCCTTTCCGGCCAGCCGCTGCTGGACTTCCTTCGGCACAGCCGCACGGTCGCGTTCGGTCTTCAGCAGGCAGACCAGCGTCGCCTGCGTCTTGTCGGGGTCATCGGCAAGATCGTTGACGCCAAGACCGGCGAGCGCAGCAGCCCAGTCGAGCATTTCGGCGACGCCCGGCTTCTTCTCCAGTTCCTCCTTGCGCAACGCCTGCACGAAGCCGACGATCTGCTCGGCAAGCCGCGCCTCCAGTTCCGGACAGCGCTTGTGAAGGATTGCGAGTTCCGTACCCCGGTCGGGATAATCGACGTAGTTGTAGAGGCAGCGCCGGCGCAGCGCGTCGGATAGATCGCGTGCGCCATTGGCGGTCAGGATGACATGCGGCCGCGTGTTGGCGGTAACCGTCCCGAGTTCGGGGATCGTGATCTGGAAGTCGGACAGGATTTCCAAGAGGTAGGCTTCGAATTCCTCGTCCGCACGGTCGATCTCGTCGATCAGCAGCACCGGGGCGACATCCTGCCGGATTGCTGCCAGCAGCGGGCGTTCGAGCAGGTATTTCTCCGAGAAAATCCGCTCTTCGACGTCCGCTGCTGGCAGATGCTCATCAGCCGACGCGCGGATCGCCAGCAATTGACGCTGATAGTTCCACTCGTAGATCGCGTGGCTGGCGTCGAGCCCCTCGTAACACTGCAGACGGATCAGCCGCGTCGACTGCATGTCCGCGAGCGTCTTGGCGATCTGCGTCTTGCCGACACCGGCCGGCCCCTCGAGCAGGAGCGGCTTGCCGAGCGTTACAGCAAGAAACAGCGCCATCGCCAGATCGTCGGACGCGACATAGCCCGCGTCCGCAAGACCGGCCTGCATGGATTGCCAGGACATATTGATCTCCGCAGGCGGCATCCGGGCAAAACCGCCCGGATGCCAAGGTTACACCGACCCGTCTCAGCCGTGCAGGCCGAGATCGTTGGCGATCTTCCAGATGCGCCAGTGGTCGTGCGGCATGTGCGCCTGCCTGAGCCCGAAGGCGCGGAAGGCATCATGCACGGCATTGGAGAAGGCCGGAACGGACCCGACATTGGGGCTCTCGCCCACGCCCTTGGCACCGATCGGGTGATGCGGGCTGGGCGTTACCGTGTGATCGGTGATGTAATGCGGCGTCTCCCATGCCGTCGGCAGGAAGAAGTCCATCAGCGTGCCCGTCTTGACGTTGCCGATCTCGTCATAGGCGATCTCCTGGCCCATGGCGATGGCGTACCCTTCCGTCGCACCGCCATGCACCTGGCCCTCGATGATCATCGGGTTGATACGGGTGCCGCAATCGTCCAGCGCGTAGAACTGGCGGATTTCATGCTCACCGGTATCGACGTCGATTTCCATGACACAGATGTAGGCACCAAAAGGATAGGTCATGTTCGGCGGGTCGTAATAGCTGACCGCTTCCAGACCCGGCTCGATGCCGGGGATCGCCTGATTGTAGGCCGCGAATGCGATCTCCTTCATGGTCTTGAAGCGCTCAGGCGCACCCTTGACCACGAACCGATCGACTTCCCACTCGACGTCGCCGTCGTGGACCTCGAGCAGGTAGGCGGCGATCATCTGGGCCTTGGCCCTGATCTTGCGGCCCGCCATGGCGGTTGCCGCGCCCGCGACAGGCGTGGAACGCGATCCGTAGGTGCCAAGACCGTAAGGCGCGGTGTCGGTATCGCCCTCCTCCAGCGTGATGTCGTCGGCGGGAATGCCGATCTCGCTGGCGAGAATCTGGGCGAAGGTCGTCGCGTGCCCCTGCCCCTGGCTGATGGTGCCGAGACGCGCGATCGCCGATCCGGTCGGGTGGATGCGGATCTCGCAGCTATCGAACATGCCGAGACCGAGGATGTCGCAGTTCTTGACCGGTCCGGCGCCGACTATCTCGGTGAAATGCGTCAGGCCGATGCCGAGCAGCTTGCGCGTCTTGCCGGCCTTGAAGTCCGCGATCCGCTGCGCCTGCTCCTTGCGCAGGTCTTCATAGCCAACGGCCTTCAGCGCCTTGTCCCAGGCGGTGTGGTAGTCGCCTGAATCGTATTCCCAACCGAGCGCGGACTGATACGGGAACTGCTCCTTCCTGATGAAGTTCTTGGCACGCAGTTCAGCAGCATCCATTCCGAGCTCGATGGCCAGAACCTCGATCATCCGCTCGATGAAGTAGGCGGCTTCCGTCACGCGGAACGAGCAGCGGTAGGCCACGCCCCCCGGCGCCTTGTTGGTGTAGACGCCATCGACCGCGAGATAGGCGGTCGGGATATCGTAGGACCCGGTGCAGATGTTCATGAAGCCGGCCGGGAATTTGGACGGGTCGGCGCAGGCATCGAACGCACCGTGGTCGGCGGTTGTGTGGCACCACAGTCCGGTGATCCTGCCATCCTTCGTCGCGGCTATCTTGCCCTTCATCCAGTAGTCGCGGGCAAAGGCGGTTGCCATGAGATTTTCCATCCGGTCCTCGACCCACTTCACCGGCACACCGGTGACGATGGATGCGACGATTGCGCAGATGTAGCCGGGATAGACACCGACCTTGTTGCCGAAGCCGCCGCCAATGTCCGGCGAGATGATGCGGATGTTGTGTTCCGCGATGCCGGAAATCAGCGAGGCAACCGTGCGCACAGCATGCGGCGCCTGGAAGGTGCCCCACACGGTCAGCTTGCCATTGACCTTGTCCATGCTGGCCACGCAGCCGCAGGTCTCGATCGGGCACGGGTGCGTGCGGTGATAGAACACCATCTCCTCGGCAACGACTTCGGCTGAACCGAGCACCTTTTCGGTCGCTTCCTTGTCGCCCTGCTCCCAGGTGAAGATGTGGTTGTGGTGGCGGCGGGGCCCGTGCGCGCCCTCCATATTGCCTTCAAGGTCCTCACGCAGAACCGTTGCGTCCTTCGCCAGCGCCTTGAAAGGATCGACGATGACGGGAAGCTCCTCGTATTCGACCTCGACCAGTTCCACCGCATCGGCGGCGACATAACGGTCGGTCGCCACCACGAAGGCGACTTCCTGGCCCTGGAACAGCACCTTGCCGTCGGCCAGCACCATCTGCTTGTCGCCGGCAAGCGTCGGCATCCAGTGCAGGTTGAGCGGCGCAAGGTCTGCCGCCGTCAGCACCGCGATGACGCCGGGAAGCGCCTTGGCCTTGTCGGCGTTGATCGACTTGACGCGGGCATGCGCATAAGGACTGCGGACGAAGTCGCCGAACAGCATGCCGGGCATCTTGATGTCGTCGACGTAGTTGCCTTTGCCTTGCGTGAAGCGGGCGTCCTCGACGCGCTTGCGCGAACAGCCTAGACCCTTGAGAGCGGCGGAGCGTTCTTCTTTCGGGGGTGTCATCTCGTTCATTGTGCTGCCTCCTTGGCGGCGTTCATTTCAGCCGCGGCGGCGAGAATGGCCTTGACGATGTTCTGGTAGCCCGTGCAGCGGCACAGGTTGCCGGACATGCCGAAGCGAACCTCTTCCTCGGTCGGATCGGGGTTTTCCTGCAGGAAGCGGTAGGCCCGCGTGATCATACCGGGCGTGCAGAACCCGCACTGAAGCCCGTGATGTTCCTTGAACATCTCCTGCAGCACATGCAGCCCGTCGGGATTGCCCAACCCCTCGATGGTGGTGATCTCGGCGCCGTTGGCCTGAGCGGCAAACACCGTGCAGGACTTCACCGACTTGCCATTCATGTCGACGGTGCAGGCGCCGCAATGGGACGTCTCGCAGCCGATATGCGGCCCGGTGATGCCGAGTTCCTCGCGCAGCACGTGGATCAGAAGTTCGCGCGGCTCGGCCAGGAGTTCCTCTTCCTTGCCGTTGACCGTCAGCTTGATGTGCATCTTGCCCATGGGTGTCCTCTTAATCTTTTTTAAGCGCGCGACGCGGCGCGCGAAATCGCGCGCGCCAGCACGACGCCGGCCACATGTGTCTTGAACTCGACCGGACCGCGGTTGTCTTCCTGCGGATCGATCGCCGATTTCATCGCCGCTACGGCAGCGCCAATCGCCGCATCATCCAGCGAGGAGCCAACCAGCGCTTCACTGGCGGCCGCACACCACACAGGCGTGTCAGCGAGGTTCGTCATCGCAATGGAAGCCGACGTGCATTTACCGCCGCTCTTTTCGATCAGCACGGCGGCGGCAGCCGTCGCATAATCGCCAATCTTGCGCTTCTGCTTCTCGTAGGCGTAACCGCCCTTCGGCGCGTCGAAGCGGACGGAGACGAGCAGTTCGTTGTCCTCGCGCGCGGTGAAATAGGCCGCCTCGTAGAAATCGCGCGCCGCGACCTCGCGCGCGCCGTCCGGCCCGCTCAGAGTGTAGACCGCATCGAGGCACTGCATCAGGCCGGGCATGTCGTTGCCGGGATCGCCGTTGGCGACATTTCCGCCAAGCGTGCCTGCATAGCGCACCTGCGGATCGGCGATCTGCAGCGAAGCCTCGCGGATGAGCGGTACGGCTTTTGCCAGCGCTGCATCGTTGATCAGTTCATGCTGGGTCGTCATGGCGCCGATCGTCACGGTGCCGCCTGCAACGGCAATGCCCTTCAGAGAGCCGATTGCCTGCAGATCGACGAGATGCTGCACGTCGGCCATGCGCAGTTTCATCATCGGGATCAGGCTGTGACCGCCGGCAAGCGGACGGGCCTCGTCACCGTATTGCGTCAACAGTGCCACGGCGGCGTCGACGGAATCGGGGCGATGGTATTGGAATGAATTGGGTATCATGCGTGTCCTCCGGAAACGGGAACGCCACTGCGTGGCAGCGCTCCTCGGCATCCATCAGACAGGCAACGCAACGTTGCGCGCGACAGCGGCTACATGGCGGGCGCGTGCGATTTCACGAAATGCGAATTGTCCGCACGAAACGCGAATTGAAGCGGGGGCGGCGTGCCTGGAAGAAACAACTTCACCATCGCGCAAATCCGGACGGGAAACCGGTTTCCACTTTCCCTGCGTTTGCTCTAAAGCCCCAGCGCTTCGCGCACACCAGCGACATTGCCGCGGCTGACGGGGGCGAATTTCAGCGACTGGACCCCCTCGAAATGGCACGATCCGCTGTCCTTGTGACGCTCGAACGCGGAGACATGGTGCACGTTCACAAGGTAGCTGCGATGGGTTCGCAGGAACAATGAAGCGGGAAGACGGGCTGCGGCTTCGGAGATCGACCAGGGGCAGAAAAGCTTTTCGTCATGCGTATACAGGATCGTGTAATGGCCCTCGGCCCGCACGGCGATGACGTCTTCGGCGGACACGAAATAGGTGCGCCTGTCGCGCTCGTATGGGAGCCGGGGCAGTTTCTCCGAATGGCCAGACACTTCCCGGACGCCGCCCCCTGCAAGCGCACCCGGCGACACTTCCCCTTCCGGGAGCGGCATTGGCGCCGACAGCGGCTGCGCGCCGCCGGAGGCAAAACCGATCACGACGTAATTGGTGGACAGCAGCAGGAAGGTGCCGCAGATGGCGAATGCGGCGAGCATGACCAGCAGAGCCAGCGTTCCGTTCTCGATCAGCGGCGAGATCGCGGCGATGGCGACGGTCGGCACGAACGAAGTCCAGTACATGGCAACGAAATGCACGACCACCACCGAGAAGCCGAAGATCAGGGTGCTGGCAAGGATATGTGCCGAATCCCGCTTGGCGTAGGCAACGCCGATGGCCGCAACGCCCATGATGGTTGCCCCGGCTATGGCGAGCGCAACGCCGACGGGGTCGTAAAGCGGCAGGCATCCTCGGATCGCCGACATGCCGACATAGTGCATGACGACGATACCATTGCCGAGAATGGTTCCCGCGAGAATCTGGCACAGCCATGTGCGCCGCGCGAAATGCATGATCAGCAGAGAGATGCCTGCCATCAGGATGGCGATCAGCGCGGAACCAAGCGTGTAGCGGGCATCATAATCGATGGGCAGCGGAAAGCGCATCGCCAGCATGGCGACGAAATGCATCGACCAGATGCCGCCGCCAAGCGCCAGTGCGGCCTTGACGATCTGCATCTTGCGGCGGCTTTCGGGCAGCATTGATATGCCCTTGGTCAACGCCAGCCCCGTGAACGAGGACATCAGCGAGACAAGCACCGAAGCACCCACCAACATATAGTCGTAGGCTGGAGTGATCATTGCAGCGGTCCGCTCCTCCCTAAACGTCCCCTCTGCCGTGCGCCCTATTTAAATCATCCGGCAGGCACATGTCACGCCCGCCGAGCATCCGCCCTGCATCGCCGGTTGCAGCATCACGCGAAAATGACCCCACAGTATGCCGCCACAAAGCAGCAAAGCCGCAATTGCACAAAAGCCTATCCTGCCAACATGCGGCAAGATTGAAATAGCTTCGCGGACCTGCATGCTAGTCAGGCTCCCCCGGGCCTGACACTCAAGGCCGTTCACCGCTGGAAGGGCGCCTGAATGACATTTCTCGGCATAGACCTGGGGACATCGGGACTGCGCGCCCTGCTCGTCGATGGCGATGGCACACCGATCGCATCCTCCGAACGTGCCTATGATGTTGCGCACCCGCACAAGGGCTGGTCTGAACAAAACCCCGCGGACTGGATCGCGGCACTGGAAGACGCGGCGGCGGAACTTGCCGCTACGCAGCCGAGGTTTTCCGATCTCAAGGGAATAGGTGTTGCAGGACACATGCACGGCGCCACGCTTCTGGATGAGGCGGGCAATGTGCTGAGGCCCTGTATCCTGTGGAACGACACGCGCTCGCATGCGCAAGCCGCGCGTCTCGACGCAACCGCACAGGTGCGTGCGCTTTCCGGCAACATCGTCTTTCCCGGCTTCACCGCGCCCAAGCTTGAATGGGTCCGCGCCCACGAGCCGGAAGTCTTCGGGAAAACCGCCAGGGTCCTGCTGCCTGCGGCATATCTGAACCACTACCTGACCGGCGATTACGTGGCCGACATGTCCGACAGCGCGGGGACGTCCTGGCTCGACGTGGGCGCGCGCGACTGGTCTGAAGCACTGCTCGATGCCGGCCACATGCGGCGGGACCAGATGCCGCGTCTCGTGGAAGGCTCTCAGGCTGCCGGGACGCTGCGCCCGGAGCTTGCGGCGAAGTGGGGGCTGTCCGGCACGGTCACCATTGCCGGGGGCGCAGGTGACAATGCGGCAGCCGCCTGCGGTATCGGCGCGCTCCGCGAAGGACAGGGTTTTGTCTCACTGGGAACGTCCGGTGTTCTGTTGTCGGCGCGCGATGGCTACCGCCCTGCCCCCGAAACCGCGTTACACACGTTCTGCCATGCCATCCCGGAGCGCTGGTACCAGATGGGAGTGATCCTGTCGGCGACCGACAGCCTCAACTGGCTTTCCCGCATCACCGGACACAAACCCGCGGTCCTGACGTCGGGTCTCGGAGATACATTGCAGGCGCCGGGAAGCCTGCTGTTCCTGCCCTATCTTTCCGGTGAGCGGACGCCCCATAACGACGCCGATATCCGCGGCAGCTTCATCGGTCTAACCGCCGGGACGACACGCGATGACCTGACCCGTGCCGTGCTTGAAGGCGTCGCCTTTGCCCTGCGCGACTGCTTCGAGGCGCTCAAGGGCACCGGCGCCGGCATCCAGCAGCTTACGGCAATCGGCGGCGGAACGGCATCACGCTACTGGCTCAAGGTCATTGCTACCGTACTCGGCGTTCCGCTTGCCCTGCCCGGTGGCGGCGAATTCGGAGCGGCACTGGGCGCGGCGCGGCTTGCCGTGTCGGCGGCAACAGGGGCAAAGCCCGAAAGCATCATGTCCACCCCACAGATCCGCGACATCATCGAGCCGGACGCCGGATCGGGCAGCGCTTTCGATGAGGCTTACGGAACGTTCCGAGCCGCATATCCGGCGATCAAATCCATTGCGTGAGAGGGGCGCTATTTGCTTCCCTCATCTGCGCGGATCAGAAAATGCCGTTGGCCTTCTGCAGCGTGCGGACATAGGCGACGATCCTGCCGACGTCCTGTTCGCTGACGCCCGGCACTGGCGGCATATCGCCGAAGGGCCAGTGATGGGCGCGTACGCCTTGCTTTGCTGCAAGCAGGAAGGCCATGTCACCGTGGTGGTTCGGTTCGTAGATCTTGTGAACCAGTGGCGGCCCGGCATTGGTGCCGGATGCGTTGGTGCCATGGCACTCAGCGCAATTGGCATCGAACAGCGCCTTGCCGGCCTGCGCGTCACCAAGCAGTTCAGGCACGACCACGCTGACGGATGCGGTCGGCGCAGCGGTGCGGTTGACCACCATGCGGTAAACAGCCACCCCTGCCATTACTATGGCAAGAAGGATCACCACGTTTCTCAGGTTCATCAGCCTGCGACCTGCGTTGCTTCGTAGCCGCCTGCCTTGATGGCATCGGCGAAGCGGCCGGGCTTCTCTCCGGAAACGATTTCAACCGTCTTGGCGTCGAGATCGACCGTGACCTTCGCATTCGGGTCGGCACCCAATGCCGCCTTTTCAACCGCGTCCTTGCAGTGTTCGCAGCTCATGTCGGGAACGGAAAACTTCATGCTCAGCTCCGGTGCGTTCAGGGTTGGAGATATTCTGCACCGGTACATGCACCTTCCATCTACTGGAAGGTCAAGTCGCATGAGTATCGTATTCGTTCAGGCGTGGCCCATGCGGTTCCAGGCGTCGAGGCCGGCTATCTTGTAGGCCTCGGCAAGGGTCGGGTAGTTGAAGGTGTTCTCGACGAAGAAGTCGACCGTGCCGCCAAGGTTGATCACCGCCTGGCCGATATGGATCAGCTCGGTCGCGCCCTCGCCAACGATATGCGCGCCAAGCAGACGCCGGGTATCGAGCGCGAAAATCAGCTTGAGGAAGCCGGTGTTGACCCCCATGATGTGGCCGCGCGAAGTCTCGCGGAACCGTGCGATGCCGCATTCATAAGCGATGCCCGCTTCGCGCACTTCCTGCTCCGACTGGCCGACGGTGGAAATCTCCGGAACGGCGTAGATGCCATAGGGAAAAGTGGCGGGTGCTGGCGGCAGCGGCTCACCGAAGGCGTGGCAGGCGGCGACACGGCCCTGCTCCATCGAGGTTGAAGCCAGACTCGGAAAACCGATCACGTCACCTGCGGCATAGATGTTGGGGACCGACGTCTGCAGCGTCTTGTCGTCGACGCCGATACGGCCCCGCTTGTCGGGCTCGATGCCGATGGCCTCGAGATTGAGACTGCCGACATTGCCCGAACGGCCCGCGGCATAGAGCAGGATATCGGAACGCACCTTGCGGCCATCGGCGAGCAGGACATCGACGCCATTGGCCGTGGTGACGACCTCCTTCACTCCCGTACCGAGCCGCACGGTCATGCCGCGGTCACGCATCTGGTGGATGAAGTCCTCGACCAGTTCGCGGTCGACAAAATCGAGAATGGAATCGCGGGATTCAATCAGTGTCACGGGCACGTCCAGCGCGGAGAAGATCGTCGCGTATTCAACGCCGATGACGCCGCCGCCGATCACCGTCAGCGTGCGTGGCAGGCGTTCGAGTTCCAATATCTCGTCGCTATCGAAGACGCGGGTCTTGTCGAAGGGAATATGGTCGGGGCGGAAGGGTTGTGTGCCCACAGCAATCAGCGCCTTGTCGAAACCGACATGGCTGACCTCGCCGCCATCGGTCGTCAGCTCGACTTCATTGGCGTTGACGAAGCGGGCCTCGGCGAAGGCGCTGCGCACCATATTGCGCATGAACTGGTGCTGGAGGATTTCGACCTCGTGATCCAGCGTCTTGTGCAAACGCTGCATCAGATCGACGGCGGAAATGTCCTGCTTGACCCGGTAGCTCTGCCCGTAGAACCCGCGCTCGCGCCAGCCCGACAGGTTCAGCACCGTTTCACGCAGCGTCTTGGAGGGTATCGTACCAGTATGCACCGAGACACCGCCGAGCCGCCTGCCCCTGTCGACGACAAGAACCGATTTCCCGAGTTTTGCGGATTGTACAGCCGCCCGCCTGCCGGCAGGGCCGCTGCCGATGACGAGCATGTCCACCTTGTCCAACAGCCTGCCCCCTGCTGTTCAAACCCTAACCCGGACACAAGCGCCAGACCGGATTGTATGCACCAACGCTGATAATCATATGATTGCGGAAACCAGGCCGCAACCGACCTGCTGCGATGCAGCATGCGCACCGGCGGAACATGCCCCGTGTGTCGTTCGAAGCCATGGCAATTGCGGAATCGGCCGTCAGGGGACTCCGAACTCGCGTGTGCCGGCGAGATTACGCAGGAACAGCCGCAGGGCCATCTGGTAAGCGTAGGAAGACGCCCGTGTCGTGGTGAGCAAATGCGCCTTCCCACTTGCGTCCATCCACAGGCCGAGAACCTCCCCTTGCTTTCCTCCCGCCCTGTCACGCAACAGTCCAGCGACTTCGCCCTTACCGTCAATCTTGTCGGTGATCAGACGCAGGAGCCGTTGGCCCTGCTCCGTCCCGCAGTCCTCCTGCTTCAGCAGCACAAGCGTCTTGGGCAGGTAGCTCTGCGCAAGCAGCAGTTCGATCTCCCAGGCAACGCCCTCGGTGGTGTCGAGGACGAGAATGATGCCTTTCGCCTGCTGGCAAAGGTTCGACACCGCCTTTTTCCAGTCGTTGTGCTCGAAATATCCGCGCGCGACGCCATAAGGCGGCGCCGGGTCTCCGGGCTTGCCGAGCGCAACCGTCGGCCCGACTTCCGTACCTTCCTGCAGGATCAGGTAATCGAGATTCATGCTGCGACTGGTCTCGTCGAGAAACCATTGCTTGAAATCGAAGCGGCGCGGGGTAAGCGCCACCTGATCGTCCGCGAAAGACCGCAGGAACAGGATCGGAGGGCGCGGGTCCAATGCCTGCACCTCTTCCAGCGAACGGCTCAGCAGCCGCCGGACGGCTTTTGTCGCCCAGCGTCCAAGGACGAGAATGTAATAAACCGTCACGAAAGCGATCAGCATGGAAATGATCACCATGACCGCGCCGAGCGCGTATCCGATTGCCAGCTGCGTGCCACTCGCCGTTGCGCCCATCCCGGTCATCGTTTGGACGTACCAGACCCCCAGGGGGATGAAGCTGCTCGTTCCCATGAACATGACAGAGCACAGGATGTAGTTGCTGTAATTGGATATGCCGGAGATGAACAGCAGGAGGGTTGCCGCAATCTTTCGTCTGGCCATACGCAAGGCCGGCGGGAGATTCAGTATGCGCGCTGCCGATTTGAACAGCGAACCGCCGCCGGGATATTCCGACAAAATCGCTTTTTCGTCAGCCGTGGCTTGATGAATTCGCCGCTGCCCGTAGAGCGACAGCGCAAGGAAATACACGTGCACCAACGCGAGGCCACCGAAGAACAACCACATGGACGTCAGGTCAGCCGCAGTCAGGTCGACCGGTGCGTCGGGATATTTTTCCGCCGCGCTGCGCTTGTCATACAACGTGTACGCCATGAACTGGTTGTGCAGCAGGCCTGCGGCCACGCAGACGAGAATGGGATAAAACCTGTTGAACGCGGTGTAGGTGTAAAAGCATATCCAGGCGAGGACGAACCAGGGGAACTCGGTATGAAACCGGAAATTGTCCAGGTGCGTCGACCAGTCGATGGTCATCGCCTGGCTTGACGGGGTCAGCAGCATGTCCAGCCCCTGGCTGAATGCCGATATCAGCGTATTCAGCGGAATCCAGAGTGTTTCGATTAGAATCCAGAAGATGTACAGCTGATAGATACGAGCCGACGAAATGGCCGCACCATAGGTTTCGGCGAGGTGATCGAGCGAAAACACGGCGAACCGGCCGGGCACGGCGCTCTTCTTCTTTTCCCTCGCGCCCATCTACGCCCCCGGACAAGCCACACTCAGCCTTTCAATCCACCCATTGGCACTCTATGTACGCAACGCCTTCAAATACAAATCGGGGTTCCAATGGCGGCGCTCATCGAAATCGACAATCTCACCAAAATCTACGACAACGGCTTTACGGCGCTGAAGGGCGTCAGCCTGTCGATCGACAAGGGCGAGATCATCGCACTGCTCGGCCCCAATGGCGCGGGCAAGACGACGATGATTTCCATCGTCTGCGGCATCGTCAACCCGACATCGGGCAGCGTGAAGATTGCTGGCAACGACATCATCCGCGATTACCGCAAGACCCGCGCGATGATCGGCCTTGTGCCGCAGGAATTGACGACCGACGCCTTCGAAAGCGTCTGGGGAACGGTGTCCTTTTCACGCGGGCTTTTCGGACTGCCGCCGAAGCCGGCGCATCTCGAAAAGGTGCTGAAAGCCCTGTCGCTTTGGGACAAGAAGGACAGCAAGATCATGACGCTGTCCGGCGGCATGAAACGCCGCGTACTGATTGCCAAGGCGCTGGCGCATGAGCCCGACATACTGTTCCTGGATGAACCAACGGCGGGTGTTGACGTCTCGTTGCGCAAGGACATGTGGGCAACGGTGCGGGACTTACGCGAAAGCGGTGTCACCATCATCCTGACGACCCACTACATCGAGGAGGCCGAAGAGATGGCCGACCGTGTCGGCGTCATCAACAACGGCGAGATCATCGTTGTGGAGGAGAAGGCCGAACTGATGCGCAAGCTCGGCAAGAAGGAGGTCGTGCTGACGCTCAACGAGCCGTTGTCCGCGCTGCCTGACGCGCTGTCCGGCTTCGACCTGACGCTGTCGGAAGACGGCCAACAGATTTCCTATGCCTACGTGACGACCGCCAAACGCACCGGCATCACCAAGCTGCTGAGCGCGCTTGCCGAGGAAGACATCACCTTCTCCGACCTTGATACCAAGCAGAGCTCGCTTGAAGACATCTTCGTCTCGCTTGTGGAGGACGCGGCATGAATTTCCACGGCGTATGGGCGATCTACCGCTTCGAGATGGCGCGCTGGGCGCGCACCCTGTTCCAGAGCCTCGTGTCGCCCGTCATCTCCACGACGCTCTATTTCGTCGTCTTCGGTTCGGCGATCGGCTCGCGTATCAGCAGCGTTGAGGGCGTCTCCTACGGCGCCTTCCTCGTGCCCGGCCTGCTGATGCTTTCGCTGCTGACGCAGAGCGTGTCGAATGCCGCCTTCGGCATTTACTTCCCTAAATTCGTCGGCACGATCTATGAAATCCTGTCCGCACCGATTTCCTTCATCGAAGTGGTGATGGCCTATGTTGGCGCAGCGGCAAGCAAGTCGATCGTTCTGGGCCTGATCATCCTGGCAACCGCGAGCCTGTTCGTGCCGCTGAGGATCGCGCATCCGTTCGCGATGATCCTGTTCCTGGTGCTGACTGCAGTCAGCTTCAGCCTGCTCGGCTTCATCATCGGCATCTGGGCGGACAATTTCGAAAAGCTGCAGATCGTGCCGCTGCTGGTAATCACGCCGCTGGTCTTCCTTGGCGGCAGCTTCTACTCGGTCAGCATGCTTCCCGCCTTCTGGCAGAAGGTGACGCTGCTCAATCCTGTGCTCTATCTCATCAGCGGCTTTCGCTGGAGCTTCTACGAAATTTCGGATGTGCCGATCGGCGTATCAATCGCGATGATCAGTCTGTTTCTTGCCGCGTGCCTCGCCATCGTGTGGTGGATATTCAAGACCGGCTACCGGCTGAAGAGCTGACGACGGTTGACAGAATTTGTCCCCTCCCGACACAGTTGCCGCCGGGTTGGGAGGACGACAGTTGAATTCACGTGTGCTGGACGCTGCCGAAGCGAGCGTGCTGATCGGGCTTGTGTATGATTCCGCGCTGGAGACGAACCAGTGGCAAAGCCTGATGGCACGGCTGTCCGAACTCTGTCCGGGACATGTCCCCGCCGTCGTGACCTTCGATGAAACCAATTGGGTCTATACCGGTGCCCGCGCGCTTCCCGAGGGCGAACAGGCGGCCCAGATCGAAGACCAGCGCGAGAGCCTGCATGCCGGGGAACTGCCGCAAGCAGACGACCTGCACCGGACGCTTGCACAGCGTATCAGCTTCGGGCTCGGCGATGTGATCTCGACCCGCGATGTTTTCAGCGACGCCGAGCTGCACAGTTTCGAGACCTACAAGACCACCATGGCGCCGGTCGGCGCCGGCCACTGGACCGCCGTGCATTACGCCATGTCCGAGACCCGCCGCGCGGCGATCATGCTTGTCGAGAATGACTGGGACGATACCCCCAAGGACAACAAGGCGGCACGCGCGCTCCTTGATCTCATCGCGCCCCATGCCGTCCGCGCGGCGCGCTTCGCGCGGGTGCTGACGCTCGCGAAGCAGGCCTCGGAGACCTATCGCGGCTTCATCGATGCGGTCGCACTGCCGATGATCGTCACCGATAGCCAGTGCCAGATCCAGATGTTCAACGTCGTGGGCCAGCGGCTTCTGGATCACGGCGAAATCGTTGGTCAGGACGGTTCGGGCCGGATGATATTGCGCGATGCCTCACGCGAGGCGGCGCTTGCGCAGACGCTGCGCAAGGCAACCGAGACGCTGGCTCCGCAGGGTCTGCGCATCGAAACCGAAACCGGCGCGATCCTGATCTGCGTCACCCCCTTCCGACCGACCATGACACAGTACACCGAGATCGACCGGCAGGTTTTCGGTCGCAACGACCTGTTCGCGATCTTCCTGGGCGCGCAGGAGGCAGGCCCGATCGATGGCGCCCTGCTGCAGGACGTGTTCGAACTGACCCGGCGCGAGAGTGAAATCTGTCAGCACCTGCTATCAGGGCGCAGCCCGGCCGAGATCGCGCGGGATGCGGAGCGGTCCGAGAAAACGGTCCGCAACCAGATCCAGGCCGTGCTGGAGAAGGTAGGCGTCAGTTCGACACGACAGCTGGCCGAGGCGCTATCCGTGTTACGCACCGTCTCGGCCATGTTCGATGCCGCTGTCGGGAACGGGGATACGCCCGACCTGCCGGATTGACACTCGCCGGCCGCATGCGCCCGGCTGCCCCATGCCTTACGGCATCGTGGCAGCCCCGGTGATATCGAGCGTCGATATCCCTTTCCCGGGGTCATTCGCCGACACATAGCCACCACCGCCGGTTACGCCTGCAAACTTGCCGGTACCGCCGCGGATGGCCCAGACACCGACCGAAGCGCGGTCAGGTGTCATCCCGATCACCCTCCAGTCGGTGACCATGGCGTTGCCGGCACCGTCGTCCCACGCACACAGTCCCTCGCCAGTCGGCATTCCATTGATGATGTCGATGGCGCCGAAACACTCTCCAGGAAGCCCGTCAAATGGCGTATCGCCATCGAAATCGAGTGTGTAGCTCGCCTGTTGATGCAATACGACATGCCCCTCGCCGAGGTTGTAATACTTGGCTGAGGCCTTGCCTGTCATCGTACCGTTCATGGGAACGGTGCTCTGCGCCAATGCGGCTCCGGCGCTCATCGCCATGACCAGGGTAAGGGGGGCGAAAATCTTCATTCTGCGGTCTCCTCGACTCGATGGCGCATCGTTGCTGCGACCATCAGAATGGCGGCAGAGCAGCACGCACGAATGGGCAAAATTACCCAGGCGGCAGGAGAACATCATGCGCCGTTTTGAGGTTGCTCCAAACCTGCGGACCGAACCTGCCCACGGCCTTGAGTCGACGTTCGCATGGATATGGAAAGGCCCCCGCCATTGCTGGCGGAGGCCTTAGACTGTTGTCGCAATTCCGGAGAAGAAAATCGCTTACCGTTTCGCGGAAAAACGATTCACAGGATCGTTTTTGTCTCCGCTCAACTCCTGGAATTGCTCTTAGGAGCCGAAGTTCGACTTCATGAAGTGCGTCTGGGTCGCGGCGACGCCGGAACCGAGCTCGATCGGGATGCCGGAATCCTTCATGGCCATCTCGGCGGTGGCAACCGCCTGCAGCACCATGATCTCGTTGAGCCAGCCGAGGTGACCGATGCGGAACACCTTGCCGGCAACCTTGGAGAGGCCGGTGCCGAGCGAGGTGTTGTAGCGCTCGTAGGCGCGCGCGATCACCTTGGTCGCGTCATGGCCTTCGGGAACCATGATGGCGCTGACGGTGTCGGAATACCATTCCGGCCCCTGGGCGCAGAGCTTCAGGCCCCATGCATCGACCGCCTTGCGCACGCCGGTGGCGAGGTGATTGTGGCGGGCGTAGATGTTCTCAAGCCCTTCCTCGAAGATCATGTCGAGCGAGGCGCGCAGGCCGCGCAACAGCGTCGTTGCCGGCGTATAGGGAAAGAAGCCGGTCGTGAACGAGTTCGCCATGTCTTCCCAGGAGAAGAAGCAGCGCGGGTACTTGGAGGACTTGTGCGCCTCGAATGCCTTCTGGCTGACGCAGATGATCGCCAGGCCCGTCGGCAGCATGAAGCCCTTCTGCGAACCGGCGACGATGACATCGACACCCCATTCGTCCATACGGAAGTCGATTGATGCGACCGAGCTGACGCCGTCAACGAACAGCATTGCCGGATGACCCGCCGCATCGAGCGCCTTGCGCACGCCGGCGATGTCGCTGGTAACGCCGGTCGCCGTTTCGTTCTGGCAGGCCAGAACCGCCTTGATGGTATGGCCGGTATCTTCCGAGAGAATGCGCTGGAACTCATCGACCGGGACGCCCTTGCCCCACTCGACCTCGACGCGGATGACCTCGAAACCGAGGCGCCTGCACATTTCGGCCCACAGGTGGGAAAACTGGCCGAACGCCGAGCACAGGATCTTGTCACCGGGATTGAGTGTGTTGGTCAGCGCAGATTCCCAACCGCCGGTTCCGGACGCCGGGAAGATGATCGGCTGGCCGGTCTCGGTCTTGAAGACCTTCTTCAGATCGTTGAGGAGGCCCAGCGTGAACCCACCGAAGTCCGGTGCCCGCATGTCCTCCAGATGCAGGGTCATCGCCTGCATGACCTTTTCGGGGATATTGGTCGGCCCGGGAATGAAAAGTCCGCTGTAGCCCGTCTTCATTGCAATCTCCCTAGTGCATTGCCCGCGTGTCGTCAGGCGGCACAGCGGCTATGGTTGATTGCCTCTATAGAAATCAAATCGATCTTTTTCGCTATGGATCAAACGGAACAAGTTTTTTTCCGGGCGCGCGCAGCGGCTGGCCGCGCGCGCCCGATGGCTTAAATCAGATCACGCGCCTGCAGCTTCTGCTTTCTTACTCTTGCGGGTGAAGGCCTGGTACACAGGATAGAGCACCAGAAGCAGGGCGAAGAAGAAGCAGGTCAGCGCAATCGGCCGCTCGAGGAACACGGCAGGGCTGCCCTGTCCCGCGATCAGCGTCTGGCGCAGCGAGCTTTCGGCCAGAGGTCCAAGAACGATCGCCAGAACCGCCGGCGCAACCGGATAGTCGAGCTTGCGCAGGAGGTAGCCGAAGACGCCGAAGATCAGCATCAACCAGACATCGTGCATGTCCTGGGTCGGGGCGAAACCGCCGACGACGCAGAGCGTGAAGATGATGGGAGCAAGCACCGTGAATGGTGTTGCAAGCACTTTCACGAAGACCGGGATCAGCGCCAGGTTGAGCACCACGGTGACGAAGTTGGCGATGTACATCGATCCAACCAGGCCCCAGACGAAGTCCGGATGTTCCGCGAACAGCAGCGGGCCGGGGCGCAGACCCCAGATGATCATGCCGCCGAGCAGAACCGCTGTCGTGGGCGAACCGGGAATGCCGAGCGTGATCATCGGCAGCATCGAGCCGGTCGAGGCCGAGTTGTTGGCTGCCTCGGGTGCCGCGACACCGGCAGGCTTGCCTTTGCCGAACGATTCCGGATCCTTCGAGAAGGTCTTGGTCAGGCCGTAAGACATCAGCGAAGCAGGCGTTGCACCGGCCGCCGGCAAGGTGCCGACGAAGAAGCCGAGGAACGAACCCAGCGTTGCACCGCCGATATATTCCTTGATCTGGCCGAGGTTGGTGACGAACCGCTTCCAGGTGATCTTCACGTTCTCGATCTGAACCCGCCCCTGAGTGGTCTCCAGCGTCCACAGCATCTCGCCGATACCGTAGATGCCGATGGCCAGCACGAGGAAGTTGATGCCGTGCAGGAAGCCCGGGATATCGAAGAAGATCAGGCGCGGACGGCCGGAGATGATGTCGAGACCGATGGTCGCGAGCAGCAGTCCGATCAGGATCGAGAAGATCGTCTTCGGGATGTCGTCACCGCCGAGACCGACGAAGGTCGCGAAGGCGAGGATCATCAGCGAGAACTCTTCCGGCGGACCGAAGGCAAGCGCGAACTTGGCCAGCGGGGGCGCGAAGAGCGTGAACAGGACGATCGAGACCGTACCGCCAAGGAACGAAGCGATGGCAGCAGCCATCAGCGCCTGGTCGGCGAGACCTTTCTGCGCCATGGGCCGCCCGTCGAACACGGTCGCCACGGCTGTCGAAGCGCCTGGAATACCTAGTGTGATCGAGCTGATGGCACCGCCATACATGGCCCCGTAGTAAAGTGCGGCGAGGAAGATGATCGCGGACGTTGGCGGTACCAGGAACGTAATGGGCAGAAGGATTGCCACACCATTCACGGAGCCGAGACCCGGCAGGGCTCCGACGAACAACCCGGCCAGGCAGCCGAAGAAGATCATCATCATGTTCAAGGGCTGGAAGGCTTCCAGAAGCCCTTCACCCAAGTGAACGAAGATTTCTGTAAACATCTGAGTTAATCCCGTTTTGAATTCTGTCCGACCCGATGGCCTAGTAGATCAGGTTGTAGATCGGGTAGTAGATCGGCTCGAACATCTCCAAGCCCTTGGGCAGCGTGGTCGTCAGCGCCCATTCGAAGAGGCAGAAGATGAAAACCGGCGTTCCGATTGCCAGTGCCAGCGTCAATGGCCATGAATGGCGTCCGACGTAACCGACATAAAAAATGATGAAGAGCGCCAGCGAGAAGTAGATGCCGATGATGTGGATGCCGACCAGGAGCCCGATGAGGGCGCCAGTGGTGATCGCCACGATCGGAAACGTCTCGGGGGACAGGAAGGGATCCTCGTTACGCGATTCCGGTGTCACCCGCTTGTACCAGCGGTACATGATCGCAAGACAGGACAGTGCCATGCCAAGCGACAGATAGAAGGGCCACATGCCCGCACCAGGACCGCGGCCGGGAATCCAGCCGATATTCAGCTCCGCACTTTTGAACATGAGCGCAATCGAGGCGAGGAGCAGGAAGATCGCCATCGACAGTTCTGCCGTCTTCGTTGTCATTTGAATCACCTCAATTCGCGATTTCGTGTGACCGATGAGTCAGTTGTCATTGTCGCCTGCAGGCAAAGTTTCCCCGTTGAGCCACTAGGGCTCACTCGTAAATGCCTGCGTTTATGCTGTTTTTTGTTATTTGGATCTCCGCGGACCATTGCGGTCCGCGGAGACCCGATCAGGTCCGGGCTTAGATTATTCGCCCGTGATCGCCTTGGCGCCGACCTGCTCGATCAGTGCCTTGTGGCGAGCAAGACCGTTCTTGTGGAATTCGGTCAGAGCAGCCGTGTCGAGCCACGTGTCGCAGTTGATGCCGTCCTCGGAGCAGAACTTCTGCCATTCCTCGGAATCGAACACCTTCTTGAACAGATCGCGGTACCAGTCAGCAGCCTCGGGGTCCATGTCGGCGGGACCGTTGATCGAGCGCTGCATGTAGTAAACGATGTCGTGACCCAGTTCCTTGGCCGTCGGGGTATCCGGATAGGCCGGGGAACGCTCGTCGTTGAACTGCACGAGCGGCATGGACTGGCCAGCGCGATAGAACTCGCCCTGTTCAGACGGGTTGTTGACGGTCGAGTCGATGTGACCACCGATCAGGTTCTTGGCGACGGTGCCACCACCCGGGAACGGGATGTAGGTAACTTCGTAGCCAAACTCGGCCATCATCATAGCCGTGAGGATCGAGTCCTCCTGGCCGGAACCCGTGCCACCAACTTTCCAGTCCTTGCCGGCTGCCTTCACCTTCTCGACATACTCGTCGAGGGTCTTGATGCCCTGGTCGGGACGCACCCACAGCAGGAAGGTGTCGAGCGCCATACGGGCAATCGGCGTGAACGTGCTGATGTCGACAGCGAGCTCAGGCTGCATGATCGGCGTGGTGTAGTAGCTGTTCAGCGTGACCATGACGACGTGATTGTCGCCGGCCTTGCTCTTCAGGTACTGAAGGGCTTCACCACCCGAACCGCCGGGCTTGTTCACCGGAATGAACGGACGCGGCGACAGGTTGTGCTGCTGAATGATGCCCTGCCACAGGCGGGCCATCTGGTCGGCGCCGCCGCCCTTGCCTGCCATGATGATGAGTTCAACCGGCTTTTTGGGCTCCCACGCCTGAGCTGCCGAAACAGCAGCCGTCGTGGCAAGCGCCAAAGCGCTGACACCGGTCACAATCTTTTTAAGGCTATTCTTCATGTATTCCTCCACTTTCGTGTTAGCGCTTTGTGCGCTGGCTAGTGACCGCTTGCCACGGTTTCTTGTTGTTGTGTTCCCTGTCCCTTGATCGTTCTTATCGGGACAATCCCTGTTACCTCTCCGAACGCAGGACCTGACACGCTATTGCATCAGGTTCTCGCGTATCAATGCACCAGAATGACTGGTATTTTTGCCGTATCGACAACAGTTTGCGTATTTCCGCCGAACATGACCTCGCGTTCGTGGCTGTCGCCGTAAGCACCCATAACCAGCAAATCTGCCCCGACCCGACCGCAATGCTCAAGCAAGGCTGCGCCCGCATTGTCACGCACGGCAAACTTGTCGATGTCAGCATTTACCTTGCGCAGCTTGAGGTAATCCTTCAGGTCCTCCGCGGTTGCGCCATGAGGCTCGCCACTGCCGGCCGACAGGATCGTGACCTTCGATGCCTTCTGCAGCAGGTCCGTCGTCAAGCGCACTGCGCGCGAAGCCTCCAGTGAACCATTCCATGCGATCGCGACATGGTCGCCCAGATTTGCGGCCACCTTATCGGTCGACGGGCACATCATCACCGGACGTCCTGTCAGGAATAGGGCGGATTTAAGCGTGTTGAAGCCAATGTTCTGCGCCCGGTCGGGCTGCGCCACGCAGATCAGGTCGGCGAGACGGCCATGATGCTTGATGACATCGGCCTGCTTGCCCTGCTCCTCGGTCCAGTGAACCGTGCCACCCTTCATGGTCGGATCTTCCGAGAAGACCAGGCCCAGGCCCTTGGCGCGCTCCTTGAGGTCGGCAATCAGCCCTTCCTCTTCGCTCTCCGCGAGCTTGCCCGCGGATTCCATCAGCTGCTCCTTGAGGAACGCGGGGATCGCCATCGTATACGTGAGAAGATCTTCCGGGCGGGCGCGGCAATGCGTCACCTCGATGTGGGCATCGAAGCGTTTTGCCATCGCTGCGGCATGAGCCAGGACGTTGCCACCCTGTCCATCGCCACGAACCGGAACAATGATATTCCTGATCAAGTTAACCCCTCCCTAGAACAGGCCGTCAATCAGCCCATCGTCATTGATTTTGATCGCCTCCGCCGAAGGCACACGCGGCAGGCCCGGCATGGTCATGATCTCGCCGCAGATGACGACGACGAAACCGGCACCTGCCGAAAGCCGGACTTCACGGATCGGCAGTGAGTGGCCGGTCGGTGCACCGCGCATGTTCGGATCGGTGGTGAAGCTGTACTGGGTCTTGGCCATGCAGACCGGCAAGTTGCCGTAGCCATCGGCTTCCCATGCCTTGAGCTGGTCGCGAATCTTCTTGTCGGCGAGAACCTCGTCGGCGCGGTAGATGCGCTTGGCGATCGTCTCGACCTTCTCGAACAGCGGCATGTCTTCAGGATAGAGCGGCGAGAACTGCGCGGTCTTGCCCTCGACGAGGCTGACCACCTTGTTGGCCAGTTCCTCGATGCCGGCCGAGCCATCGGCCCAGTGTTTGCACAGGATCGCCTCGGAGCCCTGAGAGGCCACGTAATCCTTCACCGCCTGAATTTCGGCATCGGTGTCGGAAATGAAGTGATTGATCGCAACAACCGCGGGCACGCCAAACTGCTTCACGTTCTCGATGTGGCGGCCGAGGTTGGCGCAGCCCTTCTTGACGGCCTCGACGTTCTCCGCACCCAGATCGTCCTTCTTGACGCCGCCGTTCATCTTCATGGCGCGGACAGTGGCCACGATCACGACGGCCTCGGGCTTCAACCCGGCCTTGCGGCACTTGATGTCAAAGAACTTCTCGGCGCCAAGGTCGGCACCGAAGCCGGCTTCGGTCACAACATAGTCGGCAAGCTTCAGGGCCGTGGTGGTGGCGACAACCGAGTTGCAGCCATGCGCGATGTTGGCGAACGGGCCGCCATGCACGAAGGCCGGGTTGTTCTCCAGCGTCTGCACCAGGTTCGGCTGCATCGCCTGCTGCAACAGCACCGTCATGGCACCGTCGGCCTTGATGTCGCGGCAGTAGACCGGTGTACGGTCACGGCGGTAGGCAACGATGATGTCGCCGAGGCGCTTCTCGAGGTCGTCAAGATCGTTGGCAAGGCACAGGATGGCCATGACTTCGGACGCCACCGTGATGTCAAAGCCTGCTTCGCGCGGGAAGCCGTTGGCAACACCGCCGAGCGAGCAGACGATCTCGCGCAATGCGCGGTCGTTCATGTCCATCACGCGACGGAATGCGACGCGGCGGATGTCGATGTCGAGCGCGTTGCCCCAATAGATGTGGTTGTCCAGCATCGCGGCCAGCAGATTGTGGGCCGAGGTGATGGCGTGGAAATCGCCGGTGAAGTGGAGGTTCATGTCCTCCATCGGGACGACCTGGGCGTAGCCGCCGCCAGCCGCGCCACCCTTCATGCCGAAGCAGGGGCCGAGCGAGGCTTCGCGGATGCAGATCGCGGCCTTCTTGCCGATGCGGTTGAGGCCGTCGCCCAGACCAACGGTCGTGGTGGTCTTGCCTTCGCCGGCCGGCGTCGGGTTGATCGCGGTGACCAGAACGAGATGGCCGTTCTTGTTACCTGACACCGACTTGATGAACTCGGCCGAGACCTTGGCCTTGTCGTGGCCGAAGGGCAGCAGGTCTTCCGTCGGAATCCCGAGTTTGGCGCCAACTTCCTGAATCGGCTTCTTGTTTGCTGCGCGGGCGATTTCAATATCGGACATCTTACCTAGTCTCCGGATTCTTTCCTGGCTGGCCTCAGACGCCAAACTCGTCGCCGGCCTTCAGGCCAACGCTGGCAGCCCATTCAGCGGCTCCAACCTTGCCGCCTTCCTTGGAGCGCACGCGCTTCACCAGAACACGGCCGCCGATGCACTGCACGGCGAAGCCTTCGTCGGTGATCTCGCGAACGCGGCTGGAAATACCGTCACCGGGCACAAGCGCACAGTCGAAGACCCCGACAGTCTCGCCGTTGAACGTCGTCCATGCGCCTGGAGAGGGGTTCGTGCCACGGATCAGGTCGTAAACCTGCTGGACCGGCTTGTTCCAGTCGATGCGGGAATGCTTGGTCGTGCAGCGGCGCTCGTACGTCGCGTCGTCCTCGTTGGCGACGATACGCGGCGGATTGCCGTTGCGGTACAGATCGACCACCTGAAGCGCGCTGTCGACGGCAACCGGATAGATCTTCTTGAAGTAGAGGTCGATGACCGTGTCGTCAGGACCGATCTCGCATTCCCACTGCATCAGGCTGTCGCCCTCGTCGAGACCGTCGGAGGGGTAGAACCAGGAAAAGCCGGACTTCTTCGACCCCATGATGATCGGCCAGTTGACCGCGGAAGGACCACGGTGCAGCGGCAGAAGCGAGGGGTGGAAGCAGATCGAGCCGTGGGTCGGCATATCGCGTGCGGCCTCGGGAACGAAGACATTCACGAAGGCCATGACCATCAGGTCGGCATTATAGCCCTTCAGCGTGTCGAGAATCGCCTGATCCTCGAACTTCGCAGGCTGCTCGACGGGCAGTCCCTTCTCCAGCGCGAATTCCTTGATCGGGTCAACCGGCTTGCCTTCCTTGTCCGGCTCGCAATAGACGGCGACCACCTCGTCGGTGCCGGCGTCCAGAAGTTTTGCAAGCACGTCCTTACCGAAGGCCTGCTGCCCCATGACAATCAAACGCATATCGTTCTCCCTGGTGGGCGGCCCGTTCTGACGCAGGCCCGCCCCGAAATTCACTTGTAACCGTTACTCGGCCGCTTCCTTGCGCACGTTGCCGAACGCACCGGAGTCGGCAAGCCGGGTCAGATCGTCACCGGTGTAACCGAGCACTTCGCTAAGAATTTCCGCGGTGTGCTCGCCAAGCAGCGGCGAACGCGTCACTTCGACCGGGCTGTCGGACAGCTTGATCGGGCAGCCGACCGTGTAGTAGGCGCCGCGCTCGGGGTGATCGACCTTCACGATCGTGCCGGTCGCCTGAAGGCCCTCGTCTTCCATGATCTCCTTCATGGAGAGGATCGGGCCAACGGGAATGTCGAGCGGGTTGCAGATGTCCATGACCTCGAACTTGGTCTTGGTCATCGTCCAGTCCTCAATGCGCGCGAAGATCGCATTGAGGTGCGGCAGACGTTTTGCGGGCGTGGAGTACTCTTCCTTGTTCTTCCACTCCGGCTCGCCGATGACATCGCAAACCTTGTCCCAGACAGCCGCCTGGGTGATGAAATAGGTGTAGGCGTTCGGGTCGTGCTGCCAGCCCTTGCATTTCAGGATGCGGCCAGGCTGACCGCCGCCGGAATCGTTGCCCGCGCGCGGCGTGGCTTCGCCGAACTCGATGCCCTCGCCGTACTGCGAATATTCGGTCAGCGGGCCGGCCGCGAGGCGCTGCTGGTCGCGCAACTTAACGCGGCACAGGTTGAGCACGCCGTCCTGCATCGGTGCGAGCACCTTCTGACCACGGCCGGATTTCTCGCGGTGGTACAGGGCGGTAACGATGCCGAGCGCAAGGTGCAGGCCAGTGCCGGAGTCGCCGATCTGGGCGCCGGTCACAAGCGGCGGGCCGTCGAGGAAACCAGTGGTCGAGGCCGAACCGCCGGCGCACTGCGCGACGTTCTCGTAGACCTTGCAGTCCTCGTATTTGCCAGGGCCGAAACCCTTCACCGAGGCCAGGATGATGCGCGGATTGATCTTCTGGATATTCTCCCAGGAGAAGCCCATGCGGTCGAGCGCGCCGGGAGCGAAATTCTCCACCATCACGTCGCAGGTCTCGATCAGCTTGGTCAGCACTTCCTTGCCGGCGGGGTCCTTCGAGTTGATCTCGATGGAGCGCTTGTTGTGGTTCAGCATCGTGAAGTAGAGGCTGTCCGCACCTTTTACGTCGACGAGCTGCTTGCGCGTCGCATCGCCAACGCCGGGGCGCTCGACCTTGATCACGTCGGCACCGAACCAAGCCAGAAGCTGGGTGCAGGTCGGTCCTGACTGAACATGTGTGAAGTCGAGGATCTTCACGCCTTCAAGAGCTTTCATAACTTTGCCTCCAGAACCGAATTCAGATTTTCTTCGCTTGCGGATAGCGCGCCTGCGCCACCACTGAAGAGGGGTTGAGATTGCCGATGTTGCCGCTTTCCTTGCCGGCGTCTTCGGCGATTACAGCATTGATGAGCGTGGGCTTGCGGCTGTCGAAGGCTGCCTGGATGGCCTGGCGCAGCGCGTCGGGGTTGTCGACGCTAACACCCTCGCCGCCGAAGGCCTGCATCATCAGGTCATAGCGCGCGCCCTTGACGAAAACCGTGGTTGAAGGATCCTCTCCGCCCGACCAGTTGGTGCCGTCGCCGCGGTAGATGCCGTTGTTGTTCATGATCACGATGCAGACCGGCAGCTTGTAGCGGCAGACCGTTTCGATCTCCATGCCGCAGAACCCGAAGGCGCTGTCGCCCTCGACGGCCAGAACCTGGTTGCCGGTTTCGACCGCAGCCGCAATGGCAGACCCCATGCCGATACCCATGATGCCCCAGGTGCCGACATCAAGACGCTTGCGCGGCTTGTGAATGTCGATGATCGAGCGCGCCTGATCGAGCGAATTCGCACCTTCGTTCACCAGCACGACGTCGGGGTTCTGGGCGATGAGTTCCTTCATCACGCCGAGCGAACCCTGGTAATCCATGGGCGAGTTGTTGTTGCGCAGCCGCGGCGCCATCTTCTCGATGTTGCCCAGAACCTTGGAACGCACCGCACCGGTCCATTCCTCGGAGGGTTTCTGCCAGTCGGAACCGATCGCTTCGAGGAGCGCAGTGGCGCAGGAGCCGATATCACCGATCAGCGGCGCGGAAATCTTCTGGTTGGAGTCCATCTCGGTCGGCTCGATGTCGATCTGGACGAACTTCTTGGAGCCTTTCTCGCCCCAGGACTTGCCCTGCCCGTGCTGCAGAAGCCAGTTGAGGCGCGCACCGATCAGGAAGACGCAATCGCTTTCCTTGAGCACCAGCGAACGAGCGGCGGAAGCGCATTGCGGATGGGTATCCGGCAGCAGGCCCTTGGCCATCGACATCGGCAGGTAGGGGAAGCCGAGGGTTTCGACCAGCTCGCGGACCTTGTCGTCGGCCTGCGCGTAGGCGGCGCCCTTGCCGAGAATGATGAGCGGCTTCTTGGCGGACTTCAACACGTCCACAGCGCGGGAGATGGCCTCGGGAGCCGGCACGCTTGCGGGATTGGGATCGACCACCTCGATGAGTGATTTCGCGCCTTCGGCTGCGTCCATCACCTGGCCGAGGAGCTGGCCGGGAATGTCGAGGTAGACGCCACCGGGACGCCCGGTCAGCGCCGCGCGAATGGCGCGGGCGACACCCAGGCCGATGTCCTCGGCATGCAGGACACGGTAGGCGGCCTTGCAGTGCGGACGGGCGATGGCAAGCTGGTCCATCTCCTCATAATCGCCGCGCTGCAGATCGACGATCTCGCGCTCGGAGGAACCGGAAATCAGGATCATCGGCCAGCAATTCGTCGTGGCGTGCGCCAGCGCGGTCAGGCCATTGAGGAAGCCCGGCGCGGAAACGGTCATGCAGATGCCCGGCTTCTTGGTCAGGAAGCCCGCGGCGGCGGCGGCATAGCCGGCGTGCTGCTCGTGACGGAACGACAGGACGCGCAATCCTTGGGCCTGTGCGTAGCGGCCGAGATCCGTGATCGGGATGCCGGGAACATTGTAGATCGTCTCGACGCCGTTGATCTTCAGCGCGTCGATGAGCAGGTGGAAACCATCAGTGAGGTTCTCAACCGACTGCGCGGGTTCCGTGCTGGGCACTGCTGCTGACATCTTGTCCTACCTCCAAATAGCCTGAATTCCTGCGGTGCTAGAGCGCACGCCGCTACCCTGCGGCCCGCCTTGTGCGCGACATGACCGCGATCTTTCTCCAGGTCCGTCTGATATGATCGTGAAGCCGCATGGTGTGCTCACGCACCAGACGTTCCGCCAGGTCCGCGTCGCGGCTTTCCAGGGCTTCGATGATTTCCATGTGATCGATGACCGAGCGGTCGACGCGGTCACCTTCACCCATCGCGCGGCGGCGAATGGCGTGCATGTGCATGAACAGGCCATCGGCCATGTCCTTGAGCAGCGAACAATGGGACATCTCGAGGATGGCCTGATGAAACCGGATGTTCGCTTCGGAATATTCCTCGATGTTGGCGTGCGTCGCGTTCTTGCTGTCGTGCACCGCCAGCGCCCGCAGCCTCTCGAGCTCGACATCGGTGGCATTCTGTGTGGCCAGACGCGCGGCCATGGACTCCAGGGCTGCCCAGGCAACCACCATTTCCAGGACATCATCGAGGGATTTGCGACGGATGAAGACACCCTTGCGCGGCTGTATGTCGACGAAGCCGTCACGCTCGAGCCGCGCCAATGCCTCACGAACCGGCGTGCGCGAAATGCCGAGCTGTTCGGCCATCGTGCGTTCGTCAAGGCGCAAGTTGGCGTCCTCATCATAAATGTTTGCAGAAAGAATCGCTTCCAGAAGGACCTCATAAATGTGATCCTTCAGCATGAAGCTGGCGCCAATGGGCTTGAGCGTTACGCCCGCCATTCTCTCCCCGCGTTTCCCCGCTCCCCATTTTCGCGGAGAGCCATTATTTGCCGCGCCGCCCTGGATCAGAGTCAGGCCTTTGGCATTTGTTGTGTGGTATACCATAGACAAAAGTCCAATCTCTGACAACCGGATTTTTCTCCTCATCCACCGCGATGGATTCAGGTGACCGTGTTGCTCGGGTTTCCAGTGACGAAATTTTCGATATTGGCAATCGTCTGACGCCAGCACTCCGTTTGCGCCTCACGGCTTGCCCACGCGACATGCGGTGTCAGAATGAAATTGGGCCGGTGGAGGATCTTCAACAGCGGGTTGTCGGGTGCCGGCGGCTCCTTGGTCAGCACGTCGAAGCCGGCGCCCGCGATCTGACCTGCCTCGAGCGCATCGACGAGGGCCGCCTCGTTGACCAGCCCGCCGCGCGAGGTGTTGATGATCAATGGCTTGCGCTTCATTTTTGCAAATTCCGGCGCGCCCAGCGTGTCGCGCGTATGGGCATTCAGAGGGCAGTGCATCGTGATGATGTCGCTCTCCTCCAGCACCTGTTCGAAGGGCGTGTAGAGAGGACCAAGGCCCTCGACGCCCTTGTGCGCGGCGAAATGGATTTTCATGCCGAAGCCGCGGGCGATGCGCGCGACCCCCTGCCCGATCACGCCCTCGCCGATGATGCCAAGCGTCGAATTGGCGAGATCGCGGATCATGTGGGTGTGGAAACAGAACTGCCCGGATTTCTGCCATTCGCCGTTGATGACGTCCTGACGGTATCCGGCGATGCCGCGGCGCAGGGCCAGGATCAGCGCGAATGTGTGCTCAGGCACCGTGTTCTCGGCATAGCCACGCACGTTGGACACGACGACGCCATGTTCGCGGCAGGCGGGGACATCGATCACGTCGTAGCCGGTCGCGGAAACCGAGATCATTTTCAGGTCCGGCAGCTGCTTGAGCGTCTCGGCGCGCATCGGCACCTTGTTGGTGATGCAAACCTGCGCACCCTCGAGACGCTGCAGGATTTCGTCCGGTGACGTTTGGGAATACTCCACCCACTCGTGATCGAACGAGGGATGATGCAGATTCAGGTCCGCAGCGTAGGTATCCTTGTCCAGGCAGACGATTTTCATTTTCGACGTTTCCCCATTGTGGACGGCTCGTAAATCGTTATCGCCGATATTGAAGTCGTCCACGCCATGTGGTATGTGGCATACCAGCAATGCCGCACAGAAGACGGCATGTCAATGTTAGTGGGAGGAAATAGACTTTAAACGGCCATGCTGATTCGTGCGTCCGACTCCGTTCTAGTTGTTATCGACATGCAGGAACGACTGGTCCCTGCCATGCAGGCTCCGGCGCGCACGATCCGCAATGCGAAAACGCTGATTGCGGCGGCGACGGAAATGGATGTCCCGGTACTGCTCACCGAGCAGTATCCCAAGGGACTGGGCCACACCGTACCCGAGATCGCGTCAGCCACGAAAGCACCGGTATTTTCCAAAATGCATTTCTCCTGCATGGAAGATGCAAACTTCGCCGAAGCTTTCCGCGCACTGGGCCGCAAGCAGGCTGTGATCGCAGGCATGGAAGCGCATATCTGCGTGGTCCAGACCGCTGCCAGCCTGATCGATGAAGGCTATGACGTCTTCGTGGTTTCCGACGCCACCGCGTCGCGCACGCTGGAGAGCGAACACGCCTGTATCCAGCGTCTTAGCGCAATAGGCGCGGGAATCGTGACGACGGAAATGGTGGCTTTCGAATGGCTCGGCCATGCCGGGTCGGAACAGTTCAAGCGCATCCTGCCGCTGGTGAAGTGAGCGGTGGTGAGGCGCTTTACGCAATCCTCCTGGCCCTCAAGGCCAAAACTCATGAAGGCGGTGCGGCACTAGCCGCATCGCCTGATTTTTTTGAGGGTTAAGCGAAAACAGGGAGCCAAACCGCCGGACATCAAGGTTCAGCGGTGTTAAGGTGCGGGACGATGGGGCATTGTTGACCGCCCCGTAGCCGTGGGATACCAAAAACCGAACCGCCGGACGCTGGCATTTCCTTGACGGGCATGGCTGCGCGAAGAGCGGAAGGGGGAACACGATGAACCTTTCGGAACACCTTTCCAAGGAAATCCTGGCGCAATACGGCGTCGCGATCCCGACCGGGCGGCTGGCAACGAGCGCAGAGGAAGCCGAGGCAAGCTGCCGGGAAATCGACTCCGCGAAATACGTGGTCAAGGCGCAGATCGGCGCGGGCGGACGCGGGCTCGTTGGCGGCATCAAATTTGCTGCGACCCCTTCTGCGGTCCGCGCGGAAGCCGGCAAGCTGATCGGAAAAAGGCTCGTTACCGACCAGACCGGGGCGTCCGGCGAGATGGTCAACAGCGTCTATGTCGAAGAGGCGATCGACATCGCCCACAGCTATTACCTGTCGCTGGCCTTCAACCAGCACGACGGGCAGCCGGTTCTGCTGTGCTCCGACAAGGGCGGTGTGGAATTCGAACAGGCAGCGCGCATGGACCCGGCCATCGTCAGCCATCTGACGCTGCCTTCGGACGGCGGATTCGATGAGAGCGCCGTCGGTTCATTCCTGGAAAAAGTCGGCATTTCCGGCAATGCGCGAGATGGCGTCATGGCCATCGCGAAGGGAGCCGCAAAGGCCTTCTTCGACAATGATGCGACGCTGGTGGAGATCAACCCGCTGGCTGTGCGCAAGGACGGCAGCGCGGTTGCGGTCGATGCCAAGATCAGTCTCGACGGCAATGCCTTGTTCCGCCATCCGGAATTCGACGATTCCACGGGCGACGGGCAGCTTGAGGAACAGGAGCGCATTGCCCAGGAAAACGACATCAACTTCGTCAAGATGAGCGGCAATATCGGCGTCATCGTCAATGGCGCCGGCCTCGGCCTTGCCACCAACGACATGGTCGTCGATGCCGGCGGCAAGCCGGCCAATTTCATGGACATCCGCACCACCACGACGAGCCTGCAGATCGCCAAGGGCATCAACATGCTGCTGCAGGACCCGAATGTGACCGTGGTGCTTGTCAACGTCCACGGCGGCGGCATGACCGCGTGCGATACGGTGGCGGAAGGCTTCGCCATCGCCTATTCGCGCTCCAACCGCAAACCGCCCGTGGTTGTCCGGCTGGCCGGCACGAACGCGGAATGGGCGGTCAATGTGCTGAGAAACAGACGGCTGAATTTCGACAGTTTCGACACCATGGGCGAAGCCGTCGGGCGGGCGGTCGAGATCGCGCGCGCAGGGAGGGCATAATGGCCATTCTCGTTGGACCCGACACCCGCGTCATCGTGCAGGGCATGACCGGCCGATCCGGCACTTTCTACACCGATCTGGCGATCCGCTACGGCTCGACCTATGTCGGCGGTGTGCGTCCCGGCAAGGGCGGCAGCACCCATATCGGCCTGCCTATCTTCAACACCGTCAAGGAAGCCGCCGAAGCAACACAGGCCAATGCCAGCATGGTCATGGTGCCCGCCTCCAAGGCGGGCGCGGCCCTGATCGAGGCGATCGAGGCGGAAATCCCCCTCGTCGTTTGCGTTACCGAGCGCGTGCCCGTGCACGACATCTCGAAGGTCAAGGCGGCGCTGCAAGGTTCCAGCACGGTTCTGGTCGGCCCGAACTCGCAAGGGGTGCTGACACCGGGCTCCTGCAAGATCGGCGTCATGGCGACCACGGATGCGACGCCCGGCTCCATCGGCATCGCCTCGCGCTCGGCCTCGCTGACGAGTGAAATCCTGGCGCAGACTTCCGCCGTTGGCCTTGGTCAGTCGACCACCGTCGGTGTCGGCGGCGACCCTGTGCACGGCATCGGCTTCCGCCAGTGTCTCGAACTGTTCAAGGACGACCCCGAAACCAAGGGCGTCATCCTGATCGGCGAGGTTGGCGGCACCGAGGAAGAGGACGCAGCCGATTACCTCAACTCCGTAGACTACGGCAAACCGGTCGTGGCGCTGATCGTGGGACGGCATGCGCCGAAGGAACGGCGCATGGGCCATGCCGGCACGCTGTCGCTGTTCGGCCTGCAGAGCGCGGAAGAAAAGATCGACCGGCTGGCGTCTGCGGGCGTCATCATCGCAGACAACGCCGACGATGTTGCAGCGGCCATGCAGGCCGCGCTGGAAGGTTGATTTTCTACCTCGTTTTCGCTCACGCACAGCTCACTATGCTCGCGTGCTCCGCGGGGGCGGCCAAAAAACTGGCCGGTCGCGCAGTCGCGCTCCGGTTCAGGGCCGGATGCCCTGAACTACGCATTCTCTAGCGGCAGCCTTGCTGCACTCAACGCTGATGGGATACGTAACGAACCCGAAGGGTTCGCAAGCCCGACCGGGCGTCGCGTATTTTTGCGCCCCATCGGAGCTGTGACCCCGGACGTGATCCGGGGGAACTGGCGTGAGATAGATAAAAGGCTTTTCAGATGATCCCCACAGAGATGGACGCCGTCGTACCGACCGGAACCGGCGGACCGGAGGTGCTTGAACTGGGCAGGCGCCCGGTGCCCTCCCCCGCAGCGCATGAAGTGCTGGTCGAGGTGGATGCATGCGGTGTCAACGGACCGGATCTGGTGCAGCGGCGCGGCCACTATCCACCGCCCAAGGGCGCGTCCGACCTTTTGGGTCTGGAAGTCTCCGGCAAGGTGGTCGCGGTCGGCAGCGACGTCACCAAATGGAAGGTCGGAGATGAGATTTGCGCGCTGACCAATGGCGGCGGCTACGCGGAATATGTCGCCATCGATGCAAGCCACTGCCTGACCATTCCCGACGGGGTTTCAATCACCGACGCGGCCGGTCTATGCGAGACCTTCTTCACGGTGTGGAGCAACATTTTCCACGGCCACGACGTGAAAGAGGGCATGAACTTCCTCGTCCATGGCGGCGCGGGCGGCATCGGCTCCACCGCGATCCAGCTAGGCGCTGCGATGGGCTTGAATGTCTTCACCACGGCGGCTTCCTCCGAAGAGTGCGACTATTGCGAGCGGCTGGGAGCAACGCGCGCGATCAATTTCAGGGATGAGGATTTCGTCGAGGTGGTGCGCGAGGCTGGTGGCGCCGACATCATCCTCGACATCATCGCTGGCGACTATGTGGAGCGCAATTTCAAGGCCGCGCGCCATGACGCGCGCATCGTCCAGATCGCCTTCAACAAGGGCTCGAAGATGGAAATCAACCTGATGCCGGTGATGCTGAAGCGCCTCACCTATACAGGCTCCACGCTGCGCTCGCGCCCCGACGCCTTCAAGACCGCGATCGCCGCAGAGCTGCAAGAGAAAGTCTGGCCGCTGTTCCCGAAAAAGCTCGTCACCGTGACCCATTCCGTTCTGCCCATGTCGCAGGCCGCAGAAGCGCACGCGATGATGGAAGCCGCCAGTCACCGCGGCAAGATTTTGCTGAAGGTGTGAGTGGGCTGACAATCGCGACGCTTGCCTGAACTGTTTTTCTGGATTCCGGCTTTCGCCGGAATGACGGTTCGGGTTGGGCGCGTCGTGACATCTCTCAGGCGTAGTAGCATTGCGGCACATGCAATCGCATCGTGTTGAGTACCTGCCCCCGACACACACTCCACGTCATTCCGGCGAAAGCCGGAATCCAGAAAATCTTCCGACAGTGACGACAAAAACTAGCGGCTGCAGCAGGACGTACTTCCCGCAAAGATTTCGCTGACGATCAGAAGCAAACCCGGTGTATTCTCGCGTCCATGAGCGACGCGCAAACCGAGCTGGTTGAAGAGACCCAGCCCCGCCTGCAGGACGTGCCCGACTGGGACTATCTGCTGCGCGAGTTCGAGTTGCTGTACCGGCCCGGTTTCGCCGGTGGCAGCAAGATCATCCGCGCCCACCGCAAGCGGGTGCGCGATGTACTTGCCGCGATCATCGATTCCAATCCGCCGATCCATCCCCGCGCGCCAGCAACGAAGCCGGTCACCGCTCATCTGGGCCGCGCCTTCGATGTCGGCTCGCGCTACGCGATGTTCGGGCTGGCGAAGGCGCTGGAGCGCGTCTCGCATCTGCTGACCTGGGAATACGGCTACGAGAAAGTGCCCAAAACGCTGGCGCGTAAATATGCCTATTGCGAGGTGCTTGGGCCGCAGGGGCCGGTGGTGACGGACCGGCTGATCCTCGGTTTCGTGCTGTTTGCGCCCAACACCACCTATCCGCAGCACCATCACAAGGAGATCGAGGAAAGCTACATCTCGATTTCCGGCAACTGGTCGGAAAACGACCAGGCGGTCTATGCACCGGGCTCGCTGATCCTCAACCGCTCGGGCGACAACCACCGCATCACGACCGGCGAACGCGACCCCTGCCTGCTCGCCTATGCCTGGATCGGCTCAGCCGAAAAGCTGACCAAGCCGGGTATGAATTTCAGCAAGAAGGCGGGGTGAAAGGAGTTTGAGCTATCTACAAGCTCAAACCCCCAGATAACGCCCGCACACCTCATCGCTCAATTCGCCCGGCGTTCCGGTCCACACGCTCTGGCCCCGTTCTAGGATGACGCAGCGGTCGGCGACGGCCTTCAGCTCGCGAATGGTCTTGTCGACGACGAGGATCGAGAGGCCACCGTCCTTCAGGGCGTGGATCGCCGCCCAGATCTCCTGACGCACGACGGGGGCGAGGCCTTCGGTGGCTTCGTCAAGGATGAGAAGCCTCGGGTTGGTCATCAGCGCGCGGCCGATCGCCAGCATCTGCTGCTCGCCGCCGGACAGGGTGCTTGCGGATTGCGTGCGCCGCTCGGCAAGGCGCGGGAAAAGCTTCGTCACTTCCTCGAAGGTCCACGCGCCAGACCGCGCGGCGGCGACGAGATTTTCCTCAACGCTCAGGTTGGGGAAGCAGCGCCTGCCCTCCGGCACCAGCCCGATGCCAAGCCGCGCGGTTGCGTGCACGGGCAGCCGCTTCGTGTCGCTGCCATCGATCATGATACTGCCGCCTGTGATCGGCAGCAGCCCGCAGACGGCATGAATAGTCGTCGTTTTGCCCATGCCGTTGCGGCCCATCAGGGCGACAACCTCGCCCGCATCCACATTCAGATCGACGCCGAACAGCGCCTGCGAGGCGCCATAACTGGCGGTCAGGCCTTCGACCTTGAGGAAAGGCGCGCTCATGCCGCGTCTCCGAGGTAGGCGGCCTGAACGTCGGGGTTGGCACGGATTTCGTCCACCGTACCGGTTGCGATCACCTCGCCATAGACCAGCACCGAGATACGGTCCGCGACAGAGAACACCACGTCCATATCGTGTTCGATGAGCAGCACGGGCGCGGTTTGTTTCAATTCGCGCAGCAGGCCGGACAGACGCGCCAGACTCTCCGGCCCCATGCCGGCCATCGGCTCGTCCATCAGGAAGACCTTCGGTTTCATCGCCAGCGCCAGCGCGATCTCAAGCTGGCGGCGTTCGCCATGAGAGAGTTCGGCGGCGCGGGTCTGCGCACGTTTCCGAAGCCCTGCGTTCTCAAGGCACGCGCGCGCAGGCCCGAGCAGCGCATCATCACCGTTGACGGGCTTGAAGAAACGGAACACCTGCCCCGATACCGCCATCACCGCCAGCATGACGTTCTTCAGCACCGACATTTCCATGGCGAGGCTGGATATCTGGAAGGTGCGCGCAAGACCAAGTTGCGCACGCGCTGCCGCATCGAGATCGTCGATCAACTCGCCGCCGAAGCGGATGTGGCCTGAATCGTGTGCGATCTCTCCGGCGATGGTCTTGACCAGCGTCGTCTTGCCAGCGCCGTTCGGGCCGATCAGCGCATGGATCTCGCCGGGCATCAGGTCGAGCGAGACGTTGCGGCAGGCGGCAAGCGCGCCGAAGGATTTCGAGAGGTTGGTGACTTCCAATGCCGGATCAGTCATGCGCCGCCCTCCTGCCCGCCAGCAGGCCGACCAGACCGCCGCGGGCAAACAGCACCACCAGCAGCAGCACGATGCCGAGCAGCACCTGCCAATAGTCGGTGACGCCATCGAGGGTCTGTTCCAGCAGCAGATAGAGACAAGCGCCGGCGACAGGCCCGCCGAGGCGCGCGACGCCGCCGAGAATGACGAAAACCATGATCTCGCCGGACGTGTGCCACGACAGCATCGCGGGCGAAACGAACCGGTTGAGATCGGCATAGAGCGCACCGGCAAGCCCGGTGATCATGGCGGAAATGACGAAGGCGGTGAGGCGCACGTTGAAGGGGCGGATGCCGCTGGCGGTCAGCCGCTGGGCGTTCTGCCGCGCCATCTCCAGCGCAAGCCCGAAACGCGAGCGCACCAGCACCGCCATCAGCGCCAGCACAACGGCGAGCACGCCGAAGCAGACTGTGAAGTACGTCCACGGATCCATCATGTTGAGGCCGAAGACGGAGTTGCGCACGTAAAACGACAGCCCGTCCTCGCCTCCATAAGCCGGCCAGGAGACGGCGAAATAATAGAGCATCTGGGCGAAGGCGAGCGTGATCATGATGAAGTAGACGCCGCCGGTTCTCAGGCTGAAAATGCCGATGGGGATCGCGATGATCATCGCGGCAATGATCGCGACGATCCAGATCACCGGCATGCTCGTGCTGCCTGCGATTTCGATGGGCCAGGTCATCACCGGTTCGTAGTTGCGGGCAGCCGACGCGATGATGCCCGCGGCATAGCCGCCAATGCCGAAGAACGCCGCATGACCGAAGGAGACCAGTCCGCCGTAACCCAGCGCCAGATTGAGGCCGGCACCAGCAATGGCGAAGATCGCCGCCTTGGCCGCCAGCGTGATGATGAAGGGTTCATTTCCCCTGTGGCCGTAGACAGCGGCACCCAGCAGCAGCGCCAGAAGCGTAAGCGTTATGAGTGTTTCGCGGCGCATCAGGCAGGCTTCCCGAAAAGCCCGGTGGGTCTGAACACCAGCACCAGCGCCATCAGCACGTAGATCAGCATGGAGGCGAGCGCGGAGCCGACCGAGGTCGCGCTCGAGGCATCCATGATCAATCCGAAGGCCTGCGGCAGCAGGAAACGGCCGAGCGTATCGGTGACACCGACAAGGATCGCGCCGACGAAGGCGCCTGTAATGGAACCGATGCCACCGACGACGATGACGACGAAGGCGAGGATCAGCACCGGCTCGCCCATGCCGATCTGCACCGCCTGCACCGAACCGACCAGCGCGCCGGCAAGGCCCGCCAGCGCAGCGCCCAGCGCGAAGACGATGGTGTAGAGCCTGCCGATATCGACGCCGAGTGCGGCAATCATCTCGCGGTCGGATTCGCCTGCACGGATGCGCATGCCGAGCCGCGTCCTGTTGACCAGCAGGAAGAGACCCGCGGCAATCGCCAGCCCCACACCGATGATCAGGAGCCGGAACAGCGGATAGGTGATGCCGCCGGGCAGACTGACGGAGCCAGACAACGCGTCCGGCAAATTGAGATAAAGCGGGAATGAGCCGAAGGCCCAGCGCGTGCCTTCCGTGAAGACGAGGATCAACGCGAAGGTGGCGATGACCTGATCGAGATGATCGCGGGCGTAGAGATGGCGGATGATCAGCGTCTCAACCAGCACACCGGCGATAGCCGCCGCCGCAAGACTTGCGGCAAGACCGAGCACAAAGGAGCCGGTCGCGGCTGCCACGGCGGCGCAGGCGAAGGCGCCGAGCATGTAGAGCGAGCCATGGGCGAGGTTGATCAGCCCCATCACGCCGAAGACCAGCGTCAGCCCCGCCGCCATGACGAACAGCATGACGCCGAACTGAAGTCCGTTCAGCAATTGCTCGGCGAAAAGCGCCCCAGACACTTAACCTATGCCCCCAAAACGAAAAAGGCGGGCCACTGCTGCCAGCGGCCCGCCCTCTCTTAACGCAAGGAATTACATCTTGCACTCGGCAGCATATGCGTCGGCGTGATCCTTGAGCGCGGTGCCGATGATCTTGTTGGTGATCACGTCGCCTTCCTTGACCACCTCGCGGACATAGATGTCCTGAACGGGATGGTGGTTGGAGCCGAACTTGAATGCGCCGCGCGTCGATTTGAAGTCGGCAGCCTCAAGCGCTGCACGGAACGCATCAGCATCCTTCACGCTCGCCTTGGCCATGGCCGACAGCAGCAGGTTGGCGGTATCGAAGCCCTGGCTGGCATAGAGCGAGGGCAGACGGCCATACTCGGCCTGGAAGCTTTCCACGAAGGCCTTGTTGGTCTCGTTATCGATGTCCTTGTTCCACTGCGAGGTGTTCTTGACGCCAAGCGCTGCTTCGCCGACCGCGCCGAGAATACCCTGATCGAAGGAGAAGGCCGGGCCAATCAGCGGCAGGCCCACTTCCGACTGGGCGTACTGCTTGGTGAAGGCGATGCCCATGCCGCCAGGCAGGAAGAAGAACACCGTGTCGGCGCCCGACGCCTTGATCTGGGCGATCTCGGCGGCGTAGTCGGTCTGGCCGAGCTGGGTGTAAAGCTCGCCTGCCACCTCGCCCTTGAAGAAGCGCTTGAAACCGGTCAGCGCGTCCTTGCCGGCGGGATAGTTCGGCGCAAGGATGAAGGCCTTCTTGTAGCCGGTGGTGTTGGCATAGGCGCCGGCGGCCTCGTGCAGGTTGTCGTTCTGCCAGGCAACGTTGAAATAGTTCTTGTCACAGCCCTTGCCGGCGAGCGCCGAGGGACCCGCGTTCGGCGACAGGTAGAACTTGCCCTGCCCCACGGCTGCCGGAACCACCGCCATGGCGAGGTTCGACCAGATGATGCCGGTCAGCACGTCGACCTTGTTTTCCTGAATCATCTTGTCGGCAAGCTGGACGGCAACGTCGGGTTTGCGCTGGTCGTCTTCGATGAAGACATTCAGGTCCTTGTTGCCGGCCTGTTTGACGGCAAGCATGAAACCATCGCGGACATCGATGCCCAGACCCGCGCCGCCACCGGTCAGGGTGGTGATCATGCCGACCGTAACCGGCTCCGCCCTGGCGGGCGCGGCAAGCGTCAGCGCGACCGCAGCGGCGGCCAGTGTTGTCGTGAAACTCTTCATACAATCCTCCCGGACGTTGCGCCCTTTATATGCGGGCGAAAAACAAGGACAGCCTCGGGCGGCAATATTTGCGCAAGGCAGCGCGCGACGCCAGCCCCCCGTGCAAAGACGATCGTCTATTGCCGCATGTAACCTGACGGGGCAATGTCCACGAAACGAAGTCAGGCAGGAAAATAGCGGCATGATTACCAACTGGGATACGGCCTACGCCAATATGGACCATGTGAAGGACGGGCCGTCCTACCCGCCGAAATGGATGGCGGCGGCACAAGCCTACCGCGAGGCCATGATCGCCAAAGGCAAGGCACGTCTCGATCTGCGTTACGGGCCGGGTGAACGAAATACCGCAGACCTGTTCCTGCCTGATGAGACACCTGAAGGCCTCTTCGTCTTCGTCCATGGCGGTTACTGGCGCGCGTTCGACAAATCGGTGTGGTCGCATCTGGCGAGAGGGTGCATCGAGGCAGGATGGGCTGTCGCCCTGCCCTCCTACACACTGTGCCCCGAGATCCGCATTGCCGACATCACCCAGGAAATCAGCGCAGCGACAACGTTTCTCGCAAAGGAGGTCGACGGGCCGCTCCATCTGGCAGGACATTCAGCCGGCGGGCATCTGGCCAGCCGCATGGTCTGCACGGATACGACGCTTGACGAGGACATCCTGGCGCGCATCGCCAATGTGGTTTCGATCAGCGGCGTGCATGACCTGCGCCCGCTGATGAAGACACAACTGAACAAAACCCTGCGCATCGACAGAGCGGAAGCACACTCGGAAAGCCCGTGCCTGCTCGAACCGCTGGAAACCACGAGGCTGACCGCCTGGGTGGGAGGCGGCGAGTTGCCGGAGTTCGTGCGTCAGAACGATCTTCTCGCCAATGTCTGGACAGGCTTAAGCGCGACGACCCGCAGCGTCCATGACGGAACGCACAATCATTTCACCGTCGTGGAAGGCCTCGAAGACAGGACTTCGCCGCTGGTCGCTGCAATCCTTGGAAGCGACGGCTGGCTGTAACCTGGTTCAGGCGGGAATCGAGACGACCACCTTCAGGCCGCCATGGCCTGACCCGTCCAGGTCGAGATCGCCGTCATAGGCGATCAATATGTCGCGCACGATCGCCAGCCCCAGGCCCGCACCGCTTCCGGCCTCATCGAGCCGTTGACCGCGGGCGAGAACCATCGCGCGGGCATTCTTATCCAGACCGGGACCATCGTCTTCGATCGCGATCACGAGATGATCATCGGCGCTATACGCGCTGACAAAAATACGGCTTTGCGCGTGGCGGGTTGCGTTCTCCATCAGGTTACCGAGAACCTCGACCAGATCGTCGCCATCCATCCGGGCATTCAGGTCACTCGCAATATCGCACTGGAAAACCTTGCCGCTTCCATGAGGCGTGCGCTCCAGGGTACGCACGATCCCGGCCGCCGCTGCGCCGACGGGTACGGTGACGGCCAGCCGGTTATGGCGCACGCGGGCGCGGGCAAGCTCACGCTCCGTATGCCGGCGCATGCGCAGGGCAAGATCGTCGAGATCATCGGCGATGGCCACCTCACCCTTGTCGCGCAGGCGCGCGATGTCGGTGGCAAGCGCCGTCAAAGGTGTTTTCAGCCCGTGGGCGAGATCGGCGGCACGATCCCTTGCGCGAACGAGATCGGCTTCCTGGGCAGCCAGCAATTCGTTGATTTCATCGACCAACGGGGCAACCTCGGACGGCACGTTCGATGCCAGACGTGTCTTGCGGCCGGCACGGATGTCGGCAAGGCTATCGCGCACGGACCCCAACGGCCTCAGGCCGGCACCGATCTGGACAGAAAATCCGGCCAGCAGGAAAAAACCGAGCAAGGCCAGTGCCGGGGTAATGTCGCGCGCGAAGTCGGACTCCAGCTCCGCAACCTCCGCCCGGTCGAGCGCCACGGACAGGCGCACATCATGATCGCGCCCGGCCACGGAAACCAGAAAAGCCTGTTCATGAACGAGCAGGTGCTGCCCACCGGGCCCTTCCGTTTCATGGGCATGGACCGTGCCGGGTTCGAGCGCATCATCGGGAAGGGCCAGTGCGCTGTCCCACAACGAGCGCGACCGCAACACTTTGCCCGATGTCGCATCGTTGATCTGCCAATAAAGACCGCCATAGATGCGGGAAAAGCTTGGATCGGCGGGCTCGCGCGCCAGCGTCAGGGCGCCATCGGTCGCAATGCGCAGACTGCCGGAAAGCTGCGCGATGTGGACATCGAGTTCGCTGCCGATACGCCGTTCCAGATGGCGGGAAAACAGGGACGTCAGACCTATGCCGGCCACAACCAGCACGATCGCCACGACGCCCGCCGCATAGGCGACGAGCCGAAGCCGCAATGACCTGAGAACGCTCATGCGTCGCCCGGGACGATGTAGCCGAAGCCGCGTCGGGTTTCGATCAGAGCGACCGGCAGCTTGCGCCGCACCCGGCCGATCAGCACCTCGACGGCATTGGACTCGCGCTCGAAGTGCACCGATTGCAGATGCTCGGCCAGTTCCTGCTGCGGCACGACACGGCCCTTGTGCAGCATCAGATAGGCGACAAGCCTGTATTCCTGCGGCGACAGGCTGACGGGGACGCCATCGATACTGAGACGCATCTGCCTTGTGTCCAGACTGGCACGCCCGGCCTCGATGACGGGGGCTGCATGTCCGCCGGACCGGCGCACGATGGCGCGCAGCCGCGCCAGCACTTCCTCAATACGAAACGGCTTGGCGAGATAGTCGTCGGCACCGGCATCAATACCTTCGACGCGCTCAGACCATGCACCGCGCGCGGTCAGGACCAGAACCGGAAGATCGCGGCCCGACGCCCTCCAGCGCTTCAGAACGGCAAGGCCGTCCATGCCCGGAAGGCCCAGGTCGAGGATCGCCGCGCCATAGAGTTCGGTGTCACCGAGATGCCAGCCTTCCTCCCCGTCGCCGGACACATCGACGACATAGCCTGCAGCTTCCAGCGCGGCCGTCACATCGGTACGGATGCGATCATCGTCTTCAATCAGCAATACGCGCAACGTTCAGTCGTCCTTCCTGTCTTGCAGGATTTCCCCGGTCGCGGCATTGACGTGCAACTCGCCGCGATGGCCTGAAGAATTGATAAAATATATCTCGTAGATCGGAATTCCGTCGTCTTCCTCGAATTCGATTTCGAGAATGCGGTCTCCGGCCTGAAAGCCGATCATGTCCAGTATTTTCGGCAGCGGCAGGATATCGCCACGCTGGCGCGCATCGTAGAGATCGTCATGCGAGTTGCCGCGGTCGTGCTCCCTGTCGGCGAGAGCCGGCTGGACGAGAAGCATTGCAAATCCTGTGACGAGTATGGCGGCGGCTTTATTCATGGCAGCGGTTATGGCGGGTAAAAAATGACAATTGCCTGACATGCCCCATCAGCCAGCTGTCATGGCAAGCCTGCCATTGTCCCTGTCATTCCGGCGGGAGGGTTCCGCCGATCAGACGGAGGACTTAACCAATGAAAACCAGCATGCTTCGCAAACTGTTCGCCACTTCAGCCACTATCGCTGCGCTTTCACTTCCCTTTGCCGCACAGGCCAGCGACAAATGCGGCGATGTTCCTCAGGACCAGTGGTTGAGCATCGAGCAGGTGCGCGCCAAGGCAACCGAGCTCGGTTATGACGTGCGTAAAGTCAAGGTCGAGGACGGCTGCTACGAAGCCTATGCCATCGACAAGAACGGCAATCGCGTCGAGGCCTATTTCGATCCGGCAACCGGCGAGATCGTCAAGACGAAGACCGACGACTGATGGACGCGCGCGCCGATATGGCGGAAGCCGGCAGCGCGACACTGCCGGTAACCGTGCGGGTCTGGGACCCGTTCATACGTATCTTTCACTGGTCGCTGGTGGCGTTGTTCGCCTTTGCCTTTGTGACCGGCGATGAATGGGACAAGCCGCACGAGATCGCCGGCTACACGATCGCAGGACTGATCGCGCTGCGCGTGATCTGGGGCTTCGTCGGAACGAAACACGCCCGTTTCACCGATTTCGTCGCCGGACCCGGCAAGGTAGCCGGGTACTTGAAGGACGCCATTGCCCTGCGCGCCAAACGATATCTTGGCCACAATCCCGCGGGCGGGGCGATGGTTCTTGCCCTCATCGCCGCGATCTCGGCGATCTGCGCAACCGGCTACATGATGGAGACCAACATGTTCTGGGGCGTCGACTGGGTGGAGGAAGTTCACGAGTTCGCGGCCAATGCGACCCTCATCCTCATCGTCTTGCATATCGGCGGCGTCATCTTCGCCAGCATGGAGCACGGCGAGAATCTCGTGCGTGCGATGGTCACCGGCAAAAAGCGGGTCTGACCGGTCCCCCCATCGGTACGGCTTGCCAGCCGGGTGGGGCCTGCGCCAGTGTTGGTGCAGGCTCCACGCGGATTCAGGCTTAGGCTCCCTTGCACATTCTCATCACATCGATCGACCGGACGGTCCGCTGGCTTGGCGCCGCAATATCCTGGTGCCTGATCGCCATGATGGTGGTCCAGGTTGCCGTCGTGATCGCGCGCTACGTCTTCGGTGTCGGTTTGATCGCATTGCAGGACGCGGTCATCTTCGGCCATGGGCTGGCGTTTCTTCTCGCCTCGGCCTGGGTGTTGCAACGCGACGAGCATGTGCGCGTCGACGTGATCCATGACCGCCTCGGCAAGGACGGGCGGCGGGCCATCGATACGGTCGCCCTGCTTGCTTTCGTCATCCCTGCCTGCGCCGTCATCGGCTGGTATTCCTTTCCTTATGTGATCAATGCCTTTGCCAGCCTCGAAGGCGCGCGCCAGCCGGGCGGGCTTGCCGGCATTTTCCTGCTCAAGGGCGCGATCCTCGTCTTTACCGCCAGCGTTGCCCTGCAGGCGCTATCCAGCGGACTGAAACGCGCAACCGGCATTCGCGACGAGGCATGGTCGCCTCAACATGACGGCAACCGGGATACGTGATGCAGACCGCCTCGTTCCTGCCCGTGCTTTGCCTCTTCGCAACGGCCTTCGGCGCCGTACTTGCGGGCATCCCGGTCGCCTTCGCGCTTTGCGGTGCCGCGCTGCTGTGCGCCTTCGCAGGACACCTGTTCGGCGTGTTCGACGTGTTCCTGTTGGGCGCGATCCCCTCGCGCATCTTCGGCACGGCGATGTTCAACGAGGTGCTGACCGCAGTACCGCTGTTCATCCTGATGGGTGTGGTGCTGGAGAAAAGCCGCATCGCCGAAGACCTGCTGGCATCCATGGCGGACACGTTCGCCCGTGTCCCGGCCGGGCTCGGCGTCTCGGTGACGCTGGTAGGCACGCTGGTTGCCGCGTCAACCGGCATCGTCGGCGCGACCGTCGTTGCCATGGGACTGATCTCGCTGCCGGTGATGCTGAAGCGCGGATACGATCCGGCATTTGCGGCGGGCTCCATCTGCGCTGCGGGCACGCTGGGCCAGATCATTCCGCCATCCATCGTACTGGTGTTTCTCGGCGATCAGCTTTCGGCCTCCTACCTGCAGGCGCAACGTCAGGCCGGCAACGTTTCGCCCGAACCGATCTCAATCGGCGATCTGTTCGCCGGCGCGCTGGTTCCCGGCCTGATGCTGGCGGGACTATACGTGCTCTATCAGATCGCGGCAGGAACGCTGCGGCCAGCAATAGCTCCACCACCGGCAAAGAACGCCGCCGCACCGCAAACGGCAAAAATCATCACCGGACTTGTTGCGCCGCTGGTTCTGATCGTCTGTGTGCTCGGCTCGATCATCGCCGGCATTGCGACACCGACGGAAGCCGCGGGCGTGGGCGCGTTCGGCGCCGTCCTGCTTGCCGCGCGCAAGCAACTCGCAGCCGCAGGATCACAGGCAACCCGCGCGATCGATGCCGGCATCGCCTGCGCCGCGCTGCTGCCGGTGCTGAAATCCTTCGCCGACCTGCGCGGCAGCGCGGCGCCGGACATGGCCGCATTCGGTCTGGCCGTTGCCGCAACCCTTGCGCTGGGCATTGCCGGAACGGTTGCGCTGGCAACCCTTCACAGACGCGGAATGCTGTTCGACATCGCATCTTCGGCAACGCGATTTTCGGCACTGGCCTTCACGATCCTGATCGGCGCCACCATTTTCACGCTGGTCTTTCGGGGCTTCGGCGGCGATGAGGCCGTCGGCCATCTGCTCGACCGGGTTCCGGGCGGAGCATTGGGCGCCGTGATCGCGGTCAGCCTCGTCATCTTCGCGCTCGGCTTCGTGCTGGATTTCATCGAGATCGTCTTCATCGTACTGCCGGTCGTGGGACCGGCGATCCTGAAAAGCGACATCGATCCGGTCTGGTTCGGCGTGCTCATCGCCATGAACCTGCAGACCTCGTTCCTGACACCGCCATTCGGCTTCGCGCTGTTCTACCTGCGCGGCGTCGCGCCGAAGGAAATCCGTACCGCCCATATCTATCGCGGCGTCGTTCCCTTCATCATGATCCAGCTGATCGGCCTGCTGCTGGTCGGGCTCTTCCCTGCCCTCGCCACCTGGTTGCCGCAGCTATTGCGCGGCTAGGACCGGTCTGCGCATCACAACCGCTTTCCAGTTGTCATAAACCCTGCGGGCAACCGCATGGGCTTCATCGGCGCGTTCGGCAAAGGCGCGGGTGAAAATCTCGGCCCCGTTCTCGCCCATGGCTTCAATAATGAGGTCATCGGTGCCGGGAATGGCGCGCCATTCCTCAATCGTGTCGCGGGTCGATTCCAGATGGAACTGCAGCGACAGCGCATGTTTCCCCCAGCTCATTGCCTGGACGGGACAGGCAGGCGTGGATGCAAGCACCAGCGCGCCATCGGGCGGCCGCGCCACCTCGGCGTAATGCCATTCCAGCGCATGGAACCCACTGCCGATACCAGCAAACCAGGGACTGTTCCGGCCCTCGCCATTCAGATCAATCGGCAGAACGCCGACCTCGGGCGTCCTTGCCAGTGCAACATCGCCGCCAAGTGCGGCAGCAAGCAGCTGATGCCCCAGGCAAAGCCCGAAGAACCCCATGCCGCGATCCACGACCGCTTCGCGGATGGTTTCGATTTCAGTCTTCATCCATGGATGTTCAGCCGTTTCCCAGACATCCATAGGACCGCCCATGACCCACAGGGCATCGAAGCGATCGAGCGCGGGGATGGCATCGCCGGCTTCGAAGTCAACCGTGGTGACTTCGGTTCCGTCGGCTGCGAGATAATCGCGAAAAACGCCGGGATGAACGCTGGCAGTGTGCTGAAAGATGAGGATGCGCATGAAAGCCGGCCGGTGATGTGTCAGCGCGCACAAGCTTGCTGCACATGGCGCAAGTGCGCAAGCCGTATCAGGGCTGCAACCCGCAATCTTCGAATGCTTCGCGGACCTTGGCCTTTTCGGGTTCGTTCAAATCCAGCATCGGACGCCGGACATGGCCACCCGCCAGCCCAAGGAGTTCCAGCCAGTATTTCTGATGCGCATGCGGCTTGCCGCCTGGCCTCGAAGACCTCAAGGCGCGGCGGACCGGCTCCAGGCTGTCATAGACTTTTCGGGCGCTCTGCGTATCTCCGCGCATGGCAAGATCGGTGTACTCCCGCACGCGCCGATCGGATTTCGTCTGCATCAGGTAAGGTGTTGAGGATGCAAAATAGACCTGCCAGCCGAGTTCGACGACATTGTCCATCCATTCCGTTTCGGACCCGCATGAAACGATCAGCTGATCGCCTGCCATACGGCTCAAAGCAGCATACATCGGACGCGGGACCGAATATTTGCAGGCAACGATATTGGGGTGTTTTGCCAGTTCGATGCAGGATTCAGGACTTAGAACATATCCCGCGTCCGGATGGCTCCAGATGATGATGCCGATATCGAGCTTGTCACAAAGGTAGTCGTAGTACGCGCGTCCCGTCTCGCATCTGTCGATCACGAGGGGCAGTACCGGCAGGTGAATGACGACATAGTCGGCGCCGGCATCCTGTGCATGTTTTGCCAATTCGAGAACGGTTTCGGGATTGGGATCCATGCACGTCACGGCGATCCCCGCCTTGCCGTTACATTCCTCGATCATGATTTCGGTATTGCGCTTGCGCTCTTCGATCGTGAGCGAGCCGTATTCGCCAAGTTTGCTGCAGATGCACAGCCCGTCGACGCCGAGGTTGTCGATCCAGTGACGGATGTTCGCGCGCAATCCCTCCTCGTTGATGGAGAAATCGGCAAACATGGGGTTGATAGGCGTTACCCACAGACCGCGCAGATGCTCGCGGGCAAAATCCTTGGCGTGTGGCTTGGAATATTTCATCCCTACTCCGGTTTTACCCAGAGGTCGCCGCCATCGTCCTCCAGTCCATTTCGGCAAGGTGCATGGCACAAGTCCGCAATCATTGCCATAGATCAAATTACACACTCAAAAGATTTTGAATATGTTTTCCGCACGGGCGTGAAGCGGCAAATCGCCATGCTGAACCTTTGCCAGCTTGTCCCGCTATCAGCCTGCTGCTAATGCGGCATGTACCCGTTCCGCACTGGAGACAGAATGCGCACCGACACGCCGCAGACAATCCGCCTCGCCGACTACACACCGCCCGCCTACCTGATCGACGAAGTTCAGCTCGATGTTCGGCTGGCTGCCGATGCCACCCGTGTGGAATCCCGCCTGAAAATGCGCCCCAACCCCGATTTCAACGGGCAGAGCGGTGCGCTGAAGCTTGATGGCGAGGAATTGCGGCTGGAGGGTATCGAGATCGACGGCATGCCGGTGTCTGCGGATGCCTATACCACCGGCAAGGACGGGCTGACCCTGCACGAACCGCCCAAAGCTCCCTTCACCTTGCGCACGACCGTAACCATCGACCCTTCCGCCAATACGCAGCTTATGGGCCTGTACCGTTCCAATGGTGTTTACACGACCCAATGCGAGGCCGAAGGTTTCCGGCGCATCACTTACTTTCTCGACCGGCCGGACGTGCTCAGCGTCTACACGACGCGGATCGAGGCACGGAAGTCTGACGCACCGGTATTGCTGTCGAACGGGAACCCGGTGGAATCCGGCGACATTGCAGAAACCGACCGGCATTTCGCCATCTGGCACGACCCCCATCCCAAACCCTGCTACCTGTTCGCTCTGGTGGGGGGCGACCTGGCGCTGGTGCGCGAAGATTTCACCACGAAATCGGGTATGCCCGTCGACCTGCGCGTCTATGTCGAACAGGGCAACGAGGACCAGGCGTCCTTCGCAATGGATGCCCTGAAGCGTTCGATGCGCTGGGACGAGGAAGCCTTCGGGCGCGAATACGATCTGGACGTTTTTTCCATTGTCGCCGTCTCGCACTTCAACATGGGCGCGATGGAGAACAAGGGCCTGAATGTCTTCAACGACAAATACGTCCTGGCCGCGCAGGAAACGGCGACCGACGGCGATTACGAGGGCGTCGAGGCGGTCATTGCGCACGAATACTTCCACAACTGGACCGGCAACCGCATCACCTGCCGTGACTGGTTCCAGCTTTGCCTGAAGGAAGGGCTGACGGTTTTCCGCGATCAGGAATTCACATCGGATACGCGCTCGCGGCCCGTGAAACGCATTCAGGATATTCGCCTGCTGCGCACGCACCAGTTCAGCGAGGACGCCGGCCCGCTGGCGCATCCGGTGCGGCCCGAGGCCTACCGCGAGATCAACAACTTCTATACCGCGACCGTCTACGAGAAGGGCGCGGAAGTGATCCGCATGCTCAAAACGCTGATTGGCGAGGACGCCTTTGCCCGCGGCATGGATCTGTATTTCGAGCGCCACGACGGGGACGCCGCGACGATTGAGCAGTTCATCGCCTGTTTCGCTGAAGCAAGCGGGCGCGACCTGTCGCAGTTCATGCTTTGGTACAGGCAGGCCGGTACGCCGGAAGTCACTGTGACGACCTCTCATGATGCGGCGGCGAAAACCTTCACCATCGACCTTGCCCAGACATGCCCTCCCACCCCCGGCCAGCCGGACAAGGAAGCGATGACCATCCCCGTGCGCTTTGCCCTGCTCGGCCCGGATGGTGAGGAAATAACGGCGCAGCGCGCCGATGCCGGTGCGAACCAGGCCCGCGACGGGCTGATCGAACTGACGGAGCAGCGTCAGAAGATCACTTTCTCCGGGGTTGCCGAGAGGCCGGTGGTTTCGCTCCTTCGCGATTTCTCCGCGCCCGTCAAACTCAGGGACGATCTCACCAAGGACGACCGGCTGTTCCTGCTGCGCCATGATGCCGATCCGTTCAATCGCTGGCAGGCTGCACAAACGATGCTGCTCAGCGAACTGCGCACGGCACAAACCGACGCGCGTAACGGCAATGCCATCGTGATTTCGGATGACGTTGCCGGAGCCGTTCTCGAAGCTGCCGGCAATGCGGCATTCGATGATGCTTTCCGCGCTGAATTGCTGAAGCTGCCGTCCTTCCCCGATGTCGCGCAGGCAATCATCGACGGCGTCGATCCTGAAGCCATCCATATGGCGCTGGAAGCCATGCGTTCGACATTCGCCAGGCAAGGAGGCCCGCAGCTTGCCGGCATCATCGATGCGGCCACGGACATGAGTGCCTTTTCTCCGGATGCGGCCTCTGCGGGGCGGCGATCATTGAAGAATGCCGCGCTTGTGCTTTACGCAGCCGATGCAAATGCGGACGCACTGGATCGTACCGCAAGGCAATTCGAGGCCGCCGACAACATGACCGACAGGATCGCTGCGCTCGGCGTTCTGGTTCAGCGCGGGGCTGACGGAGGACAAGCGGCACTGGAGGCGTTCTTCGAGCAATACCAGCGCTATCCGCTGGTTGTCGACAAATGGTTTGCCCTGCAGGCGACTGTCCCCTCACCCGACACGCTCGATCGCGTTATCGCGCTGATGGACAACGCCGCATTCTCGATCCGAAACCCCAACCGCGTGCGCGCCCTGATCGGATCGTTTGCCGCAGCCAATCCCGTGGCGTTCAACCGCAAGGATGGAACCGGTTACGACTTCGTCGCCGAACGGGTCCTCGAACTGAATACGCTCAATCCGCAAGTGGCGGCTCGCATGCTTGGTGCATTCAGGAGCTGGAAGACACTCGAGCCCATCCGCAAGGCCCTGGCCCGGTCAGCGCTAGAGAAAATTGCCGGGTCCGACGGGCTTTCTTCGGATGTGATGGACATCGTGACCCGGTCCCTCGACGTTTGAACCCGCGATCTCCGCTGCGGAGTCACGGCCTGCTCCACATCACCGGCATGTCAGCCGGCAGCTTCGGATTGCCATATCCGCGGCATACATCAGCAATCTTCCTTATTCCCCAACGGGAGGAATGGGTGGCTGCACATATAGTGAGCCGGCCAATGGAAAATTAATGATTGGTTTACCTTCCCGGACTCTAGACATCGCGACTCGCTTGGATTCTCATGGAGGTGATTCGGAGCGATGCGGACTTCGTTCGGGGGGCCGGCGAAGAATTCCGAAAAAAGGACCATCATGGCACGAGCGCACGAGGCCACGCGCGATTCGGGCAACGGGAAGGTGCATGCGCAATCGGCGGATTTGACCGCTGCACCCAGCGTTGACGGCGCAAACGATACGGATTCGGAAACGGGATTTTCACCGAGCAGGCTAGCCGCGCTTGCAGAGCGCGGCATCGCTCCGCTTATCATCATCCTTTTCATATCGGTCGCAGTTGCTACCGCCGTCTACGTCTACCGCGTCTATGTCGGCGTCACCCACGACGCGGAAACCAGGCTGTCCATGATGGCCGATATGACAAGGGCCCGGTTGATCCAGGACACGTTTTCAGGGTCGGGGAATCCAATCGAGCCCATGAACCAGACCCGGCTGGCGGATGCGATGCCGGAAACAGCAAGCAGCCTGCCCGTGATCGTCTTCGCCGCCAATCCGGACGGCACGATCATCTCCAGCCAGCCGTTTGTGCCCGAAACCAATGGGCAAAACCTCAACGATGTTCTTCGCGGCGCTCCCGATGCCTACACCCAGGGACGCTTTGCAGGCTTCCTCGACCTGCACGACAACAAAGCAACGGAATATCTGGCCGTCGCCCGTCGGATCCCCATGGACAGGGGCTATCTGATGATGGCGGTAGCAAGGAGCGACATTCGCGAACAATGGCACCGCGAGGCCCGCTTCTCCGCGACAATCCTCCTGTCAATGGATTTGCTGGTGCTGCTGATCGGCATGGCGTTCAACTGGCAGGCAAATCGTCTGCGGCAGCTCAACGAAACGAAGACGGCGGAACGCATCCGGCTTGCAACCGCCCTGTCGCGTGGCCGATGCGGATTGTGGGAATGGGACCTTGAACAAGGCGCCATCACGTTTTCCGATTCCATGTGCGCGCTTATCGGAATGCCCGCGAAGGAAACCTCGCTGACGATCAGTGAACTTGAGGGCCTTACGCATCCAGACGACGTGAAGCTCCGCGATGTCGCCAAGGAGGTTGTCGCCGGAGAAAGCAAGTGGATCGACCACGCCTTTCGCCTGCGCCACGCCGATGGCGGCTGGGTGTGGCTGCGCGCCCGCGCCGATGTCACAAGCGACATCAGCGATCCTGAGCGGCTGCACCTGTTCGGGATCGCAATCGACATCACCGACAAGAAGAAGATCGAGGCCATAAGCGAACAGGCCGACAGGCGCCTTCACGATGCCATCGAAACCATCTCGGAATCCTTCGTGCTGTGGGATGCCGACGAAAAACTGGCGATGTGCAACTCCAAGTTCATCGAGCAAAACGGCCTGGGCGCCAAGGATTCCGTGGTTGGCTGCACCCGCACCGACATAGCGAAAATGGGGGATCAGAGTGACCTGATGGCCCATGTGCAGACCACCGACACCCCCATTGTCTGCCGGCTCAAGGATGGCCGCTGGCTCAACATCTCGGAACGCAAGACCCGCGATGGCGGCATTGTGTCCATCGGCACGGACATTACCGAGCTGAAGCGGCACGAGGAAAAACTCGTCGACAGCGAGCGTACGCTGATCGCCACCGTTGCCGATCTGCAGCGCTCCCGGCAGGCGCTTCAGGTGCAGACCCAGCAACTCGTCGAGCTCGCCGACCGCTTCGCCGCCGAGAAGGTCCGTGCCGAACTTGCCAGCAAGTCGAAATCGGATTTCCTGGCCAACATGAGCCACGAATTGCGCACACCGCTGAACGCAATCATGGGCTTCTCCGAAATCCTCGCCCAGGAAACTTTCGGGCCGATCGGCAAGAAGGAATATTGCGGTTATGCGAAGGACATTCATTCCAGCGGCAAATACCTGTTCGACCTGATTACCGACATCCTCGACATGTCGAAGATCGAAGCCGGACGTTACGAACTGGAATGTTCGCAAGCCGATCTCTCGGAACTGACCGACGAATGCGTCCGGATCATGGCCCTCAAGGCCAGCGAGAAGGATATCGAGATGAAGATCTCGGTTGCACGCGGACTGAAGATATTCGGCGACCGCAGAGCCATCAAACAAATCCTGATCAACCTCATGTCCAATGCGGTCAAGTTTACCGGTGAAGGCGGGAAGATCAGCCTTCGCGTCCGCCAGGTCCGCGACTCAGTCGTCATTTCGATGAAAGACAATGGCGTCGGCATCCCTCATGGCGCCATCAGCCGGCTTGGCCGTCCGTTCGAACAGGCTGCAAACCAGTTCACCAAGAACCATCAGGGCTCGGGGCTGGGCCTCGCCATTTCACGCTCACTGGCCGAACTGCACAATGGTTCGCTGCGCATCTACAGCCGTGAGGGCACGGGTACGATCGTTACCGTTCGCCTGCCGGTGAAAAAACGGGACGAAGAAAACTTTCCGGTCGAAAAAGCCGTACGCGAGAACATCGACAACGGCGCGACGGAACCTAGTCCCGAAAAACCGGCTCCGGCACCAGTTCCCGTAACAGCAAATCAACCTCGCCCTGTAGCTTTTCGAGCCGCGGCGCAAGGCGGCCGAAGGACGGCTCGTCGGCGATAGCAGCCAGCATTGCGGACAGCCCACGCGGGGCTGCGAGCGGGTCGAAAGCACCGTCCGTCGAGACCCGCAGAACCTGAAGTATCCGGCCATACAATGCCGCTGCTTCGATCAGGGTTTCCGACGCCCCGGCAGGCAGGATTGCGTTGGCTTGCAAGGCGCGCAGCGCCGCAAGCGTATTGCCCGACAGGATCTCCGGCCGGTCGTGCGCGTGAACAAGCAGAAGATACTGCACGATGAATTCCACGTCGGTGAGCCCGCCGCGCACCGCCTTGAGATTCCAGATGTCCGTTGATCCCTTTTCACGATAGACGCGTTCACGCATGTCGCGCACGTCCCGGGCAACCCTGGCTGCATCGCGTTCGGAGGTCAGGACGCCGGCGATGCAGGACTGGATGCGTTGCGTCAGCGCTGCGTCGCCACATATGACGCGGGCCCGTGTCAGTGCCATGTGCTCCCAGGTCCAGGCTTCGTTCGCCTGATAGTTCTCGAACGCATCGATGCGGGTTGCCAGCATCCCGGATCGTCCGGACGGCCGTAGCCGCATGTCGACCTCATAGAGCCCGCCAACTGCAGTTGGCGCGCTGACGGCGGCAATGAAACGCTGTGCAAAGCGCGTGAAGTAGGGCGCAGGAGCAAGTGGCCGTCCGCCATCTGATTGCTGTGCGTTCTCACCGGCATCATAGATCAGGATCAGGTCGAGGTCTGAGGAAGCCGTCATCTCGCGGCCGCCCAGCCGGCCCAGGGCAATCACCGCAGATGCGCCGCCAGGCAACCATCCATGGTTTTGCGCAAATGCTTCCTTCACCTCGGCATGCAGGCGCGTGAGCAGGGCATCGGCGAGGGCCGTGAACCCTTCGGCGGCAGTCTCGGGCGTGACGCCGCCGGTCAGCATCCGCGCGCCGATCAGCGCCATTTGCTCCTGTCCGAACAGGCGCACGCGATCGAGCGTATCTTCATAGCCTTCTGAATCCGATAGCGCGCGAGCCAGCCTGCGCGCGTAGGATGCGGCATCGGGCAGTTTTCCGGCGAAAGCAGGATCGATCAGCGCATCGAAGAGGTGCGGGCGACGTGACAGGGTCTCGGCCAGCCTGGGCGCCGAGCCGAGAATATCTACGATCATTTCCAGCAGGTGCGGATTGGCCTTCAGCAAAGAGAAAATCTGCACGCCTGCCGGGAGGTTCTGAATGAACCGGTCGAGCGCGATAAAGGTCGCGTCCGGGTTCTGCGTCTGGCTGACCCGCGCCAGAAGCTGTGGCGTCAATTCGGTGAGCAGTTCACGCGACCGGGTCGAACGCGTTGCGGGGAAGCGGCCGAAATGCCAGCTGCGGATCGAGTTGGTCACTTCCGGCGGGTTGCCGAAGCCCATGCGTTGAAGTGTATCGACGGTCTCGGGATCATCGTCTCCACCGGTGAAGACGAGGCTGCCGTCTCCATCGGAAAGGCTTGAGGCGGATTCGAACAGATTGGCGTAATGGCCTTCAACTGTTTTCAGCACCTGCGTGACCGCCGCCTCGAATTCCGGCACCGACGCATTGCCGCAGAAGGCGGCAAAACGTTCAAGTGCCTCGCCATCGGCAGGGATCGTATGGGTCTGCTCGTCGGCAACCATCTGCAGGCAATGTTCGATCTGCCGCAGGAAGTCATAGGATGCAGCCAGGTCGTCGCGCACATCCGCTTCGATCCAGTCGGCATCGACGAGCGCATCCAGCGCCTGGAGCGTGCCGCGCAGGCGAAGGTCCGGATTGCGGCCGCCACCAATCAGCTGCTGTGTCTGGGCGAAGAACTCGATCTCGCGGATGCCGCCACGCCCGAGCTTGATGTTGTGGCCGGCGACAGCAACGCTGCCGTGCCCCTTGTGACGGTGGATCTGCCGCTTCATCGCCTGCGTGTCGGCGATTGCCGCAAAGTCCATGTACTTGCGCCAGACGAAAGGCCGGATCTCGTTCAGGAAGGCTTCGCCTGCAGCGATGTCCCCGGCACAGGGGCGCGCCTTGATCATCGCCGCGCGTTCCCAGTTCTGGCCGAGGCTCTCGTAGTAGTTCAGAGCCCCCGTAACGGAAATGGCGACCGCCGTCGCGCCCGGATCGGGGCGAAGCCGCAAGTCGGTGCGGAACACGTAACCGTCGCCGGTACGTTCCTGCATCATCTTCACCAGATCGCGGGTCAGGCGGACGAAAAACACCTGCGCCTCGCCTGGCTCCTTCAGGCGCTCGGCAACCGTCTCGAAGAAGACGATGATGTCGATGTCGGAGGAGAAGTTCAGTTCGCCCGCCCCGTGCTTGCCCATGGCGAGCACGATCAGGCCGCTGTCTTTGGAAGGATACGCGGGGTTGGCGGGAAAAAACTTGCCCTGCCCTGCGGCGCGCGTCAGCAGCCAGTCCACTGACAGGCACAAAGCGGTGTCGGCAATGTCCGTCAACGCGCCCGTGACTTCGGCCAGGGAGAAAACGCCGCCGAGGTCGGCAAGCGAAATGGTCAGCGCGGCATGATTCTTGTAATGCCGCAGCGCCTCCATGGCCGTGTTCATGTCGACGGCTTCCCCGACAACGGCCCGCGCGGTGGATTTCAGGTCGGCAAGGCGGGCATGCGGGGGCGAGGCAAGCGTTCCGGCGAGCACGGCGGGATTGCGTAGCGCAAGACCGTGCAGATAGGACGAACCGGCGAATACCGCATCTAGGCCATCACGCCCGCATTGAGGCAGCTGTAAGAGGGCTTGCGCTGTTGCTTCGTCGGCCTTGGAAATGACATCGGCCAGCCGCTCGCCACGGGCCGGCGCGTCGGGAATGTCCGCATACAGGCAATTCGGAGCAAACGTCTCCGCCAGCGGCCTATCCGCCGATGCCTTTTCCCTCCCCATCGCGTCCTCCGGCCTCGGCCAAAGGTAAGCGCATCGTTACGCGCAGGCCGGGCGAATTGTCATTCAGTTCCAACTCGCCGTTGTGAAGCCGCGCAACCGCATTTGCAAGGCTCAAGCCAAGACCCGAACCCGGGCGGGAGCGGCTCGCCTCCAGCCGCACGAAGCGGTCGAGTACCCGTTTGCGATCTTCGGGAGAGATGCCGGGGCCGTTATCGGCAACCGTCAATTCGCCGAACCTGCCATTGCGCGCGGTATGAATGCCCACTTCACCGCCGCCGTCCCTGCGACCATGGGTTATTGCATTCTCGATCAGGTTGGAGACCGCGCGCGCCAGCAGCGCCTTGTTGGCGGCAACGAAAACCTCGCCCGTGCTGGAAGCGGACAGTTTCACACCCGCATCTTCCGCAGCGGGCTCGTAGAGTTCGGCTGCATCGGCTACGAGCGCGCCAAGTTCGATACGGTCATTGCCAGCACCCTCACCCGCCTCGGCACGTGCGATTGCCAGCAGCGCGGAGAACACGGCGATCAGATCGTCCGCCTCGCGGATCGTATCTTCAAGCACCTGGCGCTGCGCATCCTCGTCCAGTCCCTTGCCGGTTTCGATTGCGCGCAAGGCGTCCTCGGCGCGTGCCTTCATGCGGGTCAGCGGCGTCTTCAGGTCATGGGCGACATTGTCGGTCACCTCGCGCATGCCGCGCACCAGCGCCTCGATGCGCGCCAGCATCGCGTTGAGACTTTCACCAAGGCGGTCGAATTCATCCGACGATCCCGACAACGCCACGCGGTTCGACAGATCGCCGGACATGATTGCGCGGGCGGTATCCGACATGGCGTCGATGGGTTTGAGGATGCGCATGCGCACGAAGATGCCGCCTGCGACCGCCAGCATGAGCGTCAGCAACACGGCAAACACTCCGGCGCGCCACAGGATCCGCTCCACCGCGACCCGTTCGGCGATATCGCGGCCGACCACCAGGACAAAGCCGCCGGTCAACCGGAACACGCGCACCTCCGCCTCGCGGGTGATATCGGACGCGTCACCGGTGTGCCGGTAGGGCACGCGCTGATAGCCTTCCGCCTTAAGGGTCTCGAGGGGCAGATAGGCAATGTTTCCGGTGATCGATTCACCGGAAAAGGAACTGATGAGGTAGAGCGCGTTGGCTGGCCCCTGCGAACGCTTCGCGACCGCTTCGACAAGCCGCTGGATGCCGTCGGTGGCATATTGCTCGGCCAGCCCACGGGTCTCGGCTGCGATCGTTTCGCGGGTTTCGTTGGCAAGGATGACGCGGGTAGACCAGGCCATGTAGGCGATCAGCGCGCCGGCAAAGGCGGCGAACACCGCAAGATAAAACAGCGACAGACGGAATGCGGCCGAACGGAACAGGCCGTGGGTGGTCTGCGTCATTCCGGCTCGCGCAGGACGTAGCCCGCGCCGCGCACCGTATGCAGCAAAGGGGCGTCGAAGTCCTTGTCGATCTTGCCGCGCAGGCGCGAGATGTGAACGTCGATCACGTTGGTCTGCGGATCGAAATGGTAGTCCCAGACCCCTTCCAGAAGCATGGTGCGCGTCACGACCTGGCCGGCATGTCGCATCAGATATTCCAGCAGGCGGAATTCGCGCGGCTGCAGCATAATCTGCTGACCTTCGCGCGTAACCTTGCGCGACAGCCGGTCCAGCACCAGGTCGCCGACGGTCAGTCTGACGTCCGCGGTCGCCGCGCCATTGCCGCGCCGGGCGAGTGTCTCGACGCGGGCGAGCAGTTCGGAGAATGCGTAAGGCTTCGCAAGGTAATCGTCGCCGCCGGCGCGTAGCCCCGTCACGCGGTCGTCGACCTCGCCCAATGCGGACAGGATCAGCACCGGCGTGGTGTCGCCGCTTTCGCGCATCGACACGACCAGATCGAGACCACCCAGTTTCGGCAGCATGCGGTCGATGATGGCGACGTCATATCCGCCAGCGCCGGCCATCTCCAGTCCGCTTTCGCCGTTGCCGGCGTGATCGCAGGCATGGCCGGCTTCGTTAAGCCCTTTGACGATGTAGCGGGCCGCCTCGGTGTCGTCTTCAACAAGCAGGATCTTCATGTCGGTCTTACCTGCCGGAATGGAGGCGGGCACGGCCATTCGGCCGTGCCCATTCGTTTCAGTTCATAGCGCTTTCGGGCGATCCGTGTCAGCCACCGATACCGAGCGGAATGAAGCGCTGGCCCTGCGCGTTCTGGACAAGCGCCAGAACCGCCTTGCGGCCATCCTTCTTGGCAGCGGCCACTGCATCGGACAGTTCGCTGGCAGACGACACGTCCTTGCCGTTGATCTGCAGGATCACGTCACCTTCCGAGATGCCCTTGCCCGCTGCGTCAGCATCCGGGTTGACCGTCGTCACCGTGACGCCCTTGCCATCCTCGGCCGGCGCCACCGCGATGCCGAGGCTTTCCTCAAGCTCCGCCTTTGCCGGCTTGCCTTCCGGCGTCTGGACGCTGGCGATGGTCTCATCGCCAGGCTGCTTGCCAAGCGTGATGTGAACGGTCTGCTCCTTGCCATCGCGCCAGATCGTCAGCTCGGTCTTGTGGTCAGGGTCAAGGCCGCCAATCAGGCGAACCAGATCGCGGCTGTCGTCGATCTTCTTGCCATCGACATGGGTGATGATGTCGCCGATGCGCAGCTCGGAATCCGCTGCCGGCCCGTTGTCGAGGATGCTGGCGATGATCGCGCCCTTGCCTTCCTTGAGGCCAACAGACTCACCGATCTCATCCGTGACGGCCTGAATCTGAACGCCCAGCCAGCCGCGCGCCACCGCGCCGTTGGAACGCAGATCATCGATCACGCCCTGCGTTGTGGCAGCAGGGATCGCGAAGGCGATGCCGACGTTACCGCCGCCGCCGGGCGCGAAGATCGCCGTGTTCACGCCGACAACCTCGCCGTCGAGATTGAAGGCCGGACCGCCGGAATTGCCGCGATTGACGGGGGCATCGATTTGCAGAAAATCGTCATAGGGACCGGCGCCGATGTCGCGGCCCCGGGCCGAAACGATGCCCGCGGTCACCGAGCCGCCCAGGCCGAACGGGTTACCGACAGCAATGACCCAGTCGCCGATACGCACATCAGCTTGCGCGAACTTCACATAGGGGAACTTGTCGCTGCCCTCGACCTTCAGCAAGGCAAGATCGGTCTTCGGATCCGTACCGATCAGACGGGCCTCGAGTTCGGTACCATCGTTCATACGAACCGAAATCTCCGCCGCCTTGGCGACCACATGGTTGTTGGTGACGACATAGCCGTCATCGGAGATGAAGAAGCCGGAGCCCTGCGCCGTGGCAAAGCGGTGCGGACGCTGCTGGTTACCCTCATTGTTCCCGAAGCGATCGCCGAATTCCTTGAAGAACTTGCGGAAAGGATGATCCTCCGGAAGATCGCCGAAATTAGGCAGGTTCAGCGATGTCTGCTCGGTTTCCGTCTTGACGACGACAGACACCACCGCGGGAGCCACCTTCTCGACGACATCGGCGAACGAGAACGGCGCCTGTGTCTGGGTCTGGGCGTGAGCGGGGGTGACAAGTGATGCATCGCCCTTGACGAGCGGCACGACGACACCGGCAGCACCTAGTGCTGCAACAAGCGCCAGCGCCGAAGTCCGGCTTGCAATGCGATTGCGGAAACCACTGATCATGGCTGTTTATCTCCTTGGTTCTGATCCCGTGGGGGCGGGGTGTGAATTCGTCAGGTCAGGAGATATGTCGCAATCGCACTTACTGCGACCTGTCCACGGCATTAAATTCCCGTAAGGTTCGGCAATCGAACGGAAAAACGTTCAAACCGCCCCGGAGCCGCCGCCTTGCCGGTCATGCTCGTCAAGAAGGGCGGCGATACGCGCCTTTTCCTCATCGCTAAGCGGCGCAGGAGAGCCGCTGCGCGCGGCGTTGCGGCGGAACAGCAGCAAGGCCAACAATCCGCCAGCAAGCAGGAAGCCTGCCGGCGCAAGCCAAAGAAGGAAAGTGTGCCGGCTCAGTTTCGGCGACAGCAGGACATATTCGCCGTAGCGGTCGACGATGAAGGCAATCACCTCTTCATCGGTGTCGCCGGCGACAAGGCGTTCGCGCACCAGCACCCGCAGATCGTGAGCGAGCGGCGCGTCGGAATCATCGATCGACTGGTTCTGGCAGACGAGGCAGCGAAGACCGGAAGAGATTTGCCGCGCGCGCGCTTCAAGAGCCGGATCATCGAGAACTTCATCCGGCGTGACTGCCAGTGCGGCAGGCACCGTGATCGCGAGCATCAGGGCAACAAAAACTGCGCGCAGGCGATGCATGCGTTGAATGCTCATGCTCACTCCGCCGGAACACTCTGGACCCTGGCGCGCTGCGGTGCGCCAACGCGCAACCTGCGGTCGCTTAGCGAGGTGACAGCGCCGGCAAACATGACCACCGCGCCAAGCCAGATCAGCGTCACCAGCGGCTTGTGGTAGACGGTGACGGCAAATCCGCCACTAGCCTGCGGGTCGCCCAGCGTGATGTAGAGCTGCGACACGCCGAAAGTGATGATGCCGGCTTCGGTGGTGGGCCTCCCGGTCGCGGTATAGACGCGTTTGGCCGGGTCAGCTTCGGCAACGATGCGTCCGCCGGAGCGCACCGTGAAATGGCCGACCACATCGCGATAGTTCGGTCCCTCGCGCGGAACAGCGCCATCGAAGGAAACCGAGTAACCCGCGACATCCAGCGTATCGCCGGGGGTGAGAATCTTGACGGCCTCGCTCTGGAAGGCGGTAACGGAAACAACGCCGAGCACGGTCATGCCGACGCCGGCATGGGCAATCGCCGTGCCCCAGGACGAGCGCGGCAGGTTAACCGCACGGCGGAAGGATTCAGCCAATGGGGCGCTGCCGAGCTTGACGCGGAAGGCGATCTCGGAGAACGCCCCGGCGATCAGCCAGATGCCCAGCATGAGGCCAAGGGCCGCCAGCACAGGGCCACCGGTCTGGAACCATGCGAGCGCAAGGCCGGCGATCACCGCAAGCCCGCCGGCGAAAGCCAGCCGCTGGGCGGCGGCGAAGGCATCGGCGCGTTTCCACGCCAGCATCGGCCCGAAAGGAACCGCCAGCAACAGCGGCACCATTAGCGGACCGAAGGTCATGTTGAAGAACGGCGCGCCGACGGAAATCTTGTCGCCCGTCATCGCCTCCAGCGCCAGCGGATAGAGCGTGCCGACGAAGACGACGCCACAGGCAGCCGTCAGCAGGATGTTGTTGAAGACCAGCGCCCCTTCCCGGCTCATCGGCGAAAACAGACCGCCCTGCCGCAGCGTCTGCCCGCGCCAGGCGAACAGCGCCAGCGCGCCGCCGGTAAAGCCCATCAGGATCATAAGTATGAAAAGCCCGCGTGCGGGATCGGAGGCGAAGGCATGGACGGATGTCAGGACGCCGGAGCGGACGAGGAAGGTACCGAGCAGGCTGAGCGAAAAGGTCAGGATCGCCAGCAGTATGGTCCAGACCTTCAGCGCCTCGCGCTTTTCCATGACGATGGCCGAATGCAGCAACGCGGTGCCGGCAAGCCAGGGCATGAAGGAGGCGTTTTCAACCGGGTCCCAGAACCACCAGCCGCCCCAGCCAAGTTCATAGTAGGCCCAGTAGGAACCGACCGCGATACCGAGCGTCAGGAACATCCAGGCGGCAAGGGTCCACGGCCGCACCCAACGCGCCCAGGCCGCATCGATGCGGCCCAGAAGCAGGGCTGCGACCGCGAAGGAGAAGGCGATCGAGAAGCCGACATAGCCGGTGTAGAGCATCGGGGGGTGTATCGCGAGGCCGACGTCCTGCAGGATCGGATTGAGGTCGCGACCCTCGCCGGGCGCGGGAGCAATCCGCAGGAAGGGGTTCGAGGTGATCAGGATGAAAAGCAGGAAGGCAACGGAAATCCATCCCTGAACCGACAGGGCCGCAGCACGCAGGCGTTCGGGAATATTGCCTCCGAACAGTGCAACCGCCGCGCCGAATACGGTGAGGATCAGTACCCACAAGACCATCGAGCCCTCGTGGTTGCCCCACACACCTGAAATCTTGAACAGCAGCGGTTTGGCGGTGTGGGAGTTCTCGTAAACGTTGATGACCGAGAAATCCGATTGCACATAGGCCATCGCCAGACAGGCAAAGGCAGCGGCAACAAACACGAACTGCGCCAGTGCGGACGTCCGCCCTGTCCGCATCATGGCATCATCACCACGCAGCGCACCAGCCAGGGGCAGCACGCTTTGTACGCCTGCGATGATGAGCGCGAGGATCAGGGCGAAATGGCCGGTCTCCGGTATCATTCAAGCGCTCCCTGCTGCTGCGGTCGTCATTCTTTCGGGTTCCAGACGCCCTGTTCCTTCAGAGCGGCGGCAACCTCGGGTGGCATATAGTTCTCATCGTGCTTGGCGAGCACGGTGTCAGCGATAAAGACACCTTCGGAATCGAACATGCCTTCGGCCACCACACCTTGCCCCTCGCGGAACAGGTCAGGCAAGGTCCCTTCGTAAACGACCGGTACGGTTGCCTGTGTGTCAGTGATTGAAAACGACACCGCAGCCCCCTGCCCGCGCACGACCGATCCATCTTCGACAAGACCGCCAAGGCGTAAACGCACGCCTGCCTCGATCGGCTTGGCCTGCACTTCGCTCGGCGTGGTGAAGAACACGATGGTGTCCTGAAACGCGTAGAGAACGAGACCAACAGCGACTGCGAGCACCACACCGGCGGCGGCTATCAGGGTCAGTCGGCGCTGCTTGCGTGTCATGTCGGGAACCCGGCTTTCGTTCTGATGGGGGAATCAGGAACCATTTACGGCCTGCCTGCGGGCTTCGTCTATGCGGCCCAGCGCCGCGTCGTCACCGGCAAACCGCGAGCTTGCCGTCTGCGCGGCTGTCTCAGCATCACCATGTCTGCCAAGCACACCATAAGCCCGGATCAGGCGCAGCCAGTCGTCGATGCCGCCTTCGCCCTGCTCCAGACGCTCCGCAAGGCCTGCAACCATGGATTCGATCATCGCCTGGCGATCCCCGGCAGACATCTCCTGCGCGGCGGCCATCTGTTCCTGTGTCGGGCCAGGTGCCGTTTTGCCGCCCAGCGCGGCTATGCGTTCGCGCACGCGGTCCCGCCACCCACCGCCGGGGTCCTGCGGCGAGGCCAGCAGATCGTTCCACGCAGCAATGGCCCTGTCGTCATCCCCGTCCTGCTCGATTGCCATGGCGAGAAAAAAGCGCGGCTTGATCGCCTGCGGGTCAAGCGCGATGGCGCGTTCGAAAGCCGCGCGCGCATCGTCTTTTACAACGCCGTCGGCTGCGGCAACGAGCATTTCTCCGTAATCGGCGTGACGCTCCGCCGTTTCGCCCAGCAGCCGGATCGTATTGGCATAGGCGCGCGCAGAATCATCAAAGCGACCGATCCGCCGGTAGACGGGAGCCAGGACTTCCCAGCCGCGCCCGTCCTCGGCGTTATCGGCGAGGTGCTTTTCGACGCGGGCAACCAGCAACTGGATGTCCTGCCCTTCCGTTGCCTCCTCCATACGCTGCGCCATCGGCTGGCCGGGCAGTTGCGGAGAGCCAAGCAGGATGTAAACGCCGACGGCGAACAACGGAATTGCAGTGACAACAGCGTAGAGCAGTCCCTTGTGCGATCCTCCCGCAGCCGCTTCCACCACCTTGCCCGCACGCTCCTCTTCAGCAAGCAGGCGGCGCGAAATCTCGATGCGTGCCGCCTCCGCCTCGCGCGTGTCGATCACGCCGCGATCGACATCACGCTCCAACTCACGCAGTTGCGCCTTGTAGACTTCAAGATCGGCGGAATCGGTGCGCGCAGCCTTGCCTCCCGGGCGGGCAAGCGGGGCGGCGACAATCAGCACCGCAAATGCGGCCATCGCAGCAAACAATATCCAGAGCAGCAATTTCCGGCCTTTCCTGTCGCAGCAACACGCGCGCAAGATCTGCGCTGCGTTCCGCCCTCCTTGCCGGAGAAATCGGGCAAAGATTGGGGCGCAATGTCACGATCCGGAAGGGTCCGGTCAAGGACAGAGATCAAACAGCTGGAAACCGGACGGAGTGCTCAGGCGGCAACCGAAGTGGCATCATCGGGCAGACGCAAGCCGGCAACCTCGCCGCTTCGGCGCAACAGTGCGGCGTATTCGTCGCCGAAAAGTACGATTGAAGTGCGGTAAAGCGCATCGAAACGCGCGTTCAGTGCCGGCATATCGCCGATGTCTGCCTGACGGGCCTGTTGAGGAAGACTGCGCGCAGCAGTGTCAAAGAATGATTCCACAGCCGTATGGACACGGCTGACACATTCGTTGAGAGCAAGTTCGGAGCGCAGCGGTTTGATGGCCATCAAAAGCTGCGCCGAGGCAATCGCCTGTTCGGTGTCGAGCGGGTCAGGGGGCACGATTCCCGCCCCGTTCGGCTGGATGCCGAGCCGCAATTGAGCGACCGTCTTCTCCAGCGGCTCGCGCAGCGTGTCGGCGATCCTGCGCCGCTTGCCGATCAGTCGTTGCGACCAGTCGGACGCGGTTTCCATATCGATGGCAAAGGCCAGGCTGGAGCCGATCTCGTGAAAACGCCGCACGGCAGGCAGAGCGCCTTCCCGCACGTCCCAGGACAACATGCTTTCGGCAACGATCATCGCCAGGATGTCGAGCTCATTAAGCAGTACATCGACAACCGGCGCGTAACGCGCCCTGACGAGCCGGGTGGGATCGTCCGTTCCTTCAGCCATGACCAACAGGTTCACCAGCGAACCGGGATTGGTCATCTGCCCGAGAAGCACGATCAATGGATATGTCAGTTCTTCTCGGGAAAATGGCTCCAAAGCCGCATCGATGGCCACTTGCGTCTTTTCGTCCAGGTGGTCGATGCGATCACGAATACGCCGCTTGAACGCATCCAGCCTATCGCCCATGGCCATGATGGCAATCAGATCGGCGAGGTCCTCTATGCTGCGCAGACCGCCAATCTGGGCCGACGCGCGGCGGCCGTGTATCCCTTCGGAGACCATGTCCCTGTATAAATCGCTCAACCGCTGCGCCATTCCGGCGCGCAACTCGGTCGTGTGCTTTTCAAGCATCGCCGGTTCATCTGCGATCGTGCGGGCAAGATCGCGAATTTCTGCGCTTATCTCGTTATTTTCACCGTTGCGGACAAGCGCGACCCATATGTTTCGCAGACTGTCGTCCGCAATGCGTCCACGATGCTTTTCCTGAGTGTGAACTCCAATGCGGAAAAGCTCTGCATCGGTGAAGGCCATACGCTCGGGCCAAGCTGCGATTTCACCCCAGTTGCCGTGAGCACAGAGCGCTTTGCGGGCCGCCTCGAGGATCATGGCATTGGCGGGGTCGAGATCACTGGAGATCGTCACGCCGTCCAGTTCGTGCACGAGCTGGACAAGCGTGTGCGCAGGCAGCGAGTGCAAATATCCCGCCAGCTTTTCCCCTAGCTGTCTGCTGTTGTCGGCCATACGCGACCCTGGTGGCGATTTGGCACGCGGAAAACGTGCGTATCCGTCAGATTTAGGGCCTATTTTTGCAAGATCGCGTTAAGGAAATGTTCCCGCGCCGCGTGATGTCGCCATCTTACGGCGCGGGCCTCGATTGTCCGGCTCCGGATCAGGAAACCGGCTGCCAGGTGCCGTCGGGATTACGGCAGGCGGTACCCTTGGCGACCTGCGGCTGGCCGTCGATATAGATGGTGTGCGTGTATTCACGGCAGTTGCGGCCGGCATTCTGGTAGGTCTCGCCGGGCACCACTTCGCCATAAACGTTGCGGTCCGGGTTGCGCCATACGACCGGCGAGCCGGACTTGGAGTATTCCAGCGCGCGATATTCGGCATCGACCGCACGGCGCTGGTCGGCCTCGTCGAGCGACTGGCCGATCTTGCTGCCGATCAGGCCACCGGCGATGACACCGAGCGTCGTCGCCACGGCTTGTCCGCGGCCACTTCCAATCTGGTTGCCGATAACGCCGCCGGCAACCGCGCCGGCGATCGTGCCAAGCGTCTGGTTCGGCCCGGGGCCGGTACCATCGGCACTGCACGCGGCAACAGAAAACGCCATTGCCGCAGCAAGGACGGCAGACACAGGCTTTTGCATCACTTAATTCACCTTTCGAAGAAATTCATCGCCGCGCCTCGTTATCCGAGGCAGCAGCTTGCGCCCGAAGCCATTGTCGCAGGAGGCCGTAAACAGAAACTTTTCACCCCATGCACACCCGGCGCGGACATGGCCAGAGGAATCTGGCCGGATCATGGCGCGATGATGTTGGAATTTCAGTTACGGACCATGATCTAGTTGCCCGCGCGCGGCAGCCGCAACCGCACCCGCAGACCGCCCAACGGACTGTCGAGCAATACCAGCGTTCCGCCATAGAGCGTGACCAGCTCGTCAACGATCGCAAGACCAAGGCCGGAGCCGGGTGTTGCCTCATCGAGACGGTTGCCGCGCTGGAACACGTTCTCGCGTTCACCGGCTGGAATTCCGGGCCCGTCATCGTCGATGGCGAGAATGAAATGGCTGGCACCCGGCTCTGCGGTGACCTTGGCGTTGACCCGCTTCTTCGCCCACTTGTGGGCGTTGTCGATCAGATTGCCGAGCATCTCGTCGAGATCCTGCTTCTCGCCGCGGAAGCGGATGTTGTTCGGGCACTTGATCTTGAAAGCGATCGCCTTGCCAGCATGGATGCGGGCCATGGCGCGGGAAAAGGATTCAAGTGCAGGACGCACCGGGGTGGCAACGCCGATGACGCGCGAATTCGCCGCCATGCGCGCGCGGTCGAGATGATAGGCAACCTGACGCTCCATCGTCTCGGTCTGCTCGCGCACCTGATCCGCGAGCGCGCTCGATTTGCCCCGCGCCTCGTTGCGCAAGACGCTCAAGGGGGTCTTCAGCGCGTGGGCAAGGTTACCTGCATGGGTGCGGGCGCGTTCCACGGTGCGGCGGTTTGCGGCGATGAGTGTGTTGATTTCGGTAACCAGCGGCGTGATCTCGGTGGGGAAATCCCCCTCGAGCTGATTGACGTCGCCGGACACCACGTCCTGAAGGGCAACGCGGATTTTGCGTAAAGGCCGCATGGCGAAGGCAGCCAGCGCCATGGTGATGGCAATCAGTCCGAAGCCGAACAGCGACAGATAAAAGATAATCTGCTGGCGGAAAGCGGAGATGCCGGCTTCGAGGTCGGCGCGCGAACCGGTCAGGATGAAGGTGATATCCGTCTCCGGATCGCCAGCGACAATGCGCTGCTCAACGGCGCTGACGCGTTCCCCGCGCGGCGCATCGATGATGGACCGGCGGCGGAAATTGAAGTCGAGCGGCACATGCGAGGTATCGGGCATGGCCAGCGTTTCGCCGGCAAGCGAGGGAGAGCGCGCGATGATCTCGCCCGTGGAAGTGTGCTCGATCTGCCAGTACCAGCCCGACAGCGCCGAACGGAACTGCGGGTCGGCGAGTTCGGGTTCCCTGACGAGGGAAGCGTCAGCGTTGAAGTCCGTTGCCGCGACGAGGTTGAGCAGCGAGGATTCCAGTCGCTTGGCGAATTCGTTCTCCGCCGTCTCGCGGTAGGCAGCCGTCAGCGCCAGCCCCGCCACCACCAGAACGATCACGCTCCACAGAATCGCGAGAGCAAGAAGACGGAGGGTGAGCGCCTTACGCCACATCCGGCACCGTCAACCGGCATCCGCCGGCGGCTGAAGGCAGTAGCCCAGGCCACGAACGGTCTGGATCACGTCGACACCCAGCTTCTTGCGCAAGCGGCCGACGAAAACCTCGATCGTGTTCGAATCGCGGTCGAAGTCCTGGTCATACAGGTGCTCGATCAGTTCGGTGCGCGAGACCACCTTGCCCTCGTGATGCATGAGATAGGCGATGAGGCGGAACTCGAGCGCGGTGAGTTTGATCGCGTTGCCCTCAACCGTCAGGCGCGAGGCGCGGGTGTCGAGGCGCACAGGGCCGCAGACGAGTTCGGCGCTGGCGTGGCCCGCCGCGCGGCGCACAAGTGCACGTACGCGCGCAAGGACCTCTTCCATGTGGAAGGGCTTGGCGACGTAATCGTCTGCGCCGGCATCGAAACCCGCAACCTTCTCGCCCCACTTGTCGCGGGCGGTCAGGATCAGCACCGGCATCTTGCGGCCTTCCGCGCGCCAGGCTTCCAGCACGCGGATGCCGTCCATCTTCGGCAGGCCGATGTCGAGCACGACGACGTCATAGGGCTCGGTGTCGCCGAGGAAGTGGCCCTCCTCGCCGTCATCGGCACGGTCTACGGCGAATCCGGCATCGGTGAGCGCGGACGCGATCTGGTCGTTCAGGTCCGGGTCGTCTTCGACTACGAGCGCGCGCACGGGGCTTCTCCGGTGTTGTACTGGAATTGGACGGGGAGAGTTTTATCCACTCAGCCTGCGGGGACAACCACTGTCTGCGTCTTCGGCGGACGGCTGCGGTTGTTGGAGGGGATGAGGACAACGAGGCGGCATCGATTGCCGCCGACGAGATTGGCGGAAATGACCTTGCCGCCGGTCTGCGCCTCGACGCGCGCAATCGCAGCGCCGCAGCCGGAATTGACCGGCAAAAGCCGTTCTGCAGGCGGCGCGATCTTCGTGCGCTCCGTCTTGGAGCCGAAGAACAGGCCTGCAAGCTGGGCAGCGTCGGCTGCGCCCGCGGTCAGGGAAAGACCGCCGGCGATCAGGGCTGCAAGAAGGGCGCGTTTCGTGTTCATGGGCAGCGTTCTAGCGGGCGCAGGATGAACCGGCGATGAATGACGCTGTCAGGATACAGAAATTTGCGGCGCAAGGTAGTAAGCACCACTGAAGTCAGCGAACGTCGAGAGCCCCGCTTACAAGCCACCAGATCATACAGGAAATAGTCTCCGTATCCGGTATGGACGAGGGACAGGAAGTTTGTTTCAGACCTGATAAATCGCGCCATCAATACGTGCAGTCAGCATGCTGACGGAACGATCAGGAAGGCCACGGACAGCCACGGGAATGTAGTTCGAGATGTTCAGTTATCTTCTGTCGCCAAAAGAAGCTCTCTAACCTTACGTTTTTCGCTGTCCCGCCGATCTGTGAACCGGTCATTCGGGATCGACAAGCGCTGAGACACCGTTGGGTTCCGAAGAATTCGATCGAACTTTAGCGCTTGAGCCTCTCTTTCGCGAGCGACTCTTTCGTTTATTTGGCTCGTCGGTTTCATCGCTATCCCCTTGCGGATTTTGCTCTGGACGACGCAGGAAGCGTACGACAGGCTCGTTCGGGTTGAAGTTATCAATAACTGCTCTCGCTAGCATTTCCAAGGCGTCTGTAGGCTTCTCGACCTTATGAAATAGCTGATCTTCGGCTTCTTCCCGATCAATGACGAATCCATGAGACGGATATGCAGCAGCAAGTTTCTCAATCGCTAAGTGCTTAACGTTTGACGAACTGATCCGTTCGCCATAATCCACTGCAATCCTAACAAAACGTTCAACTTCGCCTAATCGGAGCGGGTCTAGCTGTTCATATATGGGGCTCATTAGCCCTATCGCCATCTGTGAAGCTAACTCTGCCGACAATCGCGTCGAAAACAATGTATCGTCATCATATCTGAGGTGCCGAAAAAAGCGACGGAAATGAAGAACCGCCTCTCCTGCAAGCGTGTCCAGCGCTTGATGAGGCGTGAGACCAGAGGTTCTTTCTCCAACTTCATCGTCTTTTCGCAACTGCACATCTATCGGGCCAAGTTCTGCTTCTTGAGACATAATGAGCCGGTCACCACCGAGAGCCATAATGGTGCCGGCACTTTTGCAAAACCTCGGAACGAAAAAAATGAGCTGGCCGCCATCGACGTGGTAACAGCGATGAATCGCCCTGATAATGCGGTAAGCGGCATCCGCACTTCCGCCGGGAGTATCGATCATCAAAAGAATATTTTTATGTCGCTTATTGTTGCGGCAAAGATGCAAAACCTTGTCGTCTAGCGGCCCAAAAATTGGTGCTATATATGCGAAAATATCGGCGTCATATTCGCCTTCTATTTTATCAATTACATCAAAGATTTCGGTCATTTTCCGAACATCGCGTTTTCTACGAGGCACTATTTTGCATCTAAATCCCTCTCTGCCAATCCCCCTCTATGCTGATAGCTAACCGGCACGGGCATCCCCGTATCACTCTATACCAGCCCCTAAATACCATCTTACCGGGTCATACCCAGAGGCTCACCTCCCCATCCGTCCAATAACAGCCTTGGCCCCATCCACCAGAAACAAACTGGAGACGATCCAGCCCGCCCAAGTGTCGAGCGGGGCAGGAAGTGCGGCGACGTTCCAGGTGAACTGGAAAATCGAGTCGGCGACGACTGCCGTGAACCACAGGCCGAGCGGGACGACGAAGAACAGCTGGAACCACCATGTGCGCCCCGCAAGCAGCGAGGCCTGTGCCGAGACATAGGCGCGGGTGACCTCTGCGCGGATGCGCTGGCGCTCGGTTTCGTTGTCGACGCGGCTATCGACCGTGTCCAATACGCGGTCCAGCGTGCCGCCGGTGAACCACGACAGCAGCGTCGAGACGAGCCACTTCATCGCGCATTTCCCTTCAGTGGAGGCTCCCTCATATGCCGTCCTCGCGGGCGTGACGACGGCGTTCCTTCCAGATGTAGAGCCCTGCACAGACCGCGAGCACGACGAGCAGTCCCGCCAGCCATGGCGTCAAGCTGCCGAGCGCACCGAGGATCGCGGCGAGCGAACCGATCAGCGTTTGCATGATGCCGGTGCGGATGGTGGTGGAGTCGCGATCGCGGGTGCCGGTCGTGGCATCCTCCGGCGGCGTATAGTCCGCCGCCGGCAGATCCGGCAGCGGCGTTACCGGCTCGGGATTAGGCATGGCGGGACGCCGCGCGGCGCAGCCGGCGCGCGCCATCTTCAGCGCTTCGAGGAAGGCTTCGGCATATCCGGCAATCAGGCCTGCGCGGTCCATGCCGTTGACCACGCGGCGCGCGTTGCGGAAGTCGCTGCGATTGGCGTTCACATAACGGTCAAGCCGTTTACCGGTGAACACGCCCCGCAGCATGCCGGCAAAGAGGATGCGCGCGGACACATCCGGATCGAGCGCCAGCGCCGGGTTGCCGGCGAGATCGATGCCGAGCATCTTGCCCATGGTCTCGTAGTTGCGCCGGTGAGTGAGCTGCACGTGCCCGCGCCCGAAAAACCCGTTGCGCCAATAGGGCCGGGAAACCTTCAACCGCCCTGCCCTGTATGCCGCATCGAGGCGGGCGATCGCCTGCGCATCCGACTTCGCCAAGGTCTCGCGCACCGGATGCATCGTGTGCGCGGTCTCGTGCAACGATGTCGCGAGACAATAGGCGAGCTGAGCGTCGGGCCCGGAGCACTCGCGCTCCCAGACATCGAGCAGATGGTTGATGCCATCCACCTGGCGCTGCGACAGGCGGCCACGGAAAACGCTTCCGCGAACCGCATCAAACAAGATGCGACGGTCCATCGGCATAAGTCCTTTAAAGGGAAGGCGCGGGGCGGGGCTTACCAGGTGGCGAGCGCGGCACGCTTCCACGTGTTCGTGGCGACGCAGACGTAGATGTACGAACTGTCCCAGGCGATATCGCCCTGGTTGCCGGTGTCGGATGCGCTCGCGGGCGTCTTCGCCGTACGCAGGCGCATCTTGTCGCCGTTGATGTCTAGGGCAGCGGTGGGATTTGTTGCCGTTGTACTTATGAGCAGGTCGTGGGTGACCTGGACAACACTGTCATCGCGCAGGATAAGAACGTTTGCCCCGCCCGAGTTTGAATTGTTACGGAAATTGAGGTCCCCGAACGCGCCAACTGCGTACCACTTGTAGTTCGCGTTATTCTGGTCGATCCAGATGGCGGCGGGATAGCCTGCGTTGATTTCGTGCTCTCCGTAGACCGTCACCCCGCCACTATCGAAGCGTGCGACTTCCGTGTTGCCAGGCCTTATTTCCAGATGGGTTTCAGGGATCAGCTCGAGCTCTGCTGAGGCTCGGGCGACCAGCACGTTCTGCCCGGTTTCCACGTTCTGGATGTAGAAGTTTCCGCTACCGACCGCGAAATCCCAGCGCTGGCTTTCGTCAGTCTCGTCAAGCCGGAAAGCGGGGCCGGTCGAGGCGATGTGGACATTGCGGCCCGGCGACGCAGTTCCGATGCCGACACGGCCGGAAGCGGTGTCGACCAGAATCGCCTCGGTCCAGGAGGCCCCATCCGGGCTGACCTTGATATGGAAATCGTCGTCTCCGGTGAGACCGAATTCTGCGCGGCCGGAATAATTCGTCTGAAACAGATGAGAGGCCGTATCGCCGGCTGCTTCCTTCGACACGATGACGCGGATGTCACCGTCGCCGCCGGACGCTGCCTCAATGCCGGAGAACAGGGCGGCAGACGAACGCACGGCAAGCTTGTTGGTTGCGTCAGCCGTGGTGTTCACGCCAAGGCTTGCAAGGTTCTGCAGCGGCACGATGCCGGCAAGATCGGCCCAGTCCGATCCGTCGAACAGCACTGCGGTGCTCTCAGCGATGACATAGGCGATGCAACCGGGCATCGGGTCATAGAAGGACCAGCTGCCATCGCGCCAGTTGGCGAGCTTGCCAGCCTGCCCGGCCCAGTCGCCGGTTGCCGATGCGGCGACGATGTGGATGTCGCCTTGTGCGGGCGAGCCTGGCGGGCTGGTCTGGTCGCGGGTCTGGGCCGCGACCTGCACCAGCACATCGAGGCGGGCGAGCGCATCATTATGGGTGACGTGCTTCTGGGCCTGACCGGAGGCGATCTCCGGCAGTTTCAGACGGGGCGTTTCAGACATCGATGGTCCTCATGGTTTGCACGCCCGCACCAATTGTGTCGCTCAGCTGTGCGACCGAGACGGTGAGCGACGCAGGCAGGCTGCCGAAATCGGCGGCTTGGTCGGCGGCGGTGTAAGTGTATGCGGACGCCGCGGTTTCGATCTGCCGCAGAACGGTCTCGCCATCGGCGGCGTAGACCGTGAGGCGGTAGCGCTCGCTGGCCTCGCCGAGCGGCTCGTCGGCCTCGTCCCAGCGTTCGCCGGGCACGCGCGTTCGGCGCACCCAACTTATGGCGATATCGCCGCTGCCGCCGTCGCGCACCGCATCCATATAGACAGGCGAACGCGGCAACAGCGCCGTGCCCGAAAGCGCGAAGACCGTTTCGGCGTATATGGATTCGGTAACGTCGCGATTGGCCGGGCCATAGCGCCATGTGAAGTCGCGGCCGATATCGGCCAGCGTGGCCGCAACCGGCGTCAGCGCATCGTCGAGCAGGACGAAACTGCTGCCGGCAGGTTTCGCGGTTGCGATCAGATGTTCGGTGCCACCCTGCCCGCGCAGCAGGCCGGTCAGGCGATAGGTGCGGGTCGCGACCAATTCGGCATCGCGGAACTGGATGATCTCCCAACCGCTCTCAGGCGTTGCGATGGCCGCCAGATTGGCGCCACCAAGCGCATCGCTTGCAGAAGCGCCGTTCAGCGCTCCGGCGAAGATCTCGACATCGATTACGCCGCCCTCGTCGAAGCGCCAGAGGGCACCGCCATCAAGGGGCGACAGCAATGTGCCCATGGTCGCGCGGCGCGTAATGGTCGCGACAAGAGTTCGATCGCCACCGGACTGCGAGCGATAGAGCGCGACGGGCAGGAACGGCGAGGCATGAGCCGCGGCATGGAGTTTCGGGGCCGACGCCGTTTCCGACAGGGCCGGCAGGTCGAGCAGTTCCACCACGGGAGCCAATACGCCGGATGCCGTACGCGCCGAGCGTCTGCGGCGTTCGCCCGTCACGGGCAGGTGGTCGTTCGCTTCGTAACGCACGGCTTCCACCTGCCGCGCGCCGCCGTCTGTGATCTTGCCGATGCGCCAGGCGCGCGTGCTTTCTCCGGTATCGAGCGTGACGACATCGCCGGGTTCCACGGCAAGCCGGGACGGCGGCAGAGCAAGCGTAATGCTCTCACGTTCAGTCCACGCCGATTGCAGCATGGTGCGGGCGAGCGTTTCGGCGCGGGCGCGCTCCAGCGTGACCGGCAGGTCGGCGCCGGCGACAGCGCGTCCACTCTGTCCACTGCGCATGACTTCAACGGTAGCGGGCCTGTCATCCAGATCGGAGTCCTGGACGCCGAGGCGAATGACCGGAGCGATCTCGCCATCCGGCGTGCGCAGGACCGCAAAACCTGCATCGCCCGGCCCTGCATCCGCCAGATCATCGCTTGTTGTCTCCAGCACCGGAGCACGCTGGCGCAGGCCACGTAGCACGATGGCATCGCCGCGTTGGACAAGATCGACGCCGAAGGCGCTGCACAAAGGTTCCAGCACACTGCGTGCCGTCGCCGGGCCGGATATGGCAAGGCCATCCAGCGATCCTGTAACGCCTTCGATCAAGATATTCCCGATGCCGTATTCCGAGAGCACGGCCTGCAATAAATCCGGCAGAACCAACGTGCCCAAGCGGCCCGACAGCCAGTGCCCCTTGTCCCAATTGGCCGCGTCCGCCCACAGCGCGCGGTCGCGCGGGAAGGCCGGCACGGGCCGCGCGTCCCAGGCCCACAAGCCGATGTTGGAGGTATCGATCATCGGCGCGGCGTAGACTGCCGAGACCGGGTTGTTGGCGGCGTCCGACCAGTAATCGATGACGGTTTCCAGATGGCGGCGCTGCTGCAGGTCGTCACGCACGCCGAGCGAGAAATACGGCAGGTCGCTCTCGGCGGACTTCGCATCGTTGAAGACGTTCGGCTCGTTCGACGCCTTGTCGATTGCCGCACAGCCGAGTTCGATGAAGCGGACCGGTTTCGATTGCGGTGTCCAGACTGTGGGCGAAGCATCGCGTATGCCTGCGGAGCGGTCGTGGTGGGCGTTCGTCCACCAGCCGCGCAGATCCTTCTGGCGGAACACGAAGCTCTCGCCATAGATGCTGTCGGCAATCGGCGTGCGTGTGCCGGCCGCACGGTCGGCGGTGCTGGCGTAGTACCAGTCGAAGTATTCTCCGCCCTCGATATTGGCGGCGAGGTAATCGGCGTCGTGGCCGGTTTGCGCGTTGGCGAAATCGGCATGGTCGAGCGTGTCGCGCCAGTCGGCGAGCGGGAAATAATTGTCGACACCAATGAAGTCGATCTCGGCGTCAGCCCATAGCGGGTCCATGTTGAACAGCACATCGCCAGTGCCGTCAGCGGGACGGTGACTGTGGTACTCGGACCAGTCCGCCGCATAACCGATGGCAGTACCGGATCCGAGGATGGCGCGCACCTCGGTGGCGAGGTCTTTCAGTGCGTCGACATAGGGGAAAGCGCCGGTGTCATCCCGCACTCTGGTGAGCGCGACCATCTCCGAACCGATCAGGAATGTATCGATGCCACCTGCGGCAGCGGCCAGATGCGCGTAGTGCAGGATGAAGTTGCGGTAACGCCATGGATCGCCACCTGTGTAGGTAACGGTGCCGGCACCAACCGTGAAGTCACTTGCCACAGCCGTTCCGAGGAAATCGGAAATCTGCGTTGCTGCTGCCGCTGTTTTGTCGGCACTCGACGGTTGACCGGCTGCGGGATGGCATGTGATGCGGCCGCGCCAGGGATAAGCCGCCTGTTCCGCGCCGCCGTAAGGGTCGGGCAGCGCATTGCCGGAAGGTACATCCATCAGCAGGAACGGCAGCAGCGTGACGCGCTTGCCGCGTGCCTTCAGGTCGGCAATGGCGCGCATCACCGAAGCGTCGTTCGGCGAACCGCCATAGGCGGGGCCACCACCGGATAAACTGGTTGTGTCAGCTGCCGCACGATTCAGCCCGGCTACTTTCCACGCGTGCGGATCGGTGTCCTTGGTGGCGTTTTCGACCTTGGGACGGATTGTGCAGTCGCCCGCCCGCAAGTCATCGCCGAACCACGCGGCAACCAGCGTCACGCCATCGCAAGCGGGCAGCAGCGCATCGGCCATGTCCATAGATGCATGCCAGTCGCTTGCCGCAACGAATGTGTGCCGGTTCTCGGTGTCGGCATCTATAGGCTGTCCCTGACTGGTGCGCCCGACGCGGGAGACCGGCTCTGGCTCGTAGCCGAATTCGGTCGCGCCGGGGATGACGCAAAGCTGGCGCACCTTGCCTTCCAGCGCGCCAAGCGGGCGCCAGACCTCGAAGGTGAATTGCGGGATACGGTTGCCGTAAACCTCCAGCGGCAACCGTTCGAAGACGACATAGGCGATGCCGCGATATGCGGGTGCGTAGCCCGCGCCTTCCTTGGCCTCGATCAGCGGATCGGGGAGTTGATCCTCATTGCCGGTGTAGACGCGGAAGGTGACCTGCGTCTGGTCGATCTCGCTGCCATCGGCCCAGATGCGGCCGACATGTGCGATCTCGCCTTCGCTCAAGCCCAGCGCGATGTTGGCGTAGTAACTGTAGGTGGTGCTGGAAGCCGACGAGCGCGTGCCCTTGCCCTGCGAAACGCTGGTGGTGACGGTTTCCTCCTCCAGCCGCGTCGCCCAGATCAGCGACGCGCCGATGCGCATACGGCCATAGACGCGGGGAACCGGCGCGCCTTCCGTCGACGATGTGACCTGCAGCGAAGCCAGGCGCGGCCCCACGCTGTCAGCGGGCTTCGCGCCGAAAATCGAGCGGTCGATGATGCCGCCGGCTAGGCCGGCGGCGGCGGTGAGCGCAGCGGATGCAAAGCCGCCAAAACCGACCGCGCCTGCCAGCGCACGCGCCGCAGTCGTCAGGACCAATGCCGCCATGGATCAGATTTCCTCGCTGCAGCCGGGAAAGGCGAAGACGCCGGCGACGCGCCGCGTCCACCAGGGGGCGAGCCGCGTCTCGACGACGCCGGCGGCTTCCCAGGCATGAATCATGCGGTCGGGCGCTATCGCGATGCCGGCATGTTTGGCGACGTTCGCAGGGCCGACGCGAAAGACGATGACGTCACCGGGCCGCAAAATCGCATCGGACCGGCATTCGATCAGCGCAGAACGCGCCGCTATCAGCAGTGGCTCGCCGCCACCGGCATCGGCCCAGCTTCCGGTATAGGGTGGTACGGCGAGCGGTTCGTCGCCGATGCAGGCACGCCAGACGCCACGCAGCAACCCAAGGCAATCGGCGCCTGCGCCTTTCCTACTGGCACGATGGTGGTACGGCGTGCCGAGCCAGCTTTTTGCCTCGGCGACGATGCGTTCCCGCATGTCACTCATGGCCGAGCGAGCCGCCGTCATGGACCGTGTCGTCGCTGCCGGGATAGGCGAACAGGAAGTCGTTGCCCGGCATGTGCGGGAAGCCGCGATAGTTGAGCAGGTTGACGAACTTGTCGCGGCATGTCGGCGCGGTCTTGTCGCAACCGGCGACGATGTCGAAGGCATCGCCCGGAGCAAGCGTGCCGGACGGTGCGTCCCAGAGTTCGATGATGACTGCGCCACTCTCAAGCCGATGACGCTTGATACGTGACACAGCACCGGTGTTTGCGCCGGAGGTCCATGTCAGCAGACCATGGGTGAACCAGGCGGCCGCGAAGGCGTCGATACCGCTGGCGGTGAAACTACGCGTATCGCTTGCGATATCGACCGTGCCCGAACCGGCATAGGCGCTGTCCTCCAGATCGACGCCGCAGCGGGCATCGCCCAACTCCGCATCGCAGGCATATTGAAACAGGCGCCCCTTCTCGACATTCAGGCTTTGCGCAAGGCCGCGCAGTTCGGCGGTGAAGCCGGTGCCGCTGCGGGTCACTTCGCCGAGCGTTGCCACATGCAGCAGCGCATGCGAGGCCGGGTCCTGCCAGTTGACGCGGTAGACGGAGACCGTCGCGCCGTCATAGAGGCCGTTCTCGAGGTCGGACGCCTTGATGCGCGTGCTGTCGAGTACGCCTGCGACCTCGGTATTGTCGACGGCAAAGCCGGATGCGGTTTCCGTGGCTGACGCACTCAGGCCCGTCTCGGGTTCATGCACAATTCCGCCCACAGTCACGGACCTGTCGTGATCGGTGAAACCGAGCACCGCACCGTCGACGCGTTCCAGCCGCCAGCACCAGCACAGCGTCGTCGCGCCGCTCGCCAGGTGCGCGGCAAAATCAGGTTCGAAATTTCGCATGATTTAAACTCTGATCTCGACCAGCGGAACATGCGGCGCGGAACCGGCGGCAAAGGCATCGAGATCAACATCGAGCCGGTCAGTATCGAAGCGCACCGGCACATCGAACTTGAAGCCCGCCGTGACCGCAACGCCAACGCCGGGGGCAGAATCGAAGGTGACGACGCCGGTCGCATCATCGACGCTGAAGCCGCTTGATTGAGGTATGCCGTCGAGCGCGATCAGGACCGAACCGCTGACCGGCTTGGTTATCTTGCGCACCCAGTCGCTCGTGCCTGCTCCATAGGTCTTGGCAAGCTGGAAACTGACAGTTGCACCGTCGCCGGTACCGATGGACTGATCCGTCGCGGCAGGTGCGCCCGTCGGCGCGCAGGACTTGTGGTCGGCCGGATCGCGGAAGCGGAAGCCGTGAAAGCGCCCGCGCCTCGCCTCGAAGAAAGCGACCAGCGTGTGGATGTCATCGAGCGCGCGCAGGCCAGTGCCTGCATCGTAACGCCTGCGCGAATCCGCCCAGAGCTGGTTGCGTTCCTCATGGCCGGAAATCAGCGCGACGATCTCGGTGCGCCGCTCCGGCCCGCCGGAGACACGCCGCGACAGGGCAAGAGGAAAATCGACTTCGTGAAATGCCATGGGTTACCTCAAAGCGTGCGCGCGCCACGGCGCACGGCGCGGGCAATCGCACCCTCGACCTGACCGCGTGCGGCGTTGAAGGACGCCGCATCGTTGGTGGAGATGTTGACGGTGACGCTGACCGGCTTGCCGCTGCCATCGCCTGCGCGCACGCCAAGCTGACCGTCGGCCCCGCGCGCCAGCGGCAGAATCGCTTCAGGTCCGGCCTCGCCCAGAACGCCGAGATGACCGAGCGGATTGGCAAAGCCTGCCGCGCCGTTGACGACACCGCCGGATGCGAAGGTGCGCATGCCGCCGGTGAGCCCCGCAAAAGTGCTGCCAAGCGTGTTGGAGATTGCGTTTTCGAAAGGCTTCAGTGCCGCCTTGACCGCGATATCGGAGAGCCGCAACGCGAGGCCACGAAGAACATCGCCGAAGTCGCGGCCACGTACGACAGCCGACGACAAGGCCGATGTCATCGAACGGCCGAAGCGGTCGGCCATGCGGGTCGCTTCGGTGAGATCGGCGCGAAAGGCGGTCAGATCCGCATCGACGCGGACGGTGATGTCGTCAGGCTGGTCCATGCCTGGTCCTCCCTCAATCCGGGTATTGGCGCATCAGCGCATGCAAAGTCTTCGCGTCAGGAGGAGACGCGCTTGGCGGATGAGTAGCGGCAGAAATCTCGGAAAGCGTCATTCTCCAGAAGGCCTGCGGCGAGAGCTTCAGCACGCCGAAGCCGAGATGCATCAGCTGCACCCAGGGGAAGTGACTGGCGGAGGGTTTTCGGGGCCGCCCTCCGCGCGGCTGCCGTCGCTGACTTGCCCGAATGTTGCAGCGAAAAGATCGCTGACGATGGCGACAAGACCCGCTGCACCGCCGTCCGTGGAGAGGCTCGCCAATTCGTCCTCACGAAGTGAGTTGCCGCCACCGCGCAGGGCGGCAGCGAGGATGACGCTGATGTCGCGGCTGGACAGGCGGCCGGACGAAAACCGATCGGCAAGCCCGGCAAGGTCATCGACGCCGAAGGCGGTTTCCAGTTCCGCCAGCGCACCCAGCGTCAGGCACAGGATGTGCCGCTCGCCGGCAAGCTCGGCCTCGATCTCGCCACGGCGGCGATTTGCGCGTCGCTCCGTCATGGTCAGGCTGCCGCGAAGGTGAGTTCGCCAGCAGATTCAAGCGCGATCTCGAAGGTCACCGCGCCGTCGTGGCTGCCGGCATAATCGAGGGCTACCACCTGGAACACACCCTCGACGGTACCGAAGTCGGGGATGATCACCTGCCAGTCGCGGATCAACCCGTCGAAGAATATCGCGCGAACCAGCTCGTCCGACGTGCCGTCCTTGAAGATACCGGCGCCCGAGAGCGAGGCGCGGCGCACACCGGCGCCTGCGAGCAGTTCGCGCCAGCGCCCGGCGCTCTCGCCATGGGTGATGTCGACGGTTTCGGCGTTGAAGGAAAGGCTGCGGGTACGCAAGCCCGCGACGGTCTGGAACGTGCCCAGCCCGTCGCTGTCGAGTTTGAGGACAAGGTCCCTGCCCTTTTGTGCGCCCATGCGCGCGTCTCCATTTCTGGTGTTGGAAAGACCTGCCTCAGGCAGGCTCGACGAGCACGCGCAGGGTGATGCGCGCACGGTAGGTTTTCGCGTCCTTGAGGCGGTCGGTTTCGATCCGCGTCACTTCGGCAAGAACGACGCGGTAGCCGGAGACCGACGGGTCGCTTGCGGTCAGCGCATCAGAGACAAGGCCCGCAAGCTGCGCCACCTCGCTGCGACCATGGCTGCGGGAATAGACATCGAAGGCGAGCGTCAGTTCAGAGCCCGGCGTGCCTTGCCCGGACCAATCCCGCGCAACGCCTGAGCCTAGCACCACATAGGGAAAACTTTGTGAGTGCGGCACGGCGTCATAGACACGTGCTCCGCCCAGCGCCGTGGTCAGCGCACTGTCTGCGAGCAACTGACCGGCATAGGCGCTCTGCGTTTTGTCGAGGCTGTCGGCAATCATCGCGACACCTCCTCGACATCGATGTTGAGATAGCGCTGACGCTCGTCGGGATCGCTCACGCTGCGTATTTCAAAGATGCGCGCACCGAGGACGAAGCGGTCTTCAGCGGACACGCCATCGCGCCAGCGGACCAGGACACGGTGGGTGATGCTGTGCTCCTGCGCATCGGCATCGACGCGTTCGCCGGCATTGAGCGGACGCAGGCCCGCCCAGAGCGTCGCGACGGCACTCCAAGTCCGCGATGCACCGCCCGCGCCATCCGGCGTATCCACCGGCGTTTCCAGCACGAGGCGGTGGCGCATGGCGCCGATCATAACGCCACCAATTTGTACGGTGCGATCAGCGCTGCAACCGTATCAGGTACCGGCGAGGCCGCATCGCCGAAGGCGACCGGCTCTCGGGTCTCGTACCAATGGGCGACGAGTTGCAGGATCGCGGTTTTCAGCGGCGCGGGAACATCCGAAGCAGTGCCGTATCCTGCTGTCAGGTCGATCTCGATACCGTTGAGAGCCTGTCCCGGATCGGCGATTGCGGAAGAGCGCAACTTGAGGCGCGGCGGCACGCTTGCGGTGTCGACAATGTAATCCGTTGCTGGCAGCACGGTTGGGTTGCCGTCATCGTCATAGATGGTCACAGCGTTGACGGAGATCAGCGGCGAAGCAGGCAGGGAAACCAGCCGGCTCGATGGCCAGGCATCGCGCACATAGCGCCAGGCTTGCGTGACGAAATGCCGTCCGGTGCGCAATTCAAGCGCGACCCGCGCCGTGGCGATCAGCGTATCGATGAGCGTATCGTCGTCGCCCGAGTCGAGCTTCAGAAACGACTTGGCTTCGGCCAGCGATACCGGCTCGGACGCCGGCGGCGTCACCAGGATCATGGTCATGATATGTCACTCCGGGAAGCCGTCAAAAACCAACGGCCCCGCACCTGATGAAAGGTGGCGAGGCCGTTGGGAGGTTCCCCGCACGCCGGGAGGCTGAGCATGCGGGACGGGGGATCTTCAGGCTTACGAGGTGCCGAACTTCAGCAGCTTGATGGCGTCGAAATCCTGCACGCCGCCGCCGACGCGCCGCGTCGTGTAGAACAGCACGTAGGGCTTGGCGGAATATGGATCGCGCAGGATACGGGTGCCGATACGGTCGACCACGAGATAGCCGCGCGAGAAGTCGCCGAAGGCGATCGGCGTGGTGTCCGATCCGATATCCGGCATGTCCTCGGCCTCGGTGACGGGGAAGCCCATCAGCGTCGGCGGCACGCCGGCCTGATGGCCCGGCTGCCAGAGATAGTTGCCGTCGCCATCCTTGAGCTTGCGCACCTCCCCTTGCGTCTTCCGGTTCATGACGAAGTGGGCATTGCCGCGGTAGCCGGCCTTCAGCGCGAAGACGAGATCGACCAGCTTGTCGCCCGGGTCGGTCGCTGCGAAGTCGCCGTCGACGCCGGTCGCCAGATAGCCGATCTTGCTCCAGGCCCAGCTCGCCTCGGCAACCTGGGTGTAGTCGAGGAAGCCGGTCGGCTTCTTGTTGCCGTCTCCGGTGACGAAGGCAGTGCCTTCCTGCTCGGCGAAGGCGGTCTCGACCTCATGCGCGATCCAGGCGTCGATATCAACGGCACTGTCATCGAGCAGCGTCTGCGTCGCCGCCGGCATGGCGTAGAGTTCCATCGCCGGGAACTCCAGTTCGGCCAGCGTCGGCGCGGTCGTCTCGGGCCGCGCATCGGTCTCGCCGACCCAGCCGACGGCAGGACCGGAGATCGCGAACGGCTTCTTGTAGGTCGTCGCACTGATCTGGCGCACCGAGGAGATCGCACGGATGGGAGAGACCTGCGCCAGCCTGCGGCCGATCTCGATCTCGGTTTCCGGCGCGACGAGATAGCCGCCTTCGGAGCCGGTGCCCGCCGTCATGGATTTTTCCTGCAGCCGGCGCATACGGGCCTCGTCGCCGGTACGCACGTAAGCCTCGAACGCCTGCTTGGCCTCGCTGGGGCGCGCTGGCGTTTCGCCGCCGATCGGCAGGCGCCGGCTCTTAAGGGCGAGATCGTCGAGCGCCTTGTTGATGCGGTCCATCTTCTCGGTGGTGACCACATCGGCGCCGACGCGGGATTCGATTTCGGCCAGGCGCTGGTCGTTGGTTTCCTTGAAGGCCTCGAAGGCCTGCATGAAGTCGTCGAAGGCCTCGACCACGTCGAGGCTCGACGGCGCGCCGTCGGCCATCTTGGCTTCAGGTGCCGGGATGTGCGTGTTGGTCATGAACGTCCTTTCGGTTCGGGTGATGCGGGCTCAGCTCGCGAAGAGGTGCGTTGCCCGCCGGATGGCCGTGGCGATGTCGCTTTGGCCTGCCCGTTCACCCGCGTCCCGCCGGGTCTTCAGGGCCTTGAAACCCGCAGCGATGATGGTGCGGGCCTGAGTTCGGCTGAATTTCGCGTCCCGCGTCAGCCAGCGCTCGAATTCGCGTTCGCTCGGAAGATGGCCGCCCTTCACCGCCGCGACGCGTGCCTGCGGCAGCATCGGGAAGGTAACGACGGAGATCTCCCACAGATCGACTTCCAGCAGGCGTCGAAGACCGGAGGCTTCGCGCCGGCTCTTCACGGTGGAGAACCCGATGGAGAGCCCATCGAGCCCGCCGGAGCGCATCAGTGAGAGCACCTCACGGCCACGCGCCACGTCGGCGTTGATGCGGCCCGCAGCGAAGAGTCCGCGCGCGTCTTCGCGAATGTCGGTCCAGGTGCCGATCGGTTCGGCCGGATCGTGCTGGAACAGCATGCGCACGCCAGACGCACCACGCCGCTTCAGGCTCTTTTCGAAGGCCCCGGCGGAAACGATGTCGCCCGACAGGTCCGGCGTTTCGAACAGGCTGGCATAGCCGGTGAACGTGCCGTCACCGGCAACCGAATCCAGCGCGATGTCGGCAAACTTCACCTCATCAGGCTTGAGCTGCACCGCGACCATCAGCGCTTCCTCCGCAGATGCGCGCGGCGGCGCTTGATCACTTGCGCCAAGCGGTGCGCGAAGGTGCGGAACACGTCGCGTTCTTGCATGCCCGGCCAGCGGGCGGTGAGCGAGTGGATCAGCTCAGTCATCGCTCTTCCTTTCATGGAACAGGGAATTGATGCGGGCGATTTCATTGACGAAGGCGTCGAAGCGGCGGTTGGCGGCAACGAGCTGCTTCAGCGACCAGGCGAGCAGGCCGGATGCACCAGACGCCCACAGGAACAGCGCCAGATGCGCGAGGTCGCCGCGCATGCCGAAGATTTCGATCAGACGGTCCATGCGGTTACTCCCGCGTTCCGTAACCGACGGCGATGCGTTTCTCGTCGTCGGTGAGGAAGGCGGCGTCCGACACCCGCTTCCACAGCGCATCGCGATCAGCCGATAGCGCGTGGATGGCGTCGAGGTCATGGGCAAGCCGCACGTCGCCGAATGCCGGACCAAGCCAGCCGGAGAAGGCACCCGACAGGCGGGTCAGCATCGGCAGCACGGTGTGGCGCCAGAAGGCGCGGTTGGCCTCGGCATAGTTGGCGTAGGTGTTATCGCCGGGAATGCCGAGCAGCATCGGCGGCACACCGAAGCAAAGCGCGATGTCGCGGGCGGCCGCATTGCGCGCCTCGGCGAAATCCATGTCCTTCGGCGTCATCGCCATGGCGCGCCAGTCGAGCCCGCCTTCCAGCAGCAGCGGGCGGCCGGCATTGGCGGCGCCCTGAAAGCTGGTTTCCAGTTCGCTCTTCAGCCGCTCGTATTGCTCGCGGGAGAGACCGCTTTCCGCGGTGTAGACCAGCGCGCCGGAGGGCCGCGCGGCATTCTCCAGCAGCGCCATGGTCCAGGCACTCGCCCGGTTGTGGATGTCGAGCGCGGCGCGCGCTGCCTCCAGCGGGCTCATGCCGTAGTGATCGTCAGTCGGGTGGAACGTGGAAAGATGCAGGATCGGCGCAGGTGACACGTCCTGATCGAAGCGAACCGACTGCGCGCCGACGGTATATTCATAAGCCGACGGCCAGCCGTCTCCGCCGGTGACGACCTTCATCCGGTCGGGCCGCAACACATGCAGTTCGCGCAACTCGTCGTTCAGCGTCACCGCCTCGACATAAGCGTTGCCGGCAACCAGCATGTAGCCGGTCACGGCTTCGATGAAGCGCTGGCCGTCCATACCGGCATTGGGCCGGGCCAGAAGCTTCAGCAGCGGGTGCTCGGCAAGTTCCGCATCGCCTTCGAACACAAGCCAGGGCACGGAGGAGACGGCTTCCGCCACCAGCCGTACGCAGCGGTGCACGACAGGGTTCTTCTCGTAACCTTCATGGGAAAGGGAACGAAAATCGCGCGCGGTCCAGACCGGCTCGCCGGGACCGTGGAAGGCGAACAGCGCGGCGGTGCGGCTCGCCTTGGCGTCGGGGGGAGAGGCAAGCCCCGCCCTCCCCGGCGCGGCCAGCCGCGCGAGGCGTTCAAGAAGTCCTGTCATGCGGGAATACTTCCTTATTGCAATTTTCCAGTAGAGCCGCAGGGGGCGCCATCTAGCGCTACATACTCATCGTCATTGCCGGGCATGACGAGTGTGTTTGGCGATTTGTGCAGTTCCTCCATCCTCGCCCTTCGAGACGGTCGCATTCGCGACCTCCTCAGGATGAGAATGGAGTTTGTCGGCACTCTCTGATCACACCCGCCTGATCTTCGGGTCAGCGGGGCCGATCAACGCGGTAATGGCCCAGACCAGCGCGTCGAGCCGGTCGGGGCTGCGGCCATCCGAGAGGCCATCGGGACCGAAGTCGGCCATCTCGTCTTCCAGTTCGGCGAAAGTGCCGGCGTGGCGCACGCGGCCCTGTTCGTAGAGGGCCGCGACAGGTTCTGCCCGCAGCCATTTGCCGCGCGTTGCACGCACGCGGCGCACCGGCACGTCCGGGTCGACCTGGCGCAACACGGCCTCGACCATCTCGCCGCCCTGGTTGACCTCGGCGACGATGCGGTCGGCCTGCCGGCGTCTGTAGAGACCGATGGCGCGGCGCGCCCACGCAGCGGGGCTCAAACCCTGCGCGGTGGCGTCCTCCAGCACGTAGGCGTTGCCATGAGCATCGGCGCCGGCAGCTATGATGCCGCAGGCGTCGGCACCCGCTGACGACGACGCCGGCGGATCGACCGCGACGACGATGCGGCGCAAATCGTCCGGCGGTCCGGGTACCCGGCTTGCGTCAATAACGCCACGCAGAAACAGCGTATCGGGCCGGTCGTCGATCATCTCGCCGTCGAGTTCCTGACGGCCCAGCCGCGTACCGGCATATTTGCCGACAACATCGCTTAGGAAACCCGGCGCGAGGTTGTCTTCGTTCGCCCGCGTCGCCATGCGCGTGACAACGACGCCTTTGCCCTCGCGTGCCAACAATGCGCGGATCAGCGGCACCGGACGCGGCGTCGTGGTGATCACCTGGCGCGGGCGCTTGCCCGCCCGCAGGCCGAACTGCAGTTGGTCGAAGGCTGCTTCTCCAGCGCGCCACTTGGCGACCTCGTCGAGCCAGGCGGCGGCAAATTCCGGTCCGCGCAGGGCCTCGTGGCTCTCGGCAGAATGCAGATAAGCTCGCGCGCCGTTGGCCCATTCCAGCATGCGGCGCGCCGGCTTCCAGTCAGGCCGCTCGGCCGATGTGTGCACGCCGAGCACGCCGGAGGCGCCCTCGACCATGATGGCGCGGGCCTCGTCATAGGTTTCCCCGACCAGCGCGATCGGACTGACGGGCACAGGTGAATAAGGCTGATGGCCCAGCGCCATGGCGCGGACGAATTCTGCCCCGCTCCTCGTCTTGCCTGCGCCGCGCCCGCCGAGGATCAGCCAGCTTGTCCATGTGCCAGGCGGGGGCCTTTGTTCGCATCGGCCCCAGAACGCCCAGTCGCGCAAAATGTCTTCAAGATGGCCCGTCGTCAGCAGCGCCAGCGTCGGGCCAATCTCTCCCGTCTTCGCATAGACGGCCAAGTCGCTCAGCAAGTTCGCGGCGAAGCGCTTCGATATCAGGTCCGCTGCCATCGGCCTCCGTGTCGTTGTGGGTGCCACCCTGCCCGGAGAGATCGCTCAAGGATTCGTAAGCACGCACGAGGACACTCAAGGTTCTCGCATCCTTCTCTGCAGTGGCTGCGTCTGGGACAGTCTCGCCGTCGTCGTTCTTGCCATCGGCTGCCATGCGGCGTTCGAAGCGGGAGGCCTGCGTTTTAAGCGCGCGCCACAGCGCAGCGAGGCTGTCCTCCGCATCAGCGGGAGCACCAGCGTCGTTCAAGTCTTCGGTTGTCATGGATGCACCTAACCTCCTGACCTCATCCTGAGGAGCAGGGCCGCAAGGACTTGCGTCTCGAAGGACGTGGTTAGGAAAATCCGGAGATAGACGCGACAAGGCTGCACCTCGCCCTTCGAGACGGCCGCATATGCAGCCTCCTCAGGGTAAGGCGCAGAAGAGCGCCGCGTGGAACCGATCCTTTGATACGAACCGTTCCGCGCCAGACCCGCCGCAAGGCGCAATTTGTGAGCATGCCGAAACCCTACCCGACCAGCGTCGCGCTGTCAAGGAATATTTTCCTAATATCTGGATGCATTATTTTTTCCTGCCCACGCAACTTCGCGGCTATGGTTCGAGACAAAGCTGCGGAGGGCCGGTACATGGACGAGCTTAAAAACCTGATCGACGTGTGGCCGATCATGGAATACCGCATTCCCCCCGGCTTCGCTCAGGAAGGTGATGAAGGCGACGCGATCACCGAGGCGGATGGCATCCTTGACGGCGAAGATGATGCCGATCCGGTTGCCGGCATGACGCTCGGCATCTCCTATCGCGATGCCCAGGGTAACGAAAGCCGCCGCACCATCGAATGTCATCGCGCAATCGAGTCGCCCGACGGCATGCTGATCGTCGCCCATTGCCATCTGCGCGACGCGGTGCTGGCCTTCCCGGTCAGCGGCATCACAGCGATCACCGACTACCGGACCGGGGAAACCAGCAAGGACCCGGCGATGTTCTTCAAGGCACTCGGCATCAGTGAAGACGCCAGCGCATCGCCAACGGCGGACCTCATCGTGCGCACCAAGCCTGCGGTCCGCATACTGGTTCATTGCGCCAATGCCGATGGCGAGTTCTCGCCCTCCGAGCGCGACGTGATCCTTACCTATATCGGCGAGAGCGCGCGGCAGGATCCGCCGATCCCCGACTATTCCCTCAATCACATCGTCAACTGGCTCAACGCCCTGCGCCCGACCGAGGCGCAACTGCGCCGCGATGTTGAGCAAATCGCCGGCAACCGCAGGCAAGTCGAGCGGCTGACCAGGGCGATGTCTCACCTGATCATCGCCGATGGCGAATTGTCGGACGAGGAAGTCACCGAAATGCGCAACCTGCTGGATGGGATCAGGAAGGCTGCAGGTTAGGCGCTAGCGGCGTATGGACCCCGGATCACGCGCTTGTGCCTAAGGCACCGCGCTGTCCGGGGTGACGATCCGTGGGTGGTGATATTGAGTCGGTCTAGGCCGTCTGCATCGCTTCAACACTCACCTCGTCATTCCGGCGAATGCAGGAATCCAGAGCGTAGAACTATGCCTCTCTGGTTCTCCAACTCCGTCCCTCGAGGCTCGGCTTGCAGCCCTCGCACCTCAGGATGAGGTTTGAGAATAGCAAGACGTGCTTTCCATTATCGTCATTGCCGGGCTTGACCCGGCAATCCAGTCTTTTCGGTATCGCCTGCCGCCCCTGGATGCCCGGGTCAAGCCCGGGCATGACGGAGTGGGTGTCGTCAGCGGTGCAAACTACGTACCCGGCCTTCCGCCGCATCAGGCGTACAGACGCCGCAACACACTAAAACGTCACCCCGGACAGCGCGGTGACGTCGTCACAGCGCGTGATCCGGGGTCCATACGCCAGTGGAAACGAGCTGGTCGGGTGGAACACCACTGAGCATGATGATCCATGAGGTTCTACCCCTCCCCGCCCCACTGCGTAATCCGGTCCGGCAGGTCCTCCTCGTCGATGTCATCCTCGCTGATGGTGCGATGGCGGATCGAGATGCCGGCCTGGTGGACGGTTTCGGGGCTGCCGGAAACCAGGTGATGCCACCAGTAGAGGTCCTTGCCCTCGGCGATAAGGCGGTAGGCGCAGGTGGCGGGCAGCCATTGCAGGTTTGCCACCGCAACCAAGTCGATCTTCAGACAGTCGGAGACGCGTTCGAAGCGGTGGTCATAGTCCTTGCAGCGGCAGGTATCGCCGTCCATCAGCGAACAGGCGACATCGGTGGTGTAGATCTGGCCGGTATCCTCGTCCTCCAGCTTGACGAGGCAGCATAATCCGCAGCCGTCGCATAGCGATTCCCACTCTTCCAGGTTCATTTGCTCAAGCGTCTTGACGCGCCAGAAAGGCGTCCCGACATCAACAGACGAACCAACTGACGCTTCCGCCGTGTTTCCGCCTGTTTTTGCGGCATGATCGGCGGCATTAACCGGCCGTGATTTCGATGGCTTGCAATCGCGGGTCATTGGGAAGATAACGCTGGTTCGCGAAGAACTGACGCCGGGGCAATCCGGCGGCGACCTGAAGAGCCTGAACAACAGGTGTGACCTGAACAGCAGGTGCGGCCTGAACAACAGGATAGAACGGACACGTGCGCGATCCCTTCGAACCATCCCGGCGCGGGAAATTCGGACTGCGTCTGATCGAGATCGACGCTTTCGTCAACAGTGCGGTCTACCGCCTGTTCGAAGGCTTGCGCCGACATTACACAGGTTATTCCGCAAAGCTCGAACGGTTCAACTACCGTGGCTTCAAGCGTGTCATCGTTGAACTGATGGGCGATGGCGCGACGCTGGGCGTTGCCGGCGTTATCGTTTTGCTCGCCTTCGCCATTCCCGCCTTCCGCGCCACCACGAAGGAATGGCGCGATTACCAGCAGTTCTCGGTCACCTTCCTCGACCGCTATGGCAACGAAATCGGCCGGCGCGGCATCCGCCATGATGACGGCGTGCCGCTGTCCGACATCCCCGACCATCTGGTCAAGGCGGTCATGGCGACCGAAGACCGGCGGTTTTACACGCATTTCGGCGTGGATTTTCTCGGCACGTTCCGCGCGATTATTTCCAACATGCGCGCTGGCGGCGTGGTGGAAGGCGGCTCGACGCTGACGCAGCAGCTCGCCAAGAACGTCTTCCTCAGCAACGAGCGGACGCTTGAACGCAAGATCAAGGAAGCCTTCCTGTCCTTCTGGCTGGAAGCCAACCTGACCAAGGCGGAAATCCTCAAGCTTTATCTCGATCGCGCCTATCTCGGCGGCGGCGCATTCGGGGTCGAGGCGGCCGCTCAGTTCTATTTCAACAAGTCTGTACGCGACATCAACCTTTCCGAAGCGGCCATGCTCGCAGGTCTTTTCAAGGCGCCGGCGCGCTATGCGCCGCATATCGACCTACCGGCTGCGCGCGCGCGCGCCAACGAGGTTCTGACCAACCTCGTGCAGGCCGGCTTCATGACCGAAGGCCAGGTGCTGATCGCCCGGCGCAGACCAGCCGAAGCCGTCGATCGCAGTACGAAGAAGGCACCGGACTACTATCTCGACTGGGCCTATGACGAAGTGCAGAGGCTTGCCGAAGGCGGACATGACTTCGTGCTGACGGTGAAGACCGCATTCGATGCCGACCTACAGAAGGCCGCCGATTCCGCGGTCGAGGGCACCTTGCGCCAATACAGCAAGGCGCGGCATGTCAAGCAGGCGGCCATGGCGCTGGCCGACATCAACGGCGCGGTGCATGCCGTCGTCGGTGGACGCGATTACGGCCGCAGCCAGTTCAACCGGGCAAGCCGGGCGCTTCGCCAGCCAGGCTCCTCGTTCAAACTCTACGTCTACATGACGGCGCTGATGAACGGTTACAAGCCGAACTCTATCGTCTCCGATGCGCCGATATGTATCGGCAACTGGTGTCCGCACAATTATTCCGGCGGCTATCGCGGCCGCATGCCGATCATCACGGCGCTGACCCGGTCGGTCAACACGATCCCCGTGCGTCTGTCGCAGCAGCTTGGCCGCGACAATATCGCCGAGATGGCCAAGACGATGGGCGTTCAGACTCCGATCCGGGTGTCGCGTTCGCTGGCGCTCGGCCCATCGGAAGTGACGGTGATCGATCAGCTTGCCGGGTACCTGACCACCGCCAATGGCGGCAAGCGAACCCCGCCTTATGCGATTGTCGAGATGCGCAACTCTCGTGGCGATCTCATCTACAGTCACGACCGCGATGAACCCGAGCGCGAACAGGTCATTCCTCTCGAAAAGGCCGAGATGATGAACCAGATGCTTGTCAATGTGGTCAACAACGGCACGGCGCGCCGGGCACAGCTGCCGGGCATTCTCGCAGGCGGCAAGACCGGCACGACGCAGGCCTACCGCGATGCATGGTTCATCGGCTTCACCGGCAATTACGCCGCTGCCGTGTGGATGGGCAATGACGACTTTACCTCGACAGGACGCGTCACCGGCGGCTCACTGCCGGCGATGACATGGCAACAGGTGATGCTGGCTGCCCATGAAGGCGTCGCGATCAAGCCTATCCCCGGTGCGGGCTATGCTCAGGGCAGCAACCTGCCGGTTGCTGCTGCCGATGATGGCAAAGACGGCCTGCGCCTGCGGGCCCCCACTCTGACGAAGGAAGCCGCCGAGGTCCTGAAAGGCATTGCCGAGGCATTGACGGCGGCACCACGCTTCAATACCGGAAACACCATCCGTACAGATCAGGTTTCGGCAATCGACACCGCGCCCCAACCGGCAACCCAATAAACCGCCTGCCGGCATTGACATGGACGGCCCGGCACCGTTCATTCGCATGCTATCGAGGCTCGCCTGCAAAACCCTGCCGGCAAAAACAAAAACACCTGACGCATGCTGTTCCTGCTCCAGCTTTTCGGCGTATCCTTTCTGGCGCTTGCGCTTGGCCTTTGGTCTGCGTTCCATGCCGTGGAGCGCGGTATCGGTTTCGAGGCTATCAAGCGGGGAAGCTGGGTCGCGTGGGCGCATGCCGGGCTTCCCGACGCGGATCCCTACACACAGGCGACATTCGCGCGTTCGGGCGAACTGCCGCTGGTCGGCGGACAGTCGATCACCTTTTCCGCCGCAGACGACGATTCAGGCGATTTGCTCCAGCGCAATTGCACCTACAGGATTTTCGGCAAGGCACCGCCAGCGCAATGGTGGACGCTTGTTGCCTATGATGCCGAAACCCGGCTCACCATCGACAACCCCTCCAAGCGCCCCGGGGTGTCCAGCAGCGAGATCATCTATCGCCCGGATGGCGCATTCGAAATTACATTGTCGCCGCAGCCATATCCCGGAAACTGGATTCCGTTGACCGGCCAGGGGGCAATGCGGCTATTTCTGCGGTTCTACGACACACCCGTCGCGCTTGGCGTCGATCTTGAGGGGGCAGAGCTGCCGCGGCTGGTGAAGGGAGCATGCCAATGACAAGGCTTGTTCTGCTCGTCGCCACCGTCCTGCTGCTTGCCGCTGCCGTGCATATCACGGTGATCCTGTGGATACCGCGCCTGGCCCCTGCCAGCGCGTTCGGTGTGCTCTACAACAATGCACCACAGGGGCATGTGGATCTGATCGAGGAAGCAGAAAAAGCCAAAGACCGCCCCCCCTATCTCGATCCTTATCTGCCGATCGGCGTGTGCCGTTTTGATCTAGCCGGGGGGCCCCACAGGATCACGGCAAATCTGCAAAGTCCTTACTGGGCGTTCTCGATCCACCGCGAAAACGGCGCCTATTTTTACGGCCTGACCCATACGGCAGCCATCGATGGCAAGTTGTCCATCGAGTTGCGCGACCCTGGCCAGACTCGTGAACTGACCGTAGATCCCGACTCCAATCTGCCGGACATCGTACAGCTTTCGGTGCCTTTCACGCGCGGCTACATCATCATCCGCGCGCTTGCGCAAACGCCCAGCACACGTCCGAGCGTGGTCGCGGCGCTAAAGACAACGGAGTGTGCGCCCGTTCCGGCGGAGTAAGTCCTGCTCAGTGCTTGTAGACGGGCGCGTTCAGGTCGACGGGACTTCCATCTCCTGCAGACGGCCCCACGATGGCGCCTTCCATGCGATCAACGCTGGCGGCCATGATGTCCACCGCGGCCGCAAGACGGGTCAACGCCATTTCGACATCAACCGCACGGATCGAAGGCACCTCGATCCGGGTCATTTCCAAGGCATAGGCGTAAGCTTCGACACGCCATTGCATGGCTACGATCGCCCAGTCGACCACACGCCTGTTTTCGTAGATCCGGGCTTCGGCGTTCTGCGACAGCTCTGGCGACGCCAACGAAGCACGCGACAATGCGTCCATGCGTCTGCGGTCGTCGGCATAGACACGCTCGACTTCAACCATGAACGGTTCGATCAGCCCCAGATCGGCGCGAACCGCCTGTTCAATGGCATTGTAGCGGGCTTCCGAAGAGATGAAGCCTTGGGCGCGCAAGGCGGCGTAGTAGTCCGTCGGGTCGACGGTGTAATTTTCATCCGGCCATACACGGGTGCGCACCAGTTCGGCGCGGTGGCGGGCGAAGAAGCGCACGCGATGGCTCGGCATGAACATGGTGTAAGCGCGGGCGCGCAATTCCATCTCGTGATCGGTCAGCTGAAATTGGGAAACCGGCTCACCGCGCTTGCCCGCAAGCTTGTTGCCGATCCATGGCAGGATGGCACCGGTAATGATTGACGGCTCGGGGCGGCCGAAGTCGCCGAGGCGCCCTGCCCCGGCTTCGCCATTACCGAGCAGGAGAAGCACCGCGATCAGCGGCGTGGATACCAGCAGACGCCCGTTCAAGGCTGCCCTCCGCGCAATACCGGCTCACTGGCCGGCTGCTGTTCCTAAGCGTCGCGACGACGGGCTCGCCGGGGCGAATGTGACGGCCCCTGCGGATTGTCCTCTGACGTGGCGGCGCTGTAATCAATTCGGACACCGGGAAAGATGATGACTTCGCCAGTGCCTATTCCTGGGTTTTCGCTATGTCGGCGTTGAGTGCCGGCATAGTCCGCGAACTCAACAATTGTAGCCATGGATTGTATCCGGACGCGACCATCCGCTCCTGCAACCATGAAAAGCGGAACACCCCCAATAGCTGTTCCTACACGTTAATTAGGTGCGCCTTAGGGTTAACACTTTGCTAACGAAGCCGGTCGTAGGGTTGGGTATTGCTCAGCCAGGCCAGAATCGTCAGCCATGATGCCTCAAAGCCACACATCACCCGCGACTGCCGGCCGCCAACGCGCCAAGACGGGAAATGCGCGCGCTGATACGCTGCTTGGACTGACCGAGGATTTTGTTGCCGATCCGACTGGTTCCACGCGACCTGAAATCCGGCATTATCCGGCGATCGCGCTTGCCATGCTGCCCTATGTCGATCTGGAAACACGGGTTCGTGTCGCCAGCATGCTCGCGGAGCACGATCACCTGCCGCACAATCTGGCCTTTGCGCTTGCGGATGACGCCATCGAAGTGGCTGCGCCGATCCTTGAACACACCGATGCGCTCGGCGAAGGCGACATGGTGCGCATCATCAGCGCCAATCCGGTCTCGCATGCAATGGCCATTGCAAGGCGCGAGGCGCTGCCCGCCACCGTCATCGATGCCCTGCTGGCGCGCGGGCATTGCGACATTGACCGGCTCCTGGAACGCAAACACGGGAAAACCATGCAAAAGGATCAGGCAGAACGCCTTGAACGCCGCACGGTCAGGACGGAAATAGCATCTTCGCCAAAGAAAACGCACGCCGGGCCACCGCGCATGGCAACCGCCCTGCCCGACCGCACACTCGCCAAGCTGTTCTGGACCGGAGACCGGGATGCACGCGAAGCTGTCATGACCGTGGTTTCCCGCAAGGCTCCCGCGGCCATCAAGACAATCCCGCATCAGTTTGGCGTCCTTGCCAAACCGGTATGCGACGGCCTTGTTCAACTCGCCAACAGCGGCAGGGCCGAAGACCTGATCGCGGGGCTTGCGCGCGTCAGCGGGATGTCCCGTTCAGAGGCTGCGCGCATTCTCGCCGACGATACCGGCGAACCGCTGGCCGTTACGCTTGCCGCGCTGCAGTTTGACGGCAAAGCTGCACGCAACCTGATCGGCGCCACCGTTCCAAAGGCACAACGGGTTGCTACTAGGCTGTTTGAAGACATGGAAGCTCTCGGCTCAGGCTCAGCCGGCCGGCTCTTCCAGGCATTGTGCGGGCGGCCCGCAGACGAAACCGCGCGCCGTGCACCTCTTGCAAGCCAGGTCACGCATGGCAACCGTCCCGGTCAGCAGGCCTCAAGGCGGGCTGGTGCAACGCCGATGCGCCGCCATAGCGATCTTGCGGCTTCACCGCGCGCTTCGTAACGCCTACTGCGCATCCTCTATTACGGCGGCGTCCAGGAAATGCCGGCGGCCGCGGTCCTCGACCGCGATCACCCACAGGTCGGTATCAAAACGCATTTCGCGCTGTATCAGCTCCGCCAAGCCCAAGGCATCCAACGTTCCCGATGCCGGATGCCGACGGAATTGGCGGTCATATTCGCCATCTTCAAGAAGCGACTGCGGCGCGGGCACATAGAGATCATACGTCCGATCCTCGCCTTCCACCGTTATGTAGATGGCCCCGGCTTCCACCGCACCCCGTTGCCGGAGCACGGCGAACCCGCCCGACGCATTCACACGGCGGATATAGGCAGACACCCATATGTCGCTTCGTACCCGCATCCGGCTTCAGCCATCAGCGAACAATGGTTACGCCAGAAACCCTGGAAAGTTCAGCCATGAGGTCCGCAGAGATGCCATCACCGGACGCAAGGCCGTAGTTGGCTCGGAAGCTGGCAATGGCATTGCGCGTGCCGGGACCGATAAACCCGTCGACCTTGCCAGGCGCATATCCAAGATCTGCGAGGATGCTCTGGACTTGCGCCACAACAGGATCGCCGACTGGAGCGGAAGGAACGGGCACGGCGGCCAGATCAGCTCCTCCGGGCGCCGCACCGGCGAGGAGATCATCAATCCGGACCGTGGTTGTGGACACGGTACGCACCGATGTCGGCGGCAGGGGTTCGGTCATTTCGAGAACCCGGCCGATTTCGCTCTTCTGCGATTGCGGCGGAACGATTGCGGTGGCGGGTGATTGTGCCGGGGCAGCCGACTGCCTTTCCAGCGGCGCGTCGAGGCCGAGACGGGCAAGAAGTTCAGGTCCGAGACCGCCGGTCTGCGCAAGACCCATATCGCGTTCGAAAGCGGAAATCGCAGCCCGGGTACGCGGTCCCATGAGCCCGTCCACCTCACCGACGTCATATCCGCGCTGATACAGAGCGTCCTGAACCTGCCGGACCAGGAGGCCCGTGTCCTCTGCGCCGGCCTGCTGTGCATGATGTGCCGCAGGCATACGTACAGGGCCGGCCGGGTCGGTCGGCTCACTTCGCATCACATTCGCTGGCAGGGGCGTTCCCTGAGCTGCAACCGTTCCACCGGAAAAGAAGGGAGCGGGATGAGGCCCGGGCTGGGCATACAGCGCATTGTATCCAATGAGCCCCCATGCACCGAAAGCCAACAGCAAAAATGAACGCCGCCAGTTCATTCGCGAAACGGTCCTAAAAGCGGATTGCCTCATACTGCTCCTGTCCTCACGGATACCTTCCCATTCCTCCTCGGTGCGGTAGGCCATCATCACGTCTTGTTCCATTCCTGTTATCGAAGTCATCAGCCTGCCTTGCGTACGAATGGCGCCACGATTGTCATGTCGGATTCCACAGTGGCGCGCGGATCAGAAACCATGCCCTTGTGCCGGTGAAGCGGCTTTACAACGTCTTCCACGGCTTGCGGCTCGGCCTTGCCGTCATTTCCGTCAATGGGAAGGACAATCGTGACCGTTGTCCCAAGCCCCAACGTGCTGTCGATGTCCATGCGCCCGCCATGGAGATGCACCAGTCCTTTGACAACGGACAGCCCAAGCCCGGTGCCCTCGTATCGGCGCGCGTAGTTGCCGTGTACCTGGTAGAATGGCTCGCCGACATGGGCGAGATCCTCCGGCGCAATGCCGATACCGTTATCCTTCACGACAATGCACACGTTGCCGCCGCGCCGCGTCGCACTGAGCATGACGCCGCTCTTGCCTTCCGCCGTGTCCTCGCGGGTGAACTTGACCGCGTTGGACAGGAGATTGATGCAAATCTGCTTGAGGGCACGCCGGTCGGCACAGACTTCCGGCAGATGCGGCTCGATAACCATTTCAAGCCTGACGCCGCGCTCATCGGCCCTGCCCTGAAGCATTGCAGCACAGGACTTCAACACCGGCTCGATATCGAAGGGTTCCGCAACGATCTCGAACTTGCCCGCCTCGATCTTGGACATGTCGAGAATGTCATTCACCACATCAAGCAGGTGCCGGCCACTCTGGTGAATCAGGCCCGCATATTCACGGTGCTTGTCGTATTCGAAGGCGCCAAACAATTCCTGCTCCAGAACCTCGGAAAACCCAATGATCGCATTCAGCGGCGTACGCAGCTCGTGGCTGACGCTTGCAAGAAACCGGGTCTTCATCGAGTTGGCGCGCTGGGCCTCGGCAATCGCCGCATCGCGCTCTTCCTCGTGCGCCTTGCGCTGCCCTGTCTCGCGCAGAACAACGACGACATCATGGCTTGCGGGAATCGCCCTGCAGCGCATCTCGAACCAGCCGTATTGCGGCGGCCCCTCATTCACGTCGCCGGTACGGATGCGGATATCGGCGGCATCCATGTCGTTGCCGGATTGGGCTGCGTCGATCAGGCGCAGATAGGCCGGGCGGTCACCGACATGGACGCGGTTGAACAGGCCGGCATCGATCAGCATGGAGGGAGCGGCCCCCAGCAGCCTGTTGGAAGCGTCGGATGCATGGACGAGATTTCCGGCCCGGTTGTGAAGCGTGACCAGATCGGCGGCATTATCGATCATGCGGCGGTTGCGGCGGATTTCCCCGCGCATCTCTTCCGCATTGAACGAAGCGGCAACCCGTGTGGCCTGAATCCAGACGATCGCATGCAGGATGGAGGGGAATGCGATCAGCGCACCCACCAGCCAGACCGGAAGGGGCAAGGCCGCATCGATGGAAGCGGGAATGACCAGGCCGCTGAAGTGACCCGTGACCACGGCAATCAATGCACCGATGGAAATTGCAATAACGGCATTGCGGGTGCGCGCGCTGCCCATGGCATGAGCCAGCCCCAGTACGAGCGCAAGCGAGGGAACGACCGGCGACAATAGCCCGCCCGACACCGCGGCCAGCCCAGACAGCATAACCGACGCAGATACGACTGATATCGTGTGCGAACGATCCAGGGCGCCCGTGCGCATCGCATACAGTGAAATCACAAGCGGAAGCGCAAGCATCGCCGTGACGATTGCGCCAGGGCCCGTAACCTCACTGGCAAACGCAAGATAGATCGGCAGAGCCGCCAGCGCGGCGATACCGGTTGCAAGATAACAAACGACGAATACCCGATGCTCAAGGGCATGGCCTGAATCCGCGTGCACGGGAACATGCACCACATCATCCAGGCCCGAAGCACCGCCGGCGGCGGAAAGAACAGGGATACGCGTCACTATACTACCGGCACGATTACGCAGTGCCGCCTCTCTTGAATGTCGTCCCCCACGCTTTCACGACCGTTTTAATGAACGGCTAAGCGAAGAGCGCATTCACGACCTTTCCAGGCCATGCGGGCCTCAGGCACGCGGCTTTCGAATATCAGGGTGTTTGTTTGGTTAATCCCACCGGGCTGGAGGGCGCAAAATGCATATGGCGGCCACACTTCGCGGCGCTGACGATGAAAAAACCGGGAATTCGATCAAATTGTATCGATTGGCTGAACGGGCCTGAAAACCGCAGTGCTTATGGTGAGCGCCAATGAGAACGGCCGGATGGGGTTCCGGCCACGCAAAAACACAGGGAAAGGGCGTTCCCATGTTCTTCTTGCTGAGAGCTGCATTCTGGCTTTCGCTTGCCGTGCTTCTTTTACCCTCGGGTGAAGACGGACAACCGCAGACGGCGCAAGTGTCCACCGGCGAAGCAATCTATGCGGCGCAGACATTCGTCGCCGACATCTCGGGCTTCTGTGAGCGCAACCCGGACACATGCCAGACCGGTGAACAGGCCCTGAAAACCTTCGGGTCCAAGGCGCGCTACGGCGCCAAACTCGTTTATGGCTATCTGGGTGACTTCACGGGCGAGGATGCCGACATCCCACATCGCACTGTTGCGACCACGCGCGTTCAGGTGCAGCCCGCCGAGGGTGAGCAGCCGACCTCCGTGACGTATTACCCCCCGGTTTCGAACAACTATTCCGGCCCGGCTCCCAGCGCAGTTGCCACGCACACTGGTTCGATTTCGATCGGCTCTTTGATCCGGGATAATTGAAACGAAGGCCGGAAACCGGGACCGACTTTTTGCCCCCGGGCTTCCGATCAGGCTTTGCTGACGCTATATGCGCAAGGGTAACGGTTAGCGGAACCCTGGTAGAGCAGCATGTCGATCGATTCGATTATCGAGGACTTCAACTTCCTGGACGATTGGGAGGACCGTTACCGTTACGTCATCGAACTGGGCAAGGATTTGGAACCATTGCCGGTCGAGAAGCATACCGATGAAAACAAGGTGCCCGGCTGCGTCAGCCAGGTCTGGCTCGATACAACCGTGTTCGAGAAGGACGGTGTGAGGCACATCAAGTTTGTCGGCGACAGCGATGCGCTGATCGTGCGCGGCCTCATCGCCATTCTGATAACGCTGTATTCGGGTCGCCCGGCACAGGAAATCCGCGACACCGACGCGCTCGCCGTGCTGAAGCAGCTTCAGCTCAACGAGCATCTTTCCCAGCAACGTTCGAACGGGCTGCGGTCGATGGTGGCAAGAATGAAGGCGGAAGCCGAAAGCGCTCTTGCGTCCTGATCGCGCCTTCGGCGTCATTCAATCTGCGGACGGTAGCCCTCGCTGCCCCAATGAGCGATACCGCCAGCTCTTGCCCGTCCTCTCGCCTCCTCGGCAATACCATAGTGACGGGCAAGGCGCGAAAGCGCCATGTCGAGAACAACCTTGGCGGAACGCTTTGGCCAGCCGCGCTCTCGTTCGGCATCGCCAAGACTTTTCAGATGACAGCAAACATCGACGACCAGCCCTGACATCTCATTGCCCACGGCTTCGATTGCACGGTTGACCCGGTCACGCGCATCGAGCGCTGCATCCAGCACCATGGCCGGACCGCGGGAGCCCGCCCTGCGGCCCTTGCCGGGTATGTTGCCGGTCAGATCGGCGCTCATGCGTGGCATGAGACCTGCGCGGGTATACTCGGCGCGAAACCGCTCGCCTGCTTCGTAGGCGGCACGGCCAATCAGCGGCTGCCCGTCCGGCCCCTTGCGCCGATGCAGCCATTCAAGCGGGCTTTCAGGCGGGCGCGTGGATGACGATCTGCTGTCTGAGACGCGCGGCCTGGCCGGCGATTGCTCCTGCTGCCGGTCCTGCGGCCCGGTTTCCACAAACCGCCTCCCGCGCCTGCTTGGCGCGACACCCCCGCCACGCTCCTCCAGCAGTCCGCGGGCAATCAGATCATCGATGAGGGCGTCCGGCGCGGGTTGGCCTTCTGCTTTGCTCGCCGAAACTGGAACGAGCATCCACGCATTGCCCCGGCGGGCTATGCGAATATCCCCATCAGCCAGTCCGGCTATCAGGCCCCTGGCACTTGCGGTCCTGGTTTCGATATTTCCGGCCATCATACAGCCGCCTTTGCTGTCAGCCGCAGCAAACGCATTTCCAGCGACTGCAAGCGTTGATCGAACTTCGGATCGTCACGATGTTCCTCTATGATCATGCAGGCATGAGCCACGGTCGTGCGGTCGCGGCCGAACGCTTCCCCCACACCGCTTTGCTGCTGGCCACAGGTCACATGAGCGAGATACATCGCCATCTGCCGGGCAAAGGCGACCTCAGCCGGACCGCGGTTCGGCGCGTACAACGCACACACGTCAACGCCAGCCTCATCTGCAACAATCAGCGCGGCACGTAGCGCCAATTGTCTTGCTGCCGGTATCCCGGGTTGCATAACCGCATAGCCATCCGGCGGCTGATTATATTTTCGCTCTTCCCCAAAACCACAGTGACGCTCCCCGTATTCTTGGTACATGCACAACTCCCTGACTTGGATACAGGATTATTTTCCTAATTATATACTTGACGTACCACGCTCAGATTCCTACATTGGTTCTCAAGGAGATACACAATGTTCGATCTGACCAACGAGATTTACACCGACGCAGACAAGGCCCGCGAGCACTTGGAAGCCATCCACTGGCCGCACGGCCCTATCTGCCCGCATTGCGGTAACGCGGACCCGGAGCGCATTACAAAGCTCGCCGGTAAGTCCACGCGTCCCGGCGTTCACAAGTGCAACGAATGCCGCAAGCCGTTCTCTGTCACGGTCGGCACTGTGTTCGAGCGTTCGAAGATACCGCTCAACAAATGGGTGCTTGCCGCGCACCTGATGGCAGCGAGCAAGAAGGGCATGTCTGCCCACCAGCTTCACCGCATGCTTGGCGTCACTTACAAGACCGCATGGTTCATGGCGCATCGTATCCGCGAAGCCATGACCGAAGATGACACGTCCGGCCCGCTCGGTGGTGACGGCAAGACCGTTGAGGTCGATGAAACCTATTTCGGCAAGAAGGAAGGCCCCGCGCCGACAATGACCACGCGTGGCCAGCCCTTCGCGAAGAAAGGCCGTAGCGGCCCGTCTCACAAGCGTGCCGTGGTTGCCCTTGTCGAGCGCGGCGGACACGTCCGCATGTTCTATGTCCAGAAGGCCAACGCTGCCGAAGTCCGCGACATCATGGTTCGCAACATCGACCGCAAGTCCGGCCTCTACACAGACGAAAGCCGCCTGTACACGGAAACAGGCAAGGAGTTCGGGTCACACGAAACCGTGCGTCATTCGGCTGGCGAATATGCGCGTGGCGCTGTTCATACCAACACCGTCGAGAACGTGTTCTCCGTCTTCAAGCGTGGCATGCGCGGCATCTATCAGCACTGCGGCGAAGCCCACTTGCACCGCTACCTTGCGGAGTTTGGTTTCCGCTACAATCGCCGTGCGGCGCTCAAGGTTTCAGACAACGAACGTGCAGCCGATCTGCTCGCCATGGCACGCGGTAAGCGCCTTACCTATCGGCGGACTGACGAAGCCGCGCTCGCTTAAACAGAAGGCGCGCAAATTCATATCGTGGATGAAAAACAAAAGCGTCGGTTAGGTCTTTGCCGACGCTCGCGAATCGTCATAACTATTCTGTTGGCTACTTTCGGACTCCGAACGACCACACCGCCTGTTGCAGGGGGCGGATAGGCCGTCTCGGAGCACGGGCTTTACCCCGTATACCGAAAGGAGGTGCAGCCATGTCTCAGGCATACTGCACTTGGCCGATGCCGGTTCACGTAGTGGATTACGTGAGGGTCCGGTTTGGCAAGGTCGAACATGTTCGTTCGCATTGCCGTTCTTTGCCCACGCGTTCGTAGCGCGTGAACTCAGGCTTACAATAAGGGATGTCGCGCTTCGGCGCGGCTCCCACCCTGATATACGGATAGATCAGGGAAACCCAGTTTGGGGTAAAGATACCCTACCGATTCTTTTGTAATTGTGAATCGATTTTTTCAGATGGCTGCTTTGCAGGCTTTTCAACCTTAGGATCGGGTGGCGTGTTCAGCATGCGCCGGAGAACATCGTCGCCGGCCTCTAAACCCTTATCTCCCTTGGTATCGATCATGAGCGACTCCGAAGAAGAACCAATATTTGATCCCGATTGGCATCACACTGAGAATGCTGGGATATATCTCCACGCCTTAGGCCTGCTGTCCATCGAATGGAATATGACAGAGCACTATATGTCCATGCTCGTCGCTGGATTTATGTCAAATTCACCGGCATCTGCCCCTGTAGCCATGTCAATGGGCAACCAGTCCAAAACCGATGCGCTCCTGACCTTAGCGAGCACTCGTAACATTTCCAAAATTGGCATGAAACACATTGAGTTTGCGGCAGCGTGCTTCAATCGCCTTCGCGAAAACCGCAACATACTTCTACACTCTCACTCAATGGTTCCCAGGAAGGGCCAAAAGATCGAATTCCGCCGCGCTAGAGCCTCAGCCCCGACACTCCATTTGGGTTGCCTAACAACGCTTGATGAGATTGGCGACAATCTCGTAAAGACAATTGCCTTGGGTCAATTCATAAGCGTTCTTTGGATAAAGACATCTCGCGCTCGCCACATGAAGAAGAGCGGCCTGCCATGGCCAAATATATTTCCCTTACCAAATAAGCTGACCCAACTTCCCCCTGAAGTTCGTCCAGAATAGCGACCCCCGCCTCAATCATCTGTGGCGTGATCTCGATTTCCTTCTCTTCGACTTCCTTGGCCATAGGAAACTTCCCGTTTCCCTGACGCACCGCACCGGCCTGTCACGCCCTGACTAGATACGAATCGGCGCTTGGTACGTCAAGTATATAATTAGGATTATTTTCCTATTTTTCATCTTCCGCCAAGTCGTGATCGGTGGGGATAAGTCAAGATTCCATGCCCTTTCGCCGCCGAAACAGAGATATCGGGCACAAAATCCTACCGGTTTCGGCTTGTAGCGTGTGTTGCGTGCATTTCTCCGGCCAAGTTGTCCCCCCGTTCATTCGCTGGCTCACCATGAGGACATTGCCCCCATGGAAAGAAGATGACGGATTTGATGAAACCGGAAACCCTGGACACCAAGCTCGCCGAAGCCGCTCGCGATGTTGTAACCGGTCAGCTCGCAGATCACGGGCGCCGCTATGACCGGATGCGCGCCCTTAAGGTGTTGCGCGCGCCGGACGGGCTTGGAAAAGCCCGGAACCCCCAGGTCGTGCGTTGGCTGGAAAAGGCACTGCGAAACGAACGCAGCAAGGCACTGACCGGTCACTGGAGCTATGATGCCAACCGACACCTGTTGCTGAAGGCTGCGCTCAAGAGCGAACTGGTACGAGAACCTGCTTTCAAGTAAGCAATCCCCAGACGCGGAAACGCCGCCTCCGGTCTGAACGGAAGCGGCGCTTCGAATTTTGAAAACAGAATGCTTCTACTTGCGGCCGCGACGGCGCTTCTGGCCAAGGCCCATTTCCTTGGCAAGCTTGGAGCGGGCTTCCGCATAAGAGGGCGCCACCATCGGGTAGTCCGCGGGCAAGCCCCACTTCTCGCGATACTGTTCGGGCGTCAGGTCATAATGCGTGCGCAAGTGACGCTTCAATGACTTGAACTTCTTTCCGTCCTCGAGACAGACGATGTATTCAGGGGTAACGGATTTGCGCACGGAAACCGCAGGCTTGAGAGGTTCGGCAGGCTCTTCAGCGGCACCGGTCGTGATCCCACTGAGCGCGGAGTGAACTTGCGAAATCAAACCCGGCAACTCGGCCATTTGCAAAGGATTGTTGCCGACATAAGCTGCAACAATATCCGCCGTGAGCTCAATAAGATGCTCATTACGAGCTGTGTCTTCCATAAATACTTCCTTGTGTTTTTGACTTTGCCGCGAACTTGCCCGCATCAAACCACGATACAAATTGTCGCATTCATATCGCCAGGTACACGCCCCGAATTCACCGGAGACAACCTAATGTCGCTGCGTTTAACTGATTTGATGCACTAAAACAATTATACGGAATTAAATTTACTTTACAAAAACACAAGAAAATACAATCACTGCGTGCATTCGATGGATCCATAAGAAATTTCAATCAGAAAGAGCATTACGCAACTCCTCTGTAAAGAGGCATTGCGAATTCACGATAGCCATGAACTGAATAAATCAGATCAGACGTAGGCAAGGACTAGCGTTGCAGCAAGCAACACGGTCGTCCAAAACGCCATAAGACCTGTTGGCCATGTCCGGGCCAGCATGCCTTCCGGCCCGTGGTGCTTGTAGATCGTTCTTACGAACCGCTGCACCACGCTGGTGACATTCGAGGCAATCCCCTGCCAGGCGATACCGGTGCGGACATCGAACTCGCGCGCCAGCAGTTTTCCGAAGCCCCGCCAGAACCAGTCGATATCCAGAGAGATCGTCTCGGTCCGCTTGAGCCACTTCAAAAGTGCGAAGAAGACGATCGTGCCGGCGAGAAGCAACTGGAACTGCGAGGCCAGGTGCCCGCCCGTATACGGGTTGTAGTCGGTGGCATGCGGCAGCATGGAATAGAGCACGCCGGGGAAAACACCGAGGCCGATGCACAAAGCCGATGCGGCATACATGGCAAGGCGCATGTTGAGCGGCGGTTCGGGCGGACGCAGGCCGCTGTCCTTCTGGAAGAAGATGAACCAGGGCAGCTTGATCGCCACGATCAGCACGCCGGCAACGGCTGCGGTCAGCAGCAGCCAGACGAGCTCCATGTGTGCTTCAGCCGCGCCACCGGCAATCAGCGACTTGGCCGGAAAACCTGAAGTGAACGGTGTCGCGGAGATCGACAGGGCGCCGATGATGCAGCAGATCGTCGTCATCGGCATGGAACGGAACAGGCCGCCCAGCCGAGTGAATTTGCTGATACCCGTCACGTAGAGCACGGAGCCCGCAGACATCAGCAGCAACGCCTTATAGATGATGTGCACGAAGGCATGGGCGGCGGCCCCGTTGAGCGCCATCTCATTACCGATGCCGGTGGCGCAGACCATGAAGCCGACCTGGTTGATAATCGAATAGGCGAGCTTGCGGCGGGTGTCATTCTCGTTGAGGGCGTAGATCAGCCCGTAGAAGATCATGAACAGTCCGACCCAGATCAGCACCTCGGCGCCGGGGAACCCGCGGATCAGGGTGTAGACCGCCGTCTTCGTCGTGAAGGCGGAGAGGAACACCATGCCCGACCACGAAGACTTCGGATAGGCGTCCGGCAGCCAGGGATGCAGCGGCGGAGCGCCGGTGTTGATCACGAAGCCGAACAGGATCAGCCAGCGGAACACGGAATCCGTCTGCATCGGGTGAAATGCGATGGAGCCGGTGGTTGCAATCTCACCGGCGATGCCGGCCATCAGGACCACGCCACCGAAGAAGTGGATGACGGCATAGCGCATGCCGGGGCCGAACGCCTCATCGCCATTGCTCATGATCACCAGCGTGGAGCCGATCGCCATCAGCTCCCAGAACACGAAAACGGTAATCAGGTCGCCCGCAAACACCACGCCGACGGCAGACCCTGCATAAACGAAGGCGGCAGCAAGCTCGACCACGCGCGCCTGGTTCAGCGCGAATATGCCGCCGATCAACGCCATGATCGCAAAGACCGTACCGAACATGCGACTGAGGTTGTCACCGGCCAGCGGCACAAGCTCGTAGCCGAGCCAGCTTATCGTCAGCACGTTGCCGTCCGGTACGTTCCAGACCAGCGCCAGCGTGATCAGTGGCGCTATCGCGATAACGGCTGCGCGAAGCTGCGCGTTAAGCAGGGGCAGCAGCAGGCCGGCGAGAATGAGGACCAGACCGGGCGGGATCGCAAGTTCAGTCATAGTAGGTGTCCTTGCGTTTCACGAATATGGCCCAGGATTTCGTCACGACGACCAAGGCAAAGGCGGTCAACAGACCGAACCAGGCGCCAAAACCGAAAATCGCATCCATCGTAAAATGCGGATGCGGGTGCCAGACGATCTCGGCAACGATCGACAGCACGAAAACGGCGATCAGCAGGATCCACAGATTGCGGATCGCCGCATCGCTGGCGAGCCAGTGATCGTGGTCAGGCGGGAGCTTCTTGTCGTCAGCCATCTGCGTCGCTCCTAATTGAGACCCATCATCATCTTGGCAAGAGTCAGCGGCACGCCGGGGAAGAAGAACAGCAGAACCGTCCCCGTCGCGGTCGCCGTCAGCGCCAGCACGATCGGCCACGGCGCCTCACCATGAGCGGGGTGATGCTTGTCGGGCTTCGGCGGTGCCTTGAAGAAGGCGTTGTAGATGATGGGCAGAAAATAAGCGGCGTTGAGCAGGGTCGACAGGACGATCACCCCGACCGGGACCCATTGCGATGTTTCCACGGCGCCCGTCAGCATGAACCATTTGCCGAGGAAACCAGCCGTTGGCGGCAGGCCGATCATCGACAGCGCGCCGATGGCAAAGGCTGTCATCGTCCAGGGCATGCGCCGGCCGATACCGTTGAGCTGCGAAACCTCGGTCAGATGCGCGGCCGTGTAGATCGAGCCTGCGGCAAAGAACAGCGTGATCTTGGAAACCGCGTGGGCGGCGATATGCATCGCCGCGCCAACCAGCGAAATCGGCGTCAGGATCGCGGTGGCGAGCACGACATAGGACAACTGGCTGATGGTCGAGAAGGCGAGCCGCTTCTTCAGGTTGTCCTGCCGCAACGCAACGAGCGAAGCGACGATGACAGTGAAACCGGCGACATAGGCGAGCCAGTCGCCGGTTCCGGCTTCGCGCAGCGCATCGACACCGAAGACATAGACGACGATCTTGACCACGGAGAACACGCCGGCCTTGACGACCGCGACCGCGTGCAGCAGCGCGGAGACCGGCGTCGGCGCGACCATGGCGGCGGGCAGCCAGAAATGCACCGGCATGACCGCGGCCTTGCCGATTCCGTAGACGAACAGGAACAGCAGCACGCCCATCATCGCTGGCGACACCTTGCCCGCAAGAATGCCGCCGGGCACGAAATCGAGCGTTCCGGCAAGGGCGCCGGTCCAGATGATCGCCGGCAGCAGCAGCAGCATCGAAGTCGCCAGCAGCAGCACGAGATAGACGCGGCCTGCCTTTTTCGCATCATCGTTGGCCTTGTGGGTGACCAGCGGATAGGTCGAGAGCGTCAGCACCTCGTAGAAAAGGAACAGCGTGAACAGGTTGGCCGCGAAAGCGATGCCGAGCGTTGCGAAGATCGCCACCGCAAAGCAGATGTAGAACGGCGTCTGGCGCGGCTCGTTGTTGCCGCGCATGTAGCCGATCGAATAGATCGAGTTGACGATCCACAGCGTCGAGGCAACCAGCGCAAAGATCATGCCGAGCGGCTCGATCTCGAACTTGATCTCGAGACCTGCAAACACCTCGAGCGGCGGCAGCGAGGGTACGCCGCCCTTCAGTACCTTGTCGGCAAGGATGACGACGAGATCGAACAGGACACCGGCGGTGATCAGCGTCACCGTCTCGCGCATGTTCGGCTTTGCACGGAACAACGGGATCAGCACCGCGCCAATCAGCGGCACGATCAAAGTCAGCGCCATCACGGTGTTGCCCTCCGGAAAGATACCGCCGTTCATAGCGAACCTCCGAACAGGGCATTGGCCGCAGCCTCGGCAAGACCCGCCGTGAGCGAGGCATCGACGCCGAAGAAGACGCATGCAGCAGCAAGGGCAACGGTCGGCAGCAACAAGGAGAGCGGGGCTTCCTTGAGTTTTGCCGCTTCCTTGCTGGGCTCGGCAAACCAGGCCACTTCAACGACACGGCCGACGTAGAAGACCGCGATCAGCGAGCTTGCGACGATCATGAAGGCCAGCCACCACCAGCCTTTTTCGAAAGCGGCGACGACCAGATAATACTTCGAGATGAAGCCCACGGTGCCGGGGACGCCGATCAGGCTCAAGCCGGCAACGACGAAACAGCCCATGGTGACCGGCATGACGCGGCCGATGCCCTTCATGCGCTCAAGGCTGACGGAACCGAGCTGATAGGAAACGGCGCCGATGGCCAGGAACGCAGCGCCTTTCATCATGGCGTGATTGGCCAGATGCACCAGTGTGCCGGTCAGCGCAGTGGAGGTGGCCATGGAAAGACCGAGGATCATGTAGCCGACCTGGGCGACTGAGGAATACGCGAGCAGCCGCTTCACGTTCTTCTCGAACACGGCGACGAAAGAGGCAAAGAACATCGCCGCGATGGAGAGGACCAGAAGCAGTTCCAGTACCGGAACATCGCCAACGATGTTGCTGATGCCGAAGACGTTGAAATAGACGCGGATCAGCAGATAGACGGCGACCTTGGTCGCGGTCGAAGCGAGCAGCGCGGTGCCCGTGGAGGGCGCTCTCGCATAGGCGTTCGGAAGCCAGACATGAAGCGGGAACAGCGCCAGCTTGAGACCGATACCAACGGTGATGAATGCAAGCGCGGTCAGCATCGCGCGGTCATATGGCGTAACGGCGATGCGCGCGGCGAGATCGACGAAGTTCAGCGTGCCGGTGATGGTCAGCAGGAGACCGATGCCGATGATGTAAAAGGTCGCGCCAATCGTGCCCATGATCAGATACTGGTAGGCCGACAGCAGCGAACGGCGGCTCTGGCCGAGCGCGATCATCGTGTAGGTGGCGAGCGACGAAACTTCCAGGAACACGAAAGCGTTGAAGGCGTCGCCTGTGACCGCGATGCCGATCAGGCCGGCCACGCACAGCATGTACATGGTGTAGAACCACGCTTGCTGATCCGCCGCGAGTTCCTTGGCCACGCTGACGCGGGCATAGGGCATGATCACGGTTGCGATCGTGGCCACGATCAGGATGACCAGCGCATTGGCCATATCGACCCGGTACTCAATGCCGATTGGCGGCGCCCAACCACCGATTTCGTATGAAATCACGCCGTCATGCAGTACATGTCCCAGCAGGCCGATCGTGGCTGCCAGAGTCAGCACTGTCGCGATCAGGGCAATCCCCCAGGCCACGGCTCCGCGCTTTGTCAGCGCGCTCAGGAGCGCGCCGAACAGCGGCACAAGCACGATGATGACGGGAAGGTGATGCGCGATCATTCTTCGTCATCTTCCTGGGTAAAGATCTCGTCCTCCTCGATGGTGCCGTAGACCTCGTTGATGCGCACAACGAGACCAAGGCCCAGAGCCAGCGTGGCAACGCCAACGACGATGGCCGTGAGGATGAGAACGTGAGGGAGCGGGTTGGAATAGACCTCGATCTTGTCATCGATGATCGGCGCGGTACCGCCGAAGATCTTTCCAGGCGAGATATAGAGCAGATAGACCGAGGTCTGGAACAGCGACAGGCCAATCAGTTTCTTGATCATGTTGCCGCGCGCAACGACAACATAGAGGCCGGCGACCAGCAGGAAAATGGTGATCCAGTGATTGAAGTGGGCGAGGATTGGCTGAATGACTTCCATGGTTCTGCCCTCCTAGCGCCCGCGTCCGCCGAAAGCGTAGAAGATCGCGATCATGGTGCTCGAAACCGTGACGAACACGCCGACCTCAACGGTGAAAACGCCCCATTCCTGACCATGAACCGGGTGATGATGGCTAAGAGCGCTGTAGTTGAGAAAATTCTCATGCAGGAAAAGACTGACCACGCCGGTGCCTGCGTAAATCATGACACCGAGCGGAATCAGCTTCTCAACCAGCCATGTGGGAACGACCCGTTGGGCCGCCGAAAGGCCGAACATCAACGCATAGAGGATAAGCGCGGCGGCTGCGATCACGCCGGCCTGGAAACCGCCGCCGGGGCCGTAATCGCCATGAAACTGCACGTAGGATGCAAACACCAGCATGAACGGCAGCATCAGCTTTGTGACTACGCGAAGGACGACATCGAGCCTCATGACTTGCTCTCCTCCTCCTGCTGCTTGCGGCGCAGGCGCGCGACGCTAACGCCGCGGCGCAGCAGAAGCAGCACACCGATACCGGCGGTGAACACCACCGTCGTCTCGCCGAGCGTGTCAAAGCCACGATAGGAGGCCAGCACCGAGGTCACGACGTTGGGAATGCCCGTGTCGGGAATGGACAGGTCCATGTAGGTCATGCCGACGTGGTTGTTCAGCGGCGTATCCGCCAGACCGAACGCTGGCAAGCCCCAGGTGCCGTAGACAAGCACCGCGCCGGTCACGCCGGCAACGAACAGCGGCAGCATCGGCGAATGAACCGGCTTCGCCTCCTCCACCCGCGTCATATACAGCACGGTGAGCATCAGAACGGTGGAAATGCCGGCGCCGACGGAAGCTTCCGTCATGGCGACGTCAACCGCATCCAGCACAATCAGGACGCTCGCCATCAGGAACGAGTAGATGCCGCCGAGGATGATAACGGCGAACAGGTTGCGCAGCCGCACGACGCCGATCGTGATAACGGCGAGAAGCGTCAGCAGAACCATGTTGATGAAAGTTTCCATCGCCCTACCCTTTCTTCGCCGGTTTGCGCGCGGGCTTGGCCGCAGTGCGCGTCGGTTTCGATGTCTTGGGTTTTGCGGTCTTGGGCTCTGCCGCCGCCTTGCGGCTTGCAGGCCGGCGGCCGCCGAGTGACGGGATCAGCTTGACATCCTCGCGCACGGTCTCATGCGGAATGGCTTCAACGTTGAACTCGGGGCCACAGGCTTCCCCTGATTCCTCGGGATGATCCACATGCGGGCGCACGCCCGCGACAAGGGCGGCACGGGCAAGGGCGTGTCCGGCAACGGGGCTCGAGAAGAACAGGATCGCCAGGATCATCACCAGCTTGGCGGTGACCAGCGTGGGGCCGGCCTGCAGCATCATGCCGGCGATCAGAAGACCTGCACCGAGCGTATCGGCAACGGATGCCGCATGCAGACGCGCATAGACATCGGGCATGCGGTTCACGCCAAAGGCGCTGATGACCATGAACACGCCACCGGCAACGAGCAGCACCCAGCTGAGGATGTCGATCACCATCTGCATGATCAGTCCTCCGGCTCTTCGCCGCCGGAATGGGCCAGATCGCCGAAGCGGAAATACTTCAGCACGGCCAGCGTTCCGATCAGGTTGAGCAGCGCATAGGTGATACCGATGTCAAGAAACTCGGGGCGCCCGGTCAGGAAGCCGACAACGGCGAGCAGCAGGATCGCCGCCGTGCCGATCGAGTTGGCGGCCACCAGCCGGTCGAACACCGTAGGACCTTTCAGGGCGCGCACGACGAGCAGCACCAGCGAGACCAGGATTGCGAGCGTGGCGGCAACAAACATCACTTTGCCCCCTCGAAACTGGTGACCTTCTGATCCATCTCGCCGGTCTCAAGACCGTCCAGACCGTCCTGCGAAAGCCCGTGGACAACGATCTCGTGATCTTCCCAGTCGACGATGACGGAGATGGTGCCGGGGGTCAGGGTGATGGAGTTGGCGTAAGTGGTCAGGCCTTCCGGCGTCTTCTGGGTCGCCTTGAAACGGCGCAGATCCGGTGAGATCGGCATGGCCGGATGCACGATGCGCCAGCTGACGTCGAGGGCCGCCTTGATGATCTCGATCACCAGCCATGGCCAGTAGATCACGGCACGCCCGATCAGGTGAACCGGAGTGCCCTCGGCATCCGTCACACCGAGCCTGAATGCCCAGAACGCAACGATGATACAGGTGATGGCGCCAGAGGCCGTGAGCCAGAGCGTATAGTGGCCGGACAGAAGCAGCCAGTAGCCGAAGAGGACGGCAAAAAGAGATGCGGCTCTGAAGCCGTCAGAGAGCACAGATCGCCCGCCGCTCATTGGTCCCCCCCTATCCAGCGTTCCCTGCCCCGGCTGTGTCGCCGCTGTCCCGCGGCATTGATCTTGCGCGAATCGCGCACCATTTTTTCACAGCATCACGCGGCTTCCAATGGGGGTTCACATTCGCGTCATAACGCGAGGCTGCCCCTTCTCTGGGATACCACGTACCATTATCTCCTTGCAGAAGTTGGCGCGCGTTTCAAGATAGGTGAGACCATGAAAAAACAAGAAAGTGCTTCAACCCCGAGGATCATCAAAAGCGACGCGGAGTGGCGCTCGCAATTGACGCCGGAGCAGTATCACATCACCCGCGAACACGGCACCGAACGTGCCGGGACCGGCCCACACGTCAACCAGAAGGGCGCGGGCATGTACAACTGCGTGTGCTGCGGCGAACCGCTGTTTGCCTCCGGCACCAAGTTCGATTCAGGCACCGGCTGGCCGAGCTACTACCAGCCTGTCAATGGCGAGGCGGTCGCAGAGCATGAGGACCGCTCCTGGTTCATGCGCCGCACGGAAGTGCGTTGTGCTGCCTGCGATGCTCATCTCGGTCACGTCTTCCCGGACGGACCGCAGCCGACCGGCCTGCGCTATTGCATCAACGGGCACGCGCTGGAATTTGAGCCTGAGAAGTGAGGTTCCGGGCAGTTTCCGCAAAAACAAAAGGCCGGTCGCAAGACCGGCCTTTTCATTTCCGGGATGGGTGCGCGGTTACTGATATGTGCCGGCAAAAACGTATTTGAAATTGACGCCGACGAACAGTTCAACCAGGCCGTCGGTATCGATCCGGTTGCGTTCAGGAGGAGTATTTTCGGCGAAATTGATCAAAGGCACGTCGGAGAAATAGTCCAGCCGGCCGACGAGCGAAACCGCGGTGCGGGCCGTGAGATGTTGCGTCAAGCCAAGGGCAAGCTGGCCACGGAAACCGCCGAACGAGCGGGATGCACCATCAGGGTTCACAGCCACATCGAATGCCACGGTCGCATCGGCCTCGCCGAAATAGCCGCCGGCCGCAGCGCGCGCGAACCAGACCGTCCTGTCGTGCACATGCCACTCGCCTTCGAAAGACAGCAGCACACCGGCAAGCGTCGCATCGAGTTCGCTCACACGAAATTGGGTGGGAGAATTGGTCGGAAAGGCCCTCGTGCTTTCGTTCATGAAGCCGACGAAGGGCTCCAGACCCCAGATCATCTTGTCGGAGGCATTTTGATCGGCATAGTGCTGGAAGCGCGCGCCAACCTCGAAATAGTCACGCTCCACCGACGCGGCGTAGTCATTGGCGGTCTGGCTGTAATTATTGTTTCCATCGTTGATACTCGATGGAAGAAAAGCCAGCGTCACCACATCTGTGATCGTGTCTTTACCCTGGTCGGAATAGGTGAACCACATCTCGGCGCGGTCGACGAAACCGTTCAGGATTCCGTTTTCGATGGAGACATGTCCAAGGGTAACGGTTCCGCTCCAGCCTGTATCGGCGGCGGCCGAGACTATTTCGTCCGACGGTGTTAGTACATGGACCAGGCCAACGCCTGCGCCATCGAAAAAAGCGAAGCCGCCCTCGATCTCCGCATAGAAGAAATCGACGTCGTTGCTGGTCATGGTTTCATCGGCCACCGCTGGTAAGGCAAAGGTAGCCGCTGCGGCAATGGTCAGTGCCGATAGACGCTTGTTCATAACGCGGCGCCCCCGGAATCGCGCTGTTTCACAAGGTGAGGCAAGAATAAGCGTGGCCTGATCTTACAGCCCCCCTTGAACGATTCACATGAAAATTCAAATTACGATTGTGGCGCATGAGGAATATACCCCAAACCGCATATGCGTCAGCCCGGAATAGAGGATTTCGGATTGTTTGAACGCTATCGCGCGTGCAGCTATTCGTAGGTGCCGCCGAAGATGTAGTTCAGATTGACGCCGAGCGATACATTGACGAGGTCGTCGTTCCGCAGCGTACTGTTCCCTGTCGCTCGGTCGGGGATCGCGACATCGGAAAAATAGTCCAAACGCCCGATTACGCCGACACTGGTGCGGGCATTCACCTGGTGCTGCAAACCTACTGCCAGCTGTCCACGGAAGCCCACAGTGTCATCGCTATCACTGATCGTGGATGTCCCAGTCACGCTGTAGTCCGCGTTGGAGCCGTAAACACCTCCTGCGGCGCGAAGCAGCAGCATGGTTTCCGGAGCAATCATCCGCTCAGCTTCGAAAGAGAGCATGGCACCGAAGATCGACTGATCCACCGTGCCATTAAGGGTCTGCGTTCCTGTCTGCACAGGCTTTGCAGAGAACTCACCGTAGAAGGGCTCAAAACCCCACATCATCTTGTTGGTGGCGTTCTGGTCGTAATAGTGCTGGAAGCGGGTGCCGACTTCCCAATAGTCTCTTTCGAACGAGATGGTGTTGATTAATGTCGTATTGGTTTCATCGCCCTGGTCGAAATAGCTAAACCACAACTCCGCCCGGTCGACATAGCCATAGATGATGCCATCGTCGATCGACACATGTCCCAGCAAGGCTGTGCCATAGGCTCCACCAGACGGCTGAAGTACAGGGGTGCCGCCTTCGTTCATCTCTGCACCATCGAAAAAGGCGTAGCCACCTTCGAGTTGCGCATAGAAGAAGTCGATGTTGCTCTTGCCGATGAAATCGGTCGCCTGCGCCGGCATGGCAAACGCGCCCGCCGCGACAATGACCATACCGATAAGAATTTTTTTCACAACGCGCCGCCCCCGAGAATCGCGCAGTTTCGCAAGGTGAGACAGGAATAAGCGGCGGCTGCCCCAGCGGCAACCGTGAATCGCGGTCTACCAAGATTCAAACAGGCATGGTGGCGCTATGGCAACATATCCCAGTTGCAAATGCACCGGCCCGGAATGAAGCGCTTATGGATTGTTTGTACGCTATCGCGCGTGCAGCTATTCGTAGATGCCGGCGAAGATGTAGTTCAGGTTCACGCCGAAATATGCGCCAAGCTGGCCATCGGTGGTCAGTGCAGACGGCGCGGTGAGCGACGGGATGTCGGAGAAGTAATCGAGGCGGGCAACCGCACCGACCTTGAGGCGATCCGTGACCTGTTGCGTCACACCGGCTGCGAGCTGGCCGCGGAACCCACCGAAATTGTCGTCGGGAACACCGCTGGCGCTGGACGAACCACCGTAGGCACCAACTGCTGCGCGGAAATGGAACATCGTCGACGGCGTGTAGTAGTGCTCGCTCTCGAAGGACAGCATGGCGCCATAAATGTCGGCGTCATACGGGATCGGCCCCATCCCGCTGGTGAATGTGCCATCGAATTTTCCGATAAAGGGCTCAAAGCCCCACATCATCTTGTTCATGGCGTTCTGATCGTAATAGTGCTGGAAACGCGTGCCGACTTCCCAGTAATCGCGCTCGGTAGTGTAAGTCGAAACAGCGTCATCACCCTGATCAGCAAAGGTGACCCAGAGTTCGGCGCGGTCAACATAACCGCCGATGATGCCGTCATCGATGGAGACATGGCCGAGCAGGAAAGTACCATACGCACCGCCATCGGGTTCAAGCGACAGAGGCCCCGGAGCCGTGTCGGAACCGCCACTGAAAACGGCGTATCCGCCCTCAAGCTCGGCGTAGAAAAAGTCGATATTGCTCTTGCCGAGAAACTCGGTTGCCTGCGCCGGCATGGCAAACGCGCCCGCCGCGGCAATGGTCATACCGATAAGAATTTTTTTCATAACGCGCCGCCCCCGGAGAATCGCGTTGTTTCACAAGGTGAAACACGAATAAGCGGCGGCTGCCCCAGCGGCAACCGTGAATCGTCCCTTGCTGAGATTCAAACAGGCATGGTTGCGCGATGGCAACACAATGATAGCCGGCTATCCGCCGGTCAGGTGCCGGGATGCGAGGACCGTGAAGGAACCGATGCCGACCGCCCCTACTGATACGTGCCGCCGAAGATGTAGTTCAAATTTACGCCAACAGACACATTGAGCAGCTCATCGGTCGTCAAAGTTTGGTGGCCGGTCGCCGGATCGGTACTGGGCATATCCGAGAAATAATCGAGCCGGGCAGTCGCACCGATGCTGGTACGTGGGGTCAGCTGCTGCTTGAGGCCAACCGCGAGCTGCCCCCGGAAGCCGGCGGACGTGTTGCTGTCATTGAAGACTAAGCCACCCGTCCCGGCAATATCCGCGCTCGAGCCGTAAACACCACCGGCGGCACGCAAGAGCAGCATGGTAGAGGGCGCGATCATGTGTTCGGACTCAAATGAAAGCATTGCACCGTATAGCGTGGTATCGCCCTCGGCTCTTGCGTTCAAAATCCCCGTTTGCACGACAGATGCGGAGCCCAAGAGGATGAAGGGCTCCAGGCCCCACATCATTTTGTCAGTGGCGTTCTGATCGTAATAGTGCTGGAACCGGACACCAATGTCCCAATAATCCCTCTCGATCGTCGCGCTAACGCCGCCACCTGAAGCACTGTCATCACCATTATCGAAATAGCTGACCCAAAGCTCGGCGCGATCGACATATCCGCCGATGATACCGTCATCAATCGATACATGCCCGAGGGTCACGGTGCCATACGCTCCGCCCTCGGGCTCCAAAGTGGCCGTCGGACCAACGAGTTCCACACCGTCGAAAAACGCGTAACCGCCCTCGATCTCAGCATAGAAGAAATCGACATCGCTTTTGGTCATGGTTTCGTCGGCCAGCGCCGGCATGGCGAAGGTACCCGCCGCGGCAATGGTCGAAGCAATAAGGATTTTTTTCATGGCGCACCGCCCCCGCATAATCGCGCTCGTTCCAAGTTAAAAACGAATAGGCAGGGCTTTACGCACCGGCAAGTTGTGAATCGCCTTGATTCTGGATTCAATTATAAATGGTGGCGCAAGAGCAACACACAATTCATGGCTGCAATCTAAATTCATGATTTTTATTTGTCCTATGAATACTGACTTACATATTTCGTGTGCTTGCCCCTCCCCCGCAGCGGGACTATTGATTGCCCATAAACATTCAAACCGGGAGGACCCTCATGAGCGCCGTAACCAAGGCTGCCCCGCACCCCGACAAACCGGCCCCGTTTTCCTGGGACGATCCGTTCCTGCTCGACGATCAGCTCACCGAGGAAGAGCGGCTGATCCGCGACACCGCGCGCGACTATGCACAGGAAAGGCTGTTGCCGCGCATCATCGAGGCTTACCGGGAGGAGAAGACCGACCGTTCGATTTTCTCCGAGATGGGCGAGATGGGCCTGCTCGGCCTGACGCTGCCCGAAGAGTACGGTTGCGCCGGTGCTTCATACGTGTCGTATGGTCTGGTGGCGCGCGAGGTGGAACGGGTCGACAGCGGTTACCGCTCGATGATGAGCGTTCAGTCATCGCTGGTGATGTATCCGATCTTCGCCTATGGCGACGATACGCAGCGCCAGAAATATCTGCCCAAGCTGGCGACCGGGGAGTTCGTCGGCTGTTTCGGGCTGACGGAACCTGACGCAGGCTCCGACCCCGCCGGCATGAAGACGCGCGCGAAGAAGATCGACGGCGGCTACCGGCTGACCGGATCGAAGATGTGGATATCCAACGCGCCGATCGCAGACGTCTTCGTCGTCTGGGCGAAGTCGGAAGCCCATGACGGGCAAATCCGCGGCTTCATCCTCGACAAGGGCATGAAGGGGCTTTCAGCACCGAAGATCGGTGGCAAGCTTTCCCTGAGGGCTTCCATCACCGGCGAAATCGTCATGGACAATGTCGAGGTGCCTGAAAGCGCATTGCTGCCGAATGTTTCCGGCCTCAAGGGTCCGTTCGGCTGTCTCAACCGGGCGCGCTACGGCATCTCGTGGGGCGCGCTGGGGGCTGCCGAGGACTGCTGGCACCGGGCGCGGCAATATACGCTCGACCGCAAGCAGTTCGACCGGCCGCTGGCTGCGACGCAGCTTGTACAGAAGAAGCTCGCCGACATGCAGACCGAGATCACGCTCGGACTTCAGGGGTCATTGCGCGTCGGGCGGCTGATGGATGAAGGCCGCATGGCGCCGGAGATGATTTCGCTCGTCAAGCGCAACAACTGCGGCAAGGCGCTCGACATCGCCCGCGTTGCCCGCGACATGCATGGCGGCAACGGCATCCAGGAGGAGTATCACGTGATGCGTCACGTCGCGAACCTGGAGACGGTCAACACTTATGAAGGCACCCACGACGTACACGCGCTGATCCTTGGGCGCGCTCAGACCGGGCTGCAGGCGTTCTTCTGATCAGTTGATGGGTGCTCTGGTCCGTCTCGGCCTTCGCTACGGCGTACTCGCTTTCGCCACCGGTTTCATGTTTGGACTGGCGCGCGAACTGGTGCTTGCGCCCAAATTCGGCGCGCATCTTGCGCAGCAGATCGAATTCCCGCTGGTTACGGCATCTGTTTTCGCCATTGGCTGCTGGTTGGAGCGCATGCTTGCTCCGGGACAAAGCAGGCCATGGCTGCTCGGACTTGGGTTGATCGGTGTTGCCACGCTGCTTGTTATCGAGGGCATATTCGCGCTCGCGATCCTGAAGCAGCCGCTCGAGACCTACCTGCAATCCTTCAATCTCGCGGCGGGGAGCCTGTTCCCGATCGGCTTGGCAATCATGGCGCTTGCGCCGCTGTTCAGCCGTATGATGCAGCGTTCCGGCTAAGCCGCGTAATCATCGCAGCAACGGCAGCTTCGTATGCCGGGCGCAAACGCTCCGCACTATCCATTGGGACATGGATGAACCCGGCCATGGTTCCCCGATTTTCCGCGCACCATTGCAGCGAGGCGTAGAGGATCGCGTTGCACAGATAATCACCGGCATCGACGGAACGGCGCACGAACAGGCCGGTTGCGGCAATCGCCTGCATCAGCTCATCGACCGGCAGGTTGACGCGGCGGATCGAAGGACCTTCAGCATCGAGGATACGAAGCGGCAAATCATCCGCCGCATCACGCCTGTAGGGTGCGGCATTGTTATGCGCCGTGGTCTCGACGCGGATCGTTTCAGCACGCGCAGCCAACCCGAAATGCAGGATCGCATCGGGCCGCACAATATCCAGCGCTTCTTGCCAGACATCGAGGAGCGCGTATTCGACCGGCAAGACCTGCGTAATCAGATCGACGCCCTTGAGCCGCGCAACCTTCACCATGCGGTCTTCATTGACGAACATCCCGGTCGGGTTTTCAGGCGCGCCTGGAAAAGCGCCGAAGCCCGTGGCCAGAAGGCGCGGGCGCGCTGTCATCAGTTATCCAGTCCGCCGACGATGTCCTCGACTGCAAGCGTCGCGGCAGTGGTGCCGTCGCGCACCTGCGCTTCCAGTTCGCGGATTTTTGCCTTTGTTACGGGGTCGCGGGTCAGGCGGCCAAGGATACGGTCCTCCAGCATCGCCCACATCCATTTGACCTGCTGGTCGGCGCGGGTTGTGGCGAAGGCACCGGCGGCCTGCGTCACCTCGCGATGACGCACGACCTCGCCCCAAAGCTTGTCGAGCCCCTCGTCAGCGAGGCCGGACACCGTCAACACCGGCGGTTGCCATTGCGGCACGCGCGGCATCAGGATCTTCAGCGCCGCGACATACTCGGCGGCCGCGTTCTGCGCGCGCTGGCGGTTGTCGCCCTCCGCCTTGTTGATGGCGATGATGTCGGCGAGCTCGAGGATACCCTTCTTGATACCCTGAAGCTCGTCGCCCGCCCCCGGCAGCATCAGCACGAGAAAAGTGTCGACCATATCGGCAACGGAGGTTTCCGACTGGCCCGTACCGACGGTCTCGACCAGCACGACATCGAAGCCCGCCGCCTCGCACAGCAGCATGGTCTCGCGGGTGCGTGCGGCAACGCCGCCCAGCGTTCCGGCAGACGGCGACGGGCGGACAAAGGCATTCGGGTCAACCGAAAGCCTCGCCATGCGGGTCTTGTCGCCGAGGATCGAACCGCCGGTGCGGCTCGATGACGGGTCCACCGCCAGTACGGCAACCTTTTGACCCTGTGAGGTGAGGTTCACGCCAAGCTGGTCGATGGCGGTCGACTTGCCGACGCCGGGGACACCGGTAATACCGACGCGGATCGCGTTTCCCGTCTTTGGCAGACAGGCCTGCAGCAATTCACCGGCAAGCCTGCGATGCTCCGGCCTTGTGGATTCCACCAGCGTTATGGCACGTGCCAGAGCCGACCTGTCGCCGCCAATCAGCCCGGCGGCAAGCGCTTGCGGGTCCGGTGCGCGCGGGCTCATCGCACCGGCGTCCAGACGATGCGGGTCAGCTTCGACTTGCCGATTGCGCCGCGTGAGGGAAGCTGTCCCGGTTTGCCGGCATTGCCGGGACCGGGATCAAAGACCAAGGTCACGTTCTGCGCGCCATTTGCAGTGCAGATCGGCATGCCGGCCCAAAGCTGCTGTCCCGCATGGCAGCGCGACGAACTCATTCCGACCTCATCAAACGTCATGCCGATGCGCTCGCCTTGGGGACCGGCGACACCGGGGCCGAGGCCATGCACCGCGACAATCGCGCTGTTGGTGTTGTTGGGCTCAACGGCGATCGTCTGCAGGCCATCCTCGAACACGGCGAGTGCATAGACAGTGCGCTCATCGTCGGCGATCTGCACGGCTTGCGTGCGGCGGCCGGGGAACAGGCTCTTGATCGTGCCCGAACCATAAGCGGTCGCCGACGTGATCGGCCCTGCGCTTGCCGCAGTCAGCGTGTACAGGCTGGACGCCGGCGCATTCGAAATCGCACCGGACCCGTCCAACGAAGTCTGGCCGGCGCAGGACGCGAGCAACAGGGCAATCAGAGCCGCGCCATAAGCGGGCCGGAATCGTAGGTTCATGATCATGGCCGCATCCAATAACAGCCAGACGCGCCGTTGCAAGCGGTTGAACGGTTCCCCATCTGGAATCGTGGCTTTGTGCTCACACATACATGACAGCTAAGGGAACGAACGATGAAATCCGGCCATTTCGCGCACATTCTGTCTGCCATCATCCTTGCAGGAACTTTTTCCGCCCAGAACGCTGCCGCGGAACCGGCGCCGCTGCCGCAAACGGATTTCACCGCGCAATGGGATGTCACAGGCGCTCCGGACCAGATGAAGCCCTCGCGCTTCAGCTATTCGAGTTCGCTCAACAAGATGCGGATCGACATGAACATGGAAGGTCAGCAGATGACCGTGATCCGCGACATGGGCAATGGATCGTCGCTGATGTGGTCATCCATGATGCCCGGCATGGCGATGCGGGTGGACACGGGCAAAGACATAAAGCTGGAGGGCGAACCGACCGGGCGCACGGACACGGTCAGCGGCGAGAACTGTGAAATCTGGTTGTCTCATAATGCGGAAGTCTGCATCACGGCCGACGGCATTCCGGTGCGTACCATCGGCGGCGGCGTCACGGCGACGATGACGCAAATCGACCGTTCGGCGCAGGACACCGGCCAGTTCGAGGCACCTGCAGGCATGCAGGTCATGGACATGCCACAAGGCATGGGCGGACTTGGCGGCATGGGCGCCGGCATGCCGGGAATGCGCATGCCATTCTGAAGCTGACGCTTACGTCAGAGTCAGGTGACGGACGAGTTACGTGACGTTTGAGTCAGCTTCCGGCTCTTACTGCGCAACAGGCACGTATTTGTAGTCCGGCTCCACCTTTGCGGCATAAGCGGTCATGAACGCGATCAGGGTGTCGCGTTCGGGCATGATGCAGTTGCCTTCATTATCCTCGACGCCAGGGAAATCCGCCAGGATCCCGATTTCGCCTGCAACCTCGCATGTTGCCGCCCAATGAAGAAGTTCGCCATCCACGGCACGAAGCAGCGCGTATCCGGCCTCGCCGTCCTCAACCACCATGGTGATGATCAACCCGTTGCCGCCGTCATACATCGTGAACATCGCCGGATCCCGGTCATCGTCACCTGTGGCCGTGTAGACGTTTCCATTGATCGTTACGGTGACCGTGGCCACCGTCTCGAATTCGTTGTTCTCGCCGCGCGCCATTTCCTGATAGCGACCCTCGGCGACCGGGGTGATCGCCTCGGCAACATCGAACAGCGCATCTTGTGAAAGAATGCAGCCTGCAAGCGCGATTGCTGCAACAAAGACCGGAACGATACGGAAGACCGAAATGGCGTGCATGGATGGCTCCGAGAAGAAGCTGCGATGCAAAATCGTTGCTCCCGTTTACGACGTTGCGTCAACAGAAATCGTGCGGGCTGAAACCGCTCATGCATCGGTTTGACATTTCGCAATTCACAGCGATCCGCTGGGCATAGGTTCGCAGAGCAATATTCCTGCACGCGAATGTGAAGGAGCTTCTGCGATGCTCAAGCTGATTGTCTATATCTTTCTCGCCCCGGTCATCACCGGCCTGCTCGTTCTGGCGCTCGCAATCCGCGAGACGGCAGGGCCATTGGCGCAGTCCGGCCAGATGATGCTGATCGCCGCGGGTGCGGGCTTTATAATCTCGATTCCGATTGCGTTATGGATCGCAAAGCAGATCGCCAAGCTGACCGAAGGCCGGTCGAAGGCGTAAGTCTCACCTGCTTTCGCAGCCTTGGTTCAGACGCTTATTCCGCCGCTTCCTTGGCGTGACCCAAGCGCTGGTTGAGTTCGTGGATCAGGCTTTCCGCGGCCTGCGCGATCACGGTGCCGGGCGGGAAGATCGCCGAAGCGCCGGCGCTTTTAAGTGCCTCGTAGTCCTGCGGCGGGATCACGCCACCGGCAACGATCATGATGTCGGGCCGGCCTTCGGCGGTGAGCGCATCGCGTAGCGCCGGCACCAGCGTCAGGTGGCCAGCGGCGAGCGACGACACGCCGACGATATGCACGTCGTTCTCGATCGCCTGGCGGGCGGCTTCCTCGGGCGTTGCGAACAGCGGACCGATATCGACATCGAAGCCAAGGTCCGCGAAGGCCGAAGCGATGACCTTCTGGCCGCGGTCGTGGCCGTCCTGGCCGACCTTTGCGACGAGGATGCGCGGGCGGCGGCCCTCGTCCTCGACGAACTGCTCGACGAGTTCCTGAATGCGGGTGATCTGGTCTGACATGGCCTGTCCCTCGCGACGGTAGACACCGGAAATCGCCTTGATCTCGGCGGTGTGGCGGCCCCACACGCGCTCCAGCGCGCCGGAAATCTCGCCCACGGTCGCCTTGGCGCGAGCAGCATCGACTGCGAGCGCCAGCAGGTTGCCGCGACCGCTGTCGCCTGCCTTGGCGAGCGCATCGAGGGCTGCATCGACTTCCTTTTGATCGCGCTCGTCGCGCAGGCGCTTGAGCTTGTCGACCTGCTGGGTGCGTACGGCGGAATTATCCACTTTCAGGATTTCGATCTCGGCGTCTTCGGCCACGCGGTACTTGTTGACGCCGATGACGGGCTGCTCGCCTGAATCGATGCGCGCCTGCGTACGAGCGGCGGCTTCCTCGATCTTCAGCTTCGGAAGGCCTGCGGCAATCGCCTTGGCCATGCCGCCCATGGCCTCGACTTCCTCGATATGGGCAATCGCCTTTTCGGCGAGATCGTGTGTCAGCTTCTCGACGAAGTAGGAGCCGCCCCATGGGTCGATGACGCGGCATGTGCCGGATTCCTGCTGCAGGAAGAGCTGGGTGTTGCGGGCAATGCGCGCGGAAAAATCCGTCGGAAGCGCCAACGCCTCATCGAGCGCATTCGTGTGCAGCGACTGGGTGTGGCCGTGGGTGGCGGCCATCGCCTCGATGGCGGTGCGGGTGACGTTGTTGAACACGTCCTGCGCCGTCAGGCTCCAACCGGAGGTCTGGCAGTGGGTGCGCAGGGACAGCGAGCGCGCATCCTTCGGCGCGAAGCCGTGCATCAGGTTCGCCCAGATCATGCGGGCAGCCCGCATCTTGGCGACTTCCATGAAGTAGTTCATGCCGATCGCCCAGAAGAACGACAGCCGCGGCGCGAAGCGGTCGATGTCGAGGCCGGCCTTGACGCCGGTGCGGGCATATTCGAGGCCGTCGGCGAGCGTATACGCAAGCTCGAGATCCGCCGTCGCGCCGGCTTCCTGCATGTGGTAGCCGGAAATCGAAATGGAATTGAAGCGCGGCATGTTCTCCGCCGTATAGGCGAAGATGTCGGCGATGATGCGTACCGACTGTTCCGGCGGATAGATGTAGGTGTTGCGGACCATGAACTCCTTGAGGATATCGTTCTGGATGGTCCCGCCGAGCAGGTGCGGCTTCACGCCCTGCTCCTCGGCCGCAACGATATAGAGCGCCATGACGGGCAGCACCGCGCCGTTCATGGTCATCGACACGGTCATCTGGTCGAGCGGAATGCGGTCGAACAGGGTGCGCATGTCGTAGATGGAATCGATGGCGACGCCCGCCATGCCGACATCGCCCATGACGCGCGGATTATCTGAATCATAACCCCGGTGCGTTGCCAGATCGAAGGCGATGGAAAGCCCCTTCTGGCCGGCGGCGAGGTTGCGGCGGTAGAAGGCGTTGGAATCCTCAGCCGTCGAGAAGCCGGCATACTGGCGCACGGTCCAGGGCTTCTGCACATACATGGTCGGATAGGGCCCGCGCAGGTAGGGCGCGATGCCGGGCCACGCGTTCAGAAAGTCGAGGCCGTCGCGGTCGCCCGCCTGAAAGCGTGAAGCGATGGCGATGCCTTCCGGTGTCTCCCAAGCGGGCGCATCCGGTGCCGCGCCAGCAGCATGGACGGCGAAATCGACCTTGGTGAAATCGGGCAATCCGGTCATCGTCACAGCCCTTCCTTAGTTGCCGAAAGCCGCATGGGCGGCTTCGAGCGTCTCGAGGATATCACATCCGGCGAAGATGAAACGGGTGACACCGGCTTCCCGCAGAGCCGCCTCCTGATCGCCGCCGCGCCCGGCAAGCCAGATTTCTTTGACACCTGCAGACTTGAGCGCTGTCGCCAGCGCCACGGCGTGATCGGCGTAGAGCGCATCGGACGAACAGATAACGGCAAGCGGATTGCCGGACCGGCGTGCTGCTGATGCGATCTCGGCCGCATCGGTTCCGCCATCGCCGGTATCCGCCGCGACGCCGCCCGCGGCCAGTGCATTGGCAGCGAACATGGCACGGGCATTGAAATCCGGCACGTCGCCGATGGCCGCGAGGAATGCGGCGGGACGCTCCTTCGCAGCATCGGCCTTGTCGCGCAAGGCTTCAAAGGCTGCTGCGACACGCATGGCCGGCAGCGGGCCCGCATCACCGGCTTGCGGTGCCGGCATCAATACAGCCGGCGACTTCTCGGCGATGTTGGGGAATTCGGATACGCCGGTCAGCGGCGCCTTGCGGCGGGCGATGTCCTTTTCAAGCGCGGCGCGTGCCTCTGCAACCTGCGCCGGGAAGTCTGCGGGCGTAATCGAGGAAACGGCTCCGCCCCCGGCCTCGATCTGCTGGAATAGCTTCCAGGCCGCTTCGGCAAGCTCCCGCGTCAAGGTCTCGATGTAACCTGAGCCGCCCGCCGGGTCGGCAACGCGGTAGAGATTGGATTCACCGGTCAGTACGTTCTGGATGTTGCGGGCAACGCGGCGGGCAAAACCGTCTGGAAGACCTATCGCCAGCGTATGCGGCAGGACCGTCACGCCGTCCGCACCACCAAGTCCTGCAGCGGATACGGCTGCGGTAGCGCGCAACAAGTTCACATATGGGTCGACCCGCGACATCATCCGCCATGCGGTTTCGGCTTCGATGCGCAACGGGGTATCGGGAAGGTTCGACACCTCCAGCACCCGCGCCCAGAGCAGGCGTATCGCGCGCACCTTGGCGATGCCGGGGAAAATGTCCGCATCGGCAGAGAGGATCGCGAGCGCGCGGCCTGCCATATCCGCCATATCCAGCCCGGCCTTACCGCCGGTGCGCAAGGCTTCGACCAATGCCGCAAGGACATAGGCCAGCTCCTGCGCAGGTGTGCCGCCTGCATCATGAACGGCACGTCCGTCGCCGGTGATCAGCGTTCCGGCAAAGCCGTGCGCGGAAAACGCGGCAAGCACCCTGCCCCAACCATCAGGTGTTGGTGCTACGCCGCCGGTCGCAGCGAAAGCCGCCAGCGGATCGAACCCGAAATCGACCCTGAGAACGTTCGGCTGATCGCCGCGCCGGGCGGCAAAGCCCGCAAGTTCCGCTGCAAGTTCGGGCGCACCTGCTCCGGCATCAAGGCGGATGCGCACCAGTTCCGGCATGACGCCGTCGAGACGGGTTGCCAGCGAAGTGGACGTGGAGCCGAAACCCCGTGCACCGACACCGCCCGACCCGACCAGCACAAGGCCATCGGCGCCACCTTCAAGATCGGCAAGGGCGAGATGTGCCGCATCGCTGTCATGGGGATGATCGACGCGTTGGGACAGCGTCCATGGCCCGGTCACCGCGCGCGCCGGGCGGGCCTTTGCCTCTATGCTCTGCGGATAGAGCGGCTGGATCGTAAATCCGTCGCGGGTCCTGGTGGTCAGGACCTTGTCGAAATCGGCGCCTTTCAGCGCCTTTTCGACCGTTGCGCGCCAGTCCTGCTCACTGGCTACGGGGAAACTGCCGGCCAGATTTCCCGCATCAAGACCTAGCGCACTCATCGGACCAACTACCTCACACGAACTGGCTGATGCCGGGGATGGACTTGACGATGTCGTTGACGAGATCATCGCCGGCGTTCTCGCGGGCATAGCCGACGACCTCACGGGTAACGCCCTGAACCTCACCCATGCCAAGGCCCGCCGCCTGCATCTGGCCCATGGCGCCCATCGCCGCCATCATGCCACCGCCGAACATGCCGCCGCCAGCATCCTTGCCGGCCATTTCGGCGGAACCTGGAAGTTTCGCGAACAGTTCGGCGACCTTGTCGGCTGGACCGGCCTGCTTGAGAAAACCAAGAATAATCTCGATCGACTTCTTCGCCTGCGCCTCATTCACACCGACCTTCGATATGATGCGGCTCACAAGATCTTCGAGCATGGTGATAACCTCCTGAAAACGTATATGCGTGCGCGACCGCGCCTGCCGCAATTCCCGCACCTACGCTGTTGCCGCCCCCGGCCTTATATAATCTGCCGAGTATATCGCATGTGCAGCAAAGTGCGCGCAACCGAAACGCGGATGAATAAATGGTATGACAGCAACGGTTTCCGGCAAGCCGCGAACCGCCTATAAGATGCGGCAAAGCAGCAATCATTCGCAAAAGCGGCGGGGAAAACCAAACCATGCAGGAAAATTCGGTTCTGATCGGCGCCAGCCCCGAGGGAAAGCAGTTCCTCGACCTCAAACTCGCCAACCGGCACGGGCTGGTCACGGGTGCCACCGGCACCGGCAAGACAGTGACACTGCAGATCCTTGCCGAAGGCTTTGCCGCACAAGGCGTGCCGGTCTTCTGCGCCGATGCCAAAGGTGACTTATCCGGCATCGCAACCGCGGGCGAACCGAAGGATTTCATTACCAAGCGCGCGCGGGAAGTGGGCCTTGGCGAGATGGAGTACGGCCCCTCCCCGGTCATCTTCTGGGACCTGTTCGGTGAGCAGGGGCATCCGATCCGTACCACCGTCACCGAGATGGGACCGCTGCTGCTGTCGCGCATGCTCGACCTGTCAGACGCTCAGGAGGGCGCGCTCAACATCGCCTTCAAGATCGCCGACGACGAGGGCCTGGCGCTTGTCGACCTGAAGGACCTCAAGGCGCTGCTGATGGAACTGGTGGAGCGGCCCGAGGAAATCCGCTCCGAGTATGGCAGCGTCTCGAAACAGTCGATCGGCACGATCCAGCGCAAGATGCTGGTGTTTGAGAACCAGGGCGGGGAGCAGTTCTTCGGAGAACCGGCGCTCGACATCCGCGACCTGATGCGCATCGACCGAGACGGACGCGGCTTCGTTAGCGTATTGGCCGCAGACAAGCTGATGCAGAGCCCGCGGCTTTACGCGATGTTCCTGCTGTTCCTGATGTCGGAGCTTTTCGAAGAGTTGCCCGAGGTCGGCGATCCGGAAAAGCCGAAGCTGGTGTTCTTCTTCGACGAGGCGCATCTTCTCTTCGATGAAGCTCCTCCGATCCTGATGGACAAGATCGAGCAGGTCGTGCGCCTGATCCGCTCCAAGGGGGTCGGTGTCTATTTCGTCACCCAGAACCCGCTCGACATCCCCGAAAGCGTGCTCGCTCAGCTCGGCAACCGCATCCAGCATGCGCTGCGCGCTTATACGCCGCGCGAGCAGAAGGCGGTCAAGACGGCAGCCGACACGTTCCGTCAGAACCCGGAATTCGATACGGCGCAAGCGATCACCCAGCTTGGAGTCGGCGAAGCGCTTGTGTCCACGCTCGGGGCCAAGGGTGTGCCTTCCGTCGTCCAGCGCACGCTGATCCGCCCGCCCGCCTCGCGCATCGGCCCGCTCGACTTCAAGGAACGCGAAAACGCGATGGCCGACAGCCCGGTGCGCGGCATGTACGACAAGCCAATCGACCGGGAATCGGCTTTCGAAATCCTCTCCGACAGATCCGAGAAACGCGCGCAGGAAGCCAAGGCGAAAGAAGAACGCGAGGCCCGCGAGAAGGAGCTGGCGAAGCTGGAGAAGGAAGCAAAAAAGCGCTCATCGACGCGTTCGTCACGTTCCAGCCGCAGCGATTCCATTACCGAAGCGGTGCTGAAATCGGCAGGCCGTTCAGTTGCCCGTTCGGTGGGGACGCAGCTTGGCCGCGCCATCCTGCGCGGCGTGCTTGGTTCTCTTCTTCGTTGATTTTTGACGCAATTCCGGACGGAACCGAAGGTCCGCGTCAGCGAAAACCGGGTACCGTTTCGCTTAAAAACGATTCAATGGATCGTTTTTCCGCTCAACTCCTGGAATTGCTTTGGCTCTGGAGTTCTCATGTCCGATATCGAAACCGTCCTGGCCCAGGTTGATGCCGATCTTGATTCCAGCCTGGAACGCCTGTTCGCACTGCTGCGTATCAAATCTGTCTCAACCGATCCGGCCTTCGCCGATGACTGCATCGCCTGCGCCGATCATCTGGTCGCGGACCTGAAGTCGATCGGCTTCGATGCCTCGCGGCGCAAGACCATCGGCCATCCGATCGTCGTCGCCCATGGCGGGCCCGAGCCTGAAAACGGTGACGGGCCGCATGTGCTGTTCTATGGCCACTACGACGTGCAGCCGCCTGACCCGCTGGAGAAATGGCAGAGCGGACCATTCGAACCGCGTATCGTCGAGACCCCGCAAGGCAAGCGGATCGTCGCGCGCGGCTCGTCCGACGACAAGGGCCAGTTGATGACCTTCATCGAGGCAGCCCGTGCTTACGTTAACGTAAACGGAAGATTGCCGATCCCGGTCACCATTCTTCTGGAAGGCGAAGAGGAATCCGGTTCCAAGAGCATCGGCCCGTTCTTCGCCGAGAACAAGGATGAGCTGACCGCCGACGTGGCGCTCGTTTGCGACACGGGCATGTGGGACGCCGAAACGCCCGCAATCACAACCCGGCTGCGCGGACTGGTGCATGACGAGGTCTTCATCACATGCCCCAGCCGCGATTTGCATTCGGGCATGTATGGCGGCGCGGCGATGAACCCGATCCGGGTCCTGTCGAAGGTACTTGCCGGCCTGCATGATACCGACAACCGCGTCACGATCCCCGGCTTCTATGAAGGCGTCAGCGAACTTGATCCTGAAATCAAGGCGCAGTGGGACGGGCTCGGCTTCGACGAGGCCGAATTCCTTGGCGATGTGGGCCTGAAAATTCCATCCGGCGAGAAGGGCCGCAGCCTGCTGGAGCTGATCTGGGCTCAGCCGACCGCGGAGGTGAACGGTATCATCGGCGGTTATACCGGTGTCGGCTCGAAGACCGTTATCCCGTCAGTTGCCAGTGCCAAGCTGACCTTTCGCCTTGTCGGCGAGCAGGACCCGGCGAAGGTCCTGGAAAACTTCCGCGCTTTCGTCCGCGAGCGCATCCCGGAAGACTGCAAGGTGGAATTCTCGCCCGAAGGCGGTGGTGCGCAAGCCCTGCAATTGCCGCTCGACAGTCCGCACCTTGCCGCCGCGCGCCGTGCGCTCGCTGCCGAATGGGGCAAGGACGCGGTGCTGATCGGTTCCGGCGGCTCGATCCCCATCGTGGGGGACTTCAAGCGCAGCCTCGGCATGGACACGCTACTCGTCGGTTTCGCGCTCGACGATGACGCGATCCACTCGCCGAACGAGAAATACAACCTCTCCAGCTTCCATCACGGCATCCGCTCGTGGGTCCGGATCATCGATGAGCTTGCGAAGGGCTAGCCTTGCAGGCTGGCGAACTTGAACACGCAAACCGACCACCCAACGCCCTGGATTACCGGGTCAAGCCCGGTAATGACCGGGAAGAAGAGTTGATCCGCTCCAACCTCGCCCTTCGAGACGGCCGTTTCACGGCCTCCTCAGGATGAGGTTGGATGAAAGCCAGGCATTCACCATGCACAACCAACACCACCTCATCCTGAGGAGGTTGCAAAGCAACCGTCTCGAAGGATGGGCAGCAGGCAATCATGACCACCACATCCGTCATTACCGGGCTTGACCCGGTAATCCAGGGGCGGCTTGCTGCATCGCTACAGCAACTCGATTGCTTACCGCTTAACTTTCTCTGGCGGGTGCCTACTTCGCCTTGTACCCGTTCGGCAGCGGCGGAACGGATTTCAGATAGGCCGCAATCGCAGCGCGGTCTTCGGCGGAAAGGTGTGACATGTTGCCGACGACCGCGCCCATCGAGCCACCAAGGCTGTCGAATTCCGGCGTGAAGCCCGACTCCAGCGCGTAGGCGATGTCTTTGGCTGACCATGCCGCCAGCCCCTGCTCATGCGGCGTGATGTTGGGGATGATGCCCTTGCCTTCCGGGTTCGGTGCGCCGGAAAGCCATTTGTCAGTCTGAAGGCCGCCGAACACGTCGCGCGGCGTATGGCATTCGCCGCAATGGCCCGGCCCGCGAACCAGATAGGCGCCACGGTTGATCTCGTCGGTGGCTTGCGCGTCGGGCTGGAACGGCTCACCATCAAGATAGAGCAGCTTCCAAAGCCCCAGGCCCCGGCGGATGTTGAAGGGAAAACCGACTTCGTGACCCGGCGCCTTCCCCGTCACCTTCGGCAACGTATCCAGAAACGCCTTCAGATCGATCACGTCCTGCAGCTTCATGCGCTGGTAGGACGTATAGGGGAAGGCGGGATAGAAATGGCTGCCGCCGGGCGAGATGCCTTTCGTCATGGCGTTAACGAAATCGAGGTCGCTCCAGCCGCCGATACCATCTTCAGGATCGGGAGAGATGTTTGGCGCGATGAAGGCGCCGAACGGGCTTTCCAACCGCACGCCACCCGCCAGGCTCATCTTGTCGTCGGAACCGGGAGCGGCATGGCAGGACGAGCAGCCGCCAGCATAGAAAACAAGCTCACCCTTCGCGGGATCGCCCTTGTAATCCTTCATGGCAACCGGCAACGCGTCGAGCGGGCGCGGCATGGTCAGCCACCAGAATACACCGGCGCCAACGAACGCGAGGAGAAGCAGCAGCCTGAACAGCCGCTTCATCGCTCACGCCCCCCGGCGCCGGACACCCTTGTCATTGCGGATTGCAAATCGCCGTCAGCTCTTCTTGATGCGATAGGTCTCGTGGCAGCCCTTGCAGGTGCCGCCTATTTCGCCAAGCTGGGCCTTCAGTTCATCAAGGCTGGCCGCGGGCGCGGCAATCGCCTTGGCGGTTGCTTCTTCCATGGCCTTCGCCTTCTCGACGAAACCGGCCATGTCTTCCCAGATCTTCGGTGCGGCTTCCGTATCCATGCCGGTTTCCGAACCTGTCGGGAACAGATGCACGATGCCGATGGCCGAGTTGTTCATGGCCCGAATGGCCAAGCTGGCCGCGAGCGCATCGAACTCGGCTTCGCCCTTGGCCATCTTCACGATGGCGCCGATCGATGCGCCGGTGTTCTTCATCATCGCCTGACGGCTGGCAATCGGGTCATCGCTCGCCGAGGCTGCGGCGATACCGGCAACCAGCATCAAGGCTCCTGCGGCAACGGTCACTTTGCGGATCATTTCTTTCGTCCTCCAGAATTCTCGGGGGGTTATCGGAGCATGATTGCATGACACCGGCAAGGTAGCTTGAAGCTGCACCTGACAACGGTGACGCACTGCAACCATTGCAGCGCGCGCGCATCGCGCAATTCAAATATCCGTGGGGTTTGTTCGCAACTGCGAAAACGAATGGCAGCAATGCAGCGGCTGACACCGTGTTTGTGTTGACGCGAGCCATGCACAGGCCTTGGATAAGGAAAACAATCCGGAGGATGCCCACCCATGGCCGAGCTGACGAAAACCTGGAACTGGTATAACGGCGAATGGCTGGAGGGAAACCCCGGCATCATCGGTCCGCGCACCCATGCGATATGGCTTGGCTCATGCGTATTCGACGGTGCGCGCGCATTCGAAGGCGTAACGCCCGATCTCGACCGGCATTGCGAACGGGTGCAGAAATCGGCCGAGGCGCTGGGCCTCAACGCAACCATGAAGACCGGCGAAATCCTCGAACTGGTGCAGGAAGGTCTGCCGAAGTTCGACGGCAAGACAGCGCTTTACATCAAGCCGATGTATTGGGCCGAAGAGGGCGGATATGTCTCGGTACCACCGCTAGCGGAATCGACCCGCTTCTGCCTGAGCATCTACGAAGCGCCGATGCACGACCCCACGGGCATTTCCGTCACCAAATGCTCGTTCCGCCGGCCCACTATCGAGACCGCGCCCGTCAACGCCAAGGCAGCCTGCCTCTACCCCAACTCGGGCCGTGCCCTGCGTGAAATCCAGGCGAAGGGGTTCGACAATGCCGTGGTGCTCGACTCCCTTTCCAACGTCGCCGAACTCGCCACCGCCAACCTGTTCATGGTCAAGGACGGCGAGGTGCATACCCCATACCCGAACGGCACATTTCTAAATGGCATCACCCGCCAGCGCGTAATCGCGTTGCTTCGCGCCGATGGAATCAAGGTGCATGAACGCTCGATCGGTTATCCGGAGCTCACCGAAGCCGACGAACTGTTCTCAAGCGGCAATTATCTGAAAGTCAGCCCGATCGGCAGGATCGACGACCGCAATCTTCAGCCCGGCCCGATCTATACCCGTGCCCGCGAACTGTATTGGGACTGGGCGCATTCGTAATAACTCGCACTATTTCGCGATGGATTGCGCCTTCTCGAACGCCGCATCAAGTCCGGCTTCGATGTTTGCGTACAGCGATGAATTCTCCATCGCCAGCAGGCCCGCAGCCGTCGTGCCGGCATAGTCGATCATCTCGCGGATATGGTCGGCGGGAGACGGATCGGACTGCGAGAAGATCATGCCGCTAGCGAGGAAGAGCTGGCGGATTGCCCGGTCGGCAACAGCCGGGTCGATGCCGCGCTTGATGGCATAGTCGGTCATGCATTTTGCGTAGAAGGCAACGAAGCCCGGAACCGGACCGGTCATCGCCGTGAACAGGTCGATCTGACGCTCATCCGGCACCTCATCGGCCACACCGCATGCCGCAAACAGTGTCTGTGCGGTTTCCCGGTCGTCCACTGTCGCACCATCGCCCGCACACCAGACAGAATAGGCAAGCTGCAACTCCGCAGCCGGGCTCGACATGCACCGGATCACGCGTTTCGCACCGGTCGCGGCTTCCATGTTTGCAATCGTGACGCCCGCCATGACGGAGAGCACCAGGCTGTCACCGGCATCAATGTCCACGCAATTGAAGTGCGCAGGCGGGACCGACAGCAGGATACAATCGCAATTGCCGGCGAGTTTCCGGTTATCGGTGGAAAAATTGATCCCGTCCCACTCCGGAAAAACCGTATTCCTGCCAGAGCGGTTCGATATCCAGAGCTTTTCGGGGCTGACCGCGCCGCTGGTCAGCCAGGCGCGGACAATGGCGCTGCCAAGCTGCCCGGTTCCGCCAATGACGCCGACCGTTTTTTCATATGCCACGCGCAAGGCTCCTTTCCGTTTTCGGCAAGCGCCGATTCCCGGAAGAAGCCTAGCACGGTGATCGTAGTTCGAACCTGCAGTGCGCCTGCTGCTGCCCTTAGGCCTTCTTTGCCGGGCAGGTGCTGATTCCAAGCAGGGTGTAAGCCGGGCACCAGCCGACCAGAGCGGTCAGCAGCGGCACGATGCCGATGTAGCCAACCCACTTCCACGAAACATCGGCGGGGCCGAAAAGGGCGAAGGCGAGTAGCGCAAGCCCGGCAACAATCCGCACCACGCGGTCCACTGAACCAACATTGTTCTGCATGACGAGTTCTCCATTCGCTGCGATTTTTCACCGCCACAAGCTCGGGCGGCCTGTCAGCGTCAAACTACATATTCCGACATAGGAATGTAAATTGATTCAGATCACGCCGGTAACGTGAGATCGTCACATGCGCGTGAACGCTTTGCTGCGATGCCATGTTTGAAGCATTCCGGGAATGAAAAAGGCGCGCCGGATGACCCGGCGCGCCCCGTAATCCAACATGTCGGCGACTGATCAGGCGGTCGCCTTGCGGTACATCTCCTCGACGTATTCCCAGTTGATGAGATGGTCGACGAAAGCCGCCAGATAGTCCGGCCGGCGGTTGCGGTAATCGATGTAGTAGGAGTGCTCCCATACATCGCAGCCAAGGATCGGCGTTGCTCCATGAACCAGCGGGTTCTCGCCATTCGGCGTCTTCATGACCTCAAGCTTGCCGCCTTTCACCGCAAGCCAGCACCAGCCAGATCCGAACTGGGTCATGCCGGCTTCAATGAACTTGCCGCGGAATTCGTCAAAGGAGCCAATGTCCGAGGCGATCGCCTTCTCAAGCGATCCGGGAAGTGAATCACCGCCGCCGCCCGGCTTCATCCAGCTCCAGAAGTGGATGTGGTTGTAGTGCTGGCCGGCATTGTTGAAGAGGCCAGGATTCTTGCCGTGGGATCCCTTGACGATCTCCTCGAGGCTCTTGCCCTCAAGATCGGAACCCGCCAGCAGCTTGTTGCCGTTGTCGACATAAGCCTTGTGGTGCTTATCGTGGTGAAATTCGAGTGTTTCCGCCGACATGTAGGGAGCCAGCGAATCGTAGGGGTAGGTCAAATCCGGAAGTTCGAAGGACATGGCCATAAAATCCTTTTCGCGCGTCATAGAAGATTGTCCTGATCAGGCAGCAAGCGCGCGTTTGCCGGCCCGGGCGAGCGGGGCGCTCGCGAACCCGTCTGCCCAACACTTTATGCAAGCGCTGAGTTCCTGACGAGTGCACAGACCGGGCCCCTAGGGAAACTACATAAAGCCCGCGGGCAAAAGCGGCAACAGGTCAAGCCCGAAACTCATGTGCCGTATCGGGACAATGGGGCTGGCATGCCGCTTGCGGCAAGGTACATGGATCGAAGGAACATGTGCCAATGCGAAGCAATACAAGCCTGCAAGAAAATCCCGGAAAAGGCGTCTCCCGCCGCGTGCTGCTGGCGGCAATCGGGGCTGCAAGCGCTTCCGCGATGTTGCCGCGCAGCGCCCGCGCGATGCTTGCCAATGGTGCCACGCTCGATGCCGGCCTGATGGGTGTCCAACCGGACACCTGGAGCGACCAGGGACCGGCAATCTCCAGCGCGCTGGAAGCCGCAGCGCGTCAGGGCAAGGCCCTGTTCCTGCCGCCGGGGCGCTATGCCGCGACCCGAATCATGTTTCCCGACGGCGGCCACCTGGCCGGCGGGCGCGGGCAGACCGTGCTGCTGGGGCATGGCGATTCCCCGGTGATCGCGTCACGCGGTGCGCGTTCAGCCGAAATGTCGGGCATCGAAATCGATGGGCAATATGCGGCACCGAACTATCAAAGCGGAATCACCACGTTTGAGGATTGCGCTGATTTGCGCATCCGCGATTGCAGCATCAGGGCCGCGAACACACCGCTGCTCCAGATGAAGCGCTGCTCGGGACTGATCGCAGACAACCTGTTCGAAAAAGGTACGGACAGCGCCATCTTCGCCCTCGATTCCTCCGGCCTCGAAATCAGCGGCAATAGCGTGCAGGACATGGGTGACAACGGCATTCTCGTGTGGCGCAGCAGCGCCGGCGAGGACGGCACGATCGTCACCGGCAACCGCATCGAGCGCATCGGCAACCGCTCCGGCGGCGATGGCCAGTGGGGCAACGGCATCAACATCTACCGGGCCGGCAATGTGCTCGTCTCCGGCAACCGGATTGCCGACTGCATCCTGTCGGCAGTGCGCAACAACGCTGGCGCCAACTGCCAGATCACCGGCAACAACACCACGCGCAGCGGCGAGACGGCGATCTTCGTCGAATTCGCATTCTCCGGTGCCGTGGTCGCCAACAACATCATCGACCGCGCAGCAACCGGGATTTCCGTCACGAACTACAATGAGGGTGGACGGCTAGCCACGGTCACCGGCAATGTCGTGCGCGACCTGTATCGCGATCCTTCGCGCAAATATGGCGAAGAACCGATGGCGCTTGGCATCGGCATTGCCGTCGAGGCCGATACGGTCGTGTCGGACAACGTCATAGAGAACGCGCCGTGGATCGGGCTGGTGCTCGGCTACGGGCGCTATCTGAACGATGTCGTCGCCAGCGACAACGTCATCCGTGGCGGCGATTACGGCATCGCGGTTTCGGTGGTGGAGGGCGCAGGCAAGGCGCTCGTCCGTGGCAATCTTGTTTCGGGAACGAAGAAGGCGGCCGTCGCCGGCTTCGACCATGACAAGGCGGTCACGGGCGACCTTGTCGCATCAGGCGCAGGACGTTTCCCGCACCTGACGCTGGCCCAGAATACGCTCGATTAGACTTTTCCAGGCGCATCATCTTGTCCGAAAAGTCTGCAACTTTTCGGGATGATGCGGCTATCGAATCCGTTCCAGGATCGAGCAGTAGTTGGCAACCGCCGCGCCACCCATGTTGAAGATGCCGCCGAGCTTGGGCGCATTGAGCTGCATGTCGCCTGCCTCGCCCGCAAGCTGCATCGAGGTCAGCACATGCATGGATACGCCCGTGGCGCCGATCGGGTGACCCTTGGACTTCAGGCCGCCTGACGGATTGATCGGCAACTTGCCGTCAATCGCCGTGATGCCGTCCCGGATCACATCCGCCCCCCTGCCTTCCGGTGCCAGGCCCATCGCCTCGTACTCGATCAACTCGGCGATGGTGAAGCAGTCGTGGGTTTCCACGAAGGACAAATCATCGAGGCTGACCCCGGCGTGCTTGAGCGCCTTCGACCAGGCTTGCGCGCAACCATCGAACTTGAGGATGTCGCGCTTCGACATCGGCAGGAAGTCCTGGACGTGTTCAGCGGCACGAAAGGCAATTGCGCGCTTCATCTTCAACGCCGTGCCGACGTCGGTCAGCACCAGAGCCGCGGCGCCATCGGACACCAGCGAGCAGTCGGTACGCTTCAGGGGACCGGCAACCTTCGGATTCTTCTCGCTCTCGGCGCGGCAGAACTCGAAGCCCAGATCCTTGCGCATCTGAGCGTAAGGATTGTGAACGCCGTTCTTGTGGTTCTTCGCCGCGATCATCGCCAGCGCGTCGGACTGGTCGCCATGGCGCTGGAAGTATTTGTCGGCGATGACGCCAAAGATACCAGCGAAGCCGCCCGGTATGTCGGCGTCTTCCTTAAGGTAGGATGCCTTCTTGAGGATTTCGCCGATCACCGGCCCCGGTGTCGCGGTCATCTGCTCCACCCCGACGACGAGGACGACGCGGGCCGCCTTGGCCTCGATGGCGCGGATACCCTGATGCACGGCGGCGGAGCCCGTCGCGCAGGCGTTCTCGACGCGGGTCGCAGGCTTGAAGCGAAGCCGGTCGTCGGCCTGCAGCACCAGCGCGGCTGTGAAATCCTGTGCCGAGAACCCGGCGTTGAAATGCCCGAGCACGATCTCATCGACATCGTCAGGCCCGATACCGGCATCTTCCAGCGCGGCGTTTGCAACACGGGTGATGAGACCTTCGACGGTCTCCGCGTCCTGTTTGCCGAACGGCGTATGCGCCCAGCCGACGATGCATGCGGTCATGGCGTTTCTCCTTTTCCGCACTTACGGCGGTTTTTGAATTGTCGCATGGGAAGATATGCCGCACCGCGTTTTCCGGCAATGTCAGCGGGTGCATACGGGTAATGCGCTGATAACCATTCCGGCAACCAAACACCCCCGGAAGGTTGTGACCCGCATCGCCAGTTCCCATTCCTTAGGGCCTGAACCCGATCAGGATTTGGAGCGTGGTATGAGGCAAAATCCGGCACGCGCCACGCCCTAAACCTGATTGAGTCCAGACCCTAGCAACCGGTGCAAAACCGGAGCGAAGACAGAGAGGCGACAAACCATGTTTCTGCGCACCCTTGCCGGCATTGCGGCCACGGCATGTATCGCGTTTTCACCTGTGGCAAACGCTGCCGAACGCAGCGTGGCGCTCGTGCTGGATGCGTCGGGCAGCATGAACGGACGGCTTTCCGACGGCACCCCCAAGATCGATGCGGCGAAGGCTGCCGTGCGCGAGCTGACCGGCGCCATGCCGGGTGAAACACGGCTTTCCTTGCGCGCCTACGGTCACCAGTCTCACCGCTCCGAACACAACTGCAAGGACACGCAATTGCTGGTCGGGTTTGGCGCAGCCGAGAGCGTCCGCAGCGATGTCACGACGAATTCCGATGGTTTGAAGGCGCAAGGCTACACGCCGATCACCTATGTGCTTGGTCTTGCCGCCGACGACCTTAAGGGCGAGCCGGGCAAGCGGGTCATCGTGCTTGTTTCCGATGGCAAGGAAACCTGCAAGGGAGACCCGTGCGTACTGGCAAGGAAGCTGGCCGAAGCGGATGCGGATCTGACAATCCACACTGTGGGTTTTGATGTGGACTATCAGGCGCGCACGCAGCTCCAGTGCATCGCCAAGGCCGCGAGGGGTCAGTATTTCGACGCCAATTCAGCCGCCGACCTTACCGCCAACATGGTCGAGGCCTCCACTGCGGCGATCCAGGACGATGTCGTCGAAATCGTCCTGCCGAAAAACGAACCAGGCATGCTGGAAATCGTCGGGCCCTACTACAACGAAGTGGTGGATGCAGAAACCGGCGAGCAGGTTGCCAAGATCACGGATGCCAATCCGGTCGCGACGCTGCCGCCTGGTGTCTACAATGTCCAGTTCGGCGACAACATGTGGCTGAAGAGCGTTGAGGTTGTTGCCAACGAGACCACGACCCTGACGCCCGGCCGTTTGCGCATCGAAGATCCCTATTACAACGACGTTCTCGATCCCGAGACAGGTACCAAGGTCGAGAAGGCGACCGACGGTCACAAGGAGTTTCCGATGCTCGCAGGCCGCTACGATGTCGCCTTCGGCAAGGCGCTGTGGCGCGGTATCGAGATCGCGGAAGGTGAGACAACCGTTCTCACCCCGGCCCGCCTCAGGATCGAGGGACCTTATTACAATGAGGTGCTCGACGCGGAGAGCGGCGAAGCGCTGATCAAGCTTACCGACGGAACGCCCGAACAGCCGCTTCCGCCCGGCACCTATGACGTGCAGTTCGGCGATGGCGCGCTGTGGCGGGTCGAGCTGAAGGAAGGCGAGACCACCGTAGTGACACCGGCGCGGCTGAAAATGGCCGATACGTACTACAACGTCGTCATCGACGAGGCGACCGGCAAGGCGGTCGAGAAGTTCACCGAAGGCCACACCGATATGCCACTGCCGGCAGGCACCTATACCGTGATGTTCGGCAAGGCGGCCTGGAAGGGGATCGCGCTCAAGAAGGGCGAAGCATTCGAACTGAAGCCGGGACGGCTGAAAATCGAAAAGGAAGGCAGCTTCTACTACATGCTGCGGGACGCGGCTGGAAACGACGTGCTGAAGCTGACGTCCGGCACCAACGACATCCCCTTCCCGCCCGGCAAATACACGCTCGACGTGGAAGGCCAGCAGGTTCCCGTGACGATCTCTGAAGGCAAGCGGATGGTTCTTAAAATCCGCTAGGTCACATCAGCCATGAACCCGCGCGCAGGCGAGCATCGGCTAGCCTGCGCGCTTTTGCTTACCACTATTGCGCCAGCGGCAGCACCAGCATCCAGCCCTGACCGTCATTCGTTGGCGCAAGCGTCTTCTTCCCCGCCTTGGTGTAGGTCGGGTCGTCGGTGATGGAGAACGGCTCGGCGATCAGGAACGTCAGGTTCGGCTCTGCCAGTTCCATGTCGATGCCGAAACTGCCGCCGCCCTCGGCAATGCATGTCAGCGAACCATCGCCCGACTGCGACACACCGCAGCCGGCTTGCTCGGCATAAAGAAGATCGCCGATGATCGCGTAGACCATCGCTTGCGGAGCCGTTTTCTCCTCGGGCGCATTCGATCTAGCAGCAGCGGCAAATGCATCAGCCCCGGTACCCGTCTCCGCGATCAGGACCACTGTGAAGTCGGTGCCGATGGCAGGGCCGTCTTCAAGCAGCAGCGGCGTGTTGCCCGGGATGCGGAACACGATGCCGGATGAAACATTCGGCAGGCCCGACATCATCTCTTCTGTGTCGAGGGGCCGGGCCAGAGGTTCGGCTTGCGCCGTTACGGCGGCAACTGAAATCAGAGCCGGCAGCAGAGCAACAGCAAAAAGGCGCATTGGGATTCCTAGAATTGCGACATCGCAATGGAAACATGTGAAGGCTCTTGAAAGCTACAGGATCACGAAAAGATCATATCCTGCTCGCGGCCTTCCGCACGACAACGATGAGTTCCGGACTGTCGTCCCGCAAGGGCGAGCGATCCCAATTGCCGTACCACTCGACGTCAATGAAACCCGCTTCGGACAGGAATTCCGCGAGTTCGAGCTGATCCATCAGCCGGAGCGTGCTGGGCGCGTCGCGCCGCGCGCCGTCAGGAAAACGGAAGCAGGTCATGAACGCAACGAATCGTTGCGAGCTGGCAATCAGCTGATTCCAGATTTCAACGCTGCCGACGCCAGGAGCCTCGACAACCTCACGGGATCTTTCCGGAACCCACTGCTCCCATTCGCGCAGTGCCGGATTACGGGTCTCGAAGGCAAGCCTGCCCCCGTCGGCCAGATGGTCGCGCAGATTGGTCAGGACGGCAGCAATCTCACTGTCCTCGAGAAAAGTCTGAAACACATGACCGGTCATGACGATAAGGTCGAAACGTTCGTCGAACCGGAATCCATTGGCGGTTTCTTCAACCCAGTTCACAGTATCGCCGCCGGATCGCGCCACGGCGACGCCGCGCATTCCGGTCGCAGGCTCCACGCCCGTCACGTCATGGCCGCGCGCGGCGAAGGAAACCGCCAGCATCCCCGTGCCGCTGCCGACATCCAGGACACGAAGCGGCGTTTCGCCATCCGCAAGAGACAGATAGAATTGATGGTCGCTGCCAGGCGGATTGACCAGGTCGTACAGGGTGGCGAGTTCCGGCAGTTCGAACAGGCTATCGGGCATTGCCATCTCACTCCGGCCAGGCGCGATACAGGATCGCCTTGGTGTCGCCACGCGCGCCTGCGGCGTAGGTGTGACGGAAACCGCCGTCCAGCCTGGTCGCAATGAAGGCATCGGAGACGGTGGACTGCGCATTGACGTGCAGGAGGGCCGCGGCCGCGGTACGGGCAATTAGGTCCACCAACACGCGTGCATTTGCTTCAAGCTGCGCGGTGTCGGCGGCAATCGAGGATATCTTATCAAGCGCTGCGGCAAGTCGCGTGTCGCCGGATGCACCGCGAGCGATCTGCGCAAAGACACGGCCCGCCGTCTCCGGCTCGCGGGATAGCACTCGCAGCACGTCGAGACACATGACGTTGCCGGAACCTTCCCAGATCGCGTTGAGCGGCAGTTCGCGGAAAAGCCGGGCAGCCAGCCCCTCCTCCACATAGCCGTTACCGCCAAGGCACTCCATTGCCTCGTAACCGAGCGCTGGCGCCATCTTGCAGACCCAATATTTCGTCACCGGGGTCATCAGCCGCCGCCAGGCCGTTTCATTCTCATCGCCGGGATCGGCGTCGAAGCTCTGTGCCAAACGGAAGGCAAGCGCGGTTGCCGCCTCCACATCAACGGCCATGTCGGCGAGCACGCGGGCCATGAGCGGCTGGTCGATCAGGCGTCTCTGGAAGACACGCCGGTGGCGCGTGTGGTGCAGTGCCAGCGCCAATGCCATGCGCATCTGGCCGGCGGAAGCAACCGCGCAATCAAGCCTCGTCAGCGTCACCATGTCGATGATGGCGGGGATCCCGCGCCCCTCCTCGCCGACAAGCCAGCCATGCGCGGCCTGCAATTCGACCTCGGAAGACGCATTCGACCGGTTGCCGAGCTTGTCCTTCAACCGCTGCAGCCGCAGCGGGTTGACCGTTCCGTCAGGGAGGAAACGCGGCACGTAGAAGCACGACAGCCCGCCCGGCGCCTGGGCCAGCATCAGGAAAGCGTCGCACATTGGCGCCGACATGAACCACTTGTGGCCGGTGAGGATATATTCCCCGCCTGAGCCGCCGCCTTCGACAGGCTCGGCGGTTGTCGCGTTGGTTCGGACATCCGTGCCGCCCTGCTTCTCGGTCATGCCCATGCCGACGGTAATCGCTGCCTTGCCGGACATCGGGGTGAAGGACGGATCGTAGCTGCGGCTGCAAATCTTCGGCTCAAGCACTGCCGCAATCTCCGGCTGATGCCGCAGGCTGGCGACGCAGGCGTGGGTCATGGTCATCGGGCAGGCATGGCCCGGCTCAACCTGTGCCGTCATATAGACACGGGCAGCGCGCACAACATGAGCAGCATGGGGCGCATTGCTTTCCCACGTGCTGCAATGCAGGCCCGCTTGCATGCTAACGCGCATCCACTCATGGTAAGCGGGGTGGAATTCCACAGTATCGGCATGAAAGCCCTTCTCGTCGAAACGCATCAGCCGTGGAGGGTATTCGTTTGCGAGCCGAGCCGTGTTGAACGCCTGTGCACTTCCGGTTCGCGAACCGAAGGCAGACAGGCTTGCCTCTTCCGCCCCGCCCGTGCGTATTGCATCTTTCAGAGGTAAATCTGTCTCATAGAGATTGATGTCCGCAAATAGCGGGCTCTGGTTGGTAACCTCGTGGGTATCGAAACGATTCGCGTTCATGGCACCCCCATGAATTATTATAGCGCGAATACAATGGCTCGTCTCGGCTTACAGGTAATTGTGGAAATATTTAATACCGAACCCATGATGGCTATGAAAAAGATACTTTTGACTATTTTAACGTTAGGGCACTTTAGCTTTAATGCCCTGGCAGAAGACCTTGTGGCAAAGGGCCGGGATATCGCGCAAACCCATTGCAGCCGATGCCACGTCGTCGGCGACTTCAATCCATTCGGCGGGGTATCCTCAACGCCGTCATTCCAGTTGATCGTCAATGATCTGCCCGACTGGGAAGAACGCTTCTCCACCTTCTATACGCGAAGGCCGCACCCCTCCATTGTGCGGATCGAGGGTATTGCGCCACCGGTCGATGAACCACCGATGGTCTTTCCGATAGAATTCAGGATAGAGGATGTAGAAGCGATTCTAAGCTTCGTGCGAACACTTAAGAAATAAGGCTTATATCCCGCGCAAAGCTTGTGTCAGCGGCGAGACCGGCTGCATGTATCCAGCTTCGGCTCCGGTCCTGCTCAGAACCGGCGGGCGCGCCCGATCCTCCATGAAGTCGTGATCTTCCGCAGTTTCCATCGCGAAGCGGGAAATGATTGCCGCGGCAATTACTTCCGCGGCACGAGCCGCACCATCCTCGATCTTGAGTGCAGCCGCGATCTTCAGCTTCGGAAACACGATGACGTATACACCCTCCGCCCCGACTTTGAGAAACACGCGCCCGCCAAAGGCCCGCATCACATCGGTGTCGAATTTCCCCGTGCCGCCGACGGCATGAGGTTCGCGCATGCAGGTCTTCATAAGCCGGTCTGCGGCCGCCCGACGCTCAACGGCAATGCTTCCATCTCCCGTGAGACGTGCGAATCCGCGCGCAAGTTTGGTCAGAGGAATAGCCAGTGTCGGCAGCGAGCACCCGTCCAGCCCGCATGGCGCATCCGCCATGTCGATGCCGAAGACATCGGTCATGACTTCCCGGATGGCCTTTTGCACGGGATGATCGCGGCGTTCATAACCGGCAGGCTCGAAGCCTGAATGGACGGCAAAGGCCAGCATGCCTGAATGCTTGCCGGAACAGTTGTTGTGCGCGCGCGTTGGGGCCTCGCCTGCCTTACCCATGGCAGCGACATCCTCTTCCCTGAACGGCCATTGCAGACCGCAGGCCAGGTCATCCACGCCAAGGCCGATACGATTGAGAATGCCGCGCGCCGTCTCGACATGACGCGGTTCGCCGGAGTGCGAAGCGCAGGCAAGCGCCAGTTCGTAGTCGGAAAAATCAAACCGGTCGGCAGCACCGGATTCAACCAGCGGAATTGCTTGCAGAAGCTTGACGGAAGATCGCGGATAGACCGGCGCTTCCGTCGCCCCGACCTCGAACAGCATGCCGCCATCGGCATGGGCAATCGCGATCGAGCCATGATGCCGGCTCTCGGTCAGATCGCCACGCACATACTCAACAAGAACCGGCAATGACATCGCTCGCGTATCCCCCGCATATTGTTTTCCCGTTATCGCCAATGTGACGGTATTGGGAAAGCGGTTTTGCGGGCAATGCTGTGTTTACGTCTGTCGATACAGAAGCCCCGCCGCCGGCAGGGTTACGTCAGGCGCAATGGCGTGCGCCCCGGCAGTCCCCAGTCTCTGCGGTGATCTCTTCCACCGGGTTCCGGTGTCTCTAGCGTTCCCTGAGCGCCTCGTTGCGGATCTTCAGGACCGGCTTCATGATGTAGTTCCAGACGGTTTTGGAGCCGGTCTGGATGTCAACACTCGCAACCATGCCCGGAATGATATCCAGCTGCTTCCCATTGCGCGTCAGTCCGCCTTCGTCCGTGCGCAGAATGACGCGATAGAACGGATTGCCCCGATCATCGCTCTGGGTGTCGGCGCCGATACGCTCCACCTTGCCGGCCAGATCGCCATAGACGGAATAATCATAAGCGGTGAGCTTTATGCTGGCGTCCTGTCCGGGATGAATGAACGCAACATCCTGCGGGCGGATACGGGCTTCTATCAGCAGCGCGTCGTCGAGCGGCACAATCTCGACGATGTCGACTGCAGGCTGCACCACCGCACCGATGCTGGAAACATTGATCTTGTTGACGATGCCTCGCACCGGCGCGGTCAACTGGGTGCGGCGCACGAGATCGGCAGCAGCGACTTCAGACTCTTCAAGCACGGACCGGTCGGCGATCACCTTGGCCAGACGCTCGCGGGCATCCGCCCTGAATGCGGCCTCCACGGTTTCCAGGCGCGTACTGCTTTCCGTGATCGCGGCCTTGGCGCGTGGCAGCGATGCTTCAAGCACTGCCAGTTCGCCCGTGGCCTCGGCGTGCTGCCGCTCCAATCTGAGCAGATCGACCTCGGGAACGACGCCGCGCGTCGCCAGCTTGCGGGTCAGTTCCAGTTCACGCTCCAAGGGCGCAAGCGTCGTCTTCAGCTTGGTTTGCGCCGCCTGCATCTCGGTCAGCTCCTGCTCGCGCTGAAGGAGCTGCTGATTTAGAATCTCGCGCTCTCCGCGCAGCTTGGTCGCGCGGGCGCGGAAAGCTTCCTGCTGGGCTGCCACCTCGCGCGGCGCCGCTTCGCTCAATTCCGCGGGAAACGCCAGGCTATCCTCGCCGTGCGCTTCAGCGGTCAGGCGGATGATCTCCGCCTCGATGGCATTCTTGCGCGAACGCAGCTCGCCAAGCCGCGAGGCAAGGCTCGTGTCGTCAACCTCTATCAGAACCTCGCCGGGTTCGACGATGTCGCCCTCGGCGACATTGATGGCACGAACGATACCGCCCTCAAGCGTCTGCACAACCTGTACCTGAGAGGAGGGAATGACGCGTCCCTGACCGGTCGTCACCTCCTCGACGACGGCAACATGGGCCCATACCGCCGCGGCGGCGATCATCGCTCCGATCACCGCAAGCTGCAGCCACGCGCTGTCGCCCTTTCGCGCCCGCATCGCGGCGCGGACATCGTTGGCGAAAGCAAAATCCTCGCGCGCGCTCACGACTTGCTCCTCGCCACGGAAACCTTCTTCTTGGCGGCAGGCTGGCTTGCGGCATTGCCGCGTTGGGCGGCCTTGTCCTTGAGCAAAGCAATCACCTCATCACGCGGACCATCGGCAACCACCTTGCCCTGGTCCAGAAGCACGACACGATCGACAATCGACAGAAGAGCGCCGGAATGTGTGCAAACGATGAGCGTGCGGCCGCTTTCGGCAATCTTTTTCAGTTCCGCCACGAGCGCCTGTTCGGCTGCGGTATCAAGTGCGGATGAGGGTTCATCAAGAAACAGCACATCGGGATCGCGGATCAATACGCGAGCCATGGCGACAGCCTGCTTCTGACCACCGGACAGGCCAAGACCGCGTTCGCCAATCGGCATCATCAACCCGAGCGGATGGCTGGATGAAAACCGGTCAATGCCGGTGAGCTGGACGATGCGGGCGATTTCCTCGTCGCTCGCCTGCGGCCGTCCCATGATGATATTGTCGCGCAGCGTTCCGGAAAACAGCTCCGCACTCTGGCCGACATAGCCGATGATCTTGCGCAGATCAGCGGGGTTGTGCGCGCGGGTATCACTGCCGCCAACGATGATCGAACCTTCAGTCGGCTCGTAATATCCGGCCAGCAGCTTGCCGATGGTAGTCTTGCCCGAACCGATGCGTCCGATAACGGCAACACGTTCGCCCGGCTTGATGCTAAGTTTCAGGCCATTCAGCGCCGGCGCCGTCGCGCCGGGATAGGCGAAGGTCACGGCGCGGAACTCAATTCCGGTGTTCTCTTCCTCGCGCGCCTGAGCCCGCCCGCCGGCCTCGGTGGGGAGCTTCATGACCTTGTTGATGCTTCGCAACGCACTCAGGCTTTGCTGGGCGCGCACCAGCGTCATGGCGATATTGGCGAGGGGACCAAGCACGCGACCAGCGAGGATGTTGGTCGCTATCAGCGCGCCGACGGTGATCTCCCCCCCGGAAACGAGGAAGACACCCCACACGATGATCACCACGCCAACCGCCTGCTGGACCAGCGTGGTGAGATGCATCACCAGGGACGACCACAGGCGTATCGATGCGCCGGCCCGCGCACTGCCCGCAACCGCCTCCTCCCATTTGCGCTGCATGACGCCTTCGGCATTGGCGGCACGGATCGACTCAAGCCCGACGAGGCTTTCGACAAGCACGCCGTGACGGCGGTTGCTTTCCTCCTGCGTCAGCCTGATGGCACGCGCCAGCGGAATGCGGATCAGCAGCGTCAGGGCCATGACGATGGGGATCGCGACAATCGGCACCCACGCAATCGGCCCGACAAGCGTCCAGATGGCGAACAGGAAGATGCCGATGAAGAAGAAGTCCGTCACGGCGATAACGGTCTGCGACGTGAAGACCTCGCGTACCGTGTCGAACTCGCGCACCTGACTTGCGAGCACACCGGCTCCGGCCTGATGTTCCGTCATGCGCAGCCGCATCAGCTGATCGAACAGGCGCGCCGACAGCCCCATGTCAATGCGCCGCCCTGCCCGGTCGAGAACAAGTGCCCGCACCTGGCGCAGCAACAGGTCGAAGGTCAGGGCGATGACCACGCCGCCGGTCAGGGCGAAGAGCGTTGGAATGGCAAGGTTTGGAATGACCCTGTCATACACATTCATGATGAAGAACGGCACCGCGAGGCCAAGCAAGTTGACCATGAACGCGGCGATGACGACCTGAAGCCATGACGACCACGCCCGGCGTACCGGCATCCAGAACCAGTGTCCGCGCCGGTCGGCGGGATCTGATGCGGAGTAGAATGCCTCTGCGGTCGGAGAGCTATCCGGCGTGATGTAGATCGCCGCACCTATGGCCGCTTCGGCGAGCTTGGACAGATCAATGGCGCGTTCGCCGGTTTTCTCGTGCGGATAGAAAATCTTGGCACGGTGATGCTTCTTGTCGAGATGCGTCAGGACGCAGGCGTCGCCGTTCTTCAAAAGCATGACTGCCGGCAGCACCATGGAGGGAATGTCATAGACTTCGCGGGCAAGCGTGCGGGCGGACAGGCCGAAACGGGCTGCGGCGCGGGCGAAATTTTCTTCGTCGAGACGGCCCGTCTTCAGCGGCAATCCGGAGAGCGCACCCGCGGGCGAAAAGGAGATTCCGAAACGGCGCGCGATGAATTCGAGGCAATCAAGCAGAGGGTCAGCCGAGCCGGCGCTGGCCGTGGTGTTGGCTGCATTGCCGTCCTTGGTATCGCTGACCTTGGCGTCCATTACGGCGCATCACCCGTACTTGCATCACTTGCACAGCGGACGGGAGCACCAGGCATCGCCATGCCGCACGGCTACAATGCCACAATAACGCGCGAAAATCGCGTGCCGCACGCATGTTTTGCTTATCAGCGTTACTGGCGCAGCGGCTCGATATCGATGTGGAAGAGGCTTTTCTTGCTTTGCTCGACGTGACCGGTGAGCGATTCCGCGGGAGCAGAAACACCAAGTGTCGTCAGAAGACGGCCCATATGGGCCAGCAGCTGGTACGAAGAGAAATAATAAACAGCCGACGCGCTCTGATACTGGAATTCACTGTTGAACCGGCTGTTCTCTCCATCCAGCAGATCAAGAAGGCTGCGCTTGCTGAGTTTGTATTCTTCCCGGTAGGCGGTCACCGTACGGTTGTTCGCCTGCACCTGATCGCGCAGAGCGTCCACACGCCTGCCGCCGGTCACATAGCCGGCATAGGCCCGCTCGATTGCTTCGGCGATATCGCGGCTCTGACTGTCGGCCTCAAGTTGATGCTGCATCAGCCTTTCGCTCAGTGCGCGCTCACGGTTCTTGCGGATATGCCCGTCGAAAATATCCCAGTTGACGACCACCTGGCCGGTGACATCGAGATTGCGGCCATCGACACCGTTGACATCTTCGCCATAGGTCGCCGTGCCCTCGAGCGCGACCGTGGGCATATGCGCACCCTTGGCGCGCTCCAGTTCATAGTGGGTCGCATCGGCGCGCACACGGGCAGCTTCGATCGAAGGATTGTTGCCGATACCGATTTCGACGGCGAGCCGGGCCGAACCGGGGAGACTGGAAGGGAACGGAACCGGTGAGGTCGCACCAGGATGCACGCCAATCACCTTCTTGAACTTGGCGCGGGCGTCCAGAAACGCCTTTTCCACCTGAGCCCGGACGGCCTCCGCGGCGGCCACACGTTCCAATGCCTGGTTCCCATCGGATTCTGGAGCTTTACCGCCAGCGACAAGCTCCTGCACGAGAACGCGGATTTCGTTATGACGGTCCACGTTCGCGCGCGCCAGCGCGAGAAGCATGGAATGGCGGCGGTAGTCGATATAGGCCTCGACCGCATCGAGCGCGAGTATTTCAGACCTCGAGAGCACCCGCAGCGCGGCAGCGTCCAGCGCAGCGGCAGCACGGTATATCTCGTTGGCGCGCTGGTGGCCGTTAAACAGCACCTGCCGGGCCGTCAGCGTTACCTGACGGCTAGGACGCCAGATCTGATTATCCTCGGGATCAAGGCTGTTGGGCCGGTCCACATACTGCTGGCCCGCATCCGCGGAGAGGCTCAATGTCGGATAGAGCGCACCCTGCGCAACCCGTAACTCGTAACCGCTGGCTCTTCGTCCTGCGCGTGCGGCATTCACAGCAGGATGCGTCTCCACAGCCCGGGACACGGCTTCGCGCAGTGTCATGGCTCCGGCAGAAGGCGCGGACATAACGATTGCGGGCAACATTACAGCCAGGGCAACTGTGCTGTGGCGAAGAATTTTCTGGAATCGCTGGTATGCGGAACAACTCCGCTGACGGGCGAAGACCGCACTACCTGCCATTACCTGCGGCCAGAACCCCAACACACTGCCCCCATACCATAGCGGGCGATCCGTCTGCCCCGACGCTCGCCTCGCCTATGAAATCGTTAACAAAGGACTAACATACGGTCTACCCAAACGAGCAGATTTGGTATTGAATGACGTTGCGGAAGTTCCCATGCGTTGCATTTATGTCGCGGACGCGCGCGGGAAATCGCAATAAATAGAAAGAAACATCACCAAAACGCCACCTTAGGGGCTGGCCGGCTAGAACAGGTATCGATTTTACAGTTTTCATGCAGTTTTCATGAATTTGCATGAATGGCTCTGAAGGGCGGTTACGGGGAATCGCCCGAGCATGACAGGACCCAGACTGGCCTTGCGCCGGTCGTAAAGTATTGGATCGTCCAGATGGTTGCTCGAACCCTGCCCCACGCTTCTCTCGGTGACAGCGCGGAAATCGGCGCGTCAGCGAAGCACTTCAGCGTTGCCATTCAGGACGGCGCGGCGCATGTGCCCGCGGGCATCGAGCTTGCCCAAGCCGAGTTTGCGCGCGATGGCGCTGACCTCGTCATCGAACTGCGCGATGGCAGCACGTTTGTCATCGAAGCGTATTTCACGGCGGATTCAAAACCGCTTATCGAAGGGACCGATGGCGTCTCGCTATCCCCCATCATGGTCACCACTCTCGCACAGGCCGGCAAGGGCCTGTTGCTGGCCCAAGCCCAGATGGGACATGACATAACGCCTGGCGCAGAGCCGATCGGCAAGGTTGTGACCGCCAATGGAACCGTGACGGTTCAGCATGCCGACGGCACCACCGATACGCTGGAAGTGGGCGACCCCGTCTACATCTACGATGTCGTCATCACCGGGGCAGGTTCCGAACTGGGTATTGCCTTCACGGACGAGAGCGTCCTGTCGCTGTCCGAAGACGCGCGGATGACGCTCGACCGCTACATCTACAATCCCGATGGCGCGGAATCGAACATGCTGGTCGGCCTGCTGCAGGGCACGCTGGCGGTGGTGTCGGGCAAAATCGCTCCGAACGGCGACATGGAGGTCTCCACACCGGTCGCCACCCTTGGTATCCGCGGCACCTCGGCCGTTATCCAGCTTGAGGACGTCAACCTGCGCGTCGCGCTTGTCACCGACGTCCAGGATGGTCAGGGCGGCCTGATCCAGATCTACAACAATACCACCAACGACCTGCTCATCACGCTGACCGAAAGCGAGATCGGGCAGATCGCCTCGCTGATTGCCGGTTCAAGCGATGCGACCCTGACGAATTTGACGCCTGAAGAACTGGCACTGATCACCCAGACGGTTTCGTCGCTGACCTCCAGCTACAACCAGTCCCAGGGCAGTCAGGAGCCAAACGCCACGCCGGGCAGCGGCACCGGCGATCCGAACGGCATCAACACCGAAAACCTCAACGATGGCAGCGGCGGTAACGGCAACGGCGATGGCGAGGGAAGCTCGGGCGGCAGTGGAGAAGAAGCCGGCGATGGAGGGGACGAAGGCGCTGCCCTGCCCGCGCCGCAACTGTCGCTGCCGGAGTCTCCGACGATCCTCGAAGATACGCCGACCGTCATTTCAGGCATCAGCATCGCCGGCCCGAGCTCCGTCACGATCACGATCGTCGCCGATGGAACTTTCCAGCTTGCCTCCATCGCGCAGCTCACTTTCCTGACGATCGACGGCGCCGCGGTCACATCCGGCACGGTCATTTTATCGACGCAGGAATTTTCATCGGTCTCGTTCAGCGCCCCTATTGCAGCAGCCAGAGCCGCTCTGGACGGGCTTATTTTCACGCCCAACCTGAACGTAAACGACCTGAATGCGACCGGCACAAGCAGCGGCCTGTTGTCCATTACTGCCTTCGGCAATGGTCAGACCGACACCGGCGAACTGGCAATCAATGTCACGGCCGTCAACGATACGCCGGTCATTACTGCGCCAGCGAGTGTGACGGCTTTCGAGGACACCACCTACAATTTCACCGGCCTTTCGATCAGTGATCCGGTCGAGGACGTGGACCTTGACGAAACCGGCGCCGCCGATCCGGTCAAGGTTACCCTGGTCGTCGACGGCGCGAGCGGCGAATTCGTCGGAACGCTGAGTTTCGATGGCGCGACGAGCGTGAATTTCACCGGCGGTGACTCCGATGGCAGCGACGGCACGCTGGAGTTCACGGGGTCGCGGGCCGAGGTCAATGCGGCTCTCGCCATTCTTCAGTTCACGCCTGATCAGGATTTCAACGACAACCTTGGCGCGGCCAAGCTCACGATCACCGTCAATGACCAGGGCAACACGGGCTTGGATCCGGGCACCAGCGGTGATGCCGCGTCCGAAGAGGACGTCTTCGTCGTCGATATTTCCGTGACCCCGGTCAACGACGCGCCGGTGATCACCGCGCCTGCGAGCGTGACCGCGTTCGAAGACACGACCTTCTCGTTCACCGGCCTGTCGGTATCCGATCTCGACGCCGACGAAACCGGCAGCGATGGACCCCTCACCATAAATCTCTCCGTCGCAAACGGCGTGCTGGGCTTTTCCAGTGCCCCGTCCGGCCTCACCTTCACCGACAATGACGGCAGCGACGGCACGCTTGAGTTCACCGGAAGTCAGACCGACATCAACGCAGCCCTGGCGCTGCTGCAATACACGCCGGATCAGGACTACAACGACAACCTGAACCCAAGCGGCACCGATCCGTCCGACGCGCTCGTCATTACCGTCAGCGACAATGGCAACACCGGCGTCGATCCGTCCAGCGACGCGGGCATCAACTCAAGCCCGCTGCCCGCATCGGGCACCGCAAGCGACGAAGCGGCTTCATTCACCGTCGATATCAACATCACCCCGGTCAACGACGCGCCGGTGATAACCGCGCCGGCCAGTGTCACAACCAGCGAGGACACGGTTTTCTCGTTCACCGGCGCGAATGCGCTGTCCATTGCCGATGTCGATTCGGATGAAGACAGCGCGGCAGACCCGCAACTGGTGACGCTTCAGGTCAACCACGGGGCTCTCTCGTTCTCAGGGGCCACGACCGGAATCGTCTTTAGCGACAATGATGGCAGCGATGGCACGCTGCAGTTCTCCGGCACCGTGGCCGAGGTCAACGCCGCACTGGCGCTGCTGCAATATACGCCGGACCAGGACTACAACGACGATCAGGGAACCGAGTCACTGACCATCACGGTCAACGACCAGGGCAATTCCGGTACCGATCCCAATCTCAGCGGCGACGCCACTTCGGAAGAAGACCAGCAGGTCATCAACATTTCTGTTACCCCGGTCAACGACGCACCGGTGATCGGCGGGACGGAATCTGCCGGTGTGGCGGCGATCAATGCAGGCGCATTCGATGCCGGACCTGTCGTTTTCGGCTCGGGCTCTGGATACACAACGCCGACCGTCAGCGGATTCCAGGCCGGCGATATCGTCACCCTCGACGTCACCGCGCTGCCGCAGGGCGGGTTCACCTTCACGCTGCTCGACGGAGCAAGCAACTCGCTTTCGCCATTTGCCGGCGTCGTCCTGCGCATCGCGCCGAGCGCCTACCCCGACCAGATTGTCGACAGCTACACGGTGACCGGCGGCGACGATACTTCATTGCGCTATGTCGTCTCGCCGACCTTCGGAGGCAACCCCGGTTACGAAATCACGGCCACCGCAACCTCTGTCGGACTGATGCTCGACGAGGACACCAGCGGCACCTTCTCCGGCATCACGATCAGCGACGTCGATGCCGGAACCGATCCGATTCTTGTCATGTTGGGCGTCACCAACGGTGTGCTCGCCTTCACAGGCGCCACGACAGGTCTTGCGTTCACCGACAGCGACGGCAGCGACGGCACGCTGGCCTTCTCCGGCTCACAGACAGACATCAATGCAGCTCTGGCTTCGCTCGATTACACGCCGGATGAAGACTTCAGCGGTACCGATGCGCTCGACATAACCCTCGACGATCAGGGTGCAACCGGCTCCGGCGGCGCGCAAACCGCGACGGGGTCCGTAAATATTGCCGTCAATGCCGTCAACGACGCGCCGGTGGTCGATATCGACGGCGTCGGCCTGAGCGGTAAGACCGGTGAATTCGGCGGCACCTCGGCCGACTATGCGCTCGATTCAGCAACAAGTTTCTCAATCACGTCCGGACTGACCGCGACTTTCTGGGTCAATGACCCGACCGCGGAAAACACGCAGGAATACTACATAAGCTATGCGGTCAGCGGATCGGCGGATGAGTTCGTCATCTTCAAGGGCGCGAACGGCAACCTGTTCGTTCAGGCCCAGAGCGGAACCGCCGTCGACACAGGCGTGTCGGTTCCCACCGACGGCTGGCACAATTTCGCCGTCACATATGCGGGCCTGACGGGCCAGACCCAGATCTATCTCGACGGCGCGTTGCAAACCACGGTTACCCTGGCGACCGGGCCGTTCACGTCCGGCGGCGCGCTGGTCCTTGGTCAGGACCAGGATTCGCTGGGCGGCGGATTCGAAACGTCCCAGTCGCTGAATGGCGCGCTTGCCGATGTCGGCATCTGGAACGGCATCCTGACGAGCGGAAAGATCGGCGATATCGCCAGCGGCAACGTCAATCCGTCCGATGCCCAGTTGGAGGTCTTCCTCCAGTACAATGAAAACACAGGTAATTTCGAGGATCAGGCCGGCACTGGCGACCTGACCGGTTCGGGCAATATCCAGGCTGTGGCCGGACCGTTCTCGACGGTGCAGGCCATCGCGAATACCCCTGTCACGATTTCCGGCATCGCGATCAGCGACGTCGATGCGGGCACGGACCTGCTGACCGTCACGCTGAGCGTTTCCGACGGCACGCTCGACTTCACTTCGGGAACCAACACAAGCGCACTGTCTGGCATTTCCGGGCAGGATACCGATACGCTGATCTTCTCGGGCAGCCAGGCGGATATCACCGCGGCGCTGGCAACTTCCATCGAATACACGTCCGACAGCGGCTTTACGGGCACCGACACGCTCCAGATCGATGTCAATGACGGCGGCTCGACCGGCTCGGGCGGTGCGCAGGTCGGCAGTAACTCGATTGACATCACAGTCTTCCAAACAGGCACGGCGCCCGAAGTACTCTTGGCCGGCGACAAGCTGACGGTGCCGGGATCGGATGCTGCAACGGGCGATTCGGTTGGCTATTCGGTAGCGATCTCCAGCTCCGGCGCGATCGTGACCGGTGCGCCTTGGCACGCGCACGCGGGAGGCGACAAGACAGGCTCTGCTTATGTCTATCTTCCCGATGGCAGCGGCGCTTTCGCAGCCCCTATTGAACTCCTACCCTCGACTGGCAGCGCCGATGATCTTTTTGGTTTCTCAGCGGATATCAATTCCAGCGGCGTGGTGGCGATTGGCGCACAGTGGGATGGTGTCAACAATGACGGCGCCGTCTATGTCTACACTCCAAGCGGGGCAACATATTCGGAAGTCGCCAAGCTGACGGCGCCCGGTAGCGAGCCTGCCGGGCTTCTGGGCTTCAGCGTCGCCATAAACGATGACGGCGTGGTGGTGTCCGGTGCGTACACGGACGTCACCCTCAACACCGATCACGGGGCGGTGTATGTTTTCGTTCCGGACGGCTCCGGCGGCTACGACCCCGGCATCGAGCTGACGCCATCCGATCCTTCCGCTGAAACCGCATTCGGCATGCTGTTCGGCGTAGCAAACGCGATCAACAACACAGGCCTGATTGCGATCGGGGCCAAATATGACGACGACAACGGATCGCGATCCGGCTCAGTCTACATATTCGAGGACAATGGCGGCGGCGGATATGATGAGGTTGCAAAGCTAGTTCCATCAGCTGTAGCCGCTGACGATTGGTTCGGTCACGCCGTCGCGATCAATGACGATGGAATCGTCGTTGCCAGCGCTATCAATGACGATGACGCGGCGAGCAATGCCGGAGCGATCTATGTCTACATTCCCGACAGCTCCGGGAATTATACGACACCGGTCAAACTGACTGCATTCGATGGTGCTGCGGACGACAATTTCGGCTGGGCCGTAGCAATCAACGACAATGGCACCATTGCCGTTTCATCGCTCCACGACGACGATAACGGGGCCAATTCCGGCTCCGTCTATATCTTTGAGCCAAATGGATCGGGTGGCTATCTGCCAGCAATCAAGATCGACGCGCCGGATGGCGCTGCAGGAGACGAGTTCGGCGTGTCCGTTGCCATCAACGACAGTGGCGTCGTCACGGTCGGCTCCCATCTGGATGCTGCTTCCGGCTCGGTCTATGTCTTCGCGCCCGATGGCCAGGGCGGCTACGTGGCCGTGGATTCCGTCATCCCGCCGACCGATGTCGTCGAGACGCTGCACGAAACCGAAGGCGCGCTTTCAACGACGGGTTCGTTTTACGTCACCGATCCGGATACATCCGATGTCGTTTCGATCACCGGCGTCAGCGTTGCCACGACCGGCGATGCCTCGGGCACAAGCAACGCCGCGCTGCTGGCGATGTTCTCGCCGCAATCGGGAACGGTCATCGATGGCGTCTCGACAAGCGGTACTGTGAACTGGACGTTCGATGCGGGAACGGACGCATTCGACTACCTAGCGGGCGACACGACGCTGGAGGTGACCTACACGGTCAACCTGTCCGACGGGAATGGCGGCACCACCTCGCAGGACGTGGTGATTACCGTCCTCGGCACAAATGACGCGCCGGTCTTCGAGGGCAGTTCCGTCCTCACCGGCTCCGACACCGAGACCGACACCGCCGGCGACACGGTCGATGCGACCGGCACAATCGTTACGTCGGATGGCGACACTTCCGAGACAGTGCACACCATCACGCTGCTCAGCGTCGCGCGCGGCGGCACGACTGCAGGCCTGTCCGGTGTCGATGACAATACACTGAAATCCCTGCTGAGCTTCGGGACACAGACGGGAACGGCGGCGGCTTTCTCAACCGCATGGACGTTTGCCGCGGCGGCTTCGCTGTTCACCTATCTTGCCAGCGGCGAATTCGTGACGCTGGCCTATGCCATTCAGGCAGAGGACAGCGACGGCGGCCAGACGACCGACACGATCACCATCACCATCAACGGAACAGACGCCGGCCCGGTCGCGGCCACGACAGACACTGCGCAGCTCGCCATTGGCGACAGCGGCAGCATCAACCTGCTTGCCAACGATTCCGGCAGCGGTCTTGCCCTCCCCTTCACCAGCGACATCCGTTTCTGGAGCGAACACGGCAACCTCGTCGAGATCGATGCCTCCACCGGCATCGCGACCTATTCCGCGCTCTATGAGGGCCCGGGAACGGAGATGATCTCCTATGCGGCGATCGACAGCAGCGGCAACATGGCGCCGGGGATCGCGGTCGTCACCGTCGAGCCGGGCGCTTTCAACGATTTCGATCTGACCGGCACGACCGGGGACGACATCCTGCTCGGCAATGGCGGCTATAACGACATTTCCGGCGATAGCGGCCGCGACATCATCTGGGGCGGCGGCACGCCTTATGGCGATTTCGACGGCATGCGCGAGACACTTGCCGGTCAAGGGGGGAATGACGCGCTCGTCTCTCCCGGCGGCAGCGTGCTGATGTTCGGCGGGGCTGGCAACGATACGTTTGTTTCCGGTGGAGACGGGCGTTGGAGCGACTTTGCACTGGTCAGCTATCAGACATCGACTTCGGGCATTCTCGCCAATATCGATGCGCTTGTCGGCGGCACCACGCAGATTCTCAATTCGACACCGGTCGCTGCAGGGACGATCCATGACGGCTTCGGCAATATCGACCAGATCGTTGGAATCCACGGTCTGCTCGACAGTCCCAATGACGACGTCATCTATGTTGCCGTCAACTACGAGAACAGCAATGGCAGCTGGTTCGAAGTCCGGCTGACCAGTGGCGACGATACCGTTACTTTCGAAAGCGGCGTGACAGGACGCATCCGCTACTCGCAAGCGGGTTCTGGCACCAATGACGCCGGCGTCTATGCCAATCTCGACCTGGGCAGGGCCACCGGATTGACCAGCGGGCTTCTGTCCGAAACCGGCAATCCGTTCAGCCTTACGGCGCCTGCCTCTAACACCAACATTTCGACTTCAAGCTTTTCGTCTTCAGCCAACCTCGCCAGTGCGATTTCGGGCTTCGACGCATTCAGCGGCGCAGCGCGGCTGGTCGGCTCATCCTACAACGACGTGCTTATAGGTAACGCCAACAACAACCGCTTCCGCGGCGGAGCCGGCAACGATTACATCGATGGCGGCGCGGGAACCGCAGACCGGGCGGAATACGTTTCCGCCTCTTCGGGCGTGACCGTCGACCTGTCGGCCGCCAGCGGCCCGCAGACGACCGATGACGGGCAAGGCGGACAGGATTATCTCGTCAATATCGAACAGGTTTCCGGCAGCCTCTTCGACGACATGATCACCGGCGATCTGCTCAATAACGTCCTGATCGGGCTTGCCGGCGACGACGAGATTCACGGCGGCCAGGGCTCGGACACGATCTATGGCGATACCGGCGATCCGGACACCAGCGACGGCGGCTTTGGCGGCAATGACCTGCTCTATGGCGACATCGGCAACGACACCATTTACGGCGGCGACGGCCATGACGAAATCCATGGTGGCGACAACGACGACATTCTGATCGGCGGCGATGGCATCGACCACATCTACGGCGAAGCCGGTGCCGACACGCTCTATAGCGGCAGCAACGCCGGCGGCAGCGGACCGGCCTCGCGCATCGATGACTGGATCGCCGGTCCTGAAATTCTCGACGGTGGTGCTGATAACGACCATCTGCATTACGAGGGCGGCAACGTCATCACGATTGGTGGCGCGGGAGCAGATACTTTCCATGACGACCGTCCCTCGGTGGAGGGGTATGACCGCTGGATCGTCAGCTATCAGGAAGACGTCGGCACGAACGGCATCCGTGCGAATATCAGTTCGACCGCCCAATCGGTCGGCGGCTCCCCCATTCTTGCCGCGGATTCGATCCTCGACGGCTATACGACCTCGTCCATCGATAGTCTGGCCGATATTCCCGACATGGTGCTCGACACCCAATACGATGACGCCTTCAAGGTCGGTTACAACGACATCATCATCGGCCTGACCGGCGGACAGGACACGATCGATGCGACCGGGACGACCGGCGTCACCGTGTCGTACGAGTTCTACAACACCGCCGTGACAGTCGATATCCAGGCCGGAACCGGAGATGACACCGGCAACGCCTTGACGACACGAGACACACTAACCGGCATTCAGAACATCATCGGATCGCATCAAGGCGACAGCCTGATAGGCGATAGCGGCGATAACATCATCGAAGGTCTCGGCGGCAGCGACAACATCTCCGGCGGTGTTGGTGGCTTCGATATCGTGAGTTACGAGCACTCGACGGGAGCCGTGACAGCCAGTCTGGCAACAAACACCGCGGCTGATGGATTTGGCGGATCGGATGCTTTTGCCAACATCGACGGCATTTATGGCTCGCACTTCGACGACACGCTGACCGGCGACGGGTTCGCAAACACCATCGTCGGCTCCGGCGGCGACGATACGATCCACGGTGGCGACCAGAACGACACACTGCTTGGCGATGGCTACGGCTCCTTCCGCGGCAACGACACGATCTACGGTGACGATGGCAACGACATCATCGATACCGGCGGTACGGAAGCGACCTGGGACGCCATCGATCTTGCCTTTGGCGGCATCGGCAACGATACGATCACCGGGTCCGGCGGTTTCATCCGTGCGCAAGGCGGCACCGGCGCCGACATCTTCAGCTTTACAGACACTGAGGAACTGACCGGCGCGGCGAGCTGGTTCGACGGGTTCCAGCTGGACTACCGCGACCAGGCGGCTGGCATCATCGCCAACCTGACAACCTCGGGGATGGGCGGCGTAACCGCTGGCGCGAACGGCGGCACGGCCGAAACCAGCGTTTTCTACATCAAGGATGGCGGCGGCGACGAAGACCAAGCCACCAATTTCTCGAACATCATCGACAGCGATCACGACGATACATTCTACGTCGACAACACATTCCTCGGTCTCTTCGGCAACGTGGTCGACCTGTGGCTTGCGGGCGGTGACGATACCGTCAACATTTCCGGCGGAGCCTTCGTTGCCGTTCGCTACCAGCTCGCTTCCGACGGCGGCGGGGGGGCAGGTGTCTATGCCGATTTGTCTCTTGGCAAAGCCACCGGTCTTACGGGTGGGCTGGTTAGCGAGATCGGAAATCCGTTCGGCATGACGGCTCCGACCACAAACACCAACATCTCGTCGGCAAGCTTCTCCACTGCTGCAGCCCTCGTCAGCGCGACCTCCGGCATCGATAGTATCGCCGGTGCATCGCGCCTTGCAGGCTCGCAATACAACGACCAGCTATTCGGCTCCACGGGCGATGATTTCTTCCGCGGGCTGGGCGGCAACGATTACATCGACGGGCGTGACGGCACCGACACCATCGAGTTCTCCAGTTCCGACACCGGCGTCACGGTCGATCTTTCTGCCAACGTCGTATCCGATGACGGCCATGGCGGGAATGATCTGGTTTACAATATCGAAAACGTGCGCGGCTCGATATGGGATGACACAATTGTGGGCGACAGCGGCGTCAATGAGATCCGCGGTCGCGGTGGCGATGACATTCTGTCCGGCGGTGGCGATGATGACACCATCTACGGCGATCAGCACAGCCAGGCATCGGACGGTTATTTCGGCGGCAACGACACGATTTACGGCGATGGCGGAGACGACCTGCTGTTCGGCGGCGAAGGCAACGACACCATAAACGGCGGCGACGACGACGACACGATTGTCGGCGGATACGGTAACGACGTCCTGATCGGTGGCGATGGCGGCACCAATTTCGACATTCTGGACTACTATCTGGAAGCCCAGGCCTACAGTTCCGTCTACAGCTCACTGCCGGTCGGCAGCGTCCAGGGCGTCAAGGTTGATCTGCTGGCCGCGGCGGCATTCGACACGTTCGGAGATACCGACCTTGTCATCGGCTTCGAGGGCGTAAACGGCACAGACCTCGAAGATATCCTGATTGGCGATGACGCAGCCAACATGCTCAACGGCTTCGGCGGAAGTGACAATATCCGGGGCGGCAAGGGAGCCGATACGCTGACTGGCGACAGCGGAGTCGATACATTCGCGTATAAAGACGGCGACGTGGACGCAGTCGACACGATCACGGATTTCGACCTCGCCAACGATCAGTTCGACCTTGCCGGCCTGCTGGATGCGGCTTTCACACCCGGCGACACGGCCGATTACGTTAAGGCGGTTACCGATAGTACAGACACGACTGTTTCGGTCGATTTCGATGGAGCCGCCAACGGGGTCAATTTCGTCGATGTCGCCGTGCTGACGGGGATCACGGCCGGCAATATCACCTTCGTCTATGACGATGCCTCCAATACGACCACCGTCACGATCGCCTGACGTGCTCTGGTTCAACACTCCGGGCCGCTGATGCTTCGACGGATCATTCGCGCGCTGTTCGGGCGCAGCCAGCTTGTCCGCATGGTTGGACTGGCGCTGCTGGCGGCGATGGTCGCGCTCCGTATCTGGGACCCGGTCCCGATCGAGATCCTTCGGCTGAAGAGTTTCGACATCCTGCAGCGGATGTCCCCGAACAAGAACTGGTCGAACAAGGTGACGATCGTCGATATCGACGAGGCCTCGCTGACCGAATACGGCCAGTGGCCGTGGCCGCGCACGATCGTTGCCGAACTCGTCGACAAGCTTGCCAAAGGGCGCGCGGCGGCGGTCGGCATGGACATCATTTTCGCCGAGGAAGACCGTACCTCGCCGAAGAATTTCGCCGACTTTGCGCACGGGCTCGATGCGGACACGAAAGCCAAACTCGAACAGCTGCCGAGCAATGACAAGGTTCTGGCCGATGCGTTCGCCCGCGCGCGCATGGTGATCGTTGGCCAGTCCGGCTACCACTATGACCTCGGGCGTGGCCAGGAGGAGGTCAAGGGGCCGCCGCTTGCAACGCTCGGCGGCAACCCCAAGCCGTATATGTACAGCTACCCCGACCTGCTGCCCAATATCGACATCCTGCAGAATGCCGCTGCAAGTCGTGGCATCCTGACCACGAATCCCGATGTCGACGGCGTCACGCGCCGGGTGCCGCTGGTGGTCATTGCTCGCAATGCCGTTTTTGCGACCATATCCGTGGAGATGCTGAGGGTGCTCGGTGGCTTCCGCCCGCTGGTCATCAAGACGGACGAAGCCGGCATTTCCAGCATCGGCGTTGCCGGCATCGATATCCCCACAGACGCCCACGGCCGGCTCTGGGTCCGGTTCTCGGCCAGCGACCCGGAGCGCTACGTCTCGGCAAAGGACATTTTGGCCGGGAAACCCGAGGCGATGGCCAAGGTCGACAGGCATGTCGTCATGATCGGCACATCGGCGCTGGGCCTGCATGACATCAAGGCCACACCGCTTGACCCGGTGATGCCGGGCGTCGAGGTGCACGCGCAGCTCATCGACAACATCATCACGCGCGAGCACATCTACCGGCCGAATTTTTCCATCGCCGCGGAATTGCTGGCTGCGATTCTGACGGGCCTTTTCATCATCATCGCCGTGCCACTCATGCCGGCGGTCGTAACGCTGGTATCGGGCACGCTGATCAACGGCAGCCTGCTGGCCGGGGCCTATTACCTGTTCGTCAGCAAGTCGATGTTGCTCGATGTCACCTTTCCGCTGATCACGTCGATGGTCGTGTTCGGTTCACTGGTGTTCTTCAACTACCTGCAGGAAGAATCGCAGCGGCGCGAAATCCGCAGTGCCTTCAGTCAGTATCTCTCGCCCGATGTCGTCGAGCAGCTGGCCGCCGATCCGTCCAAGCTGATCCTTGGCGGAGAGACCAAGGAAATGACCATCCTGTTTTCCGATGTGCGCGGCTTCACTTCCATCTCTGAAGCCTACAAGGCCTACCCGCAGGAGCTGACCCATCTGATCAACCGGCTGCTGACGCCGCTGTCGCGGGTCGTCGTCGACAATGGCGGCACCATCGACAAATACATGGGCGACAACATCATGGCGTTCTGGAACGCGCCGCTTGAATACGAGGATCATGCCAAGAAGGCGCTGAGTGCAGCGCTCGGCATGATCGACGCACAAAACGCGCTCAACGAGCAGCTCAAGACCGAGACCGCCCCGGATGGCTCGCCGGCCAAGCCGCTGGCAATCGGCGTCGGCCTCAACACCGGCGTCAACGTCGTCGGCAACATGGGCTCGGACCTGCGCTTCGACTACACCGTGCTGGGCGACAATGTGAACCTCGCCTCACGTCTCGAGGGCCAGACGAAAGGATACGGCGTTGCCATCCTGTTCGGTGAACGCACCGCCGAGCTTGCCGGCAACGATTTCGCGACCATCGAGGTCGATCTCGTCGCGGTGAAAGGCAAGGCGGAACCGGAGCGCGTTTTCACCGTTGTCGGGCGCGAGGACACCGCGGCGGATCCGGAATTTCAGTCGGTCAAGAAAAACTGCGACGACATGCTTGCCGCCTACCGGGCGCAGGACTGGGATGGCGCGGAAAAGGCAATCCGTACCGCGCGGGCACGTTCCGATGCGTTCAGCCTTTCAGGTTTCCTGGACATCTATGCCCAGCGTATCGCGGTGTTCCGCGAGGCCCCTCCGCCGAAGAACTGGGATGGCGTATTCGTCGCGACGACGAAGTAAGAGCCGGCAGGTTTCCGGCTTACCCGCCGAACAGTATCGCCAGCACGATCGGCACGAGCAGCACAATGAGCATCGGTTCGAACAGATGCTTTTTCATCCTGTGCTCTCTTCCTGCATCACATCACGATTGTTTCGAGTACACCCCGGAGGCCACTATTCAAGGGGGCGGGCTTCCGCGTTTCCCGGTCAACATAGACGTGAATGAAGAAGCCTTCGGCGGCGGCCACATCGTCATCGTTGCGGAACAGCCCGACCTCGTAGCGTACCGAGGTATTGCCGAGCTTCGCCACGCGGATGCCAGCGGTGACGAGATCGGGATAGGCCATCTCGGCGAAGTAGCGGCAACCGGTTTCGACGACAAGACCGATCTGCTTGCCGCCATGAATGTCGAGCGCGCCCTGTTTGATCAGCCAGCCGTTCACCGCCGTATCGAACAGTCCGTAATGGACCACATTGTTCATGTGGCCGTAGATATCATTGTCCAGCCAGCGCGTGGCGATCTCATAGAACGCGCGGTAATCCGCGCGGCGTCCCGGCTCAGGTCGTGTCATCGTCATACTGCCATACAGGTTGTCAGCGCACTGGATGCATCAGGGATAGCGGTGCCGCCGATGCTCAGCGCGGTGTTGGAAATGAACGGTGTCAATGAACTGTATTCCATAACGATATGACAGGATTTCATAGTCTGCCCCGCAAGCCCGTCATCCACATCACGCCGCGCCCGCTCCGGGTTTCAATCCTTGGGCAGAAAACTCGAGGGGTCGGCCCGGTTCCAGCGCGTCCTGAACTCCATGTGATCGTTGCCGTCCGCGAGCAGGAAGCCTTCGGGAAGGTAGGGATAGGCCTCTTCACCGGTAATCATGCTGCCGTCGCTGTCGCGCTGCATGAAATGGCGCGGCAGGAAATTGCACGGATTATCGAGGCCGGCCGTGCCGGCCATCTCGGCGAGAGCCTTGATGGTGTTGGCATGAAAGCGGGCAACGCGTTCCGCTTTGTCTTCGACATCGAGCGCGCGGGCGCGCAGCTTGTCCTGGGTGGCAACGCCGACGGGGCAGCGGTTTGTGTGACAGGCCTGGGCCTGGATACAGCCCACCGCGAACATGAAGCCGCGAGCAGAATTGGCCCAGTCTGCGCCCATGGCAAGTGCCCTGGCGATATCGAATGCGGTGACGAGCTTGCCGGCGGCGCCTATGCGAATGCGTGGCCTCAGGCCTGCGCCACGCAAGGTGTTGTGAACGAACGTCAGCCCTTCGACCAGCGGCATGCCAACATGATTTGCGAATTCCAGCGGTGCGGCACCCGTCCCGCCCTCCTTACCGTCAACGACGATGAAGTCCGGGACCATGCCGGTTTGCAGCATCGCCTTGACCATGCACATGAACTCGCGGCGGTGGCCGATGCACAGTTTGAAACCGATCGGCTTGCCGGCGGAACGTTCGCGCAGCAGGCCGAGAAACTCCATCATTTCGATCGGCGTGGAAAATGCGCTGTGGACAGCAGGCGAGATGCAGTCCTGCCCCATCGGGACGCCGCGCGCCTCGGCTATCTCGGGCGATATCTTGGCCGCCGGCAGCATGCCGCCATGGCCGGGCTTGGCGCCCTGCGAAAGTTTCAATTCGATCATCTTGACCTGAGGATCGGCGGCCTGTTCCGCGAAACGGTCGGGATCGAATTCGCCATCGGGTTTGCGGCAGCCGAAATAGCCCGACCCGATTTCATAGATCAGGTCGCCGCCACCGGCGCGATGATAGCGGCTGATGCCACCCTCGCCCGTGTCGTGAGCGAAACCGCCAGCCCTGGCGCCCCGGTTGAGAGCCAGGATCGCATTGGCGGACAATGCGCCAAAGCTCATCGCCGAAATGTTGTAGAGGGAAGCGTGATAAGGCTGAGCGCAATCCGGCCCACCGATGGCAACGCGGAAATCGGAATTCTCAATATGCACAGGCCTGATCGAATGGGTCAGCCATGCATAGCCGGCATCATAGACCCGCTGACGGGTCCCGAACGGGCGTTTGTCCTCAACTCCCTTGGAACGCTGGTAGACGATCGATCGGATGTCGCGGGAGAACGGCTCTTCGTCCTGGTCGCTTTCGATCAGATACTGACGGATCTCCGGGCGAATGCCTTCGAACAGGAAACGCATGTGCCCGAGGACGGGATAATTGCGCAGAACCGAATGCTTCGTCTGCAGCAGATCGTATACGCCGAGGGCGGCAAGCGCGATCAGAACGGCAAAGGGTATCCAGAACCATGCGCTGAAGGCGATCAGCGCCAGCGCCACGATCGCCAGAACAATGATGCCTGCAAAAAAGCTAAACCGGTTCAGCCCGCGCAAACGGTCCATCGCACATTCCCCCGCCACTCCACAGTGCCAATGTGGCTGAGTCGCGCGCCCGGATCACGATGAACTTAGAAGTATCCGGAGCTGTGGATTCTCATATGCACAGCCGGCCGATCAGCCGCGCCAGCATCGCGTCGCACTGATCAAGCTGGCTGATGGCGACGAATTCGTCCGGCTTGTGACCCTGGTCCATGTTGCCGGGCCCGCAAACCACCGTCGGGATACCGAGCGAGGAAAAGTATCCAGCCTCGGTTCCATAGGCGACCTTGATGATGCCGGCATATCCCGAGCAATCACGAGCCACCGCGACAAAGGGATTGTCAGCGGGCGTATCGAGCCCGGGATAGGATTTCACTTCCTCGATTTCAATGGCAGCAACGGGGAAGCGCTCACGCAATGGGGCAATGATGGCGTCAGCCGCTGCCCTGATCGCAGCCAGAATGTCTCCCGGTTCGTGGCCGGCGAGATGACGGATTTCGAAGTCGACCGTCGCGGTATCGGGTACGATGTTGAGGGCAACACCGCCTTCCATCCGGCCCGCATGCACCGTCGAATAGGGCACGTCGTAATCGGTGTCGCGCACGCCACCTGCCGCGATGTCCGCCTGAATGCGCCGCAGAGCAGTGACGAAATCACTGGCCAGATGCAGCGCATTGAGGAAGTCGGGCGCCATCGCCGAATGGCCGGGCGTACCGTGGCAGGTCGCGCGCAGGAAGACCTTGCCCTTGTGCCCGATTGCCACCTGCATCGAAGTCGGTTCGCCAACGACGCAATATTCGGGCAGTCCGATCGAGGGGCCCAGTTCGCCGATCATGTCGCGGATGCCGAGGCAACCGACTTCCTCGTCATAGGAGACGGCAAGCTTCAGCGGCCTGTTCAGATCAGCCTTGCCCGCGTTTGCCGCAGCGGCAAGCGAACAGGCGAGAAATCCTTTCATGTCCGTGGTGCCGCGACCGTAAAGCTTGCCGCCGGCTTCGCTCATGACAAACGGATCGCGGGTCCAGTTCTGGCCCGTCACCGGCACCACGTCGCAATGGGATGACAGCAGCAGACCGCCCTGCCCCTCCGGCCCGAGGCAAGCGAAGATGCCGGCCTTGGTTCCCGTCGCATCGGGCACGCGGTGACACGCGTAGCCCTGGCGGGTCAGGAAATCCTCGATCCAGACAATGATGTCGAGATTGGACTGCGAACTGACCGAGGCAAAACCGATCAGGCGTTCCAGTATGTCGCGGCTCTGGCTCACTCGTCCCCCGGTACGCCGTATGAGGGCGCGGCACGCGGATCGAGCGCGCGCTGCACATAAGCCTCCATCTGCGGTTTGTAGATGTCCCATGCTTCCGCGATCGCTTCAATCGGGCAGGTTTCCGTCCAGTCGCAGCGCAGGTCGGCGAGCGGCCAGACCTGCTCATGCACGATCTTCATCCCGGCGGAATGGACGGGGCCTGCCTCACCGCCTGCGGCAAGCCCTGCCCTCATCGCTGCGACAAGCCGGTCACCGATATGGCCGGATGCGCTTTCGAAAGCCTTCACGATCGCGGCAGGCACGCCGTCACTGGCGAGCAGGTTACCACCGGAGGCGACGTCCTTGCCCTGCGCCTCGGCCCAGATGCCGAGTGCGTTCGGGCCGGAGTGAATTGCGGTTCCGCCTGCCGCGTCCACCGCCATCACCTGCCGGTATTCAATGAATCGCCCTTGGCGCTTTACTTCGGCGATGGCTTCGGCCGCGCTTTTGCCCGACTGCATCACATCGAGCGTCAGCGGACCAAGCGCCGGGTCGGTGACGTTCTGGCTCGCGACCGCGCCAACCCCTGCGCGGGCATAAGAGCAGCGTGCGGCAACTGCGGGTGATGAGGACGAAATCGCGACACCGAACATGCCGGTCTGACTACAGCGGGCAACGAGCGAGAACGTCACATCACTCTCCGTCTGGTATCACGGCGGTCGCTTCGATCTCGACCAGCCATTCCGGCCTTGCCAATGCCGAGACCACCAGCCCGGTCGAAACCGGATAGACGCCCTTCAGCCATTTGCCCATCTCGCGGTAGACCGCCTCGCGGTGACGGATGTCGGTGAGGTAGACCACGACACGGCAGACATGCTCCATGCCGCCGCCAGCCTCCTCCATCAGCATCTTGATGTTCGACATGGCATGGGAAGCCTGCGCGCCCGCATCGCCGATGTGCAGGCTCTCCCGGGTCTCCAGGTCCTGCGCGATCTGACCGCGCAGGAAGACCGTGCGCCCGCGCGCCACCACCGCCTGACACAGGTCGTTGTCGAGCTTCTGCTCGGGATAGGTATCCTTGGTATTGAACTTGCGGATGCGGGTATGCGCCATTGCAGGCAACTCCATATCGGGCGTCAGCGTCGCGGCTGCGCCATAGGGACGGTTGAAACGGACGGGCGGCGGAGCGCGGTCATCGATAACATGGCCAGCACCATTACGCGGAGGGCCGATAGGAACGATAGCCGCGCTGAATGGCAATCTGGTCGGCGAGATATTTCGCATCGTGCCAAACGCCCCAGATGAAGGACGAGCCGCGCCGCGACAGCCACGGCAGACCGAGGAAATATACCCCAGGCTCGTCGGAGACGCCGCGGCGATGTTTTGGCCTGCCTGCCTCGTCGAACGTGTCGACCTTGAGCCAGCCGTAATTGACGCCGTAGCCGGTGGCCCAGATGATCGACGTCACACCGGCCCCGGCGAGATCGAGTTCCAGGACGGGATTGACGACACAATCGGGATCGGGGCCGATCACGCGGGCTTCGGGCTCTTCGGGAAGGTCCAATCCGTTGCGGGCGATATAGGCGTCTGCCTCGTCCAGCACCGAGAGATAGTTGGCGTCGCCGCGCGCGATGTTGGCGGCAAGGTCCGGGGCGAAATGCATCACGCCATCGCCATAGGATTCGGTGCGCCCGACAAGCATCATGCCCTGTTCGGCAAGGTTGCGGAAATCGATCGTCTCCCCGCCGCGCGCACCACTGACCGCGATCGTGACGTGCTCGGCACCGGCGGGCGGGGTCGCCGCATCCCATTTGCCGAGCACACCCAGCCACCAGACGTTATCGCGGCCACGGTAGCTCCTCGGAGGCCGGTCGTGCGGGCCAATGGAAAGGTAGACTTTCCTGCCCGCGCGGTTCAGTTCATCGGCTATCTGCGTTCCCGACGATCCAGCCCCAACAATCAGGACAGCGCCTTCAGGGAGCTGGCCGGGGTTGTGGTAATCGTGCGAGTGGATCTGCACGACACGCGCATTCTTCGGAACGAGCGGTGGAATCACAGGGCACTGGAATGCGCCGGTTGCGGCGACAACGTTCCGAGCCTCGATCACCCCTTGCGATGTCTCGACGCGAAAGCCGGGCTTGCCTTGAAGCCGCTCCACCAACGTCACCTCGACGCCGCAGCGCACCGGCATGCCGATCTTTTTCGCGTAAGTGACGAAGTAGTCGACGACCTCGTCCTTGGACGGGAAATCGTCTGGCCCGCTCTCGGGGTACTCAAGGTTGGGGAAGCGGTCGTGCCAGGCCGGACCGTTGGCAACAAGTGAATCCCAGCGCGCGGTTCGCCACCCTTCGGCAATGCGGGTTTTTTCCAGAACGACATGCTCAATGCCACAGGCGGACAGATGCTCGCTCATGGCGATGCCGGCCTGTCCCGCCCCGATGACAAGCGTATCCACTTTTTCAGTCGGCATAATGCTGCTCATTCCGGCCCTCTCGACGATCTCATTGGCGCCTGGCTTCAAACTCATTCATAGCACCTGAATCCGGGAGTATCATGCGGTCTTGTTCAGTCATGTGCCCGGAGGCGCGGGGCAGGACGCCACGTCCCAAACAAGCCGATCCGCGTCGTTTATCGGCTAGCGGAAACCAACCGCTTCCGGCCTCATATGGTCCGCAATCGAAGCCGTGTTCTGAAAGGTATGCGCATGCCGCTTGAGATGAACCAGGAAGTTTTCATCACCTGTGCCATCACCGGTTCGGGCGGCACGCAGGACCGCTCCCCGCATGTGCCTCGCAGTCCCGAGCAGATCGCCAACAGTGCCATCGATGCCGCAAAGGCAGGGGCTGCGGTCGTGCACTGCCATGTCCGAGATCCCGAAACCGGCAAGCCGAGCCGCAAGCTTGAATACTACCGCGAAGTGACCGAACGCATCCGCGAGGCCGAGGTCGATGTGGTGCTCAACCTGACGGCGGGCATGGGCGGCGACATGGTGTTCGGTTCCACCGAGCGCCCGCTGCCGCTCAATGCATCTGGCACGGACATGATCGGGGCGGCGGAGCGCGTCGAGCACGTGGCGCAATGTTTGCCGGAGATTTGCACACTCGACTGCGGCACCATGAACTTCGCCGAAGCCGATTACGTGATGACCAACACGCCGGGCATGCTGCGCGCCATGGGTGCGATGATGACGGGCCTTGGCGTCAAACCGGAGATCGAGGCCTTCGACACCGGGCATCTCTGGCTGGCAAAAAAACTCGTCAAGGAAGGCGTTCTGGAAGACAGTGCGCTGGTGCAGCTGTGCATGGGAGTTTCCTGGGGCGCGCCGAACGACCTCAACACCTTCATGGCGATGGTCAACGCGGTGCCGGACAACTGGACCTGGTCTGCCTTTTCGCTCGGCCGCCACCAGATGCCCTACGTCGCCGCCGCCGTGTTGGCGGGCGGCAATGTGCGCGTCGGGCTTGAGGATAATCTGTGGCTCGGCAAGGGGCAGCTTGCCACCAACGCGCAGCTCGTCGAGCGCGCGGTGGGAATCATCGAAGGCCTGGGCGCGCGCGTCATCGGACCAGGAGAGGTGCGCGAGAAACTCAATCTGACCAAGCGGGCACCGAAATGAGCGTACCCGTCATCAACAAGGCCGCGTGCATAGGCTGTGGCGTCATCGGCGCGGGCTGGATCGCGCGGCTAGTACTCAACGGCATCGACGTGACCGTCTTCGACCCGGACCCGCAGGCAAGCCGCAAGGTCGGCGAGGTTCTGGAGAACGCCCGGCGGGCGTACAAGGCCATGTCGCCGGACGGCTTGCCCGCGGAAGGCGCCATTACCTATACATCGGAGCTTGCGGAGGCGGTTGCCGGTGCGGACTTCATCCAGGAAAGCGTGCCGGAACGCATCGACCTGAAACACAAGGTGCTCGCCGCAATCGATGCCCATGCACCGGCTAACGCGCTGATCGGCTCGTCCACATCCGGGCTGCTGCCGAGCGAGATGCAGTCGGTGATGAAACATCCCGAACGCCTCGTCGTCGCACATCCCTATAATCCGGTCTACCTGCTGCCGCTGGTGGAGATCGTCGGCGGGCGCAGCACGTCGCAGGAAACCATCACCAGGGCCGAGGCGCTCTATGCATCGATCGGTATGAAGCCGGTGACGATCGCCAAGGAGATCGAGGCCTTTGTCGGCGACCGGTTGCTGGAAGCCGTGTGGCGCGAGGCGCTGTGGCTGATCAAGGACGGCATCTGCACGGTGGAAGAACTCGACGATATCATGCGCTATTCCTTCGGCCTGCGCTGGGCGCAGATGGGGCTGTTTCAGGTTTACCGCATAGCCGGAGGGGAATCTGGCATGCGCCACTTCATGGCCCAGTTCGGCCCGGCACTGAAATGGCCGTGGTCGAAGCTGACGGACGTACCTGAGTTCAATGACGAACTGGTTGACCTGATCGCGTCGCAGTCCGACGCCCAATCCGGCCAATGGTCGATCCGCGAACTGGAGCGCATCCGCGACGACAACCTCGTGGCAATCATGGATGCGTTGGCCAAGCAAGATACGGGCAAGGGGTGGGGTGCCGGGGAGCTCCTGAAATCCTACCGCGAAGCCCTGTCGCAACGTGGCGGCGCAAAGCCCGCGAAGGACTGAACCGCACGCATATCGGGAACAGCGCAAACCGGATTTCCGCCACAGGTTCCGCACGCTAGACTTCCCGGACAAGATTCGGCCCGAGACATACAGGGCCCGCGATTGGGGGGAAGAAGATGCGCCGTGATCTGGACCTTGCACGCAAGATCCTGCTTGCCATCGAAGCCAGCAAGGATGACGAGCCTGCTTCGATCCGTCTGCCAATGCGCGAATATGATGACCTGCATCTGTCGCACCATGTCAGGCTTCTAATGGAGGCCGGCCTCATCCACGCAATCGAGACCCACCGGATCGAACCCGGCCTGGCGTGGACCCCGCATATGCTGACGTGGCAGGGTCATGATTTTCTCGACGCGATCCGCGACGATGCCGTTTGGGAAACCATCAAGAGCAAGTTTGCCGACCATGGCGGCGACCTGCCTTCGGATATCATCTACGAAATTGCCCTCGACGAGGCCCGGCGCAAGATAGGCATAGCCTGACCCGGCGGGTGCCGGGCTGGTGTTGAAAACAGCGCGTGAACGATCATCTCAAAGGTGTTCTGCTAACCAGCACCGGCGTGCTGGCCATCGTGCCGGACAGCATCCTCATACGTCTCATCGACGCACCGCACCTGACGATCGTGTTCTGGCGCGCGGCCCTGACGACGCTCACGCTGTTCGTTGCGCTCGGCATCTATTACCGCAAAGCACTGCCATCCAGGCTGCGCGACATGGGTCTGACGGGCATCGCCTACGGCATCCTCTCCTCGGCGGGCATAAGCTGTTTCGTGCTGGCCGTGCAACATACGACCATCGCTTCGGCGACGATGATCGTTGCGACAACGCCGGTCTTTGCAGCTCTCGTAAGCCGTATCTTTCTCGGCGAACGGTTGAGCTTGCGAACGCTCTTGACCATCATCTCCTGCCTTGGCGGCATAGGGATCATCACCGGCGGCGGCAATCTTGGGGGAAGCGGGTTTCTCGGCGAAGCCTTCGCACTGGGAACCGCGATCGCGCTTGCAAGCTCGCTGACGATCGCGCGCGCGGCGCGGCACATGTCGATGATCCCGGCGGCCGCGCTGGGCTATCTGTTCGCTTCGCTCGCAACAGCAGCCTTCGCGGCACCCTCGCAGATGCAGCCGGCCGATTTCGCCTATGCCGCGCTGCTCGGCTGCTTCTTCATCCCCATAGGGGTCAGTCTGCTGACGCTCGGGCCGCGCTACATCAGTTCCGCAGAGGTCTCGTTACTCCTGCTGCTGGAGGGAACGCTTGCTCCGCTGCTTGCATGGTACGTGCTCGATGAAGTGCCGGCTATGCGCACATTCGTCGGTGGCGCTATCATCATTGCTGCAATCGTCATTTCGAATCTCGCCGCACTCTGGAAACCCAAGGGCGCCGCGAGGCATCGCGCGCCCTGAGTAGCCCCGGCGGGCTGCAATTCCATTCAGGATATGTTTTCCAGTTTCAGCAGATATGCACCATGCGCATGTGCATTTTAACGCTCCATTCTTGAACTCGTCACATTTTGATGCCATCTGGCGGCCATACGGTAGCCAACGAAGCGAAGCACCTTTCAGGCAGACCGCTGGACCATTGAAAGACAGGAGGCAGACCATGAACCGCGACGATCTGATCCGCGAACACCGTTTGGGCGGCGCGTCCTGGCCTGCACTGGTCGGCATCTACGCCGTCATCCTTGGCACGATGGTCGTGTCGGCCATGGCGATCATCTGACACCGCGGCGTAGCGTTTCTCACGGCATTTGAGCACAAGAATAAGGCCGGTCTCGCAACCGGCCTTGATGTTGTTTGCAGTCTATCCCGGGGTGCAAAAAAAACGCCGGCTCCTGCCTTTATTTCTTGCCGCCGGTGTTTGCCGCCTCGCCGACATTGTCGACACCGCGCTCCTCGAGCAGGGTCGTCAGCCAGTTCGGGTCCATCTCCGGAACCGATGACAGCAACAGGTCGGTATAGGGGTGGTGCGGAGGCTTGAACATCTTGTCCTTCGGTCCCTGCTCGACCACCTCGCCCTGGCGCATCACTACGACTTCGTCGGCGATCGATCTGACGGTCGCCAGATCGTGGGTGATGAACATGTAGGACAGGTTCAACTCCCGCTGCAGCCGGTCGAGCAACTTCAGGATACCCTCGGCGACAAGCTGATCGAGAGCGCTCGTCACCTCGTCGCAGATAATGAAGGTCGGCTCGGCGGCCAGCGCGCGGGCGATGCCGACACGCTGCTTCTGGCCACCCGACAGTTCGGGCGGATAGCGGTTGTAGAACTTGGACGGATCAAGCTCGATCAGGTCGAGCAATTCATCGACCCGGCTCTTGAGCTCACCACCGGACAACCCGCTGTAGAACTGCGCCGGACGTCCGATGATATCGCTGATCTTCACTTTCGGATTCAGCGCGGTATCGGCCATCTGGTAGATCATCTGCGCCTGACGCAGTTGATCCTTGGTGCGGTCCTTGTAACTGGCGGGAAGCTCCTCACCCTGGAACAGGATTTTGCCCTTGGTCGGCGGCAGAAGGCCGGTGATGCAGCGCGCCGTGGTCGACTTGCCGGAACCGGATTCGCCAACAACCGCGACGGTCATGCCGGCATAGATGTCGAAGGACACATCCTTGAGAACCTTCACATCGCCATAGGCAGCATCGATGTCCTGGACGGAAACGACGGGAACCGCAGCCTTGCCTTTCGGGCGCGGTTTCTGCTTGCGCTGAAACGAGCGCACCGCCCACAGGCTCTTGGTGTAATCCTCTTTCGGACTGCCCAGCATCTGCTCGGTCGGGGCTTCCTCAACCTCGTTGCCTTTCAGCAGCACCTTGATCGTGTCGGCCATCTGCGCCACGACGGCGAGGTCGTGGGTGATGTAGATCGCAGCAGTGTTGAACTGGTCGACAATGTCGCGGATGGCAGCGAGCACCTCGATCTGGGTTGTCACATCGAGCGCCGTGGTCGGCTCGTCGAAGATGATCAGATCAGGCCGGCAGGCCATGGCCATGGCCGTCATCGCACGCTGAAGCTGGCCTCCGGACACCTGGTGGGGATAGCGGAAGCCGATTTCATGAGGATTTGGAAGACGCAGCCGCTCATAGAGCTGCATGGCATCCTCCTGCGCTTCCACCCGCTTCTGGATGCGGTAGTGGATCGGTGCCTCGGTGTGCTGATCGATGATCTTGTGCGCCGGGTTGAAGGAGGCCGCCGCCGACTGCGCCACATAGGCGATGCGCGATCCGCGCAACGCCCGCAGTGCGGATTCCGGCGTCGTCGTCAGTTCCATCCCGTCGAACTCGATCGAGCCGCCGGAAATGCGGCAGCCATCGCGGGCGAAGCCCATGGCCGCCAATCCGATGGTGGATTTGCCGGCACCCGATTCCCCGATCAACCCGAGCACTTCGCCGCGATGGAGGGTAAGATCAACGCCGTGAACGATCTCGATCCACTCTTCGTCGGAATACCCCTCGATGTGCAGATCCTTGATCTTGAGGAGCACTTCTTTTTTCTTTTCCGCCATCTCGACTACTCCTTCAATCCGGACGACCGGTACAGCATCCAGTCAACGACGAAGTTGACGGCGACGGTGAGCAGCGCAATGGCCGCCGCCGGGATCAGTGGCGTGATGTCACCGAATGAAATCAGCGTTGCGTTCTCGCGCACCATCGAGCCCCAGTCCGCCGTCGGCGGCTGAATGCCGAGGCCAAGGAACGACAGGCCGGCGATCAGCAGGAACACGAAGCAGAACTCCAGACCGAATTCCGCAATCAGCGGCGCGGTGGAGTTCGGCAGGATTTCCTTGCGGATCAGGTACCACGTCCCCTCGCCGCGCAAGCGTGCCGCCTCGATGTAATCCATCACCACGACATTACCGGCAACGGCACGGGTGAGCCGGAACACGCGGGGCGAATAGATCACCGCAACGACAACAACGATCACCCAAAGCGACGTGCCGAGGATCGACAGCATCAGCAGCGCGAAGATCAACGACGGCACCGACATGATCACATCCGCCGCGCGCCCGAGGATCTGATCGAGCCAGCCGCCCTTGGTGGCGGCAAACAGTCCGCCAAGCGCGCCCATGATGAACGCGAGCGAGGTGGCGACCAGGGCAAGACCGACCGAGTTGCGCGCGCCGTAGACGATACGGCTGAACATATCGCGTCCCAGCTGATCGGCGCCAAGAAGCATGTTCTCGTCGGCAGGCGCAAAGGCGGAAGAAATGACCTCCGCCTCGCCGTGCGGCGCGATCACCGGGGCGAAGATGCCGGCGATCGCATAGGTGAAGATGACGAACATGCCGAAGGCCGCGGTCAGCGGGGCCGTCTTGATCTCTTTTGATATGCCCTCGGGCAGGATCTGCACGAGGAACTCGCGGAACGCATAGGACGTGCCTGCGGCAAGTGCCAGCGTGGCAGCGGCGATGGTGACCGCCCGCAGCGCGGGAACACCGCCGACGATGCCCATGATGAAGGACGCCAGCGTCAGCGAAAACAGCAGCAGGAATGCAGACCGCTTGGCAAAATATGCCGCAAGGCAGGATGCGCCAATCAGGAGGGCGTAATAGCCAATGACGAACAAGCTCATATCATGCCCCCCTTATTTCGGATGCCGCAGACGCGGGTTGGTCAGGATCGCACCGACATCAGCCGCCAGATTGAGCAGGATGAAGGTTGCGGCGAAGATCAGACAGCAAGCCTGAACGACGGGGAAATCGCGCTTGGACACCGCGTCGACGAGAAGCTGGCCGATGCCCGGATAGACGAACACCACCTCGACCAGAACCACGCCGGTTATGAGATACGCCAGGTTCAAGGCGACGACGTTGATGATCGGCGCCCAGGCGTTCGGCAGGGCGTGCCTGACGATGACCTTCCAGGGTGGCGCTCCTTTCAGCCTGGCCATCTCGATGTAGGGCGAGGCCAGCAGGTTGATGATGGCAGCACGCGTCATGCGCATCATGTGTGCGGTCACGACGAGAACGAGGGTCAGCGCCGGCAGGAACGTTCGGTAGAGCAAGTCCACGAAACTCATGTCGCCGCGCAGGCTGGCGATGGCCGGGAACATGCTCGTCTTGACCGCCAGATAGAGGATCAGGATGTAGCCGAGAAAGAATTCCGGCGAGGAGATCGAGGTCAGCGTCAGGACGTTGGCGACCCGGTCGAAGATCGAGTTGCGCAGCAAGGCGACGATGACACCGAGGATGATGGAAATCGGAACCGCGATGACAGCCGCATAAGCTGCCAGGAAAAGCGTGTTCGCAAATCTCTGGGAAATCGCACTGCTCACCGGATCACCGGTGATGAGCGACACGCCGAAATCCAGTTGAACCGCACCTGCCAGCCATTCCATGTACCGGATTACCGCCGGCCGATCGAGGCCAAGCTGTTCGCGCATGGCGGCGACCGTTTCAGGCGTCGCGCTCTGGCCGAGAACGGCTTCGGCTATGTCTCCGGGAAGCGCCTCGACTGCGAAGAAAATCAGGATTGAAATCACAAGGAGTGTGATCACCCCGTATCCGAGACGTTTCGCGACAAGCGAAAGTATGTCTCCCATTACCCCCTCCAGGTTCTAGAGCCTGGTGTCTGGTGCAGACACATGGCTCTACTCCATTCTTATCGGCCATCCTGTCCGTGCCAGCGAACCAATATGGTCCTGACACGGGATGATCTCTTCTTTCCCCGATCATCTTTCCGTGCCAGTGGACCAAAGCGGCCCTGACACGGGATGATCTCTTCTTTCCCCGATCATCTTTCCGTGCCGGTGGACCGAAGCGGTCCTGACACGGGATGATCTCTTCTTTCCCCGATCATCTTTCCGTGCCGGTGGACCGAAGCGGTCCTGACACGGGATGATCTTGTTCTCCGGCATGGCCGGATGTTCCCGTCTGATTTTTCAGATCGCCAGGATTGGATTGAAGCAGCCCGGCGCAAAACGGACTATCCCATTGGCGACCTGAAGCATGCTGTATAAGCATACATATTGCCCGGCACCGCAGTGGCGCCGGGCAAATTCGCGTTTTCTCGCCAGATCAGCTCTCGAACCACCAGCGGCTCGCTGCACGGGCGCCATCGCACTCCCAGCTGGCTGCAAGCTGCTCGGGAACGCCGATATTGGCACGGTGCGCGTAGACGAAGTTGTTGAAGAACGGGATGATGGTGCCACCATCATCACGCGCAAGCATCGCCATCTCGCGGTACATTTCGGCGCGCTTGGTATCGTCCAGTTCCGACTTCGCCATCAGCAGAAGCTCGTTGAACCTCGGGTTCTTCCAGTGCGACTCGTTCCAGGCCGCATCGTCCTTGTAGGCGAGCGTGTACATGACGTCCGGCGTCGGACGTGCGCCCCAGGAAACCAGACAGAACGGCTTCTTGAGCCAAACGTCGGAGTAGTAACCGTCGTTGGGTTCGCGAACGACATTGATTGTAATGCCGGCAGCCTTTGCATGTTCGGCATAAAGGACCGCCATATCGACCGCGCCGGCATAGACACTGTCGGCCGTGCTGAGATTGATTTTCAGCCCTTCGGCGCCGGCTTTTTTCAGCAGCGATTTGGCCTGATCGGGATCGTACTCGCGTTGCGGGATGTCGTCAGGCCAGTAGGGCTGTGCCGGCGAGTGATGGAAGTCGTTGCCCTTTGTGGCCGCACCGAAGGTGATCTTCTCGATGATCTCGTCCCGGTTCATCGCCAGCTTGAGCGCGGTGCGCACGTCGACATTGTCGAACGGAGCGGTGTCGCAGAACATCGGCAGCGTGATCGCACCGGCAGACGGCACGTTGTCGATAACGATGTTCGGGTCGCGCTGCAGCAGCCCCATGGTCTTCAGGTCAATGATCGAAACGCTGTCGACATCGCCGGTCACCAGGGCGGTCTGCCGCGCGTTGGGGTCGTTGAGAACGAGAATGGTGACCTTGTCGAAGTAGGCGCCTTCGCGATGCCATCCCTCGTGGCGGCTCAGACTGCAGCTGACGCCCCATTCCTGTTCATCGATCTTGTAGGGACCGGAGCCGTCGCCGGACTTCCATTCGATGGTGCCATCGGCCTGAGCCGGGCAGATCGCCATGTGATAATCGGTCATTAGCCACGGGAAGTCGGCATTGCCGCGTCCCAATTTCACGGTGACCGTATAATCGCCGTCCTTGGTGATGTCCGTCACGTCCGTCAGCAGTGCCTTGGCGGCCGAGGTCGTCTTCTCGCCGCGGTGGTGATTGAGCGAGGCGATCACGTCATCGGCGGTAAGCTTCTTGCCGCTATGGAAGCTTGCCTTGTCGGTCAGCTTGAAGGTCCATTCGGATGCGTCGGCATTGGCAGACCACTCATTGGCAAGGTCAGGGCCCAGCGAGCCGTCGCCCATGATCATCGTCAGATAGCTGCGGTGCGTATGGGCCAGATAAATCTGCTGGCGCGAAAGATACGTGCCCGGATCATGCGTGTCGGAGGTGTTGCCGTCATGCAGGCCCCAGCGGAATGTGCCGCCCTTCTTCGGGGCAGCCTTGGCCTTTTTCACCCAAAGGCCGGAGGCGGCACTTGTGGTCAGCCCTGCGGCAGCCGCGTAGTGCATAAAGCTGCGGCGGGATATCCCGCCGGTCCGGGCCGCCTCGGCGATCCGGTCAAGCAGGACTTGTTTGTCGTCTTTCATTTCTCAACTCCTCCACTGGTTATGTCGTGTTCGCTCGCATCGGCGGAACATCGTTTTGCCCCAGGCCGATGATCCGACTGCGATGCGGATTGCGATTGTCGAAATGCGACATTTGCCTAGCAAAACACGAACCGGCAGCTTATTCCAGCGATGCACCGGGAATCACGAATGTAAATGCTGCGCTGTTATTTGAGTGATGATGTATGGATTAGATATTTTGAATACAATTTATTTGATACCTATTTCTATCATTCCCCCACCGTCGATTGTTTCTCTAACATCGATAAAAATTTTATTCCTTATTACCATCGTCATTTCGGTTAAAATGATTTAAAACAAATGGATTTTACAACTTCATATTAATTAATTTTGATAGATGACTGTTTTAAATATACATCTCTATCGTAATAGATGTCAAATCGAACAACTCAAAAATTTTTCACATCACATAAATAAGCTATTTGTATCTATTTTGTTTTTAAACAATCACAATATCAAAATTCTTATGTTTTCAATATTGAATATATATTGGAAATTTTGATAATACACAAAAGTAACCGCATCATACGGCTGCCGTATCCGGTTATTCTTTTGAAAAGGGCTGTTGGCTGGGGCGCCTGGATTCGAACCAGGGAATGACGGTACCAAAAACCGTTGCCTTACCACTTGGCTACGCCCCAATGCCGGGCCCCGTATCTAGCCTCTCGCCCGCCCACTCGCAAGTGCCACGGGCACCGTCACCGACCTGTGCGGAATCCTTGTTCGGAACGCCTTGCAGCACGCGTGCGCGATGGCTATAAGACCGTCCGCACCGGTCCCTTGGTCACCGGTGTGCCTTTATGTCGGAGTGTGGCGCAGTCTGGTAGCGCACCTCGTTCGGGACGAGGGGGTCGCAGGTTCGAATCCTGCCACTCCGACCAATCATTTCAATGGAACTATCCGCAACGGGCGTTTGCCTGTCACGCCGCGGCGCTGCTTTCCAGCTGGCCGCGCGGCGTCACCATCAGGATCAGCCCGCCGACATTGCCGGACGGCGTGTGCCACGGCAGAACGATCGAACCGGATGCGCTCGACGTCTTGCCTTCGGCCGCCACAACCGCGCTATCGCGCATGATGGTTTCACCGCGCAGGGCGCGCTGATGCTCCACACGCCATTTTGCCGGGATGCCTGGCACAACCGCGTAGTGCGACTTGCCGAGGATCGACTTGTCCGGCGGAAGCCCGTGGAACTCGTACCAGGTCCTGCTGACCTCCAGATAGTGCATGTTGCGGTCGAGCATGGCCGTTGGCGCGGGGGAAAACTGAATGATGGACCGTAGCGCGGCGCCACGGCTGTCGGCGACATCCTTCACCGCGCAGGTTTCCGTGATGTCGCGGAAAATGCCGAACAACGATTCAATCTTGCCGGTTTCGGACAACTCGGTCGTAGCGGCACACTCGATGAGCCGTATCTGGCCATCCGGCCTGGTCACGCGGGCGACATAACGGAAGCCGCAACGTTCGACGATCGCTTCCTTGATGAGTTCCGCGACCTGCTTGGCATCGTAGGGGTGATAAACCCGGATCGCGCGATCAAGCGGAATGGTTCCGTTCTCGGGCTCCAGACCATGCAAACGGCATGACGCCGGGGACCAATGGCACGTGTAGCCAGCCAGATCGATTCGCCAGGTGCCGCAGTCCCGGATCCGCAGCACAAGCTGCATCAGCGATCCGGAGTGCGCCTCCAGTGGCTCAACCTGCCCTCCCATGTTCTTTAGGAGGGTTGTTTTGACATGCTGTTTCACAGCTCGCCCACCTATATTATTCAATTTGTTTTATTGTCCTGCACATAAATTAAATTTCGTTTAATCTGTGCAATTTTATTTAGTTATTCTATAATTATATTGAAGTTTTAAATTTTATTGGATTTTAAAACGAATATTTAGGCGCTAAATACGCAAACACAATAACGGTTACAGGGCAACCGTACCCCCAGTTTTGCTTCGTGATGTGAAGAGCGGAATTGCGGAAAACCAGATCGGCTTTCGCGTAAGGGCATGCATGGCGGCGCCTTAACGCCGCCATGTCCGGTTTCAGGCAACCCGGCGCATGGCCGGCTTTAACAGACGCCCCGTTGCCGTCACCATGCCGGACGCTCCCTGGAGGCTTCCGGCAACCAGTTCCAGGCCGAGAAAGCGTTCAGTCTCGACCGGGCCGGGTAAGGCAAGGCCTTCGGCGAAACGCCGGCGAAACCCGAAGCGGCTGTAGTATGGCGCGTCGCCCACCAGCACGATTGAACGGTGGCCCAGACGGGTTGCCTCGCTGATGGCATAAGCCATCAAACGGCCACCAATGCCCTGGCCCTGCAGTTCCGGATGCGTTGCCAACGGCCCGAGCAGAAGCGCTTCGCCGGCATTGCCAACCTTGATGTTCCACAACCGGACCGTGCCAACGAGCGAAGCGCCTTCGTAAGCCACGAAAGCGAGCCCTTCCGCCGGCAAGCGGCCATGGCGCAGTTTCTCGCTGGTCTTGCGGAACCGGCCCGGTCCGAAAGCGAGGTCGAGTAGCACTTCGCGCGCGGGAGCGTCACCAGCGTGCTCAGCGCCAATCGTAACCGCCTGTGGCGCAAGCGTATCGATGAACACCTGCTCCATGGTGTCAGACCACGTAAGCCTTGAGGGGCGGGAAGCCGTTGAAGGCAACCGCAGAATACGTCGTTGTGTAGGCGCCGGTTGCCTCGATGAAGATCTCATCACCCACCGTCAGCGTCAGAGGCAGGTCGTAAGGCTTCTTCTCATAGAGCACGTCGGCGCTGTCGCAGGTCGGACCGGCAACGACACAGGGGCCAGTCGCATCGCCGTCACGCGGGGTGACGAAGGGATAGCGGATCGCTTCGTCCATGGTTTCAGCGAGACCGCCGAACTTACCGATGTCGAGATAGACCCAGCGCACGTTGTCGTCGGCGGACTTGCGCGACACCAGCACGACTTCGGCCTTGATGGTGCCGGCATTGCCGACCATGCCGCGGCCCGGCTCGACGATGGTGCGCGGCAGACGGTTGCCGAAGTGGCGGGTCAGCGCGGAATGGATCGAGGCGCCATAGGCTTCAGCGGCCGGGATGTCCTTCAGGTAGCGGGTCGGGAAGCCGCCGCCCATGTTGACGAGCGTCAGCTGGATGCCGCGGGCTTCCAGCACGCGAAAGACCATGGAAGCATCGGCTAGGGCCGCGTCCCAGGCATTTGTGTCAGTCATCTGCGAGCCGACATGGAAGGAGACGCCGGCGGCGACAAGGCCGAGGCTATGGGCATACTGGAGCACGTCGATCGCCATTTCCGGCGTGCAGCCGAACTTGCGCGACAGCGGCCATTCGGCGCCGGCGCCGGATGTCAGGACACGGCAGAAGACGCGCGCACCGGGAGCCACGCGGGCGATCTTCTCGACTTCCTCGAAAGCATCGACTGCGAACAGGCGCACACCCAGCGCGTAGGCGCGGGCGATGTCGCGTTCTTTCTTGATGGTGTTGCCGTAGGAAATACGGTCCGGCGACGCACCGGCGTCGAGAGCCATCTCGATCTCGACGACGGAAGCGGTGTCGAAGCTCGAACCCAGATCAGCCAGAAGGCGCAGGATTTCAGGTGCCGGGTTGGCCTTAACGGCATAGAAGATCGCCGAATCCGGCAGCGCCTTGCGGTAGGTTGCATAATTGTCGCGCACGACATCGAGGTCGACGACAAGGCAGGGGCCTTCGGGTCGTCGGGTTGCGAAGAAATCCATCACGCGCTGCGTAGCCATTGTTCTCTCTCCAAATCTTTCATCTACCGGCTTTAGCGGCAGTTGCGTCCCAGCGTTTGATGGCAGACGGCATGCGCTTTGGACGCGCACGCGGTCCACGCAACCAGCGTGGGGACAGGGCCAATCGCAGACATGCGGAAACGCGTGTCAGCGGTTATGTGCGCCTTTGGATTGGAGCGGAGAGCCGCGCCGCACTGCCAGGCAAGGATGGTGTGCCTCTTCAGTGACCCCGGCTTTTGGAACAGCCGGCAGAGACCAAAAAAGCCCGCACCGTCGTTGCTTGAGGGTGTCTAGCTTCTCGTCATTCTTCTCGACGGAAGCGGCGGGTATTCCCGCCTTGTGCCAACACCGATGGGCACGTGCGACTTTGGGCGCGCTGTAAATGATGTAATTCGTGCCCCAACGCAAGGGGTGAAATCTCCCGGACGCAAATTTTTTCGAAATCATGGCGATGAGACAGGAGATTGACGCGTATCAAATCTGATTTTCACAGGACTCCGATGATTGGTGGTTTCATGCAATGATGTCCCGGATCGGACGAAAGGGGATCAAATGGCGGCTACCAGCAAACCCGACGGCAAGGCGGCAACGGTCAATGCGGATCTGGCCGGTAGCGGTGCAATTCCCGAACTGGCCGACGCTTCATCCGCTCAAACAATCGCGGAACTCCGCCACGACCGGGAGTCTGTGCGACGCCTGTTCGAAACGGGAGAATATCCCTACAAGAACAAAATCCGGCGCAAGGACTACGAGAAGCACAAGGCCGAGCTGCAAATCGAGCTGCTGAAGGTCCAGGAGTGGGTGCGCGAGACCGGCGAGAAGATCGTACTCCTGTTCGAAGGCCGCGACGCAGCCGGCAAGGGCGGCACGATCAAGCGCTACATGGAGCACCTGAATCCGCGCGGCGCACGGGTCGTCGCCCTCGACAAACCGTCGGAACGCGAAAAATCGCAATGGTTCTTTCAGCGCTATGTCGAGCATCTGCCGGCTGCCGGCGAGATCGTGCTGTTCGACCGCTCCTGGTACAACCGGGCCGGTGTCGAGCGCGTCATGGGTTTTTGCACGCCCAGCGAGTACCTGGAATTCATGCGTCAGACGCCGGAGCTGGAACGCATGCTCGTGCGCAGCGGCATCCGGCTTTACAAATACTGGTTCTCGGTCACCCGGGAAGAGCAGCTACGTCGCTTTAAGTCTCGCGAACACGAACCATTGAAGAAATGGAAGCTGTCACCGATCGACCGTCAATCCCTCGACAAATGGGATGACTATACCGAAGCCAAGGAAGCGATGTTCTTTTATACCGACACCGCAGATGCGCCATGGACAATCATCAAGTCCAACGACAAGAAACGGGCGCGGTTGAGTTGCATGAAGCACTTCCTTTCATCCCTGCCCTATCCCGGCAAGAACAGGCGCATCGTCGGCCAGCCCGATCCGTTGATTGTTGGGTCGGGTGCCCATGTCATTGGCAAGAGCGAACATATCTTTGGTGCCAGCCTACATCCGGACCTGAAACGCGGACGTGAGTAGCCGGGTCTACCAAACCCGTAACAGTACCGGGATCGTGCCGGATTCCTGTGCTGCTTCGAGCATCTCGAACAAGGGCAAGGCAATAAAGAAAACAAGACCGTCGACAAATGTCGCCTTCAGCAGATGGGGACGAAACGTCACTGTTTCGCGATCACGGTAGCCGGTAAACTTGGGGAAAAAGCGCGGCACGGAACGGCAGTAGGCTTTAAAGTCCTCGCCGAAGTATTCTGCAAGCCGCTTTTCCTCGATCAGGATCAGCAGATAGAACGCGACATAGCAGATGATCGCCGAGCCGATCGTCATGACGACCGATCCCATCTGAGCACCAACACCAGCAGCGCCGATGGTTGAAAACACATAGAGAGGATTCCGGCTCAAGCTGTAAGGGCCGTCGGTGATCAGTTTCGAATTCTTGCTGCCACCGATGTAGAGCGTGCACCACATGCGCCCGAGAATGGCGGTGACGATAAGCATCAGACCGAAGAGTTCAACATTCTCGTGAAACTCGACCGAACCCGACCATATCGGCCCGACGAAAACCAGACCGGCGGCAAGTACAACGATAAGGGCAAGCAGGATATGCTTGCGATACCGCTCATAAAGCGCCACTGACGGCTTTTCTGGCTTTAGCATATATGATCTCCGGCCGGCCGGTCAGAATCTGACGACACCCACGATTGCGCCTCCCAACGCCACATCGGCTGGGTAGTACCTCGGCCGGAGAAAATCCAGTCATAATCGTAATTTGCGCCATCACGACGCAGTTGCGGAAAGCGGCCCTGATGCATGCTTGTCCTTTACGCCGACAGGCTTTGCGCGTTCGGACTGGGGAGAACAGCTATAGGTTTCGCGGTAGCACTTGGAAAAATGTGACGCGGAAACAAACCCGCAGGCTATCGCGATCTCGATCACCGGGAGGCTCGTCTGCCGCAGAAGCTGGCGAGCGCGATCAAGCCGGATTTCAAGATAATACCGCGCAGGCGAACGCCCCAGATAGAGCCGGAACAGGCGCTCGACATGGCGCCGCGACAAACCGACCTTATGCGAAATGCCCTCCAGCGACAAAGGTTCCGACAGGTTCGATTCCATCAGCTGGACGACACTCAGCAACTTGCTGTCGTGGTGACCGACACGCGCTCCGAGCGGCAGGCGCTGGCGGTCGTGAATGTCGCGCATGCGGTCGACAAGGCTCATCTCGCAGACCCGCGCCACAGTCTCTTCGTCGAAATCCCGGCCAATGATGTGCAAGATGAGATCAAGTGAAGAAGTCCCGCCGGCGGACGTGTAGATTTCAGCATCTATTTCGCACAAGTGCGGCGCAACCTGCGCTTCGGGGAAGTGTTCGGAAAATCCGGGTATGTTCTCCCAATGGATCGTGCAGCGGCGGCCATCGAGAAGGCCTGCGTCCGCAAGCACCCAGGCTCCGGTACAGATACCTCCGATACCGCGGCCGCGCTTGGCCAGGCTACGCAGCCAATTCTTCAATTCGCCGTAAGAATAGCTTTCAACCCGAATACCACCGCATACGAAGGTAATGTCCGGCGCCTCGCCACCCAGCGTGTCGCGCTGCATCGATTTCAGGTCCCGGTCGACCTCAACACGAACCCCCGTCGAAGCGGCGACCGGTTGTCCATCCCGCGACACCAGCGTCCAGGAATACATCTCAACTCCCGTTGCGCGGTTTGCGATGCGCAACAGATCGACGGCGGTGGTAAACGCCATCATCGAGAATTCGGGCAGTAAAAAGAAAACGAAATTGCGGCGCGCCAAGGTGCAAGTCTCCGTCCGCACCCCACCGGTCTAACCAGCCACTGTCGGGGTATGTGTCGCTTTCACGATAGCCTAGACCAAAAATCCTTATCCGCGCCAGTGAAGAATCTTGCCCATGCGAAGAGTGGCATGACGTTGTTTAATCGGAAACATCGTGAAAAGCTGCCCGCCACCAAGGGAGGACAAAAACATGCACGTTCGTACAGCCAGCTTTGCCGGCCGGGCCGACAAGATCAAAGAGATGGAAGCCCATCTGGATGTTATCAAACCGAAGCTTTCATCCATACCCGGGGTTGTCTGCGTCTACACCACCTGGAACGAAGACGGCTCAGGCCTGGTGTTCGCCATGTATGAAAGCAAGCAGGCCGCGGACGCAGCGCTCCCGACAGTATCCGAGGTCTGGGCCGAAATGGCACCTTTCCTGACGGCTCCGCCCGCAATTAGCGAGTTCGCAACAGCCGTCAAGCTCGCCTGATCAGCCGGTCACGTCTGGCAATATCCGCGGCACTGACGGTTACCCGTCAGCTCCGCGGCTTCAGGTTTTCCGGATCGTAGAGCGGTTTGTAGCCAACGCCTGCGACCTCGACCGGGTATGTCTCACCGAAATATTCCACGGTCAGCTTACGGCCTTCCTGGCAGTAGGACCACGGCAGGTAGGCGAGCGCGATGTTCTTGCCGATGGTCGGGCCGTAGGCGACCGAGGTCGTGAAGGACAGGCGGCCAAGCTCGTCCTTCAGGGTCTCTCCGGTTTCCGGATCCATGACCGGCATGATGCCGACGGGATAGCGGGCGACGCCCGCTGAATCGGTGTTGCCGGTCATGACCAGCGTACACAGCATCGCCGGCTGATGATCACGGGCGCGATATTCCACATGCTTCGCCTTGCCGCAGAAGTCGGCGTCCTTGACCTTGGGCCGCGACAGGTCCGCCTCATACAGATTGTACTCGGTCAGCAGGTCCGCGTTCTGCAGGCGCAGGGATTTTTCCATACGCCTCGAGTTGGCATAGGTCTCGACGCCGAAGGCCATGACACCGGTCTCGCGCAGGGCGTCCCATACGGCAAGCGCGTCGTCATACGGCATGTGCAGTTCCCAGCCCTGCTCGCCGACATATGAAATACGGAAAGCGCTGACGTCCTTTCCGGCGATGCGGATCGGCTTGATCGCGGCGAAGGGGAAGTTCTCCCGGGAGAGGCCATCGGGGTCTTCCACGGCCTTCTGCAGGGTCACGCGGGCGTTCGGGCCCCAGATGCCGATGGTGACGAATTTCTCGGTCACGTCGGTGACAGTGACGTCGAAGCCCATCTTGTCAGCAGTGCGCTTGATGTAGTTGAAGTCGCGCGGCCCCGCGTCGGCACCATCGACCACGCGGCAGCGGTCGGCCATGCGGAACACGGTCAGATCGGCGCGCACCATGCCTTCCTCGTCGAGGAAGTGGGTGTAGATACCTTTGCCGACCATGTTGTCGCCGCCGATCTTGGCCGCACAGAGCCATTCCATCAGCGCGACATGATCGGGACCTTCAACATCGTACATGGCGAAGTGCGACAGGTTCACGATGCCGACATTCTCGCTCATCTCGAGATGCTCGGCGTTTGAGACGCGCCAGAAGTGGCGGTTGTCCCATTCGTTCTCGCGCACCGGGACGCGATTGCCGAATTTCTCCAGCAGGTGCTCGTTGGCGGCATAACCGTGGGCACGTTCCCAACCGCCGAGTTCCATGAAATGGCCGCCGAGTTCCTTCTCGCGTTCCCAGAACGGTGAGCGGCGCACGTTGCGGCCATTGCCGAAAGGCTCGCGCGGGTGGACAGCCGGATTGTAGATTTTCATCGCCGTTTCGGTGCAGCGGCCGTGGATGAACTCTTCCGTCGTCTGGTGTGGATAGAAGCGGGAATAGTCGATGGCGTGGTGATCGATCTCGGTACGCCCGTCGGTCATCCAGTCGGCGATGAGCTTGCCCATGGCGGGGCCATCCTTGACCCAGATGGCAACGGCATACCACAGCCCGCGCACCTTCTGGCTCTCGCCCATGGACGGTCCGCCATCGGTCGTCACCTGCAGCAGGCCATTGAAGGAATGGCTCTCGTTGTAGCCGAGTTCGGCCAGGATCGGCGTCAGCTCCATGGCGCGTTCGAGCGGCTCGATGACCTGCTCCATGTCGAGGTCGCGCTGGGAAGGCGACAGGCGCGCTTCATGCTTTTCAAGGATGTCGCGCGGGTGGCACAGGCGCGGGTTCGATTCCTCGTAATAACCCCACTCGATCTGGCCGCCCTCGGCGGTCTTGGGATCGCCGGTATCGCGCATATAGGCGGAATTGCCCTGGTCGCGCAGCAGCGGCCAGCCGATCTCCTTGCCCGTCCCCTCGAACTCGTTATAGGGGCCGAAAAAGGTCAGCGGGTGATCGACCGGCATGACGGGCAAGTCTTCGCCGGCCATCTCGGCGATGAGCCGGCCCCAGATTCCGGCGCAGACAACGACGTAATCGGCGAAAATCGTTCCGCGCTTGGTCACAACGCCCTTGATGCGGCCATCCTCGATGATCAGGGATTCAGCCGGTGTGTTGGCAAAGGCCTGCAGCTTGCCGGTCGCTTCGGCCTGATCGACAAGCTTGCCGGCGACCGTCTGCGAACGCGGAATGACGAGACCGGCATCCGGGTCCCACATGCCGCCCTGCACGAGGTCTTCCTCGATCAGCGGGAATTTCTCCTTGATGAAAGCCGGATCGACGAGCCGCGCCCGGGTGCCGAAGGCTTTCGCGGACGCAACCTTGCGCTTGATCTCGTCCATGCGCCCGTCGTCGCCGACGCGGGCAATCTCGAGGCCGCCGACACGGGCGTAGTGACCCATCTTCTCGAAGAAATCGATCGAGTAGAGCGTCGTCCAGCACGACAGGAAATCATGGCTGGTGGTGTAACAGAAGTCGGAGGCATGCGCTGTCGAGCCAATGTCGGTCGGGATACCGGACTTGTCTATGCCGACGATGCCGTCCCATCCGCGTTCGATCAGGTGATGGGCGACGGACGCGCCGACGATGCCGCCCAACCCGACGATGACGACTTTCGCCTTTTGCGGAAATTTTGCCATGACCCGAGACTCCGAAGCGTGATTTTCGCAGGACTATAAAGCCGCCACGCGACATGGGTTCAGCCTGATTACGACAAAACCAAAACGCCAAGCGACCAAAACGACGCCTGCTGCACGCGGTGCGATTAACATTGAAGCAAGTGCACTGTGCGCATGTCGAATTCATTCCAATCAAGGTCGTATACTTCACACACATGCATGCAGTGCAGCGATAACAATTGAAATTGCATATGAAATGGCTACGCTCACAAAATATGCACAGCGCCATTTGACGGGGACACAGCCCCGCTGCAGCCTCCGGGAGAGGAGGTGGGCGCATAAAATGAGACAGGCGGCGATCTTCACAGGCGCCAGTCTGTCCCTTGAGGCAGGAGGCGGTAACGCCCCGGGAACAGCTGACGACCTGACAGGCGCGGGGGCGCCTTCATCGGGATCGTCATGAAATTGGCAGCCGGCGGGAAACCGTGGGCGCCGTTGATTTACGTGCGCCCGCTCCATCCAGTGGCGCGTACCGGAGGGGAATGATTTTATGAGTGGATCCGGGTCTGGGGCATCCAACACGTTCGTCGAATTCGCCAATGTTCAAAAGAGCTATGATGGCGAGACGCTGGTCGTCAAAAACCTCAACCTGCAGATCCAGCGCGGTGAATTCCTCACCATGCTGGGGCCATCGGGCTCCGGCAAGACGACAACGCTGATGATGCTGGCCGGCTTCGAAACGGCCACGCATGGTGAAATCCTGCTCGACGGGAAACCGATCAATCATGTGCCGCCGCACAAGCGCGGCATCGGCATGGTGTTCCAGAATTACGCGCTTTTCCCGCACATGACGGTTGCCGAAAACCTGGCATTCCCGCTGGAGGTACGCGGGATGGGCCAGGCCGAGCGCGAAGAAAAAGTCCAGCGCGTCCTCGACATGGTGGAACTTGGCGCGTTCGGAGCGCGTATGCCCGCACAGCTTTCCGGCGGTCAGCAGCAGCGCGTTGCCGTGGCGCGCGCACTGGTGTTCGATCCCGAACTCGTTCTGATGGATGAGCCTCTCGGCGCGCTCGACAAGAATCTGCGCGAGCAAATGCAGTACGAGATCAAGCACATTCATGAAAGCCTCGGCGTCACCGTTGTATATGTCACGCACGATCAGTCCGAGGCGCTGACGATGTCGGATCGGATTGCTGTCTTCAATGATGGCGTGATCCAGCAGCTTGCCTCGCCGGAGGTGCTTTACGAAAAGCCCGAGAACGCTTTCTGTGCCGCCTTCATCGGCGAAAACAACAAGCTGAACGGCACGGTTACCAGTGCGACGAAGACAAGCGTCAAGGTAAAGCTGCCGACCGGTGAAACGGTGACCGCCCTGCCGGTCAACATTTCCGGCAAGAAGGGTGAGGCGACGACGCTGTCGCTGCGCCCCGAGCGCGTCTTTGTCAATCCGCGCAGCAAATCGATACCCAATATGTTCCAGGGCACCGTGCAGGAAGTGATCTATCTTGGCGACCATATCCGGACGCGCATCAACATCGCCGGGCATGACGATTTCATCGTCAAGATCCCGAACTCATCCGCTCACCCGGCGCTCAATCCCGGCACCAGCGTGAAAGTGGGATGGAGCGCGGAGGATTGCCGGGCACTCGACGCGCCGGCATAGGCTCATGCTTGAAGAAATTGTGCGCCGTGAAATGACGAGCAGCGGCTCACGATCAGGAGGCAGCGCATGGGCACCGGCTCATGCACCCCGTGTCCGGAAACGGACACATTCGACGACCCCGCGTTCGCGCGGTTTTCGATCCGGTACTGCCGGCAAGAAAACCTCGTGTTTGCATTCAAAAGGAGAGGAGCAATCATGAAACTCGGGTTGAAGACCATCATCGCTGCGGCAGTTGCCGCATCGTTTGGCGGTGCAGCCATGGCCGACGGTTCGCTGACCGCCGTGTCATGGGGCGGCGCCTACACGAAGAGCCAGGTCGAAGCTTACCACAAGCCGTTCACCGCCAAGACCGGCGTCAACGTCGTGTCCGAGGACTACAACGGCGGCATCGCCGAGGTGAAGGCGCAGGTGGAAGCCGGCAACGTCACCTGGGACATCATCGACGTTGAGCTTTCCGACGCCGTTCGCGGCTGTGACGAAGGCATTTTCGAGCCGATCGATCCGGCTATCCTGCCGCCGGCTCCCGATGGCACGCCTGCCACGGAAGACTTCCTGCCGGGCACGATCTCCGAGTGCGGTATCGCGACAATCGTGTGGTCGACGATCTATGCCTACGACAAGTCCAAGCTTACGTCCGGTCCGACTTCGCTGGCCGACTTCTTCGACCTCGCGAAATTCCCCGGCAAGCGCGGCCTGCGCAAGACGCCGAAGGCAAACCTGGAAATGGCCCTCATCGCTGACGGTGTTGCTCCAGGCGACGTCTACGAAATGCTGGGCACCCCGGAAGGCATCGACCGCGCCTTCGCCAAGCTCGACACGATCAAGAACGATGTCGTGTGGTGGGAAGCCGGCGCACAGCCGCCGCAGCTTCTGGCTGACGGCGAAGTGGTTATGACGACCGCCTATAACGGCCGTATCTTCAATGCGGTCGCAGCCGAAGGCAAACCGTTCGAGATCGTCTGGGACGGCCAGGTCTGGGATATCGACCTTTGGGCCATTCCGAAGGGCGCTCCGAACATGGAGAACGCGCTCGAGTTCCTGAAGTTCTCGACCGACACGCAGCGTCTTGCCGATCAAGCCAAGTGGATCGCTTACGGCCCGGCCCGCAAATCGTCCGCGCCGCTCGTTGGCAAGTACAACGACGGCAAGATCGACATGGGTCCGCAGATGCCGACATCGCCTGACAACCTGAAGACGGCGATCCAGAACAACTTCGAGTTCTGGGCCGACAATCAGGACCAGCTCAACGAGCGTTTCAACGCCTGGCTCGCCAACTGAGGCAAGGCCTGACGCGCAACAAATCCGGGAGAGGCGCAATGCGCCTCTCCCACGCCGGACCCTCCGGCATACCTTTAACTTCACGCAAGCTAATCGGGGGCGAAGCGGGATGAGTGATGTAACGGCTGATGCAGTGTCTTCCGGACCGCTGCTCGCGGCAGACGGAACGCCACTGAAGAGGAAGCTTGCGCAGACCACCCGTAAAGCGAAAATCCGCGCGCTCATGCTGACAGCGCCGCTGGTGATTTTCCTGCTCGCGGGCTTTGTGTTCCCGATCGGCCAGATGCTCTGGCGCAGCGCCTACAACCCCTCCTTTTCCGAAGTCCTGCCCAATCTTGCCGCCGTCCTGAAGACATGGGACGGCCAAGGCGTGCCTGGAGAGGATATCTTCGAAATCGCAGTCGCCGACCTGAAGCAGTCGCGCGAGGACCGGTCCATCGGCCGCGCGGCGACCCGCGTCAACTACGACCTGCCCGGATCGCGCAGCCTGTTCACCTCTACCGCGCGCAAGGTCAAGGATATCGACGGGCCGCCCTACAAGGAACAGCTGATCGAGATCGACAAGGACTGGGACGACCCCGTCCTGTGGTCGATCCTGAAACGGGTTTCCGACGATTACACGGCCGGCTTTTATCTGTCTGCACTCGACCGCAAATACGATACCGGCGGCAACATCGTGGCCCAAGAAGAGGTTCAGCAGATCTACGTCAAGCTGTTCCTGCGTACCTTCTGGATGTCGGCACTGATCACCTTCCTGTGCTTCATACTCGCTTTCCCGGTGTCGTATCTGCTGTCAGTGCTGCCGCTGCGCACATCCAACCTGCTGATGATCCTGGTGCTGCTGCCGTTCTGGACATCGCTGCTGGTACGCACGACTGCGTGGATCGCGATGCTGCAGAGCGAAGGCGTCGTCAACGACATTCTCGTCAGCATCGGCCTGGTCGGCGACGAGAACCGGGCACAGCTCATCTACAACCAGACCGGCACGATCATCGCCATGACGCATATCCTGCTGCCATTCATGATCCTGCCGCTGTTTTCCGTGATGAAGACAATCCCTCCGAGCTATATGCGCGCTGCGCGCTCGCTTGGCGCCGACAGCTTCACCGCGTTCCGCCGGGTCTACTTCCCGCAGACCATTCCCGGTATCGCGGCCGGCACCCTGCTCGTCTTCATCCTGTCCATCGGCTTCTACATCACGCCGGCACTGGTCGGCGGTCAGGACGGGCAGATGATCTCCAACCTGATCGCCTTCCACATGCAGAAGTCGCTGAACTGGAGCCTTGCGGCAGCGCTCGGCGGTATCCTGCTCGCCAGCGTGCTGCTCCTGTACTGGCTCTACAACAAGCTGGTCGGCGTCGATAACCTGAAGTTCGGTTAGGTCATGGACTTACAACGGAGAGGGATTTGGTGGCTGAAATGGCAACGAGAAACAAGGAAGCGTGTGAAGAGCGGGCTCGTCGCCCGGTCGAGCGCGCTGACACCGTCGCTTACAGCCATTTCGCCGTCCGCAGGATATGGCGACTTTGCTCTCCGACTGTGTTGCGAAGCCTTGAAGACCGGATGGTTTCCTGCGGCTCCACGCCTTGCCGGCAATCAAATTCGCTCATACCAAATTCCATCTCCGTTATGAGTTCATGACCTAGGAGACGCGCGATGAAACTGCCCGAATACGCCTCGCCGCTGGAACGGATCTGGCACTACACATACCTGTTCATCTGTGCCTGCATCTTCCTGTTTCTGATCGCGCCGATCATCATCATCATTCCGCTGTCGTTCAACGCGGAACCTTATTTCACCTTCACCCAGAAGATGCTGGCGCTCGATCCGGAAGCCTTCTCGGCCCGCTGGTATATCGACATTGTGCGCAATGGCATGGCCGCCCCCGACGCACCGATGGATTCGAACTGGTGGGCGGACATGTGGAACAACGCGCAATGGATCCGCGCCATGCGCAACTCGTTCTTCGTGGCGATCTGCGCAACGATTCTGGCCACCGCGCTCGGCACATTGGCAGCGCTTGGCCTGTCGCGGCCCGAGATGCCGTTCCGTTCGGCCATCACCAGCCTTCTGATCTCGCCGATGATCGTGCCGCTGATCATCACGGCGACGGGCATGTTTTTCTTCTATTCAGATGTCGGCCTCGCCAAGACCTATCTCGGCATCATCCTGGCGCACACGACGCTTGGTATTCCCTTCGTCATCATCACCGTGACCGCGACGCTGGTCGGCTTCGACCGCAGCCTGATCCGCGCCGCTCAAAGTCTCGGTGCCGATGGCTGGACCACGTTCCGTCAGGTGATCATGCCGCTGATCCTGCCGGGCATGATTTCCGGTGCGCTGTTCGCCTTCGTCACCTCGCTCGATGAAATCGTCACCGTGCTGTTCCTCGCCGACGTCGAGCAGCGCACGATCCCGAGGCAGATGTGGTCTGGTATCCGCGAGCAGATTTCGCCAACGATCCTTGCGGTCGCGACGATCCTCGTTGCCATTTCGATCTTCCTGCTGACGACGGTGGAACTGCTGCGCCGGCGTTCGGAACGCCTGCGGGGCATGACGCCACGGTAAAGAACGCGGTCACGGCGCCTTGATTTTAATATCTTTTGATACTATTTTTGGTATCATTAGATACTAAGGAGCCATACCCGTGTTGCACAGTTCGTTGTTAAACATCGCAGCGCTTGACGCGGTTCGCGAAGGCTATCGACCGATCGACTTGGAGCAACTGGCCGAGGAGATCGAGCCCGGTGAAAGTCTCTTCAAGTATCGTATTGTGCCGAAGCCGACATTGGCGCGAGTCAAGGCGCGGAAAGCCAGACTTACAAGGGAGCAGTCCGAAAAAGTGCTCGCGCTACGCCGAGTCTGGTCTGCTGCTCTGGACTTGTGGCACGACGATGCAGACGCCGCACGGCGCTTTTTGAATCGTCCAAATCCGCTGTTAGAAGGCGCTACGCCGCTCAATATTACTCTTGCATCCGTGACCGGAGCACAACTGGTCGTCGAATTCATCGGTCAGTCGAAGGCCGGTGTCGCTGCCTGACCGGCATAGATGACGCACCGCGTTTTACCAACACCCCGCAAGGCATATCGTATCGGTGATGCGGCTGGAAACTATCCAGTCTTTTCAGGCACGGGGGCAGCACAATATCCCGGGCGCTGGAACGACTTAGATGAAGACATGATCTATACAAGCGCCACTTATTCCACGGCGCTGTTGGAAAAGCTGGTGAGGCTTGGCGAATTACCGGCCAATCAGCACTACGTCGAGATCGAGATTGCCGCCGGAGTTTCCTACGAAGTGGTCACTGAAGCTTCGCTTCCCGGCTGGATATCATCGGATAAAAGCGTGTCTAAGGCTTTTGGATCGGCGTGGTTTCAAAGCAGAAGAAGTGCCATCCTGATCGTACCCAGCATTGTGGCCCGATTGGACGAAAACATATTGATCAACCCACATCATCCCGACTTTTCACGGATCAACGCCGATATCGAAAAGCCCGTTCCTTGGGACGATAGACTGTTTATCTAGAGCGTGTCATGTTTCGATTGAATCAAAACACATGCTCTAAACCTTTGTATTATCGCGTGTTCCGGGCGAAAAACAGTTGCACACTTTTCCTGAACACGCTCTAGCCCCGTCCCCGGCCACCGCGGCGTCTGCGCCCGCCGCCCTCGCCGCTTTCAGCAGAGGCAAGCTGCTTGCGTTCGGGCAGCTCGACGGCAATGGCGAGATTGGGGAAGGCCTCGACCTTGTTGGGCAGCGCCATGGCGTTGACGAAATGCTCCTGGAATTTCTGCTCCAGCGCCGTCTCGATCTTCTCGATGTTGCGGACCAGGTCTTCCACCTCGCGGCGGTGGTCGGTGTTGAGCAGCGCCATGCGCGCGCCTGTGCCCGCCGCGTTGCCGACGGCCGCCACCTTCTTCAGATCGCAATCGGGGATGAGGCCCAAGACCATCGCGTATTTGGGATCGATAAAGCTGCCGAAAGCACCGGCGAGGCGGATGCGATCCACCTTGTCGATGCCGAGCTTGTCCATCAGCAGTCGCACGCCGGCATAGAGCGCGGCCTTGGCAAGCTGGATCGCGCGCACGTCGTTCTGGATGATCTTCAGCGGCACCTGTCCGCGCCACAGAACATAGGAGAAGGTGCGGCCCTCCTGCACGATGCGGTCGGAGCGTTCAGCCAATGAACCATCGATGACGCCATCCTCGGAGATGATACCGGCAAGGAACATCTCCGCGATGACCTCGATGATGCCGGAACCACAGATGCCGGTGACGCCGACGGCTTCGACTTCCTCGGCGAAACCCTCCTCGTCCGACCACTTGTCGCAGCCAATGATGCGGATTTTCGGCTCAAGCGTTACAGGGTCGATGCGCACGCGCTCGATGGCGCCGGGGGCGGCGCGCTGGCCGCAGGAAATCTCCGCGCCCTCGAATGCCGGCCCCGTCGGCGAGCTTGCAGCGACAACGCGTTCCTTGTTGCCGAGAACGATTTCGGCATTGGTGCCGACATCGACGACGAGGGTGATCTCGTCTGACTTCTGCGGCGCTTCTGAGAGTGCGACGGCTGCCGCATCCGCACCAACATGACCCGCGATGCAGGGCAGCACATAGACGCGCGCGCCACGGTTGAAATCGAGGCCGAGGTCATGGGCGGTGACATGCTGCGCGCCGGAGGCTGCGAGCGCGAAGGGCGCTCCGCCCAGCTCGACCGGATTGATGCCCAAAAACAGGTGATGCATCACCGGATTGCCAACGAAGACACCCTCGAGGATGTCGCTCCTGTCGATGCCGCCTTCCGATGCCAGACGCGCGGTCAGCGTATTGATCGCTTCGCGCACGGCCTTTGTCATCGCCTCGCGCCCGTCCGGGTTCATCATGACGTAGGAGACCCGGCTCATCAGGTCCTCGCCGAAGCGAATTTGCGGGTTGGTGGTGCCGGACGAGGCAACGACCCGGCCCGACAGCAGCGAAACGAGATGAGCGGCGATGGTGGTCGAGCCAATATCAACGGCCAAACCATAGGCCTCATTGTGCAACCCCGGCCAGATCGCGACGACCTCGGGTCCACGCCCGTCGTCATGGATGGCGCAAGTCACCTGCCAATCGCCCTTGCGCAGGACTTCCTGCGTTTCTGCGAGCAGATGGAAATCGGCGCGCAGGTTCATGTAGCCCCAGTCGCGCTCAAGCGCCTGGAACAGGTGGTCGAGATCGCCGAGCGGCTTTTCCATGTCGGGTTGTTCGACTTCGACGAAGCACAGATGCGTCGCGGGCTTGCGGATGATCTCGCGGCTCTCGGCGCGTTTGCGCACAACCTGCCGGTTGACCTGCACATCCTGCGGCACGTCGATAACGAGATCGCCCTGCACCGTTGCCTGGCACGACAGACGGCGGTCGGGCGGAAGCGTGCGCAGCCGGGCGTAACGCTCCTCGACCTCGTTGACGCCACTCAGGTTCTCCGACTTCGAGGTGATGCCGTGCTTGGCGAATTCGCCGGTCTGCTGCTCGATCTGGCAGCGTCCGCAGATGCCGCGTCCGCCGCACACGCTCTCGATATAGACGCCAAGCGAACGCGCCGCATCAAGCACCGGCGTGCCGACGGGGAAGCGCCCGCGCCGGCCCGACGGCATAAACAAAACGAGAGGGTCGGTGTTATCGGTCATCTACATATACCACTCGACCACTTGGATTCTGAATTCAGCAACTAATAAGCTGACTAATAAAAACATGGATGCGATGGCAATCACGCCAATGATTCTTGCCCTTGCACTCGCCAGATGCGGATACATGACCTTGTATCCGACATAAGTGCAGATGACTGGGGGCAGTAATTCAACCACTAGACCAGGCAACAATAAATCGAGTGTGTCAAAGTCGCCAACGTTGTCGCCCTCGAGAATCTTGCCATAGACCAGCTTTCCCAGGATTGTCTCTTTATCATGCCCCAGGATTGACGCGACAATCACCCATTTGAAGGCGCTCGTGGCTGCAACAAAGAAGACTGATAAGACAGCGATCGAGCCTTCCAGAATTCTCCTTTGGTGCGCCAATGTTCCAGCTCAATTTCCTCAGCCCCGCGCCCGGCGCGCTTCGCGCCCGCCACGGCGGCGGCCACCGGAAGCGCCGGCATCGACGGGAGCCGCGGCAACGGGTGCGCCGGCAGCGGCAGGTGCGTGATCCTTGTAGGTCTTGATCCACGTCATGCAATTGGCGTCGGTGCCGTTGAGCACATTGGCGGCGCGCACGGCTTCCATCTCCTGCGGCCGGCAGGGGTTCATGATCGCGCTCGTCATGCCCGCACCAATCACCATCGGGATGAAGCCGGCATTGATGCCGTGACGGTGCGGAAGGCCGAAGGAAATGTTCGACAGGCCGCAGGTTGTATTGACCTTCAATTCCTGACGCAGGCGGCGCAGCAGCGCGAAGACCTGCTGGCCGGCAGTGCCCATGGCGCCGATCGGCATGACCAGCGGATCGACGACGATATCGTGGGCGGGAATGCCGTAGTCTGCGGCGCGCTGGACGATCTTCTTCGCCACCTCGAAGCGCACGTCCGGGTCCTCGGAAATGCCGGTCTCGTCGTTGGAGATGGCAACCACCGGAACATCGTATTTCTTGATCAGCGGCAGGATCGCCTCGAGCTTTTCCTCCTCGCCGGTAACCGAATTGACCAGCGGGCGGCCCTTGGCGACCTTCAGGCCGGCCTCGATGGCGGCGGAAACGGAGCTATCGATCGACAGCGGCACGTTGACCAGTTCCTGAACGATCTCCAGCGTCTTGACCAGCAACGGCGGTTCGGTCTCGTTCGGGTTGACGGCAGTCACGCCCGCATTGACGTCAAGCATCGTGGCACCGGCGGCAACCTGCTCCAGCGCGTCCTTCTTCACGGTATCGAAATTGCCCTCGACCATTTCGGCAGCAAGCTTCTTTCGGCCCGTCGGGTTGATGCGTTCGCCGATGACGCAGAACGGCTGATCGAAGCCGATAACGATTTCCTTGGTGGCGGAGGCGACAATGGTGCGGGTCATTTGGGGTTTGTATCTTTCGACGATCTGGTTGATAACAATATAAGGATATCTTTATATCCTTATTGCGCGAACGACAAGGGTTAGATCTAATCCCCTGCGCTTTCGGAGAGTTGTTCCATCGATTCCGGCAACGCGTCGGCCTCATTGAGGATTTCAACGAGGCGTTCTGCAACGACCGCATCATCCTTGCGGGCTTCCTTGCGCCAAGGATGACGGCCCTTGAGCACGCCGGATTCCTCGACGATCTCGGCGACGAGTTCCTCCTGCCGGTACGCCATTACGTGGACGCCGGAGACGCCGGGCATCTCCTTTACTTCCTGCATGATCTCGATGCAGATTTTCTCACCCTCCTTCTTCTGGTTCTCCGCGCCTTCAATCCGCGCGATGACAGAATCGGGAATGTGGATGCCGGGCACGTTGGATCTGATCCATTTCGCCGTGCGCGCAGAGGCCAGCGGACCAACCCCAACCATGATGAAGCATTTCTCGTCGAGGCCGAGATCACGCACCTTGTCCATGTAGGCTTTCAGCATCGGCACATCGAAGCAGTACTGGCTCTGAACGAACTGGGCGCCGGCGGCGATCTTCTTCATCAGCCGGTAGGGGCGGAAATCGTAGGGCGGCGCGAACGGGTTGATCGCGGCACCGAGAAAAACCTTCGGCGGCGTGGTCAGCTTGCGGCCCGACAGGAACTTGGATTCATCGCGCATGGAACGCACTGTTTCCAGCAACGACATGCAGTCGAAATCGAACACAGGCTTGGCGCCGGGCTGGTCGCCTGCCTGCACGCCGTCGCCGGTCAGGCACAGGATGTTGGCCACACCCATGGCGGACGCACCGAGCACGTCGCCCTGAATGGCAATGCGGTTCCTGTCGCGGCAGGAGATCTGCATGATCGGCGCATAGCCCATACGCGTCAGCAGGGCGCAGATGCCGACCGAGGACATGTGGCAGTTGGCACCGGACCCGTCCGTCGCGTTGATGCCGTCGACCCAGCCTTCGAACACGGCAGCGCGCTCGTAGACCTCTTCAGGGTCGGCGGAGTCCGGAGGATTGAGTTCGGCCGTAACAGCAAACTCGCCACGGCGCAGGACACGCTCAAGACGCCCGCGCGAGGAATGACCAGGCAGTTCCGGGAGAAGAGCCTCGGGATGACCGGGGATTTCGTCGTCAGGATTAGATGCCGGGCTCATGCGCCTGTCCCCGCCTTGTCGCGATCGGCTGCGGCCTGTGCCGTAACCCGCAGCCATGAGGAAGTATTGCGAAGCGAATTGTCGACCGGCTTCTGCACGTTGAGGATCTTGTCACCGGTCTTCATCCGCTGCGAGCCCCGCCAGGCCTGCACCCACACGCAGGGCATATCCGGCTCGACCTCGCAATTGCCATTGTCCCTCACGCCGCCGCATGGGCCGTTGCGCAGGCTCTTGGGGCAATTCATCGGACACGACATGCCTGTAGATGACAGCGCGCACTGGCCGCACATGCGGCAATCGAACAGGATCGACTTGGTGAATTTCTCGACCGCCTTAACGGGGCGCTCGGCACGCTTGTAGCCAACCGCCTGCCAGAACCAGTGCAGGCCGAGTAGCGTATCGGCGAAGCGGGCGTAGAACCATTCCAGCAGCCGCGCATTGCGCACCGACCACAGGCGGATCGTGTAGCGCGAACGCGCACGGTGAATGCCGGAAACGCCTTCGGGCTTGTAGGCCGTGTTCGTGGCGGCGGGTTTTGCGGCGGCCATGTCAGCGGTCCCAGCCTTCGGTAGAGACAACGCGCTTCAGGGTCTCGCGATCATAGCGCGCATCAAGCTCGTCCATCGCGGACTGGGCTTCGGCTTCAAGGTCGTCGCCGACCTCTTCCGGCTCGCCCTTGCGCCACTCGGCGAGGTAGGCATCGGAGTCCTTTGCACCGATACGCATGGCGCAGGCGTCGATGGCGACACCGAAGCGTTCGGGCATTTCGCGCTTGGCATTGGCGCGGCCCTTGCGAACGATGACCTGGGCGGGAATGTCCCGCCAATAGAGAATGATGCGTTGCGCCATCAGCGCTGCCCTCTTGCTTGAAAAGCATCGGCGGATCATGGAACCAGCAATGCAATTCTATTGTCTTTGCGACGACAGCGCATGACATGATTGCGACTGCGCAAATCAGCACTCCGAAAAATTCCGGAATCGGGAGGGGGATTGACCTGTGCAAGCGAAGTGTATCATGACCTATCGCCCACTCGGGGCGACAAGGAGAGAATTTCGATGGCCGATCTGGCGAAACTGCTTGAAGACAAAGGCGTTCTGCTCGCGGACGGTGCCACGGGCACCAATCTGTTCGAGATGGGCCTGACCTCCGGTGACGCGCCGGAGATGTGGATTGAGCAGCATCCAGATCGCGTTCGCACGCTGCACAAGTGGTTCCTCGACGCCGGGTCGGACATCATCCTGACCAACACCTTCGGCTGCAACGCGCGCCGCCTCATGCTGCACAACATGCAGGACAAGGTGCACGCACTGAACAAGCGCGCCGCAGAGCTTGCGCGCGAAGAGGCAGATAACACCGGACGGCCCATCGTGGTTGCCGGTTCGGTCGGCCCGACGGGCGACCTGTTCGCGCCGCTCGGGCCGCTAACGGAAGAAGACGCACGCGAAGTTTTCAAGGAGCAGATCGCGGGCCTGAAGGAAGGCGGTGTCGATGTCGTGTGGATCGAGACCATGTCGGCGGCGGAGGAAATCCGCGCCGCGGCGATGGCTGCGATCGACCTCGGCATGCCCTATGTCTTCACCGCCAGTTTCGACACCGCCGGTCGTACCATGATGGGTATCAAGCCGGAGGAACTTGTGGCGCTGGCGAACTCGTTCCCGCAGAAGCCCATCGCCATCGGCGCCAATTGCGGCGTCGGCGCTTCCGACCTGCTGATGAGTGTACTTGGCATGGATGCCGCGCGGCACGGTATCGCGCCGATCATCGTCGCCAAGGCCAATTGCGGCATCCCGCAGGTCAGGGGCGACAAGGTCGAGTATACCGGCACGCCTGACCTGATGGCGCGCTACGCGCATATGGCGATCGATGCCGGCGCACGGATCATCGGCGGCTGCTGCGGCACCGCGCCGGAACATCTCAAGGCGATGCGGGCAGCGCTGGACGCACATGCCGCCGGCAAGAAGCCGACGCTGGAGACCGTCACCGCCGACATCGGCCCGTTGCAGGCGCCGCCGAACGAGGCAGCGGATGGTGGTGGACGCCGCACCCGCCGCCGCCGGGGGTAAAGCAAGCCCCATACAGTCTCTCCGTCATTGCCGGGCGACACTCGTGTCTGACCCGGCAATCCAGGAGCAACTGGCAGTGCGTGCCGCCCTGGATACCCGGGTCGAGCCCGGGTATGACGGGTGAGTGGTGTTGTTCCCACCCCGCCCTTCGAGACGGTTGCTCCGCAACCTCCTCAGGATGAGGGTGGGTTCATGGCAGCCGCTCCCTTCGACCTCACCCTGAGGAGCAAGGCTGAAAGCCGAAGCGTCTCGAAGGGCGAGATTGAGACGCGCATCCGTAGTGCGACTAGTCTTCTGGAATAATCGGCTCCACGCCACGTGCGCGGGTGAAGGCTGCCATGTGAAAACGCCGCTGTGCCTCGCCATAGCGATAGTCCCGCCCCACGGGACATGCATCGCGGGCGCGGCAGCCGATCAGGTGGCAATCGCGGCTGGCAGGCGTAGCCAAATGCCCGGCACAGGCGGACAAGTCATAGGCCGATCCTGAAAAGGCTCCGACCGGGCAAGCCGACAAGCACGGCTTGTCCGCGCAGGCGTCGCACGGGCTCGCCCTCTCCTTTCGATCATCCAATTCCAACGGTTCTGGAAAAATGAGTGCCGCGCGGTAGGCGTGCCACAGCCCGTAGTCGGGGTGGATCAGGATACCGAGCGGCGAGGCATATACGTTCTCCGCTCGCTGCGCCCAGCGCTGGAACGGCTGCCATGGCGGCTCGAAGGGATAAACGGCGACAGCGCCGAATTCATCCGCGATGGGCGCAACCGTTTCCTTCGTCCAGACATCCAGCGGATCGGCAAAGCCTTGGCGGGTTTCCAGCCATGCCGAGAATGCCGTCCAGTAGCTGCCCCCTGCCCCGCCAACCAGCAGGACAGACGCCGCAGGCCTGCCGTTGGCTGCAGCAGGAAAGTCGGCGGCTTCATTCGCATCCGGATCGAAGCCGCCGCGCAGGACAAGCCCGTACGGCGCAAGCGCTTCGGCTACGTCATCAGGTTTCAACTGCCACCGTCCTTAAGGCCGAAGGCTTCCCGCATTCCGCGGCCCCGCACCGAGGCCGCTTTGGAAACGGGATCCCCCGCCTCGCTTCAAGCGAAGGCGTCGGGCATCGAAGCCTTCTTGCGCTCGACGAACTCCGTCAGCGCCTCATCGACGCCGGGGTCGATGGCCGGTGCCTCGTAGTCGTTTAGCCAGCGCTTGTAGAGTGTGTTCGCGCGCTGTTCGATACGCAGCGAACCTTCCGCCTCCCACTGTTCGAACGAGCCGTTGTCGGCAAGCGGTGAACGATAGAAGGCGCTCTCGAAATTCGCCTGCGTATGGGCGCAGCCGAGATAGTGGCTGCCGGGCCCGACTTCCTCGATGGCCGACAGTGCCTGACCGTTTTCCGTCAGGTCAATGCCGGAGGAAAAGCGCTGCAGCATGGCAAGCTGATCGCAGTCCATGACAAACTTTTCGTAGGAGCTGGCGAGCCCACCTTCCAGCCAGCCGGCCGAGTGCAGCACGAAGTTGGTGCCGGCCATGATGGTCGGCCACATGGTCTGCATGCTCTCATAAGCCGCCTGCGCGTCCGGCACCTTGGAGGCACAAAGCGAACCGCCGGAACGGAACGGGACATTGAGACGGCGCGCGAGCGCGGCGGCACCGAAGAGAACCAGCGCGGGTTCCGGCGTGCCGAAGGTCGGGGCGCCGGTCTGCATCGAGATCGAACTGGCAAACGTGCCGAATACGACCGGAGCGCCCGGACGGCAGAGCTGGGCGAAGGCCATGCCGACGCTGGCTTCGGCGAGAATCTGCGTCAGGGTGCCGGCAACGGTCACCGGGCTCATGGCGCCGGCAAGGATGAACGGTGAGATCACCGTCGCCTGCCCCGCGCGGGCATAGACCTTGAGCGCGCCGAGCATGGTTGAATCAAAGACCAGCGGCGAGTTGGCGTTGATCAGCGAAATCGTGACGCAGTTGTTGTCGACGAATTCGTCGCCGAACATCAGCTTGGCCATCGACACGGTGTCCTCGGCGCGCTCGGGGTGCGTGACCGAACCCATATAGGGCTTGTCGGAAAACCGCATGTGCGCATAGAGCATGTCGAGGTGGCGCTTGTTGACCGCGATGTCCACCGGCTCGCAAAGCGTACCGCCGGAATGGTGCATCGCCGGCGCCATGTAGGCGAGCTTCACGAAATTGCGGAAGTCCTCGATCGTGGCATAGCGGCGGCCTTCATCGAGATTAGCGATGAAGGGCGGTCCATAGACCGGCGCGAAGACGGTGTTATTGCCGCCGATCTCGACATTGCGGGCGGGATTGCGCGCGTATTGCGTGAACTGAGCCGGTGCCGTCTTCAGCAGTTCGCGTACAAGTCCCTTGGGAAAGCGAACACGCTCGCCGTCGATATCGGCGCCCGCCCCCTTCCACAACTCCAGCGCTTCCGGATCGTCGCGGAACTCGATGCCGATCTCCTCAAGCACCTTGTCTGCATTGGCCTCGATCAGTTCCAGGCCTTCATCGGAAACGACATTGAACACGCCGATCTTGCGATCGATGAACGGCAGGGAAAGTCCCGCGCCACGGCTGGACCTTTTGGCGCGGCGCGCTTCGGCTCCGCCACTACCGCGCCGCCCGCGCCGTTCCTGACCCTGTGCGCCCGTGTCTAGACCCTCGACCAGTTCGTCGCTCATTCCCGTCTCCTGGGTGTTGCTGCGCTTGCCCTGCCACGGCAGGCATGCGCGGCTTCCTTTTCCAAAATACAAAAGTACTCCTGCACCAAACAGCGCTTCGTCGTTTACGCGACCGTGGCTATGCTGCCCGCGACACGCCGATCACACATGCATGTCGCAAAACAGCGTATCCGCGTCGTCGGCGGATTATCTGGCAACGCCGTACAAAGCATTATACCGACGTTGAAAAACGGGTTTCACTTATGTCCGTATTCGGGCAGGGTGGGTTTCGGTCGTAGCCGGGATACCGGATGCGGCCTGCAATTATTTGGAACGGTGTGCAGAAAATGTCCGACGAAGATATCGTCCTGTCCGAACTTCCCGATGATGAACTCGTGCTGCAAATGCACGATGACCTCTATGACGGCCTGAAAGAAGAGATCGAAGAGGGCGTCCAGATTCTGCTGGGTCGCGGCTGGGCACCTTACGACGTTCTCACCAAGGCGCTGGTCGAGGGCATGCGTATCGTTGGCGAGGATTTCCGCGACGGCATCCTGTTCGTGCCCGAGGTCCTGCTCAGCGCCAACGCGATGAAATCGGGCATGGCGATCCTGCGGCCGCTGCTGGCGGAAACCGGCGCGCCGAAAGTCGGCAAGATGGTCATTGGCACCGTCAAGGGCGACATCCACGACATCGGCAAGAACCTTGTCTCGATGATGATGGAAGGCGCCGGCTTCGAGGTCATCGACCTCGGCATCAACAATCCGGTCGAGAAGTATCTGGAAGCGATCGAGGAGCACCAGCCCGACATTCTCGGCATGTCGGCGCTGCTGACGACGACCATGCCCTACATGAAGGTCGTGGTCGACACGCTGAAGGAAAAGGGAATCCGCGACGACCTGATCGTGCTGGTCGGCGGAGCTCCGCTGAACGAGGAATTCGGCAAGGCCGTCGGTGCCGACGCCTATTGCCGCGATGCCGCCGTTGCCGTGGAAACGGCCAAGGCCCTGGTCAGCCGCCGCCACAACCGCGGACCGGCATGATCGCGCGCGCATCGAAGCTGGCACGCCAGGACATTTCACACGGCAGGAAACACGACGAAATTCGCCACGTTATGTGATATTGCTGAATAATGGACGGGAAACCCGAACAGGTCCGTATTATCGCATGCGGAATGATCGCGCGGGAGGTTCTCGATATCATCGAGAGGCTCAAGCTCGGCCATCTTTCGCTGACATGCCTGCCGGCGATGTATCATCACCATCCCGAAAAGATCGCGCCGGCCATAGACAAGGCGATCTGCAAGGCCCGCAGTGAGGGATATGAGCGCATCTTCGTCGGCTATGCCGACTGCGGCACGGGCGGCGACCTCGACAAGGTCTGCGAGCGCCACGGCGTTGAACGCATCATCGGACCGCATTGCTTCGCGTTCTTCATGGGCATGGATGCCTTCACGAAGCTGGAAGACAGGGACATGACGGCCTTCTACATGACCGACTTCCTGGCCCGGCACTTCGACACATTCCTGATCGAACCGCTCGGCCTCGATCGCCATCCCGAGCTCCGGGACATGTATTTCGGCAATTACGAGAAGCTGGTGTTTCTCGCCCAGACCGAGGACGACGATCTGACCGAAAAGGCGAAGGCTGCGGCAGAGCGTTTGGGCCTTGCTTTCGAAAGACGGTTCACGGGCTACGGGGATCTCAGCACTGCGCTGCTAGAGACCGCGAGCTAGCCCTGTTTCGAGCCATCTGCCGTGAAAGCGATACGCCAGTGAGTTACACCGGCGTATCCATTTTGCAAAACCTTGGCTTGCAATCTCAATCGATCGTTATCGCGGCGGGGTCGCCGGAACAACCAAACGCCGTTGGATTGATCGCGCAGCCTGCCGGACCAAAGACTCCGGTGCTGACCGACACTGACGGGCCACCTTTTCCGTGCTTGCCGTGTTTCCCATGCTTGCCGTGCTTGCCGTGCTTGCCATGTTTCCCATGCTTATCGTGATCGCCGTGCTTGTCATGCTTGTCATGGTGACCGGGCATCCCGATAGGACCAGGAAGGCCGATCGGGCCAGGGAAACCAGGCATTCCCATACCGGGCTTGCCATGTTTACCGGGCTTGCCTTGTGGACCGGGCAATCCGGGAAGTCCAATCGGGCCGAAAAGGCCGATCGGGCCGGAAAATTGCACGCCAGGATTTCCCTGCTTGCCGTGTTTGCCCCTGCCGGGACCACCGAAGATGTTGCCGATGACATTGGACGGCTGACTGCGCATGCCATTGCGATTGCCGCCATGACGGCCATCTCTGTCGCGACCGAAGTCGCCAATATCAGCAGCGTCATGGCCGCCGAAACCATGTCCGTGCCTGTGGCCGCCCTTTGCGTGGCCGCCGTGACCGCCAAAGCCACCCTTGCCGTTACCGCCGTGACCGTGGCCATGTCCACCAAAACCACCTGGGCCGCCGAGACCGCCCAAGCCGCCCTTGCCGTGGCCGTCGTGACCGTGGCCATGTCCACCAAAACCACCTGGGCCGCCGAGACCGCCCAAGCCGCCCTTGCCGTGGCCGTCGTGACCGTGGCCATGCCCACCAAAGCCGCCTGGGCCGCCGAGACCGCCCAAGCCGCCCTTGCCGTGACCGTCGTGACCGTGGCCATGTCCACCAAAGCCGCCAAGACCGCCCAAGCCGCCAAGACCGCCTAAGCCACCCTTGCCGTGACCGTGACCATGTCCGCCTAAGCCACCTTGACCCTGACCGCCCATGCCGCCCTGACCCTGGCCGCCCATGCCGCCTTGACCCTGGCCGCCCATGCCGCCCTGACCCTGGCCGCCCATGCCGCCCTGACCCTGGCCGCCCATGCCGCCCTGACCCTGGCCGCCCATGCCGCCCTGACCCTGGCCGCCCATGCCGCCCTGACCCTGACCGCCCATGCCGCCTTGACCCTGGCCGCCGTTGCCACCGTTACCGCCGTTACCGCCGTTACCGGCAGATTGGGCATGGATATCGACAGTGGAAATCATCAGCGCGCTGAGTGAAGTAGAAAGACCGAAAGCCAGAGCGATTGCGAACGCGACTGGCCTTTTCTTATTGAGAAACGCCATGGGAATACTCCCCACCTGGACGCCGCATCTCTTGCTTATTGGCCTTCAGGGAGGAGCATTATTTAAAGAAATTTTTAATACAATTTTAACTTGATATTAACCTTAATATTTTTGGTTTATATTAAGTCCGTACTTGTAATTACAATATTCATGGCATGAATACATGAGGCGACTGAATATTTGAGCAAAACCGTGCACTCTCAGCATTCAACGACGTTGACAGCCAGGCCGCCTTGGGCGGTTTCCTTGTACTTGTCCTGCATGTCCTTGCCGGTCTGGCGCATGGTCTCGATGACCTTGTCGAGGGAGACGACATGCTTGCCATCTCCTCGCAGGGCGAGGCGGGCGGCGTTGATCGCCTTCACCGCACCCATCGTGTTGCGCTCGATGCAGGGCACCTGCACCAGCCCGCCGATCGGATCGCAGGTCAGGCCGAGATTGTGCTCCATGCCGATCTCGGCGGCATTCTCGATCTGGGCATTGCTGCCGCCCATGACCGCGCACAGGCCGGCAGCAGCCATTGAACAGGCAACGCCCACCTCCCCCTGGCAGCCGACTTCGGCTGCCGAGATCGATGCGTTCATCTTGTAGAGCGAACCAATCGCAGCCGCCGTCAGCATGAAGGTGACGACGCCCTCGTCATTCGCGCCGCGCACGAAGCGATGATAGTAGCGCAGCACCGCCGGAATGATGCCCGCCGCGCCGTTGGTTGGCGCGGTGACGACGCGCCCGCCGGCGGCATTCTCCTCGTTGACCGCGAGCGCATAGAGACTGACCCAGTCGAGGATCGAGAGCCCGTCAGACAGGCCGCGCTCCGGCCGGTCACGCAATTCGTGGAACATGGCATGCGCTCGGCGGCGCACCTTCAGTCCGCCAGGCAGGGTCCCGTCCGTGCGGCAGCCACGATCGACGCAAGCCTCCATGACGCCGAAGATTTCGCGGATGCCATCCCGAATCTCTTCATCCGACCGCCAGGCCCGTTCATTGGCAAGCATGATGCCGGCGATCGACAGGCCCGTCTCGTCACCGATCTCAAGCAGCCGCGTGGCGGAGCGGAAAGGGTGCGGCAGGGCGACATTGGCGGTGTCCGGGGCGCCGGCCTCAATCTCTTCCAGCGTGGCGACGAAACCGCCGCCGACGGAGAAATAGGTCTGTTCATGAAGCAGCGAACCCGCCGCGTCGAAGGCCGAGCATTTCATGCCGTTGGAATGCTGGGTCAGCCGGCCGCTATAGTTAAAGACGAGGTCGGTGTCCTCGTTGAAGGAAATGACCTTGACGCCACCGAGATTGAGAGACGTCGTCTCGCGGATGTCGTTGACGATGACGGGAATGGCGTCGGCATCGACCTTGTCGGGGGCGTGCCCCGTCAGGCCGACCAGTGTTGCGATGTCGGTGGCGTGGCCCTTGCCGGTCAGCGCCAGCGAGCCGTAGAGATCAACCTGCACGCGTTCCGTGCCGGTGATCAGATCGCGCGAATCCAGATCGAGCACGAAAAGGCTGGCTGCCTTCATCGGCCCCACAGTGTGGGAACTGGAAGGCCCGACACCGATCTTGAAGAGATCGAACAGGCTCGTGACCATATGCGTCAGACTCTGCCGGTGAATTCGGCCATGGCATCCATCAGCCATTCTGCCATGTGGCGGGCGAATGAGGAACGCACATAAAGGCGGAACGTTTCCGGATTGTCCGAGGTCTTCTCCAGGAAGAATTGCGTATGCGCCATCAGCGTTCCGACAACGCGGCCAACGGGGAAGGTCTTGGGGTGCAGATCATGGCGGCAGCCCTTCTCCAAAACGGCGCGCGCCGATGGGCCGGACAGTTCGATCACCGAGCGATTCCCGGTCAGATCGACGGCAGCCGCGCTGACCTTTGCCAATGCCTTTTCGAGCCTTGCCAGCAACGCACCATCGGGATCGTCCGGCGCGACGACGAGCCATTCGTCGGGGCCAAGCCACAGGATGCGGTTGTCGCCTTTCACGGCGACCGTGCAAGCCTCCTTCGGCGGCGCGACACCGACGGCAGACTTCACCGCATTGGCGAACGCGGCCTTCGACGCATCGCCGCGCAGACCGATCTGCGTGGTGAAAGGCAGCTCGGCAACGCTTGCATGATCCGCAGCGGAGGCCGCAACGAGCCTGTGGCTCACCGCTTCGAGCGGGCTGAAGCGCAAATCCATCGCACGTGTATCGAGTTCTTTTGTTGACGCACGTCCGGGCGGAAAACCGGGCGCCACTTTTCCTGGACTTGCTGGCTTAGCCATCGCGGCGCGCTCCTTCCTTGTCGTAGAAGACCGGATCGACGATCCGCATGGCAATTGTGCGGTCATCCAGTGGCGCATAGACGATATCGCCCGTGCGCGCCTGCCCGCCCTTGACGAGACCGAGCGCGAAGGAGCGGCCCAGAGCATCCGACCAGTAGCTCGATGTAACATGGCCGAGCATGGGGACTGGCGAAGCCTTTCGCCCGTAGATCGGTGCTCCGTCGAGGCCGGGCGGGGCGAAATGTGGCACGTCCTTCAGCTTTACCGAATTGTTCACGAGTTGCGCGCCTTCCGGCACGACGAAGCCGGGGTCCTCCGGCAGCAGGCCGACGAGCTGCTTCCTGTCCTCGCGCACCGTGTCGGGGCGGGTCAGCGAGCGCTTGCCGATGAAGTCTTCCTTCTTCTTCGACACGATCCAGCCCATGCCGAGATCATACGGCGTCAGCGTGCCGTCGGTTTCCTGGCCGACGATGATGAAGCCCTTTTCGGCACGCAGCACGTGCATGGTCTCGGTGCCGTAGGGCGTGATGCCGAAATCGTGGCCGGCATCCATCACCGCTTCCCACAACGCCTTGCCGTGGTGCCAGACCACGGAAATCTCGTAGGACAGTTCGCCGGTAAACGAGATGCGGAAGACCCGCGCCGGCAACCCCGCAACCTTGCCTTCGCGGAACGTCATGAACTGGAAATCCGCCGGATCGAGGTTCATATCCGTGATGCGTTCCAGCAGCATGCGCGCCTTGGGGCCGGACACCGTGACGGTTGCCCACTGCTCGGTGACGGAAGTCAGGTAAACATCGAGATCGGGCCACTCGGTCTGGAGATAATCCTCCAGATGCTGGAACACCGAGGCCGCGCCGCCCGTCGTCGTCGTGACGAGGAACCTGTTCTCGGCAAGACGAGTTACCGTGCCGTCGTCATAGACCATGCCGTCCTCGTGCAGCATCAGCCCGTAACGGACCGACCCGACCTTCAGCGTCGACATCATGTTGGTGTACACGCGGTCGAGGAAGACGCCGGCATCCTTGCCGGTGACATCGATCTTGCCAAGCGTCGAGGCATCCAGCGCCGTCACCGCAGTGCGTGCCGCACGGCACTCGCGCGCAACCGCCTGATGCATCGTCTCGCCGTCGATCGGATAGTACCAGGGACGCTTCCACTGACCGACATTTTCGAACTCGGCACCATGCGCCACATGCCAGTCGTGGATGTTGGTGACACGGATGGGATCGAGCATGTCGCCGGCGTCGCGCCCCGCCAGCGCACCGAAGGTCACCGGTGTGTAGGGCGGGCGGAAGGTCGTGGTGCCGGTTTCCTGGATCGTCCTGCCGGTTAGCTCAGCCAGGATCGCAAGGCCGTTGATATTACCGAGCTTGCCCTGATCGGTGCCGAAGCCGGTCAGCGTGTAGCGCTTCATGTGCTCGACGGAATCGAAACCCTCGCGCACCGCAAGCGCAATGTCGGCGGCGCCTGTGTCGTTCTGATAATCGACGAAGAACTTGGCCTTGGAGCGGTTCGGAGCAGTACCGGACGGCAGCAGCCATGCGGCCTCGACGTTGCCGTCGGCGCGATCGTCCGCGACCTGAACACCCTTGCCTGCCCGGCCCGGTTTGAAACCTGCGGCCTGAGCCGCCTTGGCACCTGCCGCAGCACCGCCATCGATGGCCGCTGCGATGCCGAACTCCGCCGCCGTACCGCCGACACAGGCCAGCGCCTTGCGCCCGGTCGCCGGCATGAAGGACACACGCGCGTCATCGAAACTCAGCTTGCCGCCAACATGGCAGAACAGGTGCACCGCCGCCGAGTAGCCGCCGGACACGATGAGGCCGTCGGCGTCGATGCTGTGGCTGACACCGGCGATACCCGATCCGTCGGCATTCTTCGCGGCAACGCTCACGCCCTTGACGCGGTGCTTGCCCGAAACGCCGGTGACGGTTGAATCGGCGAGCACCTCGATGCCGAGATGCGCCATCTCCGTTCCCAGGTCTTCGGGAACCGTTTTGCGGGTATCGACAACCGTCACCTCGGCGCCATGCGCCTTGAAGGTGCGCGCGGTTTCATAGGCCCAGTCGTTGTTGGTGACGACAACAGGCTTGTTGCATGGCAACGCGCCGTAGCGGTTCATGTAGGTCAGCGCCGCGCTGGCGAGCATGGTGCCCGGGCGGTCGTTGTCGGCGAAGACCAGCGGACGCTCGTGCGACCCCGTCGCGAGGATGACCTCCTTCGCCCGGATGTGCCAGACGCGCATGCGCGGGTTGGCCGGAGACGACGGCGTCAAATCGTCAATCTTCTGTTCCAGCGCGACGAGATAATTCTGGTCGTAGAGACCGGTCACCGTGGTGCGCCTCAGCAGCGTCACCTCGTCATGGCCGGAAAGCTCGCTGACGACAGAGCCGACCCACTCGGCCGAAGGCTTGCCGTCGATCTCGCGGTGAAGCGTCAGCAGCGAGCCGCCGAATTCGGCCTGCTCGTCGGCGAGGATGACGCGGGCTCCCGTCGCGGCTGCGGCACGCGCCGCCGACAAGCCCGCAGGACCGGCACCGACCACCATCAAGTCGCAATGAACGTGCTTGTGGTCGTAGACATCGGGGTCGGGCTCTGTCGGTGCCTTGCCGAAGCCGGCGGCCTTGCGGATGATCGGCTCCGCCACCTTGTCCCAGAACAGTTGGCTCGGCATGAAGGTCTTGTAGTAGAAGCCCGCCGTCATGAACGGCGACAGCAGACCGTTGACCGCGCCGATGTCGGTTTCCACCGAGGGGAAGACGTTGACGCTTGAAGCTTCGAGCCCGTCATAGAGCGGAATCTGCGTCGCCTTGATGTTGGGCTCGGTGCGCGCGCCGGTCGCAAGCTGCACCATGCCGTTGGGTTCGTCGGAGCCCGCCGTCATGAGGCCGCGCGGCCGGTGATATTTCATCGAGCGGGCGATCAGATGCACGCCGTTGGCGATCAGGGCGGATGCCAGCGTGTCGCCCTCGTAGCCCGTGTAGCCCTTGCCGTTGAAGGTGAACTTCAACGGGCGCGAACGGTCGATCCGTCCGCCGCCGGGAAGACGCATGGAGCCGGTCATTTGCTGGCTCCTTTCCTTGCGCGGGTTGCAGGCTTCTTCGCTGCCGCGGGCTTTTCACCCGGTGCGGGCGGCTTGGGCGCGCCAATCTTGTACACGGCGTAGATCTCGTGGCTCGTGGTATCGCGCAGCATGTTGAACCAGCGCCGGCAGCCATGGGTATGAATCCAGCGCTCGCGGAACGCACCCTTCTGGTTGCCGCGCATGAATAGGAACTCTGCCCACTGCGTATCGGACAGGGACGCCGGGTTCTGCGGCCGCGCGATATGGGCTTCGCCGCCATAGGAGAATTCGATCTCGGGGCGCTCACCGCAATAAGGACAGGGGATCAGCAGCATTTCTTTTCTCCCCTGATTGCGTTTTGCCAATTCACCCACATGGGTACTTCTCTTTCTTTTCCTGTGCGCATGATCTTGTCCGAAAACCGGTGCCCACTTTTCGGGATCATGCGGCTAGTGCGCCACGCCAGCTGCGCCATGCTCGTCGACGAGCGCGCCGGAAGTGAATCGGTCAAGGCTGAAGGCGGCGTTGAGCGGGTGCGGTTCGCCCTTGGCAAGCGTCCAGGCGAAGACCCAGCCGGAGCCCGGCGTCGCCTTGAAACCGCCAGTGCCCCAGCCGCAGTTGATGAAGAAATTCTCCACCGGCGTCTTCGAGATGATCGCCGAGGCATCCGGTGCCGTATCGACGATACCGCCCCAGGACCGCATCATCCGCAGACGCGAGAAGATCGGGAACAGTTCGCGCAGCGCGCCCATCTGGCCCTCGATGATGTGGAAGGATCCGCGCTGTGCATAAGAGTTGTAGGCATCGATACCGGCACCGATGACCAGCTCGCCCTTGTCGGACTGGCTGACATAGACGTGCACCGCGTTCGACATGACGACGCAAGGGTGCACCGGCTTGATCGGCTCCGACACCAGCGCCTGCAACGGGTGGCTGGTCAGCGGCACGCGGAAGCCTGCCATGTTGCAGATTACCGAAGTGTGCCCCGCCGCGACCGAGCCGACTTTCTTCGCGCCGATGAAGCCCTTCGTGGTTTCAACGCCAACGATGCGGCCCTTCTCGATGCGAAGCCCGGTGACTTCGCAGTTCTGGATGATGTCGACGCCGCGCGCATCCGCGCCGCGGGCAAAGCCCCAGGCGACCGCATCGTGACGGGCAACGCCGGCGCGCTTCTGCAGCGTTGCGCCCATGACCGGGTAACGCGCATCCGGCGAGATATCGATGATCGGGCAGAATGCCTTGACCTCTTCGGGCTCGAGCCACTCGGCATCGACGCCGTTTAGCTTGTTGGCGTAGACGCGGCGTCTGGATTCGCGCACGTCATGCAGGTTGTGCGCGAGGTTCATCACGCCGCGCTGGCTCATCATGACGTTGTAGTTGAGCTCCTGGCTCAGCTTTTCGAACAGCTGCAGCGACTTCTCGTAGAGGTGCGCGCTCTCGTCGAACAGGTAGTTGGAGCGCACGATAGTGGTGTTGCGGCCGGTGTTGCCGCCACCGATCCAGCCCTTCTCCAGCACCGCGACATTGGTGATCCCGTGTTCCTTGGCGAGATAGAAGGCGGTCGCAAGCCCGTGCCCGCCACCGCCGATGATGACGACATCATATTCCGGCTTCGGCTCGGGACTGCGCCACTGCCTCGGCCAGTCCTCGTGATGGCTGAACGCATTGCGCGCCAGCGAGAAAACGGAAAAGCGTTTCATAACAGGATCCTGACCGCACCCGCATGCCCGGCGAGCTGTCTACACCTTGCGAATGGTAAACCAGTCTCGCCAAAGTCGCAGAATGCGCGTAGTATCAAACGGACATCGTAATCGAATAAAAGCGACATGGCTTCGATCGCGCATCAAAAACCCGGTGTTTTTGCACTCTGCCACCAGCAGGAGCGGGCAACCGTTCTCCTGGCGACACGCGGCAATGCGCCTGCGACGGGACAGGGGCGGCATGATGCCTGACCACATGGCGCCACGGTTAAGTACGGACGCTCATCAGGCGCGCGAGCTGTCCGTTGGCTTTCTGCTGCTGAACAATTTCACCCTGACCCCCTTCGCCACTTTCATCGACGCGATGCGGCTTGCGGCGGACGAGGCCGATCTGTCGCGCCCGATCCGATGCCGCTGGTCCACGATTGCCTCGACGCGCAGATCGATCAAGGCCAGTTGCGGCATCGAGATATCTCCCGAAGAGCCATTGGGAGATCCGTCACGTTTCGACTATGTGGTCGTTGTCGGCGGATTGCTTCACAAGGGCGAACCCGCAGACGAGCAGACCTTGGCCTTCCTGCGCGAGGCCGCGCGCAAGAATGTCACCGTCGTCGGTTTGTGCACGGCAACGCTGACGCTGATCCGTGCCGGCATCATGAGCGGGCACCGCTGCTGCGTGAGCTGGTTCCACTATCAGGACCTGGTGCGCGAATTTCCCGAAATCACGCCGATCGCGGATCAGGTCTTCATCGTCGACCGCCGGCGCATCACCTGTGCGGGCGGCGCGGGTGCGCTCGACGTTGCTGCATGGATCATCGAGAAGCAGTTCGGCCGCGCCATGGCTCAGAAGTGCCTGCACATCCTGCTGGTCGATCAGGCCCGGCCTCCCAACGCCGCGCAGCCGCACCCGCCGGGATCGGAACATGTGCGCGACCCGCGCGTGCGCCGCGCGATCCTGATGATGGAGCAGACAATGGCCTCGCCCGTCTCGATGCGCGAGCTTGCAGGCCGCCTCAACATCACTCCGAGACATCTGGAGCGTCTGTTCCAGGGAGAAGTCGGCCTTTCGCCGCAGGAATATTACCGACTGCACAGACTGCGCTATGGCCGCTTCCTACTGGTGACCACAGAACGGCGCATCAGTGATATCGCTCTGGAGTGCGGGTTTTCCGACGCTTCCCACTTTACCCGCGCGTTCCGCGAGGCGTTCGACACAACGCCAAGCGCTGCGCGCGGATCAGCCGAGCGCGCGACTTCCCATGACATGGATGCCCGCCTGTCGCAGGCGGTTCAGCCGGGATACTAAGAGCCGCGTTCAGCCCTTCTCAGCAAAGCGGGCGATGCCGGCGGTTAGTGCCGCAGCAAGGGCAACCTTGGTCAGGTCACCGAGAATGAAGGGATAAAGACCCCATTCGAGGATCGGCTTGTCCCAGCCGAACAAGGTGCCTAGCCACGCAAGTCCGAACGCGAACATGATGGCGTCGGCTACCAGCATGACAGCCCCAATGGCGAACACGTTGCGGGTGCCGATCCGCTGCAGCGCCCAGCCGGTCATCACGGCCATGACCAGGAAACCAAGCAGATAGCCGCCGGTCGGTCCCATCATGTAGGCGATGCCGATACCTTTTTCAGGCGTGCCGGTGAAAACCGGCAACCCAAGCGCACCTTGCGCCAGATAAAGTGCAACCGTCGCGCCGCCTAGCCGCCAACCATAAGCCGCGCCGATCAGCAGAACCACCAGCACCTGCAGCGTCATTTCGACGGGATAGAACGGCACCTTGATCTTCGCCGACAACCACAGCGCAGCAGCGCCGATGACTGCAAGCAGAACGTTCTGCACAATGGCCGCTGTACCTTCGCGGGTTCCGAGCAGGCGGGTTGCAAGCGTCGGGGCGGTGCTGGTCGACATGGCGGAAACTCCGTCTGTAGCAATGATTCAGGCGAAATCCGCCTTGACGGGTTTGTTATCCTTTAAGAAGTGGCGCGGCAAGCACCCATTGGACTAATGATGGCAATGCGTGTCACGCATCCCTGCCGCCCCCTGCGGCGCTTGCAATCAGGCAGGTGTGGCATGCAGTGTGGCCTTCTGCCCGACAGGAGCCGACACGTGACAAAACCCGAATCCAGTTCCGGAACACCGCGAAGCGCCAGTCCGCGCTTCGATACGGCATTCGCGCCGGAATACGGCGTTGCGGAAAGCGTGGCCACAGACGTGATGCGTGTCGTGTGCAACAACCCCTCGCCATTCACGTTCAGGGGAACCGGCACATTTATCGTCAAGGATGGCGCTGGCAAGCGCGAGGCGGTCGTCGTCGACCCGGGGCCGCAGGACGAAGCGCATCTTTCAGCACTGCTCGGCGCTTTGGATGACTGCACCCTCACCCATATCGTCATCACCCATACGCACCGTGATCACTCCCCTCTGGCTGGAGCCCTGAAGCAGGCAACCGGGGCGAAGATCGTCGGCTGCGCGCCATGGGCGCAGCGCGAAAGCGCCGGAGGGACGGTGCAGAAAGGGCTCGATGCCTCGAATGACACGGACTATGCGCCCGACGAGGTGATGCGGGACGGCGAAACATTGAGGGTCGGCGGCCATGTCCTGACGGCCGTGGCCACGCCGGGGCATACGGCCAACCATCTATCCTTCTCGCTTGATGACGAAATCTTGTTCTGCGGCGACCACGTCATGGGCTGGTCAACAACGGTCATCGCTCCACCCGACGGCCACATGCGCTCATATATGGACTCGCTGGAAAAGATCGGTGCGCGCGAGGAGAGCCTCTATCTGCCAAGCCACGGCGGAGCCGTGAAGCAGCCGCACCGCTTCGTGCGCGGCCTGATCACCCACCGCAAGCAGCGCGAAACACAGATCCTGAAACGTCTGAAGGCCGGTGACAGCCGGATTGCCGAGATGGTGCCAAGGCTTTATCCCGAGCTCGACGAGCGGCTGCATTTCGCCGCCGCCCTGTCGGTGCGCGCGCACATCGATGACCTGATAGAGCGCGGCATTGCGACCGCAACCGATGACGGGGACAGCTTTCGGCTCAGCTAGGGTCCCGACCCTAGTTCCCGCCGGAATCGCCCGTTTCGCCGGGTACGCTGAGACGTGTCGTAAGCTCGGTCAGGAAACTGTCGATGATCTTGGCATTGGCGCCAAGATCATGACTTCCGAAACGCGAACGCGAACGCATGTCCACAACCGTGCGGTCGCCGTCATAAGCGATGCGGATGACGACATCGTTTGCAAATCCGAACAGCAGCGAGTGCGCAGCGGCTTCGACACGGCCTGCAATTCCGTCATGAGGCGCACGCGCATCGATCACCTGCCAGTCCATTTCCTCCACCAGATCGAGCACGATCGGATGCACGTCGGGAGGAGCAAGAGCCGCACGCAGCGGCACGATTTCCGGGTAGGCAATTCGCTGCACGGCAATCAGCGCGTCATTGTAATGGACCGGATTGGACATCGGCGGGCGCTGTGCCTGGGCAGCCGGCATGTCCGGCGGATTGAGCGGGTCCGTGGTGACATCGTTGATCATCGGCTTGTCGAAATAGATCACCGCGGAATAAACGGGGATCGCCAGCACGCAAGCGGCGAACACAACGCCGACGCCCGCGTCGCCCAACCCCTTCCAGCCGAAACGCCAAACCGTGACGAGCGTCGCGAACGCCATCAAAATGGCGGCTGACGCGATGACGCAGCCAAGAGCGATCGATCCAATGAGCGTTGGCGTATCGAGTTGCCCGAACCGGTGCAGCAATCCGGCCAGCACGACAACAGGGATCGACAGTGCGCCGAGCCGGCGTGCCCAGATACCCTTGGCCGTGACCCGGCCTGAATCATGCTCGATCGCGCGACGATCGAGTATTTCAATGATTGTGTCGTCGCTCATGCACCAGCCAAACCGTTTACCCCCGGCAGCCAGTTCACGCAGCGCCGGAGCATTCAAGCATCCGTAAACTTATAGTCGTGAAATTGTTCCCGAAGTGTTGTCTTCTGGATTTTTCCGGTCGCGGTGTGCGGGATTTCGTCGACGAAAGCAACCGCATCCGGCATCCACCAGTTGGCAATCTTGCCTTTCATGAAGTCAAGAATGTCGCCCGCTTCCACTTCACGCCCCTCCTTGCGGACGATGATCAAAAGCGGGCGCTCATCCCATTTTGGATGGGCAATGCCAATCACGGCGGCTTCCGCGACATCCGGGTGCCCGACGGCCAGGTTTTCCAGATCGATGGAGGAAATCCATTCACCTCCGGACTTGATCACATCCTTGGAGCGGTCGGTGATGCGCAGATAGCCTTCCTGGTCGATCGTTCCAACATCATTGGTATCGAAATAGCCTTCCTCGTCCAGAATCTCTCCGCCCTCACCCTTGAAATAGGATGAGGTGATCGCAGGTCCGCGAACTTTGAGCCGCCCGAAGGTCTTGTCGTCCCACGGCAGGGGATTGCCCTCGTCATCGGTGATCTTCATCTCGATGGTAAAGGGCGGATGGCCCTGTTTTTCCTGAACGTCGAGACGCGCATCCCCGGTGAGCTTCGCATAAGCAGGTTTGAGCGAGCACAAGGTGCCGAGCGGGCTCATCTCGGTCATGCCCCAGGCATGGATGACCTCGACACCATAAGTGTCCTGGAATTTCTTCGTCATCGCGCGCGGACAGGCAGACCCGCCGATAACGACCTTCTTCAGTGTGCTGAGCTTGCCGCCGGTCTCTTCCAGATGCTGCAACAGCATGAGCCAGATCGTCGGTACGGCTGCGGTGCAGGTCACGCCTTCGCTCTCGAGCAGTTCATGGATCGAGGCGCCATCCATTTTCGCCCCCGGCATAACGCATTTGGAGCCGGCCATCGGCATACCGAAAGCCAGCGACCAGCCGTTGGCGTGGAACATCGGCACCACCGGCATGACGACATCGTTGGAAGAAAGGCCGAGCATGTCGACCTGAAGCGCGGCCATCGAATGCAGCACGTTCGAGCGGTGGGAATAGAGCACGCCTTTCGGGTTACCGGTCGTACCCGAGGTGTAACACATGCCGGCGGCGGCGTTTTCGTCCACTTCCTTCCAGGCATAGTCACCGTCGAAACCGGCGATCCAGTCCTCGTAGGCGACCGCATTCTTGAGGCTGGTTTGCGGCATGTGCGCCGCATCGGTCAGCACGATGTAGCGCTCGACCGTCGGCAGCTTGTCGGCGAGCTTTTCGAGCAACGGCACGAAAGTCAGATCGGTGAAGAGGACGCGGTCTTCGGCATGGCCGACGATATAGGCGATCTGTTCGGGAAACAGGCGCGGGTTGACCGTATGGTAGACCGCGCCGCAGCCTAGGATTCCGTACCAGACTTCCAGATGCCGCCCCGTGTTCCAGGCCAGCGTCGCCACCCGGTCACCGACCCTGATACCCTCGGCCTCGAGCGCCTGCGCGGTTTTAAGCGCCTTGGTGCGAATGGCCGCATAGGTGGTGCGGTGGATCGGGCCTTCCACTGAGCGCGAGACCACCTCGCGATTGGCGTGAAAGAGCGCGGCATGATCAATGATCCGGTGACAGCGCAGCGGCCAGTCCTGCATCAGGCCCAGCATGGCATTCCTCCTCATTCCCTCTGGCGGGCTGTTTCTCAGCCTCTTCCTGAGCGCAGTTTCACAACGCTGGCGCACAATGCAAGGGCTGCATCGACGCCATGTGCGATTCCGCTTTCACTTTCTTCTGCGCGGGCCTAGGAATGCCGGTACATAGCTTTATCGGAGCCTGCCATGTCACCGCTTTCCAATCTCGCTGTCCGCGACATCGAAACTGTCCTGCACCCCTATACGAACCTTGCCACGCACCGTGAAACCGGGCCGCTGACACTGGAGCGCGCCGAGGGCGTGCGCGTCTATGACGCCAACGGCAAGGGCTATATCGAGGGCATGGCGGGGCTGTGGTGCACATCGCTTGGCTACGGCAACGAGGAACTGATCGAAGCCGCGGCCGAACAGATGCGCAAGCTGTCGTTCAGCCACATCTTCGGCGGCAAGAGCCACGATCCCGGCATCGCGCTTGCCGAGAAGCTGAAGGAAATCTCTCCTGTCCCCGTTTCCAAGGTGTTCTTCGTCGGGTCGGGCTCGGAGGCCAACGACACCCAGGTGAAATTCGTCTGGTACGTGAACAATGCGCTGGGACGCCCGCAGAAGAAGAAAATCATCTCCCGCCTGCGCGGCTATCACGGCGTGACGATCGCTTCGGCAAGCCTGACGGGCCTGCCCGCCAACCACACCGACTTCGACCTTCCGATCGCCAACATCCTGCACACCGCATGCCCGCACTACTATCGCGAATGCGTTGCCGGAGAGAGCGAAGAGGATTTCGCAACCCGGATGGCTGGCGAGCTGGAAGAGATGATCCTGCGCGAGGGTCCGGACACGGTTGCCGCCTTCATCGCCGAGCCGGTGATGGGGGCCGGCGGCGTCATCGTGCCGCCGGCCACCTATTTCGCCAAGATCCAGGCGGTTCTCGACAAATACGACGTGATGATGATCGCCGATGAGGTGATCTGCGGTTTCGGGCGCACGGGCGAGATGTTCGGAACCCAGACTTTCGGCATGAAGCCCGACTCCATCTCCGTCGCCAAGGCACTGTCCTCGGCCTATCAGCCGATCGGCGCGGTGATGATCAGCGAGGAGATGTATCAGGCGATGGTGGAAGAAAGCCGCAAGATCGGCGTCTTCGGCCACGGCTTCACCTATTCGGCGCACCCGGTCGCGGCTGCCGTCGCACTGAAGACGCTGGAGATCTACGAGCGCGACGACATTGTCGGCATCGTCAAGGCGCGCACGCCACAGTTCCAGGCCCGGCTGAACAAGCTGGCCGATCACCCGCTCGTCGGCCAGTCCCGCGGTGTCGGCATGATCGGTGCGATCGAGATCGTTGCCGACAAGGAGACCCGGGCACAGTTCGACCCGAAGAAGGGCGTGGCGGCAAAAGTCGCCAAGTTCTGCGAGGACGACGGGCTCATCCTGCGCAATCTGTTCGGCGATGCCGTCGCCATCTGTCCGCCGCTGGTGATCAACGAAGCGGACACGACTGAGATGTTCGACATCCTCGAACGCGCACTCGACAAGGCGGAAGCCTGGGTGGGGTCGGAAGGCCTGCGGGCAGCCTGAATTTGATCATGTCGTTCGGACCTGGCGGCGTTTCCGGGGCACCGCGATTCGACAGAAATGGGCGGCCGGTTCGGCCGCCCTTTTATTTTCAGTTGGCCGGAAAAACACGTAGTGCACTGCAAAAATCCGGTGCAATTACCTTCGCAGGCGCTTCAATCTGTCACAAAAACGCAACAATTCCCGCAAGAATCTAATGTTTAACGAATTGTTGTGATCACTGCTTGTGCAATTGGACAAGGAATGTGCAGAGTTACTTTAGTGGGTGATTGCCCCGGTTTTGCCGAAATCCGGATGCATCTGCCCGCTCCCTTGGCCGACCACAGGACGCCGACGCACATAACGTCTCCGCCCGGTGAGCCGACCACAGATGGTCCAAGGCGAGGTCCGCACCTGATAAGTCAGTGCCCCGCCGGTCAGGAGAAAAAAAATGGCGAAGTACGAGAATTCGGCCTCGGACAACGGCAACGATACACTTGAGTCCAAGTTTCACGATGTCGGTATCGGCGCGGTGACCGCCGCGGCGCAGTACTGCGTGACGCTGAAGGCCCGGCCTGCGGTGCGCAAGCACGCCACCAACCCGCAGATGTCGGCTTCGGTGAACGACACCGACTGAGTTTGCATACCGGAGCTTCGGGTTTTCAGCCCGTGGTTCCGCGCAGGAGTGATACGGCAATTGCCGTCATGATGATGGCAATCAGGCCGTCGAGTATGCGCCAGGCGACAGGCCTTGCGAACAGCGGCGCCAGCAGGCGTGCGCCGAAGCCGAGCGCAGAAAACCACCCCAGAGAACCCAGAGACCCGCCCGCCCAAAAGGCGAGGCGGGTTTCGTTTTCATAAGATGCCGACAGGCTTCCGAACAGCACGATCGTGTCGAGATACACATGCGGGTTCGCCCATGTGAACAGCATGGCGGCCGTCAGAACGGCGGAAAACGAGCCTTTCTGATGTCTGTCCGCCCGCAGGCTTTCAGGCGCGGTGGCGCGCTTCAGGGCCAGCCCGGCATAAACCAGCAGGAACGCCGCCCCGCCCCAGGTCGCGATACGGATCAGAACCGGCGACTGGCTGATCAGCGTACCAAGACCGAGCACGCCGGCGGCAATCAGGATCGCGTCGGACAATGCGCAGACGATCACGACCGGCAGCACATATTCGCCTATCAGCCCCTGGCGCAGAACAAAGGCATTCTGCGCGCCGATCGCGACGATGAGGCCGAGACCGACCAGAAGCCCGGATAGCAAGGCTGCGAAAATCTCCGGTCCCATCAGCGGAAATCTGCTGCCTGAACCGACGCCTTGCGCCCGTTCGCCAAGGGAGCCGCAATCACGCCGCCAGATATAGAGAGATTGCCGGACAGTTTTGCCGGCAGGCTTGCGCGCGAAGCAATCCGCACCTTCCATGGTGTTATTGCGAGCGCAAGCAGGGATGAATGCGGCTGATCGGGAAGAACCAGCTCAACCTTGCCGTCTCCGTCAACATCGAGAAGCGCTGAAAGTCTCAGCGCCCGGGACCCGATCGAATGGTTCGAGACACCGGGCATCTCAAGGCGTTTGATGAGCTTGCCGTCTGAATAGCTCCAGACTTCCAGCACCCCGCCTATATGGGGCGTGCGCACAAAGGCAATCTCACGCGTCCCATTACCGTCGAAATCGTGGATGGCGGCGATATTGAGCCAGCGGTGTGAGCGCCCGATTTCCGGCGTTGCCGCGCGCAATGCAAGCTTGCCGCCCTGCAAGCCATAGACTGCAACGGCTGCGCCGCGTGCCAGGCTGGACCGGATGGTGACGATCTCGCTTGTTCCGTCGCCATCGAGATCGGCGATGCGCGGGGTCAGGTCCTCGAAGACATGGGTTTGCGGAAGTTCGTGGAAAAGAGTTCCCCCGTCGCGCGTCTTCACCGCAAGCCCGCCTGCCTCGATCCGGTCACCGAGGATACCGTGATCATAGCGTGATGTCGGCGCGACATACCAAGCGGCGGCAATGTCACCTGAACGGGATTTCGCGATACCGCCATCGGGCAGCTTCGATGTATCAAGCGCGGACGCACCTGATGCGGCAAGCGCCAGCAGGAGTCCTGCAAGGCTTACGAAACCCGCGGGGATCAGACGTGCTGTCCACCGTTGATGTGGATTTCGGCGCCGGTGACGTAGGACGAGGTTTCGGTGCATAGGGCATAGATGATCTTGGCGACTTCGTCCGGCTTGCCGAGACGGCGCATGGGAATTTTCTCGACGATCTTGTCGGTGCCGGGACTGAGGATCGATGTATCGATCTCACCGGGCGCGATCGCGTTGACGCGAATGCCGAGGGGACCGAAATCATGCGACATCTCGCGCGTCAGCGATGCAAGCGCCGCCTTGGACGTGGCATAGGCGGCACCTGCAAAAGGATGCACACGGCTGCCTGCGATCGAGGTGACATTGACCACGGCGCCCTTTGCCGCCTTGAGCTCATCGGTCAGCCCGCGCGCCAGCATGACGGGGGCGAAGAAATTGACCTGAAAGACCTTCAGCCAATCCGCAACCGGTATGTCCATGGTTCCCAGACGTTCGCCATCAGGCCCCTTGGGAGAGATCGCGGCGTTGTTGACCAGGGCATGCAGCATGCCGCCATCCGCCTTCAGCCGTTCCTTCATCTCGGCGATGCCGGCACGCGTATTGTCGATGTCGCCGAGGTCGATCTGGATATGGTCCTCCGGCCCCGCGTCCCAGGGACAGTTCTCGGGAAAAGCGTGCCGCGAGCAGGTAATGACCCGCCAACCTGCGCTGGAGAAACGTTTCACAGTGGCATGACCAATGCCGCGGCTGGCACCGGTCAGGATCAGCGTGCGTCTGGGGCCATCATAATTCGGCATGCGTCTGGATTCCTGTTGGCTCATGGATAGAGCCTCGTCACCGACCATGCGTCGACCGGCGTGCTACGTGTATAGCGGATGCGGTCGTGCAGGCGAAACGGCTTGTCGCGCCAGAATTCGATCTCGACAGGAGAAATGCGGAAGCCGGACCAGTGATCCGGGCGGGGAACCTCGCCGACTGCGTATTTCGCCGTCCATTCCGCGACCGCCTTTTCGAGCGCGAAGCGGCTTTCCAGCGGGCGCGACTGGGCCGATGCCCAGGCCCCGATGCGGCTGCCGCGTGGTCGCGAAGCATAATAAGTGTCGGCTTCCGCATCGCTCACTGAAGACACGAGCCCGCGCAGACGAACCTGCCGGCGCAGCGACTTCCAGTGCATAACCATTGCCGCCTTCGGATTTGCGGCAAGTTCCCTGCCCTTGGCGCTCTCCAGGTTGGTGTAGAAAACGAACCCGTCCTCATCCCAGCCTTTCAATAGAACCATACGCACATTCGGCAGCCCGTCGGCGTCGGCGGTTGCCAATGCCATGGCGTTCGGATCATTCGGCTCGTGCGCTTCGGCTTCCGCAAACCATTCGCCAAAAAGGACAAACGGATCGCCAGCACCTGCCAGGTCACTCTCCGTTAACTGCTCTTCGTCTTTAATGGACATGTCGAATACCCGGTTGGAGCCGTCTTGCGTTGTGAGATTGCCGCTTCTTGCCGCATTTCAAGTGCAGGATTTGCGTAACGGCCGGGGAAGTGTGCGTAAGGTGGATTACCCGGGGATGTTCAGCGTTGTGATATACAGAAGGCTTGGGCCATTGGCGAGAGCCGGTGTCATTGCCGGTATCTGCCTCACCCTTGCAGCTTGTTCGATGCCGCTGAAGCGCTTCTCTTTTGGCGAATCGACCGGCTCCATCATTCCTTCGCTGAGCAATTCCACCGCGGTCGAAGCGCCTTACCTTGTTTCCTTCGTCGGTAATGACGCCTGGCCTTCGCTTAAAGCGGCGCTGGTCACGGCTCTTGTCGACCGTGAGGATGGCGAGCGGGTCAACTGGAAGGGCGGGCACATCCAGTCGGGAACGGTCACGCCGATCGCCACGGTCACGTCCGGCGACGGACGGCGCTGCCGCCGCGTGGCGATCACCGCGCAGTCGAAGGGCAATGCCGACGAAATGCTGTCCGAAGCCTGCCCGATCGGCGCCAACGGCTGGTCCGTAACCCCGCTGTAGGCCCGACCGATATTTACTGCATCCCGTGTTTGCGGGTTGCATTTCTCCCTGTTCACCACGACATATCGTATGCGGCGCATGCGTTGCAGATGTAGTGTGCGCGCGTGCTAGGATTCATTTCGCGACAACACAGGAATATCAGGCGCACCATGGCCACGCGCGATCCATATACCGTTCTGGGCGTGTCGAAATCGGCAAGCGCCGCCGATATCAAATCGGCGTTCCGCAAGCTGGCCAAGAAATATCACCCCGACGCCAACAAGGACGACCCGAAGGCGAAGGAACGATTCGCAGAGGCGAACACCGCCTATGAGCTGCTTTCCGACAAGGAAAAGAAGGCCCAGTTCGACCGTGGCGAGATCGATGCCGACGGCAACCCGCGCTTTGCGGGGTTCGATCCGCGCGCAGCGGGCGGTATGGGCGGCGGCCGTGGTCCGCGCGGGTTTTCCTTCCGTACGGGCCAGGGCGGCGCGGAGTTCGACGCCAGTGATGTATTTGCCGACATCCTTGGCGCCTTCGGCGCCGGGCGGCGCGGCGGCGCGGGATTTGGCGCCGATCCGACGGGCGGCACGGCCAGCGCCAGCGCAGTGCCTGAATTGAAGGCGGAAGCTGCCATTTCGCTGGAGGACCTTGCGAGCGGCAACAAGATACGCGTTTCACTGCCAGACGGGCGTACGCTCGATGTCAACGTGCCCGCCGGATCGCGTTCGGGCACGGAATTGCGGCTCAAGGGCCAGGGTTCGCCGAACCCGATGACCGGAAAGCCCGGTGACGTGCGCCTGACGGTCAAGGTTGCCCCGCACCCACGTTTCAAGGTCGATGGCGATGACCTGCGTCTCGATCAACCCGTGCCGCTGGCCGATGCCGTGCTTGGCGGCAAGGTACGGGTGCGCACCCTGACCGGCCAGGCCGACATCGCCGTGCCGAAAGGAACGAGCGGCGGAAAGACGCTCCGGCTCAAGGGCAAGGGCCTTCCCAAGCGCGGCAATGAACATGGCGACCTGCTGGTGACGCTGAACATCCAGCTTCCCGATCCCGTCGATCCGGAGCTTATCGCGCTGATGGAGAAGCTGCGCGAGAAGGCCTGAGTGACCCTGCCATGTTGTGCGGTGTCTTGAGGCATGCACACGGCTTGTATATGAGAAGCCTTGGGGCTGTGACGCGTTAACGAAACGCGTTGCCCCCCGTGGCGGCAGTTATCTCAGAAAGCCTGTATTCGCATGACCGAGTCTTCTATTCCCGCAGCTGGCCTGATGCGCGGCAAGCGCGGCCTGATCATGGGCGTTGCCAATAACCGCTCAATCGCTTGGGGCATTGCCAAAGCCTGTGCCGATGCCGGCGCTGAACTTGCCTTCACCTATCAGGGCGAGGCCCTGAAGAAGCGCGTCGAGCCGCTTGCAGAAGAGCTCGGCGGAATTGTTGCCGGCCATTGCGACGTGACCGATGCCGCTTCCATGGACGCGGTTTTCGCGGAGATCGAAAAGCAGTGGGGCGGGCTCGACTTCCTCGTTCACGCCATCGCGTTCTCCGACAAGGATGAGCTGACCGGGCGCTACGTCGATACGACGGAAGACAACTTCACCAAGTCTCTGCTGATCTCCTGCTATTCCTTCACCGCTATCGCACAGCGCGCCGAGAAGCTGATGACAAATGGCGGCAGCCTGCTGACGCTGACCTATTACGGCGCGGAAAAGGTCATGCCGCATTACAACGTCATGGGCGTTGCCAAGGCGGCGCTGGAAGCCAGCGTGCGTTATCTCGCGGTTGATCTCGGAGGCGGCGGCATCCGCGTCAATGCGATCTCGGCTGGACCGATCAAGACGCTTGCGGCATCCGGCATCGGCGACTTCCGCTACATCCTGAAGTGGAACGAATACAATTCGCCGCTCAAGCGCACCGTGACGATTGAAGAAGTCGGCGGCTCCGCGCTCTATCTTCTTTCCGATCTTGGCCGTGGCGTCACCGGCGAGGTCCATCATGTCGACAGCGGCTATCATGTCGTCGGCATGAAGGCAGTGGACGCGCCGGACATATCAAAGGTCTAGGACCAGCACCCGGGAGTAAATCGAGGCAATGTCAAAAACCAACCGCAACGTTCGCCTGAAAGCCCGTCCGGTGGGCATGCTGACGCGGGACAATTTCGACATTGCCGACGAACCGCTGGCCGAGCCCGGTGCGGGCGAGTTCCGTGTCCGCATCTCTCACATCTCGCTCGATCCGGCCATGCGCGGCTGGGTCAATGACGCCAAGTCCTATGTGCCGCCGGTGGGCCTGGGCGAGGTGATGCGCGCCATTGCCGTTGGCACGGTGGAGGCTTCGAACAATCCGAAATTCAAGGACGGCGACACGGTCACCGGCCTGTTCGGCGTACAGCAATTCGCGATCTCCGACGGTTCCGGTGTGATCAAGGTCGATCCGTCCAAGGCACCACCGGAGCGCTGGATCGGCGGGCTCGGCATGCCGGGCATGACCGCCTATTTCGGTCTGACCGAAGTCGCGGTGCCAAACGAAGGTGAGACGGTTGTCGTCTCGGCGGCTTCCGGCGCGGTCGGGTCCGTTGTCGGGCAGATCGCAAAGATCATGGGCTGCCGTGCGGTGGGCATAGCGGGAGGCCCGGAGAAATGCGCCTACGTCACCGATGAACTCGGCTTCGATGCCTGCGTCGATTACAAGGGCGGCAATCTGCGCGACGAACTCATGGCAGCCTGCCCCGGCGGCATCGATGTGCTCTATGAGAATGTCGGCGGAGACATCCACGACACTTGCCTGTCGCTGATGAACTTCCGCGGGCGCGTCGCGATCTGCGGGCTGATCTCCGCCTACAACTCGAAGACGCCGGTGCCGGGGCCGTTCAATTACCGTTCGATTCTCGTGAATCGCCTCACTGTTCGCGGCTTCATCATCTTCGACTTTATTTCCAAATACCCTCAAGCCGCCAAACAGCTCGGCGAATGGCACGCGGCGGGCAGACTTAAAATCCGCGAAGACGTGCGCGAGGGCGGCATCGATGCGTTCCCGGATGTTCTGAACCTGCTCTACACAAGCGGCAATTTCGGCAAGCTGGTGCTCAGGGTGTGATGGGCTGCGAACCGGACATACGTACCGCGCCGCCCTTCCCGGTTCCCGAAATCCGGGTGCCGCTGATCGCGATACGGCATGGCCAGACGGACTGGAACGCGGAAGGCCGCCTTCAAGGCCAGCGCGATATTCCCCTCAACGACACCGGTCGTGCTCAGGCCATGAACAATGGCGTCACGCTCAGCCGTCATATTGGCAATGGCGAGGGCTGGTCCTTCGTTTCAAGCCCGCTGGGCCGCGCTCAGGAAACCATGCGGATCGTGCGCGGTGAACTCGGCATCGCTCCTGATATCTACCGTATCGAAGCCGCGATCACCGAAGCGAGTTTCGGCGATTGGGAAGGCTTCACCATGGATGAACTGAAAATCCATGACCGCGCGGCGCACAGATCCCGCAAGGACGACCGCTGGGGCGCTCTGCCGCCGAACGGGGAAAGCTACATCATGCTTGCCGAGCGGGTGGCCCGCTGGCTCGAAGCCCTGAGCGAGCCGACCGTTGCCGTGTGCCATGGCGGCGTGATCCGCATCTTCCGCGCCATGGTCGAGGGCGATCATCCAAGCCTGTTTGACGGCCCGCCGACGCAGGAAAAAATCTACGTGATCGAGAACGGCACGGGACGCTGGGTCTGATTATTTTGACTTACCGGATTTCGTCGTGAGCGATGTGAAGATCAGGGTCACAAGTCTTGTAAAACTGCTCCACTCGTCCTCGGTCAGTTCGGGATGCGCCTGCCTGATCGTATCCGGCAGCGGCATTTCCTCAAGCGACCACGCCACATCCTGAAGCATCTCGCCGCATCCGCTCAGCATCGGACCGGCGACCCCGTCCTTCTCGCCAATCCTGAGACTGGCGCAGCAGGCAAGGTTGTCCGGTGTCTCGGACCCATGCCGCAAGATAGCTTCGTGCAACTGCCTGCTCAGCGCGGCAGGCGTATCCCCGGCGCTTGTCACGGCCCCCGCAAGCGCCTGCAATAACCGTTCGCGGCTCATATCTCCGACCATGGTGACGATCTTTCCGCCGCTGGCGTTTGACGGGCTTTGCCCTGCAGCATCTCCAGAACCTGCTGCGCAACACGTTCCGCAAATCCATCCAGATCGCCAAAGCTTTTCGGGATCACATGAACCGCGCCACGGTCCCTGGCCACATGATTCCACATCGGCGTCGAGGATATGGAGATGACGTTTTCAGGCGTGAAATGCATGTCGTCAAGAACGTGGAACGAGCCGTTCATCTTGCAGTCGCGGTCCATCAGGATGATGCCGTAGCGGCGCCCGGGATGCGCGTTGACCAGCTCCTTCACCGCATCGCTTGTCGACAATAGCGTCACATCGAGATCGAACGGGGCCAGATGCGGCTCGATCCGTCCCAATGCCAGAAGCAACTTGCCGGCCGCCTCCAGGTCATCCTCAAGCAGCAAAATCCGGTACAGCCTGGGCTTTGCTTTCGCCAATCGGGAACTCCTGATCTATTACGGTTCGCCACTTGATAGATCGTGAGTGACATCGTCGATCAGACTACCCAGCACGCCTTTCCCGTTGGTGTATTCACCGTCCGGATCATTATAGGTCGCATGCAATGCCCTCAGTGCCTCCAGGATACCGCTTGCCGGGTCGCACGCGTCATCGGGATCGATCGGCATGCTCTCGACAACCGCACGGGCGCGCGCAACCGCAGTCACCGCGACATGGCGGTCATAGGAGCTGGCCTGTGCCGCAAGCGCATGTTTGCCGATGATCTCAAGTATGCGGCGTTTGATGTCTGTGTCAGGCATGGGTGCAGATCTCAGCGTTTGATCTGACCGTTACAAACCCAATGGGGCGATCGGATGTCGCCTTCCGGCGCGAAACGGCAACCGGCAACCCGCCCCGGCTGTGTCCGTAGCCGAGTCGGGTTCACGAGATTGCGGACTAGTTCGTCATGCCGTGGCCGGAATGATCCATCATCGGCGGCTCCTTTGAGCCGATCGGGGCAACGGGAAAATCCAGATCGATCTCACCGGCCTTTTCGAACACCAGCGTCACCTTGCGGGTCTCGTCCTTCCTGAGCTGCTCCGACAGGCCCATGAACATGATGTGCAGGCCGCCAGGCTTGAGTTCGACGGTTTGACCCGCGGGAATTTCGATGCCGCCTTCGACCGGACGCATGATCATGACACCGTCGTTCATCGACATCTCGTGCAATTGCGGATCGGCAGAGAAATCCGCCCGCACGGCAACAAGCCGGTCAGACTCGCTGCCGTTGTTGGTAATGGTGACATAGCCGCCGGCGACCTTGGCGCCGCCGGGCGTTGCGCGCGTCCAGGGTTGGTCGATATGCAGCTTGCCGACCATGTAGTCATGCGCGACTGCGGGAAGGGCCATTACGACAAGCGCTAAACCCATTGCGGCGATGGAGAGAAGGCTGCCGCCACGGCAGCGGAAAATCATGTGTCCAGACATGACACGTATCCTTTCAGGAACCGGAAAATCGGGACCGGCACCAGACCGTTTCCCCGCTCAGGTCGCGGAGTTGCGCAATCAGGCTGCCGGATAGACGTCAGGAAAGGAGCGTGGCAGGTGGGCTGCGGGCGCGCGGCGCGCGGACCGAACGCTGTACGGGAAGTGCGGAAGATGGTGCCGCATAAGCGACGGACGTCGCAAACGCGGGAACGCCAAGCGTATCGCTGGGGCCGCCCGGGAGGCCGGGCATCGCGATGATGCGGCAGAAATCGCAATGCTTTGCGCGATCGTGACTGCTGTCGTTCTCACCTCCACCCGAAAGGCAGAGCTGGGGAAGTGTGCCGTCCGGCAGGGCATAGACCGACAGGTCGGAAGGCACCCCACGGACGGGGCCAAGGTGGAACGCATAGGCATTGAATATGGCGGCCAGCAGAAACGCCGCCGCCGCAATCACGTTCATATGCCGTTTGCGCATATTGTCCATGAGGTAAAAACTAGCCTGAACCCGCGCAACGGAGAAGCCGTAACACTCACTGGTGCGCATATGCCGCAAGCGCCTCGCGCAATGTTTGACGCTTCGGCCTGCGTCAAATAGAACCGCTCAGCCTTAAAGCCTGAGCCGGTTAGCAACCCCATGTCGCACAACACGTTCGGCCATCTCTTCCGCATCACCACCTTTGGCGAAAGCCATGGGGCGGCTCTTGGCTGCGTGGTCGACGGCTGCCCGCCCGGCATTGCGCTGACAGCGGAAGAAATCCAGGCCGATCTCGACCGCCGCAAGCCCGGCCAGTCGAAATACACCACGCAGCGGCGCGAGGCCGACGAGGTGGAAATCCTGTCCGGCGTTTTCGAGGACGATCGCACCGGAGGGCAGGTTACCACTGGAACGCCGATCGCGCTTTTGATCCGCAACACAGACCAGCGCTCGAAGGATTATTCCGAAATCCGCGACCGCTACCGGCCCGGCCACGCCGACTTCACCTATGACACCAAATATGGCGTGCGCGACTATCGCGGCGGCGGGCGGAGTTCCGCGCGCGAGACGGCGGCTCGCGTTGCCGCCGGCGCCATCGCCCGCAAGGTGGTTCCCGGCATCACCGTACGCGGCGCGCTGGTGCAAATGGGTCCGCACAAGATCGATCGGGGCAACTGGGACTGGGATGAGGTCCCCCGCAACCCGTTCTTCTGCCCCGATGCAAAGGCAGCAGCACTGTGGGCCGACTATCTCGATGGCATCCGCAAGGCGGGTTCGTCGATTGGCGCGGTGATCGAGGTGGTGGCCGACGGCGTGCCGGCGGGCCTTGGCGCGCCGGTCTATGGCAAACTCGATCAGGACATCGCCTCGGCGATGATGTCGATCAACGCGGTCAAGGGCGTGGAGATCGGCGCGGGAATGGCGTCAGCCGAACTGACGGGCGAGGAAAACGCCGACGAGATGCGCAGCCGGAACGAAGGCGGTCCGCATTTCCTGTCGAACCATGCCGGCGGCATCCTCGGCGGCATTTCCTCGGGCCAGCCCGTCGTGGCGCGGTTCGCGGTCAAGCCGACCTCCTCGATCCTGACGCCGCGCCGCACGGTGACGGCAACAGGCGAGGACACCGAGATCGTCACCAAGGGCCGCCACGACCCGTGTGTCGGGATTCGCGCGGTTCCTGTCGGCGAGGCGATGCTGGCCATCGTGCTCGCGGACCACTATTTGCGTCATCGCGGCCAGACGGGCCGGGTCTAATAGAAAGCGTTCCAATGACCAGCGACCAGACGCGCGTAGCCGAAGCCATTCGCGCCTTCGAGGCCGGAGAGATCGTCGTCGTCACCGACGATGACGACCGCGAGAACGAGGGCGATCTCGTCATCGCGGCGAGCCTGTGCACGCCGGAGAAGATGGCCTTCATCATCCGCAACACATGCGGCATCGTCTGCACGCCGATGACACGGGCGGATGCGAAGCGCCTGAAGCTCGACGCCATGGTCGCCGATAACGATTCCCCGCACGGCACCGCCTTCACCGTGACCATCGATTACCGCCACGGCACGACGACGGGCATTTCGGCGGAAGACCGCACGGCGACCGCACGGGCACTCGCCAACGGCAATTGCGGCGCTGAGGATTTCGTTCGGCCCGGCCACATCTTTCCGCTGGTGGCCAAGGAAGGCGGCGTGCTGATGCGCTCCGGCCATACCGAAGCGGCAGTGGACCTGTGCAACCTCGCCGGCCTGCCACCGGTCGGCGTCATCTGCGAACTGGTCAATGACGACGGCACGGTGAAGAAGGGGCAGCAGGTCTTCGACTTCGCCAAAGAGCATGGCCTGAAAGTGCTTTCCGTCGCCGATCTCATCGCCTACCGCCAGCGCAACGAACGGCTGATCGAACGCATCGCGGAGAGCAGGGTCGAAACGTTTGCCGGGCCCGCCACCGCCATTACATATGCAACGCCCTGGGACCCGATGCAGCATCTGGCCATCGTCTATGGCGACATCCGCGACGGACGCGACGTGCCGGTACGGCTACATCTGGAATCGGTCGTGGACGATGTCTTCGAAGGAAGCCACCTACGCTCGCTGGTGGAGCGCATCGCCAAAGGCGGACGCGGCGTGGTGATCTATCTGCGCGAGGGGTCCGTCGGCGTGTCGCGGGCTTCGGAACGCCCGCGCCCGATGGCGGGTGAGGATCATGATTCCGCTTCCGCACGCAGTGAACAGTGGCGCGAAATCGGGCTTGGCGCGCAGATCCTCAACGACCTCGGCGTTTCGACGATCCGCCTCGTCACCTCGCGTGAACGCCATTATGTCGGCCTGTCAGGCTACGGTATCGATATCTCCTCCACCGACATCATCGAGTAGCGGGACTGTGTCGGCTGATTAGACTCCGACACATTCGCATGCCACCCTCAGGTGAATAGCCGGATAAAGAGGAAATTCGAGATGGCCATCACGCCCGAAACTGTCGCCGCGATGGCGCGCGACTACACCGCCGCCTGGAACTCCAAGTCGGCGGAGGCCGTTGCCTCGTTCTATGCCGAGGACGGCGAGATCGTCATCAATCGTGGCGACCCTTGGACGGGCCGGGCGAAGGTCACGGAAATGGCGGCTGGCTTCTATGCCGACGTACCGGACCTGTCGCTGACCTGCGACGACATCCGCCTGTCCGGCACCCATGCGGTCTATGTCTGGACCTTCACCGGCCATGACGCCACAACTGGCAACCCGCTTAAAATCCGGGGTTGGGAAGAGTGGGACCTGACCGATGACGTCAAGGTCAAGGCGTCGCGCGGCTGGTTCGATGCCGACGACTATGCCCGGCAGGTCGAGGGAAGTTAGATTGGAAGCGCCGTCGTCTTCTTCACGGTGCGCAGCGTCAGCGTCGACTGCACACGGGTAACGCCGGGAAGCTGCGTCAGCGTTTCGGAATGGATGCGCTCAAGGTCGCCGGCATCACGGTAGACGACACGCACGAGATAGTCCGCCTGCCCCGCCAGCAGATGGCATTCGAGAATTTCCGGCACCCGTGCAACGGCACGTTCGAAGGCATCGAGTGCCATCCTGCCCTGCTGCTCCAGCGAAATGTGGACGAAGGCCGTGCCCGGCAGACCGCAGGCGCGCTGGTCGAGAACGGCCGCATAGGACGCGATCAGACCGCGCTCCTCCAGCAGCTTCACACGCCGCAGGCAAGCAGAAGCTGACAATCCGACCTTGTCGGCGAGTTCCACGTTTGTCAGCCGGCCGTTCCGCTGCAGCTCACGCAGAATCGCACGATCAAGTGTATCTAAATCCAATTGCGCAATTTTCATTGGAATAATTCCATACTCATCGAATTTTCTGCGAATAATGTGATCCATAGACGCAGCTACGCAAAGAGATTTCAAGCCGGCTGAAGCATGATCCTCCCAATCGCCGTCAACGAAATGGCGACCGCAATAACTCGGGAGGATCACATGCACATCGGCGTACCCAAGGAAATCAAGGTTCACGAATACCGCGTTGGGCTGACGCCGGCCTCGGTCCGCGAGGTTGTCGGCGCAGGACACAAGGTAACGGTGCAGCACAATGCCGGCCACGAGATCGGCTTTGACGACGCCGACTACGAAGCCGCCGGCGCATCCATCGCGCCCGATGCCGGGTCAGTGTTCGACGCCGCCGACATGATCATCAAGGTCAAGGAGCCACAGGCGGTCGAGCGCAAGATGCTGCGCGAAGGGCAAATTCTTTTCACCTACCTGCATCTTGCGCCCGATCCGGAACAGACAAAGGATCTGGTGGATTCCGGTGCGATCTGCATCGCCTATGAAACCGTAACCGATGCACGCGGCGGGTTGCCTCTGCTGGCACCGATGAGCGAAGTCGCGGGGCGCATGTCGATCCAGGCTGGCGCGCATTGCCTCGAGATGGAAGCCGGCGGACGCGGCATGCTCCTGGGCGGTGTGCCCGGTGTTCCCGCCGCGCGCGTTGTCATCGTCGGGGGTGGCGTCGTCGGCACCAACGCGGCCAAGATGGCGATGGGGCTGGAGGCCCATGTGACGGTGATCGACCGTTCGATTTCCCGGCTGGCCGAACTCGACATGCATTATGGCGTCAAGCTCAACACCGTCTATTCGACGGCAACCGCGATCGAGGAATATGTGCTGGGTGCCGACCTCGTCATCGGCGCGGTACTGGTGCCCGGTGCGTCCGCGCCGAAGCTCGTCACAGAGGACATGGTGCGCAAGATGAAGCGCGGCTCGGTCATCGTCGATGTAGCCATCGATCAGGGCGGTATGTGCGAGACGGCCAAACCGACCACTCACGCCGACCCGACCTACAAGGTCCACGAGGTGGTGCATTATTGCGTCGCCAACATGCCCGGCGGCGTGGCGCGCACCTCAACCTTCGCTCTCAACAACGCGACGCTACCCTTTGCCCTGTCGATCGCCAATAACGGCTACCGCACCGCCCTGGGCCGCGACCCGCATCTGCGTGCAGGCCTCAACGTCCACGAGGGCAAGGTCACTTACAAGGCGGTTGCCGATGCGCTCGGCTACGACTACGTGCCGGCGGAAGCGGAGTTGAAGCTGTAAGGTTAAGGCAGCAATTTTTCTCTCCGTCACACCCGGGCTTGACCCGGGTATCCAGAGCGGCGCGCACTGCCCCTTGCCCCTGGATTGCCGGGTCAAGCCCGGCAATGACGGTTGAGTAAACTTTATTCCGGCTTCGAATAGACCGATACCTTCGACAGGAAGGCCGGGGTGTGGCCAACAAGCGCCAACCCGGCATTGGTGTACAGCTTGTCGAGGTCTTCGCGGATGTAGCCGTCGTAATAAGGCTCATGAAAGCGGCCGGGGAAGGATTCCAGAATCCGGTCATATCCTTCGGTGTCGCCGATCTGAAGTGAGTCGACGAAGACGAGGATGCCGCCGGGCTTCAGCACGCGGGCGAATTCGGTCGCTACGATAGCGCGCACCTTCGGTGGCAATTCGTGGAACAGGAAAATCGATGAGACGATATCCTGACTGCCGTCGGGTAGCGGGATCTGTTCCGCATTCCCCATCGCCAGACGTATCGGGTGCAGACGCTTCAGGTGTTTGCGCGCCTCGCGCAGATAGGCTTCGGACAGATCGATGCCGGTCAGCTTCAGCCGCGGAAACGCCTCGCGCGCCATGTGCAGGAAACGCCCCGTACCGCAGGCGATGTCAGCCATCGCAACCTCGCGCTGATCTCGCCCTTCGAGGAACCGGGCGATCGGCACCAATGCCTGCCGGCGCATGGCATTTGCCGTGCCGACAAACAGCGATTCGACCTGGGCGTCGTAGAGCTTTGCGGAATGATCCGAGAGATAGCCGTCGGTCTGGAAATGGAAATTCTGCAGGTAGTAGCGTGGCAAACCGGACGCTTCGCCGCTTTCGCGCATCTGGCGGTAGACTTCCTGACCATCCTGTTCCTTGCGCCTGCGGTTGGCGCTGGGCAAGTCATCGAAGATCGCGCGCGCTTGCGCAATGAGGCGCGGCAATCCGCCGTCGCGGTCGCGCGGCATGGGGTAGAGACCGGCTTCGACATTGGCCAGATCGCGGGCAAACAGATCGCGGATACCGGAAATCAGGCTGTTGCCGACAGCAGGGACGGTCTCGCCCCGCCCTAGCCTGGAGAGCAGGGATTCGCTGTTTTCCTCGTCTTCGCCGATCGCCGCACGCTCGGCCAGCACGCGCTGGCCCGCGTACCAGCCAACACGTGCAAACTGGCTTGCCGCATAGGCACTGCGCATCAGCGCACGGGCAAGCGACGGACGCTTGCGATGCGGCGTTTCGTGATCGTGCGTCTGCGCCATGAGACGGTCTCCTGCGGTCACAGTTACAAAACGATAGATCACGGTTGTGGTCAGGTCGAGGCGGATGCGGCAATCAGGCGCTCGCGGTTGCCGTCACCGCCGGCAATCGGTGCATCGCATACCGCATCGATCCGCCAGCCGACATCCCCGATCTCAGCCAGAACCGCTGCGAGAGCACCCTCCACGTCGGCATCGCTACGGACGATGCCGCCCTTTCCGATCGCATCACGGCCGACTTCGAATTGCGGCTTGAACAGGAACACGCCACGCGCGCCGTCAGCGGCAAGTTTCAGCACCGGCGGCAGAACGAGACGCAGCGATATGAATGACACATCCGTGGCGATCAGGTCCGGCGCATAGGGGATGTCACCGGCCTTCAGGTCGCGCGCGTTGACGCCTTCCATGACCGTAACGCGTGGATCGGCGCGCAGTTCACCGGCAAGCTGATCCGTCCCGACATCGAGCGCGATAACATAGGCCGCACCGCGCTCCAGCAGCACCTGGGTAAAGCCGCCAGTGGAGGCGCCAACATCGAGCGCATGACAGCCCGCGACGCCGATGTCGGCATGATCGAGGCCGGCAATCAGCTTCAATGCTGAACGCGACACATAGCTTGCAGCGGGATCACGCACTTCGATTTCCGCGTCCGGAATAACCTTGCGCGCTGGCTTTGTTTCCCGAGCTCCGTCAACGAACACACAGCCGCGCAGGATCTGGTCGCGGGCCCGCGAGCGCGAGGCACTCAGGCTCCGCGCAACAAGTGCCTCGTCCAGCCGCATCGACATTTGGGAAGACATGAGAAGCCCGCTCCATCATTGATGGAACGGGCTATAGCAGACGCTGGCCGATGATGCCTATTTCGACAGCCGCAGGTTCGACAGGTCCACGGCGATGTTGCGGAAGGATTCCTTCAGCACCTCGTTCGTCGGGCTGTCGAAGTACAGAGATGGCATAGTGGCGCAATCCCTGAAGATGGATTGCAGGTCCGGGTCATTGAGCTGGAACGTGATCGTATAGATACGAATACCCTTACCCTTGATCGAGTTGCACAGTGTCGTGACCTTGTCGTTCACCTTGTTTTCGGCGGTCCATGTGCTTTGCGTGCCAAGGTTTGCCAGCGACACGTAACCGTATCCGTTGTAGTCGGACTTGTTGTGCGTGTTCTGGCTGACGATCACGTTTTGACCATCGGTCAGAAGGATCACGGCTTTTTCCACTGAATCGTCGTCATAGTCGACGCCTTCGGTGAACGGTTCTTCCGGCGAGAGCACGCGCCAGCCCCAGGCAAGACCGAGTGCGATGTTGGTGCCGGAGTTGTTCCAGGGCTCCATCTTATTTGCATCGGCCTTCAGGACGGCAAGGTCGTTGGTCAAGGGACGCAGCGGCTGAGGGCAGGATTTGTTGGGGCCGCGCGTGTTGGGTCCGATTTCATCGATGGACGGCCACGATCCCGCATATTTGAAGGTGTGCCTCTGACGATACTCGACCGTACCGCTGACCATGTCCGGGAGATAGTTGTTTGCGTATCCCCAGGCATTGTCCGGCTCGTCCGGCCAGAAATAAGGCACCCAGAGTGTATCCTTGTTGCCGGGATGGGGTTCGGTGTCCTGGACATCGTAGGGAGATGGGCGCGCTTCGACACATCCCTTCCACTCCACGCCTTGCATTGTCGCGAACAGCGCATAGTGATTGGTAGGCCCGGTTTGGGGATCGAAGTTGATCCCGTTGTTCTGGGCTTCGCCGTTCTTGTCGATCCATGCGTCCTTGAAATTACCGGTTTTGACATTGACCGAGGTTACAAAGGGAACCATCGCGACCTTGACCATGCTACTTGCACTCGGAGATGCGAAAAGCGTGTCGAGCAATTCGTTGGTCGCTTCGCGCAACGCCTGAATCTTGCCATTGGAGGCCATCGAACCGGTGTTATCGAGCACCAGAGCGACTTCGATTTTCTTGTTCTCCCGGGTGACTTCGCTGGTCACGCTTACCGGAATTTGCTCCATCTGGAGAACGCCAAGAACAGCGGTTTCGATGTTGGCAGTCAGTGTCGCCTCGATGGTCTTGTCCGTCTGGGACAAGTGCGAAACCTTCCAGTCCAGCACTTTGCCATTCGCAGAAAGCGTGTCGCCGATGTAACCTTCTATGTAAGCCGTGGCAAAGGCATCGGTTCCGTTCGGAGACCGTGCCAGCGACAACAGGGCAGCATCAAGCGCGGAAGACAGTTGCGAACGCGCTGCAATGGCACGGGAAAAATCGATCGAAGCACCGCTGATCGCGAGAGCGGGGACCATAAGCATCCCGGCTATAACGGCGACGTTCCCGCGCTCGTCGCTGCGGAAGCAACGGGATAAAGTCCTGATACATCTTACAATCGGCACAAACATGTCCGGCCACCCAGCAAGGTTTTTAACTGGCGGCCAAACTGACAGCGAGATTTCAAGCGCTAGCTAAATCAATTCATCGCTTTTTAACGGATCAGGGTTTTCTGCGAAAAACCCGAAAGTGCAAATTCTCCAGGATTTCATGCAATCTCGGTCAGGATTTTCATGAAAATGCGAGAAACCATAAAGAATCGCACGATTTTAGAGCCATATGAGAAAATATGATTGCAAGTCAGCCGCATAAAGGCATGCAAAACGATGATCCGGAACAATACTGATAGCTGTGCAAAACCGCAGCAGCCTCTAGGCCAACCGGTTTGCCGCGACCGATTGATCCCACCCGAGCGCGCCAAGAACGGCAGAAACAATGCCGGCTGAATCCAGTCCCGCTTCGGCATACATCGCATCAGGTGCGGCATGGTCGATAAAGCGGTCAGGCAGGACGAGTGGGCGAATCTTGATCCCTGTATCAAGGACGCCTTCCGTGGCAAGCAACTGCAGCACGCTTGACCCGAAACCGCCGGAGGCGCCCTCCTCGACCGTGATAAGAACCTCGTGTTCGCGGGCAAGCCGCAATACGAGATCGTGGTCGAGCGGCTTGGCAAATCGCGCATCGGCAACCGTGGCCGACAGACCAAAGCCGGCCAGTTCATCGGCGGCGGCGACGGATGCAGCCAGCCGCGTTCCAAGCGACAGGATTGCAACGGAGGTGCCTTCACGCAGAATACGGCCACGGCCGATTTCAAGCGGTTCGGGATTTGCCGGAATTTCAATTCCGACTCCCTCACCGCGCGGATAGCGGAAGGCGCTGGGACGGTCATCGATGGCGACAGACGTCGCGACCATGCGGGCAAGTTCCGCCTCATCGGCAGCGGCCATGACAACAAACTGTGGCAGGCAGCTCAGATAAGCGATGTCATAGGCGCCGGCATGGGTCGGACCGTCGGCGCCGACAAGTCCCGCGCGGTCAATGGCGAAGCGAACGGGCAGTTTCTGGATCGCCACGTCATGCACCACCTGATCGTAGGCGCGCTGCAGGAAGGTAGAATAGATTGCGGCGAAAGGCTTGTATCCCTCGCAGGCCAGCCCAGCCGCGAATGTCACCGCATGCTGCTCGGCGATGCCGACATCGAAAGTGCGATCCGGGAAAGCATCTCCGAACAGGTCAAGTCCGGTGCCCGACGGCATGGCCGCGGTTACGGCGACGATCTTGTCATCTTTACGCGCCTCGGCGATCAGGCTCTGTGCGAAGACCTTGGTGTAGCTGGGTGCGTTCGGGCGGCCCTTGGCCTGTTCGCCTGTGACAACGTTGAACTTGGCCACGCCGTGATATTTGTCGGCAGACTTCTCCGCCGGCTCGTAACCCTTGCCCTTCTCGGTCACGACATGGACGAGGATGGGGCCGTCCTTGGCCGCCTTGACGTTCTTCAGGATCGGCAACAGATGGTCGAGGTTGTGTCCGTCGATAGGGCCCACGTAGTAGAAGCCCATTTCCTCAAACAGCGTGCCGCCGGTGAAATAGGTGCGGGCATGCTCAACGGCACGCGTGATCGCCCGGTCCAGTGTTTTGGGCAGGCGAGCCGTCAGCTGCTTGGCCGTCTCGCGAAGCGTCAGGTAGGTGCGTCCGGAGACCAGGCGCGCGAGGTACGAGCTCATCGCACCGACCGGGGGAGCGATCGACATGTCGTTGTCATTGAGGATGACGATGAGCCGTTCGTGGCGTGCCCCGGCATTGTTCATCGCTTCATAGGCCATGCCGGCCGACATGGCGCCATCGCCGATGACGCAGACGACATGATTGTTCCCGCCATCGAGATCGCGGCCAACTGCGAAACCGAGACCCGCGGAAATCGACGTGGAAGAATGCGCCGCGCCGAACGGGTCGTATTCGCTCTCGGCACGCTTGGTGAAACCGGACAAACCACCGGCCTGTCGCAAAGTGCGGATACGGTCGCGCCGGCCAGTCAGTATCTTGTGGGGATAGCACTGATGGCCAACGTCCCAGATCAACTTGTCGCGCGGGGTATCGAAAAGATAGTGCAACGCCACCGTAAGCTCCACGACACCGAGGCCGGCGCCGAGATGGCCACCGGTCACGGAAACCGCGTCGACCGTTTCCGCACGCAATTCCTCAGCGAGTTGCGGGAGTTGCGACTCGGTCAGCTTGCGCAGGTCCTCAGGTGTATTCACCTGATCCAACAGCGGGGTTTTCGACGGTGTTGTCACGGTTGATCTCTATCCGATCCCTGACCGGGGGAAGTATCATGCACCCTGCCACGGCGTATGGCGGATTGTGAAGGCCCGGATGCGCCGAAGCTGCGCATTTCACAGCATGCATCGTTCATTGTTCAGATAGATGGCGTTTGCGGCAAGTTCGGGAAGGCTGCCAGCACTGGTACCGATTGCCGCAGGAAGTAGTCCGCATTCTTCCGCCGCTCCGCCCAGTAGGCCAGCGACAATCTGTCGGCAAGCGGGTCCGGCCCGGCTACAGCGAGAAAATAGTCCCAAGGATGGCTTTCATCGTTGGCACAGATGGTCTGGAAGTGCATGCGGAAATAATTCATCGAGAAACGGTTGTAGGTGGTCTTGGCCAGGACCTCGCGTAGCGAGAAAGTCCTGACGACCGGATTGGCGCGATCATCGTCATCGGGCAGCCCTGCCGCGACGCCGGGATCATCCCGGTAGTAATTGATCATGTCCTGCCGCCCCTGGATTTCAGCCCAAAGCACCCGCTTCGTTTCAGCGACCCTTCGCACAGCCGCCTTTCGCGCTCCGGAACGCGGATGCAGCGTCGAGGTGTTGATGCAGGAGCCCAGTGTCAGAGCCGATACAGGCGCACCGGACGAAAACGCCGCCTCGTCCCTGTCGAGGGCCCGTGCAACTGCCTCAATGATCATCATCGTGCCGTAGCTGTGGCCAACCAGAATCGTTTCATCGGCATCATCGCGGCGTACGGCATCAAGCACGTAGTTCGCAAACCTTTCGCAGCGCGCTTCCATGTCGGGCCGCCTGCCGATCCCGAAGTCGCGCAGAAAACACCACAGATCGGCAAGATGCTGGATGAAGGTGTGGCGGGTGAGCCATGCACCGGCAGCTGCAATCGCGAGGAATACCGCCATACCGGCAACCCCTTTGCCAAACGCGCCTGAAAACTGCTCTGCCACCCACAGACCGGCAGTGATGGCGAGTAGGAAAATCCCGGCAATGGCAACGAAGGGATAAAGCCATAGAAGCACAGCGCGGTGAAAGGCCCGCCGCATGCGAGAATACAAGCCGCTCGCAAAGTAATCGATCAGCGCGGGAATGCACCGCAATACGCGCTCGGGAAACCCGCGGGCAAAGTCCTTCGCAACGATATCGTCCCAACGCAGGAAGAGATATTCCGCTTCGCAACGCCAGCCTTCCGCTTCGAGGGCGAGTGTCCAGGATGCGGTTTCGCCATCGGGGGCGTGGGTAACGGACGACAGATCAAACCTGAGCGGCCGCGCTTCACAATAACGCGCGAGTTCTCGCTTCAGCAGATCGTAGGTCGTGCCCTCCGGCGGACGCGGATCGTAACCGGCGATATAGACGATCCGCCTGCGGCGGACAGGGCCGGCAGGCTTGCGAAACTCAGGCGATACCGGCTGATGTCCGTTGCTGCGCAAGGAACGTTTGCGTGCCATGGCGGGTTTAACGACCGCAGCGACGGTTAATCGACGTCGAGCGGTTCAGTTCCCTTCGCGCTGCCGTCAGAGCCAACGGTAATTTTCTCGATCTTGGCTTCCGCCTCTTTCAGCAGCACATCGCAATGACGCCGCAAGGCTTCGCCGCGCTCGTAAATACGGATCGATTCCTCAAGCGGAACCTGCCCTTTCTCCAGCTTGCCGACGATCTCTTCCAGTTGCGCAAGCGCATCCTCGAAGCTCAGCTTGGCAACATCCTCGGGCAAGGTTGCCGGATTGTCCGCCATGTCTTGTGTATCCTTCGTTCCCGCGACGCTTCAGCTGCCCATCAGCGCGCGCACATGGGCAGCGACAGACAGCGACAGTCCCATCAGGTCATAGCCGCCTTCGAGCACCGACACCACCCGCCCTTCGCATTGCTTGTCGGCGATGTCCATCAGCTTGCGCGTGACCCAGGCGTAGTCCTCCTCAACCAAGTTGAGATTGGCCAGCGGGTCGCGCTGGTGGGCATCGAAGCCCGCCGAAATGATGATCAGGTCCGGATTGTGCTTTTCCAGCGCCGGCAGGATGCGCACTTCCATGGCATCGCGGAACGCAACGCCATCGTCGCCGGGATGCAACGGCGCATTGCAGATATTGCCGACGCCGGTCTCGCCCGTCGCGCCGGTGCCGGGATAAAGCGGCATCTGGTGGGTGGACCCGTAGAACAGGTCCTTCTGATCCCAGAAAATGTCCTGCGTGCCATTGCCGTGGTGGACATCGAAATCGATCACGGCAACGCGCTCGGCACCGTGCTTGGCGCGCGCATGCATGGCCGCAACCGCCGCGCTGTTGAACAGGCAGAAACCCATGGCGCGGGTCTTCTCGGCATGGTGGCCGGGCGGACGCATGGCGCAGAAGGCGTTCTTCACCTTGCCTTCCATCACCTCGTCGACGGCATAGACAGCCGCACCTACCGCACGCAGCACCGCTTCCCAGGTGCCGGGGCTCATGGCGGTATCGGCATCGACCCGGACCATGCCTTCGCTGGGGGCGGCGGCTTCAAGCGCCTCGATGTATTCTTCCGGGTGCGCGGCGGCGATCTCGGCAAGATCGACCACGGGTGCCTGCTCGCGCAGCAATGTCTGGAAGGCTTCGGCTTCCATCACCCGCTCAATGGCGCGCAGGCGGTCCGGGCGTTCGGGATGGCCTTCCGGCACGAGGTGGTTCAGGCCGCAAGGGTGGGACAGGTAAAGTGTGGGCAAGGACTTTATCTCTCGTTGTCAGTGTTGGTCAGGTTCTCAACGCCACATCCGCAGCACGCAATGCATCCGCACCAGAAGTGATCGCCGTCAAAAGCCCCGATGTCTTCGGCATCAGGTTTTCGGCAAAAAACCGTGCGGTCTCGGCGTGAACCTGCGCATTGCCATTTGCCGCCAGCGCGCCGGCAGCCAGATGCGTGCCGCTGGCCGCCAATCCGAACAGTTCCAGATAAGGTGTGGCGCCCGCAAGGGCAGCATCGGGATCGGAAGACACTTTTTCCTGCAGCCAAAGGGTTGCGGTGCGCAAATGCTCAAGGCTTTCGGCAAGCCTTGTGGCGGTTTCGCCAAGGTCGGGCGTGTTCGCCGCTGCGACCATGGCCGCAAGCGCATCCAATTCGCCCAGATAAGCCAGAACCGTCGCACCGCCGTTCTGGGTGATCTTTCGCGTCACGAGATCGATGGCCTGGATGCCATTGGTGCCCTCGTAAATCTGGGCTATGCGGGCGTCGCGCAAATGTTGTGCGGCGCCGGTCTCCTCGATGTAGCCCATGCCGCCATGGACCTGTACGCCGATGGAAGCGACCTCGGTGCCGATATCGGTGGAAAAGGCCTTGGCGACGGGGGTCAGCAGGTTGGCGCGCTCCAGTGCCGTGGCCCGCCCGGTTGCATCCCCGGCGTGATGAGAGCGGTCGATTGCATTCGCCGTCAGGTAGCAGATCGCGCGGGCGGCAGCGGTCAGCGCGCGCATGGTCATCAGGTTGCGGCGCACGTCCGGGTGCTCGATGATCGCCACCGTCTGGGTTGCGCCCATGCCGGGTTTGCGGCCCTGACGGCGTTCGCCGGCATAGGCCAGCGCTTGCTGAAATGCGCGCTCGGCGATCGCCACCCCCTGGATACCGACATGAAGGCGGGCGTTGTTCATCATCGTGAACATGCAGGCAAGGCCACGGTTTTCCTCGCCGACAAGCCAGCCTGTCGCACCGCCATTCTCGCCGAAGGCCATGGTGCAAGTGGCAGAGCCGTGAATGCCGAGCTTGTGCTCCAGACCGACGCAGCGCACGTCGTTGCGCTCACCCAGGCTTCCGTCATCCTTCGGAATGAACTTCGGCACGACGAAGAGCGAAATGCCGCGCGTGCCTTCGGGCGCATCCGGCAGGCGCGCCAGCACGAGATGGACGATGTTGTCGGTCAGGTCGTGTTCGCCGTAGGTGATGAAAATCTTGGTGCCGGTAATGGCATAGGTGCCGTCGCCATTGGGCACCGCCTTGGCGCGCAGAAGCGCAAGATCGGAACCTGCCTGCGGCTCGGTCAGGTTCATCGTGCCGGTCCACTCTCCGGAGACGAGCTTAGGCAGATAGGCAGCCTGCAAGTCCTCAGACCCGTGCGCCGTCAGTGCCTCGACCGCGCCTGCGGTCAGCACCGTACCGATGCCGAAGGCCATGGAAGCCGAGTTCCACATGTCCTGCACGGCAACGGCCAGCGATACGGGAAGCCCCTGCCCGCCATGATCGACCGGGCCGGGCAACGCGCCCCATCCGCCCTCGACCCAGCGCAGATAGGCATCCTTCCAGCCATCCGGCAGGGTCACTTCAGCATCTGCGAGCTTTGCGCCCTCGATGTCGCCAGCACGGTTCAGCGGCGCGATGACATCGGTGGCGAAACGGCCAGCTTCTTCCAGAACGGCATCGACCAGATCCTCGGAAAGATCGGGAAACATCCCGCTCCCGATCAGGTCCTCAAGACCGGCGATCGACTTTAACGAATGGGCGATGTCCGCCACTGGGGCACGAAATGACATGCTGTCCTCCCGGCGCGCCCTTGCCGATATGTTTGCCAGACGGTAGGGCAACGTTGTTGAACGACTGTAGACTCTTGTCATGCCGGTTGAAAACCGAAGTCTTTGCGGAAAACAAGAAGCTGAATGACAGCGCCCGAAATTCTTGATGCGAACGATCCTTCAGCGATCACCGATGCCGCCGCCATCCTGAAGGCCGGCGAGCTGGTGTCGTTTCCGACCGAGACGGTCTACGGGCTGGGCGCGGATGCCGCGAACGCGCGTGCGGTGGCAAAAATCTATTCCGCAAAGGGGCGGCCGAGCTTCAATCCGCTGATCGCGCATCTGGCCGACAGGGATGCCGCACAGCGGCAGGGCCTCTTCAACACCATCTCCATCGCGCTTGCGGACCGTTTCTGGCCAGGGCCGCTGACACTGGTCGTGCCACGCAGCAGCACCGCGACGGTCAGCGATCTTGCCACTGCGGGTCTCGACAGCGTGGCGCTGCGGGTGCCGGATAACGCGGTTGCGCATGCTCTGCTGTCGGCGTTCGGCGGGCCGGTCGTTGCGCCTTCTGCAAACCGATCCGGCTATGTCAGCGCGACAACCGCGCAGCACGTTGCAACCGACCTTGGAGACACCGTCTCGATCATTCTCGATGCGGGTCCGACGGGGATCGGCATCGAATCGACCGTCGTAGATTGCACCGGCGAGACCGCCCGCATCCTGCGGCCTGGCGCGGTGACGCGTGCGGCGATCCGGGAAGCGATTGGCGACGCCCTGATCGAAGACAACTCTGCAACCGGCGACATCGTCGCGCCGGGCATGCTGGCCTCGCATTACGCGCCGAACGCGCGCGTCCGGCTCAACGCGGCAGACGTGCATCCGGGAGAAGCCGTGATCACGATTTCCGGTTTTCAACCTGCCGGCATCGAGCAAGCGAAAGCCGTTTTCGACCTTTCGCCTTCGGGAGATCTGGAGGAGGCCGCCGCAAACCTGTTCACGGCGTTGCGAAAGCTCGATGAAGCCGCGAGCGAAGGCATTGCGATCTGCCCCATCCCCGAAGCCGGTCTGGGCGAAGCCATCAACGACCGCTTGCGCCGGGCCGCCGCACCGCGCGATAGTTAGCCCGAGAGCAAGACCCCGGATTCCCCCGACCTGCCGGACAGCCCATGAGTAGCCCGAACGAACAAGCAATCGTCTGCGAATCAGCGCTCGACAAAATCGAGCGCATCGTCGGCTCCGGTCACGTGTTGACTGACGCGCCTGACATGGCGCCGCACCTGAAAGAACTGCGCGACCGCTATCACGGCAAGGCGGCTGCGATCGTGCTTCCCGGCTCGACGGCGGAAGTCGCGGAAGTGATGAAGATCGCTTCGGCCCATGGCATTCCGGTTGTTCCCCAAAGCGGCAACACGGGGCTTGTCGGTGGCCAGATCCCCTTCGAAACGGGCGAGGAAATCGTTCTTTCCCTCAAAAGGCTCAACCGAATCCGGGCGATCGACACCTCCAGCAACACCATGACCGTTGAAGCCGGCTGTGTTCTGGAAACGATCCAGAACGCAGCGAAGGACGCAGGGCGCCTTTTCCCGCTATCGCTGGGGGCTGAAGGCTCCTGCATGATCGGCGGCAATATATCCACCAATGCCGGCGGCACAGCCGTGCTTGCCTATGGCAATACCCGCGAACTCGTCCTCGGGCTGGAGGTTGTGCTGGCCGACGGGCGTGTCTGGGATGGCCTGCGTGCACTGCGGAAAGACAATACCGGCTACGACCTGAAGGATCTGTTCGTCGGCAGCGAGGGCACGCTCGGCATCGTGACAGCCGCCGTCATCAAGCTGTTCCCGCTGCCACGCGCCAAGGCAACCGCCTTTATTGCCGTGCCGACACCGACGGATGCACTGGAACTGCTCGGCATGGCGCGCGATGCTGTCGGCCCGGCGCTGACTGCGTTCGAATTCCTGCCGCGCATCGGGCTCGATTTCGTCATCAACCACGCCCCTTCCGTGCGTGACCCGTTCAGCGAGGATCATCCCTGGTACGTGCTGATGGAGTTCTCCTCCGGCGTTGAGGATTCACTCGATGAGGTCATGGAAGCGATCCTTGCCGCTGGCTATGATGCCGGCCATGTCAGCGACGCGATACCCGCCAAATCGGAAGCCGATTCAATCGCCTTCTGGCGCATCAGGATGCTGATGTCGGAGGTGCAGCGCCATGAGGGCGGCTCAATCAAGCACGACATCGCCGTGCCGGTTGCCAAGGTGCCGCAGTTCATCCGCGAGGCAACCGCACTTGTCGAGGAACTGGTTCCCGGCTGCCGCCCTGTTCCGTTCGGCCATCTCGGCGACGGCAACGTGCATTTCAACGTGTCGCAGCCGGTTGGCGCCGACAAGCAGCATTTCCTCGATCAATGGGAACGCGTGGCCGACGCCGTGCACAAGCTGACCCTGTCCATGGGCGGAACGATCTCGGCCGAACATGGCATCGGCCGCATGAAGCGCGACCTGCTGGCGCGCACGAAGAGCAGTGTTGAAATGGACATGATGCGCGCGGTCAAGAAGGCGCTTGACCCCAAGGGCATCCTCAACCCGGGCAAGGTACTGTGAGCGAAGAACTGACCATCCGCGAGATGCTTGCGGGCGAATCCGACACAATTGCAGCGTTGTGGGCCGATTGCGGCCTGACACGGCCCTGGAACGATCCGCTTTCGGACATCGCGTTTGCGTTGGCAGGCCCGGCATCGACCGTGCTCGTCGGGGAACTCGGCACCGACATCGTTGCCAGCGTCATGGTCGGCCACGACGGACACCGAGGCACGGTCTACTATGTCAGCGTCCATCCCGACCATCGCGGCAAGGGTTTCGGTCGACAGATCATGAAAGCAGCGGAAAGCTGGCTGAAACAACAAGGCATGTGGAAGCTGAACCTGTTGATCCGTGCCGACAACACCAAGTTCCACGCCTTCTACGAGGCAATCGGCTATACGGTCGAGCCGCGCACGGCCATGGCGAAGTGGCTCGATCCGTCGAAGAACCCGGCGAACAGGGACCAGAAATCCTAGGGCTGCTCCCTAGAACAACGACATCTGGCCGTTGTGCGGATTCTTGTCCTTCGCTTTCTTCTTTAGCTGCGCCGGCGGCGTTGTCTCCTCGGCAAGCGGCGCCACAAGCCCATCATCGTCGTTTGCAACGGAATTGACCCGCGTCGAAACCGGATAGGCGTGAAAGAAATCTTCCGCCGCCGGTGCCATCAGCCCGGCGACCTCGACCGGCGGCACATGATCGGCATCGAGCCAGCGGGCATAATCCCCGGGCCTGATCACGACCGGCATACGGTCATGGATGGGCTCAAGCGTTTCGTTGGCTGCCGTGGTCAGGATCGCCGCACTGTCGAGTTCATTGCCTTCGGCATCCATCCAGCTTTCCCACAGGCCCGCGAATGCGAACACGCCCGAATCCGGCCGCTCTATCAGATAGGGCTGCTTCTTGGCCGTCGCCGTTTTCTGCCATTCGTAGAAACCGTCGGCGGGAATGAGGCAGCGGCGGCGGCGGATCGCATTGCGGAAGGCAGGCTTTTCGGCTGCCTGCTCGCTGCGCGCGTTGATCAGCGTGGGAAACGTCCTGATGTCCTTGACCCAGGGCGGGATCAGCCCCCAGCGCACCAGCGCGAATTCCGGCTTGCCCTGCTCTTCGCGAACAATGGCCACCGGCTGCGTCGGCGCAATGTTGTAGCGTGGCGGAAAGTTGGGCTTCGCGGCATATCCGAACGCCTCGCGGACCTGTTCCGGCGAGACGCGAAGGGCAAATCTGCCGCACATTACCTATTGCCCCCTTTTTCCTTCCACCCGGTCACGCACGCATGACCTTGCGTAATATTTTACGCGATTCCCGCCTCGGTTTAGCAGATTTTAAGCGGTTCCCGGCATGGTGATGATCCGATAGCAGCCGCAAGGCCGCAGGAAAGTCTTAGGAAAGCCCGCATGCCATCCGCACAATTCGAAAACATCGAGGGCGTGCACCCGGTCACCGGACTGGCGACGGACTATCTCAATCATTACAACGAGATCGTCATGCTTCTGGATCTCGTTCCATCGATGCCGGAGTGCATCGAGGATGCCGTGGATTGGCGGCCCAAGAGCTATTGCGACCATTTCCGCGATTCCGGCCTTGCGATTGCCGATGGCGTGATCACCGCATATGAGGCGGCGCCTTCGTCATATCGCGCCGCATTCGACGAGACGGTTCAGGTTCTCGACGAATTCCTGGAACCGGCCATCGCGCTGATCGCACAGACCGTGGACGCCGGAAAAAACGACCAGGCCGCACATATGACCGCTGAAACGCTGGAAACCGCACGCGGCATCCTCGGCCGGCTCAATGGCATCATACATGGCCACGCAGCGCCGGAGCAGCTGGAACTGACCGACGACACAGACGCGGCACAGGCTCTCGCCGACGCGATGTTCTGAGATTTTATCTGTCTCACGGCTATTCCTCGCTTCGCTCGGGCCTGCGAAACCTCCGGTTCCGTTACGCTCCCCATCAGCGTCGAGAGAAACAACGTAACCGTTGGCGACGTGCGGGGTTCAGGGCGTTTGGCCCTAAACCCGGAGCGCGACTGCGCGACCGGCCAACTTTTTGGCCGCCCCATCGGAGCCGTGAGCGTAGCGAACTGGTGTGAGATGAATGAAAACAGGATGCAGGACGAAGTCCGCATCCGGAGCGCGACTGCGCGACCGGCCAACTTTTTGGCCGCCCCCGCGGAGGCGTTGAGCGCATGCGAAACTGTCGTGAGCGAAAAAGAATGCCGCGCGGTTGCTGTAATTCCCCTATAACCGGCTCATGGCCGATATCCTCCCGTTCCAGAGCCGCAACAAGGGCGTGATCGCCGCAGCGTCGGTCTGTGTCTTCCGCGATGACGAAGTGCTGCTGATCAAGCGCGCCAAGCCTCCGTTCCTGTGGAGCCTGCCGGGCGGGCGTATCGAGGCTGGCGAAACCCCCGAACAGGCCGCTGTCCGGGAATTGCTGGAGGAAACCGGCATTACGGCGCAGATCGTCGCGGCGGGGCAAATCCTGAATTTCACCGCCGGCAACGGCGACCGCTATGTGATCAGCAATTTCGCGGCGCGCTACCTGTCCGGAGAGGCGCGCGCCATGAGCGATGCAGCCGATGTTGCATGGGAAGCCGAGGCAGGGTTTTCATCCTATAGCCTGACTGCGAATGCGCGTGGGGTCATCGCGCATGCCCGCAGCCTGCTGGCGCCGTAACCGTACCCGATGGGCGAAAACCGATCATTGTTGTGCCATTTTCGCGCGGCAGGGATTTTCGCGGTAACTTCATCCCGGCTTGCTGCTTGCCCAGCAGCGGTCCGGCTGTCAAAAGAACACGCATGACATTCCGGTTTGCACATATCGCTGCTCTTGCCGCTGTGATGATCGTTTTCGCAGGCGTTTCTGCACACGCCCAGAATATCGACCCGAACCAACAGGAACAGCCTGCGCCCTATGACGATCAACTCGTCCGGCTCGCGGAAGTGCTCGGCGCGGTCCACTACCTGCGCAACCTGTGCGGGGCTGAAGAAAACCAGACTTGGCGCGATCAGATGCAGAAACTGCTTGAGGCCGAGAACCCGAGCACGGCGCGAAGGGCCCGCTTCGTCGACGGGTTCAATCGCGGCTATCGCGGCTACCAGCGCACGCATGCGACCTGCACGGACGCCTCGCGCCTGCTGGCGGACCGTTTCGTCAGCGAAGGGGTGCAGATATCAAGCCAGATCGCGACCCGCTATGCGAACTAGGGGTCCAGACCCTAGGGCTGCGATAGCGGGCATCCTGCTTGCCCTGATTTCCGCCGCGCCTGCTTTTGCGGCAGCCAGTTCCTCGCCTTCCAATACAGTGCGCACCGTGCCGATCCAGCCGCCGGGTCAATCCGCGCCGCAAACCGAGGACGCGCCGGGCCTTGCCGACATGGCCGACCTGCCGGAAGTTTCCAAGGACATCTCGGCCTTGCCGCAGCCCGTACAGCGGATGCGCGAGGCGATCCTTGAGGCCGCGCGCAGCGGCGACATCTCGGCCATGCAGGTCCCCATCAACCAGAACGAACTTCCCCCCGCCATGGGGCAGGAAGACGAAACCGATCTGGTCGGATATCTGCGCGGCCTGTCGGGCGATGAAGAGGGGCGCGAAATCCTCGCCATCATCATCGAACTGCTGGAAGCCGGATACGCCCATGTGGAACCGGGAAGCGACCGCGAGGCCTATGTCTGGCCCTATTTCGCCGCCCTCCCCTTCGACCGCTTGAGCCCGCAACAGGAAGTCGATCTCTACCAGATCATCACGCCCGCCGACCGCGCCGACATGGCCGCTCATGCAGGCCAGTACACCTTCTTCCGCCTCGGTATCGGCCCGGACGGGACGTGGTATTTCCTGCTCGCGGGGGATTAGGGGCCAGCCCTGCCCTGCTACTTCTTCTGTTCGATGTTATGTTTCTGGAAGTCCGTCGTCGCATTGGTGTGCGGATAGGGCTGGTCCGGCACCGGGACGCCGAGAAACGCGCATAGCGGCTCCCAGCCCGACCCCAGTTCATAGACGAGCAATCTGTCGGCCGGGATCGTGGCTTTCACTTCGGCGACATGGGCCTCGAAATCCGCGATCGCACGCTCCTGCGTGTCGAGGCGGTCGGCGAGGAAGACGTCCACGAATTCCTGAATCTTGCGCATATGCGCAGCCTCAGGCGGCATTTCGGTCTCGCGGAAGACCTTGATCGTCTTGGAATAGGACGCGTACCAGCCTTCGGGATCGCGAACGGACAGGATCACCTTCGCCTCAGGGTATTGCTCAGCCGACTCGCGCCATAGATGCGCGCCGGGCCAGTCGACCTGCGACCGGTAGCCTTCGAACAGGAGATCGAGATCGAGCGGCGCTCCGCTACAGAAATAATCGTGCCAGGGTCCTGCCTTCTCAGGATGGTCCCTGATTTCGTGCATGTGATGGCAAGGCCCGAAGCCGAGGATTGTCAAAGCCTCGCGCAGGGCGTCCGTGCCGGTGCGGCCAAAGCCCGCTCCGATAATCTCAAGGGCCATTGACGGTGTTCCTGATATCGACCTTACGCTAGGTTATGTTCAGGCCACTATGGGTTTCAGAACAGAAACTGGCAAACAATCATTTTCACGCGAAAGCCGGCATTTCTCCCCCTCAAGCCCCCAGCGTCTCCAGAAAGTTCACCGGCTTGCCCGATGACGGGGTGACGAGTTCGCCGTCCCACATGACCTTCATGCCGCGGATGAAGGTGCCGACGGGCCAGCCGGTCACCGTCTCGCCGTGGTAGGGCGTCCATTTCGATTTCGATGCGATCCAGGAATTGGTGATCTTCTCGGTGCGCTTCATGTCGACGATGGTGAAATCGGCATCATAGCCGGCGGCGATGCGGCCCTTGCGCGAGATGTTGAAGATGCGCGCCGGGCCGTGGCTCGAAAGATCGACGAAGCGTTCAAGCGTCAGCCTGCCGCCGTTGACGTGGTTGAGCATGATCGGCACCAGCGTCTGTACACCCGTCATGCCCGAAGGCGTATCTGGATAGGTGCCGGATTTTTCCTCCAGCGTGTGCGGGGCGTGGTCGGACCCGAGCACGTCCACCGTGCCGTCGATCAGACCTTGCCAGATTCTCTCTCTGTGTGAACCATCGCGCACCGGCGGGTTCATCTGCGCGCGCGTGCCAAGCCGCTGGTAGCAACCTGGCGCCTGAAGCGTCAGGTGATGCGGTGTCACTTCAACGGTCGCGACATCCTTGTTGGCTTTCAGCACGTCCATCTCCGGCCCTGTCGAGACATGCAGCACATGGATGCGCTTGCCGGTCTTTCGCGCAATCTTGACGAGCCTTTCCGTGGCGATCAGGGCCGCCATCGGATCGCGCCAGACGGGATGGCTCGACGGGTCACCGGCAACACGGTGGGCCTTGCGGTCGCGCAGGCGCGGCTCGTCCTCGGCATGGAAGGCGGCGCGGCGGGAAATCTTCGACAGGATCATCTCGACGCCGTCGTCATCCTCAACCAGCAGATTGCCGGTCGAGGAACCGATGAAGACCTTGACGCCGCAGCAACCGGGCAGCCGTTCCAGTTCGGGAAGGTCGATGGCGTTCTTGTGGGTACCGCCGATGAAGAAGGCGTGGTCGCAATGCATGCGGCCTCGGGCGCGGGCAAGCTTGTCGGACAGCGCTTCGGCGGTCGTCGTCTGCGGCATCGTGTTGGGCATCTCGAAGACGGCCGTGACGCCGCCCATGACAGCCGCGCGCGACCCGGTCTCAAGATCTTCCTTGTGCTCAAGGCCCGGCTCGCGGAAATGCACCTGGGTGTCGATGACGCCGGGCAGGATGTGCAGGCCAGAGCAATCGACCGTTTCGCCGGCCTGTTCGGCATCGAACACGCCGATGTCGGCGATCTGGCCATGACGGATGGCAACGTCGCGCTTGAAGATGCCGTCCTGATTGACGACCGTTCCGCCCTTGAGGATCGTATCGAATGTTTCCGCCATCACGCCCGCACCTTATCCCGTACTAATAATCCACGCGCGCTTGCCGCACGCAGCCTCACCGCATACCTATGCCAAGAACGCCGCCGCGACCACACCTGATTGGCTGCGGCCTGACATGCAGCGAGGGTGGAGATGAGCATGATCCGGCTTGCCGGGCGATCTGTTTTCCGGGTCTCGGGACCCGATGCGCGCACGCTGCTGCAGGGCCTGCTGACCTGCGACTTCGATGACATCGCGCCGGGCAGGCCGCAGCATGGCGCGCTGCTGACGCCGCAGGGCAAGATCCTGTTCGAGGCACTGGTCCATGAACCTGCGCCCGGCATCTATCTGTTCGACACCGATGCGGCGCTGGCCGGCGACTTCATCAAGCGGCTTATGTTCTACCGGCTGCGCGCGAAGGTCACGATCGAGGCGGCGGACGACCTCTGCGTGGTTGCTGTGCCTGGCGGCAGCGCGGACAACCTGCCAGACGATCCGCGTCTGGCGGCTCTGGGTGCGCGCGGCATCCTGACCGCAAGCGAAGCGGAGAACTTTCCCGCCGATGATGCCGCTTGTCATGCCCGCCGGATCGTCTGCGGAGTTGCGGAACTGGGCAGCGACTATCCTTCCGGAGAGGTCTTCCCGCACGAGGCCAATCACGACCAGCTCGGCGGGGTCGATTTCCAGAAAGGGTGTTATGTGGGTCAGGAAGTCGTGTCGCGCATGCAGCACCGGGGAACGGCGCGCAAACGCTTCGTGCCGGTCACCATAGATGGCGAGGCACCGGCGATGGGGGCGGACGTGACCGCAGGTGGCAAGCCGGTTGGCGCGATGGGTTCATCGAAAGGACAATCCGGGCTTGCGCTATTACGGCTCGACCGGCTGGAGCAGGCCATCGCGGACAGCGAGCCGGTTGTCTGCGGGCACGCGACACTGACGGCGAGCAGGCCCGTTTGGGCGCAATTCGATGTTCCCGGCGATAGTGTGCAAGCCTGACCATGAATATGCCTGTGATAAAGAACACCCCAAAGAAGCCCGCCGCCAAGGAGGCCGCGCGCGCGTGGCAGCGCATGCTGTCGGGGCGCCGGCTCGACCTGCTCGACCCCTCGCCGCTCGATGTCGAGATCGAGGACATCGCGCATGGGCTTGCACGCGTTGCGCGCTGGAACGGGCAGACCATCGGCGATCATGCCTTCTCCGTCGCGCAGCACTCGTTGCTGGTGGAAGACATCGCCGGGCGCATCGATGCAGCCGCCGGCACCGACTTGCGTTTGGCGGCGCTGTTCCACGATGCGCCGGAATACGTCATCGGCGACATGATCAGCCCGTTCAAGGCGGTCATCGGCGACAATTACAAAGAGGTCGAAGCACGGTTGCAGGAAGCGATCCATGTCCGGCTCGGGCTGCCGGCAAAAATCCCCGCAACCTGGAAAACGGCCATCAAGAAGGCCGACAAGATAGCGGCCTTTCTTGAGGCGACGCAGCTTGCGGGCTTTGGACGGGAGGATGCGGAGAAGTTTTTCGGCCGGCCCGGCAAGATCGGCGGCGCGCAGCTTGAAAAGCTGTTCAGCCTCGCCCCGATGGCAACCCATGATGCGCAGGCAAAATTTCTCAAGCGCGCCGCCATGCTCGGCATATCGCCTGCAAACGGCGCGCAGGCGAAGGAGGGCGTCAAATGATCGAGCGGCCGGATTCGATTTGCGTGTGCTCGCTGTCGCGCCTGCATCATACGGTCAGGGCCAGCGGCGCTTCGCATATCCTGACGCTGATCAATGCCGGTACGCCAGTCGAGCGGCCCGGCCACATCGCCGAAGACCGGCACCTGTTCCTCGGCTTCAACGACATCACCACACCGATGGAGGGCATGACGCCGCCGGGGGCGGAACACGTCGAGGCGTTGATCGGGTTTGCTGAAAACTGGGACCGGCGGGCGCCGATGGTGGTGCATTGCTGGGCCGGCATCAGCCGTTCGACCGCCGGCGCCTTCATCAGCATCTGCGCCCTGAACCCCGCCCGCGACGAATTTGAACTGGCGCAGACCATCCGCAAGCTCGCCCCGAGCGCAACGCCGAACGCGCGCCTTGTCGCGATTGCCGACGACGTTCTGGGCCGCGAAGGCCGGATGGTCGATGCGGTGCTTTCGATCGGACGCGGCGAGTTCGCCTATGAGGGCACGCCCTTTGCGCTGACGCTCGACTAAGCGCGGGTTCAGCCCGTGGCCACCCCGCTTTCGCCGGGCAACCCGGCCAGCAGATCGTGAAGTTCCCGGGTCTGCGCACCGCCCAACGCCTTATGTACGGCCTGCTGGGCCTGCTGCCACAGCGGCACGGCAGCCTCGAAGGCCGTGCGGCCGTTTTCCGTAAGTTCGAGGTGGCCGGAACGAAGTTTGCCGCCTTGCGTCGCGACCAATCCGTCGCGCATCAGCGGCGCCATGCCGCGTGACAATGTGGATGTATCCATGTCCAGCAGGTCCGCGATCTCGACACGGCCGGCGGAAGGATTGCGGGCGATTGCCGCCAGAATTGCGAACTGCATCGCCGTCAAGCCACTCGGCTCCAATGCCGATTCGTACATGCGCGTCAGCCGTCTTGCGGCGCGGCGCACATGGCAGCAGGTGCAGTAAAGATCACGGAGTGAATCTTCGGTCATGCGTAATTGTATACGCAACAAACCTTGCCAGCCAATTACCTTCGCGTCATGATTGTAAATTGCATATGCAATTATTTGAAGGGAACAGCAGGCATGAGCGCAAACGACATCACCTACGGCGTGGTTTCGCGCGAGGAACTGCTCAGCCAGGACGGTCTGACCCTGCTAAGCCGGATGGCCAAAGGGGACCTTCCGGCACCGCCGATTGCCGAACTCATGGGAATCCGGATCACGGAGGTCGAACGCGGACGCTGCGTCTTCACCGGCTTACCTGAATTCAGGCATTACAACCCAAGTTCGCAGGTTCACGGCGGTTTCGCGCTGGCAATCCTCGATTCAGCGCTTGGATGCGCCATCCATACGACGCTTGCAGCCGGCGAGACCTACACCACGCTGGAGATCAAGGTGAACATGGTGCGCGGAATGACCGAACAGACCGGCGAGGTCCGTGCCGAGGGCAACGTTCTGCACCGGGGCAGAACCACGGCAACATCCGACGGCAAGCTGACCGACGCGGACGGACGCCTGCTCGCCCACGCCGTCACCACATGCATGATCTTCCCGCCCGCCGGCTAAAGCATCGTTGCGAAAAAGTGGGTACCGGTGTTCCGCGAAGTGAGAACCGGCCCTTAAATCGTGCTCGTGACACGATTTAAGGGCCGAACATTGCAATCATGAAAAAGATGGCGCCGGTCAGGCAACCTCAACCACGATACGCCCGCGCACCTTGCCGGCAATAATGTCGGCGCCAGCAGCAATGATGTCATCAAGCCTGACGGTCGAAGTGATCGTCGCCAGGGCTTTGCTGTCCAGTTTGGCTGACAGCAGCTCATAGGCGCGGATGCGCTTTTCCTTCGGCGCCATGACCGAATCGATACCGAGCAGCGATACACCGCGCAGGATGAAGGGCGCGACGGTTGTCGGCAGGTCCATGCCCTGCGCCAGACCGCAAGCAGAGACGTAGCCGCCATACTTCGTTTGGGCCAGCACATTGGCGAGCGTATGGCTGCCGACGGAATCGACGCCAGCTGCCCAACGCTCCTTGCCAAGCGGACGCCCCGGTTCGGAAAGCTCGTTGCGGTCGATGATTTCCGACGCGCCCAGCGACTTGAGGTAATCGGCTTCGCTGGCGCGCCCGGTCGAGGCGATGACATGGAACCCAAGCTTCGACAGCAACACCACCGCCGTTGATCCGACACCGCCGACGGCACCTGTAACCACCACCGGACCCGACGCCGGCGACACGCCGTTATCCGTCAGTGCCAGCACGCACAGGGCTGCCGTATAGCCCGCGGTGCCGATCGCCATCGCGTCCGCATTGCTCAGGGCATCGGGACAATGGATCAGCCAATCGCCCTTGACGCGGGCTTTCTCGGCATAACCGCCATGATGGGTTTCGCCGACGCCCCAGCCGTTGAGGATGACACGATCGCCGGGCTTGAAATCGGGACTATCGGAAGCGGTGACCTCACCGGCGAAATCAATACCGGGGATCAGGGGCCAGCGGCGCACGATCGGTGCCTTGCCGGTCAGTGCAAGGCCATCCTTGTAGTTCAGCGTCGAGTGGGTGACGCGAACCGTTACATCGCCGTCCATCAGATCGGCATCGGTCAGGGTGGTCAGTTCGGCCTTCTGGCCCTTCTCGCCTTCTTTCGAAATGAGGACTGCGCGAAATCCGCTCATGGGTAGCTCTCCCGGCCTTGTTTTCCGTTGCCCTGATCCCTAGCGCGGGCAGGCAGGAAAAGACAGGGGCAAGGTCACAATTCCCGGACCGGAAAAGCGTGCGTCAGCCGGCTGGAGCTAACTCGCGGCTTCATTGAGGCGCGCTACAGGCGCATCGCGGATCGGCCAGTGAAGAACGGCAGCGGCGAGCCCAAGCGCAACGCCGAGCCACCAGACCACGTCATAGGATCCGGTCTGGTCGTAAAGCCTGCCGCCAAGCCAGACGCCGAGGAACGAACCGACCTGGTGGTTCAGGAATACCAGCCCCCAGAGCAAACCCATCCAGCGCGGACCGAACATGGAGACGACGATGCCGGACGTCGGTGGCACCGTGGACAGCCAGAGCAAGCCGATCACGGAGGAGAAGATCAGCACGCTGGGCACGGAGATCGGAACCAGCAGGAAAACGGCGAAGGCAATGGCGCGCAGGAAATAGATCCAGCTCAACATGTGCGGCTTGGATCGCCTGCCGGACAGCAGGCCAGCCGAATAAGAGCCGATCACGTTGAACAGGCCGATCAACGCAATCGACCAGGCACCCCATTTCGCAGCCAGTCCGAGGTCGACGAGATAGGCCGGCAAGTGTGCGGAAATGAACGCCACCTGGAAGCCGCAGACGAAGAAGCCGACCAGAAGGAGTATGTAGTTGCGTTCCGACAGGGCCTCTTTCAGGGCTTCGGAAATGGACTGATCGCGCTCGACATTGGGTGATTTCTCACTGCGCCCGGCGAGCACCGGGGCGAGTGCCGCCACCGCCAGAACCATCGCGCCGAGCAAGATCAGCGCAACGTGCCAGCCGTAAGCCGAAATGAAGCCCTGCGTGATGGGGGCGAACAGGAACTGGCCCAACGAGCCGCCCGCAGTGGCGATGCCGAAGCCGACCTGACGGTTCTCCGGCGGCAGCAGGCGTGAAAATGCCGTGATGACGATGCCGAACGAGCTTGCGCCGATGGCCGCGCCCATCATGACGCCGGCGGACAGATGCAGGATGAAAGGCGCATCGGCCTGCGACATGATCACGAAGCTGACGGCATAGACGAGCGCGCCCGCGATGATGACCCGCGAAGTGCCGTATTTGTCTGCAAAGCCGCCGGCAATCGGCTGCGCCATGCCCCAGACGATATTCTGCAGCGCCAAAGCAAGCGCAAACGTCTCGCGCGACCAGCCATTTGCTTCCGTCATGGGAGGCAGGAACAGCCCCATGGCGGTTCGCGGACCGTTGGTCAGGATCGCAATCAGAACACCGGCAACGACAATCAGCGCAGGCGTGCGCCATGCAGGCGCTATGGGCGTGGGGCTTGCCGACATCATAATTCTCCATCTGGCGCGGCATGATGCCGGCTTGCGCGCAAACTTAGCGGCCGGCAGCTATCAAGAGAACCAATGTTTGCGAATGAGCCCTATAAGCAAAACTCATGATAGGAGCCGGGCTATTCCCCGGCCCGTGCCTTGTCTTCAGCCGCAGAAGTTGCGTCCTCAGGCTCGATCGCAAGCCGGTAGAGATGCCAGGTGGTGTGACCGAGCACGGGCAGGATAACGATCATCCCGAGGAACATCGGCAGCGAGCCGACGATGAGCAGGATCACAACGATTGCCGCCCAGCCGAGCATCGCGAGCGGATTTTTCACCACCGTCTGTACGCTGGCGATCATCGCGGTGATGAAATCGATGTTGCGATCGAGCAGGATCGGAAACGAAATCACCGACAACGAGAACAGCACCGCCGACAGGATCGCGCCGACCACATGGCCGACCAAGAGAAACATCAGGCCGGGACCGGTCGTGAAAACGGTTTGCAGGAAGCCGGTGAAAGTATCGATCGGCTCGAAGCCGAGGAACAGGGCGAGCAATAACCGCACCTGGTACATCCAGCAAATGAAGAAGAACAGCACGACGAACGACATCCAGCCGATCTCGCGGCTGCGCTGAGCGTACATGACCGAAAGGATTTCACCGAAAGCCAGCGGCTCGCCGGTCTCCAGCCTGCGGCTGATCTCATACAAACCCACAGCGGCGAAGGGACCGAGCAATAAAAAGCCTGTGGCCAGCGGATAGCTGATCCAGGGCATATCCAGCCAGGTAGCGGAGAGAACCACCGCTATACCGCCAAGCGCGTAGACAAGACCGAAAAAGATGCTCTTCAGCCGGGCGGTCCGGAAATCCGTCATGCCGCGGCCGGCTGCATTCACGATCTCGGAAAAACTGACGTCACGCACCTTCGGCGGAGGCCGGTAGCCTTCCGGCAGCGGCAAGACATTCGGATTGTCGTTCATCGTCCCCCCTGTTTCGCAAGTTGTTCAGTCTTGCAGGAGGGATGTCATGATGAAACGCCAATCAGGGTCAAGCCCCCAAGGTCAAATCCACTTTCGGACCTGGTAGAAAATGTGCCGGCCGATCTTGTCGCGCTTGACCATGCCACGCACCCAACGCGGGTGAACGTAGTCGGCGTGATAGTGCGTCGAATCGTTGACCGTGTTGAGGAACGCCTTGCCCTGCATGACATCGCGGGCAAAGGTCATCGCCTTTTCCCACGACGACTTGTCACGGACGCGATCGGGATAGCGATCGCAGGCGAAGGAGAACTGGCACCGGTTGCGCCAGTTCTTGTTCTGGTAGACAACGCCACAGACCGAATCCGGATAGTAGCTGGAGCGCACCCGGTTGGTGACGACCTGCGCTACCGCTATCTGGCCGTTGTCGGGTTCGCTGCGGGCCTCGAAGTAGATGGCTGTGGCCAGGCAGTTGAGTTCCTGGGCATAGCGATTCACGTCGTAGCCGGGGTTATGCGGAATGCGGGAATCGAAGAGCCCGGGCAGCCGGTCCTCGCCGCCCAGGAATTCCAGTCCGAGAGAGGCGAGAACCACCGCGCCGCGGCGTTCCTCGATGGGCGCATGGAACGACATGCGCTGGCCGCCGACCTCATCGGGATCAACGATCAGGCGCGGATTGCGCATGATGCCGATGCCGTCCATTTCGAGATTGAAGACGGTGCCGACCGGCGGGCGGCTCATCTGAAGATCGCCCTTGGCGGTGCGATTGACCCGATCTTCCGGTGCGGTGCTGTTCGCACCGGGCAGCGAACCGGTCACCATCGCATCGGACGGGTTGATGCCAAGCATGCCGCGGCCCGTTGCAACACCAAGCGTACCGGCACCCACAGATGCGGTCTGGTAGGGAAGAGACACCTTGGCTGAATATTCAGCGCCCACAGGCGCTGCGACCAGCGACGTGCGCCAGCGATCGGCACTGGTGACTTCCTTGGTCAGCATGGCCGCCGCATCCTGGTAGGCGGCCTCGCCGGTTGTGAATACAAGCCCGATCAGGGCGAACATAACCGCACGGATGCGGTATGCGGCGCGACCCCCGCGCACCGTGGGACGTACTTTCCTACGCAACACACACACCACTTTTTTCAAGCATCACCGACCCAAACGCTGTCGGCGAACGCGCTAATCCTTGTGACGGCCCCCCGTCGGAAAAGCATTTCGCCGTAAAAGCGTTGATGCTGGATTAACGTTAAAAAAAGTCAGGAAATGGGCAGGCAAGCCCCGACGTGTTTTCTTGGTAAATCAACGGTTTACCTGGACAGATGGACAATTAGTCGCATCAATGCGGAAAACGGCTCAAAAGCATCTGATGCTGCGATTTCCGCAGAAATACGCTGTAAACCGGCGCGTCCGTGACGCGTTCTGATGCAGTCCCGCAGGAAGGCGAGCGCCTGTTTTTCGCGGCGATGTGCCAACCGGCCTTCCTGCTCCAGCCAGGTCCGGTGCGCATCGATTGCCACAATCAGGTCATCAAGCCCGTCACCGTTCGACGCAGACAGCGCAACGACCGGTACCTTCCAGTCCGTGCTACCAGAAGCTGCGAACAGTCCGAGCGCGCCCTCCACATCGGCGCGGGCGCGGCGCGCGGCGGCACCCATGTCCGATTTCGTCACCACGATGATGTCGGGCAGTTCCATGATGCCGGCCTTCATGAACTGCAGGCTGTCGCCGGAGCCCGGCTGCACGCAAAGCACCAGCGTATCGGCAACCAGACCGATATCGGCTTCCGACTGGCCGATGCCAACGGTCTCGACGATGACGCGGTCGTAGACAGCGCGCATCAGAAGCGCTGCCGCCACCGCATGGTCCGACAGGCCGCCCAACCGGTCGCGCGCGGCGAGCGAACGCACGAAGGCCCTGTCGTCTTCAGGTGACGTGCGGATGCGGGTGCGATCGCCGAGCAGCGCACCGCCGGTGATTTGTGAAGACGGATCGACCGCGATGACGCCAACGCCGAGACCAGCGGCACGGTAGCGGGAAAGAAGCGCACCGGTCAGCGTCGACTTGCCGACACCGGGCGGGCCGGTCAGGCCGATCACCGTGCCTTCAGGATCAGCACAAGCGGCATCGAGCAGCGCGGCGGTTTCAGCATCAGGCGCACCGGCCGGATCAAGGCCTGTCTCCAGCGCCGTCAGCGCACGGGCAAGCGCGGATTTCCCGCCGGCACGCAGGTCAGCGAGAGATTGCGCGCCCGCCATCCCCTGCCTCAGGCCGTGGATGCCGTATCGCCGTCGATCGCGGCCTGGGCAGCGGCAAGACGTGCGATCGGCACGCGATAGGGCGAGCAGGAAACGTAGTCGAGGCCGACCTTGTGGCAGAAGCGTACCGAAGCCGGGTCGCCGCCATGCTCACCGCAAATGCCAAGCTTGATGTCCGGGCGCACGGCGCGGCCGCGCTCGCAGCCGATTGCCACCAGCTCGCCGACACCCTCGACATCGATGGAGATGAAGGGATCGCTCTCCAGCAGGCCCTTCTCGACATAGGTGCCGAGGAAGCTGCCGGCATCGTCACGGGAGATACCGAATGCGGTCTGGGTCAGATCGTTGGTGCCGAAGGAGAAGAACTCCGCCGTCTCGGCGATCTCGCCTGCACGCAGGCACGCGCGCGGCAACTCGATCATGGTGCCAGTCTGGTAGGTCAGTTCGACGCCGGTCTCCCTGCTGACCTTTTCGGCCATCGCATCGATGCGGGCTTTCAGCAGATCGAACTCGGGACGACCTGCGATCAGCGGAACCATCACTTCCGGATGAACCGGCTTGCCGGTCTTCTTGGCCGCAACGGCAGCGGCCTCGAAGATCGCCTGCGCCTGCATCTCGCAGATCTCGGGGAAGGAGATGGCAAGACGACAGCCGCGATGGCCGAGCATCGGGTTGAGCTCCTTCAACAGGTCGACACGGGCGGCCACCTTCTCCGCGCTGGTGCCGAGACCCTGCGCCACTTCCTCGATTTCGTCAGCCTCATGCGGCAGGAATTCATGCAGCGGGGGATCGAGCAGGCGGATCGTGACCGGCAGGCCGGCCATGATCTCGAACAGTTCGACGAAATCGTCGCGCTGCATCGGCAAGAGCTTGGCGAGCGCGTTGCGGCGGCCGGCCTCGTCGTCGGCGAGGATCATCTCGCGCACCGCGGTGATGCGGTCGCCATCGAAGAACATGTGCTCGGTGCGTGAAAGCCCGATGCCCTCGGCGCCGAAATCGCGCGCCGCGCGCGCATCCAGCGGAGTTTCGGCGTTGGCGCGCACGCCCAGGGTGCGGCGCGCATCGGCCCATTCCATGATGGTGCCGAAGTCACCGGAGAGTTCCGGCTGCAGCATGTTGACCCTGCCTTCGAGCACCTGGCCGGTCGACCCGTCTACGGTGATGACGTCGCCTTCCTTGAAGATGCGCCCGCCGGCCAGCATCTCGCCCTTGGCGTAGTTGATGCGGATGGTTCCTGCCCCCGACACGCAGGGCTTGCCCATGCCACGGGCAACCACGGCCGCGTGGCTGGTCATGCCGCCGCGCGTCGTCAGGATGCCTTCGGCGGCATGCATGCCGTGGATGTCTTCCGGGCTCGTCTCCATGCGCGCAAGGATAACCGCGTGGCCTTCCGCCTTGAGCCGCTCCGCATCGTCGGAATTGAACACCAGTTCGCCCTGCGCCGCACCGGGCGATGCCGGCAGACCTTGAGCGATGATGATCCTTTCAGCGTCTGGATCGATCATCGGGTGCAAGAGTTGGTCGAGCGCACCGGCATCGATGCGCAGCACGGCTTCATCCTGCGTGATCAGGCCTTCGGCGGCCATGTCGACGGCGATCTTCAGGGCGGCCTTAGTGGTGCGTTTGCCCGAGCGGGTCTGCAGCATGTAGAGCTTGCCCTGCTCGATGGTGAACTCGAGGTCCTGCATGTCGCGGTAATGGGTCTCGAGCTGATCGCAAATCGCGGTGAACTGCTTGAAGGCTTCCGGCATCACCGCCTCCAGCGACGGCTTGTCGGAACCTGCCGCGATGCGGGCGGTTTCCGTCAAATCCTGCGGGGTGCGGATACCGGCAACGACATCCTCTCCCTGCGCGTTGACGAGGAATTCGCCATAGAGCGCATTCTCGCCGGTCGAGGGGTTGCGGGTGAAGGCGACGCCGGTTGCGGAATCCTCGCCCATATTGCCGAACACCATGGCCTGAACATTGACCGCCGTGCCCCAGCTTGCCGGGATTTCGTGCAGGCGGCGGTAGGTGATGGCGCGCTGGTTCATCCACGAGCCGAACACCGCGCCGATAGCGCCCCAGAGCTGTTCCCTCGGGTCCTGCGGGAACGGGCTGCCAAGCTCCTCCTGAACACGGGTCTTGTAGGAGGAAATGATCGCCGCCCAGTCTTCCGCGCCCAGGTCGGTATCCAGCGTCAGGCTGCGCTCTTCCTTGTAGAGTTCGAGGATTTCCTCGAAGTGGTGATGCTCGACGCCGAGCACGACGTCGGAATACATCTGGATGAAGCGGCGGTAGCTGTCATAGGCGAAACGCTTGTCGCCGGCGATTTTCGCCAGCGCCTCGACCGTCTGGTCGTTGAGACCGAGGTTGAGCACGGTGTCCATCATGCCGGGCATCGACGCGCGGGCACCGGAACGCACCGAGACGAGCAGCGGGTTGGCTGTGTCGCCGAAGCCCTTGCCGACGATCTCGCCGATCTTTGCAACCGCGGCATCGACCTGCGCGGTCAGTTCGTCGGGATAGCTCTCGGAATGGTCGTAATACCAGTTGCAGGCATCGGTGGTGATCGTGAAGCCCGGCGGAACGGGGAGCCCCAGGCTCGACATCTCGGCAAGGTTGGCGCCCTTGCCGCCAAGCAGGTTTTTCATGCCGGCTTCGCCTTCGGCGGACCCGCCGCCGAACGAATAGACCCATTTCGTCATGTTTCACGCCCCCGAAGCGTCTCGATTACTTTCGGTTTTTCGTCGTCGCGGAAAAAGACTCATGCTGCACCCGCGAAGAATGCGGCTTCATTGCGCAAATTTGCGTGAGATGCAATTCGCCAGGTTGCTTATAGGGAAATCGGGTGGCGAATGGTCGCGGGGGCGGGGCACCAATCGCCGGGCTTTACCTTATTCAAGGACTGGATTCCGATCTTATTTGCTTCCCTGTCGTGCCTACGGCACTCCCCGCCTCTTGGTCGCCGAAATGACGGCGCAATTGGATTGACCGTCGCGACCCACTCAACGTCATTCCGGCGAAAGCCGGAATCCAGAAAACGTCACATATTCACTCCACCTCATCCTGAGGAGATTGCGTAGCAATCGTCTCGAAGGATGGGCGGCAAACACGCAAAGCCGCACCTCGCCCTTCGAGACGGCGCTTGCAGCGCCTCCTCAGGATGAGGTGCGTTGAGCGAAAAGGCAGTCTTACTGAATCTTCTCGAAGATGGCGACGCGGTCCATGGTGTCGCGGATGGCGGCGAGGAGCTTCAGCCGGTTGGCGCGCACGTTCGCATCGTCGGCATTGACCGTCACATCGTCGAAGAAGGTATCGACCGGCCCGCGCAGCTTCGACAGCGCCGTCATGGCGTCGGCGAAGTCCTCGCGCTCCAACGCCATGACAACCTCACCACGCGCATTCTCCAGCGCGTCGAACAGCGCGCGTTCTTCCTGCACGGCGAAAGCGTCCGGGTCCGGCGTCGCGGGGTATTCCGTGCCGTCCTTCTTCTCCTCGATGCGCAGGATGTTTGCGGCGCGCTTGTAGGCCGTCAGCAAGTTCGCGCCATCGTCGGTATCGAGAAACGCGCCCAGCGCCTCGACCCGCCGCGCGATCATCAGCAAGTCGTCCTGATCGGGTAGTGCAAAGACGGCATCGACCAGATCGTGCCGCGCACCTTCGTCGCGAAGCTGGACCTTCAGACGATCGGCGAAGAAGGAGAGGAGGTCGGAGATCGGCAGTGAGCGTGTCTCAGCTACAGATTCCGCATACTTTGGAATACTATCCTCGCCAAATTCTCTACGAACAGCATCAGCAATTTCTTTTCTCTGATCGTACCGGACGAAATACTCGTCTTTTGCAACGAGTGAAAACCCCGAAGCCGTGCTATTCCAGAGGCTTAGCCTAAATCCATTCACCAAAACCGATCGAATTACGCCAAGTGCGGCTCTTCGCAAGGCATAAGGATCTTTAGAGCCGGTCGGCTTTTCTTCGATGAACCAAAAACCAACTAGTTGGTCGAGCTTGTCGGCCAGCGCGACAGCAATCGAAACCGGGTTGGACGGCACCGTGTCGGACGGACCCTGAGGCTTGTAGTGTTCCTCGATGGCCGCGGCGACGTCGGCGTCTTCACCCTGCGCCAGCGCGTAATACTTGCCCATCAGGCCCTGAAGCTCGGGGAACTCGCCGACCATCTCGGTCACCAGATCAGCCTTGCAGAGCTTTGCCGCGCGTTCGGCTTTTTCAGGATCGGCGCCGACGATGGGGGCCAGCTCTTTTGCAAGAGCGGCAATCCGCGCGACGCGTTCGGCCTGGGTGCCGAGCTTCTCGTGATAGACGATGCCGTCGAGCTTTTTCGCGTGCTCTTCCAGCTTCGTTGCCAGGTCGGTTTCCCAGAAGAATTTCGCGTCCGACAGGCGCGCCGCGATGACGCGCTCGTTGCCGGCGGTGATCTTGGTCCCGCCGTCCTTCGCCTCGATATTGGCAACCGCGATGAAGCGATTGGTCAGCTTGCCGGTTTTCGGGTCGGTGAGGACGAAGCATTTCTGGTTGGCGCGGATGGTGGCGCGGATCGCCTCGTCCGGCACTTCCAGAAAGCTTTCCTCGAAGCTGCCCATCAGCGGCACCGGCCATTCGACAAGGCCCGCAACCTCACCCACCAGCGCCTCGTCCTCGACCAAATCCAGACCTTGCGCGAAGGCAAGCGTCTTCGCATCGGCGCGGATCATGTCGGCGCGGCGCTCGGGATCGAGCACGACCTTGGCCGCTTCCAGCTTCGCAACGTAATCCTCGAAGCGGCGCACGGTGATCTCGCCCGGCGCCATGAAGCGATGGCCCCGCGTCGTGTCGCCGGATGTGATGCCGTCGATCTCGAATTGAACGATCTCCGGCTCCTCGGTTTCGGGGCCGAAGGTGCACAGGATCGAATGCAGCGGGCGTACCCAGCGAAGCGACCCCGCCCCCCAGCGCATGGACTTCGGCCAGGGGAACTTGCGGATCACGTCCGGCACGATTTCGGCAATGATGTCGGTGGCGGCCCGGCCCTCGCGCTTGGTGCGCGCGACATAGAACGAGCCTTTTTTCTCGTCCTCGACAATCTCGGCTTCGTCAATGCCTGAAAGTCCTGCCGTCTTCAGGAAGCCGGCGAGCGCCTGTTCCGGCGCACCGACGCGGGGGCCCTTGCGCTCTTCCAGCGTATCCGGGCTTTTGACGGGCAGACCCGTCACCGACAGCGTCAGCCGGCGCGGTGTCGCGAAGGCGCGCGCGGCCTCATAGGTGAGGCCCGCATCGACCATGGCGTCGGTGACAAGTTTCTTGAGGTCGTCAGACGCGCGCTTTTGCATGCGCGCGGGGATTTCCTCGGAAAACAGTTCAAGCAGAAGATCGGGCATGGGTTCGCCAGCAAGATGTTACGCCACACGTTACGGCGCGCCCTGCGTTAGCAAGGCATGGGCGCGCTGTCACCCCATTTTGGGGTTGCCGAAGCCCCAAAATGGGGTGTTTCCGCGTTGAATCTATGTTCCGGCCCGAACACCGCTTTTCTTACAAGGTCACATTTTACCGACAGAATATGTGGCTTTCCCGCAATAGATACCGGAAAATTATAACCTTGCGTCAAGCGACAGATAGCGAGCCCTTCTTATTCGTTGACTAAATAAATCGACAGGCATACGGGATTCATCCGCAGTGGCCACGCATCGTGGTCAACGGGGATCATTCCATGAAGAAAATCGCTCTGGCTTGCGTGCTGGGAATGGCGCTTTGCGGCCCTTCGGCGGCGGATGAACTATTCGGCGGGGCGACCCGCGATTGGTCGGGTCAGTATTTCGGCCTGCAGGGCGGCGGCGCCTGGGGCGATAATCATGTCGACGTCGGTGGCGCAGGAACGGACACCAACGATCTTGACGGCGGGTTCGGCGGCTGGACATCCGGCTACAACTGGCAGAATGGCCAATGGGTCTGGGGTATCGAGAGCGACACCTCCTTTGCCGACATAAGCGGATCATTCTGTACAGGTGGCTGTTTCGGTGAGGTCAACTGGTTTTCAACCATTCGCGGACGCATTGGCTACGCCACAGGCATGTTCCTGTTCTACGGAACGGCCGGCCTCGCCTATGGCGAGGTCGAGTCCGGCGTCAACGGCCTCGCCGGCGCTCAGGGCGACGATATCAATGCGGGTCTGGCGATCGGCGGCGGTGTCGAGATAGCGTTCGACGAGAACTGGTCGGCCAAGATCGAATACCTGCATATCGATCTTGGCGACAATTCAACGCCTTTCATGGCGCAGCCATTGGTCACCGACTTCGACGACATCAACATCATCCGCGCCGGCATCAACCGGAAGTTCGACCTGTGGGGCATGCTGACGGGCAAGTAAGGCAGCGGCCTGAAGCTCAAACGGCCTGACAAGAATTCAAAGCCGGTGCCTTGAAATAGGCGCCGGCTTTTTCGTGTCTGAGCGCGACGCAATCATTCCCTATCGTCATTGCCGGGCTTGACCCGGCAATCCAGAGGCGACTGGTGATACGGATAAATCTGGATTCCGGCTTTCGCCGGAATGACGACGTTTCTTTCATGCTGGCAGCCTACCAGCCACCGCCACCACCACCACCACCGCCGCCGCCGGAGAAGCCGCCGCCGCCGGAGCCCGACGAAGACGATTGGGACGGCGTGGCGCTGGCAATCGACGAGCCGATGGCCGATGCCATGCCCGAGGAGGCTTGCGCGATGCTGTATGTGTTCCAGCTGCTGCCGCGGTAGAAACCGGGGTGATAGTCCGCTTCGCTGCGGCCCACCTTGGCGAGCGCCTCGGCAAAGGCATTCGACCATTGCTTCTCCACGCCAAGCCCTATCGCGTATGGCAAATGCGTCTCGTAGACTTCCGGCGTGACGAGCGGCGCACCGACCATGTTCATGCGTTTCTCCTCGGCGACGGAAAGGTAGAGCTTGTAGCCCTCGATCTCCTCGGCCAGCCGCTGCCCATCCACGGTGGGTGCGGGCATCAGCCAGCCGAACAGCACGATCAACGCAATCGTGCCGTAAATCAGTGCCGGAACCAGCATGATCCAGCCGGACGGAACGGCAAAAATCATTCCCAGCGGCACAAGCGCGAAGGGCAGCGAGAAGAACGTCATCAGGAACGCTGTGAACCAGCTTCCCTCACCCGCGACACCGAACACGCGGGCGAGCCCGAATGACAACATCGTCAGGCCGACGCCGCCGAACACGCCAGAAAAAATGACCGGGACCGTGATGTCTTCCGGCGGATGGTCGCCAATGAGGAAGAAAACCACCGCGACGATGAGCATGGCCAGCGCCATGATCACATAGCGGGTGTTGCGGGTGTAGTAGACATCGCCGTAACTCCCGGTGATCGCGGAACGGAATTTCGATATCGCGCTGAGGATCGAGGACCTGTTCGACTTCTTGAACTCCCGCCTCCTGGTGCCGCCGAGAAGGGCTGTATCGATTGCCTGCTCGTCCGGGCTCATGGTGTTGTAGCCGCGCTCGCGCGCCTCCACTGCCATGTTCTTGCCGGTCTGGTCGATGACGATGCGGCCCTTGATGGCAAGCGAGGTCAGCGCCGCGATGAAGGCCTTTGACGCGCCGGACCGCCAGCCCTTCCTGAAGCCGCGGTAGTGCAGATAGCTGATCGCGCCGGGAGACAGGTTGCGCGGGGCCTCGAAGCGCGGGATCACCGACTGGCGCGGCGGATCGCGCCCCACCCGAGCCCAGTGATAGAACAGAAAACCGATGATGCCCGGAATCGCGGCGAAGAACCCGAACATGCCGATGTTGTCCCAGATCATGCGCATCAGCGCCTGGTTCGGCGTGACCTCTGGAACGAATCCTTTCGGGAACCCGACCGCGACCGTCAGCCCCTCATAGGCGCCAAGCCCGCGCGTTGTCTCGATGGTGATCGTGCGCCGGGTCTGGCCGAGCAGTTGCGCGTTCTGCTCCGTCGAGCCGTAGCCGCCGGTATAGGCGGACCATTGCAGCACGCCGGCACCCGGCGGCAGTGTCACTTGCGCGCGGGCAACGCGGATAGGGAACGACCAGCCATTGCCGGTAACGTTCCAGTAGAGTTCGTCATAGTCCTCGAAATAGCGAAGCTGGCGGCCCGTGCGGTAGACGAGTTCGTAGGTGTGGACGCCGCGCGGGACGTAAGTGTTCTTGTCGCCGATATAGACGCGCGTGCCTCCGCCCATGCTTTCGGTGAACCACGGCTCCTCCAGTCCGTCGCGCGTAACGCGAACGACCTCGAAGGAGGCGGTGTGCAGCAGCCCGGTGTCCTTGTCGTAATACCGGGTAGGGAAATCGCGGTAGATGCCGCGCTTGATCTCGTACCACTGGGCATTGACGGTGATCGTCTCGGTCACCGTCAGCACGCCGTCCTCGCCGACGACGATGCGCGATTCGAACAGCCGGATTTCTTCCGCCCCTTGAGCGCGCGCAGGGGCCGCCGCAGCGAAGGCCACGGCGAGCAGGAAGCCCAGAAATACGGCAATACGGCGCATGGCGGACGGTATCTTCAGCATGAAGATTAGTTGTCGAAGCTCACCTTCGGCACGGCGCGCTCGCTTGCTTCCTCGATCTCGAAGAACTCGCGATGCGTGAAGCCGAACTTGCCCGCAATCAGGTTGGAGGGGAACTGCTCGACCATGACGTTGAGGTCGCGCACGGTGCCGTTGTAATAGCGCCGCGCCATCTCCAGCTTGTTCTCGGTGTCTTCCAGCGCATCCTGAAAGTCGATGAAGTTCTGGCTCGCCTTGAGGTCGGGGTAGTTCTCGGCGATGGCGAGCAGGCGTCCCAGCGCGCCCGACAGCATGCCCTCGACCTTGGCGCGCTCGGCGACATTGTCGTCGGGGATCCCTTGAGCCTTCGTGCGCAATTCGGTCACCTCGCGCAGCGTATCCTTCTCGTGGCTCATGTAGCCCTTCACGGACTCAAGCAGGTTGGGGATCAGGTCGGTACGGCGCTTCAATTGCACGTCGATGCCGCTCCAGCCCTCGTTGGCCATCTGCCGTTTCGAAACGAGCTGGTTGTAGAGAATGATCGCGTAGAGGACGACGGCTGCGATGATCGCCAGAAGGATGATCCCGGTCATGATTAAGCCTCCCCTGCCCGGCTGCGGGACGAAATTGTTCGCGCCAACTTATGCGCTTCAAACCTTACGGTCGATATGGGGAGGGAAGAAAGGCGGCACAACCGCCGGACGGGACCTAACCTACCCTCGTTCATCCTTCGGCGAGGCGAGCACAACATAGGTGGTTATCGAGCCCAATTGCGGCAGATCGCCCAGCACGTTGGTATGAAACTGCTTGAAGGCTTCGATATCGGCCACTTCCACGCGCAGCAAATATTCAACCGTGCCGGTGATGTTGTGGCACTCGCGCACCTGCGGTGCGTCCGCCATGGCTTCCTCGAAGGCTTCCTGCGAAGCCTTGGTGTGGGAGTTCAGTCCCACGGCCATGTAGGCAAGAAAGCCGTTTCCGAGCGCAACCCGGTCGAGCCGGGCGCGATAACCAGCAATGACACCACTGCGCTCCAACTCCTGAACCCGGCGTGAGCAGGCCGAAGGCGAGAGGCCGACACGCCCGGCAAGCTCCAGATTGCTGATGCGCCCATCGGCGGTCAATTCGCGCAATATATTCTCGTCAATTCTGTCCATAGGAAGCAATCATTGCACAACTTGGCATTTCTGCAAGTAAATTTGCACGGACATTCGGCTATGAACCACCCATACTCACCACATGAAAATGGAACTCATCACCGCCCTTATCGCCTTTGCCTTCGCGTCCTCGATCACGCCGGGACCAAACAATCTCATGTTGATGACCTCGGGCGCGAATTTCGGTTTCCGCCGCACCATCCCGCACATGCTGGGGGTCGGCATCGGATTCGTCATTCTTGCCATCGCGGTCGGTGCGGGGCTGGCGCAGGTTTTCGAGCGTTTTCCCGTCACGCACGCCGCGCTGAAGATCGGCTGCACGCTCTACATGCTTTGGCTTGCCTGGAAGATCGCCCATGCCGCGGCGCCGGGAGAAAAGGACGCCAGCGCACGGCCCATGACTTTCCTGCAGGCAGCCGCCTTTCAGTGGATCAATCCAAAAGCCTGGGCGATGGCGCTGACCGCGATCACGGCCTATGCGGCACCTGCCGGCGGGTTCGACGCCGTGGTCGCCGTCGCGCTGGTCTTCGGCGCGGTGAACCTGCCATCCATCTCGACATGGACGCTGGTGGGACAGGGCTTGCGCCACTGGCTCAACGACCGGGCCAACCTGCGCCGCTTCAACTGGACGATGGCCGCCCTGCTGATCGCATCGCTGTGGCCGCTGGTAATGAGCTGAGGCAGAGAGAAAGACGACCGTCTAGAGGGTCTTGTGTGTGCCATCGCACAAAGGCTTGTTGCCCGAATGCTTGCAGGCGCAGAAGAAGACGCGCCTCGTTTCCGTAGCCTGCCATTTGACCGGAGCAAAGCCGGTTTCCTTGTGGGAGCCGTCGCAGAAGGGCTGGTTGGCCGAACGCCCGCAGGCACACCAGAAATAGGTCTTGCCGGCTTCCACCTCGACGGGGATGGGCGCCGTGCCGGCGATTTTCGGCTGATCTGTCACGTGCGGTCCTCCGCTGCGTCATTGCGGGCATGCGCCCTGCATTCGATCACATGTCAGATGGCCGCGCCAGCGATCTTGCGTCCACGCCGCCGTTGCCTTCGCACCAACCACTTTTCTGGATTCCGGCTTTCGCCGGAATGACGAAGAGTGTGTTTTGATCGGCTCAACACACGCTTCGCGTCACCCCGGACAGCGCACTAGCGCGTGATCAGGGGTGGCGAGGGCTTGGTCAAGCTACAGCCCCGCCAGCCTCAGTCCGCACGAACGCTTCGCCGCAGGCCTTGGCCAGTTCGCGCACGCTGAGAATATACTTCTGGCGCTCGGTGACGGAGATGACGCCGCGCGCATCGAGCAGGTTGAAGGCATGGCTCGCCTTGATGCACTGGTCGTAGGCCGGCAGCACGCATTTATGCAGGTCACCGTCGGCAGCGCCCTTCTCAAGCAGCGAGGCACATTCCGCCTGCGCATCCTTGAAATGCTGCTCCAGCATCTCGGTGTTGGCATACTCGAAATTATGCCGGGAATATTCCTGCTCGGCCTGCAGGAATACATCGCCATAGGTGACCCTCTCGTCGCCCTCGCGGCCGTTGAAGTTCAGGTCGTAGACGTTGTCGACGCCCTGCACATACATGGCGAGGCGCTCAAGCCCGTAGGTCAGTTCGCCGGAGACGGGATGGCAGTCCTGGCCGCAGACCTGCTGGAAGTAGGTGAACTGCGAGACCTCCATGCCATCGCACCAGACCTCCCAGCCAAGCCCCCAGGCGCCCAGCGTCGGGCTTTCCCAATCGTCCTCGACAAAGCGGATGTCGTGGTTGTCCGGGTCGACGCCAATGGCGAGCAGGCTGTTGAGATAAAGCTGCTGCAGGTCCGGCGGCGAGGGTTTGAGGATCACCTGATACTGGTAGTAGTGCTGAAGCCGGTTGGGGTTCTCGCCGTAGCGTCCGTCCTTGGGGCGGCGCGATGGCTGCACGTAGGCCGCCTTCCATGCCTTCGGCCCCAGCGAGCGCAGCGTGGTCGCGGGATGGAACGTACCGGCGCCGACTTCCATGTCATAGGGCTGCAGCACGACGCAGCCCTTGTCGGCCCAGTAACGCGACAGGGTCAGCATCAGCCCCTGAAAGGAGCGGGTCGGGTCCATGTGATCGGGCTGGGTCATCGGATAGCAACCTGTGGGGTAAATTTACCCCGCCTTGTGAAAGAGCCGATGCGCGGCGTCAAGGGTGTGGTGGCGCTCAGGCGTCGTCGCGTGGCCGGTAGACCCCATCCTTGTCGCGTTCCAGCTCGATGGGTCTGGCCTTCTGCGTGGCGCGGGTGCGCTGCATCTCGCTGGCGACGCGCTTCTTCTCGGACTTGAGCCAGCGCCATGCGACGAAGGCGCCGAGCGCGATGATGAGGGTCCATGGATTGATCATTTATACTTTTTGCCTTCAAAGCCCGTAGCGGGCCCACAACTCACGCTCCTCGACCGCCTCGACCAGACCGGATGCGGCAGCCCGCGCGATCATTTCGCCGGAACTTCCAACCGATGGCGAACGGCTCACGCCGAAAAGCCCGCGCTTCTGGGTCGGGATGACCGGGGTCACGACCTTGTCTCCATATTCCGCGCGCAGCACCGAGCGCAAGTCGCCTATACGGTCGATCAGGCCCAGCTCCAGCGCCTTGTTGCCGGTCCAGAATTCGCCGGAGAAGAGGTCCTTGTCCTCGCCTTTCAGCTTGTCGGCGCGGCGCGATTTCACCACACCGATGAAGGTCTCATGGATGTCCTTCTGGATGGCTTTCAGGCGGGTCACGTCAGCAGGCTTTTCCGGCTGGAAGGGGTCGAAGGTCACCTTCTTTTCGCCGGCGGTGTGGACGCGGCGCTCGATGCCGAGCTTGCCGATGGCTTCGACGAAACCGAAGCTCGCAGACACCACGCCAATGGAACCGACGATGGAGGACGGATCGGCAATGATCTCGTCACCGGCCACGGCGATGAAATAGCCGCCTGAGGCCGCGACATCCTCGACAAAGACGAAGACCTTCTTCTGCTTCTCGTCTGCCAGCTGGCGGATGCGTTTGAAGATCAGGTTCGACTGCACTGGCGAACCGCCGGGCGAATTGATGACGATGGCAACCGCCGGGGCGCGTTTGACCGAGAATAGCCGCCTGATCGGACCCGCGAGCCCCGCCAGCGACAGCGACTGCTGGAATGGCGATGTGCGCACACCGATGGGCCCGGCAAGCCGCATGACGGGCACGATGGGGACACCGGAGCCGGGGAGAAGGGCACGCAGACGCTCGAAAGCCATAGGGGTTCTTTCCTGGAAGCTGAGAAACACAAAACAGGGTAGCTGGTTATGTGGTCCCGCCACCTGCCTGCGGCAAGGCTTGCGGTGACCGCAACACGGCTTCGATCTGCGGCAAATAACCCTCGCCTGATGCCGGATGCAGCACGATTCCCGGCCGGATCGAGAACGCCGCGCGGCTGCCCTTGATGCCGGATACCAGCACGCGGATCGCATCCGACTCCGGGCGCGGATGAATTGGCACAACGGCAACCGCCCCGAAGCGACCGGCGAGAGCCGGCAGAATGTCTTCCAGCGCATCGGCGCGATGGATCAGCGTGAAACTGCCGCCCTTGCGCAGGGCTCCGGCGGCGAAAGCCGCCCAGCGCGCCAGCGACTCCGCCCGCGACAAACCCGCCGCATCGCCTGCGATGTGAGCCGAGCGTTTCGCGGCATCGGGCGTTGCCCGCGTCACGCCTTGCTCGAAGAATGGCGGGTTGGCGATGGCATGATCGATCGAACCCTGCGGAACGCCGGCAGCCGCAACACCGCCCCTGCCATCGAGGTCGAAGCAAAGCGTGTGCGCGCGGCGCTCGAAACCGTTGCGCTCGATGTTGCGTTCCGCAAGCGCCAGCATCGCGTCATCACGGTCGAGAAACAGCGCCTCGATATCGGCAACCCGCGCCATCACGCACAGGCCGGCAACACCAACGCCACAGCCGAGATCGAGCACGGTTTCGCCCGGTCCTGCCAGCACGCTCGCCGCCAGCAACACCGCATCGAGACCGGAACGGTGGCCACGCGCGGGCTGGTAGACATTCAGCGCACCGCCGAGAAAGGCATCATCGGTGAGATCCGGCCCGGAGTTCATGACGGACGCTTGCCCTGGGAGGGAAGCAGATGCCCGAGATCGGCATCGGTCAGGATGCGGGCAGCCTGATCGCGGCTTTCCGCTTCAACGAGAACACGTCTCGGAATGACGCCGATGGAACCTTCGAGAATCGACATGTTCTCGTCCATGACGAGATGGCCGATCCCCGCCTCGCTCAGCAGAGCGCGGACAAAGCTCAAGGCAACGACATCATTGGTGCGGAGCAATTCGATCATTCAAACTCGGTTTCAATCGTTCAGACGCAATCGTTTTGTGCGGCCAGTTGCCGCGCCGGGGCGGCAATCCTATTGTGCGTGGCATATAACCCTATACACAGACCCACGGAAAAGGCCGGGAAGACATCGCATTGGCTCAAGCTGCCGAAAAACTGACTGCGCAGGGGGCGCCACGGATCGAGCCGCTGATGAACGCGGTACGTGCCGGCATGGGCGCGGTCAACGACCTGATCCTGTCGCGCACGGGATCGGACGTGGAGCTGATCCCCGAGCTTGCCAATCACCTGATCGATTCCGGCGGCAAGCGTTTGCGCCCGATGCTGACGCTTGCAACCGCGCAGGCCTATGGCGATGAGAGCGAAGCGCGCATTCTGCTGGCCGCGTCCGTCGAGTTCATGCACACCGCGACGCTGTTGCACGACGATGTCGTCGACGAGAGCGATCTCAGACGCGGCAAGCCCGCCGCCCGGCTCGTGTGGGGCAATCAGGCGAGCGTTCTGGTCGGCGACTTCCTGCTCGGTCAGGCCTTCAAGATGATGGTCGAGGCAGGTTCGCTCGATGCGCTGGGCGTGCTGTCGGATGCATCAGCCATCATCGCCGAGGGCGAGGTGATGCAGCTCATCACGGCGCAGAACCTTGCCACCACGGAAGCCGACTATCTGAAAGTGATCGACGCCAAGACGGCGGCCCTGTTCGCGGCTGCCGCCGAAGTCGGCCCGATCCTCGGCAACGCAGGGGACGAGGCTCGCGCGGCGATGCGCGATTTCGGCCGTTCGCTCGGCATCGCCTTCCAGCTTGTCGACGACGCGCTCGACTATTCCGGCTCGCAGGCAGCCCTTGGCAAAAACGTCGGCGACGACCTGCGCGAAGGCAAGATCACGCTACCCGTCATCGTCAGCTACCAGCGCGGCAGTGACGAGGACCGGGCGTTCTGGACGCGCTGCCTTGCGGGGCGCGACGTGGCAGATAGCGACCTTGCACATGCCATCGCATTGCTGGAGCGTCACGGCGCGATTGCCGAGACAATGGCGCGGGCGCGCCACTATGCTGAAGAAGCCAAGGCATCGCTTGCGAAAGCGCCTGACGGCGCCGAGCGCGACGGCCTGATGGAAGCGGTCGATTTCGCGGTCGCGCGGGCAACCTAAAACAGGGTTACGGCACGAACCCACCAATCAGGATTGGCCGCAGCAACCCGTTCCGCAGCGATCCGGGCAGCGGTTTCATCATCGAACAATCCGAAGCAGGTCGCCCCCGATCCGGACATGCGGGCCGGCGTTGCCCCTGCCCCCTCCAGGGCGGCGATGCAATCGGCGACCTGCGGGCAGACCGAAATGGCCGCGGCCTGAAGGTCGTTGCGGCCCGAGGCGATGGTTCCACGAACGCTGCCTGCGCTGACATAGCCGAGTACCGGCGATGCCAGCCGCGCTGCGGGCTCCAGACCAAGCTCGGCGAAAACCTTCGCTGTTGTCAGCGGCACGCGCGGATTGACGAGGACCGCGTCGAGCTCGGGGAAATCAGCGATCGGGGTTACGTGCTCTCCGATGCCGGTGACAACCGACGCGCTGCATTCAATGCACACGGGCACGTCCGCGCCGACCTCCATCGCCGCAAGGATCAACTGGTTTTCATCGATTTCGGCCTGGTTTGCCGCAAGGATCAGCCGCAGTGCCGCGGCGGCATCGGCTGAGCCACCGCCTATGCCGGCAGCCACCGGCAATTCCTTGTCGAGCAGGAAGCGGCCCGCGCGCGGCAGGCCGAGACGCGAAGCCGCGATGCGCGAAGCCTTCAATACGAGATTATCCGGTCCGGTCAGTTCTGGTCCCGGAATGCCCTGGTTCATCCGCACGTCCAGCACAGTCACATTGCCGGGATGCAGCGTCAGGGTGTCGGCGCAATCGGCAAAGGCGACGAGGCTTTCCAGTTCATGGTAACCGTCCGCGCGGCGGCCAAGTACATGCAACGTCAGATTGATCTTGGCGCAGGCGCGCGTGCGCAGCGCACCCGGCGGCAGTGGGGCATCCATAGGTTCCAAAAGGCTCAGTCGCCGGCCTTGGCGGCCTTCTGCTCGGGTTCGTCCGGCAGGCCATCCTTCATCTTGGCCTCGATCGCCGTGACGAGTTCGGCATCATCCGGCTTGATGTCGAGGGCATGCTGCCACTGAAAATGCGCTTCGAACTTGCGGCCCACTTTCCAGTACGCGTCACCAAGGTGGTCATGGATGACCGGTTCCTCGGGACGCAGCTCGATGGCACGTTCGAGCGTCTTGACGGATTCCTCATAGCGTCCGAGCCGGTAATAGGCCCAGCCAAGACTGTCGACGATGTCGCCATCCTTGGGGCGAAGCTCAACCGCGCGCTTCACCAGCTTCAGGGCTTCATCGAGGTTGAGACCCTGATCGATCCAGGAATAGCCAAGGTAGTTCAATACGTTGGGCTGTTCCGGATTGAGCTTCAGTGCGCGTTTGAAATCCTGTTCCGCGCGCGTCCACTGCTTGGCGCGTTCACGCACCATGCCGCGGTAATAGAACAGGTACCAGTCGGCGTCGCGCACCTCTCCGGTTGCCGCGATAGCACGCGAATAGGCGTCCGCCGCATCAAGATAGCGCTTCTGGCCATGCAGGATCGAGGCGCGTGCCAGAAATACTTCGCGGCCCGGGGAGGCGATCGCCAGTGAATCAAGGATTTCCAGCGCCTCGTCGGTATGCTTCGTCTTGTCGAGTATGCGCGCCTTTGAAACCTGTGTGCTGATGTATTGCGGCGCATCGGCAGGCATCCGATCGAGTGTGGCGAGCGCGGCATCATAGTCTTCGACCGCGTCGAAATAGCCGGCAAGACCGGACAACGGCAACGGCGCGTCGGGCTGCAGCAGCAATGCCATCTGGTAGAACATCACCGCCATTTCGTCGCTGGCATCGCGGCCAAGCGCGGACCCTATCGTGAAAATCGTTTCTGCCGCGCCCGCCTGCGGTGTCGTGGCGGGAGACGGCGGCACACGCTTTTCAGCAACGGAGGCAAGAATACGGGTCATCAGCGGATGCCCCGGCGCGCGCTGCTCGTACTCCTGTGCCAACTCGCGGGCATGATCGAAATCGCCAGCCCTGGCGGACATGCGCGCCAGCGCTTCAACAATGCGCACGTTGCCGGGTGCCACTTCATAGGCACGCTCATAGGCCGACAGCGCAACGTCGTTCTGCCCGGAAAATTCAGCGAGCATCCCGTAGGTGTAGTCCTTGATGCGCCGCAGGTCGCCATTGCCGAGGTCGTCCATCTTGTCGACCAGGGACAGCGCTTCGGGCTTGTGGCCGGCGCCCATTTCCGACCAGGCGTGGATGAAGGTGCCGGTTATCTTGGCGAGGGGATTCTCGAAGCCCGCCTCCATGATCTTGCTGACCTGGGCATATTGACGGCCGCGCAGGGCATCCGCGGCAACGGCGATGCGGGCAAGCCTGTTATCGCCGTCGATCTTCAACAGCGCCTTGGCGTTCTCGACCGCGTCCTCGAATTTGCCGGCGGAAAGCGAGGCAACGAAAGCCTGATCGATCAGGCTTGGATCCTCCGGGCTCTGTTGCAGGGCAGCCCCCAGAAACAGCGCGGCGGCGTCCTTGTCGCGTTCCTGCGCGGCAAAACGGCCAGCGAGATAATTGCCGACAAAGGACCGGCTGGGCACTGGCCCGTCGGATTCGGATGCAAAGGTGGCCGGGATATGTGCCACCGAGAAGGCGAGAATGCCTGCTGCCAGTGTAAGTCTGAAGCCTTTACACGCATGGACGCGCGAAACGCCCTTCCTTGCAATCGCCATATCCGTTCCCGCTGTCTGCTGCCGCCTCGCCGGTGCATGTGCGAAGCACCTGCAATCCATCGCGCGAGCATGGCTGAATTGCGGCGCGCGGGCAACGTTGAGGTTCAAGAACGCGTGCGAAGCAATCACATGTTCGGATAGTTCGGTCCGCCGGCGCCTTCGGGAACCGTCCAGTTGATGTTCTGGTTCGGGTCCTTGATGTCGCATGTCTTGCAGTGGACGCAGTTCTGGGCGTTGATCTGGAAGCGCTCATCACCGCCCTCCTCGATCCACTCGTAAACGCCAGCCGGGCAGTAGCGGTTCGACGGCCCGTCATAGACGCCGAGCTCGCTCGACTTCTGCAGACCCATGTCCTTCACCTTCAAATGGGCCGGCTGGTTTTCCTCGTGGTTTGTGGCCGACAGGAAAACCGAGGACAGGCGGTCGAAGCTGATGACGCCATCGGGCTTGGGATAATCGATTTTCTTGCACTGCGCAGCGGGTTTGAGCGTCTGATAGTCGCGCTTGCCGTGCTTCATGGTGCCGAACAGCGAGAAGCCCATCGTATTCGTCCACATATCGAGACCGCCGAGCACGACGCCTGCCATGGTGCCGAACTTCGACCACAGCGGCTTGACGTTGCGGACCTTCTTCAGGTCCTTGCCGATCTCGGACGCGCGCCAGTTTTCCTCGTAGCCGGTAATCTCGTCGTGGGCGCGGCCCTCGCCGAGCGCGGCGACAACATGCTCCGCCGCCTGCATGCCCGACAGCACCGCGTTGTGGCTGCCCTTGATGCGCGGCACGTTGACGAAGCCTGCCGAGCAGCCGATCAGCGCACCGCCGGGGAAGGTCAGCTTCGGCACCGACTGGTAGCCGCCTTCGGTGATGGCACGCGCGCCATAGGCAACGCGTTTGCCGCCCTCGAAGGTGTCACGAATTGAGGGGTGCGTCTTGAAGCGCTGGAACTCCTCGAACGGAGAGAGATGCGGATTGGTGTAGTTCAGGTGCACCACGAAGCCAACGGCAACCTGATTGTCTTCCAGATGATAGAGGAACGACCCGCCGCCGGTCTTGCCATCGAGCGGCCAGCCGAACGAGTGCTGCACCAAGCCCTGTTGGTGTTTCGCAGGATCGACCTCCCAGAGTTCCTTCAGGCCGATGCCGAACTTCGGTGCGTCCTTGCCCTCATCGAGGCCGAACTTCGCGATCAGCATCTTGGCAAGCGAACCGCGCACGCCCTCGCCGATCAGCGTGTATTTGGCGCGCAATTCCATGCCGCGCATGTAGTTGGCGGTGTGCTCGCCATCCTTGCCGACGCCCATGTCGCCGGTGGCGACACCGACCACATTACCTGCATCGTCATAGAGCACTTCGGCTGCGGCGAAGCCGGGATAGATCTCGACGCCCATGCCTTCCGCCTTTTCGGCGAGCCAGCGGCAGACATTGCCGAGGCTGACGACATAATTGCCATGATTGTTCATCAGCGGCGGCATCATGAAGTTGGGCAGGCGCACGCCGCCACCGGGGCCGAGATAGAGGAATTTGTCCTCCTTCACTTCTGTCCTGAAGGGATGGCCCTCCTCCTCGCGCCAGCCGGGCAGCAGCTTGTCGATACCGACGGGATCGACCACGGCGCCGGACAGGATATGCGCGCCGACCTCGGAACCCTTTTCCAGGACGACGACGGAGATGTCCTCGGAAAGTTGCTTGATGCGGATCGCGGCGGCAAGGCCTGCGGGGCCGGCACCGACGACCACAACGTCGAATTCCATCGCTTCGCGCGGCTCAAGCTCTTCAGCACTCATGATGGCTATTCCCTGTCCTCGACTGGCGCGTCCCCATGCGCGCGAAAGGTAGATTAAGGTACTGGTTTCGCGGCGCAACACGCTCAAGTCAAGAAAGACAGCGACCGAAACAGACCCGGAGTTTTCAACACATCGGATGATGCGCGCACGTCTGCCGCTTCGCCTGCGGCGAAATGCGTTCTAAATTCGACTTATTGCCGAGCCTGCCGCTCGGTTATGGTCGAAAGCATGGACGTGAGCGAGATTCCTGACAGCCGCACAGCCGCAGCAGCCCTGCTTGCCTATTACGCCGACCTCGGCGTCGAGGTGGGATCGAGCGAAATGGGCATCGACCGTTTCGCCGAGAGCGAAGCGGCGGCAGCAGCGCGTGCGCCTGCCCCCCAGTCCCGGCCCGAACCGTCTCAGTCTCCCGCTCCTGCCCGTCCGGCACCGGCGGCGCCTGCCATGACCAACGAGATGGCCGCGGCTACTGCTGGTGAAGCGAAGACGCTGGATGAACTGAAGGACGCGCTTTCCCGTTTCGACGGCTGCGCGCTGTCGAAGACCGCGACGAACCTGTGTTTTGCCAGCGGCAACCCGGAGGCGAAACTGATGTTCGTCGGCGAGGCGCCGGGGCGCGAGGAGGATCTGCAGGGCGAACCCTTCGTCGGGCGCGCGGGCCAGCTGCTCGACAAGATGCTGGCAGCAATAGGCCGCGACCGCACGAGCTGCTACATCGCCAACGTCATCTACTGGCGCCCGCCGGGCAACCGCAACCCGAACCCGGAAGAGCTTGTCGCCTGCCGCCCGTTCATCAACAAACAGATAGAGCTGGTCGACCCGGACGTGCTGGTTTTCCTCGGTGGCGTTCCGGCCAAGGAGATGCTGTCGACCACCGACGGCATCCTGAAGCTGCGCGGGCGCTGGCGAGACTTCGACACCGGAAAGCGCACCATTCCGGCAATCGCAACCCTGCACCCGGCCTACCTGCTGCGCCAGCCGGCGCAGAAGAAGCTCGCCTGGAAGGACTTCCGCGCCATCCGAGACAAGCTAGCTTGAACCGGCTAGTCGAGGACAAGCTCGCAGAGAACGAGAGTTAGGACGCCCAAGTGGACCGTATCGACGAAAGCCGCCCGTTTATTCCCGTCAGTTTCGCGGTTCTGACCGTGTCCGACACGCGCAGCCTCGAGGAGGACCGCTCGGGCAGCACGCTTGCCGCGCGCATCGAGGAGGCCGGCCACAAACTCGCCGATCGCGCCATCGTCACCGACGATGTCGAGAAGATCATGGGCCAGGTCATGTCGTGGGTGGCGCGCGAGGACATCGACGCCGTCATCACCACGGGCGGCACCGGCTTCACCGGGCGCGACGTGACGCCGGAAGCGGTCTCGCCGCTGTTCGAGAAGCACATGGACGGGTTCTCCACTCTGTTCCACGCAATTTCGCGCGAGAAGATCGGCACATCGACGATCCAGAGCCGCGCCACCGCCGGGCTGATTGGTACGACCTTCGTCTTCGTGCTGCCCGGCTCACCCGGCGCCTGCAAGGACGCCTGGGACGGCATCCTCAAACCCCAGTTCGACTATCGCCACATGCCGTGCAATTTCGTGGAGATCATGCCCCGGCTGGACGAGCATCTGAAACGCGGGAAGTTGCGGGGGTAATTTTGGACGACGCAGGAGTCAGGCTTGCGGCTTGGACCACACATCAGTTTTCCGAAAACGAAGCAGTAGAAACTGCCCTATGCCGACCTTCGATGGCACCAGACGCTTTTCTCCAAAGCAGTCTTTCGCGGCAACGCGCAAAAATTACCTATTCCGATGGCTGGAATGCGGACGAAGCGGGCATTCCGTAGTCATGACATCTATGCGCGCAGCGCGGCCGTCCGCGTGTGGGAGCGGATTTCCAGCCGCCAGGCAGAGTCGCTCGACACGTCGTGACCGTCCGCAATCTAGTCACGGCTGATCTGGATCGGCGCGAACAGGAAGCCGCCAGAGCCGCCATGCCCAAGCAAGCCCCCCGTGGTAAAGTCCGCTTGGTTGAGTCTGCAATACACAAGCAACTGGTGGTGGGGGAGAAGTTGACATTCAAATTTGCAATTCCGTGCCCTGAAGGCTCGAAGGACTTCGTCATCGAGCCGGGTAGTGCAATGATTTTTGTTGGTGCAAACGGTGGCGGGAAAACAAGACTGGCCGTGCATATCGAGAAATCGCTGGGTCTAAATGCGCAGAGAATCTCCGCGCACAGAGCTCTAAATCTGAATCCGGATGTGGCCAAAATCAGCGAGAAGAAGGCCCTTATGGGGCTTCGCACTGGTCATGCAGACGAGAGAGCGCAAATTGCACACAGGGAGGGTCATCGCTGGGGAAACCAAGAAGCGGTTCGGCTCTTAAATGATTTTGATTTTCTTATTCAAGCCCTGTTTGCAGAACAGTCAAATACATCCCTCAAGGCATATAATCAGAACAAGCCCGGGTCACCCGAGACGAAAGAGGCATTTCAGCTAACAAAGCTGGATCAACTTAAAGACATATGGTCTAGGTTGCTACCACACAGAGTTCTTTACATATCTGGTGACGATATTCTCGTTTCGCTCCCAAACTCTGAGAGCAGATACAAAGCGTCGGATATGAGCGACGGGGAGCGAGCGATCTTCTACATGATTGGTCAAGCGCTAGTTGCTGAAGCGGGTCAAGTTTTGATTGTGGACGAGCCCGAACTACACGTTCATCGCTCAATCATGTCAAAGCTTTGGGACGAGCTCGAAGCCGCGAGGCCCGATTGCGCATTTGTGTTTATCACCCATGATCTAGAGTTTGCAGCGGCACGTGCGGCACAAAAATACGTGATCCGCGACTATGACCCGTCCCCCAATTGGATCGTTGACGAGGTTCCAGAAGACACAGGATTTGATGAGGACTTAGCGACTCTCATATTGGGTAGCCGTCGGCCAATCTTGTTCGTCGAAGGAGACCGATCTAGTCTCGATTTGGCGTTTTATAGATGCTGCTACCCTGAATGGACGGTGGTGCCTCGCTCTTCATGCACCGAGGTCATCCATGCGGTTGTCACAATGCGGGCCAACGCTCACTTAACCCGCATCAATTGTTCAGGGATTGTTGATGCGGACCACTACGGCGACGATGACAAAAAATACCTAGGCGATCTTGGGATAGAGACGCTTCCGGTTTCCGAAATTGAAAACGTGGTTCTGCTCCCGGATGTGAGCCAAGCAATAGCCGAGGCAGAGGGCTTTCGGGGCGAAGAATTGGAACAGCGGCTCGCAGCACTCGCTGAAAGTATTTTTCAGAGCATCGATTCTGACGAGAAGATCGAAGAAGTTGCTGTGCGGCACACCAAGCGGCGCATTGATAGAATCTTGAAGAAGCTCGACCTGAGCGCCGCACGCACAACCGATCAGATCGAGGAGGAATATAAGCAAAGAACCGGAGAGCTTGATGTTCGGCTACTCGCCAGGCAATTCAAAGATGAGCTCGGGCAGGCCCTCAGGGAACGCAATCTTTCGCGATTGTTGGCTCTCTATGACAATAAGGGCTTGATGGCGCTTGCAGCTTCAAATTTGAAGTCCTGCCGCCAGAAGAATTTCGAAAGCTGGCTTACGCGAACGCTTAGAAATAGAACTGCGCCAGGTGTGGTGGATGCAATCGTACGGCACTTGCCTAAAATCAAACCGTCCTGATGATCTGATGCAGTGTCTGCCTATTCGATTGAACACCGCTGACAGGCAGAGTGGTTCACTGTCGAAGACCGAAGACCAATCCAATCAATACGGTAAGACGGGTCTTGGCGCACGAGCGTCATTCGCCGAACGCATACCGACTTTCACTCTCCACCCTTCGTCACCGTTTCCTGCTTCGCAAACTTCCCGCCTTTGCGCCAACGCCGCAGCACGGCTATTGGTAGCCTTCGCAAGCACACCCCCGTTTCAGCTATACAGGAAAACACATGCAGAAACGCAGATTGGGCGCGGACGGGCCCGAAGTCGGCGCCATCGGTTACGGCGCCATGTCTTTCGCGGATTTTTACGGGCCCACCAACGAGGCCAACAGCCACGCCATTCTCGACGCCTGCCGCGATCTCGGGGTGACGCACCTCGACACGGCGAATGTCTACGGCATGGGGAAATCGGAAAGCGCCATCGGCACCTACCTTGCCAAGAACCCGGGCGCGCGCGACGAATTCGTCATCGCGACAAAGGCATCGATCACGACTGACGCGGACGGCAACCGGACCTTCGACAACTCAGCCGAGCACCTCGAGCAGGAACTCGACGGGTCGCTGAAAAGGCTCGGGGTCGATTGCGTCGACCTGTTCTACGCGCATCGCCGCGACCCGCGTTTCACGCCAGAGGAATTGGCCGCCAGCCTCGGGCGGCTGGTCGAGAAAGGCAAGACCCGCGCCATCGGCCTGTCGGAAATATCGCCCTCCACGCTGCGCCGCGCCATGAAGGTCTTCCCCGTAGCAGCCGTCCAGTCGGAATACTCCCTGTCGACCCGCTTTCCCGATCTGGGCCTGGTTCAGGCGTGCGCCGAACTCGGCGTCGCCATGGTCGCGTTCTCGCCGGTCGGGCGATCCTTGCTGACGGACAACCCGATCCCGCCAGCGAGCATCCCGGACCTGCCTTTTCTGTCGGGAAATCCGAGGTTCCTGGAACCCAATCTGTCGGAGAATTTGCGGATTACCGAACGCTTCAGGGCCTTGGCGGCCGAAATGGGCACATCCGCCGCGGCGCTGGCCAACGCGTGGCTTCTGACGCGCGGCGACCACGTCATTCCGATCCCGGGCACGCGCTCCGTTGCGCACTTCAAGGAGTGTGTCGCGGGGGCCGAGCTCAATCTGTCACAGGAAGATCTGGCGAAGATCGAGACGGTCCTGCCCGTCGGATGGGCGCATGGCGACCGGTATTCCGACGCGCAGTGGATCGGGCCGGAGCGTTATTGCTGAGTGACTGGAGCAGAATGTATTCTGACAGAATCAGAGCGCCTGCTCTATCTTCTTGTGGCCGCATCGTTTTCGCGAAGAACCGGTGCCCACTTTTTCGCACGATGCTCCAGGTCACCCATCCACATCGTCCAGTTGATCGGCAAAGCCCACCTTACTCTTTGGCAGCGTCAGAAGCGTGTCGGCCAGCGCGTGTTCGGTCGACCAGCGCACGCCCTGAAAGATCGCCGGCGGGCGCAGGCCGCCCCTCAGCCCCACGCACCAGTAACCGCCATCGCCCGACGGGCCCAACACCGCGCCATGACCCTCGGCGAGCCTGAACGCGCGGTCGATATGGGCGCGGGTCATGGCGGGGATATCTGCACCGGTGATCAGCACATTATCGTCCGGGAAAGAGGAAAAGACGCGGGCCATGCGGTCGCCCAGATCGCCGCCCCCCTGGGCGATGCGCCCGGCCGGCGGCAGCATCGGCGAGGTGACGGCCGTATCGGGCGCGACCGCCATCAGCGTCTGCCAACGCGGATCGGAGCCAAGATCGCGGATCAGGCGTTCAAGCGTCACGCGCTGGAACATAGTCGCCGGCACGATGCCGATCGTCTTCGCCAGCCGCGATTTGACCCGGCCCATGCGCGGCTCCTTGGCCATGATCACAAGGCGGCGGGAACGGCCGGACATCGAGGTGCTTTTCCTAATGGGAGCGGGATGCGGGTGGAACCGCAGGTCCGCGTAAGCGAAAACCGGCATCCGTTCGGCTACGCCTCACTCCTCATCCCGCTCGCGTCAGAGGTTATATAGGCGGGAGATGAGGCGCGGCGGTACGCGGAAGAAATAGAGCGCCAGGCAGCCGAGATTGCGCAAGGAGCGGCGGATGAATCCGTTCTGGCGGTAGCGCTCGGCACTCGTCACCGCGCCCGAGCGCAGCATGACAAGGCGGGAGCGTCCGATGCGGCGGATGATATCGACATCCTCCATCAGCGGCATTTCGCGGTAGCCGCCGAGGCTGTCGTACAGCCTGCGTGGCAGGATCAGCCCCTGATCGCCATAGGGCAGCGCAAACAACGCGCAGCGCAGCGCAACCATGCGTTCCAGCCAGCTCGCCTTGATGCCGAATTCATCGAGCCGGAAGGAAAAGAAGGCCGCCTGCTCGCGCCCGCGCATCTCGCTCGCCTCGATGAAGGAGCGCACCTCGTGGTGCCAGCCGTCTTCCAGAACCGTGTCGGCGTGCAGGAACATCAACCACTTGCCGCGCCGGGCTTCCCTTGCACCGGCGGCAAGCTGCTGCCCGCGGCCGCGCGGAACCGTGATGACATCGCAACCCAGTTCATCGGCAATCATCGGGCCCAAGTCGGTCGAACCGCCATCGGCGATGATGACCTCGGCAACCATTCCGTCGGCTGCGGCCTGAACAAGAGCGGACAGGCACGCGGCAAGGCTGCGTTCGGCATTCAGCGTTGGGACCACGATGCTCAGCATGGGTAGCCTTATAGCATGCTGCACCGCAATAGAAGCAAGCGCCGCAGTGGAAATCGACTTCAATAATGCTAATGTTCATGATATGTTCCATGCAGAATCAGTGGGACTACGTATGTCAAACAAGCCCAATCCTCCCGGCCACCCGCAGACCGGCATTGATACCTTCGGCCCTTCCCGGGCCGGCAAGGACCGTTCCGCCGCCGCGTCTCCCGCAACCCGCATTGCGGCAAGCCCCTCTGCGTCTGCGGCAGCGGACGGTCCGACCGGACCGCATCACGTACTGGCGGAACAGCGCCGCGGGCGCGGCACGGCAACCAACGAGTCTGGCCGCTACGAACGCTTCCGGCTGGAGAATTTCGACGATGGCTGGGACAGCCTCGAGGACCTGCCCGGCCTGAAGACGCAGGTGACCATCGAAACGCCGCGCACGATCATTACCCGCAACGACTCCCCGGACATCGGCTTCGACCGCTCGATAAACCCCTATCGCGGCTGCGAGCACGGCTGCTCGTACTGCTTTGCGCGCCCGACCCACGCCTATCTGGGGCTGTCGCCCGGGCTCGATTTCGAGACGCGGCTGTTCGCCAAGCCGAACGCGGCCGAGCTTCTTGAGAAGGAACTGGCGGCGCCGAACTACAAACCGCGCACCATCGCCATGGGCACCAACACCGATCCCTATCAGCCGATCGAGCGCACGCACCGCATCACGCGGCGCATCCTTGAAGTGCTGAACCGCTGCAATCACCCCGTCGGTATCGTCACCAAGAACCATCTCGTTACCCGCGACATCGATATTCTCGCGCCCATGGCGAAGAAGGGACTGGTGAAGGTTGCGTTGTCGGTGACGACGCTGGACCGCAAGCTGGCGCGCCAGATGGAACCCCGCGCATCAACGCCGGAACGCCGGCTGGAAGCGATCCTGCGCCTGTCGGAAGCCGGTATTCCCGCAGCCGTCATGACCGCGCCGATCATCCCCGGTCTCAATGACAGCGAGATCGAGCAGATCCTCGCCGCCGCTGCCGCCGCCGGCGCAAAGGAGGCCGGCTACGTCATGCTGCGGCTGCCTTTGGAAGTGCGCGACCTGTTCGTCGACTGGCTCAACCGCAACGTGCCCGACCGGGCCGGACGCGTCATGTCGCTGATCCGGCAGATGCGCGGCGGCAAGGACTACGATTCCGACTACGGCACGCGCATGCGCGGCAACGGACCAATCGCATGGGCCGTCGGGCGGCGCTTTGAGATCGCGGCGGAAAAGAACAAGCTCAACCGCGCGCGTGCCACCTTGCGTGCGGACCTGTTTGAAAAACCGCTGAAGCGCGGCGCGCAACTGGCGTTGTTCTAATTCTTGCTCCCCGGTGCCGAGTCTGGCCTTCTGGCGCGATGGCGAAGCGGCGCGAACCTTCAAACGATCTTTTCCGCGACATCAGGCGCCTGGGCGATCCCCTGCCCGGCGTGTCGCGGGAGATTGCCGGCGTTGACGAAGCAGGCCGCGGGCCGATTGCCGGGCCAGTCGTGGCGGCAGCGGTCATCCTCGATCCCAGGCGCATTCCTGACGGTCTCGATGATTCCAAAGCCTTGAGCGCTACCCGGCGCGAAGCGCTTTTCGCCGAGATCATGGCCTGCGCCACCATATCCTTCTGCGCGGCCTCGCCTGCCCGCATCGCGGCGACCGACATCCGCGCGGCAACCCTGTGGGCGATGAACCGGGCGGTGGACGGTCTGTCGTCCACACCGGAAACCGTTCTGGTCGATGGCCGCGACCAGTTGCCCGGCCGCGAAGCGATGTCGATTGCCGTGATCAAGGGTGATGCGCGGCACCTGTCGATTTCGGCTGCGTCCATCATCGCCAAGGTCGCCCGCGACAGGTTGATGACCCGCGCGGCACGGGTCTTTCCCGGCTACGGCTTCGAGAAGCATATGGGCTACGGCACGAAAGCCCATATGGACGCGCTGACGCGGCTCGGCCCCTGCGCCATCCACCGCGCGACCTTCGCGCCCGTGGCCAACTTGCTTGAGGGTTTGCGCGGTTAATCACCGCTTTACCACGCCCGTTTACCCTGACGTTCAGTACCTTGTTCAAGTATTGCGTAAAAGGGTCTGTTGCGTATGCGTTCGCTTGCCAAAGCGAAGACTGCTGCTGGCGGTCTTCACCCTGAGCTTATCCCCCACATCGACAAAATTCATGTCGGCGACTGCGTTGCCGAAATGGCGAAGCTGCCGGAAAAATCCGTCGATCTCGTCTTCGCCGACCCACCCTATTACCTGCAACTCGACGGCGCGCTGCACCGACCGGACAATTCAAGGGTCGATGCGGTCGACGACGACTGGGACAAGTTCTCAAGCTTTGAACATTACGACGCCTTTACCCGCGCCTGGCTGCTCGCCTGCCGCCGCGTGCTGAAGCCCAACGGCACGCTGTGGGTTATCGGCTCCTATCACAATATCTTCCGGGTCGGCGCGACCTTGCAGGACCTCGGCTTCTGGATGCTGAACGACATCATCTGGCGTAAATCGAACCCAATGCCGAATTTTCGCGGCAAGCGCTTCACCAATGCGCATGAGACACTGATCTGGGCTTCGCGCGACGCCGATGCCAAGGGCTACACCTTCAATTACGAGGCGATGAAGGAACTCAACGACGGGGTTCAGATGCGCTCCGACTGGCTGTTTCCGCTGTGCACGGGCGGCGAGCGCCTGAAGGACGAAGCCGGTGACAAGGTTCACCCGACCCAGAAGCCGGAATCGCTGCTGGCGCGCGTGCTGCTGGCTTCCTCCAGGCCTGGCGACGTTGTGCTCGACCCGTTCTTCGGCACCGGCACCACCGGCGCGGTCGCCAAGAAGCTCGGCCGTCACTTCATCGGCCTTGAGCGCGAACACACCTATGCCGATGCCGCCAACGCCCGCATCGCGGCAATAGAACCGGTTCCCGAGGCTGCTCTTGAAATGGCGACCAGCAAGCGGGCCGAACCGCGTGTCGCCTTCGGCGCGCTGATCGAGAACGGCCTCGTCACGCCGGGCATGACGCTGAGCGATGCCAAGGGCCGGCACCAAGCGACCGTGCGTGTCGACGGAACGCTGGACACCGGCGGTTTCTCGGGCTCGATCCACAAGACCGGCGCCCATGTGCAGGGGCTTGAAGCCTGCAACGGCTGGACCTTCTGGCACTACGAACAGGCCGGCAAGAAGCTGCCGATCGACGAACTGCGTTCGGTGTTTCGGGCGCAGGCGAAAGCTGCTTGAATTCCTTTTCCTGGCGCAGGCTCTTGCCCGAAAAGTCATGCAACTTTTCGGGAGGCTTTTTTGCTTGGCGCAGATTCTTGTCCAAAAAGTCTGCAACTTTTTGGGAATCTGCGGCATTGGAGACCCACCGAAAGCTGCGCACAGGTGTCAGGTCAGATGACGTCCGCGTGGGTGAGGACTTTCATCATCACCGATGGGAATGCCTCTTCGGGCATGCGTTCGGGTGACACCCAGCGCATGCCTTGCGGCGTCTCGGCGTTGGCCGGGACCTTTGCAATATAGACCACCAGTTCCAGCGCGAAATGCGTAAAGACGTGGCGCACCTCGCCGGGGAGCCTTTTCCATTTCGCATCGATCGGCGCATGCGCCAGAGCGCCGGACAAATCGAAGCCTTCTGTCCAGGTGCTGCCCGGCACCTCGCTCATGCCGCCGAGCAGGCCCTTTGACGGGCGCGAGCGCACCAGCATCGATCCATCCGGCTTCACCGCGACGAAAGCCACGCCGCGCCGCGTCGGCCTGTCCTTCCTGCCAGCCTTCACCGGCAGGGACGCGGCAATCCCGTGCCTGAACCCCAGACATTCGCCGTTCAGCGGACACCGTGCACAGGCCGGGTTCTTCGGCGTGCATACCGTTGCGCCAAGGTCCATCAGCGCCTGCGCCACGCAGCCGGGCCGGTCATTGCCTGAAAATGCTTGCGCCTTCTCCCGCAGCAGCGGCTTCGAGCCAGGCAGCGGGTCTTCAATGGCGAAAACGCGCGCGGTGACGCGTTCGATATTGCCGTCCAGCGGCACGATGGGGAAATCGAAGGCAATCGCGGCAATCGCCGCAGCCGTATAGGGGCCGATTCCCGGGAGCTTGGCGAGACCTTCCGGCGTTTCGGGAAAGGTGCCGCCACGCACCGCGATCTCTTTCGCCGCCTTGTGCAGGTTGCGGGCCCGCGAATAGTAACCCAGCCCCGCCCATTGCGAGAGCACCTCCTGCTCGCGTGCATCCGCCAGCGCCATGACATCGGGCCAGCGCGCGGTGAAAGCGAGAAAATAGTCCTTCACCGCCTGCACGGTGGTCTGCTGCAGCATGATTTCGCTGAGCCAGACCCGATAGGGGTCTGGCCGCTCGCCGGCACGCGCGCGCCACGGCAGCACCCGCGCGTGGCGGCCGTACCAGTGCAGCAGTTCGGCGCGGGTATCTTGCATCGGGGAGGTCATCCGGGCTGATACGGGTGCAGGGTGGATTCAGACCTGATACGATTCGCACATATCAGGACACATCGGGACTTTACCGGGCAGACCGGATGAGCAGTTACGACAGCAGCAAGCGGAAAACGGGCTTTGGCGCGCAGGCGCTCGGCCAGCTTGTGCCGGAGCTGATCGCGCCGGCGGCGAAGCGCTACGGCTTTTCCTCCGCCGATCTGCTTGGCCAGTGGCCGGCGATCGTCGGCGCCGATATTGCCGCGCACTGTGTGCCCGAACGCATCGTCTGGCCGCGCCGGGCACCTGACCCGGAAAGCGATGCCGGTAAGGCGGCGGCGACGCTGCACCTGCGCGCGCGACCGGAACATGTTCTGCATGTCGGTCATGAGACGGATGTGATCGCCGACCGGCTCAACGCCTATTTCGGCTATCAGGCGATCGAAAAGGTCGTCGTCCACCGCGACGACAGCGAACGCGACCAGTCGGAAAAACCGCGTGAAACCGCCCCCCTCCGCACACCCGAACCTGTCCGCGGCATCCGCGATGAGGGCTTGCGCGATGCGCTCGGCGAACTGGGCGCACATGTGCGCGAGGAAAGCGACTGACGCACTTGTGTGCAAATTCCCGCGAAGGAATGTCGCATCCGTGCCGCAATTGCTGTTAAAAGCCTTCCGCACATGGCCGCGCGCCCTATACACGAGTGCGGAAGACAACAACGGAAAGACTGAAAAATGGATCGCAGGAACCTGATCATCGGCGGCGCGGCAGTTGCAGCCGCAGTGGCAGCAGGCGGCTGGTACTTCACCCAGATGTATGGCGGCCAGTCGCAGGCGCCTAGCGGCGACGGCGGCGAGCGCGATTACATCCCGCCGGAAGAGCTTGCCACGGCAGGACCGCTTGGCGACATGGTCATGGGCGATGCAAACGCGCCTGTCACTATTGTCGAATACGCATCTTTGACCTGTGGTCATTGCGCAGCCTTCCACAAGGACAAGCTGCCCACCCTCAAATCCGAATATATCGACACCGGCAAGGCCAAGCTCGTATTCCGCGAATTCCCGTTCGATCCGGTCGCGACGGCTGCATTCATGGTGGCGCGCTGCGCCGACAAGGACCGTTACTTCCCGCTTGTCAGCGCGCTTTTCGAGCTGCAGAAGGTCTGGGCTTTTTCCGAAAAGCCGGTCGAGGGACTGCAGAAGGTTGCCCAGCAGGCCGGTTTTACACAGGAGAGCTTCGGCGCATGCTTGCAGAATCAGGCCGTGCTTGATGGTGTCAACGCTGTGAAGGACCGCGCGTCGAAACAATTCGGTGTTTCGTCGACACCGACCTTCTTCGTCAACGGGAACATCGTACGTGGCAATGTGCCGATCGAGGAATTCCGCGAAAAGATCGACAGCGCGCTGGCTGCCTCATAGCCGCGCGGCTGCGAACGCTATTGTCCTGCGCCACTCTGCGGGAGGGCGAAGGCCGTGAAGTTCGATCGCCTGCGCATCGTCGGCTTCAAGACCTTCGTCGATCCGACCGACGTTCCGATCCTCAGCGGCCTGACCGGCATCGTCGGCCCGAACGGCTGCGGCAAGTCCAATCTTGTCGAGGCGCTGCGCTGGGTGATGGGCGAAAGCTCGCACAAGAGCCTGCGCGGCTCGGGCATGGACGATGTCATCTTTTCCGGCAGCGGCACGCGACCTGCGCGCAACACGGCTGAGGTCAGCCTGCTTGTCGACAACGCCGAGCGGCTGGCGCCGGCGCAGTTCAACGACGCCGATCAGCTGGAGGTTTCGCGCCGCATCGAGCGCGAGGCCGGTTCGGCCTACCGGATCAACGGCAAGGATGTGCGCGCCCGTGACGTGCAGCTTCTGTTCGCCGATGCGGCTACGGGTGCGCATTCGCCCGCCCTCGTGCGTCAGGGACAGATCGGCGAACTGATCGCGGCCAAACCCGCCGCGCGCCGGCGCATTCTCGAGGACGCCGCCGGCATTGCCGGCCTGCACGCACGCCGTCATGAAGCGGAACTGCGTCTGCGGGCCGCCGAAGCCAATCTTGAACGGCTCAATGACGTCATCGGCCAGATTGCCAGCCAGCTTGAAACCCTCAAGCGGCAGGCGCGGCAGGCCAACCGCTACCGGCAATTGTCAAGCGAGATCCGCAAGGTCGAGGCAACCGTCCTGCACCTGCGCTGGACCGGCGCGCGCGACGAGATTGCCCGTCACAAGCAAGGCATGGAAGCGTCTACCCGCGAAGTCGGCAGCCGCATGCAGGCAGCAGCCGCAGCGGAAACCGCACGCGCCACCGCGCAGGAAAAGCTTCCCGGTTTGCGCGAGAACGAGGCCAAGGCGGCGGCCATCCTGCGGCATGTGACGCTGACCCGCGACCAGCTCGACGAGGAAGCCAACCGGGCCAGCGCGCGCCAGCAGGAACTGGAAGCGCGTATTGCCGAAATCAAGCGCGACCGCGAACGCGAACTGACCGCGATTTCCGACGCAACCGAAGCGCTGGAACGGCTTTCCGGAGAAATGCGCGCGCTGCAATCGCAAGGCTCGGACACCGGCGACGACGGTGCGCCGTTGCGCGAAGCCGAAGAACGCACGGAGAAAGCTCTTCGCGAACTCGAAACCGAGCTTGCGGAAGCCCAGGGCGATGCCGCCAACCTCCTGGCCCGGCGCGCGCAGCTTGAACGCACGATCCGCACCGAAAGCGAACGGCTGACCCGCCTTGCCGGGCAGATCGCGGAGATCGAGGAAGAAACCGAGGCACTGAATACCAAGCAGGCCGAAGCCGTCGAAGCCGCAGGCGATCCCGCCGCAGCGGTGACATCTGCCCGCGAGGCGCTGGAAACCGCCGAACGCAATGCGGAAGCTGCAACCGCTTCCGTATCGCAGGCCCAGGATAGCGAACGCGCCGCGGCCCAGCCTGTGCGTGAAGCCGAACGTTCCATCCAGTCGCTAGAGGCTGAACACCGCACGCTTCAGAAAGTGCTCGCGGTCGACGGCTCGGATCTCTTCGCACCCGTCATCGACAGCGTCACCGTGGCGCCGGGCTATGAAACCGCGCTCGGCGCGGCTCTGGGTGACGATCTTTCTATCCCCGCCGATGAAGGCGCGCCGATCCACTGGACGCTTGTCGAGGCCGAGGCCGATGCCGCTTTGCCTGAGGGTTGCACGCGCCTTGCCGATCACGTGAAAGCGCCGAAGGTGTTGGCGCGGGCTTTGTCTCAAATCGGCGTCGTCGAAGCATCCGACGGCCGTCGCCTGCAAAAGCAATTGAAGTCCGGCCAGCGGCTCGTCAGCAAGGACGGCGGCTTATGGCGCTGGGACGGATATACAGCCGCCGCAGAAGCCAAGACGCCTGCCGCCCAGCGGCTCGAACAGCGCAATCGCCTCGCTGAACTGGAAGCGGAAATCGCTACCGCGCAAACGACGCTGGGCCGCGCCAAGACCGAAGCGGAGGCCGCGGCAGCAGCCCTTGCCGCAGCCCGGCAGAACGAAGAGACAAGCCGTCAGGCGCGCCGTGCGGCACAAGGCGCGCTCACACAAGCGCAGGAAGCGCTTTCGAAGGCCGAGAAGGCCGCCGCGCAGGATGTAGCCCGGCTGTCCGCTCTTGCCGAAGCCATGGTGCGCCTCAAGGCCAGTGTCAGCGAATCGGAAGCCGCGAAGGATTCAGCCGTTACCGCCTTGTCCGGTTTCGAGGACGATACCGCGCTGAACACCCGCATCGACGCGCTGAAGGTTCAGGTCGGCGAAGCGCGCACCGCTTATTCCGAGGCGCGCGCGGCCTCGCAAAGCCATGCCCGCGAAGCCGCCATGCGGGCGCAGCGTCTGCAGGCCATCGATGAAGAAACAAGCCGCTGGACCAAGCGGCAGAGCGATGCCGAGGCCCAGAGCGGGGCACTGGAAAAACGCGCCGTGGAACTTGAAAAAGAGCGTGACGAACTGGCCCGCGTGCCGCTGGAGATCAAGTCGCGCCGCGACCGGCTGACCGCCGAGATCACAACATCTGAGGAAAAGCGCAAGGCGGCAGCCGATGCTCTGGCCGAGGGTGAAAGCGTGTTGCGCGAAGCCGACCGGGCCGTGCGCGAAGCCGATGCCGCCGTGGCAGAAGCCCGCGAGGCGCAAGCGCGCGCCGAGGCAACGCTTGAAGGCATGCATCAGCGACTGACCGACATCGAGGAACACATCGCCGAGACGCTGGAATGCGCACCGGCGGAGGTCTTCGCGATGACCGGCTACGGGCCCGACGACAACTTGCCCGAACGTGGCCAGCTTGAACGCACGCTTGATCAGCTCAAGCGTGACCGCGACCGGCTCGGCGCCGTCAACCTGCGCGCCGAGATCGAATCGGAAGAAGCGCAGAAAGAGCACGATGGCCTCGTTTCGGAGAAAGAAGACCTGGAACAGGCGATTGCCCGGCTGCGGCAGGGCATTTCCAGCCTCAACCGGGAAGGGCGTGAGCGCCTGCTTGCCTCTTTCTCCGTGGTCAACGGGCATTTCCAGCGCCTGTTCACCACGCTTTTCGGCGGCGGCACGGCTGAATTGACCCTGGAGGGGTCCGACGACCCGCTCGAGGCCGGCCTTGAGATCGTCGCCCGCCCGCCGGGCAAACGTCCGCAGGTGCTAACGCTGCTTTCCGGCGGCGAACAGGCACTGACGGCGACGGCGCTGATTTTCGCGGTGTTCCTGACCAACCCCTCGCCGATCTGCGTGCTCGACGAGGTCGATGCGCCGCTCGACGACGCCAATGTGGAGCGCTTTTGCGGGCTGATGGAGGAGATGGTGCGTTCGACGCAAACGCGCTTCCTGCTGATCACCCACAATCCGATCACCATGGCGAAGATGGACCGGCTTTTCGGCGTCACGATGGGCGAACGCGGGGTCAGCCAGCTTGTCTCCGTCGACCTTTCCGAAGCCGAACAGTTGCGCGAAGCGAGCTGAAGCCCGCTTTATTTTCTCTTCACGCTGTCGCGGTCTCCAACCGCTTCGCTCCAGAGGGGACGCCGGAAAGCCGGCGACGCCCAGTCGGGCTTGCGGTTCAAGCTTACGCTTTGAATCGTTTTATTTCGCTCACGGCCAGTTCGCTTCGCGAACGGCCTGCGCGACTGTGCGACCGGCCAACTTTTTGGCCACCCCTGCGGAGGCGTCGAGCGTCAGTGAGACTGCAGCGAGCGAAATAAATGCAGCACATGAACGAAGTGAATTGTGCGTGAGCGAACAAAAGATGCGCAAATGACGTATTAGACCTTCGTTTCGAACCTGTTTCTTGTTTGTTTTCAAATAGTTGACTATGTCCTAACGGTTCTTGACACCGGTTTGTGCGCTCTTTATGTTGCGCGCGGTTTCAGGGGGGCGGGGCGTCACTAGGCGTTCATTCCCGGGCAGACACGGTCCTCACGTTGCGTTCTGACGGTTCCGTGGCCGCAACCAGCGCAGAGCGCCAGACCAGACTTGAAGCGCGATGCCAGACCAGACGAACGAGCGCGAAGGCGCGGACAAGCCGGGGACAGACGAACGTCTCGGCAGGCTGAGCGAGGCTCTTGATCAAGCCCGCGAGAAGTCCGCACCGACAAAATCGCAGCGAACATCGTCGGTCCGGGGTTATGGTCAGGCCATGCGGCTCAGTTCGGAGTTCATTGCCGGCATTCTCGTCGGCGCCGCACTGGGATGGGCTGTGGACCAACTGCTTGGAATCAGTCCATGGGGGCTGATCGTGTTCCTGATACTGGGTTTTGCCGCCGGCGTGCTGAATTTGCTGCGCGCGGCGAAAATGGTCGATGATCCAGCCGTGCGGCTCGACAAGAAGCCGCCGCAGGGATGACTTGAACGGGGTTTGGACGCGCTGAAACAGCGTTGGTCCTTAAGGCGAACAGGGGTTTTGGGCGCGTGTCGAACGATCCGATCCATCAGTTCCACATCAATAAGATCGTGCCACTCGAAGTCGGTGGGCTCGACCTGTCTTTCACCAATTCATCCCTGTTCATGGTGGCAACTGTCGCCGCGACCACAGGCTTCCTGATGCTCGCGACCTCCGGGCGCGGCATGGTTCCGACCAAGCTGCAGTCGATTGCCGAGCTGGCATATGAATTCGTCGCAGGCATGCTGCGGGACGCGGCGGGATCGCACGGGTTGAAATTCTTCCCGCTGGTGTTCTCGCTGTTCATGTTCATCCTGGTCGGCAACCTGTTCGGGATGTTCCCCTATTTCTTCACCATCACCAGCCATCTGATCGTGACAGCGGCGCTTGCGCTTTTGGTATTCGGCACAGTGCTTGCGGTCGGTTTCATGCGCCACGGCCTCGGCTTCCTGAAACTGTTCGTGCCGTCGGGCGTTCCTGGCTGGCTGCTGCCGCTCGTGGTGGCTATCGAGGTGATCTCATTCCTGTCGCGCCCGCTCAGCCACTCGGTGCGTTTGTTCGCCAACATGCTGGCCGGCCATATCACGCTGAAGGTCTTTACCGGCTTCGTCGTGTCGCTGAGCTCGCTCGGCGTACTCGGCATTGCCGGCGCCGTGCTGCCGCTGGCGCTGGCCGTTGGCCTGACCGCGCTGGAATTCCTCGTCGCCTTCCTGCAGGCCTATGTCTTCGCGATGCTGACCTGCATGTACATAAACGACGCCCTCCACCCCGGCGGGCACTGATCAATCTGAAACGCTAATCCATCAAGGCGTCGCGCACGCCGGACTTTTAAAGGAGTTGAGACAATGGAAGCAGAAGCCGCAAAGCTCATCGGCGCAGGCCTCGCAGCCATCGGCACGGGTGCCGCGGGCATCGGTGTGGGTAACCTGTTCGGCCAGTTCCTGCAGGGCGCCCTGCGCAACCCGTCTGCAGCCGACGGCCAGTTCGGCCGCCTGATCTTCGGCTTCGCCGTGACGGAAGCCCTGGGCATCTTCGCGCTGCTGATCGCCTTCCTGCTGCTCTTCGCCGTCTAAGGCGAAATTCCGGTAAGGTTTCCGGCGCGGGCCTCGATACATCCGCGCCGGTGCCATCCATGCCCGTTGCGCCGGTCTTTATTTCCGGTGAGCGGGCCTGTTGGACTTCAAGGCAACGGTTGAGCCGACTTGGCGAGCGAAAACATGGCGAGCGAAAACACCAGCACGACGGATACCGAAGGCACCGCCTCGCACGGCGCCGAGGGAACCGCCACGCATGGCGAAGCCTCTCACGGCGAGGGCATGGCCCCTGCGTCCGGCGAAATGCACACCTCAACGGAAGCAGCCGGCCACGGTGGCGGCGAAGCTGGCTTCCCGCCGTTCGACAGTTCGACTTTTCCCTCCCAGCTCGTCTGGCTGGCGATCACCTTCGGCCTGTTCTACTACCTGATGTCGAAAGTGGTGCTGCCTCGTATCGCGCAGACGCTGGAGCAGCGGCATGACCGCATTGCCAGCGATCTTGCCGAGGCCGAACGGCTGAAGGGCGAGACCGACGAGGCGATTGCTTCCTACGAGCAGTCGCTTGCCGAGGCACGCCAGCGCGCAAATGACATTGCCAAGACCACGCGCGAGCGTGTTCAGCAGTCGATCGACGCCGAACGCGCAGAGGCTGAAGCCGGTCTGGCGGAACGCGCCGCGGAAGCCGAGAAGCACATTGCCGAAGTCAAGGCCAAGGCTCTGGGCGAAGTCGATGCTATCGCAACGGATACAGCGGAAGCGCTAATCTCCGCGCTTGGCGGCGGCAAGGTCACCAAGGCCGAACTCTCCAAGGCCGTCAGCGAAGCACGCGGCTGACCAGCGCAACCGGGAAGGACATCCAAACGATGGACGCAACATTCTTTGCACTGGTCGCGCTGATTATCTTTCTCGGCGTTGTCATATACTTCAAGGCGCCGCAGATGCTGACCGGTTCGCTCGACAAACGCGCCGCGCGCATTGCCGATGAACTGGAAGAAGCCCGCAAGCTGCGCGAGGAAGCCCAGGCCCTGCTGGCCGAGTATCAGCGCAAGCAGCGCGACGCGGAAAAGGAAGCCGCCGACATCATCGCAGCAGCCGAGACCAATGCCGCGCGCATGACGGAAGAGGCCAAGCTGGGACTGGAAGATCTGATCGCCCGGCGCACCAAGATGGCTGAAACCAAGATCACCCAGGCCGAAGCCCAGGCGCTGCAGGACGTGCGGTCCATTGCGGCGGACGCCGCCATTTCGGCCGCCGAGCGCATCCTGTCGGCGAAAATGAGCGGCAAGGCTGCGGACAGCCAGATTTCGGATTCGATCGCTGAAGTGAAATCGCGGCTTCAGTAAGCCTCATCACATCCCGCAGAATTGAAAACCCGGCCTTCGTGCCGGGTTTTTGTTTTATCCGGTGTTTGCGCATTCATCTCCCTAAGACTGGATTCCGGCTTTCGCCGGAATCCAGAAATTTCGATCTGACATATTGCTTAGATCAAGCGCTACGACCCGACGCTGAGCGCCAGGACCTTGCTGATCTCGGTCAGGCTGCGGCCGCTCTGCTTCATCCAGATATTGACGGCCTCCTGCACCTTGGCGCGCGCCGCCTTGCCGGAGGGCTCACGATCGACAACGCCCTCGCGCACCAGTGCGGCGACGACATCCTTCGACAGGATCAGTGACGGCATGCCGATGAAGCGCAGGGCGTATTGCGCCGTGGTGCCGCCGAGCCGGCTGCCGCGTTTCTTGAGCAGATCGAGCAGGGCCATGTACTCCGCCATCGGCCAGGTGGCGAAGACCTGTCCCGCTGGCTTGCCGTGTTCCCTGGCGATCTCCCGCAGGAAAACCGCGTTATCGCGCACCGAGAGAATCTTGGAGCCGTTGCGGACGATGCGCTTGTCCTTCAGCAGCGCGTCGATATCGTCGTCGCTCATCATCGCGCAGTAACCGGTATCGAAACCGTGGAAGGCCTCCTCGAAGCCATCCCACTTGTTGGCGATGACCTTCCAGTTGAAGCCTGCGGAAAAGACGAAACGGGTGAAGGCCGACAGCCATCGGTCGTCCGGCAGTTTGGCGGGATTGTCCGACAACGGCGGCCCGTAGGGCTGTGACGCAAGTATCTCCTCAAGCGTCTTTGCGCCGCCGTGGTGACCGGCCGCCATGTCGTAAATCTCAGCAAAGTCGCGCACGCGTATCCTCTCCCTCTCACCTCAATCGTTCGCGCGGTATATTGCCCGCATATAGTGGCGGAAAAGAATTCAGAATCGCGTGAAGGAGAGACTACTCAGCTGCATCCGTGATCGGTTCGGGCGGTGTCCAAGACAGGCGCGGCGAGCGTGCCGCGCGGGTCTCGTCGAGCCGCCTACGTGGCGCGTAGTAGGGCGCGCCGGCGAAGCGTTCCGTCTTGCCGGCCTTCGCGTCCATGACGAGATCGCGCATGGTGGCGATGAAAAGATCGAGGCTGGCCTTGGATTCCGATTCCGTCGGCTCGATTAGCATCGCCCCGTGCACCACCAGCGGGAAATACATGGTCATCGGGTGATAGCCCTCATCGATCATCGCCTTGGCGAAATCGAGCGTGGTGACGCCTGTGTCCTTCAGGAAGCTGTCGTCGAACAGCACCTCGTGCATGCAGGGCTTGTTGCCGAATGGCAGCGACATCAGGTCGGCAAGCCGGGCACGCACGTAGTTGGCATTCAGCACGGCGTCTTCGGACGCTTTCTTCAAGCCATCGGAGCCGTGCGAGAGCATGTAGGCAAGCGCTCGCACGAACATGCCCATCTGGCCGTGGAAGGCGGTAAGCCTGCCGAAGGACTTCGGGTCTTCGGCCTCATGCTCAACGACTGCAAAACCGTCATCCGTCTTCGTGACGTATGGCAGCGGTGCGAAGGGCGCGAGCGCCTCCGACAGCACCACTGGGCCTGCGCCCGGCCCGCCGCCGCCGTGCGGCGTTGAAAACGTCTTGTGCAGGTTGATGTGCATGGCATCGACACCGAGATCGCCGGGGCGCGCCTTGCCGACAATGGCGTTGAAGTTCGCGCCGTCGCAATAGAAGTATGCACCCGCCGCATGCACCGCATCTGCAATGGCAATGATGTCGCGCTCGAACAGCCCGCATGTGTTCGGGTTGGTCAGCATGATGCCGGCAACCGTGTCGTCGAGCAGCGCCTTCACGTCGGCGGGATCGACGGTGCCGTCCTTGCGGGCGGGGATCGCCTTCACCGAATACCCAAGCAGCGCCGCCGTCGCCGGGTTGGTGCCATGGGCGGATTCCGGCACCAGCACGACATTGCGCGTGTCCCCCTCGCCGCGCGCCTCCAGCGCCGCCTTGATGGCCATCATGCCGCAAAGCTCGCCGTGGGCGCCGGCCTTGGGGCTCATGGCGACGGCGGCCATGCCGGTCATCTCCATCAGCCACTCCGCCAGCATGTCGATCAGTTCCAGCGCCCCTTGTACGGATGAGACCGGCTGCAGCGGATGGATGTCACCGAAGCCCGGCAGCCGCGCCATCTTCTCGTTGAGGCGCGGGTTGTGCTTCATGGTGCAGGAGCCGAGCGGATAAAGCCCCATGTCGATGGCGTAGTTCTTCTGGGACAGCTTCACATAGTGGCGCATCGTCTCCGGCTCGGAGAGCCCCGGAAGCCCGGCAGGCGCCTTGCGCTTCAGCTTGCCGAGACGGTCTTTCACTTGCGGCGGTTCGGGGATGTCGACGCCGCAATTCTTCACGTCGCCTATCTCGAAGATCAGCGCTTCCTCGATCATCAGCGCCTTGTTGCCGGTGAAGGTCTGCGGCACGGCCGTTCCGGTTTCCGCCGGCGCGGAGGGGCGGCCTTGCGTGTTCATGGTCATGATTTCTGCCCTCCATTCATCCTTCGAGACGCGGCTCCGCCGCCCCTCAGGATGAGGTCGAGATCGTTTTTGCCACTAACTCTCATGACAGCACCTCGCTCAGCGCGACCGTGTAAGCCACGCGGTCGTCTTCGGTGTTGATCTCGGTTGAGGCGACGAGAATGACGTCATCGAGCTCGGCAGAAGGGTCGAGCCGCGAGAACGGCACGCCGCCGAGCACCCCCTTCTCCGCCAGCTTCTCGATCACATCCGCCGCATTGCCCGGCACGGAAATCGCAAACTCGTTGAAGAAGGTGTCGCTCAAGACCTCTACGCCGCTCACGCCATCCAGAGCGTCTGCGAGTTGTACGGCGTTGGCGTGGCAGGTCTCCGCCAGCCTTGTCAGTCCATGATCGCCGAGCAGCGTCATGTGGATGGTGAAGGCGAGGCAGCACAGGCCTGAATTGGTGCAGATGTTGGAGGTCGCCTTGTCGCGGCGGATGTGCTGTTCGCGGGTCGACAGCGTCAGCACGAAGCCTCGTTTTCCCTCTGTATCCACCGTCTCGCCGCATAGCCGGCCCGGCATCTGGCGCAGGTATTTCTGCTTCGTCGCGAACAGCCCAACGTAGGGCCCGCCGAAGTTGAGGCCGTTGCCGATGCCCTGCCCCTCGCCGACGACGATGTCGGCGCCCATTTTACCGGGCGGTTCGACAAGGCCGAGGCTGACCACCTCGGTGAAGACGGCGATCAGCAGCGCGCCGTGCGCGTGCGCCTTCTCGGCGATCGGCGTGAGATCCGTGAGGTTGCCGAAGACGCCCGGCGTCTGCACCACGACGCAGGAAACCGTGTCGTCGATCGCGGCAAGGATATCTTCCTTGCCTGCGGGATCGGCTGCCAAGCATACGACCTCGTCGCCGGCCATGTCCGAAACGGTCTTTACAACATCGCGGTAGTGCGGGTGCAGCGAGCCGGACAGCACCGCCTTGTTGCGGCGGGTGACACGGTGAGCCATCAATACCGCTTCAGCGGTTCCTGTCGAGCCGTCATACATCGAGGCATTGGCGACCTCCATGCCGGTGAGCCAGGCGACCTGGGTCTGGAACTCGAACAGGTATTGCAGCGTACCTTGCGTGATTTCCGGCTGGTAGGGCGTGTAGGAGGTCAGGAACTCGGAACGCTGGATCAGATGATCCACCGTCGCCGGGACATGGTGGCGATAAGCGCCCGCACCAACGAAGAAGGGCACGGAGCCGGCGGAGACGTTGTTTCCGGCCATGCGCGACAACAGCCGTTCAACTTCAAGCTCCCCCATGGCTTTCGGCAGGTCGAGCAGGTCCTTCAGGCGGGCCTTTTCGGGGATGTCGGCGAACAATTCGTCGATATGTCCAACACCGATATCAGCCAGCATGGCTTCACGGTCTGCATTGGTCAGCGGCAGATAACGCATGGCGTTTCTTCCTCGCTTTTGTCAGTTCGTACGCGGTTCGATCCAGATTTCTGTCTTCACGGAATTGGCGATGAAGCAGACCTCATGCGCCTTGTGATGAAGCGCGGTGAGCGCTGCCATATCGGGGGCATCGCCGGCAAAGACCGCACGCGGCCGCAGCGTCACCGAGGTGATCGCCAGCTTGCCCTCGCCATCGCGCTTCATCTCGCCATCGGCGGCATCGTCGTAAGCGGTCACCATATGGCCGGCCTGCCGGGCAAGATCGAGGAACCACAGCATGTGGCAACTCGACAGCGAGGCGACGAAGGCTTCCTCCGGGTCGACGGCAGCCTCAACCGAATGCGGCAGCGGCACGATCGACGGCGAAGACGACGCAGGCACCTCAACCCCGCCATCGAACCGCCAGACATGACCGCGCGAATAGGCATTGGCGGCGAAATCCGCGCCATCGAGCGACCAGTGAATACCGGCGGTGTAGATATGCGCCATGAGAGGCCTTTCATACTTTGCGCATTCCCGGCGAGCGCAAAAGTCTGCAACTTTTGCTCGGGAATGCGTCACTGTTCCTCGACGAAGGCCTTGTAGGCGGCTTCGTCCATCAGCTCGTCGAGTTCGCCCTTGTCGGAAAACTTGATCTTCATGAACCAGCCGCTGCCTTCGGCGTCGTCATTGACGGTTGAGGGACTGTCGGCGAGCGCATCGTTGACGGCGCTGACCTCTCCGGTCAGCGGCGCGTAGATTTCGCTGGCCGCCTTGACGGATTCAACCACTGCCGCTTCACCACCGGCCGTTACGCTGCGTCCGACATCGGGCAGTTCGACATAGACGACATCACCGAGTTGCGACTGGGCATAATCGGTGATGCCCACGGTTGCCTCGTCGCCGTCGACTTTCACCCATTCATGGTCTTTCGTGAAACGCAGCATGCTCATCCCCTCTCCAATTGTCTTATTTCGATTGTTGCTCAGCCGCGATGGAACCCCGGCGGCACGAACGGCAGTTTGACGACTTCAGCAGGTTCTGCGCGGCCGCGCAGCATCAATTGCAGCGCCGTGCCGGGTTTGGCGAATTCCGTGGCGACATAGCCCATGGCGACGGGACCGCCGACGGTCGGACCGAAACCGCCGCTGGTGACGGTACCGATCCCGTTGCCGTCAGTATCCGCAATCTGCGTGCCTTCGCGCGCGGGTGCACGGCCTGATGGCCTGATGCCAACGCGGCGGCGCGACGGGCCATCGGCGATCTCGCGCAGAATACGGTCGGCGCCGGGAAAACCACCCTCCTCGCGGCGGCGCTTGCCGATCGACCACAGCAGACCGGCCTCAACCGGAGACGTGGTCTCGTCGATGTCATGGCCATAAAGACAGAGGCCGGCTTCCAGACGCAGCGTGTCGCGCGCGCCAAGGCCCACGGGGCTGACCCGTTCATCGCCTGCAAGCGTGTTCCAGACGGTTTCGGCATGGGCCGATGCGACGGAGATCTCGTAACCGTCCTCGCCGGTATAGCCGGAACGGGAGAGATGAATATCGAGCCCGTCGAATGTGCCGGGCCGTGCCTCCATGAAGGCCATACCGGCTGCTCCCGGCACATGGGGGGCAACGGCATCCGCGGCCTTCGGACCCTGAATGGCGATCAGGGCACGGTCATCCAGGCGATGCAGTGAAACGCCAGACGGCAGTTTCGCGGCGATGTGAGCGTAGTCGGCTTCCTTGCAGGCGGCATTGACGACGAGCAGCAACCTGCCGTCATCCGCCGCTGAGGCCGGCCGGGTCACCATCAGGTCATCGAGAATGCCGCCATCGGCGTTGAGAAGCTGGGAATAGCGCTGTTGGCCATGTTCCAGCCCGAGGATTTCGGCTGGAATCAGCGTTTCAAGCGCTGCAGAAACCGTTTCGTGCCGGCCGTCTTCGGCCTGGAGATGGGCCTGCCCCATGTGCGACACATCGAACAGACCGGCGGAGACCCGCGTTGCCGTGTGCTCCTTGATGATGCCGGTGGGATATTGCACCGGCATGTCGTAGCCGGCGAAAGGGACCATGCGTGCGCCAAGCGCGACGTGCAGCGCATGCAGGGGGGTTAAAAGAAGTTCGCCTGTGTCGTCCGCCTCGGCCATCCCGATGTCGTCCTCATGCGCAAGGAAACCGTTGCGTGATGATACACGCAACGCCCCCTCTGTCGCGGGACCTGAGAGAATTCACCGCCTGCTCGCAGCGCAAGCGGCCTACCCCCGTCGGTGAACCGGCTTTCAAGGTTTTGGCCTTTACGCCCGGCTGCTTTCCAGAGGCCGTATGTCCCTGCGGTCCTTTTGCCTGAGCGTTTCCGGGGCGGTTGCGCCTTCGGCCCTGACTTCATGTCAGCGTCTCCCGCAGGGAGCGTTCGACAAAATCGATCATATGATGAGGTTGCGGCGTGTCAACCGACTGCTGAACCGGGCTGAACTCAACCGCCCGGCTTCTCGTCGAAACCGATGAAAACAGTGTAATCGGCGAAGCTTTCGCCCGGCTTGATCGTAACCGCAGCGGTTTGCTGAACGAGCACGAACTCAGAACTGCTCTCGCCGGGATTGATTGTAACCGGCTGCTTGAACAGATCGCCCCAGACCGGATCGCCACCGCGTGGCAGGAACACCGCGCGAATCGGCAAGGTCACGGTGTCCGGCTTGCCGCGCGGGCCGATCACGACCCGGCCCGATATGCCGAATTTCACGGAGAGGATCTCGTCGCCGGAATAGATGCACTCGCGCGCCACCTTAAGGATCGAGCCCTGAAAGCGAATGAACTGCGGATCACCCTCGCCGCCACGTTCATAAATGCGCAGGGTCTGCGTCCCGTCACGGATGACGGCGTGCGGGCACGGTCTGTTGTCCGGCCGCTTGGCCTGCGGAATGGCTTCCCGCTGTTGATTGGAATTCGACAGGGAAAGACGCTGAGCAAGGCCGCTGCTGGCGTTGCCGATGCCTTGTGTCACCGGATTGGAGCAACCGGCAAGGACCAATGCCAGCGCGGATGCCGCTAGCGGCCCGAAGATGGCTGGACGAAGAAAAACGCGACGCATCAGTCTGACTGCACCCTTGAACCTGTTTTCCCACCTTGCGTCCGGACACCTGCCGCTTTATCGCGGCAGGAACAAGGCATGAGATTATCTCATGACATGGCCGGCGTGCTTGACAGCCCCCCTGCTGCCAACACTATACCCCTCGTGACGCGAAGCTGCATATCATAACAGCATGCACCGCGTTTCGACCTCAGGGAATTCGGCACAGCGTTAACCCGTGCCGCCCACCGTGCCAAGCCCGGAAGCCCAATGTCCGACAAATCGCCGCTAAAAATCCTGCTTTGCTCACCACGCGGCTTCTGCGCCGGGGTCGACCGGGCCATCCGCATCGTCGAGCTGGCGCTGAAGAAATTCGGCCCCCCGGTCTATGTGCGGCACGAAATCGTGCACAACCGTTTCGTGGTCGAAAATTTGAAGGCAAAGGGCGCGGTATTCGTCGAGGAACTCGACCAGATCCCCGAAACCAGCGCGCCGGTGATCTTTTCCGCTCATGGCGTGCCGAAAGCGGTTCCCGCGGAAGCGGCCAGCCGCAACATGTTCTATCTGGACGCGACCTGCCCGCTGGTTTCCAAGGTGCACAAGGAAGCGATGGTGCACGAGAAGCATGACCGCGAGATCGTGCTGATCGGCCATGCCGGCCACCCGGAGGTGGTCGGCACAATGGGGCAACTGCCGCCGGGCAGCATCCATCTCGTCGAAACGGTCGAGGATGCCGAGCGCTTCGCACCGCGCGATCCCGCCAATATCGCCTATATCACCCAGACGACGCTGTCGGTCGATGACACAGCTGCCATCGTCGAGGTTCTCGGGCGGCGCTTCCCCGGCATTACACCGCCGCACAAGGAGGATATCTGTTACGCCACAACCAACCGGCAGGAAGCCGTGAAAGCCGTCGCACCGCGTGCGGACGCGATGATCGTTGTCGGTGCACCGAACAGTTCCAATTCGCAGCGTCTCGTCGAAGTCGCGCTGAAGGCCGGCTGTGCGCGTGCACAACTCGTACAGCGGGCAACCGACATCGACTGGACGATCTTCGACAACGCGCGAACAATCGGCCTGACCGCTGGCGCCAGCGCACCGGAAGTTCTGGTCGACGAGGTGATTTCCGCCTTCGGCGCACGCAGGACAATCGACCTGGAAACCGTCTCCACTGCCGATGAGGACGTCATCTTCAACCTGCCGCGGCCTTTGCGCGAAGCGGCAGCGGAATAGTAGGGCCTGTTAATACTCATCGCATGGGCTGCGCCGCAGTCGAAAATGTTCGAAAGTGGGATACACTTGCTTGCGCTTTTCTCCTGTCCAGCAGCCATTTTGGTTCCAACGCAGCACCATGTGCTGAGTATCAACAGGCCCTAGTCCATGGCTGTTTACACTGACGTTTCGGACGAGGAAATCGAGAGCTTCATCGCGGCTTACGATATCGGCAAGCTGATGTCGTTCAGGGGCATCGCCGAAGGCGTCGAAAACTCCAACTACATGGTCCACACCGATAGCGGACAGTTCATCCTGACGCTTTACGAGAAGCGCGTGGCGGAAGAAGACCTGCCCTATTTCCTCGAGCTGATGGAGCATCTGGCGGCACGTGGTATCCGCTGCCCGCAACCCGTTCACGGGCGCGACGGAAAGGTTCTACGCAGGCTTTCGGACCGTCCTGCCGCCTTGATCGAGTTCCTGGAGGGCATGTGGGTTCGCAGGCCGCGTGTGGAACACTGCCGCGAACTGGGCACTACGCTGGCGAAGTTCCATCTCGCCGGTGCCGACTATTCCGGGCACAGAAAGAATGCACTCTCTGTTTCGGGCTGGCGGCCGATCTTCGAAGCGGCAAAGGCACATGCCGACAATGTCGCGCCGGGGCTGGCAAGCGAGATGGAAAGTGAATTGCAGGCCTTCGAGAGCGGATGGCCCTCCGGCCTGCCCGAAGGGGTTATCCATGCCGATCTGTTTCCCGACAACGTGTTTTTCTTAAGCGATAAACTGTCTGGTCTGATCGACTTCTATTTCGCCTGCAACGATGCGTTCGCCTATGACGTCGCCATCTGCCTCAATGCCTGGTGCTTCGAACCGGACCTGTCGTTCAACGTCACGAAAGCACGTGCGCTGATGACAGGCTATACCGGCGTACGCAGCTTCACGGCAGAGGAGGTCGAAGCGCTGCCGATGCTGGCGCGCGGCGCGGCGATGCGGTTTCTCGTCACCCGGCTCTATGACTGGCTCAATACGCCCGCGGGCGCTCTCGTGCGGCCCAAGGATCCGATCGAGTACCTGCGCCGGCTGCGCTTTCACCGCTCGGTCGCCAGCGCGTCGCAATATGGCCTGGAAGTGTGATGCAGCAGGTCAGCGTCTATACCGACGGTGCCTGCTCGGGTAATCCGGGCCCCGGCGGCTGGGGGGCACTGCTGGTCTATAACGGCACCGAGAAAGAACTGTCAGGCGGTGCGCAGGAAACCACCAACAACCGCATGGAGCTGATGGCGGCGATCATGGCGCTGGAGGCGATGAAGCGACCGGTGGCGATCGATCTGTTCACCGACTCATCCTATGTGCGCAACGGTATTACCGAATGGCTTGCGGCATGGAAGGCGCGCGGTTGGAAGACCGCCGACAAGAAGCCGGTCAAGAATGTCGACCTGTGGCAGCGGCTGGAAGAGGCGCTGGCCCGTCACAAGGTGGAATGGCACTGGGTTAAGGGCCATGCCGGGCACCCGGAGAACGAGCGTGCTGACCAGCTCGCCCGAGACGGCATGGCGCCGTACAAGCCGAAGAAGAAAAAGAACAAGGCCACCGAAGCTGAAAAACCCGCTCCGGAATGACACGCTACGTTGCCCTGCTCAGAGCGGTGAATGTCGGCGGCACAGGAAGGCTGGCGATGCCGCATCTCGCCGGGATGTGCACAGACGCAGGCTTCGAGGATGTCCGCACCTATATCGCCAGCGGCAACGTGGTGTTCTCAAGCGGATTGCCACCTGAAAATGTGAAGGCTGCACTTGAAACGCGGCTCGCCGATTATGCCGGCAAGCCGGTTGGCGTCTTCGTCCGCGACGCGGACGAGATTGCGGGTGTTCTCGCCGGCAATCCATTCGCAGACAAGGACCCGAAATTCACCGCCACGATCTTTCTCGACGCCGCGCCGCCGCCGGACGCGCTTGATGGCGCGACCGGGCAAGACAGCGAAATCATGGCGCTGGGAACCCGTGAAATCTACGTCCACTACCCCGATGGCATGGGGCGGTCGAAACTGAAGATTCCGGCTGCCAAGGCCGGCACCGCGCGCAACATGAACACGGTCGCAAAGCTCGCGGAAATGGCGGCCGGAGCCTGATCCTCACATTTGCGAAAGAAGCGTCTCGGCGCTGGAAGCTTCGGCCTTGCCTGGTGCTTCCTCAATGTTCAGTTGTTTGACGACCCCGTCTTCGACAAGCATCGCGTAACGCCGCGAGCGCTCGCCAAGCCCGCCAGCGGACAAATCAATGCTGAGGCCAATGGCACGGGTGAAAGTCCCATTGCCGTCGGAAAGCAGCGTGATGGTGCCGTTCGTGCCCACAACCTCGGCCCATGCGGCGAGCACGAAGGGATCGTTGACCGCGACGCAGACGATTTCGTCAACACCCTTGGCCTTTAAGGCGTCGGCGTTTTTCAGGAAACCGGGCACGTGGACGTTCTGGCAGGTTCCCGTAAACGCGCCAGGCACAGCAAACATTGCGACCTTTCGACCGCCGAAAATTTCCGAAACGCTTCGCTTGACCATCCCGTCCGCTGTCTTGACGGGGAATTCCGCTTCCGGAAGATGTTCGCCGACCTTGATCATGTTGCCCTCGTAACCGTTGCCTAAGTGTTGTCTTATAAAGCCGCGTTCAGCTGCGGCACGCTATCAGATAGCGCGGTGCGGCAGACTGTCACGGCGCGGGTATGAGAAAAAGCGAAAGATGTCAGCGCGCACCGACGGTTATCGTTTCTTCGCGCGCCTTGTGACCATAGACGGCGGTCACGGTCAACGTCGTGCCAAGCGCTTCGGCCTTGGCGGGAAGCCCGTCCAGGGGCAGCTCGTAGACGATAGCCCCGGTGCCCAGCGCGTCACCGCTGCGCACCGGCGCGGGCAGATACCAGTCCTGCGGCCCTTCGACGAAGACTTCCTCAGGTTCTGCGCCGTCCAGCTTTGCAATCCGCAGAGCCAGAGGTTCGCTGCGGTCCGCAGTGGCGGTTGCGGAAAGAACGGCTGCGCCTGCACTGCGTTCGGGGACCTGCGCCAGAAAATCCTCAACCGCCAGGCGCTCACGGGGCTTTGTTCCGCCTGACAGATCGAGCGAGAGCTGTGCCTCTTCCGGCACGCAAATCTCGGCGCAAACCGCATAGGACAATGCAAGCCGCAGTACCGGCGGCGCCCCGCCATCGGTTACGTGAATCTCGATTGGCAGGATCACATCACCCTTGTAGCCAATCGATTCCAGCCCTGAATCCAGGAAACGGTGCGGCACCGGCCAACGCACCTCGATGTCGCCGCCCGCTTGCGAGGCGCTCCAGTCAAAGACGGGAGGAACCCCCGTTTCACCCGGCGAGCGCCAATAGGTCTTCCAGCCGTCCTCAAGATCGATTTCCAGGCCAGCGCGCCACATGCCGGGCTCGGGATTGCCGGCATTGATCAGCCGCACCCGCGCATAGGCCCCTTGTGACCACCCCGAAACGCTTTGCGCCTGCGCTGGCACGGCAAGGCAAAGCACGAGGGCGGAAAACAGGTATTTCACGGAATATGTTTTCATGAGCGATTGAGTAGCGCGCATGATTGCGGCTTTCCAGTGTTGCGGCATACACAAGCGCGTCACCAAGGCGTTATGCCTCCAAGGGGCTTGCGCGGCGCCCGCGCGCCGATACCATGTGTGAATCATGGAATCCGAGACGCCCACGGCGAGGGAGCGCGGCCCACTGCACGGGCGCATGCTGGTTGCGATGCCAGGCATGCCCGATCCCCGTTTTGCCCGCTCGGTGATTCTTATCTGCGCCCATTCGCCCGATGGCGCCATGGGATTGCGGGTCGACAAGCTTGCCGACGATATTTCCTTCCCCGATCTCCTGCAGCAACTGGAAGTACTTCCGGCGGGGCATGAACGGCTGACCGATCCGTCTGTTCGCGGTATCAAGGTGCACTCCGGCGGACCGGTTGAAACCGGGCGCGGCTTTGTTCTGCATTCGCCGGATTATCACAACAACTCCTCGACGCTGAAAATCGACACGGGCGTATCGCTGACGGCAACACTCGACGTTCTCAAGGCGATCGCAATGGGCACGGGGCCAGGCGCAACCTTCATGGCGCTGGGCTATGCCGGATGGGGCGCGGGGCAGCTTGAAAGCGAGATACAGGCCAACGGCTGGCTGCATTGCGATGCCGACCGCGAGCTGATCTTCGGCAATGATCTCGACGACAAATACGACATGGCGTTGGCCAAGATCGGAATCGATCCAGGCTTTCTCTCAGGCGATGCCGGGCACGCCTGATCTGCTTCAGGTCAGTGTTTTGTATTGGAGTTGTAGGCGAGAAGCCGATGCGCCTCGTCGGCCGACATCGGGCGGCCGAAATAATAGCCCTGCGCGAATTCGCAGCCGAGGGTTGCCAGTTCCGCAGCATCGCGGTCCGATTCCGCGCCTTCCGCAACCACATCCATGCCAAGGTCATGGGCAAGCCCGACCATGGACTTCAGGATGACCGGCCGCGCACCGGATCCGTTCTGGCGCACGAAGGACTTGTCGATCTTCACGGTGTCGAACGGAAAGCGCTGCAGATAGCTCAGCGAGGAATAGCCGGTACCGAAATCGTCGAGCGCAAGACCGGCTCCCGTCTCGCGTACCTTGGCGAGAATCTTGGCGGCGTGCTCGGGGTTTTCCATGACGATGGATTCGGTCAGTTCCAGCTTAAGCGCGCCGGCATCCAGCCCGTTACGGGTCAGCACCGATTTCACATCGTTGACGAGATCGTGCCGAAGCAACTGCTTGCTGGACATATTGACGCTGGCGAAAATCTGCCGCTCCTCGCCGACTGTCTTCTGCCATGCGGTGAGCTGACTGGCTGCCTTGTCCATCGCCAGCAGGCCGATTTCGACGATCAGACCGTTCTCTTCGGCAATCTCGATGAACTCCTGCGGATTGAGTCGCCCGAAACGCGGATGGTTCCAGCGTGCAAGCGCTTCGAAACCGGCGATGCGCTTGTCGGCAAGACGCACAATCGGCTGATACACCAGATCGATCTCGCCGGCCTGGATCGAACGGCGTAATTCACTCGACATGGACAGCCGGTCTGCACCGGATGACCGCATGATCGGGCGGTAGCTCTCGGTACGGTCGGGGCCAAGACGCTTGGCGTAGAACATGGCGATCTCGGCATCCTCGAGCAGTTCCTCGCGGCGGCGCTTGGAGCCGTCGAATTTGGCAATACCGATCGTTGCGGTCAGGAACATCTCCTTGCCGGCAAAACTCATCGGCGCGCGCACCGCCTTGCGAGCCCCTTCCGCCAGCGCTTCGACACGCGCGGTTTCCGTCTCGGAGACAAGGATGAGACCGAATTGATCACCAGAAAGGCGCGCAAGCGTGTCCTGCGGCTTCAACAGGCGTTGCAGCCTGCGGGCCAGTGTCAGCAGCACGCCATCACCGCCGGCGATGCCGATGGAATCGTTGACCTGCCGGAACTTGTCGATGTCGATGACGAAAACGGCCGGGTTGGGACCCTCACCATCGCGGGCCCGCATGAGCGAAGCATCGAGGCGGTCGAGGAACAGTTCGCGGTTCGGCAAGCCGGTCAGGTTGTCATGAACCGCATCGTGCAGCAGCCGTTCTTCGGATGTCTTGGCGTCGGTAATGTCCGTCAGCGTCCCGACGATGCGCTGGATTTCCCCATCCGCACCAAGGATGGGACGCAGCTTGGTTCGCACCCACAGGTAGTGGCCGTCAGCAGATCGCAGGCGGATGTCCTGCTGTACACGGCCACGGCGCAGCTCGACCACGGTTTCCAGCGTTGCGCGGAAGCGGTCCCTGTCGGCAGCATGGAGAACATCGTGCCACTTGCGCACAGAACCGTTGATCTGTTCGGACGACACACCGAGCCTATCCGCGATCTCGCTGCCGACGAACAAGCGGTCGCGCGCGACATCCCAGTCGAAGACATAGTCGCCGGCGCCAATCAGCGCCAACGCCTTACGCTGCAGGTCAGGCAGGAAGCCGGTGCCAATGGCAACGCCGGCAAAGGCATGCTGCATCACGGTCAGGCCGATCAGCAGAATGACCAGCGCCATGCCGCCATTCAATGCCGGTGCGGCGAGGTCGTTCTCAATGCGCCCGGTGACAATCAACCAGCTGCCGAACAGCCAGCCCAGCAATAGCAACCAGGTCGGCACGAGCAGGATCGCGCGATCGTAGCCGCGCAACGAGAGAAACAGCAGGACCACAAGACCGGCAATACCGGCTATGCCAAGAATCATGCGCGACAGCCCGGCAGCCGTTGAAGGGTCGATCGCGGCGAGCGCCAGGATCAGGGCGATGATACCGCACCAGATGACCACCGCCGTCAGCAGCCGCAAACGCCACTTGCCGAAGCCGAGGTAAACGAAAAAGAACAGGACCAGAGAACCCGCAATGATCGTCTCGGCACTGGCGCGGAACAGCTGGTCGTCCGCGCGGGTGACGGAAAACAGCTTATGCCAGAAGCCGAAATCGATGCACATGTAGGCGAGCACCGCCCAGGCCATCGCGGCGGCTGCCGGGAACATCATCGTGCCGCGCACGACGAAAAGGATCGTCAGGAACAAGGCCAGCAGACCCGCGATACCGAGAACCATGCCCTGATAGAGCGTCAGCGAGTTGGCCTTGTCCTTGTAGGCCTCCTCCTTCCACAGCCTGAGCTGGGGCAACCGGTCGCCGGTCAGCTCGACGACATAGGTGACGACCGTGCCGGGATCCAGCGTGATCAGGTAAATATCGGCATCGGGGGCTTCCTGCCGATCCGGCCTGAACCCCTGGCTCGGGGTAATCGCGGCGATGCGGGAGCTCCCCAGATCGGGACGCAGCACACCGGACCCGGCAAGACGGAAATGCGGCGCGACAAGGATGCGGTCGAGCTGTTCGTCGGAGTTGTTGCCAAGCGCAAAGACAACCCAGGAGGCCGTCTTGCCGGTTTCGCTGGCGCGCACCTCGATACGCCGGACAATCCCGTCGGGGCCCGGTGCGGTTGATACCTGGATGCGATCGCCGTGGCGGGGCCACTCATCGACCGTGTGGGTGAGATCGATCGCGGCGGCTTCCGGCCTTACCGTCACCGTATCGAGCGCATGTGCCGGCGCGGCAAGCGCAAGAACAAACGAAAGGCACGCGAAAACAAACCCGAAGAGCGCCCAAGGCGCCGGGCTCTTCATCTTCGACCGCGCGTGCGTTGATCCGGACAAACGCAATTACTCCAGCCGGGCATGAAATTACCGCGCTAACAGGCGCGGATCGTCGTGAACCATCGCGTAGAGGAGATGGTCCTGCCACGCGCCATTTATACACAGGTATCGCCGGGCGTACCCCTCCTGGGTGAACCCGGATTTCTCAAGCAGGCGTATAGACGCCGTATTGGTAGGAAGACAAGCCGCTTCGACCCGGTGAAGGCGCAGGCGCGAGAATGCAAATTCCGTTACGGCGGGAACAATCCGGCTCATGAAGCCGCTATTGGCGTGCGGCTCTCCGATCCAGTAGCCCATGGCGGCGGACTGGGTCACACCGCGGCGCACGTTGCCGAGCGTGATCCCGCCCAGCAACTCGCCGGTGTCTTCGCTGAAGGCGAAAAAGGGATAGGACAAGTCCTCGCGGATTTCCTGAACATAACGGCGTATGCGCCGGCGGAAGGACGCGCGCGTCAGATCGTCCGACGGCCAGGACGGCTCCCAGGGTGTCAGGAATGCCCGGCTGCGGGCGCGCAATTCCGCCCATACGGCATAGTCCGCGAGCTGGGGCGCGCGCAGCCTTATGCCTTCGGCATAAACCATCGGCCCGAAATCACTGCTCACCGATCGCAGGAACACCATCTGCGCGCCTACCTTCTGCCTATGCCGCTTGCCTGGCACCCAATTGTTTCGCGATATCGGCCACCGGATCAAGCACGCCGACCGGCCCCACAGCAGAAAGTGCCGGCAGATGCGCCAAAGCCCCCTTCAGGAAGGTCGAAACAGATTCCGGGGTCACCTCATCGATACGTGCGACGATCTCGTCAGAGGGCACCGTACGGCCCAGCATCAGCAATTGCCGCGCAAGCTGGCCGGCGCGGCTCGACGGGCTTTCCTGGCTCATCAGGATAGAGGCCTTGAGCTGCATTTTGGCGCGCTCAGTCTCCGTGGATTCGACGCCTTCGGAAGCGCGCTGAAGCTCCGCAACCGTTACATCGACAAGTTCGCGCAAATCTTCCGCGCCCGTTGCCGCGCTGACCGCCAGAAGACCTGTGTCGCGGAAAGCCATCGAGAACGCATAGATCGAATAGCACAGGCCGCGTTTCTCGCGCACTTCCTGGAACAAGCGAGACGACATACCTCCGCCAAGAACGCCGGCCGCAGCGCGGGCGACGTAGAAATCAGGATCGTCAATGGCGGGCGCGGGAAAGCCCAGAACGATGTTGGCCTGTTCGAGATTGCGTATGTCGCGGCGTTCGCCGCCCGTGAACCGTCCGGCTTCGGGCTCCGGTCCCTTTTGCGACGAAACATCGCCGAGAAGTTCCGCCGCCTGATCGACAATACGGTCGTGATCCACGGCTCCTGCAGCGGCAACGATCATGTCCGGCCCGCGATAGTGTCCATCCAGATAAGCATTGAGGTCGGCAGGCGAAAAACCGCGCACGGTTTCGGGTGTGCCGAGGATCGGCCGGCCAAGAATCTGCCCATCGAAGGCTGCCTCCTGGAACAGGTCATGGACGATGTCGTCGGGCGTGTCGTAGGCCGCCCCGATTTCCTGCACGATGACGTTCTGCTCGCGGACAAGCTCGGTTTCATCGAAGATAGAATGCGTCAGGATGTCGGCGAGAATGTCGAGACCCAGCGGCACGTCCTCGGCCAGAACGCGCGCGTAATAGGCGGTGCTTTCGTGGCCTGTCATGGCGTTGAGATCACCGCCGACCTGTTCGATCTCCTCGGCGATCTGCACCGCCGAGCGGCGTTCGGTGCCTTTGAAGGCCATGTGTTCCAGCAGATGTGAAATGCCGTGCTCGCGGGCAGCCTCGTTGCGCGCGCCTGTACCCGCCCAGATGCCAAGAGAAGCCGTCTTCAGGTGCGGCATGGTTTCGGTGACGACGCGGATGCCATTATCGAGCTGCGTCATGCGGACAAAATCGTTCATACACTTTCCTTCGCGGCGCGCGCATGCGCCAGAATATGGTCCTCGACGGCCTTCTGGTCTGCGGCCAAGCGCGTCATGCGTTCCTCGCGCTCATGCAGATCGGACAACCAGTCCGGCAGGCCCGGCGTCACACCGGTCGCCTCGCGTGTGGCGTCAGGGAATTTTGCCGGATGCGCCGTCGACAGCGTCACAACCGGTGCCTGGCCAGCATAGCTCCTTGCTCCGGCAAAACCGACCGCGGTATGCGGATCGGCAAGGTAACCGGCGGATTTGAGCAGTTCCGCCTGAATTTCCGCGGTACAGGCTTCATCGCAGCGTTCAGAATCGAAACGCTTGCGGATGCCAGCCAGGGTGGACTCAGGAATCGTGAACATGCCCGATTGCGCCTGGCCCGCCATCATGGCGCGGACGGCTGCCGCATCGCGGTCTGATTCCTCAAACAGCAGGCGCTCGAAATTGCTCGACACCTGGATGTCCATGCTCGGACTTGCGGTTGCGGTCACGCCACGCACCTCGGAACGCCCGGTATCGAGCGTGCGCTTGAGGATGTCGTTGACATTGGTGGCAACGATCAGGCGATCGATTGGCAGCCCCATGCGCTGCGCCACGTAACCGGCCAGCACATCGCCGAAGTTTCCTGTCGGCACGGAGAAGGCGACCTTGCGGTGGGGGGCGCCAAGGGCTGCGGCGGAGGTGAAATAATAGACTGCCTGGGCGACGATCCGGCCCCAGTTTATCGAGTTGACACCCGACAGCGCAACCGCATCGCGGAACCCGGAGTTCACGAACATGGATTTCACGATCCGCTGGCAATCGTCGAAATTGCCGTCAATCGACAGGGCATGAACGTTGGCATCGCCAACCGTCGTCATCTGCCGGCGCTGGACATCGGACACGCGTCCTGTGGGAAACAGGATAAAGACATCGGTACGGGCGCGCCCGCGAAACGCCTCGATCGCGGCGCCGCCGGTGTCGCCCGAAGTCGCGCCAACGATCGTTGCACGCTGATCCCGCGTCTCCAGCACGTGGTCCATGATGCGCGCGAGAAGCTGCATCGCCACGTCCTTGAAAGCGAGTGTGGGGCCATGGAACATCTCCATCAGCCACTTGCCGCTATCAAGCTGGACAAGCGGCGTTACCGCAGGGTGGCGAAATGTGGCGTAGGCTTCGCGTATCATCGCAGAAAGAGCTGTCGCTTCGATCTCCCCGCCCACGAAAGGCGAGATGACCGCTTCGGCGACTTCCGCATACGGCCTGCCGTCGAAACCGGCGATCGTTGCCGCATCGAGCTGCGGATAGGTTTCCGGGACATAGAGCCCGCCATCACGGGCAAGGCCCGCCAGCACCACATCGGCAAAGCCAAGCGCCGGCGCCTCTCCTCTTGTGCTTACGTACCGCACGATTCTTCAAACACTCCAATCGATTGCCCGCGTCAAGCCGGGGTCTGGACCCTAACTGTTTTGGTTCGGGAAAGAAAACGTCAACGTTCGCGCAACTGCCGCAAAAGCCAGACGGCGTATACGCCGATGAGCGCCAGCATCAGCCCAAACCACGTCAGCGCGTATTGCAGGTGATTGTTGGGTATGTCGAGGATCGTCACGCCACCTGCCGGATACATCCCGGACACCGCCTCCTGCTCGATCACATCAGGGAAGATATTGACGGCGTTGCGCTGCTGCCAGGTTTCGTAGACATACCTCTGCATGGCCTCGTAGTCGTACCAATACCACGTATTTCCGGTGACATCGTTGTCCGGTGTGAACGCATTGCGGCGGTTGTAGGGGCGCAGCAGACCGGTGATGTCCACCTCGCCTTGCGGGCGAGCGGCATCGGCAAGGCGGCTTTCGGCAACATAGCCGCGATTGACGAAATAGAGGCGCCCCCTGCTCTCCTTGAACAAGGTAACGAGCTGCCAGCCCGGCCCTTCCGGACCCGGCGCGTAGATATGGATCTCGCGGTCATGGTCAAAATATCCGCGCACCTTCACGCGGGTATATTCGACGTCCTCGCCACGCTGGATCTGTTGATCCAACGCATCGGGGCGCACCGGATCGGCATGAATGCGCTGCTCGATCCTGGCAAGGATATCCTGCTTCCAGGCAAGACGCTGCAGCTGCCAGATGCCAAGTCCCGCAGCAATTGCGACACCAATTGCGGTGCAGATGCTGGCGATGACAATTGCGCGGCGTGCCGGAGATGCGCTCAAGCGTCGTCGTCTCCGGTGTCCAGGCGGCCTTCCGCTGCCTTGTGCCGGTATTGCTGGCCGATCATCCATCCCTTCAGGATACGCAGCAACCCAAGCGACATTATGAGAAGCAGCGGCAGCCACAGCACCGCATGGACCCAATAGGGCGGCTGATAGGCGACCTCGACCCCGAGCGCCATTGCGACAATGATGAAACCTATGATCAGGATGACGAAGACCGCGGGGCCGTCACCGGAATCGGCAAAGGAATAATCCAGCCCGCATGCATCGCAGCGATCGCGCAGATTCAGATATCCGGAAAACAGCTTGCCGCGCCCGCAGCGCGGACATTTGCCGGACAATCCACTGCCGCCACCGGGCTTGCGTCCAAGATCGTAGTGTCCGTCGCTCATTGCTTATCCTCAATCCTCTTCCGGCAGAAAAGGAAAAGGGCGGTCACGACCGCCCTCCCCCGCATTCAAAGCTTATGCATTCAACATCAGTGTGCGGCGGGCGTACCGGCACCCCACACGTAGATGCAAATGAACAGGAACAGCCAGACGACGTCGACGAAGTGCCAGTACCAGGCAGCCGCCTCGAAGCCGAAGTGCTGTTCGGGCTTGAAGTGACCGGCCAGGGCACGGAACAGGCAAACGGTCAGGAAGATCGTGCCGATCAGCACGTGGAAACCGTGGAAGCCCGTCGCCATGAAGAAGGTCGCGCCGTAGATGTTTTCCGAGAAACCGAACGCGGCGTGGGCATATTCATAGGCCTGCACACAAGTGAACAGCGCGCCGAGCGCGATCGTGCAGATCAGGCCCCACTTCAGACCGTTGCGATCGCCATGGATCAGGGCGTGGTGGGCCCAGGTAACCGTGGTGCCGGAGGTGAGCAGGATCAGCGTGTTGATCAGCGGCAGATGCCAGGGATTGAAGGTCTGAATGCCTTCCGGAGGCCAGTGGCCGCCGGTATGCTCGACCCGCAGGTATTGAATTGCTTCACCCGTGAACAGCGAGGCATCGAAATAGGCCCAGAACCAGGCAACGAAGAACATCACCTCCGAGGCAATGAACATGATCATGCCGTAGCGCAGGTGAATCTGCACCACCTTGGTGTGGTGACCTTGATACTCGGCCTCGCGCACGACGTCGCGCCACCACATGATCATCGTGTAGATGACGCCCAGGACACCGGGAATGACATACATTGCGCTGGCGCCATGCATGAAGGAAATCGCGCCGACAGCCAGGAGGAATGCCGACACGGCGCCGATCACCGGCCAGGGGCTCGGATCTACGAGATGGTAGTCGTGGTTCTGTGCATGCGCCATTTGAAGTTCTTCTCCCCCATCGGGGACGGCGCGGCCGCCCCCCTCATTGCTCTAGCTGCCCTGCTTCCCCTGATCAAGCGCTGAGGACGGTAGCGGCGCTTGCGATACGGAAGGGCTTTCGGATTCCTCAGCCGGGAAAAACGTGTAGGACAGCGTTATTTCCGGCAGGTATTTCAGGTCCGGGTCATCAACGATGGCCGGATCGATGTAATAGGTGACCGGCATATCGACCTGTTCGCCGGCAGCAAGCGTCTGCTCAGTGAAGCAGAAGCATGCGATCTTGACGAAGTACTGCCCGGCAATGGCCGGCGTGACATTGAATGCAGCCGTTCCGGTCGTCTTGTGGTCCGACCTGTTGCGCGCGACATAGACCATCATCGCGTTCTCGCCGATCTTCAGGCGCGTTTCGCGAACCTCGGGACGGAAGTCCCAGTTGAGATCGTTCGACACGTTGGCATCGAAGCGCACGGAAATGGTCTGATTAAGAACGTGATCGGCACCGATACCGGCATCGGCACGCTGGGTCGTACCGCCGAAACCTGTGGTACGGCAGAACAGGTTGTAGAGCGGTACCGCCGCAAACGACAGGCCGGTCATGACGGCAACGATCGAGACGCAAACGAACACCGTGCGCAGCGAGGCAGCGCCCTTGTTCCCGGTCCTGTTTGCGGTTTCCTGCGTCACTTGCCCATTCCTATAGCGCACGGTTGAATATGCCGGCGCCCATCTTCACCAGCGTCACCACGTAAAACAGCACCACGAGCCCGGCGAGCACGAGCGCGATCGCAATGGAGCGCGAACGGCGGCGCTTGAAGAACGTTTCGTCCTTTTCCTGCGGCAGATCATCGCGGCGGTCCTGAACCATCGTCACGACACGCCTCCCAGCAGTGACGCGAACGGCGCGATGCCCATCATCGGCTCTGCGAGCAGCAGGGCGAACAACAGGAAGAGATAGAGGATCGAAAAAGCGAACAGGCGCTTGGCAGCCACCGCACCTTCGCCTGAGCGCACCTGCCATGCAAGCGCAAGGAACAGAACACCGAGAATGGTGGAAACGGCAAGATAGAGCGGTCCACCGAGACCCACGGCAGCAGGCAAGAGACCAAGCGGCGCCAGGATCAGCGAGTAGAGCCATATCTGGCCGCGGGTTGCCCTGTCACCGGCAACCACCGGCATCATCGGAACGCCGGCGCGGGCATAATCATCGGACTTGTAGAGCGCCAGCGCCCAGAAGTGCGGCGGCGTCCAGAAGAAGATCAGCAGGAAGAGCACGATGCTCTCGACCGAGATGCCCCCCGTGACCGCGGCCCAGCCGATCATCGGCGGGAAGGCGCCGGCGGCACCGCCGATGACGATGTTCTGCGGCGTCGAGCGCTTCAGCCATATCGTGTAGATGACAGCGTAGAAGAAGATCGTGAACGCAAGCAGGGCAGATGCCGCCCAGCTGACCAGAAGGCCGAGCGTCAGCACGGAAAATGCCGACAGGATCAGTCCGAAGGCCAGAGCCTCCCCGCGCGTGATCGCGCCACGGGGGACAGGCCGCAGCCGCGTGCGGCCCATGACGGCATCGATGTCGGCGTCGTACCACATGTTGAGCGCAGCGGACGCGCCAGCGCCTACGGCGATGCAAAGAAGCGCGGTTGCGGCGAGGACCGGATGCAGGCCTCCGGGGGCTGCAACCATGCCGACCAGCGCGGTGAAGATCACCAGCGACATGACGCGGGGCTTCAGCAGGGCGAGAAAATCGCGCACCGACGCTTCGCCACCGGCAGCGCGCGCGGCGGTATCAGCGTTCATTTCAAGGGTGCGGTCGCTCATGCCAGCAATCCGGTCCGTCTCAGTTTCCGGTCTTCAGTATGTGCAGGCGGAGAACCACAACAGTTCACCGCCTGCATGTTTTTCAGGCCAACGGGCCGTTACTTGATCTTCGGCAGCGTCTCGAACTGGTGGAACGGCGGCGGTGAGGACAGCGTCCACTCCAGCGTCGTTGCCCCCTCGCCCCACGGGTTCTCGCCAACTTTCTGCTTGCGCGCGAAAGCCTGAACGACGCCGTAGAAGAAAATCACCACGCCGATTGCCGAAATGTAGGAACCGATCGAGGAGATGTAGTTCCAGCCGGCGAAGGCATCGGGGTAATCGACATAGCGGCGCGGCATGCCGCCGAGGCCGAGGAAGTGCTGCGGGAAGAAGACCAGGTTGACGCCGATGAACGTCACCCAGAAGTGCAGCTTGCCGATGAACTCGGAGTACATGTAGCCGGTCATCTTCGGGAACCAGTAGTACCAGCCCGCGAAGATTGCGAAGACCGCGCCCAGCGACAGCACGTAATGGAAGTGGGCGACCACGTAGTAGGTGTCATGCAGCGCGCGGTCGATGCCCGCATTGGCCAGCACGACGCCGGTCACGCCGCCAACGGTGAACAGGAAGATGAACCCGATCGCCCAGATCATCGGCGTGCGGAAGGAAATCGAGCCGCCCCACATCGTCGCGATCCAGGAGAATATCTTCACGCCCGTCGGGACCGCGATCACCATTGTCGCGGCGACGAAGTACGCCTGGGTCTGGGTCGACAGGCCGACCGTATACATGTGGTGAGCCCACACGATGAAGCCGACAACGCCGATCGCCACCATGGCGTAGGCCATGCCGAGGTAACCGAAGATCGGCTTGCGCGAGAAGGTCGAGATCACGTGGCTGATGATGCCGAAGCCCGGCAGGATCAGGATGTAGACCTCGGGGTGACCGAAGAACCAGAACAGGTGCTGGAACAGGATCGGGTCACCGCCGCCGCCCGGCGCGAAGAAGGTCGTGCCGAAGTTGCGGTCGGTCAGCAGCATGGTGATGCCGCCTGCCAGAACGGGCAGCGACAGCAGCAGCAGGAAGGCGGTGATCAGCACCGACCATGCAAACAGCGGCATCTTGTGCAGGGTCATGCCCGGTGCGCGCATGTTGAAGATGGTGGTGATGAAGTTGATTGCGCCAAGGATCGAGGACGCACCCGCGATGTGCAGCGCGAGGATCGCGAAATCCATCGCCGGTCCGGGCTGGCCAGAGGTCGAAAGCGGCGGGTAGACGGTCCAGCCGCCACCGACGCCGTTGGCACCGGGAGGGCCTTCGACGAACATCGAGATGACCAGCAGCAGGATGGCCGGCGGCAACAGCCAGAACGAGATGTTGTTCATGCGCGGGAAGGCCATGTCCGGTGCGCCGATCATGATCGGAACGAACCAGTTGCCGAAACCGCCGATCAGCGCCGGCATGACCATGAAGAAGATCATGATCAGGCCGTGGGCCGTCGTGAACACGTTGAACATGTGCGGATCACCGAAAATCTGCATCCCCGGCTCCTGCAGCTCCATGCGCATGGCAACGGACAAAAGGCCGCCGATCACGCCTGCGCACAGCGCGAATATCAGGTAGAGCGTACCGATATCCTTGTGGTTGGTGGAATAGACCCAGCGGGTCCATCCCGTCGGGTGGCCATGTTCGGCTGCAGATGCTCCGTAAGCCATCTCGTTACCCCTTCTTTCGTAGCTTTTATGCGCGCCTTCCGGTGTCCGGAGGCTGCGGCGTTGCCTGTCGTTAGTGCGTTGCCTCGATAGCGGCGAGTTCCTGCGGCGCCTCCTCGACCGGAGCCAGCGCAGGCTCGGCCACCTTCACCGGAGCAGGCCGCGAAGCGAATTGCTCCTTCGCCTTCTCAAGCCAGGCCGCGAATTCCTCCTCCGACACCGCACGTACCGTGATCGGCATGAAAGCATGGTCCTTGCCGCAAAGTTCCGAGCACTGACCGTGATAGGTGCCGGGCTTGTCGGCACGGAACCAGCTCTCGTTCAGACGTCCGGGGACCGCGTCGATCTTCACGCCGAAAGACGGCATGGCCCAGTTGTGGATCACGTCGGCAGCGGTGACGAGAATCTTCACGTTCTTGCCGACGGGAACGACGACCTCGTTGTCGACCGACAGCAGACGCGGCTGGCCAGGCTGTAGCTCATCGTCCTGCAGCATCAGCGAATCGAACGCCAGCTCGTCATGGTCGGGATATTCGTAGGACCAGTACCACTGGTAACCCGTTGCCTTGATGGTCAGGTCCGGCTCGGGGATGTCCAGCTCGAGAAACAGAAGCCGGAACGAGGGAACGGCGATCACGAGCAGAATCAGGATCGGCACAACCGTCCAGACGACCTCGATCAGCGTATTGTGAGACGTCTTGGAGGGCTCCGGATTGGCGCGTTCGTTGAACCGCACCATGACCCAGATCAGAAGCGCCAGCACGAACAGCGTGATTGCCGTGATGATGACGAGAATGAAGGTGTGGAAGTTGTGGATCGATTCCATCACCGGCGACGCTGCCGGCTGAAGGCCGAGTTCCCATGCCTCAGGACCACCCGCCGCCTCCGCAGGTAGGCCAAAAACAAGCGCTGCGGCCAGTACCGCCGCGAAAGCGGCAATAGCGCGCGCGCCAAGGCCGATGGAATGTGAAAGACGTTGCATCATCGTTAGTTTCCCCAGAATGCCCTGCCTGCTGGCACCCGTTGCATGTTGCCGGAACCGTTGGTCACCGGCGAAATTATTCAGGGATGCCGCCACGGCGCACACCGCAGTGCCCCGCCCTGGGCGCTACAAACCACAAAGGCACGATTCCCCGCAAGTTTGATCTATCTCAAATAAACCATATTTGCCCCCGGACAAACTGCCACAGGTATACCTGCTCCGCATCGCCTGCCACAAAGGCGCCCCACAAGACTGGCAATCGCTAGCTTCTGACCCAAGAGCGAGCGGGCCGATTCTTGACATCGCACAGGCTTCTGGTACCGCTCCGGTTCAATTTGGCTGCCGGACTGTCCTGTCCGCCGGCGACAGTTAGGCGGAATAAGCGATGCCTGTCATTCCTACACGACGCGGACCTACACGATGCGGAAAGCCCTGGAATGTGGTGGCCATGGCTTTCGCAATTGTTTTCGGCGCATTTTGCGCACTACCGGCCCAGCCGGTTCAGGCACAGGGACTGCTGAAGGAAACCATTGGCGACTGGCAATTCCGTTGTGATACGCCGCCCGGCGCACCATCGGAGCAATGCGCACTTGTGCAGAGCGTTACGGCGGAAGACCGCCAGAATGTCGGACTGACCGTCGTGATTCTGCAGACGGCTGACAAAAAGGACACGATCCTGCGCGTTCTGGCTCCGCTTGGCGTGCTCATTCCTTCCGGTCTGGGTCTGATCATCGACGACAAGCAGGTCGGCCGCACCGCGTTTGCACGCTGTCAGCCGACGGGCTGCGTCGCGGAAGTCTTTTTCGATCCGGCCTTGCTGGAACAGTTCCGCAGCGGCACAAGCGCACTCTTTATAATATTCCAGACCCCGGAAGAGGGAATCGGCATCCCCGTGTCGCTGCAAGGCTTCAGCACGGCGCTGGACAAGCTGAAACAGTAGAGGACGCTTTCAACACCCCGTCCCTATCGGCCCGCGCCGCGCATATGCAACCATACGGGACACCGCCAGCAACGGAGTTCGCCGCATTGACCCAGCCGATCTCGCTTCTCGACAGCAATGGAATCGCCCCCGAACGCGCCAAGCGCCTGGTTGGCGAGGCTCTTACAGGAGCCGATGACGGCGAGCTTTTCGTCGAGTACCGGCAAAGCGAGACGCTCGGCTTCGATAACGGCAGGCTCAAGGTCGCCAATTTCGACACCGCACAGGGGATGGGGCTGCGCGCGGTTGCCGGCGAGGCTGCCGGCTATGCCCATGCCTCGGAAATCTCGGAATCCGCGGTCTCCCGCCTCGGCAATGCCGTTGGCGTGGTAAAGGCTGGCCACTCCGGTACGTTTGCCGCCCCGCCACAGCGCAGCAATGTGCAGCTTTATGGCGAGGAAAACCCGCTCGGCGCGCCAACATTTGAGGAAAAAGTCCGACTTCTGGAAGCCATAGACGCCTATGCGCGGGAAAAATCCGGCAAGGTTCGCCAGGTTTCCGCGTCTCTGGCAGGCAGCTGGCAGGTCGTTGAAATCGTGCGGCCGGATGGGGCCATCTACCGTGATGTCAGGCCGCTGGTCCGGCTCAATGTGGCCGTCGTCGCAGGCGAAGGCGACCGGCAGGAAACCGGCTCGCACGGAGTGGGGGGGCGTTGTGGCTATTCCGAGTTCATCTCGCCTGAATCCTGGCGCCGCGTTGCCGATGAAGCGATCCGCCAGGCCGAGGTCAATCTGACCGCCATTGCCGCGCCGGCAGGTGAATCCGATGTTGTGCTGGGAGCCGGCTGGCCGGGCGTCCTTCTGCATGAGGCCGTCGGGCACGGGCTTGAGGGCGATTTCAACCGCCGCGGCGAAAGCGCTTTCGCCGGTCTCATGGGCGAACAGGTAACCTCCAGGGGCATCACTATCGTCGACGACGGAACGCTTCCTGGCCTGCGCGGATCGATCAGCATCGATGACGAAGGCACACCCTCCTCGCGCACTGTTCTGATCGAGGACGGCAAGCTGGTCGGCTATATGCAGGATCGGCAGAACGCGCGTCTGATGAACATGGCTTCCACCGGCAATGGCCGGCGCCAGTCCTATGCCCACATCCCGATGCCGAGAATGACGAATACCTACATGATTTCAGGGGATTACGACCCACAGGAGATCCTGTCCTCGGTAAAGAAGGGCATCTATGCGGTCTCTTTCGGCGGCGGCCAGGTCGATATCACGTCGGGCAAGTTCGTGTTCCAGTGCACGGAAGCCTATCTGATCGAGAACGGCAAACTCGGCAGTCCCGTGAAAGGGGCGATGCTGATCGGCAACGGGCCGGATGCGCTGACGCGTGTTCCCATGGTCGGCAATGACATGGCGCTGGATCCCGGTATCGGCACTTGTGGAAAAAATGGCCAGGGCGTCCCCGTCGGTGTCGGCCAGCCGACGCTGCGAATCGATCGAATCACGGTCGGAGGCACGCAGGCAGCGTGATCCGCAGGCCGATTTCCCGGAATCGTTGGCTTGGCCGGCTTATTTTTGCACGCCTTATTCCCGCAGCGGCAGCGCCTTCCCGCCGCAGCGGCGTCAAATCGTTGCCATCAGGTTAAGATCTGCGGGATTCCGGGCTCATCTTTCACCATGCCAATCCACGTGTGTTGCACAATTGCATCGCAGCTTCCCAAAAGAACCGATTCCGGGGGGCACATGGCCATCACACACGTCTCAGGTGTTGCACGGCGAACAAACCGCCGATAACTTCCGACTCGTTTCGGTTCACCTCTGGGGGTACCCACTATGACGAATCGTCTTTTCATCGTCGCCGGCGTTGCAGCCGCGGCATTTGCTTTGGCCGCTTGCAACCACCACAAAGAGCCGGTGGTTGCTAAGGGTTACGCTCCGGTTGCCAGCGTTTCTGCGCCGGCCGCTGTTCAGCCTTCGGCTGACTGGAAGTAATCTAGGCCTATACGTTTTGTTTCTGTCCTTGCTTTAGGCGGGCCAGAACACAGGACGGGGGTTCAAAGGCACCGATGGGAAACCATCGGTGCCTTTTCCTTTTTTTGGAATCCATCAGGGCACCGACGGGAAACCATCGGTGCCTTTTCCTTTTTTTTGGAATCCATCAGGGCACCGACGGGAAACCATCGGTGCCTTTATCCTTTTATGAAAACCCTTGGGGCACCGATGGAAAATCATCGGGGCCTTTTCTTTTTTTGGAATCCATTTGGGTGCCGATGGGTGGCTTCAGATGCATTTTTGATCAGGCGCCTGAATTCACTCGTCCCACCGCAATGATTGCAGAAATTGACAATCTGACAGAAAGCACGGCAGGCTTGATGTTCACATGCCGCCATGCGGCACCAGAGGGAGGCGCACGGCTTCATATGTTCAACATGTTCGACATGCTCAATCAGGCACAGAATGGCGCTGCGATGGAAAATCTGTCGCGCCAGTTCGGTCTGCACCCCGACCAGACGAAAAAGGCTGTTGAAGCGCTCATGCCAGCGTTTCAGGAAGGCATGCGCAGGCAGGTTGAATCCATGGAAGCGATGCAGGCCTTCTACAAGCAGATGGGTTCAGGCAACTACGAGCGCTATTTCGAAGATCCCGAAGCTGCCGAGACCGAAGAGGTGAAGCAAAGCGGCAATGACATCCTCGGCCAGCTTTTCGGCTCCAAGGACGTTAGCCGCGCGGTTGCGGATCAGGCATCGGCCATGACGGGCCTGGGTGCCGACATCATGAAACAGATGCTTCCGGTGATCGCCTCGATGATGATGGGTGGCCTGCAGCGGCAGACCGGCGGCAACCCGTTCCAGCAGATGTTCGAACAGATAATGGGCGGCGGACGCGGCGGCGCAGGCGCCAACCCCTTCGGCGATATGCTTCAGGGCATGCTGGGCAACATGTTCGGAGGTGGCGCGGGAATGCCGGGGCGCGCCGGGCAAGGCGGCTTCAATCCCGCCGAAATCATAGACGCGCTTTTCACGGCCGGACGAAAAACCCAGGACGCCAACACCGAGGCGATGGGACGTATTTTCGACCAGTTCACCGGTGGGAAACGCTAGCCGCCACGAGCTTGAACTTATAAACGGTCAGGCCCGCGGCGGATTACGCCGCGGGTTTTTTCTACCAGCCACCATGCAGGCGCAGGCTGCGGCCGGAACGCCGGTGTTCGCCACGGCGGCGCTCGTCTGCACGACCGCGCAGGAAGCGCGTTACGTCCTCTCCCGATGATAGCGTCGCCGCATCGGCGATGTCGAAGCGTTGCAGACCAATGTCGCACAACATGTGATCATCGAGGCTGGCGAGTTTCGCGAGCACGGCACGGCGGCGATAGAAGCCGGCAAGTGCGGCAAACGGACGTACTGCGAGACCGGCAAGATCGTAAAGCGCGTTGAAACGGCCCAGGGCGGGGCTGGCGGATGATTCGAAGTCGCAAACGGCATTGGTCATTTTCGTTCTCCTTTCTGTGGTCTCCGGGCGGCGGGGGTTCCATCCCGCCTATCCCGGACGCGCGGCGGTTCGAGGGGAAGTGCGCGTCCGGGTCAGGCAGGTACCGGACGTGCTGCTGGTGACCGGTACCCGTGGGATGTCCGCTCGGGACGAAAGGGAACATGGGAGTATATTGCTCATCAGTCCAACGAATGTTATTCATTTCTCGGATCAGAATTATTGATGGATGACTCCATGATGCTTCTCGACAACGATCAGCTGCGCACCTTCCTTGCGGTTGCGGAAACCGGCAGCTTCACCAAGGCGGCAGAAGACGTTCACCGGACCCAGTCCGCGGTCTCGATGCAGATCAAGAAGCTGGAGGAGCGGATCGGAAAGCCGCTGTTCAGCCGCACGGGCCGGGATGTCCGGTTGACATCCGAAGGCCGGACACTTGTGTCCTATGCCCAGAAAATGATGGCCCTGAATGAAGCCGCGGTCTGCGCGATATCAAGCGAGGAGGTAAGCGGATCGGTCCGGCTGGGCCTTCCCGACGACTATGCCGATCGCCTGCTTCCACGGGTGCTTGCCGCTTTCAGCCGGACCCATCCGGCGGTGGAGGTCTTCGTCGAATGCCATTCGTCGAATTACATCGCGACGCTGGTGCGTAACGGCGAGATCGACCTCGGCATCGTCACCTATGCCGATACCGGCGGCACAATCGTGCGGCGAGAACAGTTACACTGGGTCGCTTCGGAATCGATGTCGGCGGCGATGCAGGACCCGATCCCGCTTGCGCTTGGCGGCGAGCACTGCAACTGGCGCCATGCGGCGACAAGCGGGCTCAATCGCGCCAGGCGCAACTGGCGGATCACCTACACCTCATCGAGCGCTGCCGCGATCAACGGTGCGGTCGCCGCGGGCCTTGCCATCAGCGTACTGCCGGAATCGGCAATCCGCTCCGATGTTCGCGTCCTGACGCAGGCCGATGGCTTTCCGGCCCTTCCCGTCTGCGAAATCGCGATGATCCGCGCCAAGCATGCCACCCAGACGGTTCACAATGCGCTTGCCGAGCACATCGAGCGGCGCCTCAACAACCTGATGCCTGCCGAGCAGGTGGCCTAGGCCGCTACCAATGGCCGCAATTCCGGACGGAAAACCGCCCGCACTTTTCCTGGAATTGCTCTAGTATGCCTCTTCGACGAAGACCCGGTCGATATCGCCGTTCCACTCTTTGTGGTAGCGCTCAAGCAGGTGCTCGGCGTTGGTGACGCCGGTCTCGGCGATTTCCGCCAGAGGTTCGATAAAGCGCGTTTCGTCCACCTCGCCGCCATGGGCATAGGCACGCCGCTTCAGCCCGTCGGTCGCAATCTGCACCACCTCTTTCGCGATTGTCTGGACGGTCGTGTTGCGGAACTTCGTCTTCAGCGCCGTGCGCGGAACGCTGTCGCGCATGCTCTGCCGCTCGCACTCGCACCAGTCCGCGATCAGATCGCTTGCAGCATCAAGCGCGGTATCGTCATACATCAGCCCGACGAACAGGGCGGGAAGCGCACAAATGCCGCGCCACGGGCTGCCGTCGGCGCCGCGCATCTCCAGAAAACGCTTCAGGCGCACTTCCGGGAAGATCGTCGAGAGATGGTTGACCCAATCCGACCGCATTGCCTTTTCACCAGGCAAACCCGGCAATCGGGCGTCGAGAAGATCGCGGAAAGACTGTCCGGCGACATCGTGGTAGGTGCTGCCGCGCTTGACGAAATACATCGGCACATCAAGGGCATAGTCGACATATCGCTCGAAGCCGAAACCCTCGTCGAAGACAAAGGGAAGCATGCCGGAACGGTCGCCATCGACATCACGCCAGATCTCGCTGCGGTAGGACAGGAAACCATTCGGCTTGCCATTGAGGAACGGCGAATTGGCGAACAGCGCCGTCGCGATCGGCTGCAGCGCGATGCCGACGCGCATCTTGCGCACCATGTCGGCTTCGGAAGAGAAGTCCAGGTTCACCTGTACCGTGCAGGTCCGGTACATCATGTCGAGGCCCTTGGAGCCGACCTTGGGCATGTAGTTGGTCATGATGCGGTAGCGGCTCTTGGGCATCATCGGTGTTTCGGCCCGGGTCCATTTCGGCGAAACCCCAAGCCCGAGGAAGCCGATACCGAGGTGGTCGGCCACCTCGCGCACCTGGGCAAGATGCGCATGCACCTCCCGGCAGGTCTGGTGGATGGACTCAAGCGGGGCACCGGACAATTCGAACTGACCGCCGGGTTCCAGCGAGATCGCACCGCCGCCTACGGGGTCGGTCAGGCCGATGATCCGCCCTTCGTCGAGAATCGGTTCCCAGCGCAGAACAGCCTGCATATTTTCCAGCAGCGCGCGGATACCATTGTCGCCCTCGTAGGGCACCGGGCTCTTGTCGATCAGGCGGAAGCCGAATTTCTCGTGCTCGGTGCCAATACGGAACGCTTCCTTGGGCTTGCAACCGGCGGACAGTTCCTCGATCAGCTCCGCACGCGATGTGATCGGTATCAGGTCATCGCGATCACGCGCCATTAAGTCGTCTCCCTACCTGTCGCCTTATTCCCGGATCGATACCGCTGGCCACTCGAAAGGCCATGGCGACGCATCCAGTTAGCTCCCATGCAGGGCGCAGACAAGCGCCTGAACGCAATTCCCCCATGCACTCTTGCGGTATCTAGCGGGATTGCCAGTCGCCGCAAGCGGTCTGAACAAGCGCCAGCGCGGCAACAAGCGCGGTGTCGGCGCGCATGATGCGTGGCCCCAGTGAGACGGATACCGAACCCGCAAGCGCACGCAGTTTCTCACGCTCGTCCTGCGAGAAACCGCCTTCCGGGCCGATCAGAACAGTCAGCGGTGTTTGGACTTTTGCCAAAGCCTCAACCGGATTTGCGATCTCTGCCGCCTCGTCGCAAAAGACGAGCGGCTCGGCCGTATCGCGGTCGGACAGAAACCGTTCCAGCGGCATGGCCTTCTCCACTTCCGCGATCCACAGCACGCCGCATTGCTCGGCACCTTCGATCACGTTGGCGCGGAAGCGTTCGGTGTTGAACTTTCCGGCGACCGTATGGCGGGTGATGACGGGAACGATCCGGGCCACGCCCATCTCGGCGGCCTTCTGAGCGACGTAGTCGAGCCGGGCATGTTTCAGCGGCGCAAAGGCAAGCGTGATGCCGGCGGGCTTGGGCTGAGGGCGAAGTAGTGACTTGAGGTCGAGTACGGCTGCTTTTTTGGTGACCTGGGCCAGTTCCGCCTGCCACTCACCGTCACGGCCGTTGAACACAAGGACCTTATCACCGGCGCTGCGCCGCATGACATTGACGAGACGATGCACCTGCTCGCGTTCCAGTGCGACCTGCAAGCCCTCGCCCAAGGGCGCATCTACGAAGAGGCGCGGAACGTGGCGTCCGCCGTCATTGTCGGATAATGATCCGGCCCTGTTTTCATCGCGCTGCTTCATGTTGCGGACCTGTGACCCATGGCGACTAACAACGCAAGCCTGTTGCGCGCAGCGCAAGCCGGCGATCTCGATGCGCTGTGCGAGATGATCGCCGCCTTCAACGCCGAGGACGGGCATCCGCTTGAAAACCCGGTGCGCCCTGTGCTCGCCAAACTCATCGCCGATGCCACTCTCGGACAGGCCTTCATGATCGAAGCAGACAGAGAGACCATCGGCTACGTGATCCTGTGCCACAGCTTCTCAATCGAGTTCGGCGGGCACGATACGATCCTCGATGAAATCTACATCCATCCGGATGCGCGCGGGAAAGGGTACGGGACAAAGATCCTGCACGCGCTCGAAGACTGGTCGCTGGAAAACGGCCTTGTGGCGATCCATCTCGAGGTCATGGCTGAAAACCCCGCTGCCGCGCTCTACCGTCGCACCGGATACCGCGACCGCGACAGCCGCTTCATGAGCAAGCGCCTCCCGCAGAAGTGATCTTTCTTTCCGCCGGACAAGTTGACGTTACGTCCCACGACACGCAGGCTTGGCACAAACAGAATCGGGAGGACTAGCCGATGAGCCGGTATGTCTGCCGCATGGCGGCTGCATTGATGTTGTTGAGCGTGTTCCTTGTCGCTTCGGCGCATGCACAGGAACGCAACACGATCTTCTTCGGGCCCGATCTCCAGGTACAAACCCTGCAGCAGCCGAGATGGCAGAATTGCCAGAGGCGGTGCGACAACAACGACCGTTGTGTCGGCTGGTCCTATATCGAAGGGGTCAACCAGTGCAGACTGAAAGAAGCGATCTGGCTGAAAGCCGATAACGGCTGCTGCATTTCCGGTTACAAGCAGGCCGCCGGCGGACAGCCCGGTGGTGGCGGCGGTGCCGGCGGCGGCGGAGGAGGACAGCAGGCTTCTCCCGGCATCCAGAATGCCCGTGTGGCACGTCTTCACTACAATGCCGGTGCCGGAAATGAACGCGGCGCCTGCATCCAGACGCAGCCTGAAATCCCCAATTCGTTCCGAAACTGGGCCTGCTTGTGGAAGGACAACCCGCTATATGCGGAAATCGACCGGATGCTAAGTAACGCTTTCACGCAGAACATTGCCTGCGACATCGAGTGGGCGGACCGCCCGCGCACCCGCTACGCGGAGATCGCGGTGGTGTCCTGCCGGCGCTAAATCCCGTTGGGAAGCGTGTGTGTCAGCTAGGCTTGTATGCCAGCCGCAGGCCGCCCCAGTGGCGTCCCTTGACCATGATCGGGGCCGAGACGTCCTTCATCAGCACGAAATTGCCGCCGCCCATGTCGCGGCGGTATGTCTGAAGCAGATAGGGCTTGGTGTTCTTGCCTGCCCGCAAACCGACCCTGTCGTCGAAAATGCGCCGGTTGCGGCAATTGGCGGCGTTCCATACCGGATCGTCGCCCTGCGGCTTTGAAAACTTCGCATTGTGCGTCGGCAGATAGCCGTTGGTGTCCACAGCCGCGCAGAAGACAATGCTGTCATTGCCTGCCGCAGCAGGTTCCTGGAACTTCGGCAGGATGCGGTCTGTGAATTCGGTTGCGCTGGTCGTCACCTGCTGCGGATCGGAGCCCGGCACCGGCTTGTAGTTCTGATCAAACAGGTCACTCATCGTCATGCGGCCCGCATCGATTTCCGCCTCGAAGGCCGTGGAAATCTGCCCAGCAACATCCCTGACCGCCTTGATCATCGGAGCATCCTCGATGTCCGCACCCGATGCTGCAACGGAGCCAACCATCGAGTCGGTCTTGTCGACGGTCTCGGCAATGCGCTGCGAGGCGCTACTGAAGGTCTCGACGCTTTGCGAAACCATGCCGTGCATGGCGTTGATGCGCTCCGCCAGAGTCACCGTCGAACCATCGATCCCTTCGATCCCGTCGCGGATCATGGCCGAGGCATTGTTGATCTGTTCCATCGCCGTGCCGAGACCGCCGACGACTTCATCCAGGCTGGCGGTGGATTCGCGCACCGAGGAGACACATTCCACGGCCGTCTCTCCAAGCCCGATCAGAACCTCGGCTTCGCCATTCAGCTCAGCCAGGGTCTCCTCGATCTTCTTTGTTGCGGCGCTTGTCTGGCTGGCGAGCTGCTTCACTTCGCCCGCGACCACCGCGAAGCCCTTTCCGGCCTCGCCTGCGCGTGCGGCCTCGATCGTGGCATTGAGCGCCAGCAGATTGGTCTGCCGGGCAATCGTATCGATCGAGCCGGATACCTCCGCAACGCTTTCCAGCGCCGACTGAAGTCCCTGAAGCTGGTCTGTGATCTTTGCCACGGCATCGACGAGCGAAGCGATCTGGGTGCTCGCCTGCTGCATCGCGTCCTGCGAACGCGAGACCGCCGCTCCGGTCGTTTCGGCAACTTCGGTGGATTCGTTGACCGCATCACGGATCATGCCGGTCATGGTCTGGGTGTTGGCCGCGGATTCAGCTATCTCTCCGAAGTCTGCGTTCAGTGACAATGTCTTTCCCGCAGCATCGGTGATGATGCCGGCGACCTCGGCCATGTCCAGACCGATCTCGCTGAGTGCATGCGCCAGTTTCGCAAAGGACGAATCCTGCCGGTTTTCCGGCTTCATCTGTTCTGCTACTGCTGTCTCGCTTGCGGCGAAATCGTCAGCCTGCGCAGCATTCCCGAGGGACATGGCCGCAACTCCTTTCTGGCGATAGCGTATTCAACGTATCTGTATGCCGGACAAGGCTTTAAGGTTTGGTAACCACAACGGGGCGTAAAATCACTGACTTTCCATCAAAAAACGGGACTGACGCACTTGTGCCGGCCGACGCGGTGCGGGGCCACTGGGTCACGCGTCACGCGCCGGACTGGTTGAAGCCCTATGCACGGCTGGCACGCTGGGACCGCCCGATCGGCTGGTGGCTGCTTCTGTGGCCGTGCTGGTGGTCTGCTGCGCTTGCCGCAGCCCATACCGGCGCGCCCTACCCCGATCCATGGCACTTGCTGCTGTTTCTGATCGGCGCGATTGCCATGCGCGGTGCCGGCTGCACCTATAACGACATCATCGACCGGAACATCGATGCCGGTGTGGAACGCACGAAGATGCGGCCCATTCCCTCCGGCGCGGTCACGGTCAAACAAGCCCTCGCCTTTGCCATCCTGCAAAGCCTCATCGGGCTTGTCGTATTGCTGCAATTCAATCTGTTCACGATTATTCTGGGCATGTGCTCGCTGCTTGTGGTGGCGATCTATCCGTTCATGAAACGGGTAATGTCGTGGCCACAACTTGTCTTGGGTTTCGCCTTCAACTGGGGGGCGTTCGTGGGCTGGTCCGCCGATCTCGACCGGCTAGGTTGGCCGCCGCTGCTGCTCTATCTGGGCGGAATCGCGTGGACCATCGGCTACGACACGATCTATGCCCATCAGGACCGCCGCGATGATGCCATCATCGGCGTCAGATCGACCGCGCGGCTGTTCGACCAGCATTCCCATGCCGGCATCACAATCTTCTACGCAATCGCCGTCATCATGTGGGCGGCAGCCTTCTGGTTCGCCGGCCTGCACTGGCCTTCCTATCTCGGGCTGGCCTGCGCTTGCGGGCATATGGTCTGGCAGGTTGCAACGCTCGACATCGACAACGGGCCATGGTGCCTGAGGCTGTTCAGATCGAACCGGGATTTCGGCTGGATCCTGTTTGCAGGACTGGTGGCGGACGCCATGCTCGCAGGCTGAGCTCACAGCCGATAATTTCGCTTGCGCGCAACCACGCACAGGTATATCGCAGCGCCGAAATTTTCCGTTGGGCGCTGGAGGCGCCCGCAATGGACGCATCCACTCATTCAGCCGTTCAATACCGGCCCGCCGTAAGCGACGATCTCGAACCGCTCGTGGCGCTTGAGAACGCGTGCTTCGAAGCCGACCGGATTTCACGGCGCTCCTTCCGTCAGTTCCTGCGTTCTGCCACCGCGCATTGCATTGTCGCAATGGCCGGAGAGATGCTGGTTGGCTACGCCCTTATCCTCTATCGCGACGGCACAGCGCTGGCGCGGCTCTATTCGATCGCCGTCGATGGCCGCTTTCGCGGACGCGATATCGGGCTGGAGTTGCTTAAACGTGCGGAAACAGCCGCGTTCGATGCCGGACGCTTCGTCATGCGCCTCGAAGTGCGCGAAGACAACAAGCAGGCGATCAGGCTGTACAAGGCGCACGGCTACCGCCAGTTCGGCACGCATGAAAACTACTATGACGATCATGCGACCGCCCTGCGGTTCGAGCGAATCCTGAGAGCGGAAAATCCGCCTCCGTCGCCTGTGTTCTACGAGCAGCGCACCGACTTCACCTGCGGGGCTGCCAGCGTGATGATGGCGAAGGCGCGGTTCGATCCGGCCTACATTCCGTCGATTGCCGATGAAATCCGAATCTGGCGCGCGGCCACGATGATCTACATGGCATCGGGGCTTGGTGGCTGCGGGCCATACGGGCTTGCCCTGCAGCTTGCAGACATGGGGCTGACGCCTGCCATCCGGGTTTCGCGAAAGGGCAATCTCTTCCTCGACACGGTGCGCAACGAGGATAAACGCCGGGTAATGCGCGTCGTGCAGGAGGATTTCCGCAAGCAGGTCGCCGCACGCGGGATTGACATCGACATACGCGGTCTGACCGCGGCCGATTTGGCCACCGAGTTGAACGCAGGCGCGGCGGCTATCGTACTCATTTCGGGCTACCGGATGTTCGGCAAAAAAGTGCCGCACTGGGTTTTCGCCTATGCGGTGCAAGACAGCCATATTTTCATTCACGACCCCTGGATCGAGACGAAACGCGGCGAAACCCTTACCGATGCCGCAAATCTGCCCATACCATTCGAAGAATTCGACCGCATGGCGCGGTTTGGCCGCGACAGGCTGAGCGCCGCAATTCTCATAAGGAAAGACCATTAGCGATGGCCGGATGGCTGATCCTCGTTGACGTTGAAAAAGACCTGCCCAACGCCGACACACCGCACAAGGTGGTCACCACCAAGGATTACCTGAGCCGGCCGCATCTGTTTCGCGGCGACCGGCCGAAGATCATCAATCTCGCCCGCAGCTTCGTCTATCAAGGCAAGGGCTATTACGCCTCGCTGCTGGCCGAAGCGCGCCGCCACCGGGTCATTCCGACGGTGGAGACCATGCTGGGACTTTCCTCGCGCAAGGCTTACGAGAACGCGATCCCCGAACTGGAAGACCTGCTCAACGCGTTGATCCGCAAGAACGGACCGGCACCGGAACGCATTCTGCTGTGCTGCGGGGAGTGCCGCGAGCCGCAATGGGAACGCTTCGGGCGGCTCGTTTTCGACTGGTTCCGCGCACCGGTTCTCGAGGTCACGATTGAAACAGGCGAGTGGACGCGCATCGAGCGGATCAGGCCGCTTGCCATCAACAAGCTGGAAGAAGCCGAGCGCGCGTTCCTCTATGAAGCGATGGCGCGTTATACGCGGCGCGACTGGCGCGGACCGAAGGTGAAGACGCCGCCGCGCTATACATTCGCCGTCCTGCACGATCCCGACGAGCAGCTGCCGCCCTCCTCGAAATCATCGCTAAAGCACCTTGCCCGCGTTGCGGAAAAGATGGACGTGGAAATCGACCTGATCACCAAAAAGGACCTGTCGCGGCTGTCGGAATACGACGCGCTGTTCATCCGCGAGACGACGACGATCAAGAACCACACCTTCCGCTTCGCCCAGCGCGCGCAGCAGGAAGGCATTCCTGTCATCGACGACCCCGTCTCGATGATCCGCTGCACCAACAAGCTGTATCTGAAGGAACTGCTGGAATCCGCCGGCATCCAGATGCCGCCGACAGTGATGCTGTCATCGACCGCTGACATCCCGAAGGCCGAGGCCGAGCTGGATTACCCGATTGTCCTGAAGATCCCCGACGGGTCATTCTCGCGCGGGGTGAAGAAGGTCGAAAACCGCGAGGCCTTCGAGAAACTGGCCGACGCCTGGTTCGACGAGACCGATCTGCTGATTGCACAGAAGTTCATGCCGACGAGCTATGACTGGCGCATCGGCGTGCTCGGCGGCGAGCCGCTGTTCGCGTGTCAGTACATGATGGCGAAATCGCACTGGCAGATCGTCAATCACGACCGGCGCGGCGGCCCTGACGAGGGTTCATTCAAGACCTTCACGCTCGCCGATACGCCGGCCGACGTCCTGGAAACCGGGGTCAGGGCGGCCTGCCTGATCGGCAACGGACTTTACGGCGTCGACATCAAGCAGACGCCGGAAGGCGTCTTCGTCATCGAGGTCAACGACAATCCCAATCTCGATCACGGTGTGGAAGACGCCGCGGCAAAGGACGAGGTCTGGCAAAAGCTGATAAGCTGGTTCACAGAGCGCATCGAACGCCGCCGCACATAAATGAAGCGCGCGGCATAGCAGTGGGGGACGCCATGATCGCCGTCATTTTCGAAGTCGAACCGAGGGACGGCCACGCTAGCGCCTATTTCGACCTGGCAGGCGACTTGAAACCGCTGGTGGAAGGCTTCGACGGCTTTATCTCGGTTGAGCGTTTCGAGGCGGTGCTGACGCCGGGGCGTTTCCTGTCGGTGTCATTCTGGCGCGATGAAGAGTCCATCCAGCGCTGGCGCAAGGTCGCCGAGCACCGGCTGGCGCAAACGGCAGGGCGCAACAAACATTTTGCCAATTACCGCATCCGCATCGCGCAGGTCATCCGCGACTACGGCATGAGCGAGCGCGACGAGGCGCCGGACGACCTGCGCCTCGTTCACGGGTGATCACGCAGGCCGGATCAGTCGCGGGCGATGATCTCGGCTTCACGGGCGTGGATGCGAATGCAGTCCGGGTCGCCCATTTCGCGCTTGGTCAGGAAGGCCGGGCGGCGCGCCTCGAAGAAGGTGTTGGCACGGCGCGCACGCGGGCGAGACACCATCAGTGCGCCAAGCCGGCTTTCGGCTGCGTGCATCCGCCCATCGGTTTGCGCATATACCAGCGGGCGATCGAGCACTTCACCCCAGGCATGCCAGTCTTCCTCAAGATCAGCGCCATCATTGGCGATGCACAGCGGCATGTTCAATTCCTCGTTTTCGTGGAACAGAACAACGCCCGCACCGCCCTGGGCAGACGCATTATCGGCAAGCAGAACAGCTTCGTAGGATTTGACCGGCACTTTCAGGAAAGGGCCGTTTGCCGCACGGGCGATCGTCACCGCGTCGGCGCCGATCGTCGCCACCGGGGAAACGTTTCCCGGCGCCGCATCGCCACTGACGGCGACGCGGACCGGGAGGTCGTTTGGATCAAGCCGGACAGGTCCGGCATGCCAAGCGGGATCGAGCCCGCCGAAGAGCGTTTGACGCCTCATATTGCCTCTCCGTTGTTGCGGCCGTTTGTTGTTTTGTTGGCCGCCGGAATGAGGGAATAAAACCACACCAGCCTTGGGATCGGCTTAAGGAGATGGGTAAAAAACCCGTCAATTCGCGCAAGGTTAAGCGTTAACCAGAGTGCGCAGGCCGCCAACGCCCTTGCGCCTTGTGCGCCGCACACCTATTCAGACCGGGTACACATATAATCGCGCGAATCCCGGAGGCCGATCCGTCCTGCATGAATGACCTTCTCGACCTTTCCCCGCTCAAGGCCCGCGCGGCCGCACTTGTCGAAGCCGCCATCAAAGCCGGCGCGGATGGTGCCGACGCTGTTGCGGTTCGCGGCATCTCGCTGGGCGCGGAAGTGCGCAATGGCAAGCTTGAAGAGATGGAGCATTCCGAGGGCGACGATCTTGGCTTGCGCGTGTTCACCGGAAGCAAGTCGGCCATCGTCTCCACGAGCGAGACCGATACCAAGGGTTTTGCAACGCTTGCCGAGCGTGCCGTCGCCATGGCCAAGGTTGCGCCGGACGACAAATATGCCGGCATCGCGGATGCAGGTCTGACCGGCCTGGCGGAAGCCGATCTCGACATGCTCGACACCAACCCTGTCGATCTCGCCGCTTTGCGGGAAGCCGCGCTTGAAGCTGAAGATGCCTGTCTTGGCATCAAGGGTGTGACCAAGTCGGGTGGTGCATCCTCAAGCTACAGCCTGACCGGGGTCGTGCTTGTCTCCACCAACGGCTTTGATGGCGGGTACCTGCGCTCCCGGCATGGCGTTTCAGCAAGCGCGATTGCCGGTGAGGGAACCGGCATGCAGCGTGACTATGACTATTCGAGCACTTTGCACCGCGCCGACCTCAAGAGCGCCGCCACCGTTGGCCGTGGTGCCGGTGAACGTGCCGTGGCGCGCCTCAATCCTGCGAAAATGGAAACCGGCGATGGCACGATCGTGTTCGACCCGCGTGTCTCTGCCGGCCTTGTCGGCAATCTTGCAAGTGCTGCGAACGGTTCTGCGATAGCGCGCGGCACCAGCATGCTGAAGAACAGCATGGGGAAACAGGTGTTCGCCAAGGGGGTGTCCATCGTCGACGACCCGTTGCGCGTGCGCGGGCTTTCCTCACGGCCTTTCGATGGCGACGGCCTTCCCACCCGCAGACTGACCATCGTTGAGGATGGCGTGCTCAAGAGCTGGCTGCTCGACCTAGCGACATCTCGCGAACTGGGTCTTGCAACGACAGCCCATGCGGTGCGCGGCGTCGGTTCCGCGCCATCGCCGTCCAGCAGCAATCTTGCCATGCTGCCGGGTGGCGAAACGCCCGAGGCGCTTATCTCGAACGTGCAAAACGGTATCTATGTGACCGAACTGATCGGACGCGGCGCCAATACGATCACCGGCGATTACAGCCGCGGCGCAGCAGGGTTTCGTATCCGCAACGGCGAGATTGCCGAGCCGGTTGCGGAAATCACCATTGCCGGAAACCTCACCGACATGTTCGCGCGTCTCGTTCCGGCGAACGATCTGGAGTACCGCTACGCCACCAACGCGCCGACCATTATGATCGAGGGGATGACGATTGCTGGGCGCTGAGGTCAGGCCAACCGGTGACATCGAACTCCTGATGCGGGCTGTGCAGGAAGCCGGCGTGATTGCGGCCGATCACTTCCGCAAAGGCGTGCAGCACTGGATGAAAGACGGCGATGCGCCGGTCAGCGAGGCAGACATGGCGGTCAATCGCTTCCTGTCGGAAGTCCTGCCTGCCGCCAGACCGGACTATGGCTGGCTGTCTGAGGAATCCGAGAACGATGCCTCGCGGCTTGAATGTCAGCGGGTCTTCATTGTCGATCCGATTGACGGAACACGCGGCTTCATCAAGGGATCGGACGAATGGACGATCTGCATCGCCGTGGCCGAGGGCGGCAGGGTGACCACCGGCGTCGTCCACAATCCCCTCAAGGGAGAAACGTTTTCCGCAATCGCGGGAGGCGGAGCGTGGTGCAATGGCAACCGGCTGCAAGTGAGCGCGGCACAACGAATAGCAGGCGCGCGCATCGCGGCAGCAAAACGGGCTGTCGAGCCGCTCGGACCCGTCGCCGACACGATGCAGCGTGCCTATATCCCCTCACTCGCCTATCGCTTCGCCCTTGTCGCGCGCGGAGACTACGACGCGACCATGTCAGCGGGTTCGGCGCATGAATGGGATGTCGCGGCAGCCGGACTGCTCGTCGAGGAAGCCGGGGGGATCGTAACCCATCCGGACGGAAAGCCGCCGGTCTACAACAAGGCAAAGCCGCTTATCGCGCCACTCATTGCCGCCGGCGCGCCATTACACGCGGCATTGCGCGAAACCATTGCGTCAGCTAGCAAGCAGATTTGAAACTCGGGAGACGTTATTGCCATGACCAGCGAATCCGAAGAGCCGGGCAAACAGCTGCTCCATATCGTTCTTGGCGGCGAGCTCGAAGACATCAAGGGCACCACCTTCCGCGACCTCAGCAAAGTGGATGTCATCGGCCTGTTTCCGAACTACAAAAGCGCCTATGACGCCTGGAAATCGGCAGCGCAACGCAGTGTCGACAATGCCCATATGCGCTATTTCATCGTCCATGTGCATCGCCTGCTCGACCCGGAAACGGATACGACCCGCCAAGGCGAATAACGGCGTCGCGCCGCATGTCCCCTTAACCGCTTTCAGCACAACTGAAAGCGGCGCGTGACGTGAGCGTCTCTAGCCTCTACAACAGCGACCCATGAACAATAAAACCGCTCTGAACCGCAGGGTATATCGCGACAGGAACGAAAAAACGCGGGCGGATGACACACTGTCCGTCGCGCCATTGCCTGTGCGCGTGGTCGTGATGCGCATGGCGCGTGATCATCTCCTGCCGATGAAGAGCTACCTGCTCATGTCTTTCGCGGCGATGGCAGCCGCGGCGGCAACCACGGGTGCGCTGCCTTTCGTGATGCAGCGTACGTCCGACGAAATCGTCGTCGCAAAGAACATGACCAGCCTCTATTACATGCCGCTGCTGGTCATCGTGATCATCTGCATCAAGGCGTTCTCGGAGTACGTTTCAAGCGTCAGCGAGGAATATATCGGCCAACGCATCACCGCCGAATTGCGCGAGCGCATGTTCAAGGCCCTGATGTATGCCGATCTGTCCTGGGTACAACGAACCCATACCGGGCGCTTCACCTCAAGTTTCCTCGGCGATATCGGCGCCATCCAGCGTGCAGCCGGGGTGACCATCGTCGGGCTCGGCAAGAACGCGCTGACGTGCATCTTTCTGATCGGCTCCATGTTCTACATGGATTGGATTTTGACGCTTGCCGCGGCCATCGGCCTGCCGTTCGCATTCCGGCAGATCGGGCGGCAGGGCAAGAAGATGATGCGGTCCTCCACGCGGGTCTTCCAGGAGCATGGGGATCTGACATCCTTCGTGTCGCAGGCGCTGAGCGGTATCCGCGTGGTCAAGGCTTATGGCCGCGAGAAGGAGGAAACCAAGCGCGTTTCCGATGCGATCGGGCGCACCGTTGAATTCGCCATGCAATCGGTCAGGGTGCGGGCCGCATCCGGGCCGATTACGGAGGCGCTTTCCGGTGTCGGTATCGCTGCCGCGATCTTTTACGGCGGTTATCGCGGCATCACCGGAACGATGACGCCGGGTGAATTCATGGGTTTTATCACGGCAGCCATGCTGCTCTATCAACCGCTCAAGTCCCTGGCCCAGTTACAGACAAACCTGCAGCTCGGCGTTGCTGCGGCTTCCCGCGTTTTCGCGATCATCGACAATATGCCGCAAATCAAGGATGAGCCCGGTGCCAAGCCGTTGCACATCGAGGACGGCGCGATCCGGTTCGATAACGTCACCTTCGGCTACACGCCGGAAATCCCGGTGCTGAAAGACTTCAGCCTCGACATTCCGCGCAAGCAGAAAGTCGCCCTCGTCGGGCCTTCCGGGGCTGGCAAGAGCACCGTACTCAACCTGATCCTGAGGTTCTACGAGCCAGAAAGCGGCAGTATTTCCATTGACGGGCAGAAGTTGAATGAGACAACCGTGGCGAGCGTTCGGGCCGCATCCGCTCTGGTCACGCAGGATCCGTTCCTGTTCGATGACACCATTGCCACTAATATTTCCTATGGCTCTGAGCAGGCGACACGCGAGGAAATCGAGACAGCGGCACGCGCAGCCGTCGCGCATGACTTCATCATGGCGATGCCGGATGGCTACGACACCCTCGTCGGAGAAGCCGGTAACCGGCTATCCGGAGGACAGAAACAGCGGATATCCTTTGCGCGCGCGATGCTTCGCAACGCGCCGATACTGCTGCTCGACGAGCCAACAAGCGCATTGGACAGCAACGCGGAAGCGCTGTTGCAGGAAGCACTCGACCGCATGGTTGCCGACAGGACCGTGATCATGATCGCGCACCGGCTTTCGACCGTAAAAAAAGCCGATGTCATATACGTCGTGGAAGAAGGCCGCATCGTGGAAAGCGGCAACCATGACGCGCTTCTGGCCCAAAACGGGCTCTATGCCCGCCTGTATGAAACGCAGTTTGGCGAAGATCCCGGCGCAGGACGGATTTCGGCTGGTGATGCAAGCGCAGAAAAGCGCGCTGTCCACGGCGGATAGTTCACCAATGGGATTTCTGAAAAAGCTGGGACAATCTCCTGCGGTACAAAATCTGATTGGTTCGGCGGCTGCGAATTATTTTCGCCTGGTTCATTACACCAGCAGCTACATCATCGATCCGCCGGATATTTACGAAACCATACCCCAGAACATGCCGCTGATTTATGCCATGTGGCATGGCGAGCATTTCATGACGCCATTCGCGAACCCCTACTTAGACAAAACTTATGTCCTGATTTCCCGTCACCGCGATGGTGAGATCAATGCCCTCGCGGCAAGCAAACTGGGCGCGCGCACCATCCGGGGCTCGGGAACACACAGAAAAAACATCCATAAAAAAGGCGGGGTACCCGCATTTCGGGAAATGCTAACCGTTCTCAAGGAAGGCTATTGTGTAGCCATGACCGCAGATGTGCCTAAAGTGAGCCGGGTTGCCGGCCAGGGCATTGTCAGGCTGGCAGCCCATTCAGGATGTCCAATATTACCGGTCGCGGTCGCCAGCAGCCGCAGATGGCAACTGGACACATGGGACAAATCGGTGATCAACTTGCCATTCAGCCGCATCGCAGCCGCGGCAGGTCCCCTCATCCGTGTCGAACGCGATGCCGACGACGAACAGATTGAACGCCTGCGCAAATGCGTCGAAGACGGCATGAACGCGATCACCGCGCGTGCCTATGCGCTTGCAGACGGGAAAACATGAGCAAGAAGGCGGCTTCGGGAAAACTTCTGGGTCTGTACCGCCTCGTGACACGGGCAGCGACGCCGCTTGCCGGCATGCTCGTGGCATGGCGTACGCGCCGCGGCAAGGAAGATCCAACCCGCCGCAATGAGCGCTTTGGCTTTGCCAGCGTCGACCGGCCAAAAGGACCGCTTTTGTGGGCGCATGCGGCAAGCGTCGGTGAATCCGTCTCGATCCTGCCGCTGATCCGCAAGCTGCATGACACGTTTCCGCATCTCAACATCCTGGTTACGACAACGACCTTGACCTCGGCGCGTTTCGTTCAACGCAACCTTCCCGAGCGGGCGATACACCAGTTCGTACCTATCGACATGCCGGTTTTCGTCAACCGCTTCCTCGGCCATTGGCGCCCTGAGCTGATTTTCTTCGCCGAATCGGAACTGTGGCCCAACATGCTGACGACTGCCGCGCGCGCCGGAGCGCAGATGGCCCTGGTCAACGCACGCATGTCGCAGCGTTCTTTTTCCCGCTGGCAGTATTTCCCTCAAACCATCAGAAGCCTGCTTTCGTGCTTCAAGGTTTGCCTTACCCAATCGCCCGGCGATGCAGACAGGCTGCGTGATCTCGGTGCGCCGCATGTGATGCATACCGGAAACATCAAGTTCGATGTCCCGGCGCCACCAGCCGACCCCTCGGAACTCGCACTGTTCCGCGCCGCGTTCGCAGCACGCCCGCGCTGGGCCGCGGTCAGCACGCACCCCGGCGAAGAAGATATCGTCGAAGAAGCCCATGTGGAGCTTGCCCGGACACGCAACCGACTCGTCACGATCATTGCGCCGCGTCACCCCGAACGCGGACCCGAAATCGCCAATATGCTGAGTGCGCGCGGGCACACAGTCCAATTGCGTTCCCAGCAACGCCAGCCACAGCGCGATTCAGCCTTCTACATCTTCGACACGATCGGCGAGCTTGGTTTTGTTTTCCGTACGGTACCGGCGTGCTTCATGGGCGGTTCCATGGTGCGCCACGGAGGGCAGAACCCGATTGAGCCAACCAAGCTCGGCTGCGCTGTCGTGCACGGACCCCATGTCGGCAATTTCACGGAAGTGTATGGCGCGCTCGATCTTGGCGGCGGCGCTGAAAACGTGCGGGGGTCGATCCAGCTTGCCCAGGCCATGGGCCAGCTCATCGACAACCGGCAAAAGGCGCAACTACGCGCCAATGCCGCGCAAGCAGCCCTTGCCCCCTATTCCGGTGCTCTGGATGCCACTCTGGCAGCGCTTGAACCGCTGCTTTCCGCAGCCTTGATGCCGAACCGGCAGAAACCGCCTACCGCCTGACAGTGATGAAAGCCCCATCATTCTGGTCCCACAAACATCCAGGCGTACTGGCCCGGCTATTACAGCCTGTTGGGCTGGTCTACAGCCTGATAGGGGAAGCGCGCCTGATCGCCGTCGGTTCGGCGCGGCCTCTCGTGCCTGTTGTGTGCGTGGGTAATCCGACGCTCGGAGGAGCGGGTAAGACGCCTGTGGCAATCGCTATCGGAAAGCGGTTGCGGCAACGCGGCCTTCGGCCCGGTTTTCTGTCGCGCGGATACGGCGTCAAAATCACGACACCGGTGGAAGTCGAACGTGGCGGCAAGGCGACAGATTACGGGGACGAGCCCCTGCTGCTAGCGAAAACGGGAACGACCATCTGCTCCCCGAACCGGTCCTGGGGCGCTGAAAGGCTCGAGAAAAAGGGCGTGGACGTGATCGTCATGGACGATGGATTCCAGAATCCGTCGCTGTCCAAGGACCTGTCCCTGCTCGTCGTCGATGCGGAAGCCGGATTCGGCAACGGGCTCATCTTTCCCGCCGGCCCGTTACGCATGCGTATCGCACCCCAGCTTGCACGCGCTCATGCGATAGTCATCGTTGGGACGGGCAAGGCAAGCACGCATTTGTCACGCCTTGCCGAACGGCGGGGCATTCCCGTCATTCATGCGCTGCTGCATGCGAACGCCGGCAGAGTGAAAAAACTGCGCCGGCGCAGGCTTGTTGCCTATGCGGGCATCGGCCGGCCGGAAAAATTCTTCAACACACTGCGTGCCGAAAAACTCGATGTGGTCGAGACAGTCGCTTTCAACGATCACCATCCATACACACGCCATGATGCCAAGCGGCTTCTGGCGCTGGCCCACAAGCATGACGCATTACTGGTCACAACCGAGAAAGATGCGGTTCGGCTATCGGGTCAAGCGGATGACACTCTGACAGAGCTTGCCCGTGAAAGTCAGGTGTTGCCGGTTGAAGCGGTCTTCGACAGGGTCAGTTTGCACAAGCTCAACCTGCTGCTGGACACGTTGCCGAATACAAAGCAGGAAAAGGCTATATCCAAGCCTGCAGCAAAAACCGCAATTCCGAAAAAACCTGCGGCAAAAAAAGCCCGGCCCAAAAAGACCGCGGCGAAGAAACCTGTCCCAAAGCAGGCCGTAAAAGCCGTTCAGGGACGCAAGAAAACCTGATCTATTTCTTCGCGCGTTCCGCCTTCTCGCGCTCGCCGGCGGCCTTGGCATCCACGTAGGCCTCCTGGCGCGTCGCGCTCCAGTATTTCAGTTCGTCAAGCGGAATGGCCAGCCCCGTGACGGCGCAGCGCACGAATGCACCCGACTTCACGACGTGATAGTCGCTGTCAGTATAGCGCAATTGCGCTTCGGTTCCCGGCTCGGGGCGTTCCATACGGTTCATCATGAACCCTCGTGTTGGCGGTATTCAGGCAAAATAGTCATGCCGGAGCCGACTTGCCAGCCCCACGCGGAATTCAATCGAAAAGACTTCCCTGCCCGCCGCCCTTCGGGGGTGTCTTTTTCGGCGCGGGCTTTGATGCTGGCGGTGGCATGGAGCCAGCCGAAACATCCGCCGTCACGCTGCCGTCGGAAAACTCCACGGACACGCGTTTCACGCTCAGTGCGGCTTCACTCGTGCGGACCAACTCACCTGAGAGATCACGCACCAGTGCGAACCCGCGCGCAAGCGTGGCGCGGTGGCTCAGGGTCATCAGCAAGCCGCCTGCGCGGTCCAGCCGCGCACGGCGGCGCTCGGCATCCTGTGCCGTGATGCGGGCCAGCCGTAGCGACGTACTGGAAAGCCTGTCCCGGCCTCTACCGATCGCGTTGCGCACATTGAAAGGCGACAGCCTTGCGGCAGCGACGCGCTGTGCACGGTCGCGCAAGAGCCGGCTCATGCCGGTGCTGATCTGGGCAGATGCCGTATCGAGCCGCTGACGGGGAATGGCGAGGATGTCTTCCAGTCTCGGCAAGCCGCGACGTGCGCTCAAGACCGATGCCCGGAACTGTTCGATCAGGCGCAGCAGCCCACGCCGCTGGCGCGCGGCAAGGTCTTCGAGCGTCGCAACAAGCTCGGCACGCACCGGCAGGGCAATCTCGGCGGCAGCAGTCGGTGTCGGCGCGCGTCTGTCGGAAGCAAAATCGATCAGCGTCGTGTCGGTCTCGTGGCCAACAGCGGAGATCAACGGTATCGCACTTGCCGCGGCCGCGCGTACGACGACCTCCTCGTTGAACGCCCACAGGTCTTCAAGACTGCCGCCGCCACGCGCAACGATCAACACGTCAGGCCTGTAACGCGCTCCGTCGGCATCAAGCTCCGGCAGCGCGTTGAGACCTTCAATGCCGCGTGCGACCTCCTCAGCCGCCCCATCGCCCTGCACCCGCGCCGGCCACACCAGCACGCGAACGGGAAAGCGGTCGGCGATACGATGCAGGATGTCGCGGATGACCGCGCCGGTCGGCGAGGTCACAACACCGATGACGCGCGGCAGATAAGGCAGCGGGCGCTTGCGGTCCGCATCGAACAGGCCTTCTGCGGCGAGTTTCCTGCGGCGTTCCTCCAGTTGCGCCAGCAGCGCACCGACGCCTGCGGGCTCGAGACTGTCGATAACGATCTGGTAGCCCGACCGCGCCGGATAGGTGGTCACCTTGCCGGTAGCGATGACCTCCATTCCCTCTTCCATCCACTGGCGCACGCGGCCGAAATTGCCGCGCCAGACAATGGCGTCGATCTTGGCGTTTTCATCCTTGAGAGCGAAATAACAGTGGCCGGAGGCATGAGGTCCGCGATAGCCGGAAATCTCGCCGCGCAGGCGCACCTGCCCGAAGGTGTCCTCCATGGTGCGCTTGATCGCCTGGGAGATTTCGGAAACCGAATATTCCGGCAGATTGCTCAGCGGCTCGGCCAAGGCATGTTTCCCGTATTCGCTATCAACAGTTGTCGCATCGGCGGGTGCCGAATCCTTTTTGATGATGCTACATGAAATCAAACGCGCGCAGGATATCGGGAGCAACAGCTAATGCCAGCCACCAAAGGCGATCTGGACGTCCTTCTGATCGGCGGCGGCGGCCGCGAACATGCGCTGGCCTGGTCTATCGGCAAGAGCCCGCTATTGGGCAAGCTCTATTGCGCGCCGGGCAATGCCGGCATCGCACAGGTTGCCGAATGCGTCGCTATTGATGTCACCGACCATGCCGCCGTCATCGCCTTCTGCAAGGAAATGAACATCGGATTCGTCGTCGTCGGCCCTGAAGCGCCACTGGTTGCCGGGCTCGCCGACGATCTTAGGGCATCCGGCATCAAGGTGTTCGGCCCGTCTAAAGCGGCAGCACAGCTTGAAGGCTCGAAAGGTTTCACCAAGGAGATCTGCGACCGCTTCGCGATCCCCACCGCGGCATGGGCGAAGTTCTCCGGCATTCCCGCCGCAAAGGATTACGTGCGCCAGCAGGGCGCGCCGATCGTCATCAAGGCGGACGGGCTTGCCGCCGGCAAGGGCGTCATCGTCGCCATGACGCTGGAGGAGGCGCTTGAAGCCATCGACACGCTGCTGGCCGAGGGCGGCGACGTCGTTATCGAGGAGTTCATGGACGGCGAGGAGGCGAGCTTCTTCGCATTGAGTGACGGCACCAACATCTTGGCCTTGGCAACCGCGCAGGACCACAAGCGCGCCTTTGACGGCGACAGGGGCCCCAATACCGGCGGCATGGGCGCCTATTCGCCAGCACCGGTGATGACGCAGGCCCTCATCGACAAGACGATGGAAACCATCATCGAGCCGACCGTGCGCGGCATGGCAGAGCTCGGCGTGGCCTTCACCGGCGTATTGTTTGCCGGCCTGATGCTGACCAAGGACGGGCCGAAGCTGGTCGAATACAACATCCGCTTCGGCGACCCCGAATGCCAGGTGCTGATGGCGCGCCTGAAAAGCGATCTGCTGGCACTGCTGATGGCATCCAGCGACGGAACGCTCGATCAAATTCAGGCGGCGTGGCGCGACGAAACCGCGCTGACCGTGGTGATGGCGGCGAAGGGCTATCCGGGGACTTATGAAAAGGGTTCGGTGATCTCGGATGTCGAGACCATCGGCGAAAACGATGCCATCGTCTTCCATGCCGGCACATCACGGCAGGACGGCAAGCTCGTTGCGACAGGCGGGCGCGTGCTCTGCGTCACGGGGCTCGGCAAGAACGTGACCGAGGCCGCAGCAAAAGCGTATGGTGCCGTCGGGCGTATCGACTGGCCGGGCGGTTTCAACCGCACCGATATAGGCTGGCGTGAAATCGCGCGGGAGAAGACCACAGGATGAGCAGCGGCAACGGCGATCTGGCCGACCTGTTTCCCGGTTTCGAATCGCAATTCATCGAGACCGGGGAAGCACGCATCTTCTGCCGCACAGGCGGCGATGGCCCGCCGCTTGTCCTGATCCACGGTTATCCGCAGACCCATGTCATGTGGCACCGTATCGCTCCGGCCCTTGCCGAGCGGTTTTCCCTCGTTATCCCCGACCTGCGCGGCTACGGCTGGAGTTCGCTGCCGGAAGAGGCCAGCGACCATTCCACCATGTCGAAGCGGGCGCTGGCGCGCGACATCGTCGCTGTGATGGAAAAACTCGGCCATGCCCGCTTCGCCGTTGCGGGCCACGACCGTGGCGGGCGTGTTGCCTACCGGCTGGCTCTGGATCATCCCGGCAGGGTGTCGAAGCTCGCGGTGCTCGACATCGTGCCCACCCATGCGATGTGGACGAATTTCTCCGTCGATCTGGCGATGAAAACCTATCACTGGCTGTTTCTGGCCCAGCCGCATCCGCTGCCGGAAACGCTGATCGTGCCGGAAGCAACCGCCTATCTGGACATGACCATCGCAAGCTGGACCAAGGCGAAGTCGCTGGCCGCCTTCAATGAGCGTGCGTTGGAACACTACCGGGCCTCATTCAACGTGCCTGAGCGGGTGCATGCCTGCTGCGAGGACTACCGCGCCGGGGCGACCTATGACTTCGCCGCAGACAGCGCGGACGTGGGAGCCGGCAACAGGATCACCTGCCCGCTGCTCACAGTCTGGGGCGATGCGGGCATTCCCTCCAAAGCCCCGGACGACGTCGAAGCGCAACCGCTTGCGGTGTGGAAGAAATGGGCCAATGACGTGACCGGCGCAGCGATCGACAGCGGTCACTTCGTCGCCGAGGAAAACCCGCAAGCCACACTAAAGCATCTGATGGATTTCTTCGGCTGATGGCAGACACCGACAGAAAAGGCATCGACCGGCAAGCCGCATTCAGCGGCACCAAACCTGTTGCAGCCGGTCTCGAAATCGACGCGGTAGCCTTGGAGGCATATCTTGGTGCCCATATCGAGGGCTTTGCCGGCCCCGTCAGCCTGTCGCAGTTCAAGGGCGGGCAATCGAACCCGACCTATGTGGTCGAGACACCTGGTCACGCATACGTCCTGCGCCGCAAACCACCGGGCAACCTGCTGCCGTCAGCCCATGCGGTCGACCGCGAATACCGGGTCATGGCCGCGCTCGATGCGCAGGGCTTTCCAGTGCCGCACCCTTACCTGCTGTGCGAGGACGATAGCGTCATCGGCACGGCGTTCTACGTCATGGACAAGGTGGACGGACGCGTCGTGTGGGAGCCGCATTGCCCCGGCATGGCGCCTTCGGAACGGGCCGCGATCTACGACGCGATGAACGCTGCAATCGCGAAGCTTCACGGATTCGATCCGACGGCAATCGGCCTTGGCGACTACGGCAAGCCCGACAATTACCTCGCGCGGCAGGTCAACCGCTGGTCGAAGAACTACGTCGCCTCCCAGACCGAGGACGTTCCGGAGATGGACCGGCTGATGGCCTGGCTGCCGGACAACCTGCCGCAAAGCGGATCGGCGCGGCTGGTGCATGGCGACTTCCGCCTCGACAACCTTATCCTTGCTCCCGATGCGCCAAAGGTCATGGCCGTGCTCGACTGGGAACTTTCCACGCTGGGCGATCCGCTGGCCGATTTCACCTACCACCTGATGCAGTGGGTCATGCCGCCGACCGATGACGGCAGCGGTACGGGCAGCCTCGTCGGGCATGATCTCGCTGCCCTGGGTATCCCGTCTCTGGATGACTACGTCGCGGCCTACTGCAAACGCACCGGACGTGACGGCCTGCCGGATCTGAACCGCTACTTCGCCTACAATTTCTTTCGCCTCGCCGCGATCCTGCAGGGCATCGTCGGGCGGGTCCGCGACGGCACCGCGACAAACGCCAATGCCGCCGCGATGGCAAAGCAGGTCACGCCGCTGGCCAAAGCCGGGTGGGACTGGGCGCAAAGAGCCGGCGCGGCATGAAGCCCGGTATCGCATTGGCGCTATCGGGCGGCGCGGCGCGCGGCTTCGCTCATATACCCATCTGCGAAGCCTTCGATAATTGCGGCGTCAAGCCTGTGCGTATCGCCGGCACCTCGATGGGCGCGGTGATCGGCGCGCTTTATGCCAGCGGTATGCCGGCCAGGGACATCCGCGAACAGACCATCGCGACGTTCGCCAAGACCACCGATGTCATGTCGCGGCTGATGCAGGCGCAGCGCGGGCGTGGAGGGCTGTTTGCCTTCAGCTTCACCAAGGCCGGCACGCTCGATCCCAAGGTCCTGCTGGAAACATTCCTGCCCGACGATCTGCCGCCACGCATTGAGGACTTGGCCATCCCGTTTACCGCGGTCTCGGTGGATTTCCTCACAGGCGAGGAGGTCCATTTCTCCTCCGGCCCGCTGATCACGGCGCTCGCCGCCAGCATCGCGGTTCCCGCAATCATCAAACCGGTGCAACTGAATGGCAGGATTCTGATCGATGGCGGCGCGGCCAACCCGATGCCCCATGACGTTGCGGGCAGCCACGGCGAGCCTGTTATTGCTTGCGACGTGATCGGGTTACGGTCGCCGAAATCGGGGGGCATACCAACACCGGCGGAGAGCATCTATGGCGCAGCCGTCATCATGATGCAGTCAATCATGAGGGCCAAGGCAGCTCTGGTCCCGCCCGCCCTGATGGTGGCCCCGGACATCCACGGCTACACGCTGTTCGATTTTTTCAAGGCCGGCGATGTGATCGCGGCGGGTGAGAACGCGGGCCGCGAAGTCGAAGCGTTTTTAAAGCAGATGATTTAACACGTCTTAATTTGACGCATGTACTCGTCCGAAAAGTCATGCAATTTTTCGGGAACATGCGCTAACGCCTTAGCGCGAAAAAACCCTTCAGCAGCTTCGCGGCATCGGCCTCGGCAATCCCGGAATAAACTTCCGGGCCATGGTGGCAGGTGACCTGATGAAAGAACCGGGGTCCGTGTTCCACAGCGCCCATCTTGGGGTCGGAGGCGGCGAAATAAAGCCTGCGGATTCTGGCGAAGGAAATTGCAGCCGCGCACATGGCGCAGGGCTCCAGCGTGACGTAGAGATCGCAGCCGGGAAGCCGTTCGGAACCAAGAGACGCACAGGCTGCACGGATCGCCAGCAATTCGGCATGGGCCGTTGGATCGCGGTCGCGCAGGGTGCGGTTGTGGGCGCGCGCAATCACGGCGCGCTCGTGAACGATGACGCAGCCGACGGGAACCTCGCCGGCTTCCGCCGCAAGCCGTGCCTCGATCAGCGCCTCGTCCATGTAGCCCGTTTGCATGGCTTTCCTCAAACACCTGATTGCGGTGGCACGAAAGCCTGCTATCAACACGCACCATGAGCAAGGATCAATCCCGCAACGACCAGAAAACGCCGCGTGGCATGCGCATCGCCAAGGCAATTGCCGATGCCGGCGTCGCCTCGCGCCGCGACGCGGAGGCGATGATCCTTGCAGGCCGCGTGGTTCTCAACGGCGAGGTGCAGCGCTCGCCTGCGGTCAACGTCACGCACCGGGATTCCATCATCGTCGACGGCAAGCCGCTGCCGAAGCCTGAACGCACGCGGCTGTGGCTCTACCACAAGCCGACCGGGCTTGTGACAACGGCACGCGACCCGGAAAGACGCCCCACCGTGTTCGAGGCGCTGCCGAAGGACATGCCGCGGGTGATTTCGGTCGGGAGGCTCGACATCAACACCGAAGGGCTGCTGCTGCTGACCAATGATGGCGGGCTTGCCCGCGCGCTGGAATTGCCGTCAACCGGATGGCTCAGGCGCTACCGGGTGCGCGCCTTCGGCACCATCGACCAGAAGCGGCTCGACGGTCTGGCGGAAGGCATCACCATTGATGGTGAGCGCTTCGGGCCGATCGACGCGGAGCTGGAGCGCGTCCAGGGCGGCAATACCTGGCTGACACTGACGTTCGCGGAAGGCAAGAACCGCGAAGTGAAACGCGTGCTCGGCGCGCTCGGCCTCAAGGTCAACCGGCTGATCCGCACCGATTACGGGCCTTTCACGCTGGGCGATCTTGCACGCGGTACGGCAGACGAAGTCAGCCGCGCCGACATCCTCGCCGCGACTTCTTCCCTGCGCCAGGGGAAGGGGCCTGTGCGCCTGCGCGGGGGAACCCGCACGGAGGAGACAAAACGCGACGGCTGGGCCAAGCCGAAGCCGAAACCGAACGCGCGGCCCACGAGCAAACGGACGGCCAAGGGTAAGCCCACTACACAGCCGGACAAGCCGGCTGGCAAATCCGGCGAGCGGCCAGCGAACAAGCGCGGAGGCCGCGGTGCGGGTCGTCGGCGGTAAATTCAAGGGCAAAGCCCTCGCCGCACCAACCTCCAATGCCATCCGCCCGACCTCGGACCGGCTGCGCGAGAGCGTCTTCAACATTCTCGAACATGCCTATGACGACCCGGTCAACGGCGCGCGGGTGCTCGATCTCTTCGCCGGTACAGGCGCGCTCGGCATCGAGGCACTGTCGCGCGGGGCGCGGTCAGCTCTTTTCGTCGACGAAGGTCTGGAAGCGCGCGGGCTGATCCGCCGCAATCTCGAATCTCTCGGGATCATGGGCTTAGCGCGCATCTCCAAGCGCGATGTCGCCCATCTGGGACCCGCCAACGCGCAAGGCGGGTTCACGCTGGTCTTCGCCGATCCGCCTTACAACAAGGGGCTAGGGGGTAAAGCGCTTTCCGCGCTGCTGCATGGCAACTGGCTCAGCGACAACGCGCTGATCGTACTGGAGGAAGCCAGGGGTGCGGAGATCGCCGTGCCGAATGGTTTCAGCGTTGAGGAGACGCGCACTTACGGCGATACGCAGGTTATGTTCCTGCGGTTTACCGGGGCGTGACGCGGTCAGCCACGCCATGTCCTTTCAAGACAATTGAGCCAGTTCTCCCGCGCCAGCTTGGTCAGCAGATTTTCATTGTAGCCATGCCCGCGCAGGGCCTCGAACAGACCGGGGACCCCGGTTACATCGCCGATGACATCGGGCACGACGCAGCCGTCGAAATCCGATCCAAGTCCGACATGATCCTCGCCGAGATGCTCGATCAGATAGTCCATCTGCCGCAGCAAGACGTCCCAGGCGATTGCCGGTGAGGCACGCCCGTCCTCGCGCAGAAAGAAGGTGGCGAAATTCAGTCCGACCATGCCGCCGGTTTCGCGGACCTGTGCCAGTTGCCGGTTGGTCAGGTTGCGGGCCGAAGCACACAGCGCATGCGCATTGGAATGGGTCGCGACCAGGGGGGTGTCGGACAGCGCTGCGACATCGTTGAAACCGGCCTCGTTCATGTGCGACAGGTCGATGAGGATTCCCAACTCGTTACAGACCCGCACAAGGTTCTTGCCGGCCTCCGTCAGCCCCGGTCCGGTATCGGGATCGCCCGGGAAACGGAACGGCACGCCGTGGCCGAAAACCGTCGGGCGGCTCCATACCGGACCCAGCGAGCGCAAGCCCATTTCGTAAAACAGATACAGCGCATCGAGATCCGGCCCGATCGCTTCGGCACCTTCCATATGCATGACACCGGCGATCCTGCCTTCCCCCATGGCGGTGCGGATTTCCTGCACCGTGCGGCAGACCGCGAAGTCATCGGGCGCGGCGCGCTCCATCCAGTGCAGCAAACCGGCCATTTCGAGCGCAACGTGCTGGGCCTCGAGATGCTTCATCAAGGGCGGTAACGGCGCATCGTAGGGCGGGTTCGACATCATCGCCGCGAGGTTGGTCGGTCTGTCTTGCGGCGCAGGCGGAACGAAGATCGCGAACAGGCCGCCGGCAAAACCGCTCGCCTTCATCCGCTGCAGATCGAGATGCCCTTTGCCGGTGTTACCGAGCCAGCAGTCCTGCCGATTGTCCGCGCCCAGAAGGCGGAGCAGGAAATCGTTGTGACCATCGAAGAAGGCGATCGGATCGTTCAAGGGAGGCTCCACACGCAATGCTGCGCGCATTGAAGCACGACAGGGACAGGGACGCAGCCATGCATATATCGTGTAGTGCATTTTTCGCGGCTGTGGCATGAATAGCGTACCGTCCGGTACGGTTCATGAGGAGACAAGGCCATGATGACGGAAGCACGCCTGCGCGAACTCTATGGCGAAGCGACACCGCGTGCGGCCGCGAAAGTGATCCGCACACTTGATCGACACTGCCGCGAATTCATCGCCAATTCCCCGTTTCTGGTCATCGCGACATCTGACGGCGAGACCCTCGATGCTTCGCCGAAGGGCGACCCGGCAGGCTTCGTCATCGTAGAAGACGACACGCACCTGCTGCTGCCGGACCGGCCCGGCAACAACCGCATCGATGGCATGCTCAACATCCTGCGCAACCCGAAGGTCGCGCTGCTGTTCCTGATCCCGTCCGTCAACGAGACGCTGCGCATCAACGGCCATGCGACGATCCATGACGATCCGGAACTTTGCGAACGCGGCGCGCTCAACGGGCGCGCGCCGAAAACGGTGATGCGGATCGCGGTCGAGGAAATATTCGTTCATTGCGGCAAGGCACCGCTGCGAGCCGGACTGTGGAAACCGGAAAGCTGGCCGGCGAGCCGGCCCGTCGCGACGCTCAACGAGATCGTCCGCGACCATGCGCAGATGGAGGTCGGGGCGACCGATCAGGCCGCCGTCGACGAGATGTACGCCAGGACGCTGTATTGAAGCGCGGCTTTATCTTTTCCGTTCCGCAACTCCTGACGGAAAACCGCTTACCGTTTCGCGGTAAAACGATTCACTGGATCGTTTTTTATCTCCGCTCAACTCCTGGAATTGCTCCAGAGCTTGAAGGCTAGCCCTTCAGGAACGGCCATACCGAAGCCGGATCGACCTGTCGGTTCACGCCCGAATCCAGCCAGGTCTCGATGTGGATATGCGGGACCTTCATGTATTCGGTCTTGCCGACGGTGGCGAAAACATCGCCGGCTGAAAGCCTGTCGCCTGCCTTGACACTGTAGCTGTCGAGATGGGTGATCCAGACCTGCGTTCCGTCATCGAGCTTCAGGACCACGGCCTTGCCGTAACGAGGCTCGCTGCGGAATTCGTCGCTTACCTCGACGACAGTGGCATTGGCAGGGACTGCAATCGGCGTTCCCACCGCAGCCACGACATCGATGCCGGTGTGGTCGCGCTTGCCTTCCCGCTTGATGCCATAAGCCGCCGCCACATGGCTTCCGGGAATGAAGGTTTCAAGCGTCGGCTCGGCGGCGCGAACCGCATTGTCTTCGCTCGCCAGAATCACACCGGCAATGGCGCCTGCTGCCAGCAGGCACAAAACCGCTCTCTGATTGAAAATCTTGCGCATAAAATGTCCCCTGTCCGGTGCCCCGCAGCCACAGTGGCAAGAGAGAACCCCGGATGAGGCGGAATTGGGGCCACAGCAGAAATCTCACCGCCGACCGAACAGCTTCTCCAGATCGGCGAGGCTGAGGCGCACGAAGGTCGGGCGGCCATGGTTGCACTGGCTGGCGTTGGGTGTGGCCTCGATCTCGCGCAGCAGCGCGTTCATTTCCTCGGGCCTGAGACGCCGTCCGGCGCGCACCGAACCGTAGCAGGCCATGGTCGCGGCGACATGGTTGAGGCGCTCCTCCAGCCGGGTTGAGGCATCCATCTCCGCCAGATCGTCGGCGATGTCGCGGATCAGATCTGACACATTGCCTTTGGTGAGCATGGCGGGTACTTCGCGCACGCAAACAGAGCCGGGGCCGAAATCCTCCACCACGAGACCGAGGCGCTCCAGTTCATCAGCACGCGCCAGCAGGCGTTCAGCGTCTGAAGGGTCGAGATCGACCACCTCGGGCACCAGTAACGCCTGCCGTGCCACGCCATCTCGGGCAAGGCTATCCTTCATACGCTCGTAGACGAGGCGTTCGTGGGCCGCATGCTGATCGACGATGACGACACCGTCTTCGGTCTGAGCAACGATGTAGGTCTCGTGCAGTTGCGCGCGCGCGGCCCCAAGCGGCAGCGACATGTCCTCAGGGCTGGCAGGCGCTGAATCAGCGCGGGCATCCGCCGACGGCGCGAACAGGCCCGCCAGTGCGGCACGGCGTTCCGGCGACAAGACTGGTTCCGGGCGATACGAATAAGAGGGTTCCGCCATACCGGCGTTGAACGCAGGTTGCGGTGCGAATGCGCCCTGCCCCGCCGCGCCGGCCATGGCAGCAATCCGCTCGCCGAGCTCTTCGGACGCCGTCTGTGGCGCGGCACCGGCAAAGGCACGGCGCAGCGCCGAGACGACGAGGCCGCGCACGAGGCCGGGGTCGCGGAAACGCACCTCCGCCTTGGCGGGGTGCACGTTGACGTCGACCTCGCGCGGGGACAGCGACACGAACAGGCAGACGAAGGGGAAACGGTCGCGCGCCATCACGTCCTGATAGCCGGCGCGGATCGCCGAAATCAGTTGACGGTCGCGCACCGGTCTGCCGTTGACGAACAGGAACTGCCAGCGCGCCGAGCCGCGATGGAAGGTCGGCAGGCCGGCAAGTCCGGTGAGCCGCACGCCTTCGCGTTCGGCATCGATGGCAATGGAATTATCCGCGTATTCCGCGCCGAGCACACTGCCCACGCGGGCAGCGAGATCAGGCATCTTCTGCGGCGGGGCATCGATCAGCGTTCTCCCGTCCGACGACAGCACGAAGCCGGTTTCGGGATGGGCCAGCGCCAGCCGCCGCACCACGTCGGCAACCGCCTGCGTCTCAGCGGTCGTGCTCTTGAGGAACTTGAGCCGGGCGGGAACAGACGCGAAGAGATCGCGCACCTCGACCACAGTGCCGCGCGTCAATGCTGCGGGCTTCGGCCCGGTCTTGCGGCCATTGTCGAGATCGATCACATGGGCATCGTCGCCATAGGCCCGTGACGTCACGCTCATGCGAGAGACCGATCCGATCGAAGGCAGCGCCTCGCCGCGGAAGCCGAGCGTCTCGATATTGAGCAGGTCATCGCTGCCGAGCTTGGAGGTGGCGTGGCGCTCGACGGCAAGTTCGAGATCGCCGGCTCCCATACCCGAGCCATCATCGATGATGCGGATCAGGCTCTTGCCGCCGTCGCCTATGGCGATGTCGATGCGGTTGGCGCCCGCGTCGATTGAATTCTCGACCAGTTCCTTGACTGCGCTTGCCGGGCGCTCAACCACTTCGCCGGCGGCGATGCGGTCGACAAGCGTATCCGGCAGGCGGCGCACGGCCATAGTCATCTGTCCTTCCTAGACTGAGGAATCGCTGCAGTCCCAAGGAAGTTACAGGATTCGCCTCAAGCCCGCGATTGGAGCGGCGAATTACGCACAAGCCTTATCCGTCTGTCTTGATGGTCGGGCGGCCCACGGCGATGACGAAGACGTCGCCGCCATCAAGCAGCCGCTTCGCCGCACGCTTCAAGTCTTCCATGGTGACCGCCTCGATCATCGCATTACGCTTGTCGAAATAGTCGTAGCCGAGGTTTTCCAACTGGATCTGGACGAGTTGGTCCGCGATCTTGTCGCCGGTATCGAAGCGTAGCGCGTATGAGCCTTTCAGATAGGCCTTGGCGCTCGCCAGCTCCTCTTCCGTGGGGCCGTCCTTGGCCATGCGGGTGATCTCGGAGCGCACGATGTCGATGGCTTCCTGCGCACGTTCCGCGCGGGTAGCCAGACCGCCGACGAACAGGCCGGCATGGTCAAGCGGATAGAGGTAGGAATAGACCGAATAGGCAAGCCCGCGCTTCTCGCGGACTTCCTCGTAGAGACGAGATGAGAAGCTGCCACCGCCGAGGATGTAGTTGAGAACATAGGCCGGGATGAAGTCGGCATCATCGCGCAACAGACCGGGACGGCCGAATTGAATCACCGTCTGCGGCACGTCGAGTTCGGCTGTGCGCAGAAACGGCTTGTCGGGGATGATCGCATCCGGGATTTTCGTCAATTGCGCATTCAGCGGCAACCCGCCGAATACCTCGTCGACCAACCCCGCCAGCGTCTTCTGATCGATGGCCCCGACAACGCCGATGACGAGGTTGTCACGGGCAAAAATGCGGGCGCGGTAGTCACGCAGGTCACCGATGGTGATTTCGGATACCGTGTCCACGGTTCCATCGACCGGGCGGCCATAAGGGTGATTGCTGAAGACAGCCTCTCCCCAGGCGCGCCCGAGAATCGTCTGCGGGTCGTTTTCAGAATCACGCAGGCCCGTCAGTATCTGCTCACGCATGCGCGCGAAAGCGGCCTCGTCAAAGCGCGCCTCATTGATCGCCAGCCGCAGCATCTCGAAGGATTCGTCACGGGTTTCGACAAGGGTGCGGAACTCACCATATAAAGTGTCGCGACCGGCGTTGAAGCTCATGCGCATGGCCAGCGCTTCCTCGCGTTCCTGGAATGCCCTTGAATCCATATCGCCGGCGCCCTCGTCCATCATGACCGTCAGGAAGCTGGCGACACCGGCCTTGCCGCCCGGGTCCTGTGTGGCTCCGCCACGCCAGGCAAAATTCATCGTAATGAGCGGAACGGTGTTCTCCTCAACCAGCCAGACGTTGATGCCGCCGGGCGTGGTGAAACGCTGGATCTCGACTGCCGAAGCCGTACGGGGGATGAGGATGCAAACGAACGCCAGCAGCGAGAGGGCCAACGCTTGAAAGGAAAGACTGCGAACGGGCATGGGGCTCACCTGCCTTGAAACGGGGGTCATGAACGCGACGGCGCGGAGGCCGGCAACAGATAACCCGTCGCAGCCTGATTGATATCGAGGTATTTCAGGCCGACCGCCAGAATTTCATCGGCGGTGACGGCGCGGACGCGATCCGTCCAGGTCAGCACATTATCAACGGTCCTGCCCGTGGTCAGGGCGGTGCCGAATACGCGCGCAAGCGTCTGCTGGCTGTCCTGGGCATAAACCGAAGTGGCGATGACCGAGCGCTTCACGCGGGCGAGCGTTTCCTCGGTGATCTCGGATTTGAGGAACGCGGCCATTTCACGATCGATTGCCGCTTCAAGCTGCTCAAGCGTGGTTCCCGGCGCAGGCGATGCGAACAAGACCAGCTCACCGTCATCGAGCATCGTTCCGCGATAATAGCCGCCGATCGACACGGCGAGTTTGTCCTCGACCACCAGCTTTTGATAAAGCGCGCTGGTCGAGCCGCCAAACAGCAGCTCGGCGAAGAGGTCGAGCGCTTCGGCCTCACCGGTCAATCCCTCCCTGTCAGCCGTGGTGTAACTCGGCACGACATAGCTGCGCGTCAGGGAGGGTTGCGTCACCAGCGGGCTTTCCAGCCGCACCATGCGGTGGGTGCGGTGCACGGGCTCCTCGGGCCGCACGCGCGGCGGCGGTTCCGCCCGGCGCTTCAGCTTGCCGTATGTCTCTTCGGCAAGACGTTTGACTTCGGCGGCATCGACGTCGCCGGCAACGATCAGGATCGCGTTATTGGGGGTGTAATAGCGGTCGTAGTAGGAGATGGCGTCATCGAGGGTGAGTTTCTCCATCTCGTTCATCCAGCCGATGACCGGCCGGCCATAGGGGTGCTCGAACCACAGCGTTGCCTCCAGCGCCTCCGAAAGCTGTGCGCCGGGATTGTTGTCGGTGCGGCTGCGGCGCTCCTCCATGATCACGTCGCGTTCGGGATCGACGACCTCCTTGGTCAGCACGAGGTTTTCCATGCGGTCGGCTTCCAGCCGCATCATGTCGGCCAGGTGTTCCTTGGCGACGCGCTGGAAGTAAGCGGTGTAGTCACTCGACGTGAAGGCATTTTCCTGCCCGCCGACGGAGGCGACATATTTCGAGAACGATCCGTTGGGATTGGACGGCGTGCCCTTGAACATCAGGTGTTCGAGAAAATGCGCTATTCCCGCCTGTCCGAGCGGCTCATCGGCGGCGCCGACCCTGTACCAGACCATATGGGTGACGACCGGCGCGCGGTGGTCGGGGATAACGACAACCTGCATGCCGTTTTCAAGCGTGAAATTCGCCACATCCTTGACGAAGGCGCGGGCATTGCCCGGCAGGCCAGCGGCCAGGAACGTGAATGCGATAAGGGCGGCAAAGAGGCGAACAGCGGGGGAGCGATGCTTCATCGGGCGTGATTCTTCTCACGTTGAAGGAATGGGCGCACAGGAAAATATAGGCGCTGGCAAGCGAGCGCCAATGAAGGTTCGGTAATGTTGACGTGATGTCAGGGAGCCGGACTCAGAAACCGAGACGCGACAGGAAGCCACGGCGCTTCGGCTTTTCTTCTTCCGAAGTCGTGTGGACCTCACCGTTTTCATCCGTAACAGCCTTGCGGTAACCCTCCGGCGGCTGCGTCAGAGTGCGACGCGGCGGCTCCACAGTCGGATCCGGCGGCGCCTTGCGGCGCCCGAGCAGGGTCGCCGGCGAAAGGATCGGCGATGCGCGGGACGATCTTTCGTTCGGATCGGCTGTGCGCATGCCCGCATTGCGCGCCCACTCGTCCAGTTCATCCGGGCTGAGAGCCCGCGAGCGGTTTTCCTTACTCGCCTTCGTGCGCAGGTATTCGGCACGGGCCTCTTCTTCCTGCGCGGCACGCTCGTCGGGATCTTCCGGCCAGGCGACACCGAGATCGGTCTTTTCTTTCGGCGTCTGAAGCTCGGCCACGGGCGGCATGACCAGCGGAGACCGCGGATCGTAGTCGATACGCGGCTGCCGGCGCGGGCGCAGACCGATTGCGGCCATCGGGTCGCCACCGAGGAAATTGTTTTCCCGGCGGAAGCTCGCAACCTCGTTTCCACCGCTCGAACATGCTGCCGCGGTCAGAGCGACCGCGCATGCGCACCCTGCCAGCGCAATGCGCCGTGCAAGAGAGTGGTGTCCCGAGTAAAGCAGAGGCTTCATGCCAGTATCCAGTACGCAACGCCGGTTTGCGGATCAATGCGGAATGTCAAAGACCTCCGCACGCCGTCACGGCATCTCCCCGTTCGTGCAAAAGCCGTAATCACCGACTTTGGCGCGATTGTGTCGCGCCCAACGGATTAACGGTTTCGTGTCTTGCCGTGATCCCCGAAGAGTGAGTCATACAGCAACAACGCCACACCGGCAACGATAGCGGCATCGGCAAGGTTAAACACATACCACGACGCTTCACCCCAGAAGAGCCGGGCAAAGTCCGCGACAGCCCCGTAGATAATGCGGTCGAGCGCATTGCCAAGCGCACCACCGATAATCAGCGCAAGCGACAAGGCGAGCAGGCGCGTCCCGGCCCGTGCCGCCCAAAGCCACAGCAGCGCGGCTGCAACAAGCATGAAAATGGTCAGCAGCCAGCGGCCCGTTTCGTCACTCTGCTCGAAAAGACCGTAGGAGATGCCGCGGTTCCAGACCATGACGAAATCGAAGAAGGGCAGCAGATGGATCTGCTCGCGCCCCAGCAGATCAAGGCCGAACAGCACACCTGCCTTCGATGCCTGATCGAGAATGAAGACCGCAACCACGATCAATGAAGCGAATCGCGAATGCGGTCCCCAGAACCTGCTCATGCCCGTCAGACCGGCAAACCGGCTTCGGCGCGCTCGCGCATCGCCTTGGCGTCACGCGCGGTGATGCCGGGATAATCGGGGTCTGCCCCGATGTCGTTCGTGATCTTCCACGATCGCGCGCATTTCTGCCCTTCAGCCCGTGCGAAGACGACCGATACGCCGGCGACGTCCTCAAGCCGGAAGGCTTCCGCCGGCCCCTCGCCCGCGATCAGATCGAGGCCGGAAGTGATGCAGATGTCGGCCATGTCGACGCTCTGGACGCTTGCCCACAAATCGGCGTCGGCGACATAGACCTTCGGTGCTGCTTCCAGGCTCGAACCGATCGTCTTGGCGGCCCGCTCGATCTCAAGCGCCCCGGTGACAACACGGCGTACGGCACGGACCCGGCGCCACTTGGCGGCAAGATCGTCGTTTTTCCATTCGGCTTTTGCGCGATGGAACGGTTCCATATGCACCGACCCGTCTTGCGAAGGATGCCGCGACAGCCAGGCCTCTTCCATGGTGAAGGGCAAGAGCGGTGCAAGCCAGGTGCACAGGCAATCGAACACATGATCGAGCACCGTCAGGCAGGCGCGGCGGCGCAGGCTCGAAATCGGGTCGCAATAAAGCGCGTCCTTGCGGATGTCGAAATAGATCGCCGAAAGCTCCACGCCCGAGAAATTGAACAGCGCCTGAGAGATGCGCTTGAAGTCGAAGGCGCGGTAAGCGTCCTGGACGAGCTTGTCCAGTTCCGCCAGACGATGCAGCACGTAGCGCTCGAGCTCCGGCATGTCGGCGAAGGCAACGTCCTCTTCGGGCTTGTGGTGCGCGAGGTTGCCTAGCATCCAGCGCATTGTGTTGCGCAGTTTGCGGTAGGCATCGACGTTCGACTTGACGATTTCAGGCCCGATGCGCTGGTCGTCGGCATAGTCGGTGGTGGCGACCCAGCAACGCAGGATGTCGGCGCCGTACTGCTTGACGATCTCCTGCGGCACGACGGTGTTGCCGAGCGATTTCGACATCTTGCGGCCCTCTTCATCCATGGTGAAGCCATGGGTGATGACGGCGTCATAGGGCGCGCGACCGCGCGTGCCGCAGCTTTCCAGCAGGGAAGAGTGGAACCAGCCACGATGCTGGTCGGTGCCTTCCAGATAGACGTCGGCGGGCCACTTCATGTCCTCGCGCTTTTCCAGCACGAAGGCGTGGGTGGAGCCTGACTCGAACCAAACGTCGAGAATGTCGTCGACCTTCTCCCACTCATCGGGATCGGTCACGAGACCGTCGAGAAAGCGTTCCCTGGCGCCATCGACGAACCATGCGTCGGCACCTTCGGCGGTGAAGGCATCGACGATGCGGCCCATCAACTCGTCAGACCCGTTGAAGCCGGCATTGGGGATGACTTCGTCACTGTATTTATTGACGAATACGCTGATCGGCACGCCCCAGGCGCGCTGGCGCGAGATGACCCAGTCCGGCCGCTGCGCGATCATCGCATTGAGGCGCGTCTGGCCGGCACCCGGCACGAAACGGGTGTCGGAGATCGCCTTCAGAGCGCGGTCGCGCAGGGTTCCGGTGACGCCGTCGGTTGCCTCGAAGTCCTGGTCCATGGCGATGAACCATTGCGGCGTGTTGCGGAAGATGACCGGCTTCTTGGAGCGCCACGAATGCGGATAGGTGTGCTTCAGCCGGCCGCGGGCGAACAGCCTGTCCGCCTCGATCAGCGCCTTGATCACCGCTTCGTTGGCCTTGCCCTTGTCGCCCTTGTCGGTGATGACCTGCTCGCCCTCGAAGCCCGGCGCTGCTTTCGTGAAACGTCCGTCTGCGTCAACCGTATAGGGAATTGCCGTCTCGATGCCGCGCGCTTCCAGATCGCGCTTTGCGTCCATCCAGGCCTCGAAGTCCTCGCGGCCATGGCCGGGGGCCGTATGCACGAAGCCGGTACCGGCATCGTCGGTGACGTGATCGCCTTCGAGCAGCGGCACATCGAACTCGTAGCCCTTGCCGCGCAGAGGATGGGCGCAAGCACGAATGCTGGCCGGGTTCACATCGGAAATCCGCTTGTAGGTCAGCTTGGCCTTCTCGAAGGACTCCGCCGCCAAGGCATCGGCAAAGATCAGCTTTTCGCCCGCCTGCGGACCAAAATCGTTCTCTGCTCCGGTGACTTCATACAGGCCGTAGTTGATCCGCTTGGAATAACAGATCGCGCGGTTTCCGGGCATGGTCCAGGGAGTCGTCGTCCAGATGACGACATAGGCGCCTTTCACAGCGTCAGGTCCCTCGACCACCGGGAACTTCACCCAGACCGTATCGGACTGGTAGTCCTGATACTCGACCTCGGCTTCGGCCAGGGCGGTGCGTTCGACCACCGACCACATCACCGGCTTGGAGCCGCGATAGAGCAGGCCGTTCATGGCGAACTTCATCAGTTCGCCGGCGATGAGGGCTTCGGAGCGCAGGTCCATCGTCGCGTAGCGCTTGTCCCAGTCGCCATCGACGCCGAGGCGCTGGAACTCCTCGGCCTGCACATCCATCCAGTGCTGGGCGAAGGCGCGGCATTCGGCGCGGAATTCGTTGATCGGCACCGCGTCCTTGTCCTTGCCCTTGGCGCGGTACTGCTCCTCGATCTTCCATTCGATCGGCAGGCCGTGGCAGTCCCAGCCCGGCACGTAGTGACTGTCGTAGCCGAGCATCTGGAAGGAGCGCGAGATGATGTCCTTGAGGATCTTGTTGAGCGCGTGGCCGATGTGCAGGTGGCCGTTGGCGTAAGGGGGCCCGTCGTGAAGGATGAACTTCTCGCGGCCCTTCGATTGCGCCCGCAGCTTGCCGAACACATCGAGGCTGTCCCAGCGGGCGAGCCATTCAGGCTCACGCTGGGGCAGGCCTGCCCGCATCGGGAACTCGGTTTCAGGAAGGAACAGGGTCTTGGAATAATCGCGCTGGCTGTCCGCCGCTGCGTTGTCGGTCTGGCTCGTCATCGGGATCCGCCGTTTCGTGGGCTAATAAGGGTTGTCTGCAAAAAGCGGGTCATGGACACCACCCGCACGGGATTAAGTTCCCGGCCACGGCCGTCAGGCCGGGACCGGGCCGATAATTCGCAGATAGGTTTTGCCCGTCAGCAACATGGGCGCCCTTCTATCAGGGGTTCGCGGCGCAATAAAGCCTGAAAGCCCGCCTTGCAATCATTGCTGCTTCGCCTTGCGCGCAAGCTGGTTCTCGCGCCAGGAAACATACAGGCCCGCACTGACAATGATGACGATGCCGATGACCGTCCAGAAATCCGGCACATCGCCAAAACCGAGCCAGCCGACCAGCACCGCACTCGGCATTTCCATGTAGCCGATCGGGGCGAGCGTGGATGCCGGCGCGCGCGACAGTGCCAGGATCATCATCAGGTGGCCGACGGTGGCGATCACGCCAATCGCTGCGAAATGCAGCCAGTGGCCGGACTGGATCGGCACGAAACCGAGTCCCTCTAGACCCATCGCGCCAGCTGCCAGCATGATGATGCCGAGGAAGACCGCGCCGGACATGCCGGTCTGCAGATTTGTCGACCAGGGATCTGAGCGCCCGGCAAGCTGGCGGGTGACGATGAGATAGAAGGCAAAGGACATCGCAGCGCATAGCGGCAGGATCGCCGCGATGCCGAAAATGCCCGATCCGGGCCGGATGACGATCATTGCCCCGACAAAGCCTGCGGCAACCGCGCTCCAGCGGCGCAACCCGACGCGCTCGCGCAGCAGTAGCGCCGAGATCGCGGTAACCAGCAGCGGCGAGACGAAGAAGATCGCCAGCGTTTCGGCAATCGGCATGAAACGCAGACCGCCGAAGAAGAAGGTCGTGCCCATGCCGATCAGCATGCCGCGCACGACCTGGAGCGCGAATGGACGCGGGATCAGCGCACGCGGGCCAACCATCCACAGCGCGAAGGGCAGCGTGAAGGCGATCTGCATCAGAAACCGCATCATGCCGATCTGGATCGGCCCGTAGTCCGTTCCGAGGAACTTGGCGATGCCGTCCATGACAGGCAGGATGAAGACGGCCAGCGCCATCAGGGCGATGCCGCCGCGCGCGTCGTCTCCCGCCTGTTTCGGCGGTAATGGCGCGACCGGCGCCGGATTGACCGGAATGCCCTTGGCCATCTGGTTCAGGCCAGGTTCAAGGCAGCGATTGCCTGTGCCATCGGATAGCCGGATACGTGATCGTTCTTCGCCAGGCCCGCAATGATGTCGCGGGCCTGCGCGGCATCCCTGTTCATCTGCGCGATCAACGCATCCACGCTGTCAAAGCGGGCTTCGTCACGCAGGAAAGCGAGCGGCGTGACAGCCAGCGTCTTGCCGTAGAGGTCACCTTTGAAATCGAAAAGATAAGTCTCGAACAGCGGCGCGCCGCTGTCGAATTGCGGGCGGATGCCGAAATTCGCGACGCCGCCCATGCGCCTGCCATCGATGATCGCGTGCACGGCATAGACCCCGTGGCGCAGACCACAAGCGGGATCCAGCGCCATGTTGGCGGTCGGAAACCCGAGATCGCGGCCACGCTTTTCGCCATGACGGACTTCGCCTTCAAAGAACCAGCGATAACCGAGAATGGCAGCGGCCTCGTCGATCTCGCCCGCTGCGAGATGTTTGCGCACCGCGCTTGAGGAAAACACCGTGTCATCGGCGCCCTGCGGTCCGACGATTGCCACCTCGAAACCCTTTTCCCGGCCGATATCCGACAGCATCCGCGGATTGCCGCCGCGGGCCTTGCCGAAATGGAAATTGTGGCCAATGGCGACACCGCGGACATCAAGGCGGCCTATCAGCACATCGTCGATGAAGGCTTCGGCGCTTTGTGCTGCAAACTCCCGGTCGAATTGCGCGACGACAGCACCGTCCAGCCCTGCCGCCTGCAGCAGTTTCAGCTTGGTATCGGCGAGTGAAAGCCGGAACAGCGGCACCTCGGGCTGGAACAATTGCCGGGGATGCGGTTCAAAAGTCATGGCACAGGCCGGCACATCGAGCCCGGACGCCATGTTGCGCGCGGCATCGATCACCGCCTGATGGCCACGATGGACGCCGTCGAAATTGCCGATCGCGATGACACCGCCGGAAAGTGCGGCGGCGTCCATGCCGTCCCGGACGACGTGAAACGGATCGGCTGGCGGCATAGTCGCTATATTTCCGGCAAGGTTTTCAGCGTTTGAAGACAGCCTGAACGTTCAGGCAGAGCGATCGCGGCTAGGAACCAGCACCGTCGCCTCGCCGTCAAGTACCGTCTTGGCATCAACGACGCATTCGCAAGACAACTGGACGCGTTTTTTCTCCGCGTCGAGGTCCTTTACCTCGACATAGGCGCGGATGACATCGCCGATGCGCACCGGTGCGCGGAAATGCAGGCTCTGCTCGAGGTAGATGGCGCCGGGGCCTGGAAGCTTGGTGCCCAGAAGCGCGGAAATCAGGCTCGCGGTATAAAGGCCATGGGCGATGCGGCCGCGAAATGGCGTACGCGCGGCAAAATGATCCGACAGGTGAACCGGGTTCGTGTCGCCGGACAATTGCGCAAAACCGATGACATCGTTGGACATCACGGTCTTCAGCAGGTCGGCCGACATTCCGACCTCCAGGTCCTCGAAATAGTAGCCAAGGCCGGCGGGGCGCGCAGTCATTCAAATCTCCAGGTTTGAAACTTCCCGTTTACGCTATTCGCAGCAAGTGCCCCCCGCCATTGGGCTTTTTGTCTACGTCGCGCGGCGAATTTTGGCGAATTAACTGTTTTTTCGGTGCTCTGGTTTTATGACAACAGACTGACGAATGTCACGAGTGTGTACGGCTCTGCCCGGAGTGTGCCTTGGGGGCTGGCGGGGGGCCACATCAACGGAGCAAGAAATGGCTGTTGACCTGACCATGCCGATCCTCGTCGTCGATGATTACAAGACGATGATCCGAATTATCCGTAACCTGCTCAAGCAGCTCGGTTTCAACGATGTCGATGAAGCAGCTGACGGCACGGAAGCGCTGCAGAAGATGCAAGGCCGCAAGTACGGCCTAGTCATCTCCGACTGGAACATGGAACCGATGACCGGTTACGAGCTGCTGAAGAACGTGCGCGGCGACGAACATCTGAACCGCACGCCGTTCATCATGGTGACCGCGGAATCGAAGACCGAGAACGTGATCGCCGCCAAGAAGGCCGGCGTGAACAATTACATCGTGAAGCCGTTCAACGCGGCAACGCTGAAGGCCAAGATCGACGCTGTGTTCGGCGAATAACCGGACGCTGAGCAGATGGGCCTTCCCCAGAAGAAAGAACACTCCGGGGCGTTCGATGGCGACATCGGACGCCGGCTGGAGGATGCAATGCGGGCATGCGACGATGCCGCCCGCATGGTTCTTGCACAAATCGCGCAGGATATTGCCGCGCTGCATTCCGACCTGAAGGCGCTGGCGCCGCAGGAGATCACCTCACGGCGCATCCCTGCAGCCGGCGAGGAACTGGAAGCGGTTGTCGCGGCGACGGAAGCTGCCACCCACGACATCATGCAGGCCGCCGAAGGACTGCTCGATGCGTGCGGCGATGCCGAGGGTGCATTTGCCGACATGGTCGAGGGCAAGGCGACGGCGATTTTCGAAGCCTGCACGTTCCAGGATATAACCGGCCAGCGTATCGGCAAGGTCATCAAGACCCTGAAAGTGATCGAGGACCGGTTGAACGCATCTGGCATCGTCAAGCTGGCCGCAGCCATCAGTGACGAGCAGGGTGCGGCTGCCGCGAAAGCAGATGACGACAATCCTCCGCTGGAGGGTCCCGCGCTGAAGGACGGCGACGGTTTGAAACAGAACGACATCGACGATCTGCTCAACGACCTGTTCTAGGGTCGAGGCCGCTTTCCGTTTCTAATTCCATTATTGCATTGCCGGGCGGCACAGTGTGCCGGACCCGGCAATTTCGTTTCCGCGGCATGGCATATGCCCATGAACGTTCGGGTCTGCTGCCGTTGATATCTGGCTCCCGGATCAAGTCCGGGGACCATGAGCTGGGGTTTTACCAGCGCAGCACATCCATCACGAAATCAGGGCGCGCGCCCGCGGCATCCGCGAGGTGCGCGACTGCGCTCAGGTCAGGCACGCCATCTTTCAGCACATCGCCGGAATGTATGCCGCTGGCGATGAACAGCGTATCGGCGCCCGCTGCAACGCCGCCGGCAATATCGGTGCGCATCGCATCGCCAATCGCCAGGGCGCGTGCCGGAGGGACTGCCGCCTTGCGTATTTCATGGGCCATCGCGAAGACGCGATCGTAGACCGGCGGACGCGGCTTGCCGGCCCAGATTACTTCGCCGCCCGCCTCCTCATAGCGTTGCGCGATTGCGCCGGCGCAATAGATCAGGTGGTCGCCGCGTTCCACGACAAGATCGGGATTGGCGCAAATCATGTGAAGCCCTTGAGCGCGCATGCGCCCGATCAGCTCGCCATAGTCATCCGGCGTCTCGGTCTCGTCGTCATAAAGACCGGTGTTGAGAACGATGTCGGCGTCTTCCGGGGGAGCAAGGCGGATGTCCAGACCGTCCAGAATGCCAAGGTCGCGTTCGGGGCCGAGATGAAACACCGCCCGTGCACCACAATCGATCAGCGCATCGCGCGCGAGATCGCCCGAGGTGAGGATCGCATCGCGCGTATCGGGGGGTACGGCGAGCCGTTCGAGCATGCCGACAACGGCCGAGCTTGGCCGCGGCGCGTTGGTGAGAAGGACCACGGTCCCTCCGCCGGAGCGGAATTGCTGAAGCGCTTCGCAGGCAAGAGGCCAGGAACGCAAGCCGTTGTGGACGACGCCCCAGACATCGCAGATCAGCAGATCGTAACCGGCAACAATCGTGCCGAGGCCATCAAGGCTTTTCATGGGGATTTCCGACCCTGGCGCGGATAACTACTGGGCAGCTTCGAGCGAGGCGGCCGGTCCGTCCTGAAGGATATCGGCCTTCACGGGACGCGGCGGCGAGAACAGATTCCCTTGCGCAAAGCGGACATCGTAGTCGATCAGGTCGACAACTTCGCTTTCACGCTCGATGCGCGTTGCAATGAGATCGATGCCGTAACGGGCAAGGAGATCGCTCAGGTCGGCAGGGTGTATGTCGGACGCCATACCGCCGTTGGCCTGCAGCAGAAGCTCCGCGTCGACCTTGACGAAGCGCACCCGCCGCTCCGACATCGTGCGCCCGTCGAGCGACAGGCGCTCGACCGCATCGACGGAGAAGCGGAAGCCGAGTTCGGCGAGCTGGTCGAAGCCCACCTGCTCAAGCGGGCCTACGGTTGCGTATTCGCGCTGGCTGAACTCGAAGATGATCGCGCTGGCCAGTGCCTTGTTGTGTTCGGCAAACTCGACATACCGGTTGGCGAAGCGCTCGTCCTGAAGCGTAGACAGCGACACGTTGAGGAACACACCGACTTCCCGATTCTTGGCCGTGAGGCGGCGCACCACCTGCACGGCGCGCACAAGCACCGTGAAATCGATGGCCGGCATCAGGTCCTGCATGCGCGCAAAGGGCAGGAAGTCGTCCGGCTGCATCAGATCGCCGGCATCGGTACGCAACCGCGCCAGCGCCTCGTAGTAGCGCACCTTGCGCTGCGGCAGACTGACGATCGGCTGCAAATGAATTTCGACACGCCCGGCCTCGACCGCATCGCGGACGAGCTGCTTCATGGTTGCGTCGTCGATGCCCACAAAGGCTTCGGACCGGCGCGGAGCCGTTCTTGCCGCAGGTGCATCCTTGCCATTGGCGCGCCTCGAAGCGGCAGGCGGCTTGCCCTTGTCTTCGGCCCCTTCCCCCGCATCCTGCGTGGCTGCCTGCGGCAGGCCGTTGCGGGCGATCTCGCCAAGACGCTCCTCGATGCGTCCCAGTTCACCGAGCACGGGACCTAAACGCTCCTGAAGCGAATCCTCAAGCCGATGCGCCAGCGCAACCTCAAGGTCAGCAATGCGCAGGTTCAGGCTTTCGATCTCGCGGGCAAGTTTTCCCGACGCACCGCCAATGTCGTCGAGCCGGCTAACGAGACCGGTGGATTCCTTGCCCCGGGTCGCGAAAAGCTGAACCACGATCATCAGCAGGAAAACGCCGATACCGATCCACGCCGCTTCGGTGAGCGGCATACCGGCGGACGTATAAAGCACCGCCGACAGCGAGGCCGCGATGATCACCATCGATATGGCAACGAGCCAAGGCGTGAACCGCGACATCGGGGACTACCGTTCTCCTAGCATCCACTGCGTCCGGGCGACGCGAATCGACACACGCTAATCTAGCGCAAAAACCGTACGACCTGCACCCGGCGCAAAGCAGTTAAGCAATACTTAACATGCAATTCCCTCTCCGGGACAGTGAAGATCGGCAAACATCGATAATCGACGCGGTAAACAACCCTTTCTTTACCCTGTTTGGTCATTCTTTTTCAAAGCTGATCAAACGGCTCCAACACGGGGGCCTCCACCGGGAGATTGTCCGCGGATGCACTCCGCCTCACCACGCACGGGGCTACGGCTCGCCCTGATCACCCGCGATCCCGCGTTGCAGCGGTGGGTCGTCAGCGGAGCTGCAGCCGCCAATGCCGAAGTGGTCGAACTGACACCGGCAGACTGGCAGGTCGCAACCACGGTCAACGCGGATGTCGTTCTGGCCAGCGTCGAGGCCAATTGCGCGCGTGACCTGGAACTGATCGAGCGGCTCGCCTCATGCGGCGTCAGCCCCGTGGCGCTTGCCGCAGGGGGCTCCATCAATCTCGCCGTGGATGCGATGCGCCGCGGCGCGGCCGACTTCATCCTTCAGCCCTCACGCGCGGAAACGCTGTTCGAGCGGCTGGCGGATCGCATCACGCGCAAACCCGCAGCGCATGCCGATACCCCGGCGCCCGAGGCAACCGCCGCCGGCGACACCGAAAGCGCGTTCATTGGCGAAGCGCCGAAAATGATCGCGCTTTACAGGCAGATCATGCGCATCGCCCCGTCGACGGCGCCAGCCTTCATCACCGGCGAAAGCGGCACCGGCAAGGAATTGTGCGCCAACGCGATCCACAAGCAATCGGGACGCAGGCCCGACCGGTTCATCGCCATCAATTGCGCGGCAATCCCGCATGACCTGATGGAAAGCGAGCTGTTCGGGCACGTGCGCGGAGCCTTCACCGGTGCAACCGATGACCGGCCGGGCGCCATGCAACTGGCCGATGGCGGCACGCTGTTCCTCGACGAAATCTGCGAGATGGACCTCTCTCTTCAGGCCAAACTGCTAAGGGCCCTGCAAACGGGCACCGTGCGAAGGGTTGGTGCCGGGGCCGACGAATCGGTGAACGTGCGCATCATCTGTGCCACGAACCGCGACCCCGAAGGAGAAATGAGCGCGGGCCGGTTCCGGTCTGATCTGTTCTACCGCCTGCATGTGCTGCCGGTTCATTTGCCGCCGCTGCGCGAGCGCGGCAGTGACGTGATGAAGCTGGCCAATGCGTTCCTGAAGCGCTTCTCGGACGAGGAAAACCGCCAGTTCACCGGTTTTTCTGCTGAAGCCGGGCGTTTCCTGTGCAGCTATGACTGGCCTGGAAATGTCCGCCAGCTCGAAAACCTTATCCGCCGCATCGTCGTCATGCATGACGGCAACACCGTCAGCGCGGACATGATCCCGCTGGCACTGGCCCATACCGGTAGCGAGACGACCCGCCCATTGTCCGCAGGTGTACTGCAGCTGGTCACGCAATCCTCGCCGGATTTGCAGGTCTCCCGCGCACATGCAAACGCGACCACGTCCATCGAACCGTTCTGGGTTCAGGAAAAGCGCATCATCGAGAGCGCGCTGGACAAGTATGACGGCCATGTCGGCAAGGCCGCTGCTGCGCTAGGGATCAGCGCATCGACCATTTACCGTAAAAAACTCGGCTGGGATGACAGCCCGGCGCTGACCGCGTAAACCTGCGCCCTGCCACGGTTTTTCCGCCGCTGAAATTAACCGGCGCGATTTTTTCTCATCGCCGTCCCCTTGACACTGGCCTCACGCAAAATTACATCGCCCGCCAGCGGTTAGCACTCTCTGACGCTGAGTGCTAACAAGGCTTCAAACCAGCTTTTCCGGTATCAGCTTTCTTACAGGAGAGATCTCCCATGCACTTCCGTCCTCTGCATGACCGCGTGGTGGTCAAGCGTATTGACGAAGACACCAAGACCGCCGGCGGCATCATCATCCCCGACACGGCGAAGGAAAAGCCCCAGCAGGGCGAAGTCGTCGCAGTCGGCCCCGGCGAACGCGACGAGAACGGCGCACGCATCGCTCTTGATGTGCAGGCCGGCGACATCGTGCTGTTCGGCAAGTGGTCGGGCACCGAGGTGAAGCTCGATGGCGATGAATATCTGATCATGAAAGAGTCCGACATCATGGGCGTCGTCGAGACCAAGAAGGCCGGCAAGAAGAAGGCCGCCTGAGGACCGACCCGGCAAGCGGTTCACGCCGCGAGCCACACCCTTTGAACGACATTTTCAGTACCCGGCAACCGGTTTGCGCAAGGCCCCGCATCGGGATTTTGCATTCAACCGTGACTGCCAGACAAACGTACGGAGACCATTGAAATGGCTGCGAAAGACGTAAAATTCTCAACCGAAGCCCGCAACAAGATGCTGCGCGGCGTCGATATCCTCGCCGACGCGGTGAAGGTGACGCTCGGCCCGAAAGGCCGCAACGTCGTCATCGACAAGGCCTTTGGCGCACCGCGCACCACCAAGGACGGCGTTACGGTCGCCAAGGAAATCGAGCTTGAGGACAAGTTCGAGAACATGGGCGCACAGATGGTGCGCGAAGTTGCCTCCAAGACCAACGACATCGCCGGCGACGGCACCACGACGGCTACGGTTCTGGCCCAGGCGATCGTTCGCGAAGGTGCCAAGGCGGTTGCCGCCGGCATGAACCCGATGGACCTGAAGCGCGGCGTCGACATGGCCGTTGCAGAGGTCGTCAAGGACATCCAGAAGAAGTCCGCCAAGATCAAGACCTCCGAGGAAGTCGCTCAGGTTGGCACCATCTCCGCCAATGGCGAGAAGGAAATCGGCGACATGATCGCCCAGGCGATGCAGAAGGTCGGCAACGACGGCGTCATCACGGTTGAAGAAGCCAAGACCGCCGAGACCGAGCTGGAAGTCGTCGAAGGCATGCAGTTCGACCGCGGCTACCTGTCGCCGTACTTCATCACCAACGCCGACAAGATGGTCTGCGAGCTCGAGGACCCCTATATCCTCCTGCACGAGAAGAAGCTCTCCAACCTGCAGGCGATGCTGCCGGTTCTTGAGTCCGTCGTTCAGTCTTCCCGTCCGCTGCTGATCATTGCCGAGGACGTCGAAGGCGAAGCACTGGCCACCCTCGTGGTCAACAAGCTGCGCGGCGGCCTGAAGGTCGCGGCCGTCAAGGCTCCGGGCTTCGGCGACCGCCGCAAGGCCATGCTCGAGGACATCGCGATCCTCACCGGCGGCACGGTTGTTTCCGAAGATCTTGGCATCAAGCTTGAGTCGGTCACGCTCGACATGCTCGGTCGCGCCAAGAAGGTGCAGATCACCAAGGAAGAGACCACCATCGTCGACGGTGCCGGCTCCAAGAAGGGCATTGAAGGCCGCGTTGGCCAGATCCGTGCCCAAATCGAGGAGACCACCTCCGATTACGACCGCGAGAAGCTGCAGGAGCGTCTGGCCAAGCTCGCCGGCGGTGTTGCGGTGATCCGCGTCGGCGGTGCTACCGAGATCGAGGTGAAGGAGCGCAAGGACCGCGTCGACGACGCTCTGAACGCAACCCGCGCAGCCGTTGAAGAAGGCGTGGTTCCCGGTGGCGGCGTTGCGCTGCTGCGTGCCTCGAAGTTCATCGACTCCAAGGGTGAAAACGAAGACCAGGAAGCTGGCGTCAACATCGTGCGCCGTGCCCTGCAGGCTCCGATCCGCCAGATCGCCGAAAACGCCGGCGACGAAGGCTCAGTCGTGGTCGGTAAGATTCTCGGCGAGAACAAGGCCAACTTCGGCTACAACGCCCAGACCGGCGAATATGGCGACATGCTCAAGATGGGCATCATCGACCCGGCCAAGGTCGTACGCACCGCGCTGCAGGATGCCGCTTCCGTTGCCGGCCTGCTGATCACCACCGAGGCAATGGTTGCCGAGCTTCCCAAGAAGGAAGCAGCGATGCCGGCCATGCCGGGCGGTGGCATGGGTGGCATGGACTTCTAATAAGTCCATTAAGCCAGAGCGAATTGAAAAGGCGGCTTCGGCCGCCTTTTCTTTTGCCAGGAAGTCCATAAAGCCACCCATCATCAAACAATGGGCGGACCGGCACAGGCCGGTCCGGCAGGCGGTATGGACTTCTAAGCAGCTATCGGCTGTTTGGATTTTCCAAAAAGAATTGGAAAGGGCGGTCTTTGGGCCGCCCTTTTCTTTTGGCTCGAGCCAAGTTCTTCGGTTTCATAAATCCGCAAGTGTTGCAGAAATGTACTTACGTTACGGTATCAATCCCCGTAGGCTCTGCGCCAATAACAGATAGGCGTGATCGGGGGTGTTAAATGAGTGTTCCTTCACGCGCGGCGAAGATCGCTGCGGTTTTGCTGCTTTCAACAGGCCTTTCGGCCTGTGCGTTCTTTCAGCCGGTCTATGACCACTGCACCAAAAACCTTCAGAACGAACTTATTTGTGCAGCCGGCGCGGCCGCCATTGTTGGTGGCGCTATCCTGATCATCGAAAACCAGAATGACGACAACGGTAGTGCTCCTGCAGTTGTGGTTACATATCGCGAAGATGAAACCAAGACCGTGGTGGACGACGCTGCTCCCCGCGGCAAGACGCTGGAGGCAGACGTCGAGGCGAAATAGTCTCACCGCATCCAATGACAGCGATTTGAAAGGGCGGTTCCAGGACCGCCCTTTTGCTTGATCAGATAGCATACAAGCAATCTTGCGCCCTGCCCGTCCCGCTCTATCCTAGTTCCGAGCCTGGTTCAGGACGGGAGGAGCGGACATGTTGCGCCTGGTTTCCGGTGTTGTCGCCTTGGCAATGACCCTGTTCTGCCTCGGGCGATCGCCCGCCACAGCCCAGCAGCTTTCCCCCGAGGAAGAACCGGTCAGCCAGTGTCTGGCGATCGCGCGCGGCATCGGCGGCGTGCAATACGCCTCGCTCACGCCTGTTGCCATGCAGAGCGGAGAAGTCTCCATCACCTATATCGGCCACTCGACATTTCGGATGGAAACCGGCGGCGGCATCGTCATTGCAACCGACTATGCCGGCAATTACGGCCAGGGCCGCGCACCCGACGTGGTAACAATGAACATCGCTCACTCCAGCCACAACACCAGCTTTCCCGATCCTGCCATCACCCATGTGCTGAGAGGCTGGGGCGAAGACGGCGAGCCCGCCCGCCACCGTCTCAAGCTGGGCGATGTCTATATCCGCAACGTGACGACCGACATTCGCGGCAGTTTCGAGGTCGGAGGCCGGCCCGACGGAAATTCGATCTTCATTTTCGAGGTGGCGGGACTGTGTATCGGCCATCTGGGGCACCTGCATCATGAACTGACACCCGAACACAGGGCGAAGATCGGACGGCTCGACGTTGTGTTCGTTCCTGTTGATGGCGGCTACACCATGGCGCAGGGTGCGATGATCGAGGTGTTGCAGGACCTTCGCGCCAGCATCGTCATTCCGATGCACGCCTTCGGGCCCACCACGCTTCAGCGGTTCGTCGAGGGGATGAAGGCCGGCTTCCGGGTGGAGTTCAGCGACACGCCAACGCTGACGGTCTCGCTTGCAAGCCTGCCGGACACACCATCGGTCATCGTTCTGCCGGGGTACTAGGGTTAGGGCCCTAGCTGTTCGCACCATCGCAACAGTCCGGTCCGGTTCGAGATGGTTATAAACAGGCCCGCCGAGGCTCATATGTGGTCCACGAGCAATAGAAAGAGCCTGTCATGAACAATACTTCGCCCACCAGCCCCGTAGACGGACTGCATCACGTTACGGCCATCGCGTCTGATGCGGCGGACAATTTCCGCTTCTGGACGCATGTGCTGGGCCAGCGCTTCGTCAAGAAGACCGTCAATTTCGACGATCCCGGTACCTACCATCTCTATTACGGGACGCGGCTGGGCGCGCCGGGCACGGCGATGACCTTCTTCCCGTTTCCCGGCGTTCCGCGCGGGCGGCGCGGCATAGGCGAGACGGCGGCAACGCGGTTTTCCGTGCCAACAAGCAGCCTCGCCTTCTGGGCGGGATGGCTTGAGAAAAACGGTGCGCCGGTGCGCGAAGGCGAAAACCGTTTCGGCGACAAGAGCCTCATCACAGCTGATCCGGACGGCACCGTGATCGCACTGATCGAACGCGATGGAGACACGCGCGAGCCTTGGGCGACGGACGCCATCCACGCCGACCACGCCATCCGTGGCTTCGAGGGCGTCACGTTGCGGCTGCATGACGGCGCGCGTACGCGCGATGTGCTGACGCAGGCGCTCGGTTACCGCGAGGCCGGCAGCGAAGGCCAGGCGATCCGCTACATTTCCACAGGCGGCAGCCATGCCGGAACCGTCGATCTGATCATGTCCCCCGGTGCGCCCCCGGCGGGTGGCGGCGCGGGCAGCGTCCACCATGTCGCCTTTGCCGTGCCCGACGATGAGGCGCACGTGTTGGCGCGTGAGATCATCAAGGGCATGGGCATTCCGGTGACGCCATTCATCGACCGCAATTACTTCCACTCGATCTATTTTCGCGAACCGGGCGGTGTGCTGTTCGAGATCGCAACCAACAATCCCGGCTTCACCATGGATGAACCTGAGGAAACACTCGGACAGGGCTTGAAACTTCCACCCCAGCACGAGCATCTTCGCGCCCATCTGGAAGCGACACTCAAGCCGCTCCCGCAGCAGGGCTCGGACTCATAGATGATCAAGGAACTGAATGCCGCCGGCTACACTTATGCCTATGAACCGGCGAAAGAAGGCAACGCGCTAACGCTGCTGCTGCTGCACGGAACCGGCGGCGACCACACATCTTTCATCGGACTTGGACGACTGGTTTCGCCCGGTGCCGCGCTGATCGCGCTGAAGGGCAACGTCAACGAGAACGGCAACCTGCGTTTCTTCAGGCGTCACGGTGAAGGCGTCTACGACATGGACGATCTTGCCATGCGCACGCTGCGGCTTGCGGATGCGATCCCCGAACTTCTCGCCGAACATGGCCGCGACCCGGCGATGGTGGTGGGGATCGGCTATTCTAACGGCGCGAACCTACTCGGAAACCTCGTTTTCGAGAGACCCGGCAGTCTCGCCGGCGCCGTCCTGATGCATCCGCTTCTGCCCTATGAGCCGCCGATGCGCGATCTCTCAGGCAAGCCGGTACTGATCACCTATGGCCGGCGCGACCCGGTCACCTCCACGGAACATGTCGAGGAGATCATTTCCCGCCTGCGCGAACGCAGGGCGGATGTGACCGCAGACCTGATGGAAGCCGGTCACGAAGTTCGCGATCCCGAACTCAAGGCGGTTGCGAAATGGCTGAAAGCATTCGGCAAGGGCGATCCCGAAGAGTCCTGAATTCACCAAATTCACTTTACGTCAAAGTCCCCCTTCCCCTACACTTTTGAGTTGATTGGGGGGCGTTGGCTCATGCCGCGCAAATATTGGGGTGCCTTGCACGCCGCGATCGTCTTTATCGCGTTTATGCCGGAGACCGGTACGTCTGCGGCAATGGCCGATGATTCCCTCCACGATCTCTTCTTCGGCACCGATCTTTCCGTCACCAGCCGGTTTGTCTATTCCGGCGCGGTGCTTGCGCCCATGGGCGGCCTGGACCAGCCTGGCCTGCGCATTCGGGCCTATGGCGGTGCGGGCGACTACAAGCTCGATGATGGAACATGGGTGGACAAGCAGGCGGGGCACCTTCTTGCCGGCTGGGCGTTCTGGCACGGCGATCTTGGGGTCACCGTCTATGCCGGTGTTGCTGCGGAGCGGCATGATGCCCCGACTACGCAATCGAAGCACGGCACGAAGACCGGCGCGTCTGTTCTCGCGGAAGGCTGGTGGCGGGTGGACCCGCAAACCGTGCTTTCGGCGACCGCGGGATATTCCGATGTCTACGAGACCGTGTCGGGACGCATCGGCGTCACGCGCGAGGTGACGGATCGCTGGGGTTTGATCGCGGAAGTGCGCGGCAGCGACGACATCGACGGCCCATACTGGGCCGCGGGAGCCGGTATCACAACGCGCGCCTATGGCCTCGACGCAGCCGTAATCGCCGGCGCCTCGGGCGACGATGACGACACGGGCTTTTCGCTGAGGGCCGAGATCAGGATGCGGCGGTAGAGAAAGATGTTGAGGGAATAATAGAATCTCCGTCATTATCGGGCTTGACCCGGGTATCCAGGGCGGTACGCACTGCCAGTTGCCCCTGGATTACCGGGTCAAGCCCGGGTATGACGAGAATGGATATCAGCGGAATAATCTAAACCGAAATCCGGCCCTTGAGCGCGGCGATGCGCTGGGCGGCCTGCTCAATGCGGGCGCGTGAAATGCGCCCGTCGGTGACGGCGGCCTTGACCGTCTCGATCATGCGGGACGGCAGGTTGTCGTCCGGCTTGGCGGAATTCGACAGCATGACGAGATCGTTGCCCGCCGCAATCGCGCGGACCACCGCCTCTTCCAGCGAGTAGCGCGAACGGATCGCGCCCATGTCGAGATCGTCGGTCATGACCGTGCCCCTGAAGCCCAGCTCGCCGCGCAACACGCTTTCAATCGCCGTATGGGACAAGGTCACCGGCTCGTCGGTGCTGCCGGCAAAATCGCGGTGATAGAGATGCGCCGTCATAACCGCATCGGCAACGCCTGAGCCTGCCAGTGCCTCGAAAGGTTTCAGCTCGGCCCGCGTCCAGGTGTCGGTGATGTCGACGAAACCGTCATGGCTGTCGCCGCGCGAGGAACCGTGCCCGGGGAAGTGCTTCAGCGAGCAGGCAAGCCCCTCGCCGTGATGGGCATCGATGAAGGCGGTTGCGTAAGTGGTCACCGTCTTGGGATCGTTGCCCCAGGCGCGGCCCCATTTGCCGATCACCGGGTTTGTTGGATCGACCTCCATGTCGACGACGGGGGCGAGGTTGAAGTTGAAGCCCGCGCCACGCACATCGCCCGCCAGCCCCGCATAAAGCGCCTTGGCCTGTTTCGGCGACATGTCTCTTGCCACTTCGCGGGCACGCGGGATGGAAGTGTAACCGAGCTTCTTGCCAAGCCGCTGCACTGCGCCACCTTCCTGGTCGAGCATGACCAGGGGGCGCGAACCGTTTCCGGCGGATTCAAACATCTGCGTCAGCGCGGTAACGCCGCCGCGCGACTTGAAATTATGGCCCAGGAACACCGCGCCACCGACCTGACCGAGCGAAATCTGCCGAGCCAGGCGCTGCGCCCATGAGGCCGAGCCGTCCGAACCGAGGAAGCCGAGCAGCAGCATGTTGCCGATCAGCGGATCAAGGCCGGCTGCGGCGCGCGCCACATGCGGGCTTGCGAGTGTGACAGCGGTCGCAGCTGTCAGACCGATCGAGAAGCTGCGGCGCGAAATCTTCTTTGAATCGGTCATTACAGGCTCGCTGGTTTGCTGACGTTATTCACTCAAGCCCAACCGGGCACCGATTTTCTCGACAAGCGGGTTCTCGGCGGTGAAGACGTAATCCATCTTGCGCACCGAGACATGGCGCGCACCGCGCGCCTTCATCAGCCGCGTCAATGCCCAGACGTCTCCTGCAGGGCATTCATAGACCAGAACACCATCACGTGGCGCCATGATGGCATCGATGCCAAGATCAGCCGTCGCCACATTCTGCGCATCCTGCGCACTGCGCGGAAAGGCGAAAATCGCACGCACCTCGCAGGTCGAACGCGCGTGCTCCTCGGCTGCGACGCGATCGAGAATTTCCGTCAGCGCGGCTTTTGCCGCCTGCGACCAGTCGGCCCGTACAGACGCAACAAGGTTGGCCTCGCTCGCCAGCATGACGCCATCGCTCAGGATCTTCAGCGCGTTGGCGGCAAGCGTCGCGCCGGTCGTCGTGATGTCGACGATCAGGTCGGCGGCACCGGATGCAGGCGCTCCTTCGGTCGCGCCGAGGCTTTCGACGATGCGATAATCGGTAACGCCGTTTTCGGCGAAGAAAGCGCGCGTCAGGTTGACGTATTTGGTTGCCACCCGCAGCCGGCGGCCGTGACGGACGCGGAAGCTCTGCGCGACATCGGCAAGATCGGCCATGGTGTCGACATCGATCCACACTTGCGGCACGGCAACGACGACACGGGCATGACCGAAACCGAGCGGGGTGACGAAGGCGAGACGCTCGTCGGCATCGGCGATGTTTTCGCGGATCAGGTCCTCGCCGGTAACGCCGAGATGGACGTTGCCGCGCGCAAGCTCGCCGGCGATTTCCGAAGCCGACAGGAACAGCACCTCGGCGTTGTCGACACCCTTGATGCGCCCGCGATAATCACGCACACCGCGCGCGCGGGTGAACACCAGCCCCGAGCGACCGAAGAACGCATCGGCGTTTTCCTGCAGGCGGCCCTTGGAGGGAACGGCGAGGATCAGCGTATCACCCATCATGCCCCTCCCGCCTTGAAGGCGCGATCAATCCAGATGGCGCAGCCGACACCGGGCACGGGCCTCGGGCTGCCGAGCAGGCCAAGCAGCGCATCATAACGCCCACCGGCAACCACGGGGCCGGTTTCGACCGCCTTGGCCGTCGCCTCGAAGACGAAGCCGGAATAATAATCGAGCCGGCGGCCGAAGCTCGCCGAAAAGCGCATGACATCGGTGTCGATGCCGACTGCCCGCAAGGCTTCCAGGCGCGTGTCGAAGGGCGCCAACGCGGCATCGGCACGGATACCCGCTTCCTGTGCCAGCGCCATGATCTGATCGGCTGCTTCCGCAGGCGACGCATCGATGCCCGCGAGCCGGGTCAGCAGATCGCGGGTTCCCTCACTCAAAGCGCCCGCGCCGGCAAGGCTCGCGCGCTCGATCAGCCGTTCGGCGATCTCGTCCGGCGTGCGCCCGCCAACGGGTGCGATGCCGGCGATGTCGACCATCTCCATGACCAGCCTGCGGGCGGCATCGGGGTCAAGACGCCCGAGCGTTCCGGCATAGACCGATGTGTTACCCGCCTCCTCGCCGGCGCTGTCGAGCACGGCCCTGATGCCGCCGGGCGTGCCGAAGGCGGCGCGCAGACGGCGCTGCCATGCAGCCGGCAGATCGAGGGCGGCGACGAAGCCAAGCAGGATGGTCGGATCGCCGATGCTGATCGTCAGCCCCTGCGCGCCAAGGCCGCGGGCTGCGGCAACACCGAGCGCAACGATACGCGCGTCGGATGCGGCTGCATCGGCGGCACCGAAGCTTTCGATGCCCGCCTGTGTGAACTCATCGGGTTCCTCGCTGCCGGGGCGGTGACGGAAGACCGGACCGAGATAGCAATAGTCTGCCGCGCGCGCTGGATCACCCGTCGCGATGTGGTGGCGACTGACGGGAATGGTCATGTCGGGGCGCAGGCACAATTCGCGGCCTGCCGGGTCCTGCACCTGGAACAGGCGGCGGCGCAGCTCTTCGCCCGACAGATCGAGGAAGACTTCCGCAGGCTGCAGGATCGGCGGATCGACACGTTCGAACCCACCGTTTTCCAGCGTGTGCATCATGCCGGCGAGCGCATCGGAGCGCTGAAGCGATGTCATGCTCATGCCGCGCCTCCCGCGATAGCGTGACTGGCGAGCACCTTCTTCACTTCGGCGACGAGGTCTTCGCGCTTCACCTCGATCTGGGCAGCGAGCGAAGCTTCCCTGTAGGCGTCATGGTCGGTAACCGCTTTGGCGATCTCGGCGCCCTTGATCAGGTCCTTGATCAGCACGACGCCATTCTCACGCTCGGAACTGCCCTGAATGACGACGCACGGGCTGCCCCGCCGGTCGGCATAATCAAGCTGCTTGCCGAACTGCTTCGGGTTGCCCAAGAACAGTTCGGCGCGGATGCCGGCATTTCGCAATTCGGCGACCATCGCCTGATATGTGGCGACCTGATCCTTGTCCATCACGGTAACGACGACGGGGCCGGTGGCCTGCGCGTCATCGAGCTTGCCGAGTGCGGAAAGCGCTGCCTGCAAGCGGCTGACGCCGAGCGAGAAGCCCGTGGCGGGAACCGGCTGGCCCATGAAGCGGGCGACAAGGCCATCGTAGCGCCCGCCGCCGGCAACCGAACCGTAGCGCGCGGTCTCACCCTTCTCGTTGACGGTCTCGAAGGTCAGTTCGGTCTCGAAGACGGGGCCGGTGTAATATTCGAGACCACGGACGACGGTGTAGTCGATTTCTATTCTCCCCTCATATCCGCTCGCGCGGCTGAGTAGATAGATCTCGATTAACTCTTTGATCGCTTGCAAATATTTCTGATTAACCGTGAAATCAGAGAGAACAAGCGTCAATAGGCTATTGCTCCCTTGTTTCGCAAAATCGTCTAAATCTTTGAATTGTCCTGACCCGACAATGAGGCGTTCAATATCGGTATCGCCACCCCATTTATAGGCGAGTCTATCAGCCTTATCGCGACCTGCGGCCTCTACGCCATAAAGCAAAATACAGAGTTCATCTACTGCCGGTTCGTCGAGACCTGCCCCAGGCATAAAGTCACCGCTGTCATCAAGACGACCCTTTTCCCCTAAAAGGGCTCTTACTCCTTCTGGCCCCACGCGGTCGTATTTATCGATAGCTCTCAGCACTTTGAGCCTCGTGCCGGCATTCTCGTCACCACCGAGGCCGATGGCCTCCATGACGCCGTCGAGCACCTTGCGGTTGTTGACCCGCACGACGTATTGGCCGCTCAGTCCGAGCGCCTCCATGACGTCGGCCATCATCATGCAGATTTCGGCGTCGGCGGCGACGGAACCCGCGCCGACCGTATCGGCATCGAACTGCATAAACTGGCGGAAGCGGCCGGGGCCGGGCTTCTCGTTGCGGAAGACGTAGCCCTGCCGGTAGCTGCGGTAGGGCTTGGGCAGGCTTTCGTAGTTCTCGGCCACATAGCGGGCGAGCGGCGCGGTGAGGTCGTAGCGCAGGGAGAGCCACTGCTCGTCGTCGTCCTGCAGCGAGAACACGCCCTCGTTGGGCCGGTCGGAATCGGGCAGGAACTTGCCGAGCGCCTCGGTGTATTCGAACATCGGCGTTTCGACGGGATCGAAACCGTAGCGCTCGAAGACCTCGCGCACCTTGTCCAGCATGGCGCGCGAAACCAGCAGATCGCTTGCGCTGCGATCCACGAATCCACGGGGAAGACGCGCTTTGACGCGCGATGGTTTCTTTGCGCCGCTCATGGCTTCGGTATCGTCCGCTGCTACAAGGGTAAAATGCGAATCCCGGCCACCCCCTAAGGGGCAGCATTTTCATGCGCGGCACTGGTTAGACGAGATGACGCCTACGGGCAAGGGTTTGCCCGCAGTCTCCTTAATCGAACAGGGCGTCGATGTCGTCCTGGCTGACGCGGCTCTCGTCGTCAGGCAGCGCGGGACCGTTGAGAAGGGCCTCATGCTCGTCCTTGACAGGCTGGGCGTCGGGCGTGACGTCGTTGAACGCCTCCAGACCGCCCCAGATGCCCATCATCCGGTTCACGCGATCCTCGATGAAGTGCAGCGTCTTGACCACTTTCGTGATGCGCTGGCCGGTCAGGTCCTGGAAGTTGCAGGCCTCGAAAATCTGAACGATCTGGTCCTGGATGTCGCTGACCAGCTCGACATTGGCACCGCGCTTGAGCATGGCGCGCAAATCATTGGCATTGTTCTCGATGGTCTCGGCGGCGGCCAGGATCGATTCCGTCGCCTGCTCCGTGCCGGCCACGATGGCGTCCAGCTCGTCGGTGACACGGTTCATGCCATCGCCCTGGAATGAACCTGTGTGAAGCGTCGCCAGTTCCTTCTTGGTGCTGGCGATGGCCTCCTGGATCTCGTCCAGCTCATCCTTGATCTTGCGGGCTTCCTCGATCTGCTGGCGCAGGTCGGTGCCGATGACTTCGGTCACCTGTTCAGCCGTACCGGTTACGGCCTTGCGGACGTTTTCAATCAGCCCGACGAGTTCCTGGTGGCGGCGCTCGGCAGCGACATCCTCCGGGATTTCCATCTCGTTTGTTTTTTCAATGCGAAACCGCTTAACCGCCGCAGCCAAGTCCGCCTCCCGAAAAGCCAACACATTGGCGTGAAATGTCGCAGAACAGCGTTAACACCGCGTTGACGCCCGCACTCGCGGCCCTAACTTGCCCTATGGTTATTTCCGGCGGAGACCATCAGGTCTGCGCCGTTATCATGGTGGGCGGTCCATTTGCAGGCCGTATGTCAGGGAGGACACATCCATGCCTATCAATCGCCGCGAACTGATGTCGGGTGCAGCCATTGCCGCTGCTGCCTCGGCCATGCCACTGGGATTTGCCGCAGGTACTGCCAAAGCCGCAGAAATGGGCAAGCCTGCCGGCGTCTTTTCCTACAAGCTCGGCGACATGGAATGCCTGGCGCTGAATGATGGCGTTGCCAATTTCCCGTTGCCCGACGGCTTTGTGAAGAACGCGTCCACGCAAGAGGTTGGTGACGCGCTGGCGCGTGCGCTGATGGACCCTGCAACGATGAGCATTCCTTTCACCGCCATAGTTGTGAAGACAGGCGGGAAGACCGTTCTGATCGACACCGGAAACGGACCCAAGGCAGGTGGAACGCGCGGCACGCTATTCTCAAACCTTGAATCTGCCGGCATCGATCGCGCCGCAATCGACATCGTCGCAATCTCGCATTTCCACCCCGACCACATAGGCGGACTGCTCGACGAGAACGATGACGTATCGTTCCCCAACGCAGAACTGGTGATCCCGGAGGGCGAGGCCGCGTTCTGGCTCGACGAAGCCAACGCCAATGCCGCACCGGATGGACGCAAGCCGAACTTTGCGCTCGCGAAGAAGAACATCGGCGCATATGGCGATGCAGTGCGCCATATCGGCGATGGCGGCGAGGTCATCGGCGGCATCAACACGCTGGCGGCCTACGGCCACACGCCGGGCCACATGGCGTTCCGGCTGTCGTCTGGCAGCAAACAGATGATGGTGCTGTCGGACACCACCAATCATCCCGCGCTGTTCGTGCGCAATCCGCAGTGGCAGGTGCGCTTCGACATGGATGGCGATATGGCGGCGCAGACGCGCGTGAAGATGCTCGACATGGTTTCCGCCGACGACATGCTGGTCGCGGGTTACCATTTCCCGTTCCCGGCAACCGGACACATCGTCAAGGACGGCTCCGGATATCAGCTTGCGCTCGCCGCCTGGCAGCCGCAGCTCTAGTTCCGGCACCCTACCAGCCTGGATGCGCGGGGCTTTGGTCCCGCGCTTCTTCTTTATGGGCGAACGAGCATTTTTCAATCAACGCTTTGTTAGGGTAAATACTTGGCAAACAAGGCGTTTACCGACAATCAACCCTGAATTTACGTGAGGGGACAAAGTCGGATTCCATTTACCATTCCCGTTACCGTTAACCCCTAACCTTGCCGCATGAGACGATTGGCGGCCCCGCTTGCATATCCCGCCATCGGCCCTGCTCGTTCTTAGTATTGCGTAACGAATTGGAGCTCGTAGTCCCGTGTACCTGCGTATTCTCATCGTCGCCGCCCTGTTCGGCCTGCTTTTTGCCGGCACGCCGCGCGCCGAGGCCAATGACGGCCCATTCCCGATGCTGATGAATTCCCTGTTCGGATCCGACGGATCACAGGGTAGATCCTATCAGACACGCCGCCAGGCAGCGCCCTTGCCGCGCGGCTATGGACGCTCTGCGGCACCGGTTCCCGGACGCCGCCAGGCCTATGCGCCATCACGTGCCCCAAGCCGGGGATTCGATCCGCGTTTCGAGCGCCGTGTGGTCAACTACGCGACCAGCGAGCGCCCGGGCACGATCGTCATCGACAAGTCGGCGAAGTATCTCTACCTGGTTCAGCCCGGCGGAAAGGCGATCCGTTACGGTGTCGGCGTAGGCCGCCCCGGCTTTCAGTGGCGCGGCACCTATAACATCACCCGCAAGGCGGAGTGGCCCGGCTGGACCCCGCCCGCCGAAATGAAGCAGCGGCAGCCCTGGCTCCCCGACCACATGGAAGGCGGACCGGCAAACCCGCTTGGCGCGCGTGCCATGTATATCGGCAGCACGCTCTACCGCATCCATGGCACCAACGAGCCGTGGACGATCGGTCAGGAGATTTCCTCGGGCTGCATCCGCCTGCGCAACGAGGACGTCATCCACCTCTACAACCAGGTCAAGGTCGGTGCGAAAGTCACCGTGATCTGAAAGCGCCCGAATTCGGGGAGATGCCGTGGCGGGTGACCGCCGCGGCTTTTTATTTGAAAGTCAGCAGTGCTTTCACGCGATCATCCGATAGGCGGGAACCGTCAGGAACTCCCCGAAATTCTTCGCCACCGACATCTCGCGGAACAGCCGGATCGCTTCGGGGAAACGTCCGCCCTCAAATGCCTCGATCCCGATTTCTTCGCGCACAGCCATCATCTCGTCGTCGAGCAGGTTGAGGAACAGCTCCGCCGTGACCGTGCGGCCATCGTTTAGGCTGGCACCATGATGCAACTGCTGCCAGACCTGCGCGCGGCTGATCTCGGCGGTCGCGGCATCTTCCATCAGGTTGTATAACGGCACGGCACCACGGCCACGCAGCCAGGCTTCGATATACTGCACGCCGACGCGGATGTTCTCGCGCAGGCCCGCCTCCGTGGCCTCGCCGTCATGGACCTGCAGCAGGTCATCGCGGCTGACGGTCACGTCTTCACGCAAGTTGCCGAGCTGGTTTTCTTGCGGCATCAGGCGATCGAAAACCTCCTGAGCCACCGCCACCAGATCGGGATGAGCGACCCAGGTTCCATCATACCCGTCACCGGCCTCGCGCTCCTTGTCTGCACGCACCTTGGCAAGGGCCGCCTCGTTGGCTTGGCTGTCGCGGCGGTTTGGAATCTGGGCTGCCATGCCGCCCATGGCAAAAGCGCCGCGCCGATGGCAGGTCTTGACCAGAAGCAGCGAGTAAGCGCGCAGGAACGCCTCGCCCATCACCACCTTGCCGCGATCGGGCATCAGGAAGGTGGGGTCATTCCTCAGCCGCTTGATGAAAGAGAAGATGTAGTCCCAGCGCCCGCAATTGAGCCCGGTGATGTGCTCGCGCAATTCATAGAGTATCTCGTCCATCTCGAAGGCCGCCGGCAGGGTTTCGATCAGGACCGTCGCCTTGATGGCATTGCCGGGGATGCCGAGGCTTTCCTGAGCGAACTCGAAGACATCGTTCCACAGCCGTGCCTCAACGTGATTTTCGAGTTTGGGCAGATAGAAATAGGGGCCGGACCCTTGCGCGATGGCGGCTTTGGCATTGTGGAAGACATAAAGGCCGAAATCGAACAGCGCACCGGAAACGGGTTCGCCGCCGACCTCGACATGCACTTCATCCAGATGCCAGCCGCGCGGACGCACCAGCAGTACCGCCGGGCTCTCGCCCAGCTCGTAGCGCTTGCCGCTGTCGGGGTCGGTGAAATCAAGTTTCCCGGCCCAGCGGTCCTTCAGGTTGATCTGGCCTTCGATCAGGTTCGACCACAGCGGAGAGGTGGCGTCCTCGAAATCGGCCATGAAGACCTTTGCGCCGCAATTGAGCGCATTGACGATCATCTTGCGGTCGACGGGGCCGGTGATTTCAACACGGCGGTCCTGCAAGTCAGCGGGGATTTTTCCCACTTTCCAGTCGCCTTCACGGATATGCCGCGTCTCGGAAAGGAAATCAGGCAATTCGCCTGAATCATACCGGCGCTGATGTTCCTCCCTAAGCCGCAGGATGCGTTTGCGTTGACCATCGAACCGGCGGTGAAGTTCGGCAATGAATTCCAGGGCAGCTGGGCTGAGAATTTCGTCATATCGCTGTCCAAGCGCTCCACGCACAACAGTGCCTGCCGCTGCAGCGGTTTCGGTCAAGACCATCCGTTATCCTCTCCTCTGGCCAGGCCAGATTTTTTTGTTTTGCATTATGTATTCAATTCTAATTAGAGGCGCTGGTCTTTTCTGCGATGGAACAGGTGTTTCAACATTCGTCTATATGAGAGGTAATCGACCCCGAGAGGCCGCCTCGTGTCGCAATCCCGGCAGCTTTTGTCGGCCGGCGGCTGACCTGCAGCGGCTTTTGCGCTATGGTCATCCTGACAGCGAACAATTCGCACGATTCACGCAACAACCGGCGTACCGGGGCATGCATCGGGAGATGTATGCCTATGGCGCGCGGTCAATACGCAAGGCAACAATTATCCCATGAGTTACGAGAATCAGCGCCAGTTCGAGAAACTGGCCGACAGGGAGATGACACTGAACGGCAGGGCAGAAGACATGGACGACACGATCGGCGGACGCATCACCCGGGCGCGCAATGCACAGGGACTGTCGGTTGCACAGCTGGCCCGCAGGCTGGGCTTGCGCACCACGACACTCAGCCATTGGGAAAACGACCGTGCAGAGCCGCGGCCGAACAGATTACTTATGCTCGCCGGCGTTCTGGCGGTGAGCCCGACCTGGCTCCTGACCGGACAAGGCACAGCCCCGAGTGAGGATGGCGATGACACCAGTGTCCGCCTTCTGAAGCAGGAACTGACCCGGCTGCGCGACGATGCGACGACGATCGTCGATCGTCTCGACCGGGCCATCGAGCGTTTGGGCGAGTAGCCTTTTGCAAGAGCACCGGCGCGGTTCATTCCGCCGCGCCGGAAAGCCTTTCCACGTGAACGCCAGCGGCTTCCAGGGTTGCCGGCAGCGGCCCGCCATAGGCGTGATCGAGCAGTTCGATCGTATGGGCGATCGGTATGGCGGTGCCTGAACCGATCTGCGTCATGCAGCCGATATTTCCGGTTGCGATGAGATCGGGTGAAAGTTTCTCGATATTTCCCACTTTACGGTCGCGAAGGCGCGCGGCGATCTTCGGCTGCATGATATTATAGGTGCCCGCCGAACCGCAGCAGATATGCCCCTCGGGGACATCCTTGACGGTGAAGCCCGCCTTGCGCAGCAGTTTTTTAGGCGCTTCGCGGATTTGCTGGCCATGCTGCATGGAGCAGGCCGAATGGTAAGCGACGATGGCATCAATGTCGCGGTCGGGTTCCGGCATGTCGAGCGTTTCGAGGAATTCACTGATGTCCTTCGTCAGCGCCGACACCTTCGCCGCCTTCTCGGCGTAGGCGGCATCCTCGCGCAACATGAAGCCATAGTCCTTCACCGTGGTGCCGCAGCCTGACGCGGTGATGATTATGGCGTCGAGACCGTCGCGCTCGATCTCCGCAGTCCAGGCATCAACATTGCGGCGGGCCGCGTCCAATGCATCAGGTGTCTTGCCCATGTGATGGACAAGCGCACCGCAACACCCCTCGCCCTTTGCCTGCACCACCTCGACGCCAAGCCGGGTCAGCAGACGAACGGTCGCATCGTTGATCGCCGGATTGAGTACCGGCTGGGCACATCCTTGAAGGATTGCGACGCGGGCGCGGCGTTTGCCCTCAACCTTGAAGCTGCGCGCGCCCTCGCTGGCCGAGCGCGCAGGCAGGCTCGAAGGAGCAAGCGCAAGCATAGCGGCGATGCGTTCAAAGCCCGGGATCGCGCGCAACAAAGGCACCAGCGGCTTGGCATAGAAAGCCCCCAGAAGCGAGAACCGGAAACGGCCCGGATAGGGCAATACGGCTGCCAGCAGCGATCGCATCAGCCGGTCATGTAGAGGACGCCTGTATGTTTCCTCGATATGGGCGCGGGCATGGTCGACGAGATGCATGTAATGCACGCCGGAAGGACAGGTCGTCATGCAGGACAGGCACGACAGGCAGCGGTCGATATGTTTCACGACCTCCGCGTTGGCCGGCTTGCCGTTCTCCAGCATGTCCTTGATGAGATAGATGCGGCCGCGTGGCGAATCGAGTTCATCACCCAACAACAGATAAGTCGGACACGTGGCCGTGCAAAACCCGCAATGCACGCATGTGCGCAGGATTTTCTCGGATTCCGCGACATCGGGATTGGCGAGCTGGTCGGGCGAAAAGTTGGTTTGCATGATCTACGCGCCTGCGAACATACGGCCGGGGTTGAGAATATGGTCGGGATCGAAAGCGTCTTTCACAGCCCGGCTCAATGCGGCCACGGCTGGCTGTTCAGGCTGAAAGACATCGACGGCCGCACGAATGGATTCAGGGGCGCGGATCAGCGTGGCGTGGCCATTTCCCGCAACCGCTGAACGCAGGGCGCTGGCGCCCGCATCGTTTCCGGCGGGCATCGCCGCCCAGACGAGACCACCACCCCAGTCATAGAACACGCGCCCGCCCGCACTTGCTGCCGCGGCACCGATTTCAGGACCACGCGACGGCATCATCGAAACACGCCACAGCGCAGTATCCTCACCGGCAAAGAATTCCGCGTCGCGAACCTTCAGCCACAGCGCCTGCGAGGCCTCGCCCGCAAGAAGCGCGGGGACACCATGACGCCGCAGCAGCGTTTTCAGCTCGCCTGAGCGATACGTCATCTGCTCGGCAAAGCCTTCGATGCGGAGCAGCGTCTTTGCCGTTCCATCGATGCCGGCGGGCAGATGCGCCGCCCCGGCAACCTCGAACGGACTGCCCAGCCCGGCAGACAAGCATGCGATGGCCTGACGGTCGCCAAGCCCCTCGAAGACAAGTGTCGTCTCGGTTTCCGGCATCGGCAAAACCTTGAGCGTAACCTCGGTCAGCACCCCGAGCGTGCCCCAGGAGCCGGCGGAAAGTTTCACAAGGTCGTAGCCGGTGACGTTCTTCATGACCCGGCCACCGCTCTTGATCGCCTCGCCGCGCCCGGTCACCATGCGCACGCCGATCAGGGCATCGCGAGCAGCACCGGCATAGATGCGGCGCGGACCGGACAGGTTGGCGGCGGCGACAGCGCCGATGGTCGGCTCGCCGTCGCTACCGAGAACCTTGCGGTAGTCGATCGGCTCGAAAGCAAGCCGCTGACGGTTCTTCGCCAGTTCCTTTTCGATCGCCTTCAGCGGTGTCCCCGCTTTTGCGCCTATAACCAATTCACTCGGCTCATAGAGCGTGATGCCCGAAAGCCTGTGCGTGGTCAGTGTTGCCGCCGTCTGCATCGGCCGGCCGATGGAGCGCTTGGTCGAACCGCCGGCAATCTCCAGCGGCGCACCCGACGCGCGCGCATCATTGACCGCCGTAATCACTTGCGCCTCGTCGCGCGGCTCAAGCAGGCCCGCGGCTTTTTTCACGACCGATGTACTCACGAGGAAAGCCGCCCTTCCAGCGGGAAAACCTTGGACGGATTGAGCAGCCAGCGCGGATCAAACACGGTTTTGAGACGTTGCTGCTGGTGTAGGTCAGCCTGGTTGAACTGATCGAGCATCAGGTCGCGCTTCTCGACCCCGACGCCATGCTCGCCGGTCAGGCAGCCGCCGACCTCGACGCAGAGCTTGAGAATTTCAGCCCCGGCCTGTTCCGCCTTCTCGAGCTCGCCGGGCTTGTTGATGTCGTAAAGGATCAGCGGATGCAGGTTGCCGTCACCGGCATGGAAAATATTGGCGATGCCAAGCCCATGGCGGGTGCATATCTCGGTGATCTTGGTCAGCACTTCCGGCAGGCGTCCTGTCGGGATCGTACCGTCCATGCACATGTAGTCGGCGATGCGGCCCATGGCGCCAAAGGCCTGCTTGCGGCCTTTCCAGATGGCGAGGCTTTCCGCCTCCGTGCGGGCAACGCGCTGGGTTCTGGAACCATGCTTTTCGGCGACCTCGACGATGCGCGCGATCATCGCATCGATCTCCTCGTCCGACCCTTCGACCTCGACGATCAGCAGCGCCTCCACATCGAGCGGATAGCCGGCATGAGCGAAGGCTTCGCAGACCTTGATGGCCGGCTTGTCCATGTATTCGATGGCGACCGGAATGATCCCTTGCGCGAGAATGTCGGCAACGCAGGCGCCTGCATCCTCGGCACTGTCGAAACCGAACAGGACGGGCCGCGCACCTTCGGCCTGACGCAGGATGCGCACTTTCGCTTCGGTCACGACGCCGAACTGGCCCTCCGATCCGCAGACCAGGCCGAGAAGATCGTAACCTCCCGAATCCAGCTGTTCACCGCCGATGTCGACGATCGTGCCGTCCATCAGCACCATCCTGACACCGAGCAGGTTGTTGGTGGTCACACCATACTTAAGGCAATGCGCGCCGCCGGAGTTCATCGCGATGTTACCGCCGATCGTGCAGGCGAGCTGGCTTGAGGGATCGGGTGCGTAGAAGAATTGCTCGTGCGCCACGGCTTGCGAAATGGCGATGTTGGTGATGCCGGCCTGTACGGTCGCCACCCGGTCGGCGAAGTTCATATCGAGGACGGCGCTCATGCGCGAAACGCCAAGGACGACGGCGTCCTCGCTTGGCAGCGCGCCGCCGGCAAGCGATGTGCCGGCACCGCGCGCGATGACGGGAACACGCTCTTCGTTGAGATATTTCAGAACAGCGCTGACTTCCTGCGTCGTAGCTGGCAGGACCACGGCAAGCGGAATAGCGCTGTAGGCGGTCAGCGCATCCGTCTCGTAGGCGCGGCGCTCGTCTTCGGAAACGATCAACCCCGCATCGCCGACAATGGCGCGGAGACACTCAGCGATCTCGCTGCGGCGGGCAATGATCGCCGCATCCGGTTTCGGCATGGCTATGAACGACATCTCATCCTCCCCATGGCGCGTTGCGGCGCCTGTTTTGCGCCATTCTACATCCATCCGCGCGAGCTGTGCTGCTGACTAAAGAAATTTTCTCGCATGGCTTTGCGGTATGTCAGAACCGCATCAAACAATATAATTGGCCTTGATTGTTTCCGTGTGGTAGAAAATGGTCAACATAAGACAAGGGAACGGAAACCGCGTTCGAGGACAATATGGGCAATCTGACGGACATGGAGATTTTCTCCCGTGTCGTGACCGCCGGTTCGATGTCGGCTGCCGGCCGGGAAATGGCGCTTTCGCCTGCCGTGGTATCAAAGCGCATCCGCAGACTTGAAGAGCGTCTTGGCGCCCGGCTGCTGCAGCGCACGACGCGCCAGATTGCGCTGACAGAGGAAGGCCAGGGCTATTACGAGCGCGTCGTTGCCATTCTGGCTTCGATCGAGGAAGCGGAATCCTATGTTTCGCGGCGCAATTCCAAGCCACGCGGGACACTGAAGATTTCCGCGCCGACGTCCTTCGGGCGCATTCACATCGCGCCCTATATCAACAAGTTCATGCAGCTCAATCCGGATCTCAATCTCAGTCTGATCCTGTCCGACGATTTCGTTGATATCGTCGGCGAGGGCTTCGATGTGGCTGTGCGGATCGCGGAGCTTGAGAATTCAAGCCTCATCGCGCGCCGGCTTGCCGACAACCACCGCGTCATCTGTGCCGCACCGGACTATCTGGAGCGCCACGGCATACCCAGATCGCTTGAGGATCTTGGCCGGCATAATTGCCTGTTCGCAACCAATCAGGACAACTGGCGGCTGGAAGGGGCCGAGGGACCCTTTGTCCTGCGGGTACATGGAAACCTGCAGACGAATTCCAGCGAGGTTGTCCGCGAATGCCTGATCTCGGGTCTGGGTATCGCGTTGCGCTCGACCTGGGATGTCGGCGAGCAGCTGCAGAGCGGCGATCTCAAGATCGTGTTGCCGCAATATCGGGCGTCACGGCGCGTCGGCGTCTATGCCGTTTATCCGAGCCGGCGTTTCCTGCCCGTCAAGGTGCGCGCCTTCATCGACTTCCTGGCGGACCTGTACGGGCCGGAGCCCTATTGGGACCGCGGGCTTGACCTGGAAGATCTGACACAGGAGAGCGTCGCGGTTGCCTGATATATGGCCGTATCATTCAGTTGCGTTGTTACAGGGCTTCCTACAAAGCGGATTCATGATTACAGTCTGTGCACCCCCCAAGTGCCTTACAGGGGAAGCGGCATCATGAGTTTCACGACGGGCAATCGAATTCTTGCGGCCAGCATGGCCTTGGCTCTCCTGGCAGTCATACCCGCCACGTCGCCGGCTTGTGCTGACGGCGATGCCGCGCACGGCAAGGAAGTCTTCGCCAAATGCGCTCTGTGCCACCAGATTGGCGAGGATGCGCGCAACAATGTCGGGCCAGCCCTCAATGGCGTCTATGATGCGCCAGCCGCATCGCGCTCAGGGTTCAATTATTCGCGCGCGCTCAATGAGGCCGGCAACAATGGTCTGGTCTGGAATGCGGAAAATCTGGACAACTATCTGGAAAATCCGCGCGGCTTCCTGACCGGCGGGCGGATGGCCTTTGCAGGAATTCCAAGCCCGGACGACCGAGCCGACATCATTGCCTATCTGAAGCAATTTCCCTGATAGCGTCAGCGTAATTCTCCGATTTTTTCCAGCAAAACCGGCACCCACTTTTGCTGGAATTGCTCTTCATTCCCAACGCAATCCCGGACGCAAAACCGGCACCCACTTTTGCTGGAATTGCTCTTATTCCCAACGCAATCCCGGACGCAAAACCGGCACCCACTTTTGCTGGAATTGCTCTTATTCCCAACGCAATCCCGGACGCAAAACCGGTCCCCACTTTTGCTGGAATTGCTCTTCATTCCCAACGCAATCCCGGACGCAAAACCGGTCCCCACTTTTGCTGGAATTGCTCTAGCCTTCGTGGTCGGCGTGGCTTGCGCGGATCCTGCGCACGATCAGCGAAACGATGAGGATCACGACCGGCACGGCCAGAGCCGTCACCAGGGTCGGATTAATGGGAAAGCCTGCCTTTTCACTTCCCTTGGCCAAATAGCCGACAAGCCCGACAACATAGTAGCTGACAGCGGCAACAGATAGCCCTTCCACGGTCTGCTGCAGGCGCAGTTGCTGACGCGCCCGGCGATTCATTGCTTCGAGCAGATCGCGGTTCTGGCTTTCCAGTTCGACATCGACACGCGCTCGCAGCAGCATCGTGGCACGCGAAAGTTTCTCCGACAGGTCGTCGATACGGGCAGCGATGGATTCGCATGTGCGCATCGCCGGCGCCATGCGCCGGTCGAGGAACACGCCCATCGTCGGCCTTTCGGGCACCGGCTCCTCGCCAAGCGCCTGCAGCCGTGCGTCAACGATACTGGAGTAGGCCGACACGGCGCTGAATCGATAGGTCGTTTCCGCAGCCAGCGCCTCGACGCCGGTGGCGTGCAGGGCGAGCTGGTCCAGCAGTTCACGGTTTGCCTCCAGCCCGCTCACAGACTGCATGTGCTCGGTAATCTGCGTCAGCGCATGCTCGATGCCGCGCACCCGCTCTGCCACTTTCTGGGCCAGCGGCAGCCCCAGCAGGGCAAGACAGCGATAGGTCTCGATTTCATGGAGGCGCTGGATCACGGCACCCGCTCCTTGTGGCGAGAGGCCGTTGTCCTCTACCAGGAAGCGGATGAACCCTGCCGTGTCCGGCTTAAGGTCCGTTGCGACGGTCGCACGGCCTGCATCGACTTTCGAAACGCACAGGCTCTCCGGCTCGAACACCGTTTCCAGTGCTCTCTTGCCCGGTTTGCGAAGGGCTGTGCGAACGGCGACAACCAGCTCTCCGGGCAGGCCTTCCAATAGCTCGCGAACCTCTGCGGGCGGCGGTTTGGCAAAAGGATCGCTTCCAGCATCCGCGATTGCAAAACCCCATGTCGTGAACTCGGTATGCGCTTCCCAGCGGATGTCCGTACCGGCCAGCGAAACATGGTGATGACGCGCACCGAAAGGCATCGGCGGAAGCCCACGCAGTTCCAGCAACCGGACAAGGGCTGCCCGGTGCGCTTCGGCGGCAACCACATCAGTCATCAGGGCGAAATGGAAAACCTGCCGCGGCGTGGATACCGGCTGGAACGGACGCGCATGCAGTTCCGACAGGACGACTGCGCGGTCGGCGTGCGCAGGTAGCACCCGCTCGACCATGAAAGCCTCGCCGCCGCGGCTTGTTGCACCGCTCTTTCCCGATGAACGCGCCACGGCGAAATCCTGCTCCAGTGCCCCGAATTCCAGGTCAAGTTCGCAGCAAGAGACTTACTGTGCAAGCCGCAGGACGGCATCCAAATGTCGCACAGCGACGCAGGCGTTATTCCAGCAGTGCCTGCGGCAGCCACAGCACCAGTGCGGGAAACAGCACGCACATGGCAAGCCCGACCAACTGCAGTACGACAAAGGGAATAATGCCACGGTAGATGTGCTGGATGGTGACGCCGGGCGGTGCAACGCCCTTCATGTAGAACAGGGCAAAGCCGAATGGCGGTGTCAGGAACGACGTCTGCAGGTTGACCGAAACCAGGATCGTGAACCAGATCAGCGCCACTTCGCCGACACCTTCGTAACCGGCAAGATGCGTGCCGAAATCCAGCTTTGCGACGATCGGGCCGAAAACGGGGAGCACGATCAGGGTGATCTCGATCCAGTCGAAGAAGAACCCGAGCAGGAAGATCATTCCCATCAGCACGAAGAGGATGCCCCAGGAACCGACACCGGCCCAGTTGATGAAATCGTCGATCAGCGCTTCACCGCCGAGAAAGCGGAACATCAGCGAGAAGCAGGTCGCGCCGACGAAAATGCCGAACAGCATGCCGGTCGTCAGAGCGGAGCGTTCGCAGACCTCGCGCAACACCTCGAAACTCAGCATGCGATTCAAGATCGCCAGCAGCGTAGCGCCAATGGCGCCGACACCTGCGGCTTCCGTCGGGGTGGCAATGCCGGCGAAGATCGAGCCCAGCACCATGACGATGAGCAGTACCGGCGGCACGAAGCTGCGGATGATCATCGTCCAGAATTCTGCCCTGGATTTTGGCCCGATATCATCGGGAAGCGGCGGCGCCAGTTTCGGATTGATGGTGCAGGTGATCAGGATATAGGCGCTGTAAAGGGCCGACAGCAGGAGACCTGGAACGATTGCGGCGATGAACACGGTGCCGACGGGAATCGACATCAGGTCCGACATGATCACCAGCATGATCGATGGCGGGATCAGGATGCCGAGCGTTCCAGAGGACGCGATCGTGCCGGTCGCCAGCGGAAGGGAGTAATTGCGCTCCATCATGACCGGCAGCGCCAGCAGCGTCATCATCACGACGGACGCACCGATGATGCCGGTGGTTGCGGCCATGATCGTGCCCATCAGCGTCACCGAAAGGGCAAGGCCGCCGGGCACCCGGCGCGTCAGCACCTGAAGGCAGTGCAGCAGATCCTTCGCGACGCCGGATTTCTCCAGCATCGTCCCCATGTAGATGAACATGGGAATCGCCACGAGCACCGGGTTTTCCATCGTACCGCCGAAGATACGGTTCGGCAGGATGGCAAGCCGGGCCATGTTGAAGGCGCCGAGCTCCTGGGCGAAGAAGGCAAACCCGAGCCCGATGCCGCCAAGGATGAAGGCAACCGGAAAACCGGTGAACAGCAGCGTTCCCAGAGCCAGGAACATGAACAGCGGAAGTGCTTCAACGAATGTCATCAGCGCGTTCCGCCTTAATTCTTCTGATCGGCAAGATCGCCGAGATCAGCATGGTGGGTCATGGCGTATTCGCTGACTTCGGGCCGCAGATCGTCGGGCCCGAACAGATAGACCATGCATTTGAAGGCCGCCGACAGCCCGGCCATGAACAATAGCCCGAAGCCGATCGGCATCGTGCCTTTGATGATCCAACGGTGGGTCAGGCCGGTCTGGGCTGCGGAAACCTCGCCGATGCTCCAGGAGCGCTCAGCAAACGTGTAACCGAATTTGACGATCAGGAAGCTGTAGGTGAGCAGGAACAGGCAGATACCGATCAGTTCCATCCACACCCGCGTACGGTTGGCCAGATGATCGCGGATCAGCTCGATACGAACATGGGCATCCTTGACATAGGCATAGCCCAGGCAGAGCAGGAACAGCGCCGCATGCAAATGCCATTCAAGCTCCTGCAGCTTGTTGGAATCGAGGAAGAACACCGAGTTGATGAAATCGCTGTCCCATTCGATGATTTTTCGCTGGGTGATGTCGTAGGTGATGATGATCATCATCGGGACGAACAGCCAGGCTGCGATACGCCCCACCCAAATCACGATCAGATCGAGATCGGCGGTGGTATCGACCACATACCGCGGCCACCCCTGCCGGGCGCGACGGGCGAAGAAAACGTAGAGCGCAGTCAGAATGGCCGCTGCCGCAATAGCGACGATCTCGGAATTGTTGCGCCAGAAGCCCCGCGGATTGATGCCGCCGTACTGCTTGAGGAACAGGCCGAAGCCGTCGGAAGAGACGATGAACGTCGTCACCACGGCAACCATGGCGATGAGCACGAGAGCGCCACGACCGCGTATCCATCCGGCTGCCAGGACTGCCGCGAACCCCGCGGCCAGCAGGATATTGGCAAGCGGATGCGCCACCAGAAGCGAAGCGACGGTCAGTAACAGACAAGCTGCCGCCAATAGATTAGCCATGAAGCCCCCTCACGGACTGTAATGCCGCCGACCGCGGCAAATCCGTTCAGTTCCCCGGAAACTAACCCCACGCAATCCATAGGGGATCGCGTGGGGCAACGTCATTTAACTTAAGCTTGGACGAAGGCTTACTTCAGGTAGCCGAGGTCTTTCCACAGCTTGTAGTTTGCGCGGAATTCCGACAGCGATGCCCAGACCGTGGCGAAGTTCGGGTTCGCAGCCTTCTCCTCTTCCACGACCTCAAGCCACTTCTCGTTCAGCGTGTCGAGAATTTCCTGCGGCCACTGGTGGATCGTGACGCCCTTGTCCTGCAGCTCCTTGAGGGCTGAGAACTGGATCGCCTCACCCTCGGCCAGACCATAAGCGATGTTGGCCTCGCAGGCGGTTTCGATAATCGCCTGGGTATCCTCGTCGAGCCCGTTCCACTCGTCGAGGTTGATCATCAGTTCGAACAGGGTCGACTGCTGGTGCCAGCCGGGGAAGTAGTAGTGCTTGGCAACCTGATAGAAGCCGAGCTTCAGATCGATAGCCGGCATGGAGAATTCAGTCGCGTCGATGGTGCCAAGCTCCAGAGCCGGGAAAATGTCGCCACCGGCCAGAAGCTGGGTCGAAACGCCGATCTTCTGCATAACCTTCGCACCGAGGCCGAAGAAACGCATCTTCAGGCCCTTCATATCGTCGATCGAATTGATCTCCTTGCGAAACCAGCCCGAGGCCTCCGGCGCGATAACGCCGCAGATCACCGAGTGGATGCCGAAGGGGTGATAGATTCCGTCGAGCAGCTCCTTGCCGCCACCGTATTTGATCCACGAATAATATTCGCCTGCCGCCGGACCGAAGGGAACGGCTGCGAAGAGCGCAAGGGCTGAGTCCTTGCCGGTCCAGTAGCCAGGCGTCGACCAGGCCGCCTGCACGGCGCCCGACGCAACCGCGTCGAAAGCCTCGAGTGCAGGAACGATGGCGCCTGGTTCCTGGAACTTGATGGCGACCTTGCCGCCCGACATCTTGGAGATGCGGTCGGTCAGAACCTGACCCATCGTGCCAAGCTGGGTAAGCGTCGACGAATAGGTCGACTGCATGTCCCAACTGATTTCGTCCAGGGCGCTGGCAGAGCCAGCGGCACCGAGTGCAATAGATACAGATAGAGCGGTGGTTGCGAGCAATCTCTTCATAATTTCCTCCCGGTCACCTCAAGGCCGGTTGTCTGGAAAACCGGGCCAATGGACATGACCATTTTTTCATTTCAACCCGGACAAAATTCCCAAGATTATTTTCCTTGAGGAATTTAACCGGACTCCCTGAACCGTTCCGATCCGCCAAAACGCGGTTTTTTGCCCCGTTTCTCGCTTTTTTCTGCAGAGGCCCGGCGAAACGATGCGGAACACTAGCCGTCTCCCGCGCAGTTCGCAACGCATGCAATGGCGAGCGCACAAAATTTGCCCCCTCGCTTGCGGGCGACCAATTCTTTGGCACTTCTTCAGACATGCTGGCTGCTGCCGCCTGCGATACCGGAGTGGTTCCCTCAGCAGCGCTTGAGGTTTTTGATGCGGCGTGTGATCAATGCGTACGTATCGTAAAAACAATCCGGACGGGTCATGGCTAAACGCACTCGCGCAACAAAATCCAAAACGCAGGGAGATGACGAGACACCAATCGGTTTCAAAACCGGCGACAGCGTCGCGTTGTTCGTCACATGTCTTGTCGACATGTTCCGCCCCAGTGTCGGCTTTGCAGCCGTTAAACTGGTCGAGAGCCGCGGCGGTGAAGTTGCGGTGCCACGGGCGCAAACCTGCTGCGGGCAGCCGGCATTCAATTCCGGCGACCGTGATACGGCGCGCGACATCGCCAAGCAGGTGATCGCCGCCTTCGAACGCTACGACCATGTGGTCGTACCGTCCGGATCATGCGGCGGCATGATCAAGAAGCATTACCCCGAGCTACTCGCCGACGATCCGCAATGGGCGCCACGCGCCGATGCCCTGTCGGCCAAGACGCACGAGCTGGTCTCGTTCCTGTATGACGTCACGGGCATGACGGAATGCCATGAAACGTTCGAAGGCAGTGTCACCTATCACGATTCCTGTTCAGGACTTCGCGAACTCGCCATCAAGCGACAGCCACGGCGCCTGCTGGAATCGGCCGGCGTCAATATCGTCGAGATGAAGGATTCCGAAGTGTGCTGCGGCTTCGGCGGCACCTTCTGCGTCAAGTATCCCGATATCTCCAACACAATGGTTGGCAAGAAGACCGGGAACATCGCCGCCACGGGCGCGGGCACGCTGCTGGCCGGCGACCTTGGCTGCCTGATGAACATGGCCGGCAAGCTCAGGCGTGAAGGCATCGATATCGAAGTGCGCCATGTGGCGGAAATCCTGGCCGGCATGACCGACGAACCGCCGATCGCCGGCTCGCACGAAGATCACGACGGGGGGCTGTGATGGAAATCACCTCCCCTTCCTTCAAGGACAATGCCCGCCAGGCAATGGCCGATGCCGATTTGCAGCGCGCGCTTGGCAATGTCGAGAAAGGTTTCATCGAGAAGCGCGCCAAGGTGGTCGCCAAGCTTCCGGAGTTCGAGGATTTGCGCGACAGCGCCCGTGACATAAAGAATCACACGCTGGCGCATCTCGACCTCTATCTGGAGCATTACGAGAAAAAGGTAACGGAAGCCGGCGGCAAGGTGCATTGGGCCGCCGATGCCGAAGAAGCGCGCAAGGCCATTCTCGATATCTGCAAGTCGGTGGGCGCAAAGCGCGTCACCAAGGGCAAGAGCATGATCTCGGAGGAGATCGCGCTCAACGCGGCGATGGAAGCATCCGGGATGGAGGTCGTTGAAACCGACCTTGGCGAATACATCATTCAGCTTCGCGGCGAGCACCCAAGCCACATCATCGCTCCGGCCGTCCACGTCAACAAGGACCAGGTGGAGGCCGACTTCCGCCGCGTCCATAGCCAGCTTCCGCCCGAGCGCAATCTGGATGCTCCCGAATCGCTGCTCGCGGAAGCGCGTGGAATCCTGCGTGAAAAATTCCTGTCCGCCGATGTCGGCATCACCGGGGCGAACTTCCTCATCGCGGAGACCGGCACATCGATCATCGTCACCAACGAGGGCAATGGCGACCTGACGCAAATCCTGCCGCGTATCCACATCGTCATCGCATCGCTGGAAAAGATCGTGCCGACACTGGAGGACGTGAGCCAGATCCTGCGGGTGCTTGCACGCTCCGCGACGGGACAGGAATTTTCCGTCTACACCACGCTATCAACCGGGCCGAAACGTGCGGAGGACCCCGACGGGCCGGAAGAGTATCACGTCGTGCTGCTCGATAACGGGCGCTCGTCGATGATCGGCACGGAGTTTCAGGACATGCTGCGCTGCATCCGCTGCGGAGCCTGCATGAACCACTGCCCGGTCTATCACGCCGTCGGCGGACACGCTTACGGCTGGGTCTATCCCGGGCCAATGGGTTCGGTGCTGACGCCGTCGTTGATCGGCGTCGAGAAGGGCGGCCAGCTTCCCAACGCATCGACCTTCTGCGGGCGATGCGAGAGCGTGTGCCCGATGCGCATTCCGCTGCCGAAGATGATGCGGCACTGGCGTGAGCGCGAGTTCGAGCGCCACTTGTCTCCGTCAGCGGTCCGTTGGGGTTTGGGTGCCTGGGCCTATGCGGCGAAGCGCCCGAAATTCTACCAGCTGGTGACCCGGATCGGGGCATTGGCCCTCAATCTTGCCAGCCGCAACAAGGGCGCGCTGCGCTGGTGGCCGCTCGCTGGAGGCTGGACGAAATACCGCGACCTGCCCGCGCCGCAGGGCAAGACGTTCCAGCAGATGTGGGCGGACAAGCAGAAGGGGGCGCGGTCATGAGCAGCCGCGACACCATCCTCGCCACAATCCGCCGTTCGCTCGACGCAACGCCGGGAGACAGAACCCGCGCGGCAACCGTCGCCAGCCGCCTTGCCGATGCGCCGTCCGGGATCATCCCCGCGCGCGGGCAACTGCCCGACGACAAGCGCATCAAACTGTTCGCCAAGATGCTCGAGGACGTCAGCGCGACGGTCGAGCGCCTGTCCGATGTCAACGACCTGCCCGGACGGCTGGCAGAGTTCCTGAAGGGCCACAACCTGCCGCCGCAGATCGTGCGCGGTGAAGACGAGATGCTGTCCACCTTGCCGTGGAAGAACGCCAAGACGCTCGAGGTCAAGGTCGGTCGTGCCGACGGCACCGAGATGGTCGGGCTGTCCCGCGCTTTCGGCGGCGTCGCGGAGACCGGGACGCTTATGCTGGCTTCCGGGCCGGCAAACCCGACCAGCGTCAACTTCCTGCCGGAGGTTCACGTGGTCGCCATTCGAGCGGAAGACATTGCCGGCGACTATGAAAGCGTGTTCGCCAGGCTGCGCGAGACCTATGGAACGGGCAATATGCCGCGCACGTTCAACCTGATCACCGGCGCATCGCGGTCTGCCGACATCGAGCAGACATTGTTGCTCGGCGCGCATGGTCCGCGCCGGCTGCATGTGATGATCGTGGGGTAACGCTGGCGCGGTCTGGATACTACACGGTCCCAGACCGGTTGCCGGCAAGAAACCCCATCCTCTCGCCCGTCTGCACTCTAAGCCTAGCACAGCCCGAAGCCCGGTCACTGGCCCCGGCGGAGAAAAGCGCTAATATTGATCTCGCGATTGAGGTTAAACATGGAGGTTACGATGCCTCTTAGCCGCCGCCAGTTTGCGCTTGCGGGTGCAGCCTTTGCGACAAGCCCGTTTCTGACGTTGTCACCGCACCGCGCCCGCGCCGCGGCAGTTGGCGACAACGGGCTGCATGTCCAGCCGTTCTTCGTGGACAGCTTCCTCGACATGGGCGAGGACCTTACCGACGCCAAGGCCGAGGACAAAGGGCTGGTGATACTCTTCGAACAGCGCGGCTGCCCCTATTGCAAGGAAATGCACGAAGTCAATTTCGCCAGCCAGAAGGTGCGCGATGCCATCCTGCCGCACTTCAATTTCGTGCAGCTCGATTTGTGGGGATCGCGGGAGGTCACCGACTTCGATGGTGAAGCCATGGAAGAGCGGGAACTTGCGCGGCGCTGGGGCGTCAACTTCACGCCGACCCTGAGCTTCTTCGCCAAGGACACGGAAGTCTCGGGAAGCGAAAGCGGCAAGGCGCTCGAGGCCGCACGCCTGCCCGGTTACTTCAAGCCGTTCCATTTCGTTTCGATGTTCGAGTTCGTTGCCGATGGCAGCTACAAGGATCAGAACTTCCAGCGCTACCTGCAGGACAAGTTCGCGGACTATGAGAAGCGCGGCGAAAAGCCGGACGTCTGGTAGGCACTGACGCATGGCGCTGCAAAACCGCGTCACGCCTTTCGGAGAACTCGTCGCCGTGCCGCAGCACGGAGCCTTCATGGGCAATCGCGGCGGACGGTTCCACGATCCCGATACACGCACACTTGGCTCGCGGCGCTGGGCAAGCAAACGCTGGATCTGCTGCCGGCTCACCTTCAAGGAGCGCCATCGCAAAGTCTGGGGCAACGGCTATACCGAGCTGTTCTTTCACGACGAGGCCAGTGCACTGGCCGCCGGACACCGGCCATGCTTCGAATGCCGCCGGCATGATGCCATCGCATTTGGCGAAGCGGTCAAACGGGCTTTCGGTCTCGACACACGTCCCGGCGCGGACTGGCTTGATGCGCGGCTGCATGCCGAACGGCTGACAGACATCGATACGCGTACAAGCGTCAATCCGGAAAGCCGTTTGCCTGACGGCACTGTCATTGCGTCCGGCGGCAAGCCGTTCGTCATGCGCAATGGTTCCGCCTGGCCATGGATCGGCTTCGGATGGAACGAGCAGCCGTTTGATCGAGAACTGCTGGGCGATATCCGTCTCGTCACGCCGCCGACCGTACTGGGCGCGCTCGATGCCGGCTACAGACCGCTTATCGTGATCGGAAGCGCGTGAATCGTTTCCAGATCCGCCCATCGATGGCGGCAAGACCGAGCGCGATCAGTGCCATTCCGGCAAAGTCGCTCGCGCCAAGCCGTTCGCCGAGAACAAAGGCGCCAAGCAGGATCGCAGTGACAGGGACCAGCAGCGTCACCAGCATGACGTTGGTTGCTCCCGCCGACTTAAGGATGCTGAAGAACAGGATGTAGGCGAAGCCGGTTGAGACAATGCCGAGCAGCGCGATCGCTCCGATCACCTGTGCGGACGGCAGCGGCAGCGTCCACGGCTGATCGGCCAGCGCAACGATCGGCAGCATGATCAGGCTGGAGGCGGTGACCTGGGCTGCTGCGCTCGCCACCGGCGCATCGCCGCGGAACCTGCGCCCGTATGTGGCGGCAAACCCATAGGACAACGCCGCGCCAAGACACGCCAGCTGCGCCCACACATCCGCCCCCAGTTCGCGCAGCGCATCGACGCCGACCAACGCCGCCACACCGGCAACGCCAAGCAGGACGCCAGCAAGCTTACCGCCAGTCAGGCGTTCGTCAGGGGTGAAGACATGCGCAACGATGACCGCGAAGACCGGGGTCGTCGCATTGAGGATCGAGGCGAGCCCCGCCCCGATCTGCGTCTGGCCATAGAACAGCAGCGAGAAGGGAATAACGTTGTTGAGTACCGCCATGCCGGCATAGGCGGGCCAGCGCGAAGCCGGCACGAAAGGAATCCCGCGCAAGCGCAGCACCAGATGCAGCGTTAGCGCGGCCAGCGCAACGCGGCACAGGACCACTGTGAAGGGAGGCACCTGCGACACGGCGACCTTGGCGAAGAAGAACGCCCCGCCCCAGATCGCGGCAAGCGCCAGCAGCATGGCCCATTCGCGGCCCGACATGTGGCCGGACGCGGCTCCTGTGATTGGCGCTGTTTTCGTTGCGGTGGTCTTCATCCAGGTTTCGCTTCGCTGCATTGCGGATTTGCGCAAAGCAATAGATTCAAGCAGCAAAACGTGCCACCCGGTTCCTGCATGGCGGTTCTGTCGCCTGCAGGCTTGCACCCGGAACACCTGAGTGTTCCAAGTTTAGGAAACGACGCTTCACCGGGGAACGCCATGCTGACCGAATCCGAAGATGTCTCGATGATCCGCGACGCCGCGCGCCGCATCGCTGCGGAGCGGATTGCGCCGCTTGCGGAAAAGCTCGACCGCGGCGAAGGGCGGGAAGATTTTCTCGCCAACCTGAAACTGCTGGCCGAAAACGGTTTCATGGCTTTGAACGTCAGTGCGGACCATGGCGGCACGCAGGCCGGAGCGGCGGCCTTCGCGGCAACTGTGGAGGAGCTGGGCTACGCCTGCGCGGCGACCGGGGTGACGACGAGCGTCACCAATCTCGTCGGCGAGGTTATCCAGGCCTGCGGAAGCGAGGAGCAGAAGGCACGCCATCTGCCCAAGCTCGCCGATGGCACCTATCCCGCAGGCGGTTTCTGCCTCACTGAGGCAGGCGCGGGCTCCGACCCCTCGTCGATGAAAACGCGGGCGGAGAAGTCCGGCAACGGCTGGGTGCTGAACGGCGCCAAGCTCTACATCACCAGCGCCGACTATGCTGGCGTCTTCGTGGTCTGGGCCGTCACCGATCCATCGGCACCGAAGGGCAAGGGCATCTCCTGCTTCATTGTGGAGGCCGGGACGCCGGGCATGAGCATCGGCAGGCCGGAAAAGAAGATGGGCCAGACCGGGTCTTCGACATGCGAAGTCAGGTTCGACGACTGCAAACTGCCGGCCAACGCCATGATGGGCAATGAGAACGATGGCTTCCGCATTGCCGTGGGAGAGCTTGCCGGCGGACGCATCGGCATCGCCTCGCTGGCGCTGGGAATCGCACGCGCGGCAATGGATCAGGCCATCGCCTATGTGAAGGAGCGCGAGCAGTTCGGACGCAAGCTCGCCGACATGCAGGGCCTGCAATGGATGATCGCCGACCGGGAAACCGATCTTGAGGCGGCGCGTCTGCTGATCGCCAAGGCGGCTCACCTGAAAGACAGCGGCCAACCTTTCGCGCAGGCAGCCTCCATGGCCAAGCTCTTCGCCAGTGAAGCCGCGCAGCGCGCCACTTATTCGGCGCTGCAAATGCATGGCGGGGCCGGATATATCTGCGACCTGCCGCTGGAACGCTTCGCGCGCGATGCCAGAATCACGACGATCTACGAGGGCACCTCGGAAATCCAGCGGCTGATCATCGCCCGCAACATCCTGGCGGCACATTGATGCAGGGACACAACCAAAGTGGCTGAAGTCCTCCTCATCACCCTTCCCTTCTTCGCGGTGTGCGGGCTCGGGTTTCTGGCCGTGCGTATGGGCATGCTGGGAGACGGGGCAGTCAGCAGCCTCAACGTCTTCGCGTTCTATTTCGCAATGCCCGCGCTGGTCGGCGGTGCGCTGGCGAGACAGAACATCGCGGACATCGTCGATGCACGGCTGTTCGCAGCCTGGCTGGCGACAGGACTGGCAATCTTTGCGATGGGCTACATCGCTATCCGCTTTGTCCGGCCCGATGCGTTGCCTGCCGAACGCGCCATTTCGGGGCAAGCTGCGTCTGTCGGCAATATCGGCTTCCTCGGCCTGCCGCTCGGTATCGAGGCCTTCGGCGATGCCACGCTCGGTCCCCTGGTGGTCGCCCTGCTTGTCGATCTGGTCGTGCTGATCCCGCTGTCCCTCGGACTGCTGGAATCGGCAAAAAGCGGCGGCGGCGCAGCCGGTGCCGTCGGCGCGCTGAAGGGCGTCGTGCTCAACCCGTTTATCCTGGCGATTTTCTGCGGCGTGACGCTATCGCTCAGCGGTATCGGGCTGCCGGACTGGCTTGAACGCTTCACCGGATTTCTTGGCGGTGCGGCGAGCCCTGCGGCCCTGTTCGCGCTGGGTGCGTCACTGGCGGCAAGACAGGCGGCCGGCGCACCAGCTGCCTCCGCGTTGCTTTCGGCAATCAAGCTGTTCGCGCACCCCGCCCTGCTGATGCTTGTGTGCTGGCTTGCCGGGGTGCCGGCCGGACCGGCTGCGATTGCCGTTTTCATTGCCGCCATGCCGGTTGCAGGCAATGTCTTCGTCATTGCCGAACGCTACGGCGCGCTGGTGCGGCCGATCTCGACCGCAGTGCTTATCTCCACCGTCATCTCTGTTGCGACGGTATCAGCGTTTCTCGCCTGGGCCCTGCTGCAGCAGGGATAGGAAAATCAGAGGTGATCGACGGTCACAACCTGGAAGGTGTGCATCTCGCCGTCCTCGTCCTTGATCGAGACGTATTCGCCGACCTTGAAGGCATGCGCGCCGAAACGGTAGCCGGCCTCGTCATCCTCGTCGCCATCGATGTCATAGTGGAACGCCCAGCTTCCGCCGGGACGGTGCACGAGGTGACCGATATCGTCCGGTTCGCCTTCCCAGAACCGGCGCACGCGGCACTCGGCGCGATGCTTCTTCCAGATATCAGCATCGATATGGCCGTCCTCGTCGAGCGGTGCGACGAATTCATAGCCATGCGCGCTGCTGCCGCTGGGATACTCGTGGCTGCGCGCAAGGTTCAATCGCACTCGTCTCAAACGCGTATCGGTCATCCGGGGTTCCCTCGTTTCTGTCTTCAAGCCGCTCATCGAAGCGGTCATGCCATCGCATAGCTGTCCTTCCTCCCCGGAAGACAGCTCGTGAAGCGTGAGCGCCAGATCGCATGCACAACATATCATGTTGCGATCTTGCGCAGGAGCAGGCTCCACACGCCTTGATTTGTCTCAAGCAGAATAAACGGTCAAGGGCACTGGCTATCAAGGGCGGAATGCTATGATGGCTTCATTGATTCCGTAGGCCGGGTCCCCAATTTAGGGGCTCTATGACCTAAGAGGGGGCGTTCCATGCCGAAATTCGCGGCAAACCTGACAATGATGTTCAACGAATTGCCATTCCGCGCGCGTTTTGCCGCAGCGCGAATGGCAGGCTTCAGAGCCGTCGAGTTCCTGTTTCCTTACGGTCACGATGCGGGCCTGCTGCTGACGGAATTGGAAACGCACGGGGTCAGGGTGGTTCTGTTCAACCTGCCGCCGGGCGACTGGGACGCAGGCGAGCGCGGGCTTGCGGCGCTGCCGGGCCGCGAGGCCGATTTTGAGCGTTCCGTCACGGCGGCCATCGAATACGCCAATACGCTCAACTGCAAACAACTTCACGCCATGGCCGGCATCCTGCCGCCGACGGTCGATCCCGATCTCGCCATGTCGGTTTACATCAACAATCTTGCGCGGGCGGCATCCGAGCTGAAGCCTCACGGCATCACGCTGCTGATCGAGCCGATCAACACCCGCGACATGCCGGGCTATTTCCTGTCGCGCACGGAAGAAGCGCGTCGGGTCATTGATGGTATCGGCGCCGACAACCTGAAACTGCAGTTCGACATCTATCACCGGCAAATGATGCAGGGAAACATCATCCACGGCATCAGCGGCAACCTCGACATCATCGCGCACATGCAGATCGCCAACCCGCCGCAGCGGCTCGATCCGAGCGCCGGCGAGATCAACTATCCTTATGTGTTCCAGATGATCGACGGGATGGGCTATGAGGGCTGGGTCGGCTGCGAATACAAACCGCTGACGACGACCAAGGAGAGCCTCGACTGGTTCGAGCCCTACAAGCGCTAGGCGCTATCCGTATCGCGGCTTTGCCTGCACGATTGCCGGTCATGAATTTGCGGCCCGCCCAACCGGGAATGCGTGCAGATGTCTGACACGCGAATCGAAGCCGCGACCTAACCGGGACTGCCCGCAGTCGGATTGTCGCCCAGGATGAATGCCGGGAACGCACCGAGGCGCGAGCATTCGTTCATGGATTCGCACCCTACCTTTGCAGTCGGTACGGAATATTCGTAGCCGCTATAAGACAGGGTCAGGCGCTGATTTGCGTTGGCGCGCCAATGGCACCAGCTGTAGGTCGGTTCCAGCGTGATATCGAACGATGCCTCACCCTCCCAGCGGGCGGTATAGGACGCGCGCCGGGAAGAGCGGTTGTGTATGCAGGCCCCCCACATCGGCGTCAGCGAAGGATCGTTGGCGCCCGTATCGGGTGTATCGGGTGCGCCGGTGTCCGTACCCGGGGTATCTCCGGCAATCAATCCGTCAAGACGGCTCAGGGCATCGTCCAGCCGGGCCTGTGCCTGATCATCGGTTTCCGCCAGAACATCCGGCATATGCAGAAGGGCCATTGCCCCTGCCAGGCCCGCTACTAGGCAGAACCGGAACATCGCGAAATTTCCCTTCAAGGGAGCCGGCATGATTTCACTTCCTAACCCTTGGGCGGATGCGGCAACTCGGAATCGGGCGTTCCGGCCGGATAGGGCAGCAGCAACGTTCGGTAGGGGCCGCAGAGCTGTTGCTTTGTCTCACACGCTTTTTGCCGGGTCTCGGCGATGTATTTCGCCCTTTGGGCAATCGATTCAGGCAGATAAGCCTCAAGACAATAATAGGAGGTGATTCCCTCTTTGGGGCAGGGTTGGCCTTTGTAATACTCACATGTGCAGTACATGTAATACGTGCTGGGATCGGATTGCTTTTCGCATTGCGCAGACGCATTGATGAGCTGGTTGACCGAGCCGGATTCTATCGTCACGTTTGAGAACGATGCGAGCGCGCCGCATTCGCGCGAGGCCAGTCCCGGCGGGTCGCCGCCGAACGGACTGGACGGTCCCTGCTGGCACTTGGCCGCGTTCTCGCCTCTGTAGTCGTATGCGGCGTTGCGGAGCCGCATGACCCCGGTCTCGCGCGCGCAGGCACTCTGCCGCAGCTGGGCATCGACCTCCTTCAGTTCGTCATCGACCTCGGCAAGCATGCAGGCATCGACGTTGTTCATGGCATTGCGCAAGCGGTTTGCAAAACCTTCCGCGTCACGTCGCGCCTTTTCGTCCGCCTGCAGGATACCCCTGCACCGGTTGCCGACGATCGACTTTGCGGCACTCGCCGCTTCGCCCATCGCTTTCAGCTTCTCTTCCATGGCCACGGTGCGTTTGAGCCAGAGATTGAGATAATAAGTCTGCTGTCCCGGTGTTTGCGGCATCCACGCGGCGGGAAACGCGCCTATTCTTGAAAGACATATCCGCGCGACCTGATAGAAACGGGATTTTTCCCGCGCAAACCGTTCCATTTTGGTCAGTTCGAGATAGTCCGCCTGTGCCCAGCTATCGGCGGTCTTCAATGCGCAAGCATTGGGGCTGTCGTATGCGGTGTAGCGCGGACGTCCGTTCAGCGCCTCGTTGATGCGTATCCGCGTCTGCGCGATGTCGTAGTCGTCCTCATCGAGGATGCTCGAATAGCTATCTGAAGCCTGCTTGGCGATATCGGCAAGGAAAACGCCCAGCGCCTTAGCGTTGCGGGCGAATGTCTCCAGATGCGTTTCGTAGTTGGTCAGCAGGTCATAGAGAGTCTTGGCGTCTTCAAACGTGAAGATGGAGTTGCCGTCCTTGTCCTTGCGCGAACGGGTTTCCAGGATCGTGCGGATCTTCCCCGCCTGTTCCTGCATGGTCTTGTACGTTTTGAAGGATTCGTAGTGCTCGCTGACGAGGTTCTTGAACGCTTCCGCGCTACAGCCGAGCCAGTATGACACCCCGCCCGTATACGCGGCCAGCACAGCCGTCTTGACGGTATCGATGGTTTCCTTGGTGGCTACGATCGTCGGAACGACCTGTTCGTTGAGTTCGACCCATTTCGCAGGGTCTGTAATACCGCTGGTAACTTCTTGAAACAGCTCCTTGATCGCCTGGCCCTGATTCTGGACTTTCTCGACAACGCTGCCGACACATTCCTGCGAGATCGTTTGTATGATCGGGTCGAGCCAGGCCTTTCCGCCCAGTTCCCTGTCGCAAGTGCGGGCCGTGATCAGCCCTTCGTGCGGTGGCGGAGGTTCGGCCATCACATGCTCGACCACCGACATGCAGCCCGGCTCCGCATGCGCGGATGCTGATGGACCGAAATAAGAGATACACCCTATAACAAGAATGAAAAATGCAAAAAGCGGCTGAAAACGGAAGCTTTCAGATTTTAAACGCCAAAACGCGATCACAATCATAAGCGATTCTCCCAAAATCTTCTTATGATCAGGCCAAGGACAATCCGTTCAATACTGATTTTCTCGGATTATCCGTTTTCTGCTTCACGGCATTATATTTATACATGCCGATTAAACCCTATACAGGTCGCGTAGTGCAAATGGACTAATTGGCTGCCCCATATTGCAGCCGGCCGGAGAGACCCGGCGAAAACGACAGCTTGCGGATATTGACGCCGCATCCATGCCGGGCACGAAACTGATCGGGGGGCCTTCGGCGCGCCGTGCCCGAAAAATGGGGAACATTGTGATGCTGAAAGGAAGTGGTACCGCCTCCCCGGTTCGAACGGGGGACCTCTAGATCCACAATCTAGCGCTCTAACCAACTGAGCTAAGGCGGCACAGGCAGCGGGCACAAATCGGCGCCCGGCTCGAGGGGCTACCGTTTACAATCGTTCCGGGGCGCAAATCAAGCACGTGCAACAACGATTGCATCAAAACGAAAGCCCGGACGCAGCAGGCTGCATCCGGGCTCGATTGTTTTCACGGCGTCTCTACAGAAACGCCGCCGGGATCAGGCTTCGACCTTGAACTTTTCCATGGTCTTGGCGACGCCGTCCTTGGCCGGCTTCGCGCAAGCTTCGGCGCCCTTCTGCGCCTTCGCCTGGATGTCCTTGGCCTGGGCGGTGAGCAACTCGAACTGCTTGCGGGCAAACTCGCTCTGCAGCTCAACGGCCTCGGCGACGGTCTTCACACCGAACAGCTTCTCGGCCAGATCGAACGAGGCGATCATGTTGCTTTTCGCATTGCCAAGCAGGGTCTTGTTCATCTCGGTGGCGTATTTCGACGTCGCAGCGAAGGTGTCTTCGAGAATTTCGGTAGCTTCCTCGGCGGAAACCTTGGCCTGGTCATAGGCTTCCTTGGCCTTGGCGATTGCCTTCTCGGTCATCTCGCGGAATGCAGCCGGAACTTCCATTGCATCCATGTCAAACTTCGGCATTTCGAACTTCGGCATCTCGAACTTGGACATGTCCATCATCGGGAAGGCGGGAATTTCGGTTGCTACGGCCTTCGGGGCCTTGGGAGCAGCTGTCTGGGTCATTGGGTCATCTCCTGAACGGTCCTAAACTTGCCGGGGCGGGTCGCCTGCGTACGCTCGCGGCGCGCCATCGTGTCCCATTCCGCAGGTCACTTGCGAAAAGGGACCGTTTCAACCGGCTGAAAACAATATAGCGCAGCGCCTTGTGCAGTGCAACAATTTTTTGCACTGCACAAAATTCCACACGGCAGAAACTCGCTCTGGATACAATTGCCTGACCGCCCTGCCTCCGTTTAACCACGAAGTAAATGAAATCTTACCTGAGTGTCCGGCGGTGTGGACGGGATTCCCCGCCTCATCTTATAGTCCGCCATTGAAGACGCGCGCGGCGGCGTGTCTTGTCGACCGGCTGGGGCCAAAGCCGGGGAAAATTCAGTTAAACTTCCAAGGCAGCCGGGTTTTCCGGTTGTTGAGAAAGTGCGTGAGCATTCGGAGTATCCAGGCCCATGTCCGTGGTCGACATATTGTCGGAACTTGGTGGTTCAGCGCCGGTTGCGGATCTGTTCTTCGCCGACAGCCCTGCTTTTCTGATCTCCGGGGAAACCGGCGATGTCGTCTTCGCCAACCCGGCGGCAGCGGCGTTCGTGCGCGCAGACAACCTGCGCGATCTGATCTGCGGCAACGTGCGGCTGCGCGGGCCGGCCAACGCGCGCTTGTCAGAACTCGCCGGCCTGCCGGATCTGTCCGATTCCGCGCGCATCGAGATGCTGCGCTTCTTTGTGGGCACGCGTGCCGTAACGCTACCGTTCATGTGTCAGCGCGCCGACGCCCCCGCACCGCAGCCAAACGTCTTCGCCATCGCAGCGGCCCCGCCGGCGAGCGATCTGACGCTTGCCGACAAGGCGGCGATCGCCTTTGACGGCGATCCGCATCCTGTCGCCCTGTTCGACGTTTCCGGCGAGCGGGTCTACGCCAACGAAGCTGCGCTTGCCGGCCGGATCGACAGCGCCGAACAGCTGGACGCGGCCGAAAACCTGGCGCGCTATCTCATGGAAGACGGCGAGCTTGTTCTTTACGCGGGCGAGAAAGGCGGCTCCCTGACCGCCAGATCCAAGCCGTCCATTGCCGATCTGCCGAACAGGAACGAACGGGGCATGGCGCCGATTGCAGGCGCTGCGCGCGATGTGGTTCGCGGATTGGGAGCCGGTGACGACTTGTTTACGCGAAGCGCGGAGGAGCGGGAGCTGTCCGGCGCCGGCGGCGAGGACGTCAGCGAAGGCGGAACCGCCGGAACCGCGCGGACCGCGAGTGTCTCCGTGCCAGGAACCCGCTTCCGCTTCACACTGGATTCCGAAGCCCGCCTCCTGCTCGTTGAACCCGCGTTGCCCGAACTCGGCCTTTCAGGCGCTGTTGGCGACAGCCTCGACGATCTGCTGACCGGCGACCTGATGCCGCTGGTTGAAGCCATAGAGCACCGTGACACGTTCAATGGCGTGAAAGTCCTGTGGCAAGCCCATGACGATGGCGATCCGGTCGAGGTGGAAATCGCCGGGCTGCCCCTTCTGGACGGGCGCGGAGGCTATGAAGGACTGCGCGGCTTCTCCGTCATCGGAACGCGCAAACCGGCTCCGCCCATGGCAATGCCTGATGACATAATCGGCGAAACCCCTGAAGCCGCTGTTGACGACGCGGAAGTCACCGAACCTGCCGAAACGCCGGAGGTGCCCAGGCCTTCCGCTCTGAAGCGTATTGCGACCGGCATTGCAGGCATCGGAGCAGGTGGTCTTTTTGCCCGGCATGCTGGCGAGCAGGATGCCGAGAGCGAAGCATCCGAACGCGATGAAGCCTCTTCCCGGCTTGATGATGCGGATCAACGCGCCTTCGCCGAGATTGCGGAGCGCCTGAACGGCACGGCGAAAAAGGCTGAAAGCCCCGAAGCCGAAGATGGAGCCGTAGTCACAGAGGCAAGGCAAGGCCCCGAGGCCGAAAGCGACCGCATCTTCGAAGACGACGATGCCGCATCCTCCGATGCAGCACCGGAAAAGGATGACGAAACCCCGGAAGCTCCTGCCGAGGATGTGACTGTTCCGGCGGCCGCGTATGAGGGTGACAACATCATCCGCGCCCCGATTGCCGCACCGGCCCAGACCAGCCGCAAGCTGGCGCGCGGGCGCGCGCAGGATGCGAATGATTTCATCACTCTGATCGACCGGCTGCCGTTCGGGCTGATGTTCGTGCGTGACGAGAAGCCACTCTACGCCAACCGCGCCATGCTGGACCTGTTCGGCTATGCCGACCTCGACGACCTTGAGATCGCCGGCGGGCTTCATTCGCTGTTCGAGAACCTCGCCAACACGCGCGAGCCGGGCAAGCGGATGCTTGCGGGCGTAACGCGCGAGGGGCTGCCGATCGAGCTCGACGCACGCCTGCAGCTTGCGCCGTGGATCGACGGTCCGGCGCTGCTGCTGAGCGCGCGCGAACGCCTCAGTTCGGAAGACGATGACCAGATCAACGAACTCGAAGCCGAAATCGTCGAACTGAAAGACATACTCGATACCGCGACCGACGGCATCGTGCTGCTCGACAATGACGGCGACATCATCTCCCTCAACCATTCAGCCGAAGCGCTGTTCGGCATGGACAGCCGGGAAGCCCGCGGTGCAAGCTTTGCCGAGCTGTTCACCGAGATCGACCGCGACACGGTCAGCGCATATCTGGAAGGCCTGCACGACAACGGCGTTGCCAGCGTTCTCAACGACGGGCGACAGATCAACGGCATCGAGAAGGGCGGCGGCAAGATTCCCCTGTTCCTGACGATCGGCCGCGTCGGCCTTGGTCAGCGGCAGAAATTCTGCGCGGTCCTGCGCGATATCACCCAGTGGAAGCGCAGCGAGGACGAACTGCTCGCAGCGCGCAACGAGGCTGTCGAAACCGCTTCGCAGAAATCAGATGTGCTGACCAAGGTCAGCCACGAGGTGCGCACTCCGCTCAATGCCATCATCGGCTTTGCCGATGTCATGCTCGAAGAGCAGTTCGGCCCGCTCGGGAATGAGCGCTATCGCGACTACATCAAGGACATCAAGGCCAGTGGCGAGCATATCATCAGCCTCGTCAATGACCTGCTCGACCTGTCCAAGGTCGAGGCCGGCATGATGGACATGGATTTCGGCGAGGTTCATCTCAATGACGTGGTCGAGCAGTGTGTCGCGATCATGCAGGGCCAGGCGAACCGCGACCGGATCATCCTGCGCACGAGCCTGGCGCCGAGCCTGCCTCACATCGTCGCCGACGTGCGCTCGATCCGCCAGATCCTGCTCAACCTTCTGTCCAACGCGGTGAAGTTCACGCCCGCATCGGGCCAGGTCATCGTTTCGACCGTCTATACCGACGGCGGCGAAGTCCTCCTTCGGGTGCGCGACACCGGGCTTGGAATGTCCGAATCCGACATCGAGGCCGCCCTTGAACCTTACCGGCAGACCACCCGGCCGACGCGGCCTGAAAAGAATGAAGGTACCGGCATCGGACTGCCGCTGACCAAAGCACTGGCGGAAGCCAACCGCGCCGTCTTTTCCATCGAGAGCAAACTCGACAGCGGCACGCTTGTTCAGGTTACCTTCCCCTCAACGCGTGTTCTCGCGGAATAATAAATCATAACATCTTTGGCGAGATATCTTTCGTCAAAGATGTTATTTATATGCCTTTATGTATTTACTTTTATTTTGCGCAAAACATGGATTTAATACGTATTATCTCAAATATAATTTCAACTTAGAATGATTCCAGACTTTTTGACGCAGGCGTTTTACTGCGGTTTAGATTGACGCGCCACATGGTTTCGGCAATATGTGCGCGGCATACTGCCAGCACCCTTTGGTGGTGGGGCCTTGAACCCCATTGATTGGAGGAAACCATGACCATCACAATCGCGCCACGCATGCGCGCCGTTTTCTTGGCTGCAATCGCAGCCGTTTCCCTGACCCCGCTAGCTTCTGCCGCAAAGGCCGCTGAAGAGGTCAACATCTACTCCTATCGCGAGCCGCAGCTCATCAAACCGCTGCTTGACGCATTTGCCGCCGAAACCGGTATCACCACGAATACGGTTTACATCAGCAAAGGCCTTGTCGAACGCATGGCCGCGGAAGGTGTCAATTCGCCAGCCGATGTCATTCTGACGGTCGATATCGGCCGCCTCGACGAAGCCCTGCAGGGCGGCGTTACGCAGCCGGTCAATGACGCGGCCATCGATGCCAACATCCCCGCGGAATTCCGCGACCCCGCCGGCAACTGGTTCGCACTGACGAGCCGCGGGCGCGTGGTCTACGCCTCGCGCGAGCGCGTGGCGCAGGATACGATCACATATGAGGAGCTTGCCGACCCGAAATGGAAGGGCCGCATCTGCATCCGCTCGGGCCAGCATGTCTATAACATCGGGCTGTTCGCTTCGATGATCGCCCATCACGGCATCGAGGATGCCGAAAAATGGCTTGCGGGCCTGCGCGACAACCTTGCGCGCAAACCCTCCGGCAACGACCGCGAACAGGCGAAGGGCATCTATTCCGGCGAATGCGACATTGCGCTTGGCAACACCTATTACGTCGGCCGCATGGCGACCAACGAGAAAGAACCGGAGCAGCAGGACTGGGCAGCCGCGATCAAGGTTCTTTTCCCGAACAATGACGCGCGCGGAACGCATGTGAACATCTCCGGCATGGCGATGGCAAAATACGCCCCGCACCACGAAAACGCACTCAAGCTGATGCGATTCCTGGCAAGCGAGGAAGCCCAGAAGGTCTATGCCGAGCAGGTCTACGAATATCCGGTGAAGCCCGGCGTGCCGCCGAGCGATCTCGTGGCCTCGTGGGGCGAAATCCACCCCGATTCATTGCCGCTGTCAGAGATCGCAAAACAACGCAAAGCGGCTTCGGAGCTTGTCGACAAGGTCGGCTTCGATTCCGGCCCGGCATCCTGACCGGCTTGACCGACAGCGGAACGATCACCCTCATGCCGGCGCGCATTCCTGTGCGCCGGCCTTCACTTGATGTTCCGACACCGCAATGAAGCGCGTACTGAACCCAATCCTCGGGACAAGGCCCGGCATCGCAGTTGCCGCATCAGGCGTGATCGCGCTTGCGGTGATGCCAATCGCAGCTGTCATGCTGATTGCGCTTTCCGGCAACGACGACGGCACGCTTCAGCACCTCGTCTCTACTGTTCTGCCGCAGGCAACGCGCACGACCATATTGCTGATGGCGGGCGTGGGGATCGGCACGGCGGCAACCGGCGTGTGCTCGGCCTGGCTGGTCAGTTCCTGCCGCTTCCCGGGCAAGAAGCTGTTCGAGATTGCGCTCGTACTGCCGCTTGCGATGCCGCTCTACATCACCGCTTTCGCCTATATCGAATTCTTCGACTATACCGGGCCGCTGCAAACGCTGGTCCGCAGCATTGGCGGCTACACAAGCGTGCGTGAGTACTGGTTTCCCGATATCCGCTCCCTGCCCGGCGCCATCTTCATCATGTCGTCGGCGCTGTACCCGTATGTCTACCTGACCACACGCATCGTGTTCCTGATGCAATCCGCGTCAGCGTTGAATGTTGCGCGCACATTGGGCCGCAGCGCCTATGGAGCCTTCTGGTCGGTCGCGTTGCCGCTTGCCCGGCCAGCCATCGTTGCAGGCGTGACGCTTGCCATGATGGAGTGCCTCAACGACATCGGTGCGGTCGAATTGCTCGGCGTCAGGACCCTGACCTTCGCGGTCTTCGACACCTGGCTCAATCGCGGCAGCCTCGCCGGCGCGGCCCAGATCGCCACCGTCATGCTGGCGGTTGTCGCGCTGCTGGTGGCCGGCGAGCGAATGGCGCGCAGGAAGCAGCGCTTCGATGTCGCTGCGCGCAACATCGAGCCGGCAAGGCCGGTCCAGCTAAGCGGCTGGCGAACGATTGCCGTGTGCCTTGCATGTTCAGCGCCGGTCGTTACGGGTTTCCTGCTGCCGGGTTACGTATTGCTCGACTTTGCCTCTCGCAGGCTCGACGCGCTTGCTGCTCCGGAGTTGCATGCCGCCCTCCTCAACAGTCTCGTCATGGCCACGGGCACGGCCAGTGTCGCCATCCTCGCCGCGCTCGCAATCGCGTATGCGATGCGGCTGTCGCCCGCGCCGGTCACGACGCTGCTCGGCCGCATTGCGGTTCTGGGTTATGCGGTTCCGGGAACCGTTCTCGGCATCGGCGTGCTGATCCCGCTTGCAGGTTTCGACAACTGGCTCGACGGACGTATGCGAGAGATGTTCGGCATTGCCACGGGACTTCTGCTGACCGGCTCCGGGGCTGCGATCGTCTACGCCTGTTCGGTACGTTTCCTTGCGGTTTCCTTCGGCGCCGTCGAAGCGGGGCTGAGCAAAATCTCGGGGCACATGGACATGGCCGCGCGAACGCTAGGCCGCACCTTGCCGCAGACGCTTGCCGAGATTCATCTGCCCCTGATGCGCAAGTGCATCGCAACGGCAGGCCTGCTCGTTTTCGTCGATACCTTGAAAGAACTGTCGGCCACGATCCTGCTGCGGCCATTCAACTTCGATACGCTGGCAACCCTCGTCTATCAGACAACGGCGCGCGGCGCTTTCGAGGATGCCGCATTGCCATCGCTTGCCATCGTCGCGGCCGGGCTTGTTCCGGTCATCCTCCTTATCGGCCAGGGCGACCGAAGGGACCTCGTGCGCGCCACGCCGGAAACCATCGAAGGCGATGCGCTGCGCGCGTGATCAGCGCTTTTTGCCTGCCGCATAGCCTTGTCTGAAAGTGAAGCAACTTTTCAGGGCTATGATTCTTTGTCTGGCGCATAGCCTTGTCTGAAAGTGAAGCAACTTTTCAGGGCTATGATTCTTTGTCTGGCGCATAGCCTTGTCTGAAAAGTCTGCAACTTTTCAGGGCTATGCGGCATAGGCCTACTCCAATGAGCGCCTAACCGGCGTTAGCTCTTCAACTCCGGGATGTCGCGGTAGAATTCGAGTGCTTCCGGGTTGGCGAGCGCTTCCTGGTTCTTGACCTCGCGGCCATGCACCACGTCGCGCACGGCAAGCTCGGTGATCTTGCCGGACTTGGTGCGCGGAATGTCTTTTACCGCGACAACGCGGGCGGGTACGTGACGCGGAGACGCCCCTTCACGAATGCGCTTCCTGATCATGGCCGTCAGTTCATCGTCCAGCATGACGTCGTCGGCCAGGCGCACGAAGAGCACAACGCGTACGTCATCGTCCCACGTCTGGCCAATCGCCAGCGCCTCGATCACCTCCGGCATCTGCTCGACCTGGGCATAGATCTCGGCGGTGCCTATACGCACGCCTCCGGGGTTGAGCGTGGCATCGGAGCGTCCGTGGATGATCATGCCGCCATGCCCGGTCCATTCGGCGAAGTCGCCATGGCACCAGATTCCGTCGAACCGCTCGAAATAGGCAGCGCGATACTTGTGCCCGCCGGGGTCGTTCCAGAACATGATCGGCATCGAGGGAAAGGCTTTCGTGCAGACCAGCTCGCCCTTTCCGGATTGCATCGGCTTGCCGTCATCGTCCCAGACTTCGGTGGCCATCGCGAGCATCGGCCCCTGGATCTCTCCGACATAGACCGGACTGATGGGATTGCCGCCGACGAAGCAGGCGACGATATCCGTGCCGCCGGAAATCGAGGCGAGCTGCATGTCCTTCCTGATGCCGTCATAGACGAAACTGAAACCTTCCGGCGACAGTGGCGAGCCAGTCGAGGTCATCAGCCGCAAGTGCTCGAGCTTGTGAGTAGCAATAGGCCGCAGTTCCGCCTTGCGGACGGAATCGATGAACTTTGCAGACGTGCCGAACATGGTCATGCCCTCGGCATCTGCGTAGTCGAACAGGATGTTGCCGTCGGGATGGAAAGGTGACCCATCGTAGAGTAGCAGTGTTGCGCCGGTGGCCAGGCCGCTGGCAAGCCAGTTCCACATCATCCAGCCGCAGGTTGTGAAGTAGAAGAAGCGGTCACCGGGACGGATATCGCAATGCAGGCGGTGTTCCTTGACGTGCTGAAGCAGGGTGCCGCCCGCGGAATGGACGATGCACTTTGGAATACCGGTCGTGCCGCTCGAAAACAGGATATAGAGCGGGTGATCCGGCGGCAGGCGGAGAAATTCCGGGGCCTTTGCCTCGAACGGTTCGATAAAAGCGGCAAGCTCGGTGCCGTTGGGAAGCTTCGCAGCAACCTCCGTCGCCTGTTCGAGATAGGGAACGACGACGACGGCAGAAAGCGTTGGCAACTGCGGGACAATCTCGCCAAGCTTTGCTGCCACCTCGATGCGCTTGCCGGCATACCAGTAGCCGTCGCAGGTGATCAGCACCTTCGGCTCGATCTGGCCGAAGCGGTCAAGCACGCCGCGGGTACCGAAATCCGGTGAACACGAAGACCACACCGCGCCGATCGAGGATGCCGCGAGCATGCCGGCAATCGTCTCCGGCATGTTCGGCATCATCGCTGCGACGCGGTCGCCCTTGGCCACGCCTGCGGCCTGCAATGCCTGCTGAAGACGCGAGACGAGCGCGCGAAGCTGCTCCCATGACATGCGGCGGCGCACCTTGTCCTCACCCCAGAAGACGAAGGCGTCGCCTTGTGGATCGGTATCCGCCGGAGCAAGCAGGTTTTCGGCAAAGTTCAGCTTCGCGTCGGGGAAGAACACGGCGCCGGGCATCGTGTCCTGCGCGATCACACGGTCGCCCTTTTCGCCCACCAGCCGGGCGAAATCCCAGAGCCGGGACCAGAATGTTTCCCGATTTTCCACTGACCACCTGTGGAAATCAGGGTAAGAGGCAAACGTCTGCCCCGTTTCAGCGCTTATCTCGGCCATGAATCGTGCAAGCTGCGTTTCATCAGCGCGATCGGCATCCGGGGTCCAAAGCGGGGTATCGGTCATGTGCAGCCTTTAAGTCTCGGGAAATTGGTACTAACGGTCATGCCACAGCTTCCGGAAGCGATCCACTGGTTGAAAGCGCATATCCCGGCACTGTTTCAATCGGCATGCGCTGCATTTATAGTCCATCGAACCTCCGTAACCGGCTGATAGTGATGAAACGTTTTCTGGTGCTGGCCGCAGCAATCGTCATTCTGATGGCGGCAACTCTCACGGTGCTGCCGTGGCTTGTGCCTGACAGCAGCGTGCGCTCCATGGCTGTCAATCACATCGAGTCGATAACCGGCCTTCGTGTTACGGCGGCCGGCGATGCCAATATCCGTTTCCTGCCTCAGCCGCAGGTTACTCTCGATGACATTCGCCTCAGTTTGCCCGGCAATTCCCAAACCGTAGCCGCCGTAGACCGGATATTGGGGCGGTTCAGTCTGCTTGGGTTCATTCTGCGGGAAACGCCGGTCGATGGCCTGACACTCGTACGCCCAAGGGTCACCGTGCCTTCCGCACCCGAGAACGCCGACTCCTGGGTGCCGCGTGATCATGGATTGATCCGGGTCCTGTTCGATGCCATCAGCAAGCGTCCGCAGCCGGGGGCCGATACGCAGTTGGAGGCAAGCCGGCTCGCAACCGGCCCCGTACGCATTGTCGATGGCGCCATTACGATCATCGGCAACGATGGCAAGCCAACGCAGGCATTCACCCAGATCGAGATCGCCGCGAACTGGGCTCGGCTGGGTTCGCCGCTGACAGGCAACTTTGCCTTCGTGTGGAACGGCAAGGTTGTCGAAATCAACGGCCGCGTGGACAAGCCAAGCGATCTTCTGACGGGTGTTGCAACACCGATCGAGGCGGACATCGTTACCGCGCAGGGCAATGTCGCCATCAGGGGCACGAGCGCTCTTGGCGAGTTGTTCCGCATCGATGGAACGATTGCCGTTGAGTCCGCCGCTTTCGACCAGGCGCTTGCCTGGCTTGGCTATGGCAAAGGTGATGCGCCGGGCCTCGACAGGCTTTCCATGCAGGGACAAATGCGGCTGCTCGGCGATACCGCCAACCTGACCGGACTGACGGTCTCCCTCGACGGCAACACCGGAACCGGCGGACTGACCGTTCGTGCCGCCCAGGGGATTATCGATATCGACGGCACCCTCGCGCTTGAAGCCATTGCTTTCGACCGTTATTTACGCGCGCCCGCTGTCATCAACGACGTCGGCGGCAGCGGTGACAATGTCGCCGCCGTGCCGTTGCCGGAGTTCGGATCTCTGACAGGTGTCGACGTCGATCTGCGGCTGTCGGCGGCGCAGGTTACCGGCGCCAACATCACCTTCGGCCAGACTGCGGCAAGTCTCGTGGTGCGCGCTGGCATGATCGATATAGGTATAGCCGAAGCCGAATACCGGGACGGTCAGGTGAGCGGCAATCTCAAGATCACGCCCCTCGGAAACACCCTTGGGATCGAAACCAATCTGGGTTTGCGCAATGTCTCGGTCACAAGCCTGCTCGACAGCGGCCAGATGTTCGGCATCGAGGGCGCGATCAACGGTTCCGTCGCGGTTCGTGGCCGCGGGCATACTGTGGAACAGCTCGTGCGTTCGCTGAACGGCGACGGGCGGCTGGAAATCAAGAACGGCTTCCTGCGCGGCATCGACGTTGAATCCATCGTTCAGGCGATGACCAGCAAGGACTACAACACGATCGGCATACGCCCGGGCTTGAAGACCCCGTTCCAGATTTTCACGGTGGATCTCATCACGCTGGGCGGTGTGACCCGGACCCGCAAGCTTGAAATGATTGGCGACCGGTTTCAGGCAACGGCCGACGGAAAGATCGACCTGCTCAGCGAGTATGTCGATGGACTTGGCCGGGTGCTGTTCTGGCCGGATGGGCGTCCCAAGCCGCTGGCCGACGGTACCCTGCCAAAGGACGTGAAGGTTTTCGAGATCGGCTTCCGGGTCGATGGACCGCTCGACGCGCCGGCCATCCTGCCGCTGGTACCGCTGCTCAAGCAAGGCTCGCTGCCCGCGAATGGCGGCTGAGCTGGCCTGCCGCATCTGCCGCTTTATTGTGAATTCAAACCTGCTGCGGCTCGTCAGCCCGCACCGCAGCCGCTTCCGCGCGCTTGCGCTCGATCTCCTGCCGCTTGGTGACAATCGAGGCTGTGACAACGCCAATGGTCACAAGCGCAATCAGGATGGTGCAGACCGCGTTGATCTCCGGCGTGACGCCGAGGCGGACCTGGCTATAGATCTTCATCGGTAGCGTCGTGGCACCGGGGCCCGTGGTGAAGCTTGCAATCACCAGATCATCGAGCGACAGGGTGAAGGCCAGCATCCAGCCGGAAATCACCGCCGGCAGGATAATCGGCAAGGTGATGACGAAGAACGTCTTGCCGGGCGGGCAGCCGAGATCCATTGCCGCTTCCTCAACGCTTGCGTCGAAACTCACCAGCCGTGATTGCACGACGACCGCGACGAAGCACATCGAGAACGTGATGTGGGCGATGACCACGGTCCAGAAACCGCGGTCGAAGTTGACCGCGACGAACAGCAACAGCAGCGACAGACCGGTAATCACCTCGGGCATGACCAGGGGCGCATAGACCATGCCGGAAAACAGCGTGCGGCCATGGAAGCGGCCGAAGCGCACCAGCGTGATTGCGGCAAGCGTGCCGAGCACCGTCGCGATGCTTGCCGAGACGAATGCGACGCGCGCCGTGACCCAGGCTGCATCCATCAGCCCCTCATTGCGGAAAAGCTCGCCATACCACTTGGTCGAAAAGCCGGCCCAGACAGTGACAAGCCGGCTTTCGTTGAACGAGAAGATGATGAGGATGAGGATCGGCAGGTAGAGGAAGGCAAAGCCCATCACCATCGATGTTATGTTGAACCAGCTCGGACCCCTGTTCATCACCCGGCCTCGCGTTCCTGCGCCCGCTGCTGGGCGCGCTGGAAAAGCACGATCGGCAGGATCAGCACCAGAAGCAGGATCACCGCGACGGCAGACGACACCGGCCAGTCGCGGTTGGAGAAGAACTCCGCCCACAACGTCTTGCCGATCATCAGGGTCTCGGATCCGCCGAGCAGATCGGGGATGACGAACTCGCCGACAGCGGGAATGAAGACGAGGAAGCAGCCGGCGATCACGCCCGGCAGCGACAGCGGGAAGGTAATCACCCAGAACGCCTTGAGAGGATGACAGCCAAGGTCTTCTGCCGCTTCCAGAAGCGAACCATCCAGCTTCTCAAGCGCCGAGTAGAGTGGCAGCACCATGAAGGGCAGGTAGGAATAGACAATGCCTATGTAGACCGCCGTGGTGGTGTTGAGGACACGCACCTGCTCATCGGGCGACAGTATGCCGATGGTCTGAAGCACCACCGTCAGCAGCCCCTCGGGCTTGAGGATGCCGATCCATGCGTAGACGCGGATCAGAAACGAGGTCCAGAACGGCAGGATCACCAGCATCAACAGCGTCGCGCGCCAGTGTGAGGGCGCACGCGCCATGCCGTAGGCTACGGGATAGCCGACAAGCAGCGTGATAACCGTGGAGACGAAGGCAATCCACAGGCTCGACAGATAGGAGCGGATGTAGAGATCGTCTTCGGTCAGCCAGATGTAATTGTCGAAGGACAGTTCCTTGAACGCGGCGACAAGACCGTTCCATCCCTCGCCGAGCGAAAAGGTCGGCGTATAGGGCGGCATCGCCACTGCAATCTGTGAGAATGAAATCTTCAGAACGATCAGGAAGGGAACGAGGAAGAAGACCAGCAGCCACAGATAAGGAACCGCTATGACCAGCCGGCGTCCGTTCCTGTCCTGATGCTGGGCCATCGTCCCTATCCTAGCTCAGAAGCACCACGGCGCCGTCCGGCGAGAACGACAGCCAGGCCTGATCTTCCCAGGTGATCGGACGCTCGATCAGCCGCGTTGCGTTGGTCTGCAGCGCCTTGACGGTGCTGCCCGCCGGCAGCTTGACGTGATAGGTCGAGACGTCGCCGAGATAACCGATATCCCAGACTTCGCCGCTCATGACATTGTCGGTGCGCGCGGCAGGCTTCTTGAGAGCGATGCGGACTTTTTCCGGACGGATGGCGATCCACGCCTTCTGCCCCTTGTCCGCCTTCAGGTCCTGGTTGACGACGAGCTTGCCGGCATCCGCCGTCTCCACTGTAACCTTGCCGCGGCTGACCGATGCAATCGTTCCCTCGATCAGATTGATGTCGCCGATGAAGTCGGCAACGTAGCGCGAGTTCGGGTACTCGTACATTTCCGCCGGCGTCGAGACCTGGATGATGTTGCCCTGGTTCATGACCGCGATGCGGTCGGAAACGGTCATTGCCTCTTCCTGGTCGTGGGTGACGATCAGGAACGTCAGGCCCAACTGCTGCTGGAGATCGGTCAGTTCGAACTGGGTCTGCTCGCGCAGCTTCTTGTCGAGCGCACCGAGCGGCTCATCAAGCAGCAGCACCTTGGGGCGCTTGGCGATCGAGCGTGCGAGCGCAACGCGCTGGCGCTGGCCGCCCGACAGCTGGTGCGGCTTTCGCGTCTTGAACGGCTCCAGCTTCACGAGCTTGAGCATCTCGTCGACACGGTCGGCGATCTCGCCCTTTGGCATCTTGTCCTGCTTCAGGCCGAAAGCGATGTTGTCGGCAACGCTCATGTGGGGAAACAGCGCATAGGACTGGAACATCATGTTCACGGGCCGCCGGTATGGCGGAACCGTGGAAATGTCCTGGCCATCGAGCAGGATGCGACCCTCGGTCGGCGTTTCGAAACCCGCCAGCATGCGCAGCAGGGTCGTCTTGCCGCAGCCGGACGGCCCCAGAAGCGAGAAGAATTCGCGCTCGTAGATGCCCAGCGTCAGATCGTCCACGGCAACGAAATCGCCGAAACGCTTGGTGATGTTTTCATAAAGGATGAAGGGCTTGGCAGCCGGGTCGTTCCACGGCGCAAACGTGCGGCGGACAGGGCCGACTTTACCGGGTTGCCCGGAAGATGCCTCGGACTTCGCCTTCGACCGGGCCGAAGCAGCCGCAGCCTTGCGTGGTGCCGCTTTTGCCGCAGTCTTGCGTGGCGCTGCCTTCTTCGCAGCCGTCCCCTTCGTTACCATCCCGTGCCCCCGACTGTGATGGCGCCTAGGCCATGAACCTGGCCGTCTTCACCTGCAAAGCAAAACGGGCCCGGCTTGTGGCCGGGCCCGCAATCCGCGTCAGCTGCCCGACTTGACCTTGGTCCACAGGCGCGTGACGACGCGCTGGGATTTCGGATCGTAGGATGTCGTCGTGTAGAGATGGCTGGTTGCCTCTTCGGAAGGATAGATCGCCGGATCGCCGATCACGTCCTCCTCCAGGAATTCCTGCGAAGCCTTGTTGCCATTGGCGTAGTAGACGTAGTTCGACGCCTTGGCGGCAACATGGGCGTCCATGATGTAGTTGATGAAGGTGAGCGCCTCGTCGACATTCTTGGCGTCGGCGGGGATCGCCATCTGGTCGAACCACATCAGGGCACCTTCCTTCGGGATCGAATATTCCACATTGACGCCGTTGTCGGCTTCCGACGCGCGATCGCGTGCCTGCAGCACGTCGCCGGACCAGCCGACCGCCACGCAGATGTCGCCGTTGGCAAGCGCGTTGATGTATTCGGATGAATGGAACTTCTGGATGTAGGGGCGCACCGCCATGAGCACGGACTCGGCTTTCGCGATCACGTCCGGGTCCTTGGAGTCGGGGTCCTCGCCGATGTAGTTCAGCGCGGCCGGGATCAGCTCAACCGGCGCATCGAGGAAGTGCACACCGCAAGCTGCCAGCTTCTCCATGTTCTCGGGTTTGAACACCAGATCCCAGCTATCGACCGGCGCGTCGTCGCCAAGCGCTTCCTTCACCTTGTCAACGTTATAACCAATGCCGGTGGTGCCCCACATGTAGTTGATGGAGTAATCGTTGCCGGGATCGTATTTGGCCGTGCGCTCGGCTATCGCGTCCCACATGTTGGCGAGGTTCGGCAGCTTCGACTTGTCGAGCTTCATGAACACGCCGGCCTGAATCTGGCGCGACAGGAACGTGCCCGAGGGAACGACGACATCGTAACCGGTAGAACCCGCGAGCAGCTTGGTTTCAAGCACTTCGTTGGAGTCGAAAACGTCGTAGACGACCTTGATGCCGGTCGCGGCGGTGAACTCTCCGAGGATGTCCTCGTCGATATAATCCGACCAGTTGTAAACGTTGACGACGCGCTCCTGTGCAACGGCTGCGAATGTCGAGGCGCCAAGCGCCAGAACGGAAGCTGCCAGAATGGATTTGTAGCGGTTCATACCCTTCTCCTCTGTCGACGGCGGGGACTCTGGAAACGAGCCTCCCGGCTTCGGCCCCCTGCCGGTCAATGACCAATTGATCACCATGGCGCGAAGTTAAGCAGGGGAAACGGGGTTTGCGCAATCGGATTCATCGCAATCGCGCCCTGCTTCGCGATGTCACAGGTAGGTCTCGTGCTCCAGCCGCGAGATACGCTCATCGAAGACCGCCTGCTCCGCTTTCTTGATTTCGGAGAAGACCCTGCGGAAATCGGCGCCAAGCGCTTGCGCCACAAAGTCCGATTCCTCGAAGGCTTCCACCGCCTCCTCCATGTAGTCGGTCAGTTCAGCCCCGGTCCCGGCTCCCTCATAGGCATTGCCGATGATCGGCAGTGGGGGCTCGATGCTTTCTTCCATGCCGTGGAGGATACCGGCCAGCATGGCCGCCGCGACGAGGTGGGGATGTGCATCGGCGCCGGAAATACGGTGCTCCAGCCGGCGTGCCTTGGCGCTGCCGGAAGGAATCCGTATCGCGACGGAGCGGTTGTTCTCGCCCCACGCCACCCGCGTCGGCGCGTAGCTTCCCGGTGCAAGCCGGCGGTATCCGTTGAACGAATTGACGAAGATCGCCTGTGCTTCAGCCATGGTCGCCAGCACGCCGCCGACGGCATTGCGCAACAGCGCCTCGCCCTTCCCGCCATCGGCGAAGAGGTTTCGCCCGTCTTTGTCCTGCAGGCTGACGTGCACATGCATGCCATTGCCCGGCCAGTCCTGGAAGGGCTTTGCCATGAAGGAGGCGCGGTGGCCGTGCTTGCGGGCAACGCCGGCGATCATCCGGCGCAGCAACAACGCCTCGTCCGCGGCCCGCATGGCATCGGCGCGATGCAGCAAGTTGATCTCGAACTGCCCGGGGCCGGCCTCGGAAATGATCGTGTCCACGGGCAAGCCCTGCACGGAAGCGGCATGATGGATGCTGGCGAAGAAGTCCTCCAGCCCCGACAGGGTATTGATGGAATACATCTGCTGGCGTTCAGGCCCGGCCATCCGCCCCATATGCGGCAGCGGACTCGACATGGCGTCGGTCTCGAAGTCGGACTTGAGCAGATAAAACTCCAGCTCGAACGCACAGACCGGCGTCATGCCTATCGCCTTGAAACGATCAAGAACACTGGCCAGCACGTGGCGCGGATCGGCGAACCAGGGCGTGCCATCAGGCTCGTACATCGACATCAGCAGTTGCGCGCTGGGGCGCTCCGACCAGGTGATGCGCTTGAGGCTGCCGGGCACGGCAAAACAATTGCCGTCGCGATCTCCGGTTTCGATGTGAAGATCGGTTTCCGGCACCTCGCGCCCCCAGACGTCGAGGCCGAAGATCGACAGCGGCAGCTGCACCCCGTCGCCGAACGCCTTGCGGGCGAGATCCGGCGGACCCCACTTGCCACGCATGATGCCGTTGGTATCGGGCACCAGCATGTGGATGGTCTCGATATCCGGATTGGCCGCGAAAAAGGCATCCACCTCGTCTGAGTGGCTGCCAAGCGGATCGGGGACGGCAAGGTTCATGATACGCAAATTACCCGGGCTGACTACGAAGCCGTGAGCATAGGCGCGTACCGCAAGCCTGTCATCATTGCCGTGAAACGTCGCATTAGGGTCTGATTGGTGTCTGATTGCCGCCTTTTTGGCAGGTCATCATGGATTGTTGTAGACTTCGGCCATTCGGCCCGGCTGCCTTGCCGCAACGGTAACGACACAGGGAAACGGAACGCGTTGGGTGTCCTTTTCATAAGCCACTCGAGCAAGAACAACGCGGAAGCCACCAAGGTCCGCGATTGGCTCAAACGCGAAGGTTACGGCGAGATCTTCCTCGATCTCGATCCGCAACACGGGCTTGCGCCCGGCGAGCGATGGCAAAGCGAATTGAAGAAGGCCGGTGAAAATTGCGCCGCCGTCATTGTGCTGATTTCACCGGAATGGCTGAAATCGGACTGGTGCCGCACCGAGTTCCTCGTCGCCGAGCAGCTGGGCAAGCGCATCTTCCCGGTGGTGATCAAGCCGACGCCGTTCGAGAAGCTGCCGCGCGAACTTGTGTCGCAGTTGCAGATGGCCGACATCTCTGATCCCAGGACGGAAAAGGACGGTTTCGAACGGCTGTCGATCGGCCTGAAACGGGCGGGGCTCGATCCTTCCTCGTTTCCCTGGCCTCCGGAGAACGAGCCAACGCGCAATCCCTATCGCGGACTTGAGGCGCTCGACGTGCAGGATGCTGCCGTGTTCTTCGGCCGCGACGTCGCCATCACAGGCGCGCTCGACCTGCTGCGGCGGATGCGGGCGGATTCCATTCCCCGGCTGGTGGTGATCCTGGGATCATCGGGTGCCGGCAAATCCTCGTTCCTGCGCGCTGGCCTGCTCGCCCGTCTCTACAACGACCGGGAGAATTTCCTGCCCCTGCCCGTGCTGCGGCCGGGCAATGCGGCTTTGAGCGGCCCGACGGGACTGTTCAACATGATCGGCAAGCCCGTACACACGGTTGCGGACATGCTGGCCTGCTTCGAGGAACGCCGGGCCGGTGAAATCGAGCGGCTGAAACTTTATGCGCAAGCAACGGGAGAGGAATGGTCCGGCCTGCCGCCAAGCATCATCATCCCGCTCGACCAGGCCGAGGAATTCTACTCGAGCGAAAATACCGAGGCGGACGAGGCGTTGAAGCTGATTTCGGGCGCCCTGCTGGAAGACGGCAATGCCTATGCCGCCGCCACGATCCGATCGGACAACTACACCGCGATGCAGACCGATCCGCTCCTGGCGGATGTGCCACGCACATTGTTCAACCTCGGACCGATGTCGCACGCCAACTTCCGGGCCGTCATCGAGGGGCCGGCGCGCTATTGCGTGCCCCCGCTCAAAGTGGCGCCCGATCTCACCGAGAAACTGCTCGAAGACCTCAATCAGGATGACGCCCTTCCCCTGCTCGGCTTCACGCTGGAACGGCTGGCGCAGCTTGACCCGCCCTCAGCGCGGATGACGCTGAAAGGTTACGAAGACAATCTCGGCGGGCTGACCGGCGCGATCCGGCGCACCGTTGACCAGGCCTTTGCACAGGCACGCGAGGACAGGGCCCTGCCCGACACGTTGCCGGAGTTGCTGGCGCTCGCACGCGAGGCGTTCATTCCCTGGATGGTGTCACTGGAGGCGGCCGACGCCGATCCACGCAGACGCGTCGCCCGGCTTAAGGAAATCCCAAAAAACGCGCGACCGCTCGTGCGCTGCCTTGTCGATCACCGGCTTCTGGTCAGCACGACGCAGGAAACGTCCAAAGGTGCTGTGACAACCGTTGAAGTCGCGCATGAGGCGATCCTGCGCCGCTGGCCGGAACTTGCGGGCTGGATCGATGCCGAGCGGGATTTCCTCGTCGGCAAGGGACGGCTCGACCAGATGCTGGCCGATTGGTCGGTGCTGACCGGTAGCGAACGCGACAAGGGGCTTGCCAGCGGTGTTCTCCTTGAGCGGGCGCGGCAATGGCTGATCGAATATCCCGAACGCTTCGGCGAAACCGAACGCGACTTCATTTCCCGTTCGGACAATGCGGCGCGGGCAGAGGAAGCACGCAAACGACGGCTGCAACGAAGCCTGACCTGGGGATCGGCGGCGGCGGCAGTCATTTTTGCTGTCATCGGCGCCATGGCGGTCTGGCAGTGGGAGGAAGCGGCTGAGGCGCGTGAGGAGGCGGTCAGCGCCTTGCGTACGGCGACCTCGGCTGCCGACAGGATGGTCTATGATATCGTTCAGGAATATCGCGATTCAGAAGTGCCAAAGCCCGTGTTCCGCGCGATTCTCGAGCAAGCGAGAAATCTGCTGTTTGCGCTTTCCGAGCGTCATCCCGAAAATGCATCGCTCACGCGCAGCCAGATGGCCGTTCAAAACGAGCTCGGCAATGTGCATGTCGAGCAGGGCAATCTGCGAAATGCCGAGAAGGCCTACCGTAACAGCATCCTGATTGCGCAAAAATACACGGCCAATATGGGCGGCGGGCAGATATTCGAGCAAAACATCCTCATCGTCAGCGAGATTGCCGAGCGCGTCAGGAAGGCGCAAACGCCCGCTAGTGGCGGAGCCGACGAGCCGCAGCCACGCATCGATGATGCGGCGCTTGTGCGCGCGCGGACACTGGAGCGGGACAAGGCAGCCAAGAATGGCTCTCCCGCCATCCCTGGCATCGCAAAAGGAAAGATTTCGCCAGCCAGCGATGTTGAGGATCAGGTACAGCGCAAGCCAGTGATCAAGAGCGCTCTGTAGGCACGTTGCATTATCAGGATGCGTTTGCGGTTTGCCCCGGCTTCAGCTAGCCTGCCGGCCACTGCCGAACGGCGTTCCATCACAAACGGCCCGACTTTCCACGCATTGAGCGCCTTGGGTGTACAGGCCGGGGAAACCGCGGCTCCTGACACCTCTGACCGGCACGGTATTCTTGGCCTTAGAAACAGCCAAAGGCACTGAACTGACGATCCATATCGAATCCGAGCGCGGCGTTGCTTCCGTGGAAGAGGCGCGCGCCTGGACGCGGGCACGCAACACATCAGAGATCGAGTGCATCGTTCCCGACCAGTCCGGCGTTGCGCGCGGCAAGCTGATGCCGGTTGCGAAGTTCTTCTCATCCAACGGCATGAATATGCCGCAGTCGATCTTCTACCAGACGATTTCCGGCGACTATCCCGAACTCGGCAATGTCAGCACCATCGACCCTGCCGACGGCGATTACGTGTTCAAGCCGGATTATTCCACGCTGACCATGGTGCCGTGGGAGAGCGATCCGACGGCGCAGGTCATTCACGATGCCTTTCACCGCGACGGGCGCCCGGTCGATATCGCGCCGCGCCAGGTGCTGCGGCGTATCGTCAAGCTCTACGAGAACCGCGGCTGGAAAGCCATCGTCGCGCCCGAGATCGAATTCTATCTGGTGAAGCCGAACACCGATCCCGATTATCCGCTGGAGCCGCCGGTCGGCCGGTCAGGACGGCCGGAGGTTGGACGCAAATCCTTTTCGATCAGCGCCGTCAACGAGTTCGACCCGCTATTCGACGACATCTACCGCTTCTCCGAAGCGCAGGGTCTGGAGATCGACACGCTGATCCACGAGGAAGGCGCGGCGCAGATGGAGATCAACCTGCGACACGGCGAGCCTATCGCGCTCGCCGATCAGGTGTTCACCTTCAAGCGCACGATCCGCGAAGCCGCGATGATGCATGACGTCTACGCGACATTCATGGCCAAGCCGATCGCCACCGAACCCGGCTCGGCGATGCATATCCACCAGTCGGTGGTAGATGCGGAAAGCGGCCAGAACATCTTCTCAACGCCGCAGGGCGATCCGTCACCGGAGTTCTTCGCTTTCATCGCCGGCCAGCAGCGCTATCTGCCGCAGGTGATGTGCGTGCTGGCGCCTTACGTGAACTCCTACCGGCGGCTGGCGCGCGGTTCGACCGCCCCGATCAACACCCATTGGGGCTATGACAACCGCACGGTCGGCATCCGCATCCCACCCTCGGGGCCGAACGCGCGGCGTGTGGAAAACCGTGTCCCCTCTTCCGATGCCAACCCCTATCTGGCGATCGCAGCGTCACTCGCTGCTGGCCTGCTGGGAATCGAAGAAGGTCTGACGCCGGCGGAGCCGATTGTCGGCAGCGCGCGCGAGTTGCCGCACGAACTGCCGCGCGGCCTGCATGACGCGGTCGAACTGTTCGCCGCCTGCGAGCCTATCCACGAATTGCTCGGCGACAATTTCGTCACCGTCTACAGCGAGATCAAACGCGAAGAGCTTGAAACCTTCATGCGCGTGATCAGTCCGTGGGAACGCGAATATCTGTTGTTGAACGTTTAGGCTCGGGCCCTATCAGGAAAATCAAAATGAACCTGGCAGCCAATATCTCGACCGAGGATCTGCGCAAGGCGGACATCGCCCACCATCTGCATCCCTTCACCGATTACGCATCGCTGAACAAGGAAGGCAGCCGGATCATCACCCGCGCGGATGGATGCTGGCTATGGGATTCAGACGGCAATCGCTACCTCGACGGCATGGCCGGACTTTGGTGCATGCAGGTCGGCTACGGGCGCAAGGAAATCGCCGATGCCGTGCACCGGCAGATGATGGAGCTGCCCTATTACAACACCTTCTTCAAGACGACCCATCCACCCGCAGTCGCACTTTCGCAGAAGCTCGCCGAGCTGACGCCTGAAGGCCTCGACCACGTCTTCTTCGCCGGCTCCGGGTCGGAAGCCAACGACACCGTCATGCGCATGGTGCGCTACTACTGGGCCCGTGCCGGCAAACCAGACAAGCAGGTCATCATCGGGCGCACTTTCGGCTACCACGGTTCGACGGTTGCGGCTGCCGCCATGGGCGGCATGGGCGCGATGCATACCCAGGCCGGTATGATTCCCGGCGTGCATCATATCACCCCGCCCTACTGGTTTGACATCGGCCGTGCCGAGGGCATGACCCCTGCCGAGTTCGGCATCCATGCCGCCCGCAAGCTGGAAGACGCCATCGACCGGATCGGCGAGGACAAGGTGGCTGCCTTCATCGCCGAACCGATCCAGGGCGCCGGCGGTGTCATCATCCCTCCGGAAACCTACTGGCCGGAGGTCAAACGCATCCTCGCCGAGCGCGACATCCTGTTCGTGGCGGATGAGGTCATCTGCGGTTTCGGGCGCACCGGAGAGTGGTTCGGTTCCGACTATTACGGCCTCAAGCCCGACCTGATGCCGATGGCCAAGGGCATGTCGTCTGGTTATCTGCCGATTTCCGCCGTCATGGTCTCGGACAAGGTGATCGAGCATCTCGTCGGCGAAGGCGGCGAGTTCTTCCACGGCTACACCTATTCCGGCCACCCGGCATCCTGCGCCGCAGCGCTTGCCAATATCGAAATCATGCAGCGCGAGAAGATCGTGGAGCGCGTGAAGTCCACCGCCGCGCCGGCGCTTCAGAAGGCATGGGCCGAGCTTGGCGAGCATCCACTCGTTGGCGAAGCGCGCATGGTCGGCCTCGTCGGCGCGCTGGAGCTGGTGCCCGACAAGTCAGACATGAGCAAGCGCTTCACGCCGACAGGCGAGGTTGGCACGTTGTGCCGCGACATTTCGTTCCGCAACGGCCTTGTCATGCGCGCGGTACGCGACGCGATGATCATCTCGCCGCCGCTGGTGATCTTGGAAGAGGAAATCGCGACGCTCGCGGGCCTCGTGCGCAAGACGCTCGACGACACGCTTGCGGAACTGAAGAAACAGGGTCGCGTCGCCTGATCCTGCTATGCGCGAAGATTCCGCATATCCAGAAGCTTCCTACTACACGGCGACCGCCAATCCGCATAAAGCCTTCCCGCCTCTGAAAGGCGACGTGAAGGCCGATATCTGCGTGATCGGCGGCGGCTATGCGGGTTTGTCGGCGGCGCTGCATCTTGCCGAGCGCGGTTACAAGGTCGTGCTGCTGGAGGCCAACCGCGCCGGCTGGGGCGCGTCGGGGCGCAATGGCGGGCAGATCCATCCCGGCCAGCGCCGCGACCAGTTCGCGCTCGAGGCCAGCGTCGGCAAGGATCATGCGCGCGCGCTCTGGGACCTTGCCGAAGACGCACGCAAGCTGGTGACGGGTCTCATCAGCCGTCACAAGATCGACTGCGACCTGACACCTGGCCTGATCCACTGCGCACACAAAGAGCCTTACGTCGACGACTACCGCGCCGAGGTCGATCATCTGCGCGAGGCCTATGGCTACGATCTGATCGAGTTCCTGGACCACGATGCGCTGGCGGAGAAAGTCGGCAGTCCTGACTATTTCGGCGGAACGCTGGACCGGGGCGGCGGACACTTGCATGCGCTCAATTTCGCGCTCGGACTTGCGAAAGCGGCATCGAGTGCCGGTGTAACGATCCATGAGAACACGCGCGTCACCGCGATCCGGCGCGGCAAACGGGTTACGCTTGAAACCGCATCGGGATCGGTCAGCGCCGATTTCTGTGTTGTCGCCTGCAACGGCTATCTGGAAGATTTGCTGCCGCAAGTTGCCTCGCACGTGCTGCCGATCAACAACTTCATCGCCACGACACGCCCTCTCGGTGACACGGAGGCACGCGACCTGATCCGCGACCGCGAGGCGGTCTCCGATTCCCGTTTCGTCGTCTATTACTACCGGCTGACTGCGGACAACCGGCTGCTGTTCGGCGGCGGGGAGAACTACTCCCGTTCGTTTCCCGCCGACATCGCCTCCTTCGTGCGCCCGCACATGGAGCGCATCTATCCGCAACTGAGGGGTATCGAAATCGAGCACGCGTGGGGCGGCACGCTGGCGATTACCGCAAAGCGCATGCCCTATGTGACGCGGCTCGATCCCAATCTCTATGCGGTCTGCGGTTTCTCCGGTCAGGGCGTGACCATCGCACCGCTGGCAGGCCAACTCGTCGCCGAAGCGATCAACGGCCAGATGAGTCGCTTCGACGTTTTCTCAACGCTGAAGACACCCGCTTTTCCCGGCGGCACGCTGTTGCGTTATCCGATCATGGCGCTGGCGCTGATGTGGTTCTCGCTGCGCGACCGGCTGCCGGTATGACGAACCGCCGGCAGCCGTTATCGCCTCAATATTTCGCGACCACCGGATCGCTGTCGCTGTGCATCAGGTCCTTGAGGGAGAAATCCACCGACAAGGTGGCCACCACCCGCGCATCGCAGGTGTCGGCAATGCCGCAGTCGGTATCCGCAATATCGGTGTCCCAATAGCGAACGTCCAGCGTGACATGTTCGAACGGCGACCACGATACGCCTGCGTTCCACCAGACATAGTCCCCTCCGGAAACGCCCAGCAGCGATGCGCCGACATTGGCGCTCGCTGTCCATTTCTCGTGGAAGGCCCATTCGATGCCGGCATCGATATTCCAGAAATCGTCCGTCACGTCCGCCCATGCCGGCAGGTAACCTGCATTGGCGTTGAGCGTCAGCTGATCGGTCAACACGTAGCTGGTCTTCAGCTGAATCTCGACCGCATCATAGGAGGCCGCAGGGCGCTGGTAGTAAGCGTAGTACAGGATGCCGAAGTCGACGGAGAGCTTGTCGAATTCGTGCCGCAAGCCGGCTGAGTAGTCGACTTCGGCATCAGCCTCGTCCTGGAAGTCGACATTCGAGGCCCAGACCCCGGCATAGAACATGCCGAAGGTCGCTTCGATATAACCCTGTACGGCAGGGTTGGTGTCGGTCTGGCTGATCCCGTCGCTGACGTAGTCCGTGGTTGCGGCAATGCCGGCCGATACATCCCATTCATGCGCGGCCACATCCTGCCCTTCCGCCATGTCAGCGGCGTGGGCAGAAAATGCGGCCGCCAGAATCGCGGCGGCAGCGATTGTCGTCACAACTGGCAGGTGTTTCATCTTCGCGAATCCCGGCTGGCGCCGTCGGCAAACCGGCGGAGCATCAAGGCTGTTGCAAACTGGAAAAGGCACAGGCGCGGCGGGCGAAGCGCTTACAAACCGGGACCGCGTTGGAAGGAAATGAGACGCCTGCTTTGGTAAACGAGGCGTGAATATGCCCCGCCTTGTGCAGTATAAACCCTTGAAATCTCGTCTTTTATGCGCGGTGAAGCAAATCCGCGACGGCAGAATTGTTAATCATTTTCTGCAGGGCGACGCTGATTGATTCGCGCCTTGAAATCGGTTGCCGCCATCGCGTAGCCGCCATTCGCGCCATCGATGAAATGGACGTGTTCGGACTGTTCGAGACTGAAGACGAGGCAGGTCATCAGTGCGGCATCTGCGCGATGCAGCCCATGCACCAGTTTGCCGGCGCGATACCTGCCGTCGAGATAGTCCTGCAGCGCATCCGCCTGTGCGGGCGACACGTCGAGCACCATGCGCAAATGGCCATCGAATTTGCGGAAGTCCGTGTTCGCGCGCAGTTCACGCTCGTAAGCCGGGGCATCGAAGGAGCCAACGCGCAGCCCGAACTTCTGCGCAAACCCCTGCACGAGACTTTCGCCAAGCAGACGCATGTACCGCACCATGACGCCGGACTTCCCAGCGGTAGCGCGGGCTTCCGTCATCAGGCCGCGCGGCGGCCAGCGAAACTGCATCGACCCTTCGCTAGCAGGCGCACGGTTCGTCACCAGGTCGCCGAGGATGTGATTGGTCGCGGCAAGAACTTCGTCCAGGATCTTGCCGCGTTCGGCATCCGATGCACCTTCCGGCTTGACGATGACGCTCACCATGAGTCCGGACTGGGGATGCAGCGGCTCCCACCGGCAGGACAAGCCGGTAAGATCGGGCAACTCGTCGTCGGGGGATGAAAGCGCGAAACTGCCTTCAGCGCGCCCCTTCATGATCGCGTCCGCCATGTCGAGCCCGTCACCGGAGAACATCGCAAGATGATTTCCAGGGCTCAGCGTGTATTTGCGCACCAGCAGATCCGCCCCGCGCCGGCGCAATTCAGCGACAGGGATCGCTGCGGCGCGCAGGGACAAGCTGAATGTTGCCAGGGCTGAATCGGACAGGCGGGCCAATGCCAGACCTGCCTCTGCGGCCAGCGCCGGCGGCACGAGGACGACACCGCCATCGCCGCCGAACGCAAATGGCAGTTCCGCGTGACCGCATGCGTTGAGCACGGCGGTGATACTCGCCGCACCGAGCATATTGACGTCCTTGTAGCGGCCCGCGGCAATCGCCTTCGTCGAGCCGACCACATCGGAGATCAGGACCGTCCAGTCATCGGGAACCGGCACATAGTCTTCAAAGTCGATGACACCGTCGAAATCGGCAAAGCCGGGCAGATCGGCGTAGAAATTTCCCGTCTCAACCGGCATGACATTTCACCCCTCCCTTTGTTGTTCTCAGATGGGAGAAGGAACGGCTTCATACAAGTTAGGGTTTGAACTCAATCAGGGTTTGGCGCGTGGTATTAAACAAAATCGTTCAGTTCCAGGAGCCAAAGCGCAGGAAGGGCCCATCCCTTTCAAGCTTTTGCGACGCAGAAATGGGCGATTTTGCCCATATCTGTTCCAGACGCGGCGGATTTTGTACCTGATTGAGTGCAGACCCCAGGCTTCAGCGTTGCTTCGTCCTGCTCGCTGCAATGTGATCGAGAACAGGGTCGAGCGCGGTGCCCGGCATGTTGAGCGACCAGCCGCCATCGACCGGGATGACCGCACCCGACACGTAGCTCGCGTATTCCGAGCCAAGATAGAGGCAGAGATTTGCGACATCGGCGGGAACACCGACACGCTTCATGGGCACGCTCTGGCGCACCGCCTCCATCGCCTGCGGCGACGGCGCCAGCCTGCGCATACCTTCGGTTCCGTCGATCGGGCCGGGGATGACCGAATTGATGCGCACGCCTTCGCCGCCCCACTCCAGCGCAAGCGTCCGGGTGATCATGTCGACGCCGGCTTTTGCCGCGCAGACATGGGCCTGTCCGGTCATGGCAACGATTGCCTGCGGGGCGGAAATATTGATGACCGAGGCACCGGGTTTCGTCAGGAACGGCCAGGCCGCCGTCATGACGTGATGGGTACCGAGCAGGTCAATCTCCAGCACGGCGCGAAAGCCGTTGGAGGAAATGTCGTTGGCACGCGCAGGGAAGTTGCCGGCCGCGCCCGATACCAGCACGTCGATATCGCCGAACGTGCCGTGGGCCATTTGCATCGCCGTCTTTACCGCATCGAAGTTGCGGACATCGGCGCTTGTGCCCGCGGCTTGCGCACCGGTCTCCTGCAACAGCTCGACCGCATTGGTGACTTTTTCAGGCGAGCGGGAAATGACGAAAACGCGGGCACCCGCACGTGCAAACCCCTCGGCAATGCCGAAGTTGATGCCACTGGTGCCTCCCGCGACGAATACGGTCTTGCCGGAATAGTCGAACATTGCGTCATTCCCTGTGTCTTACTCTCGTGCGCCGCATAGTGGACCAGCCTCATACCCCGCGTCGATCTTTGTGTTTTACCTGTTTGCGAAAAACCGGTCCGCCCGTTTCTCCTTTGCGCTAGGGTGGCTTTGCCATGAACCTGATGCTGACACCGGTCGAAACGGAAGCCCTGCTGCTGAGCCTGAAGGTTTCAGCCGTCGCGGTCCTGTTTGCGCTGCCGCTGGCAATCGCTGTGGCGATGCTGCTGGCGCGTTCGTTTCCCGGCCGTGCCGTGCTCAATGCCATCGTGCATCTGCCCATCGTGCTGCCGCCCGTGGTGATGGGTTATCTTCTGCTCGTCACCTTCGGGCTCAGGGCACCGCTCGGCGCATGGCTCAATGATACCTTCGGCATCCGCTTCATGTTCAGCTGGACGGGGGCGGCGCTGGCAGCAGGCATCATCACCTTCCCGTTCCAGGTGCGTGCCATCCGGCTTGCGCTGGAGGCAATCGATCCCGGCCTTATGCAGGCTGCCGAAACGCTCGGCGCAGGTTCTTTAGACCGTTTCGCGTCGATCACCCTGCCACTGGCTGCACCCGGCATTCTCGCCGGGGCGGTCACCGCCTATGCGGCGAGCCTTGGCGAATTCGGCGCGATCATCACCTTCGTCTCCAACATCCCCGGCGAAACACGGACGCTGCCGCTGGCGATCTACACTGCAATCCAGACGCCGGGCGGAGAAGCCGCCGCGGCGCGTCTCGTGCTGCTCGCCATCGCGCTGGCTTTCGCAGGGCTTATCCTGTCGGAAATTGCCGCCCATCACCTGAAGAGGATCAATGGGCGGTGAACATCGAGGTCCGTTTCACTCACCGTTTTCCCGGCTTTGAACTCGACATCGCCTTTGCCGTCGAACGGCCCGGCGTGACCGCGCTATTCGGCCCCTCGGGCTGCGGCAAGACAACGATCGTCAACGTCATCGCTGGCCTGCTCAAACCCGACAAGGGCGAAGTCCGGCTCAACGGCAGCACGGTGCTCGACACCACATCCGGCATTAACGTCCCGGCACACAAGCGCCGCATCGGTTACGTCTTCCAGGATGCGCGGTTGTTCCCGCATATGAGCGTCAGGCGGAATCTCGATTTCGGCGCCAGACGGACGGGGGAACGTCTGCCGGATGGCGAAGCGAGTGCCATCATTACCCTGCTTGGCCTCGATAATCTGCTGGAACGCAAACCACGTCACCTGTCCGGTGGTGAGCGCCAGCGCGTTGCGCTGGGGCGCGCGCTGCTTTCCAACCCGGCAGCATTGCTGCTCGACGAGCCGCTGGCGGCACTCGATTCAGGCCGCAAGGCCGGCATTCTGCCTTACCTTGAGCGTATCCGTGATGAGGCGCGTATTCCGATCCTCTATGTCAGCCATTCCATCGACGAAGTCACCCGGCTCGCCAACGACATCGTCGTGCTCAATGCTGGAAAGATCGCAGCCAGCGGGCCCGTCGAAGACATCATGAGCCGTCTCGACCTGTTCCCGCTGACCGGCCGTTTCGAGGCAGGCGCCGTTCTCGAAGGACATATCGCCCGGCATCTGGCCGACGAAGACATGACGCAGGTTGTCGTAGGCAGGAACCGCTTCGTCGTTCCCCGCGTGGGCGATGATCCCGGCAGCGCCCTGCGTTTGCGTGTACGTGCGCGTGACGTGATGCTGGCAACGAAAGCGCCGCGCGATATCAGCGCCAACAACATCATCGCCGGAAAGGTCACCGGTATCCGCGAAGACACCGGTCCCTATGTCGATGTTCAACTCGACTGCGCCGGTACGGTGCTGCTGGCACGTATCACCCGCATGTCGCGGACGCGGCTTGCAATCGGCCACGGCAAAAAGGTCTGGGCGCTGGTGAAATCGGTCAGCGTGGAACGCACACCATCGCGCCAGGACGGGCGTTCCTGAGCAATCGGCCGAAGAACATCACGCAACGCGTGCCGGCTTCTCGCGGCCGTGCGGTCTATCCCAGTCGACGACTGGTCCGGCAGGAATGATGCCCAGCGGATTAACGGATTTCTGACTGCCGTAATAGTGGCTGTGAGCATGGTGCATGTTGGTCGTCCCGGCGATGCCAGGTTGCTGGTAGAGATCGCGGGCATATGCCCAAAGGTTGGGGTGGTCGGCGAGCCGCCGCAGATTGCATTTGAAGTGGCCATGATAGATGGCGTCGAAGCGATAGAGCGTCGGGAACAGTCTCCAGTCGGCCTCGCTGGTGCGATCCCCCATCAGGTAGCGGCGGCCCGACAAACGCTCTTCCAGCCAATCCAGACTCTCGAACAAAGGGCCAACCGCTTCGTCATAGGCTTCCTGCGTACGGGCAAAACCGCAGCGGTAGACCCCGTTGTTGACGGTCTCATAAATTCGTGTGTTGAGGGCGTCGATCTCCTCGCGCCAGCCTTGAGGGTAGTAGTCGCCGGGCTTTGCGCCGACAGTGTCGAAGGCGGAGTTGAACATGCGGATGATATCTGCGGATTCGTTTGAGACGATCTTGCCGGTCTGCTTGTCCCAGAGAACGGGAACCGTGACGCGCCCCGTGAACGCAGGGTCGGCGGCCACATAGACATCGCGGAGCAGTTCGGTGCCGTTGACCGTGTCGGGAATAACGCCGGGCGCGTCCTTGAAGGTCCAGCCGTCCTCGCTGATGTACCAGTGGACAACGGAGATCGGGATCATCTCCTCAAGCCCCTTGAGGGCGCGGAAGATCAGCGTACGGTGCGCCCACGGACAGGCCCAGGAGACATAGAGGTGATATCGGCCCGGCTCGGCGCGGTAGCCGCCCTCGCCGGTCGGGCCGGGTGAACCGTCCGCCGTGACCCAGTTGCGCAGGGGCGACGGCTTTCTCTTGAAGCGCCCGTCCTTGCCCGCGTAAATCAGATCGTCCGTGTGCCACTTTCCGTCGACGAGCATACCCATGCCGCGCTCCCTTTTTACCGAGACAACGGTCACTTATGAGCGCTGATGCAGGAAAGGAAGCCCCGCGAACACACTGTTCGTGATACGGGAAATCTATTCCGCGTCCGGCTTGCGGCAACTTTCGACCAGCAGGGACAGATTGAGCGGCGAAGAAACGCGCGCCGGGACATACGGCGCATGGCAGGCAGCCAGTTCGATTTCGCCGTCCTTCAGTTTTTCCGGGCGATCTATCGACCCTCCGGGCGGAATTTCCGAGCGGATGCATTCGCGGATACCATCATCGGCAACGGTGCACATCTCCGCCAGGATCGCCTTGTCGCAACTGTTGGCAACTTTGCCACCGGCCACGCTGGCGCAGGCATCGTCGCGGGCGAACCGCTCGGGCTGGATCACCATGGCGGCGCCGAGGCCGGCAAATGGCACGATAACCAGCAAGAGCAAGATATAGACCCACACCCGCAAACGGCCTTTGCGCGTTTTGAAAAAACCCATCGTCATTCCCCGGATGAATATGCAAGGCGAGCATCGGCGAAGCCCGCCGGCACCTGTCTCATGACCCATCAAGTTGGGCAATTTCAAGGACCGGAGGCAAAAACGCTCACATCCACATGAGGACGAAGCCCGTTGCCATTCCCAGAAGGAACAGGGTCTCGCCGACGACGATGGCCGCCTGACGCGGCCCAACGGCGAACATTTCCTTCAGCGACGTCTTCACGCCGAGCGCCGCGATTGCCGTGACCAGAAGCCAGCGCGACGCACCGGACATTAATTCCCGCACCGCGTCGGGAACGATGCCGAAGCTGTTCAGCGCCATCAGCACGACGAAGGCGACGAGGAACCACGGCAGGCCCACGGCCTGGCCGCCGCCCTTGCGGGAGACCGCGATGATGAGAAGCATCACGACGGGAAGCAGCGCGACCCGCTGCAGCTTCGTCAGGGTCGCCATGTCGCCAGCGGTATCGGAAACCGAATATCCGGCGCCGACGACCTGGGCGACATCGTGGATCGTCGCCCCGATAAGGAAGCCGGTCTGGGTGTCGTCGAGACCGAAAGTCGCGAACAGCACCGGATAAAGCACCATGGCAAGAGTCGACAGGGTCGTCACCGCGACGACCGTGAACAGCGTATCGCGCTCCAGGCGCTCGGTCTTCGCCAACACCGAGGAGATCGCCAGCGCAGCCGAGGCACCGCAGATCGCGACCGCGCCGCCCGTCAGCAAGCCGAAATCCGCCGAGCGGCCCGCAAGCCGGCTGATCACGATGCCCCCCAGCGTCGTCGCCGCGACGAACGTGACGATGCCTGCGACAGGCACCCAGCCATTGGCGACGATGTCGGACAGACTCAGCCTGATCCCGAGCAGCGCGACCCCGATGCGCAGGACCGTGCGCGCCGCACAGTCTATGCCGGCGCGGGTCTTTTCCTCGTGGCTAAGGAAATTGAAGGCCATGCCGATCAGCAGCGCGAAGAGCATCTGCGGCGCGCCGTAATGCTCTGAAAGGAACACGGCGGCAGCAGCAATCGTCACCGCAAGCAGCAGTCCGCCCAAGCGCGCGCGCACCGCAGCGGCGATCCCATCGAGTTTTTCCCGCAAGCTGTTTCCCCGGACCCGTATCAGATCGTCAGGCCGATAGCCCGCAAGGCCTCGACGCGGCGACAATGCCTGCTAACCTAAGACATTATCCATATCCGGGTCATCCGCATGAGCGAAAAGTTTTTCCAGCCCGTTTCCGGTTTCGACCTGCCGCGCTTTGCCGGCATACCGACCTTCATGCGGTTGCCGCATGTGCCATTTGGCCATGAGCGTTTTGACGAGGTCGATGTTGGGCTGATCGGGGCGCCGTGGGACGGCGGCACGACCAACCGACCGGGACCGCGCCACGGCCCGCGGCAACTGCGCGATCTCTCCACCATGATCCGGGCGCAGAACGGAGCAAGCTGGGTACGACCGTTCGAACTGGTGAACTGCGCCGATCTCGGCGATGTCGGTCCCAATCCGGCGGACCTGATGGACAGTCTCGAGCGCTTCACGCAATTCTACACGCAAGTTGCGGACGCCGGCATCGCGCCGCTCACCGCCGGCGGCGACCATCTCTGCACGCTGCCGATCCTGCGCGGGCTGGCGGCAAAACGTCCGCTCGGCATGATCCACTTCGACAGCCACACCGACCTGTTCCACAGCTATTTCGACGGCTGCATGTATACCCATGGCACGCCGTTCCGCCGCGCGGTTGAGGAAGAACTGCTCGATCCCGCCCGCGTCGTTCAAATCGGTATTCGCGGCACGGCCTATGACAGCGAGGACCGCGACTTCGCCGAATCCGTCGGGATACGGGTCATCGCCATCGAGGAATTCTTCGCGCGCGGCATCGAGGATGTGATGGCCGAGGCGCGCGAGATCGCGGGCGATGGCGAGACCTACATTTCCTACGATATCGATTTCGTCGATCCGGCCTTCGCGCCAGGGACCGGCACGCCGGAAGTCGGCGGGCCGAATTCCTATCAGGCGCTGCAGGTCGTTCGCGAACTGGACGGCGTCAACATCGTCGGCGCCGATCTCGTCGAAGTTTCGCCACCGTTCGACGAGTCCGGCGGCACAGCCTGGCTCGGCGTCTCGATCATGTTCGAGCTTCTGTGCGTCATGGCGACGAACATCGCGAAGAAGCGCTGACGGCGGGGTATCATGTGAGCGAGATTTTCTTTCCCTACCGCCTCACATTCCTCGGTGCAGGAATCCTCGGGTTCGCAGGGGTCGGTGCTGCGGCAATGAGTGCACATGCAGGCGATGACCCGCGGCTGGCAAGCGCGGTGGCGCTGGTCTGCCTCACCCACGCGCCGGCGTTGCTAATCCTCGGGCTTTACGCGCGCGGAGGCCTTGCCCTGCGCATCGCGGCTTTGCTGCTGTTCACCGGTGCGGCGCTGTTCTCAACCGATCTGGCATTGCGCATGTTCGGCCATGGGCGGCTGTTTTCCATGGCAGCTCCAGCCGGCGGCATGACCATGATGGCAGGCTGGATCGCCGTTGCGCTTGGCGCGCTTTCGATAAATCGTTAGCGCCCCTTTCCCTCGTCGCCCGCCACGACTGGCAGATGCCTGGATGCCCCCAATGGAGATCCGGCCGGCAACGTCCAAATCGTTCAATGGGATTGCGATGACGCGCCCCTGCAAGGCTTTTTGCTGGAATAGGCTCAAACCTGCAGCGTACTGATCGGTGAACATGCTTACCGTTCAATCCGACGGCATCTTGATCGCGCGCCCGGGCACCTGGCAAGCGTGGCATGGCACCTTGCGCTCAAGCCCGTGCGGGAGTGCCTCTCTCAAAAGCAACAGAAGGAATCCAATGAGCATGGCTCGGCGAAGGCCGGGATATCCCGATTGCCTGTTCGGCAAAATACTTAATACCTTCACGGTTTAGCACCAATTAACCATGCGCCATTAACTTCCCCATTCATAAATGGAGAAAACTGATGGCCTTGAAGAATTCTGCCGCAGAAATTACCAAAACAATTTCCATTACCGAGCGTTTTTCCGGGTATGACGCGCCGCAGCTGGCAGTGCTTGGAAAAGTTCGCGACAAGATCGCCAGCGCAATTGGCCCAATTCTCGACCGGTTCTATGAATCTGTCGCGTGCGATCAGGTCGTCGGAGAAATCCTTGAGCAGGGCCCCGGTGTCGAAACCCTAAAGACCGCGCAGAGGGACCATTGGGAAGCGCTGTTCGCCGGACAGATCAGTGACGACATCCGCAAACGGGGCAAGCGTATCGGCGACGCGCATGTGCGCGTCGGTCTGATGCCGGGCGAATATGTCGCCAGCTACAGCTTTCTCGTCGAAGCGCTTGTCGAACAATTCATGTCCGACCGCAAGACGACCACCACCGAGATCACCACGCTCCTGCGCGCGTTGTTCATCGACATGGCCGTTGCCCTTTCCGCCTTCCAGGACATCAGCGCCGATGCGACACGTAAGACGGAAGCAAGGATGCTTGCGGATACCGTCTCGCAGGAGATGGACCACATCAAGCGGGAAGTCAGCAAGCAGGCGGAAGAACTGACGATCGTTGTTGATACCATGTCCCAGGCAATGTCCGATCTGACATCAGGCGTGTCATTGGTTGAAGCGGGCACGGCATCGGTGGCAGAAGGAATCGATCGCGTTTCATCGCGTTCCGAGGACATCCTGACATCCAGCGTCGAGGTTGGCCGCAACGCGGCATCGACTGCGGAAAGGGTGCAGCAGGCACTGGTGCGGACCGAGGAAGCACAGGAGTCGATTTCCATGCTGCTTCAGGAAACCGACCGCATCCGCACCACCGTGGAACTGATCGAGGCGATTGCCCGCCAGACGAACCTGCTTGCCCTGAACGCAACCATCGAGGCCGCCAGGGCTGGGGCTGCCGGCAAGGGCTTTGCCGTTGTTGCAGCTGAAGTGAAGAGCCTGTCTTCCAACACTGCTGAAGCGACCGCGGAGATCTCGCGCGTGGTTCAGGGGATCAACGAAGCGACACAACGCGTGACCCAGTCGATGACGATGGTCGGTGAGGAAGTCCGCTCCATCGATCAGCTTGCCGAGAATGTGCACCGCTCCTCGGGCGAACAGGAAGCATCGATATCCGAAGTTGCCGAAAGCGCCCAGGCCGCAAAGGGCGGGGCCGACGATCTTCGCCGCAGTGTCGAAATTATCGACGGCGGCACCAAGCGCGCCAGTGCCAGCACGACTGAAGTGCATGACCATACGCAAAAGATGGTCAATCTCGTACACCAGCTCGAACAGCGCCTTGCCGTGACGTTGAAGAGTTTCAAGTCTCTCGACCAGCGCTTCGAGCGCCGCCTGCCCGAGCGGATTGACGCCAAGCTTGTCCGTGGCAGCGACAGTTGCGATTTGCGCACGATCGATCTCTCCTCGGGCGGTTGCCTTCTGCCCGATCCCGGCTTCAAGCTTAAGAGCGGCGAAGCCGTTGTATTGACGCTTGCAGGCACTTCACCTGTTGGTTGCCGTGTCAGTGGAGATCATCCGTTCGGCATCCGACTGCAGTTCGTGGACAAGGGATCAGAAGACAACCTGAAGCAGCTTCTTGAAGATGTCGAAGGGCGGCAGGATGCCATCAATGATATGGTTCGTTCGACAGCAGCTGCGGTATCCGAACGACTCAATTCAGCGCTCTCGAACGCGACGATCACCCCGGATGCCCTGTTCGATATCAACTATCAGCAAATTCCCGGAAGCAATCCGGCCCAGTTCCGCACTTGTGGACTGGACGTACTCAAGACGCTCCTGCCGGGTATTCTCGATCCGGTTCTCGGCAACAGTCACGAGATTGCCTACTGCATCGCGACGGACCGCAACGGGTGGGCCCCGGTTCACAATCCGGACTATTCGAAGCCGCAAGGCCCGGATCCGGAATGGAACACCAGAAATTCCCGCAATATGCGGATATTCGATGACCGGACCGGGTTGTCGGCAGCGCGTAACATCGAAGAAGTCCTGGCGCAGACCTACAAGCGCGATCTGGGCGATGGAACGTTTGTGCTCATGCGCGACTACTCCTCGCCGGTCCATGTGGACGGAAAGCACTGGGGCGCTGTGCGCATCGGCATCAAATTCGATTGAGCCTTCGGGCTTGCACGCCAGGCCGGCCCGCTCACTTGCCGTCGCGGGAGGCAACAAGCCAGTCGAACCAGGGGCCGGTGATGCGCACCGCATAGTTCGTGTCAGCGGAATCCGCGACCTGAACGCCGTAGATCGTACGCGCGCCGGTGTCTTTCGTGTACTGATAGATGGCAGCGCCGCCCGTTCCCTTTACGTCGCATTGATGGGCGAGAACGTTCGGCTCGATTTGCTTGGGATCGATCTCGCAGGATGAGCGCCATAGCGTGTAGTCCTTGTCGGTCGGGTATCCGATGAGATTGCCGACAAAGACCGGCAAGGCGTCATCATAACCGAAAGCCAGCCAGCCGGTTGCGTCCCCGATCGGTTCCTCGAACCTCAGCAAAGCAAGGTCATACAACATGCGATCGAAGTCGTAGGTGCCTTTCGGTGCATCACTGAAACCACTGGCAACCGAGAGCCCCACCACATAGTAGCCGCCGAACGGTCCATCATCGCCGTTCCTTCCCGGGTAAACCGCGATGGATTTGGGCCAGGCGTTCATTTTCCAGTCGAAGACGCAATTGGCGGCGGTGAGGACGTGGTGAAGTCCAACCACCGTGCCGCTGCATCCCGTGGTGCTGCTGTCGGGAAATTCCGAAATGAGATGAACGAAGGCGGAGAACGGATATTGCGTCGTCTTGTCGATTTTGACGCGCTCATCCGGCCCGACCATGAGCCTGTTCTGCTGACCGCTGCCGGTGGAGATCGGCTCGATGGCATCCGCGTCGAGCTTTACAGGGTCCGATCTTTTTGCCGGGGCTGCTGACGGGGCAACCGGTGCCATTGCCTTGATGGCTTCCACGATGTTGCCCGGAGCCGGTGAACGTTCGACCTGCCCGCCGGCAGACCATGTCATGACATCGAATTTCGAAGCGTCCAGTTTCGGCGGCGCACTCCTGAACTTGCGCGCCTGCTCTTCCTGAATCGTTGCGGTCCGCTGTGTCGTCGCCTTTGTGCCATCCAATCGGGTACCCGCAACGGGTTCGGCCGCGCCCGGCGCATGGTCCTGAGTGGAATTGCGGCTTTGCGGCAAAGCCGATGTTGAAACAACGGCAAGAGCGCCGACAAGCAGGAAAGTCTTCAGGCCATTCATCTGCGAATCCTTCGAGGTAAACTTTTCCAAGCCGCCCGCGGGCGCAAATTCTCCTCAGAATAATGGCCGATCGATGATTTGTTTGTCCAATCGGAATGCCGATACGTCAAATTGGGCCTGCGGGCGCAAACGCAGGCATCCCGCATCACTCGTACAGATGAAATCCGCGGAATTCCTTTACCGCCGAAAGGCAAAGCAGCGTCTTCATCTGGGCAACTGAGGGAATGAGCATCAAACGCTTGCGGTACAGGTTTTCGTAGTCACCGGTGTCACGCGCGGCGACGCGAATAAGGTAGTCGAACTCACCCGAGATGAGATGGCACTCCAGAACCTCGGGCATGTCCCGTATCGCCCGTTCGAACGCCTCGATGTCATCACTGCGCTGGCTGATCAGTTTGACCTCTATGAAGACCTGAATCTCCAGCCCTACCGCCTTGCGATCGAGGTGGGCTGCGTAGTGGGAAATTTTCCCGTCCGCCTCCAGCAATTTCACACGCCGGTGACAGGCCGAAAGCGAAAGGCCGACCTGCTCCGACAGGCGCGCCATGGAGACTTGCCCGTCCTTCTGGAGAATGGAAAGAATTCGAATATCTATTCTATCCACGATAATTTTTCCTGCTGAAATCTATAATTCAGCAATTTTTCCGGAAATTTTCCAACCTTGCAAGACCTTTGAGAAACTTTCCCTGCGCAGAGCGGTTAGGCTTTAACCACCTCGCAAGAGGTTCACAAACTGACAGGAGGGACAGATGTCTCACAAAATGGTCGTCGGTTACGATGGCAGCAATGGCTCCAATGCGGCGCTTGAATACGCCGCGGCGCTGGCCAAAGCACAGGGTGGCACCGTCGTCATCGCCTATGTGCTGGAGTGGTCGCCCTATTCCTTTTTGACCCCGACAGAACTCGAAGAACGCCACATGCGCCGGCAAGAAGAGCTCAAGCGCGCCGAAACCGCCGTGCTGGCTCCGGTCGTGGAATCCATGAAGAGCAAGGGAGTGAACGTCACCACCGCGCTCAAATACGGCCACATCGCCGAGACGCTTTGCGCCATCGCAGAAGAAGAGGGCGCTACCCAGATCATCATCGGACGCACAGGCCATTCGGAACTGTCGTCGCGGGTCTTCGGCTCCGTCGTTGGAAGCCTCGCACAGGCTGCGCCTGTGCCGGTCACCATCGTGCCGTGAACAAGATCAAAGAGGGGATACTCATGAAAAAGTCACTCGCGGCACCGGTAGCTGCCCTATCGGCGGTGCTCGCTGCAACAGCACCGGCTTTCGCTCAATCGCTCGACCAGCAGATCAACGATGGCTTCGCAAGCGCCACCGGCTGGTTCGTCAATTTCATCTTCAGTCCGTTTCCCGGCACATCTTTCCCGTGGATCGTTGCATGGCTGGTTATCGCGGCAACGATCTTCACTCTCTATTTCGGGTTCATCCAGTTCCGTGCGTTTCCGCACTCCATATCACTGGTCAAGGGCGACTATTCCGACCCCAATGACGCCGGTGAAGTCAGCCACTTCCAGGCGCTCGCCACGGCCCTTTCGGGTACGGTTGGTCTTGGCAACATCGCGGGTGTCGCCGTGGCCGTCGGTATTGGCGGGCCCGGTGCAACCTTCTGGATGATCCTCGCCGGCCTCATGGGCATGGCGTCGAAATTCACCGAATGCACCCTCGGCGTCAAATACCGCAACGAGTATCAAAACGGCACCGTTTCCGGTGGCCCGATGTACTACATGACCAAGGGTTTCGCCCAGCGCGGCCTGCCGGCCGGCAAGTTCATGGCGATCCTGTTTTCGATCTTCTGCATCTTCGGCGCGTTCGGCGGCGGCAACATGTTCCAGGCCAATCAGGCGCACGCGCAGATCGCCAATGTGATCGGCGACTATCCTGGATGGATCACCGGGCTGATCTTTGCAGGGATCGTATTCGCCGTAATCGTGGGCGGGCTCAAGTCCATCGCCAAAGTGACCGAGAAGGTCGTGCCTTTCATGGGCATCCTCTATGTTTCGACCGCGCTCGTTATCATCCTGATGAACGCCGACAAGATCGGCTGGGCCTTCGGTCAGATTTTCGCTGGCGCCTTCACCGGGCTTGGTGTTGCGGGCGGTGTCGCCGGCGCGCTGATCCAGGGCTTCAAGCGGGCGGCGTTCTCGAACGAAGCCGGCGTCGGTTCGGCGGCCATCGCCCACTCGGCGGTGCGCACCAAGGAACCGATCACCGAAGGTTTCGTATCGCTGCTCGAACCCTTCATCGACACGGTGGTGATCTGCACCATGACGGCGCTCGTCATCATCATCACCGGCCAGCTCGTCAGCGATCCGAACACAGGAATGTATCTTCTCGACGAAGGTGCCTCGACCATCCAGACGATCGACGGCAACAAGGGTGTGGCGCTGACGTCGGCCGCATTCTCCTCGGCCTTCGGCTGGTTCAAATACATCCTGGCAATCGCGGTGATCCTGTTCGCCTTCTCGACGATGATCAGCTGGTCCTACTACGGCCTGAAAGCCTGGACCTTCATCTTCGGTGAAGGGAAAACCAAGGAACTGGTGTTCAAGGTCCTGTTCTGCGTCTTCGTGGTGATTGGCGCTTCCGCAAATCTCGGTCCGGTGATCGACTTCTCGGATGCTGCGATCTTTGCCATGGCGGTTGTCAACATCATCGCGCTCTACTTCCTGATGCCGATCGTCAAAGGTGAGATGGACAGCTACCTCTCGCGCCTGAAGACCGGCGAGATCAAGAAATTCAAGTAGGCTGGGAAACACCGCCTCAGCAAATACGAAGCCCCCGGTTCGCCGGGGGCTTTTTCATTCATTTCGTGCGCACTGGAAGCTGTCGTTTTGCCCGCACCGGCCTGTCCCTCGTGCTTGCCGAAGTTTTACGCTAGGATCGGCAGCAAGTTAAACGCGTTAGGCCCGGCAATACTGAACGAGAACGGCGATGACCAAGAAGATCGAAGTGACCGAATTGAGCGATACCGAGCTGGACCAGGTACAGGGTGGATTCACCAAGCTGGAGAGCGGCGACGCGGTCAAGACCGGCGCTGTGGAGGCAACTTCCAAGGGCGAGACGCTGAAGGAAGAGTCCAAGGACTACTTGCTGTTCGAAGGCTGCTACAAAGCGAAATAGCCGGCGCGCCCGAAGCCGGAAACATTGGCAGATTGCGGTTGCCAGACCGGGACTGACCACCTGCATCGACCGCCCGGTTATTCATTGCCCCCACGCCGGGAACAATGCACACCAGTACAGCCGGGTACATTCATCCACTCAGCTTTGGCATCCACTCAGCTTTGGCGGACTCAAACCGGTTGGTCTGATTGAAACTCGAGAAAGTGATGGTGCCAGGGGCGGAATCGAATTCATACCTAAGTAATTGATTTAATTATTTTTATCTTGGTGTGGGTAAAATATTTTACCCCACTTTTACCCACACACCGCATTTTGGCTTTGGTTCGATTCCCAAGCCAACTAAAATTCACAGAAAAATTTAATGCGCATCGGCGCACCTAGGCGAGCATAGGAGAACACTATGGCACGATCAATCCGAGATAGATCGCCTTGACGACCGCTTGTGTCCGGTTGGCCGCATCGAGCTTCTCCAGACAGACCTTGATGTACTCATCAACGGTCTCTCGCGATATCCCGAGGATGTTACCTGTGTCCTCACTGGTTTTGCCTTGCGCAGCCCACAGCAGAACATCTCGCTCCCGATCCGTGAGGTAAATGTCCTCGTATCCCCTACTGTCGCGATCTCTGAATCGCCCGCCCCTGTGCGTCCGTGTGCCAATATCGATCGTGCGCTGAGCCCAATAGAGCAGGACCATGTGCATCTCATAACGATCAAGCCGCAAACGCTTCACGAAGGCTGGAGCCGGATCTTTCCAAAAGAGCGTGCAGACAGAGGAGTAATAGGCACCGAGATGGTCGCGGTAGTGGAATGGGATGACGAGGCCATTCTGATACTTGTGGTCCTGTGCCGCTTCCATGACGCGCAATGCACCTGGCTTGCGTTTTCCCGCATACACGGGTGCCGGCACATCAGACCAAGTGAACGCAGTATTCAGAGACCTTGCTAGCGGAAGACAGGGATCGACATCCAGAAATCCGTTGGAACGATAATCGCTTTCCCAGCTTTCAGTGATGGAGTTGATGATCAGTGGATCAGCGGAACCGTGCCAACTGTTGTCGATAAAGGAAAACTCCGAAAAACCTTTGGACTCGATATAGTCCTGCAGCGTCTGTTTGAGCTCCAGTAAATCCGCGCAACCTTCGATGCGCGCGATGGTTTCTTCCAAACTCACACGCCCGCCCCCTGTCAAAACCCCCCATTTCTAGGGGTACCCCCATGACAGACCGTCCTTCAGCATTTCCACCTTAGCGAATTCAGGAGATGCTGGCGATGGCCCCGATGAATCGACGCATAAGGGCAATCTATTTCCAACGGGACCAAAACTCTGGTCTCTACCGCTATCTGTGTCAGTTGCGTAGGCATTTGTTTGCCGACCAGCTCGGTTGGTCTCTCGATATTAACAATGGCCTAGAAGAGGACCAATTCGACCATCAATGGGCTGAATATTGCGCGCTCTTCGAAGGCGAGCACATTCGTGGCTGCTTTCGTGCCATACCATGTGACCGTCCTTATCTGGTGAAGGATGCATTCGCCAATCTCGCACCACTCGACAGATTTCCCGTCGATGACACGGCTTGGGAAATTAGCCGGTTCGGCGTCGATAAATCCTTCCCGTATCTCGGGCGTCATCTCTACTGCGCGATGTTCGAATTCGCCTGGCTTCGCAACGCAAGTGCGTTACCAGCCTTAGTGGATATCCAGCATGAGCGCTTGCTCCAGCGGATGGGCATTGAGACCCAACGCTACGGCGAACCATCCCACATCGGAATTGACGCCTATGGCCGGCCCATCGTGGCCGTCGTGGGCGAAATTCCTTTGATGCCACAGCTAGATCACTTGCGGCACATCTTTGCCCCCACCTTGAGACACATGGAGATTATCGATGAAACTTCCGTTTTCGGATCTCATCGCATTCCAGCGTGACCAGTTGAACTTTTTCACCAGCAGAGGTCATGAGGCGACCGAACCGTTGCTGCCACTGGCTATGGGTGTGGGCAATGTGTTTCTGGTCACCGATGCAGAACTCGTCCGGCCGATCCTGAAGGCGGACGAATCGGTGATCGACAAGGGACGCTTGATCTACAAGCTTCGAGAAATCATCGGCGAAAGTTCGATGGTGTTGAGCGGAGAAGAGCACCGCGCACGACGTGGCGCCATCCATGCGCAGCTATCCAAGGGGATTACTTCAACCTACGTCACAGAGATATCAGCGGTTATACGGCAGCTCTGCGCTCAACTGACCCAACGCGAAGCATTCGACGCTCATGAGGCCACCGCGACGTTAGCGGTTCGTATCATCGCGACCATCCTGTTCGGCCACGGCGTGCTATCCCCCGCCGATGAATCAGCGCTGATCCATGCTTTGCATTTGGCCGAAGACGATCTGGCCGCGCAGATATTCAAGATCGTGCCGGATCTGCCTTGGGTTCGCCAGCGCAAGAAGCGGAAGCTCGCAGATGCCAACCGTACGATGGCTCTGGTTGTCGACAAAACGCGCGCCAATGCAAAACGCCACAGCCTCATATCAGCACTTGAGAAACTGAATCTTTCGGACAAAGCCATGCACGAGGAAATCCTCCTCAACATGCTGGCTGGGCATCACACATCCGGGTCCGCGGCGGCATGGCTACTCTATTTCCTAGCGCGTTATCCCGACATCGCGGAGAAGATCGCGGAAGAGGCGCGTCTCATCTCCGATGAGGCCGGCGAGATCGACGGATCACAGCTCGCCAAGGCCACGACAACACTCGCCTTTGTGAAAGAGACGCTCCGGTTGTATCCGTCAGCGTATTGGCTCTCACGGGAAACCAAACGGCCGATCGAACTGGGCGGACGAAAGCTGAAACCTGGCTCTTCCCTGCTTATCAGTCCGTGGCAATTACAACGCGATCCTCGCTATTGGCAGGATCCCGAAAAGTTCGATTTATCACGCACCCATTCTGGCGCGGCATACATCCCCTTCGGTGCCGGTCCAAGGGTTTGCGTGGGCATGGCCTTCGCGTTGCTCGAACTTCAGTTATTCGTGCTGGAGATCGCGTCCAGTTTCGATGTCCAACTCCTTTCGCCAGAGCCAGTGAATCCCCCAATCCCAGTTATCACGATCATCCCACCGCCCATGCGCATGCGGCTGCGACCGAAAATGGCACATGGAAAGAGCCAGAGAAAGGCTGCGTAATGGCGAACCCCAATACAGCTTCCAAACCGAGAGTGGCGATCAACACATCTACAGGGAACCGCCAGGCTGGTGCACTGGAATTGTTAGACGATGCTGTGCGAAAGCTCGATGAAGGCGACGAATTCGGTATGTACCTGATATTTATGGCGATACAGCATGTAGCTGACAGGTACTATTCTTGCCCAAGTGATCGGTTGCACTGAAAGTCGACGAATTCGACATTGGATCCCAGTTCGCCGCTGCGACCAACAGCTTTATTATGCATCGTCGATATCAGA